>OY782679.1:0-2670080 GCA_963678055.1 Candidatus Limiplasma sp.
CTGGTCCGCAGCGAGGGCAAGGACTATGTGATGAAGGACGGCGATGTGACGCTGATCCGGTTTAATGTATAGGCAAACGCACGCATCATCATTTGCCTATTGTGTTTCTATATTAGTGCGTTCAGGAGGATTCTATGGGTAAGCTCGTCTTCTTTTTCAAGCGTGTGTTCCGGATGGATTTCAAGCGCTTCGGCAAGACCATGGATTTTCTGGTGGAGCGCAGCGGCAAAAACCGGCTGTGGCTGTACTTTGATTTGCTCAAATGCGCCCTTAAGTATAACGCGGGCTACATGGACTATAAAATTGCCGAAATGTACCGCCTGAACGCCGCCCAAAAGAAAACCGTCATCACGCGGGGCCTTAGCAACCAGATCGTGCGCGAGATGAACGATAAAGCTTATTGGCACTTTTTTGACGACAAAACGGAGTTCAACACCCTGTTTAAGGACGATATCAAGCGCAACTGGATGCCGTTTTCAGCGGCAACGACGCAGGACGCGCTCAATGCCTTTTTAGCCGAAAATCCCGATATCATCGCCAAGCCGCTGGAGGGTTCATCCGGCGTTGGCATTGCGCATTATACCAAAGCCGATTTTGCAGACCGCGAAGAAGCCTTCCGCCAGCAGCTGATCGACGGCCAAGTGGGCATTTTGGAGCAGCGCGTCGTCCAGCACGATGCCATGATGGCCATGTGCCCGACCTCGGTCAATACCATCCGCATCGCCACCCTGCTGGGCGATAAAAAGCAGGGCGTGGTGTACGCTTTCCTGCGCATTGGCAACGGCAAAGTGATGGATAATGTAGACTGCGGCGGCATGGCCGCCCGCGTGGACCTTGACAGCGGCAAGCTGCTCACCGTTGGCGCGGACAAGGCCGGTGACACCTACGAAACCCACCCCATGACCGGCACGCCCATCGTCGGCTTTACCGTCCCCTACTTCAAAGAAGCCGTCGCCATGTGCCTGCGCGCCGCCCAGAAAGTACCCCAGATGCGCTTTATCGCCTGGGATGTCGCCATCTTAAGCGACGGCCCCTGCTTTATCGAGGGCAACTCCTTCCCCAGCCACGCCGTACCCCAGTTCGCCGCCCACTACCCGGACGGGATGGGGATTATGCGGGAGTTCAGGGAGTTTATCTCTAACATATAGTTATTTAATTTAATGTGTGATATCATTCAATAAACATATACTTATTGCTATAAAAAAATATCCGGAGGTAAAAAATGAATAGAACTGATGATGTACGTATGTGGGGTATTCATACGATGAATGACACACTATTCCTACGCAAAGACATAATTGCCATTGGCTGGCCCGCCATGGGCGATCTCAATCAAATTGGCAATTCACGCGATGAATTCAAATCACTGTATGAGAAGACCTATCCAGAGTCAAAAAAAGGAGCTATCCCAACAAGTGCCGGAATGTTGTATAGATTTGTTCACGAAGTTCAAATAGGGGATTATGTTGTCTTCCCATCGAAAATTGATCGGAAGATAAACATCGGTATTGTTGAGAGTGATTACCTATACAATCCCGCCGAATCAGAATATGTTCAGCAGCGAAAAGTAAAATGGGTAAAACATCTTCCTCGAACTTCATTTACTCAAGGCGCGCTATATGAAGTCGGTTCTGCCTTGACTTTTTTCTCCATTAAAAACTATACAGACGAATATTTAAAGGCACTAGATAAAACTCATCGTAAAGTCCTACTTGCATCCGAAGAAGACGATAGTGTGATACCAACAGCACAAGACATCGTTGAAACAACAAAGGACTTCATTCTTAAATCCTTAAGTTCATACCTGAAGGGGTATGCTCTGGAAGAATTCGTCGCAAACCTACTGAATGCAATGGGATATAGGACCTCCATATCCGCCAAAGGCGGTGACAGCGGCATTGATATTCAAGCCTATAAAGACGAATTTCCACCACGTATTCTTGTTCAAGTAAAAAGCCAAGATGGCGATATAAAAGAATCTACCATTCAGTCACTGAAGGGCGCTATGCGTGAAGGTGATTACGGTCTTTTTATCACGCTGTCTGATTACACAAAAAAAGCACAAGCCTATCTAAACAGTGTTCCTATTATTAGAGGAATCAATGGTGCCGAACTCGTTGATCTCATTTTAAAGTATTACGATGATTTAGCAGAAAAATATAAACGCTTGATACCCCTCAAAATGGTTTATATTCCGGCTCCTGATAGCGAATAATAATAGTCTCTTCAACCAAAAACAACTGTCCACACTCTTGGTACAAAAATCAACAGCCCCACAACACCCGCGGCAATCGACACCATCAGCACGGCGGCGGCGGCGATGTCTTTGACGCGCTTGGCGCGGGGGTCTTGGTGGGGGCAGACGATATCAACAGCGTGCTCGATGGCGGTGTTGCCAAGCTCGGCGCCCATCACCAGGCCAAACAGGGTAATGCAGATCATCCACTCGACCAGGCTGATGCCCAGCAGAAATCCGAAGATAACCACCAGCAGCGCCATGACAACGTGAATGCGCATGCTGCGCTCGGTTTTCAGTGCACCCTGTAGGCCGTCCAGCGCATGGATAAACCCGGAGAGGAAGGACCTGTTTTTAACGCGCATGCTTATCGCTCCTCAATGATTGTATTTTCAAATAGGGCTCGAATATCTGTCAGCGCACGGCCCATGATGGCCTGCTGATCATCGTTCATGCCGGCGGGCGGGGGCTGGTTGGCCAGCACGGGCTGGAAGGTTTGCTGCCTGCCCTTTGCGCCGCGCCAGATGTATATCGGGGAATAGGTAACGGTTTCAAAGCTAAGCTCGCTGCTTTGCGGGGTATAGCGCAGGTTGATGTGCAACAACACGCTGGTGATGACCGGGCGGTTGCGGCGGTCGGAATCTATCAGGTTACCCAGCGAATAGGCACACAGCGTTTGGTGCTTGGTTCCATCAGCCTTTGTGGACGAGAGAATCGTCACCGGCTGTAGCACGCCCGGATTGGTACCCAGGATAATGTCCGCCCCGGCATCGGCGATGCCCTGGGCCATCTCCTGTTGCAGCTTGGTGGGCATACGTTCATCCTTCTGCCCCCAGCACAGGGACACGACAACCACCTGCGCGCCCACGCTGCGGGCGGCGGCGATTTCGGCCGTCATCACGGGCAGGGTCAGCTGTGCAAACACATAGGCCTGCTCCTCCTTGGTGGTTGCGCGTTTGCCCTCCGAACTCAGCTCGGCCTGAAAGCTTAAAAACGCGACCTTGACCCCGGCGTAATCCTTGATGACAATCCGGTTGCGCTCGTCTCGGGTCGGGTAGGTACCGTAGGGCAGGATACCCTCCTGCCGCAGCAGTGTCAGTGTGGACGACAAACCATCCACGCCGCCGTCCAGCGCGCCGTAAAACCCGGTGCTTAGCACATTGAAGCCCACGCGCGACAGGGCAGACACCGCCGCAGCCGGCATATTGACATCTGTCAGCGGACTTCCGGGCTGTACAATGTTTTGCAGCGTCCCAAGGCGGATATCCCCAGTTAGCGCGGATTGAATGTGCGTAAAGCAGCTGTTAAAATCGTAGCCTGTATCCGTTTGGCTGGCGGCTTGTACCCGCTTGTCAAACGAGAGTTCCCCCGCCGCGGTTATGCTGAGCCTTAGTACAGGCCCCGGCGTTTCCGATTGCTGCGGGTCCGGGGTGATGGTCGGGGGCGCAGTGGCTAGCAGGTCCGGCGTGTTTGTGGGCTGGCCCAGTACGCTATCCGAAAACGCGGAAAACGATTGTTCCAGCGCTACACCCACCTGCCGTGGGTTGACGCGCTGGTCCACGCGCCCCAGCAGTTTGGGAAATAAAAATGCGCTGCCACCCGCGACCAGAACAAGCAAACAAAGCGTTGCCACCGTGCCAGTGGAAACACCGGACCGTTTGCGCCTGTTCCGCATGGCAATGCCTCCGTATAAGATTTACATTTGATTGGTTTTCTGTTACAAATACAGGGCTCGCACAGGCCGCTTTCGGGTGCGCCCAAACGCGGCGGGGCTTGCCTTTCATTCGCCGCAATGATATCATAATGATACCGGATATGCAATACGGAGGCGACTGTGATGAAGATCAGCTTTTCCACGCTGGGATGCCCGCATTGGAACTGGCGCGAGATTACATCCGCGGCGGTGGACCTGAACTATCAGGGGATTGAGATGCGCGGAATCGGCACGGATATCTCCGTACCCGTGATTCCCATTTTCTCCGACAAAAACATACCGCATACCATGGCCGAACTGGAACGCATGCAGCTGACCATACCCTGTCTGGACAGCGATTGCTGTATCCACCTGCGCGATTCGCAAGCGCCCGTGGATATCGAAGTGGAGGCCTACCTGAAGCTGGCAAAAACCCTGGGCACGCCGTATGTACGCATTATGGCGGCCGCCCCCGTGCCAAAGCCCGTAGGCACGGTGGACGAGGGCTATGTGAAAGAACACGCCCAGCAGCTTGCCGCCCTTGCCGAGCACTACGGCGTAACGCTGCTGATAGAGACCAACGGCATCTGGTGCGATTCCGAAAAGCTGGCAGGGCTGTTACAGGCCGTAAACTCCAAGCACCTTGGCGCGCTATGGGATGTACACCACCCCTACCGCTTCCTGGGCGAAAGTCCGCAGGTCACAGCCGGCAACCTGCGCCCGTGGATCGGCCATACGCACCTGAAGGACAGCCAGAAAACCGCCGACGGCTACCGCTACGCCCTGCCGGGGTTTGGCGATGTGCCGCTGGAAGGCGTGGTGCATGCACTCAAAGCCATCGACTACGACGGCTTTTACTCGCTGGAATGGGTTAAGCGCTGGGATACCACGCTGGAGGAGCCGGGCATCGTATTTGCACACTTTGCCAACTATATGCGCACCTTTACCTGATTCCACCTCGACGCTTCTATAGGAAGGGGCAATTGCCCGTGTTTATTGAAAAACGTTACATCAAACGGATTGAGGCGATCTTTGCCGGGCTCAGCGTGCCGATGCGGCTGCTGGACGCCCAGGGCTATCCCGTGGTACCGGAGGACGGCGAACGCCGCACCCTGCCTGCCATGGTGATGACCCCCGGCATTACCCACATGCTGGGCAAGGAGTATTTCCGCGCACTGGACCTGAACCCGCAGCTGTTTCTTTGCTGCGATGCCGGAGCCGCGGGCGCAGAAGATTTGCTAAAGCTGGCCGACGCTATGCTGATGAGCATGCTCAAGACCAGTCTGTCCATCGCCAGCCAGTCCGACGTGCTCCGCAGAGCGCTGCGGCAGGACGAGATCGGTGCAGCCCTGGCCGCGCGCGCCAGCGAACACCAGATTCCCATGGATATGGAACGCTGCGTGCTGCTGTTCCAGCTGGAAAACACCGACAAGATGAGCGCTTACGCTACGCTGGGCGAGCTGATTCCCCTGACCGAAACCGATGCTCTGGTCGAAATGAACCGGCATAATACGGTACTGATCAAGGATATGAACGGCCTGGACGGTGTGGACGACCTATACCAGTTCGCCCTGGCCGTGGAAGAAACCCTCACCCAGGAAGGCGTTCGCCATGTGACCATCGGCATCGGCGAGCCCAAGGCCAGCCTAACGACGCTGGCCGAAAGCTATCTGGAGGCCAAACGCGCCATGGAGGTCGGCAACATCTTCCAAAAGAGCGGGATTATCCATGTGTTCCGCTACCTGCTACTGGAGCGCTTTTTAATGGACATCCCCCGCGAGGATGGGATGCACTACCACCAGCTGCTCTTTAACCGCAAAACCGCCAAGCTTTTCAACGATGAAATGCTGCAAACCATAGAAATGTTTTTCCGCAAGGACTTAAACCTCTCCGATACCGCGCGGCAACTGTACATCCACCGCAACACTCTGGTGTACCGGCTGGACAAGGTACAGCGCCAGACCGGGCTGGATTTGCGCAAGTTTGACGACGCCGTAACCTTTAAAATACTCCACGAACTGAAAAAGTGCGGGCGCGAGAAGCCCAAGCCAATTTACTAGAAGGTGAGCTCATGAAACAACAAACTAAGAACCGTAAAACACTGTGGCTGACTGTAGTGGTTGTAACTGTACTGCTGCTCAGCGTTGCCGTGCCCTATGCCTCGGCGCAGCTATTTGCCCCCTATCAAGCCCCGGAAGATACCATTACCATTTCCCAGGCCGAGTATGACCGCTATCAACAATATGCGGAGCTTGACCGGATTGCCGAATATATCCAGAGCTATTATTATCAGGATACCGATATGGCCACGCTGATTGAAGGCGCAAAGGCCGGTATGGTCGCAGCGCTGGACGACCCCTACTCCTTTTACTATTCCGCGGATCAGTTTCATGAGCTGTGGGAGGACGATGAGGGCGAGTACGCCGGCATCGGCATCCAGATTTCAGCCAGTTACCTGACCGGACTTTGCACTATCATCCGCACGTTTGAAGGCAGTCCCGCCGAAACAACGGGCCTGCGCAAAGGCGATGTGCTGGTGAAGGTGGAAGACATAGACGTGACCGTATACACCTTGCAGGAGGCCGTGGACACTATGCGCGGCACCGTGGGCGAAAGCGTGCACGTCAGCGTGCTGCGCGACACCGAAATTTTAGAGTTTGACGTAGACCGCGCCGTGATTCACATCAACCGTGTGTCTTCCAAAATGCTGGACAACGATGTGGGCTATATACTGCTGTACGAATTTGCAGGCGACTGCGCCCAGAGCTTTAAACAGCATCTGGATGCGCTGCTTGACCAGGGTATGAAAGCGCTGATCTTTGACCTGCGCGACAACCCCGGCGGCTGGGTGAACGATGCGGTCGACATTGCAGGCAACTTTGTAGACGGCGATGTGATTACCTATCTGGAAGACAAAAGTGGCTATCAAGAGTACTACAGCGCCATCGACGGCAAGATTGAGCTGCCTATTGTGGTCCTCGTCAACCAGTATTCCGCGTCCTCGTCCGAGATTTTAGCCGGTGCGCTGCAGGACTATGGTCTGGCAACGGTTGTCGGCGTACAAAGCTTTGGTAAAGGCGTGGTACAGTCCGTGATCGCACTGGACCCCTACGATGAAAACACCGACGGCATGCAGGTGACCAGCGCACAGTACTTCACCCCCAACGGCAACTCCCTCCACAAAATCGGCATCACGCCGGATGTGGAAATCGCCCTGCCGGAAGAGCAGGAAAACCAGGTGTTCCAGTTTGGCGATATGACCGACGCACAGCTCCAAAAAGCCTATGAAGTCGCACTGGAGCTGCTGGAAAAATAAGAAGCCTTTATGGCACGAAACCTTTTCAAACTACGTCTCATCGCGGTGATGGCGCTTGTCGCCATCACCGCGGTTTCGTGTATCCCTACCCTGTGGCGCAGGACTATGCTGCGGTGTTTGGCAAGTCCGAAGACGCTAGCTAGCAGGCGTGGGTGGACTGCCTCCGGCAGTATCCCGCATTATAGGTTTTCATCTCATGGAAATTGTGATATAATTAACAATGTAAGCATAACCCCGCGTGGCAACCCCATCAGGGTAAATGCAACCCCACCCTAAAACCCTGTTGACGCCTGAGGAGTTCCAACGGCGAAAAGAGAGGAGGCCGCCCATGGCGACAAGTAATTTTGACAGCGGTTAGCTTTTTTGTGAAGCAACCGCTGTTTTCATACCACGGAGGAAAAGACTATGAACCAAGAAACCCGGCTGGGATTTATCGGCATCGTGATGGACGACCGCAAAGCGTCCGCTGATATCAATCGCATCATCAGTGAGTATGCGGCGGTCATCAAAGCGCGCGTAGGCGTACCCGACAGCCAAACGCAATCCGGCGTCATCGGCCTGATTGTGGAAGGGGACAACCTGACCATCGGCGCGCTGACCGCCAAACTTGGCAACCTGCAAGGCGTGCAGGTGAAAAGCGCATTATCCAAAAAGAAATAAGAATAACAGGAGAGTATACTATGAGTTCACAAAATATCCGGAAAATGGTTGCAACCGCGCTATTGGTTGCGCTGACCGTCGTATTTCAGCAGCTTCGCTTTGTGCTGGGAGATTCCATCGTAACCACCTACATCATCGGCAGCCTTGTTAACCTCTGCCTGATCGTAGCCGCAACGGCCATCGGGCTGTGGGGCGGCGTAGCGGTGGCGGTGATCTCGCCTGTGATCGCCTTTGCACAGGGACACCTACCGTTACTACAGATGATGCCGTGGGTCATGGCCGGCAACGCTGTGCTGGTGGTGTTCTATGCGGTGTTTGCCATCCAAGACAAAGCCACCCTTACGGTGTTTTGGCCGCGCTGGATTGTAACCGGCGTGTTTGCCGCCGCCGTGAAGTTTGCCGTGATTGCGCTTGGACAGTCCACAGTGCTGACCTCCATGAAAGGCCTGGCGTTTTCGGCCGCGCTGTCAGCCGCCGCTTCGGCGCAGTCGGTACAGCTGATTACCGCAGGGATTGCCATGGTACTCAGCGCCATTATCCTGCCCATGCTGCCCAAAACGGTGGTCGGCAAATCCGCCTAATTCCTATCGCGCTTCCTGCCGGTTCCCGCCCTGCGGGAGCCGGTTTTATTGATGTTACAATCTTGCAGGGTTTGGCTAAACGAAATCGTCTTGTAGAGTATAGGGGGTTGTTATATAATAAAGGCAACCATCCAGAAAGGAAGGCACCTTATGAACACTGCAAAACGCCGCACCATTACGCTGGCTGTCATCACCGTAGTGATGGCACTGTCGCTTACGTTTTTAGCACCCGCAGGCCCTATCCTTCCCGATGCGCAGCAGCGCTACCTGCAGGAAACCCTTCCGGATTTCAGCCGCACGCAAAACGCCTGGGATTATGAGCTTAACGGCGCGATGGGTTACCTGGCCAGCGCCGGGCTGATGGACGCCATCATGCCCACCAACGATATCTCCTATCTGCCGCTGACGTTGAACGAGCCGGGCCGCGTGCCCATGGCCGATAATTTCAGCGAGACCGGCTATCAGGACCCGACCCTCATTGTGGAGATCACAGACCAACGCATGTATGATTCCACCTTCCACATCGCAACGGTGAAGATCGCAACCCCTTCGCAGCTGCGTACCGCTGTAAGCAACAGCAAGTACGGCGATCCGCCGGAGCTACTATCCATGGCGATGAACGCCGTGGTGCTGATGAACGGCGATTTCTACACCAAAACCAGCGGCGGCAACGGTTACATTGTCCGGCAAACGGAAGTATACCGGTGGAAAGCATCCACCAAAACCGATCTGCTGCTGATCGATGAAAACTCCGACCTGCACATCATCCAGCATGGGGATAGCAAGAGCGTTGAAGAAGACGCTGTCGAGGCGTTTTTGGAAGACCATGAGATCATCAACGCCTTTTACTTCGGCCCTGCGCTGGTCGTAGACGGCGTGAAAGCCGAAATCCCCAAGGAGTATTTGGGCGACCCGCATTCGAAAAACCCGCGCGCCGCCATCGGCCAGCTGGCACCGCTGACCTATGTCATGGTCACCGTGGACGGCCGCACTGACGAAAGCGAAGGCGTGACGGTGGAAGAACTGGCCGCCTTTATGGACGAGCTGGGCTGCACACAGGCCTACGCGATGGACGGGGGTAACTCCTCCATACTGGTGTTTAACCACCAGATGCTCTCCAACAAGGGCGGGTACGACACCCGCAGCATCAGCGATGTAATTTTCTTCGCCTCTGCGATCGATAATTGACGGGAGATAATCTATGACATTCAGCGTGCTTGGCCTGACCGGTTCCCTGTACGGATTATGTGCAGGGCTCAGCGTGCTGTGCTATCTGGCAGCCGCGATTTGGCTTCACCGGAAAACACAGTTTAGCGCAGACACGGTTCTGACCTATGGCATCCTGGGCATACCGCTAGGGCTGGTCTTTGCACGCATTTTCTTTAGCGCGGCGAACTACACCTACTTCCTGCAAACGCTGGAACAGCCCGCCAAGATGCTGTATGTGTGGGACGGGGGCTTGTCCATGTCCGGCATGCTGCTGGGGCTGGTACTGGCCGCGCTGCTGACCGCCAGGCTGAAAAAGCTGATCTTCTCTTCCTTTTTGGACGCGATGGTCTTGCCGCTGGGCGTTCTTTTGTTCGGGCTGCGTCTGGCCGAGGGGCTGACCGAGGGCTTTGGCGTAGGCCGCAGCATACAAAGCGGAACGCTGACCCAAATCCTGCCGTTTTTCTTCATCAACGAAGCCTTCGGCACGCTGGAGTTGCACCGCATCGCGGTGTTCCGACTGGAAGCCGTGTTCGCACTGATCCTTCTGGGGCTTATGTTCCTGCTTAAGTCGCGCAAAGGCCGCCGCCCCGGCGATCTGAGCCTGCTGTTTTTCGCGCTGTATGGCGCAGGACAGGTACTGTTTGAAAGCATGCGCAGCGACGGACATATGGTGATCATCTTCATCCGTGTGCAACAGGTACTGGGACTGCTGGCTGTGCTGGTCGCCCTGGGCGTTTTCTGCCACCGCTACGGGACGCGCCATGGCGCGCGCGACGCCGTAACGGCCGCGTGGACTCTGCTTCCCATCATGGCAGTCATCCTGTGGATGATGCTCTTCCCCATCAACCATGTGCTGGACCTGACCGACCACATCTGGCTTGGCATCGGCATTTTAGCTGCTATGGGCGTATATCTCGGATTTTTCCTACGGATACAAGGTGCGAACCTGCGGCTGATCCTCACCTGGATCGCCACACTGCTAACCGTAGCAGCGTGCGTAATGCTTGAATTCTCCATGGATGGCTCCCAGACCATCCTGCGCGACTACAGCCTGCTTGGCGGGTTCGCCGCGCTGTTGTTCCTATATCCTCTATCGCTATTTTTACCGCTGAGCAGAGTGGAGGCAACCCTATGACCAGCATTTTACTAGTTGACACCCCACTTGGGGCAATGACACTGGTGGAGCAAGATGGTCGGCTCGCCGCCCTACGGCTGAAAGCCAGCCGCAACGATGGCGAGATCGAGCAAGAAACTCCACTGCTTTTACAGGCCGCCGAGGAACTCCACGAATATTTCGGCCGCAGACGCAAAACCTTTTCCGTGCCGCTGGCCCCGCAGGGAACGGCATTTCAGCAAGCTGTCTGGGCCGCCCTGCAGGACATCCCCTATGGGAAGACCCAGTCGTACGGCGACATTGCCAAAGCCCTGGGCAAACCGCGCGCGGCGCGCGCCGTGGGCATGGCCAACAACCGCAACCCGCTGCCAATTTTCATCCCCTGTCACCGTGTCATCGGTGCCAACGGGGACATGGTCGGCTATGGCGGCGGCTTGGATGTAAAGGAATACCTGCTGAAACTCGAAACCCCGTAAACCCTTCGCTGAAAGGATAGTGCATGGCGCTGATTAAGACAAAAATTATTTGCACCCTTGGGCCTTCTACCACCGATGATAATACCCTGCGCGAGATTATGCGCGCGGGCATGAATGTGGCGCGGCTGAACTTTTCCCACGGCACGCACCAAACACACGGCGAGACCATGGAACGGGTCAAGCGTCTGCGGGAAGAGCTAGACCTGCCCGTTGCCATCATGCTGGATACCAAGGGCCCGGAAATCCGTATTGCGACCTTTGAAAACAAACAGGTTTTGCTGCAAAAAGGCCAAACCTTCCGTTTATGCGCCCAGCCCGTCACCGGCAACGACCAGCAGGTCTCCATCACCTGGCCTACCCTCGGCCTGGATGTGAATCCCGGCGATATGATCCTGCTGGACGACGGCCTGATCAGTATGACCGTGACCGAAATTGACGGCAGCGACATTGTATGCCGGGTGGAAAACCCCGGCCTGATCAGCGATCATAAAAGCGTTAACATCCCGGGCGCACACATCCATATTCCGTTTTTAAGCGAGCAGGATGTGCTGGACATCCGCTTCGGGATTCAAAACCATGTCGATTTTATTGCCGCATCGTTCACCCGCAGCGCAGAGGATATTCTGGATATCCGTAAGCTATTGGGCAGCGAAAGCGGTGACGACCCCAAGATTATTGCCAAGATAGAAAACCTGCAGGGCGTAAAGAATATTGATGAGATTCTTCGCGTGTCCGACGGCATTATGGTAGCACGCGGCGACCTGGGCGTGGAAATTCCGCTGGAGGATGTGCCGGTCATCCAAAAGAAGCTCATTCACAAAGGCTATTCCTCCGGGCGGCCTGTGATCACTGCCACGCAGATGCTGGACAGCATGATGCACAACCCGCGCCCCACCCGCGCCGAAGCCACCGATGTCGCCAACGCCATTTACGACGGTACCTCGGCGATCATGCTCTCCGGCGAGACCGCGGCCGGCTTGTATCCTGTGGAAGCGGTTAAAACCATGGTGCGCATCGCCGTACGCACGGAAACCGACATCAACTACGTAAAACGCTTTCAAGAGCGCGAAGGCAACCGCGCACCGGATGTCACCAATGCCATCAGCCATTCGGCTGTGACCAGCGCGCACGACCTGGGCGCGGCGGCGATCATCGCCGTAACCAAATCAGGCCATACCGCGCGGATGATTTCCAAATACCGGCCCAACTGCCCCATCATCTGCTGCGCGATGGACGAAACTATACGCCGTCAGCTGAACATGAGCTGGGGCGTAACCCCGCTGATTATGGAAGAAGCCTACAACACCGACGACCTGTTTGAACGCGCCGTAGCCGCAGGCGAGAAAGCCGGCATGCTAAGCGATGGCGAGGTTGTGGTCATGACCGCCGGGGTACCCCTTGGTATCAGCGGTACCACAAACCTGATGAAAGTACATGTTGTCGGCAATATCCTGGTCACGGGCAGCGGCATCAGCCACTCCAGCGTATGCGCGCCGCTGTGCGTATGCCAAAACGAGCAGGAAGCGCTGGATGATTTCAGCCCCGGCGATATATTGGTTGTCCACCAGACAACCAATACGCTGCTGCCCATCATCCGCAAGGCCTCCGGCCTGGTGCTGGAGGACAGCGACCTGAACGGCCACGGGGCTATCGCAGCGATGAGCCTAGATCTGCCTGTGATTATCGGCGCGGAAAACGCCACCAAAATACTGAAATCCGGCGCGGTGGTCACACTGGATGCCGAGCGTGGCGTGGTCAGCTGCAATAATACCAGTACGAAGCCTTAACTTGTAAGCTTTTCACTCTTTCCATATGCCTGTTATCCAATCAAACAAAGCCCCCGCCCGACACTGTGTCGGGCGGGGGCTTTGTTTGCAGATCACATTGTATGGGCCGGTTTGTCACCGCAGCCGTATCAGGTGAATTTGCGCGGGAGCGAACAGGCGCATCGGTAAAATGGATGTGCCCACACCGTTGGAGACCAAAATCTCCGCCCGGTTTTCCGATATCCAGCCGGACAGATAGCGCGAGGAACTTTCTGGCCTCCGTACGGCTAAAACGGGCGTACCAAACAGCACAATCTGCCCGCCGTGCGTGTGTCCAAACAAGGCCAGATCATACCAGTGGGTTTTCCCGTCTTTATCCACGGTGCTCACCGCCTGGTTGAGTATATCTGGGTTGTGCCCAAGCAAAATGACGAAATCGTCCGTCGTTACCTGCGACGCGACGGCCTCAATATCCGTCCCGCCGGTTTGCAAATCGTCCACCCCGGCGATATACAAAAAGCTTTGTCCCACCTTGATTTTCGCGACCTCATTGACCAGCGGTGTGATCCCGGCGTCCTTCATTGCCTGGGCCAGATCACCGCGTGCTTCCGCGGTTTCCGCGCGATCTTTATTGCCGAAAATACCATACGCGCCAAGCCGTGCCTGAATCAGCGGCAGGTGTTCAAAAAACGCAATCGCGCCGTCCGGGTCCATGGCATAATCGCCGCCCAGAAGCACCAAATCAGCCCCCAGGCTGTTGATCATCTTAACGATTTTTTCGGTACGTGCCCTGGAATCCCACAGGTTTTCGTGCACATCGGACAAGAAGACCACTTTTAGGTTGCGCAGCGACGAGGGCAGACCGGCAAGCCGGGTTGTATGCTCGGCAATGTTGATATGGAACGCCTCAAAAAACGGATATGCAAGCATAAGCACCAGCGCAATCACAAGGATAATGGTTCCAACCCTGATTTTGCGCCTTTGCGGTTTGCGGTACTTATATTGGTATCTGGGCATATCCCGTCACCTCTTCGTAAGACAATCTTTGCAATGATCCCTGCGTTTTTATCGCTTATTTCTTCCCCATCAATCCGCCCAGTATACCGCGGGTCAGCTTGCTGACGATGGTGCGCGTGGCGGTGGAGATGGCCGTGTTCTGCACGCGGCCCAGAATGCTGTCATTTTTACGGGCGCGCTGGGCGCGTTCCTCGCGCAGGTCGTCCATATGCTGGCGGCGGGCGCGGGTCTCGGCTTCTTTCTGCGCCTTCAGCCGCTGCTTATGCGCCTTTTCGGCGTCCAGTTTATCCTCTTCGGATACGACCGGTGCATATTGCCCCGTAGACGGGTCCAGCACAAGGGTCATGTCCCTACGGACATACTGTCCGGTGGCCGGGTCGAGCACCAGCACGCTCTGCTGGGTGCTTTGCACCAACTGGTCTGCCGGCTTGGGCACGGGGTTCTGCTGGGTGGTCGCCATGGCCGGGATTTCCTTGGCCTGATACCCGCCGGTCGCGGGATTATACACCATAAAGGTCGGGGCCTGGGGAACCTGGGCCTGCTGCACGGGGGCTACCGGCGCTGCGGTAAACACAGGCGCGGCTTCCACCGGGTCCGGCTTCGGCACGGCCGGGCGCCCCTGATTCATGGACGCGGCCAGGTATTCGTACGCACTTTTGCGGTCTACAGGCGTATCGTACACACCAGCGAACACGCCCGTATTGATAAAGGTTTTTCTAAGGGCGGGGTCAATCGTACCCATCATACTCTGGGGCGGTAAAATCAGCGTGCGGGTCACAACCTGCGGCGCGCCGCTTGCATCCAGGAACGACACCAGTGCTTCGCCGGTGACCAGCTTGGTGATGGCCTCCTCGGTATCAAACACCGGGTTTTGGCGGAAGGTATCGGCGGCGACCTTGACGCCCTTCAAATCCAGCGGCGTAAAGGCACGCAGTGCATGCTGCACGCGGTTGCCAAGCTGCCCAAGGATATTCATGGGCACATCCGCCGGGTTGTGGGTGACGAAATAAACGCCTACGCCCTTGGAGCGAATCAGGCGAACAATCTGCTCAATCTTGTCAAGCAGCGCTTTGGGGCAGTTTGCAAACAGCAGATGGGCTTCATCAAAGAAAAACACCATGCGAGGTTTGTCGCTGTCGCCCTGCTCGGGCAGGGTCTCGTACAGTTCGGACAGCATCCAAAGCAGGAAGGTAGAATACATCAGGGGATTGCGGAACAGCTTGTCGGCAGCCAGAATGTTGATCACGCCCCGGCCTTCCTCATCCTGACGCAGCCAGTCGGTAATCTCCAGCGCCGGTTCTCCGAAGAACTGATCGCCACCTTGGTCTTCCAGCACCGCTACGGCACGCTGAATGGCTCCGATGGTGGCTTTGGCGATGTTACCATAGTTCAGGGTGTAGCGCTCGGCATTTTCTCCCGCATACACGAGCATGGCCTTCAAATCTTTCAGGTCCAACAGCAGCATGTTTTCATCGTCGGCGATGCGAAACAACATGTGCAAAACGCCTGTTTGTGTTTCATTCAGGCTTAAAAGCCTTGACAGCAGCAGCGGGCCCATCTCACTGACGGTGGTACGCACCGGGTAGCCCTGCTCGCCGTACACATCCCAGAACTCCGTGGGAAAGGCCTGAAATGCGAAGCGGTCCACGCCTGTAGCAAGCAGACGCGAAGCCAGCGCGTCGGTGTTCTCGCCCGGACGCACCATGCCGGATAGGTCGCCCTTGATATCGCTTAGGAACACGGGCACGCCCATGACGGAAAAGCCCTCCGCCATCACCTTGAGGGTAATGGTCTTGCCTGTGCCGGTCGCCCCGGCAATCAGCCCGTGGCGGTTGGCCATGGCAGGTTCCAGCGATACGGGCGTATGCCCGGCTGTGCCGACCCAGAGTTTGCCGTCAAGAATCATTTTGGTTCCTCCTGTGCTTTCGCATCCGTTTCCTGCATCGTCAATTGAATATTATAGTTATCCTGCGCTGCAATGCGGAAGACCTCCGCAAGGCGCGGTATGTAGTTTTCATGTCCTTTGATGTCGTGATTGTGATACTTGAGGGTAATTTCCACAGGCGTTTCCATGCTGGTTAGCTCATCGTAGAGCGCATCCAGATTCGCCCCATAGTAAAATGGAAACTTCAGCATATCCTTCAAATAGCTGTGCAGGGATATTTTTTCCTCAAACGGTGTAATATCAAGCAGAATTCCCGCCATTGCCATGTCCTCCTTTGCTTTCGCGTACCCATAGTATGTCGCAAAAATCGTTTTGTTAAACCCGGACTACGCGGAAATCCGCGGCGCGGCGCAGCCGGTTCATGACTGCCAAACCGATGCCGGCGCTATCCACCGCTTCGCAGATAATGACATCAATGCCATCTTCATCCATCTGCCTGAGCGCCGCAAACAGCGTATGGGCAATGGTTTCCGGCGCGTGCAGACTGCCCAGCGTATAGCTTACAAGGCCTTGATATACCGGCAAACGCTCCTTAGCAACCAGGAGGCAAACCGTTTGACCGGCGGCCTTGGCAGCCTGATAGCGCTGCTTGCACTCGGCCTCTACCGCCTCGGCCGTGCCTTCAACCAGCGTCAACTCGCCCTTGGGGGCGTAGTGGGTGTGCCGCATACCGGGACTTACGGCGGTTTCGCCGGTTTTCAGCGCGCGCATGGCAGTTTCCGCCACATGCACGTCGGGCAGCACGGCCTTTAGCATTTCAAGCGTTATACCACCGGGCCGTACAATAGCCGGGGCATCCCCGCTCATCTCCAGCACCGTGGATTCCAGCCCTACGCGACAGGGGCCACCATCCAGTATCAGGGGAATGCGGCCATGCATATCGTCCCAAACGTGCTGGGCGGTGGTCGGGCTGGGTCTGCCGCTGCGGTTTGCGCTTGGCGCGGCGATGGGTCGCTCGGATGCCTTCAAAAGCGCAAGCGCTACCGGGTGATCCGGCATGCGCACGGCAACGCTGGCAAGCCCCGCGTTGGTGACTGCGGGAATCACGGAGCGTTTGGGAAGCAGCAATGTCAGCGGTCCCGGCCAAAACGCGGCCATCAGGGTACGAGCGTCATCCGATACATGGCAAAGCGCGTCTGCCGCCTCAGCGCTGTGCACGTGAACGATCAGCGGATTATCTGCCGGGCGGTTTTTGGCCGCAAAAATCTTCCGCACCGCGTCCGCATTCAGGGCATCTGCGCCCAGGCCGTACACGGTCTCGGTGGGAAAGGCGACAACCTCGCCCTGGCGGATCAGGCTGGCCGCCCGCTGGAGTTCTTTTTCCGTTGGCGGGCTGATATGGGTATGCATGCTTATGCTCCGATTTCCTTGAGCTTTTCGGCCTGATCCTGCAGGGTCAGCGCGTCGATCAGCTCGTCCAGATCGCCGTCAGTAATCAGGTCGATATTGAAGTTCTTGCGAGCATCATCCGCGCCGCTGAGGCGATGGTCTGTCACCCGGCCCTGTGGGAAGTTATAGGTGCGGACACGCTCTGAGCGATCTCCCGTGCCAACCTGCCCGCGGCGATGGGCGGCATATTCGGCGTCCTTCTCGTCACGCATTTTCTGGTACAGGCGCGATTTCAAAACCATCATGGCTTTGGCGCGGTTTTTGATCTGGCTTTTTTCATCCTGGCATGTGACCACCAAGCCGGTGGGGATATGCGTAATGCGCACAGCGGAGTCGGTGGTGTTAACGCACTGGCCGCCGTGACCGGAGGAGCGGTACACGTCGATACGCAGATCCTGATCGGCGATGTTGAGTTCCACATCCTCGGCTTCAGGCAGCACAGCCACAGTCGCGGTAGAGGTATGGATACGCCCGGAGGATTCGGTCGAGGGTACACGCTGCACGCGGTGCACCCCGCTTTCAAACTTCAAGCGGCTAAACGCGCCCTTGCCTTTGATGTTGAATACAGCTTCCTTCACGCCGCCAAGCTCGGTCATGGTATAGCTGACCGGTTCCAGCTTCAGGCGGTGGCGCTCGGCGTAGCGGGTATACATCCGTAGCAATATGGCCCCAAACAGCGCGGCCTCATCGCCGCCCGCGCCCTGGCGGATTTCCATAACCACGTTGCGGTCGTCGTCGGGGTCTTTTGGAATCAGCAACAGGCGCAATGCGATCTCCTGCTCTTCCTTTAACTGTTCCAGGCGTTTGAGTTCCTCCCCGGCTATGTCGGCCATATCGGGCATGGAGAGCATCTCCTTGGCTTCTTCTATTTCAGACAGGGTGCTTTGATAGGCCTGCCAAGCCTCGACCTGCGGGGCGAGGGACGCCAGTTCTCGTAATAGTTTCTGGTAACGCTCGGTATCGGCGATGATATCCGGCTGGCTGACCGCCTCGGTGAGTTCCTGCTGGCGGGCAACGATAAAATCAAACTTGTCAAACATTGTTGTTCTCCTTAAGTAGCATAGTGTGAGAGTGCAACCATGTTCGCTACGGATACAAAAGCGCTTCCAGCACGCGTGGCTTTAAAAACAAGTCCTTGTGGACACGCACGTGGGCGAATCCGGCGGCGGTAAATAGTTCAGGTACAACGCTGTCCTGCTCGTCGCCAAGCTCAGCAAACACAACGCCGCCACGGCGCAGCAGTGATGGTGCATCCTGGGCAAGCCTACGGTAAAACGCAAGGCCGTCTTCCCCGCCGTCCAGTGCCATACGCGGCTCCCTGCGTACTTCCGGCTGCAGGGTCGCCAAATCCCCCGCCTTGATATAGGGCGGGTTGGACACAATACAGTTAAAGGTCTTTCCCTGTAACGGTTCCATGAAGTCTCCTTGCAGAAAAGTGATTGCCGCAGCGTTGCTCTTGGCGTTTTCACGCGCCACATGCAGCGCGGCTTGGCTGAGGTCGGTTGCAAACACGCTGGCATCCGGGCAGTTTTTCTTGATGGCAATGGCAATGGCACCGCTGCCGGTGCACACATCAGCCACGGCAGGCTGCGCAAGCGGTTTTAGATAATTGAGCGCCAGCTCGCACAGGGTTTCGGTTTCGGGCCGCGGAATCAGCACCGCTTCACTCACAGCAATGTCCAGCCCGAAGAAGTTCTGCGATCCCAGAATGTATTGCAGTGGCTGACGGTCACTACGCTGTTGCAGGGCATGCAGGTAATCTGTCTCCTGCGCCGGGGTCAGCACTTTGGCAGGCTGCAGCTTGAGCTCCATCCGCTGCATGTGCAGTATGCTGCTAAGCAGCAGCTCGGCATCTACACGGGGATCGGGCACGGCCATCAGGGTATGCTCCCCGTGCCGCAGGGCTTCCAGTATGGTCATACCGTCGCCTTGTCTTTCGCGGGGATAGGCGCATCCGCAGGCATATAGTTCGGCTCGCTTTCCTCGTAGCTGTGGAGTATCGCCCAGCCCTCGGGGGTGGTTTCGGCATGGGCTGGCATGCCGTGCAGCGCTACGTTCATGGCAACGATTGCAATCTCAACCATGCCATCGTCCGGAGCTTTGGTGGTCAGCCGCTGCAGCTGAATGCCAGGCCAGCGCAGCAGGCGGGCCAGCATGCCGCTGGAATGGGCTAACAGCTTCAGGATTTCATAGCTGACCCCGGCCACAACCGGAAGCAGCGCAAGCCTGCTAAGCAGCCGCCATGCATATACATTGCCCTGATACCCCACCACGGTAAACAGCACAATAGAGATAACAAACACCAGCAGCAAAAAGCTGGTGCCGCAGCGCGGGTGCAGGGTGGAAAATGTCTGCGCGGTCTTGGGTGTTAAAGGCTTTTTGGCTTCGTGATTGTACACGGTTTTATGCTCTGCGCCATGGTACTGAAAGGTGCGGCGCACATCGGGCACCATGGCACATACGAGGATATAGCCGATCAAAATCAATATGCGCAATATGCCCGACAGCAGGTTGACCAGCCAGTTCAGGCTGCCGCCTGGCCACACGCCTTTCAGCAGTCTGGCAAAGCCTTCAGGAATCGCAAAAAACAGCACGACGGACAACAAAACGGCCAGCGTAATTGCCGTACCCATCACAATTTTATCAATGCCCTTGCCAAGCTTGCGGGACAGCCATTGTTCAAAGCGCGAGGGCTCCTCGTCCAGCACGCCGAGCATATTGGTGGATTTTTGCAGGGTCTTCATCCCAAGCGAGAGCATGGACCCCATGTTCACCACGCCGCGCACCAGCGGCCAGCCCAGCCACTTGTGCTTTTTGGATGGCGCGGTATAGGCCTGGCGATGGACGACAATGGTCTGATCCGGCCTGCGCACGGCCACGGCCACGGCATCGGGCGCTTTCATCATCACGCCCTCCAGCACAGCCTGCCCGCCGATATCGACAAGTTTCGGTTGTTTGGTCTCGTTTTTCACGCTATCATCGGTCCTTCCCTATTACGTTTGGCAATCGCCGCTTAAAATTCCATTTTCAGGCTTCTGTCGAACAAGCCGCCCAGGGTTTTTCGAATGTCCGCATCGTGATAGAGCACTTCGTACACAGCGCGGCTGATGGGCAGTTCCACACCTGTTTGCATCTCCAAATCCATCAGCGCTTTTGCGGTATACACGCCCTCGGCCAGCTCGCTGTACGGCTGCCCCGTAGCCAGGCATTCGCCAAAACGGCGGTTGTGGCTGTAGGGGGAAAACACAGTTGCCTCATAATCGCCCAGGTGACACAGGCCGTACGCGCTCAGTTCGTTGCCGCCTAGAGCCTGAATTAGCCGGGCCACCTCTCGGGTGCCGCGGCTCATCAGTGCGCCTTTCAGGGTGGACAGCTTAAGTCCGTCCAGCACCCCGGCAGCGATGCCGACCACGTTCTTGGCCGCCGCGCCGATTTCCGACCCGATCAAATCGCGACCATAGTAAAAGCGAATCAGCTCACCGGACAGTGCTTCCACCAGCATGGCTTTCAGCGCTTCGTCCTCGGCATCAATCACCATGCAGTTGGGCACGCCGCGGACAAACTCCTGCACATGGCCGGGGCCCAGCCACACCGCAACGGGCTGGTTTTGGCCAAGTTCCTCGTGCACGACCACCGATAAGCGTTTGCCCGTGCCCATTTCAAGCCCCTTCATGCACAGTACAACGGGGATGCCGCGCAAAGTTTCGGCATGCTGCCGGACCACCTCGCGCAGGGATTGGGATGAGACGGAAATGAAAAAAACATCCGTCTGCCGGGATAGTGCGGAACTGAACGTAACGCTGCTGTCCAGCGTCACCAAATCGTTGCTCCGGGTTTGCTGTAGTTGCTGAAAGCGGGGTGAGCTTTCGCGCCCGAACAGGCGCACGGAGTGTCCCCTCCGGCTCGCGTACCACGCCAGGAACGAACCCCAGCGGCCGCTGCCGATCACCGTGACTTGCATCCGCATTCCTCCCCATGACATCATACCACGGATAGGTTTTTTCCGAAACTGCTACCCCTGCCGCAAAGCGCACAAAAAGCCCGTCCGGACGGCGGGCTTTTTACGCAGCTAATGCAGGCTGAACGGGGCCAGCGGCAGGCCGTTGTGCCCAAAGATGTGCACCGTGCCGAAGTTCACCCAGGCATAGCGCACGGCCAAAGGCGCGGCTACCGCTTCGGCAAATACGCGCAGTTCCTGCCCCTCCAACTGGCACAGCGCAGGGTGGAATACGCCGTCTTCCCCGGCAAGCTCAAACAGGGTGGCTTCCCCCTTGACCTCCACCGGCGCAGACAGGCTAACGACCATCGCATCGCCGTCCCGGCGGGCTGCCAAGGCCCTGGGGCTGTCAGCGTCGATATCGCGGCTATACACCACTTTCAGCGCTTGCAGGTACAGGCGATGGCCGACTGTTTTTTTGTCCTTGGGGTGAATGTTGTCAAACTCGCCGCAGTCAATCAGCACGGCCAGGCCGGTATTGCGTACATCCATAAACGCCTGCTCCTGTGCCTGGCGCAGCAGCGGCCAATCGCGCATATCCTCCTCGCCCTTGGCGATGAACATGGGCAGCTGGCAGTTGAGAAACGGCAGGGTAGCATCGCAAAACAGATCCCGCCAGAAGCCGATCAGATTGCGTAGCTGCTGCCGGTAAAGGTACGCTTGCGACGCGTCCGTTTCGCCCTGATAATACAAAAACCCGGTCAACGTATAGGGAGCGATGCGCTTGAGCATGGTTTCGGCCAGCCCTGCCGGGCGGAACCCGCTTTTGCGGCCTTCGGGCTGGGGCCAGGGGCCGGGGCCGACGGTTTCGTTAATCTCCTGCCAGCTGATATCGGGCTTCTTCCGCTGGGCATCCAGTATGCGCTGCCACCACGCCTGGAAGGCTGCGTTGTAGGTTTTCATTTCGGCATCGTACTGCGTATCGGACTTATCCTTCACGCGCCGGGTATATTCGTCCAGCAATCTAGCCCCATCGGTGGTTGTGCGCAGGGTTGCCTCGTCCATCCAGCAGACGATGGACGAACCGCCCCAGTTACAGCCGATGATGCCGACCGGGACGTTTAGCTCTTCTTGCAGTTCCAGCGCGAAATAACAGCCCACGGCGCTGATATCCCCACATGCGCCGGGCCGTAGCGCTTTCCAGTGCATGGCACGCTCCCGGGCCAGCGCCTGTTCATCCAGCCAGGCGTTTTTGGGTACGTTGCAATAGCGGATCATGGGATTGTCCAGCGTCTGTATCAGCTCCGGGCCGCCCTCCGCCTGTTCCAGCGCCCATTCCATATTGCTCTGCCCGCCAGCCAGGTATACCTCGCCGATCAGTACATCGTCGCAGGTCTTTTTGGTTTGCCCGTCGGTCACCGTCAGGGTATGCGGCCCACCAGCCGGCATTGGTGCGAGTGCGACCTCAAACCGGCCGTTATATGCGGCGGTCTCAGCCGACTGCCCCGCAAGGGACACCGTAACCAGCGTGCCCTCCGGCGCCGTGCCGAAAATGTGCACAGTCTTATGCCGGCTTAGCACCATATGATCGGTAAACACCGCCGCAAGCTGCAACGTTTGTTTCATATGCATTCCGTCCTTTATCAGCGTTTCATCATTGCCTGGCGATATACGTGCGTCAGACTCTGGATTTATGCGAAAGAATAACATCCAGCCACGCCGTAATGCCTTCCACAATATCGCGGTAGGTTACATCGTACTGATGGGTGTACCAAGGATCGTCCACCTCGCCGGGGCGGGATGTGCGCTCCATCATCCGATGGACTTTGCCCTGCGGATCGCCGCCGGTGAGACGGTCGATGGCGCGTATGTTCCGCTCGTCCATGGCAAACAGCCAGTCAAAGGCATCATAATCTTCTTTTGTCAGCAGGATGGACACTTTTCCGTCACAGCTGATGCCGTGTTTGGCCAGTTCTTCCCTGGCTGGTGGGTATACGGGGTTGCCGAGTTCCTCCGTGCTGGTGCCGCGTGATTCAATGTGAAAAGAATCCGCTAGCCCACGTTTTTTTACCATATCTTTACAGATAAATTCAGCCATCGGGCTACGGCAAATGTTGCCATAGCAGACAAACAGGATACGAACCATTCGTTTCACTTCGCCTTCTTCACGGTATAATGATATTGTACCGTATGCAAGACAACAGCGCAAGAAAATGCATAGCACGTTAGGAATTGGTTAGAATCTGCTAGAGTTGTAGACACCCGCATGCGGATTGGTATACTGAAATAGGTCAGGCGCAAACGCGCCGCCGGACAAACTATAAACATTGGAAAATCGTACCGGGATGAGCCGGTACCTACAACATCAAGGAGGAACCATATGGGTATTGTATCTTGGATTATTATGGGCGGACTGGCTGGCTGGGTTGCCAGCATGATTATGAAACGTGACGCCAATATGGGCGTGATTGCCAATATCATCGTTGGTATCGTCGGTGGTATCGTCGGTGGCTTCGTCGCCTCGCTGCTGGGCCTGGGCACGATTGACGGGTTTAACCTCGGTAGTTTCCTGATCGCCCTTGGCGGCTCGTGTCTGCTGCTGTGGATTACGGGTATGTACCGCAATCGAGCGTAATCATCCAACCAAGCGCCATCACAATGGCCGCGCAGCTGCGCGGCCATTTTCTGTGTATAAAGGGTCTGTGCCTGCTATTTCGCCCCGGCTGCTCCGCCAGCGATCAGGCCAGAGGCAAACGCAAACATGAGGTTAAATCCGCCGCAGTCACCATCGACATCCAATATCTCCCCGGCGGCATACAGGCCGGGTACCAGGCGGCTCTCCATGGTGCTAGCATCAAAATCTTCTGCTACGATGCCACCGGCGGTCACCTGGGCAGCGTCAAACCCGCGCGTGCCCGTTATCGGCAGGCGGACACAGGCAAGCGCATCCGCCACGGCGCGCAGTTTGGCCGCGCCAAGGGACGTAATGAGCATGGTTCCATCGCTTACACCAGCCTGACGCAGCACCAGCCGGGCCACCGGGGCGGACAGTGCACCGGTCAGCAGCGCGGCAGCAGGTTGCCTGCCCCGCGCATCGGCCAGCGATGTGACAAACGGCAGCATATCCCCTTGCATGTTCAGCTCGTCGCGCAGGTCCAGGCAGAGCGTCATATCCGCTTTCACAAAGCGTGCCAGCTGCATGGCCGCGATGCCGCTGACCGCGTCATCGGCAAACAGCGCTTCGCCCTGCGTTTCCCGCACGACATGCCCTTGCCCATCTTCCAGCCGCAGTGTAGCGCGTACACGCTGTCCCTTTAGCCCGTGCAGCGCCTTTTTAGGCACAGTCAGCGCGCACAGGGCGGGGAACACTGGGGTCAACCGATGACCAAGCGCTGTCAGCAGGGTATAGGCCGTGCCGTCCGTGCCGTGCACAGGGGAGGCCGCGCCACCGCAGGCGACAATCACCTGATCGGCATGCAGAGAAAACGCTGTTTGTGTTCTGTGTTTTGGGTCGTCACCGATCTCCTGCACGCCGGAGAGGGTAAACCCGCTTGCTTCACGCGCAATATCCGTGACCTGCGAAAGGCATTGGATGCTAATGGCAAGCTGCTCCGCCCGCAGTAATAACGCCGCCTGTACAGACGATGCTTGCAGCGATGCAGGGTAGAGTAAATGCGTTCCCTCTTCCCGCAGCGGCACGCCCAGCGACGTAAAAAACGCAGTCAGCTCCGGTACGCCGCAGCGCGTAAGCACAGCCTGGGCAAACGCGGAATCGCCATAATACACAGGTTTTTCCGTGTTCATCAGGTTGCCGCGTCCGTTACCGCTTACGCCGAGCTTTTTCAGCGGTTTTGCGTTGCGCTCCAGCACCGTAACCTGCGCGCCAGACTGCGCCGCAGCAATGGCCGCCGCAAGCCCGGCCGCTCCGCCGCCGATCACCGCAATATGCATACCAATCCCTCCCCCACAGCACCATC
The DNA here is from genome assembly GCA_963678055.1 of Candidatus Limiplasma sp. Taxonomy (GTDB): domain Bacteria; phylum Bacillota; class Clostridia; order Christensenellales; family Aristaeellaceae; genus CAXXOK01. The sequence continues at coordinate 25,317 of OY782679.1, forward strand.
ATAGCAGAGCGCACAGCCCGCGTAAAGCGCTGCGTTTGCGCTACCGCCCGGCCCCGTTGACAGCAACACACTAAGCGGTCTATTCTATAAGCGAAACCTCATGAAATTGACACCCGTTTGGAGGCATCATGGCAAGCAGTACCATTTGGAGCACCTACGGCAGCGACCTGAAAGCCATGGCTATCGCTGTGCTGGAGGCCGCCCGCGTGCATGAAAACATACCATCCGGCAATGCGTTGATCGGCATCAAGCCCAACTTGGTTCTGGCATCGGACGCAAGTAACGGCGCAACCACCCATCCGCAGATTGTGGAAGGCATCATCGAATACCTGCGGGCGCACGGCTTTCACAACCTTTGCATGCTCGAAGGTGCCTGGGTCGGTGCGCGCACCAAGGATGCCGCCGACGTGTGCGGTTACACAGACCTGGCAAAGCAAACCGGCGTTCCGTTTATCGACACCCAGCCCGATAGCTCCACAGCCGTCGACTGTGGCGGGATGACCCTGCGCATTTGTGACAGTGCGTTAAAGCTTGATTACCTGATTAACGTTCCGGTCATGAAAGGGCACTGCCAAACGCGGCTGACCTGCGCGCTGAAGAACATGAAGGGCTTAATCCCGAATGCCGAAAAACGCCGCTATCACACCCTTGGACTGCACAAGCCCATCGGCCATCTGTCGCTGGGGCTGACGCAGAACTTTGTTTTGGTAGATGCCATATGCGGCGATTTGGACTACGAAGAGGGTGGCAGCCCCGTACAGCGCGGTCAGGTGTTTGGCACCTACGATCCGGTTCTGTGCGATGCGTACGCCTGCACGCAGCTGGGGTACAGCCTGTCCGATGTCCCCTACATCGGCATTGCGGAAGCACTGGGCGCGGGGAGCGCGGACCTATCTACGCTAGAGGAGATCATCCTCACGCCGCCGGCCACCACCATGCAGCCGCCACAGCGCAGGGTAAACCGGCTTTTATCCCGCGTCACCCAAAAGGATGCCTGCTCGGCCTGCTGCGCCAATACCGTATACGCCCTGCTACGTCTGGACGAAGCGGGAAAGCTAAGCAGACTGCGGGTTCCCGTGTGCGTTGGGCAGGGGTATCAGGGGCAATCACAAGCGCAATGCCTCGGCATTGGCCGCTGTACGGCCGGGTTTGAAAAAACCGTGCCGGGCTGCCCGCCCAGCGCCGGGGATATCCTCCGGTTTCTGGAAAACGAGCTTGAGGGGTAAACGCCTGTAAAACCTAGTTCCCACGCCATACGCAACGGGGACAAATGTGGTATAATACCCTTAATGTTAGAGGAGGGTCAACCAGATGTTCGGCAAACTTATGAACAGCTACCTATACGGCAAGTCCGGTAAGGGCGACTACACCAAGGACGATCTGCCCACAACGCGCGGCCAACTCTTTCGCGAGATGCTGCGTGTACGGATAAGCGGCCTGATGCGCCTGAACCTTTTATACATGCTGGCCTGGCTGCCGGCGATGATCATTATCGCTTATTTCATCATCCTGATTTTTACGGCGCTAAACAATGCGGCCGACACCCAATCGCTGATGGACGAAAGCGGCCTGATGCAAATCGACTTTACCCAAGCCTTGGAACAGATTCGTTCCCTCGCCTTTGTCGGTCTGTTGTGGCTGATCCCCGCCATAACCCTGACCGGGGTGTTTACCCCCGGGATCTGCTACGTTACACGCAACTGGGCGCGCGATGAGCATGCCTTCATCTTCAGCGATTTTAAAGACGCGGTGAAAGAGAACTGGAAACAGGGCCTGATCACCGGGTTTATTACCGGCTTAGTGCCGGTGGTGGTCTATGTGTGCTGGAACTTTTACGGCGAGCTGGCCAAAACCAACAGCGTATTTTTTGTTGTTCCGCAAATGCTGACCATGATGATCGGCGTCCTCTGGATGATGAGCCTGATCTTCACCTATCCGCTGATGGTCAGCTACAAGCTGGGCTACATGCAGCTGATCCGCAACTCCTTCCTGCTGACCATTGGGCGGCTGCCGCAGACCATTTTATTTAAGCTGATTACCATACTGCCCGCCATACTAGGGGTTGTTGCCGCATACTTCGGGGTAGTCTATATCCTGGTTGTGGTGATCTTGTTCCTGTATTATATGCTGATGGGGTTTGCGTTCAGCCGTTTTATTACCGCCAGCTACACAAACGCCGTGTTTGATAAGTTTATCAACTCCCAAATTGATGGGGCAACGGTAGACCGCGGACTGCACAAAGAAGAAGACGACGATGATGACTATGACGATGAGCCTGAAGACGATCAGTAAGGCCTGCGGGAGACTGTAAGATTGTATACCGCCTTCGCATCTGTATATGACCGCCTAATGGCCGATGTGGATTATCCCGCATGGGCCGCTTTTTACCGCGAACTTTTATGCCTGCAGGGCGTGCCAGCAGGCGCGGTGTGCGAGTGCGCCTGCGGTACCGGCGGGCTGACCCTGCCACTAAACCGCCAGTATGACATGACCGGGGTAGATCTATCCGCCGATATGCTGGCCGTAGCCGCCGATAAGGCGCGGCGGCAGGGCGCGTGCATTCCCTTTGCACAGATGGATATGCGCTGTTTGTGCCTGCATCGGCCACAGGATGCCGTACTGTGCACCTGCGACGGTGTCAACTATCTGCCGAGCATACAGGATGTCACCGCATTTTTCCGGGCCGCGTATCAAGCGCTCAAGCCCGGCGGCGTGTTACTGTTTGATGTATCCACCCCTTGGAAACTGCAAACCATACTCGGCAACCATACCCACGGCGAGGATGCCGGTGATATCGCCTATCTGTGGCAAAACCACTATGATGACCCCACCTGCCGTGTGGAGATGCAATTAACCATCTTTAGGCGCGAACAGGACGGCCGCTATACCCGCATTGAGGAAGAGCAAACACAATACGGCTATACCCTGGCCCAGCTGCGCTCGCTGCTGGAGGCCGAAGGCTTTACCGACATCCGGGCCTATGGCGATAAAACCCTGCACGCCCCCAAACCCAATGAAAAGCGCTGGCATATCGCTGCCACGAAGAAGGAGCAATAAGCTTGGATACCATGCTGCATTTTACCCTGCAGGACGGCGCAGTGCGCGGCGTACTGATGAACGCAACCCAAACCGTACGCCAGGCCCAAAAGCTGCAAGGGTCCAGCGCCGTAGCTGCTGCCGCCCTTGGCCGCGGGCTGATGGCTGCCGCCATGCTTTCCTCCACGCTAAAGGAAGCAGATTCCACCGTAACGTTGACCATTGACGGCGACGGCCCGCTAAAGAAAATCGTCTGTGTCGGCGGCCAGGCCGAAAACGGCGGCATCGCCGTGCGCGGCTATGTGCAAAACCACACCGTGCAACTTCCCCTGAAAGACGGGAAACTGGATATCGGCGGCGGGGTAGGCAAACATGGCCGCCTCAGCGTGGTCAAAGACCTGCGCCTTAAAACCCCTTACATCGGCCAAGTGAACCTGATCTCCGGCGAAATCGCCGCCGATCTGGCGTTCTACTATGTGCAAAGCGAGCAAAGCCCGTCGCTGGTCAGTTTGGGCGTTATCGCTTCGGATGTCACGGTGGAATCGGCTGGCGGGGTGCTTTTGCAGGCAATGCCCGGCTGCGACGACGCGCTGATTGATCAGCTGGAACTTCGCTCGCCCATCTTTGGCGATATTGCGGCCGAACTTGAGCACGAAACGCTGGACACGCTTTTAGAAAACTGGTTTTCCGGCTTGCAGCCCAAAGCGCTGGAAACCCGAAACCTGGTTTACCAGTGCAACTGTTCCCGCCACCGCATGGAGCGCGCGCTGATCGCACTGGGGCCGGACGAGCTTAAGCGCATGATTACCGACGATGTCGACGGCGCGGAGCTCGTATGCCATTTCTGCAACCAAACCTATACGTTTTCAACCCCCGACCTGATCAAGCTGCTCAATCACCGCAGATGACCATGACAGGGGATCGCGCCACGCAGCGCGAACAATACCGTATGCCTTATGCATTACGAGAGGAGATTCTATGAACCTGATTGATTTTGACGCCGCCTTTTCCCAGGCGCTCAGCCGCTGGATTGAGGACAATCGCGGACACTACAAGACCGCCGATGCGCTGGAGGAAGCAGCACCGGAGTTTTACACCACCTGGCTGCAAACCCCGGCCGATTTTCTGGCCGGAGAGACACCATCGGGCTATTTTGCACGCTATACCGTCGCCGCGGAGCTGATTGCCCTGATGCGGGACTATATCACCGAAGGTGTTGCCGTTCCCGACCCTCTCGTGCAGCAACTGCTGGCTCTGGGAGACGAGGACGCGCTGCTGGCCCTGCTGCAAGATAAAAGCGCGCCTGTGGAAGCCAAAATGCTGGCAGTGGACACCCTGCGGGAACTTGGCAGCGATAAACCGCTGGTCGATTACATTCGCTGGCAGGTGGAACGCACCGAGGATGAAGACCTGCTGGATGCGGCACTGGAGAGCCTGGCCCTGATGGGCGACAAGGTATTTGGCCCCGCAAAAATCGCCTTTACCGCAGCAGACGAGGCTGGCAAGGAAGCGCTGCTGGATATTCTGGCCCAGCCCGGCGCAGACGAAAGCGTAGTCATCTTTGCCATCGAACGCTTTAAGACCCAGCAGGACAAGCGTGCGCTGTATGCGGGCTACCTGGGGAAGCTGGACGATGAACGCGCCGTAGAGCCGCTGCTAATCGCCGCCGACGACAAGGCCGTTCCCTATATTGATTATATTGAAATCCGCAACGCCATCGAGCGCCTGGGCGGCGAAGCGCCCTATCGCGATTTTACGGACGACCCGACTTACCAGGCCGTACAGCAGCTGCAGCTGCGCTAAGGAGAGCCGCATGATAACACTAGCCGAAATTAAACAAAACGAAAGTATACGCTCGCTGATCAAAGCGGGCAACCGCTATCTGGAGCACCTAGGATATACCGATCACGGCCCGCGGCATTTAAGCTATGTCAGCCGCACCGCCAGCCATATCCTGGCCCAGCTTGGCTACTCCGAGCGGGAGATTGAGCTGGCGGCCATTGCCGGATGGGTGCACGATGTGGGTAACTCCATCAACCGGCACGATCACGGCCCCAACGGCGCTGTGCTGCTGTTCCCCATCCTCCAGCAGGCGGGCATGAGCATCGCCGATGCGCTGGAAGTGGTGACTGCCGTTGGCAACCACGAGGAAGAAAGCGGCACGGCATCCTCGGCAGTCAGCGCCGCGCTGATCATTGCCGATAAATCCGACGCCCACAAAAGCCGGGTGCGCAACGGCACCCCGGATTTAAACGATATTCACGACCGCGTGAACTTTGCCATTCAAAAAAACGAAGTGATCGTCAACCGGAAATCGCGCATCATCCGCCAGTCGCTGGAGATGGATACCTCCAGCTCCGTGCTTGAATACCTGTCCATTTATCTGCCCCGTATTTTGATGTGCGAAAAGGCTGCCCGTTTTTTAAAGCAGCAGTTTGAACTGGTCATCAACGGCCATCCGGTGAACAATCAATCGGCAGACTCCTGCAAGGCATAAGCCTTGCAATTATCCGCCCAACCACCTGAGAGCGAGGTTCTCTTACACGATGTATTGCAAACAATGCGGTAACTATTTACCCGACGATGCCGTAATGTGCAGCACCTGCGGTGAAATGGCACACCGGGAGGACGACCCCGGCCTGCGCGGTATGCGCCAGGGCCGACGCGGTGACGCGCCTCCGCCTGTATTGCCCGACGAACGGCGCGATTCCGTACCCGAGTACGGCGACTATGAAATGTCCCCCCTGCCACCGGAAGGTCGGCGCAGCGTGCGCCGCACAAGCGCGGCCAAAGCGGGCGAAGGCCTCAGCCGCCCGGACACGCGCTCCGGCATACCCGTACAGGGCAGCGTAGGTACGCGCTATGTTACGGCCAACCGCCAAAAGCCCAAGGGCATGCAATACCACAAGTTTAACTGGATGCTGCTGCTTGTGATTCTGGTCATCCTGCTGGTGCTGGCCGCCGGAGGGTACTTCATCTACATGAAAGCGACCGATTCCGGTCAGCGCATTACCGGCCGTAAGCAGGTGCTGATCACCACCGAAGAGGAAATTCAGCTCCTGCAAAGCAACGATCCCACCCTGCGCAGCGAGCAGGACGAGCTTCGCGATCGCTTGATGACCGTGCCTGTGCAAACCTACTGGCTGGTCGGGCAGGACTATACCGACCTTGGCGATATGGCCTCGGCCGTCAAGGCCTTCCGCATTGCCGATGCACTGGATAAAGAAAACTACGACGGGCTATACCTGCTGGCGACGGTGTACGAGCTTAATAACGAGGACGAACTGGCCGAAGCCGTATACCGCAACATGATTGAAACCGTAAGCCCTTCGCGCACCGAAGCGTACACGGCGCTCATCGCCCTGCTGATTCGCCACGACCGCAGCCCCGAAGCAGCGGACCTGATGCAAACCGCCTACAAAGAAACAGGCCGGGAAAGCTACCGCGTAGAACGCCTTTCCTTCATCCCCGAAAAGCCGCAGGTCGATGCCACCCAGGTCGCTGGCCGCTACGAGCTGGAACAGAACATCCGCCTGACCTCACCGCAGGGGTACGATATTTACTACACGCTGGATGACAGCAAAGTCCTCCCCGAGGAGGGCACGCTGATGACAGGGGATTCCGTCCTGATTACCGAAGGCAGCTATAAGCTGCGCGCCGTATGCGTAGTAGGCGATCTGCACTCCGACGAGTTTTCGGCGCAGTATACCGTGTTCTATCCTACGCCCGCTGCGCCCAAGGCAAACCTCGCCCCCAATACCTACAACAAGCTGAAGTCCGTCACGCTGCGCGAGGGAGAGAAATCACCCAATTATAAAGACAAAACGGATGAACAGAAGGCCAAGGAAGACGACCTGACCTTCTACTACACCTACGATGGATCCCAGCCGGATGAAGACATCAGCCCGATCTGGGATCAGGAAAATCCGATAGCGCTGCCCACGGGCCGCGTTACCCTGCGCGCCATCGTAGTCAACGGCTACGGGAAACGTTCCGCCGTGATGGAAATTGGGTACAAGTTCACAGTCAGCCCCTATCTGGCCGACCCCTACTCGAGGGATGATACATTCGCCGGTTTCACACTGGGCACAACGCAGCTGGCCAGCTTTACCGATTCGTTCGGCCAGCCTTCGGCTACGCAGGATATCCAGTACCTGTTCTACGAAGGGCAGGCGCAGGAGCTAAGCTATCCCTGGGGCAAGGCGGTGTTCATTTTGGTCGGCAACCAGTGGCAGCTGGCCAGTGTGGACATGAACCGCAATATTGTCACCCCGCCGCGCAATGTAGGCGTTGATTCGACCGAGGCGGAAATCGTCGGCGCGTTCAAGGACTTCGGTATGCCCGACAACCAGGACGGCAGCCGTAACCTGTACTATGCCGATCCGAATATCGGCGTAATTATGAACAACAGCGACGGCACCCATACCATACAGTATTCAACCACATCGCTGACCAACAAGCTGATGTACCTGCAATTTGTGCTGGACGACCGCGGCGTATGTACGCGTGTTACGCACTTCCTCCGGCCATAGCACCCGTCAAACTTTGATACAGCAAAACCGCCGCAGACGTATCTGCGGCGGTTTTTTTCGGTCTTTTTGCAGCCGTCTGATAGTTCAGGGCTGACTACATATTGGCGGCACCCACGACAAACAGGATGATGGCACCGGCTGTCGCCAGCACGCCGAACACCACGCAGGTAATCATCGTGGCTTTGTCGCTGGGTTCTTTGCTGCCTGAAAACATTTTCAGCTTCTGCTTAACCAGCTTCATCAAACTTTGCGGCTTGAGAAAGCCGATGGCAAAGCACAGCAGTGCATAGGCCGCGCAAGCAATTCCTCCGACAAGATATCCGGTTTCCATAGTCGTTCCTCCTTCAAAATAGTGAACGTTATGTTATTGCAGGGATTTGCGAATGGATTTCAGGCTGAGGGCGAATACCCCCACGGAAATCAGCGCAATGATGGCCGTATACAGCAGCGTGCTGCCCCACTGGGCCGTACCGGTAATCACTTCCGTAATGCCGCGGTATGCCCAGTAGAACGGGCTCCACCACACGGTGAAATGCCAGGCGGGGTCGACCAGTTCGTACACGACCACAGAGCCGATCATCGGCAGCATCAGCATTTTCACACTGCCGGAGGCCTCGATATAGTCCGATGATGCCAAGCCGATAACAAACGCGACGATGATAGAAATCATTGCCCCAGCGACCAGCATCAGCAAGATCTGCCCCCAGTTGATGGCGGTCATGCCCAGGATCAGCAGCGCTAGAACCGAGGATATCAGCAATGCGGCGATCCCGATAAAGCTTTTAGCAACCACATACAGCCACTGCGGTATGGGGGTTACGTTGGCCGCTCGGATGGTCTGGTCGTTTTTTTCGTCTACCAGCCCAAGCGAGATCAGCATGGCGGTGAATACGCTGATCATCAGCAGCATGGAGATGGACAGCGAGCGTTTCAGCGGTGAGGTTTCATCGCGAAAGGAGAGGAAGCCGAAGTGCTCGCTCTGCGCGGTATCAACCATTCCGGTTTCGGCCATTGCGCTGAGCAGCTTGGCCATCGCCAGCGAGGTTTCTGCTTCGTTTCCCTGGCGCACCAGTACGGCGCCATTTTCGCCCGGAATTAAGCCGAACACCTCGTCGCGGCGCAGTACACGCTCGCGCACGGCATCGGCATCGTCCAGCAGGTCTACGTTTGCATACGCTGCCAGGGTATCGGTCACAGCCTGGGGCAGCGCGGCATCGGCGGCAAAGTTCACCGTCGTCTCGCTTATGCCGGGCGACATCAGTGAAATAATCAGCGCTACGATCAGCGGCGCGATAATCACCATAAGCGCCAGCGGGTCCTTTACGGCCAGTTTCAAGTCACGCTGTAAGACACTTAGTGCTTTTTTCATTCCTTACACCCCCAAAAGCTTGCGGTAGCGGTGTTCCGACAGCCACAGCAGCAGCCCGGAGACGACGATCATCCCACCGCCAACCAGCAGTACATAGCCGGTATCCGGCGTTTTGAGCAGAGTTTCTTTCACAGCCTGCAGCATGGGATAGGTCGGCATCAGCCGAATCCACAGCGGCGCAAAGCCGGGCAGGATATAGCTGAGTGCCGGGATAATCAGCAACAGCATCATCAGGAAGATGATTCCGTACGCGGATTTGACATCGGCGAAAAACGATGCCAGCCACAGCCCGAACATCGACGCGACCATGGATACCAGCGCAGCTGTAGGCACAAACAACAGGTAATTGGGCTGCGCGCCCATAATGGGTATCGTCACAACCAGCGAGGAGATCAGCGAGGTGGTCAGTACCACCAGCACCTTGCTCATCAAATAACTGCGGGTATGCATGGGCGTAAGCGCCATGGCGCGAATCAGCCCGGAGGACTTATCAATAATCAGGTAGGAAATGACCACCAGCATACCCATCAGCCCGTTCATGATGACAACCGCCAGGGGCATAAAGCTTTGCCGGTTATCCAGCGCCGTATCCTGCCCCAGGGTTTCCACCGGCTGGTCCTGTACGGCCTGCTGCAGTGCCGGGGTGTTCCCCGCGCCCATCACAGCGGAAATCAGGTTTTGGTAGCGATCGCTTTCCGAGCCAAACAGCAGCAGCTTGTAGTTTGGCAGGCCGTCTTCCCCTATTTGCACCGTGGTGGCATACCATTTTTTGGTCTGCGCCAGGCGGAGCATATCATTTAGGCTTGGGGCGATGTACAGCGTTTTTTCCTGCATACCGGTAGCGGCGTTGTAGTACTCCCAGGTTTCCAGTTCCAAGGTTTTCTTGTCATCAAAGGACAGATCCGTCTGCTGGCCGGTTTGCTGGTCATAATAGGTAATGTCCATGGGGCGCAGCCGGACTTTGGTGTCTTCTGCGCGCACATACTGCCCTGTTTCGCCGGGCGTTTGCACAAGCATTTGCTCCAGCGCTGCGGCAGGCCCATCCACAAAGAGCAGTTCCTCCGACACGCTGGTGGGCTCGGCCGGTACAAACAACAGCAGGGCCGCCAGCAGGATGACCGCGGTGAGGATCTCCATATAGAAGTAGAAGCCACGGGAGGCGATTTTCAGCTCTTTTTTATAATTATCCCACAGTTTCATCCGCTGTCAGCCCCTTTCCGGTGACCTTGATGAAGATTTCTTCCAGCGTCGCCTCTTTGGAATGCATGGTAATGATCTCGCCGTTGTTGAGTATCTCATGCAGGCGTGCTTTGTCCTGCTCCTTTTTCGGGGCCAGGGTTTCCTTCTTCACGGTGTCGTCCAGCTTGTATTCCACGTCGATGGTTTTGTGCCCGTACTGGAGTTTAAGCGCCTTGGGCGAGTCAATCAGCTTGATTTCGCCGTCGACGATGAACGCTACACGGTCGCAAAGCTCATCGGCAATAAACATATTGTGCGTGGTTAAAAATGCGGTAACGCCGCTTTTGCATTCGTTGCGGATAATGTCCTTAATCTGGGCGGCAATCGCCGGGTCCAAGCCGGTTGTCGGCTCGTCCAAAAACCACATGGCGGGGTTGTTGAGCAGCGAGCGTGCAAATGTCAGCCTGTGCTTCTGCCCTTTGGAAAACGAGCCTGCTTTCCGGTTTTCCTTGCCGCCAAGGCCGACCATATCAATCAGCGCGCGCGGGTCGCGGGTGGGTACATCAAACAGTTTGGCATAGTAGCGCAGGTTTTCCTCGGCGGTCAACTTGGAATAGAGGTTGGACTGTTCAAAGCTCATGCCGATGCGATTAAAGCGCTTTTTATCCTCTTTGTGCAGGTCGTAGCCATCGACCACAGCTTGACCCTGCTGCAGTAACAGCAGTCCCGTCAAAATGCCCTGCGTGGTGGATTTTCCGGCACCGGACGGCCCCAGAAAGCCGAAGATCTCGCCTTTTTCAACATCAAACGAGATATCCTTGACTGCATACCGGGCGTCCCGGGTGTAGGAATAGGAAAGGTTTTTCACATGAATCATGGTCACATCTCCTTTTGGGGTGTTCCGTCGTACTATACGATATTTATGTCGCGCTTATGCCGTGGAGTACAATTTGCACCCCCAGCTCGCACAGTGTTTCCAGGTCAGTAGTGTCCATACCGCCGCCCGCTTTTCTGTCGATCAGGTACTCGATAATTGTTGCGTTGATGCCGGTTAGTAATTTAAAAAACAGCTCCGGGGTGATGTTTTTGTTCAGCTCGCCATTTGCAATAGCCTCGCCAACGACCTGAAACAGCCAGGCGGCCAGATCGCTTTTTTCGGCCATGGCGATCATTTTGTGGTATAGCTCCGAGTCCTTCATACGCAGCAGGCTTTCCGCACATTTGTAGTAGTCCTCGTGCTCCAGCCCAAAGCGCATGCCGCCCAGATACATGGCGCGAATGACGCTTTCCAGGTCGCGGCCAGCGCTTTCAGACAGCGCTTGCTGCATGTAGCGAGCCTTGAGCCGGCCAGCTTCCAGCGCAATATAGATAAACAGGTCTTCCATGTCCTCAAAGTACTGGTAGAAGCTGCCGGTGGCAATATGCGCTTCCTTAACAATGCGGGTCACGCTGGCCTTATCGTAGCCATTTTCGGCAATTTCGTGCAGCGCGGCGCTGAGTATGCGCTGTTTCTTTTCCTCTTTCAGGTTTTCAAACGTCTCTCTTGGCACTTTCTCATTCCCCCGCTTGTTATCATAGTGAATATGAATTCACATTCATATTATAGGCACAGGATATCTCCCTGTCAAGCGGTTTTCAAAAAATATGTGCGTGGTGGGTATGGATGCCGCCTTATACTCTTGCAGCGCTGCATACAGCTTCTTGCCACTATGGGAATACAACGAACACTGCCGCATAAAAAACGCAGCGGCTTAGAAGCCGCTGCATTCATACGATTGTTTTTGCGTTTGCCCAGAGCCTAGCGCGGCTTTTCTGCCAGCGTGCCCCAGAAGGTCGGAACGTTGAACTTATGCAGTATTCCCTCGGTATTGTAATCCTCGTACAGGTCAATCAGCAGCAGTCCGGCTTGAATCTGCCCGCGAATCTGCTCGTCAAGCGTGTGGGAAAACTGCACGCCATCGTCGTCCTGCATGCATTTATCAAACAGGGCTTTATCCTTGAGTGGGTTAAAGGGCAGGGTGTAGCGGATTTCCGCTTCGTCCCAGTCGACGATATAGTTCATTCCGTTGTCCAAGCCCGCCATCAGACGGCCGCCCGGCTTCAAAATGCGGTAGCACTCCCGCCATACATGGTGCACATCCTCAATATAGCTGTTGGAGACGGGATGGAAGATTAAATCAAAGCTCTCGTCTTCAAAGGGCAGGGTCTCGGTCATGTCGGCGCGGACGATTGTGATGGCATAGCCTTCACGCTCGGCTACCAGCGTTTCCGATTCCAGCTGTTTTTGCGAGTAATCCAGCACCGTGCACTCCGCGCCAAGCGCGGCAAACACGGGCATCTGCTGCCCGCCGCCGCTGGCCAGGCCCAGTACCTTGCAGCCCTTCAGTGGGGGATACCATGCCTTGGGTACCGCAATTTGCGGGGTGAGCACCATTTTCCAGTCGCCCTGGGTAGCCTTTACGTAGTCTTCATGGGAAATCGGTGTGCCCCACTCCCAGCCTTCTTCGCTCTCAATCCAGCCGTCAATGGTCTTGGCATTAATGTCCTGATATTTCATCTGTTTCAATCTCCTTTATCCAGGCGGGATACGCGTCCAGCACGTCCGCCTGTGTAGCGCGGTGTAAATCATAGTCCAATAGTGAAAACGCAACGCAGTCCAGCCGTACATCTTCGGGTAGTGTGCGGAAGACCCGCGTGCCTTTCAGCCGCAGGATAGCGGCCAAGGCATCCTCCCGGGGGAGCAAGTCGCTAAACGCATGCCGGCCGTCGATATCGCCGAACTGATATTCCATATCATCGCCCGAATCAAAACGCTGGGTCAGGATGGAAATCAAGCGCGCAGCGTTTTGATCGTCCTCCATCAACGTTTCAAAATACGCCTTAAAGGCCGTACCATCAGCCTGATACCAGTACTCCAGTACCGGCAGCGGCTTATGCGATAAAAGCCAGTTGTCACGCAGTGAAATGGAATGGATTTTGGTTAGCAGCTGGCGCAGGTGCGCGGCGATATGGTCGTCCTCCATGGCAATGCTCTCTGCACCGGGTGCGCCGCGGCGGATGGCCGTAAGCACAGACACCAGCACCGGCAAGGTCAGCTTGCTGGCGTTGGCTACGGCCTCGGCCAGGCATTCCTCGCGCATAAAGCGCTGCATGTGCGCCAGCAGTTTAAGTGCTGTATTGCTGCACTCCTGGAAGAGCGTACGCTGGAACAGTTTGTCCGCCGGGGTTTTGCTCTCCGGCAGGCGGCTGAGCCATAGTACCTCTCTTAGGAACAGCGGCAGCCGTTCCTCGGCAATATCATCCAGATAGTGGGGCAAGTGGTTCAAAAAAGCGGCCCGGCGTTCTTCGCCGGTCAGGCTGTCGGTATAAGCGCGCAGCTGGCTGGAATCCATCTCGCAGATGACCTTCATCATTTCTTTTTGGGTGATGACCAGCCCGTTTAGCGACTGGGTAAAATACAGGTCGAAGAACTCCTCACAGCAAATGCGGCGCATGCGTATAAAGCACGGGTCTGCATCATCGACATAGACATCGAGAATTTGTTTGCCAAAGCGCGGAAACATGTACCCGATCAGCTCTGCCAGTGCGCCGCTGGCCGGCTCGTCCAGTTCGGCGATCATCTGCCGGTACTCGGCCTTGATGTGTTTCTGGGTCGCCGCGTCCGCGCTGCTGTAGTGCAGGCCGCCGCCGCGTAGCAGATCATCCCGCCGACTTTGCAGCCAGGGCATGGCCTGGGGCACAAACAGCTGTACTGCCGTTATGCATAGCAGATCGACAAAGTTGACCTCGTTTTGCAGCGCCTGGTAGCGCGCCTGAAAGGTGTTAATGAAGCGGTACACATCGCGAATGGTGCTAATGCGGCCAAACAGGAAGGGGGCGACAGCATCAAAATAGACGCGGTCAAAGTTCAGCCCCTTGTAGGTTTCCAGCCACATGGAAATATACGCCATGAGTATTTCCTGAATGCGGCCGGGCTCCGGCGCGGGGATATCAAACTGCAATTGGATGAATTTTTCCATGTACTGCTGCCCGTCGCCATACAGCTCTTTGGACAGTGCACCGACCACAACTTCCCGGTCAAAGGCCAGCAGGTACACAAAGCGCGGGAAGCTCGCCACGGACTTTACCAGCTGTAATACGTTCAATATACGCTGAGAGGACAGACGGTCGATATCGTCCATAACGATGTACACGGTCTGTTTCTGCTTTTTCAGCAGCTTAACAACCTTGGCCTTGCGCTGCATAACGCGCCGGGCCCTGTTTTTACTCTTCTTTTTCTTCTTTTTCTTTTTCGATGCTTCACCGCGCAGTTCCGCCAGCGTTTCAGACTTAAAATTCGGCAGGCAGCTTTCCAGCGACGATGCGTATTTCTCCATCGCCCGGGCCGCCTTGTTCAGTCGTTCGCCGCGGGAGGATTTACGCAGGTCATCGGCCAGGGTTTGCAGCAGTTGCCCCGGCAGCAATTCCTCCGCCGGATAATCCCAGGGGTTAAAGTGAATGAGGATAGGCTTTGGCGCTTTTTTGCGGCGCATGGCCTCGTCCACTATGTTAAGTACCGAGGTTTTACCGGAGCCCCACTTGCCATACAAGCCGAACACAAAGCTACCGCGCTTGCCCGGACGGCAAGACAGCATCGCCGAGGCAATTTGCCCGGCAAACGCCGCGCGCCCCAGCAGGTCGTCCTTTGCGGTTCGGATAGGCTGGTCGGATAGCATGGCTCACCTCAAATTCGTTAGTCTTACTATCATATCATATTTTTCCGCATTATGTGAGAGCCTATAGACAATTAGCCGTTACCCGATTTCGATCTGATTGCGCTTGTTGTACAGCGTGCGGTAGCCAAAATACAGCGACCCAAAAGTCGACAGGCACACCGTGGTGCAGATAGCAATCATGATGGCAATTTGGTACAGGATGGCGGTGGTGGGCAGCGTACCGGATAGAATCTGCCCGGTCATCATGCCCGGCAAGGATACAATGCCGATACCCACCATGGTGTTGATGGTCGGCAAAATGGCCGTTTCCATGGACTGGCGCACAAACGGCAAAAACAGTTTTTCCGGCCTCACGCCCATGTTTTGCAGGGTTTCGATACGGTCAGTCTGGTCTTCCAGGGTCTTGTACAGGCTTTTGACGCCCAGGCTGACCCCTGTCATGGTGTTGCCCATCAGCATGCCGGAAATCGGAATGACATATTGCGGGTTACCCAGCCGCTCGCCCACGACTACCAACACGAAGTACGCCATCACCATCACACCCGAAATCGCGATAGACCCGGCAATAATCAACCGGAAGCGCGGGTTCAGCTTCGGGTTTAAGTGAATGACACGGTACACCGCAAAGCTGATCATCGCCAGCAGGTACAGCGCCACGAAAACCGGGTGCGGGTTTTGGAAGATGTATGTGAGGATTAAGCCTGACAGGGTGAGTTGCAGCGTCATGCGTGCGCTGCCCCAGAGCAGGCTTTTCGTCTGATCGATTTTGGTAAAGCGCAGCACCGAGACGACCACCAAGAGCAGCAGGTAGATCAGCGCAAAATGCCACACATCCAGCTGTACAATCTGGCTCATTCGCATGCCTCCTCAGTGAGAGATATTACCGTGTCAGCGACCTCGCCAACCAATGTAATATCGTGGCTGATGGCCACCAACGTTATGCCGTGCTGCTTACAATAGTCCTTCACCTGTGACAGCAGCAGCTTAGCCGTTTTCTTGTCCAGTGCGGCGGTGGGCTCGTCCATCATCAGCACTTTGGGCTGCATGGACAGGTGAATGGCTAAAAACACGCGCTGCTTTTCCCCACCCGAAAGCGGCTGGCAGCGCGTGTTTAAAGGAAATTCGATACAGCACAGGCGCAGAAACTCCCGCATTGCATCCTCGCTGATGCAAGGCTCGTCGCGGAAGGCATAAAACTGCTTAAAATTGCCCGCAATGGTATCATCAAACAAGTATACCTTCTGCCCGGCCAGCAGCACCTGCCGGCGCAGCTGGATGGTATCCATATCGGCAATATCCTGCCCATCGAAGGTAATGCTGCCTTCGGAGGGTGTATAGGTGGCGTTAAGCAGTTTAAACAGCGTGCTTTTCCCCGTGCCGCTTGGCCCGCAGATGAAGCTTACGCTTCCCGCTTCGATTTGGATGTCGGGGAAGCGCAGGATATCCAGAAATCTCAGGTTTTTTGCGCTTAGAATCGCTGACATAGTACCCCCTTATATGGAAAGATCCCGCTTGGTAAACACGGTGACCGCCGCCGCAAACAGCACCACAGCCCCGCCCAGCAGCACCCAGCTACCGCCCATCGCGCCAGCCTGCCCAGCAGCGATGGCATCGGGCTGGAAAAGGGTGAAGAAGGTCGCGTATTTGAAGCCCTCTGTAGCATCGCCCGCCTGGGATAACAGCATGAGGATGAACATCAGCCCGGGCAGCCCTGCGCCAAGGGCAATGGAATAGCGGGTTTCATCAAACAGGCACGAAGCCAGGAAACAGATACCGCCGATAAACAGGTGCAGCGAAAGCAGCCCGAAGTTGAGTTTTAGTAGCATTACGGTATCGGCCTGCTCGGGCATGTGCAGCGCGATGGTAAGCATCTCAAGCGCTGTGGCATAAACAACCAGCCACACAATGCCGGTCAACAGTACGGTCATCTGCGTCAGTGCCACCGTGCGGCGCTTAACCGGCGCGGCCAGCAGCGACACCATGGAATCCCGGTCCACATAGCGGGCGACCAGCCCGTTGCCGCGAATAATGGAGAAGATCATCGGGAACACGATCAAAATAAACCCGTACAGCCCGCTTGCCAGATAGCCAAGCAGCGTCAGCGAATCAGAGGAAAAGTCCATCTGGAACGAATTCATCAGCTGCGGCATGGTCTGGGAAAACTGCCGGAACATGTCCAGCATTTCCGGTGTGTACATGAACACCATTAAGGAGATATACATGGTCAAAATCGCAGTAAAAATCGCCAGCAGTTTCCAGCTGGACTTCATTTCGCGTTTGTACAGCGTCGCGTTCATGCTTTGTCACCTCCGTAGTACTGCATAAAAATTTCTTCCAGGCTTTGGTTGGGCGCAGCCAGATTTTGCACCGGGTAGCGGCCCAGCACGGCGATCAGCTCGCTGATGTTATCGCCCACAGTGACCTGCACGCGGTGGTGGGTCAGCATCTCGGTCTCCAGCGCTTCCTTGCCGAAGTCCTCGGCGGCTTTGGAGTTTTCAAACGTGATAATAAACTTCTTTTGTTGTTTGGCTTTGAGCGCATCAACCGCGTCCACGGTAACCAGATCGCCCTGGCGGATGATGCCCACACGGTGGCAGGTACGCTCCACCTCTTCAAACATGTGGCTGGACATGAGTATGGTCTTGCCACGCTGTTTTTCGCTCATGACGAGCTCAATAAAGCGGCTTTGCATCAGCGGGTCGAGGCCGGAGGTCGGCTCGTCCAGAATCAAAATCGCAGGGTCGTGCATCAGCGCGGCCACAATGCCGAGCTTCTGCTTCATACCCTTGGACATCTTCTTGATGCGCCCGGCGGTGTTCAAATCGAAACGCTCAATTAATTCTTGTTTGCGGCCTTCGCCCTTCATGCCACGGTAGCAGGCCATAAAGCGCAGGTACTCCGGGCCTGTCATATCGTCAAAAAAGGCAATTTCACCGGGGATATACCCCAAAGACTGCTGAATTTCGGCGCGATTGTCCCAGCAGTTCATGCCGTTGATTTGGCATACGCCCTTCTTGGGTTTTAAAAATCCCATCAAATGGCGAATGGTCGTTGTTTTTCCGGCACCATTGGGACCCAGAAAGCCAAAAGCTTCTCCCTGGTCAACGGTGAACGACACATCAAACACGCCCCTGTGGTGGCCGTAGTCGCGGGTTAAATTTTGGATGGTGATCGTACTCATAGTAACGTCCTCCATATGGTACAAACTCGGTTTGTTCGTATGGGAAACATCATATCACAACAGGCCAAAAAAGCAACCAAAGCCGCTTGTAGCGTCGGTTTGCGTGGCTGAAAACAGGCGGAGTATGCTATACTGTGTATACAGTTCAAACAGAAAGATCAGGTGCGTTCCATGCAAACAGCCGCATTCGCTAAAGCCGTACAGGAAAATATTGCCCGGGTCATCGTCGGGAAACAAGTGATTATCGAAAAGATGATGGCTGCGGTCATCGCCAGAGGCCATGTGCTGCTGGAAGATGTGCCCGGCACGGGCAAAACCATGCTGTCCAAAAGCCTGGCCAAGTCGCTTTCGTGCCGCTTTGCCCGCATACAGTTCACACCGGATTTGATGCCCTCCGACATTACAGGCTCTAGCGTATACCAACCATCGACCGGCGAATTTCAGTTTCAGCCGGGGCCGGTGTTTACCAATATTCTGCTTGCCGATGAAATCAACCGCGCCACCCCGCGTACACAATCGGCGCTGCTGGAATGCATGGAGGAACGTCAGGTTTCAGAAAGCGGCATCACCCGCACCCTGGAAGAACCCTTTTTGGTCGTCGCCACGCAAAACCCGGTGGAAATTCAAGGAACCTTCGCCCTACCGGAAGCCCAGCTTGACCGCTTTTTGATGCGGCTGTCGCTGGGCTACCCCGAAGGCGACGAGGCCGTGACCATTTTAAGCCGTTTTCTAAACAGCGATCCCGTGACCGCGCTTGCAGCCGTCGCCAGCGGAGATGATTTGGTCGCCGCGCAAGCTGCCTGCCCCGCAGTGCAGGTGTCCGTGCCGGTGATGGAATACATCGCCGCGCTGTGCGCGTTTACCCGCAAACTGCCCCAGGTTATGCTGGGTGCCAGTCCGCGCGGTATGCTGGCTCTGATGCGGGCTTCGCAGGCCCTGGCGCTGATTCGCGGGCGCGATTTTGTCACCCCGGACGATGTGAAAACCCTTGCCGTACCGGTGCTTGCCCACCGCGTGATCCTGCGCGGCGTATACGGCAAAACCGATGCCGGGCAGGCCGCCGTGCTGGAGGCCCTGAAAGCCGTGCCCGTGCCCACCGAGAACCCGGACGCATGAGTATTTTCACCCTCCTGATTGTCACGGGGGGATTCATCCTCTTGCAGGGCTGGCTGATCGGCAAATCCGCCCTGCGCGGCGTAAGCTATGAGCGGCGCTTTTCCAAAGTCAGCGGGCATGAGGGGGAAACGGTGGAGATGATCGAGGTCATCCGCAACCGCAAGTTTCTGCCCGTGCCCTGGGTGAAGGCTGAAAGCCGCATCTCCCAGCACCTGCGGTTTCAATCCGATGCCGCCACCCGCGTGTCCGGCGAGCGCTACCATAAAAGCGTATTTTATCTAAAGCCCTATCAGCAAATTACACGCACCCACCATGTCACCCTGCAAAAACGCGGCTATTACAAAGCCGGGTCTGTTTCCCTGCAGGCGGGCGACCTGTTTGCCATTGCCATGCCCTGCATACAGGCGGATACCGGTGCGGCGATCGAGGTATATCCCCGGCTGCTCTCCCCCGATGACATGCCCCTGCCCTCCACACGCTGGCAAGGCGACCTGCTGGTCAAGCGCTGGATTCTCCCCGACCCCGTGTGGGTTGGCGGCATCCGCCCCTATGCGCCGGGCGACGAGCGCAAGGATATTCACTGGCGGGCCACGGCGCGCACAGGGCAGTTGCAGGTGAAGGTGCACGAAAAGACTGCCGACCCCAAAATGCTGGTGGTCATCAACACACAGATGACCGAAACCCAGTGGGGCGACCTGATGGAGTACGAACAGCAGGTCGTGGAGACCATGATCTCACTGACGGCAACCCTGTGCCTGAACGCCCTCAAAGGCGGGGTGGAAGCCGGGTTTGCCGTGAACGTTCCCGTGGACGAGGAGGACGGCCCTACGGTGTTGCTGCCCGCACGCTCCAGCCAGCGCGAGGGGGAAATCCTTTCAGCGCTTGCACACCTGACCATCAAACGTACGCGTACTATATTAAAAGTGCTGGACGACCTGTGCAGCCACACGGGACTGGATATTCTTCTGCTGTCGGTGTATGATTCCGCCTTGTTGCAGGAAAGGCTAAGTGCACTGCGCCGCGCGGGCAACACCGCCGCCTTACAGCTGATTGACCGGCAAAGCGCAGAGGAGGCCGCCTCATGAATAAAAAAATAACGCCCAAGCTGTATGCTGCGCTCGTCTGCTTTATTGCGTTGGAACCGCTATACCTGCTGGCGGCATCGGCACTCATCCCCAGCCGCTGGTGGCTGGCAATCGTTTTGCCCTTGCCCACCCTGCTGCTTACCGGCCTTACCGGGCTATTGCCCGCCAAACGGCGCACCCTGGCCCTCATCCTCAGCATCGCCATCATGGCGGCCATGTGTACGCTGTTGTTCCTGGAAAACCTGCTGCCGGGCATCGTGCTGTTTGTACTCTGCGTATTCCAGATGCTTTTGTTTCTGCCCGCCATGGCACGTCCCGCGCACGAGGAATGGTCGATGCGGCTGCTTTCGGCAGGCCTTGCCGTGCATATCGGCGCGCAGTTTGTTAAGGATTTACCCCTGTTCACCCACGCCGCAGCGCTGCTGACCTGGGCGTTCGTGATCTATCTGTTCATGCTTTTGTTCTCCTTTAACCGTATGACACTGGCCGCAACCGGCTCCACCACGGGCAAAACGCTGCTGCGACATAACCGCAGGCTGCTGACCGTGTTGAGTTTACTGATATTGCTGCTGACCAACATCCGCGGCATCGGCCAAGCGATACGCCGGGCGATTGCCTGGGTTATCGTACAGATCACCGCCCTGCTTGCCTGGTTTGGGTCTTTGCTGCCCCAGCAAGACCCCGGTGGCGGTGCACAGGAGTCCCTCCCGCTTGAAGGCTTGATGGAAGAAGCCACCGAGCCCAACGTGTTTTCGCAGATTATGGATGTTGTTCTAATCGTGTTCGGCGTGCTGGTCGCCGCCGTATTGGTGTTTTTTGTCGGCAAGCAGCTCATCAAACTCTTGCGCAAAGCCTTTCGCGCACTGGCAGACAGGCTTCGGCTTTTCAAGCAGCGGATTACCGCCGATTACGAAGACCAATCCGAAACCTTGCTGGATTGGAGCGAGGTAAAAACCGCCGCCGTCAAGCGCATGCAGCGCATCCGAAATCGACTGCGCCCAACCTCGTGGGAAGCACTCGCCCCCGACCAGCGCGTGCGCCGGGTGTATCGGTTGCTACTGCGCCACATCGATAACCCGGACCCTGCCCTGACCGCGCAGGAAGTGCTGCAAAGCGGCGCACTGCCCCTGCCCGGCGATGCCGTACCGACCGCCGCCGCGCTTTACGACCGTGCCCGCTACTCCACCCACCCCATCGCCCCCAAGGAGGCCGACGAGCTGCGCAGGCAGGCCGGTGTATAGGCATACAAAGTTATTTAATCTTGTTTGCATGATATTTTACAACAAAAATAATGCAACGACCCTATAATCGCCTATACTTTATGTTAGTTTCCATGCATTAGTCTAAACAAGCAATGGCCGTCAGATGCAAGTATATAAAGACATATGTTGCATTATTCAACGGCGCGACTTAAGTAAATGACTTCGATCGCACATTATTGTGTTATATAGAGTTGACAAGAGTCGCGACATGTGCTAGAGTAATGTAGAGATAGTGGACAGGAGGAATTGTAGTGGAAAGAAAAGTTACTAAATCTAAGCCAAAAAGTAGAGAATACCCTGCTGCAACTCTTAGTAAGGCGATAAGATTCATTGAGATACTTAAGGATTATGTTCCTCACAAGCCGATTTCGTATAAGATTGCAGCAGAAGCACATGGCGTAAACACAACAACAAAATCATTCAGGTACACTTTAAGTGCTGCGAAACAATATGGTCTAGTCTCGACAGCATCTGGGAAGACTATAACATTCTTGGATCCTGCCAAGCGGCTCATCAACTCAATGGAGAGTCCGGAGTCAATACATATGTTGAAACTTAACTGTTTTAAGAATCCTTCATTAAACAGTGAGTTGATTTCTCAACTTAGCGGCCAGTCTATTCCAAGCTTATCTGCACTAGAAAAAATACTTGTAGAGCAGTATAAAATTGTCTCTTCTGTATCGAAAGTAGCTGCTTCAACGTTTTTAGATACTGCTGAAGAAGTCGGTGCTATACAAAATGGAATTCTCGACCTTAACATAGAGACATTGCATGATAGTGATGATGAAGAATATGGAGATGACAACAATCAAGAAAGCGACAGACAACTCACTGATATAACACCTCCTTCCGAGCCTATTAACCAAGAATTATCACCTCCCAAAGGAGAATTTGCCGCACCTTTGAATATTCCATTTGGTGATAAACGTAGAGCCGTTCTTCATATGCCAATTGATGCAAGCAAGGATGATGCTGAATATGTCAAAGATATGATTGTTCTGATGTTTAGACGTGTATATGGAGTGCAAGAGGATACTTCTGGTGGAGAATAATCATCAAGGAAGTACATATGATCACCTTTTCTTTATATCAGACGAAGAGGTGAACTCTACCGTTTATGACCTGTGTACTATGTACGACACTATAGACGAGTATGGTTTAACTCACTCTCAAACTTATGAAAAGAAATATGTTTCAGAACGAGTCTTTGAGTTTTTGTTGGAAATTGGCTTTATTGATGATGGTGACCATTATATTTCTAGTGACGGAAAAGAATACTTCGAAACATTATTTATCCATATGGAAGAAGTTACAGCTGCTAACTTCATGCAAAGAAAGTTATTAATACATCCTGTTGTAAACCTTATCGGTCAGGTTTTCTATGGAAGGGGTCAGATAGCTGTTGAACAACTTAAGACGTTATTAAACTATCATAAAGTCTCTGAAGGAGAGGTCGATTATAGAAATACAGTGTCATTACTTGAATTTCTCAATAGACACAAGATTGTTGTATATAACCGAAAGAAGAAAAGTTTTAGAGTCGTAGAACCAGCAAACACTGACACTCCTATTGTCCAATATTTTATTAACCCAAGTACTCCGTTTAGCAATATTTATAACATGAGAAAAGTTTTACGGGCCAGCAAAGGTGAAGTCGTTTGGATAGATAAACATTTTCGTAAAGAAGGGTTTGAACTTATTATTGATGGTTTGGCTTATGATGAGGTCAAGTCTATAACAATTATATCTGGATCTGAACACTGCACACAAAGTGCAAAAACAGATTTTGTAGCACTCAGAAACGAGCTTCACGAACGCAGTATTGTGCTCATGTGGAGAATTGTCACAGATACTTCATTTCTAAGCAAATGGCATGATAGATGGTTGGTATCAGAGACATCCTGTTACAACATTCCTCCCATATTATCAATCATTCGTGGTCAGCGCTCTGACATTATCAAAACCAACGAAAAGCTTGATATAAAACCTTTTATTGATGTAAGTAGAGTTATGGAAATTCTATAAGTAAAAAATCCATTGATTGCGTTTTTTAGTTTCTGTTAATGATGAAATTTCACGCAGGTAATCGCCGACCGGAAACCTTGAATGATGTTGGATTCGCTTTTCTCAGATTGTGTTTGCAAAATTAGTAGTCGTTGCAGCGCTGTATTGAGAATTAGCAAGCTCAAGATGGGAAATATCGACAGCATGCGATGGATACAATCGGCATCTAGGCAGGCCCCACATATTTCCAAAGCCCATTCTCTCATCAAGGTTTAACCATGTTTTAAGCCAATCCTCCGTTGTTTGCCCAGGCAGGCTATGCTATACTCAGCGTATTAAGTCGTGACAGTGAAAGGAGCAACTCCATGAATATCGGCATTATCGTCTACTCCGAGACCGGCAACAACCTGTCTGTTGCACAGCGAGTGGCGGACACCTTGAACGCCGCTGGCCATATGGCGGAAATCAAGCAAGTGACCATTGCAAAAAGGGAAAACGCGAGTGCCGCGGTGACGCTCAAGGGCATTCCCTCCACCGACGGGTATGACATGCTGATCTTTGGCGCGCCTGTACAGGCGTTTTCGCTGTGCCGCGCGATGACACTGTACTTAAAGCAGCTGGGCAGCATCGAGGGCATCCCGGTCGGTTGCTTTAACACCCAGGGCCTGAGCAAAAAGTGGATGGGCGGCAACCGCGCCTTTAAAACCATGCAAACCCTGCTGCTTGCAAGCGGCGCGGCAAGCGTTACGCGCGTGGGCCATGTGCACTGGAAAGCAAAGGATCGCGACCAGCAGATTGCCGATCTGGTCTCCGGCGCAGCCCGGTTTGCCGCAACGGCGAAATAAGAAAAGCCTGACAATACAAAAACCCCCGGCAATCCTGCCGGGGTTTTTGCTGCTAACTTTTTAGTCGTGATCGGCGGCCCAGAGTGCCGTATTGTACCGGCGCAAGGGCAATATCAGGATGTAGGATACGATCATCAGCCCAGACAGCACCAGCGTAGCGGTATGGAATTTCACGCTAAACACCGCTTCTACGCTTAGCAGGTTGGCGGCCAGCAAAATCAGCTCCTGATAGGAAACCACACACAGCGCGACACACAGCACTAGCGTGGGCAGCCACAGGAGCAGGTTTTTCCGGCGCAGGGTGCGCTGCGCGCCTTTCTTTGGTAGGCGTTCAAACCCAAAGCGATGGGCCCCCGTTTGAAACACGCCCCACAGATACAGCGCCAGGCAGGCCACAAACAAAACCGCCAGCACAAGGCCGCCGCCCAGCACCCCGGCATCCACCCAAACGGGTTTGCCCATAATCAGGCGCGGGATGGCCGCAAACACGGTCGCGATGGCCGAAGCGATCCAGCTGGGTGCGCCAAGCAAGGCTTGCAGGGCCGCAAACACATTGTCCATCGCCCACAGCGGAATCAGTATAAATGCAGACAGCACAATCAGCGGTAGCACTTTCACACCCAGCAGCTGGGCGCGGCCCAGAAAGCTCTGGTGCCAGGGCTTTTCGCGGTTGCACAGCGATTGCAGGGTCAGAGGTGCGGACGCATCCCTGGCATAGGCGGCGATGGTTGCGCCGTAGCGAATACGCACGGGGCCAACCACCGTATACCACAGCAACGGGGAAAACACGACCAGGACTTTAGACCAGGTGCCAAGCGGCAGAAAATACGCAAGGCAAAAGGGAATCCACAGCACAAGGCGCGGTATAAGCGACACCAAGGTCAGCCGTAGCAAGGCAAAATAACGCAGCGGAGCGCTGCCGGATGTTGTAGACATCATTATCTCCAATCCAACTGGAATTCATTGATATGCGGGTTCTGGTACCAAATCACAGGCTGGGACTTCCAGGGGCGCTGCTCTTCATAGCCGAGGGACGCCGTCAGCTCGATGGCCAGATCGCGCATGGCAACGCGGGCATATTTCATCTTGGTGATGTCTTTGTGGTCCAGCGAATCGCAGGCCTGTTGGAACCAGTCTATGGTCTCATCATACGCGGCACGCAGCTGTTGATAGAGGTCTTTTTCTTCGGTGGTCATGGGCGGGTTTTCTGCTTTCAGCTCTGCGAGCAGTTCCGTGCAGAGATTGATGACATGCATGGAGTAAAATCCCACATCCTCATAAAACTTCGTGTGCTCACGGCTAACATAGGGCATCGGCGATACGGAAACCCCATACACGGCTTGGATCAGCTCGATACGCGCGTTCTGATCGGTAAAGGTGAAGTTCCAGCCCATGGCCGGATGGTATCCGCCCACCATGGTGTAGGAGTGAATCTCCGGCCCGCCGCTTTTTAGCAGCAGCGGCGCCAGCGATAGAAATCCCGTGGCTTTCACGCCCGTCATGTTGGTGAACACGCCGTTGGCCGGGTCTGCCAGCGCGTTTAGTACATTCAGGGCGCTGGCGGAATCGCGCATCAGCTTTTTCATGATAGCGGTGATCATCTCCCGCTGGCGGCGGGTACGGCCCAGGTCGGTACCATCGACCGTGGCATTTTTACGGGCACGGACATAGTCCATAATGCCCTGACCGTCCAGGTGCTGAAAGCCCTTGGTGTAGCGCCTACCGCTGTCGCCGCCGTAGGACATATCCACTTCATAGTCAATGCCGCCAAGTGCATCGCCCAGCTTGAACATCGTGCCCATATCTACGGCAAAATAGCCGCTGATTTTGATGCCGCCCAGCAATTTTTCCACCGAAGCCTGGGTGCGCTCCAGCCCCCGCGCCAGGGTTGTGGCGCAGTTGACCGCGGAGTTGAGCTTGTAAATGCCCCGCACACCCGGCACGATGGTTACCGTATCGCGCGGGATGGAGACAATATCAATTTTGTTTTGGGTCAGGTTGAACGCTACGACCATGACCGCGTCGGTGTGGCAATCGGTGATGGTGTCCTTGAACGCGCTGCCCCAGTACCCTTCCCTGCCAAGGTCTATGCCCAGCAAGAGCACATTCAAAATGGTATCGGGGTATGCGATATAGTCGATGGTTTCGCTTGGGAAGATCAGGGGATTTGTTTTCTCCACCGCCAGTGCCGCAAAGGGCATAACAAGGAGGCAAACGCCCAGCCATAGGCTGATCATCCTGTATTTGAGCCGCATGGTGTATAATCACTGCTTTCTAGATCAATGGATTCAAGGGGGTCTGCCGTCTTGCTGCCGGCAAAGGCATGTGAGGCGGATCAGTGCTCCACTGTGGGCCGTAACAAACGGGGCAAGACACCCGGCGGATAGGCGATGCCCTCCGCCGCCTAAGCATAACAGAAACAAGCAGGAGTCACAACATGTTCTTGATTTTGGAATGATTGTAAACGGCGAGAATATCCCACTCGTTCAGGCCTGCAACATGCTAAAACCGACGCTGCTGCGCCTTGCTTTCACCCGGCAGTTCCATGGCAAAAAGACCGCATCCATACGCGGTCTTTGCTTTAACAGTTATATGGAAGTTTCTAGTCTTTATAGTGCCGTTTTACGGCATCGATGATCTCATCACACGAGATGCCAAGACTGCGACAGGCATGTACATCCTCCGCCAGTCTGGCGTTTAGAATATCGGCCTTGGTTTCCTCCATCTGCCGGTCGGTAACCTGCGATACGGTGGTGCCGCGCCCAACGCGCGTTGTAATCAGCCCCTGGCTTTCGAGCATTTCCCAGGCTTTTTTCACCGTGATGACGCTGATGCGCAGCTCCAGCGCCACCGTGCGGATGGGCGGAAGGGGAGCGCCCGAAGGCAGCTCCCCGCGAATGATCTGGGCGCGGATTTGTTCATAAATCTGCTGATAGATCGGCGCATTCGCCGTGTCTGATATCACAATATTCATAGGTCTAGTGTCTCAAACCGCTTGGCGGACAAGCGGTAGGCGATGGCATTGAGCCCTGCAAAGCCCGCAATGCCGGCGATCAGCGTCACCACATGCGCCGCTGTGGTTTGCATGCCGTCAAAGGTGTTTTGCACAAAGGGAACAAACACAATGCCAAGCTCTATCAGCGCAGCAAAGCCCAGTGCTGCCGCCGTGCCAAACAGCGTTGCTCCCAGGATTTTGTACGCGGTTTTGTAGTACAGCGGGAGCATGACGACGTTGAACAGCCCGAACATGATGAACGAAAGGCCGAGGAATGCCAGGTTTCCGTCCAAAAACAGGTAGTTAGGCGTGGTCAGCACGGTCAGTTTCAGGGCAACACACACGGCGGCTACTGCAATTTGCAGCGTTTCCAATGCGGCCAGCGTGATCAAGCGTGCTTTGACAATATCCCGGCGCTGTACAGGCAGGGTTGCCGAAAAGTAAACTTCCTTGTAGGTCTTGGACAGGCCCAGCAGGTTGGGCGCGGCGATAAAGCAGAAGTACAGCAAGGCAATAAAGTATACCCACTGGGAGATCAGGATCAGCGCCGAGAGCAGCGCCACAGCGTAGAACATGGGATTAACGAGCAGTTTAAACTCTTTATAAAGCAGCGCTTTCATGTGCGTATCCTCCTTTTCTTTCGTGGAAGACCATAATGTCTTCCAGCGTCGGGGGGTCAATGGTCAGGCCGTCAATTTTGGGTATACGGTCGGTTTCCAGCAGCGCCTGAAAACCCAGCGAGCTGCTCCGCACCGACACTGCGGCGGCTAGCACACTTTCCAGCTGCGCGGGCGTGCCTTTGACAATGCGGTACTTACCAATCAAATCGTCCTTGGAACAGCTTTCCAGCATGCGACCGTTTTTAATATAGGTAATAAAATCGGCACATTTATCCAAATCGGTGGTGATGTGTGTGGAAAACAGGATGGAGCGGCTGCCGTCTTCAATCAGCTCCTGAAACAGTTCCAAAAGGTCGTCACGCGCCACAGGGTCAAGCCCCGAGGTGGGCTCATCGAGGATTAAAAGCTGCGCATTGTGCGACAGGGCGAGCGTCAGGTTGAATTTCACGCGCATGCCGCTGGATAGTTCATCTACCTTCTTGCTTTCATCCAAGCCGAAGCGGCGCAGGCAATCGCGGTAGGCCGCCTCGTTCCAGTCGGGGTAAAAGCGGCGCACCACATCGGTAATCTGGCGCAGCCTATGCTTGGGGAAATAGTCAGTCTCCCCCATCATAAAGCCTATTTTCTGCTTGACTGCGTTCTCGTTTTCGGCAAAATCCAGGCCAAAGGCACGCACAGTACCGGAATCCTTCCGTACCAGATTCATGATTGATTTCAGCGTCGTGGTCTTCCCGGCGCCGTTTGAGCCGATAAAGCCCATAATGTATCCGGGCTCCAGCGCAAACGAAATGTTTTCCAGCTTGAACGTGGGATATGTTTTGTTCAGGTTCGCAATTTCTAAAATATTCATAGGGTCCTCCTTGCACATTGTGCATACACAATATACACAATATACCCAATCGTGTCAACCCCCCTTTTTTAAAAATTTTTAACGAGTTTTACAATGCAAGAAAACCCTTGTGTAGTAAGGGTTTTCTTGCATTCAATCGACAGTACGCCGAAAGCGTTTTTATTTTTTTCTACTCTCGTTCACGCCGGGTGGCATGGTTCTCCCTCAGGTCAAGCTTGCGCGCTTTCCACGCCGTTGTCACCCTGCACAATACTTTGGGATTGCTGCTGAAAAAGCATGCGTTCAATGCTATTGGCCGATATAATAAGCTCGCCAAATCCATATATGATATACGCGCCCACAAAGGCTGAAAAGCTGCCACCGATTAGCGTTAACAAGCCAAGAAATATGGATACGTCCCGACCGTACTTCTCGCCTCCAAAAGCAATGATACTAATTCCAAAATACATACAAACGATAATGCCAAGAGTCCCCGATACGATAGCCAGCGTTTTCATTGTTCTTCCAACGTTTTTAGACATATTCATATTCTCCTTTTTTTGTCATACTAAATGACTTGCTAAATATTGTCAATACAAAGCAAAACCCGCTAGCGTTATTCCTATTTCTCTTATACTGACGCAACGAAAAGCCGCTTTGGGTGTGATTCAAAGCGGTTCTGCTATGGCTTTTTGACTTTTACCCCAAGCAGCCCCACCAGATCCGGAGCTTGCAGCATATCAATCAAGATTCCTTTCAGCTCAACAGGCGGGGACGAAAGCGTAGGCGCGATGAGTATATTACCTGAAAAGTCAATTCCTGCCAGCATGGTTTTGCTTAGATCGTTGCGGATGAACTTGGAATCATCCGCAGAAAACTTGCTCAGCTTTGCTTCGGCCATGGATGCATCGCTGAAATCAACGCTTTGAAACCGCACGGCGGTAAGCTTGGCCGTGTTCAGGTTGGCATACTGCAAATTGCACTGCGAAACCAATGTGTGCTTGATCATTGCGCCAACAAAATCGGTCCCAATGCATTTACAATCGACAAAACTGCAGCGTTCAAGATACGCTCTCTGGAAATTACAGTTGGAAAAATCGCAGCCGCGAAACTCCACATCCACAAAGCTTGCCTTTTCAAAGCAGCATTTGTGAAAGCTGCAGCCTACAAATAAACTCTTGCAGATGTCCATCTTGAAGAAATCCACGCACTGGCTTTGCTGCTTCTCGGCGCTGATCTGCGAAATACTCTGGTCATCGGCAATCAGCGGTCGGACATAGTCTGCAAAGTCTTCTACCGAGGTCAGGGTTTCGGGCAGTCTGGGAAGAGTAGTGTTCGGGTGCATAGATTCCTCCTGTGTATAATAGAGCTTCCGACATTTACCGCTTTTGCTTTTCGATCAGCTCGTTAACCTGCTTGTCAAACTCGGCGGAGCCCGGCAGCGCCTTGTGCTTACGCAGCAGCCTGCGCTCGATCCATCCGGTGATCACATCAAAAATCAGTTCAAGAATTTCCATACGGCTGTACGCTCCTTTGCACAGGGTGGGAATTCGCTCGTGGGGGATCGTTTCCTACCAGTATCGCGTTTGCAAATATGTGAAAAGTTCTTTATGCTTTGTCCTGTCTACAGGCGATAGTAGCTCCTCTGGGGCAATTAGAACGTACTTAGACGGCTCTTTAAGGCAGCTTTGCTAGGTCTGGATTATAGCATACTAAACCCGCAAAGCAGCCACCCTTTGGACTGCTATTCATTTTGCCTTGATGTGTATATCTCCGCTGTCGCGACACATTGATGCTGCTACACCAATGGCTGTCCGCACTTTTGGCAGTTCACCTCAAAGGATGGGTTTTCTTGGCCACAGTTTGCACACTTCACCGTTTTCTGTGGTACTGGCGGTGGTGCTGTCACCGTTGATGCTTGGGTATTCTTCTCGTGATTGGCTTGGATATTGTTATAATAAGGCATTCTTTCCAGTTGTACCGGTTCTGGCTGCGTGCTCACCATGCTGCTGCCAACAGGCTTCGTGGTTTGCGGTAGTTGCTGCTGAAGCATCATGCTTTCAATGTTTTTCGTTGATGTAATGAGTTCACCAAACCCGTACAAAAGAAACGCTTCGACAACGGCCGCAAAAATCCCGAAAATAATAAGAAACATACCAAGAAGCACACCCGAGCCATCCCCATACAAGGTGTTTCCCGCCGACATCAGCATCAGCCCGAAAATCACACAGATTACGATAGAAATCGTTACCGTAACAATCGCCAGCGTTTGAATATTCTTTCCAATATTATTTGACATATGCATATTCTCCTTTTTTTGTCATAATAAATGGATTGTTAAATATTGTCAACGTAAAGCAAATGCTGCTAGCTGTATATACAACCCCCCGCGAGCTTGTGTATGTGTCTAGCAAGCTATATTCTCACCCGACCGTTACTTATTCTCCTCGTTTTCCTGAGCAGATTCTACTGCTATATCTTCACTGCCATCACTTTCTTTTTGTAATCCTGTTTCAAAATCGAAAAACTCCATATGCTGATGAATATATTCTGGAATACTCCTTGCTCTAATTGATTTGAAATTTTCTAGATCTTCTGGGAAAAGCACATGTCCAATAATCATATTATCTTGTAAACGCTCAGTCATCCTACCAAATTGCGCCTCTGGATTTGGTACAACACCAATTCTATCTTTAAAGTATAAGACATCTATGTTCTTCACTTTAGTACTTTTGGCAAGATAATCATAGTTTACATCCCCGATTATTTTTAATATGCCTTTATCATCTACAATCATTTCAATTTTTCTTGCTCGTGAAAACTCAAGTATTCTTTTGCTCATTCTTCCATAGCGACGATCAATACTTTGGTACAAGTCAGTAAAATCGCTTGGTATTTCTCGTGTTTCGTCGGTTAGACACTCAAACCATTCTCTTTTTTTATATCTCAAACAAAGTAAATGTATATAAAACACATGCGCCAGAGAGTTTTTATAATTCTTGACGAAATTGTTATACATTAGCTTATATGTTGACACAATACGTTCTATATCCCGAAGTGTTAAGTGAAAGTAACTAAAGCAATTCTCGAATTCTCTGCAAACTGCTTCTACAAATTGCTCATCTTCTATGTCTCTAATTTTATCCTGAATATATTCATTTATACACGGTTTTGGAATCGTTGTTATATAGTCGAAAAGCCGCAACAAATACCCCGCCGAATCCATGCCTGTTCCATACGCTTTTTCAACTGTTTTTTGTAATTGACCCATGTCCAATGCGTATAAAAATACAATTTTCTTGTTGGTCAGCAGATGTTTTGTAATTTCTATTGTTTTAATCGCAAAGTCCGGTTTGCATCTATCTAATTCGTCAATTATAACTATCATTTTCCCATTTTTCCCATACTCGTCAACTGCTTTCGATAGCGCATCACACAAATTATCGATTGCCTGTTCATATTGGAAGAATTTATCTTCTGTGCTATTTGTAATCTTTGACTTCTCAAGAGCGCTATCTAAATCAATACCCGAAAAATGATCAAGTACCCCATTTGATAATGACGCCACAAATCGAGTTATTCTAATAAATCTCCCGGCCGCCCGTTCAAATCCATTCTCGTCTGCTAGCGCTTCATTTTTAAAGAGAGACATAGCCAGTGGCATAAGGGGTTCATCAAAATAATCATATTTCCATGCATTGTATTCTACAACAATTAAGGGTTTATCCATTGATGTATATTCTTCACGGATTTTCGATGCCAACATTCTTAACAGCGTTGTTTTACCCTTGCCATACTCTGCATTCACAGCAATCGTATAACTTCCCTCTTCACTTTCAGCATTTTGAGCAAGCTCTATTAAGAAATCAGCATACCGTTCACGACCAAGTTGATCATGTTCTTCAAACGTCAATCGTTTTTCTTCCTTACTAGCCATATATTACTCCATAATTTATTTTTACTTTATCATTCGCTTCTATATAGAACTATATCATACATTTTATTCGTTTGGTAGATATTCACTATTTGACAACCCCACGCCCCCTATGCTACACTAGCCCCAACTTCATAGCAAACCTGTGAAGCGGAGATAACGGTGGTTATGCTCTTACAGAGAGCCCGGATTGCTGGAAACGGGCAGAACACAAGCCATCAAATGGACCGCTGAGGGCGCGGGGAAAAGGGGTATGGCCCCTGAGTATATCGCGACGAGAGGGCATACGTCAGTTGCCGGGAAACTGTTGGGTTTCCGCTAAGCGCACGGTAGCAATATCGTGAATCAGGGTGGCACCGCGAGTGAATACAACGCTCGTCCTTGACTAACAAAGTCAATGACGGGCGTTTTTTGTTCCACAAAAATGCGCGCAGACACACACAGGAGGATGATTCAATGATCAAGCCAACACTCGACGAAGCCCGGCAGCTGGCAAAAAGCGGCGCGTACACCATCGTGCCCATCAGCTGCGAGCTGTACTCCGATTCGGTCACGGCCATCCAGGCGTTGACGCGGCTGAAAGCGGCCAGCAAACACTGCTTCATGCTGGAATCGGTGGAAAACCAGGAGAAGTTCGGCCGCTACACCTTCCTGGGGTATGAGCCCAGCCAGGTGCTAACCTGCACAGCCGGGCGGGCGACGCTAAAAGCCGGGGATACACTGATTCGCGAAGGCGCAGACCCCAGCCAAATGATACGCGATCTGCTTGCAGCGTACAAAAGCCCGCGCATGGAACACCTCCCCGCGTTCACGGGCGGGCTGGTGGGCTACTTCGCCTATGATTACATTCAGTATTCCGAGCCCACGCTGGTGCTGGACGCCGACGACCAGGAAAACTTTCAGGATGTGGACCTGATGCTGTTTGACCGCGTGATTGCGTTTGACAACATCCGCAACAAAATCATCCTGATTGCAAACATCGCCTGCAAAGACCTGGAAACCAGCTATAAGCAAGGTGTGGAGTCCTTAAAGGAAATGAAGAACCTCATCCTCCACGGCGAGCCATGCGCGCCGCAGCCGCCGAAGATGACCTCGCCCCTGCGGCCGCTGTTTTCGCAGGAGGAATTCTGCCGCATGGTGGAAAAGGCCAAACACTACATTTACGAGGGCGATATCTTCCAGGTGGTGCTCAGTAACCGGCTGGACGCAGATTTCGAAGGCAGCCTGCTGGACGCTTACCGCGTACTGCGCTGCACCAATCCTTCCCCCTACATGTTCTACTTTTCGGGGGATGATATCGAGGTCGCCGGGGCCTCGCCCGAAACGCTGGTCAAGCTGGAAGGCAGCGAGCTGTACACCTTCCCGCTGGCGGGCACGCGCCCGCGCGGCGAGACCGCTGTCGAGGATAAACGCCTAGAAGAAGAACTGCTGCGCGACCCCAAGGAGCTGGCCGAGCACAACATGCTGGTGGATCTGGGACGCAACGACCTGGGACGCATCAGCAAATTCGGCAGCGTGAACGTGGAAAAATACTTAAGTATCGAGCGCTTTTCCCACGTGATGCACATCGGCTCCACCGTGCGCGGGGAGATTGTAGACGGCAAGGACGCGCTATCCGCCGTAGAGGCTGTACTGCCCGCAGGTACCCTGTCCGGCGCACCGAAAATCCGCGCATGCCAGATTATCAACGAGCTGGAAAACAACAAGCGCGGGCTGTACGGCGGTGCAATCGGTTATATCGACTTTGCCGGGAATCTGGATACCTGCATTGCCATCCGTATCGCGTACGCCAAAAACGGACGCGTGTTTATCCGCTCAGGCGCAGGCATTGTAGCCGACAGTGTCCCAAAAACCGAGCACCAGGAATGCATTAACAAGGCCAAGGCCGTTGTGTACGCGCTGGAGATGGCGCAGAAAGGACTGGACCATGATTGTACTGATCGATAATTACGACAGCTTTTCCTACAACCTGTACCAGCTGATCGGCGCCCTGCACCCGGACATCCGCGTGATCCGCAATGACGAAATGACGGTAAAACAAGTGCAGGACTTGCACCCCAGCCACGTCATCCTCTCCCCCGGGCCGGGCTACCCGCGCAATGCAGGCATCTGCGTGGACGCGGCCAAAAGCTTTGACGACAGCATCAAGGTGCTGGGCGTGTGCCTTGGCCATCAGGCGATTTGCGAGGCCTTTGGCGCGACCGTATCCCACGCCAAACAACTGATGCACGGGCGACAGTCCATGATCTCCGTCAAGGCGAGCTGCCCGCTGTTCAAGGGGCTGATGCCGTGGATCCCCGCCGGGCGCTACCACTCGCTGGCGGCCAAACGCGATACCCTGCCTAAGGAGCTGAAAATCATGGCCGAGACCGACGACGGCGAGGTGATGGCCGTGCAGCACGCCACGCGCCCCATCTACGGCCTGCAGTTCCACCCTGAAAGCATATTAACGCCCGACGGTGCAAAGATCCTGTCCAACTTCATCAACCTGTAATAAGGAGGGGTTTCGATGATTATGCAAGCCACCGCAAAATTGATTGACCACCAGAACCTGACCTACGGCGAGGCCGAGGCCGTGATGGACCAGATTATGTCCGGCACGCCTAGCCCGGTGCAGACGGCCGCGTTTCTGGCCGCCCTATCCGCCAAGGGCGAGACGGTGGACGAGATTGCCGCCTGCGCCGCCGTGATGCGCCGGCATGCAAAGTCTGTCAAGCATAACCAAGACCTGCTGGAAATTGTCGGCACGGGAGGCGATGGGTCAAACACCTTTAACATCTCCACCACCTCGGCCATTGTGGTCGCGGCCAGCGGTGTCAAGGTGGCCAAGCATGGCAACCGCGCTTCGTCCTCCAAGTGCGGGGCGGCGGACTGTCTGGAAGCGCTGGGCGTGAACATCACCCAGCCCCCGGAACGCTGCGTGGAACTACTCAACGATGTCGGCATCTGCTTTTTCTTTGCGCAGCAGTATCACACCTCCATGAAGAACGTTGCGCCCGTGCGCAAGGAGATGGGTGTGCGCACAATATTCAACATTTTAGGCCCGCTGACCAACCCCGCTGCCGCCACCATGCAGGTACTGGGCGTGTTTGCCGAGCATCTGGTCGAGCCGCTGGCACACGCGCTTGTGAAGCTCGGCGTAAAGCGCGGCATGGTGGTCTACGGCATGGACAAGTTGGATGAAATCAGCCTGTCCGCGCCTACCCTTGTGTGCGAGTTTGACGGCGAGGACTTCAAGACCTACGAAATTAAACCGCAGGACTTTGGTATGCAGCCCTGCCTGAAAGCCGACCTGGTTGGCGGCTCCCCGCAGGAAAATGCGGCCATCACCCGCGCAATTTTTTCCGGCAAGCAAGGCCCCATGCGCAATGCCGTACTGCTCAACGCCGGGGCAGGCTTGTACATTAGCGGCAAGGCCTACACGCTCGCAGACGGCGTACAGCTCGCCGGGGAACTGATTGACAGCGGCGCGGCCATGCGAACGCTGGATGCGTTTATTATGCAGTCCAACGCAGGAGGCGTGGCACAATGATTTTAGACGATCTGGCTGCCCATGCCAGAGAGCGGGTAGCCGCCGCCAAGGCGCAAACGCCGCCGGAGACCCTGCGCGCACAGGCCCTGCGCCTGCCCAAGGGCGATTTCCGCTTTGAAGCCGCCCTCCGTCAGCCCCGCGCCGCGCTGATCTGCGAGGTGAAAAAAGCCTCCCCGTCCAAGGGCATCATTGACGAGACCTTTGACTACCTGCGCATCGCCAAAGACTATCAGGACGGCGGGGCGGATTGCATTTCCTGCCTGACTGAACCGCAGTGGTTTCTGGGTTCGGATGCCATCTTTACCGCCATACGCAACACGGTATCCCTGCCCATGCTGCGCAAGGATTTTACAGTAGACGAATACCAGCTGTACGAGGCCAAGCTGCTGGGCGCGGACGCGGTGCTGCTCATTTGCGCACTGCTGGACACCAAAACCATCGCACACTACATCAATATTTGCGATGAACTAGGCCTGAGCGCAGTGGTGGAAACCCACGATGCGCAGGAAATCGTATCGGCCACTTCAGCCGGGGCACGGATACTCGGCGTGAATAACCGCAACTTAAAGGACTTTTCCGTGAACTTTCAAAACGCAGCTACCCTGCGCAAGCTGATTCCGGATAACGTCATTTTCGTGGCGGAATCCGGCGTACAGACTCCCGCTGATATCGCCGCTCTGCGGCAGGCCGGTGCGGACGCGGTGCTGGTAGGCGAAGCGCTGATGCGTGCAGAAGACCGAATAGCCTTATTGCAGCAGTTTCGGGAGGCGGCACAATGAAAACAGCCATCAAAATCTGCGGTCTGTTCCGCCCGGAGGATGCCGCGGCCGTCAACGCCGCCATGCCTGACTATGTTGGCTTTGTGTTTTATGCAAAGAGCAAGCGCTTCATTATCCCCGGCCTTGCCAAAGAACTGCGCGCGCTGATTGACGAGCGCATCCGCACGGTTGGGGTATTTGTCGGCGCATCGGTTGCGGAAATCGCTGCCATCTATCAAAGTGGAACCATCTCCGTAGCGCAGCTCCACGGCATAGAGGACGACCTGACCATAGCCACGCTGCGCAAAGCTGCGCCGGGGCTGGAAATATGGCAGGCGTTCAAGGTCTATTCCGAAGACGACCTAACGCGTGCCGCACAAAGCCAGGCAGATCAAGTACTGCTGGATGGCGGCGCAGGCGAGGGTAAACCCTTTGACTGGCAACTGGCAAACGACTTCCCCCGCCCCTTTATTGCAGCGGGCGGGCTGACACCCGAAACCATCCCCAGGGCCATCCGCACGCTGCACCCGATGATGGTGGACCTGTCCACCGGGGTGGAGACAAACAGCGTGAAAGACCCGGCAAAAATCCTGGCGGCAGTCCAGGCGGCAAGGAGTGTGACACAATGAGCAAGGGACGCTATGGCATCCACGGCGGGCAGTATATACCCGAAACGCTGATGAATGCGGTACTGGAGCTGGAAGAGGCATACGAGCACTATAAAAACGATCCGCAATTTGTGATGGAGCTGGATACGCTCTTTCGCGAGTACGCGGGCAGACCGTCGCTTTTATACCACGCGGCTAAAATGAGCGAGGATTTAGGCGGCGCAAAAATCTACCTTAAGCGCGAAGATTTGAACCACACCGGGGCGCACAAGGTAAACAATGTACTGGGGCAAGCCTTACTGGCCAAGAAGATGGGCAAAACCCGCGTGATCGCCGAGACCGGCGCTGGGCAGCACGGCGTGGCGACCGCCACGGCAGCGGCCCTAATGGGGCTCGACTGCGACATTTACATGGGCGAGGAAGACACGC
The DNA here is from genome assembly GCA_963678055.1 of Candidatus Limiplasma sp. Classification (GTDB taxonomy): domain Bacteria; phylum Bacillota; class Clostridia; order Christensenellales; family Aristaeellaceae; genus CAXXOK01. Next base: position 63,346 of record OY782679.1, read on the forward strand.
AGCGGCAGGCCCTGAATGTCTACAAAATGAAGCTTTTGGGCGCAACCGTGCACCCGGTGCTGTCGGGCACACGCACACTGAAAGACGCAGTATCCGAAACCATGCGGGAGTGGACCCGCAGGATTGCCGACACGCACTATGTGCTGGGCTCGGTGATGGGCCCACACCCCTTTCCCATGATCGTGCGCGATTTTCAGGCCGTGATCTCCAAAGAGATTAAGCAACAGTCATTGCAAAAAGAAGGCCGCCTGCCCGATGCCGTACTGGCCTGCGTTGGCGGCGGCAGCAACGCCATCGGCGCGTTTTACCATTTTATTGAGGACAAGGCCGTCCGTCTGATCGGCTGCGAAGCGGCAGGGCGCGGGGTGGATACCTTTGAAACCGCCGCGACCATCGCCACCGGGCGCGAGGGCATATTCCACGGCATGAAAAGCTATTTCTGCCAGGATGCCTACGGGCAGATTGCCCCGGTGTACTCCATCTCTGCGGGGCTGGACTACCCCGGCATCGGCCCCGAGCACGCCCAGCTGCACGATACGGGACGCGCCGAGTATGTGGCGATCACCGATGCCCAGGCCGTGGACGCATTTGAATACCTATCCCGCATGGAAGGCATTATCCCGGCCATCGAAAGCGCGCACGCCGTGGCCCATGCCATGACCCTTGCACCGCAAATGCGTAAGGACCAGTTCATGGTCATCAACCTGTCCGGCCGGGGCGACAAGGACTGCGTGTCCATCGCCCGTTACAGAGGGGAGGACATCCAGGAATGAAAACCATCGCACAGGCCTTTGCAGGGCAAAAGGCATTCGTCGCGTTCTTAACCTGCGGCGACCCCGATTTGGCAACCACCGAACAGCTGATTTTGGCTATGGATGAAGCGGGCGCCGATGTCATTGAACTCGGCTTCCCATTTTCCGACCCGACCGCCGAAGGCCTGGTGATTATGGCGGCCAGTGAGCGCGCCCTGAAAGCCGGCACCACGACGGATACCATTTTGCAAATGATTAAGCGCATTCGCCCCAAGGTGCAAGCGCCGCTTGCGATTATGACCTATGCAAACGTTGTGTTCTCCTATGGTACGGAGCGCTTTTTGGCCGCGACGCAGGCCGCCGGCATCCAGGCGCTGATTCTGCCGGATATCCCATACGAGGAAAAGGCGGAGTTCGCCCCGGCCTGCCGGGCGCACGGCATCGCCTTCATATCGCTGATTGCACCGACCTCGCAAACGCGTATCCAAACCATTGCCAAAGAGGCCGAGGGTTTTGTGTACCTGGTGTCCTCTATGGGGGTTACCGGCGCTCGTTCAGCCATCACCACCGATATCGGCGCGATGGTCAGTCGCGTACGCGAAGTGACAAAAACACCCGTTGCAGTGGGCTTTGGCATCTCCACGCCGGAGCAGGCCAAAGCCATAGCGCAAACGGCCGATGGCGTGATCGTCGGCTCGGCCATCGTTAAGCTGATCGCCGAGCATGGAAAAAAAGCCGCCGGACCCGTGGGAGACTATATACGGGCGATGAAGGCGGCCATTACGCAGTAAACAAAAAGCACTCCCAAACGGGAGTGCTTCTTTAATATTCCGGCTTAAAAGTACTGCCTGCGGACGAAGCGCTCTAACTTCAGCCCTTGCTTCATATAATCGATCAGCAATAGCGCGGCGGCGCGGCTGTCGCTATCGGCATGGTGGTGGTCCAGTTCGATGCCCACATGCGCCGACAGGGTATTCAGCTTATGGTTTGCAAGCTTTGGGTAGCACGCGCGCCCCATGGCACAGGTGCAGGCATAGCTCGTATACGCTTTCCAGGGGATGCCATACGCGCGCAGGCAGTTTTTCAGCACGCCCATATCAAACGGAGCATAGTGCGCCACCAAAATGCCGCTGTCAAACAGCGGGCAGATGCGCTCCCACAGCACCGGGAACGTGGGCTGGTCTTTGACCGCTTCGGGGGTGATCCCCGTCAGCTTCACGTTGAATACATCAAACCGCGCCTCGGGGTTGACGAGGGAATACAGTTCCTCGGTGATAACGCCGTTTTCCACCACCGTAATGCCGATAGCGCTCATGCGGTCATTAGCGGCGTTTGGGGTTTCCACATCAAATACGATGTAGCGGTCCATGGTCCACTCTCCTTTGCGATGTGTTCTGCTCAGTTCGATACAGTATGGATTGAGCCTCTACATGTTGTGCCCTACTCTACCATAAACACCAAATAAAGACAACGAATACACAACAACCCCGCGCATTGCAGCGCGGGGTTGTTGTGTAAGCTATATTGTGAACTGGTTTTTTTCGGTGCCTGCCGTCTTACGGCTGCTGCACGGCTGCATCGTCGCTAAGGAATGGGCAGTTGGCGGGATCCATCAAGCGGGTGCCTGTGGCATTGCGCTGGTTCCTGCCGTAGGTCTGGGTTGCGGCGGCCTGGCGGTTGCCACGGCCGTACATGGCGGTCTGAGTCATCGCCTGACGACCACCGCGGCCGTATGCCTGCACCTGCACACCGTCCACACCAAAGCGGGATGCTCCGCGGGAGAAGGCGTTCAAGTGGCTTTCGGAGGCGCGAATCAGCGCTTGAAACACGGCTGCAACATCGGCGGGTACATCACCCTGGTCCAGGAATGCCTGGTACATGGCAATGTTGTTGATCTCCGCCTGCACGCCGATGGCATAGGTTTCGGCCAGGGTTTCGGGGATGACCACGCTGGACGCGGCGGTGTTTTCCGGTACGGGGATGCCATAGGCTTCAAACAGCGGCAGCAGGAGCTGCTCATGGCGGACTTCCGCCTGTTCAATGTTCGTATAGGGATTGCTGATGCCAAAGGCTTCCTGGATGGCCGCATATTCGGCCTGAGCCATGTACTCATCCTGCATGGCGTAGGTCAGCATCTGTTCCACGGTGTAGGTGGCATCTTCGGTCACAGCCGCAGAGCCGGTCGCATCTTCCGCAAGGGCTGCCATGGGCAGAATCATCAGGGCGAGGGCCAGGGTTACGAGTTTTACAAAGCGTTTCATTTTCATATCTCCTTTAATCTTCGGTGTCGTGTGTTTCTGGGAACACTTATACTGTAACCGCCGAATGTGGCAAATGTGTGGCGCATATCGTACGCTTTTTAGGCAATGACACAACTAAAAAAGCCCTCCGCTTTTCGCAGAGGGCGTAGTTTCCGTATCGCTTATAGTATGATTGACCGGCCCAGCCACACCGCGCCCAGACCGATAATAAGACTCAGCCCGATATACAATAGACCCATGCTGAAATTCTCGCCGCCCAGCAGTACGGTACTTTCCAGTGCAAAGGTAGAAAAGGTGGTAAAGCCGCCGCAGATGCCGATTTGCAAAAACGCCATCCATTCGTTGTTCAGCCCGGGGAATTTCACAGAAAGGCCTGCCAAAATGCCAATAAAGAACGCCCCGGCGATGTTGATCGCCAGTGTAACCAGTGGAAAGCCTGAACGCTGCGCAAACGGGAGCAGCGATAACAGGTAGCGCATGACCGCGCCAACAAAGCCCCCCAGTCCAATAATCATCGCAGCGCGCATGTGGTACACTCCTCCATCGCCGCTTCAGAGCATCGCCCCAAAGCACAAACTAACGCGTATTGTACCGTATTGCCGCTTTCTTTTCAATCTTTCTGTGCTGCGCTGCGCAGGCGCGCCACTTGCAGCCGCAGTCAAACCCAGGCACAGCAAGCTCTGTATCGCCAAAGCGCATTTCATTTCCGGGCTATTGTTTTTATTTTGTACAGGCATTAGAAACACGTATATTTGTTCCTATATATGGACTGACAGCCAATATTTTTGTTGTGATATCTGTACCTATCGTACTTTTTGCGGGCTTATGGTTTGAATTATCCGGCCATCCATGGTAAAGTTTAATGGAATGTTAAAACGAAAGGAAGTTATGTGCAACATGAAGAGAATTATGGCAATTCTGGTCACTACTATTACTGTACTCACACTCTTGGGAGGTGCAGCGCTAGCAGACACTACCCACGCCGTATTCGCGGACGCGGGCTGGGACAGTATCCGCCTGCATGACGCCATCGCTCAGTTTGTCGGCGAAACCGCCTATAATCTTGAAACTGAAGAAATATCCGGAACAACGCCGATTACATATAGCGGATTGAAAAGCAACGATATCCAAGTATATATGGAGATTTGGTCGGATAACATTGCAACATACGACGAAGACCTGGCCGCCGGTGAATTTGTAGAACTTGGCATCAACTTCGACGATAACGCCCAGGGCTTTTATGTCCCCCGCTATGTGATTGAAGGCGACGCGGAGCGTGGCATTGAAGCCATGGCACCCGACCTGAAAACCGTAGAAGACCTGGCAATGTATCCCGATGTGTTTGTTGACCAGGAAGAACCCGACAAGGGCCGCATTTACGGTTCTATCTCCGGTTGGGCGGTTGACCTGATCATGCGCGCCAAGTACGAATACTACGGCTTGGATGAAATGTACAATTATATGGATCCCGGCTCCGATGCCGCCTTGGCCGCAGCCTTTGCTTCTGCGTATAAAAAGGGCAAGCCCATCGTCGGCTACTACTGGGAGCCCACCTGGCTGACCGGCAAATACGACCTGGTATTGCTGGAAGACGCGCCGTACGATCCTGCCCTGTATGATCAAGGTGCATGCGCATGCCCCAGCGTTTCCGTAACCGTTGGCGTGAGCAACGAGTTCTATGCAGCCGCGCCGGAATTCTGTGAGTTCTTAAGCAACTACCGCACCTCAAGCGCATTGACCGCCGAGGCCCTGACCTATATTATGGATAACAATGCTTCCTATGAGGATGCCGCCAAATGGTTCTTGACCAAGAACGACGCACTGCTGGACGAATGGCTTCCCGCCGATAAAGCACAGCTTGTGCGCGATGCGTTGGCCGAATAACATCGCCACCGTAAGCGGCTTTGCCCGCTGACATCTCAATAAAATTCACGGCCGAGATAATTTGCCGTGAATTTTATTGGGTTTAGCGGGACCCGCAACAGTCGCAACTATTACGAATCCAACCCCCTGAAGGAGGAGGCTTTCATGCCGGACTGGTTACTCCATTTTCCCGAAACCATATCTTTGAATATTCAGGATCCCATTAACAACGCCATTGATTATATTCTAATCCATTGGGAGGCGTTTTTTGAAGGATTTACATCCTTCCTGTTAGCGCTGTTGCGTGGCGTTGGCACAGTCATCAACATCATCCCCTGGTGGGTGATGATTCTGCTGGTGTTCATCTTAACCGTGCGCATGACCAAAAAACTATCACGCGGCATCTTTTATTCGGTGCTTCTGTTTTTCATCGGCACGGTCGGACTGTGGTCGATGATGTACGAAACGCTGACCATTATCATCACCTCGGTGATCATATCACTGGTGCTGGGGTTCCCGCTTGGGATTTTAATTTCGTTCTCCAAACGCACCTATTCGGTGGTCCGCCCGGTGCTGGATACCATGCAGACCATGCCAAGCTTTGTTTACCTCATCCCGGCGGTTATGTTTTTTGGCCTTGGTAACCCGCCGGCTGTTATTGCAACGACGATATACGCCATTCCGCCTATCGTGCGGCTGACCTGCCACGGCATACAGCAGGTAGACCGTGAGGTTGTGGAAGCCAGTAATGCCTTTGGCTCCACCAAATTGCAAACCTTAGTCAAGGTGCAAATTCCTCAGGCCATGCCTACCATTATGACCGGTGTCAACCAAACCATTATGATGGCCATCGCCATGGTGGTAACCTGCTCCATGATCGGTGCTCGCGGCCTGGGTGCGGAAGTTATCTCCGGCATCAACCGGCTGGACAGCGGACGCGGCTTTGCCGCAGGTATTGCGATTGTTATCGTCGCAATTGTCATGGACAGACTGACGCAGAGTATTTTCAAAAAAGATGGTGAAGCAAAATGAGTACTGCGGCAAAAGATGTAATCCTCAAGGTAGAGAATTTATATAAGCTGTACGGCAGCAATAAGCAAGCCGCCCGCAAACTGATGGCCCAGGGTGCGAGCAAGGAAGAGATTCAAAAACAAACCGGCGTTACCGTAGCGATCAACAATATATCGTTTGAGGTACAGCGCGGCGAGATTTATGTGCTGATTGGCCTGTCCGGTTCGGGCAAGTCCACGGTGGTGCGCTGCCTGAACATGCTCAACCGCCCCACAGCCGGCAAAATCTTCCTGGAAGGCAACGAGATTGAAAAGTTCAACAAGCAAGAACTGCTCAATATGCGCCGTACCAAGATCTCCATGGTGTTTCAGAGCTTCGGGCTGATGTCGCACCGCAACGTGATTTCCAACGTAGCCTACGGGCTGGAAGTGCGCGGCGTAAAGAAGGCCGAGCGTGAGCAAAAAGCCCTGGAAATGATCGGCATGGTGGGACTGGAAGGCTGGGAGTACAGCAGCATCCAAAACCTGTCTGGCGGTATGCGCCAGCGCGTAGGCTTAGCCCGCGCCCTGACCAACGACCCGGATGTGCTGCTGATGGATGAGCCGTTTTCGGCGCTGGACCCGCTGGTACGGCGCGATATGCAGTTTGAGCTGCTCACCATCCAGAAAAAGCTGAACAAGACGATTATTTTCATCACCCATGATATTAACGAAGCATTCAAGCTGGGCAATACCGTATCCATCATGAAGGACGGGGCCATCATCCAGACGGCAACGCCGGAAGAGATGACCACCAACCCGGCGGATGAGTACGTGAAAAACTTTATCGACAGCGCAGACAAGGCACAGATCTTCTTCGTCAAGCACATTATGCAAGCGCCTGATTGCCTGATTCACTCCCGCGATGGCGTTGCCAGCGCACTCAAGCAAATGCAGCGCTATAGCCTGTCCAGCGCTTATGTGGTGGACAATGATATGCAGTTTGTGGGCGTACTGCCGCTGGACCGCGCCCTGCAGGTGAAGGAAAAGGAAATGACCTTTGCCGATGCGATTGTCAAAGACATTACCACCACCACGCCGGAAACGCAGATTGCCGATGTGCTACCCCTGGCAGCCGAGGCCAGATTCCCCATTCCCGTTGTCGACGAGAATAACCGCTTCAGCGGAATCGTGTCTAAGGCGGCCGTCATTGGTTCGCTGACCTAGGCATTTTTAAAACACAAAAAAACCGCCGCATGTTGCGGCGGTTTTTGCTTACTCGGATTCCCCGGCCTTTTCTCCCAGCAGCTCTTTGAGCTTTTTAGGGAACGGCACCCCGGCAAGGGTTAAGTTTTCCATTAACGATATGCCTTCATTGGCAATGTAGAACCAGCATACGGCATCGCGGAACATGGTATTGCCCTGTCCCAGCGCTTTATCCAGCAGCGCGGCGACGAGCACCACCATGAGCATCAATCCTTTGCGCACCAGCCCAATGGCCCCCACCTTGGAGGACAGGCCGCCGTACTCGCTTTTCAAACTTTTGCCCATCCAGCCCACCAGCGTACCGCTGATGTAATCGGCCACCATGCAGGCCAAAAGCACGGTCATAAGCCAGCTCCAGCTGCCAAAGATCCCTGCGACCGCGCCGATCGCCGCCGCCGCAATTTTTATTCCTTTATCCCAAATGGGTTCCATCCATCGTTCCTCCGTTTCTATCGTTTACCGCCTGCGTAAGCGCAGCCCAGGTTTTAGGCCCGACGATGCCGTCCACCTGCAACCCCTGCTCTGTTTGAAAATCGAGCACTGCCTGCCGGGTCAGCGGTCCGAATCTACCATCCACAGCCAGGGTATTGTGCAGTTTATTGAGCCCCGTTTGCAGCTCCCGTACGCCATTGCCCATGCAGCCTTGCTGAAAGGTAAGGGCGGAAAAGCGCGGCCTCCAAACCGGAATGACCGGAGTAACATCCCCTTCGGTTTCCGCCTGCGACAGACCATAGTCCACGCCGTCAATCAGGCCGTAGGCGTTGGGGCCGCCGTTGACGATGGATGCATCGTAAAACAGGCGCGTGGTGACCATTAGGTTGCTGGCGCTGGCGTGCACCAGAATGTCGTCGGACACCTTCACATACACATGCCAGGCATTGCCCTCGCCATCCTGATATATATCGGGTTCGCCGCCGTCGTGATCCACAATAAAAATCAGCGCACCCAGCGGAATTTTGCCAAAACGCGCAACTCCATCTTCAATGCTGCCCTTCACGGACACCAGATTGCGCCACATATCGTTGGTGCCACGGTAATTAGAGTGCAGACCCAGCTCCCTGAGGGTCCACTCCACCAACCCCTGGCAATCCATGCCTTTGAGTGTCTCGCCGCCCGCCACATAGGGGATGGTTCCCATGAGCAGCAGGCTTTTGGCCTTCTGGGCGACCTGCGCGCCTGTAATCATGATGGTATCGCTCCTTTATACGTCCAAACCGGGACATGCAAACGCCGGGCCTGTGTGCAGCCCGGCGCAGTGTTAGGGTTTCGTTTTATGCTTCGGGGTCAGGCTCCGGTGGATTTGGATGGGTAAACACCCCATCTGCATATAGATCGCCAATAAAGGCAGGCTGCGTACCCAGCTTGACCGCACCGGGAAATTCGGCCGCGTTTTCATCGTTGAGCACAATAATATTGACAACCACGCCGTCTTCAATTACCGCATAGTTCATGGTATCCATCCCCCTTACCTTGCGTTGCGGATCATGATAATGCCAGAGCCGCCGCTCTTACCACCACCATCATCAATACTGCCACCGCCACCGCCACCGCCGCCCGTGTTGGGCGTACCAGCCATGCTCTGATCGCCGCCACCGCCTGCGCCACCAACGGCGTTATAGCTGCCATAACCCGCGCCGCCGCCCGCATACAAACTGCCGCCGGTTTCATGAAACGCACGGGTCGTTGTGCCCTGCCCTACACCACCGGGCCTTCCGGTGCTGCCATTTTCACCATTGGCGCCATTGCTGCCGCCATCGCCCGGATAGGTGCCGAAAGCACCGCCGCCAGACCCGCCATCGCCACCACCCTCCACAGTGATGCCGCTGCTGGCAGCTTTGCCACCGCTCGCACTTTTTCCCAGTGCAGCCGTTGTGCCGCCATCACCCGCCGCGCTGGTTGGTGCTCCATAACCTCCGGCCCCGATGGTGATCAGGTATCCGGTGTTCTTGACGATATCCCTGCCGCTTTGCAGGGTCGTATACCCGCCGCCGCCGCCCGTATAGCGCGACCCACCGCCACCGCCGCCAACCAGAAACAGATCAATCCCCTTGGGATCTTTCAGGAAGGTCAGCGTACCACTGGTCAAAAACATAACGCGCCAGTTGTCATCACCATCGTTTAGTATCGTCTTGCTGCCGGTAAACGTTAGATCGGTATAGGGGTCAAACTTGGCCATGGGAAAGCCCATGCCCATCCGCCTGCTCATCCTCATGCCAGATACCCCGTCAGCAGCCAGAGATTGCCGCTGATTTTCTTGATACTGGCACAGCCCCAGCGGTCAGGAATGGTTTTTTTGGATTCCACCGAACACACCGTAACGCCGGATGCCGCGGCAATAGTCACCGGGCCGGTGTTCCAGCGAACAATTTCGATTTCCGTATTGATGGGGAACTCAAGCACCTCATCAGCCGGAACGGTGAGCGTGATTGCCGATGTATTGTTGCACAAAAGCAAGCGCCCGGCGTTGCTCAGCGCCAGCGTTGTGCTGCCCGACAGCGTATCCCGCGCCGCGCTGGCCCTATCCGGCTTGACCTTGCCAGCCTCCGCGCCGATATAATCCGTCCCCTCTGTCGCCGCGCTCACAGCCCCGGAGCCATTGCCTTTCAACATGCCGGATGCGCTTACCGTCTGCTGCGCGCCGATGTTCTGGCGCACCTGAGCCTGTTGGCCCGTCTCCAGCGTCTGGGTGGTAAAGCGCAGTACATCAGCCGTCTCCTGGGCAAAGGCCTGATCAATCGCGCTGTCCATCATCTGCTCCAGCACCGACTGAGGAAACGCATTGGGTGCCATCAGCCCGCAAACGGCCTCATCTGAACGCTCGTCGGTAATATCTCCGGGGAGCAATGCCGTTGCGCCCGCCTGCACCAGTACCTGTGCCAGCGACAGTTCATAGGTTTCCGCGTCGCGTGTCAGCGCAGGTGCCTGCGGCGTGCTGGCTGCCGTGCCGATCAATTTTTCCATACTCACGCTGCGCTGGGCAAGGTTTAGCCGCAGCACAATGCGGTCGATACGGTTGAGCGCTTCCTCGGTGGTGTGCTCGATGGCCCGCGCCCCGCTGCCGTCATCCCGCAGGCGATAATAATAGCCTTCCACCATGGCCGACCCGAAGCCCACCAGCGTGCGCATGGTAGATCCTTCCGCCGTCACCTGCAAACAGCTTCCGCTATCTGCTACGCCACTTCGCGAAAGGGCACGCAGCACGGTGGCCATATCCGCCGCATCGTAACTGCGCTCGTCCCCCACTGTGGAATTAAAAAAACCGAATTGTTCCTGGGCCACGAAAAATCACATCCTTATCTGGCTGTTTGCCTGAGCTGCTTAAGCAGCGTGTTCACGGTCAGCGGTGAATCGCCAAAGCTTGCCGCCAGCGTGCGTACGCCGTTTTCATAGGTTTCTGTCATCTCGGCGATGCGGACCGCTGCATTGCCAAAGCGGCCCGCAACAAGCACCCTGTCGCCCACATCATAATCCCGCTCGTATCGGCACGCGCCCGAATCGATCAGCGTAGCGCTCACGGTCAGCTTTGTGCCATTTTCCGCCAGTTTACGCCTAGCATAGAGCTCGATCATCGCCGGGTCCTGCAAGCTTCCGGCATCCGCCCAAAGCTCGCGCCGGGCTATGCCGCTTGCCTCCCCACCACCACAGAGGATGAAACGGTCTTCGTCCTCCCCTGCGCCACCGACATACGCTGTCGTCGCGCTGCCGGAAAGCATCTGCCGGTACTGCACATCGGCTGCGTTGCCATTTTGTTCCGAAATCAGACACAGCGCATCGCCGCTTGTGCGGTCCACACCCTGCCACGCGGTGAACACAAACACCTTGCGCTCAAAATCCGGCAGGATATCCCAGCCCAGCCCCGTACGCTCGCCGATGGCCTGAAACAGAGTATCCAGCCGGTCAAACCGTGCTTGCCAGGGCAGTACCGCGCCGCGATTCTGGGACTCCGCCGCGACAAGCGTTGGTATCATGCGGGCTTCATCATCCGGTGCGATCAGGTTGTTCTGTGCGTAGTGCAGGTATGCCGCCTCAGCGCTGCCTGTGAAACGATCCCACCCGAAGTCCTTGTAATCTCGCGCCCCGGCCGCCAGCGGCGGCACGCACACGCGGCGCTTGGCCAGGCCTTTGAGCATACAGCCGTTCACCGTAAGCCGCTCGCGCGACAGCGTTTGCACATCCTCGATCAAGAACGCCTTTTGCGCATCCACCAATAGCAACACGCCGGGCGCGAGTGCCTGTGCACCGCTGACATCTGGGTGCAACGTCAGCGTAAGCCGCCCTATGCCCAAATAGCTGCGGGTAATTTGCAGGCTTTCAAACTGCGCAATCTCGGCCAGTTTTTCAAACTCCAAAGTCATGAGCTGCAGTGTGATCATCGCTTATACGCCCTCATAGGCATGCCGCCACGATACAGTAATCTCGCTCTGTGCGCTGGCGCCGCCGGCCTCGTACACAAGGGCGTTCAGGCCCGGGCGCAGGGTAAAGTCCGCCAGCGGCGTGTCCAGACTCAACTTGCCAAACGCGCCAGACTCCACACCACCAGCGTCAATAATGCGAGCGTCCAGCCGAGCCGGATCGGTATTGAGAATCAGGGTATTGCCCTCCGGCACCGCCGCCGACAGGGCGATTTCCTTGCCGGTCGTCAGGTTTTTAAGCCGCGGCACTTCGCCCTTGCACACCACAGTGATCTGGACAGGCACGGAAACCTGCCCCAGGTTGCTGGCATCCCTGGCGTAATCCCGGCGGCCGAATTGCACCGGGAATTGAAACGGTAGTGCAAAGCCTTCGCCCGTATCGGCAAATACAACGTACGAGGGATTCACCGCATACCAGTACGGGCTTTCGCAGCGGAAATTGAGCTTCACATTAGGCTGGGTATCCAGCGTTCTACCCTGGGCATCCAGCCCGCCATCCGGCACGGCGTAGGTCATGTAGCGACCGTTGTCGTTTTCATAAATCAATACGGCACGACTGTCGCCACGGGCCGCTTTATCCGGCGATAATACGCGCAAAAGCGCTATTCGCCGCTGGTACAGCTCCGCGCGGCTATTGCCCATAATGTGCAGGGTCACCGTCAGCATGCGCTTCTGGCGGCGAAACGAAAGCGCCGTGTCCCCCTGCTGGTACGCCCCGCGAATGCTTTGAAACTCCAGCTCCGGCAGCCCCAGCCCGCCGATTTTAGATAGCACATACGGCGCGCCGCAGAATACCGCCTGCTCGTTGCTCAGGTTGATATAGGTCAGCTTTTGCATGGTTCCTCCATCATTCGATCCTGTTTTCGGACTGTTGTCCTATGTTCCCAGTCAGCACTTCTCTAAGTATGCAGCAGCTCCGCCGCAAGCGCTTCATTGGCCTGCCGTATACGCCAGGCGGTATCGGCGGGGGATTCCACCGGGGTGTTGAAGGTGTTTTGCTGGGTAATGGTCACGCCTGCGGCAGGTGGATGCTCCTGATAAAAGCCATCGGCGGCAGTTTGCAGCGCCGTGTTCAGGTTTTGCTGCAATCCCAGCACCATGGTGTTCAGGCGTTCCATCCAGCCGGAGATACTGCCCGCCTTGTCCATAAAACCCGCAAGCATCTGCTCGCCAAGGGTTTGCCCGGCGGCGTTGTAATCGGGCGCAAACGCAGCGATGAGCTTAACGATCTCGTCCTGCGTACCGGCCATAAGCTGCTTTTCGGCCTCGGCCCTAAGGGCGGCCGCCTGTAGCTGTGCGTCGTATGTATCATTGACAGCGTTTTGCTGCGCAGATAGGGCTGTAAGCTCCGCGTCTGCCCGTTCGCTTACGGCCTGCAACTGCGCCTGCAGCGCAGCTTTCTGATCCTCGCGAGCTGTTTGCGAAAGCCAGTTATCGTACTCCGCCTGCGCATCCGTCAGCTGGGCCGACAGCTGCCCCCGGTTAAAGGCATCCTGCTCGTAGGCCAGGGCCTGCTGCAGTTTTTCAATCCGGCGCAGGTACGTGTCCTTAGCGGCGGCACGGTCCTCGGCCTGGGCCAGGGCATCCAGCGCATCAATCTGCGCGTGAATCGCTTCGGTGCTGGAGTCCTTCCAGGTCTGCCAGGCCTGGCGGCTTTGGCTGAGCATGGAAAGCTCGGCATCGCGCATGGTTTCGTAGCGGTTACGCAAGGCATTCATTACACCGGATAGCAGCGTATCCAGGCTTTGCGCATCCCGCGCGGCGATTTGCGCCTGCACTGCCGCCAAACGCTTCTGCAAATCCAACGCGTCCTTTGCACTCATGCGCAAGCGGTTCATGTTCTCCCGGATGGTGAGCAGGTATTCCAGTTCCTGCTCATAGGTCGTCCGGGAGAGGGATTTCAGTGTTGTCAGCTCCCGAATCGCAGCCCGATAGCTCCGCTGCGCGGCCGCCGCCGCAGACGCGGACACACGGTTGCCATCCGTATCCGTTAGCAACCGGCGAACGTGCTGGCGCAGGGTATCGAGCTTCCGCTCCGCCTGCGTAGTACTGATTTGCAGGGGAATCGGGGTTCCGTTTGCCAGCGCGCTGATCTTCCCCGCTACTCGATCCAGCTGCGCGGCCGCCTGCTGTGCCGCCTCGGATACATACCTGGAAATATCTTCAGCCGTCAACCGTTTCGCCTCCCGTACCAAAAAATGTCATGGGGTCTACCGCTTCGGTGTCGCTCTGCTCTGCGCCGTGACGATCGGTATAGGCTTTCAGCACCACAGGTAGTTCCGCCGGGTAATAGTCTTCCATCAGTTCGCGCTTTGCAATGCCGAGCGTAAGCCCTGCAGCAATCAAACGCTGCAGCCAGGTTTCCATGTCGCGGTGAGCCGGCTGATATGACTGCGCAGCCGGCGCGCCGCCTGGGTAAAATTTTCCGCCATGTTCACCTCAAGCCATGCATTGACTATGTCCAACAGCCCGTCCACGCCGATTGCAGCATCGGACAGAAGCGTCTCTTCGGGAATCTCCGTCAGCACAGCGATCAGCTTCACAGTTTGCTCCGGTACAACCGTAAGCGCTTTGAGGGCCAGATCAAGCAGCTTTCCCCTGTCCATTGTTTTCAGTGTTTCCAGAAAAGCGGAAACATCCGTGTCCGGCATCAGCGCTTCCGCCACCTGGCGCGGGAAACTTTCCAGCAGGCGGATAGCCTGCAAGTACCGCCCCAGCGGCATTTTTGTAATCTCCTGCCCGCGTACCGTAATACTGCGCGGCAGCGATACGTCAATTGAGTTCATACGCGTCCTTTCTCCTGCGGCGGCTTCCCCTCGACACCCCGGTGCAGAGGCAACGCCCCTGCCGGGGTTACTCGGGGTGACACACCGTGGCACTATGCCTCTGGCTTCACTTCGGCAACCGTCAGGAATGCGTTGCATGCCTCTGCATTGCTGCCGTCTTCCTTAAGCTGCATGACGGCCCAGGGCTTTAGGCTCATAAGCTGCGGCTTTTTAAACACGCCGGAGAGAATGACCTCGCATACCGATGCGTTTTGCTGCTTGGATGCGAAGTTATCAAACTTCACGCCGGTCAGCTCAAACACGCGATAGTTGAAGTAAAACGGCAGGCCGGACACGGTATCAGCCACGCAGCGCAGCGCAAAAAACTTGCCCGCAACCGAGAAGTTTGCCTCCAACGTTTCGGTTTGTGCGTCATACACGCCAAGGCCCAGGGTTTCCAGCCGGGAAAGCGGCACTTCGGCCAGGCGCAGTTCCACATCTTCGCCGGATACATTGCGCAACTGAGCATACAGGTCATCGTCGTAATAGATGTCGGTTTTGTTTTCCTTGACGGAACGGCTCATCTGCCCCGCATATTGCAGGGCCGCCCCGGCGCCGGTTTCGTATGCGGTGATGGAATCGGTCAGTATCGGCGCAAGCGCGACGCCCCGAAAGCCGATAATAGCTCGTTTAACACTCATGGTTTTATCCCCCTACTCCAGTTTTTCAAAGGTCATGCGCAGTTGCGCGGTTTCGTTTTCGCTCTCCTGCACGCGTTGCAGGCTGTAGCACAGCCCAGCCATTGCGGCGGTGATCGGACTTTTCAGCGCATCGCACGCGGAAAGTGTGGGCCCAAACACCCTAAGCAGGTAACGGCTGCGGGTCAGGTAGGCCTGATTGTCGCGGCTGTCCACCGCGCTGCGCTCCAGCAGCTGCACGGCCACGCACGGGTATTGCACATCTTTCTTTGGCCAGCCGCGTGTCACGCTTTGGATGGCCTCGATGGATGCCATCGCCTGTATAGTAATTTCTGTCTCGTTCATGGGTTCACTTCCTCCGGCACATCATTCCCCGTGTGTTTCATACCCTTGCTTTGTGCGATTGCTGCCATGAAGCGGCGGCGACCTGTGGGGTGTTGTCGTTCACAGGCCGCCGCGCCCCGGTGCAGCCTACCCACGCTGCGTTGGCGGGATGAAGGCAAGCGTGTATTCCTTGTGGCTGTGATAGCACCTGGGCATTTCCGATATACGGTAATCGCAGGTCGTGCTCGTATTGGGTTCCACGCACACGCCCATGCCTTCATCCAAAGTCAAATCGCCGTCGTAGAGCATCAGGAGAGTTGCCTCCCCGATCTGCCCCTGCACAGCGAGTGCCGTTTTCGCCGAAAGCGGCTGCAATACCACACGGACGGACACGGCTCCAGTGTCGTCAAAGCGGTAGAGCCTGTCGTTTTCCTGCACTTTCTGCGGCGCGGCGGCAGGCTTTACGGTCACGGTCTTTTTCCTATGTTCCAGCAAACGCATCCCTAGCCCACCTTTGCCATGCGGCAGCTATCCAGCTGGGTTTTGAGCATGGCGGGTAAGCCATCCACGCGGATAGACACACTGCCCTCTCTGTGCTCCAGCTGCCCTTCCATGCCCAGCCGCCCGTAACTGATGGCCGCCAGTTCTACCACCGTGCCGCCCGCCGCCTCCGGCAGGGGATCGCGCCCTGTGTAGCCTACGACAAACGCCTGCGCGTCGGTGAGTAAATCCTCAAGCAGCGCGTCCTGCTCGCCATCTGTTATGCGCAGTCTGCGCTTGAGCTTGTCTAAAAACTCGGTCATTGCTTCATCCTTTCACCGGAAACGCCGGAGGCGTATCGCCTCCGGTGTTTCCGCTAGCATACCTGTACCGACTGCCTGAGATGATACTATGCAAAGTGGCAAACGCCCGCGCGTCGCCATATCCTTGATGCCGAGCGCTGCTTTGCAGTTTTCATCCTGCATTCGGCAGGGCTATCTGTTGATTATGCGTTGGCATAGTGCAGGTAGATGCCGGTTGCCTTGTTTTCGTACACATCCGCGATGGCCACATGGCGATAGCCGAATTTGTAGCCGTCTGTGGACTGGTTCACATCGGGCAAAATCACCTTGGGGGCAACGTGCTTGCTGAACTGAATCACAGCGCTGCGATGGATGACCATGAAGTTGATGTTCTTGGCCGTCGCACCTTTGACATATCCGCCGACTTCCTGGCCGGAGCTCGTACCATCGAGCATGTCCACGGCGGTGTAAAAGCGCGTTTGCGGCACCAGCACCTTGCCCTGGAAGCGTTCCATGACCTGACGGCTTTTGGTGGTATCCAGGTCTGCGATCATACCGTCCAGCGTGGGCGTAATGAACAGGTAGCGATCCTGATAGGGGATTTCCGCCTCGTCCATGGCGGCTACGGCCTTGCGCAGCGCGGTAATCACGGCCGTGCCGGTGGTCAGCGCCGTGCCGGATTCTATCGCCGTGATGCCACCGGTACCCGCATACTTGGCAAAGCGGAAGGCATCCAGCTCCGGCACAACCTTGGTACGAATCAGCTCGCCTGCCAATCTGCCGTAGGCTACGCCTGCGGTTTCCAGATCGTCCATCGAATCCACGGTGAACATGCGACCGCGGTCAAAATTGCACTGTACAGTCTCGTTGGTCAGGCTTACATCGCCGGACACATAGCCCGAAGCCTTGTCATAGTCCGCCAGGCCCTGTACGCTCATCTTAGGGATGATCAGCTCGTTGGCGTTTGCGCCTTGCTTGACCAGATCCGCGCTGCCGTCCAGCACGGCAGTCAGGCTGGATAGCTTGTATACCTCATCCAGCGTATCGGAGAGGGTTTGTTTAAACAGCGTAATGGAATTTGCCATGTACATGTCTCCTTTTTATGTCGGTTAAGTTTGCGGGCATCATTTCTGAATCCCGACCGCCTTTTTGAGTTTGGCTTCAAACCCGGCGGCGGTGCTCACAGTCGCAGCGGGGGCCATGCCCTTCATGCGCTCCTCAATGCCCTGCTGCAATGCCTGGCGAAACGCCTGCTCCAGCGTATCAATCGCCGCCGCAGCACTGTCGGCATCGGCATAGGTAAGGGTATCTGCAAGCTCGGCAGGCAGCCCTTTCTTGAGTAGAAGCTGCACGGCACCGGCGCGTACTTCGTTGCGCTTAACCGTGTCCTCGCGCTGCGAAATAGCGGCCTCCCGCTCGGCCATTCTATGCTCGGCACGCTGCTCGGCGGTCATCTGTGCCAGTTCCTCCGCTTCCTTCCTGGCCTGGTTAATCTGCGTTTCCGCCTTTTTGCGCTCGGATGCGATAGTCTGGCTGATGATGCGGTTGATATCGTTCTGCGTGAAGGTTTTTTCGGCCGATTCGGTCTTTTCCGCGTCGGCGGTTTCCTGCGTTTTGTCCCCGGTTTCTACAGCAGTTTCGCTCATATCATTTCCTCCCGTTTTACGCCCGTCGGCTAGTCTCCCTTATCGGGTTGGTATGCAATGCGGTTACCCGCGTTCCATCGGCTACAGCTTGGCAATCTCCGGTGCATTGTCAACGAAGGGAATCTGCGACAGCAAAATCTCGTTGGGCAGTATTCCCTTATAGGCTTGCACGGTTTTAGCGATCTCCAAATCGTTGGCGGGCAGGGCACGGCGGAAGGTGATCTGCACCTGATCGACATCAAACGCCGCCGCCCCCTGCACACGCATAAAATGCGCCAAACGGTGCAGGCGCGTACGCAGTGCTTCCCGGAACCAGCGTTCCTTAATTTTCGTTCGCTGCTCAAAACCCAGCAGCTTGTAACGCATCGCCACACCCGAAGCATCGCTGGCGAACTTGGCATCAGTCAAATCCGGCACAAAGCTTAGCTTGTGGATATCGTCGGCCAGGCTTTTGCGCAAAAGCTCGCTTCCCGATTCGGAATCCGGCTTGGTGATAAATCCGGCATCCGCCCCGTCACCCGGTAAAAACAGCGTGCGAGTGTGCCGAAGCCGCCTGCTGGCGGCCAGTGCAGACGCTGCCGGGTCATCCGTATCCAAATCGGTCTCCGCATCCTCGGATTGCAAGGCGCCCACGCCCTTGAGCACCATGATGGCGTCGGTAAACTGTTGCTTATCATTAATCCGGTCGGATTGCAGGGCATCGTAGGCGTCAATCAGTGGCAGTACGGCTTCAAAATCCCCGCTCTCATCGGCATTGTTCCAGTACTCGGTCATCGGCACCCCGCCGAAATAATGCGCCTGGCGCGACACCTCAACCGGGGCTTCGCTTGCGCGCCGCTCCATGTGCACGATCAAGGTATCGGTGCACACCGTCACGCGTTCGCTCGCTTTTTTTAGGTTTTTGTCCAGCACATCGCTGATCGTAATCCCTAAAAGCGGCCTGTGCTCCACCGTATCGTCGTACACCACAAAGGCGTGGCGCGGGTCGGCCTGTGCAACGCGCGGTTTGGCCTGATGGTCGGCATAACAAAGCTCCACCGCCTTGCCATACACTGCCGCATCCACAGCCAGCTCCGCGTCGATGCTCTGCGTATCACAGCGGCGCAGCACCCCGACCAGCTGCTCAAACGCCGCTGGGTGATCCTGCAAACTGTACTGCACCGGCGCGCCAACCAAATACCCTGCCGCAATGGCAGTGATGTACTTGGGCATTGCGTGTGCCAGGCGGTTGTTGGGCAGCCCCGAAAGCCGGGTACGGCTAAGGATGGCGTGATTGCCGTCATAATAATCCTTGAGCACGGAAAGCCGCGTCTCCCGTAGCCTGCGGTGCTCGCTCAGCAATGCCAGCAATAGCTCCGGCGGCGGCGTACCGTCTTCCAGTAGCAGGGTTTTGTCGATGGTGATCATTGCGTACTCCTTTACTCATCGTTAACGTGCAAAGCGTTTATTTGGGTACAATCGCGCGCTTGACCGCGCTGACGCTTTCCATGGCATACCGCACAGCGTCGATCAGGTGGTTATCGCGGTCAGGGTAATACGGCAGCAGTGCGCCCGTTTTATCGCGTTCAAATTCATAGCAGCTGAACTCCTGTGCCGCCCGGGGTGTTTTTTTAGGGTCGATCACAATCATAGCCCGGCTTTGCAGCCACTTCATGCCGTGGGCAATGCTATCGGGTCCTTTCCGGGCGGGTATTACGTGCACGCCACGGCTGCGGAGCTCGGCAATCGAGCGCGGTTCTGCGCTGTCGCAGGTGACAAATACCTCGCCGGCACGCATTTTAACCGCGCTTGCCAGTGCATCTGCCAGCATACGCAGCGAAACAAACTCATCCACAATGTAGAGGATACGCCTGCGCCCGTCGTAAGCGCAGCGTACAAACGCGTCCGGGTCGGACGCAAAGCCAAAGTCCAGCCCGCAGTAGCCTCGAAGCCCTTCCCAGTCCTTTGCCGGCAAGCGTTTAAGCTTCAGGTTTTCAAACACCTGCGCCCCGGTGCCTGTGACCTCGCCCAGGTACATGTGGCGATAGGCGCGAGGATTGCTTTTTTGCAAGGCCTTGGCTTCCGATAGAAAAGCATCCCCAAGCCATGCTTTGGGGATGCTGCGGTAGTCGCTGTGATGTGTCTTGCGCCCTTTGCGCCGGATACGAGCCTCGTGGTTTACCCAGTGTCCGGCGCGTTCTGGCGGGTTGTAGGTGTACAATGTCAGGGTGTTTTGATCCATGCCGCGCAGAATGGATGCCTTGATGGTACGGATATCGCCCATCCCCGAAAACTCCGTCAGCTCTTCAAACCACAGGTACTTGAAATATCCCTTTTGCAGCTTGACGCCTTTGGATTTTTCCGGCTTGTCCGCCCCGCGAAACAGAATACGCTGCCCGGTCGGGGTATACTCAATTTCCAGCGGCGAGAGCTTCAGCTTGAACCAGTCCGATACACCTAGAAGGCCGATCGCCCACACAAGATGCCCGTATACCGATTCCCGCAGCGTGTCGGCCACCTTGCGGTATACGATGGCGTTGGCCTCAGGCTCGTCCATCAGCCCACGTAGAATATACAGCGCTGCAAACGAGGTTTTCCCCGATCCGCGCCCGCCGGACAGCCACAGTTCGTCACATGTTCCGGCCCGTGCCGCGCGCCACACCGGGAAGAACGTTTCCGCAACCAAGCGTGACAGGTGAATATCGGTCATATCAGTCATCCTTCTCTGTCGCTGCGGGAATATCGTCGATGATGCGCGGTACATCCTGCTTGGGCTCGGCCGCGCCCAGTACCCCGTAGCGCTTGGCCAGGAGTTCCGCGGCACGCAGCCTGTCGCGCGGGGTGATTTTTCCATCCTCGGCATCCCTGCCGCGCAGGACATCGGTCAGGCATTCCAGAACCTCCGTCTCACCGGCGATATGCGCATCGGGCTTGGGTTTCCTGCCGCGTGCGGTCATCGCACCCCTCCTCGCACTTGTTCATGTTGCCAGTATAGGGGGGATTGCAGTGCAATGCGGTGCGGGACCTTCTAAAACGTCTCGCATTCCTTTCAAATCGGCATTACAAAGCAGCCATCTGACTACAAAACAGGGCCATACCTTCATAAGCTATTTAGTTTATTTACAAGTCGTTCACAATTCATTCACATATTATGCAATACTTTGCCACTTTCATCCGTCATAATAACTGTGAGGTGAATACAATGGCTAAAATACTCATCTATGGCACCCAGAAAAACGTAACCGATAAACTGACCCGCATATTAACCAAATCGAATCACGAGGTTCTGCGCCTCAAACCGACCGACGGTGTTCCCGGCAATCTGCCCAAGGATACCTTGGTCGTGATGGACGCAAGGCTGAAATGGCCGGACTGCCGCGCCTTGTTTTCTCAAATTCAAGGGCTGGAGTACCCCGTGCTGTTTCTGACTGCGGATCAGGACACCGTATCCCACCTGCGCGCGCTGTACCGTGGGCGTTCGGATGTATTGGTCATGCCGTTCTCGGCCAAAGCTGCGCTGCAAACCGTGGATCATCTCCTAACGCAGAACCAGCCGCTGACACCCCTGACCGTAAACGAGGAAACGCGCGTAGCCATGCTTGGCTCAGAGCGCGTAGAACTCACCGCGCAGGAGCTGGCGCTGCTTTTAACCCTGATGGAAAACCCCGATCTGCCTGTAAGCCGCGAACATCTTTTGCGCAAAGCATGGGGCTACCAGAGCATGGGTGAAACCCGCACCGTGGACGTACACGTACAGCGCCTTCGCCGCAAGCTGGGCATGAACCGTATTGAAACCGTGTACCGCTGCGGCTATCGGCTGAAAACCGCGTAATACAGCGCTGTTTCGCTTAAACGCGGACCGGCTTTCTGTATACAATACCTCTCCTCCGTATTCTGGCGGTCATCCCTTCTACCGGGGATGGCCGCCGCTTTATACGATGAGTGCTGTGCTATGCCGCTGTAAATAAAAAGCCTCCCTTGTCAAAGGGAGGCCGGCTTACAGCGATAGAGCTATTGCTTTGTAACAAAATTCGTCCTGACCCGTGGTTTTTCGGGGCTGGGGTAGGGCAGATCGTTTTCCTTGCCCAGCGCAATCAGCTTGAGCATCCAAGCCATATTATGACCCAGGTTGCGCATGACCTGCATGCCCTCCATATCCTGGATGGCATCCCCGGCATTGGCACCAAACACCATGGGCCAGTAGGTGGAGGGAATGACGGTCATCCCTTTGATGAGCGGGTATTTCAGCAGATCGTCCAGCGTGGCTGTGGTGCCCGCACGCCGCGCAACCGCCACACAGGCCGCCGCTTTCCCGGCAAACGCACCACCGCCCGCATAAAACATGCGATCCAAAAACGAGAGCGTGGTGCCGTTGGGCGAAGCGAAATACACCGGCGTCCCGATGATCAGCCCGTCGGACTCCTTCATCTTGTCGATGGCTTCGTTGACCTCGTCGTCAAACGCCGCGCAGTGTCCATCGCACTGCCCGCAGGCGATGCAGCCGTGTATGGTCTTCTGACCAATTGTGAAGATCTCGCTTTCAATCTGGTGCTCTTGCAGCACCGTGGCAATTTCGTCCAGCGCGCGGCGCGTGGTGCCGTGCATGTGGGGGCTTCCGTTAATCATCAGTACCTTCATGACTGTTCCTCCGTTTTGTACACTTTTATCCGTTGAACTCGCCGGAGCCACCCTCCGGTGTCAGGCTTTGCGTCGGGGCCTGCGTGCCCTCCGGCTCTGCGGTCGGCACGGGTGCTAGCAGAACCTCCGGCTCCATGGTATCCAGCGGTGCCGGTACCGGTGTATCGGTCGGTACCGCCTGTGTAGGCGAAGGCTCTACCACCAGCTGTACAGCGGGCGCAGGCGTAAGCTCCGGTTCACTGGTTGCCTCCGGCGTGGTTTCTGCCTCCGGCAGCACAACAAAACGGTTGGTCTGGTTGACCACCCCGCAGCCGGATACCCCAAGCACCAGTATGCATAAAAGCACCATTGCAGCCCGTTTCATCATGACACCGCCTCGCGATTCTTATTGCCATCATTATAACACATTCCGTCCCAATCTTGCATTCGGCGCGTAATCCGAGTACAATATACCTGTTTGACACTGATGCAAACCAACGGTTTATGATCCTTCTGATCCTTATGGGAAAGGACGATACTTGAGCATGCATGTTTTCCATCCGGCGCAGACCAATAACGGCTTCCCGCCGGAAAACGTATTCCTGCTTGCAGATGCTTCCAACATGGTTGTCGGGCAGGGGCATCTGGTGCGCACGCACCACCCATATTTGTTTCCCGAACGGCCGATCAACATATTCCTGTCCATATCCACGCGCGGACCGGGACGCGAAATGCTGCTAGGTGCTTTGCTTGCACGCGCCATTCAGCTGCACCAGCAGACCCCGTACTTAAAGGCGCGGGTGTTTGCCCAGGTCGGCATGGATGATGCCGCCATGCTTTCCCTGTATATGGATTCGGGCTTTGAAGCAAACGATGCGCTGGACATTATCAAAATTCAGATGCCGCCGGCCAAGCCCTCCGCCCCCATCGGCTACGATATGGGCTTTATTCCGCTACAGAACTCCATGGAGCAGGCGTCGTTTCTGATGCGCATGAACATGTACCGCCTGGACCTGCTAACCCAGCCGGTGCTGCGCCAGTATATGAGCATGCCGCACTTTATTGCCCTGTACATTGCCCGCGGCAGCGAGATTGTCGGCGAAATCGCCATGACCGGGCAAAACGATACCGCCCAGATTATCGGGCTGTACGTATCCCAAAACTACCGCAGGCTGGGGCTGGCCAAAACCCTGATCGCGGCCGCTATGAACGCCCTGCGCGAGCGCGGCGTGACCACCTTTATGGCCGATGCCATCCGCCGCAATCAGGCGCAATCGGCACTGGCGCAAAGCTGCCAGGCCACCTTTGTCCGTACGGCATGCCTGTATCCGGGCATTGATTACGATTAATCGCGTATCCGGCTATAGCCGCAGCATGCGGCTGCCGGAATAACGATCACCAGAGTTATAACCACACGCCCATTTTTTCGGGCAGGGAGGACGACTATCGTGGCGATCAGCACCCAAGCGCTGGAAGCAATCCGGCAAAAAAAAGGGTTCATCTGTGATATGGATGGCGTGATTTACCACAGCAACAAACTTTTGCCCGGTGTGCTGGAGTTTGTTGCCTGGCTAAAGCGCGAAAACAAGTCATTTTTATTCCTGACCAACTCCTCCGAACGCGCCCCGCGCGAACTGCATCAAAAACTGCTGCGGCTGGGGCTTGAGGTCGATGAGGATCATTTTTACACCAGCGCCCTGTCAACCGCCGCATTTCTAAAGCAGCAAAGCCCCGGCTCCAGCGTGTATGTCATCGGAGAACCAGGTTTGGTCGGTGCACTGTACGAGGCGGGCTTTACCATGAACGAAGTCAACCCAGAGTACGTTGTTCTGGGCGAAACCCGCTCCTACTCCTACGACCGCATTCAGCACGCCGTCAAGCTGGTTCGTGCCGGTGCAAAGCTCGTTGGCACCAACCCCGACCTCACCGGCCCCATCGAAGGTGGTATCGCCCCGGCCTGCAAAGCGCTGATGGCCCCCATAGAGCTGGCTTCCGGCCGCAATGCCTATTACCTGGGCAAGCCCAACCCGCTGATAATGCGCCACGGCATTCGCATGCTGGGCGTGAAGGCCGAGGATGCCATCGTTATCGGCGATCGCATGGATACCGATATCGTCGCCGGAACCGAATCGGGCATTGACACGATATTGGTGCTGTCGGGCGTGACCACTGAACACGAAATGCGTAAATTCGCCTACCGCCCCAAGTATATTTTGCAGGGTGTGTGCGATATTATCGGCTGCGAAGACCCCGCCTAAGCGGTCTACGTTGCAAATCTCAGGCTTACCATGTACAATACCTGTACATTACTTTGGACATTATCATCCCGAAGGAGGCTTCTATGGATTCCTATGTCTTTATGACCGACTCCGATTCCGATATCTCCTATCAGTTCGCTGACGAAAACGACGTGGCGATGATCTACATGCCCTACGTAATCGACGGCGTGGAATACTTGGACGATCTGGGCCGTGCCGGAACCCAAAAGGAGTATTTTGAGAAAATGCGCCAGGGCACCGCGCCTAAAACCTCGCTACTGCCGGTTTCAGCGTACCTGGAGTATTTTGAGCCGTATTTGAAGGCCGGCAAGGATATTCTGTTCATTGCGTTTTCCTCCAAAATGTCCGCTACGCAGGAAAATGCCCGCGCGGCGCGTGAGGAGATCCTGAAAACTTATCCGGACCGCCGGATTGAGATTGTTGATACGCTCACCATTTCCCGCCCGATGGCGCTGCTGGTGGAAAAAGCCTACGCTATGTTCCAGGACGGCAAAACCATGGACGAGGTCAAAACCTGGGTGGAAGAAAACCGCCTGAAGGCACAGGCCTGGTTTACGGTGGACGATCTGGTGTACTTAAAACGCGGCGGCCGCATCAGCGCGGTGGCAGCCACCATGGGCTCGCTCATGGACTTAAAACCCATCCTCACCCTGTGTAAGGACGGGTCTATGACCGCCGAAAACAAAATCCGCGGCCGCAAAGCCGCCCTGCGCTACCTGGCCGATAAAACCGCCGAAAACATTGTCGATCCCGCCGGGCAGGAGCTGATTATCATGCATGCCGATTCCGCGGCCGACGCCAAACGCCTGGAAGACCTGATCCGCGAACGCATACCCCAGCTCGGCCCCGTCAAGCATGTGTTTGTCGGCCCCGTAATTGGTGCCCACGCCGGGCCTGGAACGGTGGCCAGCGTGTTTATGGGTAAGGAAAGAACTCTGTAAAACAAAGCAATCGGGTATATCTCCTGATGAGTTATTCAAAAGGCCGTGCAATGCACGGCCTTTTGTGTTAGGTCAAGTGTCTTGTTGCTATTGCGCTGCTTATTCGATCGGCTCAACATAGCCCGGTTTGGGTTTGCGGAGGATGGGAATCATGGATTGCAGGGTTACAGCGGAGATGACCAGCACAAAGCCGAGGATGGCGCGGGTACCGGCAGCTCTCCCAGGAACAGGAACACCCACACCGGGTTCATAATCGGTTCAGCTGTTAAAATGACCGACGCGGCCACGGGGTGGGTCATCTTCACGCCCTTGGCAAACAATATGCTCGGCAGGGTGTATTGCAGTACGCCAAGGGCAAGCATGGCCCCGACATTGGCGGGCGCAAAGTGAATGCTCTGATCCGTGAGCAGGAACGGCAGCCAGATCAGGAAGCTCATCCCGCAGCCGATCACCTGTCCATCGGAGGCATTGGTTTCCTTGTGCTGGCTGAGCAGTATCAGCGCGGCAAAGCTAAACCCGGATAAAAGCGCCAGCACATCCCCCAGCAGATTGGCCCCGCCGAGCTTATCCGAAAACGCCAGGGCACAGCCCAGGAAGACCAGTACCGTCAGCAAAATATCGGCTTTGGTAGGTTTACGCTTTTGCACCAGCGCCGTGTACAGAAGTATCAAAATCGGCGCTATGTACTGCAGCACAATGGCATTGGCCGCAGTGGTCAGCTTGTTGGCGGCCAAAAACAGGGAGGATGTCATAAACAGCGCCGCTCCCGCCCCCACATTGTACTTGCTGAACTTGACGCGCAGAGCTTTGCCGCTGCGGCAGCGGTGCCAGCGGATGCCAAGCAGAATCGTCAAACAAATCAGCCCCCGCAACGAGGCGATGGAAAACGTGCTCCAGGGGATATATTTGATTAAAACGCCGCCCGTACTCCACAGCAGGGCGGTCGCCAGAATGATCAGATTTCCTTCTATGCCAGGGCGTTTCTCCACGCCGTATCCACCTCAGTTTTTCCGGCACTCGCCGCTTTTTGGTATTACGGCTGCACCGTATCTATGCCCAGCTGCTTGGCCAGTTCCCCGGCCCTGTCGGCCGCATCGCGAAAGCCTGCCATGGCGTAGAAAACATCATACGCGCCCTGCAGATCGCCGTCCTGCATCAGCTGCTCGGCACGGGCATAGTCCTGCTCCAGCATATAGTTTTTCGCAGTACGGGCATAGCTTGCCGCGTCATAACGGTTACCCAGCAGTGTAAACAGTAAAAACGCTTCATGATACTCCTGTGCGTCCATGTGCTCTGTTGCGCGCTGGAAAATCTGAAAGTTCAGCGTATCCAGCCGCGCTTCTGCATCCTTATAGCCACCCGACTCGTCATACTTGACGAGCGCGGTTTCATAGTCTTCCGCTTCCTCGGCGACGCGTGCCAGGCAATAGGCGGCGCGATTCGGTGCATCCTCAAACTCGCCAAGTCCTTCGTACCACTGGGCGGCCTCGGCAAAGTCGCCGGCTTCTTCCAGCACATAGGCATGGCAATAGTTGTAGCGCTGCTCGCCGTACATAAATCCGCGTGTGATGGCAAAATAGGGTTCCGCTTCAATATAGCTGCCCTGATTATAGTAGGTCAGTCCCTGGGAGTAAGCGGCATAGGTTTCAGCTTGCAAAAAATCGCCAATCTTTTCAAAATCGGTCGCCGCTTTGGCATAGTCCCCTTCGGCAAAGGCCGCCAGGGCTTTTTCGTAGGCGGCTTCCTTGTCGCCGCAGCCCGATACCAACAGCCCGATCACACAGACCAGCACCAATGCTGCCAGTTTTTTCATCGTCTCTCTCTTACGCATGAAACTCCTCCTTTAGGATGGCATACAGTTCCATGTCGTGAAACCGTCCCTTGTTATAAATGCGTTTGCGCAGTGTTCCCTCGTGCCGCATGCCCACATGGCGCATCACCGCGCCGCTGGCGGGGTTGTCCGTCTCATGCTGGGCCTCAATGCGGTTGAGCAAAAGCTCAGCAAAGCAGTACTTGAGCATACCCCGCAGCGCTTCGGTCATAATACCCTGGTTCCAGTAGGCACGGCTTAGGCTGTAGCCCACCTCGGCGGAGCGGTTCTGCCGGGAGTAGTTCATCAGCCCGATGGTACCAATCACGCGGCGTTCGTCCGTCAGCTCGATCACATAGCTGAACGGCGGCCCCAGGCGGCAATCACGTATCATGTGCCGCAGCACGGCCTTGGTGTCCCGTATGGAACGGTGCGCGTCCCACAGCACATGCAGGGCGACCTGCGGGTCTTTGGAGTACTCAAACATATCCTGCGCGTCACGCATACGCGCGGGGCGCAGTGTAAGCCGGGGGGTAACCACGGCCATGGGATCAAACAACGGATCAGCTTGCATCGGTCCAATTTCTCCTTCACCGGGAACAATTTTGATTGCAGTGTCGTTCTATCAGCAGAGCAGCCGCGCCGCCATCAGCAGCCCGATCGCCGTTTTGGCATCGCTCAGCTCTCCGCGCATCACGCGGTCAACCGCTTCTCCAAGGGGCATACGCTCTACCTGAAGGAACTCGTCCTCGTCGGGCTTCGCCTTACCGCTTGTCAGCTCCGTTGCCAGGTAGATATCCACAAACTCGGTATCGTACCCTGGGGTTGGGGTCATGCGGGTTAGCAATTTCATGGACCCGGCTTTCAGGCCCGATTCCTCTTCCAACTCCCTGTGGGCACAGGCAAGCGTATCCTCGCTGGCGGAATCCAGCTTTCCGGCGGGAATCTCCAGCATGACACGGTTATGGGCCACGCGGTACTGGCGTACCATGGTCACCATCCCTTCCGCGTCCACAGGCACCACGGCCGCTGCGCCAAAATGATGGACCAGCTCTCGCCTGGCATGCTTGCCGTTTGGCAGCTCCACCATCCGTTCGCTCACGGTAAACACTGTCCCGGTGTACTTGGTCACCTCGGAGAGAAACACCTCGGTCAGCCCGTCTCCTGCCGTCATTCCCCTGCCCCCTTTTCGTCTTTCAGAGCTATTCTACACCTGTCAGCCGAACCCCTTTGTCCGCGCCGTGCAGATTCCATTTCGCGGCGCAGGCCCATCACCCGAAATTTATTGACTTTCTATTACGAAAGCATTAAAATTAAATGTATCAGACAAGTCTCGAATGCTGACATGATCCAGAAGGAGGAACTCCTGCTATGAAAAAAATATCCTATCCGCTGCTTCGCAAAGGCCTATGGCTTTTACTCGCGCTTGCTTTTATGCTTGCCCAGCCTGTTATCGCGGCGGAACTCACACCCGAGGAGCTCGCGGTTATGCCCACCGTCAGCATCACTTACTATACCGTACAGGACGGCGATCCTGTGGTGCTGGAGGCTACCCCTACCATGAGCCCGCTTGGCAAAGCGTATTGGGTCATGGTACCGCCGGAGGCGTTTGACTTCCCCATCACGCTGGGTATCGTCGCCTCGGAAACCGCGCCCTATACCTTTGCCCCCACCACCGGGGACACGCTGGAAACCGATATCAACACCGTGGACTTTGACGGTTCTTCCACGCTGATTACGGCCTATCAGAACGATGTGATGGTCGATACGTACTGGCTGTTCATTTCCACTGCGGAAATGCCCATGGATGTCCAGCCGGTGGAAGTTCCCGTATATTATGTGGATAGTGAGGACAACACCAACGTACTCTACTATGAAGTTGTACTTGCGTATTACGACCAATCCAATGTCATCACTGTCGATCCTTCGCTGGTGCCTGCCAACTATACCCTCACCGGCAGCGACAGTGCGACGGTGACCGTGGACCAAAACGGCATTGCAACGCCTGAATGGGTCACCTTCTATTTCCAGGCGCAGGTCATGCAGGGCACAGTGAACATCTATTATAACGACGCATACAGCAACCCCGTAGCCACGGCCCAGTCGCAAACACTGGATCCGGGCACCTATACTATCACCCCCACACCTTCGGACCTGGCGGACGGCTATGTGCTCTCGCCCGAAAGCCTCGCGCAGGTGGATGTCACCATTTCCGAAATGGGCGTTCCCACGAACGACTCCATCACCTTTGTCTATGAGCAGGAGATGGTGTCGGGCTTCCTGACGGTAAATTATACCGATGAAAGCGGCACCCCGCTGGCCTCCGCTGAGCTGATGGAACTGGCCCCCGGGTCCCACACCATCACGCCCAACCCGTCGCTGATTCCTGCCAGCTATGTGCTTTCTCCCACCTCGCAGACACAATTTGATGTCACCGTCGGCAACGACGGCAGTATTATGCCGTCGTCCTCGGTCACTTTCGTGTACGTGCTGGAGCAGACTGAAGAACCCACCGCTACCCCAACCGAAACACCCACTGAGGAACCGACCGTAGAACCCACCGCTACCCCAACTGAAACACCGACCAGTACCAATCCGCAGGACTTGTACCCGGATTACAGCACCATCGAAGCCTCCGCTACTATCAATACCGATGCTGTGCGTATCCGCTCCACCCCCTCCACTGCCTCCAACGACACTATTGTCGATACGCTCAACCAGGGTGACGGCGTGTGGGTGTACGGCACCTTCACCGCCAACGATAACCTATGGGCGTACATCCAATATAACGGTGTGGATTCCTACGTCGTGTACAGCTATGTCACGCTGGACTCCGCAACCCCCACCGCTACCCCAACCGAAACACCCACTGAGGAACCGACCGCAGAACCCACCGCTACCCCAACTGAAACGCCGACCAGTACTAGTCCCCAGGACTTGTACCCGGATTACAGCACCATCGAAGCCTCCGCTACCATCAATACCGATGCCGTGCGTATCCGCTCCACCCCCTCCACTGCCTCCAACGACACTATTGTCGATACGCTCAACCAGGGTGACGGCGTGTGGGTGTACGGCACCTTCACCGCCAACGATAACCTATGGGCGTACATCCAATATAACGGTGTGGATTCCTACGTCGTGTACAGCTATGTCACGCTGGACTCCGCAACCCCCACCGCTACCCCAACCGAAACACCCACTGAGGAACCGACCGTAGAACCCACCGCTACCCCAACTGAAACGCCGACCAGTACTAGTCCCCAGGACTTGTACCCGGATTACAGCACCATCGAAGCCTCCGCTACTATCAATACCGATGCTGTGCGTATCCGCTCCACCCCCTCCACTGCCTCCAACGACACTATTGTCGATACGCTCAACCAGGGTGACGGCGTGTGGGTGTACGGCACCTTCACCGCCAACGATTACCTGTGGGCATACATCCAATATAATGGCGTAGACAGTTATGTCGTATATAGCTTTGTCACGCTGGACTCTGCAACCCCAACCGCTACGCCCACCGAGACACCGACCGACACCCCGACGGCCTCGCCGACAACCGAACCTACGGCTACGCCCACGGATGAGCCAACAACCGAACCGACCACTGAGCCTACTGAAGAACCCACGGAAACCCCTGCCGACGGCGAACCGGCGGATATTTCCGAAACATATCCCGATTACACCCCCATCGGTGCAAGCGGTGCAACCAATACAACCTCTGTCAATATTCGTTCCACCCCCGTATCCGGCGTCTCGGATAACCTGGTTTCGCAGGTCGCCCTGGGCACCGAGGTGTGGGTACACGGCTCTTTCACCTCCGGCGATACCACCTGGGCCTATATCCGCTATAGCAATACCGATTGCTATGTATGGCTCAGCCTGCTGGATGTCGATACCCCGGTCGCTACCGCAACCCAAACGCCTACCGAGGCACCGACCGCCACCCCGACGGCCTCGCCGACAGTCGAACCTACGGCGACACCCACGGATGTGCCAACAACCGAACCGACCACAGAGCCCACTACAGAGCCCACCGAAGAGCCCACCGAAGAACCCACAAATACCCCGGACGCAACGCCGACCGCCACGCCAGACAATATGCCGGGCGAAGACGATGCCCCTGCGGACATTGCGGACACCTATCCCAGCTATGCCGCGATGGGTAAACCCGGCGCGACCAACGCCACCGGCGTGCGCTTGCGTGCCACCCCGGATTCGTCCGTGGATGACAATATCGAATTCCAGGTCGAACGGGGTTCCGCGGTCTGGGTGCACGGCACGTTTACCTTTAACGAACGGGACTGGGCTTATATCCGCTACGATTCCACCGACTGCTATGTGTGGTTGAGCCTGTTGGATATTGATCAATCGTTCATCACCCCGTCTCCCACGCCGACGGCCGTTCCCACCAATACACCCACAGCGGTACCGACCGATACACCGACCACAGAACCCACCACAGAACCGACTGAAGAGCCTACCGAAGAGCCCACTACAGAGCCCACTACTGAACCCACCACAGAGCCGACTGAAGAACCCACTGAAGAGCCTACCGAAGAACCGACAGCTGTTCCCACAACGCTGAATATGTATGTCGGTTATGCCGTAACCCTTTCACAGGTAGCGCTGCGCAACAGCGCGAGCTTTGACGATGATTCCATCCTCGTCACGCTGCCCGCTGATACGCTGATGTACCTTAACGGACAGAGGGATGTAGACGGCACTGTATGGACAGGTGCACAGACCTATCTGGGCACGAGCGTTATCGGCCTGCTGCCCTACAACGCGGTACGCACCATCACACCGGGCGAAGCGCAACCCTATATTGACGCGTATAACGAAGAACACGCACCGACACCGTCGCCTTCCCCCGACCCAACCCCATCACCGGCACCCCAGTCGGGTTACTTCTTAACCCTAGGCGATGATGTACCTCTGCGCTCCGTACCCGGAACGCAGGCCTCCATTTCGGCATGGATCGCAGAAGATCAGGTGGTCTATGTATCCGAACAAGTGTATTACGATGGCTTTGGCTGGCATGTGAGCAACTACAACGGTCTGCCTGGCTATATCCGGCAGGATCAACTGCGCGCCATGACCGCCCAGGAAGTCAACCAGTATCTGGCAGAGGGTTCACCTACGCCCACACCCATGCAGACAGCCGCACCGTACGATCCGTACGCGCTGTCCAGCTACGGCTATGTGACCGCCAACTCCGTTAACTTCCGCTCGTCACCCGGCGGCACGCGCATCGGCGTGCTCAATCAGTACGCCTTCGGTCTGGTGCTAGGCTCGCAGGTTTCGAGCAGTACCACCTGGTACAATGTGAACCAATCCGGTACCGTCGGCTGGGTGAGCGGAGACTTCTTCAAGGTGCTCAACCTGACGGAGCTGACATCCTTCCTTAACTCCAGTGAGTACTATGAAGGCATCAAGAACTCCGGGTCTTCGACCACCACAACAGGCGGTACCACCAGCGGTTCGGCTACGCAGGGGCAGGTCTCGGCCGTGGAAGATTGGAACGTCGGTGCCTGGCAAAATCCGTCGTCCAACCTGAACGCCACCTACGAACCATTTAACCCCTATGCCACGCCACTGCCTCCGGTTGCAACCGAGACCCCCATACCCGAGCCCAGCCCGACCTTTGTGATCGGCACCATGATCCCCATCGCCTATGAAGAGGACACCAAAGAAACCCAGTCCGGAGGCGGTTGGGTCGGCCTGGTCCTTGGCGGCATTGTGCTCGTCGGCGGCGCAGGCGGCGTATACGCCTACGCACTGACCCAGAACAAAAAACGCAAGGCGGCAGCACGCGCTGCAGCAGCCAGGCGTTCTCATTCCAAATCGGCGCAGGATAACCCCTATGCGCGCCGCGCTGCAGCGGCTCCGCCCGCAGCGCCGGGCCAGCAGCAGACCGGGACAAACCCCTACCAGCGGCCCAATCCCTACGCCAAGTCACAGCAGCCGCAAAACCCCTATGCACAGCAGCGGCCGCCGTTCTCTAATTCGCAGGAGCCGCCCGCAAACCGTAACCCCTATGCGCGGCCCCAGCAACCAGCCCCCAGGCCTGACAGCAATGCAGGCAGGCCCGACAGCAATGCAGGTAGACCTACCCGCACCGGCCGCCGGTCCGAACGCTATCATAACGATGGTGAGAATAAATCCTGATTGACCAAAACAAACTAACACCGTCATTGGCCGCGCTACATGCGCGGCCAATTGCATATCGTAAGTCAGTCCTCTTATTTCTCTCAACTGCCGGTTGAATTCCGTCTTCTTTTCAGTTAAATCAACGCTTTGATATCGTACCTCAAAACAGCGCAACCCGCCGACAGTAAAGGGTTTCCGCCACCTAAAGCGAAGAACTCAACTGTTAGTTGCTGTCATCCACGCCATACTTGTCCTATGCTGTGAGTGCGGGAGAGAGATTCCTTCTCCCCGGCAAAGGAGGAGGAAAGCGTGAGCGGATTGCGGAATTTCTTTCATAAACTATGTAAGTCACACCAGCGGAAAGCCGCCCAAATCAAGCGCGGCAGTCCGTGCAGACACACCCCGGCATCAGGCTGGGAAGAACTTACTCGCCAGGAAGCGATACAACTGTGGCAACAACCACAGAAAGTAAGATAGGAGAATGACCATGTTTGATATGCAATACGTTGCCAAAACCATATCCACTTTACGCAAGGAGCGCAACATGACCCAGATGGAACTGGCCGACCGGCTGAACATCAGCTTTCAGGCCGTCAGCAACTGGGAACGGGGGCAAACCATGCCCGATATTTCCAAGCTATCGGAACTGGCCGACATCTTCGACGTAACCATCGACGAGCTGCTTGGCAACGGTACAAACGCAAAAGTCGTGGAAAAGCTCATTCACGAAAAGCCGGTTGAAGACGACCTCAGCGCTGAAGACTTTCTGGACGTCGCCCCGTTGGTCAAGCCCAAACAGGCGGAAAAACTATTTGAAAACGTACACGACACCCTAAGTACAAAGGAACTGATCATGGCAGCACCGTTTGTTTCAACCCCTGTACTGGACCGGATGGCCGTGGACACGGTCAAACGCGAAAAAAGTTTCAAGTACATGCTGGGCCTGATGCCGTTTCTAAGCAAAGATGCCATCGACACTTGCGTGGAGCTTGTGATGGACGAAGAGGATATCAATGTGAAAAAACTCGTCGCGGCCGCGCCGTTTCTGGGCAAGGACAGGCTGGACCAGATTACCGACCGTGTCATGCAGGAAGGCAGTGCAAAGCTGCTGCTCCCGCTGGCGCCGTTTATCCGCAAGAAAACCCTAACCAAGGCCGCCCTGCATTTTGCTAAAAAGAACGGGTTCACCGCTATCCTGCCGCTGTTACCCTTTATGAGCAAAGATGCACGCGACGACCTGTTCCGGCAAAACGCCGAGGACGAGGCATAAACGCGCCGCTACGTAAAAGGCTCACGCGATCCCCGCACACTTGTCAATACAGGTTCGGTTAAGAACAATCCCATCACACACAAAAAGGAAGCGCAATGCCGCTTCCTTTTTTTATGCTTCGTAGGCTGTCATTTTGTGTTTCCGGACACATGCTTCCTTCAGGTTTCGGTTTTATGCTGCAAGCCTTTCATAAACACTTCCATCTGCTCCCAGGCCTCTTTGGGCAGGTCTGCCAAACTGCACAGGAAAGTTTTCATAAAGGCGTTATCACCGTCCAGAATGCGCAGCAGCTTTTCCATCTGTGCTTCCTGCCTGCATTCGGTCATTTCACCTTCGCCGCTTTTAAGCCATGGATAGCTTACAGCGCACACCTTGCTAATCAGCCGCAGGATTGCCTCCGAAGGTAACACGCGGCCAATCTCCCAGGATGCAACCATATCGCGGCTCACACCGATGACCTCGGCGAACTGGCGCTGCGTCAGGTTCATATGTCGTCGGATTGTTTTCAGCCGTTCTTGCACACTGTCCACCTCCGTTTGCACCATTGTAACACAAAGAAATGTGGCGGTCTACACACATTTTACACAAAATTGTGTTGACATACACAATTTCATCTGCTATTATGTGTTCACATACACACTGTGAGACTTTAATCAGTCTGACGGTACATATTATGGGAGGCTTTATGCAAATGAAAGCAAAGCAAGATTCAACCCGGCTTTCCCGGTCACAGCGAAGGGCAATCCGCAAGGCGGCCCATTTATCTCCGAGCGGGCAGCAGCTTACCGCCGTATACGCTCTGGGTATCCGCGACGGCCTGCAAATCGCAGCGGATATCCACAACAAGACCAGACATGCCGGGGAGGACGCATCATGACCGACGTATCAGATCGTACCCAGCTTGCCAAACATTGGCTCATGGACTACCGCGACCTGTGCAGCCGCCGCGACGCACTGGTGAGCGAGCTGGAGTCACTCCGCGCTGCCACCACCCGCGCCACCGGACACCTTTCCCAGGCGCATATTCAGCGCCTGCCGGCCCATAGCAGCTTTGAAGAACGCTCTCTTGAGCTGATCGAAGCCCAGCACCGCCTCAAGGAGCTCATCGAGCACATATCCGAGTCCCTCGCCGTACGACTGACCCTGATTGAACAACTGCAGGACGAACGCCACCGCCTTGTCCTCACCCTGCGCTATATCAACGGCCTACAGTGGTTCAAAGTCGAGCACGCCATGCACTACGAGCGCCGCCAGGTATTCTACTTCCATGCAGAAGCTCTGAAAGCCGTCGCGCAGCTAATGGAGAATGGCGTTCCGTTACAAAGCGGAGAGACAATCGGAGCGCTCCCCCAATAACCTAAGCATCGAAAGCATACCCACGCGATTGCGGAACACCGCTTGCAACCCGCGATATAAAAGAATGGCCGGGGGTAGCGATACCTCTGGCCATCCTACAGTTAAAAGACTGTGTTGATTCGCTATCCTAAGGACCCGTATTCGCATTCAGACGGCTTAAAAGGGTTGCGTTGCAAGGCGTCCAGATGCTTCAAAAAGCGTGAGATGCTAGGAAACAAGAACGGCGAGGGTTGAGCGTACTTTTTTGTACGTGATGCCCTCGCCGTTTCGCGGTTGACACCGCAGATCATGCTTTTTCAAGCATCTGGCAGGTCGGCGTTGTGCCACACACTCTGCACATCATCGTTTTCGTCGAGCATATCGAGCATTTTATTGATTTTGACGGCGGTTTCCGCGTCCGGCGTGACGTAGTTTTGCGGAATCATCTGCAGCTCTGCGGAGGCAAACTCCATGCCGCTGGCTTCCATGGCTTCGCGTACGGCGGAAAAGGCGGTCGGATCGGTGGTGATTTCAAAGGCTTCGTCTTCAACGACCACATCCTCTGCGCCGGCTTCCAGCGCGGCCATCATGACCTCGTCCTCAACCATGTCCTCGGTGCGTTCCAAAATCAGCACGCCTTTTTTATCGAACATGAAGCCGACCGAACCGGTCACGCCAAGGGAGCCGTCGTTTTTAGAAAAGCAGTGGCGCACATCGCTGGCGGTGCGGTTGCGGTTATCGGAAATGCATTCCACGATCACCGCCACACCGCCGGGCGCATAGCCTTCGTAGGTGATTTCAAAGTACTCCACATTCCCCAGCTCGCCCGCCGCTTTTTTAATCGAGCGGTCGATGTTATCGTTTGGCATGTTGTTAGCCTTGGCCTTGGCGATAACATCGCGGAGCTTGGCGTTGGTTGCGGGGTCGCCGCCGCCGTCGCGCACGGCGATGGCGATTTCACGCCCGATTTTGGTAAAGATCTTGCCGCGCACGGCATCGGTCTTTCCTTTTTTATGCTTGATGGTTGCCCATTTACTATGTCCGGACACTGTAATCAGCCTTTCCCTATTAGTTGTATATCAACTATATCATGGCTGAAAATGAATTACAACCGGCCTTTCTACCGCGCAAATTGCTGCCGGATACAGGCCCCTGAACTTCGGCATATTCCACAGACAACGCCTCATATATATAGGAAGGATTATTTTGCTTTTTACCCCCGAAAATGGTATACTATGATAGGAATTATAAGGGTTTTTCATAGACTCAAAGGAGTGTACAATTTCGTGTCCGAAACGCCAAAAAACGCCCCCGTTACAAGCGCGAATACATACGATGAAAGCCAGATTCAGGTCCTGGAGGGCCTGGAAGCCGTACGCAAGCGCCCCGGCATGTATATCGGCTCTACCGACTACCGCGGTCTGCACCACTGCGTGTACGAAATCGTCGACAACGCTGTGGACGAAGCACTGGCCGGGTACTGTACGGAGATCCTGGTCACCCTACACAAAGACGGCAGCTGCTCGGTCAAGGATAACGGCCGTGGCTTTCCCGTAGGTATCCACCCCAAAATGGGCCGCCCCGCCGTGGAAGTCTGCCTGACCATGCTGCATGCAGGTGGCAAGTTCGGCGGCCAGGGCTATAAGGTATCCGGCGGGTTGCACGGCGTGGGCGCCAGCGTGGTCAACGCATTGTCCACCCACCTGACCGTTACCGTTTGCCAGGACGGCAAAATTCACCAGCAGGAATATGCCCGCGGTAAAGCGCTGTACGATTTGAAAATCATCGGCGACACCACCGAGACCGGCACCCTGATCCGCTTCTGGCCGGATGTAAAATCAGAGGAAACCCCCGACGGCATTTTTGAGACCGGCGAGTTTCAGACCAATGTATTAAAGGTCCGCATGCGCGAGATGGCGTTCCTGAACAAGGGCATTCGCATTACCCTCGTAGACGAGCGCGAAACCCCGCCCACCGAGCGCAGCTATTACTATGAAGGCGGCATTGTGGAGTTTGTTAAGTACCTCAACAAAAACAAGCAGGTGCTGTTTGACGAGCCCATCTACGTCGAAGGCATCAGCGAGGACGAAACCAGCGTGGAAGTTGCCTTCCAGTACTCCGAAAGCTATTCCGAGAACATTTTCTCGTTTGCCAACAACATTCATACTCCGGAGGGTGGTACCCACCTGACCGGCTTTTCCACAGGCTTAACCCGCGCCGTGAACAACTACGGCCGCAACTTTAAGTACCTGAAGGAAAACGACCAGAACCTGAAAAGCGAAGATGTGCGCGAAAGCATGGCGGCCATTGTGTCCGTCAAGCTCAAGGAGCCGCAGTTCGAGGGCCAGACCAAGTCAAAGCTTGGCAACTCGGCCACGCGCACCATTGTGGATAACCTCGTTTACGACGCGGTATACACCCACCTGTCCGAAAACCCGTCCACCGGCCGGGCGATACTGGACCGCTGCGTCAACGCCGCCCGCGCCCGCGAGGCTGCCCGCAAAGCCCGCGAGCTGACCCGCCGTAAAGGCGTGCTGGAATCGGCATCCATGCCCGGTAAACTGGCCGACTGCACCGAGCGCGACCCGGCCAAGTGCGAAATCTTCCTGGTCGAGGGCAACTCTGCCGGGGGCAGCGCCAAAAACGGCCGCGACCGCATGTTCCAGGCCATCCTGCCGCTGCGCGGAAAGATTTTGAACGTCGAAAAAGTCCGCATCGACCGCGCCCTTTCCAACAACGAAATCAAAACCATGATCACGGCCTTTGGCTGCGGCTATGGCGAGGACTTCAACCTGGAAAAACTGCGCTATCACCGCATCGTCTGCATGACAGACGCTGACGTGGACGGCGCACACATCCGCATTCTCATGCTCACCTTCTTCTACCGCTACATGCGTCCGCTGATTGAAAAAGGCTTTGTGTATATCGCCATGCCGCCGCTGTACAAGGTGACCAAACAGAAGAAGGAACACTACGTCTACAACGATATCGAGCTGGATAAGCTCTTAAACGAAATCGGCCGCGAGCCCAAACCCGAAATTCAGCGCTACAAAGGCCTTGGCGAAATGAGCGCCGACCAGCTGTGGTCAACCACCATGAACCCTGAAACCCGCGTGATGATGCAGGTCTCCCTGTCCGATGCCATCGCCGCCGACGAGCTGATGACATTGCTCATGGGCGACCAGGTAGAGCCGCGCCGCGAGTTCATTGAAGAAAACGCCAAACTGGTTGAGAATCTGGATATTTAAGTACGCTAGGGGATGCACCCGCAGGAAGCCCCCACTTTGGCCGCGCTATGCGCGGCCAATGATGGGATAGTCTCCATGGCCTTTCTCTGAATTGAGGGCCCAGGGGCGGCATCTCCGACAATAGCAAAGGAGCAGATATATGTCCGAAATCCAAGACCGGCTGATCCCAACCGAGCTAGAACAGGAAATGAAAACATCGTTCATCAGCTATGCGATGGCGGTTATCATCAACCGCGCACTGCCAGATGTACGCGATGGCTTAAAGCCCGTACACCGCCGCATTTTATACGCGATGAACGAGCTGGGCATGACGCCCGACAAACCCTACCGTAAGTGCGCCCGCCTGGTCGGTGACGTATTGGGTAAATATCACCCCCACGGCGATTCCAGCGTGTACGATGCCATGGTGCGCCTGGCGCAGGACTTTAACCAGCGCTACCCGCTGGTGGACGGTCAGGGCAACTTTGGCTCGGTCGATGGCGACGATGCCGCCGCAATGCGTTACACCGAGTCCCGCATGGAAAAGCTGGCCCTGCACCTGATCGGCGAGATTGACAAGGACACAGTCGATTTCTACCCGAACTTTGACGAAACGCTGATGCAGCCCTCGGTGCTGCCCAGCCGCTACCCAAACCTGCTGGTGAACGGCTCGTCCGGCATCGCGGTGGGCATGGCCACCAACATCCCGCCCCATAATCTGGGCGAGGTGATTGACGGCTGCATTCACATGATTGATAACCCCGACTGCACGCTGGATGATTTGATGGAATTCATCAAGGGGCCGGACTTCCCCACCGGCGGGTTGATTCTGGGCCGCAGCGGCATTCGCTCCGCCTACCATACCGGCCGTGGCCGCGTGGTGATGCGTGCCAAAACTGAAATTGAAGAAATGACCTTGAACCGCCAGCGTATCGTGGTTACGGAAATCCCCTATATGGTCAACAAAGCCCGGTTGGTTGAAAAAATCGCCGAGCTGGTTCACGAGAAAAAGGTCGAGGGCATCTCCGATATTCGCGACGAGAGCGACCGCTCCGGCATGCGCATCGTTATCGAGCTCAAGCGCGATGTCATCCCCCAGGTGGTGCTCAACCACCTCTATAAACACACACAGATGCAGGATACCTTCGGCGCCAACATGCTGGCGCTGGTCAACGGCGAACCCAAAGTCCTCACCCTGCGCGATATGTTATTCCACTATATCGCCCACCAGAAGGACGTCGTCACCCGCCGCACGCGCTACGACCTGGACAAGGCCGAAGCCCGCGCGCACATCGTAGAGGGGCTTTTGAAGGCTCTGGACCATATCGACGAGATCGTCCAGCTGATTAAATCGTCTTCCGATGTTGCCAGCGCCCGCAGCTCGCTGATTGAGCGCTTCGCTTTCTCCGAAAAACAGGCACAGGCCATCCTCGATATGCGGCTGGCCAGGCTTACAGGACTGGAGCGCGACAAACTGACCGCCGAGCACGAGCAGCTGATGCAGCAGATTACCTACCTGCAGAGCCTGCTGGACAACGAACCCCTTCTCATGGGTGTCATTAAAGACGAAATGCAGGTCATCCGCAACAAGTTTGCCGACGACCGCCGCACCGAGCTGACCCTCATCGAAGGCGAGATCGATATTGAAGACCTGATCACCCCCGATGACATGGTGGTCACCCTCACCAACTTCGGCTACATCAAACGCCTGCCCAAGTCCACCTACCGTGCCCAGCACCGCGGCGGCCGGGGCATCAGCGGGATGAGCACCCGGGACGAGGACTTTGTCCGCCGGTTGATTATCGTAAACACCCACGAAGAGATTATGTTCTTTACCAACCGTGGGCGCGTGTTCAGCCTGATGTGCTACCAGATTCCCGAAGCCGGGCGCACGGCCCGCGGCATCGCGATTGTAAACCTGCTTGCGCTTCCGGGCGACGAAAAGGTGACTGCGATGATCCCCGTACCGCGCAACGACCTGGAAGAGCACAATTTGGTCATGCTCACCCAGCAGGGGTATATCAAGAAAACCCCGTATACGCACTTTGCCAACATCCGTAAAAACGGGTTGATTGCTTTGAACCTCATGGAAGACGACCGCCTGGTCGCAGTCGAACTGACCGACGGCAAGCAGAGCCTGGTGCTCGGCAGCCGCTACGGCAAGGCCATCCGCTTCAGCGAGGAAAACATCCGCCCCATGGGTCGCACCGCGCGCGGCGTGCATGCCATGAAGCTCAAAGGTGACGACCATATGATTGATATGAGCGTCATCGGCGAAGGTCAAACCGTGCTCGCCATTACCGAAAACGGCTACGGCAAGCGTACTGACCCCGATGAGTATCGCGAGCAGAGCCGCAACGGCATGGGTATGATCGCCATGCGCCTGTCCGATAAGACCGGCCCGTTGGTCGCCCAGCTGACCGTAACGGAAACCGAGGATATCCTGCTCATTACCGATGAAGGCGTCATTATCCGTATGGCGGTTGATTCGATCAACGTCATCGGCCGCGCCACGCAAGGCGTACGCCTGATGCGGCTGGACGAGGGTGCGAAAATCGTAGGCATCGCCCGCGCCGAACAGGAAGAGGAAGAGGACGAACTAATCGCAGGCGACATGGACGACGAAACCGTCGCCGAAAGCAGTACCGACGAAATCTCGTCTAAGGACGAACCGGAAGTATAAACCCAAGCACAAACAGGGGAGCTGCCTATCGCAGCTCCCCTGTTTTGATATTCACTATGATAAGCGCATCGTGCGTTCCTATCGTCTTTTCCGGGTATACCCGCCAAACATAATGCCTATAATCAGCGCGATCAACCCGATGCCCATCCAGAACCCGGTCGAGCGTTCTTCGGTTTCTTTCGGCTTGGGGGCGTCTGTGACTGGGGCGGTTTCCTCGGCTGGGTAGTCCCCAAGTTGCAGGAAACGTACGGGAAGTGCGTCCCCGCTTTCCGCAGGCACTGCCTCCGGTGTCTGATTTGTCCACAGCTGCATACCCGCGCCGCTGGTCGCCTCCGCCGTATACACCGGAATTACCGTATCGCCTTGCAGCGGCATGGTGCTCTCCTCATGCAAGGCACGCGTGTCACCGATCAAACGAGCCCGTCCGCCGCTTGCTGTGATTGACCCGGCAAGATATGCGCCGATGCTGTGCTCCTGCCCGCCGGTTGCCTTGAACGTTGCCTGTCCGCCCGCAAGGCTAACATCGGCTGCGTGCAGGCCTGTTGCGGTATCCTCCTCGGCAGCCGCATTCGCCACCGCCAGGAGACTTCCGCCGGCAATAGCTGCATCGCCATTTTCAACATAAACAGCATGCGCGGCCTTGGCCTGTACAGTGCACTGCACATCGCCAC
The DNA here is from genome assembly GCA_963678055.1 of Candidatus Limiplasma sp. Taxonomy (GTDB): domain Bacteria; phylum Bacillota; class Clostridia; order Christensenellales; family Aristaeellaceae; genus CAXXOK01. The sequence continues at coordinate 106,072 of OY782679.1, forward strand.
CTGCCAGTTCGAAGCCGTTTACGGCATACAGGCCGAACCCGGTCTGCCCGGAGGTAATCGTGACCTCGATCGCGCCCGCCTCCATCAGCAGCGATCCACCGGCCGAGATAGCCGTCAGGGTATTATCTGCCGCATCGCTGAAATTGTTCATGATCAGCTTCAGGCTTCCATCGCCGCCAATGGTCAGCGAGCCCTTGGCGGCAATGCCTAAAAGCGCGGTGTCCGTGTCCGTGGTATATCGCAATATGGTTTCGCCGGAAAGTTCCACCATCAAGCTGCCATCAGCATACAGAAGGCTTTGGGGAACCCCCTGCTCATCGGCTACCGTGTAGAGGGTTATCCCATTTAGGAGTAATGTTCCGTCTGCTGCGTCAAAATACGCATAGCCGCCGGTTTCCGGTTTAACCGCAGTGGCTGCCGTGCCGCCACTTGCCAGGTAGGGTGTCTGTTCGTTTAGCAATACGCCACCGACATAGACCTCAGTCGCGGCTGGCGTATCCGCCAGTGACGGTAGCACAAAACACAGCACTGCCAACGCCAGCGCCAATGCACCGGCTGTTTTCATCCATCGTACCATATACTCTTCCGTCCGTTTCCTTACAATATAAATCGCGCATTCCTGCGTTTTTGTATGCACAGCATCAATCACAGAATAGCACAGACCCTACGTTGGAACAACCGTAAATTTGACTATGCGCAGCATGGCTTCGGCTTCCATCACACTGATCAGCCCCTCCAAAGCTCCAATGTGTATAATACCTGTACGCTATTGTATACAAGTGTTATTCCTTACCATCTCTTCCCTTTTGTCACTATCCTTTCTTTTCATTCCTTGTTTGTACGTTTTTCTACCCGGTTCGTATACATTTGGTTGACGAACCCCTACACGCATGATACAATAATCGAAAGCTGTAATTTGTATTGACGAAGGAGCCTTTAAACATGCCCGAACGATATTCCAGCCGGGAGATATTCCGCATTCTGGAAGAAGAGATTTTAACCCTGAAAATTGCTCCCGGCGAAAGTTTGTCGGAAAACGAGCTGTGCGAACGCTTTGGTGTTTCGCGCTCGCCCATACGCTCGGTGCTGCAGGAACTGCGCTTGTGCGACCTGGTCTCCATCACGCCCTATAAGCGTACGCAGGTCACGCGCATGAACTTTAACATCATCAACCAGATTATCTACCAGCGTATCGCCGTGGAATCCTTTGTACTGGAAGACTTTATCCGCATTCCCAATGTGCTGGAGCTGGAACGCCTGCGCCATATCCACAACTCCATGATACAGCTGATCGAAAGCGATCACTTTACCGCACGCGAGTTTTACGAGCTGGATTCCAAGCTCCACGAGACCTGGTTTAACGCCACCCGCAAGGAATACCTGTGGGACACCATTCGCAATTCCAATTGCCACTATACACGCTTTCGGATGCTGGATATTGTGGAGATCAAGAACTTCTCCCAGATCGTGGAGGAGCATGAGGCCATTATCACCGCGCTGGAAAACAGCGACGTCGCTGCCATCCGGCCGCTGATGCAAAAACACCTCTTTGGCGGCATCACCCGTTTGGGCAAGCTGCTGTTCTCCGATTTGAAGGACTACTTCACCGAGCAATAGTGCTTAGACAAAGACTTACACCAAAGGCCGCGCCATGCGCGGCCTTTGGTTCTATTTATTGCTTATCCTGCCTAAAACCCGACAGACGGGAGGCTGAAAGAAACCCATCCTTCACTCTGCCGCGTAGTATATCGGCTCTGGCAAATCGCATTTAGGGCGTCTAAACGCCAAACCATTACGCACCAGATCGCGAATCATATAGCACAGGTTGAGAAACGCGTTCACCGGCACGCTGGCGTGGTGTTTTATTTGGAAACGGCATCTCGACCGCCGTTTACCATGCATAGCAGATCGCCTATAATTTCCCTGTATTCACGTATATCCCTTACTATTTAAATCTTTAGCTGACTTACAACTTATATTCTCACCATCTTGTATCCACATCAAGCCATAACACAAAACCAATGTCAATCGTCATTTACGTGTTCCAACGGCCCTCACGCGCCCGTCCACGGCCTTGTTTTACCCCGTAAAAAAGCAAGCGTGCTGTAGCCCGTTTAATACTCAAAATGACCGGTTCGTGGTAGAATAGGAATAACAAAACCAAATACGCAAACCGCTGTTTGCGCGCGGAGGTCATGACAATGAACACAGTTACCACCTGTTTTCCCGGCGGCATGAACAAATGCCTGACCATGAGCTACGATGACGGCGTATGGCAGGACAAGCGTCTGATTGAAATCTTCAATCAAAACGGCATTAAGGGGACATTTCACTTGAATTCGGCTATGTTTGGCAAGCACGAGCGCTATCTGAAATCCGAAGAAGTATATGCCACCTATCAGGGGCATGAGGTATCCTGCCACACGGCCACGCACCCGGCCATTGACCGCTGTCCCCTGCCAGCTGTCGCGCTGGAAGTGCTGGAAGACCGCAAAACCCTGGAGGGTATTTTCGGCTATCCCGTGCGTGGGATGAGCTACCCGTTTGGCTCGCACTCGGCGGATATCCGCGCCATGCTACCCTCGCTTGGCGTGTTTTACAGCCGCGTAGTGGGCGACAGCTTCAGTTTTGATATGCCAACGGATTTCCTGCAATGGACATCCACCTGCCACCATAATCACCGCCTGATGGAGATGGCCGAGCGCTTTAACGACTACGACCACGGTATCCATCCGCGCCTGTTCTATGTGTGGGGACACAGCTACGAGTTTGACAACGACGATAACTGGGATCTGATCGAGAATTTCTGCAAGCTGATGGGCAGCCGCAAAGACACATGGTTCGCCACCAACATTGAAATCTACGATTATGTACAGCTCTGTAATCGCCTGCAGTTCAGCGCCGATAATAGCTTTGTATACAATCCCTCCGCCGCCTCGACATGGATACGCGTAAACGGCGGCAAGGCCATTGAGCTGCCCGGCGGCACGCAAGTTACGCTGGGCTAAGCCTTGCATGCATCGCCGCGCTTTGGTATGGTAATATAAGCAACACTTGCTGCGAAAGGAGCCAACCCATGGAACAATTCCTGGAAAACATAAAAGAATATTTTCAAACGGCTGACCTGACCACACTGCTCATCGCCTGCGGACTGGTGGTACTGGTCTTTATCATGAAGCAACCTTTGGTGACGCTCATATTGCGGCTAGCGTTCACCAAACTGCGGCGCGAATCATCCAATCGCTATGACGAGATCAAGGATAAGCTCGCCAAGCTGCTGGGCTACGTGCTGTTCGTCAGCCTCGTTTTAATCGCACTGCCTTACTTCAGCCTGCCAGATGTGACCAACAACCTCATCCGGAAGATACTGACCACGGTATTGCTATTGCTAACCTTCTATTCGCTGTACCGCGCCTTGATGCTGACTGTAAACTGGCATTTTGACACCCTCGCCAGGCGCAAGCCGGATAAAATCAACAAATCCGCCCAAAACTTCCTGATCTCCGGCATTCGCGTCGTGCTGATTATAGTAGCAGCGATTTCCATCCTTACCCCGTGGGTCGGCAGCCTGTCAGGCTTAATCGCCGGGCTTGGGATCTCCTCTCTGGCAGTCGCACTGGCCGCGCAGGAGAGCCTTTCCAACTTTTTCGGTTCCATATCCATCATGCTGGATAAGCCGTTTGACGTGGGCGATTTCATCGTCCTGTCCGACAATCAGATGGGTAATGTGGAACACGTTGGCCTCCGCTCCACCCGTATCCGGCAGCTGTCAGGCAGCATGGTGACCATTCCAAACTCCCAGCTGGCCAGTGATGTCATCAACAACGAAACCAAGCGCTCCACGCGCCGCGTTAAGTTCACGGTCGGGTTGGAATACCGCACACCCGATCAAAACCTGACCCAATTTGTTGACGCGGTTGAAGATCTGCTGCTCAAAAACCCCAACGTGGTCGATGACAGCACCAAGGTGTGGTTTGACGACTTTGGCGATTCCGCGCTTGTTGTGGGTGTCATCTACAGCGTCAACATCGCCGATTATTTCGAGATGCTTTCCGTCAAGGACCGCATCAACCACGGCGTGCTCCAAGCCGCCCGGGATACCAACGTCAGCATGGCCTTCCCGTCCATCAGTCTGTATCAAGCGGACTAGGAACTATCGGCCTTTTCACTCCCACCTGGGAGCCAGACAAACAACACAAGAAAGCCCGCGCCAATGGCGCGGGCTTGTTGTTGTAACCAGGGGGTTCCCCATCTGTTTTTCGGTTTACGCTTTGTTTCCTACTCCGACACAGCGTTTGATACCCCAAACCCAAGCAGGCTCATCACCTGTCGCGTGCTGCGGCCATCCGGTTTGGCAGTAGCCACACGGCTGATTTGCTTGCCCATAAACACCAGAGCAGTGGTGCCGCCGCCGTCCAAATTGTTTGCCTCCATCACGCCGGCTTCATGCATGCGGCGGGCCAGCCAATCCAGGTACACGCCGCGTGCGCCATCGTAGCGGCCATCCACGGCGATAATTAAATAATGTCCCGGTGCGATCATACCCAGGGCCATGCGCGGCTCGTGGTAGTACATATAGTCTCCCGTTAAAAGCCGCGGGTTAATCTCCCCACCGCTGACCAGCCACGGCCCAAACGACAGCACATGCACCGCGCCCATGGCTAAAAAATCGTCCGCACGGTAGTCCGTGAACTCGCTGGCCAGCATGCTTCCGTCCTCAAACACGGCCAGCGTATCCGCCCTTGGGTAGGTGGTGGACGATGTCCGAATATAATCCCTGTACACTTCCCCGTCGCGAATGGCAACGCCGTAGCGCCTCATGGTGAAAAAATCATCGGTAAACGCCAGCACCGCCTGATTTTCCCGCGCGATGGCCACCGGCGTTTTGGTTTGCTTCTGTTTGGGGGTATAAAAGCTCAGCAGCTGTTCATCCCCGCGTATGCGGACCTCGGCTTCGCACCAGATATTCCCCTGGCTGATGTTTTCGTACCGCCGGACATTGACAAACAAAGAATCAGAAATATAGTACCATAGCCCGTCCTGCTCATTGGAATAAATGTATTCGCCTCCGCCCTCGGCTAAAAACCCCTCCGCGTCCAGCGGCGGCAACTCCGGCATGCCCTGTGGCATAATCAGCGGTCGGAGGGTGGGGGTCGGGGCAGGCGTGGGGACGATGTAAAGATCATCCCGCGTCAGTATGATATCCTGTATCTCCGGGGTAATCACCTCTACCGGTTCCATGTCGATATTCGCCAGCAGCTTGTTGAGCCGCTCCAGCGTCAATTTAGATACGTTGGAAGACAGGGTTGCATTCGCATTGAAGTAACCAAGCTCCTGCATTCTTATTTTCAGCCAGTACACATCGTTTCCGGAATCCCCTATCACTAAGGAGCGCTGCGCTGTGGGCACAGGCATGACCGGCCTCGTGCTTACCTGCGGCGGGGGCAGCGTGGAAAACGGTTGTACGGTTTGTGCGATTGCCGGCAATGCCCATACTACAAGTACCGTGCATATGCCAAGCAAAACTATGCGATAACGATATGGAAGCCTTTGCATAAGCGCTCCTTTTGTATTGGGTGGTATACCCGTCGATATCCTATACCGTTCATCAGTTCGCTTTGTGAAACAAGTTTTGCTGACCCGCCCATACGGCAGCTCAGCGTGTAAGCCGGATCGATTCCGATATGTATTCTTTTTCGCTGTCAGTGCCCTTAACTCCTGTTTGAAATGTAACAACATGGCCGCCTTGCCAAAGCCCAGTTCCTGCAAGGTATGCCGCACATCGCGTTTGTTGCACATCAAACGCCGAGCGTGTATAATATGGCGTGGAACCTGGCTATAATGAACTGTAGGGCGGTGCAAACACAGGGATGTTCACGCACGAAAAGATGCTCATCAAGGGCGGCCTCCCGCTGACGGGCGAAATCACGGTCAGCGGCGGCAAGAATACGGCAGTTGCCGTAATACCTGCCACCATTTTAACGGATGAGCCCTCCACCATAGAGAATCTTCCCGATATTGAAGACGTACACGCGCTAATCGAAATCCTGGAAGATCTGGGTGCCGAGTGCGAATATGTACCCGATCAATACCTAAAAGTCAACCCCAGAACCATCAAAAACCACCACGTTCCGTTTTCGTTAACGCGGCGGCTGCGCGCAAGCTACTATTTGCTGGGCGCGCTTCTGGGCCGTGGCGGCGCAGCGGCGGTAGCCTATCCCGGCGGCTGCGAGATCGGCTCCCGGCCGATTGATCAGCATGTGAAAGGCTTTCACGCGCTGGGCGCCACTATTTTGGAACAGTCCGGCGTTGTCGAAGCCACAGCCAAAACGCTGACCGGCGCGGATGTGTTTTTCGATATGGTCACCGTTGGCGGTACCATCAACATTATGCTGGCGGCCGTCAGGGCCGAAGGCACAACCATTATCTACAACGCCGCCAAGGAGCCCCACATCGTTGACCTGGCTAACTTTTTAAACTCCATGGGTGCGCGCATCAAGGGCGCTGGCACCGATGTCATCCGTATCACTGGGCGGGAAACCCTGCACGGCACCAACTACACCGTAATCCCCGATCAGATTGAAACCGGCACGCTGATGATCGCCGCCGCCGCCACCCATGGCGATGTGACCATCCATGGCTGTATTCCCACGCATATGGAAGCCCTCACCGCCAAGCTGCTGGAAATGGGCATCGATGTGGGCGACAGCGAGGACATGATTCGCGTCCGCGCACACGACCAGCACCGCGCCATCAACATTAAGACACAGGTCTACCCGGGCTTTCCTACCGATTTGCAGCAGCCCATCACGGCGCTGCTGTGCATGGCCAACGGGCAGTCCACCGTACATGAAACCATTTTTGAGCAGCGCTTTAAGCACCTGGACGAACTTCGCCGCATGGGTGCACAAATCAAGCTGATGGACCGTACCGTGCTCATTGAAGGCGTGCCCACGCTATACGGCGCCCCGGTCACCATTACCGATCTGCGCGCAGGCGCTGCGCTGGTCATTGGCGGGCTGATGGCAAAAGGCACCACCGAAGTGTACGAGACCGCCTTTATCGACCGCGGGTACGAGCGCCTGGAAGAAAAGCTCCGTTCCCTCGGCGCGGAAATTTCCCGCGAATCCATTTAACCGTTTGCTATACTGCGGATGCCCACTGTTTATGTAGCGGCCATCCGCCAGTTGATCGTTTGAAATCATCCCGCAAGGGAAGCGACACCCCGCGCCCAAAGCCTTTGCAGCGCGGGACTTACCCGTTGTTTCCCGGCGCGTTACAGGAGGGGTGCTTGTGCCGGACTTGAGTCCTTATACCGTGCTTGGCATCCCCAGCGATTCCGATGCCGGGGCCGTGCGAAAAGCCTACCGGCAGCGCGTGAAAGAATGTCACCCGGATCTCTTTCAAAATCCGGATGAGCAAAAGGCCGCGCAGGACCGGCTGGTGGTTCTTAACCTGGCCTATGAACAGGCCCTGCGCCAAAGCGGCGCCCAGCGCGTAGGCTTTAACATGGTCTCCCCTGAAGAAGCCAAACACTTTGCCGAAAAACTGATGGAGCAGGGTAATCCGGAAAGCGCCCTGCGCCAGCTGAACCGTGCCGACCGCAAGGACGCGGAGTTTTATAACATTCAGGGCAAAATTCTGATGGCGCTTGAGCAGTTTGAAACCGCCTACCAAAGCTTCCGCGAGGCAGTACGCTTAAGCCCGGAGGAAAACCGCTACCGTCGCGGCGCACTGGATGCATCGGTTGCCATCAAGCGCAGTCGAACCCTTTGGTACAAGGCCGGCAAGTTTCTGCGGGATCTGCTTGGCAGACGCTGATATAACCCAGCATACCCATAGCATGCATACCAAAGGCCGCGCAGTGCGCGGCCTTTTTGCGTGATTGGTAGCTCTGATATGCCTACGTGGCTTTCCCGCTACGACAGCTGTTTGTTGTACACAATCTTAAACACAGCCTTGACCGCTGCGGTAAACAGCAGCACGCCCAGCAGCGTAAAGAACACCGTTTGGCTAAAAAACTCAGCGATCACCGTTGCACTGGCCAGCGCGAGCAGCACCCACTGCAGCGCCTCGCCACCCATTTTGGCTTTGATATACAGGCGGCGTTCGTCGTTTTCATAAATATACAGGGCTTTACACTTGTCTTCATTTTTGAGCGCGGCCAGGTAACGGACGGCGGATACTACCAGTACAATCGCCATCACCGCAAACAACCCGGCGTTCATGCCTGCCATAAAAGACCTGATCTGCTCAGTTTCCCCGGCGCTTGGACGCATAAAGCTCATCACCGCCAAAAGCACAAGCCCGGCTGCGTATGTGCCCATGCCCAGCAGGCGTTTTTGTAATACACTCTTAAACTGTTCCATGTTAAAATTCCTCCACATCTGAAAAATCAAAAATGTCTTCTATCGCAAGCCCGAAGTACTTGGCGATTTTGTAGGCCAGGACAAGCGATGCCGTATACCGCTCGCATTCCAGCGAAGTAATCGTCTGCCGCGTCACCCCGACGGCCAGGGCCAGTTCCTCCTGAGAGATGCGTCGCTGCTTGCGCAGGTCCGCAATTTTCGTTTTCAAGTCCACATCGTCCTTTCGTGTTGCATAGCTCGCTTTGCAATTTTAGTATAGTATGCTTTGCATCGCCTGTCAAGCCATTTTGCTAATTTTATAGTTAAATACAAGTTATTTCCTGTCAAAATAGGGCAAATCACACGATTTCATAGAAAATGTGTACAAATTTTGCCCATTTTTGCATAAATTGCTTGCGTTTACGCAGCGGGGAGGCTATAATATCATCAATCGTATGCGGGTCTGTGGTTGAAAGCCGAAGCCAGACGCGGGCAAAACGGTCCACGTAAGTTAAGCAAAGTCTTGATGAGCATGGCGCGTTCTAGAGGTAAGACCGACCAACTGAAAAGTTGAGAGAAGGGGCGTAGGGCGCTCTTGCGATGAGCAAACCTTCCTGTCGGCGAGTGTGGGGGAAAAAACCAGGTCAGCCGTGACGATATCCTAAAATACGGAGGAAATCCAAATCATGTACGAGGACAAAACACTCACCTGCCGCGACTGCGGTGCAGAGTTCGTGTTCACCACCGGCGAACAGGAATTCTACGCTGAAAAGGGCTTCCAGAACGAGCCCAGCCGTTGCAAAGACTGCCGTTCCGCACGTAAGGCCAACCGGGCCAATGCTCCGCGGGAACAGTATGAAACCGTATGCGCAGAGTGCGGAAAACCCACCACCGTCCCCTTCATTCCCAAGAGCGACCGCCCGATCTATTGCAGCGAATGCTTTGCCAAGCATCGTAATCAGGAATTCTGATTCTTCATTATACTGCAAGTAGACAAGCCGCTGGCGCAATGCCGGCGGCTTTCATAAACCCTGTAAGGGCGCAAGCCGAAAGGATACACACGCAATGATAGCCGAAACCTGGGCTCATACGTACTGGCAGGCAGCCATGCAGAAGGACGGCCCTGCTCTGCTTCCCTATTTTGCCAAGGATGCTGTGATTTGTTTTCACAACACCAACGAACAGTTTACACCACAGGAGTTTGTACAGGCCAATTGCAGCTATCCCGGTCACTGGGCGTGCGAGCTTGAGCAGATCACACGCACTGGCTCCACCGTGGTTACTGCGGTGCGGGTGTTCGGCACGCCGGGTTCGTTTCACGCGACCTCGTTTTTCACCCTGCAAGGCGACCTGATTACCCGGCTGGACGAATACTGGGGTGACGATGGTTCGCCGCCCGCCTGGCGGCAGGCCATGCACATTGGAAAACCGATACGCTGAGCGCGTATCGGTTTTTTATGCGTTTCCAGACTGACAGACAATGGTCACATTGCGCTACTCGGCGGTTCGGTTGCAGTACTCTACATAAAAGTGGTCATCTTCGTACCGCAGTAGGGACAGACAAGCCGTTTGCAGGCGTGTTTTCCCTGTACCCACGGCCCCGCCTGATACCACCGAAAGGATGGCATTAATGGCCGCCCCGTGGGATACGATAATCAGATTACTGCCGTCGTGCTTACGCACATGCTTCAGCAAGCCGCCGTATACCCTGTCGCGCAGGACACCGAGCGCTTCCATACCTTCAAACTGCCCATCGGGAAAGCGTTGTTTGCGCTGTTCCGGGCTTAGGCCGGAAGCCAGTCCATAATCCCGTTCCACAAAGCACGCGTCCGTCTCTACGGTATGAATATGCAGCGCTTGTGCAATAATCTCCGCCGTTTGCAGCGCGCGGGATAAGGGGCTTGCGATCACCGTGTCCCAGGATTCCCGCGCTAAAAAAGCCCCGGCGGCCTGGGCCTGTAAAATACCCTCGTCGTTGAGTGGGATATCTTCACGCCCTTGCAGCCGCCTGGCTTTAGTCCAATCGGTTTCACCGTGTCGTATCAAGCATAGTTTCATCAATGTCTATTTGTACACAGCCCTTTCCCCGCCGATGAGCGGCAGGCGCGAATACGCCATCACCACATGAGCATCGCCGACCCTAGGCTCGTCCATGCGCAACGGCACGGCAACCGGGCGGATGTGCATTCCCACCAGCGTGTCGCCGATATCGATCACGGCATCCGCCTGTATGGCCTGCGCCAGCGCGGGACTGTGTAGCCGATCGTACGCCGCTGCTGCGGTGGAGCCGCCAGCTTCCGGTACCGGGCGGGCATTGACCTGTGTCAGGCCCAAGCGGGTCAGGGTTTCCTTTTCCATGACCAGGGCGCGGTTTAAGTGCTCGCAGCACTGCACGGCAGCGGAAAGCTTCAACTCTTTGCAGCTTTCCAAGAAGGCCGCCGCCAGCACTCCACCGATTTCCGGGTTGCGGCCTTTGCCGATTCTGACCCCGCAAACCTCGCTGGAGGAACAACCCAGCACCACCACAGCGCCGGCATCCAGCTTTGCCTCTTTATACAAGTGGGTTACGCAGCGGCGAACCTGATCGTAAATTGTTTGTTTGTCCATGGTTTTCCCTCCGAATCCTCACAGATGCTTGCATGTAGCAGGTCAAGCAAGTAGGCATCCTACCCCATACAGCAGGAAGCGCGTATCAGCGATTTCCCGTAAACGCATACATGGCGATAGCCGCCGATACCGCCAGATTCAGCGAATCAATCGCCTCGCTCTGGCGGATTTTAACTGCCTGTCCATAGCCCGCAAACGCCGGGGGCAGGCCTGCTCCCTCGTTGCCGAACACCAGCGCATAAGCCTCTGGTTTAGCGGCAGCAGCCGCGTCCAAATCCATGGCTCCGTCCAGCATAAAAGGGTACAGGGTATGGCCGGGATAGTCCGCGCGGTAGGCCGCAAAATCATCGTACTGGGTTACGTTCAGGCCGAACAGCGCGCCCATGGATGCCCGCACAACGCGAGGTTCAAACGGATCGGCCGCCGGACGGATGACCGCCAAGTCGCGCAGCCCAAAGCCCAGCATGGTGCGCTGAATGGTTCCCAGGTTTCCCTCGTCCATAGGCTGATACAGCACGATATGCGGACGCTTCTTGTCCAGTGCCTGGGTTTGTTTTTGAAACACTATGGCCGCAAACACGTTATCCTTGCCCAAAATGCGGGACAGCGCTTTGGGGGCGATTTCCTCGCGCACGCCGTACCGGGCGCACACGGCGCGGAGCTTGTCCACACCGTCCCCCGTCGCCTTGTCGGACAACAGCAGCCGCATCGCCAATGCAGGTGCATCCTCCATCAGCTTCAGGCTTGGATATACCCCGGCCGCGTAGCTGTACGCAAGCCCGGACGTATAGGCCTGTAGAGACGGCATTACTTTGTGTCCTCTTCGCCTGTCGTGTCTTCTGGCGGCTCTGTTTCCTCCGGCTTCTCCGGCTCCGGGCCGCCTGCATTGTTTGGCATGCGTGCGCCGATTTGCCGCATAAATGTATCAGCTTCCTTTTTGGCATCGGCAATGCCCCCGGCATGCGAGACCGCCAGGTAGAACGCCGATACCGCGGCGTTTGTGTAGGTAATGCGGAACAGTTCCACAAACTGAGCAGCGACCATCGCAATGATGGGGCCAAACGACAGCAGCATGATCTGCACGGCGTTAGCCATCAACAGCCACCCCAGAAACGAAATCAGCAGGATAAAATAGCTCATCTTTTTATCGGCCATGGCTTGCTTGCTTTTTGCAATGGCCTGAGACGGTGTCAATTCCGGGTTCTCGGCCAGATAATACGGGGCCATGGCATAGCGCAGCGAGGCGATATACCCCGGAATAATGAACAGGCATCCCCACAGCAGGGTGCGGACAATCATTTGCAGGGCGAGCAGGAACGACCTTAGGAATATCTTCCGGCGCGACAGCACCCCCATCACGCCCAGGTCTTCCCCTTGCAAACGCCGGATGAAGTAATAGTTGCTCCCAACCGCCAGGACAGGGCTGACGATAAACGACAGTAACGCACTCAGCGCCAGCAGCCAGATGGTCTGGGTGGGAATCTGGTTGACGATGTCCATCATCGCATCGACGTTGGTCAAGTCATACACCGTGGGGACTACGGGTAGCTGGGTTACGGATAACATCAGCAATATGGTCGCCGGAAGCCCGGCAATGAACGATACGATCAGCGCCGTTTGCCAGTTGCCTTTCAGCGCGCGTACCGCTTTGGATTTAAAGATGTAGCTGGTCAAGAACATGCAATCCTCCTCGTTGGATAGGGCCGGGGTCGTTTATGGCTGGCAAAACGCGCTAGTCAAACAGCGCGTTTACATACTCTTTGGCATCAAACGCCTGCAAATCGTCAATTCCTTCTCCAACGCCCACATAGAGCACCGGCACATGCAGCTCGCGCACGATGGGGAAAATGACCCCGCCTTTGGCCGTGCCATCCAGCTTGGTCAGCGCAACGGAGTTGATGCCTGCGGCCTCGGAAAACGCCTTGGCTTGTTGCAGGCCGTTTTGACCGGTGGTTGCGTCCACCACCAGCAGGCAGCGCACTGTAGCCTCCGGATATTCGCGGTCGATGACCCGGCGCATTTTCTCCATTTCGTCCATCAGGTTCTTCTTGTTGTGCAAGCGCCCGGCGGTATCGACAATCAACAAGTGCGTACCGCTGGCTTTGGCCGACCGAACCCCGTCAAACACGACACCGGCGGGATCAGCCCCCTCCTGATGGCGGATCAGCGGTACTTTGGCACGCTCCGCCCACACAGCCAGCTGGTCAGCTGCAGCAGCGCGGAAGGTATCTGCCGCGCACAGCGTAATGGTACGCCCAAGCGACTGAAACCGCAGGGCCAGCTTGCCAATGGTTGTGGTCTTGCCCACGCCGTTGACACCCACAACCAGCAAAACCATGGGCCAGTGGAGCGGCTCTTTGGGAGCGTCGAGCATTGAAACCAGAATCTCCTTGAGCAGCGCCTGGTGCCCGGCGATGTCCTTGATGCCCTGGGCCTTGGCGCGTGTGCGCAGCTCGTCTACCGCTTCCTGGGCGGAAACCGCCCCCATATCCGACAGGATGAGCGCATCCAGTACACTATCCAAATAGTCCTCGTCCGCAACCGCCTGATCGCCAAGAACAGCGTTCATGTTCTTGCGGCTTTTGGACAGGCCTTCTCTCAGCCGGGAAAACAATCCGTTTGCCATGTTATATCCATTCCAATCTTTCGTAAGGGTACTGTATCTGTTGTGTCACAGGCGTTTCATGCATGTATTCCCTGCGCGCTTATTGGTATTCCTTTAAGTTCACGCTGACCAGATCGCTGACACCGCGCTCTCCCATGGCAACGCCAAACAGCGAATCGCAGCGCTCCATGGTGCCTTTGCGGTGGGTGATCGCAATAAACTGGGTGTCCCCGGCCATCTGGCGCATGGTATCGGCATAGCTGCCGACGTTGGATTCATCCAGCGCGGCTTCGGCTTCATCCAGAATACAGAAGGGCGAGGGCCTAAGCTTGAGCATGGCAAAGAGCAATGCACAGGCGGTCAGCGCGCGCTCGCCGCTTGAGAACAAGCTTAAAAGCTGCCGCTTTTTACCCGGCGGCTGCACGATGACATCCACATTGCAGTGCAGCGGATCGGCCTCGTTTGCCAGTTTGAGCTGTGCCTGCCCGCCGCCGAACAGCCGCTTGAACGAATCGGCAAAGTATTCCTGCAATAGTTCAAACTGCGTCAGGAACACCTTGCGCATTTCCGCTTCCAGGCTGTCGATCAGGCTAAGGAGATCGTCCTTGGCTTTGAGGATATCGTTCTGCTGGATGGTCTGCTCGGTAATGCGTTCGTTCAGTGCGGCATACTCCTGCACGGCATGCACGTTCACATCGCCCATCTCACGGATGCGCTCGCGGATTTCCTGCGCCTGCGCAGTTGCGGCTTTCTCATCGAAGCTCTCGTCCGCACCCGCTTCCCGCTTGACAAGGAGGTATTCGTCACGGGCGGCAACCGCCCCTGCATAGCTTAATTCGTAGGTATCCCATATGCGCTGGTCCAGCTGGGCCAGCTCGGCCTTGGCACGCTCCAGCGCCATTTCCTGCCGGTGCTGGCGGTCCACAGCCTTATCATAACCAAGGCGCACGCTTTCAATCTCGGTTTGCAGGCTTTTGAGTTCCTTTTGCGCCTGGGTGCGGTTTTGCTCGGCCTCGGCCACAGCAGCCTCGGCCGCCTTGACCCGCGCCGTGGTTTGGGCGATGGTTTCGTCGGCATCCTGCGTATCAGCCGAAGCAGTCAACTGGGTCGCCTCGGCTTGCTGCTTCTTGGCGGCCAGTGTTTCCAAATCCTTCAAGCAGGCCTGCCGCTCGGCATCCAACCGTGTGGAATCCCTACGAATCCGGTCGCACTGATGCTCGGCCTGTTGCAGCGAAAGCATGGCGTTGGTCAGGGCTTCTTGGGTACGCTCACGCTCCCTGCGCGCCAGGTTGAGCGCGGCGGAAAGCTGGTTGGTTTTCTCGGCCATGGTCGCCTCATCCGGTGCATCGGCGGACGATAGATCGGCCTTGCGCTGCAAATCAGCCTGCAATTCCTGTATATCTTCATTCAGCTGGGCAACACCATCGCCCAGGGTTTCAAGCCTGGCCAGATGCTGATCCAGCTCCGCTTTGGCGCTGGACTGGCGCTCGGTATCGCGCACAACGGCAATCTCCTGCTGCTGCAAGGCATAGCGTGCAGCTTCAATCGCCTGCTGGGTTTCTTCCTGCTTGGCTTGCAGCTCGCCGATGGCCGCCATGGCAACTTCCAGCGCGGCGGACTTTTGTTCCAGCTCCTTGCGCAGGTCGCGGATCATACGGTCGCGGCCGAGCAAATTCTGCGTGCGCTGGCCTGCACTGCCGCCGGTCATGCTGCCGCCGGCATGCAGCACGTCGCCTTCCAGCGTAACCACCCGGAACTGATGTCTACCGGCGCGCATAATCTTTACACCGGCGTCCAAATCCTCTGCGATTACGGTGCGACCCAGCAGCGCTTCCATCACGCCGCGGTGCGTTTCGGCAAAGCCGCACAGGTCGCTGGCAACGCCCAGACAGCCGTGCATGGATAACAGCTTGCGCTCATTGGGGTCCAATGTACGACCGCGCATGGATGTCACCGGTAAAAACGTTGCGCGACCCAGGCGGTTTTTCCGCAGGTGCTCAATGAGTACTTTCGCGGTTTCTTCGCTATCGGTGACTATATTCTGTGCCGCGCCGCCCAGCGCCATATCCAGCGCTGTTTCCAGCTCCGTGGGCACTTCGATCAGCTTAGCGACCACATCGTGCACGCCCATAATCTGATAATCGCGGGCATAGGTCAGGGCTTCCTTAACGGCGCTTTGGTAGCCCTCATAGCCAGCCGCCAGCTCCGTCAGCGTTTCGATGCGCAGTTCCAGCGCTTTGGCCTCCTGTGATACCGCCATGGCGGCTTCGCGCCGGTCTTCCATCTCGGCCTTTTGGGTCTGCATGGCTGTTTCCAGCGTGGCAAGCTCCTTCTCGCAGGTAAGCAGCTGTTCCTTTTCGCGAATCAGATTTGCCTGCGCCGCCGCCAGCGCCTCCCTGAACACCGTTTCCTTTTCCGCATCCCGGGCCAGAGTCTCTGCAAGCTCTTCTTTACGCATTTCCATTTGCGACAGCATGGTGGCCTGCCGCGTATGTACGGTTTTCTGCTCCTGCATGCGGTTCATGGCATCAATAATCGCGGTTTTATGCTGGGAGAGCTCGTCCTCCAGCTCCTGGGCCGACTGCGCGGTCTTCTGATGCTCAGCTTTGCGCTGCGCCAGCGCTTCCTCAGCTTCGGCCCGCAAGCGCTCGCCCTCAGCAGCACCGGTTTTGGATTCGTCCGCCGTTGCCTCGATCATCTTCATGCGGGTTTCAATCGCGATGCGTTCGCTATCCAGGCGCTCAGCCGTCTCGCGCGCTGTTTCCGCCCGTGTAGCCACAGCCTGACGCGCTTCCTGCGCGGTAAAAAGGGCATCTTTGGTTTCCAGCAGCGTCGCATGCGCACCCGACAGCGTTTCCTGTAAGTGCTCCATGCTCTCTTCCCGTTCTTCACGGGTCTGGTTCAGGGTTTTAAGCTGCTCAAAAGCCGTGTCGATCTCCTCGGCAATCGCCGATAGGGTTTCCTCTACAGTTTTCGTGCGTTTTTGCAGGCGATCGTACCGGATGCAATATAAGGTGATGTCGAGTTCTTTCAGGGTTTCGGAAAGCTTTAAATACTCACGCGCCACCTCGGCCTGCTCCGCCATAGGTTCCAGCATACCCTGCAATTCATCCAGCAGGTCGCGGACACGGCTTAGGTTTTCGTCGCTCTTTTGCAGGCGGCGCTCGGCTTCTTCCTTACGGGCACGGTAACGGCTGATTCCTGCCGCTTCTTCAAACACGGCACGGCGATCCTCGCTGCGGTTGGACAAAATCTCGTCCATCCGGCCTTGTCCGACAATGGAGTACCCTTCCTTGCCAAGCCCGGTATCGCGGAACAAATCAACAATATCCTTCAGGCGGCAGCTGCTGCCGTTGAGAATGTATTCACTATCGCCGCTGCGAAATACCCGGCGCGTAACCGCCACTTCGGCGTACTCGCTGGCCAGCGTACCATCGGTATTGTCAAAGGTTAAGGTGACTTCGCAGTAGTTCATGGCTTTGCGTTGCTGCGTGCCGTTAAAAATAACGTCGGTCATCTGGTTGCCGCGCAGCTGCTTGGCACTCTGCTCGCCAAGCACCCAGCGTACCGCGTCGGCAATGTTGCTTTTTCCGCAGCCGTTGGGCCCGACGATGCCTGTTACGTTTTCGGGGAAAACAATCGTTGTCCGCTTGGCAAAGGATTTGAATCCGTAGATCTCCAGTTTGCTAAGCCTCATGCTGCGTCGCTCCCCTGTCAGTCGTGTTATTCAAACTGTGCCAACTCTCTCTTTGGAATACTGTTTCAGCGCTAGCCCTGCGGCTGCCTGCTCGGCTGTTTTCTTGGATCCGCCTTCTCCGGTGGCAATGCGCTGTCCGGCGACACACACCTCGACCGTAAACCGGCGGTCATGGGCGGGGCCATCCTCGGCGATCACCGCGTATTCCGGTAATCCCAGCCCCTGTGCCTGGGTATAGGCCTGCAATTCGCCTTTCAGGTCCCGGCCCCTGCGCGATACCAGCGCGTTATCGTCCCGGAACAGGTGCAATATCAAAGTTCTGGCAGCGTTCATACCGCCATCCAGACACACAGCCGCTACCACAGCTTCCATCGCATCGGCAAGGATGGCCGGTTTTTCCCGCCCGCCGGTGGCCGCTTCGCCATGCCCCATGCGCAGTTGCCCGCCCAGAGCCAGCTTTTCGGCCAGATGGAAAAGCGTATCCTCGCACACCAGGGCAGCGCGGCGCGCTGTCAATTCGCCCTCGCTGGCGGTGGGATAGCGCTTGAAAAGCATCTCGCTGACACAGTACTCTAGCACTGCATCGCCCAGAAACTCCAGCCGCTGGTTGTTATGCTTGTCCAGCGCCGAAGGGTGCGTCAGTGCAAGCGCAAGCAGCGCTTTGTCCGCAAACGCATAGCCAAGCGCCGATTCCAGCTTGTCCATCCTCACCCCTCCTGATATGACGATTGGGGCTTTGCGCCCGAGTCCTCCGGCAATGGGCAACTCCCCATCGTTTCTTCACTGCCCGCGCCAGGCACGGGCACAATGAAGAAAACGAAAGGCATCACCCTGCATAAGAGTTCAGGCATAAAACCCCGATCAAATATGAATGATTACAGCTTGCGCCCATGCACGAAATACACAGCCGCTATCAAAGACTTTCGCTGCTTAGCCGCAGCAAACGCCTCCCGTGCCGCCCGTTTACTGGTTCGCTTCGATATAGCTGACGACATCGCCAACGGTTTTCAAGCCCAGGATCACGTCGTCTTCGACTTCAATACCGAACTCGCTTTCCAGTTCGAGGATCATGACCATAACGTTAGCGCTATCGGCTTTCAGGTCCTCTACCAGGCGGCTTTCGGGTTTGATGGTTGCTGCGTCCACCTGCAGTTGTTCGGCGATCATGTCCCTAACTTTGTCAAATACCATGTGTTTGTCCTCCTTATGATTCCTGCTTACTGGTTGTTTGGATTCCCCGTTCGATCGCGCCAGTTACATCGGCCTCGATCATTTGCACACCCTGCTTGATCGCACAGGCGATGGCATGGGCGTTGCACGAACCATGCGCTTTGATCACAGAGCCGTTCACGCCCAGCAGCGGCGCGCCGCCGACCTCGGAATAATCCATGGTCTTCTTCACGCGCTTGAAGGCGGGTTTGGCTAGTAGGGCACCGGTTTTTGATTTGAAATCGGCGGTGATCTCTTTTTTAATCATACCCAGCAAGGTGGTGGCGACGCCCTCCATAAACTTCAGGATGACATTGCCCACAAACCCGTCGCAAACGACGACATCGCACACATCGTGGGTAATATCGCGGCCTTCCACGTTGCCGATAAAGTTCAGCTCGCTTTTTTCCAGCAACTTGTAGGTGGCTTTGGTTAGCTCGCAGCCTTTTTCGGCTTCCGCGCCATTGTTCACCAGCCCGATGCGGGGGGTTTTCACATCACGCATGCCGCGCATATACGCATCGCCCATCATAGCAAACTGCTCCAGATATTCCGGGCGGCAGTCTACGTTTGCGCCGCAGTCGATGAGCAGAAAGTAGTCCCTGCCGTTTGGCAGCAGTGGGGCCAGTGCCGGGCGGTCGATACCGCGAATGCGGCCAAGGCGGAACATGCCGCCCGCCAGCACCGCGCCTGTAGACCCGGCGGATACAAACGCATCCACCGTTCTGTCTTTCAGCTTAAGCATACCGTCGACAATGGCGGACTGCTTTTTCTGCCGCACCGCCATCACAGGGGCTTCCTCGTTGCCGATAATTTCCGGGCAGTTGGTGACCGTCAAGCGGGCTTTCAGCTCCGGCGCGTGGCGGAAAACATCGTCCACCAGCGGCGCAAGGGTTTGCGCAGGTCCACCAAGCTCAATATGCAGCTGGGCGAAGGTTTCCAGCGCTTCCTTAGCGCCTTCGATAGTTGAGCCCGGGGCGTTATCGCCGCCCATGGCATCCAGATAAATCTTCATGTTGTTTTACTCCAGTGCTATGGCGTAAATATAGCTGGGATCCTGTCCCGTCGTAGAAATGATCAGCACATCGCGGTACACCGCAGGGGACGCGAGCAGGCTGCCATCAAGTTGCAGGGTATCCATCGTCTTGCCGGTCGCCGCTTCCATCAGGAAGAGCCGTCCGTCGGACACGCCTTGGATAATCCAGGCGTCACCAGCTTCATTGTAGACAACCACGGGGCTGGACTCGGTAGACGCTGCCAGGTCGGTGGACCAGGCCACGCTGCCGTCTGCTTTACGCAGCGCATACAGGGTGGACTGGCTGCCGCTGGTCGCGGTGTAAAATACCAGATCCGAAACGCTGTTTTCACCGACGACGGGGCTGGCGATAAAGCCAACACTGTTTTTGGAATCATAGCTCAGGTTCGGCGCATCAAACTGCCATAGCTTCTGGCCGGACAGGGCGTTGTACGCGTAGACCGAGGCAACACCTTTGCGGTCGTTTTGAATCATCGTGGCCACATAAACGGTCACAGCGTCACCCGCCGCGCTCATTTCCAGCGCCGGGGTGGATATAATCTGGTCGCCGGTGCGTACCGCCCATACGGGTTCCAGGGTATTGACGTTCACACACTGCAGCACGCCTTCCCTGTCGCCAAAGTATGCATACGGGCCGTACATAGCCACCGAGCCTTCCACCTGGGTCATCTTGTCTTCCTGACCCGATGCATTCCAAGTGTAGCGGTGATACTTGGGTTGAATGGACAGGCTGTCGGTGAGGTAATCAAAGTCCGTACCCATATCAGCCAGGTAGAACACACCGTTTTCTCCCGCGGCGATCATCGTGCCGGAAAGTTTATCAAACAGCGGCGCACCCGTGAAGCCGGAGTAACTTGTCTGCATGGGTTTCTTACGGCCGTCAAGCAGATCCAGCTGCTTGTTACTGATCAAATTGAACAGGTGCAGGCCATTATCCAGTCTGTTTTTATTGGCCTTGATGGAATAGTACTGTCCGAACGCCACCAGGGGAGACCCATCGGTGTTGACCGATACGCTGCCGTTGGCCGGCCAGTCAATGTCAATCGGGTCGCGGGTAAACGTACCGTTGGCCAAATCCATGAAGTATAGCTTGCCGTTTTGGCCGCCTACGATGACTTCCTTCAGGGCCGTTGTTTCCTTCATCTCATCGGTAATGCCCAGCAGCTGGCGCACTTCTCTGGGCCACTTGACGATAGCCGCCTGACCCGGCCAACCAATGCCGTTAATGTTGGCACCGTTCATACGCATAGTGCCTTCCACCGGCACCTGCCAGTATATGCTCATTTTTCCCTGTTCAATTTCCGTGGTGCCGTAAGCTGCGTTTTGGCGCAGCGGGCCGCCGCGGAAGGTCAGCACGCCGGACTGCTCCCAGATGGCGTACAAGTTGGCATCCAGCATGTTCACAAGTTCCGAACGGCTGTAGGACGATGTTTTGGAGCTACCATCGTAAATGCCGGTTTTCAGCGAAATAACTTCGGTGGTCTCGCTGTCATCGGCCGCAGCGGGCAACAGCGGCATGAGCGTCGGCCCGGGGGTAGCGGTCGGTTCGGGCTCGGGCGTTGCGGTGGGTTCGGGTGTGGGCTGCGGGGTCGGTTCCGCTGTCGGTTCCGGGGTTTCATCCACTGCGGGGTCAACGGCCGGGGCCTGTGTGGGCTCCAGCAGGTTGCCGGGGGTGGAGGTCGGTTCGGGCTCGCTGCTGTCCTCCGGAATGGGGGCCGGTGCGTAATCCACATCCGTTTTATAGTCGGACTGGGTAAAACCTTCGTCCACGATCATTTCATAGCCGACATACAGCGACCCCAGATAGGGCTCGTTAATCATCCCGGCCAGCGTCCACACACGGGTGTCACCCGTTTCGGTCATGTTCACACCGGCGGTATTCACCGTCAGCTTGGCAATCTCGTCGCCATAATCGTTCACCACGCGCACAGCCTGTACATCCAGGCTGGTGACCACGGTAAAGCTGATGTTCACCGGTACGGTATCCTGCACGGTTGAACAGAGGAAATCCTGCACCGGCGGATCAAACACCATCGGCGGTTCAATGCTGATGGCCTGCTGCAGCCCGCCAAGCGCATCCCACTCGCCGTCCTTGGCCATAGCCTGGGCGATCAGGTTGCCGGTATAGGCGGTATCAAAGGTTTGGCGCAATTTCCATATATAGTTGCCGTCTGAGTTTTTCGTTACGACCTGCGTAAGCCTGTCCTGATCGGTCAGGGTTTTCTCCAGCACCGTGTCGCCGTAATCATCCAGAATGCGGATGGTCTCGGTTGCGGCTGAAGCCTGCAACACAAATGACAGCTCCACCGGGGCAATGCCGGTATCCGGCTGTACGGAGAAGGAACGGATCACGATCTCCTCCGGGGCGATGAGGTCCTTGAGCGCTGTCTGTGCCGAGCTGAGCATACCGCCGATGGTACCATCTGCGTTGCTCCAGTCGGGCAGCCAGATACCTGCGAACACGCCGCCCAGCACGATCAACAGAATAATGAAAATTAAAAAGCCTTTGCCGCTGCGTTTGGGCGGACGTTTGTTGTCGTACGGCCCGCGCATCGGCGGTTGGTCGGTTGGCTGCGGCCAGCCATATGCGTCGTCAGGCGGACGTTTGGCCGGGGGACGTCTCTGGCCGGAGGGTGCCTGCGGCCTGGGACGCGGTACCCCTTCGCCACGGGCAGGCGCGTTAAAGCCCTGCTCCATCGGCGGGGCTTGCGGCCGGGGACGGGGCTTGCTTTCGCTGCGGACCGGCGGGGTAAAGTCTTCTTCCAGCGGCGGCGTTGGTGGCTTTGGCATCGGCATCGGCCTGCGCGGTGCAACGCCACCTTTGGGCATGGCCGTTCTGGCCCCTACATAGCGTTCACCCGGGTCGGCCTGCCTGCGTGCAGGCTGGGTTCCCGCGGGCGGGGTTGCTGCATTTTCATGAAAGCGCGCAACACGACCCCTGCGCCTTGGCGCGGGGGTGTCGGTTTTGGGTTCTTCTTTTTTCTCAATAGGCGCTTCGGCCTTCGTCTCAGGCACTGCAGGTTCCTTCGCAGGAGCCGGGTCTTCCACGGCCTGCACAGGCGGCGCGGCAAAGCTGTTTCCGGCTTCCGGCACGGGGAAGTTCGGGTCCGGGGCCGGCGGCCTTCTGAAGTTGTCGCGCTGGGGCGGCGCATAGGCAACGGGTTCATCCCGGCGCGTATCCGGCATACCGGTCTTGGCCGGGGCCTCTGCTTTGGGCACCTCGCCATTCAGTGGCGTGCCGGTGCCTTCGGGGTTGATAAACGGATCATCGTAAGGCGCAAACGGATCCTGCTCCCAGGAATCTTTACGCGGTGTTTCATCATCAGGTTGTGAAGGACCCTTAAAATATTGATCGCTCAAAGTTAACGCACTCCTTATGGGTCATGCCGTGTTCTACCGCTTGTATATACCATCTTTCATTATACCAAGAACCGCCACGCTAAACAAGCCCCGCACGCTTTCCAAGGGTGCGCTCAAACCGCGAAACCTTGACCATTCCATGGGTTTTCGTTTGCAGCGTTCGTACCCCAACACAAGTGAAGCCAGCGCTTTGGTACAGGGCTATGAGTTTCTCGCGCGACGCATCGCAGTCCAGCCGCAGATGGGATTTTCCTTCGTTGTTACAAAGCTGCGCAGCATACTGCAGCATTTCCGCAGCCAATCCCCGGCCCGCAAAAGCCCGGCGAACCGCTATTTTATGTAAAAAGCCGGAGGTCCCCGGAGGAACCTGCGGCCAAACCAGTGGATCGGTATCGATCAGCAATGCGGCTACGGCCGCTTGCCCGTCTACAGTAAGGGTTAAGAAGGCATCGGCCGGGTACTGCTTGGGCAAACGCTGAATTTGCGCCTGTGTCCATAGCCCTTGACCGCGCTTGTCCAGCCAGCTAGCGGCCTCCAGCATCACGGCAATGGCCGCCTGTACATCGCCCCTGCGCCCGACCGCAGCACTCATCGTGCTTTGCGTACGCCACGGCGGCGCTGTGCCAGGCGGTTGCGAGGCTTGGCGCGACGCGCTCTGGCCGATGCACCAAAGCGGTAGTAGTCCCGTGCATAGCGCCTGTGTGGTGCTTGTGCGCCCTGAAACTGCCAGATAAACGGTCGCAGCTTGAGTTGCTGCTCATTGACAATACGAAGATACGCACCGTTCATGCTCTTACCCCGGTACAGGCTGTGGGGCGGATACAGCTGATCGTACAACGCGCCCAGCAGTCGTTTCAGCGGCATGCTTTTGACGATCGGGCGGTAGCGTTCCATCAGGAAGGCGGTAACCGACTCGTCCATGGGCTGTTTGTTGATTTCCTCGTATGTTTTGCCCATGTAGTCGATCATGCTTTTAAGGGTGTCCCTGGCCTTGCGGCCTGCCAGGGAGATCATTTTCTCCACCGGCGCTATCGATGCTATCCCCTCTGCGCTGCCAAAGATCGCTTCTTCAGATTTTTCCTCGCGGATCACCAATAGCAGCGCAGAAAAGCTCTGCAAAAACGACAGCGTATCGGTAATATACAGGGTAAGCAGCTGTGCCTTGCGGCGCGCATCTACCAGCGCAGCCGCCATGCTCCAGTCGTAGGCAGCGCTGCGGAATGCAGCATTAGGCGTATATTGCAGGCACAGGCCAAAGTGCCGCATGGCCCCCATACGCGGAATGACATCTTCGGCGTTGAGCACATGGTACAGCGGGTATGCAGCACCATCCGAATCCATCGGTGCAGAGCTAACCGTAGGCGAGGCAAAGCCGCAGCCAATCATGGCCTCCGGAGGCAGTTGCAGCTGTTTGAGCAAGTGATGGCAATACACCTGCATGACCGCTGCGCCCTGGCTGTGCCCGGCCATCCACAGCGAAAAACGGCTGTTTTCCCCGCGCATCTCGGTGAAAATGTCTGCAAGCGTCAGCTTGGAAAGCCCCAGTGCTGCGGCCGTATCGGGGAACATGATTTCCGCTTCATTTTTTATAAATTGCTGTGTCAGCTGATAAAAACCCTTGTGAAATCCGCCCTCTGTGCCGATGCGGAAATTGGAAAACCAATCGTAGAAGCGTGACCCGGTGCCCATAAAGCCAATCGCCAGCACAAAGCGGCCATCTTCTGTGGGCTTGACCATTGTGACGGCCTTGATGGTATCGGACTCCTCGCGCTGGCGGAGCGCACCGGTGACCTGTGCCAGCGGATTGTGCTCCTTCATGGCTCTGCGGGCCAGCGCCAGCCGCAGATTGCCGACCACCGAAGCGATGCGGTCTGACAGGCGCTCCTCGTCCCGCGTTTTCAAGCCGGTGGTCAGGCTATTGTCCACCTGTATTGAAAAATCGGTCCAGCCCGCGCGCATCCACGGTTCCACATCAAAGGTGTAGGCCATGCGCGCAAGTTCCAGCGAGAGTTTCAGTCCGTCCTCCGTCAGCACGCGGCGGCGTATACCAAATACATCGTCTGCAAACGGGGCAAACAACGCACGTGTCGCGTCCAGCTGCACCCCTGTCATTTCGCCTTTGCTTTGGCTATAATCCCGGTCGTTTTTAGCTTGACTCATAACAATCCTCTGCGTCCTGAAAGTCCATGGTCACTGCATTTAGTATAGCATATGCCATGCGATTTTCGCAGCTCTTTTTGCCTGTAATACGGGTATTCTTCGGTTTCGCTATGATAGGCAATGCTTCGCTGTTTTTAAGCGAATACTGTCCCGCTATAATATCGGCTATTCAAATTGCATAAATCTGTTTATAGTGTAGTTGCGGTCTTTTCGCATGGCCGCGCACCCACGCCAATCCGAAAGGAGCCTTAGGCTATGAGCAAAACCATTTACTTCGCGGGAGGATGCTTCTGGGGACTGGAAAAGCTGATGCAGTCCATACCGGGCGTTCTGGACGCGACCAGCGGCTACGCAAACGGCAAGCCCGGCGCGGAGCCCACCTATAAAGCCGTCTGCGCAGGCGGCACCGGATTTCGAGAAGCCGTGCGCGTCACATATACCCCTGAATCCGTCAGCTTGGAAACGCTGTTATTCCAGTTTTTCTCCGTTATCGATCCGGGCCAGAAAAACCGCCAGGCGCACGATATCGGCGAGCAGTACCAAACCGGCATCTATTACACCGACGAAGAAAGCGGTAAAACGGTACAAGCCGTAGCCGCCATTGAGCGGGAACGGCACGACCCCTTTTATGTGGAAATCAAACCGCTGGAGAATTTCTACGAAGCCGAAGCCTATCATCAGGATTACCTCGACAAAAACCCGGGCGGGTATTGCCACATCCCCCTGGGCGCATTTCAAAACGCTGCGCAGATCAAAGTGGATGCGGGTAGGTATCCCCGTCCGAACGCAAAGCAGCTAAAGGACACCCTGACCTCCGAGCAGTACCATATCACCCAGGAAGCCGGCACCGAGGCCCCGTTCACCAACCCCCTGTGGAAGCATACGGACAAGGGGTTATATGTGGATATCACCACCGGCGAGCCGCTGTTTGTATCCACCGATAAGTTTGTGTCCGATTGCGGCTGGCCTGCGTTTTCCAAGCCCATTGACCCTGCGGTCATCGCAGAACTGTTTGACGGCAGCCACGGCATGCACCGCACCGAAGTGCGCTCCCGCGCCGGTAACGCGCACCTGGGCCATGTATTCCAAAACGATCACGATTCACCCACCGGCACCCGCTACTGCATCAACTCCGCCGCCCTGCGCTTCATCCCCTTTGGCGAGATGGACAAGGAAGGCTACGGCCAGTTCAAATCATTGGTCGAATAAACCACACCAAGCGCACAGGACTGTGCTTACTTGTAACTCCGGCGACAGCCCTCCGCAATACCCCTCACAATGCATACACATAAACCGCCTGCCCCGGTCGGGGCAGGCGGTTCGCAATACTGGCGCATTCTTTTTTATGTTACTTGAACTGGTTTTCGTACAGCGCTGCGTACAGGCCTTGTTTTTCAAGCAGCTCGTCGTGCGTGCCGCTTTCCTTGATTTGCCCGTCCTCCATCACCAGAATGCGGTCGCAGCTTTTAAGGCTTTCTAAATTGTGGGAGATAATCAGCGCGGTTTTGGATTTCATCAACTTTTGCAGGGACTTCCACACCACCTGCTGGCTTTCGCCATCCAGTGCGGCGGTCGGTTCGTCCAGCAGCAGCAGTTTGGCATCGGCCAGGAACGCGCGCGCAATGGCAATGCGCTGGCGCTGCCCGCCGGACAGGTTTTCCGATCCCTCGTCCACGATGGTATCATAGCCCTGGGGAAGTGCTTGGATAAACTTATGCGCACCTGCCGCCTTGGCCGCGCTGATGATGTCCTCCTCCGAGGGTTCTACACCGTCGCCGTAGCGGCCCATGGCGATGTTTTCGCGCACGCTGCGGTGAAACAGCGGTGCGGATTGTTCCAGATAGATCAGTCTTGCGCGCCACTGGTCGGGGCTGCAGGACGCTGCATCCACACCGTGCAGGGTAATTGTGCCGGAGTCCGGCTCGTAAAATTTAAGCAGCAGTTTAAACACCGTGGTTTTACCACAGCCAGACGGCCCCACCAGCGCAACCTTTTCGCCGTCGCGGATAGTGAACGACAGTCCATTCAGCAGCTCGTTCTTAGCCAGATAGCCGAACACAACCTCCTGAAACGACAGCGTATCACCGCTCATCCGTGAGCAGCTCGCGGGTTCGTTTTCTTCCTGGGGTGCGCCCAGCGCGGCGATAATGCGGTCGCCCGACACGGCGGAGGTAATCAGCAACCGCCAGGTGTTGCCCAGGCAGTTGACCATCTCAAACACGGAGCTTTGCAGCGGAAAGGCCAGCAACAATAGTGCAAAGGTGATTTCGCCCTGTTGTATCAGCGCGATGCCAACCATGAAGAACACCACCAGCGATACCGCTGATAAAAGCGCGCTGAGGGAGCGCACATGTACGTCCAGATTGCGGGCGGCTACACCGTCGCGCGCCAGACCGTCGCTGGTGTTTTCATAGCTTTCCATCTGCGCATCGGCCGTGCCCCAGTAGCGGTGCGCGATATTACCGGCCAGCAGATCCGAAAAGCTGGACACGGCTGCATCGGTGGCCTCTCGCAAATGCACGTTGCGCTGATGAATCTTTCCGCCCATCAGCACCGCGCTCAGCAGTGCGATCAGCCCGAACAGAAGCGGCACAAAAATCAGCCGCCAGTCCACCGCCGTAATGGTAATTAGCGCGGCAACGCCCTGCACAAATGGCATGAAAAAGGTCATCATCATGCCTTGGAAATAGAAGTTCTCCAGAATTTGCATGTCGGAGTTCAGCAGCGTCATCGCTTCGCCGGAGTGGCGGGCGGACGCAAAGGATTCTGTTTGCCTAAGCCAGGCTGACAGCAGCTTTTTTTGTATGGAAGCGCGGATGCCAAGACCCCCGCGCAGGTTAAACTGATAGCCAAGTACAACCAGCGGAACAAAGCATGCCAGCATGATCAGCAGCTGCGTCAGCTTGGGCACGGCAGACAGGCCGAGCGCATATTCGCGCAGCGTTACGCTCATTACCAGTCCCACCAGCAATGCCAGTAGATAACTGCCCAGCCCTGCCAGCGTTACGCCCAGCAAGCACATCAGCCATTTGGGCATGCCCAGTTTAATCAGGCGGAAGACGGTTTTCATCACGCTGCCAAAGCGCAGATTTTGCTTAGTTTCCATCGTCCTCCCCCTTTTCCTGGGCAGTATAAAGCCCATAATATAAGCCGCGCTTTGCTAAAAGCTGGTCGTGGGTGCCTTCCTCGGCAATACGACCCTCGTGCAGGAACAAAATGCGGTCGGCGTCGGTCACGCTGGACAGCCGGTGGGCGATCATCACGCGTGTTTTACCGGCGCTATTCTCCCGCAGGGCTTTGAGGATTTCCATCTGATGGCTGGCATCCAGCGCGGAGGTTGCTTCGTCCAGCAGTTCAATGGGCGCATCCTTCAAAAACAGGCGCGCCAGCCCCACACGTTGTTTAAGGCCCCCTGACAATAGCGAGCCATGCTCGCCGGCATCGGTATTCCAGCCTTGCTCCTGCTCCCCGATCCACTGGGTCAGTCTAGCATTTTCCAAGGCAATGGCCAGGGAAAAATCATCCGCGTCCGGGTTGCCCAGCAAGATATTGTCTTTCACAGTTCCTTTGAATACGAAGGTGTCCTGCTGCAGTACGCTCATCTGCCTGCGCAGGGCGGTAAGCTCCCACGCCTGCACATCGCGGCCCAGTACCTTTACGGCACCTTCTTGCGGTTGGAACAAGCCTGTGATCAGCTTGATAATGGTGGATTTGCCACAGCCGGAATGCCCAACCAGCGCTACTTTTTCGCCCGGATTCACAGTAAAGCTCAGGCCGCTCAGCAGCGGCGGCTCGGCCTCATCCTGCTCTGCATAGCGGAAGCTGACATTATCAAACTGCACCGCAGGCCCGCTTGCGGGCGTAGTTTCTGTGCCGCTTTTTTCCTTGTCCATATCCCAAATCGCAAACAAGCGGTCGGCCGCCACCACGCCGGACGGGAAGTTGACCAGCACATTGGGCAGCCGAAGCAGCTCCTCCGTGGCCGACGACGCCAGGATGATGGCAACGACAAACAGTTCGATGGAGGACTCGCCCCTGAACAAAAGCATCGCCCCGACGATTGCACAGCCAAACATGGGCAGTACATTAATCACCAGAGCGGAGATATTGGCAGTATAAATTTTCCCGATTCCGCGTACACCTTTTTTGCGGTAATCCTCGACCACTTCTTCGGTCCACTGGTCGGCTTTATCCTGCAGACGATAGGCCTTGATGGTGGTGCGATTTTGGATCAGGTCGCGGATTTGCGCACTCATCGCGGCAAAGGACTTGCGAAAAGCAGGGATTTCCGAAAGCGAACGCTTGGTCAGCTGGGGATACATCAGTACCAGCGCTAGCGGCACCGAATAGCCGATGCCCACCCGCCAGTCAACAATAAACATCACCGCAACCAGAATCACCGGGATCAGCACACTGCGCAGTCCGTTGATCAAAAATTCGGAGTTGTTGGCCGCAAAGCGGCAGTCCGAAACAATGCGGCTGATGATATCGCCGGATTCCATTTTTTGCAGTCCGCCGTATTCCGCCCGCAAGAGGGCGCGTGCGGTGATTTTTCGATAGTTGGATTCGGCCGCTTCCGTCAGCCGCGTCATACGGATAGACCGGAACCACTCCAGTAGCGCTGCCAGAATCATAGCGGCGGCATAGTATAGGAAACTTTCAGTCAGTGCGGTGCCGCTATCAGCGGTCAGGTTTCGGGTCACCAAGCCCAGGGCGTGCGCTGCGGAAACATGCAATAAACCGATCAGGATCACCATAATCAATTGCAGTAAATAGCGCGCTTTCTTATCGCCGCAGCGAAGCAGGCGGCGTGTATTATTAAATATCTTCATTCTATCGGTCTCTCTGTCATGGAACTGGGAGAAGCAGGGGTTTGCGAATGCCCCGAGATATCACTACGCTTAGAAATCATCTGTACTATTTTACATGCATGTCCCTCAGAAGTCAATCAATACCTTTCCACATAGGCACTTTCTCGCCATTTTTAACGCAAATTTTACACGTTGGTTTTGTCTATCGGTACAGATTATGACAAATAATCACCATGTTTCGCGTTAAATACTGCTTATTGTCAGGAATGCTTATGGTCACTATATGCGTAGTGCAGACCAAGCTACAATTCCGTGTTTTGTTGCATACCGTACAAAGCAGTATACTGCTAGCAGTCAATAACCCAAGGCGGCAACACCGCCCCCTGCGCCGTCTTGCGAGCAAGCGCCTGCCTTTGCCTACTACTTGTAGCAACAGCAATCTGCGTCCAATCGCCGGGGACATCGTAATTACTTAAAAACAAAACCATTGAAATTTCCGTCCCTTTGCAAAACAAAACCGCACCAACGTGCGGTTTTGCATTGATACGGATATCCTTTATGGTAGATAACGGTTGATGGTTTCCCGAATCGCGCCAATGCCCGCGTTCATGTCCGTGAAATACGCTTCCACTTTGTCGCCTAAACCGTGGGCGTACAGGTTGACGCCGCAGTACTCGGGATTTTCTAGTAGCGGACGCAGCCTTTTGGTATCAAAGGGCCTGCCCAGCGCAAACCCGGCGACCAGTGGCTGCAGCGTTTCCAAATTCGGGTCGGGTGACAGGGCAAACGGCTGGCCGTCATCCCCGATTCCGGTCAGGTAGCGAGCATAGCCCGCAAACACCATGGGAATCATGGCTAAAAAGGACAGGTCTTCCTTGCCGCGCTCCACATAGGCTTTCAGCGTCTCCCCAAAGCGCACGGGCAGCTTTTTGCTGGTATCGCAGGCAATACGCTGGGGCGTATCGGGCACAAAGGGATTGGGCAGGCGCTTTTGCAGCACCTCGCCGATGAACGCCTCCGCCGACATCACCCCCGGATCGACCACCACAGGCATCCCCTCGGTATAGCCGATTTCGTGAATCAATTTCACCAGCGTTTCGTCCTTCATTTCCTCGCTGATCTTGGTGTGCGAGAGCAAACACCCAAATATCGCCAGTGCCGTATGCAGGGGGTTTAGGCAGGTACAGACTTTCATCTTTTCAATCTTGTCCACGGTTTCCCGCGTGGCAAAGATCACCCCGGCCTTCTCCAGCGGCGGTCTGCCGTTTGGAAAGTCGTCCTCAATGGCCAGGTATTCGCACTCCTCGGCGTTGACCATCGCGCTGACAAAGGTATGCTTCTGCGTCTCTACAACATCCATGCCCGTTAGCCCGTCGCGCCTGAGCATATCCAGTACCTCCGGCGCGGGGCGGGGAGTGATTTTATCAATCATGCTCCAGGTGAAGGACACTTTAACGGAATCGCGCAGATAGCTAAGGAAATTCTCATCCACCACGCCGCGTTTGAGCCAGCTTTCAGCAACCGACAGGATGCCCGCCTTGAGCAGATCGCCATTGTGGGAACAGTTGTCCAAGCTCACCATCGCTACGGGATGCGCCCCGTTCATATAGCGCGCATAGAGCAGCTTGCAAAGCTTTGCGATGATGGACACCGGTTCGGTGATGGACTCGCCGCCAGGATCTTTGACGACATAGCCTTTTTCGGTAATCGTCATTGAGACAATCTGCAAACTCTGCGCCGTCATGATGTCCGCGATGCGTGAAAAGTCGCCGGAATAAGAAAGCGCCTGGGCAATGGAAGCAACCACACGCTTGTCCACATCGCCATCGTGCTTCAGGCTGACAGCGACCGTCAGATTGTCAAACGGGGCAAAGCCCTTTTCAATAATCTCTTCATCATAGCATTCCGCCACAATCAGGCCCGTGTCCGTCAGCCCTTCATCCAGCAGTTTTTGCTGCAGCACCGCCGGAAACGCACGGAAGATGTTACCCGCGCCAAAGTGAATCCAGCGCGGTGTGTCCTGGGTCTTTTCGCGCATGGCCTGCACATCGAACGCAGGGACACTATAGCCTTTTTCGGCCAAAGCTGGCAGGCTTTGCAGAGTTAATTTCATTTGCCTTGCTCCTTTTTACGACTTAGCGCATCGTACAAGCCCAGCAGATATTGGCTGCCCATTGCGCGGTCGTACAGCCCGTAGCCGGGCATTGAAACCTCTCCCCACACAGCGCGGCCGTGATCGGGCCGGACGGGGCCGTGATAGTCAATATCCACCAGCGCCTGCATAATCTCCACCATGTCCAGCGAGCCATCCGCCGCGTAGTGGGCGGATTCCTCAAACACGCCGGGGGCGGTGTGCTTGGTGTTGCGCAGGTGCACAAAGTGTATCCGGTCGCCAATGGCGCGAATCATATCGGGGATGTCGGTATCCGGGTTAGAGGACAGCGACCCCGTACACAGCGTAACGCCGTTATGGGGATTGGGCACGGCGCTAAGCAGCCGCTGTAGGTTTTGCTTGCCATTGATAATCCGCGGCAGGCCGAACACGCTCCATACGGGATCGTCAATGTGGATTGCCATATGGATGTCATAGCGGTCGCACACGGGCATGATGGCGTTTAGGAAATAGCAGAGGTTTGCAAACAGCTTCTCCTCGGTTACATCCTTGTACATGGCGAACAAATCCTTGATTTTTGCCATGCGCTCCGGCTCCCATCCGGGCAGCCGAAAGCCATTGGAATGGCTGTCCATCTGCTCAAACATGCGGGTGGGGTCAATTTTGTCGATTTCCTTCTGGTCGTACGCCAGCACAGTGGAGCCGTCCGGCCGCCGCTTGGCAAGGTCCGAGCGGGTCCAGTCAAACACCGGCATGAAGTTATAACAAATCATGGGAATACCGGCTTTGCCCAGTTTTTCCAACGTGCGGATATAATTGTCGATGTAGCGGTCACGCTCCGGCGTGCCTACTTTTATGGCATCGTGAATGTTGACGCTCTCAATGCCCAGTATTTTCAGGCCCGCGCCCTCTATCTCCTGCTGCATGGCGGCGATTGCGGCGGTGTCCCATTCTTCTCCCGGATCGGTGTCGTACAGCGTGGTGATGATTCCCTGAATACCGGGAATTTGCCGCAGCTGTTCCAAGGTCACGGTATCAAAGTTTTTTCCAAACCACCGGAATGTCATTTTCAATGGGAGCACATCCTTTTTCCGCTTGTGTACAATCACCGGGTATAGAGGAACGGGCGGGAGGTTGTTGCCTCCGCGCCCGGTCAACTCACGATTACAGTATCATACCAAAAAGCCGGGGGAGGAACAAGCTGATCGGCTGGAAGAACGTCACAATCAGCAGGGCAACAATCATGCAAACATAGAAGGGGAAGGTTGCTTTCACCACACGCTCCATAGGAACCTTGCCGACTGCCGACCCGATGAACAGCACCGAACCGACCGGCGGTGTCAGCAATCCAATGCCGCAGTTGAGCACAATCAGAATGCCGAATTGTACCGGATGAATACCGATCTGCGTCGCCAGTGGCAGCAAAATCGGCGTAGTGATCAGGATGATCGGGGCCATATCCATAATGCAGCCCAGGAATAGTAGGATCGCATTGAGCAGCAGCGCTAGTATGATGGGGCTGTTGGTAATGCTGGTAATGGCATTGGCCGCCAGCGTTGGCACATGCAGTATAGTCAGGCAATACCCAAAGGCTTTGGAGGTTGCAATCAGAATCAGCACGATGGACAGCGTGCCGATACAATCGCCCAGCACCCTCCACACGCCTCTCCAGTTGAGGCCTTTGTACACATACACACTAACGAACAGGCTGTAGACGACCGCAACCGCGGCCGACTCGGTTGCCGTGAACACGCCGCCGACCACGCCGAATACCACAATCAGGATCGCCGCCAGTGCCCAGAAGGACTTACCCAGCTGCACAAGCAGGTTCTTTAGGCTGAACCGCTCACCCTTGGGGTAGTTCCGGCGTACGGAAATCGCGTACGAGCCGATCATCAGCGACAAGGCCAGCAGCGCACCTGGCAGGTACCCCGCCAGGAACAGCGCGCCGACCGACAGGCCGCCCGCCGTGGTTGCGTAGATGACCATGTTATGGCTTGGCGGCACCAGCAAGCCTTCGCAGGCCGAGGTGATGGTCACCGCCGTGGCAAAGTCCGCGTCGTAACCCTGCTCGGTCATCATCGGAATCAGGATGGTGCCAAGCGAGGCCGTATCGGCAGCCGCCGAGCCGGAAATTCCGCCGAAGAAATAGCTGGCGACGATGTTGACCATCGCCATGCCGCCGCGCATCCAGCCCACGCAGGCGTTGGCCAGGTCAATCAGCTTGCGGGAAATGCCCCCCGTTCCCATAATCACGCCCATGGTGATGAAAAACGGAACCGCCATCAAGCTGAACGAGGAGATCCCGTTCACCATTTGCTGGCAGATGGTGATCAGGCTTTTGCCCTGATAAACCAGACACAGAATGGAGGAAATCGCCACCGCGTATGCGATGGGAAAGCGTAATAGGATCATCAATAAAAAGCTGCCAAGCAGAATGATGATCGCAATCGTTGCGGTACTCATTGCGCTTCACCTGCCTTTACAGCGTTTGTTTCGTCTTTGATAAAGTACTTTTTAACGTGGTTATAAATTGCTTCAATTTCAAATACCAGCATGGCGATGCCCGCCAGCGGAATGGGGAAATACATCCAGAACTTGGATAAAAACGGCATGGAAATATAGGTGCCCTTGCTGCCGATGCCCAAGGCGTACTTCATGCCCACGGATATCATGATAACCGCCAGCACCGACACGGCCAGGTCCGCCAGAATGTCCAGCGAAATGATCAGCTTTCTGGGCAGGTACTTATCCAGCGCCGACATGCGAATGTGTGCGCCTTTGCGGATGGCCAGCGCGGCGGAAAGTACCGCCATATAGGTCATTAAGGTCAAAACCACTTCCTCCGACCAGGATGGGTCCGGAATAAACGAAATGTAGCGGCCCGCGACCGTAAACGAGGTGATTGCGATATCCAGAATCAACAGTATTTTACATAGGAACAGAATCGCGGCATAAGCTTTGTCATATATCGGTTTGATCCGGTCAAGGACAGTAAATATTTTTGGCATTGCCCTCGTCACCTTTCATCGTATCGAAAAATCGGACGCAGAGATACGGTTTCCCTGCGTCCGAAAGTTATTGTTTCCGGAACTCGTTTCAGCGTTTATTTCATGTCCACGATCTGCTGGTAGAGTTCTTCCTGTCCAACGATATTCTCTGCGATGATATCTGCACAGGCGGCCGACCACGGGCTGTTGTCCGGAACTTCAACAAAGTTCACGCCCATGTCTTTAAGCTCTTGCAGTACAGCTTCCTCAGCGGAAGCCGACAGCGCGGCATTGAATTCCTGTGCATACTGCGCGGCGGCCAGTACGGCGGCCTGCTGGTTTTCGGTCAGCTTGGCCCAGCTGGCTTCGGACACGATAACCTGCACGGCGCCCAGGGTGTGGCCGTCAAGAATCATGCTGTCGGCCACTTCGTAGAAGGCCTTGGATTTGTAATTGGCAATGGGCTGTTCTGCACCGTCGACCACGCCGGTCTGCAGTGCCGAGTACAGCTCGTTGTAGTCAACCGGCGTGGCGGATGCGCCAAGGCCGTTGACCATGCCGGTCATAACGGGGTCATTGGATACGCGGATTTTGAGGCCCTTGAGCGAGTCGATGCCGGTGACTTCGATGCCCTTGCGGAAGAAGAAGTTACGGAAGCCTTCTTCGCCGTAGAAGATACCAAACACGCCCAGACCCAGTTCCTGCGGCTCCAAGAGGAATTCTTTGGCCAAATCGCTGTTGGCAAAGTTCCAATAATGTGCGCGGCCCGCAAACGTATAGGGCAGCGACAGGAGCTTGGATTTTGCACAGCCATAGGTGGTCAGTGCAAACGCCGAGATGCGGGACATATCCACGGTGTCGCCGCCGGCGAGCATGGAGTCCAGCACAACGGTTTCAGAGCCTAGCACACCGCTAGCCTGAATGTCGATGATGACAGAGCCGCCGGTCAATTCAAAAACCTTGTCTTTGAATGCCGTGCCGGTCTGACCGACGATGGAGTCAAGCGGGTTAACTTCGGCATAGGTCAGGGTCACCTGGGGATCGTTGGCTACGTCACCAAAATCCTGTGCCAGTGCGGCGGTCGCGCTGAAAACCATAACAGCGGACAGCAAGAGAACGAGCAACTTTTTCATGGGTATGCCTCCTTGTTGGTTGTTGAATTGTCCAGAAGAGCTATCGGATCGACCCCTCTGCTTTAGCCATAGTGTAGCATACTACTATATTAGCGTCAATCCTATTTGTAAAATTTTTTTGCATTTGTATACAAGTTTTTATGCCTTTTTCTGTCCGCAACCCGCACCATACCAAGTTGTATACTAGTACCCCTTACGTTGAAGCCCGCTAGTTGTATACGATCTTAGCAGGCAGCAAAACCGGCGCGTTACATCCCGCAAAAGCCGACACGCAAATCCGCCCGTCTTCCATGCAAGTGCCGCCGCTTGAAATCAGGCTCCGGTTGTGCCACAATAAGCCCGGTATCCACCTCAAACAGACCGGAGGCGCTGTTATGAGCACAGACCAGGCCATCACCATCCCCGTCACGCTGGACAAACGCACATTCCGGCGCTTTGCTACCTTTGATACCTTCCGGCGGCAACGGCGCTGGCGGCTGCCGTTTGCGTTCTTTTTCATCCTTGCCGCGTTTTCCGTGTTTTTATATCTGCAAACAGACAAACCCCAGGCTGCACTGATTGCCACAGTGCTGTTGAGCATAGGGGTACTGCTGCCGCTGGTATATGTCATCACCTTTTATATGAACCTGCGCACCAGCACCGAATCGCACCGCCTGCCCCGCCTGGTGTACACGCTGACCT
This sequence comes from Candidatus Limiplasma sp., assembly GCA_963678055.1. GTDB lineage: Bacteria > Bacillota > Clostridia > Christensenellales > Aristaeellaceae > CAXXOK01. The sequence goes on from OY782679.1 coordinate 142,822, forward strand.
TGTCCGGCGAGGATGTATCCATCCTCTCCCATACCCAAAGCGGACAAACGCTGACCCTGCACTGGAACCAGCTGTTTGCGGCCTACCGCGTACGCGGTGCCATTTACCTGTATGTGCTGCCCACACGCGCCTTTCTGCTGCCCGATGGCCAGGCGGATGTTTCCGCTGATGCGCTGTGGGACTATATGCAAACGCGTCTGCAGGACAAGTGCCGCAGCTTCTGCTAAGCGCTCAACCACAAATAAAGAACGCCGCGCAATGCGCGGCGTTTTCTATATCTTAGGTTTCATTATACCGTGGCGTAGTCCTCCAGCGCGATCCAATACCGCTGCACAATGTGGTCGTCCTCCTGTACCTCGTTTTCCAGCACACCACCGCACGCCTGAATCGTGCGGGCGGACGCGGTATTGTTCTTGTCGCAGGTGACCAGCACGCGGGTCAGCCCCAGCTGCCAGGCAAGGGGCAGCGCAGCGTTCAGCATCGCCTTGGCATGACCTTGCCTGCGTGCCGATGGCCGCACCCCATAGCCGATATGACCACTCACCCTGCGCAGATGATCGTTCAGCCGGTGCCGCAGGTTGAGCGCGCCGAGGATTGTTCCATCATCGGCAACCCAAACATAGGTATGATCGGGTACAAAGGTCCCCACGGCCTGCGTTTGCCGATAGACATTGTCGGCCAGCCACTGCTTGTAACTGCGTCCCAGCAGGCGCGCGGTATAGGGGACTATCGCCTCGTTCTCCGCTTCCCATTCCCGTACAAACGCCAGGTACGCGTCCTGCATATCCTGCGTTGGCAGTATTAATTTCATCCAATCCCTCCCGCCGCTTAGGTAAACGGCAGGCATCCGGCCGGGTGTTGCCCGCGCATGCCTGCCTGTTGTATCCGTATTGTGCTCGGTCTATCGCGCTACAGCGTAATCCAGTAGCGTTGTACCGTCCGCCCGTGGTATTCAATCTCGCTCTCCAGCACGCCACCGGCATGGACAATGGACAGCGCCGCGGCAACATTGACCTTGTCGCAGGTGATCAGCACGCGATCCAGCCCCAGCTTTCTGGCTTTGGGCAGTATGGCGGCCATCATGGCCTTGGCGTGTCCGAAGCGGCGAAATGAGGGCCGCACCCCGTAACCGATGTGCCCGCCGACACGGCTGAGCCGCTCGTCCAGCACCGGCCGTAGGTTGATCGCGCCGATCATAGTGCCGTTGGAATCCATCCAGAAATAGGTGTGCGACGGCACCGATCCTTCCGGCGCGCTGGTCTCGCGTTTTTTGACATCCTCCAGCCACTGCTCGTAGCTGCGTCCCAGCAGCCGCGCCGCATGCGGCCGAATCTTTTCCTTATGATCCGCCCATTCCCGCGCAAAATCCAGATATGCGCTTTGCATGGCGAGCGTCGGTTTTTCAAGTTTCATGCTTATTCCTCCCCGGCTATTGGGTGATACCGCTTCCGGCCGTTTACAGCGGTTTGGCCTTGGACTTCATTTCGTTTAGCGCTTGCTCCATCTCCGCCAGGCGTTTGCTGGCATCACGGAAGCAATCATCGGGCACATTGCAGTGCAGGTAGGTTTCTTCCAGCTCCTGTGTCAGCGCCAGCAAGCGCCGGTTGATTTCGAGAAACGCCGTAAAATGCCCGCTTTGCATGGCATTTTGGAAGGTTTTCAGGTCCATTTCAATAAACTCGGCAATCGCATCGGCATTGGGAAACACCCCTGCGCTCATTGGGTAGGGCCTGATGCGCTGGAGATAATACTCGTTCTTGGCGTTGAGGTTGTACACATAGTACAGCTCATGTTCGCCAACGGAGAACCGTACATAGTTAATCAAACCGTGTATCTGCGTAACCGCCGCGCCCATTTGCCTAAGCTGCATGTTGATATGGTCCTGCTGCGCCGACGCATAACTCATTTGATGGTTTTGGTTGTTCAAGCTGTGTCTGTCTGCCACCGTTGTCGCCTCCCAGTCTGTCATTTATAAATAAAACAGTATTAAATACACCATAGACAGGGCAATGGACAGCATCATCATCGGAAAGCCGACCTTCATATAGCTTTTAAAGGTCAGGTTCACGCCCTGTTTGCCCGCAAGCCCTGCGACGACCACGTTGGCCGATGCGCCGATCAGCGTTCCGTTACCGCCCAGGCACGCCCCCAGCGATACCGCCCACCACAGCGGCCCGATATCCACGCCCTGTGCGCCCATGCCAATAATGAGGGGAATCAGCGTTGCCACAAACGGGATGTTGTCCAGGAACGACGATACGATCGCCGAAAACCAGATCAGCAGTATGCCGGCCAGGAGCAGGTTATCGGCCACCATGCCGGTAATCACCATCGCCAGCGATTCAATCAGCCCGACCTCTTCCAGCGCGCCAACCAGCATAAACAGCCCTGCAAAGAAGAAGATGGTCGGCCATTCAATGGACAAAAGCGCATCCTCGATGTCCCCGCCGCTGAGCAACAGCAGCAGTACCGCACCGGTCATGGCGATCATCCCGTTGTCCAGGTTGATCGCATCGTGGAAGATGAAGCCCAGCATGGTCAGCAGCAGCACGATGCCGCACTTGATCAGCAATGCCGTGTTTTTAATGCACACGCTTTCATCCAGCTCAAACACCTTTTGCTTTTCCTCGGGGCTCAGGCGCAGTTGTTTGCGGTACATCAGCCAGAGCACGAAAAAGGTGACGATGAACACGACAATGATAATGGGCCCCAGATTAACAACGAAATCCATAAACGACAAGCCCGCACGGCTGCCGATCATAATATTGGGTGGGTCACCGACGATGGTCGCCGTGCCGCCGATGTTGGACGCCAGAATTTCCGGAATCAAAAACGGAATCGGGTCGATTTTCAGTTTCTTGGTAATCACGAAGGTCATCGGTACGATGAGCAGTACCGTGGTTACGTTATCCAGCAGGGCCGAAACCACGGCTGTGACCACACACAAGAACAGAATAATTCGCCAGGGGTCACCCTTGGCTTTCTTGGCCGCGATAATCGCCAGATATTCAAATACGCCGGTTTTTTTGACGATGCTGACGATGATCATCATCCCCATCAGTACGCCCAATGTATTGAAGTCAATATACTTCAGCGCTTCGGATGTGGTCAGCACCCGGAGAATCAGCAGCGCAGCGACGCCTGCCATGGCCGCAACCGTGCGGTGCAGCTTCTCCGTGATAATCAGTGCCAGGGTGATGACGAAAACAACAATTGCAAATATAGATGCTAGCGACATAGGATGCTCCTGTCCGTTGGGTCGTAAAGGCTTTTTTGTAACGTGCTACAGTATACGCCTGCCCCTTTGCGGCCGTCAAACGAATTGCCCCCCTGCGCCAAAACTTATGCGTTTTGCCGACTTAAACCCGTTTCTTTTGGTCACTTTTGAAACATTTGCGGTCTGCGCCGCCCCAACTCCTCTCTGCCGTAGTTTTTCTTATAGGTAGAAAAGCACCAGATATATTGTTGATAACACAATCGATAAAATCATCAGCGGGAAGCCGATTTTCAGATAACTGCGGAAGGTAATCTTCACGCCATGCTTACCCGCAAGCCCCGCCACCACCACATTGGCCGATGCGCCAATCAGCGTTCCGTTGCCGCCAAGGCACGCCCCCAGCGATACCGCCCACCACAGCGGCCCGATATCGATCCCCTGCGCACCCAGCCCCGCAATCAGGGGAATCAAGGTGGCTACAAAGGGGATGTTGTCCAAAAATGCGGAGATCAGCGCGGAGAACCAAATCAGCAGAATGCCTGCCAGCAAGAGGTTGTTTTCCACCAGGCCGGTCACCAGACCCGCCAGTGCACTGATGAGTCCCGTTTCCTCCAGCGCACCAACCAACATGAACAGCCCCGTAAAAAAGAAGATGGTCGGCCATTCGATGGACAGCAGCGCCTGTTCGATGTTGGCCCGGCTGATAATCACCAGCAGCACCGCGCCGGTCATGGCAATCATGCCGTTTTCAAACTGTATGGTATCGTGCAGCACAAAGCCTGCCACAATCAGCAGCAATACAGCCCCGCACTTGTATAATAGTCCCTTGTCCTTAATACAGCCGGTTTCGTCCATCTCCAGCACTTTGGCACGTTCCTCTTTGCTGGCCTTAAGTTGCTTTCGAAACAGCAGCCACAGCACAAAGAACACCGCTACGAATATCACAACGATAATCGGGCCGAGGTTTAGGATGAAATCGGAAAACGACAGGCCCGCGCGGCTGCCGATCATAATATTGGGCGGATCACCGATCAGGGTCGCGGTGCCGCCGATGTTGGACGCGAGGATTTCCGGTATTAAGAACGGCATCGGGTTCACGCCAAGTTTTTTGGTGATGACAAAGGTCATCGGGACAATGAGCAATACCGTGGTCACGTTATCCAAAATGGCGGAAATGACCGCCGTGACCACGCATAAAAATACAATAATGCGCCACGGATCGCCCTTGGCCTTTTTAGCTGCTACGATAGCCAGATACTCAAACACGCCTGTGTTTTTAACGATGCTGACGACAATCATCATGCCCATGAGCACGCCCAAGGTGTTGAAGTCCACATGGGACAAGGCCTGCGAAGGGGTAAGAACGCGCAAAAGCAATAAGACTGCCACGCCCGCCATCGCCGCCAGGGTACGGTGCAGCGTTTCAGAAATGATCAGCCCCAGGGTAATCACAAAGATGCCAAGTGCAAAAATCGTCGATATAGACATGGTCGGCTCTCCGGTTCTTTGATACTTAATAATTCGTGCCACCAGTATACGCCGCACAGGCCGCTCCGTCAAACCTGAAATTGCCAGTGAATGAATATTCGTAGAATGATTTGAAATCATTGTATCCAAGTGCTATAATGCTTTGGGCACTGTCTTTGGATACGGTTCGGGCATCTAGCGTCTGTAACCTCCGCCATCAAACAGGCTGACTTCGCATATAAGAGTAGATTGCCCCTGAGGCCACCAAGCGTTTTGGCCGCATTTCGCCTGCCGTATTGAGGAAAGGACACTATTTCATGCTATCCTACGAGTTTCTACTGGATCTGGCGCTCATCCTTCTGTTCACCAAGATACTGGGGATGTTCACCCGCAAGCTGCACATGCCACAGGTGGTCGGTGCGCTGATTGCGGGTTTTGTTCTGGGCCCCACGGTTTTCAACCTGCTGCATGATGTAAGTTTCCTGAAAAAAACGGCCGAGCTTGGCGTTGTGGTGCTGATGTTCAACGCCGGACTGAACACCGACATGGACGAGATGAAGCACGCGGGGAAAGCGTCGTTCATCGTAGCAATGGTCGGCGTGCTGGTTCCGCTGGCCGGCGGCTTTGGCATCGCCTGCCTGTTTAACAAAGGCGAATTTTTAGACGTAAGCACCACTTTGTTCATGCAAAACATGTTTATCGGCGTTATTTTAACAGCGACCAGCGTGAGCATCACCGTAGAAACCCTGCGCGAGCTTGGTAAGCTCTCCAGCCCCGTGGGCAGCGCGATTTTAGGCGCAGCGCTGATCGATGACATTGTCGGCATTATCGCACTGACCGTAATCGCCTCCACCGCCGACGCTTCCGTCAGCATTGGCATTACGCTGCTGAAAGTGCTGCTGTTCTTCGTGTTTGTGGCGATCATCGGCTTCCTGTTTTATAAGCTGTTCATCTACTTCAATAAGCGCAACAACCGCGACCTGCGCCGCTACGTTATCCTCAGCTTTGCGTTCTGCCTGCTGATGGCCTTTTCCGCCGAGCGCTTCTTCGGCGTTGCGGATATTACGGGTGCATTCTTCGCCGGGCTAATCGTAAGCCATACCGAGCGAACCAAATACATGGCCAATCGCTTTTCCACGCTTTCTTACATATTACTTTCACCAATCTTTTTTGCCAGCTTAGGCCTGCACATCGACCTGCGCGACGATATCAGCGGCACGATGATGCTGTTTGCCGGATCCCTGCTGCTGGTAGCCATACTGACCAAGGTCGTCGGCTGCGGTCTGGGTGCGCGGCTAACGGGCTATTCCAACCGGGAATCCATGCAAATCGGCGTGGGCATGATGTCACGCGGCGAAGTTGCGCTGATTATGGCACAGAAAGGCTCGGCCCTGGGGCTGATGTCGGCGGCATTCTTCGGCCCGATCATCATCATGGTGATTGCGACCTCCATTATTACGCCGATTATGCTTAAGCTTGTATTCTGCGATCCCCCTCCCGGCAGCAACTGGCTGGTTTGCAAGCTGCGCCGAAAACCCAAGCGCGTGCCTTCCGATGATGACGCGCCCAGCTGCGATATCTCCCCGCAGGGATAGCTTTATTATCCTTGTTATAAGTTCTTGATCAAGTGTATCTTTTTATTCTTAAAATTCTTAATGGATACATAAAATAGGCTTTATGATAAAAAGCAAGAAACCACCGCTCAGATCGAACGATGGTTCCCTCTCCAGCATAAACTGGATTACTCACATATCAATTATACTTAAATGTCAACTCTTTGTCAACTATGCTTATAGTATCTTATATACTTAGGTTGCATTAAAAGCTGTTCGAGATGCTCTAAGTCCCGTATACCAAGTGCTGCCCTTACAAAATCAAAAACAGGCGTTTTCATTTTCGATTTTAGATCTTCAAGAAGTTTTTTGACTTCGCTATGTAAGTCAATATATTTCCTATGATCTAGGTAATACTTTAGATATACCATTAAATCAATAATTCGTTTATCTTGTGAATTTCTCCTATTGTTGTAACTTGGAGACATTAAATCGAAGTATTTGCATTTGACGCGCTCGTTTGAAAGATGAGTATCATAGATGCGCTCATTATGAGCACACGAGTTTCTAACCGTTCTAAGCCAATTCAAACTTCCGATTAGTAATTTGTAGTCGTTCCTGCCTGCTTCATCCTTTATCGAATAAGTCTCACACAAACTATCCTTTAAAGCTGGCTTGCTGCAATCAATGAAATTTATCAAATTTGAAAAACGAATAACCTTCGTCATAATCCATGTCGGAATTACCTTGTGATTAGTTAGATAATTACTCATATATTTCTTTTTACTCTGCGAAACATCGCTATACATTCTCGAAATTACACTAATTACCTTAACTGATTGTCTTGCATTATATGCATTAACGTTGTACCAAGTCAATGAATTATAACGATTCATGTTGTCAAAGGAATACGCAGCTAGCGCTCGTACTTCTTGCTCAACAATAGTAATGTACTTGAATAATATCATACGTAATTCATCATCAAAATGCTTTAACTCAAGCAACTCTTGTATTGTTGTCCCTGGCAAGTATGCATGATTACCATTTCCATCTCGTCCAACACAAAAAGGCATTTTATAGCCATTTACAAGATTGAAATACCCTGCTGATACTAGTTGGGACTTATCATTAGTACCACCGCATACTATTTTCTTCTTGTCTCTCAAATACTTCATCTGCTGATTGTACGTCAAAAATTCTTTTCCCATGTTTTTCTCCTTGACATTCTTGGTAATTTAATTATAGCTTATACCGTCACACACGGCAACCATTGGAATTATCAATAGCAAGCCTTTTTAACGCTATTTTTTACTAGACATCCCATCCATGTAAAAAACCACATCTTAAATATGGATGCTTTTCCGCCAGTTTCCCGCAACCCGGATGACGAGCCGGGGTCCAGGTATCGGCAGTTTCGCACAGGCCGGGCCACACGGGACGAAAGGGCGAGTCCCAGTCCAGCCAACCCGCGGGGTGCACGCTTGCATCCATCGTGCAGTGTAAAAATGCAGCACGCCCTTGCGGCCGCCAGGGGCGGCCCAGGTACACTGTTGCAGGCTCGCCGCCGCCGCCCTGCACCGCGCAGTGGTCAAACACAAACCCGAATGCCTGTCCCTGCGGCGTGTTGGGTGCGGCGATCATGGCATTGACCGGCAAGCCCTGAGGCACGCAGCGCAGGATGCAGTGGGAAAACCACGCGGCACAGCTGCCGAAAATAAAATCGGTGTTACCCTGAATCAGGCACCGGTCCAGAAACGCCCGCCTGCCACAGGGCACAGGATTGGCAATATCACCGCTCGCCGGGCCGATGAGCAGCGTATCCTGATGGGCCAGCAGCTTGCAATGCCTAACGGCGCAGCGGTCTCCGGCGATATGCAGGGCCACCGCCTGTTCTACGACCAGTCCCGGCCCCGCGTCGTTTTCAATGGTCAATGCTTGCAGGGTAATATCCGCCGCGCTCACCCGGACGGTTGCCGTGCGAAAGGTGGTCAGCGGCCTACCTTCTGCGTCCGGCAGGTGGGCGGAATCGCCGTATACAATGCGTGCCTCGCCTATGTCCGGCCCAATCAGCCGCAGCCCCGGCACATCCAGCTCCAGTTTTTCCCGGTATACACCGGGGGCCAGCGTTAGGGTCGCGCCCGTCTCTCCATGCAAAGCAGCCGCGTCCAGCGCGGCTTGAATGCTTGGATAGGCATGTTTATCGCTTGTGTCAACCCGGTAGCTTTGCATGCGACTATACAGTGATCAGCGCTTCGTTGTTTTTCAGTATCTTCGTCAGCGGCGGACCCCAGCCGATCAGGTCCACGCCAAGGGCTTCCAGCGGCTCTACCAGCCCCAGCTGCCGCGCGCAGGCCACGCAGGCGGTAAAGGTAACGCCCTCGTGCATCGCCACTTGCATGGCTTCCTGCACCTGCTGGTTTTCTGCGGCCAGCTTGTCCGACGCGCCCCAGAGGATGACGACCACCTTGTCCCACAGATGGTAGGCCATACAGCGTGTTGCATACATCAGCACCATGTGCAGCGAGGTATCCACATCTCCGGTTGTCCACAGAATGTGCAGGGTGTTTTTCTCTTCCATGGTCTCGTCCTCCCCTATCGCGTAATCAGCCGCCAAAGCGGCATTATAACACCATGTCACCGGGACCGTAGCCGGGCGGCAGGGCTTCTTCCTCCACAAACACAAAGGATTCATCCTCCAGCACCGGTAAAAACGCATGATACGGCACCTGGGCAAACTCACTGGCATAGCTGCTGGCACCAAACCAGCCGCCTTCCTTGGCATGCAGGTTCAAATCGCGGACGAACTTGGTATCGTTGGAGCAGTCGTGCACCACGATAGGCCAAGCTTCTTCCCCGGCGGTTTTCATCAGCTGCAGGGTCAAATCTCGGCTCCAAATCGGCGAAATGTAGCCGTGCCGGGCACTGTACATCAGCTCTCCCGCATAATTGTCTAAGTTGTTGGGGTTTAAGTGCAATTCGGCACAGTTAATAAAATCAATCCCTGTGGCCAAAATGGCCTGCCGCTTTGCCATAAACGAGGCGTAAAACTCCGGGGTCATCGGCGTTTCGATGCCGACCTGCCCGATATATCGCTTGGCAATTTCCATGGTGTGGATGACGCTATCAGCACAGTTGCTGGCGCCCAGGTTGAAGCGCAGCTCGTCCAAGCCCGCCTCGCCCAGCGCTTTGAGCTGCTCCTCGGTAGCCAAAGTGCCGTTAGTGTACAGGTGCTGGTGCACACCGGCAGCGCGGAACTTGCGAATCACGGGGTAGTAGAGCTCGATTTCCATAAACGGCTCCAAATACACATAGGATATGCCCGTGGGCTTGTTTTGCACAGATAACAGCACATCGATATCCGCATCGTAAAAGCGAGTGCCGCCGATCTCCCACATGCCCTCGCCAATCGGCGGAATCTGATCCAGCACCCCGTAATCGTAGCAGAATTTGCAGTTTAGGTTGCATTTATTAGTTTTCCGAATTGCACTCAAACCCGTACCCAGCAGGCAGGACCGACAACCGGCGGGGAAGCTGGTTTCTTCACCCACATACAGCGTCCGGTTTTCCAGTGTTTTCAGCCCGGGGATATCCGCTTTCAGCGCATTGCGCCGCGCGTTGACGGCTGTCTCAATCTGCGCAAAGGTCGCTAGCACTATCTCCGTTTGCTTGGGCGAGAGCTGCTCGTCCTCCGGCAAGGACGCAAAAAACGAAAACCATAACTGTGCGTCCCGTTTCGATATCTTCATGTACTGTCTCCCATCTTTCCTATTCCCTGATAATAAGCGCTTCTGCCTGGTTTTTCAAGCCCGCATTTTTGAAACCGCCCCACTTTTGTATCCGATAAAAGCACCCCCGTGACGGGGGTGCTTTTGTTTTCGTCGTATGATGCGTTTTCCCAGTCAGCCTTTCACACTACCAGCCGATATCCCTTCGATAAAGGTCGACTGCGCCGCGAAAAACACGATCAGCGACGGCATGATGGCGATCAGCGAAAAGGCCAGCACGCGGTTCCAGTCTGTGCCGCGATCCACGTCCATCGCCATTTTGATGAACACGGAGGTCAGCTGTTTGGAGGTTGTGCGGATGTAAATCAGCGGGCCCATAAAATCGTTGGACGACCACATGAAGGTGAACAGCCCAGCGGCGGTCAGCGCGGGGATGAGCACCGGCACCAGCACAAACAGCAGCGTTTGGAAGGAGTTGCAGCCGTCGATGGTTGCTGCCTCCTCCATCTCCCGGGGTATGCCGCGCATGAACTGGATAATCATGAAGATAAAGTACGAGTCGATGGCAAACAGCGATGGCACAATCAGCGGTTTATAGCTGTTAATCCAGCCCCAGCTGTTAAACATAATGTACTGGGGTGCGTTGAGCACGGTCTGTGGCAGAAAGATCATCGACAGCATGATGGCGAAAAACACCTTTTTACCGATGAACTGAAAGCGCGCAAACCCATAGGCGGTAATCGTAACCGACAGCAGGGTGAACACGACCTTGGTCAGCACCACGGTGTAGGTATTTTTCATGGCGATCAGCAAGTTAATCTGCCCGCCATAGGAAATACCGATATCCTTGTACGCCTGAAAGGTCCAGTTCTCGGGCAGCAGTTTGTAGCGGCCGAATATTTCGGCATTGGGCTTGAACGTGGAAAACACCATCCAGATCAGCGGGTACAGCATAAACGCGCCCACGACGATCAGCAGTGCATAGCGAATGAAGGTGTTGAATTTCATGCGCTTGCTTCCGGCGATTGATTGCATTGGTTCCTTCACTCCCTTCTACTTATCGGCGTAGTACACCCAGCGTCTTTGGCTGATAAACGCCACAGCCGACAGCGTAGCCACGATCACAAACAATATCCACGCCATGGCACTTGCATAACTCATGTTGAAATGCCGGAACGCCTGGTTGTAAATCAGCAGCGAAATCAGCGTTGTGGCCTGGTTTGGCCCGCCCTGGGTAATAATGTAGGGGCCGTTGAACTCCTGAAATGCCTGGACGATCTGCGTAACCAGATTATAGAAAATGGCCGGGGTAATCAGCGGTATGGTAATGCGGAAAAACTGCCGCCATTTGCTGGCGCCGTCCACCGAGGCCGCCTCGTACAGTTCCAGCGGTATGCCCTTGAGCGCCGCCAGAAAAATCACCATGGACGAGCCAAACTGCCACACGCGCAGCATACTGATGGTCAGTAGCGCCAGCGTGCCGTTGCCAAGCCAGCTAGGCCCGGAAACGCCGATTGCGCCCAGCAGGGAGTTGATAATGCCGTTTTTCTGAAACAGCGCCGTCCATAGCACCGCCACCGCTACCGACCCACCGAGGATGGAGGGAATGTAGTACGCGGTGCGGAACAGGCCGACGCCCTTAATGCGAAAGCTGAGTATATAGGCGATGAACAGCGCAAATATCAACTTGAGCGGCACGGTAATAAAGGAATATTTCACCGTGACCATCAGCGCGTTCATCGTAGATGGCGTGGTAAAGAACTTTACATAGTTAAACAGGCCGTATTCCGAAATGACAACGTTCTTTTTCAGGACAAAGTCCGTAAAGCTGTAAAACAGCGACGAAGCGAACGGATACAGCTTGAACACCAGAAACCCGATAAGCCATATGGAAATATAGAATAAACCCTTGTTGTTTTTATAAAAATAGCGAAAGCCCCGTTTGGGCAGCAGTCTTGCGGACCCGGGATCAGACATGTACGTGGTCCCCTTTCCGTAGCAGAAAGACGGTGGGGCCGCTGCATATGCAGCAGCCCCACAGGTGTCACCTGTCAAAGTTCAAGCAGGGTTTATTTGGCTGCGTCAAGCACTTCATTGATACCGGCGATCAGCATATCGGCAGCTTCTTCCACGGAAATCATATCCGCGCTCAGCTGGCCAAACACCACCGCGTATACGCCGTCAGGCGTGCCGCGCAGGGCCGTAGACTCAAACGTGGGATCCAGCGGGAAGGTGTTCCAGCCGGAATCCAGGGCGTACTTGGTGGCCAGAAGGGTGTTTTCATCCACGATGTCGTTGGCGGATGCAATCTCGCGGCCAATCGCGCTGGCGGGTACGCCGCGCTGGCTGGCCATGGCTTTCACGCCTTCTTCCTCGTTGAGCAGGAAGTTGATCAGCGCTGCGGCTTCCACCGGATTCTCGGAGGATTCCGGAACCACAAACAGCATGGAGATCTTGTTATAGCCGCCTTTGTAAGGCAGGTCGGTGAACATGGTCGAGATCACAAAGCCCGGCTGCTGGTCTTCCGGCAGGGCATTGAGGACATTTGCAAACGAGGTGTTCCAGTTGTAGTTACCGGCCCAGTAGCCGTCGATCCAGCGATCGGACTGGTCAATGGGATCGGCGGCATAGTCCGATACCATGGAGATCAGCGGCAGAACGTGCTCGTCTTCGAGCTTATCGATCATCGCCAGACCTTCCATGATTTCTTCCTTGCTGTAATTCAGCTGGCCATCCACAACCCAGGCTTTGTTATACATGGATTCCAGATAGTACACCATGAAGATCATACGGTCGTATTCGCCAAGGTGCAGCGGATAGTACTCGTCGCCCAGCACATCTTTGAAGGTTTTGCCGGCGGCAAGCAGGCCTTCAAACGTGGTGGGAACTTCGATGCCCGCTTTGGCAAAGGTATTGCCATTCCAGTACAGGGTGCGTGCGGTGGTCGAAATCGGAATGCCCTGCAGTTTGCCGTCGATCTCGCTGGCTTTCAGCGCCGCGGCGGGGAACTGGGTGGTGTCGAGCACATCGGAATACTGGTACAGGTCTGTAAGCACATCGCCGGTGCCGGCAAACTCGGAAATCCAGTTCCAGTTGTACTGCATTACATCTTCACCGGTGTCGGTAGCCAGTTTCAGGCCGGTGGCTTCCGCCCAGCCGGACCATGCACCAAACGTGGTTTCAACGGTGATGTTGGGGTACTTTTCGGTGAATTTCTCTGCGGCGGCCTGCGTAGCTTCGTGACGGCTGTCGCCGCCCCACCAGCTGAATGTGATCGTGAGGTCATCGGTCGTGACGCTCTGCGCCATTGCCGTCATCGGCAGTGCAAGCAGCACCAACGCCATGAGCAGGGCTAGAATTTTGCCTTTAGTCATGAGATGTTCTCCTTTCGTTCTTCCCGGCGGCACAAATGCAAAAGCCAAAACAAAGGGAATGGCATTCTTTCGCAAACTCTTTTTAGGTTCGGTTCTGTTCTTTGTGCGGCCTTGTATAATTCAGCTTCACCTGGTAATTATACGATTTCATTATAGAAGAAATATAGCACTTACACGGCTGAATGTCAATAATACCACCATTTCTTCAATCATAACGCGAAAATGAAGCGAGATAATGCGAAAGTGCTTACATCGCAGTGCAAGCACTCACCTATCCCCTAAAATAAATTATTAACAATTCACAAACATTAATTACAATACTATTGCATCAGGCGCAGCGTGCCTTTACCGCTGCAGCAAGCCTTCCATTTCTACAGCCGCCTGCAGCATCGCCCCGGAGCCCTTGGGGTCGTTTGCGACGATCGGCTCGGACATATAATAGGCAAAGCTGCCATCGCGCTGCTGCACGTTGCCAAGCCCCGCCACCTGACAGCACTTGGTGACAATGGCATACCCCTTGTACACCTCAATAAATTGCTCCACAGCGCTCTGCCAGGCATGGCGCAGGGCATCCGATGAAACCACCTGCACAAAGCCGAGCCGCGCAGCCTTGGCCGTGGCGTAGATGAACTGCGCCGAGCAGGAGCTTTCCGCGTAGTTGCCGGGGCGGTCGGGTGCGTCCATCACTTGCAGCCACACGCCGGTACGGCTGTCCCGCGCGCGCCACACGGCCGCCAGTAGATCAGACAGCAATGTTGTAAGGGTTTGGCGGGCAGCCGAATCTTCGGGCAGCAGTTCCAGCGTATCTACCAAAGCGCAAGCGTACCAGCCCACAGCGCGGCCCCACACATGCGGCGAGCAGCCGGTTTCCTTGTCCGCCCAGGGCTGGACTTTAGCCGCATCCCAGGCATGCAGGGAAAGCCCTGTCGGCTGGTGCCAGGTTTTTTCCCGGATCAGCTGAAACTGCTTTACGACATCGTCCGTCCACGCCGGACGGTTCATCAACCCGGCGCAGGCGGTGTAAAACGGCGCACACATATACAGCCCGTCTAGCCACATTTGGTTTTCATAAATCTTCTTATGCCAGAACCCGCCCTCGGGCGTGCGCGGCTGGTGCAGCACCTGATCCAATAGCAGCTCAGCCGCCGTGCGATAGCGCTGCTCCCCCGTTTTCTCCCACAGGTACAGCAGTATCTTTCCATTGTTGATGTAATCCAGATTATATTCCTCGCGGTGATAGTCGCGGATCTTCGTCCCATCCTGATTGAGGAACGCGTCGATTCCGTTCTTGATATACGCAAAATACGCCGTTTCACCCGTCAGCTCATACAGCGCGGCCATGCCCTTCCACACCACGCCGTAATCGTAGCTCCAGCGGTCTTTCAGCAGGGGGTTACTATGCATAAACCCATCCGCAATGCGGATATGCCAGTTGTCAAACGCCTGTTTCATTGCTCAACCTCCGTCTCTGTCAGCTGCACGGTATGATCCGAGTCCAGTGCCGGGCCTGTCTGGTGCAGTATCCGCAGTCCACGCACATCAATATCCTCGCCGTTGCGCAGGAACAGGCCCGCCGCTTCCATATCGTGCAGGTCGTCCATCATGGCGGCCTGTCCCGCTTTGCCGGGGGTCATTTCCACCGTGCAATCGCTGATGCGCACACGCTTGACGGGGCTTTCCGGTAATCCGAATAAAAAGCCCGCGCAGGCCGTAGCCCGGCACACGGTAATGGCTTCGATGCTAATATCCGACAGCATAGGCGTGCCGCCATCCACCGGGCGAGCAGCTTTGTCCCGCACTTCGGGCAGTTTGCCGCCCTTGCCGCAGAAGTAGTACATGTTGAACACAAAGGGGCAGAGCACATCCTGCATGCTAATGTTTTGAAACGTTAGTCCCGCCGCCGCGCCGCCGCGGCCACGCCGTGTTTTCAGGCGGATACCACGGTCCGTGCCGGTAAACACACAATCCGTCACCCGCACATCGCGCACGCCGCCGGACATTTCACTGCCGATCACCACACCGCCATGCCCGTGCAGCATGCGGCAATGCTCGATCGTAATATGCTCACAGGCGCGCTTGCAGGGTGTATCCTCCGTACCGGCTTTGATGGCGATACAGTCATCCCCCACGTCAATCTCGCAACCCGCGATGCGCACATGGCTGGACCCGTTGGGGTTGATGCCGTCGGTGTTGGGGGAATCCGGGGGATTGAGAATGTGGAGGTTTGTAATCGTAACGCCGTCGCAGTACAGGGGGTGCACCGTCCAGCAGGGGGAATTGGTCAGGGTTACGCCGTCCATCACGACGTTGCTGCAGTGATGAAAACAAACCAAATACGGGCGCGGATAGCGCAGCTGCCCGCTTGTGTGCCGCTGCCACCAGCGTGCGCCGCTGCCATCTACCTGGCCGCTGCCGGTTATGCGTACAGTATCGGCATTCAGGGCGTACAAGCAGGGCATATACGCCAGGCCGGGAATGCCCTCAAACTCCAGATCGACCAGCGGAAACAGCGTTTCATCATCCGAAAACACCAGCTGCGCACCGGCCTCCAGATGCAGTGTGGTATTGCTATACAGCCGCACGGGCGCGGTACCATAGCGCCCCGGAGGAACCACTAACGTTCCCCCTCCCTGCGATGTAAGCGCATTCATAGCTTCGCGGAACGCTTCGGTCCACAGTCCGCCTGCCGCTAAATGCGCGTATTCCTTTAGATTGCGCCTTGCCTGCTCCACCGTACCACATCCGTCTATTTTTGTTTCTTCCCGCATTATACACGATAGCCCCGGAAAATGCCAAACCGCAGGTAAGGCCTTACAGCGATCATAGCCACCACGCGACGGGCGCATTTTAGAGCCTGCCCCGCCGCAGTTTTCATATGCCGCCGCATATGCTACAATAGGTTTCATACTGTATATAAGGGGGCGCGCAGATTTGGCCGCACTATACTTTACCGCGTTGGCCGTGGGCTTTTCCGGTGCCATGATGCCCGGTTCACTGCTCACTTACACCATCCGCCACTCCCTGAAAGAAGGCCCCAAGGTCGGGTTTCTGGTCATCATCGGGCACGCACTGCTGGAGCTGCTGCTGATTGCCGGTATCTTTTTGGGGCTGGATATGGTACTCAAGTCCGATGCCGCGCAGATCACCATCGGTATCGTCGGCGGCATTCTGCTTTGCTATATCGGCGTGGATATGATACTCAAGGCCGCACGTGGCCAGGTGAGCGTGTCCATGGACGCCAAAACAAAAAACTCCGACCGCATGATGCTCTCGGGTGCGCTATTAAGCATGGCCAACCCTTACTTTTTGCTCTGGTGGGCGGTCATCGGGCTGGGTTTCCTCACCCAGGCCTATCGCGATTTTGCCGTCTGGGGCGTTGCCATTTACTTTTTAGGGCACATCACAGCGGATTTCGCCTGGTACGGGCTGATTTCCACCGTGGTGGGCAAAACGCGTAAGTTCATCAAGGAAAAACCCTACCGCATCATCATCATGGTGCTGGGTGGGCTGCTCATCTTCTTCGGCGCTCGGTTCCTGATCGACGCGCTGGGCAAACTATTGTAAGCTTTTCTGACATCACACTCTAACCGGGCCCCCTATGCGGCTCCGGTTTTTTTCATGCCGAATGTGATGACTGGCGACAGTTGAGTCCCTCAAATGTACATTTCACGCAACCTTCATTGACAGTGCACGCCCACCTGTGGCACGCTATTTGAGCACAATAATAGGAGGTTTACTCGCATGAAACAACGACTCGGAGTTCTTCTTACCCTGCTGCTATCCATCCTGCTGCTGACAAGCGCACAGGCGGAACAGCTACCTACGGATTATGCCATAATGGACGTTGTAGACAACAGCCCGGCGTTCGCTTATCAGGTATTGTATGCACGCCCCATCTCAGCCGATACGGTTGAAGTGCTGGTGCTGGCCCATGCCCAGGACGAAGCCTGGGACATCACGCAAAACAGCTTCGTGCTGGCCGATACGACAGACGCTACCTATACTGCCGATGTGCTCAGCACGCCGGGAGATGTATATATAAGCGAATACGCCCTGACCATCCCTGCGGGCGAAAGCCAGGTATTGTCCTTCCATATCCCGTTTGCAGCGACCGATGCCCAAACGCTGCACTTCGTGTGCCAAGATGCAGACGGCACCGCGACGGCGTTTGCCTATGAGCCCGTTGATCCCCTGAGCGGAACGACCGTCACGGCCGATATGCTCGCGCTATTCCAAGCGGCTGATGAGCTTGCCTCGTCTGTAGTCATCATCGGTGGCGCGGACGGCCCGACAGAAATTTTCCTGACCCAGCCCGAACCCCAGCCCTAATCATCCGTCCCGTTCATTCAAGCGCCGCATCCCAGCATAGCCGGGGTGCAGCGCTTTTATACAATCTAAATCTACCTAATTACTTGCAAGTAATTTCAAACAGACTAAAGGCACTCAAGCAACAAGAGAAGTTATTGAAATCCAACTATGAACTTATTATACTCACATGCCTCGATGATCTATTCTGATTTATTCAGTTTCCTTCTTTTGAACATACTTTTTGTCATTAAGCCTAACTACTACAGGTTGTTTTAGTCGCATACCACGGCCAATAACAATTGCTTGACGTTCTTCAAGTTGAGGAAGTATATTTACATAATCCTTACCAATATAATTTTCTAAAAAAGTCTTGCTCGTGTCATCAAACGCTCGCATAGCAAACATCGTATTGCATTGGTTCAGTATACTCTTACTAATATTTGCAGTTCTCTGTGTTATTGCTAAGCACCCAAGTCCATACTTACGTCCTTGCAATATTACTCTAGCAGTACCATTACAATGTGCAGAATCGCTTGATTCGACCACTGAATTCCACTCTGGTATCAGTGAGTGTGCTTCTTCATAAACAACACAACACCTTGCATCGGTAGTCAGCGTCTTTGCTGAATAGTATTTTAGAATTGCTTCGGATATCATCTTAACTTTCTCTACAACCGAAGATTCAGTATTATCCTCTATATTGAATGCACTTGCTGCTTTTGTAACACAATGTGCATTTGGGTTAAGAATAAGCACCTTTTTATCACCATCTAAAAATTCACCAATGAACACAGAAACAAGGCGTTTATAGTTCTCGAGATTTCCCCATCCTGTCGGAGAGTTTCTGGTTGCTCTCTGCCTCTCATTTTTCTTCAGTTCATCAAGCCTCTCAGTATCGAAATCGACTAATATATCATTTTGGACAATATATCGAGGTAATCCGTCTGTCTCTGATATATACTGATTCGTAATATCAATACAAATCACTTTTATGTTAGCGTCTACCATTCTCTTTATGAGTTCAAACGATAAGCATGATTTGCCAATTCCAAGAATACCAAGGATTGCAGTATTATGTGTTACCAATGCGTTAATATCCACGAGAGGAATTCTCATGTCTGTTCCAGGTAGAAACCCTATGGAATCATTTGCAATCGATTCAAGCTTATCATTAGTAGGCGAACTACAATTCATTAGATATACCGGTTCATTCATATTGGGTAGCCACTTGTCGCTTTCCAGTTCTGCTTTTGTGTAATCATAGTGCCCCAACTTACGCGCTATTGCATAAATATAGCCATTGCTACTATTCCCATCGTTTTTAGCTTGAGCCGTAATACCATCAAATACCTGAAAAAGTATATTCTTTCCATTTATTCTTGCTGTCACAACCGTACCTGCGGCTATGCAACCCATTGCCTTTGGTAATATAGAAAAACGAATAACATTAATGTTGCTATTCTCCAAAACAAATCCAGCAAGAGCTTCGCTCTCCTTGTATTGTTTCGCATCTAATACTCTTGTTTTCAACCCTTCCGGCAATTCTTGAATAGAAACAATCCTTACGCTTCCAATATCCTTACGTAAAAGAACCTGTTTCCCGTCTTTCGTAATTTCTTTTGCTGAAATTTCAATAAACTCTGTATCGTCGTTTAATAACATTATCTCTATCCAAAGCTTGTCAATCAATACCTTACAAGCAGTTACAATCCCGATTTGATAGGTTTCTTTATTGCCCCGTATCATTACTAATTGATCTGCTTTATCACCAAAAAAGACAGACATGTTTTCCTCGCTCTTTGCAATTTCAGCCGTATATAGGTTTGGATTATTGCATTTCACAGCCGATCCTATGTCAGCATCATCTGTTTTAATTCTTGTCGTTTTAATAAACCTACTAATATATTCGATAGTTTTACCAGTAATATTCAAAACAATTATACCTATCCATAAAAATATAGCTGTTATTAATTTCACGCTATCATCTTTGAAAAACGAAAAAGCCGATAGAATATAAATCGCTGAGTACATAAATTTTGAAGAACCGAGTTTCGATGTTATTAAATATAATATTTTGTTTGCTTTAGGGTATTGCTTTCGAACCAAAATTGAAACAATACTAATAACAAACATAAGAAATGCATAACCAACTAATACCCAAAACCCTATTAAGTTCGTGCGATTTTTTGTTGCAAACAGCATCAATCCCATGCCGACACTATTTGCCAGCGTATCAGTCGGAGCTGTGAAATATGGTTCTGTCACGTATGTTGCCATTATCAACAATAGCATACCTGAAGCAAACCAAATACTTTCATCAGCCCCTGGTATAAGGTAATGTCTTAGATTTAGCCTCATAAGATAGGCAACAAATATAAATATAGCAATATTGCTTAAGGCTGTGATTAATCTTTGAGATTGTGTTGGTTTCGTTTTCATTTTTTCATTCCTCACAATTATTCATTCTGTATAAACACCTATTTTTCTGGTATTGTCAATTATCAAAAGACGTTGATCTTGAAATGTAACCACAAGAACGCACAAAATTATTTGAGTATATTATAACTTATAGACTTAATTGATACAACAAGTGTCCAAGGTTGAAGTGATGTTATTTTTCGAAAACCCATAAACATCGTTCTAATATTGATAATTAGCTTGACAAATAGGCATCTCGCTCTTATTATTACTCTATCAGATATAGTAATCTGGTAGAGTAATTTTCGATGGGTGGTGGCAGTATGGCGATCTCGGCAGACCTGATTCGCGGGCACCTGGATGCGATCATCCTGCGGCTGCTGATTGAAAAGGACCGCTACGGGTACGAGCTGATCAAGGAGATCAGCCGCCGCACAGCCGGACGGCTGGACGTGAAGGAGGCAACGCTCTACGCGGCCATCCAGCGGCTGGAGCGCAACCTGTACATCGTGTCCTACTCCGGGCAGATTACCCACGGGCGCGCCCGCAAGTACTACCGACCCACACCCAGCGGCCGGGCCTACTACCGCGAAAAACAGCTGGAATGGCTTGAAACCAAAGATGTCATAGACGCAGTATTGGAGGAAAATCCAGATGATCATCAGACAGCACATTGAGGAAATGTTTCACGGCGTTCCCGACAGTGAAGAAAAGCAGAGCCTGCTTCACGAGCTGATCGCCGATGCCGAGGAAAAAGCGGCCGACCTGATGGCCGATGGCAAAACCGAGGAAGATGCCGTAAACAAAGCACTGGTGGAGCTTGGTGACCTGTCCGAAATTAAGCTTTCGCTGATGGGTGCGGCTCCACGGCGCACCGGCAGCCTGCGCAGACTGAAGAACAACCTGCTCTTTGCCGTAGCTGGCAGCGCACTGATCATCGCGCTGTTCATGTTCATCAACCTGTACTACTCGCCACATGCTCTCTGGTTTGTATATCCGGCGTTCGCTGTCATCTGGTGGCCGCTGTCCATGTTCCTTTACTACCTCAACCATAAAGAAGGGAGCGGAAAATGAAACGATCGCTGCAAACGGCGCTGACCATCTCCGGGATGATCATTGTGTCCGTCATCATCTTAAACCGCTTCACTTCGCCCTTTCCGTGGAGCCTGTACCCGATTTTCGGCATCCTGTGGTGGCCGCTGAGCGTGTACTATTATGGGCGGCACGAGCCGCTTCACTACGCTGTATACGGCACAGGGCTTATCTTCCTGCTGTTGATACTCACCTATCTATTTGCCAGCCCCGGCGCACACCCGTGGTTTTTCTACCCCATGCTGGGGATATTCTGGTGGCCGCTTTCGGTGTGGGGGTCCATGGTCGGTGCGCGGCGGTTTTCCGTGACCGGCGCGACCTATATCACGCTGATGCTTGTGGCCATCAACCTGCTGTCCTCGCCGGGTTTCTGGTGGTGGATGTACCCCAGCTTCTTTGTCCTATGGTGGCCGCTGGGCGTGTACCTGCACCAGCAACGGCGGAAGGAAGGTGAAGCGCAATGAGCAAAGCGCTTCGGACCGCCGTTGTATATTCCCTGGCGATTGTCGTCATGATCGTGACCATTAACCTGCTCACGTCGCCGCGGTTTCTATGGTGCATCTTCCCGGTCTTTGGCATTGCCTGGTGGCCGCTGAGTGTGTACTTTAGCCAAAGGCGTAATCCGCTTGCCTACGCCCTGTGCGGCGCAGCGCTGCTGATCGGCCTGTTTTTAGCCACCTATCTGCTGACCAGCCCCGGTGCGCACCCGTGGTTTCTATATCCGGCGCTGGGCGTTGTGTGGTGGCCGCTTTCGGTGTGGGGCACAGGCAAGGGCGCGCGTGTTATGTCCATCGCCGGCGGGCTGATGGTCATCGCGACGCTGCTGACTATCAACCTCATGACCTCGCCCTCGTTTCTTTGGTTTTGGTACCCTGCGTTCTTCACGCTATGGTGGCCGCTGAGCATGCTGCTGGGTAAACGGGCAAACACCATGGCCTTTGCGCTGGGCTCGGCTGTCGCCGGGTCGCTGTTCCTGCTTTTGATGCACGCCATTCAAACGCCTGCTGCCACGCCGTGGTATCTTTTCGTGTTGCTGCCGCTGTTTTGGTGGCCGGTCTGCCGGGTGCTTGCCGGACGCGTGAACCAGTGGCAGATCACGCTCATCAGTCTGGTGGTTTTCGCGGCGTATTACACCGCCATCATCGCGGTGCTGTATGGCGTAAACTCGCTTCTTTCCGTGTTTCTGCTCGTAGGCGCAGCATGGCTGACCTACGCTATGGGCATCAGCAAGTACCGCAGTTCGTTCCTCTTTGCGGCTGTCAACGCCGCAGTCATCGGCCTGTACACCGTGCTTGTTCACCACTTCGTCACCCCGGACTATCACCCGTGGTTTTGGTACGGCTTTTTCCCGCTGCTATGGTGGCCCGTCTCGGCTGCACTGAAAAGCAGTGCAGATAAACCCCTGCCTGTGGTGGCCGGTGCGATTTTGTTCCTTGGCTACTATGGTACGCTGAACCTATGGCTCTCCCCCGCTACGCCGTGGGTGCTATTCCTAACCCTGCCCGCTGCCGCCGCGGTGATTGCCGCCATCTGCCGTCCAAAACAGGCCTGGACTGCCTTCTCCGTTGCCATGACCCTTGCGGGCATCGCCTATGTTTCCGCCATCAACCTCGTGTACACGCCCCATGCATTGTGGGCTGTGTACCCCGCATTCGCCCTGCTCTGGTGGCCACTGTCTATGCTGCTGCTTGGGCACAAGACGAATCACGAGGACGCAAGCAACTAAAGGTCCCTCCAACGAGCCCAGGTTCCCACCCAAAAGGCCGCGCAATTGCGCGGCCTTTTGCTAATCCTATAACGATAAAATGAACAACCTGCACGAGTATTTTTGTTGCAACACAGGGAAACGATACGGGGAGACCTTGTGCGATACCACGATAGATTTTGTCCCAGATGGCACTTGCGGTATCCGCCGTAGTAGCAGCGCTACATCAAGGATATCGCACGTGTTAGCTGGATAAAATATAGCTGGTAGCGTGCGAGGGATTCTCGTAGCGTTTGCCTGCCCCTTATCCGGCATGCATGGTGGTTTCTTCGATATGCTCCATCGGCTTTTTGGGTTTCTTTTTGTGCTTCTGGCTTAGGAATAGTCCCGTCATGGTCAGCAGTGCACCGCCGATTTGCAAAAGCGTGATCGTCTCGCCAATCAGCACCGCCGCGCCCAGCATGGTGATGATGGGAATCAGGTAAATATAGGTGCCTGAGCGCAGAACGCCGATGCGCTTCATGCCCGTCATCCAAGTGATATAGCAAATCGCACTGGCAACCACGCCCAAAAACAGTACGTTGGGCCATACCTCAACGCGCAGTAAATCCGACCATGTTCCCTTCTGGGGCAAAAACAACAGCGCCGGCAGGGCAAAGAGTATTCCGTAGATAAACAGCTTGCGCGTAACGAGCATCACCGGGTAGCCATGCTGTTCAATTTTTCGCATAAACATCGTCGCGATACCCCAGGAGATGGCTGTAAGCAAGCTTAGCAGATCGCCCAGGGGGTTGAGTTTCAGCTGCTGCCCCGCAAACGATACCATGCCAAGCCCGACGATCGCCAATACAAACCCAACGAAAAACAGCGGGGAGAGCTTTTCTTCTTTTAAAAACACACTGGCAAAAATCGCAATAAAGAACGGCGCAGATGACACAATGACCGCGCAGTTGGCCGACGAGGTATAGGTCAGCGCGGAGTTTTCCAGCAGAAAATACATAGTCACGGCAAAAAAGCCCGCACCCATGAAATAAAACTCATGGCTGCGTTTAAGTAACTTCAGTTTCTTAGGCCGGATGATGGTCAGGGCGATTATAGCGATCGAGATGCGCAAAATCAGCAGTTGCACAGGGCTTAAGTACTGCAAAATTACCGTGGAGGAAACAAAGGTCAGACCCCAGACAATGATGGTTCCAATCGCAAACACATGCCCCATGCGCTGCTCGCCCGCCGTAGCTTGTTCCATTCGTTTTTTACTCGATTCCGTTATTTTTTTGTGCACTCAGCTGCCGAACACAGCTCAGGGCATAAAAGCCCAGCGCAACCAGCGTAAGTCCCATGGCCGCGTACAAAAGAAACACATCCAGCGACACCTGCCAGGCCCAAAACCCTTGTACTGTCTCGTGAAAGAACGAGGCCGTCAGTCCTGTCGTCAGTAGCACCTGCGCGGCTTTACCGATGGGCCTTGAATACACCACAATGCTGCGGCCCAGCATTACAATGCCGCCGACCACCATGAGAATCTCCTTGAGAAAAATAACAATCACGACCACCAGCGGTACCACCGCGGGAATCGTCTCGTTGCCGATGGTCATCGACAGCAGCACCGTAAGCCCCATCAGCTTGTCGGCCAGCGGGTCCATCAGTTTGCCGAAATCCGTAATCAAATTGTATTTACGGGCAATGGTCCCGTCAGCAACGTCCGTCGCCCCTGCCAGCAGGAACACAGTCAACGCCCAGTATTTATGCCCACCCACAAACAACACGATGTACACGGGGATCATCCCCATGCGCAGCATGGTCAGGACATTGGGAAGATTCAGGTTTTCCTTCCATTTGATATCCATGGTCTTACCCTCCGACGATCCGCGCAATATCGCGGAATGTAAATAAAATCAATAACCCGAACAGGAGTATGAAACCGATCATGTGAATGGTGCCTTCCACCCGGCGGTTGACGGGCTTGCGGCGAATGGCCTCGGCCAGCAGGAACAAAAACCGGCTGCCGTCCAGCCCCGGAATGGGCAACAGGTTGATCATCCCCAGATTGATGCTAATCAGGATGGCGAGGTTTAAGTACATGTACAGGCCGCCGGATCTGGTTTGCTCGGCAATGACCTGCACCACGCCCACCGGGCCTGTGATATCCTGTGCACCTTCGCCGTGGAAAAACAGTTGCCCAAGGCTTTTGAGTATCAGGGTGGAGGCATACAAGCAGCTATCCCACGCGCCTTGAATGGACTGCCCCACCGTAAGCCGCTCTCCGGCCCGCAGGCCTACGCCGATCAGCGGTCTGCCTTCCGTTTCGCTATACTGGGGGATGACCGCCACGGTGACCGTGTCCCCATCGCGGTTGAGCGTCAGGGTTACGGCCTCGCCCGCGTCCAGCGTTTCAATGGCGGCGGACAGCGCACTGATATCGCCGGCTGTAATGTCCTCGCCCTGCACCGCTGTAATGCGGTCTCCGGGCTGCATACCGGCCGTATAGGCGGGTGTGCCGGGCTGTACATCGGTAATATAGGGCTGCACCGGCATCGCACTGTAGGCCAGGTGCAGCACAATCGCCAGCACAAATGCCAGAAGAATGTTCATGGTCGCCCCGGCAACCACCACAATCATCCGCTTCCATGCAGCAGCGGCGTTATAGCGGCGCGGGTCATCTTCAGGCAGGGTTTCGGTATCCTCGTCGTAAAACGCACAGTACCCGCCCAGCGGTATAGACCGCAGCGTATACAGCGTCTCGGTCTTCTCGCTCTTGCGCTGCAACAGCTTGGGCCCGAAGCCGACCGAAAACTCCTTGACGGCGATTTTCAGTGCACGGGCGGACAGGTAATGGCCAAGCTCGTGCACGGTAATCAAAATCCCCAAAAGCAGAATCGCCAGCAGTACAAACAGTATCGTCATAGGGTTCCTTTCCGAATGTTTGATGCATCAATCGTGATGCTTACATGCGTAATTTATCGGGGCTCTGCCTGGGGCGAAAGCCCCATCAGCTCCAGCGCTACGGCCCGTGCGCGCCTGTCGGCCTCCAGCACCTGGGCCAGCGTATCGGCCGGGAGCGCGCCTACGGTGCGAACGGTTTCCTCCACAACATGAAACAGCTGTCCCACGGTGAGTTTCCCATCCAGCAGGCGGTTTGCGGCTTCCTCATTAGCGGCATTGAGCACGCAGCAGGCTGCACCGCCCGCGCGGATGCACTCCGCCGCCAGCCGCAGCGAGGGGAAGCGTGCCGGGTCCGGCGCTTCAAAGCTAAGCTCTTTGAGCTTAAACAGGTCCAGCGCGTCGCCGCCGGTGGGCAAGCGCTCGGGGTAGGCCATCGCGTACAGGATAGGCAGGCGCATATCCGGCGTGCCGATTTGGGCGATCACCGCGCCGTCTTCAAACTCCACCGCGCTGTGCACCGCCGACTGCGGATGGATCAGCACCTGGATTTGTTCCACAGTCGCGCCAAACAGGTAATGCGCTTCGATCATCTCCAGCGCTTTATTAAACAGCGTTGCCGAATCCACCGTGATTTTCTTTCCCATGGTCCAGGTGGGGTGTTTCAGGGCTTGGGTCACGGTCGCCGCATCAATACTTTTCTTATCCCAGGTGCGAAACGGCCCGCCGGAACAGGTGAGCAGTATGCGCCGGAACGAATTGCTTCCCGCACCCTGCATGCACTGAAAAATGGCGGAATGCTCGCTGTCGATAGGCAGCAGGCTGTGCTCTCCGGCCATTTGGGCGGCTTTCATCACCAGCGCGCCCCCGGCGACCAGCGTTTCCTTGTTGGCAAGCAATACCCGTTTGTGCAGGGCCAGCGCATGGAGCACCGCAGGCAGCCCGCACATACCAACCACCGCGACCAGTACCTCGTCACAGTCGTCCATGCCGGCAGCTTCCAGCAGCGCATCGTCACCAAATACCCAGTGCATATCGCGCAGGTCGCTTGGAATGTCTGCCATCGAAAACCGTGCGTCCGTCAGCCCCGCCAACTGCGGGCGAAACGCGCGCACCTGCGCAAACAGCGCTTCGCTGCTGCTTTTGGCCACCAGTGCGGCCACGCGAAAGCGATCCCGGTGCAGCGCTGCAACCTCCAGCGCCTGCGTGCCGATGGACCCCGTGGACCCCAATATCGCCAACCGCTTCACCGTGTACACTCCTTTTAGGGGCCAAGGCCCCTCAGCCCTGCGTTTGGCCGCGCACTGCGCGGCCAATGACCGGACCGTATGATTATACCACTTTTTCGAAAGCCTTTACGCGTCCGCTGTTGCCCAATGTGCCTGCTCGATATCCAGATCGCGGTGGGTAACGGACACCTGCCAGTCAAGCTCACGCAGAAACGCGGCCAGGTTTTCGGTAATGGCTACGCTGCGGTGCGCGCCGCCCGTACAGCCGATGGCGATCACCAGGCGGTGTTTGCCCTCGGTTACATAATGTGGCAGCAGAAACTTAAGCATATCCTTGATCTTGACCAGAAACTCCTCAGTGACCGGGTGCCCCAGCACAAAGTCCCGCACCGGTTCATCCAGCCCCGTTTGGTGCCCCAGTTCCTTAATATAGTAGGGGTTTGGCAGAAAGCGCACATCAAACACCAAATCGCCCGCGCGGGGGATG
This sequence comes from Candidatus Limiplasma sp., assembly GCA_963678055.1. Lineage (GTDB taxonomy): Bacteria > Bacillota > Clostridia > Christensenellales > Aristaeellaceae > CAXXOK01. Next base: position 170,277 of record OY782679.1, read on the forward strand.
CCGCGCTTGAACCCAAACGAGATCATCTCAATGCGTAAAATCGCATTATCATCCGATGCCGTAACAATTTTGCGCATCATCTTTTGCAGGTTTTTGGTGTTCATTTCCGACGAATCAATCAGGTGGTCGGCAAACTCCTTGAGCGGCTGGAGCATAATGCGCTCACGCTTGATGGCCTCGTCCAGCGACTTAGTTTCAGGCGTGAGGGGATGGTCGCGGCGGGTTTCCTTGTAGCGATTGACCAGGGTTTCGTCCGCTGCGTCAATAAACAGGGTGTCAATCATATAGCCCAGGTTTTTGGCTTCGCGGATCATTTTCACCACGGCCATGGGATCGAAAAACGCGCCGGAGCGCACATCCACACCGATGGCAGCCATGGGGCGTTCCTGCAGGCTTAAATTACAGGCTTCCATAAAGCGAACAAGCATGGTGGGCGGCAGATTATCCACGCAGAGCGCGCCCAAATCTTCCAGGGTCCGCAGGGCGATGGTTTTTCCCGATCCACTCAGGCCTGTAACGATTAAAAACCGCATAGTGTTCCTCTTCTCTAGGGTGTTTGTTTATTCGTCTTCGCCGATGATTTGCACTTCGGGTTGCAAGTCAAACCCGGATTCCCGCTTTACGGTCTGCTGCACAAATGCAATCAGCTGTAGGTACTCCTTGGCGGTGCCGTTTTGGTCGTTGACCAGAAAGTTGGCGTGTTTCTCGCTAACCGACACGCCGCCGATCCGGTGGCCTTTCAGGCCCGCGGCTTCAATCAGCGCTCCTGCGTACTGCCCCGGCGGGCGTTTGAAGGTACTGCCGCAGCAGGGCATGGTCAGGGGTTGTTTGTCGCGCCTGCGCGCATTAAACTCCCGCATTGCTACATGCACGGCATCGCTGTTGCCCTGTTTCAGCATCACCGTTGCGTACAGAATGATTTCGTCCTGTATGCGGCTGCGGCGATAGCTAAACTGCATATCTTCCCGGTCGTAGCTGTGCATTTCCCCGTCGCGGTCCACGCAGGTTACGCTGACGATCAGGTCGCCCAGCTCGCTGCCGTACGCGCCGGCATTCATCCGTACGCCGCCGCCCACCGTACCGGGGATACCCGCTGAAAACTCAAGCCCCGTAAGCCCCGCATCGGCCGCGGCATTGGCCAGGCTGGACAGCAGCGCCCCGGCCTGAGCCGTAATAATGTAGTTATGCCCGTCGTGTGTGGCGGGTGCGGAAATATCCTGAAACTTTGACCCAAAGTGCATCACAATGCCACGCAGCCCGCCATCCTTAACCAGCACGTTGGAGCCGTTCCCAAACGCAAACAGCGGTACATCGTAGCGCTTGGCAATGCGCAGAATTTCCACGGGTTGTTCGTCGCCAGAAACCTCTACAAAGATTTCGGCAGGGCCGCCCAGGTGAAGGCTGGTATAGTCGGACATCGGCACGTTAAAGCATAAATCTTCGCTTGGCACAGCCAGGCGCAATTCGCCTAAAAGCTTCGCCCTGACCGTCTCGTCCATACACAAACCTCCGTGTCAAAATCGCCTAAAGTGTACCGCAATTTACAGGAATAGTCAAAGTTCCACACGCTTTAGGGCTTGTCCTGTATGCAGGCACAACAATATGCATAATTTACGTCTGTTACTTGCCCGCTGCTTGCCATATTCACCATCCAACGCACGCGGCATTTGCCTGTGTGGAAGAAGGTAGCAAACCGCCCCGGCCATATGCCGGGGCGGTTTTTGCATGCCGAAGTGCACTTATACGCTCAGTTCCGCTTCCCGGCCCATAGCACCGGCGTTAGCCGTAAGCAGCGGGTCGACCACGGTGCTTATAAACCAGTCCACCTGCTCGGCACTGCGGCCGGTGAACTTCTGCGGGTCGAGCAGAGCGTCAATCTCCGCTTTGCTCATGCCAAACGCAGGATCGGCGGCGATGGTCTCCAATAAGTTGTTGGGCAGGCCATCGTGCTTGACGCGGTAGGCGGCCTCCTGGCTTAATACACGAATCTTCTCGTGCAGTTCCTGGCGGTCGCCGCCTTTTTTAACCGCATCCATGAGGATGTTTTCGGTCGCCATAAAGGGCAGCTCGGCCATCAGACGGGCGCGGACACACTTTTCGTAGACCACCAACCCACCGGTCACATTCATGTAGAGGTTCAAAATGCCGTCCACGGCCAAAAATGCCTCGGCTACGGCAATACGGCGGTTGGCGCTATCGTCCAGCGTGCGCTCAAACCACTGCGTACCCGCGGTGATGGCGGCGTTGAGCTGATCGACCATCACATAGCGGCTGAGCGCCGAGATGCGCTCCGAGCGCATGGGGTTGCGCTTGTAGGCCATGGCAGAGGAGCCGATTTGGCCTTTTTCAAACGGTTCTTCCATTTCTTTAAAGCTTTGCAACAGCCGCAGGTCATAGCTGAACTTGCTGGCCGACTGCGCAAGCCCCGACAGTGCTGACAGCACCTGAAAATCCACCTTACGGCTATAGGTCTGCCCGCTGACGGGTACGACGCTTGTAAACCCGAAATCATCGGCGATGTCGCGTTCGATCTGATCAATCTTCTCACCATCAGACAAAAGCTCCACAAAGCTTGCCTGCGTGCCGGTGGTGCCCTTTGAGCCAAGCAGTGCCAGCGTGGACAGCCGGTAGTCCATCTCTTCAACATCCATGACCAGTTCGTTCATCCACAGGGTGGCGCGCTTGCCTACGGTGGTGGGCTGGGCGGGTTGCATGTGCGTGTATGCCAGCGCAGGCACCGCCTTGTATTGCATGGCAAAATCGCGCAGCTGTGCAATCACTTTCAACGCTTTGCCGCGCAGCAGTTCCAGCCCTTGCTTCATCACGATGATGTCGGTGTTATCCCCCACATAGCAGCTGGTCGCTCCCAAATGGATGATGGGCTTGGCCAGCGGGCATTGCAGCCCGTAGGCGTGCACATGGCTCATTACATCGTGCCGGGTCTTCTTCTCCTGCGCCTGGGCATCGGCATAGTTGATGGTATCGGCGTGCGCTTCCAGCTCCGCGATTTGTGCATCGCTGATCGGCAGGCCCTGCCGCTGCTCGGCCTTGGCCAGGCTAATCCACAGCTTACGCCAGGTTTTGAATTTGTTATCCTCGGAGAAAATAAATTGCATCTCTTTGCTTGCGTAGCGCGCGGAAAACGGGCTTACGTAGCTGTCATGCGCCATGGTGCATCCTCCTTGTCGGTTGCGGGTTGCGGTTTACTTGAAATAGGCGACACCGTTTTCAAACAACGGCTGGGCGGTGTTGCCGGATACATTCTTGTACAGGGCCTTGCCGCTGCGCTCGGTATGCGCCATCTTGCCAAATACGCGGCCATCCGGCGAGAGGATGCCCTCCACCGCCAGTACGCTGCCGTTGGGGTTGAAGCGCAGGTCCATGGTGGGATTGCCTTGCAGGTCCACGTACTGGGTGGCAATCTGGCCCTTTGCAATCAGGGACTGCAAGAGCGCATCCGGGCAGACGAAGCGGCCTTCGCCGTGGCTGACGGGAATCAGGTGAGTGTCACCGACCGACAATCCTTTCAGCCACGGGCTGTTATCGGACGCGATGCGCGTGCGCACCAACATGCTCTGGTGGCGGCCAATGGTGTTGTAGGTCAGCGTGGGGCAGTTTTCATCGGTGTCGATGATCTTGCCAAAGGGAACAAGTCCCAGTTTAATCAACGCCTGGAAGCCGTTGCAAATGCCCAGGATCAGTCCGTCGCGCTGATCCAGCAGCGTGTGGATGGCCTCAGTCATCTTCGGGTTGCGGAAAAATGCGGTGATGAACTTGCCGGAGCCGTCCGGCTCGTCCCCGCCGGAAAAGCCGCCGGGGAACACCATCATCTGTGCGCTGTCAATCTGTGCAGCAATCGTATCCACACTGCGGGAAACGTGGTCGGGGGTCAGGTTGTTAATCAGCGCAATCACAGGCTCGGCCCCGGCGCGTTCCAGTGCGCGGGCGGTGTCGACCTCGCAGTTGGTGCCGGGGAAGGTGGGAATTACCACGCGCGGGCGGGCGTGTTTCACGGCCGGGGTGGGAAAGCTATTAGCTGTATAGCTGAGCGCTTCCACCGTCTCGCCCTGCCCCAGGAAGGGGAAGACCGGCGACAGTTTCGCTTCGTATGCGTCCAAAAGCGCCGCCAAATCGTGCGTTTCGCCCTTGTATTGCAGGGTGAAGGCCTCTGTGGTCACACCCAGTGTTTCGCCGGAGTACAGCGGCTCCGCCGATTCGATAATAATTCCGCCGATGTCCTGCGCAAACAGGTCGCGGGTGAAGTGTTCACTAACCTTCACACCGAAGCGGTTGCCGATCGCCATTTTAAACAGCCCCTCGGCAATACCGCCGTAGCCAACCGCCCAGGCGGCGACCACATGCTGCTTACGAATCAACTTATACAGGGTATTCAAGGTCTGCATGAAGTGTTCCTTGTCAAAGGGCAGGTAGCGCAGTTCATGCCCGGCGGACTTGATCTCCGGCGAGATGACCTCCGCCACTTTGCCGGGCGCAACCGCAAAGGAAACAAGCGTTGGCGGCACGTGCAAGCTTTCAAATGTGCCGGACATGGAGTCCTTCCCGCCTACGGCAGCGATGCCGCAGTCCAGTTGCGCGTCCAGCGCGCCCAAAAGCGCGGCCAGCGGCTTACCCCAGGTCGCGGGGTCTGCCGACATGCGCTGAAAATATTCCTGAAAGGTCAGGTAGGCTTTGGACGGGTCAAACCCGCTGGCGGCAAGCCGTGCCAGACTTTCGATGACGGATTGATAGGCACCCTCGTACGGGCTTTGCGCCATCAGCTGCGGGTGAAAACCATACGCCATGCCGGAGCAAGTGTCGGTTTCTCCGTGCTCCAAGGGCAGCTTGGCCGCCATGGCCTGCACAGGGGTTTTCTGCGTGCTGCCGCCAAAGGGCATCACCACGCTTGCCGCACCAATGGTGGAGTCAAAGCGTTCCGAAAGCCCCTGTTTGGAACAAATATTGAGGTCGGATACCATGGTTTTCAATTTTTCGGCCACATTGGCGCCCACAAAGGGCACGGGGTGGATTTGGTCGTCCGGCACAAACGCCACGGCGTGCTTTTGTGCGCCGTTGGAGTTTAGGAAATCCCGGTCGATGTTAACAATCTCTTTCCCCCGCCAGCTCATCTTCAGGCGCGGCTCTGCGGTGACCTCGGCCACGACCGTCGCTTCCAAGTTCTCCGCGTTGGCCAAGGCAATAAAGGTCTGTACATCCTGCGCATCCACAACCACGGCCATGCGCTCCTGGCTTTCGGAAATTGCGAGCTCCGTGCCGTCCAGCCCTTCGTACTTCTTGGAAACTTTGTCAAGGTCAATGCGCAGACCATCGGCCAGCTCGCCGATGGCGACGCTTACGCCGCCCGCGCCAAAATCGTTACAGCGTTTGATCAGCTTTGTTACCCGCGCATCGCGGAACAGCCGTTGCAGCTTGCGTTCGGTGACAGGGTTGCCCTTTTGTACCTCCGCGCCGCAGCTTTCCAGACTTTCCAGCTTGTGGCTTTTGGAGGAACCCGTCGCGCCGCCGCAGCCATCGCGCCCGGTGCGCCCGCCCAGCAGGATGATGACATCGCCGGGTTTTGGTACTTCGCGCCGCACATGGGCAAGCGGAGCGGCGCCAACCACCGCGCCAATTTCCATGCGCTTGGCAACATAGCCCTCGTGGTACAGCTCATCTACCATGCCGGTGGCAAGGCCAATCTGGTTGCCATAGCCGGCATAGCCCGCCGCCGCCGTTGTGACCAGCTTGCGCTGGGGCAGCTTGCCGGCAAGCGTATCTTTGACCGGTACCAGCGGGTCGCCCGCGCCGGTTACGCGCATGGCCTGGTATACATAGGTACGGCCCGACAGCGGATCGCGAATCGCGCCACCAATACAGGTGGCCGCGCCGCCGAAGGGTTCAATCTCGGTGGGATGGTTGTGTGTTTCGTTTTTAAACATCAGCAACCACGGCTCGGTTTTGCCGTCAATCTCGGCATCAATCACGATGGAGCAGGCGTTGATTTCCTCGGAAATATCTAGGTTTTGCAAGCCGCCCCGTGCTTTCAGCGCTTTGGCGCCGATGGTAGCAATATCCATCAGCGTAATGGGTTTCTGCTCACGGGAAAGCTCCTTGCGCAGGGCCAGATAGCGCTGAAACGCCTTTTCCACAGCGGGTTTGCGGATATCCGCATCGTCAATCGTAGTTAAAAACGTAGTGTGGCGGCAATGGTCGGACCAGTAGGTGTCCAGCATGCGGATTTCGGTTAGCGACGGATCTCGCTTTTCACCGCGGAAGTAGTCCATGCAGAAGCGTAAATCGTCCGCATCCATCGCCAGGCCGTAGTCTTTGACAAACGCGGCGGCCTGCGCGACATCCATGGTGGTAAAGCCGGTGAGGATTTCTACATCCTCCGGCGTATCGTACTGCTGCTGCAGGGTCTCCCGCTCGCGCAGGTCGGCCTCGCGGCTTTCCACAGGGTTGATTACGTAGCTCTTTATTTTTGTCAGCTCGGCCGCGCTCAAATCGCCCTCCAGCAGGTAGAAGGTCGCCGTGCGCACGGTGGGCCGCTCGCCACGGCTGATGAGCTGTACGCACTCCTCGCAGCTGGCGGCGCGCACATCAAACTGCCCGGGCAGCGCTTCCACCGCCAAGGGGCGCAGTGCGCCTTCCCCTTTTGTTTCTTCGGGAAGATCAAACCTGTAGCTGTCCGTTTGCGGCTCGTAAAACACCACGGGCAGGCACTGGTCAAACAAAGCCTTGTCCACGCCCTCAATATCGTAGCGGTTGAGTATCCTAAGCCCCGTCAGGGACTTGATGAGCAGAATGTCCCGCAGCTCTTTGAAAAGCGCCTTGGCCTCCCCGTCAAACCCTGTTCGTTTTTCCGTGTAAACGCGATAAACTGCCATAACGACTCCTATTTTTGTAATGCTCTCTTGCCGATATCCGTGCGCTTGTACGCGCCTTCAAAGGTGATCAGGTCTGCCGTCAGATAGGCGCGGTTGACTGCGCCTTGCAGCGTGTCCGCAACGGCCGTTATGCCCAGCACACGGCCGCCGCTGGTTACAATCTGCCGACCCGCTTTTTTTGTGCCCGCGTGGAACACCCAGGTGTCCGGCTGGCGGGATGCCTCCGGTAAACCGTAGATGGGCTTGCCTTTTTCGTAGTGCTTGGGGTAGCCGCCGGATGCCATCACCAAGCAGCAGCTGGCCTTGCCGGAAAACTGCACATCCGCGTCTTTCAGGGTGCCAGCCGTTACGTGCCGCATAATGGCAAACAGATCTGTTTCTAAAAGCGGCAGCACCGCCTGCGCCTCAGGATCGCCAAAGCGGCAGTTGTACTCGATCACCTTCGGGCCGTCTGCGGTCAGCATCAGGCCGAAGTACAGGCAGCCCTTGAAAGGGCAGCCCTGCGCATTCATGGCATACACGGTGCGCAGATAAATTGTCTCGATACACTCGGCCGCGATTGCCTCGGTGTAGTAAGGGTTGGGCGCAATCACGCCCATGCCGCCGGTGTTGAGACCCTTATCCCCGTCCAGCGCGCGCTTGTGATCCATGCTGGAGACCATGGGGATAATCGTTTCCCCGTCGGTAAAGGCGAGCACGCTGACCTCCGGCCCTTCCAGAAATTCTTCAATCACCACGCGCTTACCGGACTGGCCGAATTTTTCTTTTTCCATCATATCGCGCACGGCCTCGGCGGCCTCGGCGCGGGTATTGCAGATGATAACGCCCTTGCCCAGCGCAAGCCCATCGGCCTTGACCACAACGGGCACGGGGCAATCGGCAAGGTAGGCCAGCGCTTTGCTCATGTCTTCAAAAATCGCGCTTTTGGCCGTTGGGATGCCGTAGAGCTCCATCAGCTTTTTGGCAAATACCTTGCTGCCCTCAATACGCGCGGCGGCCTTGTCCGGCCCGAAAGCCGGAATGCCGTAGTCTTTCAGTAAATCGACCAGCCCCAGGCACAGGGGATCGTCCGGAGCGACGACCACATAATCCATTTTATTCTCTTTGGCCCAGTCGGCAATGCGCTGGATATCCGTTGCCGGAATGTCCACGCACTCGGCCAGGGCCGCAATGCCGCCGTTACCCGGCGCGCAGTACAAATTTTCAATGTCGGGACTTTCCTTGAGCTTTGTGATGATCGCGTGCTCGCGGCCGCCGCCGCCAACGACTAAAACGTTCATACTAATAACTCCTTCTGGTCAAGCGGACACAGCTGCAAGCAAAGCAGCAAGGCCGCAGGGGTAGGCTGATCAATGGTGAAACAGCCGCAGCCCGGTACACGCCATGGCGATGCCGTAGCTGTCGCAGGCGTCAATCACATCCTGATCGCGCTTGCTGCCGCCCGGCTGGGCAATATACTGTACGCCGGACTGCGCTGCGCGGTCGATGTTATCAGCAAACGGGAAAAACGCATCCGAGCCCAGGCTAACACCTGTATTCTTTGCAAGCCAAGCGGCTTTTTCATCCGCAGTAAACTCGGCGGGTTTTTCGGTAAACAATGCCTGCCAATTGCCGTCTTTGAGGACTGTGGTTAAGCTTTCGCCACTGACATAGCGGTCGATGGCATTATCGCGGTTGGGCTTGGGCGTGCCTTCGATAAACGGAAGCGACAACACCTTTTCGTGCTGACGCAGCCACCACACATCCGCCTTGTCGCCTGCCAGCCGCGTGCAGTGGATGCGGCTTTGCTGCCCCGCGCCGATGCCGATGCACTGGCCGTCCTTCACATAGCACACGGAATTGGACTGGGTGTATTTCAGCGCGATCATCGAAATAGCCAGGTCGCGCTTGGCGCTTTCGGGCAGGGTTTTTTCTTTCGTGACCACATCGGCAAAGAAATCATCGTCAATCACAAGCTCGTTACGGCTCTGCTCGAAGGTGATACCAAAGATATCCTTGTGTTCCAGCGCTTTGGGCTGGTAGTTCGGGTCAATCTGCACCACATTGTAAGCGCCCTTGCGCTTGGACTTTAAGATCTCCAGCGCTTCCGGCTCGTACCCCGGCGCGATAACCCCGTCGGACACCTCCGGTTTGATGAGCATGGCCGTGGCTACATCGCACACATCGGACAGGGAAATCCAGTCGCCAAAGGAACTCATGCGGTCCGCGCCGCGCGCGCGGGCATACGCGCACGCCAGTGGGCTTAGCTCCAAATCGTCCGGCACGAAGTACATCTTGCGCAGCACATCAGTAAGCGGCAGTCCCACCGCCGCGCCTGCCGGGCTGACGTGCTTAAAACTCGCCGCCGAAGCCATGCCGGTGGCCTGTTTCAGCTCGCGCACCAGCTGCCAGCCGTTAAACGCATCCAGAAAGTTGATATACCCCGGACGGCCGCTGAGCACCTCAATGGGCAGCTCGCCCTCCGCCATGAAAATGCGTGCAGGTTTCTGGTTGGGGTTACAGCCGTATTTGAGTTCCAGCTCTTTCATTCGCTATCTCCTTTGTGTTGCTGTCGTGTAATACAAGGCTTAACTGTGTCACCATCCGGCTTTGCGGACGGCTGTTTTCATCACGCTCCGTGTTTGTTGACAATGCGGGTCTGCACGGCATCCGTAATCCAGTCTAATGTCCGCACAAACAGGCTGACACGGTTATCCGGGTCCAGCGCGTTCCAAAGTTTTGTGGTAAAGCTGTCGATGGTTTCATCATCAAGCGTCACGGCCACAGGCTCGCCCTGGAAGCTTGGCAGGGGTTTGCCATCGGTCATATAGGTGGAAATAAAGTGTCCTTCACCGGGCCTGGACTGCGGATATTCAAAGAAGAAGCGCTGAACCGACTCATTCTTGCCCGCTTTGAGGATGGACAGCTGGTAGCGCATGCCCCCGTCGTTCACCTTCATCAGCCCGGAAATGCGCGGGGTGAAGTTTGGCGGGTCGGGCTCGTAAGTGCGGGTGCGCAGGGCTTGTTCGAAGCTCTGTTTTTGCGACAGCGCCGAAAACACGGTATCGGTCTGGTCGCCATTGGTGACAATGGTGGTTTCCCAGTCAAACACCCGCACCGGCGCGTAAATAATCAGGCTAGGGTCGGTCAGCTTACCGGGATCAAAGGCCTCGGTGATGATACCGCCGTCTTTTTCGGTAAATATGCGATTGCGGCTGTTTTCGCTGCGGCCCATGATGAAATACGCGATCAGCGCGCGCTTATCCGCCGTTTGTCCCAGCAATATGCCGCGACCGGGGTAGGGGTTGCCGGACAGCTGTTCAAATATCGTCTTACTCATGCTTTCTCCTTGGATAGCTTTTTAGCGAGTTTTTCCACTTGTTTTGGCAACAGCACCCACTCTGCTTGCTTCATCACGCGCTTTTGCAGGGTTTCGGGGGTGTCGCCTTTTTTGATTTTTACGGCTTTCTGCGCCAGAATCTTGCCGCCGTCGGGGATTTCGTTGACCAGATGTACGGTTGCGCCGGTCAGCTTTACGCCGTAGGCAAGCGCTGCCCGGTGTACCTTCAATCCGTAATAGCCCGCCCCGCAGAACGCGGGGATGAGGCTGGGGTGAACGTTAAGGATTCGCCCTTCATACGCGCGCACGAAATTTTCGTGCAAGATCAGCATAAAGCCCGCGAGCACGACCATGTGTATGTCGTGCGCCGCGAGCAGAGCCTGCAATGCCGCGCCGTAATGGGCGGCTGTATCCATTTTTTCAAGTATTGCGGTATCAACCCCCGCTTTTTCCGCGCGGGTGAGCGCATACGCGCCTGGCTTTGAGGAAACCACCAGCCGGATCGCTCCGCTTTGCAGCGTTCCGGCCGCCTGCGCATCGAGCAGCGCTTGCAGGTTTGTGCCTCCGCCGGAGACCAGCACCGCAATGTTGATCACAGCTCTACGCCCTCCCCTTCGGCAATCTCGCCGAGTATGTAAGCGTCTTCCCCAGCTTCCTGCAGCACACGGACGGCCTTTTCTGCCTGCTCTTTGGGGACAATCGCTACCATGCCCACCCCCATGTTGAAGGTGTTGAACATATCGCGCTCCGGCACATTGCCTTCGCGGGCGATTACGCCGAATATCTCCGGCGTTTGCAGCGCGGCCTTGTTCAGCTTTGCCATCATGCCGCCCTTCAGGGCGCGGGGGATGTTTTCGTAAAACCCGCCGCCCGTGATGTGGGCCAGGCTGTGCACGGTGACGGCTTCAAGCAATTTCAGCACCGGCTTTACATAAATCTTGGTCGGGGTCAGCAGCTCCTCGGCATACTGAGGCAGTTTTTCCCCCAGTGCTTTGCGTACCAGCGAAAAGCCGTTGGAGTGCACGCCGCTGGACCTAAGCGCGATCACCGCATCGCCGGGCTGCATGTTATCCTTTTGCAGGATTTTCGCTTTGTCTACCGCGCCCACGCAAAAGCCTGCGATATCGTACTCATCCTCCGGATAAAAGCCCGGCATTTCGGCGGTCTCGCCGCCCACCAGGGCACAACCAGCCTGCACGCAGCCCTCCGCCACGCCCGCTACAATAGAAGCGATACGCTCCGGCACGTTTTTCCCGCAGGCGATGTAATCCAGAAAGAACAGGGGTTTGGCCCCGCAGCAGAGAATATCGTTTGCGCACATGGCCACGCAGTCAATGCCTACGGTGTCGTGCTTGTCGAGCAGAAACGCAAGCTTCAGCTTGGTTCCTACGCCGTCAGTGCCCGAGACCAGCACAGGATGGGGCATATCGGTAATATCCAGCTCGAACATGCCCCCGAATCCGCCGATGCCATTCGCCCCGGCGCCCTTTCCGGCTTCACCGGTCAGTGTGCGCACAATGTGGGCTTTCATCAGTTCTACGGCCTTGTACCCCGCGGTAATATCCACCCCCGCGGCTTTATAGCTGTCGGACTGGCTTTTCATGCTTTGGTCTCCTCCAAATAGGTTTCAAACCGATCCTTCATCACCGCGCCGTTGGGGTCTACGGGATAATCACCGGTAAAACAGCCCTTGCAAAAGCCGCAGGCCGCACCGGCCGCCAGCTTATCCAGGCAATCCACAGGCATAAAGCCCAGGCTATCGGCCCCGATGAGCTTGCACACCTCGCCCACGCTATGGTCGGCGGCGATCAGGTTCTCGGTGGAGTCGATATCCGTGCCGAAGTAGCACGGGTGGGTGAACGGCGGGGCTGCCAGACGCATATGGACTTCGGTCGCGCCCGCTTCCTTAAGCAAGCTGACAATACGTGCCGCCGTGGTACCGCGCACGATGGAATCGTCAATCAGCACTACGCGCTTGCCTTCCACCGTGGAACGAATCACGTTGAGTTTAATCTTCACGGAGTTGGTGCGTTCCATCTGCCCCGGCTGGATAAACGTGCGACCGACATACTTGTTCTTGATAAACCCGACCCCGTAGGGAATGCCTGCCTGCCGGGCATAGCCGATGGCCGCATCAATACCGCTGTCGGGCACACCGACAACCACATCCGCCTGCACGGGGTGTTCCAGCGCCAGGAATGCACCGGCACGCAGACGCGCCTGGTGAACCGATGCGCCTTCAATCACGCTGTCGGGACGGGCGAAATAAATGAACTCGAACACGCACAGGGAGGTGCATTTGACCTTCTTTGGAAGCTGCAGCGAGCGTACGCCGTCGGCATCGACTACAATCACCTCGCCGGGCTTTACATCGCGTACAAACTTGGCGCCGACCACGTCCAGTGCGCAGGTTTCGGAGGCAAACACCACATCGCCGTTTTCGGTTTCGCCCATACACAGGGGGCGAAAGCCGTTGGGGTCGCGTGCCGCCAGGAGCTTTGAGGGGCTTACAATCGTTAGCGAGTACGCGCCCTGCAGCAGCTTCATGGCTGCGAGTACGGCCTCCTCAATGCTGGTGGTTTTCAGCCGTTCCCGCGTGATGGTGTAGGCGATGACTTCCGAATCGCTGGTGGTGTGGAAGATCGCCCCGCCCATCTCCTGTTCTTCGCGCAGGGCATGGGCATTAACAATATTGCCATTATGCGCCAGCGCCATGCCGCCTTTTAGGTGGTTTACCAGCAGCGGCTGGGCGTTGGTTTGGTTTTGTACGCCGGTGGTGCCGTAGCGGCAGTGCCCAATGGCAATTCCGCCTTCGGGCAGTTTCTGCATCACATCGCGGGTGAACACCTCGCTCACCAGCCCGATATCCTTAAAACAGGTGAGTACGCCGCGCGTGTTAACGGCGATGCCGCAGCTTTCCTGTCCGCGGTGCTGCAGGGCGTACAGCGCATGGTATACGGGCTGCACTACACCCTCTTTGCCGTCCCGCAGATACATACCGAATACGCCGCATTCCTCGTGAATTTTACCCATCGAATCCTCTTTCAATGTTGTGAGTAAAGGTAGTCATCAAGCGATCAGCCAGCCCAAGCGAAGGGCTTACGCTGCCGATCCCGCAGAGCGGGTCACTTCATCAACCTATGCACCCATCAGCCGTTTCATAATTTCCTGATACGCGTCTTCCACATTCCCCAGGTCTCTGCGGAAGCGATCCTTGTCCAGCTTTTCGTGGGTGACAGTATCCCAGAAACGACAAGTGTCCGGGCTAATCTCATCAGCCAGCACGATGGTGCCGTCAGATAAACGCCCGAACTCCAGTTTAAAGTCAATCAAGTCGATTTTCAGATCTTTCAGGTACTCGCGCAGTGCATCGTTGACACGCAGCGCGTAAGCGGACAGCAGTTTCATTTCTTCCTCGGTCGCCCAGCCCATCGCCGCGATGTGGTACTGGTTGACCATGGGATCGCCCAGCGCGTCGTCCTTGTAGCAGAACTCCAGCACCGTTTTGTTCAGCACCATGCCCTCGGCAAGCCCCAGGCGTTTGGACAGCGACCCCGCCGCCACGTTACGCACGATGACTTCCAAAGGTACAATGGTCACCCGTTTCACCAGGGTTTCGGTATCGGATAATTCCTCTAAAAAATGCGTAGGGATGCCCTTTGTTTCAAGCATCCTCATCAGGTGGTTGGTTACGCGGTTGTTGATCGCGCCCTTACCGATTATGGTTCCTTTTTTCTGCCCGTTGAAAGCGGTGGCATCGTCCTTGTAGCGAACGAGCAGCACCTGCGGGTTATCGGTCGCAAATACTTTCTTGGCTTTTCCTTCGTAGAGCATATCTTGCGTTACCATCGGAAACTCCCCCTACTCTCTCAGCCCCGCTTTTTACCCGTGCCGGGGCCTGTTGTGGAATCAATGTGGAAAACTGCCACTGGCACCATTTTGCCGATATTTCTGGGTTCTGTGTGGATATCACCGCCTTATCATAGGGTTATTGTGGAAAACCTTGTGGATTACTCTGCTTTCCGGCGGGCCGCTCTTGCTGCTCCCGGTGCGCCAGTCGACCGGTTTTCCACGGTCTGGCGGCGTTTTCCACAGTGCCAGAAGGGCCGTTTTGGCCATCTCCGGCGTTATATCGTCTTACAGGTCAACCGTCAGGGCGGCGTCCTTGTCCAGTACTTTGCGTTTCATATCGTCGCGTGCGCGGCACAGGCGGGCGTAGAGTTCATCGTCGTCCTGCGCTATAATCTGCGCGGCGAGGATGGCGGCATTGGCGGCCCCGTCAATGGCGACAGTTGCAACCGGCAATCCGGCAGGCATCTGCACGGTGGACAAAAGTGCGTCCAGACCATCCAAAGTCGAGCTTTTTACAGGAATACCGATCACTGGCAGTACCGTGCGGGCGGCCAGTGCGCCAGCCAAATGCGCTGCCTTACCGGCGGCGGCAATCAACACGCCAAACCCGTTGTCCTTAGCTTCCGCCGCAAACTTGGCAGCCTCGTCGGGCGTGCGGTGAGCGGAAAATACGTGTGCTTCAAAGGGAATGCCTAGGGTTTTCAACTGTTCAAAACAGGGTTTGAGTACGGGTAAATCGCTGTCCGAACCCATGATCACGGCCACTTTTTTCATCCATGCGCTCCTTACTGTGCGTGCCTGTTCTTCCCGCCGTACTTCGGCGGGGAAGACTTAACTATTATAATGAAAGCCATAACGCAAGTCAATATTGTTCCATGTGGCGCAAGTGCCGCCAAATCTTACATTTTCAGCCCCTTTTCAACCGCATCTCAGCCCCTGCGGGACGCGGGTGGTCCCACCCGTGACACATGGTGGACTTACACACAGCGGTGTGATAAAATTAATCCTGTATACCCGCATGGCGGTCGCACATCTGTAGCCGTCTCCCCCGGGCTAGAGGAGGAATCCGATGCTTGAAACAATTATCATTCTCGACTGTGACCAGCTGCTGTCGGGTCTGATTGCGCGTACGCTGCGCAGCCAGGATTTCTATTGTGAGCTGATGCCCCCCGAAACCACGCTGGACGATCTGAAAACCACCAACGTCAAAGGCGTGATTATCGCAGCCGAAAACGGCGGCACGGTTTGCGCGCTGGATGCTTCTCTGCTTAACGCGCCCTTCCCGGTGCTGGCGCTGGGCGCGGCGGCTGTAACCATTTGCGAGCTGGTGGGCGGCGAGGCGCAAACCATGGCCGACGAAGCCGAAAACATCACCCTGGGGCTTTCCGACAGCCCTTTGTTTGACGGCATTACCGGCGGCGAGCGCGTGATTAAAAACCTCTGCAACCTCACCCTTCCAAAGGAAGCCCAGACCATTGCCACCGCCACGGAGCGCTGCATCGGCTTTCGGATGGAAGGCAACGTGTTTGCCGTACAATATACCATCGAGCGTAACGACCCGGACTCGCTGCACCTGCTGCACAATTTTGCCGAAAAAATTTGCGGTATGGAAGCGGTCTGGGATGCTAACTATATAATCCACGAGGCCGTGGAAGACATCCGACTGAAAGCCGACGGCGGCGGCGTGCTGTGTGCCGTATCCGGCGGGATTGATTCTGCCGTCTGTGCCAAGCTTGCACACATGGCCGTGGACGACAAGCTAACCTGCCTGTTCGTAGACACCGGCCTGTTCCGCAAAAACGAGCCGGAAGAAGTTGCCAAAGCATTTGAGGAAATTCCCGGCATGCAGCTCAAGTTTTTGGACGCAAAAGACGTGTTCCTTACGGCGCTGGAAGGCGTACGCGAGGAAACGGAGAAAACGCGGATTACCGCAGCGCTGTTCAAACAGGTGTTTTTCGATCAGCTCAAGGAATTCCCCGATGTAAACACCATTGTCATGGGCACCAACTATAACGATTCCTTATACGGCACAACCGCGCCCAAAACGCCCCCCGAGGGCACCCCGGATCGCTATACCACCGTTGAGCCCGTACGCGCGCTGTTCAAGTCCGAGGTCAAGCGCCTGGGCGAGCGGCTCTCCATGCCGCGTTCCATCATGGAGCGACAGCCGTTCCCGGCGGCGGGGCTGGCCTCGCGCATTCTGGGCACGGTCAACCCAAAGAAGCTCGGCATGCTGCGCGAATGCAGCGCCTTTCTCCATGAAGAAATACTCCGTGCCGGGCAGGAAAAACGCCTGTGGCAATATTACGCCGCTCTGTCGGACAACCCCGACGGACAGCAGGGCTATGTGGTCATCCTACGCGCATGCCAGGCGGGCGACGGCGAGGCCTATGCCGCCAGACTGCCCTATGATTTGCTTGAACGCGTCACCGAACGTATCCTCGCGGCAGTTCCGCAGGTCAAGCGCGTGGTGTACGACCTGACCCCCAGCTACCACTACTCCTTTTTGGAGTAAGCCCCTCGACAGTTTACCCGCGCAGGAGAGAGTTTCATGCTACATTTTACCAAGATGCATGGCATCGGCAACGATTACATTTATATCAACGGCTTTGAAGAAACCCTGCCCGACGATCTGCCCGCACTGGCGCGCCGCATGAGCCCGCGCCACACCGCCGTAGGCAGCGACGGGCTGATTCTCATTCTGCCGTCCGATGAGGCGGACGTGCGCATGCGCATGTTTAACCCCGATGGTAGCGAGGCCGAAATGTGCGGCAACGGCATACGCTGCGTGGCCGCCTACAGCTACGATCGCGGCCTGTGTCAGCGCACGCAGATGACCATTGAAACCCGCGCGGGCATTAAAAACGCGTCCATCATTTTAGATGACATGGGCCGCAGCAAGGCCGTGCGCATCGACATGGGCGTGCCCGTAACCGCCGGGGATCGCATCCCCAGCCAGTTTATTTCAAACCCCGTAACCATGCAGCCGATTACCGCGCTGGATCAAACCTTCCCCGTCACCCTGGTCAACATGGGCAACCCCCATGCTGTAACCTTTGTGGAGGATGTGAAAACCGCCCCGGTGCTGACCGCCGGACCGGTGCTGGAGGCCGACCCGGCCTTCCCCAAGCGCGCCAATATCGAGTTTATACAGGTACAGGATCGCCAAAACCTGATCATGCGCGTGTGGGAGCGCGGTGCAGGAGAAACCCACGCCTGCGGTACCGGTGCTTGCGCCGCCGCGGTCGCGGCCGTACTCAACGGCCTTTCTGATCGCCGGGTAACTGTGCATCTTTTGGACGGCGATCTGGATATTGTATGGGACGGAGAAACCGACCACGTCCACATGACCGGCCCCATTGCCTATGTATATGAGGGGATTTGGTCTGAATCAAAGTAATCACATGCATCACTACAGCAGAAAGCGGAGGGAATACGATTGAACGTCAACCCAAATTATGAAAAACTCCCCGGAAGCTATTTATTTGCCGAAATTGCCCGCAGAGTGAAAGCCTTTCAAGCAGAAACCCCGGATGCAAACTTAATCAAACTGGGCATCGGCGATGTCACCCGCCCGCTGGCCCCCGCCGTGGTCGAGGCCATGAAACAGGCAGCCGACGAGCTGCTGTCCGGAGACACCATGCGTGGCTACGGCCCGGATTTCGGGTACGATTTTCTGGTCAACGCCATTATCGATCACGATTATACGCCGCGCGGCGTGGCACTGGCGTTTGACGAGGTGTTTATCTCCGACGGCGCAAAAACCGATTCCTCCTCCATTCAGGAGCTATTTGCCGCCGATGCTAAAATTGCTGTCACCGATCCGGTATACCCCGTCTATGTCGATTCCAACGCCATGGCCGGTCGGCTGGGCGAGTTTGTAGATGGCCGCTGGGACAACCTGTGCTATCTGCCCTGCAACGCCAAAAACAACTTTGTTCCCGTGCCGCCCACAGAGCATGTGGATGTTATTTACCTGTGCTACCCCAACAACCCCACCGGCACCACGCTAACCAAAGAACAACTCAAGCCCTTTGTGGACTATGCCAGGGAGCACGATGCCGTCATCGTGTACGATGCGGCCTACAAAGCCTTTATCCGCTCGGATGTCCCCCACTCCATTTACGAGGTCGAAGGGGCCAGGGATGTGGCCATCGAGTGCAACTCGTTTTCCAAAACCGCCGGGTTTACCGGCGTACGCTGCGCCTATACTGTGGTCCCCCACGCCATACAGGGCAAAGGTGCCGCCGGGCAGTCCGTTGAGCTAAACAGCCTTTGGAAACGCCGTATGGGCACCAAGTTTAACGGCGTAAGCTATCCCGTGCAGCGGGCGGCAGCGGCCGTGTTTTCGCCCGAGGGCTGGGCACAGTGCTCAACGACCATCGAATACTACCTGCGCAACGCAAGCCTGATCCGCACCGCGCTGACCGATATGGGTTACACGGTGTTTGGCGGTGTGGACGCACCCTATGTATGGCTGCAAACACCCGCGGGCGACAGCTGGGCGTTCTTTGACACGCTCCTCAAATCCGCACAGGTTGTGGGTACGCCGGGCGCAGGTTTTGGCCCCAGCGGCGAAGGGTACTTCCGCCTCACCGCGTTCAACACCCTGGAGAAAACACAGGAAGCGCTCGCTAGAATCAAGGAGCTGTAATACCATGGGCAGTCATCTGATCGCGCTGGGCGGTACCGGGCAAAAAGCGCTGGAAATGATCACATACGCCTGTGCCTGCGACGCGCTGTACGCACTGGATGATGACCTGCGCCGCCAGCCACTGGACGCGCTTTCCGTTTTGTCGGTCGATACCGCCCCCGCTATGCCGGAGGCTGTAGAACGCTACCAAACGCTACGCCAGGCTTTTCAGGTCAGCGGCCAGTCCCGCGTGGGCTTTCATACCCAGCTGGATTGGAACGCCCTGTCCATCGCGGAGGATGACCGCCCGTCGGTTAAGGCCTGTGCAACAGGCCGCGACAGCCTGCTGACCGAGACCCTGTTCACCAAAGAAAACACCGCCTTCGACGTACGCGAGGGCTTACAAGGACATGCCGATCTTGGCATGTTTTTTATTGCCGATACGCTCACCCGCCTGTCCCAGCAGCTGGTGCAAGGGGAAGACGTGCCGTTTTTTGACCGCATCCGGCAGGAGCTGGATGCCGGGGACGATGTGCGTGTGCTGCTTGTCGGCGCGGTTTATGGCGGTGTCGGCATGGCCGGTATCCCAAGCTTTGCACGCTTTTTACGGGGGCAGTTTTCCTCCGACCGGCTCACGCTTGGCGCGGTGCTCACCCTGCCGCCACACGACCCGCGCCATGGCGACGAATATAATGCCCGCGCGGCCGCGACCCTGTACCAATACGGCCAAACCGGCCTGATGCGCCACGCGCCTTACGACCGCACGGGGCTGCTGGATGCGGCCTATCTGGTGCGCATCACCGGCAATGTATACGCCGCAAACTATGCCACCGCCGCCGGAGCTGCACAGGGCGATATGCGCCAGGCCGACTGGCTGGCGGCCCGCAGCGCATCGCAGTTCTACTCCACCCGCTTTGCCGATGAAGGCAGCAGTGCGCTGGGGCTGTACCACATTCCCCGCATGTCGCACCAGCCTTCCTGGCGCAGCTTTGATGACGACCGCGCCTATTTCCGCATCCGGTTTGGCGGGCTGTTGCGCGCCGCCGCATTGCAGCTTGCCGAGTGTCAGCACCCCATCACGCAAAGCCTGCAAGGCAAGCAGCGCACCCCTCAGGTGCTGCAACCGTACGTGCGTGCAGTGAAAAAACACGCCATGACCGAGCAAGCTGCACTGCAAACATTATTTTCAGACTTTCATGCGTTCCTTACGCAGTTTGTGCGGCGCATGGGCGAGGTGCAGCGTGTGCTGCCGCCGCCCGCGCCCGGCAAAACCGAATCGGACTGTTTCTTCACCCCCAACGCCCTGCAAGCACTGGAACGCGTTGTGCTTTCACCAAGCGGCACAGAAGACTCTGCCGCCCTGCGCCAGCTTCGCGAAGCCATGCCTGCGCTGGTATCCGGCGGCGAGGATCCGACTTTTGCGTGGAAACGCATGCTGTCGGCCGTTGCCAAGGGCCGCAAACCCAACACCGATACGCCGGACGCAAGCTTTGCCGCCTATGCCGCCGCGCTGTTTTCTGCCGCCGCGCTGGGTACTTCGGGGCTGCCACCCGCCATGCTGCCGCCCCCGGATTCCTTCGGGGTCGACCCCAACCATCGCCTGATCATGCTCGCCCGCAGCCTGCCCCTGACCGAGACTGCACCCTATGCCGATGCGCCGGACATACTGGCCTTTGAAACGCGGCTGTCGGTGATGCTGTCGCTGCCCTATGCCCAGTCCGTGCAACGGCCTGAGGTCCTGCGCTGGCGGGGACTGCTTTCCATGCTGCTGCTTTGGGATGGCTGGGAGCTGCGCCACACCCTGCCGGAGCTCGTCTGCGCCCAGCCGCCGGAAGGCATGGCGACCCGCGCAGCGCTGACCGCCCTGCCCAAAGATCGGCTCAATGCGGGCCTTTGGCTGTTTGCCCTGCAAAAGGATGTTGACGGCGTGCTGTTTGAAGGCCCGGTCGGGCTATTGTCTTCCAAAACCGGACTGCTGTCCGCTGCCGATCCCCATGCATTGCACGGGTTGATACCCGAATGTATGCGCTGGTACGACAGCGATACCAAACAATTTCTGGATCCCTGCCCGCACCTGAGCGAGCCGGATCGCGCCCGCCTGATTCACCGGCTGAAGTGCCTGCAAGCGCTGGTGGAGCGTGCAGAGCTGAAAAGCCCGCTGCTGGATGCCGGGGCGCTGTATGCTGCGGCGGATGCCTTTTTAGGCGATTTGCAAAACCGCCACGATTTCTGGCTGGAACGCTTTGAGCGCGACGACCCGCAGGCTGTGCACGAGCTGTACATCCGCACGCTCGCCGTCTATGGACCGTTTATCGAAGGGCTGGAAAAGCAGGAAGAGGAGCTCTCCTTGCAGGATTTGAAGCAAAACCCGCTCATGAAACGCCTGCTGGGCGAACCGGAAGCCGCCAAGCGCGGTCACCCGTCCTCAGCGCTGTTTAAAAGCGAGCCGATGACCACCTACTACTACCGGGGCGCGCCCTTTGCTGTAGATAGTCAGCGCTACCTGCTCACCCCCGTAAACGCCCAGGATGACCAGGTGGTTCTTACGCAACTGGATACCGTCATCACCGCCATGGCCTCGCCCGCCTACCATACCGAAACCGCCCGTCGGCTGCTGGCAATCGCCAACCGCCTGACCAGCCGCCCCGGTGCCAGCAAAAAGGCCGTGTCTCTCCTGCGCGCCTGGAGCGTGAAGCATAGCAAACTGGCCGCAGAGTAAGCTTAGGGCTTATCATCCAGTCGCATACGAGATAACACAAAAGGCCGCCAAACAGGCGGCCTTTTGTGGTGGGTCTATAGGCTCTCTCTATCGTACGCTATGCAACCTGTATCTTGGCTGCTTCGGGCAATATTGGGAGCGGTCCATCCACGCATCTATTATGGCTTTGTTACATCGTCCGGCGTGTTGTTGTTGATTTCACACGCGTCCACCGTATAGGTGGATCTCTGCAAATAGATCCCGCCGCCGGACTGGCTTGCTATATTGTCTTGAATCGTTCCACTTTCGAGTACGAGCTCGCTGCGCACCGCATAGAGGCCTCCACCATCATCGGCCCTATTGGCGGTTATCTCCCCGCCGTCCAGCAACACGCTTGCGTTATTGGCATAGACCGCGCCGCCGGTTGCCGCCTGGTTTTGGGTCAACTGCGTTTCGATCAACCGGATGGACTGGTTATATGCACTGATGGCACCGCCGTTATTCACCGCTATGTTCCCATCCAGTACGCTATCCTCAATCGATATTTCACATCGGGTTGCGTAAATCGCGCCACCATCTTTTTCGGCCTCGTTTTCCGAAAACGTGCTGTCAAAAATACTCAAACTGCCTCTGAATACATAGATTCCGCCGCCTTGCTGTCCCTTATTCTTGCTGAAGGTACAGCCGCTTAGGATCACATCGGCGTCTTGGGCATACAAACCTCCACCATTACCACCCCTGTTATCCTTAAACTGACAATCTACCAGCGTTGCATCTCCAAATACGGCAAGCGCACCAGCGCCAACCATAAAATTATTCTGGAATGAACAATTCTCTGCCAAGAGCGGCCCCTGTACGGATACCGCCATACCTTCGGCGTGAAACACCTTGGTGCTTGCGTGAGAGTACCCGCCACATTGGAACGTGAGTCCCGCAATGGTCGTACGTTCCTTTAATGGCGTATCTTGATTTTTCCCCTGCACTACGAGGATTTGCTTGCCTCGGCCGTCAATGGTGTAGCGCTTGCCAGTCTCCGACCGCAGCGTGACGGCATTGCTAAATACGATCGTTTCGTCCTCTTGTCCAAAAAAGATATTGCGGACGACAATCACCTCGCTGGCACCCGCAAGTGCAGCCGCGTTCAGCTCCGCCCAGGTGCCAACAGTTACCGGTGGATCGCTCGGGGTCAGGGTGACGGGCATAACCAGGGTTGCCGCCGCATTGCCGCCAGCAAGCAGCAGCTCTACCGACAGCGTATCCGGCAGGCTGCCCGTGCCGTAAAATACCGCTGTTATCGTATGCGCACCGACCCGCGTTAAGCTCTCCAGGCGCAGGTAATTGCCCCCGCTGTCCACGGCGGTAAGCTCGTACCAGCAATCACCGTTTAGCTTCGGCTCTCCAGGCTCATTATCAAAGCGTTGCATGGTTGAATACCAAAACGCCTCGTCTGGCACCGGGAACTCCCCATCCCTTAGTTGCACAGAGACCTCGACATTCGCGGTGGATACCTTCGCCGCCACCGCAACCGGTGCGCCGAAATACGACCCGGTACCGGACAGGAACGGCTCCGGTACATCCGCCTCCGCCTGGCTTGTGGCCACAAATTGCTCCGGTAGGGCGGTCTGGTGTGCGGTTTCTCCGATGCGCGTATCTTGATTGCCGCCGATACCAAACAGGTTCAGCCCTGTGGTCAGCGCGACACCCGCCGCAACCACCATAAGCAGCGAAGCCGTGGCGACGATGCCCGTCAGTTTACGCTTACGTCGGGGGTTGCTATCGGCGCGCACCGCGTTTCGGATGCGCGCCCGGCGCATATCGGATGCCTGTATATCGGAAAGGCGGCTGTCCATTGCAACGCGGATTTCTTCAGGATTCACTTTCATTGTGCCATGCCTCCAATTCGGTTTGCAGCAGTCTTTGTGCCTTGGTCAGCCGGTTATAGACCGTCGCCCGTGAAACCTGCAAGGCCCGGGCGGTTTCTTCGCCCGTCAAACCTTGGTACCAGCGCAGAAGCACGGCTTCCCGCAGGCGGGGTTTGAGGTTCATCACAGCGCGGGTCAAGGCGTCGTCTTTTTCGGTAAAAGGCGCCTGCCCTTCCGGCAGGGCGGCCGCGCGGTCGGTATGCCGCAGCCACGCGCTTTTACGCAAGTCCTTGCAAGTGTTGACGGCAATGCGCATCAGCCAGGTTTTTTCCGATGCTTCACTTCGGAAACAGTCGTACCCTTTCCAGGCCTTCAGAAAGGTTTCCTGCACCGCATCCTCAGCCAGGGCCCTATCGCGAAGATAGGCAAAACACATACGCACAAGGCTGATTTCCCAGCGCACCATCATGTCTTCCAGCCACACGTCCCGCTCATTACCCAAGCTTTTGTACCGCCTTTCACTTATATAGACGAGACACAATCCCGAATTGTCCAGTTTTCATCAAAAAAGCCGCAACCAGGCGGCTTCTTTGATCGACTATCACGTTAGCGGCTATGGCACAACAACATCATCCGGCGTGTTGCCGAAGATTGCACCCAGCGCATCGGTCACGGTGCCGGTCTCGGTGTATGCACCACCGCCGCTTTCCGTTGCGGTATTCCCAGTCACACGGCCACCCAGAATCTCCACCGTACCTGCCACGGTGTACAGGCCGCCGCCGGATTTTGCGCTGTTGGCAAACACCAATCCGCCGTTTATAAGAATATCACCGTTCACAGTTAGCACGCCGCCGCCGAACACCGCAACATTGCTGCGGATTCTGCCTTTTTCAAGCACCACGTTGCCATCGTTGTTGTAAATCGCGCCGCCGCTGGTGGTGGCCTTGTTATCACGCAGCACCCCGCCAGATACCGTAACCACGCCACTGGATGCATACAGCGCTCCGCCATACTCGGCACTATTTTCCAGCAAGCTGCCGCTTTTCAGCTCTACCTGTCCACTGTCAGCATACACTGCGCCGCCGTAGGTTGCGCTGTTTCCGGTCATCAAGGCACCGTCCACCGTGGTCAGGCCCGAATCGGCATACACCGCGCCACCGCTGCCCTCTGCCTTGTTGCCTCGCAGGGTAACGCCCGCAAGCAGGGAAACATCGGCCGTCTGCGCATATACGCCGCCGCCATACTTTGCACTGTTTTGGCGAATGATACTGCCGGTAAAGCTGCCCGAGCCATTGCCCAGGTACACCGCACCATAGGACGCTGTGTTGTTTTCCACCGTGCCGTCCGTCATGGTCAGCACGCCGTTTTCAACATCCATCGCACCGCCGGATGTGCCGGCACTGTTGCCCGACAGCAGGGTCGCGCCGTCAATATCCACATTGCCGTACTGGGCATACACGCCGCCGCCATTTTCCGATACGTTGCCGGTAATCGTTGCATCGGTCAGTTTGATGTTCCCATAATGCGCATACAAGCCGCCGCCGAAGTCCTGGGCCAGGTTTCGGGTGATCTCGCCCGCGATGACTACAATATCGCCGTTGAGCGAGTACACCGCACCGGCGGATGCCGTCATGTTTTGATTCACCGTGCAGTGATCCAGCACAATTCTGCCGTCCGCACAAACCGCCGCGCCATACACAGCAGAGTTTTCAAGCAATGTACAGTTCATAAGCTTCACATCGCCCAGCACAAACAGCGCGCCGCCTGCGCCCGTTTGGTACGCGTCAGCGGACTCCGTCATGGCGATGCCCCCGGTTAGCGTCAGGTTTTCGATTTGCGTCAGCCCCTGCAGCGCAATCGCCGGATCCGGCCCCTGCACGCAGAACATCTGCGTACCGTTTCCATCGATGGTAAAGTGCTCTCCGCGCTTGGAGCGCAGAGTTACAGGTCTTGAAAAGATGATGGTTCCCTGCTCCTCGCCAAATACAATATCCGACGTGATGATGATCTCCTGTTTGCCGTGCAATGCCGCCAGTTTCAGGTCCATCCAGTCGGCAGCCTCCACTGTCTTGCCCGGTTGGCCGATCAGGTCGATCACCACGTTGACGACCGCTTCGCCCAGAGAATCCATCAGGGCGTTGTCTTCCGCCATCGCACTGCCGGCCGCACCGGTCAGCAGGAAAAAGCACAGGACGAGTGCCAGAACTTTGTTTGTGTTCATGTCAAAAGTCTCCTTCCGTTGTCACATCAAAGAGCTACGTGTCTGTAACTATAAAAAAACGATACGTTTGTCTGCACAAATCGTACCGTATTTTATGGGTTTTTTCAAGCGCGGCGTTTTGTGCCGGGCGTAAAATCTAAGTAAGGCGCACGGCCTCTGCACGCTTCCCATGCAGGTAGGCACCCGGCGTCAAGCCAAAGTGTGCGCGGAACACCCGGTTAAACGTGCGAATGCTTTGAAACCCGCTAGCGTAGGCGACATCCGCCACACCCCTGTCGCCCTGGTCCAGTGCGGCAGCCGCTTCGCGCAGGCGTACCAGATTTACATATTCCTTAAAGCCCGTGCCTGTGATTTTCTTGAACTCGCGCGAAAAGCTGCTTTCGCTCATCAGCGCTACCTTGGCCATGCCCGCAAGCGTAATCTCCCCGGCGTAATGCTGCTCGATATGGGAAATACTCTCGCGGATGGCATGCAAATGCGGGCGATTCACCACACTGCCCGCCGCAAACGCGCGCTTGCGATAGTGCCGCTGTAAAATCCCTTGAATTTCCAATATATACCCATACAGGAAAAACGCACTGCCCTCGCCCATGTGCTCATACTCATAGTGCAGGCGGTCCAGCAGCGGGTTCAGGCCCGCGTCCGGGTTGCCGGGGTCGGGGCGGAAGATACCCGAGCGCACGGTGGCGTCCATCACCAGCGTACCGGCCTTGCGCGCGGCGAAGGGATCGAAAATCAGTACCAGCGCTGAAAAATCGCTTGATGGCACGGCATAGCTGTGGATATCGCCGCCGGAACAGATAAACACATCGCCCGCCTGCAATACCGCCTGCACGCCGTTGCGCGTGACCGTAAGCCGGCCCGTACGCAGAAACACGGCCTCAAAATCGTAATGCCAATGCGAGGCAAACACGCCATTGTGGGTTGTTTTCACGCTGATAGGCAGCCCCAGCGCATTTTGATAGGTTTTGTGCTCGTACTTCACAGCCATACCCCGCTATGCAAAAAATGACTAGTATTGAAAACTACGTGTATTGTCTCGCAGTATCGGAAACACTATAATCATAGAGGTTTCCTTCATGTCCGTCAATTCCGTTTTCGTTTTACGCGGCATGAAATTCAAAAAACGACTAATCGCAGAGAGGTATGAACTGTATGGATTATATCGCCGAGCCCTTTAAAATCAAGACTGTGGAGCCACTCAAGCTGCTCACCCGCGCCCAGCGTGAGCAAAGCATAAACGCTGCGGGGTATAACCTGTTTAACCTGCGCGCCGAGGATGTGTACATTGACCTGATGACCGATTCGGGCACCGGGGCCATGAGCCAGAAACAGTGGGCCGCCATCATGACCGGGGACGAAGCCTACGCCGGGGCGCAGAGCTACTACCGCCTGATGGATGCCTGCAAGGAAATTTTCGGCTATGCGTTTTTCCAGCCCGTGCACCAGGGCCGCGCCGCCGAAAAGGTGTTCATGCCCATTATGCTTTCTGGCGGCAAGGTCGCCATCAGCAATACGTTTTTCGATACCACCCGCGCACACGTAGAGCTGGCCGGTGCAACCGCGCTGGACTGCGCCGTGCCCCAGGCCGCTGATACCGATAGCTTTTTCCCCTTCAAGGGCAATATGGATGTCGCCCTGCTGGAACAGGCCATTGCCGAGCGCGGGGCCAATGCCATCGGCATGATTGTGATGACCGTCACCAACAACTCCGCCGGCGGGCAGCCCGTGTCCATGCAGAACATCCGCGAAACCGCAGCCATTGCCAAGAAACACAAGATTCCCTATGTGATTGACGCCGCCCGCTACGCCGAAAATGCGTACTTTATCCAAACCCGCGAGGACGGCTATGCCGATACCTCCATCATCGCCATCGCACGGGAAATGTTTTCCTATGCCGATGCGTTTATGATGTCCGCCAAGAAGGACGGCATCGTCAACATGGGCGGGCTGATCGGCGTAAAAGAGGACGAGCTGTTGATCCGCGCCGTGAAAGAGCGCGTGATTCCCTACGAAGGCTTTATCACCTACGGCGGCATGGCTGGCCGCGACCTGGACGCCCTGGCCGTGGGTCTGCTTGAGGCCACCGACGAAGCCTACCTGCGCTACCGCATTGGGCAGGCCGAATATCTGGGTGACAAGCTCCGCGCCGCAGGCGTGCCCATCCAGTACCCCACCGGCGGGCATGCCGTGTTTGTCGATGCGGGCAAAATGCTCTCCCACATCCCCTACGATCAGTTCCCCGGCCATGCGCTGGCCGTGGCCCTCTACGAGGAAGCGGGCATCCGCTCCTGCGAGATTGGCTCCTACATGCTCGGCCGCGACCCCAAAACCGGCCAGCAGCTTAAGTCCATGTTTGAGTTCACCCGCCTGGCCATCCCCCGCCGCGTCTACACCCAGGCACACCTGGATGTCGTCGCCCGTGCCCTGATCGCCATCAACCAAAAGAAAGACACCCTCCCCGGCTACCACATCACCGACGAACCCCCGGTCCTCCGCCACTTCACGGCGAAACTGGAACCAGTGAAGTAGGGGGAACGCTCTTCTTCTCTTTTAAAAAAAAAGAGAAGAAGTAAGAGAAAACCTCATAAGGGAATATATAAAGCCGCGCGAATCGCGCGGCTTTTTGCTCGTAAGGCAGTTTGTTATTGCTCCATATGCTACTCGTAGTGTATGATGTACCTATATTGTCTATGGTCGCTTGGAGGTGTCTGCCATCTCAACTGTATTGAAAGAATTAATCAAGCTTCTACTATCGCAGCTCAAAGCTTGGGCAAAGAAAAAAGAAGTACAGGAGAAACTGGAAACAAGTTTCAAAAATATCCTTACACCCGCAGAAAACGAACCTTTCTTTAACGATCTCAGCAAACTGATTGAGACCGGCGCTTTTGCACGCCAATTGCTCCACTATAGTATGAATACCCCGCGAGATGCAAAAAGCATTAAAACACGCAGCCGCGACATTGCCGAAGCGTGTTGCAAGGGCCACATGAATAAAACACAACTATTTGGCTTAGTTCACCAACTGTCCGAAAGCATTTTTAGCATTGTCAATGAACCCGATGGAAGCGATGCAAAGAAAACCATTAATGTAATAAACGAGCATTCCGCAAAGCTTCACGAAAAACTTGAGCGCCAAACACAGACCCAGGAAGAAATTCTTGCCGCAGTCAAGACTCCAAAAACAACACCAGTGACGCAAGCCCCGGCCATTCCCGTTTTCATCAATTCTCCGTTTGCCAAAAACAGATGCTTTGTCAGTAGAGAAACCCTGCTTTCCGAAATACAGTCCGCTTTTGTAAACGGCGAAAATACGGTATATCTGTCGGCATTAGGCGGGTTTGGAAAAACCCAAATTGCCAGAGAATATGTGTATCGTTATGAAAAAGAGTATACCCGCATCCTTTGGGTCAACGCCGGTACGGAAGCTTCCGTACTTGAAAGTTATCAAGCGTTCATTACCGCTCTCTCCTTGCCGCTACTGGATGCAACAGATAAGTCTGCCGCCATTTTTGCCAGTGTACATACTTGGATGAATACACATTCAAATTGGTTGTTTGTGTTTGATAATATTGAAAGCGATCCAAGCGACCAAGCCTGGTGGCCGCATGATTATCGAGGACAAATACTGATTACAACACAAAAAGCAGATATACCGATGGGAATGAAAATCGATGTGCCACCTTTCGATATTGACGACGCGATTGCGTTTTTTAAGAAACGGACCGGGCGTGACGACAGGGACGTAGCTAAGTTAACAGAGCGCTTAGGCGGCTATCCTTTGGCCCTTGAACAAGCCGCAGCCTATATCAAACAAAACACAAAAACGGATGTTTTGGGCTATCTTGACTTGCTTGGTAGCGAGTTTCAGGTGCTTACTATAGCAGAGGGAATGATCGCGTATAAAAAATCGATCTTTGCAACCACACAGATTGCAATGAACCGAATCAACTCCGAATCCGCTAAACAACTACTATATCTGTGCTCCTATTTTGCCCCGGATGGCATTGATCCCATTCTTTTCAGCAAAAATAAAGACCTGCTTCCTAAACCGCTCCGTTCCAGTTTCAAAACGAAGCTGTCAGAAAATGCGGTCTGGCACTCGTTGACAAACTATTCGTTGCTGCAATCAAGGGACGGTGAAACCGGATACTCCATGCATCGTCTTTTACAGGAAGTGATACGTAATATGCTCGCCAGCGATACACAATGGGCTCAATATTGCCTGTCTCTTTTTTCTCATGCGTTTACTTTTTCGTATGGAGACACAACATCGCATACGCAATTTCTTGCGCTTTTACCTCATGTGGAAGCATTTTTAAACCATGCAAGCTTATCGCTGTCAACGAATGTAGAACAAGCACAGCTCGCTGTCCTCTATCATGAAGGCGGATGGGGATTGTTTCATCGCGGTCTCTATTCTCAGGCACTGGTGTGGTATCATAAAAATTTGCGTATCTGCGAGAAAGTCCTTGGAACGGAACATCCCGCTACCGCCACCTCCTACAACAATATCGCGGGCGTTTATACTCGCCAGGGCCAGTATGATAAAGCGCTGGAATGGTATCAAAAAGCTCTGCGTATCCGCGAGAAAGTCCTTGGAACGGAGCATCCCGCTACCGCCACCTCCTACAACAATATCGCAGGCGTTTATGCTCGCCAGGGCCAGTATAATAAAGCGCTGGAATGGTATCAAAAAGCTTTGCGTATCCGCGAGAAAGTCCTTGGAACGGAGCATCCCGCTACCGCCTCCTCCTATAACAATATCGCGGGCGTTTATGCTCGCCAGGGCCAGTATGATAAAGCGCTGGAATGGTATCAAAAAGCTTTGCGTATCTGCGAGAAAGTCCTTGGAACGGAGCATCCCGATACCGCCACCTCCTACAACAATATCGCGGGCGTTTATGATAGCCAGGGCCAGTATGATAAAGCGCTGGAATGGTATCAAAAAGCTTTGCGTATCTGCGAGAAAGTCCTTGGAACGGAGCATCCCGATACCGCCACCTCCTACAACAATATCGCAGGCGTTTATACTCGCCAGGGCCAGTATGATAAAGCGCTGGAATGGTATCATAAAGATTTGCGTATCTGCGAGAAAGTCCTTGGAACGGAGCATCCCGATACCGCCACCTCCTACAACAATATCGCGTACGTTTATGCTCGCCAGGGCGAGTACGACAGAGCGCTGGAATGGTATCAAAAAGCTTTGCGCATCCACGAGACCGTCCTTGGAACGGAGCATCCCGATACCGCCACCTCCTACAACAATATCGCAGGCGTTTATACTCGCCAGGGCCAGTATGATAAAGCGCTGGAATGGGAACAGAAAGCCTATGAAGTATTTATGAAAAAGCTTGGTCCAGACCACCCATATACAAAGATTGCGGCGGACGCTATTTGCTATTTTAAAAGCAAGCAATAGCCACACTGAAATATAACAACACAAAACCCCGTGCGATTTGCGCGGGGTTTTGTACTGAAGCTGATTGTATTTCTTTTGTTCACTCCCCCAGCGGCAGCGATATAATTGCTTCCTCCGGGGGTTCGTCGTTCATCAGTTTAAGGAGGGCGGTGGCGGCGGCGCGGGCCATGTCCGGGATGGGCTCGCGGATGGCTTGGTAAGGGAGCAGACCGTAGCGGTGCAGGCGGTGCTCACCAAAGCCGAGAACCTCGACCGTGTCCTGGGGGATGCCCTGGCTGCGGAGCACGGTGAGCGCGCCGATGGTCAGCCGGGTGGAGGTGCAGAAAATGGCATCGAAGGGAATGCCATGGTCAAACGCGCCCTGCAGGGCGGAAATTGCTTCGGTGGTGCGCTGGGAGTCGACCAAAAACTTGGGGCCGGGGGTAAGGGCCGCGTCCGCAATCGCTGTATGGTAGCCGCGCATGCGCTCGCGATGCGGGGAAAAGTCCATCTCCTCGGACAGCAGCGCGATATTGCGGCGGCCACCGGCGATCAGCCTTTGTATGGCGCTGCGTGCGCCCGCAAAGTTATCACATTCAACAATTACGCTGTGTTCCGGCGCGTCGCCGTGGGGGCGGCGGTCGAAATACACCAGCGGCAGGTCGCCGGCATCCACATCGCTGCCGTTGCGGTCGGGCACATACACCAAACCGCTGGCGCGCTGGGTTTTGAGCATATCCACAAAGTGGCTGGCGAGACCCGCGTCCTCATTGGTATTAAAAATCGAGATGGAATATCCGTTTTCAAACAGTGCCTGCTGGAGCGTGCGCACCATCAGGGCGTAGTTTTCATCCATAATATCGGGCACGATAATGCCCACAATCGGCATACTGCGCTTGCGCATGCCCTGGGCGACCACATCGGGAACGTATTTCAGCCGCTCCATCACCTCGCGGACGCGCTTTTCCGTTTCCGGCGAGAAGCGCCCGCTTTTATGAATGACGCGCGAAACCGTGGCGATGGACACGCCCGAAAGCCGGGATACCTCCCGCATGGATACCCGCTTGTCCTTCCCCATTCGTCGATCATCCCCGTCTACTTAGGATTGTCTGGTGAGCTCCACATCGCGGTACCAAATATAGGGTTCTCCATCGTGCAGGCGTTCTTTGCGCACGGTCAGGTGCAGGGTATCGCCCTGGCGAGTCAGCCACAGTTTTGTTTTAAAGCAGGTCTGATAAAACCAGGTGTCCACTAGCAGGCTATCCTTTTCAAACACGGCGGTGGTGCACTCGTGCTGGAAGCTTTTCATGGGGCAATAGGTTTCGTGGGGGATGCGCTTGCCGTCCAGCCTGGCGACCAGGGTGGTCCTGTCGTCAATGATCAGCTCCACCGCTTTTTTGCCGGTACGGATTACAAGGGTTTTTGCAAACTCATCGTCGGTATCATAAAAATCCCGGTTGACGTTGGTGTTGGCAAAGGGCACCAGCTCCGGATATACATGAAACTTTCCGCTTGTGATAGTATACCGCCCGTCCCAGCCTTTTGCAAACCCGTGTACCGGCGCGGCGGCTCCGTCCGGCAGGTGGCGGGACGCGGCATAGCTTCTAAGCGCAGCCAGGGCGTCCGGGTCCTCGGGCAGGGTATCGGGAAGCGGCTTATCCAGCAGATATTTCACCATCACGGCATCGTAGGCATCGGTATCGTGCGGCTCGCTGGCGGCCTGCTGGATGGAAAACGCTAAATCCAGCGGACGGCACATCACGCTGTCCTGCCCGTGCCCGCCACTGAACTTGAATGTGCCGGGTTGCTTGTGCATCCACAGCTGGTAGCCGTAGCCTGCAACATCGTTATCAATCTGCTTTGTGGTCGCGTCCTGCACAAAGCGCTCGTCGATGACCTGTGCATCGCCCCAGCGGCCGTTCTGCAAAAACAGCAGTCCCAGCCGCAAATTGTTTTCCGTGCTGGCCGAAACACCCGGTGCGACATGCAGTCCGTTTTTAAACGTCATCCACGACAGCTGATCGGTATTGATGCCGATGGGCTGAAAAATACGCTCGTTGGCGTAGTCATACACCGAGCGACCCGTTACGCGGCGGACGATTTCCGACAGCATACAGGTGCCGGTGGTGTTGTACTTAAACACGCTGCCGGGCTCCAAATCCACTTCGGTGGTCAGGTAATTTTCAATCATATGCTCGCCGGGCATGGCGTGCACGCTCATGCCGTTGGTCATGCTCAAAACGTGCTTAACCTTCAGCTTGGCCATGTTACCGCTGTCGGAAACACCCAAGGCTTTCAGGTCATCGGCAAACAGATCGGCAATGCGGTCTTCCACGGACAATAGCCCGTCCGTCACGGCGGCACCAACGGCTGCCATAACGTAGGATTTGCCAAACGAATGGCAGATGTGGCGGGTCTCCCGCTCAAACGGCGACCACCAGCACTCCAGCACCACTTTGCCATGCCGGGCGATCATCAGGGCGTGGGGTTCGGTGCCGCAGGTCTCCAGTTCCATCAGCATGTGCAGCAGATCCTGGCTGGACAAGCCCACGCTTTCCGGCGTGGCGCGCAGTAATTCCTTCATGTGGTTCCTTCCTTTCGCGGTTAAATCACCTTGCGCCGTTTCAGCCAGAAGGCAAAGCCAAAGGCCGTCAGCAGCGGAATGGTGAATACACTAAACATGGTATGATAGCCGGCTGTCGAGGCGACAACGCCGCCCAGCACCGGGGTAATCGCTTGACCGATATCCGCGCCCAGGTAATAAGTGCATGAGGCCGCGCCCCGCCGCTCCACCGGAACCGCTTTCATGCTGCTGGCCTGCAGGGTAGGCTGCACCGCGCCAAGGCCAAAGGCCTTAAACATCGCCGCCAGAGTAAATAGCACCACGGCGTTACCCGGCGTTGCCATTCCCAGCAGTACAAAGGCTACGGCCATGAGCGCAAGGCCCGCAAAGATCACTGGTACAGCATGGCGGTCAGCCAGCTTGCCGCTAAGCAGCCGCGACAGGAACAGCGCCGTTGCGCCGATGGTAAAGTACCAGCCCACATTGCCCTGGGACAGCGATTGTCCAAACAGGGCGATAAAGCTGTTTTCAAGCCCCGTTGCGCCCGAAACCACAATCGCCAAAATACCAAAGGGCAGGGCTTCGCGGGAGATAAAGTCCGCCACGGCGAGCTTGCGGGTGCGCTTCACCCGCTTGCGTTTCTGGGCGGGAATAATGAACCATGCAAGCAGCATCGCCATCAGCGACAGCGTTGCCGCGGTTAAAAACGTGACCGGAAAGCCGAAGCTTTCGCCAATCCAGATACCAAGCGAGGGCGCAAACGCCGCCGTAATGGTTTGGCCCACGGCAAAATACGCAAGCCCCTGGGCCATTTTGTCCTCCGGCACCGCGCCGGCGACCAGCGCCATAGTGACGGTGGTTGCGATAGAGAAAAACAAACCGTGCATAATGCGGAATACCAACAGCAGTGCGATAGACTGGGTCAGGCCGCAGCCCGCCATGGCTACGCCGCTGCCGAGCATGGCAACCACCAGCAGCATCTTCCGGCTGAGTTGATCGGACAGAATACCGCTAAACGGGCGAATGCACAGCGACGCAATCGACAGTGCGCCCACCACCGTGCCGGCCACGGCCGTGGTGGCTCCAAATCCGGTTACATACAGCGATACGGTGGTGGCGACCATGGCAAAGCTTGCCGATACGATCATATTGATTAAAAAAAGCGACAGATAGGCGCGGTTAAGCAGCCGCTGCGGCCCTGCGGGAGCGTTCATTCAGGCGTTGACTCCCTTCCCGTACAGGCAAACGGCGTCTTTCAGGGTCGGCCAGCCGCGCAAGGGCCGCTTGGCATAGGTCAGGGTCACGCCGTCATCCTCAAAGGTAAAGCGGTACAGGTATTCACCCTGAGCTGCCACGCTTTTGGCGGCAATTTTCAGAGTGCTGTCGCTACGCCAAATGGCTGTAAACTGACACGCATCCGGGTCGGCGCAATACACGCCGTTGTCTATGGTGATTTCCGGCTTCACCAGCAAATGCCGTGGTGACGGCATCCACTGCCCGTTCAGTCCGATTGGCACTGTTTGCAGGCCTGCGCTGTCCTTGTATAGCAAGTCAATCGCGCCGTCCTTTTGCACAAAGGAGATATCCGCATCGAGAGCCTCAAAACGGTATCGTTTGGAAAACCATTGGTCTTCCTTTCCACCGCTTTGCTTGCCGCCCTTAGGGGCCAGCGACAGCATACGTCCGTAGGTCAGCAGCTGCCAGTACGCGTTTTTATCCGTCTCCAGCGTCTCGCCGGACAGTGCCCCAACAATATACTTTTCAAACGCTTCCAGCGCGTAGGTAGAGTCTGGCATATCCGACATAAGCACAGCGGCCATGTCTTCCTCCGGCAGCACAATGCCGTACTGACCAAAGCCGCCATCCAGCCGGTAACCGCCAAAGGCATTGCGCCAGGTTTGCCAGCCGTAACCGGCGAAGTTGTCCGGCTGACCGGTTTGGGTATGTTCCCGCACGCACTGGCGCAGGATATCCGCATCCAGCAACTGCTGACCCTGCCAGTTACCCTCCTGCAAAAACAGCGCTACGTACTTCATCAGGGTGATAGGTGTCATCGCCATCACGACGGGGTTATAGCTGCCGCGCGTGTCGGTGGGCGCGTAGATCGGTGCGGCCATAAGCTCGGCAAAGTGACGGGTCTGGTAGCCCTCAAACGGCTCACCCACAGCGCGTTCTACCGCCTGGGTGACGATCGTTGGAATGGTGTTGTTATAGCGGAAGGTTTTGCCCGGCGCTTCCACAGGCGGCGCAGCAAAAAACAAGCGCGTTATATCGGCGTTCAAATCCTTGAACAACGCCAAAAACGGGTCCTCCTCCTGCCCGGAGCGCATGGTAAGAAGGTCGTCTATCGTCATGTTGTCAAAGCGGGTATCGCCGTCCAGCAGATCGCGGAACAAGTCGGCCACCTTGTCGGTCGGCTTCATTTTTCCGTCCTGTATGGCGCGGCAGGCGCTAAGCGCCAGAATGGACTTGCCCGCCGAATACACGCGGTGCGGGGTGGACAGCGTATACGGCGCAGCCGCCGATGCAAAGCAAATCTTGCCCCGGCGCAGCAGTATAAACGCGTGCAACCGGTATTTATTTTGCTCTAAGGCCTGCAAAAAGCGCAGCACCGCCACCGAGGGAATGCCCACCGCCTCCGGCTGCGTGGTTTCGAACGGTAACTCGTCCTGGTGCAGTGTGGTTTCCTTCATAGCAATCCCCTTTCAGTTCAAATAGTGAGGCTCAGCCCTTCACGCCGCCGATCACGATCCCTTTTACAAACCCGCGCTGCAGGAAGGGATAAATAATCATAATCGGGACCAGCGCAATAACTGCGATCGCCATACGGATGCCGACACTTGGCACCGTCACCCCGGCAGTCAGCGAGGAATTGGCCGCATTGTTGGCAATAAAGTCGGCGCTGGCAATTAAGCGGTTCAGTAAATTCTGAATGGTATAGAAGTCCGTGCGCTTGACCAGGTAATACAAGCCGTTAATCCAGTCGTTCCAGTACGCAAGACCCGACAGCAGTGCGATGGTCGACAGAATCGGGGTCGACAGCGGCAGTACAATTTGAATCAAGGTTCGGGTTTCCCCGGCACCGTCGATACGCGCGGCCTCCAGCACCTCTTCGGGAATGTTGGTGGTGAAGAATGTACGCATGACGATTACGCCAAAGCCGTTCATCAGCAAGGTCGGCAAAATCAACGCCCAGAAGGTGTCCTTAATGTGGAACACCTGCACCCACATGAGGTAGCTTGGAATCATACCGCCGTTAAACAGCAGGGTGAAAAACACCATGAATGAAAAGAAGTTGCGGCCCGGCAGCCCTTTGCGTGACAGGGGATAGGCCATCAGCGTCGTGATGGTCAGGTTGGACAGCGTACCCACAGTGGTCGCCAGAATGGTCATTTTATAGGCATTCAGGATTTGCGCGCGGCTGAACCATAGATATCTGTAGGATTCCAGGCTGAATTCCCTGGGCAAGAACGAATATCCGTGTTTTAGCAGCGATTGCTCCGATGCAAACGAGCTGGTTAAAAGCAACA
The DNA here is from genome assembly GCA_963678055.1 of Candidatus Limiplasma sp. GTDB lineage: Bacteria > Bacillota > Clostridia > Christensenellales > Aristaeellaceae > CAXXOK01. Next base: position 207,240 of record OY782679.1, read on the forward strand.
GCAGCGGCAATACACACAGCAGTGACAAAATAAGCAATACTATGTTGGCCACCCTTGAAAAGCCTTTTCCATATAAACCCATCGTATTTCCTCCCGCTTAGAACAAGGCTTGTTCTTTTTCGATCGCACGTACGGCATAGTTGGTTCCCAGCACCAGCAGGAACCCAAGCACCGATTGGATGAACCCCGCCGCGGACGCGCGGCCGACATCGTTGGTTTCCAAAAGCCCGCGGTACACATAGGTGTCGATGGTGCTGGTCGCATCGTACAATAGCCCCGTGTTCATGGGCACCTGGTAGAATAAACCAAAGTCCGAATAGAAGATGCGCCCCATCGACAAAAGGGTCAGGGTGATAATCACGGGCTTGATCAGCGGCAGGGTAATGCTGGTGATCTGCTTCCAGGTTCCAGCGCCGTCCACCACAGCGGCCTCGTAATAAGCCTTGTCTATGCCGATAATGGTGGCAAAGTAGATGATGGACGAATACCCAAAGGTTTTCCAAACCTGCACCATGGTTAGAATCACTGGCCAGTATTTGGCATCTGTATAGAATTTCGCAGGCTCCATGCCCAGCGGTATCAGGATGGCATTGTTAATCATGCCGTTGCTTTCGCCAAGGGCCGCGTAGGCAATGTAGCTAACGATTACATACGAAATCAAATAGGGAATCAGGATAACGGTCTGGTACACCTGCTGCACCTTTTTGCGTTGAATTTCATTGAGCATGATGGCCACAAAAATGGCAAAAATCGTGCCCAGAATAATGAATACGAGGTTATATCCCAAAGTATTGCGGATAATGGTCCACGCATCCCCGGTTTTAAACAGATAGGTAAAGTTTTTTACGCCGTTCCATGCGCTGCCCCAAATGCCCTGCACATACTTGAATTTCTTAAACGCAAGCTGCAGGCCTGTCAGCGGGATGTAGTTGTTGATGATGATATAGGTCAGGCCCGGAATCATCATGATATACAGCGGATAGAACCGCTTCATTTTTTTTAGTGTTTGCCGAATGGACGTTAGCACGAGCTGGCCCCCTGTCTGTAAAATGGGCAGAGCGGCGCCCTTGTGGAGCGCCGCTCTGCAAGGTAAGGGAGTGAGGTATGCTTAGTTAGCTGCCCAGGCGTCCAGCTGCTGCTGCTTGGCGGCGATGATATCATCGATGCCGGCGGCGTCCAGCTCGGACAGGAGGGAGGCGTACAGGTCGTCAGTATCGCCAATGTTCAACAGCAGCGCGTTGACGTACTTATCCACAATCGTTGAGCACGCGGATGCTTCGTCGGAAACGACGGAGGAGTCAAACGCAAAGCCCAGCGCCGGGGATTTTTCACAGGTCTCATTGGAGGCCAGCCAGCCGTCGTACAGGTCGGCGGGATCCGGAGACCAGGGATAAGTGATGCAGATGTTGGGCCAGAAGGTGCCCATGCCCGACGGCCAGCCTGTGGTCATGGGGTCGAGATCGCCGGCGAACGTGATGTTGCCTTCTTCGGTTACCACATAGTGCACGCCTTCAATGCCGTTGCACACGAGGTTGGAGATCGACGAATCGGTGAACAGCAGGTTCAGGAACTGGGTCGCAGCCACCTGATGTTCGCTGAGAGCGGGAACGCACCAGGTCATCCCGGCAACGTTGCTGGTGGTTGCCCAGGCGTCCTGGGTGATCTGTGCGGCATACAGTTCTTTGCCAACGCCTTTTTCCTGTACGCTCAGCGCAGTGCCTTCATCGCTGTAGGATACAAAGGAGCCGAAGGACTGGCCGTTGGACAGGTAGGCCATGGAGCCGTCCTGAGCGTTGAGGGGGTCTTTCATAAAGAAGCCTTCCTCGTTCCAGATTTTGGCGTAATCCAGCATGGATTTGAAGGTGTCGGATTCGTAATAGTTGACAACGGTCGTGCTCTGGCCGTCCTCGCCCAGCATCAGTGCGCCCAGGGGGTCGCCGGTGCCCAGCAGGTCGGTGTCAAAAATGTCCAGGTACGCGCCACCGTTGCCGTTGGCGATCATGGTCATGTCGGGGTTTGCGGCCTTGACCACTTTCAGCGCTTCGGTCAGCGTGGCAAAATCGGTGATGGCTTCGGGGTCGATGCCCGCTTCGTCCGCCATTTTCTTGTCCATCATGAACATCAGCGCGGAGGAGAAGGCGTTGACCTTGGGTGCGCCGTAGAGCACGCCGCCCACGCGGGCACATTCAATGTACTCGCCCAGCGAATCCAAAATGCCCTGGCCGTATTCTTCAAACAGTTCATCCATCGGGGCGATGGAGCCCTGGTCGGCCAGCATGGAAAGGCTGGTCATAAATGCGGCGTTGAACAAGTCGATGCTGCCATCGGTAAGCATCAGGTTAATTTGCGTGCCCCAGGATGCAAAGTCGATGCAGACAAACTCGATCTGGAAATCGTAGCCGAGTTCTTCCAGCCGCGCGTTGATAGCGTCCTGGACCAAACCGCGTTCCTCTGCGGCGTTCATCGCCAGCAGATACGCGACCTGAATGGTTTCCTTTTCTTGTGCAACGGCAACGTTCATGCTGCCGACCAGCATTACCGCAAGCAAAAGAAGCGCGAGAATTTTCTTCATGTGTTGGTTCCTCCTCTAGTCTTTTCGTGAAATTTGGGTAATCGTTTACCCATCTTTGCGACAAGTTTAGCATTGAAGATTTGGTAAGTCAATGCGCAAATTTTTACCTTTTGCTTGCCTAAACTTAACCTGAAGCGGCTTATATTTACCTGCAAAATACATGCAACAACGCTGAATCGCGTTCACCGTAACGGGGTTTACACGCGCAAAATAAAAAAAGACCGCGCTTGCGCGGCCATAGCGTATTTTTGTTGCGGACATGAACCACTTTTAGTGGCAGGCGAAATTTTATACGTCTTCCAGCCAGCAAATGAACGCCGTTTTATCCTCCCGGTTAAACCCGCAGCGTTCATAAAAGCGGAAGGTTGCCTTGTCCTTATTGCCGGTGGTGAGCGATACTTTATAGCAGCCCGCCTCACGGGCGATGCTGACTGCCTCGGCCATCAGCGCTGCGGCGATGCCCTGCCTGCGGTAGGCTGCTGCCGTAATCACGTTTTCGATCACCGCATAGGGGCGCGCGCCACGGGTAAGGTTTGGAATCACGATCACTGTCACGCTCGCGGCTATCTCATCCTCCGCCTTTGCCAGGAGAATGTGATAGGCGGGGTTATTGAATATCGTCTTTAACACACCATCCAGCGCTTGTCCGCCGGGCGCCGGGTCGCTTTGGTGTAGCTGCTTATACAGTGCCAGCAGCGCGGGCAGATCGTCGCGCGTTGCTTCCATGATTTCAATGGTTTGCTTCATGTGCGTATCCTCCGCTCTTTTCATTTCTCCATCAGATTCGAATCACCGTATGCACTGCACGCAGTGCGGGGCTTAGATCCCGCTCCGGCCCCAAATCGAAACGCGGCAGGCCGCTGCTATCAATATGCACGCGGTGCAGGGCGGCGCAGCGTGGGCTGTCGCTGGTGTTGTACTCGGCATGGTAGGCAATGTAACGTTCCCCGCCCTCTTGGAAAAAGCTGTTGTGTCCAGGGCCAAAGCGCCCGGAAATGGAGCCGTAATGAAGCACCGGCGTGGGCCGCTTGCGCCAGTTAGAGGTATGCAGCAAATCCCGGTCCGCTTCTGCGGTCAGCAGTCCCACGGCATAGCTGTAGCCGTTGGCGGCACCGCCGGAATAGGTCAGGTACACCACGCCTTCATGCACAAACGCATAAGGGCCTTCGTTGTTGATGGTTCCGTCGATATTCTCCCACCCCAGCAGCGGCCGCGATAAAAGCACCGGCTCGCTTGTTAGCCGCGCGGGATTTTGCGGGTCGATTGTGGCAATATAGAGCATCGAGCCGCTGTCGCGCTTCGTGCCGATACCCTCGCGATACGACCATACGACATAGTGACGCGCTCCCGCCTGAAAGTAGGTCATATCCAGCGTAATGGCTGTATCAGTCAAGTTGCTCCCGTCGCTGCGGCACACCCGCACGGGATTCGTCCAGTCCTCAGCGCACAGGATATCCCCTCCGGGTTTCAGTTTCATCAGGTGGCATTGCGGACCCCACCGCTTGCCCGAAACCGCAAACAGCAGGTACAGCGCACCGCCGATTTCGTGAAACTCCGGCGCCCAGAACGTTTGCACAAACTGCTCGCTTTCATCCAGTATCAGGCTTTGCTCCACATCCGGCGCAAACAAGCCTTCCACCGTCTGTGCGCGGCGCACGATAAAGCCCCTATCGTCGTTAAAGTCGTTGGTATAGATGTAATAGACCTGTCCCTGCCAGTGAAACACCACCGGATCACCGTGATGCTGTTGGATGGGGAAGTCCGGCTCCAGCTGCCGCACCGTGCCGGTCATGGGATAGTCGCCCGGACGGGTGAAATCGACCCCCGTCAAATCCCAATCCACAGGCTTTTGGCAGGTCGAGCCATCGCTGTACACCGCCGCTGCACAGATGGCTTTGGCCTGCGCTTCGTCGGCGGCGGTCACCAGAGCGGGCACGCGGATTTCCGTATTGGTCAGCGGCGACCAGGCAGCTATCATTTTGCGCGCCAGCGTGTCCGGTATCGTCAGGCAGTTGCCGGAGACTGCGCCCGCAAGGGTTACGGCCGTCTCCGGCGCTGGCATTGGGGCAGGGGTCTCGCACACACCCAGGTACTGAAAGTCAATAAAATCCCGCGTCGTCCATTGTGGATACAGCGCTTCGGCCTCGCCGCTTGCATTCAGCTGCTGCGCCTGGACAAGATACGCGCCGTCCTCCGTTTGCCGAACGCGGGGCTGTAGCAGGGCTTTGGGGGCGATGGTGTTGTCCGCATTGACCGTTCCTTCAGCAAACAACATGCCGTAGTTTAGGTTCAGCGGCTGAAATCCCTGTCCGTCCAAATCGCAGGCAAAATGCACGCTGCGCGCCAGCGCGGCATGGTACAGCGCCGCTTCCGGCTGCCGTGTATACACCAAGAGTAAGGCCATGGTTTGCCTCCCGTATTGCTTCATACAATCGTATTTTGCTTGAGTATGCTTTGCAGCGCTTGTTTTGTCAACCCTGCAAGGCTGCGGGCAAAAGAAAAAGCGAAAGGCTCTACCACCTTCCGCTTTTTTCTTGCTTCAGCGCATTTACTGCGCGGATTTGATTTTGTTGATCAGGCCGCCTGCGAGGATCATCGCCTGCTGGCGGGGGCTGAGGGCAAGTTCGGTATGGATCGTGATGCCCTTGGTGTGGTTGATAACAGGAATGATGGCCGTGCCCTCTTTCACTTTTTGCCGGACATCGGCAATTTCAATCTCGTCATCCACATCGAAACGATCATAGTCCGCTTCGTTTTGGAAGGTCAGCGGCAGGATGCCGTTGTTAATCAAATTGTCCTTGTGGATACGGGCAAAGGACTTGGCAATCACGCCCCGGATTTTCAGGTACAGCGGGACCAGCGCCGCATGCTCGCGGCTGGAGCCCTGGCCGTAGTTCTGCCCGGCAATCAGGAACCCGCCGCCTGCCTCTTTGGCACGCGCGGGGAAGGTTTCATCCACCGGCGTCAGGCAGTAATCCGACAGCTTGGGAATGTTGGAACGGAAGGGCAGAAGTTTCGAATCGCTGGGCATGATGTGGTCGGTGGTGATATTGTCTTCCATCTTCAAAAGCGCTTTGCCCATCAGGCTTTTGGCCAGGGCCTCAGCCTTGGGGAAGGGCTGGATGTTCGGGCCGCGAACGACCTCTACCTCCTCACCGGCCGGGGCAGGCGGGAGTATCAGGTTGTCGTTATATAGGAAGGTTTCGGGCATATCGACCGTCAAATCAACGGTTAGCGAGCGCGGGTCGGTCAGGACACCGGTCAGTGCACTGGCGGCAGCCGTTTCGCAGGATGCCAGGTAAATACCCGCCGATTTGGTGCCGCTGCGGCCAAAGAAGTTCCGGTTGTTGGTACGCAGGCTGACAGCGCCCGTGCGGGGGCTTTGCCCCATGCCGATGCAGAACCCGCAGGCCGTTTCGTTAATCCGCGCGCCGGCCTGAATCATATCGTTCAGCGCGCCGTTTTTCGCCAGCATGCCCAGCACCTGGCGTGAGCCGGGCGCGATGATCAGGCTGACGCTTGGATGCACGGTCTTGCCCTGCAGGATTTTCGCCACGCGCATCATATCCAGATAGCTTGAATTGGTGCACGAGCCGATACAGACCTGGTCGACCGCAATGGGCCCGGTTTCTTCCACGGTTTGCACATTATCGGGCATGTGGGGGAGCGCCACCAGCGGCTGGAGTGTGGACAGGTCGATTTTGATGACTTCGTCGTACGTTGCATCGGCCGTGGGCAGCATTTCTACATAGTCCTGCTCGCGCCCCTGCGCGGCCATGAATTGCTTGGCGTTTTCATCAGCGGGGAAAATGCTGGTCGTTGCGCCCAGCTCCGCGCCCATGTTGGTGATGGTCGCGCGCTCGGGGATGGACAGGCTTTTCACGCCTTCGCCCGTGTACTCCATCACCTTGCCCACGCCGCCTTTTACGGTTAAAATGCGCAGCACTTCTAAAATAACATCTTTAGCGGCCACCCCGCGCGAAAGTTTGCCGGTGAGCTGAATGTTGGTCACCGCCGGGCAGGGGATGGAATACGCCTCGCCGGACATGGCTACCGCCACATCCAGTCCACCCGCGCCGATTGCCAGCATGCCAAGTCCGCCCGCTGTGGGGGTATGGCTGTCGGAGCCCAGCAGGGTTTTGCCGGGGACGGCAAAGCGCTCCAGATGTACCTGATGGCACACGCCGTTGCCGGGCTTGGACAGGTATACGCCGTGCTTTTTGGTCACGGTTTCCAAATATTTATGATCGTCGGCGTTTTCAAAGCCCGACTGAATGGTATTGTGGTCAATATAGGCCACCGACAGCTCTGTTTTCACACGCGGAACTTCCATGGCTTCAAATTGCAGATAGGCCATGGTTCCGGTGGAATCCTGTGTCAGGGTCTGGTCGATTTTAATGGCGATCTCTTTTCCCGCGACCAATTCGCCCTCAACCAGGTGTTTTTGTAGAATTTGATAGGTTAGATTCATACTGTCTCCTTTTATATGCGTGATTGCGTTTGGGCTTGCGCCGTCCTGCCATTGAGGGGGTTCTTGCGTTACAAACAAAGAACGCCCATGCCCTGCGGCACGCCGACGCAAAACAGACAAGGCCATCTCCTGCGGCTGCCGCTCCACATCGAACGCACCTTCATCATACCCGCTTAGGGGATAAAGTCAATGTACCATGCGGGAAAAGTGCACATTGTATACATACAAGTTAAAATATTAACAATACGGTGTTAGGGCATTGATGCTGCCGTCACGGCGCTGTAACCGATGCGCTGCTTTGATACTTTCGGGTGCAACTGCGCCTACAGTACAACCGCTGAATCACTTCCATATACTATGGTCTTTGATGTACCAAAGTTGCAAATCCACCCGCGTTTTATCGGCAGGCGTTATTCTTGCCCGCATCAAGAGGTATACTTAGCAAAGCAAACAAGTGGAGGGGTTTACCTATGAAAGAACGCTGGGACGCTTACCTGCCCGATGGTCGCCTGGCCGGACGCACGCTGACGCGCGATGAGCCTGTACCTGCGGGGCTGTATCACATCGTCGCCGATGTGCTGGTCAAGCATTCAGGCGGGGACTATTTGGTGATGCAGCGGGATTTTCGCAAGGAGGGCTACCCCGGCAAGTTTGAAGCTGGGGCCAGCGGCGCGATTTTACAGGGCGAAACTCCCTGCGAAGGTGCGCTGCGCGAGCTGCGGGAGGAAACCGGCATTCATACCGATGCGCTCACCTTTCTGTTTGCCGCCAGCGACCTGAAACAAACTCTGTATTTCAGCTATATCTGCCTTACGGACTGCGACAAGCAAGCCATCACCCTGCAGGAAGGCGAAACCATTTCCTACCGCTGGCTTTCGGAATCGGATTTTTTCGCGTTTACCCAAACCGATGATTTTGCCTCCGGCCCGCTAACGCGCTGGGAGCCATACTGGGATACGGTCAAAGCCTTTCCCGATGTCAGCGCATAAGAAACAACGCGCGGGCCCGTGCGAAACCGCTTTTCGCCCTCTCTTGAATGCGGTAGTGCCTTGTGCTATACTCAATTTTGGATACCATGCCATATTTTCCACAATACGAAGGAGATTGGACTATGAGTAAGACCTTCGGCGTCCTCACCAGCGGCGGCGACAGCCCCGGCATGAATGCTGCCGTTGTCAGCGTAGCCCGTTTTGCAGAGCAGAACGGCGTTGAACTGATGGGCATTCGGCGCGGCTATAACGGCCTTTTAGGCAAAAGCGAAAACGAGCTCAACGACATCCGCAAGCTGCGTTCCGAAACCGTGCTGGATATTCTGGATATGCGCGGCACCTATCTGCGTACAGCCCGGTGCGAAGAGTTTAAACAGGATGATGTGCTGGATAAGGTCGCCGACGACCTGAAACATAAATACCATATCGACGGACTGGTCATCATCGGCGGGGACGGCAGCTATAAAGGCGCGCTGGACCTGTGCAAGCGCGGCATTCCGTGCGTAGGCATTCCCGGCACGATTGATAACGACCTGCCCTATACCGAAGCCACCCTGGGCTACGACACGGCCGTGAACGTATGCGTGGAATCCGTACGCTCCATCCGCGCCACCAGCCGCAGCCACGACAGGCCCCACGTAGTCGAAGTCATGGGCCGCTACTGCGGGGATATCGCCATGCGCACAGCCATTTCCACCGGGGCCGAGATTGTAATCGTGCCTGAAATGAAATGGGATCTGCGCGATGTGATTAAGCGCTTAAAAGAGCAAATTGCAAACGGCAACCGCCGCGCCACGGTCATCATCTGCGAGCATGCCTGGGAAAACGGCAACATGGCCGATTACCCCTGGCGTGAGGTTTTATGTGAAAACGACAAGTGCGTGCACGAGGATACGCCCTTCTCCTCGGAAGCCCTGGCCCGCGTGCTGCGCTACGAATGCGATATCGAAGCCCGCTCTACCGTGATCGGCTATACCCAGCGCGGCGCCATTCCCACGGCGTACGACTCCGCCTTTGCGTTTGAAGCCGGCCGCATGGCTGTAGACCTGCTCTTAAACGAAACCCCGCCCGAGAACGACGGCTTTGCCATTGGCGTGCGCGACGGACGCGTGTTCCACAGCTCGCTGCACCGCGCAGCCATGAAAATGGACTCCCGTCCATTTAACAAAGAGCTGTACCACACCGTAAACAACCTGCCTTACCTGCCCCGCGAAGATGACCTGATTTTGGTCGCGGCCCGCAACGTAAAAAAATGAGCAAACGCATTTCGCTATTGCTTTGCGACGTAGACAATACGATTTTTGATTTTCGCAGCGCCGAGCGCGCGGCCTATGCCGCCGTTACGGCGCGCTTTTCATTGCCGGAGGACGAGGAACTGTACCTATTGTACAAGGCCATTAACACCGCCCACTGGCAAAAGCTGGCCCGAGGCGAAACCACCCAGGCCAAGCTGCGGCGGGACCGCTTTGCGGACTTTATGGCCGCCCAGGGCGTGGAGGATGCCGATATCCCGGCCATGAGCGCGTACTTTGTGGAGATGCTGGGAAAGCAAAACATCCCGGTGACCGGTGCGGAGGCCTTTTTGCAGCGCATGTCTGCCCATATGCCCGTATGCTTTGTCACCAACGGCTTTGCCGCCGTACAGAAATCGCGCATGGAAACATCCCCCCTGCGCTGCTATGTCAGCGATGTGCTGATCTCCGAAGAGTTTGAACACACCAAGCCGCACCCGCAAATGCTGCTGGAAGCCATGCGGCGCAGCGGCATAACCGACCCGGCACAAGTTGTGATGATCGGCGACAACGAAAATACCGATATCCGCGCCGCCAAGGCCGCAGGCACACACAGTATTTTGTTTTTATGGGGCACACAGCCGCCCGCCAGCACGCAGGCGGATTTTGTAACCGATTCGCTCAGCGACGCGGCGGACTGGATACTCTCCTAACCTCAGCCACAATATACGCTTTTTACTCTAGCCGGGTTAGCTGACGATTTTTCCGTCCGCAATGGTAATCACACGGTCGCAGGCCTCTGCAACAAACGCTTCGTGCGTAACGACGATCACCGTGTTTCCCTGGGCATGGAGTTCTTTGAAAATATCAATGATTTTGACGGCGTTTTGGTGATCCAGCGCGCCTGTCGGCTCATCTGCCAAAATAATATCAGGCTTGTTCACCAGCGCGCGTGCGATAGCAACGCGCTGTTTTTCACCCCCGGATAGCTTCGATACCCGCTGTTTCGAAAGTTTTTCAATACCAAGCCGCCGCAGCTGTTCCCTGGCCAGTCCATCAATGGACAAAAACGGCGTTTTGGAAAACAGCAACGGAATGCCCACGTTTTGGAGCGCGCTGTCTTCTTCAACCAAGGCAAAATGCTGCATAACAAAGCCGATCTGCTTGTTGCGAATCCTGGCCAGCTGGGCGGCAGACTTTGTTTTCATATCCTCGCCATCCAGCAGGTATCTGCCCTTTGTGGGCGTATCCAGGCAGCCCAGTATTTGCAGCAGTGTGGACTTGCCCGCCCCGGACGAGCCTTTGATGGCAACCATTTCATTTCTGCCTATGCTCAGGTCGACACCGTTTAACGCGTTGACCACTGCGCCGCCCCGGACGGCTGCATAGGTTTTTTCGATTCCCGTCATTTCAATCAACATGGTCGTATCCTCACTCTCCCTGCTGCAGGTCTTTCAACGAGTCCGATATATCACTGCGCATCAGCTTGATTAAAAATCCCGCTTTCACGCCGATAAATACCACGATGATATAGGCAAACGCAAGGCCGTAAAACATCCGCGCGCGTTCCGGCGTCATCCACTCCAGCATCAGCAGGCCGTATTTGCCCATCAGCAGGCTCAGCGCCATGGTAATCAGGATCAGCACAAGCGTCCGGAACAGTTCAATCGCCGCGCCCCTGCGCCAGTTCATCCCCAGCAGATAGTAAACGGTGAAATATCTGCAGTTTCGCAGGCTCTGTATCACTTCGTTGCTCAACACGGCGGTGGCTGCCAGCAAGAAAAACACCACAAAAAACACCAGCCCGCCGCCGATCATAGTTCTCGTATTTCGCTCATAGGTCGCCATCAGCGAATGCATCGGGATGACTTCGCCGTACTTACGCCACGTTTCCATCGCTGCCGCTTTTTCGTTCTCCCCGGCACCGCTTCTGAGCGCAACGAACAGCGGCTCCGGCGAAAGAATGTCTTCCGGTCGCAGCAATGCAGTGGTATCTCCAAAGTCCGTATCCCGCATCATGACCACCGCGCGTTGTTCAATAATCATATCCACCGCAAAATCATCCGCGCCCGCACCGCCCGACGGAAACAAATACTGCACGGGCTCTGCAAGCACGCCAGCGACCATCAGGGCCGCTTGTTTTCCACTCGGCAAAGTCAGCGCCGTTGTCTCGCCCAGCACAAGCCCCGTATCCGGCGAAACCACCACCGGTATCATGCCGCTGTCTGCCGGCGGACTCTCCGTTAGCCACGCGCCGCTTTGCAGCCTTGGTGTATAGCGGGCATAGATGCCTTCGGTATAGACAGCCAGATTGCAGTTTCTGTTATTGCATTGCAAGTTGCCTATAAATGTGCGGCCGACGGCTTCAGCCGTGTCTGATTTCTGTATGACCGCGGCGGCCTCCGCCGCATCGTAGTAGTCAAACACGTTGACGACCACCGTGTCCTTCACGGGCAGCTCCTTTAGGGCCTGCATATTATCCACATGATTGGTAATAAACACAAACAGCTGGGCAAGCATGGTAATGGAAAGCAAAATAATGAGCACCAAAATCAGATTCGCCAGCTTGCGCTTCCAAAGCAGCTTGAGCGCGATATACAGCGTTTTCATGCGTTTGCTCTCCTTCCTTTATTTTAGGAGGATTTCGTTGCCCAGCACAACGGGAAGCGCCCTGATGTTGACCGTTATCAGCGAAAAGGCCAGCGCACCCAGATAGATGACGACATAGTCTGCCCACGGCAGCAGGGAAACCAGCCCTACCGGCGCCAGCTTTGTAATGCCGTAAATCAGTAAACAGGCACAGGCATAGCTGCCCGTGACCAAAAACCACACATTCATGGATAAAAAGAATAGGATCTGCCAGCGTCTGGCACCGCAAATCCTATAAATTGTATAGCGCGCAAGTTCAGCCCTGAGCCAATACACCAGCACACTGACTATGCTGAGCAGCGACACCGCAAGGATCAGCGCATACTGCGCCGTAGCACTGATATAACTGCTGACAGCGCTCGTATTCCCTTCTTTGGGCAGCAATAGTTTTGTCAGGGAATCATAGGGCTGTACTATGCCGGCTAAATGCGCCCGCTGCTCCCCGGTAAGCGGCGCGGAAAACACCACACGCAGCTGCGTTGGTGCCAGGCCAAGCTGCAAATAGCGTTTCAACGTCAGTGTAAGCGACGTCGGTAAGCTGCTTGTTTCATAGCGGGATTCATCATCAAAGGACACATCCCAGTCATGATAGTTGCCAATGGCGCGCAGCGGTGTATTGTGTATCACAATCCCCGTATCCCATATGCTGTCAAGTTTCTCTTTGGATAGCTGCCGCAAGTACTCCATGCCAAGCAACACAACAGGCGCGCCGGTTTCCATTTCCTCTGTACTGAAAAACCGGCCATACGGCGTGTACCAAACATCCGGCTGCCATTCCCTGTCCAAGACAACACCTGCGTACGTAGCATCGAACAGGGTTACAATCCCCATACGCGGAAGCGTCGCGTCGCTTTTCAGTTGTGTGTATATCTTTTTCAGTGTCTGCGGATCGTCGCTGGCGATATACAGTGTTTGGGTTTCCTGTGTTAGCCCGGTGCTGACCGTATACGCGTAATACCCCTTCTCCTGCAAAAACAGAAAGCTGACAAATGCGCACACCAGACAAAGGCCGGATAGGACCAGAAAACCTTTGTGTTTCCGGCATAGTTGCAGGAAATTTGTAAGCGCTTGACGCATCATAGGCAATACTCCTGATATACACATGTAAATAACTGACAGGAACCTTGTGTAGTATTCTACGCTATTTGTCGGAAATAGCAACGCTTTTTTTGGTCCCACACCGCAGACCGGCGGGCTGGGGAAACGGCTGACTGTCTACCATAAGTATACGATGCGCTGTTGACATCCCCTTCCCAGATTGAGTACAATGAACGAAACAACCCCGGAAAGGTGGATAAATTATGTATCGTGAAGTCATTGACACTGCCAAGGATAAAATGCAGAAAACCATCCATGTTTTTCAGTCCGAGCTTCGCTCCATCCGTGCCGGCCGGGCCAACCCGCAGCTATTGGACCGGGTGATGGTGGACTACTACGGCTCGCCCACCCCACTAACGCAGATGGGCAACGTATCCGCGCCCGAGCCGCGCATGCTGGTGGTCAACGTTTGGGATCAGTCGGCCCTGGCGCTGGTGGAAAAAGCCATCCTGAAGTCGGACCTGGGTTTTAATCCTTCAAACGACGGCAAGGTGATTCGCCTGGTCGTGCCGGAGCTCACCGAAGAGCGCCGCAAGGATCTGACCAAGCTCGTGGGCAAAACGCTGGAAGAGGCCAAAGTGGCCATCCGCGCCATCCGCCGCGATGCCATGGATCACGTGAAAAAGCAGCAAAAGGATTCCGAGATCACCGAAGACGATCTGTCGTATGCCGAGAAAAAGATTCAGGACGCGACCGACGTTGCCGTTAAAGAGCTGGATGAACTTGCTGCCGCTAAAGACAAGGAAATCTTGGAAGTTTGAACAAGCCCTTTGATCATCTCTTGGGTCTTAACGCAAAGGATGCACTGGCGATACTTAAAAGCGCCGGCATCTTTGATGTGCGCGTAACCTTCACGACCGCGCCCGCTCCTTTGCACGCCAAAGCCGCAGCGGAGGATGAACCCGCCGCAGCGCAAAGCGCACTGGCGGGCATGGCCAAACAGTTTACCGTAACAGACGATGAGGACACCCCGGCCCCCCATGACCCGCTGCTGGAGCCGGAGCTCACCGATGGACTGCTGACCGAGGCGCGCGTGATCGGCGTACGGGACGACGGCAGGCAACTGCTGGTGTCGCGTTTTCGCCTGTCGCCAAAACCCAGCGACGAGGAAACGACGAAAGAGGTCCTACCATGACCCAGTCGACGCCGGACCTGACCCGCCTGCCGCGCCATATCGGCATTATTATGGATGGCAACGGCCGCTGGGCCAAAGACCATGCCCTGCGCGTAGCGCTGGGGCACAATGCAGGTGTTCAGGCGATGCGCAATATTATCCGCGATGCCAACGATATGGGCCTTGCGGTGCTATCGCTGTATGCATTTTCCACCGAAAACTGGCGGCGTTCCAAGCTGGAGGTCGACGCGCTGATGGCGCTGTTAATCCAGTATTTCCGCCAGGACATCGGCGAGCTGCAGGAAAAGAATGTCCGCGTGCTGATACTTGGCGACAAGGATGGCATGCCCGCGCCCCAGCGGGATGCGCTGTATAATGCCGAAGAGCGCACCCGTGCCTGTACGGGGATGACACTGTGCCTGGCAATCAACTACGGCGGCCGCGCCGAGTTGGTCCGTGCTGCGCAGCAGCTGGCAGCCGATGTGCAGTCCGGTACCCTCACCCCGGATGCCATCGACGAGGACGCACTGTCAAGTCGCCTGTACACCGCGGGGCTGCCGGATGTGGATTTGTTAATCCGTACCAGCGGCGAACTGCGGCTGTCCAACTACCTGCTCTGGCAAAGCGCATACGCGGAGTTCACCTTTCCAAAGAAGCTCTGGCCGGATTTCACGGTTGAAGACTTCCGTGCCTGCATCACCGCCTATCAGCAGCGCAAACGCCGTTTCGGCGGCCGCTGACCGGCCCGATACTCAAAAAAACACTATGGAGGGCATCACCATGTGGATGCGCATCGTAACCGGCGTGCTCCTGGCGCTGTTTGTCATCGCGGTCCTGTTCGTGGGCGGGTATGTGTTTAGCGCGGTTGCGCTTGCCGTCTGTGTCCTGTGCCTGTATGAAGCGCTGCATTCCTTAACTTTGGGCGGTCACCGCCCCGTACATTGGCCTGTCTATTTTGCCATGCTGGCCAGCGCGCCACTGATGCTGTTTGTGCGGCCCCTGGCCATCGTGCCGGTGCTGATGATCGCGTGTTTTGCGGTCATCGCCCAGGTCATGCGCCGCCAGAATCCCAACCTGACCGATGTCATGATCAGCCTGCTGCCGATTTTAACCATCGTGCTGCCGGGCCTGTGCCTGATTTCCCTGTCGGGCATCCAACCCCGCCCGATGCAAGCGCTGATGACCTCGCTCGTGTTCGTGGTTTCTGTCGGCACGGACACCTTTGCCCTGTTTGTGGGCACTTCCATCGGTGGCAAAAAGCTATGCCCCAAGATCAGCCCCAAGAAAACCGTTTCCGGGGCCATCGGCGGGCTTGTTGGCGCGGTAGGCCTGACGGTGCTGGCCGGGTGGGTGTTTTCCCTGTGCTTTCCGAATGCTGGCTTCCCCCCGCTGTGGGCACACGCGCTCGCGGGCCTGATCGGCGGTATTGCGGCAGAGTTTGGCGATTTGCTGGCCAGCTTGATCAAGCGCTACTGCAACATAAAAGACTTTGGCAACCTGTTCCCCGGCCACGGCGGCATGCTAGACCGTATGGACTCCATCCTGTTTTCGTCAGTGGTCATCTTCTGCTATTACGAAATTCTTAGATTCCTCGCCTAACCGCCCGTCCTATGGAAGGATCGTTATGATGAAACGCGTTGTAACACTGATTGTATTACTCACCCTGCTAATCACGCCTGCACTGGCCGCAACCCCCAGTCCAATCTTCGCACTGGATTACGATAGCCTATCCGATCCGCCCGAGGGTGTGAACAACTACCTGATGGCCTGTTTTGACACCTGGGATTTTAAAGAAAATCGTATGGGCAATACCGATGGCCTGATGCTAGTAACCCTGGATACCGTGCAGGAGCGCATGATCTTTACCTCGATAATGCGCGAGATCCTCATCCGGCGTCCGGACGGGAAAATCGGCCGCATTACCTATATTACAAAAAACTACGGCCCCGAAGCGCTGTGCAAGATCGTATCCACTCACTTTGGGGTGAAAGTGGATAAATACCTGTTTTTCAGCATGGATAATGTTCAGGATATGATAGACGTGCTTGGCGGCGTATACATTTCCGTGACGGACGCCGAAGCCGATTACTTAAACCGCTACCGTATCTCCCGTGACTCAACCACGCCCAGCATGGACAAGGGCGGCACCTATCTGTTTTCAGGTCACGCAGCGGTCATCTATATGCGCATACGCAAAGTTGGCGGCGATGGCGATTTGGGCCGTACCCGCCGCGTACGAACCGTGCTTGAAACCTTAATCCGTGAAAACAGGAATATCACCATGTCCGAAGCCATCGGCGTAGCCGTGGCGCTGACAAAGAATGTATGCCTGACCAACCTGTCCATGAACGATCTACTCATTGCCATCGGCGATATTTTCGAGCTCAAGGCCGCCGATCCCGAAGGCTTTCAGCTGCCGACGACCGAGTCGATGACCCCCATTACCTATGTGGGCATGATGACCAACGAGGTGGACTTTAACCGCTGCCGCAGCACCTTCCTTTCGTTTATGAACGGAGAAGAACAATCGCAGTAACGTCCCGCACCGCTGTGCACCCGCGCCCCAGTTTTTCCGCATCAATGTGGACAAATCCACGGAGAAAAACTGCGCAACCTGGGCAAGGCCCTGCGCCGCCTAGTGCGCTGCATCCTCACCCAGGTTCTCCACAGCCTGTGGGTTTATGGGAAACCGCCGAACTCCGCTGATTTTACTCTGTAACAACCCGCTGTAATAGAGGAATTTACCCGCCAAAACGAGAATTGTATGTACAACTGCGGCTGCGCGGACACGCTCTTCGCGCCCGATGTTGAAAACATCCCTGTTCCACAGGGTTTATCCACAGGCATTCCACAGGGGAAAACCCATACAGGAAACCAAGAAACCCGCTTTTCCATGGTTTCCACACCCCCTACTACTACTACGAAAGTCTATATACTATATATAGCTACTGCTTTAACACAGGAGGCAACGACCATGAAACTCAAATGTTCCGCGCAGGATTTAATGATCGGGCTGGTAAACGCTACGCGTGCGCTGGCGGCCAGGCCGTCCACACCGATTTTAGAATATGTGAAACTTACGGCCTTGGAAGGGCATATTGTGCTCACTTGCACCGATGGATCTCTCACCATTCGTGCTCAGGTCAAGGCTGAGGTTGAGGAAGAGGGAGACATCTTACTGCCCGGCAAACTGCTGACGGAAATCGTACGCAAGCTGCCTGAGGGTTTGGTCTCGCTGTCTGTAAACGATAAGAACATTACGATCATCAAGTGCCTGCAAAGCCGTTCTACACTCACCGGTATGCCGGCGGAAGATTTCCCGCTCATGCGCGATATTATCAACACGCACGCGCTGCATGTGCCTCAGAAGCGCCTGAAGGATATGATCTCGCGGGTCACCTTTGCCATCGCACAGCATGAGAGCCGCCAGACGCTCACAGGAAGCCTGATGGAAGTGACTAAGGATGAACTTCGCCTGGTCGGGTTGGACGGCTTCAGGCTCGCCTTGCAGACCATGAAGGGGGATTTCATCCTGCCGGAGGACAAGGAGATCTTAAAAGCGATTATTCCCGGGCATGTGATGTCTGAAATGAGCCGCATTATGAGCGATGAGGATAACGCCATGGTGACCTTCCACATGGATCAAGGTCATCTGATGGCGACCATCGGCGATACCACAGTGCTGACCACCCTGCTTGCGGGCGAATATATCAATTACCGCCAGATCCTGCCTAAGGACTGGAAAACCCGGATCACCGTCAAGTGCAAGGAGTTTGAGGAAGCCATCGAGCGAGCCTCACTGATTGCACGTGAGGGCAAGAATAACCTGATTAAAATTAACGCAGAAAATGATATGATGCGCATTACCTCCATGTCCGACCTTGGGGATGTACTGGAGGAAATCGGCATCCAGCTGGAAGGCGAAGCCATTGAAATCGCCTTCAACGCCCGTTACATCGGCGATGTAGTGAAGAATATCGACGATGAACTGTGTATGCTGTCGATGTCCAACTCCGTAAGCCCGTGCGTGCTTTCGCCGGTGGAAGGCGACAGCTACCTGTACCTAGTGCTACCGGTGCGTGTATCCAACTAATACGCGACACAGGATTTCAATGCGACGAGGCGAAAACAGTATGATCGAGTTTCTAAAGGCGGCAGTCAAGGGTGTTGTCATCGGGGTTGCCAACGTGATTCCCGGCGTGTCGGGCGGAACGATGATGGTTTCCATGGGTGTGTATGACACGATCATTTCCAGCATTACGGGGCTGCTAAAGCATTTTGTTAAAAGCGTAAAAACACTGCTGCCCTATTTATTGGGCGCATTGGTGGGCATTGTGGCTTTGGCCAGCGTGCTGACCTATCTGTTTGATACCTTTCCGCTGCCAACGGCCACGGCTTTTATCGGGTTAATTCTGGGCGGGTTGGCACCGCTGCTCAAGCAGATTGATATGAAAAAAGCAGGCGCAGGTGCGGTTGCGCTGTTTTTGTTGTTCCTAGCGCTGATCGTGGTGCTGGCAATTATCGACCCCAAGGAATCGGGCACGGTGATCGCATTTACCTGGGGTCAGGCCGCCGTATTGCTTTTGGTGGGCGTTGTTGCCAGTGCAACCATGATTATCCCCGGCGTCAGCGGGTCGATGATCATGATGCTGCTTGGGTATTACCGTACTGTAATTGACGCTGTAACGCAGCTTAAAGATGCGCTGCTTGGCGGTGGACTTTCCATGGCTGTAGAGCCGCTGAAAGTGCTATTGCCGTTTGCGGTGGGTATTGTCCTTGGTATCTATGTCGTGGCCAAGCTGATTGAATGGCTTTTGCGGCGTTACCCGGTGCACACCTATTCGGCTATTTTGGGCCTGGTGGTTGCTTCGCCGGTTGCGGTACTGCTGCGCAGCGATATGTCTGGCGTTACGCCGGGTATTGTGCTGATCTCACTGGCAACCTTTATCGCAGGCTTCCTGTTTGCCGCATGGATGGCTTCGCTTGGCAAGAAAGAACGAATAGCATCTAACTAAGAATACCTTTTAATCATAGTAAGAAATAAAGCATACAACACGCTTTCGATGTTGTTACAGCCGGAGATCACGCCGGCTTTTTTTATTACCTTGCTGCTTGAATGATCGTCCCATGCGGCGGTACATAGAAACCGATGGAATAACAGGCATCAGCTAATACAAGAAAAAAATGGGAACAAATAGGGGAGATAAACCGTTACATAAGTAAACACACCGATTATAAAAAAGAAGGAGCCGCTATGACAATGAAACGAAGAACGTTCTTGCGATTAACAGTTGCGATGCTCAGTATCGTTTGGCTATTTACTGTGATGGCGGGGTCTGCGGCATTGGCAGACGGAGTGAATACGGGCAAGTATGCAGTCGTTGCAAATCCAGTTTCAACCGATCGGCTGAATGTTCGTGAGTCGGCAGATTTAAATGCTACATCCATTGCAAAGCTCTACAACGGAACTTTTGTCAGAATTCTATCCGTAGTGAATGAACGCTGGGCGTATATCGAAGTCGGAAATGATGACTATGGGGATGGTGTCCTTACCGGATATGTTCATACAGATTTTCTCAATACAGAGATCGTATCAAAATCCTCAGACATTGCTACGCCGGTATTGACCATAACAAATTCGCAGGGCACCGGTATTAACATGCGTCAGGAGCCAAGTGAAAAATCCACTGTGCTCGGATTGTTTCAAAATGGTGACCAGATAACAGTACTTGCGGTATTACGTGACTGGTACTTTGTACAAGTGGGGGGGAGAACAGGATACATGAGCAAGATTGGATTTTCGGTTGATTTGAGCAGATATAACAGTTCCAGTCGTTCTTCTCAGGCGAGAGCCAAGCTGACAACGGGAGCCGCGACGATCGCCGAAACAACGGATGTTTATAGTGCCAGGTATGGTGGAGAAAAGCTTGCCACCCTTCAAAAGGGAGTGTCGGTCGGCATTATTTCACTGCATGATACCGGTTGGGCATCGATTACTTATCCTGGTAATTCAGAGGGTGGCTGGGTATCCTATCGTGTATTGTCTTCCTCGGGCAGTGGTGGTTTAAGTCTTGGCAGCGCAACCGTAGCGGAACAGACTAACGTATTGAGCGACATGTTCAATGGAGCGGTTGTGGCAACGCTTGCTAAGGGCGAAACGGTCACAATCTGTACAGTTAATGACAGCGGATGGGCAATGGTAACATCTGCAGGGAATCCCGAAGGCGGCTGGGTACAGGCTTCCGCACTGACGCAATAAACCACCTGTTTATTTAAATTGAGAAATATTGCTGTGATGAAGTTATGAAATGTTAATGTATTGATAGAAAAGAGGAATGCGTATGAAAAAACTGATAGGATTGATGATCCTCATGCTTCTGCTGTGTGTAGGCAGCGTTACTGCAATTGCGGACGAAGCACCCCAAACAGCAAAAGATTATTTTGCCGACCGTATTGAGCAGGGCTATACCATCACCCGATGGTTTACTGCCACCGATAGCAGCTACGCGTATGCGATTTTATCCAAAGATGGGCACAACCGTATATTTGTGCTGAAAAAGAAAGAAGACAGCTTCGACATTGAAGTGAGCAGTAGTGAAGCAATCTATCAAGGAGATTTCCTGCCGGAACTGTATTCAGAAAGTGAAGCTAATTTTTATCTGACTTATACTACTACTGGCGAAGAAAAGCAGGTATACCACTATTGGTTGGAGCCTGACGGAACGTGGAATCTGCGGGCTTATGAGACCGTAAATGAGGATGGAGAGGCGTGTTTCTTTAGCACACCGCAGAGCGATATGATGGTATACTACCTTATGATGGAAGACGGTCCAGGAAACGGAACCAATATCTACGGTATGTACCAACGCGCGCTGCGGTATGTGTCGATCAATGCACTGCCGCATACGCTGGAACAAGTACGGGATATGCTTTCAAATCCACCGAAAATACCGCAGGGGGATTTTGATGCGATCAACATCCGGTTTACAGGCGGCCAGAAATATGCCGTATACGCCGCGCCGGACGAAACAGCCTTGCGAGGCGCTGGCGGTAAAGCAACAGTATCGACCAACGACTGGATTCAGGTGTTTGGGCAAGAAGACGGCTGGGTGTTGATTCAATACGATATCACGGCAGCCGCCTTGCCCAAGAACACATCCGTATCCCCGCTGGCGTTTGTTCCCCAGGAAATAGATATTGTGAGGCAGACGGCCGTGACGGACGATCCGCTGAACTCACAGGAGCAAATTACGTCCCTGCAACAGGGGCAGGCAAATTGCTACTTCCTGGCATCACTCAACGAGGAATGGGCGTATATACAGGCAGAAACCACCCAAGGCCAGGCATTCCGCGGCTTTGTGAATAAGGCTGCGTTTGTGTTAGCACGACAACGAGTAGACATACTCAACGATACGACGCTTTACGCCGAGCTGTCGCTTACAAGCAGATCATTAGCACCGCTTATAAAGGAACAAGCAAATTGTTATGCAATAGCATCCGTTGATGGTGACTGGGCTTATATTGAAGTGGAAACAGAAGGACAGGAAACCCTCAAGGGATATGTTCCAGCAGCGGATATCAGCCTACCGTATAACGAGCAGTAACAAAAAACGCATAAGAATAACTGGGCTATGTCCGTGCTGGAACGCTCTGCTAAGGTGAAAAGAGACAAAAATACCATTGATAAAAAAGAGGAACGAGTATGAAAAAACTGATAGGATTGATGATACTCATGCTGCTGCTGTGTGCAGGCAGCGTTACTGCCATTGCGGACGAAGCACCCCAAACAGCAAAAGATTATTTTGCCGACCGTATTGAGCAGGGCTATACCATCACCCGATGGTTTACGGCTACCGATAGTAGCTACGCCTATGCGGTTTTATCTAAAGATGGGCACAACCGTATATTTGTGCTGAAAAAGAACGCTGATAGCTTCGACATTGAAGTAAGCAGTAGCAAAGCAATCTATCAAGGAGATTTCCTGCCGGAACTATATTCAGAGAGTGACGGTACCTTTTATCTGACTTATACTATTGCCGATGGGCAAAATCAAGTATATCACTATAGGCGAGGTACCAACGGATCGTGGAACCTGCAGGCTTATGAGACCGTAAATGAGGATGGTAAGGCGTGTTACTTCGCCACATTTCAGAGCGACATGATGGAATACTTCGTTCCACAGGATGACGGCCTGGGATACGGAACCAAGATCTACGGTATGTACCAACGCGCGCTGCGGTATGTGTCGATCAATGCACTGCCGCATACGTTGAAACAGGCACGGGACATGCTTTCAAATCCACCGAAAATACCACAGGGGGATTTTGATGCGATCAACATCCGGTTTACAGGCGGCCAGA
Source organism: Candidatus Limiplasma sp. (assembly GCA_963678055.1). Classification (GTDB taxonomy): domain Bacteria; phylum Bacillota; class Clostridia; order Christensenellales; family Aristaeellaceae; genus CAXXOK01. Next base: position 229,725 of record OY782679.1, read on the forward strand.
AATATGCTGTATACGCTGCGCCGGACGAAACAGCCTTGCGAGGCGCTGGCGGCAAAGCAACAGTATCGACCAACGACTGGATTCAGGTGTTTGGGCAAGAAGACGGCTGGGTGTTGATTCAATACGATATCTCGGCAGCCAAAATGCGCTTTGGCTATATCACGGCATCCGCCTTGCCCCAAAACGCATCCGTATCCCCGCTGGCGTTTGTTCCTCAGGAAATAGAAATTGTGAGGCAGACGGCCGTGACGGACGATCCGCTGAACTCACAGGAGAAAATTACGTCCCTGCAACAGGGGCAGGCAAATTGCTACTTCCTGGCATCACTCAACGAGGAATGGGCGTATATACAGGCAGAAACCACCCAAGGCCAGGTGTACCGCGGCTTTGTGAACAAGACTGCGTTTGTGTTAGCTCGACAACGAGTAGACATACTCAACGATACGACGCTTTTAACGGCAGAGAGCGAATCTCCAGAAATTAACCGCTACGCTATAGATAACGTGCCAGTAACAAGTCTTGCAAATGTGGGGGATGTGTATGAGCTGGAAGAAGGAGGTTTTATCCTGGCTGGAGGATCTTATTCGAAAAAATGCTGGATACTAACATCAGATGAAAGAGCGCACATTGTATCCGAATCATTTGTGGAGGATATACCACAGAAAGCTCCCTATCTAAAAACGGCGGGAATGGTGAATGGGAAGCTTATGGCGGGGTTTCGTGATTATGCATCCAACAAAGGGTGCATCGGAATTTACAATGACAGGGATAAAACGTATACGTATACAAAGCTCAACGAGTATAGCTACAGCATGGATATAACGAAGGAAGGAATTCTAGTTTGCGGCGGACGACCGACTGGTGAGTATACCAGCACATTTTGGGGGGCGCTTATTGGAAGTAACGGCCAGATTTTATGGGAATACTGTCCGAAATACGAAACTGGTGAAAACAATACGATATCCGGGCTGTATTGTGATGCAACGTATGATCACTATTATCTTTTCGCAACACAACCAATTGATGGGAGCCTAAGGAATAAAAACGGGCATCTTACACGATTAGATCCTGATGGTACAGTGATTTGGGAAAAGGTCTTTCAACTGCCGGAAGACACGCATATTTCAGGCATGTGTTCAAATTCGTCTTATGTCCTCTTATACGGACGGAATGAACTGAGTTTGCATGGCCAGATACTTTTATATGATACGGACGGATACTTGCAACAACAAATAGAAGTCAACAAACTTTTTGCGGTGGATCGGGCGATACTGACAGATACCGGGTTCATTGTTTCAGGGCGAGACGGAACGGTCAGCGATACTACGGATCTGAATAAACAGCTTTGGAAATTCTTGACCTATGATTTTGACGGTGATCTTCATACTATCTTACCAGTGCATTTCACTGAGGATGTTTATATTTCCGTAATGCGGTTTGATAAAGATAATAATTTGTGGGTTTTCGGGAAGATTGACGAAGATGTTTTAATGATGAGATTTCATTAACTTCAAACAGTAGTAAAATTAGGATATCGGCCTTTTGCAAATCACAATCCGTGATACGATTTATGGTAGGCATAGCGGTAGAAATCAAAGGCTGGCAATTGCCAGCCTTCTTGATGTATGCGGTAATACTATTAGGAATAATTTGGATGACCAAACCCTGAAACTGTCGGAGAGACAGAAGACCCTGTGAAATATTGTTTTTTTGTTACTGTATTGCTCGCGTTGCCTTCAACGGTGTTCACTTGATTGCCAGACACTTTAGCCACCAATCCAACGTGCTGTGTTCCAAAGTAAATCCAGTCGCTCTCAAAATGAACAAATATCGCGAAAAATGGACATTCGCAACAAATGGCCTGTTTTATGCCCGATGAAAAGCGCTTGCGTTTCTTAAGGAAATTCGCTATACTGAAATAGACAACAGCATACCTTATAAAGAGTGGTCGAGGGAACGAGCCCGATGAAACCCGCCAACCTGTACAGTGTGCAAGGTGGTACATCTCGCGGCGGGGTCGCCGGAAGATAAGGAAAGAGATTTTCGAAGACGCCCGCCATGATAAGCGGGCTTTTTGCTTGAAACGGAGGAAATTGGAATGCGGAAACTGTTTACATCCGAATCGGTGACCGAAGGGCACCCGGATAAGCTCTGCGACCAGGTCAGCGATGCGGTACTGGACGCGATTTTAGAAACCGATCCCATGGCGCGTGTCGCCTGTGAAACCAGTGCCACCACGGGGATGATGCTGGTGATGGGCGAAATTACAACCGATGTATATGTGGATATCGATGGCATTGCCCGCGGGGTGGTCAAGGATATCGGATATACCTCGGCGGACATGAATTTTGACTACAACTCCTGTGCGGTGCTTACGGCGGTACATGCCCAAAGCCCCGATATTGCCATGGGCGTGAACGCGGCTTCGGACGCCCGTGAAACGCTGGGCGCGGGCGACCAGGGGATGATGTTTGGCTATGCCTGCAGCGAAACCAGGGAGCGTATGCCCCTTCCCATCAGCTTGTCGCACCGGCTGGCAAAGCGGCTGGCGGACGTGCGCAAGGATGGTGAGCTTGCATTTCTGCGGCCTGATGGCAAGGCGCAGGTCACCGTTTTGTATGAAGACGACAAGCCTGTCGCCGTGGACACGGTGGTCGTGTCCGCCCAGCATAACCCGGAGATTTCGCAGAAAGCGCTGCACGAAGCCATTATGGACCAAGTGATAGTTCCCACACTGCCGCGCAAGCTGCTGACAAAGGACACGCGCGTGTATATCAACCCCACCGGGCGCTTTGTACTGGGCGGCCCTGCGGGCGATACGGGGCTGACCGGACGTAAGATTATTGTGGATACCTACGGCGGATATGCCCGCCACGGCGGCGGCGCGTTTTCCGGCAAGGATCCGACAAAAGTGGATCGTTCCGCATCTTACGCTGCGCGCTATGTGGCCAACAACATTGTAGCTGCCGGGCTGGCCGAACGCTGCGAGGTGGCCCTGGCGTACGCTATAGGCGTATCAAAGCCCGTAAGCGTGCAGGTGGATACCTTTGGCACTGGCACCGCTACCGACGATGCCCTGGCCGCGGCTGTGCAGCGCAGCTTTGATCTAAGCCCTGCCGGCATTATCCGCATGCTGGACCTGCGCCGCCCCATCTACCGGCCGCTGGCTGCGTATGGGCACTTCGGCCGCACAGACCTTGCTGTGTCCTGGGAGAAAATCGATAAAGTGGAAGCACTGAAAGAACAGCTATAATAGGCTTTCAATAAAAAGGATTGTAAAACAAAGCAAAAAGCCGCGCATCGCGCGGCTTTTTACTGTATCGTTTCTCCGGTTAAAGAGTTATTCGTACTCGGATGTCAGCGCCTTGGCGTTGGAGGAGTACAGAAGCCGCAAGGTATCTGCCCCGGCAACGCCGTCAATGGACAGGTTGTTGATGCCTTGGAAGTTGCGAACGGCGTTCTCGGTTGCCTCGTCATAGGTGCCGGTAATGGTGCCATCGTAGAACTTCAGTTCATACAGCGTGTATTGCAGGGTGCGTACATCTGATCCCGTATCGCCCGGGCGCAGCGTGGAGTAGGAGCCGCTGGCGGATGTACCGCCAAAGAGCATACGCTGCATGGCGGGGCCGGCCGTACCGGTTACACGCAGGCCTTTATTGGTTTGATAATTCCTCACCGCATCGGCGGTACCACCGCCGTACTTGCCATCCAGCGAACCTGTATAGTACCCCAGCGAATTCAGCGAGGTCTGCAGCGCAGTAACATTGGCGGTGGAGGGGCTGTTGGTGGTCGACAGTGTTTTATAGCCGGTCGACGAGGCGGTTTCGCCGTATTTAATCGGGTCGGTTGCCGTGGAGGATGACCCGCCGCCGCTGGTGGATCCGGAAGAGGATCCGGTGCCGGAGTACAGCAGGTTCAGCGTCGCCTTACCGGCAATGCCGTCAGCCGTCAGGCCGTTTACGGTCTGGAATTCCACGACAGCAGCAAAGGTATTCTCGCCGTAGTCGCCATCGATAGAACCGGAATAGTAATTGAGGGTTTTCAGCTTGGATTGCAGCGCGCGTACGCCGTCACCATTCATGCCTTGTCGCAGCGAACCCAGATAGGCAACAACGGAGCTTGCTTTGCGTGCCGAGCTGGAATATAACTTCTCCAGCGTTGACGGGCCGGCGACGCCATCGGAAGTCAGGTTGTTGCGGGACTGGAAGGCTACCACGGCCGCTTCGGTGGTTTCGGCAAACACGCCGTCCGCCGACCCGGCAAGGTAATCCAGATAAATCAGCCGGTTTTGCAGGATACGAACCTGATCGCCGGTAGACCCCATACGCAGGTACAAATTGGTTTTCCCGTTGGTATAGGGATTGGCTGTCGTAGAGGGGGTGGTATTGTTATTGCTTGAGGTGGTGCCACTTGAAGTCGAAGACCCCGAGGTGGAACTGCTTTTGGCAATGGCATATTTGCCATACAGCACGCCTTGGGTTTTCGTACCGGCAATGCCGTCAGCCGTCAGGCTGTTCACGGTTTGGAAGTCTTTCACAGCTTGTGCAGTTCCGGCGCCATAGGCACCGTCCAACGAACCGGAATAATATCCCAGCGTTTTTAGCCGCTCTTGCAGCTGTTTGACCGCCGTGCCGGACGAGCCAGACTTCAGCACCGAGTTATCGGTGGTGGTGTCTTGCTGGGTGGGCGCGGGGGTGGATGAAGAGCCCGTTTGCGGGGTGCTGGTCGCCGTAGTTCCGGCGGCACTGGTCGGCTGTACGCCGGCGGACGGTTGGCTGGTCGCCTGGTCCGCAGAGAAATCCCACTGGCTCCAGTCATATTGCTGGGCGGCTACGGTGGCCGTGGGGGCCGGGGTTGCGGGCGGCGGCGTGGTAATTACAATATCAAAGTCCTGCCCTTGCGTGCCGATGGTCAGGCCATCGGTATCGTCGATTTGGCGATCCGGGTCCACGTAGCAGCCGGACAAGATTACGGTGACACCCAGCAGCAATAACAGCAACAGCAATTTTCTGTGACCGTGCAGCACCTTTGTTACGCGATTATTCTTCATCTGAACACTTCCTTATTCAGCGATATGTGTATACTGGCCTATGGTAGGGGATACTTCATTTTACAAGGGAACCGTGCAAATTGCAAGAGAAAATTAAGGTATCTTCATAAAAAAGACGAAATATCGTATTGATTTGTTCCAAAATTGAAACAAAAACCGAAAATTCTGTCGCAGCGCGATGCACGATACCCACCATGGGCACTATAGATAGGACGAATCAACACCCGCTTTTGTTCCCGGCGCAGGCAAGGGAGGGATTAGCAGGATTAGGCCTGCTCCGGCGCAGCGCCATAGTACTGCGTCGTGCCTTCCCCCAGCGAAAGGGAATACAGCGTCACGCTATGTACGGGATGGGGCGTGAGGGTTTCAAGCGCACGGCGGTACAGGTCAAGCTGCGTCTGGTACAAGGGCCACAGGTCTTTGGCGGCGCGTACAGTGTCGGTTTTGTAGTCGACAAGCACCCATTGCTCTTCGTGCAGATAACACAGATCCATCACGCCCTGTACGAGCATGCCGCCTTCCTCCGGCAGGGTGAGCACGAAGCCCCATTCCCGCTTAACGGTCGCGGCGTGCAGCGCGCCCCGGCCCAGTTCACTTTCAAAAAACGTAGCCAGAGACTCGATGTTGATCAAATCCAGGTCAGCTTGGGTAAAAATGCGCCTGCGAAGCATGTCGCCTAGCTGCTCCTGAATCGTATCTCGCAGCGAAGCAGTCGTATCACAGCTGCGCAGCGCGGCGTAGTCTAGCAGGCTGAGCGCTTTATGGGTAGCAACGCCACGGCGTATGCCCGGCTGCTCGGTGGTTGTCTCATGCAGAAAGGCTGGCAGTGCAGGTAAATCGGCAATCTGCCGGGGACGGGCCAGCGTTAGCGGCAGGCGTTTGCGTTCTACCGTCTCCAGCTCAGCGGGATCGTCCTCTCCGGCGGCATGCAACGCGGGAATTTCGGGCGTAGTGCTGTGGCGGGCCCGCGCATAGGCGGTCGCCCCAACCTTGAAGGGCTGATTGCTGTGAACAAGGTGGGGCAGCAGCGGATCGGCGGCATCGGGATCGGCCGGGTATTTTTGGGCTAGTTTGCGGGCGTCTTCGGTTAGCGCAGCCAGCGCCGCCTGCTGTTTTTCCAGCGTTTCGCGGTTGGATTCGGGATGTAAAATCCGTATGAAATCCACGGCCTCTTCCGCAGAATTGTGGGAAACGACCGTAAAACACCCTGTTTTATGTGGAAAAGATGTGGATAGAGTTGATGAATCGGAAGGATTGAGGATATGCGCGTCCCGGTCGGGATCGCTGCAAAGCGTGACCCATTCCAGCATATGCTTGGCATTGGCCACCGCATAGGCCGACGGCGGAGCGGCGGAAAAGCGGGGTGTTTCCATGCACCCGGTCAGGATTAACTGATCGCGCGCGCGGGTCATACCCACATACAGCACGCGGGCCCGCTCGGCCAGATTTTCGGCTTGTTTGCGCAGGCCGATGGCTGATGACAATAGCGTATCGCCCTTCACGCGGCGGATTTCATCCACATAGGGCAGTGCAACGCCAAGTTTTGGGTGCATCGCCAGGCCGCCGCTGCCGCGCCGCTGCATGGGGGATTCCAGCCCCATTAAAAACACCACAGGAAACTCCAGCCCTTTGGATTTGTGGATGGACATGATACGGACAACATCTTCCTTGGGGCCGATCACGGTGGGACTGATGCTTTCTCTGGCGGCGGTGACGGACACAACGGACTGCAAAAACTGTTGCAAATCCCCTGCGCCATGGGTTTGGAAAGCCACGGCTTTTTCGCAGAGCAGCCGCAGGTTGGCCTGCCGCAGCTTGCCATAGGGCTGACAGCCGTAAAAGGCATACAAACCCGAGCGGGTTAAAAAGCTCCACAGGTATTCGGCCAGCGGCATGGAGCGCATGAGAAAGCGTTCGTGCTGTAGCGAGGCAAGTGCGGCAGCGCAGCGTGCCGCCAGCGCATCGGACCCCTCTGCCACAGAGCGCAGCGCATCCAGATAGCTGCCGCGCGGGCAGCGAACGCGCACATCCGCCATTTCCTGATCCGACAGCCCGATAGCGGGGCTGCGCAGGCAGGCCAGCAGGGAAAGATCATCGCGAATGTTATCCATCAGCCGCAGGTGGCATAGCACCTGTGTAATTTCTTCGGATTGCAGGCCTGCGCCGCTGCCTTCGGCATAGGCGGGAATGCGCAGGGCTTGCAGTGCGCGGGTGACGACTTCATCCACGCCTTTCATCTGCGGGGCGAGGATGGCGATATCGCGGTAGTGCAGGGTGCGCTGTTTGTTTTCCTTGCGGTCAAAAAACGGCTGCCCCACGAGTATTTTGATTTCCTTGCCGATGGCCGCGGCCTGCACACGGGTGCGGTCAGCGCTGTTGAGCGGCGTGGTAAACAGGTGCAGCTGCACGGGACGGTCATCTTCCGTTTTCACGCCGGGATACAGCCGTGCGCGGTCGTCGTAGGCGATTTCGGTGACATCCGGGCGCATGATGCGCTCAAACACGCGGTTGACGGCGCTAAGCACTTTGCCGCGGGAGCGGAAGTTCTGGTTCAGGTCTATGCGCCGCTGCGCCGCGCCCTCGTTGCTTGCAAAGCGCTTTTCCTTGTCCATAAACAGGGTCGGATCGGCCTGGCGAAAGCGGTAGATGGACTGTTTCACATCGCCGACGTAAAAAAACCGCTGCGTGGCCTCCGACTCCCCTTGCTTATCGGTTGAACTGCGCTTGATGCTACGCAGTAGCGCTTCCTGCACGCCGGAAATATCCTGGTACTCGTCCACAAACACCGCGTCATACCGCGCGGCTACGGTTTGGCGAATATCCGGATGGCGCAGAATTTGCAGGGCCATGTGTTCCAGATCGTTGGGGTCGAGCAGCGAGCGCTGTTTTTTACGCCGCATATACTGTTCATGCAGGGAAACGCTAAGGTCATGCAGGCCCTGCAAGGCGGGCTGCATGGCGTTTAGCCGGGCGATGATGCGCTCCGGCTCCTGTGAAAGCAAACCGCCCACCTTGCCGGTTAGGGATTTCAGCCCTTCGCGCAGGCGTTTATATTCCAGGTTGATTTCTTTTTCCTCATCGTCCAAGTTGCGCAGGCCGGGCATGCGCTCCAGATGAAAGCGCTGCGCCGCCCGCACCACGGCCTGTAAGCCCTGTGGCAGCGCAGAAAGCAGCTCCTGCACGGCGGCGCGATCTATCGCAATGGAGGGGATATACTTTTCGGGACACACGGGGTGGGCCGCTAGTGATTCCAGCTCCCCGGCCAGCTCGCGTGCGCCGTCCAGCAACACGCGGCAATCCTGCAGCAGGGTTTCGGCCATGGGGCCGGTTTCAAGGTCTTCCAGCGTATAGGCTTTGGCGGCGTGCTGCGATAGCCACGCAAAGGGCTCGGCCAGCGTCATTAAGAATGGATACAATTCTGTTATCATCGAGACAATCTGCTTGTCTTCGAACTTGGCAGTCAGCTGCCCTGCCGGTTCGTCACCGGCGGCCGCCCGGTCATACAGGGCGTCCATGGCGGCGTCTAGTGCGTCCTGATACAGGTTGGAGGCCACAGTCGTATCGGCAATGGCGGACAGCGGATCGACATCCGCGGCCTGAAAAAACTCGGTTACCAGCGTGTGGCAGAAGCTGTGCAGGGTAGAAATCTGCGCAAGCTCCAGCCGCTGGCGCTGCTTGCGCAGGGCTGGTGAGGGGTCGCCCGCCATGCGGCGCTTTAAGCGCTCGCGCATCTCCGCCGCCGCTGCGCGCGTAAAGGTAACGACCAGCATACGGTCCACTTGCAGGCCCTCGGATTTGAGCATGGTATATATTTTTTCGATCAGCACGGCCGTTTTACCGCTGCCTGCCGCAGCAGACACCAGTAATTCCCGGTTTTGGGCGGCAATGGCCGCTTGCTGTTCTCTGGAAAACTCCATAGGGCCTCCAGTCTTCGTGTTCAAGGAGCGGGAAATGGAATCAGCCTTACCGCGCTTTGGCGATCTCGATAATCAGCTGCGTTACCTTTTCCAGTTCTGGCACGCTGACATATTCCATCAATCCGTGCACGTTGTGTGCACCGGTGGGAAGGTTGGGACAGGGCAATCCTTTAAAGGTCAGCATAGCGCCGTCGGTGCCGCCGCGAATGGGGACTACGTTCGGCTCCTCGCCGATGGCACGAATGCCGTCCAGCGCGCGCTGCACCACTTCGGGGTGTTTGTCGATTTCGTCGCGCATATTATAGTAGGAGTCCTTCATGGTGACGGACACAGTGCCCTCGCCGTACTGGCCGTTTAAAAACGCGGCGGCATCCAGCATACGCTGCTTGCGTGCGTTAAATTTTTGGCGATCGTGGTCACGGAGGATGTATTTGAGTGTCGCCTTGATCTCCTCGCCGCTAATGGACGCCAGGTGATAAAAGCCCTCCCGGTGCTCGGTGTGAGCCGGGGTCTCGGCCGGTGGCAGCAGCGCGGCAAACTCGGTGGCAATCAGCGCGGCGTTTTTCATAATATTTTTGGAGGTACCGGGGTGTACGTTCACGCCCAGAACCGTGACCTCGGCGGCGCAGGCGTTAAAGCACTCGTAATTGAGCATATTGGGCGGGCCGCCGTCCACGGTGTAGGCAAAGTCCGCGCCAAAGCCTGCGACATCGAAATGAACCACGCCTTGGCCGATTTCCTCGTCCGGGGTAAAGGCAATACAAAGCTTGCCATGCTTGATGGTATTGTCGTTTACCATGCGCTCGCACGCGGCCATGATGGCGGCAATGCCCGCCTTGTCATCCCCGCCCAGCAAGGTGGTGCCGTCGGTGACGATCAGCTCCTGCCCGGCGTTTTTAGACAGCTCCGGAAAGGCTTTTTCCGTCATCACCACGCCGTGGCCGATAGGCAGGTCGCCGCCTTCGTACACCACGCTGCGGGCATGCACCGGGCCGGTGGGCACGGACGGGGAGGTGTCCATATGCGCGATAAAGCCGATGGCGGGCTGGTTTTCGGCATTGGCCGGAAAGCTTGCGTACACCACGCACTGCTCTGATACGCGCACATCCTGTGCGCCCAGCGCAGTTAATTCTTGCTCAAGTAGCCTGGCAAGCGTCCACTGCTTGTCGGAGGAAGGATGCGTGCCGGAGTTTTCGTCTGCACCCGTATCAATGGCGACATACCTGAGAAACCGTTCTTTTGCTGACATAGTCAATCTCCTTGTTTGTAGTATCGTGGTTTAAGCCGCAAGCACGGCGCGTTGTTTCACGTGAAACAATTATCCTTGCCGCCGTTTTAAGCGTGCAACACAATCGGCCAGGGGGCGGTGGATGATAGGCATGATATTGCTGGGCAGATGGTCGATGTCGAACCATTGCAGGTCGGTGGTTTCGTCGGTCTGCTGCAGCGGCGTGCCGGAAAACTCCTCGCACAGGTAAAAAACGCCGATGAAATACGCCTGATCGCCGTTGGGGTAGGTGTGGTAAAAATCCTCACCGGAATACACGCCCAGAAACTCCAGCGCACCGGCAGTCAGGCCGGTTTCCTCCAGCAGCTCACGGCGCGCGGCATCCTCCGGCGTTTCGCCGATCTCTATACTCCCGCCATGGTCGCCCCAGGTATCATTGTCCCGGCGGCGCTGCAACAGCAGTTTCCCGTTTTGGTGGATGAACACGCCTGCGCCAGCCAGCAACAGTCTGTCGTGTCCGATTTTTGCCCGCATGGCGGCGATATAATCGTTCATCGTACCCTCCCGTGCTTTTCATCATTCTACCACGCGCAAAAAAGGGCGGCAAGGGATTGACAGCGAAATACCAACATGATATCATCGCTCTCCTGCGTAAAATGATTTACCCTATGTCAAAGACGAATACAAACAAGCGAGGTACGCATGATCGAGCTGCAAAACATCAGCAAGGCCTTTCGGGTCGCCAAGCGTAAAACAGGCTTTCGACAAGCGATGAAGGCCTTTGTTTCGCGCGAGGTGGAAACCGTGCACGCGCTGGACAAGGTAAGTTTTCAGGTCAGCGATGGCGAGATGGTCGGCTATATCGGCCCCAACGGTGCGGGCAAGTCTACGACGATTAAAATTATGTGCGGAATCCTCACGCCCGATAGCGGCGCGTGTGTGATTGACGGTCGTACGCCCTGGAAGCAGCGCAGCGCGCATGTACAGCACATCGGCGTGGTGTTTGGCCAGCGCAGCCAGCTGTGGTGGGATGTACCTGTGTGCGACAGCTTTACCCTGATTCGCGATATATACCGCGTCGATCCAAAGGCCTATCAGGAAACGCTGGATGAACTGACGGAGCTGCTGCACCTGAGCGAATTACTCAAAACGCCAACCCGCAGCTTGAGCTTGGGCCAGCGGATGCGCTGCGAGATCGCCGCTTCGCTGCTGCACCGCCCGACGATGCTGTTTTTGGATGAGCCGACCATCGGCCTGGATGCCGTATCGAAAATCGCGGTGCGCCAGTTTATCAAGCGCATGAACAAGGAGCACGGCACGACCGTGATTCTGACCACCCACGATATGCAGGACATTGAAGCGTTGACTGAGCGAATTTTACTGATCGGTAAAGGGCGCATATTGCTGGATGGCAGTCTGCAGGAGCTGAAAAGCCGTGCCTCGGCGCAGAAAACCTTGGTGGTAGAATATGCCGGCACACAGCCTGCGCTGCTTCCGGGGATGTGCCTGTGCGAAAGCCGCGAAGGCCGCATGGTGATTACCCTCGACCCGGCGGTACTTTCCGCATCGGACGCGATTGCTGCCATCGCCGCGCAGACGGAAATCACCGATGTATCGGTAGCGGGAATCAGTGCCGAGGAAATGGTGGCGGCGCTCTATCAGGAGTATCAGATATGAAAGCCTACCTGGCGCTGTTCCGCATACGCTTTTCGCACACCATCCAGTACCGTGCGGCAGCCATTGCGGGCATGGTAACCCAGTACGCCTGGGGATTTATGGAACTATTGATGTTTTCGGCGTTCTATCGTGTTAGCCCGGAAGCCTTTCCCATGAGCTTTCAGCAAACCGTGAACTATGTGTGGATACAGCAGGCCTTTTTAGCGCTGTTTATGAGCTGGTTTTGGGAAATGGAGATATTTGATACCATCACATCCGGCGCTATCGCCTATGAAATGGCGCGGCCGCTGGATTTATACGCGCGCTGGTTCAGTCAGTCGGTCGCAACGCGGCTGGCACGCTGCGTGCTGCGCGCAGTGCCGATTTTGATGGTCGCGCTGCTCATTCCCGGTCCGCTGCGCATGACCTTGCCACCAAGCGCCGGACATTTTACCTTGTTTTTGCTATCGACCCTGCTGTCGCTGGGTGTGGTGGTGGCGTTTTCCATGCTCATTTACATCTCCGCGTTTTATACGCTGTCAGCAGTCGGCATGCGCGTGATGGCCGCCGTGCTGGTCGACTTTCTGGCGGGCGGCGTTGTGCCCTTGCCGTTTTTCCCGCCGGTGCTGCGTACTATTGTAGAGTTGACACCCTTTGCCGCCATGCAAAACATGCCCCTTCGCATATACTCCGGCAATATTGCGGGCACAGAGGCGATGTTTGGGCTGGCACTGCAGGCGTTTTGGCTGCTGGTCATGGCGCTGTTTGGCAAGTGGTGGATGCGCAAAGCCCAGACCAAAGTCATTGTGCAGGGAGGTTGAGCTATGAAGCTGTATTTGAAATATCTGTCCATCCATGTTCGCAGCCAGATGCAGTATAAGCTCTCGTTTGTGCTGCTTACACTGGGCCAGTGTTTGGTGTCGTTTACGGCACTGCTGGGACTGTGGTTTATGATGAGCCGCTTCCACACGGTAGAGGGATTTACCTTGCCTGAGGTGCTGATCGGCTTTTCGGTCGTGCTCATGGCCTTTTCCTTGGCCGAAGCTACAGCGCGCGCGTTTGACCTGTTTCCCCGCTTGATTGCAAATGGTGAGTTTGATCGCATGCTCATGCGCCCGCGCGGGCTGATCTTCCAGGTGATTGCCGCAAAAATGGAGCTGAGCCGCATCGGCCGCGTGGTGCAGGCTGCGCTGATGCTGGACTACGCCATACCCGCCAGCGGCATCGTGTGGACGCCGGATAAGATACTCACCCTGGTGCTGATGATCGCCTGTGGTACGGTGGTGTTTGGCTGCCTGTTCCTGATTTACGCGGCGATTTCCTTCTTCACGCTGGAAGGACTGGAGTTTATGAACGTGCTCACCGATGGCGGGCGCGAGTTTGGCCGCTATCCGTTTTCCATCTACGGCAAAGAGGTACTGAAGTTCCTCACTTATGTGGTACCGATGGCGCTGTTTCAGTACTATCCGCTGCTGTATTTGCTTGGCCGAGAAACCAGTAAGCTGTACATGGCCTTGCCGCTTGTAAGCTTGTTGTTCGTGTTCCCGGCGTACGGGCTGTGGCGGCTTGGATTACGAAATTACAAATCGACAGGATCGTAATGTTTCACGTGAAACAATTGATGGTACACCTACGAAGATAGCGCAAAGCGGCGTAAAAAACCGGCTTTTGCCTATCATTTTTCATTCGTGCTATAATGAAGCCTGAAGTTTGTTCCAGGAGGATACATGTATGCCCGCGATAGCCTGCGATTTGAACGCAATCAAGGAAGCCATTACCGGCAAGTTGCTGCGCTACTACGGGGTCACCGTGGAAAGCGCCACCAAACGCCAACTGTATAAAGCCACAGCCATCACCATGCGAGACCAGATTATGCAGCTGTGGATGGAAAGCCGCAAACAAAACGAAGCCGAGCAGGGGAAAATGCTCTATTACCTTTCCATTGAGTTTTTAATGGGGCGAAGCTTGAATCAAAACTTAATCAACATGAGCGCACAAAGCATATACACCAAAGCTTTGAAAGAGCTTGGTGTGGATATTCGCGATCTGATGGCTGAGGAACCGGAACCCGCGCTGGGTAACGGCGGACTGGGCCGCCTGGCCGCTGCGTTTATGGACAGCTTATCCACCATGAACATCCCGTCCGTGGGGTCAACCATACGCTATGAGTACGGCTTATTCCGCCAGCGCATTGTGGATGGCCAGCAGGTGGAACTGCCCGACCCGTGGCTTTCCGACGGCAATGTATGGGAAATCCCCGTCACCGAGGATATTTGCCAGGTGCAGTTCGGCGGCGAGGTGAAGGAAAGCATGATGGGCGACCGCCGCGTGTTCACGCTGGAAAACGCCTATTCTATTGATGCCGTTCCTTACGATATGCCGGTGGTCGGTTACGGATCCGGCAGGGTGAACACGCTTCGCACCTGGTCGGCCCGCAGCCGCGAAAGCTTTGATTTGCATACCTTCGGTCGCGGCGAATACGACAAAGCCATGGACGAAATGCGCATGGCGGAGGTCATCAACAAGGTGCTCTATCCCGAAGACAGCCACTGGGAGGGGAAAATGCTGCGCTTAAAGCAGCAGTACTTCTTTACCTCGGCCACGGTGCAGACCGCGCTGAAAAAGTTCAAACACCAACATAGTAACGACTTTCAGCGTTTGCCGGACAAGGTGGTCTTCCATGTCAACGATACCCACCCCGGTCTGGTCATCCCGGAGCTGATGCGCCTGCTGATTGATCAGGAAGGCTTGGGCTGGGACGAAGCACAATCCATTGTCAACCGCTGCGTGGCCTATACCAACCATACCGTCATGCAGGAAGCGCTGGAGCGCTGGCCGCAAGACATGATGAAGCAAACCCTCCCCCGTATTTTCATGATTTTGGAGGAGATGAACCGCCGGCTGTGCGAAACGCTGTTCAATGCCTATCCCGGCCAGTGGGATCGCATCGGCCATATGGCGATTCTTGCCTACGGACAGGTGCAAATGGCCAACCTCTGCGTGTCGCAAAGCTATAGTGTAAACGCCGTCAGCCAGCTGCACGGTAAAATATTGACCGATGGCCTGTTCCACGATTACTTTGTGCTAAACAAAGATAAATTCAAAGCCATCACCAACGGCATTACCCACAGGCGCTGGCTGCTTTCGGCCAATCCTGGTCTGACTGAACTCATAGAGCAGGCCATCGGTTCCGACTTCCGCGGCGATGCGGCGGAACTTGCAAAGCTCAAACCCTTTGCAGATGATGCGGCCTTCCGCGAACAATATGCCAACGTAAAATACGAAAACAAAGTGCGTTTAGCGGCGCTGATCAAACAGCGTCAGGGCGATGTGCTCAGCCCGGATTTCATTTTCGATGTGCAGGCCAAACGCTTGCACGAGTACAAACGCCAGCTGCTCAACGCCTTGCATGTGCAGGTGCTCTATAACCGCATTGTCGATGACCCCAGCTACACCATGCCGCCGCGCGCGTTCCTGTTTGGGGCCAAAGCCGCGCCCGGTTACTACCGCGCCAAGCTGATTATTCGCTACATTAACGCGCTAAAGGATTTAATTGAAAAGCACCCGCGCGCCAGCAAAATGCTGAAAGTGGTTTATATCGAAAACTACGATGTATCCACCGCGGAAGTTTTGATGCCTGCCGCCGAGATCAGCCAACAGCTGTCTACGGCAGGCAAGGAGGCTAGCGGCACCGGCAACATGAAATTCATGATGAACGGCGCGGTCACCCTGGGCACGATGGATGGTGCAAACGTGGAGATTTTCGACCTTGTCGGCGACGAGAACATCTACATTTTCGGCATGCGTGCCGATGCCGTGGAAAACCTCTACCGCGAGGGCACCTACCGCCCCATGGCCATATTTGAATCCAACAATGAACTGCGCAAGGCCCTGGGTCAATTTATCGATGGCACGCTGTTCCCCCACGAGCCGATGGCATTGCAAGACCTGTATCATACCCTGCTGCTGGGCGATCACGGCGGCATGGCCGACAGCTACTTTGTGCTCAAAGACTTTGGCAGCTACGCCATGGCCAACCGCCGCATGATGGACGACTACCAAAACCGCGACAAATGGCTGAAAATGGCCGTCATCAACACCGCCATGTCCGGCCACTTCTCCTCCGATCGAACGATACGCGAGTATAACGAACGGATTTGGCATATATAGCCAGCTGGCCCATAAGGCGCGATCTGCGGTGTCAGCGGTGGGCCAATGGATATGCAGACATGACTATTTAAAATCCATGCTCTATATATTTTTATTGACTAGATATTTATCTCATCAATAAAAATCCTAGATTCGTTGGCTTCCACATCATTCAATGTTTTGCCGTCTGACGTTTTCCATGCTGTCCGAGCATTGGTAGAATATCCAGTAACAAAACAAGCGGCTTCTGCAGGACTATTTAGCAACACATCTCTCTCAAGAATAGGACTATTGCCAAATATTAATTGGTATTTCTCTCGTTCTACTTTGGTGTTGTTTGGACATGAAGATGAGACTCGAGTGTTAATTTTACTACCTTTTAATACTACGAAACCTTCAGGTGTTCGCTTTCCCTTTGCATCAGTTGTTCTAGATGTAATTTGAAAAATTACATCTTCACTTTGTACATCGACAATGTCTGTATTGGTATCTTGATCCTCGATATAGTTTTCTAATAACTTATATCCAAGAACGCCAATTGCAATTTTTGAAAACTCAATAAATTCTTCCAATTCACTTTTCTTTTCTTCTGTTACATTTCCGAGTGCTGGCATATTTGCATTTTTTATGTCACATCGCCCTACTTCTTTTGCGATCATATAGAAACGATTTTCTAAGTAGCTGATATCGGTTTGTCCAAATGTATTATTTGATGTTGTAATAACAACAGCCTCTTTCCAATAATCTTTCTCAGCACTACGCTTATGCTCAATTAGACGATATAATATTCCTTCTCCTTTGTTTCTAGTGCCTGCTTGCCCAATATATACTACACCAGCATCTGTTTCAGGAGAGGTGCCAAATAGCATATATACGCCACTTTGTTTAAAGTCATCTCTGGATTTGCATTTTTCAAGATCTACTCTTGGGACCTTATAAACAACACCGGTCCAATTTGCTAGCGTACATTTAATCCGTCCGCGAGGAGCTCCATCTATTAGAAATAAATTTATACTCTTACCCAAATTGATCATATTTTTTCCATCCCATTCAAAGTATTTATAGGATTTTCTTATATTTTAGATGATATAAAACCTTGTGTCAACAATTGCTACTTTTCTGAAAATTATATAGTAAAAGCAAGGTTTCAAAATCAAGTTAATATGTCAGGACAAAAAGCCCGCGCATTGCGCGGGCTTTTTGTATGGGTCAAGGGCAGGGCCCTTGGCGGGGTTCTTGGGGGTGAATCCCCTAAGCGTTCTTCTCTTCTATCGCTTCCGGCTCCTTATCTCGATCCAAGGCCGCCAGTACGCCTGGCAGGACGAATATGATCAGCACGCAGGCGATGAAGCCGCCCTTGGCGATGGTAAAGAGGATTTCAGCGGTGGAGGGCTCGGCGTTCATGAACACAAGCCCGATGCCGGCGGTCATGGTGACGAGTACCATGCCTGATGTGAGTATGGTATGAATGGCGTTTCGCAGGGCGTGGATAACCGCGTCTTTTTTGTTCATCAGCGCACGCGCCTTGCGGTAATAGTCGGCGTACAGAATGCCGTAGTCTACCATGGAACCCAGCAGCAGACACTGCACGATCAGCATCGGCATAAAGTACATGCTAATGCCTTGCAGGTAATTGGTGCCCAGGGTGATCCATACCGCGCACTGGATGATCAGCGTCAGAATCAACGGGATGGTCAGCTTGCGGAACACGAGGGCTACAATCAGGAAGATTGCCACGACGGTGAGCAGCGTGATGCGGTTCATTTCGCCGGGGATACTCTCGTGCAGCTCATAGGCCACGGGCGTTGCGCCGACCAGGGAATAGGCCGCGCCGGTTTCGTCCAGAGCGCTGGTTACGGTCTCCAGCAGGGCAAAGGAGGCGTCGCCCTCTTCCGGCATGCGCGTGTTTAAAATAGCGCGGGAATGCACAGGGCCGACAAACGTGTCCGCAACCGAGCCCAGCTGCTCCAGCCCGCCTTCAGGCAGCATGCTGGCATACATTGGGTTTTGCGCCACAGAGGTTTGAATGTAAGTGAGCAGATCGCCAAGCGGAATCCTGTCCGCGCCGTAGGCTTGGAAGAGCTGCGAAACCATCAGCGGATTCATATCCGCAAGGGCGGCAAACTCGTCTGCCGTATAGGGCTTTAGCATAGTGGTGGCATAGGCATTGACGCTTTCAATCCGTTCGTCTGCCTGCAGGGCCGCCAGCACCGGGGCAACGGCCGCTTCGTCTTCATTGTTATACAGCACCACAATGGGGTTGGCGGGGCTGAAGTGCTTGTTTACCTCTTGGTATTCGGCCAGCGAGTAGGTGATGTTCACGCCGGACCGCAGGAAAAAGCTGCCCACCAGCAAAATCACGAAGCCAATCAGGATGAAGTAACGGCTTTTGTGCTCAAACGCGCCGATTCTCGTCATCTTGGGTGCAAACGTGCGCTTGCGGGTTTTGTCCAATACGTTGTCAAACATTAGAATTAACGCAGGCATCAGTGTAAGAATGCAGATCAGGCTGATGAGAACGCCCTTGGCCAGCACCAAACCTAAGTCCATGCCGATGGTAAAGCTCATCAGCGTCAGGGCGAGCATCCCAATAATGGTGGTGATCGAGCTGCCGGAAATGGCGGTTACGCCGTGGCGCAGCGCGCGGCGCATGGCTTGTTCCTTGTTCTCTGCGGTTTCTTTCTCCTGCCGGTAGCGGGAGAGCAGCATGATGGAATAGTCAATGGACAAACACACTTGCAAAATGGCCGCGATGGAATATGTAACATCGGATACGCTGCCTAAGATGATGTTAGACCCCATATTTAATGCGATGGCTACGCCGACGGTGATGACGAACAAAACCGGCTCCATCCAGGATGTGCTCATTATGAACAGAATCAGCAGTAAAATCACGCTGGCGATGATGATCAGCACCGGAACCCGCTCAAGGGCGGTGTTCCCGGCCGCGTTGCCGGAGACAAATATCGTGTCCCCGTCAAACTGATCGGTAACACCGGCGACGATCGCCTTGCTCTCGGGGGTATAGCCCGGCGCATCGGTGGTGATCTCGTACAGGGTGTAAGGACCGTTGTTGAATACTTCGGTCGAATCGTAGGATACGGTCAGTATGCCCTCGGACTGTGAAATCTGCTCGTATACCGCTTGTTTGCGGTCTTCGGGCAGGTTTTCAAAAAGCAGGGTAAAGGTACTGGCCGGGGAAAACTCCTCGCTGATGACAGACGCGCCCTGCTTGGCGGGCGAGCTGTCGGGCAGATACTTGCTCAAATCGCCGTTGATGTCCACATGGGACATCAGTACGACGCTGACCACGGTCAGCACCGCGAATAGAATCAGAATCAGTTTGTGGTCTCGTACAATGTTGCGTGCTATGGTTTTCATGGGTAGGCTCCTTTTGCGATAGTTAGGTGACACATGGTTGACAAACCGTGTCATCCTTATCATAATAACCATATGTGGACAAAACAACCAACTGTTGCTTTGGGTTTGCTGTAAAACCGACAGATTGGGGCAAAGTGTCTACACCGGAGCAACACAGCACCCATTTGTTGCAAGTGTGAACCGAAAAAACGGGAGGCAAAGCCATGTCTGAAAACCAACGCGTGCGTCTGTCCAAACAGCTGCTGCGGCAGAGCCTGATCAAGCTACTGGGCGAAAAAACCATCCATAAAATCTCCGTGCGCGAGATTTGCGAGCTGGCACAGGTCAACCGCTCGACCTTCTACAAATACTATGGCAGCCAGTACGACTTGTTCCACGATATGGAGAACGAAATTTTGGAACACGTCAACAACTACCTGCATGACGGACCCGCAACCACGCCGGGCGACCTGTCGCAGATTACCAAACTGATGGGTTTCGTCGCCGACAATGCGGAGCTGTGCCGCATCATCATCAACCAGAACGTTGATCCCCAGTTTCCCGAAGCGTTGGTGAACCTGCCAATGCTGCGCCAGTGGATCGACACGCACTTCCGCCCCGAGTACTCCAAAACTGAGATGGAATACGTGTACGGGTTGGTGGTCAACGGCGGGTTCTCCGTTATCCGTATGTGGCTTAACAAGGAAAATCCCGAGCCGCCGATCGTGATTGCGCAGGTTCTCTGGTCCACGATTGCCAAGCTGTTCCCCGCGGCGGTGTAAATCTCGCTGCGCGTATGCTATACTATGGATAGTATAGATAACACATACGGGGAAAACGGTCTATTGCTATCGATGCAACTGGGTGGTTGCGTACGGCCATACCCGCTGCTTAACCAGAATAGAAACAAGCCGCTGCCGAAGCCTATAGGCAATCCCCGCAACGCCCCGCGAAGGAAGCTGCAAGGAGGAATAGAGTATGCGCATACGAAATCTTGTCGGCCTGTCGCTTGCGCTGGTGCTGCTTTTCAGCATTGCCACCGCGACCGATGCCCCGCAACCCGTTGATCCAGCGGACACGAACGTTACATTCCCCAACGGACTTACTTGGCATGCCACCCTTGACGATATGCAACGGGTGCAGGGCGTGGACAACATAAACGACTTCCTATTATATGCAGCCGGGGACGTGCAGGAGTATTGGTTTGCAAATCCGGAGGCCTTACCGTTCCCGGTTGGAACGTATTATGTCTTTATCATGAACCAGCTGGCTTGCCATGGGATTGATTACGGGGTATACGAGGCGGAGGCTGAAGCGGAGATCATTAGTGACCTGACGGAAATCTATGGCACACCGGCGCAGCCGGTAGTGGAGCAGGTTGTCAATATGTTTAACGCCTATAAACCGGAGGCATTTCCGCCGGATCTCCTATATTCTGCACTGGGATGGATGGCAAGCGATAGTACAGCCGTCTATTATATGAACATTACCGATGAAATGTACGTTTTTTACGCCAACGAAGGCAGGCTGTTTACCGCAGACGACCCGGCTGATTAAACGCACAAGCTGGAAGGAGCACCAAACGATGACCCAAACGAAGCATCGAACCCTATGGAGCGTGTTTGCGCTCGTGTTAGTGTTGGCGGTTGTCAGCACTGCCGCTGCCGACACGGCGTTTTCATTCCGTGGTGGCATTACCTGGAACACGACGCCGGAACAAATGCTCGCCGCCGAAGGGGTGACAAGTGACGGCTATACGCAGCAGGAAGAAAACGGTCACTCGTTTTTCTATATAAAAGGAAAGAACGCGTTTTATGTCTACCGCGATCAGCAGCTGCTGCAGGCCTACACGACACAGTCGGCTGATGCCTATGCCGGTCTTTTGGAAAGCCGAACTGCGCAGCTGGGCGCGCCGGTGGCGTTTTCGGCGGATCAAATCAGCGCACTGATCAATGCACTCAACGGTGCAGGCACCATGATCCCGCAGGAAATTACAAATCTTGCTGCCTGGTACATGCCGGATGGCACCCTGGCAGCGCTGTTTATGCTCGGCGGAAAAGTCTGCATGACCTATTTTAATGAGCAGGCCATCGCTGGCGGTCGATAATTTTAGGCGCATTCATACACCCACAGAAGTCTCCTGAAAAAGAATTTCGGGCCTGGTATGCAGGCCCGTTTTCATTACACTATATATGGTGTATATACGGCGGTGATATCTACAAGTTGCGAAAATTCGTGTGAAAAGTGTGAAATTAAAGGTTGACATTAGGGCATCCATTTGTTATCATAGATAAGCTCGCTTAAGAGCGCGAACCTTGAAAAAGATACAGAGAAGAAAGAAGAAAGAACGCAACGCAGTCAATAGAATTTGAGTGCAAAAAGCATAGCCAAGCTAAGCTTTTGAGCTAAAAGGATTAACATAAGAGTTTGATCCTGGCTCAGGACGAACGCTGGCGGCGTGCCTAACACATGCAAGTCGAGCGGGGATGCTGTAAGAGTAATCTAACAGTATTCTAGCGGCGGACGGGTGAGTAACGCGTGAGCAACCTGTCTTTGTCTGGGGGATAAGGAGCCGAAAGGCTCTCTAATACCGCATGAGACCACGAGATCACATGGTTTTGAGGTCAAAGGAGTAATCCGGACAAGGGTGGGCTCGCGTCTGATTAGCTAGTTGGTGGGGTAACGGCTCACCAAGGCCATGATCAGTAGCCGACCTGAGAGGGTGATCGGCCACACTGGAACTGAGACACGGTCCAGACTCCTACGGGAGGCAGCAGTGGGGAATATTGGGCAATGGGCGAAAGCCTGACCCAGCAACGCCGCGTGAAGGAAGAAGGCTTTCGGGTCGTAAACTTCTATCCCAGATGAAGATAATGACGGTAATCTGGAAGGAAGCCCCGGCTAACTACGTGCCAGCAGCCGCGGTAATACGTAGGGGGCAAGCGTTGTCCGGAATGATTGGGCGTAAAGGGCGCGTAGGCGGCCTTTTAAGTCCGATGTGAAAGTCCTACTTTTAAGGTGGGAATTGCATTGGAAACTGGAAGGCTTGAGTGCAGGAGAGGTAAGTGGAATTCCCGGTGTAGCGGTGAAATGCGTAGAGATCGGGAGGAACACCAGTGGCGAAGGCGACTTACTGGACTGTAACTGACGCTGAGGCGCGAAAGTGTGGGGAGCAAACAGGATTAGATACCCTGGTAGTCCACACTGTAAACGATGAGTGCTAGGTGTAGGAGGTATCGACCCCTTCTGTGCCGGAGTTAACACAATAAGCACTCCGCCTGGGGAGTACGGCCGCAAGGTTGAAACTCAAAGGAATTGACGGGGGCCCGCACAAGCAGCGGAGCATGTTGTTTAATTCGACGCAACGCGAAGAACCTTACCAGGTCTTGACATCCAGTAAAAACTGTAGAGATACAGTGTGCTTTCGGGCATACTGAGACAGGTGGTGCATGGTTGTCGTCAGCTCGTGTCGTGAGATGTTGGGTTAAGTCCCGCAACGAGCGCAACCCTTGTGATTAGTTACTAACGTGTAATGACGAGGACTCTAATCAGACTGCCGGGGACAACTCGGAGGAAGGTGGGGACGACGTCAAATCATCATGCCCCTTATGACCTGGGCTACAAACGTGCTACAATGGCCACTACAGAGAGCTGCGAACTCGCGAGGGTAAGCCAATCTCATAAAAGTGGTCCCAGTTCGGATTGTGGGCTGCAACCCGCCCACATGAAGTCGGAGTTGCTAGTAATCGCGAATCAGCATGTCGCGGTGAATACGTTCCCGGGCCTTGTACACACCGCCCGTCACACCATGGGAGTTGATAGCGCCCGAAGTCGGTGAGGCAACCGTAAGGAGTCAGCCGCCGAAGGTGAGATCAATGACTGGGGTGAAGTCGTAACAAGGTAGCCGTATCGGAAGGTGCGGCTGGATCACCTCCTTTCTAGGGAGACAGCAGAAGCGGAAACGCGGACGCTCATCTTTAGGTCGATCTAACTTGCAAAGGTTAGTCAGTCGCAGGCACAGCCTGCGGAGCCGCTGGGCTCGGATGCCAGTCATCCAAATACAGACCCCTGTGAAACCGTTCTTTCTGACAGCCAAACCGGACAAGCAATTGACCGGAGCGGTATTGCCTTGGTAGCGAGCCACAAGCTCAAAGCCGGGTGCGGGCATTGCCCGCCTCTGTATCTCTTTCAGGGTTCGAGCCTTACGCTGGGCGTGGATGCTCAATGCACCGAGCCGCGACCGTGAGCGCAGCTCACAGCGGTGTGGTGAAGACCTCAATCAGGGCTTTGCTTTGATTGACACAGGCGTAAGCCTGCTGCCGTGGGGGTTTAGCTCAGCTGGGAGAGCGCCTGCTTTGCAAGCAGGAGGTCAGCGGTTCGATCCCGCTAATCTCCACCACATGGATTGCTAGCTCAGCCGGTTAGAGCACTCGCCTGATAAGCGAGAGGTCGGTGGTTCGAGTCCACTGCAATCCACCAGGCCGCAGTGCGGCTACCAAATGGGTTTACAGTTTCCTTATAGGAAGCAGCTTACCCACCTTGCACCTTGACAATTGCATACGGAGGAAACGAACGAAGCTCTGGCAACAGAGTGGAGAACGTTTCAAAACAAGAGATGAGAAAAAAGAGATCATTTCTGTTCAGTAGACGGAAACGTCAAAAGAAAGAATGGTCTTAGGATTTAAGAACCAAGCGAAATAAGAGCACAGGGTGGATGCCCTGGCACCATACGCCGAAGAAGGACGTGGCTAACTGCGAAAAGTTGCGATGAGCCGTAAGCAGGCATTGACTCGCAAATATCCGAATGGGGAAACCCGGCGGAAGTAATGTTCCGTCATCCTGGAATGAATACATAGTTCCAGAGAAGGGCACCCGGGGAAGTGAAACATCTAAGTACCCGGAGGAAGAGAAAGAAACATCGATTTCCTAAGTAGCGGCGAGCGAACGGGAAATAGGCCAAACCAGAGGGCATGCCTTCTGGGGTTGCGGGCCGGCGACATGCATTGACGAAGGATAGTGGAAGCGCGTTGGAAAGCGCCGCCAAAGAGGGTGACAGCCCCGTAGACGAAATCCAGAGTCAGCTAGCCGGTACCAGAGTACCGCAGGACACGAGAAATCCGGCGGGAAGCCGGGGGGACCACCCCCCAAGCCTAAATACAGTATGGTGACCGATAGCGCATAGTACCGTGAGGGAAAGGTGAAAAGAACCCCGGGAGGGGAGTGAAAGAGAACCTGAAACCCTGTGTTTACAAGCAGAGGAAGCACGATAGAGGTGCGACCTCGTACTTTTTGTAGAACGGACCGGCGAGTTACGTTATGTTGCAGGTTAAGTACTTAGAGGTACGGAGCCGAAGCGAAAGCGAGTCTGAATAGGGCGTTAGTAACATGATGTAGACCCGAAACCGGGCGACCTATCCATGGCCAGGTTGAAGTGAGAGTAAAATCTCATGGAGGACCGAACCAGACGTCTGTTGAAAAAGGCGGGGATGAGCTGTGGATAGCGGAGAAATTCCAATCGAGCCCGGAGATAGCTGGTTCTCCTCGAAATAGCTTTAGGGCTAGCCTCGTATAAGATTACCGGAGGTAGAGCACTGAATGGGCTAGGGGGTGAAAACTTACCGAACCCTATCAAACTTCGAATGCCGGATAATTGATGTACGGGAGTCAGTCCGCGAGAGATAAGTTCCGCGGGCAAAAGGGGAACACCCCAGACCTTCCGCTAAGGTCCCCAAGTTCATGTTAAGTGGAGAAGGATGTGTGATTGCACAGACAACCAGGATGTTGGCTTAGAAGCAGCCATTCATTGAAAGAGTGCGTAACAGCTCACTGGTCAAGTGGTCATGCGCCGAAGATGTACCGGGGCTCAAACATGACACCGAAGCGAAGGATTGCAGTTTACTGCAGTGGTAGAGGAGCATTGTGTATCGGGCTGAAGCCAGATCGTGAGGACTGGTGGACTATACACAAGAGAGAATGCCGGTATGAGTAGCGAGAGGCATGTAAGAAACATGCCCGTCGAAAGCCTAAGGTTTCCTGGGGAAGGTTCATCCGCCCAGGGTTAGTCGGGGCCTAAGCCGAGGACAATTGTCGTAGGCGATGGACAGCAGGTGGAGATTCCTGCACCGCCATGAGAATGATGCAATGACACAGAAGGATACCGTGAGCCGGGTGATGGTCAACTCGGTTGTCAAACGAGGTTGGGAGTTAGTTAAGTACGGCTCCTGTGAAGGCTGAGTGAAGACGAGAGCGAAATTGAGTAGCGAAACATGGGAATTCACGCTGGCGAGAAAAGTTGCTAGTATATTGAAATGGCGCCCGTACCGCAATCCGACGCAGGTAGGCTAGGTGAGAATCCTAAGACGAACGGGAGAATCCTTGTTAAGGAACTCGGCAAAATGACCCCGTAACTTCGGGAGAAGGGGTGCCGATGGAGACATCGGTCGCAGAGAAAAGGCTCAAGCGACTGTTTAGCAAAAACACAGGTATCTGCGAAAGCGAGAGCTGACGTATAGGTGCTGACACCTGCCCGGTGCTGGAAGGTTAAGGGGAAATGTCATCGCAAGAGAAGCATAG
Organism: Candidatus Limiplasma sp.; assembly: GCA_963678055.1. GTDB lineage: Bacteria > Bacillota > Clostridia > Christensenellales > Aristaeellaceae > CAXXOK01. Next base: position 255,658 of record OY782679.1, read on the forward strand.
AACCGAAGCCCCAGTAAACGGCGGCCGTAACTATAACGGTCCTAAGGTAGCGAAATTCCTTGTCGGGTAAGTTCCGACCCGCACGAATGGTGTAACGACTTGAGCGCTGTCTCAACAGGGAGCCCGGTGAAATTGAAGTATGGGTGAAGATGCCCATTACCCGCGACTGGACGGAAAGACCCCGTAGAGCTTGACTGTAGCTTGATATTGGATTTCGGTAACGAATGCACAGGATAGGTAGGAGACTTGGAAGCGCGCACTCTGGTGTGTGTGGAGTCAACGTTGGGATACTACCCTTTCGTTACTGGGCTTCTAACATAGCACCGTGAAACCGGTGGATGGACAGTGTCAGGTGGGCAGTTTGACTGGGGCGGTCGCCTCCGAAAGAGTAACGGAGGCGCCCAAAGGTACCCTCAGAATGGATGGAAACCATTCAAAGAGTGTAAAGGCAGAAGGGTGCTTGACTGCGAGAGTGACAATTCGAGCAGAGACGAAAGTCGGGCTTAGTGATCCGGCGGTATGAGAGTGGAATTGCCGTCGCTTAACGGATAAAAGCTACCTCGGGGATAACAGGCTGATCTCCCCCAAGAGTTCACATCGACGGGGAGGTTTGGCACCTCGATGTCGGCTCGTCGCATCCTGGGGCTGAAGCAGGTCCCAAGGGTTTGGCTGTTCGCCAATTAAAGCGGCACGCGAGCTGGGTTCAGAACGTCGTGAGACAGTTCGGTCCCTATCCATCGTGGGCGTTGGAATCATGAGAGGAGCTGCTCCTAGTACGAGAGGACCGGAGTGGACGCACCTCTGGTGCAACTGTTGTCGTGCCAACGGCATAGCAGGGAAGCGAAGTGCGGAAGGGATAAACGCTGAAGGCATCTAAGCGTGAAGCCCCCCTCAAGAAGAAGATTCCTAGCGCGTAAGCGCGAGAGACCCCTTGAAGACTACAAGGTAGATAGGTCATCGGTGGAAGTGTGGTAACACATGTAGCTTGATGATACTAATGGTCAAACGCTTTGTTCACATTATTTAAAACCTAAGACCAGCATTGGAAATGATCTCATAGACTCACTCACAATCCTCCGTATGCAGTTGTCAGGGCGCAGCCTGAGGCGAGGAAGTATCCTCTCCCCGGGGACAACCCCTGTATGAATCCGGATCCCGATGTTTCGTGTATCCTTACCCCGTACAAACATCCCGATCCGTGTTCACCGCCTGTAACACAGGCACTTGAATTCGTTCACCCTTTGCGGTGGCAATAGCCTGAGGGATCCACCTGTTCCCATACCGAACACAGAAGTTAAGCCTCAGCACGTCGATGGTACTTGGCTGGAGACGGCCCGGGAGAGTAGATCGTCGCCGCATTCCAATTAAACATCAATCCTGAATGTAAGTTCGGGATTGATGTATATAATCCTCAGTAGCTCAATGGCAGAGCATTCGGCTGTTAACCGAAGGGTTATAGGTTCAAGTCCTATCTGAGGAGCCATCGTCGTCGCGGACAGCATATCGTCCGCGGCGACTTTTTTGTTGCATGAAAAGCTACCGACTCATTCATGCCGTGGCTCCTCCTCTCGCCTCGAAACAGGGTTTTTAGCGGATGAACGTGGTCGATAAAGAACAAACAGGTAACGCGTTATAGTTAAATGGTTTATATGGAAGATTCTAGCCTGTCATCTACTTATTGCATATTGTGTTCTGTTTCAATATAATAGATTTAAGTCAAGCGTTTAAACACAAAAGCAGAGAATGAAGCTGATCATTGAAAAGAACTGTTTCATTAACAATTGGAGGCGTATTCAATGCAAAGAAGCAATCCAAAAGTATTTGTAAGTTATAGTTGGGATTCTAGAGAACACCAACACTGGGTTATACGGTTGACAAACGCTTTGCGTAAAAATGGTGTCGATGCCTCAATGGATGCTTTCATTACCCAAGCGGGCACAGTAAATCTGAATATGATGATGATCTCACAGATAAAGAGCTGTGATTATATCATCGTTGTGTTAACAGAGAACTATGCTTTAAAGGCAGATGAAATTCAAGGTGGCGTTGGTTATGAAACAATATTAACTGCATCTTATATTCAAGAAAACCCGAATAAACTCATTCCTATAATGAGGCATAATGGAGACTATTTAAAAGTCTTTCCTTTTCATCTTAAAGGGGAATACTCGATTGATTTTTCCTGTGACGAGGATTTTGATGACAGGCTAGAAGAATTACTATATAAAATACTCAATACACCTTTATATGAAGTTGAACCTTTAGGTAAAGTTCCTGACCTTAAACCTAAGGCAATAAGCGAGCTTCGTAATACAGCACCAGACAATTCTGTAATTCCCAAATTAAAGAAAATTACTGACATAGAAAAAAGTCGATTTTTGCAAGATACATATCACCAGATGGAGACGAAATTTAGAAACCTTTTCGAGCAAACAAAAGCAGCTAACATTGAGTTTGACTATACTTACGAACCGCTTACAAAACGAAAAGCCATTTTTAAGGCATATGTTAATGGGAATATTCGAACAGGATTGAAAATTTGGTATGGTAGTTTGATGAGTTCTTTAGACGGAATATATCTTGAATACGGTGCAAATATAGATGAGAGTAACGATCATTCGTTTAATGAATGGATATTATGCGAAGTGAAGGATAATACGCTTCGGTTAAAACAGACAATGAGTATATTTGGCAACAATGATAAGAACGACATTGACTCAATTGTTCGGGAAATCTGGGTTAATCAAATTAAAAACAGGCTAGAAAGATAAAGCATAACAAGGGGATGAGTAATTGTGGAGTTTACATATGAAAATATAATAAAGGCTATAACGGGAGATGTTTTCTTTTGGAATGATACAGTAAAGCAACTTGAGAGCCTTATGCCTATTTCTGAGGTGGAAATTGCGTATCCAAAGGCTATTTTCGATGATAATAAAAAAGAGGATAGAGTATTTCTCTTTACGCCGGAAGCAATCTATGATTTAAGGGTTGAGGATACTCGTGCTTATAGGTTAACTGTTTTAAGAGTTAAGGATATTGTAAAGATAGATTTAGAAGTTCAAGGAAAGAAAGAGGCCAGACTACAGATTCAACTACAAGATGAGAAAATTGAATTATCAAGCTCGGATAGCACTGATGAGTATCTAACTTATCAATTTACTGATACTATTATTAAAATAGCGAGGATGTACACGAATTAAAATCCGAGCGTAAAATGATTCGAAATGAAGGCGTGTAATAGCCATATAAAATGGAGGCAACTAGTTTATGACAAAAGAACAAGAGATAATGGCGTTTCTACACGAGAAAGTGTTTGATCCAGTTCTTAATGCGCCCAATGCTTCAAAAGAACTTAAAAGCGGAATTAGGTTGACGATTTATCGCATGAGTCAACGTGATGCGCTGGGAATGGTGAGCTATTTCTGGGCAGCTGTTAAAGGAACCGATCGAAGTGTGCGGTTTGCAGATCTTATGAAGCAGGAAGGCTTTGATCGTTTTGAGGAAGCGCTTGAAGAATTTAGAGTAATATTTAATGACAAATGGATTAGAAGTTAATATTGTTTTGTGTAATACAAAGTAGTAAGAACGATAGGAGGATGCCAGTAAAGTATGCATCACCTTGCACACCCATCCCATCTATGCTATTGTGTTCTTACGGAAAACTCGTTTCAAAAGTGAAAAAACAACGTACGATGAACAGTATACGACCGATAACTTTCTAAATTGAAAGGAAGGAAGATACGAATGAAAAAAATAACGGCGATTGTTTTGTGTTTGCTGATCGGCTTGATGGCTGTACCTGCGATGGCCGCGGGGAAGCTGGATGTATCCCAGGAAAACTTTTGGGTGATCGACAGTTACTCGCAGTACGGCTATACCTATGCGCGGATTGACAACGTGGGCGATAAGCCCATCAAGGTTAACGCCGGCGTGCTGGAAATTTTCGATGCAAACGGCGACCCGATTACCTCGTCTGACTATTTGAATGTATTCGCCGAATACCTGGAACCGGGCGAGTACACCTACGCCACCATTTATGCCCAGATTGAGGATGTAGCGGCGGACGCGGTGGACGATTATTTCCTGACCATTACCGGCAAGAGCGACAGGGACTATGTGTCGGTGCGCCTGCCCGTGACCACGGACTACAAAGAGGGCGTGGAGGAATGGTATTCCACCTACAATTACATGTACGCGACCGTGACCAACAACACCGACCAGCCCATTTACGATGTGGAAACGGTGCTGGTGCTGCTGGATGAAGGCGGCAACATCCTGTACATGGCTGATGCCAGTATGTACAGCGATAAAGCCATCATGCCGGGCAGCTCCATTCAGATCAAAGAATATGTTGACAGCGATTTTATTGCCCTGTACGAGGCCAACGGCTTAACCCCGGCTTCTGTGGATGCAATCGCCTTTGTGAACGTAGCACAGGAGTAACCCAAAGGGACTTTCGTACAAACAACCACCCCATGGCAGCTGCCATGGGGTGGTTGTTACTATGTAGCGCGTGAAACCGAAAGACTTATACGGCTTTGGCCAGCGCTTCAAAGATCAGCGTTCCGGCTACGGCACCGCCGTCGATCAGGCCCAGGGCTTTGTCGCCGTAGTAGGCAGCGCGGCCGTGTACGGCCTTCATGTCCTTGGTGCTTTCGGCGCCGGCACGGGCGGCATCGGCGGCAGCCTGCAGAGCAGCGGCAAAGCCTTCCTCCGCATGGGCGGTTATTGCCTTGGCGGCGGGGTCCAGTGCGTCAAGCACGGTTTTTTGCCCGGGCTTGGAGCCTGCGCGTTCCATAATTTTATCCACACCGACGGTCAGTGCCTGTGCAAACAGGGCGGCGTCGGCGGTTTCGTTGCCTTTCAGCGTGCGGGCCATGCCCATCATCATCACCGACAAAATCGTGCCAAGCGACGATGGCGCAGCCTCGTTAAAGGCTTTGGAGCAGCCGACCAGCAGCTTACCCAGATCGGGTTCCTCGCTGGCAGAGGCAGAGGCGTACGCAGCGGCAAACCCTTCATCCATGGAGATGCCCAGGTCGCCATCGCCGTTGCGCTGATCCAGCGATATCAGGTAGTCGCGGTTCTGTTTCATGATATCGGCAACCGCGCCCAGCGCGGTGGTAAATGTAGTTGCGTTCAGCATAGGAAGCTCCTTTACAGGTTGGCGTTGGTATAAAACGGGGTGCTGGCGGGCGCGCGCAGCAGGATTTCCAGCTCATCGTCCAGCTTGAAGAAGGTCACGGACAGCCCGGCCATCTCCATGGAGGTCGCGTACTCGCCCACATGGGGCATAATCAGGCGTACGCCTTTTTCCGTCAGCAGCTGGTGCACGCGGCGGTAGACAATCAGCAGTTCTTCCTTGGGGGTTGCGCCCAGGCCATTGACCATCACCGAAAGGGTATCGCCCTTGGACAGCGGCATATCGGCCAGCAGTTTTTCCACCATCGTGTCGGTCAGGTTGTCAGCGGTGGTCATCTGCTTGACTTCGATGCCCGGCTCGCCATGGATGCCCATGCCGATTTCCACTTCGTCGTCCTTGATGGAGAAGGTCGGCTTGCCAACCTCCGGCACAATGCAGGGCGACAGCGCAATGCCCATGGTACGGATGTTATCCAGCGCCTTCTGGGTGACATCGGCGACCTCCTCCAGCGAGCGGCCTTCATCGGCGGCTGCGCCGGCAATTTTGAATGCGTACACCATACCGGCCACACCGCGGCGGCGGGACGCTTCTTCCGGCGGGGCGGAGGCAACATCATCCGTCACACGTACAGTGCGGGTTTTGATGTCGTCTTCCAGATCCACGGTTTCGCATGCCATGTCAAAGTTCATGTTGTCGCCGCCGTAGTTGCCGTACAGGCACAATACGCCGCTGCCGCGATCGCACGCCTTAATGGCATCGGCCATCTTTTGTGACGAAGGCGAGGCAAACACGTTGCCTACGGCGCAGGCATCCAGCATGCCGCTGCCAACATAGCCTAAAAACACGGGCAGGTGGCCGCTGCCACCCCCGGTGACGATGCCGACTTTGTTGTCCCGTACGGGTTTGGCGTTGATTACAACGCGCTTGTCCCCGGCCAAATACTGCAGCCTGTCGCCATAGGCGGCCATGATGCCGTCCATCACTTCATCCACAAAAGCGGCGGGTTGATTGATTACTTTCTTCATCCTGCATCCCCCTTTGATTGTTATAATATTCTATTGAATCCCGGCGGACCGGCTTAATCGCTGATCATCGCGTCGCCAAACGACTCGATATCTTCCTTAAGCAAACGGCTGGCCAGGGATACGTCGCTCTCCTGCAAGGCGTTGGTAATTTTGATATGGGTTTCGTTATCGAAATGAAAGCGCACGCGGCGCCATTTATCCCAGTAAAACTGCGCGTAGGCGCGCTTGAGGACGGACAAACTCTGCTTGACCTGCTCGTAGCAGTAGCGGTTGCCGCTGAGCCGCAGCAAATGCAAGTGAAACTTAGAGTTATCCTCCCAGGAATCCCACACATCCTGATCCTGGGCCGGGGTCAGGCTTTTCATGAACTTGATCAAATCGACCAGGTTCTGCTTGCTGGCCTTTTCAAACACCAGCTGCAAGCTTTGGCATTCCACCATAATGCGGAACTGTAGAATATTGCGGACCTCGGTCTCGGTCAGGGTGACGATCTCATACCCGTAGCGCGGTATGCTGCGCAGTACGTTTTCGCAGCGCAGCTCGCCCAGCGCATCGCGTATGGTGGACTTGGTCACGCCGTATTTGTCCATCAGGCTGCGCTCGGTCAGCATACCCTGCTTGCGGTATTCTCCCCGAATAATATCCTGGACGATATCATGTTTAATTTCCTTTTTCGGATTTTTATCCATGCTTATGATCGTCCTTTCATTTGATATGAATATTCGGGATTGAGCACGACGTTGCTGCCGCCGGAGATTTCCAGGGAGGTTCCCGTAATATAGGACGCACGGGGGGAACACAGAAAGGCAATCGGCTCGGCAATCTCCCGTGGCTGGGCCATGCGGCGCAGCAGGATGCCCGGGGTGCGTGCGTCCAGCTCGGCCTGGGTAATGGAGGCGGCAACCTTGGGTGTTTCAGTAAAGCCCGGCAGCACCGCGTTCACCCGGATGCCGTAGGCGGCGAACTCCGCTGCAAACATGGTGGATAACGCAGCCACGGCGGCCTTCAGCGGCCCGTACAGGGTGCTGCGCCCGGCGGTACCGCTGCGCGCGGCCAGCGAGCTGACGTTGACAATCGCGCCGCCGCGTTCCTTCATATACGAAAATGCTGTTTGGCAGCCAAAAACCACGGTGTGAAAGTTTACGCTTTCGGTGGCCGTGATTTCCTCTGCTGTATAGAAAGCCCCCTTGCGGGGTATGCTGGCACCAACGTTGTTGACCCAGCAATCAATGCCGCCGAAGCGATCGGCGACGGCTTTGGCAAAAGCGGACAGGGACAGTTCGTCCGCGGCATCCGCTTCAAAGGCGAAAATCTCTCCGAGGGTGTTTAAAGACGCGTATGCCGCTGTGAGCTTCCTGTGATCCCGGGCGCAAATGGCAACGCGCGCACCCTCGGAGAGGAACGTCTCGGCAGTCGCAAGTCCAATGCCTTGACTTGCGCCCGTTATCACCACTGTTTTACCTGCCAGTTCGAGTTCCAGCGTAATCTCCTCCGATTTGGCCGTTAGTCTCCCATCATGATATCCAGGATCTCGGAATCTGTCGACCGCATGCCGTCGCGGCCCATTTTCCCTATGGCCTGGATGGTTTTTTCTACATCGGTACGGACCAACCCTTCTCCGGGGGCGAAAACCCCGCCGTTCTGTTGCAGATCAAACGCCATAAACGCCGTATCCAGCGCCGAGGCGATTTTCGCCGCACAGGAGGGTTTGGCGCCGTCGCAGACCATACCGCCGATGGTGGTGATGGTGTTGGTGATGGTGTTTGCGATCGCCTCGTAGCCGTAGCCCATGAGGTACGCTACGCCGCAAACGGCACCGGTCGCAGCGCTGGTTGCGCCGCAGTAGGCCGATAGATATCCTAGAAACCGTTTCTGATGGATGGAAATGAGGTTGGACACGACCAGCGCCCGCAGGAGCTTGTCGTGGCTTACGCCTAGGCCCTTGGCGTATTCCAGCACCGGCAGGGATACGGTCAGGCCCTGGTTGCCGCTGCCGGAGTTGATGACTACCGGCATGGGACAGCCGCTCATTCTGGCGTCGGACCCGGCAGCCGCCATGGCGCAGGCACGCACAGTCAGGTTCACTTCATCGCCCTTAAGCTTTCTCAGCAGGGCTTTGCCTACGCGTACGCCGTAATCGTTCTTCAGGCCTTCGTTGGCGATGCTGAGGTTGGCGTCAATCTGCGCTTCCAGGGGTTTGCGCACCAGATCCAAGTCCACGGTATCGGCAAAAACCAGAATGTCTTCTACGTTGAGCAGTTCCTTTAGCGTGCTGACATCATCCGAGGAGGGATCGACACTGCGCTGCTTACTCTGAATGGATAGAGCTTCGCCGTCGCGCTCCATGGCGATGATGTGGGTATGGTCGCCGCGAATCTTGACCAGCGCGCTGTGTCCGCCGCCCTGCATGGCGACTTCAATGTCCAGGGTATCGTCGCCGGCCAGAATGCCGCTGCGGCAAAACGCTTTGTCCTGCATTAGCGTGGCAAGCTCGGCGCGGTGTGCATCGGTGATACCGGCCAGTACATCCAGATTCTTGTCCGGATCGCCGCCGATGGCGCCCAGCACGGCCGCCACGTCGATGCCTTTGAGTCCGCCCGAACCCGGGACGATAACGCCTTTGGCGTTTTTAATGATGTTACCGGAGCAGTTCACCTGCATCGCCTCGGGGGTTACGCCTAAAATCTGGCGGGCTTTGGCCGCGCAATAGGCAATGGCGATGGGTTCGGTACAGCCGGTTGCCGGGATGAGTTCCTTTTGGATAATCTGCGCATACGCGCGCATGGTTTGATCGTCTATCGTTTTCATAGTATGCCTTTCCGGCTTACGATGGTACGGGCGCAGCGAAAAATGCTAGGCGCCCAGGTAAGCGCGCTTGACTTCCGGGTCTTTGAGCAGCTGTTCACCGGTACCGGTCAGAATGACGCTGCCGGTCTCCAGCACATAGCCGCGATCGGCGACTGATAACGCCATGGAGGCGTTCTGCTCGATTAACAGTACGGTTTTGCCCCTTTCGCGGATTTTTGCGATCAGCTCGAAAATTTCTTCCACGATAATCGGGGCCAGCCCCAGCGAGGGTTCATCCAGCATGATAAGCTTGGGGTCCATCATCAGCCCGCGGGCGATGGCCAGCATTTGCTGCTCGCCGCCGGATAGGCTGCCACCGGCCTGCTTGGCGCGCTCTTTAAGGCGCGGGAACATGTCATACTGCTGTTCCACTAGGGCGGCGATGGTGTGTTTGTTGGCTTTTTGGTGGCCGAAGGTACCGGCGACCAGGTTTTCATACACCGTCAGCTGCGGGAAAATTTTCCGGCCTTCGGGTACATGGCTGATGCCCAGTTTGACGATTTTTTCCGGCGAGCGCTTGGAGATATTCGTCCCGTCGAAAAACACGTTGCCGGAGCTTTTATCCACCAGGTTGGAAATGGACATCAACATGGTGGTTTTACCGGCACCGTTGCCGCCGATCAGCGAGATGATCTCGCCTTCACCAACTTCGATGCTAACGTCCTTGAGGGCGTTGATGTAGCCATAGTATACGGTCAGGTCTTCTACGCGGAGCAAGGATTTTTTCATTTACCGGCACCTCCCGCAGTCATTGCCTTGCCAAAGTACGCCGTTTGCACCTCTACGTTATTGCGTACTTCGTCCGGCGTGCCTTCCAGAATCTTCTGCCCGAAGTTCAGCACCAGAATCCGGTTGCAGGAGTTCATAATAAAGCGCATGTCATGCTCAATAACGGCAATGGTGTAGCCGTCGGCGTTGAGCGCTTTGATGAACTCCATCAGCCCGCTGGTTTCCTGCGGGTTCATCCCGGCGGCCGGTTCGTCCAGCAGCAGGATCTTGGGGTCCAGCGCCAGCGCGCGCGCGATTTCCACCTTGCGCTGCATGCCGTAAGACAGATTACCCGCCAGCACATCGCTGCTGTGGTCCAGACCGATGCGCTTTAGGATTTCCATGCTCTTTTCGGTGGTATAGGCTTCGGTTTGCTTATAAGTTTTTGTGTGGAAAATGGCATCGGCCAGGTTTGTTTTGGTTTTAATATGGCAGCCGATTTTCACGTTTTCCAGCACCGTCATAAACTTAAAGATCTGCAGGTTCTGGAAGGTGCGTGCAATGCGCTTTTTGGCTACAAGCGAGGCGTTCATTGCGGTGATATCTTCGCCGCAGAAGTGTATTTTACCTTTGGTTGGCGTGAAAATACCCGTGCACATATTAAAGAATGTGGTTTTGCCCGCGCCATTGGGGCCGATGATGCCGAAAATATCGCCCTGACAAATCTGCATGTCTACATTATCTACGGCTTTAATACCGCCGAAATACTTGCTGATTCCCTTGGATTCAAGCAGCACGTTGGGGTCGCTATGTATTGTCTGGGTCATGCTTTCAGGCCCTCCCTTTGCGGCTTGCGCTTGATTTTGCCGCCCGCGAGCATCGATTGCGATGCGCCTGCAATGCCCTGGGGTCGCACCCACATCATCATGATGATGATCACGGCGTAAATCACATACCGCCACGCCTCCAGGAAGCGGAGGGTTTCGGTGAGGATGGTTACGATGACGCTGCCGACGATGGGCCCGATCAGGGTGCCTTGGCCGCCGATAACGACCATCGCCAGTACGTTAAACCCGGCGTCCAGTGAGAACTGGCTGGCTTCGATGTAGTTGACGAACGGTGCGTATGCCGCGCCGACCACACCGGCCCAGAATGCGCCGTACATGAAGTTCAGGCTTTTGTAGAAGCTGGTTTCCACGCCCAGAGAACGGGCGGCAATCTGATCCTCGCGAATGGAAATCCATGCGCGACCCACACGGGACTTGAGCACCCGGCGGGTGATGACCAGGAACAAAATCGCAATCACTAGGAAAATGAAGTAGTAGTACTTGGGGCGGAAGGTATCTAGGCCGAACAGCCACGGATAGGGTACGTTTTTAATGCCCAGTGCGCCGCCGGTGACGGGCTGCCAGGTCTGGGCGATGACGCGGATGATCTCCGAGGCACCCAGGGTGACCACCGCCAGGTAAATGCCGTTCAGCTTGAGCGTCGGCAGCGCAACGATCAGACCGACTAACGCGGCAAACATCCCGGCAATGGGCAGCAACAGCCAAAAATCGATGGCGAACTTGGTGGACAGGATGGCGCAGGTATACGCGCCGATGGCAAAGAACCCCGCCTGACCTAGGTTAAACTGGCCGGAGTAGCCATTGATTACGTTCAGCGAACCCGCTAGGGTGGTAAACATCAAAATGTTGCAGGCGTAGCGCACATACAGCGCTTTTTTCACCACGAAGGGCAGCACGCACAGTGCAACCAGCAGTAGCAGGATCGCGATGACTCTGTATTTGTATAAAAACTCTTTTATGTTGCTCATACGCGGTTCCCCCTTTTGGCAGCAAAGCCCTGCGGACGGATAACCAGAATCAGGATCAGGAACCCGAACGCGAATACATCGCGGAAGGTAGCCGAGCTGATTGTGATGCCGAGGTTTTCAATAATCCCCATGCACAGGCCGCCAAACGCCGACAGGCGTATATCGACAAGGCCGCCCAGCACCGACGCAGAAAACGCCTTCATGCTGAACCCGCCCCACATGGTGGATGATACAGCATAGTAGTAGATGGACAAAAGGATGCCCGCGATGCCGCCAAAGGCGCAGCCAAGGCTGTTGCCCAGCATGGCGGTGGACTTAACATTGATGCCCATCAGGTAGGCGGCTTGCTTGTTCTGGCTGACGGCGCGCAGCGCAACGCCCCAGCGGGTGCGATTGAAAAACAGTGTCAGGCTGACCGCAAACAAGATGACCAGTCCCATGACAACAATTTGCAGTAGCTTAAAGTCCAGCGTAACCGAACCGAGGCTAAGGTGATAGGTTTCGTTGTTGATAATATTAATAACCGGTTTGAGTTCCGGACCGAATACGATTTGAGCCAGGTTTCTTAGCAGCATGCTAAACCCGATTGTGCAAAGCAGCGAGATATGCCTGGGTGCATTAAAGAATTTTTCATAGCAAACTTTATACACCGCAATACCAACGATAAAGGAACTTGAAAAGGCCAGTACAATGGCCAGCGGCAGGTTGTTACCAAAATACATGAAACTATAGTATGCGCTAAAGGCACCGATCATCATAATTTCGCCGTAGGCGAAGGTTACCATGCCTACCACGCCGACGATGACGGAATAGCCAATCGCCATCAGGGCGTAAATCGAGCCCTGGCAAATGCCGTTGACAAGTTGGTTGAGTACGTATTCCATACTTCCTCCTTTGATATACCAAGGATAAGGAAGAGCCTGTTGGGCCTAGCGCCGGGAGCGGGCAAAAGGGAGGCCTGCTCCCGGCGATGGCCGGACTGGGTGGTCAGTCGTACAGGTCAGAAATTATTCCTGGCTGTAGTCAAAGCCTTCCAGAATGACCCACTGGCTGTCCACAACGCCGCAGATGAGGTAATCGCGGGCGATGTCGCCGGCTTCCTCAAACTGGATACGGCCGGTCAAACCGGTGAATTCGATGGTCTTGAGAGCGTCGTTGATGGCATCGCGGGTGACTTCGCCGTCGCCGATGGACTCGATCGCGGTGGCGATCAGATAGGCGGTGTCATACGCGCAGGCCGGGTGCACGGTGGGCTGGAAGCCTGCCGCTTCAACAAACTTGTCTTTCCAGGCGTTCAGATCTTCGTTCGTGGGATCAAAGAAGAACGGCGAGGTTGCGATCAGGTTGTTGGGGTCGATGAGCTGACCCAGAAGCTGTTCGGAGGTTCCCGGTCCAAGGGCAACGTGCGGTACATCCCAGCCAGCCGAATCGGCGGCGTTGAAGATGGCGGACACGGGCAGGCCCTGGTCCATGACAACCAGCACTTCGGGCTCGTAAGCCTTCACTTTGGTGATGATGGAGGAGAAGTCGGTCTCATCGGACTTGTACTTTTCTTCCATGACTTCCAGACCTTCCAGATCAGCCTGCGCTTTGAAGTTGGAGAACGCGGACTGGCCCCAGTCGCTGTCAACGCGGATGACGGCAATTTTGGTGGCGCCCAGATACTTTTTGAGCACATAGGTGGCCAGGAAGGGAGCTTCCTTGTCCTGACGGCCCATGATGGAGTAGGTGTAGGGGCTCATGCCGGCGTAGTCCGAAGCGGATGCGGTGGGCGAGAGCTGCACCAGGCCGTAACGGTCTACGATGGGGGCGTTGGCTTTACAGCAGCCGGAGGAAAAGTCGCCCAGGATCGCGAGGATTTCATCGTCTTCGGCAAACGCGGTCGCCATGTTGGAGCTCACCACGGGGTCACCTGCGGTGTCTTTAACGTCGATCGACAGCATATAGCCGTTGGCGCCGCCGGCGGCGTTGATTTCGTCAATCGCCATTTGCCAGGCAATTTGGAATCCCGTGCCGTACTCGGCGTAGTTGCCGGTCAGCGGAGCGAGGCCCCCAAGCTTGATGGTGCCTTTTTCGGCCGTTGCGGGCAGTACTGCCAGGGAAAGAAGCAGTACGACGGTCAGGAACAGAGCAGCCAGTTTCTTCATGGATATCTCTCCTTTCAGTATAACCTCTATGATAGATGCAGCATACGCTGCCGAGGTTTGGGGTAAGAAAACCAAGCCGGTTTATTTTTTGAAGTGTAGTTTGCAGCTTTCGCAGCCCTTGGCAATGGTATCGCCAAGGTCAAGCTCCAGGCCCATCGCCTTGGCAATGCCGCGGTCGCCGTCCATGGCCATATCACACAGAAGGGAAATGCGCTCATCGTCAAAGCCAAGTTTCTTCCAGGCCGATACCAGGGCACAGTAGTGGAAGTCCACGGTCACGTTGTTGTGGTCGGCTTTGATGTTGTCCATATTGAACGTCTGCGGGCCTAGGCAGGATTCATCACCCAGGAACGCGTTTTTGAAATCCGTGCAGTTATCGGGGTCGGGGCACATGGCCTTAAAACGCTCACCGTGCATCAAGCCGGTGCGCATAATGGCACGGCGTACGATGGGTTCGGCGTCGATGCCGGCTTTGACCATTTCATCATAAATCAGGCCCATCCAGGTTGCGCGGTGCTCGATTTGGGCGCGGTTTACATCGGTGATTTCTGCCACGGGGTTTGCTTCGTTCTTGATCATGTGGGGGTCCTCCTCAAAAATATGAATATCGTTGATGGAACAGCGGCCGGTTATCCGTTTCGCCGTTCCAGATCAGCCTTATCTACAAGGGCAGCTGTTGCGGCGGGCTTGGACAAACACAAAAAAGTCCTTCGTTTGCCGCGCCATTGCCGCAATCCCGCAGGATGGAATCAAATACTAAAAAAACGGAAAACCAGCTCCTTTACCCAGTAAAACTGTGCGGAGTTGACATCGTTGTCGTATATTTCGTCGATCACACAGGCTTTTCACCTGATAGACCATTGCTATGTCACTAATATACTATTGGTCGACCAGCGTGTCAAGAACAAATTTTCCACCTTTCGTTTTTCTTTTGTATGCGCTTTGGCGCGCTTGCCAAACGAGCCGAAATACGGTACACTTTGCCTGCGTAAAGGTAAACTGCATAGGAAAACCACCACCGCCCACGGGGCCTGGCTGCCTGCGCATCGCCGGGGACGAACGTGCTGCTAGGGTGCTTTAGGCACCATCCCGGCATCAACACTAGGGTAAGGAAGTTGAACCGATGAAAATACTCAACTATGGAAGTGCAAGCTTGGACCTGGTCTTTTCGGTCGACCATATTTCCATGCCGGGAGAGACCATTTCATCCTCCAAACGCGAAATATTCCCAGGTGGCAAGGGCCTAAACCAGTCGATTGCCGCTGCCAGAGCCGGGGCGGAGGTGTACTTTGCCGCCATTGTCGGCCAGGACGGCGCAATGCTGCAGGATGCCTGCCGCGATGCGGGCGTGCATACTGACTATATGGAGATGTCCACCGATGCACCGACAGGCAACGCGTTGATTCAGGTGGACGCCAATGGGCAAAACAGCATTGTCCTGTTTGCGGGCACCAACCGCAGCCATACGCCGGAGCGGATGGATCGCATCCTGAAACAGTTTCAGCCCGGCGACATTGTGCTGATGCAAAACGAAATCAACCATCTGGATGTGCTGGTTGATAAAGCGCACGCGCTGGGCCTGACCATCGCGCTGAATCCCTCGCCCTTTGATGAGGCCATTACGGCCTGCGATCTGCAAAAGGTGGGCATTTTCATGCTCAACGAAGTGGAAGGCGAGCAGCTGACCGGGGTGCATGGCGAGCAGGCCATGCTGGATGCGCTGGCAGAGCGCTTTCCGGCCGCGCGCATCGTGCTTACCCTGGGTGAAAAAGGCGTGTTGTACCGCGACCCGAAGGAAAGCTGCAGCCAGCCGGCCTTCAAAGTGCAGGCGGTGGATACCACAGCCGCAGGCGATACCTTTACCGGGTTTTTCCTGGCATCGCTGGTACGCGGACTGGACACACCCAAGGCGCTTCGCATCGCAACCAAAGCGGCCGCCATTTCCGTGTGCCATCAGGGGGCGTCGTCCTCCATTCCTGACTGGGATACCGTTGTGGAAGCGCTGGACGCGTAAACAGCATCCAAATCGGCCAAAATAAGGCTGCAAAAACCAAATAATGGAGTTCGATACAACCCGCCGTCAACACATACCGTTGGCGGCGGATTTTGTTTGCAAATGGATACTATAGGTCGTTTGTGGCGACGTAAACATGTATGAACTGGGAGAATTTGGTAAGCACTTTCATTCTGGCGGAAAATATTCAACGTTTGGCGGAATATATCCCCTTTTATTTGGTGTAAACTCATGTATAATGAGGGAAATTGGGTAAAGCGAAACGTTTCCCACTTGAAAATTGAAGGAGGACCCATTCTATGAAGAAAACCCTATTACTCGTTGTGGCCCTGGTTTTGGTATTGAGCCTGACCTCGGTTGCCATGGCCGCCGAACTCATCGGTATTGCCATGCCCACCCAGTCGTCCGCGCGCTGGATTTCCGATGGCGGCAGCATGAAAGAACTGCTGGAAGCCGAAGGTTACGAAGTTGACCTGCAATACGGCGAAGACATCGTTGAAAACCAGGTATCCCAGATTGAAAACATGATCACCAAAGGCGCTCAGGTGCTGGTCATTGCCGCCATCGACGGCGAATCCCTGACCTCCATTCTAGAAAAAGCCAAGGATGCCGGTGTGGCCGTTATTTCCTATGACCGCCTGATTAAAAACACCGACGCCGTCAGCTATTACGCCACGTTTGATAACTTCCTCGTTGGCGTGCAGCAGGCACAGACCATCGTGGACGGCCTTGGACTGCCGGACGCGGAAGGCCCCTTCAACGTTGAGTTGTTTGCCGGCTCGCCCGACGACACCAACTCCTACTACTTCTTCGATGGCGCGATGAGCGTTCTGCAGCCCTACATCGACGAAGGCAAAGTGGTTGTCAAATCCGGTCAGACTGCATTTGACCAGGTTGCAACCCTCCGCTGGGACGGCGCCACCGCGCAGGCCCGCATGGATAACATCATCACCGCGCACTATGCTGACGGCGGCCTCGATGCCATCCTCAGCCCCTATGACGGCATTTCCATCGGCGTGTTGGCCTCTGTGAAAAACGTTGGCTATGGCTCCGATGATATGCCTATGCCCATCATCTCCGGACAGGATGCGGAACTCCCCTCCGTCAAGAGCATTCTGGCGGGCGAGCAGTATTCCACCATCTTCAAAGACACCCGCACTCTGGCAGCCAGAGCCGTCGAAATGGTTAACGCGGTGCTGGGCGGCGAAGAACCCACCATCAACGATACCACCACGTATGACAATGGCGTGATGATCGTGCCCTCCTACTTAGAGGAGCCGGTGCCGATTGATGCGACCAACGCCGTGCAGGTGCTGGTGGAAGACAGCGGCTACTACACCATGGAACAACTCGGCCTGTAATCGCAGGGTAAACTGCGTCGTATGGCGGCAGCTTGACTGCCGCCATACCTCTGTTATACTGGTAGCAATCGTACCGCAAAAGCCACAGAGGGCCAAATAAGACAATCCTAAAACCAGGGGAATAAGGAGCGTGAATACCACCTTGGACCAGGCGATTTTACACATGAAGGACATCACCAAACTGTTCCCCGGCGTCAAAGCGCTGGATCGCGTGAACCTGATCGTAAAACGCGATGAAATCCACGCGCTTGTAGGCGAGAACGGTGCGGGCAAAAGCACGCTGATGAACGTGCTGGGCGGCGTGTACCCGCATGGGACCTACACCGGCGAAATTATATTCGACGGGAAAGAATGCGTATTCCATAACATTAAAGACAGCGAAAGCAAAGGTATATCCATTATCCATCAGGAGCTTGCCCTGGTGCCGTATTTAAGCATTGCCGAAAACATGTTTTTGGGCAACGAACAGGCCAGAGCAGGCGTAATCAACTGGCAGAAAACCCGGTCCAAAACCACGGAGCTGCTAAGGCTTGTGGGCCTGGCCGAAGACCCGGATACGTTGATTGCCGATATCGGCGTGGGCAAGCAGCAGCTGGTGGAAATCGCCAAGGCGCTTGCTAAAGACGTAAAATTACTGATACTGGACGAACCCACCGCCGCGCTCAACGAGGCCGAATCCGATCATTTGCTCGAAATTATCGTAAACCTGCGGGCAAAGGGCGTGCCGTCCATTATTATCAGCCATAAGCTAAAGGAAGTGGAGCGGGTCGCCGACAGTATTACCATACTGCGCGACGGCGCGACCATTGAAACCCTGGTCAAAGGCCAGGACGATATCAGAGAAGACCGCATCATTCAGGGCATGGTTGGCCGCGAGATTAAGGACCGCTTCCCCGCCCGCGACTGCGAAATCGGGGAGACGGTATTTTCCGTGGAGAACTGGTCCGCGTTTGACCCTGTGGACACAACCCGCCAGGTGCTAAACGACATCAACCTCTATGTGCGCAAGGGCGAAGTGGTCGGCATTGCCGGGCTGATGGGCGCAGGCCGCACGGAACTGGCCATGAGCATGTTTGGCAAAGCCTACGGCAAAAAGATTACCGGCACGATGATGAAGGACGGCAAGCCCGTGAACTTCAACACCGTGCATCAGGCGATTGAAAACGGCGTGGCCTACCTGACGGAGGACCGCAAAACCGCCGGGCTGATCCTGATCAGCGATGTGAAAGAAAACATTTCCATGGCTAACCTCAAGGGAATCAGCGAAATGCTGATTATCAACAAGAGCAAGGAAATTCATGTCGCGGAGGATTATCGCAAAAAGCTGTCCATCAAAACGCCGTCCGTGCACCAGATTGTGGGCAACCTTTCGGGCGGCAACCAGCAGAAGGTATGCCTCAGCCGGTGGATTTTCGCCGCACCGGATATCCTGATTCTGGATGAACCCACACGCGGCATTGATGTGGGTGCCAAGTACGAAATCTATACCATTATCAACCAGCTGGCCGCCGCGGGGAAAGCCGTAATCATTATCTCCAGCGAACTGCCCGAAGTACTGGGCATGAGCGATCGCGTGTATATCATGAACGAAGGTCGAATGGTGGGCGAGCTGCCCAAAGAGGAAGCAACGCAGGAAAGCGTTATGCGTTGTATCATGCAAAGCAGCAGGGGGAACTGACGAATGCAACAAGTACAAAAAAAGAGGAAATTCGAGTTTAACAGCCGGCAGTACGGCATGATCATTGCCCTGGTGGCGATCATCATTCTGTTCCAGTTCCTCACCAAGGGGATTTTGTTAAAGCCGCTCAACGTAGCCAACCTGATTATGCAAAACAGCTACATTCTGGTGCTGGCCATCGGGATGCTGCTGGTTATCCTGACCGGGAACATCGATTTATCGGTCGGGTCCGTTGCCGCATTCATCGGGGCGACGAGCGCGGTGTTCATTATGGACTGGAACATTCCACCGGTTGTGGTGCTGTTTATGTCGCTGATCCTGGGTGGGTTGATCGGTGCGTGGCAGGGGTTCTGGATTTCGTATGTCCGCATTCCGGCGTTCATTGTAACCCTGGCCGGACAGTTAATCTTCCGCGGACTGACCATGGTTATCCTCAAAGGGCAAACCAAAGCGCCGTTTCCGGATGTGTTCACATCCATCTCCGCGGGCTTTGTGCCGGACTATGTTACCCAGCTGACTGGCCCCATCAACCTGTTTGGGAAACAGCTGCATCTGCTGACCCTGATCGTGGGACTGCTGCTGAGCATTGTGTTCATCATCGGCGAGCTGCGTAAGCGCCGCGAAATGAAACACTACGGTTTTGCGGTGTCCTCTAAAATTGTCCTCGCGGTGAAAATCGCGGTGATGGTGGTCGTCATCAACATCTTTGCGTACTGGCTGAACCAATACCGGGGCATGCCGACGGTACTGGTGCTGCTGGGTGTATTGATTATGATTTACTCCTTTGTAACCAGTAAAACGACCATCGGGCGGCATATTTACGCGTTCGGCGGTAATGCCAAGGCAGCAGCGCTGTCGGGCATCAATACCAAGCGGGTATTTTTCTGGGTCTATGTGAACATGGGCGTGCTGGCGGCCATTGCCGGCATCGTGTTTGCGGGCCGCCTGAGCGCGGCAACACCAAAGGCTGGTGTCAACTTCGAGCTGGATGCCATCGCCAGTTGCTACATTGGCGGCGCGTCGGCCAGCGGCGGTATCGGCACGGTGATCGGCTGTATTGTTGGCGGGTTGATTATGGGCGTGCTCAACAACGGTATGTCCATCATGGGGATCTCCATTGACTGGCAACAGGCCATTAAAGGCTTAGTGCTGCTGATGGCCGTAGTGTTCGACGTGGTCAACAAAAAGAACAAATAAACGAATATCACAAAAGCACCCCGGTCTGCTTATACAGACCGGGGTGCTTTTATGAATTCTGTCAGTGGTAGACCGTCTTTAGATAGGAGATATATACCACCCGGATCTGCGGAAGCTTGTCCTCGTTGGTGGGGGCTTCTACAATGCCGTATACGGTGATGTTCATGCCTTCGGCAATCATATCGTCCAGGTAGCCATTCGCCTTTAAGACCATCGGGTATCGCTTGGAGCTGCCGGAGGAAAGGCTTTCGGCGCGAAAGGTGATGCTGCCGTTCTCGCGGGTCAGGCTTTTGGTGCGAAATTCCATGCGGATAAAATCGCCGATATACGCCAGCGGATTGGCGGTCAGCTTGGCAGGGCTTACGGAGACGGTTTTGGCCTTGAACCTGGCAATGCCGGTTTTCACATCCTCGCCGTATCCGCGATAGAATTCAAGGGTCGTGGCTGCGTCGCGCAGACCCTCCTGGCTGGCGGTCACGGTGAGCGTGTTTAACACAAAATCCTCCAGGCCGTCAAATGTCTGGCTGAACGCGCCGGCCTCGTCGGCGATGTGCATCATGGGATCGCCTGCGTTCAGGGTCAGGAACACCGCTGCGCCCGGTGCGGCAATACCCGACAGTGTAAAGGCATCCGCCTCGGTTTCATAGTCAGGGTACTCTGTTAGGGTCAGCACAGCAACTTCGTTATCCACAGGGATGGACGGCACCGCACTGCGGTTGTCCGAATACCCTTGTTTGGATGCAGTGATGGATACGGCCATCTCTCCCTCCACGGTGATTGGCACGGACACGGCAAACCGGTCGTCCCTGTCGGCGGTGGCTTGTCCGGTGTGATCGCCCCAGGCGGCGGTGATGGCTGTGCCTTCTTCCGCTTCTCCGCGCAGGGTGATATCTCCGGTGTGGGCGTTGATGATGATATCCTCATCCATGAACACATCCACGGCCTGGGGCAGCAGATCGGGGACGAAAAAGATGTGATCCATGCTTCTGATATTGGTCTGGGAGCTGACGAATTGGAAATCTTTCTTGAAGTAGCCTTGCTGGGAGGCGCGGTCCTTGTTCTGGATATAGGCAAACAGCAGCCCCATGCCGTTGCGCACCATCAGCGCGCCGTAGCCTGATTCGTACCGTTCCGGCGGTTTTTTGATGACGCCGGTTGTCACCAGATGCTTCTCCCGGCCTATGCTGATGTAATTCGGGTTGACAAACGAATATTGCGTCGTGCCATAGAGGTCCAGCGCGTGCACCCAGGCGTTGCGGTCAGCGGTGGGAAGCCCGTTCAGGTCCCAGGCGTTGCGCGTGTTTTCGTCACTCCAGATTTCATAGCGCATAAACCCGTCCTTCAGCCGCGGGTGGTAGGCCTCCCAAACGATGCGTCCGGACGCGAAGCGGTCGCGCACCTCCTGCTGGGTATAGCCCCGGGCAGTGCATAGGTCCATATGGTCTTCCACGGTGTCCGGGGTGACCAGCGTCCATTCTGCTATATGCCGGAAGTAAAGCCGCAGGCCGTTTTCATCGGTTTGCCAGCCGCTGGTTCCGGCCTGCGCCGCATACAGCGGCAGCAGCAACACGGCGGCAAGCAGACAGAGCAGTTTGAGAAGCATACGATTCGCCTCCAAAGGATTGTAATCTTGATTCTTCCATTTTATAGCAATGCAGCCGAAATGGGAAGCCTTCCGGCAACCTTGTGCGAATACCGAGGTATTGCAAACGGCAGGACGTGCGTTGTATCCCCTGTCCGGGCTGTGCTACAATAAGCCATACTGTACCAGTGGAAAGGACGACCGCTATGACCTGCATCACCGAAAATGGCGTGCCCATCGCCATACTCGACACCGCCGATACCCTGCATACCGTACAGGACGCACTGGACCGGATTGCCGATATCGGGTATACACACCAGGCCGACCGCGCGGTGGTTCCGGCCGAAGTGCTGGACCCTGCCTTTTTTCAGTTGCGCAGCGGCTTGGCGGGGGCGATCCTGCAAAAGTTTGTCAACTACGGCGTGCGGATTGCCATCGTCGGCGATTTTACGGCGTATGAAAGCAAGGCTCTGCAGCAGTTCATCGCCGAATCCAACCAGGGCAAGCAGGTCAATTTCGTGGCAACGCAAGCGGAGGCCATTGCAAAGCTCACCGCCTGAACCCATCGCCCATCAAAGCAGACAACAGCATATGGACCCAAGGCAAGTGTGACCGACCCAAACGGAGCATAGCAGCATGAACATCAGACGGTTTCGGCCTGCCGATGCCGACGCAGTCGCCAAGCTTATCATTCGCAATCTGCGCGAGGTGAACAGCCGGGATTATCCGGCGGCGTATATCGAGGCCAATATCCATTCCCACGACCGGGATATGATTGTGCAGCGTAGTCGACAAGCGCATATGTATATCGCCTGCGAGGGTGATACGGTGCTGGGCTGTGGTGCGATTCAGGGCTACTACGGCAGCCGGACGGAAAGTGTATTGCTAACCATTTATGTTCTGCCTGACTGGCACGGAAGGGGCATCGGCCGGGCCATCATGCAAGCGCTGGAGGCAGACCAATACGCCCAGCGTGCCTCCCGCATTGAGATTCCCGCGTCCATCACCGCCTGCGACTTTTACCGCAAGCTGGGCTACGCCTATAAAGGCGGCGTGCGCCGGGTGGATGAGGATGGGTGCATCCGACTTGAAAAGTTCCGGGATACAAGGTAACGCAAACGCTGCTGAAAATCACTGAAATTTAAAAAGACCGTGCACATCGTGGCACGGTCTTTTGGAATCGTCTGGTGACTAGTTCACGGGACACTCCGGCAGCGGCATATCCTGCTTGGGCACTTTGCGCAGTACCAAAATATAACACACAATCAAAATCGCCAGCGTGGTTGCCCAGGAGATGGGATAGCCGATGTACAGCGTTTCCAGCGTACGGTCGGCGGCAAAGGCCGTGTACATCCACCCGATGCGGATGCCGGAAATGCCCGTGACCGATACGACCATCGGCAGCATACCACGGCCCATGCCCCGCAATTGAGAAGCAAAGGTCTGCATAATGCCAAAGATGAAATACAGCGGAAAGGTGATGCCCATACGCAGCGCCGCGAAATGCAGCACCTCCGGCGTGTTGTTGTACAGCGAAGCCAGTGGCTTAGCGTATGCCGCCATCAGGTTGGACAGCGCACCGCCCGTAATGCTGACCAGCACGATGGTAATCAGCGGCGACATGCGCACCCGGTGGTACTGGCGCGCACCCATGTTCTGGCTGGTGAAGGTCATCCCGGCTTGGGTAATGGACTGCATGGTGACATACACCAGTCCCATCAGGTTGACGGCAATGGCGTTGCCCGCCACCACCATCGACCCAAAGGAGTTGATTGCGGATTGTATCATCACATTGCTGATACCAAACATCGCGCCTTCCAGCCCGGCCGGCAGGCCGATGCGGGCGATGGCTTTGAGCATGCTTGCTTTAACGGTCAGTTTTTTGAGAATAATGCGAATCGCGCCTTCGGTGTGGGTCAGCACACGTAAAATCAGGTAGGCGGATAAGATGTTGGATAGCACCGTGCCCCAAGCCACACCGGCCACGCCCATGTGAAAACCGATGACAAACAGCAGGTTCAGCGATACATTCAAAAGTCCTGACAGCGTCAGGATATACAAGGGGCGTTTGGTGTCGCCCACCGCGCGTAGGATGGCCGAGCCGAACACATTGATAAACGAAAACGGAATGCCAAGGAAAAACAGCCGCATATATAGCGTTGCCTGCTCCAGTACATCGCCCGGCACGCCCATGGCCATAAGTATGGGCTTGGCTAATGCAAAGCCGACCACCGCCATAAATACCCCGGCGATCGCCGCTACGGTGATGGCCGTGTGCGCCGCATCGCTGACGGCTTTCAGGTTACCTTCGCCGTAGTACTTAGCCAGCACGATGCTCGCCCCGACCGAAAGCCCGACAAACAATGTAATCAGCAAATTGATCAGCGAGCCGGTACTGCCCACGGCCGCCAGCGCTTCCTTGCCGGCAAACTGCCCGACTACAATGGTATCTACCGTGTTATATAGTAGCTGTAATATGCCCGTGAGGGCAACGGTCAGCGAAAACCGCAGCAAATGGCGCGGAATGGACCCCACGGTCATGTCAACTTCGTACTTGCTCTTCTGGCAACTATCATCTTTACTCATACAGTCCAGTATTATAGCACGAAATCGAAAAACTGGGGTTTCCTGTGTAGATTTTTGCAAAACTGGGTATGTACACCAGGACGGCGGCGGATCTGCAGCCATCCAGGCAGGAAATCTTGTACTGCTGGCGAAGACCTCGTATGCATACACACTCCATGTAAGACGGAAAGGAACAAAGCATGAACACAAACGGAAACATCTCCAATGAATTTTTAACCAAAGCCGAACAGGCCTATAGCCATAATCCCTCTAGGATTGTCGCCGGGAGCGTGATTCAAAACGGAATCGATGCCGCGGCGCGAAATCAGCAATCCCTGGTGCAGATGCAGCAGGTTTTCTCCGATGAGATTGACACGCTGGACATCACCAACCAGAAGAAAAGCGGCCGCTGCTGGATCTTCGCAGGCATGAATGTGCTGCGCTATCACATGAATAAAACGCTGGGTTTCAAAGATAAAAACTTTCAGCTCTCCCAGCCTTATTTAATGTTCTTTGACAAGCTGGAAAAGGCCAATTATTTCCTGGAAAGCGTCATCGAAACCGCAGGCGAAGCAAAGGACAGCCGCATGGTGATGTGGCAGTTTCAAAGCCTGATGAACGATGGCGGCCAGTGGGATATGCTGGTCAACCTGATGAAGAAATACGGCGTTGTGCCTAAGTCCGTGATGCCGGAGTCCTACCACTCCAGCAATTCGGCCAGCATGAACACCATTTTGATTAATAAACTACGCAAAGACGGCGTTACCCTGCGCCGCTTGGCGGCCAAGGGTGCAACGGAGACCGATCTGCGCGAGGCGAAAGACGGCATGATTACCGAAATTTACGGCATGCTCCGCACTTTTCTCGGCACGCCGCCCCAGACCTTCGATTTTGCCTATCGCGACAAGGACAACGCCTATCACCGCGACCTGAACATGACCCCGCTTGCGTTCTTTCAAAAATACGTAGGCGAGGATTTTATCGACGATTTTGTCAGCGTCATCAACGCCCCGACGGACGATAAACCCTACGGCAAAACCTACACCGTGAAATACCTTGGCAATGTGGTGGGCGGCAAGCCCGTGGTGTACTTAAACCTGCAAGCCGAGCAGCTGGCCGACATGGCAAAGCAGCAGGTGCAGGCCGGGACGCCGGTGTGGTTTGGCTGCGATGTAGCCAAGCTGTACGACCGGGATGCGGGCATTATGGACACGGGCCTGTATGATTACAATATGGTGCTCAATACCGACCTGACCATGACCAAGGCCGATATGCTGGATTACGGCCAAACCGTACTCACCCACGCCATGACGCTGATGGCCGTGGATGTGCGCGAAGGGAATATTACCAAATGGAAGGTCGAAAACAGCTGGGGCGATGAAGTGGGCGAAAAAGGCTTCTTCGTCATGAGCCAGGACTGGTTCAACAACTACACCCACCAAGTGGTCGTACGCAAGCAATACCTCTCCCCCGAGCAGCTCAAAGCCCTCGAAACACAGCCCATCGAGCTCAAGCCCTGGGACCCCATCGGTTCGCTAGCGGCAGTCAGGTAAACACTGAACAAATCCCCTGTACGCTGCCGGTTGTCTTTCCACCATCTTACGCCTGCGAGCTCCTCGATGTAGCGCTGCTACTACATCGTTGCTCGCAGGCGTAATTTGATGAAAACTCAACGTGGCATCGCATAGGGTTTTTATTCAGTGTTTGCCTGGTAAAAATGACGTTGCTACTTAATTAGTCTCTTTTTTCTGAAGACTAATTGAGTGGTTTATATTGGGTGAATGAAATTCTAATGAACATCTTCCAATGAGTATGAAAAAGCCACATCTATTCTTATACTGCGGGAGTCCAGCATGCGCTTTAGTTCAGCTAAGTGCAGTAAAAAATTGATAGAGAAGATATCTTCCCATTTTTCAACAAGGGTTTTTCTGGAATTAAAAATCAGAATGAAGTGAAAATTCTTTGCTTCGACACTATTGCCATTTGGAAGAGTTATTTTATTGTTGAAGTCAAGTTGTTCTTGTGTTTGCATTGCTTGATCAACTGCAAAAGCAAAATCAGCAGTCTTGCCAATTTTTACAAAGTACATAGTATTCTCAACATATAAATCACATATTTCATAATGGTATCGTTTGTTTTCTGTGGGATCAATTGGTGTAGAGGTTGGATGAACACACACTGCATTTAGTTGTTCTGCTATGAAGTTATTATAGTAGGTTTCCATAGGTTGTCTTTTTTGTTCTACATATATGCCAGAGGTTTTTGCATATTTAATTAGCTTGTCTCGTGAGAACTTAAATAGACCATCTGTATGGTTAGTAAATGTTATCTTATTTACTTCTTGCATAATTCTACGAAGGTAAGATTTGTTAAATATACACCATTTCCCGTTTCGCAAACAGATGTTATCAGAATTAATATACTCCATGTAATTTGTTAGTGGCTTTCTTGGAGTCCACATATCATTGGAGTACTCAATCGTAATATTAATATCTCGAATACAAGTCTCAATATCTAAATCATATATCTTTAGAAAATCCAATAGAGCAGCTATCGTTAAGTCTCCAACATAGGCTCTTCGCTTATGTTGGCATGTGAATCTATAACCGAGAATATCATTTTGTATGACTCTTGTTCCAAGTAAATAAAAAGTTGGGATGCAAAGCAATCCGGCATTTGCCTCATTCTCATCGAAAGATTTAATCGCCAGGGATAACTCATGAAACAGTTCATTGATTTTTGCTTCGTTGCGCGATTCGTTAAGCTCTGTTAATCGAGGCAACATAATTGAAGGATGGGATTTTATCGCTGTTTCTAATAGTGATAGTTTTTTCCCTATCTCTAATGGCTTCTCTTCCCATTTGAATTGGGCTGATGTTCCACAATTTATTGTTGTTCCCCATTGTTCAATGTCTTTGCTTGCGCCTTTAATATATGACGGTACTTCGCCGCTACGATATGTCAGTGAAGCACCAATAAAATAGTCAAAGAACGATTTATTTAGTCTGCTTCCAAATGATGTGTTTTGCTGTGCTTTTACTGTTTCTAAATCAATCAATCGCTCAGCAACGGAGATCCCAAAATTCATATCACAAAAAGCATTTATATAGAAATGTGCATTCCCATATGAAATGACGAAGCAAATAGACTCGTTAGAATAGACAAGAGCTGCACCATATATCTGAAGTATGTAATCTAGTGTCGTAAGTGAACAATCAGAGAGGAGATCAATCCAAGTGGAACCGCTATTGTTGTCCTTATCACAGAAAAAAAGATCGAGTCTGAAATTTTCGATATTTCTGATTTTCGTTTCATCAAGTGGGAGGGGACTGAATTGTCTTTTTAATAGATGTTCAATAAATGATTCTTTCTTTTCTAGAGGAATTCTATAGATATTGTAATCATAAAGTGAAGGAGTGTCTTTTTTGGGTGGCATGAGATTACCCCCTATCAATTTGAATCAAAATCACAAACTATAAGTTCATTTTACTACTTATGTGATCTGATTGCAAGAATTTTGGATACTGGCCTAAGTAATTGATAGATGATCTACACGTGCAGGTAGCTTCTCTTGACATCTAAATCCTTGTTTGCTATGCTGTATTCAATCTTCACGGCGTAAAGGAGGCGGATCTGATGGTTTATATGATGATGCGAATGCCCCGTCAGATGTTTTGCTGCCCCGAAACAGGTCGTGGTTGAGCGGCGTTTTGCCGTATACAGGTAATACTCAACCCTTCCCTTACGGGGGAAGGGTTTCTTGTGTAATCAATACCCCGCCTGCAGGGTCGGCTGTGCGCCGCCGCTGCGGGGTATGGGGGACAAACGAGAACACCTAACCTCCGGCGAAGCAGGCAGCATCGCACCGGGGGCTTTTTTTGCCGGAAATTTCCCGTGAAACGGCCAATAATCTAACCATTTACGCTATAATAACACTTGAAGGAGAATGTACTATGCCAGTTAAAATCCCCGACGCCCTGCCGGCGAACAAAACCCTGGCGGACGAGAATATATTCGTGATGACCGAAAAGCGGTCGACCATGCAGGATATCCGCCCGCTTCGGATTGCCATTTTGAACCTGATGCCCACCAAGGAAAAAACCGAAACTCAGCTGCTGCGCATGATATCCAATTCGCCATTGCAGGTGGAAATCACGCTGCTGCGAACCGGCAGCTATGAAAGCAAGCACGTATCCGCCGATTATCTCAACGCCTTTTACCGCACCTTTACCGATGTAAAGGACGAGGTGTTTGACGGCGTGATCATCACCGGAGCACCGGTGGAGCAGCTGGACTTTCAGGATGTGCAATACTGGGACGAACTGACCGATATTATGCGCTGGGCGGACGAGCGGGCTTTTTCCACGCTGTTCATCTGCTGGGCGGCGCAGGCGGGCCTGTACTTCCACTACGGCATTGAAAAAAAGCCCCTGCCTAAAAAGCTGTTTGGTGTGTTTGATACCGCCATCACCGATGTGCACGATAAGCTAGTTTGCGGGATGGACGATACCTTTACCGTGCCCATGAGCCGCCATACGGAGCTGGACGAGGCCGCCATCGGCAAAAACCGCGATCTGATCGTGCTCGCCTGGTCGGAAAAAACCGGATCAGCCGTGGTGCGCAGCTGTGATGGCCGCCGGGTGTTTGCCACCGGGCATTCGGAGTACGACCGCGATTCCCTGGCCACGGAATACTTCCGCGACAAGAGCAAAGGCCTGGATATTGATCTGCCGGAGAACTACTTCCCCGGCGACAACCCCAACATGCAGCCGCGCATGACCTGGCACGCCCATGCCAGCCTGTTGTTTATCAACTGGCTGAACTACTTTGTCTATCAGGAGACGCCCTACGACCTGCGCGAAGGCTTGCTGCACACGCCGCAGACCAAGTAAAACCCGCAGGCGGCTGAAAAACATAGCATGTCTGATTTGAACTCCCGAGCATAGAGGAGCACGCCATGGAAAAGATGATTGATCTGTTCACGGACGCCGTGACCATCAGCTGCGAGGTGTTTCCGCCCAAGGAGTTTGCGCGGGTGGACGAAGCCAAGCAGATCGTGCGCGATATTGCCACGCTCAAGCCCCAGTTTATCTCAGTAACCTACGGGGCGACCGGCATAACCCCGCAGTTCACCCGTGAAATCGCCCAGACCGTGCAGGAAGCGGGTGTTCCCGCCCTGGCCCACTTGACGAGCGTGAATTCCACCGTGGATACCATAGACGAGGTGTTGGATGATCTGGCAGATGCCGGCGTGCACAATGTGCTGGCGCTGCGCGGCGATATCCCCGTCGACGGCGTGCTGCCCAGCGGCAAGCGGTTTGAACATGCCACCCAGCTGGTCAGCCACATCAAACAGCGCGGCGGCTTTTGCATCGGCGCAGCCTGCTACCCCGAAGGCCATCCCGAAAGTGCAAACCGTGCCGTTGATCTGGAAAACCTGAAGAAAAAGGTGGACGCTGGGGTTGATTTTTTAACTACGCAGATGATTTTTGACAACACGACGCTGTACAACTTCCTCTACCGCGCCCTGCGTGCAGGGATTGATGTACCAGTGGGCGCGGGCATTATGCCGGTGATCAAAGCTAGGCAGATCAAGCGCATTACTGCGCTTTCGGGCGCTACGCTGCCGCCGCGCTTTTTGTCCATTGTCGATAAGTTCGGTTCCGATCCTCCGTCTATGCGGCAGGCGGGCGTTGCCTATGCCACCGAGCAGATTGTAGACCTGATTGCCAATGGCATCCGGCATATTCACCTGTACACCATGAACCGGTTCGATGTGGCGGAGGATGTATTCCGCAACCTCGGCGCAATCATCGGGAGGTAAGCGATGCACCCATTTTTAACGGTATTGAAAACCCGGCGCGTGATACTGGACGGCTCCATGGGCGCCATTTTGCAAGGCATGAGGCTGCCCAGCGGCATGAAGCCGATGGAGTGGAATACCCTGCGCCCCGATACGGTAAAAGCCGTGCACCGCGGCTATTTAGACGCGGGCGCGGATGTGGTGTATGCCAATACCTTCGGCTTTGACCCGGAGGAGCTTCCAAACTGGGAAACCCTGATCACCGCAGGGGTGCGCATCGCCAAAGAGGCGGTCAAAGAGGCCGGACACGGCTTTGCCGCGCTGGATTTAACCAGCCTCGGTAAACTGCTGATGCCTTACGGCGAGCGGGCGTTTGAGGATGCAGTCACCTGGTATTACACCATCGCTAGCGCGGGTATACAAGCTGGCTGCGATTTGATTGTGCTGGAAACCATGACCTGCCTGACCGAGGTCAAGGCGGCGGTGCTCGGTATCCGCCAAGCCATTCAGGAAAAAGGGGGCGATGCCCCTATTCCCTTCATTGTCTCCCTGTCGCCGGATGAAAACGGGCGGCTTTTAACAGGCTCGGATATCGAAGGCGCGGCGGCCATGCTGACGGCAATGGCGGGCGTGGATGCGCTGGGCATCAACTGCCATGCCGAGCCGAAACTGTTGCTTAATAACCTTACGCGCCTGCTGGCCTGTGCAGCCGGAAAGCCGGTGCTGTTTAAACCCAACGGGGGCATACCGGAGCTGGTGGATGGCTGTACGCTGTTCAAAACTGAGCCGGAGGGTTTTGCTGCCGATATGGCCGAGGCTGTTTCCCTGGGCGCACATGCCGTGGGCGGGTGCTGCGGCACCACCGACAAGCACATTGCCGCGCTGGTGAAAGCCGTAGCCGATCTGCCCTATACACCACCGCAACCACCGCAGGCGGATGGGCTTACACCCTGCCGAGTCTCCGGCCACAGCCAAACGGTGACCATCGGTGAAAAACCTGTGATTATTGGAGAGCGCATCAACCCCACCGGTAAACCCAAACTCAAACAGGCATTACGCGAGCAAAACATGGCCTATATCAAGCAGGAAGCTGCCGCGCAGATGGACGCGGGCGCGGATATACTGGATGTAAACGTCGGCCTGCCGGGCATTGATGAAGCCGCCATGCTGACCGCCGCCACCAAAGCCGTACAGGCCGTGACCGCCGCACCCTTGCAGCTGGATTCGGCTGACCCCGCCGCGCTGGAAGCCGCTCTGCGTGCCTACACCGGTAAGCCGATCATCAACAGCGTATCGGGAAAACAGTCCGTGATGGACGCGGTATTCCCGCTCGCCAGGCAGTACGGCGCGGCGCTGGTTGCCCTCTGCCTTGACGAAAACGGTATCCCCGATACCGTAGACGGACGCTTGGCAATCGCCAAACGCATTCTGGCCGAGGCTTCACGCCACGGCGTGGCCCACAGCGATATTCTGTTTGACGGGCTGACTATGGCCGCCGCCGCCGACCCGCAAGCGCCGTCGGTGACGCTGGAAACCGTACACCGCCTGCATACGGAGCTGCATGTAAAAACCGTGTTGGGCGTGAGCAACGTATCCTTCGGCCTACCGGGCCGCAGTTTGATTACGGCGGCGTTTGTATCCATGGCGCTGTTGCGGGGGCTATCTGCTGCGATTATTAATCCGCTGGACGGGCAGGTGCTGCCGGCCTTCCACGCAGCCAGCGCAACCTTGGGCTTTGATGCAGGATTTGCGGACTATATCCAGAAGTACTCTGCGGTAACCCTGCAAACTGTGGTGCAGAAAGACGCGCCCAAAGCGGACGCAAAGGCCGGGGGCAATTCCCTGAGCGCGCTGATTATCGCCGGGATGGACGGGCCTGCCGGGGATGCCGCCGCTGCGCTGCTGGCCAAGGGAGAACAGCCCCTTGCGGTGATTGAAAACCATGTCATTCCCGCATTGACTGAGGTGGGCGCGCGCTACGAAAGCGGGAAAATCTTTCTGCCGCAGCTGATGCAATCGGCAAGCGCGGCTAAGCGTGCCATTGCCGAGGCCACCGCGAAAATGCCGGCCGCCGAGCCGGAACCGGGCAAAACCATCGTGCTGGCGACCGTTGAGGGCGATGTGCACGATATCGGCAAAAACATCGTTTGCACCATGCTGCAAAGCTACGGCTTTCATGTGCTGGACCTGGGGAAGAATGTACCCCCGGCCGAGGTACTTGCCGCCGTGCAAAGCACCGGGGCAACGCTGCTGGGGCTATCGGCACTGATGACCACCACCGTACCCTCCATGCGCGAAACCATTGCGCTGGTCCGCCGGGAGCATGCATCGCCGGTCACTGTCATGGTCGGCGGCGCGGTATTGACCGAAACGCTTGCCAAGGACATCGGTGCGGATTACTATGCGCCGGACGCCATGGCCAGCGTGCGTATCGCCAAGGATATACTGGGCTAACGCTGGTGGATTGCTGGTATAGCTTCTAAATAATAAATCACCCTATTTCATCTGCTGCGCTTTGCGCGGCACAAGGAAGCGCTAAGGGGAAGCCTTTGGCTGGGGTTTGGGGGCCTTGCCCTCAAAGAAAGAAAGGGGAAACTGTATGGATATCCTTTCCTTTATACGGGAAAGCACAGCGCGTTTCGGGCCGGTCGGCTACGAACAGGCGCTGGCGCAGTGGCTGAAGGAACAATTTCAGCCCTACTGCGACGAGGTGTATGTCGACGCGTTTTCAAACGTGGTCGCCATTAAAAAACCGACACTACAACCAAAAGGGAGCACTACCTCCCCGAAAATCATGTTCGTTGCGCATATGGATGAGGTCGCCCTGCTGGTGACCGAAATTCTGAAGGACGGCTCCCTGCGCGTGCGCGGCATGGGCGGCGTGGACCCGAAAATCTTCCCCGCGATGACCGTGACCGTGCATACCGAAACGGGAGAGCTGTTCGGCGTGATCGGCGCAAAACCTCCGCACCTGCAAGCCGCAGGCGACCAGAAAAAAGGCGTGAAGTGGGACGATCTGTATATCGACCTGGGCATGGATGCCGACAAGGTAAAACAAACCGTGAACATCGGCGATATGGTCACCCTCCATGGCGAGGTCGTGGAACTGCTTAACAATCGCGCCGCGAGCAAAACCATGGACGACCGCGCCTGCATCGCGGTGATGCTGGACGCTGCCGAGCGTTTGCAAAAACTTAAGCACTCCGCCGAAGTCGTATTCATGTGCTCCACCCAGGAAGAGGTTGGCGGGTTTGGCGCAATGACCGGTGCCTATTCCGTAGACCCGGACATCGGCTTCATTTTGGATGTGACCCAGGCAAGCTACCCCGGCGCTAAACCGGACAGCACCGTGCCTGCGGATGCGCCCGCCCTTACCATCGGCCCGTTCATTCAGCACAAACTTTTGCAGAAGCTGAAGGATACCGCCAAAGACAATGGCATTAAAGTGAATTTGGAACTGGCCGAACGCGGGACCGGCACCGATACCGACGAGGTGGAAATTGCCCGCGATGGCGTGCCCTGCGTGCTGGTCGGGCTGCCGCTTTCCTACATGCATACGACGGTGGAAACGCTGCAGCTGGATGTAATCAAGCAGTGCGGCCGACTGGCAGCGGCCTATGCCGCAGACATTGAAGAAGGGTGGGATACAGACTTATGGATCTGAAAACCCTTTGTGAATTACGGGCCCTAGGCGGCCGCGAAGAGGCCGTACGCAAGGTTGTGTACGATATCTGCGTGAGCAAACTGGGCAAAGAGAATGTATCGTTTGACGGTATGGGTAGTGTAATCGCCGTGCGCAAGGCCAAGGATACCAGCCTGCCGCGCGTATTGTTTGCCGCCCATATGGACGAAATCGGTCTGGTATCGATTTCTGCAAACGACGATGGACTGATCAACTTCCGCGGCATCGGCGCTGTGGACCCGCGGGTGCTGCTAAGCAAGCGCGTGATGGTAGGCTATGGCGAGGATGCCATCCCCGGCGTGATCGGGTATACGCCCATCCACTTGCAGTCCAAAGAGGAATACCATGGCGCACCGACCATTGATAAACTCAGCGTGGATATCGGTGCCAAGGACAAGGCCGAGGCCGAAAGCAAGGTTCCCACTGGCACGCACATCACCTTTACTACGAAGTATACCGAGTTTGGCGACGGGTTTGTCTGCGCCAAAGCGCTGGATGACCGCGTGGGCGTGTACAACCTGTTGCGCCTGCTGGATGCGGACTATGATGGTGAGCTGACGCTGGCCTTTACCGCCAGAGAAGAAGTCGGCCTGCGCGGTGCGAAATCCGCCGGTTACCGCGTACAGCCGGATATCGCCATCGTGCTGGAAGGGACCACCGCTAACGATTTGGGCGATACCGAGGACCAGTTCAAAGTCTGCACGCCCGGCCAGGGGCCGTGCGTGTCGTTCATGGATACGTCCTCCATCGCCGATCACGCGCTGTTTAAGCTGGTGCTCAAAGCGGGCAAGGAAGAAAACGTACCCCACCAGATTAAAAAATACATCGCCGGCGGTAACGATGCCGGCGCGATTCAGCGTGCGGGCGCGGGTTGCAAAACCGTGGTTATCTCCGTACCCTGCCGCAATATCCACAGCCCATCCTCGGTGTGTAACCTGCAGGATGTGGATAGTCAACTTCAGCTCGCCCAGGCGACACTCAAGCATCTGATGAAAGGATGATTTGCATATGAAAGAACTCTTACAACAGCTTACCGCCCTCTACGGCCCCAGCGGCCACGAGCACACTGTGGCGGATGTCATCGAATCCCTGGTCAAGGACACGGTGGACTCCGTCCGCCGTGATGCCCTGGGCAACCTGATTTGCGAAAAGAAAGGCACAGGCGACAAACGCATTATGTTTGCCGCGCACATGGACCACATCGGCCTGATTGTCACCCATGTGGAAAAAGAAGGCTGGCTGCGCGTGTCCAATGTCGGCGGCATCAGCGTCAGCATGAGCCGCGCCCGCCGTGTGAAGTTCCAAAACGGCGTGGAAGGTGTGCTCTATGAGCAGCCCTTGAAGAAGGGCGAGCAAAGTGCAATGTCGACCCTGTATATTGATATCGGCGCTAAGGATGAGGCCGAAGCCCTGTCCATGGTGGAAATCGGCGACATCGCCGTGTATTCCGAGCCCTCGTTTGATGTGGGCAAAACCCGCATGGCCTCGCCCGCGATGGACGACCGCTCCGCCTGCGCACTGCTGATTTCGCTGCTGAAAAATCTGCCGGACAAGCACCAGTCCATCGTGGCAGTGTTTACCTCGCAGGAAGAGGTAGGCGTGCGCGGCGCAACCGTGGCGGCCTATTCCGCTCAGCCGGATGAAGGCATCGCGATTGACGTGACTGTCGCCGGTGACATTCCGGAACTCAAGCTCAACGCCGTGAAGATGGGCGAAGGTCCGGCCGTGAAAATCAAGGATGCACGGTCCATTTCTCACCCGGATGTAGTCAAGCGCATGCTGGCCGCCGCCAAACAGGCAGGCGTGCCCTGCCAGCGCGAGGTTCTGCCCTACGGCGGTACTGATGCCGGCGCTATGCAGCTGTCCCGCGGCGGTATGCCGGTGGGTACGCTGTCCATCCCCTGTCGCTATGTGCACTCGGCCTGCGAGATGATCGACATGGACGACATGGAAAACGGCCTGAAATTGCTTGTGGAGTATGTTAAGGCCTAAACGCCGTAGGCATACCTGCGATGCACGTAACCCTTTTAAAAACTGCTGCTTTACACAGCAGTTTTTTCTTGTGCATAGCACAATGCGGCTGATTCCGTAGCGTGCCTTGGCAGCGCGCAAGAGCGCACTACAGGTTTTTTCTTGACGCTTCCAGTCTTTGCCAATATAATGTATAGAAGACAAAAAACTATATTGACCAAACTACGTTGCAATGGATAGCGTACGCTGGGAAAGACGGAGGCTGACCTATGAAACGAACCGGAGTAATACTGCTTGGATTGATCCTGCTGCTGTGCCTGACCCTGACCACCGCGCTGGCTGACAGCGAATGGATTTGCCCCAGCTGCGGAACCAAAAACACCGGCAACTTCTGCACCGAATGCGGCACGCAGAAACCGCAAACCGGCGACGGTAGCACGATTACGAATGTGACATTTACATCCTTGGATAATGGGGATACGCTGGTGGAGTGGCAGGATAGCGATAAAGCATCGGACTTCACGCTGTCCTATGCCAACGATAACTGGGAGTACTATTATTGGATTGACGATATCAAAGACGAGCGCTATATTCTGGATCATTTAATTCCGGGTCTCACCTATGAAATTACCGTGTCCAATCATGACTCGGAAACAACAGTCGACTATACCGTGCCAAGGCCCATTTTTACCGAGTACCAGGCAGGCGACAAGTACCTGAACCTGTCCACCAACGAGTTCTCCCTGGCCAAAATGGAAAAAGACCCCTCCATGACGTTTAGCCTACGGGTCAGCTACCCGCAGCTGAAGTACTCGCGGGAGTATAAGGCGAAGATCATCCTCGAAACGCCGTTTGGATATTGCAGCACCGTGTATTGCTGGGAAAAGTACGAGCTTCAAAACTATTATACGTATGTATATACTACGTTTTCCATGATGAGCGATTTTCTGGAAAACGTAGAGGACGACTTCGGGTCGATTCCTACCGGCGAGTACAGATTTGAAATGTATATGGACGGCCAGCTTTACGGCTATGAAGACTTTACCGTAACGAAATGATGAAATAGCATAAATGACAGCAAACAACACCCCTCCGGGCACTATCGCCTGGAGGGGTGTATCTGTTTCCTAATTGATGTTAGTTTTGCAGCAGCGTTCTGGCCGCAGCGGCAACTGCCGTAAGCAGCGCGTCTGCTTCGGCCTTGTCTGTATGTTTCACATTGATGTAGAGCTTGATTTTAGGCTCGGTACCGGATGGGCGGACGCATACAAAGCCGCCGCCCTGCAGGCTGAAATACAGCATGTCGCTTTTTGGATAGCCAAGGGGGTCCACCGTGCCGTCAGCGCTTGTTTTTGTACCTTTTAAAATATCAAGCACGGCGTCTACCGCTACGCCGCCGATTTCTTTGGGCGGATTTTCGCGCACGGCGGACATAATGGCGTGCATTTTCTGTGCGCCGTCCAGGCCGGGCAGTTCGGTGCTTTCCACATGCTCCAGATAATATCCGTAGGTCTTGAAAATCTCATCCATCACATCGGACAGCGTTTTGCCCTGGCGCTTGTAGTAGGCCGCGGCCTCGGCAATGAGCAGGCTGGCGTTTACGCCGTCCTTGTCGCGTACAAAGGTGGAGGACAGGAAACCGTAGCTCTCCTCAAAGCCGAACAGGAAGGTGTGGGAGCCTGTGTCCTCAAACTCCTGTATCATTTCGCCGATAAACTTAAAGCCTGTCAGCGTATCAAACAGCGCAACGCCGTGTGCATCGCAGATGGGCTTGGCCAGCTGCGTGGAAACGATGGATTTCACAACCGCGCCGTTACCCGGCAGGGTACCGGCCGCCTGCTGGGTGGAGAGGATATAGTAAATCATCAGGCAGCCGATTTGGTTGCCGGTCAGCAGGCAGAACTGTCCATTTTTCTCGCGCACGGCCACGCCCAGGCGGTCGCAGTCCGGGTCGGTGGCAAAGCAGACATCCGCACCGACCTCATTTGCAAGTTGAATAGCAAGGGTGAAGGTCTCCGGGAACTCGGGGTTTGGCTGCTTGATGGTGGAAAAGTCCGGATCGGGCAGTTCCTGTTCCTTCACCACGCTTACGCCGGTGATGCCGATCTCCTTCAATACGCGGCGTACCGGCACATTACCCGCGCCGTGCAGCGGCGTGTAGACGATTTTCAGGGTCTTTCCCTCTTCCCGGACAATGTCTGGGTTGATGGACAGCGTTTTCACCCGGCGGATGTATTCGTCATCCACCTCGCGGTTGCCGATGATCACCATCAGCCCCTTTTGCAGGGCTTCCTGCCGGGTCATGGTCTTGGGATCGGTGAACTGTAGTGCGTTGATGGCAGTAATAACCTGCTCGGCGGTTTCGGGGCCGATTTGCGCGCCGTCCGGCCCGTAGACCTTGTAGCCGTTGTACTGCGGGGGGTTGTGGCTGGCGGTAATCACCACGCCCGCGTCCGCCTGCAAATGCCGCACCGCAAACGACAGGATGGGCACGGGGCGGAGCGAATCGAAAATCTTCGCGGTAATGCCGCTGGCGCATAGCGTGAGTACGGTTTCCATGGCAAATTCCGGGCTCATGCGGCGGCTGTCGTAGGCGATAACCACCATCGGCCGCCGTCCCTTGATTTTGGCATTTAAGTAGTTGGCCAGTCCCTGCGTGGCGCGGCGCACGGTATAAATGTTCATGCGGTTGGTGCCGTAGCCCAGCACCCCGCGCATACCGGCCGTACCAAAGGACAGGTTTTGGTAAAAACGGTCTTCGATTTCCTTGTCGTTACCAGCGATGGCGCTAAGCTCGCTCACCAGCGCATCGTCGCCTTGGAAGTCTTTGAGCCATTTTTGGTAGCTGTCTTTATACTGCATATGAATCCCTCTGCTTCTGTCATGTTAATGGGTTGTATCGTTGCTGCGCCTTTATACCCGCAGTCCATACACCAGCGAGTCCGAGAGCTTGGCTTCAAACACTGCGGCTACGGTGCCGCGCATAAAGCTGTGTCCGCTTTCATCAATGCGGATGTCCAGCTCGCCGCCGGGCATCATCACAGTGACATGGCTGTCTGTCAGCCCCAGCTTGTGGGCAGCGGCGGCCGCTGCGCAGCTGGAGGAGCCGGATGCCAGTGTGTACCCCGCGCCGCGTTCCCAGATTTCCAGTTTTATGGCATGGCGGCTGATAATTTCTACCAGTTGCAAGTTGATGCGGTTTGGAAACAATGCATGGTCGACCACAATGGGGCCCAGCGTTTCAGCCAGCGCCTTGGTCGCGCGCTCGACCACGATAACGCAATGCGGATTGCCCACGGACACGCACGTCATGCGAAAGGGCGTGCCACCCAGGTGAATTTCCTCGGCCACCACATCGCGCGCTTCGCCGTTTACGGGAATATCCCGGCTTTTAAACGACGGAATGCCCATATCGACTTCCACCAGCTCGGCACGCTTGTTGAGAAGCGTGCTGTGTGCCATGCCGCCTTTGGTGAGTACGTCAAATTCCGTACGCCCCTTCAGGTAGCCTGCATCGAACAGATACTTGGCAAAAATCCGCAGGCCGTTTCCGCTTTTTTCGGCCTCGCTGCCGTCGGGGTTGAAAATCCGCACTTCAAACGGCTCCTCGGTGGTCAGCGGACCATATAAAATTCCGTCCGACCCGATGCCGAAGTTGCGGTCGCAAAGCGTGCGGATATTGTCCTCGGTCATGTCCGCGGACAGGTAGTTGGGATCGACCACGATATAATCATTCCCCAGGGCATGGTACTTGGCTACGCTATTGTCCGTCATCTCTACACTCCTGTACTAAACGTTACCTAAGTATACATAACGCAGGTACTGTTTGGCAACCTCGGCCAGGTGGTGGAGCAGGGTTGTATCGGTCGGCGGCGTGGTTTTCATATTTTTATGGGGGAAAAAGCGGGAGAGATGATAGGGAATATCCGGCGAGAGGGACGAAAGCCACTGCGCCATCTGCCGCAGCTCGGCTTCCGTGTCGTTCATGCCCGGAACGATCAGCGTGGTGACCTCCACATGGGCCGATGCGGCAGCGGTTTGTATGAAGCGTTTCACCATCTGTAGATCACCGCCAAGCGTTTGATAGCCTTCCTGCGTAAAGCATTTCAGGTCGATGTTGAAGGCATCGACATACGGAAGTACTTCTTGCAGCACCCAGGGCTCCACACAGCCGTTGGTGACAACGGCGGCGACCATACCTTGGGCTTTCAGCAGCTTGGCCGCATTGCGCACGTATTCAAACCCGATCATCGGTTCGTTATAGGTAAAGGCCGCGCCGATGTTGCCCTTTGGCTTTAGTGACAGGGCGATGTCCACAAGCTCCTTAGGTGGCACCGTGCGCGTGTCAATCGCTCCGGGTCGCCCCTCGGCGATTTGGAAATTCTGGCAAAACGGGCAGGCCATGTTGCAGCCGAAGCTCCCGGCGGACAGTATCTGCGAGCCGGGATGGAAGCGGTACAGCGGCTTTTTCTCGATGGGGTCCAGTGCCAGCGCGGTCAGCTGTCCGTAGCTTTGGGACACGCTTTGGCCGCCTTTGTTCCCCCGCGCGCCGCACAGGCCGGTTTGGCCTTCGCGTAGCGTACAGCGGTGGTGGCATACGGTGCAGGTGAGACTAATGATGGCGGATCACCTCGAAACGCTGAAGGGTGATGGGGTCATCTGGCGCAATACCGGCCTTGCGGCGTGCGATGGATACCTGCTGATCTGCGGTGTCCACGCCGTCCAGCGCAGGCAGCAACAGCCCGCGTTTTTGCCCGTGGGATACGATGACGCCATAGCGCTTGGGGTCGAGTTCATCCATGCCGGAGACAGCCTCCGCTTCGCCCAGGACATCGACCGAGCATTCGATCTGCGTAAGTTCATGTTCTTGTACCGGTGAAAAACGCGGGTCCTGCGCGCAGGCGGAGATAGCGTTTTGGATAATTTCTTCGGCAAGGCTATCCTGCGTGGGGGAAATGGTGCCGATGCACCCGCGCAGCTGCCCGGCTTTATGCAGGGTGACGAACACGCCCGCGCGGCGTTTTATCAGCGCATCAGGCAGGTTCTTGGGAACGGATATGCGCTGATTTTGCGTCACCCAGGCTGTAAATGACTGCCGTGCCAGTTTCACATACGCGTCCTCGCTGGCTTTCGCTTGTGCCGCATCGCGCTCAATCGCTTGCAGACGCGCGTCCAGAAAGTGCCTCGCGCTATCGGCGCTGCCGACTTTGAACGTACACACGCCGTAGCCCACGCCGAATGGCCCTTCG
This sequence comes from Candidatus Limiplasma sp., assembly GCA_963678055.1. GTDB lineage: Bacteria > Bacillota > Clostridia > Christensenellales > Aristaeellaceae > CAXXOK01. Next base: position 296,449 of record OY782679.1, read on the forward strand.
TAGGAGAGTGCGTCAGACTGTACTTGCAGCCCGTCCAGGCAGCCTGCCATCGTAAGAAACGAGCGCTGCCCGCACTCCGCGGCGGAGGTGCATACACTGTCGGGGATGGTGAAAAGCTCTGCAAACGCGGCGCGGCCCATAATGTCCATAATCGTTTTGTCGTACACAGCGCCATCGGGCGACAGGCCATAGGGGCCGTCCTCCTTCAGCTTGTGGGATAAATCGCCGCTGGCGACCACCACCACCTTGCGCTGCAGGGTGTCGGCAGTTTTTTGAATGTGCATGCCGAGCTTGTAATGCTCCTCCGGCGGCAAGCTGGAAATGCCGATACGCACCACGCGCGGCCGACGGCCGGTAAATTCGCGGAAGATGAAATGCAGTGGAATCATGGTGCCGTGGTCAAGGCTTGCATTGCGCTCGCCCAGTGTACCGGCGGAAAGGCCCTCCTGCACACACAGCGCGGACAGGCTTTTTGCAAAGCTTTCGTCGTAGGTGGCATCCACCTTCACAAAGGGCGCGCCGAAATGCCCAAAATCGCCATGGGCCTCCCGCCCCGGTGAAATGTGGTTGTAGTCGGCATAGGCCGTGGCGTGCGGCGAGATTACCACCAGCGTTTCCGGCGAAAGCTCCGCCACAAAGCGCGCGGCGGTCCCCATGGCCGCCGTGGTTGCGGCGATTCTGTTTTCTTGTCCCTTTCCCACCTGCGGCAGCAGCAGCGGCGGGTGCGGCGTCATGATTGCGCCCAGTATGCTCATACACTCACCTTCTTTGCTATAGTATACCACTTTCTTGAGGGCTTTGCCCTCAAGCTCCCAGTCAAGGACAGTGTCCTTGACAATCCCCGCGTTGACCGCGCAATGCGCGGTCAAAAGGGGGTTCAGGGGCACTGCTCCTGATCGGGGTTTGGGGTGAAAACCCAAGAACCTTGCGTGTGTTCCCGACTTGCTGTACAATAACCACACATTCAAGGGAGGCGAAGGCATGCAGGGGTACGATGCGGTGGTGGTTGGCGCGGGGCACGCGGGTGTGGAAGCCGCGCTGGCGTGTGCGCGCATGGGGCTGCAAACGCTGCTGATGACGCTGGATATAAACGCCGTGGCGCTTATGCCCTGTAACCCGGCCATCGGCGGCACGGGGAAAGGCCATCTGGTGCGCGAAGTGGATGCGCTGGGCGGCGAAATGGGTGTGGCCATCGACCAAACCTTTATCCAGAGTCGTATGCTCAACCGTGGCAAAGGCGTGGCGGTGCACAGTTTGCGCGCCCAGGCCGACAAGCGCCGCTACCATGAATATATGCTAAACGTCCTGTTCGCGGAGGAAAACCTCACCGTGCGCCAGGGCGAAGTGACTGATATCGAAACCGAAAATGGAAGCGTGTCCGGTGTCGTGCTGGATACGGGCGATCGCATTCCCTGCCACGCGTGCATTTTGTGCACGGGCGTGTACATGAAAAGCCGCATTATTATTGGCCCACTTTCCAAAAATACGGGGCCGATGGGCCTGCGCCGCGCCGAAGGGATATCGGACGCGTTAACGAACCTTGGTTTTCAGCTTAGGCAGTTTAAAACCGGCACGCCCGCGCGGGTGGATGTGCGCACCGTGGACTTTGACCAGATGGAGCCGCAGGAGGGCGACAATCCGATTACGCCGTTTTCGTTCCTGACGGACGCAAATACGCTTACAAACCGCATTCGCTGCTACCTGACCTACACCAACGAGGAAACCCACCGCATTATCCGCGATAACCTGCATCTGTCGCCCATGGTGCGCGGGGAGATCAAGGGGACTGGCACGCGCTACTGCCCCTCGATTGAGGATAAAATCCGCCGCTTTGCCGATAAGGACCGCCACCAGATTTTTATGGAGCCTGAAGGCCTGAACCACCCCGAGTGGTATGTACAAGGGATGAGCTCGTCTCTGCCCGCGCATGTGCAGTGGGCTATGTACCGCTCTATCAAGGGTCTAAACCGCGTGATTCTGACACGGCTGGCCTATGCCATCGAGTATGATTGCATCGACTCCACGGAGCTGACCCAAACCCTGGAAAGCCGCCGGGTGAAGGGCCTGTACTGCGCCGGGCAGATCAACGGCACCTCCGGCTATGAGGAGGCCGCCGCGCAGGGCATACTCGCGGGGATCAATGCCGCGTGCGCGCTGCTTGGCAAGGACCCGCTCTTGCTCCGCCGTGACAATTCCTACATCGGCGTGATGGTGGACGACCTGATTTTAAAAGGCGCGGACGAGCCTTACCGCATGATGACCGGGCGCTGCGAGTACCGCCTGCTGCTGCGGCAGGATAATGCGGACTTGCGGCTGACGGAGCTCAGCTACCGGCGCGGACTGGCAACAGAGGCGCGCTTTAACCGCATGAAGGAGAAAAAAACCGCCTCCGATGCCCTGACCCAAACGCTGGAAACCACGCGGCTTAAACCAACCCAGAAACGCAAGGCGTGGCTGGCAGCGCAGGGCGAGCCGGAAACCGAGCAAAGCTACACCGCCGCCGAGCTGTTACGCCGCCCTAGAATTGATCTGGACGCGCTGGCCAAACTGATGCCGGAGCTGACCGAAAACCAGCCGGAGGATGTGCTGGAGCAGGCGGAGGCGTCCATCAAGTACGCTGGCTACCTGGCCAAGGAAGCCCAGCAAATTGCCCGCGCGCGGGACATGGAAGCCATGCTCATTCCTGATGACACCGATTTTTCTGCCATCACCGGCATCCGCATCGAGGCGCGCCAGAAGCTCGCCTGCCGCATGCCCCGCACCCTGGGACAGGCCGGGCGCATACCGGGTGTGAACCCGTCGGATGTCGCGGTGCTGATGATCTATCTAAAAAAACAGCAGGCAAAAACCTAAGTTCCCGAACCCGCGTCAAAACCCTGTGCTTAGCACAGGGTTTTGTTTTTGTGATGGCAAATGCTGCGATATACGGTTGAACGATAAAGCCAGAAATGCTACAATGGAACAAATTTCCAGTCGCGCTTCGAACACAGCAGGCGGACACAAACTATTTGCCAACCAAAAACAAGGGTATGCTGCGGTGACATCTGGAAACCCAAAAGGATAAGGAGCTGTTTTATGGAAACAGAACGTGTATGCAGGGCGCAGAGAACGGCGGCATCAGCCAATGGTGTTAGAGCTGAGCAAACCGCCTCACCATCGCCGGACGCTTCCGGGGTCGTTCCGGCTAACCAGACATTGCATTGGGCATCGGTCTATTTCATCATTTTGATGGCTGGAAGCATTCTGATGGATGTTATTGAGTGGATTGCAGTGCCGGTCCTTTTTTCATCACAGCTGTATGAAACTGCATCGCCGCAAACGGTAGTGATTGCCCTCTACATTGAAAGACTTGTATTGTGGCTGGCGCTGAGTGTTTTGGGGATACGCCTAACCCATAAACGCTTTGCCTGTTCAAGAGCCTGGAAACTGTTTACGCTGCTCAGCATTCTACTGATACCTGTATTAACATATCTTTTCGTCGCCCATGATCTGGTGCTGATAGTTAAAGGCGCGGTAGTGACTGTTCTACCTGTTTCTGCGGAGTATCTGATCAGTGGGCTGCTATTTTCGCTGATTCCACTGGCGTATTATGGGTGGGTTCTATGGATGGAACAGAGCCTACGGAATCATGGTCAGGTTATTCAAAAAGTGAAAACGTCGAAAGCCGGACAGTCTCAGGGTCTGCATTGGGCGGTCGCGTTGCTGATCTTTGTCGCAAGCAATACTGCGTTGTTTTTCTTCATCTATTTGCTTGGCCGGGGGAGTGATACTGCAGTAACGATGAACGACAGCGAATGGTTTTTAATGGGCTTCTACGGACTATACTTCATTGTTTTCATTTGGTTGGTGATTAACGGTATGCTTTGGATTCGACTGACAAGGAGACGCTATGCAAACTCTGTGAATTGGCAGGTGTGTACCGTGGCCTTCTGGGTTCGATGTGTCGTTTTGTTTTATGTGACTATGAATGCGGCTGCAATGGGGTTATCAGATTGGATAGGATACGATAGCGTGTTAACAGTTTCCATGCCGGTGGGAATGGTTATAGCTTCCATGCTGGGGTTCCTTCTTCCGCTGCTATACTATTGGCGCGTGATTCGGCGCGCCAATGCAAAAAATGACGATCGCGAATTCTATGCTCCGGGTGCGTCCGGCGACTAAGGATAGACGGTGTCCATGTAGCACGGATGATGTTGTAAAGCGGCGCGGTTCTTACAATCAATGCAATGCCCGCGCATCGCGCGGGTTTTTATCCGGGAAAATCTGCGCTGACCAGGGCCGCACACACGGGAAATCCTATGAAACCCTATCTATAGTCGCGGATTTCGACAGTTGAAGCAGGGTGGCTTGTGGGGTCATATCTGCTTTGGTATACTGCCATAAAGAGGTGAAATGGATGCCTGCGGAGAGTTTTTTGGGGTTTTTTGCGCTGATCATCATCATTTCGGTGGTACTTTCGCTGTGGCGGAAATCATCGGCCGTGCGGCAGCAGCTGCGCAATAGCTGGGGGCCGGGCGGCAAACCGTATGCCATGGACGAGGACGCGATGATCGCCCTGCGCGAGTGCTACCAGAGCATGCCCAAGGTAGAAACGGCGTTTGCCCATGTGGACACGATTACCTGGGCGGATCTGGACATGGACGCGATATTCCGCTACCTGAACCGTACGCAATCGGGCGTGGGGGAAGAGGCGTTGTTTGCCATGCTGCACGAAATTGATGGCATCGAGGATGATCTGAAACGCCGCGACCGCTGGATGTGTGCGCTGCGGGACGACGAGGCCAGCCGCATTGCATTGCAACGCCAGCTGCGCAAGCTTGGCCGGGAGCATGACCACGGGGCGTTTGCGTATTTGAAGGATCCTCTGTCATCAAAGCCCAAGCACGCGTGGGTGTATTACCTGCTGGCCGGGCTTCCGTTTGTGTTTGCGGGCCTGGGTTTTATAAACCCTTACTGGTTTCTGGGCATCGTCGGCGTGTTTATTATTGATGCGACGGTGTACTATCGCACCAAGAAAACTTGGATGCGGGAACTGGCTGCCGTACGCCATCTGGCTGCGGTTTTGCGCATTGGGCGGCGTATGGGCAACACATCGGTGCAGGGGGCCGAGGATGGATTTGCAGAGCTCAGTTCCCTCAGTGCGGGGCTTAAAGCCTTTGGCCGCTGGAACAGCGTATTTAATATGCAGCGCGTGGCCGATTATGATTTTATCACCGATTATCTGCGCTTGGCTTTTCAGCTGGATATGATCGCCCTGTGCCGGATGTCGGACTTTATTAAAAAGCATGTTGATGAGATTTTGCGCGTATACCAGCTCGTGGGTGAGCTGGATGCCTGCATCGCCGTTGCCTCCCTGCGGCAAACGCTTACGCACTATGCCGTGCCGGAATTTACCGGGGAGCGGCATGTGCAGATTGACGGCGCGGCCCACCCGCTGCTGAAGCAGCCCGTGACAAACGACCTGGACTGGAACAGTAATGTGCTGGTCACGGGTTCGAACGCCTCGGGGAAATCCACGTTTGTCAAGGCGGTCGCCATCAACGCGATTTTGGCCCAGAGCATTTACACCTGCTGGGCGGATAGTTTGCGCATGCCCCGCACGCAGGTGATTACCTCCATGGCGATTCGCGATAACGTACAGGGCGGCGAAAGCTACTTTATTGTGGAAATCAAAAGCCTGAAACGGATTTTGAATACCCTGCGGAACGATGTGCTGACCCTGTGCTTTATTGATGAAATTCTGCGCGGCACCAACACCGTGGAGCGCATCGCGGCCTCTAAAGCGCTGCTGTCCTACATCGGCAAGCAGAACGCGCTGTGCATTGCCGCGACCCACGACATAGAGCTCACCCGGCTGCTGCTCGGCTACCGGCAGGTGCACTTCCGGGAAGAAATCACCCCGCAGGGCATGGTGTTCCCTTATCACCTTTTGGAGGGTGTGTCCGATACCCGCAACGCTATCCGCCTGCTGGAGCAGATGGGCTTCCCAGCGTCCGTGATTAGCGATGCCGATGCCATGGCCCAGCCGCAGCAAAGCGATGGGGCTGATGGGTAAGCCGTAAAAAACCATTGCGTAAGCAATACAAAAAAACAAGGCGGGCCATAGGCCCGCCTTGTCGTATTCGCAGCCGAACCGGCGATAAAAAAAAGACCGAGCATTTGCTCAGTCTCTGGTTTTGCTTTCGGTTTGCCAGCCCACATGCTTTAGATACGCAGTGGGGGCCATGCCGACCACTTGCTTGAATTGCTTGGAGAAGTGGTAAGGGTCGTGCATTCCGATTTCGATACCGGTCTGCCGCACGTTCAGCCCGCTGCGTAAAAGCAGTTTGGCACGTTCCATTTTTAAAAATTGCAGATACGAAAGCGGGGGCAATCCCAGCTCCGCGGAAAAGCGCTTGCGGAAGGTTTCAATCGGCATACGGCTGATGGCCGCCATGTCGGCAAGCGAAAAGCTTTCTTTATATTCGCTGCGGCGCAGGGCATCCACCACGCGGGAAATTTCATGGCTCAGCGTGGCGCTCATAGCTACGCTCTGGCCGGAGTGGGCAGCCAATAGCCCCCACAGAAGCTGGCCGAGCTGGAAGCTTGCGTCCCCGGTGCCGGCGTGGCGTACCAGTACCTGTACAATTTGCTGTGTTAATATCACCTGCGAGGGCAAAAATCCCTGCTTGGCGGGCGCGGTGGTCAGCGAGTTCATTTCCGCCAGAAAATCCGTTGCCAGGGGGCCGTCAATGGTCAGCCAGAGGATGCGGGCATCCTTGGCATGGTGCAGCCGGCACTGCGATACCTGCAGCGGCAGCACGGCGCACTCGCCCTTGCGCAGGTCGAATTTACTATCCTTATGTTCCAGCGTAACACGCCCAGTTTCCACAATCAGCCAGGTCCAGTAGGTATCCTTTTCCAGCGTATACGCGGTTTGCTCCAGCATCGCGCTGCCAGCCGAGTGGATCCAAACCCCGCTGTCTTCAATTAACTGTACAGGCGTGTGCACGCCTTGCACAAAAATACCTGCATCGTTCCCATCGACGCAGGGGGGATCAGGGGTGAATTTGATAACGCTCATATCCATTCCTCATGTCAATATTGTCTGAATATGATACCAATCAGACTAATTTATTATACTAACAAGCTGTGGCCTTGTCAAACGCAAGGAATGCAAAATTGGAGAAATTTAACAATAATTTACAGGTGTGCTGCGCTGTTGCCAGTCGCAAAGTGTGCTATACGGCAATCATCCACGCCCCAAGCTTTACAGCGTCTATAGCGCTGATGTATAATGAAAGTTACGTACCGTAAAGGACAGGAGGGGGCTCCATGGTGGAAAACAAGCGGATCATCCTGAAATTGAGCGGCGAAGCGCTGGGTAACGGCGGACAGCTGTTTGATTATCAAGCGTTTCTGGCAGCGGCCAAAACCCTGATGGCTGTACAGGCGCAGGGGTTTGAGCTTGCGGTGGTTATCGGCGGGGGCAATGTGTGGCGCGGCCGACGCGGTGAAGCTAAGGCGATGGGCGCGGTTGCAGCCGACCAGATGGGTATGCTGGCCACCATACAGAATTCTATTATGATGCACGACGCGCTATGTTCGCTGGGTGCAAAATCTACCGTGATGAGCGCGGTGGACATCCATCGCTTTGCAGAGCCGTTCCAGGCCACAAAGGCCAAGCAACTACTGGAAGACGGCCATATTCTGCTGCTGGGCGGAGGCACGGGCAACCCGTTCTTCTCAACCGATTCGGCGGTGGCGCTGCGCGCGCTGGAGCTGGATTGCGGGCAGATACTCATGGCCAAAAACGTAGACGGTGTCTACGATAAAGACCCGGCAGAATTTGCCGATGCGCAGGTGATACCGCAGATCAGCTACGAGGACTGCCTGAAAAAAGCCTTGCGCGCCATCGACCTGACGGCCATGATCCTGCTGCGCGACAACGCGTTTCCCAAAGTGCGAGTGTTCAAGCTAGATAAAGCGGGCGATAACCTGCTGAAAGTACTGGCAGGCGACCCGATGGGTACAACCCTGCATTCGTAACGCTCTCCCGCAGCACAGGCTGCACTACCGCAGCGGATACGCATAGTGTCCGCCCATTGAAAGGCATTGCATGACGCAGATATCCGGAAAACTGAAACGGTTTTTCGCCCCCATGGACATGACCGAGGGCAATTCCCTCAAACAGATTATTCGGTTTTCCATTCCGCTGCTGATCGGCAATTTTGCCCAGCAGATGTATTCCACCGTAGATGCCATTGTAGTAGGCAACTACATCGGCGACAGCGCCCTTGGCGCTGTGGGCCTGTCCTTCCCGCTGATTATGCTCATCTTTGGCATGTTCATCGGCGTTTCGACCGGCGCCGGCATTACCGTATCGCAGTATTTCGGGGCCAAAAACCGCTTGATGCTCAACAAAGCCGTGGGCACCATCATTATGCTGGCATTTTGGGCCGGGGCCGCGTGCACGCTGCTGGGAACCGTCATCGCCCGGCCACTGTTGCAACTGCTGAATTCCCCGCCGGAGATGATGGACATGGCGGTCAGCTACCTGACAATTTACTTCGGCGGGGTGATCTCGCTGGTGTATTTCAACATCCTAAGCGGCGTATTGCGCGGTATGGGCGACAGCGTATCTCCGCTGATTTACCTGATGGTCGCATCGTTAGTCAATATTGCGCTGGACATACTATTTGTCACCCAGTTTGGCATGACCACCGACGGCGTGGCGCTGGCGACGGTTATTGCACAAACCCTGGCGGCAGCACTGGCGTTTCGCAAGCTGCGGCGGATGAAAAACGTCGTTGATGTAGACCGCTCCACGGTGAAGATGGAAAAAAGCATCGCGGGGAAGATTATCAAGCTGGGCGCACCGCTTGGCGCAATGCAGATGGTGTTTTCCATGCAGGCAGTGCTGGTGCAGGCGCTGATGAACTCCATGGGGCCCATGGTGATTACCACCTTAACGGCGGTGATGCGCGTGGACGGGTTCATCATGATGCCAAACTTCACCTTTGCGGCGGCATCCACAACCTTTACCGCGCAAAACTTCGGCGCTAAAAAGCTGGACCGTATCCGCCAGGGGCAAAAGGCCACGCTAAAGGTAGCGCTGGTATCATCGCTGTTTCTGGTGACCTGCATTTTGCTATTTGGGCGGCAGCTGATGACCGTGTTTACCTCCACCGAGGCGGTTATCGCCCTTGGCGCACGCTTCCTGCGCATACTGGCGGCTGGCTATGTGGCGTTTGCCATTTTGCAAACGCTGGTCGGTGTAATGAACGGCATGAGCCAAACGACCATCCCGATGATTTTGTCCATCATCTCCACAATGGTTGTCCGCCTGCCGCTTGCATACCTGATTGCGCATCTGACGCAGTCGGTTACCTGGCCAAACGGCAACCCGGACGCGATCTATATCAGCCTGCTGATCAGCTGGGTGTTCAACGCCACGGCGATCGCAGCCATCTTCCGATGGGGCAAATGGCGCAAGAGGGCTGAAAGTAAACTCTTATCCGAGGGGGTACGAACATGAATGAGATTAAATTGGAACTCGCCGCGCTGATCAGCGATGCGGTCAAGCAGCGCTTTGACACCGAACTAAGCGCGCAAACACTGGAAGGGTACCTGGAGGTGCCGCCCGAAAAGACGATGGGCGACTACGCCTTTCCGTGCTTTCGCCTAAGCCGCGAGCTAAAGCTTGGACCGCCGCAGATTGCTGCCGCGCTGGCTGAAGTTATCAACGCACCTGGCTTTTCCACCGCCAAGCAGATGGGCGGCTATCTAAACTTTTATTTGAACCGCGCGCAGGTCGCCCGCCGCACCATCGAGGCGGTGCTCGCCGGTCAATATGGCGCGTCGGATATCGGCAATGGCAAAACCGTGTGTATCGACTATTCGTCCATCAACATTGCCAAGCGTTTTCATATCGGCCATCTGTCCACGACCATGATCGGCCATAGCTTGAAGCGCATTTTTGATTATCTGGGCTACACAACCGTGGGCATTAACCACCTGGGCGACTGGGGTACGCAGTTTGGCAAGCTGATTTCCGCCTATAAGCGCTGGGGAACCAAGGAACAGGTTGAAGCCGAGGGCGTGGAAGCGCTGACCAAGCTGTATGTCCGCTTTCACGAGGAATCCGCCAAAGAGGTGGACGAGCAGGGCACCCACACCCTGGAGGATGAGGGCCGCATGTACTTCAAAGCCATTGAAGACGGCGACGAAGAAGCCCTGAACATCTTCAACTGGTTTAAGCAGGTCACCCTGCGCGACTGCGAAAAAACCTATAACATGCTCGGCGTAAGCTTTGACAGCTACAACGGCGAGGCATTTTATAACGATAAAATGCAGCGCGTGATTGATACGCTCAAGGATAAGGGCCTGTTGTCCGTGTCCGAGGGTGCCAGCGTGGTGGATCTGGAAGACGAGGGTATGCCGCCCTGCCTGATCCTGAAAAAAGATGGCGCGACCTTGTACGCTACGCGCGACCTGGCCGCGGCCATGTACCGCGCTGATACCTATCACTTCGATAAATGCCTGTACGTGGTTGCCTACCAGCAGGACTTGCACTTCCGCCAGGTGTTTGAAGTGCTCAAAAAGATGGGCTATGCCTGGGCGGACAACATGGTGCATGTATCCTTTGGCATGGTCAGCTACGAAGGGCAAACCCTGTCCACCCGCAAAGGACATATAGTATACCTGGACGATCTGCTGAAACAGGCGCAGGAAAAGGCTTTGAAAATCATTGAAGAGAAAAGCCCGGGCCTGGAAAACAAGCAGGAAGTCGCCCGGCAGGTGGGCGTAGGCGCGGTGATCTATACCGACTTGCAAAACAACCGCATTAAGGATATCGACTTTTGGTGGAACCGCGCCTTGAACTTTGATGGCGAAAGCGGTCCCTATGTGCAGTACACCCACGCGCGCTGCTGCTCGGTGCTGCGCAAGGCCGATGCCGCCGGGGCAAACGACGCGGACGCGGATTACGCCTCGCTGGCCGACGATTCCGCCAGTGAACTGATCGCGCTGCTTTCTCGCTTCCCCGAAGCCGTATACGACGCAGCCGACAAGTATGAACCGTCCATGGTCACCCGCGCTGTGACCGATATCGCCCAGGCCTATAACCGCTTTTACTACGACAACCGCATTTTGGACGAAAATCCCGCCGTGCGTGCCGCGCGCGTGCTGCTGACCCGCGCCACCCGCGATGTGCTCAAGCAGGGCATGTACCTGATTGGCATGGAAGCCCCGGAGCAAATGTAAGGGCAACAGCAGACAAATGCTGATCGAATCCCACACACCTGGCGACCTGATTTCCGCCATTTTGAGCCTTTAAATTCTTGAGGCAGCGCGGTTACATCATCGGATTTTCAGAACCCAAGCTAACGAAAATCTGTCTCGCCAGCTCATGCGGTCTTCCATCATCATTTGCCTGCGGAGTTCTTTCAGGGCTTGTTATACAAGCGTTTGGCCGCTGATTTGCATTGTGCAAAGATTGGAATCTTGTCATGGATAGAATCGAAAGTTTAAAAAACCCGCGCGTCAAGGCGGCGCGGGCCTTGCATACCGTAAAAGGCAGGGATGAAAGCGGCTTGTTTTTGTGCGAGGGCGAGCATATGGTGCAGGAGGCCGTGAAAGCCTCGGCGGTGAAAAGTGACGTAGGAACCGCCTTTGCGCTCAGTGCGGCCTTTGCTGTGGATACCCTGTTTGTGGAGGATGCGCAGCAGGAAAAATACCGGGATCTGATCGAAGAAGCCCATACAGACAACATATTTTTGGTCCCGTCGCACGTGCTGGCGGCACTATCCACCGTGAAGTCGCCCCAGGGGATTGTCGCGGTGGTCCGTCTGCAAATTCCCCAGCTTGAACAGCGGGATGATCTGGGCGTGCCCGGCATAACGCCCGCTGCCTTTGGCATTCATCCGGCGGACCCGGCGGAGTCTACTGATTATCTGTTTGACGAGCTGGTTTCGCCCTTGCTGACCGAGCAAGAACCGCGCAAGCCCGTTGAGGCGGCTGCAGCTGAGGATGACGATGCGCTGGATGCCGCCATCTCCCCGTCTATTCTGGGGGATAAGCTGGTGCTGATGGAAGCCGTGCAGGATCCCGGCAATGTCGGTACCATTTTACGCACCATGGACGCGGCGGGCTTTGACGGAGCGATTTTGTCCACAGGCTGCGCCGATCCGTTCTCACCCAAGGCCCTGCGGGCCACCATGGGGTCTATTTTTCGGGTGCCGACACTGCAAACAGCATCGGCCACGCAGGCGGCCCAAACCCTGAAAGCGGAAGGGTATGCAGTGATTGCCGCCGCTCTAAACGGGGAAGACTTCTTCCAGCGTGGGTCACTACCCGATAAAATCTGCCTGATCATCGGCAACGAGGGTGCAGGTATCTCCCCGCAAACGCTGGCACAGGCCTCCCACACCTATAGCCTGCCCATGCGCGGGGGCGCGGAAAGCCTGAACGCAGCGGCGGCCGCCGCCATTATGCTATATGATCTGGCCCACAGGGGATAGCATGCTGAGTACTGCGATACAAATTGAAAAAAACCAAGGTTCACTCAATTTGACTGAACCTTTTTGTGATTGGTGAACAAACTATGGTACACTTAAGGGACAGGGGGCAACCCCACAGCAAGGGAGTTTGAACCATGCAGCACGTGCTATATGTTGAAATCAGTGCCGTTGGAATCAGCCTTTTACTGATCATACTGTTCAAGCAGCATGCTGAGGTCGGCAATTCCATCATGAAACGGCAGTTCAACTATCTAATTTACGCAACCCTCGCCATGCTGGTCGTGGATACGGCTTGCTGGACCCTAGACGGCGCAATGTTCCCCGGGGCGTACGGGTTGAAACTCACCGCCGAATCCGTTTATTACGTTTTCAATGTTCTGATTCCATACCTGTGGCTGATGTTTGTGGAAATTGCTGTCAGCAAGGAAACAGAGAGCACCTATCATCGGCTGAAATGGCTGTCGGTTCCTATGTTTTTACTGTTTGCGCTGATTACTGTCAACGTGTTTACCGGCACGCTGTTCATCATAGATGAGCAGAACGTATACCACCGCAATACCGGGTTTTATGCAGTCCTGCTTGTAGTGTATGGCTACCTGGTTTACACGGTGACACTGGCCATACGGGCGGGGCGCCGCGCTAGCTGGAAGGAAGACAAGCGCCGCTACTACGCTCTGGCAGTCGCTGTGATCCTGCCCAGCATCGCCGGGATTATCCAGGCGTTCATCTACGGCATTGCGGTGATTTGGGTATTTACGGCGATTTCCATTATGATGATGTACATCGACTCGCTGAACCATCAAATATCTGCCGATCCACTCACCGGCATCAACAATCGCCGGGAGCTCAGCCGCTATATCCTGCGGGAAACGCGGGATCAGTCCTCCCAGCATCTGCTGGCGCTGATTATGATGGATGTGGACAACTTTAAACAGGTGAATGACGAGTTTGGGCACTATCAGGGCGACATGGTGCTGGTGAATGTAGCGGACATTCTGAAAAGCGCCTGTAAAAAAACCACGGCCTTCCTGGCACGCTATGGCGGGGACGAGTTCTGCATCGTCTATCCGGCGCAAAACCTGCGTGAAGTGGATAGCCTGATTACCAAAATTCTGCGCAAAACCGCCAAATGGAACGCCAAGACGGAGGACTCTCTAGAAATCGGGTTAAGCATCGGTTACTCCACCTGGCAGTTTGACCAGCACGATACCGTGGACGCGTTTTATCGTCGCGCGGATGAAGCGATGTACCGCGCAAAAAACGAAAAGAAAAAAGCGGCCAAAACAAGAGGAGCATAAATTTGGAAGACAGACACTTGTATGTTGTTGCGCAGTTTGATGCGCAAACCGACCAGAAGCTCAAACAGCTGTACCAAACCCTGGTGCAGGAGGGCTTTATCGGCACCCAAACCAAGGACATTCCCTACCACATCACCTTGGGCACATTCGAAGTGGAGGACGAGGTAGAGGTCATCCGCCGCGTGCACAAAACAACGCAGGCCATGCCCGCGTTTACCATGCGCATGGCCTATATCGGCTTGTTTGGGTTGAATGTGCTGTTTGCGGCACCGGCGGTCAAGTGCGAGCTGATTCACCTGCGGCAGTGGATTGTGCCCGGCGGCGGCACCGCTGAGGAGTTTCCCTGGGTGGCGCATACCACGCTGCTGATGGATGAGCCCGGCACCATCCACCGCGCCATTCCCGTAGTGACGAAGCATTTTGAGCCCTTCCGCGCAACCGTGGAGAGCGTCGGTGTGTATGAATATTTTCCCGAACGCAAAATCGGCGTGTATCCGCTGAAAGCATAAAAAGACAGATATACGAAAGGCGTACCCTTGGGTACGGCTTTTTTAGCTGGCATAGAATATAGGGCTTTGTTATAGAAAATCATCCCGCTGGGGAGAAAATACATCAATTAAGGTACCTTCGACCGTGCATACACAGCCGTGCACCTCGTTGCGTTCAAAGGCCAGGGTATCGCCGGTGGATACGGTGTGATTTTCGCTATCGCCGGTAAAAACAAAGGTGCCGGACTCCACATAGGTACACTGCACGTGCGGGTGGCTGTGGGGGGCACCGACGCTACCTTTTTCAAACGAAACGGCCACGACCATGCCTTCGCTGGTGTGCGCCAGCACCCGGCGCTTGACGCCGCCGCCAAGATCTGTCCATGGAGTTTTGCTCGAATTCACGACCTTCACTTGCAACACCTCTTCAAACTGATTACAATGAATTGTACCATACATAGACCGGAGACAACAGCCGGAATTTGGGGAGGATCACGATGCAATCCGTAATCAGAGATGCAGCGCTTGCGCCGCAGGGACTACAGAAAATTGAATGGGTCAAACATCATATGCCGCTGCTGAAAGAGTTGGAAGCACGCTTTGTGAAGGAACAGCCTTTCCGAGGCCTGAAAATTGCCATGTCCGTGCATATGGAGGCCAAAACCGCGCGGCTTGCACTGCTGTTCAAGGCCGGAGGAGCACAGGTGCATGCCACAGGCTGCAATACCCTGTCCACCCAGGATGATGTAGCCGCAGGGCTGGCCGCCCAGGGCGTAAGTGTGTTTGCCTGGCATGCCGCGACCGACGCGGAGTACCACGAGCATTTGCTTAAGACCCTGTCGCTGAACCCTCATCTCGTGCTGGACGACGGGGGCGACCTGACACAAATTTTGTGTGACGAGCGTCCTGATTTGGCAAAAGATCTGCTGGGTGGCGGCGAAGAAACGACCACCGGCGTGATGCGCCTGCGGGCGCGGGCCGAAAGCGGAACGCTGGGCTTTCCGATGGTTAGCGTCAACGACGCGAAGATGAAAAGCTTTTTTGACAACCGCTATGGTACCGGCCAGTCCGTGTGGGATGGCATCGACCGCACCACCAACCTGGTCGTTGCCGGGAAAACCGTTGTGGTGGCCGGCTACGGCTGGTGCGGCAAGGGTGTCAGCATGCGGGCCAAGGGGCTGGGTGCCAAGGTGGTCATCACCGAGGTTGACCCCGTAAAAGCGGTCGAGGCCGTGATGGACGGGTTTACGGTGCTGCCGATGGACCGGGCGGTGGAAGTCGGCGATATTTTTGTCACCGTAACCGGCTGCAAGGACATTATCACCCCCGCTCATATCCGGACGATCAAGGAAGGCGCGGTGCTGTGCAACGCTGGACATTTCAACGTTGAAGTCGCCGTAGCGAAACTGAAAAAAGAAGCAACGCGGATTGAGGATGTGCGAAAGAACATTGAAGCGCTGCTCTTTGATCTGCCGGACGGCAATACCAAAACCGTGTATCTGCTGGCGGAAGGTAAGCTGGTCAACCTCGCGGCGGGCGACGGCCATCCGGCGGAAATTATGGACATCAGCTTTGCGCTACAGGCGCTGTGCATGGAGTATATTGCCAAGCACCACAGCGAGCTCACTCCCGGCGTGTACCCCGTACCGGAGGATATCGATCAGGCCGTGGCCGCCCTGAAGCTGAAAACCTTGGGCGTGGAAATCGACCAGCTCACCCCCGAGCAGGCGGCGTATATCCATTCCGAGAACGGCGGAGAGTGAACCACAAATAACCCTGCTTAGAAAGAGTGAGTTCCATGCACTATGTTTATGCGCCCGGCTGCGCACTGACGGACTATAAACCTCATCTGGCGGCAAAGGTGCACGCGGTTTTATGCAAGGCCCTTGGCGATATGCCGCTCTACGACACCTGCTGCCGCGCGCCCCATACCCTGGCGGATGCAACAACTGTGATTAATACTTGCCCCGGCTGCAGCCGCCGCTTTAAGGAAGAGCACGAGGGCATTGATACCCTGTCGCTGTGGGAAGTGCTGGCAGACGCCGACGACTTTCCCTTTCCCGATTACAGCGGCCTGCGCCTGGCCATACACGATGCATGCTCGACCCGCACAGAGCCGGGCGTGCACGCGGCCATCCGTACGCTGCTTCAGAAAATGAACATCACGGTTGTCGAGCCGGAGCATACGCGCGAAAATCAGCGCTGCTGCGGCGACAGCGCGTATCCGGAAAAACCCATCCCGGAAATCTATGCGCAAATGAAAGCCCGCGCCGACGAAATGCCGGCGGAGGAGGTTTGCGTATACTGCGTCTCGTGCATCAAAGCCCTGGCGACCGGCGGCAAAACCCCGCGCTATCTGGTGGACCTTTTGTTTCACCAGCCGACTGACCCCAAAGCGGGCGATGATCATAGCTTTTACACGCAGCTGTGGGCCTATCAAGCCGAAACCAAGCCGGAGTAAAATCTCTCCTGATATATAAAAAACCGCCCGACAGTCGTCGGGCGGTTTGCTTGTGTGGGTGTTTAGGCCAGGCGGATGCCGCTGCGCTCCTGCTCGGCCTGGTAGCTGGTCACCAGCTTGCGGATGCGGTCATAGGGGTTCAGCAGCTGGCTGATGCTGCGGTCATGGTTGATGGAGGCGATGATATAGGAGATGAACTTGCTCATATCCGCCTGTACAAACCAGGGCATGGCCTTCAGCTCCGGGCGTGTATAGGTCAGGTTGGTGGAAATCACGCGCGTGATAATCCCGTCCTCGTACGCCTCGTTGTACTCCTCCAGCCCTGCGGTGAACAGGGGGAAGGTAACCGCCGCGTAAATACGGCCCGCGTTGCGCTTTTTCAGCTCCTTGGCCAGATCCAAAATGCTTTCGCCGGAGGCCAGAATGTCATCGGAGACGAAAATGTCCTTGCCTTCCACGCTGTCGCCCAGGTATTCATGGGCAACGATGGGATTGCGGCCGTTGATGATCTGGGTGTAGTCGCGCCGCTTGTAGAACATACCCATATCCAGTCCCAGCACCGAGGAATAGAATATGTTGCGGTCGATGGCGCCCTCGTCCGGGGAGACGATCATCATGTGCCGTTTGTCCAGCCACAGGTCCTTCTGCTCGCGCATGAGCGCTTTCAAAATCTGATAGGTGGGCTTGACCGAATCAAACCCGATCAGCGGAACGGCGTTCTGCACGCGGGGGTCGTGGGCATCAAAGGTCACAATATTGGTCACGCCCATGTTCTTGAGTTCCTGCAGTGCCAGTGCGCAATCCAGGCTTTCGCGGCTGGTGCGGCGGTGCTGCCGGGCTTCGTAGAGCATGGGCATGATGATATTAATGCGTTTGGCGCGGCCGCCGATTGCGGCAATAATGCGTTTTAAGTCCTGATAGTGGTCATCGGGGGACATACGTACAGGGCTTCCGTACAGGTCATAGGTTACGTTGTAGGCACCGATATCCGATACGATGAAGATATCGTACCCGCGTACCGAGGACTTGATCATTCCCTTACCTTCCCCGGTAGAAAAGCGGGGGCAGGAGGTGTCAATCAGGAAGTTGTCCCGGTCTGCGCCTAGCTCGCCTCGCAGGGGGATGTTGGTATCTTCCATCGCCTCGTTTTCTTCCCGCCAGCGCATCAGATACTTGTTGATTCTGGCCCCCATCTCCTCACAGCCGGGCATGACGATTAGCCCAAGCGGTCCGTAGGGGGCCGAGTGAAATTCCTCGCTTGGTGTTTTGCCGGTATTTGGCATGATGATGCTCCTTTGCAATCACGTTTGTCGGGTCTGCGCCACCAGTATACCGCAAATTGCCTGGATTGGAAAGATGCTTGTAAGAAGGAATTTAAATCAATGTTTGGAGTTGGTAAAGGCATCCTTGCGGAAAACCCAGAATTTACTGGCAATATAGTTAAATACGATGACCAACACCAGCACTAAAATGCGTGCCAGAATATTAGGCGTGCCCAGCAAACTCAGCAAGGCCGCCAGTCCCAGTTCAAACAGCAGCAGCGTAACGATGCGTGCCGAGGTGAACTGTGAAAATGCTTTCGTGCGGGCTTTGGGGTCGTGATATTCCACGCGAAATACCATTCTCCGGTTGATCCAGAACGCAAACAACACTGCGGCAATCCAGGAGAGTACGTTGGCAACCGTTACCTGCGCGGTGGTCGCCAGGTTGATGACATCCACCACCCAGCGAAGCGGTGTTGCCTCAGGCATTGCCGGGGCGCTGCCCACGGCCAGCAGAAAATACAGCCCGTACGATACCACCAGCGAGACCGCTGTGGTCAACACACCTGCGACAATATAGCGGAATAGCTCCCAAAGCTGGTCATGTTTATCGTGGTAGAGGGTTTTTAGCGTTTGCACAGTGATTCTCCTTGCGCATTATTACCGGCTATGGTACCGCATAGGGTTTCCACGCCTGCCTGTGCTTTCCCTGCCCTGCGGGCTTTATCCACATGCACCGCTGTGGTACACTGGAAAAAGATGTAATAAAACAAGCCGATGCTGTAACGAAACACAGCCCGGCGGCACTAATTGAATGAATGGGCGTAAAAGGAGGGGACCCGCTTGGATGAATTCGGTGAGATTTATCAGCAATACGGCGGGATGATCTTTGGCTTCCTGATGCGCCTTTGCGGGAACTGCGACCTGGCCGACGAACTGACGCAGGAAACCTTTTATCAGGCCATCAAGGGCTGGAAGCGCTACCGGGGGGATGCCGGTGTTTCCACCTGGCTTTGTGGGATTGCCAAGCGGCTCTACTGGGCATCGCTGCGCAAGGCGCCGCCCACGCCTGCCTGTACGATAGAACCTTGCGTACCGGACTTTACCGAACAGCTAATCACTGGGGACCGCGCCATGGTAGCGCAGCGCTTGCTGCACGAGCTGGCAGAGCCCTACCGCGAGGTGTTCACATTGCGCACCTTCTGCGAGCTAAGCCACGCGCAGATCGGTGAGCTGTTTGCAAAAAGTGAAACCTGGGCGCGTGTTACCTATTACCGGGCCAGACAAACCCTGGCAGCGGGGATGAAGGAGACTGATACCGATGAAGCATGATTGTAACGTTGCCCGCGATCTGATGCCGCTTATGCTGGACGACGCGGCGAGCGAAGAAAGCCAAAAACTGCTCAACGAACACCTGGAGGAGTGCGCGTCCTGCCGGAAATACTATAGCGGCATGCAGGCCGTACTGCCGATAGTCCGCCAGGCCAGCCAGCAGGAGAAACAGTCCTTTGACAACGCGGCCCGCAAGCTGCGCAGAAAGCAGCGTATCCGGCTGTGGAAGCGGTTGTTGATCGGGTTTCTGATTGGCGTCCTTGTCATGAGCGGCGCGCTGTGGGGCTGGAGGTGGTTGACCAGCGATTTGAATGTGCCGATGCATTACGGTAACTATAACTTATTTCTTTCGCAGCTTCAGGATGGCAATGTAGCCTTTAACATGGATTTTTATGGGTCTAGCCGCGTAATGGGCGTGCGCATCAAAGAAGCACAGGAAAACGGGCAGAACATCTACTATGTTTATAACGAAACCTCACGGATTCCACAGTATATGGAAACGATGAATCGTAACTATTCCTTCCAGCGTATGGATGCGGAACGCTTTGCCCAACTGGATGAAATACGCCAGGGAGTACCAGATGAATATGTTACGATTTGGCAAGCGGGTGACAGCATTTCCCCGGCGTCTGAGGAAATGGAAACGTTCTTTACACTCTGGGATCAGTATACCCCATTATGGTCACCAGTTGATGAAAATGGGGAAGCACATGCGCTTACGTTTGAGGAATCGCAAAAAGAGGAAAAGCTTCGCGCACAAGTGGACGCGGCGCGTAAAGTTGTGCCGGAGTGGCAATAGAGGCAGCGACCAGCTCCCAAAGCTGATCATGGTAGAGGGTTTTGATGCCTGCCTGTGCTTTCCCTGCCCTGTGAGCTTTATCCGCATACGCCGCTGTGGTACACTGGCAAAAGATGTAAAAAAACAAGCCGATGCTGTAACGAAACACAGCCCGGCGGCACTAATTGAATGAATGGGCGTAAAAGGAGGGGACCCGCTTGGATGAATTCGGTGAGATTTATCAGCAATACGGCGGGATGATCTTTGGCTTCCTGATGCGCCTGTGCGGGAACCGCGACCTGGCTGACGAACTGACGCAAGAAACCTTTTATCAGGCCATCAAGGGTTGGAAGCGCTACCGGGGGGATGCCGGTGTTTCCACCTGGCTTTGTGGGATTGCCAAGCGGCTCTACTGGGCATCGCTGCGCAAGGCGCCGCCCGTGCCTGCCTGCAAGGCCGAACCTTGCGTGCCGGACTTTACCGAACAGTTAATCACTGGGGACCGCGCCATGGTAGCGCAGCGCTTGCTGCACGAGCTGGCAGAGCCCTACCGCGAGGTGTTCACATTGCGCACCTTCTGCGAGCTAAGCCACGCGCAGATCGGTGAGCTGTTTGCAAAAAGCGAAACCTGGGCGCGTGTTACCTATTACCGGGCCAGACAAACCCTGGCAGCGGGGATGGAGGAGACTGATACCGATGAAGCATGATTGTAACGTTGCCCGCGATCTGATGCCGCTTATGCTGGACGACGCGGCTAGCGAGGAAAGTAAAACCTTGCTTAACCAGCATCTGGAGGAGTGCGCCGACTGCCAGGCTTACTATGATGGCATGAAGGCCGCGCTGCCGATAGCCCGCCAAGCCAGCCTGCTGGAGAAACAGTCCTTTGACAATGCGGCCCGCAAGCTACGCAGAAAGCGGCGCATACGGCTGTGGCGGCGCGTTGCGATTGGCGTTTTGGCCGGTATGGTGCTGATGTTCGCCGGTCTGAAAACTTGGTCGGAACTCACTGTGACGATGGAAACCCCCGTTGACTTTAGGCAGTATAACGTGTTTTTATCTCAACTGGACGATGGCAGAGTATCGGTGAATGTGGATTATAAAAGCGACCTGCATATGCGGCTTAGGATGGAAGCTGAAGAGGAAGATGGCAAGAATATTTTCTATGTGTACAACGTATCGGCGCGAATCCCGGAATATTTGTCCGGACCGCAGAGAGGCTATTCCTGTACCCGGCTGTCTGCCGAGGAAATGGAAAATTTGTATGAGATCCGCAGCGGTGTACCGGAAAAATATAGTGTTGTCTGGCGGACGGGGGATGTTGTTCCCGCTGCGTCTGCGGAGATGAATCGCTATTTTGAGATCGAGCAGGAAATGGATTGGATTCGTTCTCTTGAAAGCAATGACAGGGGCATGCGAAACTTTACGTTTGAGGAGAATCAACGGATGGAAGAATTGCAGGAGCAGCGTATAGAAGTTTATCAAACCGTGCCGGAGTGGCAATAGAGGCAAGCGACAAAAAAGCAGGCGGGAACACCCGCCTGTTTTTTTGATCGGGTTACAGCGTTACGGTCTCCCCGCCCGGGGTGAGCATATCCACTGCGATATAGATGTCCATACATTCCACACCGTTTTTGGTGTGTACATGTTCAAAGCAGTCAAGCTGGCCTTCCTTGGTTGCGTGGCCAATGGCATGGCTTTCGATGTGCTTTTGAATGGCCTTGTACGCGCTTGGAATCAGGGCAAACGGCGCGCGGAACGGATTGCGCACGGTGATGCGCGCATACTTGGTGGTCTCCTGCCATATCTCCCGCACGCCTGTGCATTTTGCGGTGAAGTGATCCGGCAGGATAACAGCGGACATATAACCGCGCAGGCCGTAGACGGTTTTTTGCTCTATGGTCAGCATGGGGAAATCACAGCCGATCATAGGGGCATCCTCCAGCCCGTTTTGCTTGGCCCAGGTCTGCATATGGGCCATGCTGTCGTCCTCCGGCTCACCGGAGAGTACCACGTACTGCGCCATGCGGAAACGATCGAGTTTCACGATTTCCACGGGCGAGAACGCTTCGTTGATGAGGTTCAAATCCTTGATAACGAGCTGGTCGAGCGTGCAATGGAAATATTCGGACAGGGCAACCAGCTTGTCCACCTCCGGGAAAGCCGCGCCCGACTCCCACTTGGAGATGGTCTGGCGGGACACGCCCAGCGTGTCGGCCAGCGTTTCCTGGGACAGGTTTCCGTTGGTTTTGCGAAGTATTTGCAAGTTGTTTGGAAAATTCATAAGGGGTTCCTCCGTTCTGTTGTCAGAGGCCTCTGCGTGCATCAATGCAAGAGGAAGTATAGCGCATCAGGCGGGAAATGCCACCAACCTAAGTTCGCCGCGCAGGCAAAAAGCGCAACCAGCGGGTGCGGCTGCCTGCCGGTGAATGCGTCAAGGCCCTGCGCCCATCAGAGCGGTTTCGGTTTTGAAAAATAATACCCCTGAATAATAAAATGTCCGATCTGTTTTAGAATATCATACTGGGCCTGCGTTTCCACGCCCTCAGCCACCACAGTGAAGCCGTATACATCCTTCAGTTCGGCAATAATCTCGATGAGCTTGGCGATTTTTTCATCGGTCACGACCTGATCAATAAACGATTTGTCAATTTTAAGCTCATCAAACAGCAGCCGGGATAAATACGCCAGCGACGAGTATCCCGACCCGAAATCGTCCAGGGAGATGCGGTAGCCAAGCTGCTTAATATCCTTGATTATGGTTAGCGTATACTCGATATTATCAATCAAGGTTTCTTCGGTAATTTCAAATATGATGGACTCCGGCTTGATGCGCTCCAAAATGCTCTTATCAGATATCAGGCTGATGAAATCCGGGCTGAGCAAATGCTGCGGGGATACGTTGATGGAAACCATGATATCGTCTGAGTATTTGGCGCATAGTTTTGGATAGTCGTTGAGTACCATGCGGATGATTTGGTTGCCGAACACGGAATACAGCGTGGATCGGTCGACCACCGGAATAAACACCGATGGCGGCACCATGCCCAGCGTTTCGTGGTTCCAGCGGGCCAGTGCTTCAACGCCTACGACCTGCTCGGTTTGATTGTCTACCTTCTCCTGGTAATACACGGTGAACTCGTTGCTCGTAATCGCCTCGTCCACAGTCTGGCGGAAGTTGTATTCGCCGCGGATGCGGGCTTCCATGTCCTCGTTGTACTTCACCGGCAGGGAAGCGTGGTTGACCTTGGCCTCCTGCAATGCGATTTTTGCTTTTTGGTAGGAATCCAGCAGGTTGCCGGGCGGCTCCTCGCACAGGAAATAACCCAGATGGAAGTGGATGCCGCGCTTCCATTTAACCAGCCTTTGGTGATTTTGCAACGCCTGAATGGACGTTTCCATAAAGGGGAAGAAATCAGCCTGCCTGCTTTTTTTCCAAATAAAAGCAAACTCGTTCACATCGGTGCGGGCAAAGGCCAGGAAGTTGTCTTTTCTGTCCTCTAGCAGTTCGCTGATCGCAATGATAATTTCATTGGTCACCTCTTCGCCGTAGATGGAATCAATCAGCGTATAGCCGTCGATACTAAACAGCACAAGCATCCCGGCATCATCGTGCAGGGCATCATTTTCAGACAGCAACTTGTTTTTATTGGGAAGTCCGGTCAGTGTATCGTAAAATGCCAGATGGTTGATTACGGTCAGCTTTTCCTCGGTTTCACGCAGGCTTGCGCCAAAATTCCGTTTTAGCACGGTAATAATCACGATGATGACCAGCAGGCAGATGTAAAACACAAGCAGTAGATTAATCCAGCTGTGTACCAGATTGGGGTTGAACTTGGGGTCTGATAAATCGTAGCCGAACACGTTAAGGTGTATCAGCAGGATGCTAAAGCCCAAGGTGGCCGCCAGAAACAACCCATAGAGAATAGAGACCCGCTTGGATGAAAAACCGGTTACGAGCATAGCCCCGGCCAATAGCGTAAGCATGCCTGCGCCGGCAAAGCCGGATACTAAAATGGAGGTAAACCCGGCGATGAAGGTAAGCAAGGCAATAATAATAATTTTAAACCAGTTGCTGATGTTCTTTTTTAGCAGGGTTAATGCAAAAAGTGACACGGCGATGGACGCGTCAATGATTAAAATGAGTACATTATGTCGCAAATAATCGTTGATAGCCAACAGCACTACCAACGGAATTGTCACCGGAATAATAATATTGAGGATGTGTTCAATTTTGGTCAGGATTAGCTGATTAAAATCCTTTTCGGTAAAATGCCCGGTAACCGGCGACGTGCTGTTATGCGTTTTCATAGCCTGTCAACTCCTTGAGCTTCCGGCAGATGCTGCTCTGAGAATATGGTAGCATGAAATGGAAAGCTTGTAAATTTAAAAATAAGCGTGGGGAGGAACGTTACGTTTCGCCGTGATCGCCGCGCGCATACGCGCAGCCGAGGATATCGGTAAGGGCGGCTGTGACCGGGGCTTTTTTACCGGAAATCTGCAGGGTAGCGCTGTGGTCATCCAGCGCCAGCACGACGGCGTTTTTCTGCACGATCACACCGTCCAGCAGCAGCATAACGCTGATTCTGCGCTGATTTTGCAGGGAATACCGTAAAAAGCGGTTCATGGCGTGACCGCTCCGGCATCCCAGATGACGGTATTGCCGCTTTCGCTTTCGTACATGCGGGGGAAGAGTGCATCCAGGGCAGCTTCATCAACGGCGTTGGAGCTACGCTCCCAGTTGCTGATGTACACATAGGATATATCGTAGTCTTCCAGCAGGGCAAGGTTGTCCGCCGGGTTTTCGTAAAACAGGGAGATGGCGCGCTTGCGGTCGGCGGTGGAATAGCCGTGGAAATACAGGTACAAATCGGTGCCGCACACAATGCTGCGCCCGGCCAGCGATGCGGCGGGGTTCAGGTGCTGGGTGCCGGTGATAAACACGCTGTGCTCGGGGGTGTTGTTGTGGATGAACGCGGCTGCCTCGACATCCTCCCTGGTGTAGGCCTGATAATCGCCGACCAGCTCACGTGCTATGGTCAGCCCCGCCGAGAGAAAACATGCGATCAGCACCAGCACGGCCAGTATGCGCCGCCCGCCCAGCCCCCGCAGTTTTTCGTAGAGGGTCATCAGGTAGTCGGCGGCCATCGGCAGACACAGCAGGAACCATACATAGATCAGTTTGTTGTTATCATACTCATTGGGCTGGAACAGGATGAACTCTGCAATCAGCAAGATGAAAAACGCGCCCGCCGCAATGAAACGGTACTGGCGTACGGCTGCATTGTGCTGCTTGGTCTGATTGCGTTTTACACCGGAGAAAACGACAGCGCTGTTTCCGTCTTGGGTTGGCTGGCGCACGGCTTCGCTGCGGTGTTTCCGCTGAAATAGGGCAAGGATAATCAGCAGGTAAGGGATGCCGATGTTCTTAAGGTAGAACCAAAGGTAGGGCTCTACCAGGCCGTTTCCGCCCCGGTTGTTGCACCAGTTGAACTGAAAGCGCAGAAAGTGGTCCGAGCCGGTCGCCTGCGCAAACGCCAGCGGTATAAGCTGTGGCAGCGCAAGCAGGACAGCAATGCCGCCAAACAGCAGAAACGGCCTGAATGCCTGCACTTTATCGCCCTTGCGCGCTTCCAGCAGCGCATAGCCGCTAAAGCCGATGCTGGCAAGCCCCAGCGCCAGAAAGCTGTGGGTGTGGACAAGCGGCAGGCCGCCGGCCATGATGCCCGCCAGTGCCAGTTCGCGCAGCGGCATGCGGCGCTTTTGAGAAAGCGGCGGCACAAGCAGTAAAAATACGGGCGTCAGCATCGCCCAGCCGGCAGCAAAGCTGCGCTGGGGAATCAGCATATCGCAGATGATATTGACCCAGCGCAGGTTATAGGGATCGGGCTGGTTGGTGGGGGTTTTGTAAAAGCCGGTCATTGTTTCGCGCAGGTTATCCCACACAGTGGTGGTGACCCCGTTTTCTACTGTGCCGGAAAGCGTATAGAAAAACCCAAGACCGCCGTTTAAAAACAGCAGCAGCACCGCAAGCGTTGCCGCGCCGCGCTTTTTACACAGAGCAGAGGCCAGCAGCACATACCCGGAGAACGCAAGCGCGGAAAACAGTGTTCCGGTCAAGGTCATGGCCATCGGCAGGGAAACGCCCAGCATATACAGGCTGGTCGCAGCGGTATCCGATAGGTAGGGGTAGGCAAGCGTCGTGCCGACGAGCAGGTTGTTTTGTAGCGGGAAGCTGGCGTTCACCGCTGATGTGGTGATCGCTAGGTGCAGCGATAAATCACCATAGGTGGACTGGCCGACATGATAACTGCCGTCCGCTGCCGGGCGGATGGAATGCGTGTATGCCAGATAGCCCGTCAGCAGTGTCAGTGGCAGGGCGATGTAGAGCAGCAGCCGGATGTTGGTTTGATCCTGCTCGCTGAGCGCAAGCGGTTTTGCCGGGTCCCGCATGAAATACGCAAACGTGACCAGCAACACGAGCGTAACCGCCGCCAGACCATGCCCAAGCAGGGAAAAGCCTACCGCGTACGCCCACAGCGCAGGCAGCCACATGTAGAGCAGCACGCCCAGCGCCGCGCCCAAATACCAGCGCACTATAGGCTGCCGCTGCGGCAGCAAAAACCGCGTGATGGCCACGCCCCCGGCTAGGAAGAACACAAGGTAGACAATGCCGCTCAAACCCGAAGCCTCCTATACACTGTAGCAATTCAACTTTGATTTATACCGATAGCATCTGCCGGAAAAACTGTACGGCCACCTGCAAAGCGGCATCGTCGGCCACACACTCGCCGCGCAATGCTTGCTGGGCGGTGAGCAGGAAGGGTGAAAAGCGGTACACATTGCCTTGCAGCGGCGCGTAGAAGCGCCCGTCAGTTACATGGGGCGACAGGCACGGCGCGATGACCACACGGTCGAATAGAATTTCGATGGCGGTCTCCAGCGCATCCCAGGCGGGGTGTTCCACACTGCTTTGGGGCGAGTGCTCGTTTTCAATGGTCACGGCCAGCTTGCCGCCGTTGCGATTGGTGTTTTTGGACAGCCGCGTGGTCCACCAGGCCAGTTTACGCTTGCCCGGTACCGTGGTCAGCGAAAATGTAAGCGAAGCCGAAGTCGGCGGCCGGCTGGCCTCCCCCTTGGTGTGGATGCCCGTGATGGTGAGTTGGTTTTTAAAAAACTGCGCCATAATCGCCCGGCCGCGCCAGCGTACCCGCAGCAAGGGGAAGAACAGGCGGGGGTATTGCAGGAAAAAGCGATAGCGCGCCGTCGCGGTTTGGGACAGGGTTTTCAGCATGATCTCGCTGGCCGGGCACAGCTCGTCGCGGCTGTCGTGGCGGGATAGCCAGGTGCTGGATTTAAACAGCGTGTTGAGTGCCGAACCCATGGCGTCCTCCGGGGTTTCGGTCGCGTCGATATGCCCTTGCAGCTGGCCTTTTTCGGTAATGCCGATCAGCGCCAGCGGCGCACCGGCGGGCAGAAAGCGGCGGAAGGCCGCATGGGTTACATAGCCGCCGTGGTCCAGCACAAAGCAGGGCGAAATTTTACGCCGGGTCAGGTAGTCAGCGATGGATTTTGCGCCGTCTCCGCCGGAGAGTCCGTCCATCGACAGCGCGACAATCAGGTCGCCGCCGGGGCGGTAGCCTTCGGATAGTAGCGCATCCAGCGCTTCCAGCAGCGCTACTAAATGCGCACGCTGTAAGGGCACGGGCTGCCCGGCCGTCTCCGCAGACTTGCAGGAGAGGCTGTCCAGGTGCGATACAAAGATGAGCGGGTCGCTGGTGCTGGCCCCGGTCATCTCCAGGGTGAAGGCACCATGGTCAAAATCGCGCACTTCCATGCGCTCAAACAGGCGTGGATAGCGAGACACCAAAAGGGCGCGCACCTTTTCCGCGCCTTTTTTGGAATAGGCAGTGTAAAAGCTTAGCGCGCGCAGCATGTCCTGTGCGCGGCGGCTGTTAAGTGGGACTAGAAATTCGTTCAAGAGCGTCCTCCCGGCCCGCCTGGCGGGTAAGTAGTACAGGATAGCGGAAAGCCTTGCTGTGCCTGCTTCGGGCCACAGCAGACGGGGGTTTCCAAGGTCTGTATCGGTATATAGTAGTTCTGTTTTTAAGGGATGAACTCCTGCCGTTTGGGGTCTGTGTGGTTTCCTTTCCCTGCAAAACATGCTAGAATGAATTGATAAGCTGCGGAAACTTTTATAGGGCGCAACGCCGCAGACCCAATGCCAGTTTACCCATGACTGTACAACAGTTTTCATAGGGTTTTCTTTGAAGGAGACGATTTTTTGACCCGTTCCATGAAGATCGGCAACGTGCCCATAGGCGGCGGTGCGCCGGTAACGGTGCAGAGCATGACCAACACCGTCACCCGCGATGCCAACGCCACCCTGAACCAAATTCGCGCCCTGGCAGCGGCCGGAGCGGACATTGTTCGCGTCAGCGTGTATGACGACGGCTGCCTGACTGCATTTCAAACCATTTGCGAGGCATCTCCCGTGCCCATTGTGGCCGATATCCACTACCGCGCGGACCTGGCTGTGGGCGCGCTGACGCGCGGCGCGGCGAAGGTACGCATCAATCCGGGGAACATCGGCTCGGAGCGCAAGGTGAAAATTGTTGCTGATTGCGCCAGAGAGCACGGAGCGCCCATCCGTATCGGCGTCAATTCCGGGTCGCTTGAAAAGGATATTTTACATCAATACGGCGGCGTGACCGCCGAGGCGTTGGTGGAAAGCGCACTCAAGCATGCAAGGCTTTTGGAAAAGGCCGGTTTCGATGATATTATATTGAGCTTGAAAGCGTCGGACGTGCCCATGACCGTGCTGGCAAACCAGCTGGCATCCAAGGCCTGCGATTACCCCCTGCACCTGGGCGTGACCGAGGCGGGGCTGCCCGGCGACGGGCATGTGAAAAGCGCAATTGGCATCGGCAGCCTGCTGTTGCAGGGCATTGGCGACACCATACGCGTGTCCCTGACCGGCGATCCCGTGCCCGAAGTTGCGGCGGGCATTACCATCCTAAAGGCGTGCAACCTGCGCAGTAAGGGCGTAAAAATCGTTTCCTGCCCCACCTGCGGGCGTACGGAGATCAATGTAGAAGAAATTGCCTTGCGTGTCCAGCGGGAGCTGGGCGATATCCAAACGCCCCTGACCGTCGCGGTGATGGGCTGCGTGGTCAACGGACCGGGTGAGGGCCGTGAGGCCGATATCGGCCTGGCAGGCGGCGGAAATGGCAAGGGCGTCATCTTCCAGAAAGGCAGGCCGCCTGAACCTGTGGAAGGGGACCTTGCCGAAACCTTGATAGAGCGCGTCAGGAGTTATGAACTTGAACAAAGCCGAACTAATCAAAACCCTTGAAACCACGCTGCCGGAACTCACCGGCAAGCTTTCCATTGAACGTGTGCTTTTCCGCGCGGCGGACAATAAGGCGTATTTCAGCCTCCTGTCCGACGTACTGGTGGATGAGCACGCGTTTTTAAAGCTCGATGCGCGGCTTGCGTCGCTGTTTCCGGGCATGCAAATCGCCCTGCGTGTGGCTTCGCCGCACTTAAAGGAAGAATTTTTATCCGGTATCGAAGCCTTCACCCCTGTGCTGAAGGCGTTTTTGCGTCGGCAAAGCCCGGCCATTCGCACCTGGCTGGATGATGTGGGCTGGAGTATTGAGGGCGAGCAGATTTTACTGGTCTGCCCGGATGATTTTGCCGTACAGTTTTTTAAACGCAACAAGCTGGATGAGAAACTGTCCCAGGCGGTATGGGATATTTTCCGCCTGCGCCTGCCCGTACTGCTGGAAAAATGCGGCGAGCGTGAACAGTGGGTGGAGCGTATGCGTGCCGAGGCGGAAGAGCGCAAAAAGGAGCAGCAGCAGGCAAATCGTGATGGCAACCCGCACCTGAAGGAACCTGTGGCGGAAACGCCGCCCGCACCGCCGCCCAAGCCCGCAAAAGCGAAAGCGAAACCGAAACCCGAGAAAAAGCGCACCGCTGCCCTGAAAGGCCGCAATATAGCTGAAAAACCTGTGCCCATCGCCGAGCTTTCGGAGGAAAGCGGCGTGGTGGTTATCGAGGGCATCGTCGCCAACACCCCGATGTTCAAGGAACTCAAGGGCGGGGAAACGGCGCTATTGTCCTTTGCCCTGGGGGACGAGACCTCCACCGTGTTTTGCAAATCGTTCTTCAATTATAAGGACCGCCGGTCCGACGAACCGCCCACCCGCGCCCAGAAGGATAAAATAAACAAGCAAGCCGAGCAGATCACCCATGGTGCACGCGTGCGGCTGCGGGGTGAGTGCAAGATGGATAGTTTCTTGGATGAACTGTCCGTCAACATCCGCGATATGCAGCTGATGCCCGTGGAAACGCGCAAGGATTTGGCCCCGGACGGGCAAAAGCGCGTTGAGCTGCACATGCATACTCTGATGTCCGCTATGGATGCCACCGCCGATGTGAGCGATTTGATAGCCCAGGCGGCCAAGTGGGGGCATCCTGCCATCGCGGTGACCGATCACGGGGTGACCCAGGCATATCCGGCGGCGTTTGCCACCGCGAAAAAGAAGGGCATCAAGCTGATTCCGGGGCTGGAGGGCTACCTGTGCGATACCATGCCTTTGGTGAAAAACGTAGATGCCCGGCCCATCGGCGATACGATTGTGGTGCTCGACTTTGAAACCACCGGCCTGTCGCCTGTGGCTGACCGCATTATCGAAATCGGCGCGGTGAAACTGACGGGCGGCGTGGTAACGGAAGAGTTTTCCATGCTGTGCGATCCCGGCGTACCGCTGTTGCCCAAGATTACCGATATTACCGGCATTACCAGCGCTATGCTGCAGGGTAAGCCTACGCCTGCCGAGGGCATACGGCAGCTGATGGAGTTCATCGGTCCACATGCCGTGGCTGCGCACAACGCGCCCTTTGATATGGGCTTTTTACGGGCCGAAGCCCGGCGCAACGGCCTGCAGTTCCTTGCCCCGGTGCTCGATACCCTGTCTTTGGCCCGGCGCATGTACCCAAAGCTTCGCAGCTATCGCCTGGGCGCACTGTGCCGCCGCTTAAAAATACCGCTGAAAAACGCCCACCGTGCCGTGCATGATGCAGCGGCCACTGCCAAAGTGCTGCAAAGCATGCTGACCGAGGTGGAAAAACGCGGCGCAAAAACCCTCCAGGATATCGACGGGGTCATTTCCGGGGAAAGCTACAGCGATTCCAACCATATTATCCTGCTTTGCAAAACCCGCGAAGGTATGGAGAACTTAAACCGCATTGTATCCGAGTCGCACCTCAAGTACTTTCGCAGAACACCGACCATACCACGCCGCTTAATCGATAAGTACCGTAAAGGGTTGCTGGTGGGTAGCGCGTGCGAGGCGGGAGAGTTGTTCCAGGCCGTGGTGGCCGGGCGCAGCGACGAGGCGCTGGAACGCATAGCCTCCTTCTATGATTATCTGGAAATCCAGCCTATAGGCAACAACGCCTTTATGCTTAGAAACGGGGAAGCCGAAAGCCAGGAACAGCTCCGTGACTTTAACCGCAAAATTGTCGCTCTGGGCGAGCGCTTACGCAAGCCCGTAGTCGCCACCGGCGATGTGCACTTTAAGGAGCCGGAAGACCACATATACCGCGCCATCTTGCAGGCCGCTATCGGCTTTGAAGACGCGGACGATCAGCCACCGCTGTATTTCCGCACCACGGATGATATGCTTGAGGAGTTTGCCTATCTGGGCGAAGAGAGAGCCATGGAAGTGGTGGTTCAGTCCCCGCAAAAGATTGCCGCTATGGTGGACGATCTGACCCTGTTTCCCAAGCACCCCACCGGCGCGGAGACCTTCCAGCCGTTTTGGGAGGATGCCGCCGAAAACATTGAGACCACCTGCTGGACGCGCGCCAAGGAGCTGTATGGCGATCCCTTGCCCGAATCAATTGAACTGCGGCTAAAAAAAGAGCTGCAATCCATCATCGGCTACGGCTTTGCCACACTTTACGCCATTGCGCAGAAGTTGGTGCAAAAGTCGCTGGAGGATGGGTACCTTGTCGGTTCGCGCGGCAGCGTAGGCAGCTCGTTTGTTGCCATGCTCTGCGGTATTACCGAGGTTAACCCCCTGCCGCCGCACTACCGCTGTGAGAACTGCGGCACGGTGGTCTTCACCCCGGCGGAGCTTGCTGCTGTGGGCCCCGACTTGCCCGACAGCGTATGCGAGCACTGCGGTGCGCCGATGATTAAAGACGGGTACGACATTCCTTTTGAGGTCTTTTTGGGCTTCAAGGGCGATAAAGTACCTGATATCGATCTGAACTTTTCAGGGGAATACCAGCCCCGCGCCCACGCCTATGTGGAAGAGCTGTTCGGCAAGGGCTTTGTATTCCGCGCGGGCACCATCTCCGGTCTGGCGGAAAAAACGGCGTTCGGCTTTGCCGCTAAATACCTGCAGGAGCGGGGTATACGCGCCGGCAAAGCCCATAAGGAACGCCTGGCCGAGGGGTTAAAGGGTGTCAAGCGCACCACGGGCCAGCACCCCGGCGGCATTGTGGTGCTGCCCAAAGACTACAACATCAACCAGTTCACGCCCATTCAGCACCCGGCCGATGACGTGGGTGCGAACGTGCTGACTACGCACTATGACTTTTCCTCCATGCACGATATTTTGGTCAAGCTGGATTGTCTGGGTCATGTCGACCCCACGATGCTGCACTATCTGGAGGAGATTACCGGCGTGCCGTGCCGCACCCTACCGCTGGTTGACCCCGGCGTGATGGGCTTGTTCCTTGGCACAGAGACCATCGGCGTTGATCCCGAAGATTTGATCAGCCCCACGGGTACGCTGGGCGTGCCGGAGTTCGGCACCGCGTTTGTGCAGGGCATGCTGACCGACACCAAACCCAAAACGCTGGAAGAATTAATCCGCATTTCTGGCCTGAGCCACGGCACGGATGTGTGGCTTGGCAACGCGCGCGATTTGGTGATGAGCGGTACGGCCAAGCTGGCCGAGTGCTTCTGTACGCGCGACGATATTATGAACTTTTTAATCAGCAAAGGCATGGACTTTAAGCTGAGTTTTGACATTATGGAGGCTGTACGCAAAGGCCGGGGCCTGAACCCGACCATGGAAAGCGCCATGAAGGATGCCAACATTCCCGCCTGGGCCATCGACAGCTGCCAGAAAATCAAGTACATGTTCCCGCGCAGCCACGCCGTGGCCTATGTCATCATGGCGCTGCGCGTAGCATGGTACAAGGTGCACCGCCCGCTGCATTACTACGCGGCGTATTTGTCCATTCGTGCTGTCGGGTTTGATGCCGCCACCATGCTCACGCCCATAAAGGCCATCCGTGCCCGCATCAAGGAATTGCTGGCGGGGGACCGCATGAACCCCACACAGGAGCGCGAGAAGAACGCCCTGCATATGATTTTGGAATTGCATCTGCGCGGCTACAAGCTGTTGCCGGTGCACCTGTACAAGAGCGACAAGCGCAATTTCCTCATCGAGGACGATGGCCTGCGCTGCCCGTTCCTGTCCATCAACAGCTTTCCCGAAGCCGCCGCCGATGGTATCATCGCCGCGCGTGGTGGGGCTGACCCGGCATCCAGTGACACCGAGGCGGCCCCGCCTCCCTTCCTGTCTGTGGAAGATCTGAAACAGCGTGCCAAAATCGGCGACAGTGCTATCGACATGCTCAGAAAGCAGGGCGCACTGGAGGGCCTGGCTGCCAGCAACCAAATTGACCTGTTTTCGATGATGGGCGGGGAATAAAACGATCAAAATTCGTCTGCGTTCAGACTAATAGTAGAATACTATCTGGTGTTTTCCTGTCCGATCGACCGGATCTGCGGCGATCGTTTCCCATATGTATGGATAGCCTTGTATAAGGCGAAAACTACCTATGGGCTAGGTTTCCGGCATAAATTGCGAGCGATGCGGTGCGATGTTTGGCGGGAGAACTACGGACGAGGCAATGATAAATCCGGCGGTTTATGTCCCGCTGGGCGCGAATTATCCCGAAAAAACAGCGAATATGCAGTTTTTGGGCGATATTTTACCGAAAAGTCCAATATTTCCCCTTTATTTTTGGAAACAGTTCTGCTAAAATAGGCTTTGTTATGAAATTAACAAAATCGCGCGACACATTGCACCCCTAATTGTTATTTATTTAACAATACTGTGGGACGGCATTACAAAACTACCGGATCGGGAGTGAAAGCTATGGACGGGAAAACTGTCAGCACCGCGGGAAGCGGCTGCACCACATGCAACCAGGACGCATTCGACGAGATCGGAAACATCATCGACCTGTATAAAGGCAAAGAAGGAAGCCTGATCCAGGTGCTGCACAAGGCGCAGGAGATTTATGGCTACCTGCCGCTGGAATTGCAAAGCTATATTGCCGACGGGATGGATAAATCGCTAAGCGAAGTCTCCGGCGTAGTGACGTTCTACCCTTTCTTTAAAATCAAGCCCCACGGCAGGCACACCATCAGCATTTGCATGGGCACTGCGTGCTATGTGCGCGGTGGTAAAAAACTGGTGGAAACCCTGCAGGAGATGCTAAATATCCAAGTCGGCCAGACCACGGAAGATGGCATGTTCACCTTTGTGGTGGAACGCTGCATCGGCGCGTGCGGCCTGGCCCCGGCCATCATGGTGGATGATACCGTCTACCGCGAAGTGGACGAAGAAATGCTGCGCGCTATCATTGCAAAATACCGCAAAGAAGAGGTGAGCAACGCATGACAGAGCTTATTAAAACCCTAAAGCAGCTGGAAGACATTCAAAAAGAGTATCTGGACAAGCAGGCGGCCTATGACTACACCGTCTATGTTTGCGGTGGTGCGGGCTGCGTAGCCGCCAAGTGCGACACGGTGAAAAACACCCTGCTGGCCGAGACGGAAAAAGCCGGTATCGCCTCGAAAGTGAACGTCATTCAGACCGGGTGTATGGGCACTTGCGCCATCGGCCCTGTGCTTTTGGTCACCCCCGGCAACATCTTTTATACGGACTTAAACGCCGCCAAGGTAAAGGCCATCGTAGCCGAGCATCTGGTTAACGGCAATGTAGTAGAAGAGTTCACCTACTACGATGCGGCGCTGTCCAAGCATGTTCCCTGTATGGATGATATCAACTTTTTTAAAAAACAGGTCAAAATCGCCCTGCGTAACTGCGGCGCGATGGCGTATGACTCGATTGATGCCTATATCGCCCGCGATGGCTATCAAGCGGCTTACACCGCGATGACCGAACTGTCGCCCCAGAAGATAGTCGACGAGGTCAAGGCCTCCGGCCTGCGCGGTCGCGGCGGTGCGGGCTTCCCTACCGGCATTAAGTGGCAGGCGGCACACGACCAGAAAGCCGAGCAGAAATATATCGTCTGCAATGCCGACGAGGGCGACCCCGGCGCGTTCATGGATCGCTCCATTTTAGACGGCGATCCCCACTCCGTGGTTGAAGGCATGCTGCTGGGCGGCTACGCAACCGGCGCGACCATCGGGTATATCTACATCCGCGCGGAATATCCTGTAGCCATTGAGCGCATCGGCGAAGCCATCGATCAGGCGCGAAAATACGGCATCCTCGGCAAGGATATCTTCGGCTCCGGCTTTGACTTTGATTTGGAACTGCGCATGGGCGCCGGCGTGTATGTCTGCGGCGAGGAAACCGCGCTGATGGCCTCCATCGAAGGGCATCGCGGCGAGCCCAGGCAAAAGCCGCCGCTGCCGTTCCAGTCCGGGCTGTTTGGCTGTCCGACCAATATCAACAACGTGGAAACGCTCGCCAACATCCCTGCTATCATTAAAAAGGGCGGCAAATGGTACGCCCAGTACGGCATTGAGGATTCCAAGGGCACCAAGGTGTTCGCCCTGGCTGGCGATGTGGTGATGACCGGTATCGTGGAAGTGCCCATCGGCATGACCATGCGTGAGATTATCTTTGATATCTGCGGCGGCATTCCGGGCGGCAAAAAGTTTAAGGCCGTGCAAAGCGGCGGCCCCTCCGGCGGCGTGGTCACGGAAATCGATCTGGACACGCCCACCGATTATAAATCCCTGCAGCAGCTGGGCGCGATTATGGGCTCCGGCATCCTGATTGTAATGAACGAGGACACCTGCATGGTTGACTCCGCCCGCTACTTTATGGAGTTTACGCGTGAGGAAAGCTGCGGCAAGTGCAACGCCTGCCGCCTGGGCACCAAGCGCATGCTGGAAATTCTGGAGCGCATCGTGGACGGCGAAGGCGAAGAGGGCGATGTCGAGCTGCTGGAAGAGCTGTGCGAAGTCATCGCCAATACCTCGCTGTGCGGCCTGGGCCAAACCGCGCCCAATGCCGTACTATCCACCATACGTTACTTCCGCCACGAGTATGACGAGCACATTCGCGATGGGCTGTGCCGCGCTGGCATCTGCTTCACCGAGCACGACAAGAGGGCATATCCGCAGCGTCTGCGCGGGCGTGTGCTGTAAAGGAGTAAGAATATGGCTGAAATTACGATTAACGGTCTGAAAACTACCGTTGCCGACGATCTGACCATTCTGGAGGCGGCCAAAACCGTCGGCATTCATATCCCAACGCTGTGCAACATGGCGGATGTGAGCTCCTTTGGCTCCTGCCGCATTTGTGTAGTCGAGGTCGAAGGCGCACGTACCCTGCAAGTCAGCTGCCTGACCAAGGTGCGCGACGGCATGGTGATTAAAACAAACTCCGGCAAGGTGCGCAAGGCCCGCCGGGTACTGTATGAATTGCTATTATCCGATCACGATCAGGAATGCCTGACCTGTTCACGCTCCGGCAGCTGCGAATTGCAGGCCGTGGGCGAAACCCTGGGTGTGAAGGAAACCCGCTTTGCTGGTGAACATCTGTCGCCCCCGGAAGATATTTCCGTGTCCATCACCCGCGATATGGGCAAGTGCATACTCTGCCGCCGCTGCGTAGCTGCCTGTAACGAAATACAGAACACCGGCGTACTCAACGCGCAGGGCAGGGGCTTTGATACCGTCATCGGCCCGGCGATGTTCTCGCCCCTTGGCGAGGCCAGCTGCGTATTCTGCGGCCAGTGCACCGTGGTGTGTCCAACTGGCGCCCTGCGTGAAACCGACGCGACTAAAAAAGTGTGGGATATGCTCGATTCCGACAAACGCACCGTGGTGCAGGTGGCCCCGGCCATCCGTGTAGCCATCGGCGAGGAATTTGGCATGGAACCCGGCTCGCAGGTGACCGGCAAGCTGGCTGCCGCCTTGAAAGCCTTGGGCTTTGACGATGTATTCGACACCAACTTCACCGCTGATTTGACCATCCTCGAAGAGGGGACGGAGTTCCTGGGTCGCGTGAAAGCCGCCCTGACTGGTGGCACTGCAGCGCTGCCGATGATTACATCCTGTTCGCCGGGGTGGATTAAGTTCATCGAGCACCGCTATCCCGATCGGCTTGATAACCTGTCCACCTGTAAATCGCCCCACACCATGATGGGCGCGCTGGTCAAGAGCTTCTATGCCGATAAGATTGGCAAAAAGCCGGAGGACATGCAGGTTGTCTCGGTCATGCCCTGTACCGCCAAAAAGTTTGAAATCAACCGCCACGAGATGATGAACGACGGTGTACCCAACGTAGATGCCGTACTCACCACCCGCGAGCTTGGCCGCATGATCCGCGAAGCGGGCATCGACTTCTGCGCCCTGCCCGATCAGGAATTTGAAAATCCGCTGGGCATGTCCACCGGCGCGGCCGATATTTTCGGCGTAACCGGCGGCGTGATGGAAGCGGCCCTGCGTACCGTGTTTGAAGTGGTAACTGGCAAGGAATTACCCTTTGATAAGCTGCACGTTGCCCCCATCGTGGGCTTTGAGCAGGTCAAGGAAGCCGCTATCACCATCGAGGATCCGCTGCCCGATTACGCGTTCCTCAAGGGCGTGACCGTGCGCGTAGCCGTAACCAGCGGCACCGCAGGCGCAACCATGCTGATGGATCAGATTGAAAAGGGCGAAAGCCCGTATCACTTCATCGAGGTCATGGGCTGCCCGGGCGGCTGCATCATGGGCGGCGGCCAGCCACGCTCGGCCGACCCCGATGTGCGGGAAAAACGCCTCAAGGGCCTGTACTCCGAGGATGAAAGCAAGGTCATGCGCAAATCGCACGAAAACCCCTTCATCACCAAGCTCTACGAGGAATTCCTCGGCGAACCCAACGGCCACAAGTCGCACGAATACCTCCACACGCACTACACCAAGCGCGGGATGGAAAACAGGTTGGTGGCTGATAAGGACATGGTTAAAAAGGAAGTCTCCCCAGCCTGACCATAATACCCAAGCTGCGGTGTCAGCTACGGAAGGCAAACAGGGTCACTTACGATTGTGTAAGCTCACCTGTTTGCCTTTCTTGCTTCCTTGCATCTCAGGCATTCTGGTCAGGCTGGAGACATTCCTATGGCTTTGTGTAATTAAAAAGCAATACTCCAATCGGCCGCGCATAGTGCTCGGTTTATTTTTATGATACAATACTCCATATGAGGTGGGTAAGCGATGTCTAAAGAAATTTCGAATCATGAGCCGTACTATCTAGCGTACGAACATAGATATAAGACTGTCTTTGAAGCCGGAGGAACACGATGGGGACATGCCCCTGATGATCTTGAACTTTTTCATATTCTGAAAAAATGGGTAGCTGAAAATCACCTAACCGGGAAAAGCATCATAGAATTTGCATGCGGTGAAGGTGCAAGCGGTGTTATTTTATCAGAGCTCGGGTGTAAGTATCATGGAGTGGATATTGCCCCGTCTGCTGTTGAAAAAGCTGCGGACACACTTAAAAACTATCCAAACGCAAGGGTAGATATAATTGATATGGTAAACAATACGCTAAGTGAGAGGTATGATGCTGCGCTTGACTGTATGGGTTTACATATGCTAGTAACCGATAAAGACAGAACGTCATATCTGAAAAACGCATATTTATCGCTGAAACCGAATTCACCCATGCTGTTTTATAAGGAATCCTATAGAAATGATATTATGGTTGTAAAAGAACCGGTTGATTCGTATCAAGAGTGGTTAAAGATTACGGGCGATGATTATAAGACATCTTCAGCGCGTAAGGTAGATACAATGAACGGAGATATCGAAATCATGCTGCCGTATGTACCGGCAAGGGCGAATGACAGAGATGGTTATTTTGCGGAATTGCAATTAGCCGGATTCATAGTGGAGAGATTCGTTGAGATGGATAGTTCAAATGCAATTCTACACTCTGCAAGCATTTTTGTAAGAAAACGGTGACTTTATTGTATGCAGAAAGTCCAAATGCTGATCGGTTGCTGTGATTATAGTGGAGGACGTGCGGTGTTTGAAGATGTGAAGTGGCTGTTTTTTGATATGGGATCGACACTGGTTGATGAAAGCGATGCCTACAAGCTTTGGTTTCAGCGCGCGTCGGGAGCCGTAGACGGGCAGATCAGCGCGGAGGCCCTGCGGCAAAAGTACCGGGAGGGCATGGCGAGCTACAGCGTGACCATTGCCGGGCACTTAAAGCCACTTGGCTTTCAGGCTGAAAGCACGAGTTATCTGTACCCTTCCGAGCTGGACAAAGCCTATCCGGCGGCAAAACCGCTGCTGGAAACCCTGTCCAAGTCGTATCGGCTTGGGGTGATTGCCAACCAGTCCATCGGCTCGGCCGAGCGCTTGCAGCGCTATGGCTTGCTTTCGTACTTTTCTTTCATTCTCGGCTCAGCCGAAGCGGGCGTGGACAAGCCGGACCCGCGCATTTTTAAGATGGCGCTGGAAAAGGCGAATTGCAAGCCGCAGGAAGCCGTTATGATCGGCGATCGGCCGGACAACGACATTTTCCCTGCCAAGCAGCTCGGTCTGCGTACCATCCGTATCCGTCAGGGCACATCGTACGAGCAGCTGCCCAAAAGTGAAGCCTACGAGGCCGACGCGACGGTGCACAGCCTGCAAGAGATAGAGGGACTGCTCACATGAAAATACTGTTGTTTTACTTCAGCGGTGCGGGCTATACGCGCTGGGTGGTCAACCGGCTGAGCGGATTGC
Source organism: Candidatus Limiplasma sp. (assembly GCA_963678055.1). Lineage (GTDB taxonomy): Bacteria > Bacillota > Clostridia > Christensenellales > Aristaeellaceae > CAXXOK01. The sequence continues at coordinate 336,585 of OY782679.1, forward strand.
TCATCGGCAAAGGGCACAGCGTGCACCTGGAAGCTGTGGAAAACTGTGATATGGCAGGCGTTTTACAGCGCGAGGATATGATCGACGCCATCGGCTTTGCTCAGCCGATTTACGCCGCCGATATTCCGCGCATCATGCGCCGGGCGATCGGCACATTTCTGCAGGCGGCGGCAGACTACCCCGCGCTGCCGACAGGCGTGTTTTTTGTAAATACCTATGCCTATGTCAACGGCAGCGGTTACCTGGAAGCGAAAAAGCTGTTTGAAGGGTCTGCGTTTCAAATTCACAGCTATGCAAATATAAAAATGCCAAACAGCGCATTGGGCAAGCATCCGGATTCCTTGCCCAAAAGGGCCGTCCCCGGAGACGCGCTTGCCGCTGCGGCCATGCAGAAACTATCGCGCCTGGTGGAAAGCATTGAAGGCGGCAGCCTTTTCAATGATGGCCTCGGCCCGCAAACCGTAGGCGGTAAGCTGGTCCGCAAGCTGCTGCGCAAGCAGATTCAAAATGCCTATCAACGCTTTCAGGTCGATGCCACCCGCTGTACCCGCTGCATGCACTGCGTGGATACCTGCCCCGTGCAGGCAATCACCTATAAAGAGGGTCAGGGTTTCAGCTTCTCCGCCGCCTGCGAAGCCTGCATGCGCTGCGTTCATAGCTGCCCTACGCGGGCGATATCCGTTAAGTAGTCAATCAAGAAAACGATACGCAAACCGGCCATGCGCTGCCGTGTCTATTTTCAGCATCTTGCGCCTGCGGCATCCTTGACGTAGCTCTGCTACTACTGCGGATACCGCAAACACAATCTGCAAGAAAATCTATCACGTCATCACACAGCCGCTTCGTGTATCGTTCCCCTGCTTTTTGGATTATATAGTGGTATAAATATATACCTTGCAAGGTTACAAATCGAAATATTTATAACTGCTATATTTGAAAGTTGAAATGTTAGTGGTTCTTATCGTTGGTCTGTAGTAGTCGCTTTAAGCGTGCTCTGGTATTTTCAAAAATAATATTTAATTGCGCTTTTGCTGGTTCTGTTATTAATGATGTATGTGCAACAGCGTCTCTTAAGGGTTTATAAATCTTTGCGTCACGTTTTATACTTGGTTTGTTTTCATCACTTTCTCTCTCTTCAAGATGATATGCCAATAGTGCCATATCTAAATACTGAATATCTTCATTACTTTGCCTGATTCCATACGAAATATTTGCTGTGTTTTTACTTCCTTCTTCTTTTCTCTTAAAGTCCTGCGCTGTACTTTTAGAACTAGGAGTAAGTGGAATGCTATTATGTCGTATATATTCTCTTAACAAGTTCTCTGATAAAAAGCATTCTGAATATGATGGAATATTAAATGTAGCCTCTTCCCTTATTTTTTTCACCCATGTTTCGACAGTTTTATCTGAATTGTCCGGCAACATTTCTTTTGCGGTCTCATTAAAAAGTGATTCTGCTTTTCTAGCTTTTGCGGATATGGACGGATTATCTGCATCACCATCAAGTCCTTGTTTACGCCTCAGTCTATCCCAGTCACTAAGTATCACAGAAATAATAGATTTTAAACACCTTAAAAAATCCTGATAAACTGGATCATCTTTAACAATACCTTCTCGACTACTTGTAAATGCATCTGTACTGTAATCTAAATCATTATAGTGGATTTGACCATATAAGTAGCTCTCGACAACTCTTGTAGTTGGTATATGTTTAAGTAAATCTTTTTCGCGTAAGCGGCCATTTACAAATAAATCAATGGATAGTTTTTCATCTGTTCCTCGTATCTTCATATCAGAGGGCTTGTTTGTCGATGCGATGAAACCATAGATTTTCAAATCATGTTTAATAACTTCGTAGTTTTTTACATTTGGATTCTTGTTGGGATTTATCATGTTGGCTAGATATCTATCTTGAAAGTTATTTATCTGCCAAACGAATTGAGTTGCATTAGCTAATTCGTCTAATGCATCAATATCAACCTTTTGCCCATTTAGATGTATTGAAAAGCTGCTATCAATAAGTGAAAATCGGTAATTTAGTGCAATGATTTTTTTAAGATAGTCAATAGAATTTATTACGCCATCATTTATGTCTTCAAAAAATATCACTGTGCCTTTTTTCAAATTTGATAGTATTGAGGGTACACTTGGATCACAATCTTCGAGTATATATTCATTAACACTTCTATCATCTTTGATTGCTTCATCAAGTCCTGAGTTGTCAATTTGTCCACTTACAGTATTAAAACCACTTGCTTTTGAGGCAATATGGATTTTCTTAGCACATGATAATAGAGCTAACTTTCCAATCCCTTTTCTCCCAATAAATGGACGCCCCTTGTTTGTTTTGGTAGTCTCGCCGTTTCTCTTTGAATAACCTATTTTGAGGAATTTATTCTGAAAATCGCTTTCACTCATTCCATCTCCGTCATCAACAACGTACATTGTTCTAGCATTCCTATCAACCTTGATCCATACATTATTTGCATCGGCATCCCAAGAATTTGAAATTGCCTCACCTATTACTGTTATAAAGCTACGATAAAGATTACGGCCTAAATGATTAAGTACGCTTAAGGAGATATTAAACTTATAACTCATTTAACCATTCCTTTCACATGTGAAGTAATGCTTAATCCGATAACTTCACCTAATCTTGGAGGAACTGCATTACCGATATGACGTGTGATTGTTTTTATACATATGGGTGCCTTTTCGTCAATAAATTTGTAATCCAGAGGGAATGATTGCAGTAAGGCACCCTCTCGTACTGTAAGTGCACGATTTTGCTCTGGGTGTCCAAAGCGTCCTGTACCATAGTAGGTGTACTGTGTTGTCATAGTTGGAGAAACTTCATCCCAAGACATACGACCATATACAGATTGGTACGATTTGCCCGTTTTTTTCTTGTGGCATTCAAGAAGCAACTCTTCTGGCCAATCACGCCAAGTTCCTTTTGGAATTGAGGCTTTTATCCTTTCAATATTTTTTTTCGAGAGAGAAGGTGCTTGATGTAGATGATCCAATTTGCATTTTTCGCCAGCCTCAATAGAGGGAAGTCCACCAATCACACTACGTACACTTTTCCGGTTTTTCTGATGTGTTTCATCTATGAGGCGCAAGCCCTTCTTTTTCGATGCTAGGAGTAACAATCTACGCCTGTTCTGTGCAACGCCATAATTCGCAGCATTAACAACTCTATAGCTTACTTCATAGTGCAGGAGTCTTAATGTAGACACAAAGTCCATGAAGACTTGTTCTTCAGCAAGAGCAGGTACGTTTTCCATTGACACTATATCCGGTTTGCTTTCCTTAACTATCCGTGCAAACTGATAAAGCAAACTCCAGTCCTTATGATGGTCTCGATGCTTTTTGTCTTTTCTATGGCTTGAGAAGGGTTGGCAAGGAGCACAACCAACTAAAACTTTAATATCATAACCGTCTAAAAGAGTTTTAATATCTTTTCCTTTGATCTGTGAAATGTTTTTATTAACGAAAGTTGCGTTATTATTTTTTTCAAAGGGGTACTGACATGTTTCGTCAATATCAATACCAGCAACTACATCAATTCCTGCTTTTTGGATTCCGTAGGTCAAACCGCCAATACCACAAAATAAGTCAACAGCACCAATTTTCAAGCTACCACTTTCCTGTCTAAATCTTAATTACAACTCATAATGTTTAGATTCTAAAGTGAACTGAATAATCCTTTGCAATTATAGCTAAAGCAATTACTATTAATTCTAGCATACTAGATTCTATACTTCAAGTAGCAAATGATTCGAATATGTGTTCTATAAATATAAGCAGCGAGAGCATGAAAGGTCATATCAGGTTGAAGAACTTTTTAGTAATACTATTTACTGACCCAAAATATTATATTTCATACCGGTTCCTAATCGCAAATATTCTATGAAATGATTAAATATTAAGAAATGTTTACAAAAGTTTGTGTTTATGGTACAATTTCTTCATAATTTGGGCGAGTAGGCGGCGGGCACGGGTCCGGCGGCTGAACTGTGTGACCGATCCCTGGCTTGGACGACGCTGAAGGAGCAGGCAGTATTGCAATGAAGACGATCGAGGCGTTTATACGCGAGGATGGCATCCTGCGTACGGTGGCACTCACCGGCGCGGAAAAGCCCGGCATTGACAGTGCGATGATTGAGCGCTGGCAGTGCTTATTTGCGTTGATCGCCAAAGAGGTGCGCGCACCTGCCGCTATGATTTTGCGCCTGACACACCAGTCCATCCGTGTTCTGTTTAACGCCGATGGCAAGCATAAAACCGAATACTATTTTGGCAACGGCCTGTATTGCGAGTCGATTTCAGGCGGCAGTGCGCTGCTGGTAACCCATGCGGGCTACGGTATGGTCATGCGCGGCAATCAGGCCAAGCTGGCCCCTGTATTTACCTGTAGAGGACTGCCGGTATTCTGGCCGGACGGTGAGCTGTATGCGGCAATCTGTGTTCCGGTCAAGGCATTCGTGGGGCTGAAAAAAACCTACCAATCCATCGTCATGGAGCTGAAAGTTTCGCTGGAAAAGGAGCTTGCCTCCCTGTACCGGCAGCATAACTTGCTGCATACGGCCGAAACCGATGCGCTGACGCAGATTTTCAACCGCCGCAAGCTGGACAGCGTTCTGAAAACCGAGTTTGACCGCGCGCGGCGTTACGGCAGCGAGTTTTCCGTAACGATGATGGACCTGAACTCCTTTAAGCAGGTGAACGATGTATACGGCCATGACGCGGGAGACGATATGCTCAAAGCATTTGTCAAAAGCATTGCAGCCAAACTCCGCGAGACCGATCTGCTGGGCCGCTGGGGCGGGGATGAGTTTGTGCTCGTTTGCCCGCACACCGATCAGGATAACACCAGGCAGATGATGGACCGTATCAAACCCCTGGTGAACAGCGAGCTGGAAGCGATGCCGGCGTTTGCGGGCTTTAGCTACGGCGTGGCGCACTATGAACCGCCCGACCCGGACTTTCAGGCGATTGTCAAGCGGGCGGACGAGCGCATGTACGAGCATAAAATGGCGCAAAAAAAGGAGCCCGACCCGGCTACCGAACCACAGCAATGAATGGGCAGCCTCCCGCAAAGCGGGAGGCTGCTGTTATTTGCGTCAGGCCAAACAGGGCCTACAGCGCGGATGTCACACCGCTTGGTGTTCAGCTGGGTGTTTTCGCGCCCGTGCGCTGCGCCGCAAACCGGAGATGGCATACACCAGCGCTACCGCGCTCAGCAGCAGACCCGCAAACAGCCAGGAGTAGCGGTAATCCAGACCCGCGCTGATCAGGTAGCAATACAGGCTGGCGATAAGCGAGCCGATACGAAAAACGAAGGACAATAGCGACAATATGCTCGCCCGCTGCTTTGCGGGTGCTTCGTGGTTGAGCAGCGTTTGTTCCGCTACGCCGCTGCTGCCAAGAAAAATGTACCAAAGCACATAGACCAGAATGAACGGCAGCTGCAGCACCATGGCAAAGAGAACGGACAGGCACACGCCCATCAGCGCTTTGGAAATCAGAAACAGAAAAACGCCGCGCTGTGGCAGCCGTGTCAGTAGAGCTTCCGCTAGCTTGCTGCCGACGACCACCCCGCCAAAGCCTAAAAATCCGACCACGCCAAATAGCAGCGTATTGGATGAAAACGCCCGAAATGCCGGTTGCCAGAAAGTTTCTACGGTGACCATCGCAAACGATGTGACCGCAGTCAGCACAAACAGCATCCGCGCTATTTTGGATTCCCATACAAACGAAAAACTCTTTTGCAGGTGCTCTTTCAGGCGGGGTTTTTCCGAAGGACTGCGATCAATGTGCGGCGATTCGGTTACGGTCAGCTGGGTCAACAGTAGCACCAGCCCATACCCGGCAAGGCCCAGCAGGATATTGGCCGCGTAGTGCGGGGCCAGGGTAGCCAGCACACCGCTGCCTAGCGCGCCGATGGCAAGCCCTGCACTCTCCAGCACGTTCAGCTTGCTGGTGACTTTTACAAGCGCGGCCTTGCCATCCGCTTCATCTATCACCAGCGCTTCGATGCTGCCGGAGACAAATGCGCGGGACAGGCCATACAGAATCATTCCAATTGCCAGCGCCAGCGCAGAGCGGAACCAAAGCAGCAGTGTGTACGTGGCCATTTGCAGAACAATCGCCAAGACAAACGAGCGTTTCCGGCCGAATAAATCGGCAAATACGCCGCTGGGGAACTCAAACAGCAGGGTGATCAGCGAGGAAAGCCCAACAAACAGCGATACCGTTTGCACGGTTGCGCCGTGGGTTGTGAGTACCAGAATGAAAATCGGGGCGACCGTTCCCAGCAGAAACGCTTTCAGGAACAGGATGATTTGCAGCGATCTACGCATGATCGTCCTCTTCAATGGGATAGAAAATGGTCGTATAGGCAAACGGAATGCCCTTGGCACCGGGCTTTTCATGCTCGTGGATGAACGCCATTATCAGTTTTTTCAGTTCCAGCACTTCGCTTTCCTCTATGTGGAGTATGCCCCAGTTCATGTCGCCCAGGGCTTCCTGCGGCGGGCTTTGGGTGGTCTGTGCGTAGTTGGCAAAGCCTGAAAAGGTGCTCGCCAGGTTGTTTTGCATGATGGCGATACGCTGGGCGTTTTCAGCGCTGTTGGGGGTGCGGCCCATGTTTATGGTACGGGGCGGGACCCAGTAAAACTTCGCGGTGATACCGCGCATTAATTCCGTATGGTGGAGCTTGACCACCCCAAGGGATTCCAGCTTTTTCAGGTGGTGCTGCACCGACGAGGCGGAAATGTTCAGCCTGCGGCTAAGCTCCTTGGGGGTGATCGGCTTGTTAACGATCTGCATTTGGCGCAGAATTTCCTGCCGTCGGGGGTTGATATAGATGTCCAGCTCTTTTTTTGTCGCCAGTACGATGGGCTCTAGCATTGGCAGCGCCTCCTCTATCACGTTACAGAGACTATAACAGTACACAGTGTGTACTGTCAAGCGTAAATAGTTGATTACAGAAAAAACCGCCTCCGAAAGCCGGAAGCGGTTGCACGTTGGAATGGAAATTATACCGTCTGCCAGAGCATGCGGTTGTCCTGGTAGCGTACGGCAAGCTTGCCGCTGTCCTTCAGCCAGGCGAGGTAGGAGCGTACGGTGCTGCCCACCAGCACATATTGCGCGGCGGTCATGGTGAGTTTGTACTGCGTGAAAACCTGCTGGAGTATAGCTTCAAAAATCAGCGGGGTTTGGCAGATTGTCAGCAGCGCATCCGCAATTTCCAGAATTTTGTCCCGGTTCAGGCGTGCCAGCGTGGCTGCATCGGTGGTCGCTTCCGCGTGGGAGGGGATAAAGAGGGTCGCGCTCATCGCTTCGACAGCTTTCAGCGTTTCCAGCTGCGCGCCGATATCGTACAGAAAGGTCACGCCGTATTTTTGCAGGGTGGTTTCGTTCATCACACAGTCGGCCAGGAATACCACATCGTCCGGCGTGCGAAAGCCCACCATATCCAGGAAATGCCCCGGCAGGGGAATGGATTCAATTTCGCTGGGGAAGGCAGGGTCTGTTATATCGCGTGCGTCGCTTTCCTGTGCGTGCAAAAACTTGTGGTGCAGCTCTTTAAAGGGATAACCGCCCCACAGCAGCACCGGCTCCAGCTGGGTATGGCGGGTGATGGCCGCCTCCACGCCGGGTGCGAATATAGGGCAGCCGGTTTGCTGTTGCAAATAGCGGTTTCCGCCGATGTGATCGGCATTGGAATGGGTATTCAAAATGCCTTTCAGCGTCCAGCCCTGCTCCCGCAGGAGCTTGAGTATTCTGCGGCCGGCATCCTTATCGTTGCCGGAATCAATCAGGTATACATCGGTTGGGTTTTGTCGGTAGACGCCGATTTTGGTCGGGCAGTCGATATAGAAAGTATTTTGGCCGGCCTGAACGAGTTCATACATGCGCTTTGCTCCTAGTGGGCGGGGTAGAAAATCAGGTTGTACATGGCGCAGCTTTCACCGTAGGGGTTGTTGTATTCATGGGGCAGATCGGCGTGGAAGCGCACGGCCTGTTGCTTGTGCAGTGTCAGCTTTTTCTGGCCGATGGTGACATCCACCTTGCCGTGGGCTATCATTATGTATTCCTCGGTGCCCTCCATGTGCTTGTCCGAGCCGTGCGTGCAGCCCGCGTCCAGCTCCAGATAGAAGATTTCCACGTTGCGTACCGGATCGTAGGGAAACAGGTTGCTGGCGCGCATCATGCCGTTTTCTTCTTGGAGCAGGGTATCAAACTCCACCTCGGCCAGTACGTACTCCGGTGCTTCTTCCCGAAGGAAGGTGCTCAGGGGTACCTTGAGCCCGGTAGCGATTTTGGACAGTGTCGTAATCGTCGGGGCGGACTGACCGCGCTCGATCTGTCCGAGCATGGGCTTGCTCACATCGGTTAGCTTGGCCACTTCCTCCAGCGTCAGGTTTTTCTGAGCGCGAATCGACTTTAAACGGTTGCCGATCATTTCGGTCTGAATAGACATCGTTTCGACCTCCTTTGTATGTTATAACATATGTGAGTATAGTATAGCATATTCTTCGAAAAGCGCAACAGGGGGTTTCAGAGTGTATTCTAGCGGAAGACCGAACCTATGCCGAAAGTGAAATCAATAGTATCGCCTGATCCGGTAGGATGCTACATGCCACAACAAAGGCCGCGCAAGTGCGCGGCCTTTGAGAGGTCTCCTTTTGCTTACGTTTCCTTTTACTAAAGGAAACGTAAGGCTACGCCAGCGTGTACGCCGCGATGCCGATGAACAGCACCAGCGACACGAGGGTCTGGATGGACAGGGTCGTGGATACATAGGCCTTGTGGGCGGGGTCGGTGGCGTAGAGGGGAATAATGAAGGGCGCGGGCAGGGTGTAGGCCAGCAGCAGGGCGACGAACAGCGGCTTTTCAAACGGGATGATGGCGAAGATGAAAAGCGCGCTCAGAGCTAGCAGCGGCAGCATGACCAGTAGGCGCAGGCCTACGGTTTTTAAGACCGGGGAGAGAAGTGCCCTGTCAAACCGCAGTTCGTAGCCGACGATGAGTAAAATCAGCAGGCTGGTTGGCGCGGCAAGGAACTGAAACAGCGCGGTAATCACCGGGCCGGCAGCCGTGGCCATAGCCCAGCGGCCAACACCCAGCACGCCCAGCACTGCGCCGGCAATCATGCAAATGAGCACTATGTTTGAAAACACGGTCTTCATCAGCGCTTTTGCGCCTGCGGTTTCGCCGTTGGCGGCTTTGAGGGCGATTAAAAACACGGTAAAGGTGCAAAAGGTCTGGCCGATATCAATCATGGCGAAGATGTGCGTTTGCCCGGCGTAGAGTAGCCCAAACAGCGCATAGCCGAGCATACCGGCTTCAAACTCCGTCAGCAGAAACGGCAGGTACTTGGCGTAGGGTTTCATAAAACGGCGCAGGGCATACCCGGCCAAAAGCCCCAGCACACAGGCCAGGAACACCGTGCCGAAGGTCAGTGCAATCCGGCCGGAGTACTCCGCGGTAAAATAGGCATAAAACAATACGGCCGGCAGGGTGATTTTCCCAACCACGGCTTTCAGGCCCTTGAGGCCTTCTTCACCAAACACATTTTTTCGCTTTAAGACATACCCCAGCCCGAAGGCAACGAGTACCGGCAGCACCATTTGCAGAATCGACAGAAACAACGCCATCTCTCCCTTTGTATGCAATAAGCAGGTACAAGCTAGCTTCGCTGCGGCTTACAAAGTTCCTGCTCTGTCCGTGTTTTTGAGCTGCATTTTCATGGTCAGCACTACGGTGGTCCCTTCGCCGGGCGCGGACTGAATGGTGATGCCCGCGTCCTCGCCAAAGTACAGCTTCAAGCGCTGATCCACGTTGCGCAGCCCCACGCCGCGCGGGGTATCCGGGTCAAAGCCCACGCCGTTGTCTTCCACGGTGAGCAGTAATAGCTCTCCTTGCTGGTGGGCGGATACGGCAATGTGTCCAATGCCGTCCATCGGTTTGATGCCATGGTATATGCTGTTTTCCACAATGGGCTGCAGCATGATTTTGGGGACCATACAGTCCTGCAATGCTTCGGGAATATCAAACGTGTAGGTCAAGCGCTCGCCGTAGCGCTCTTTTTGGATGTACAAATACTGCTGCGCGTGCGCGGCCTCGTCGGCCAGGCTGACGACAGCGCGGCCTTTGGCCAGCGACAGCCGGAAAAACTTCGCCAGCGTCTTGGTTAGGGCGATAATCTTGTCGTTATCCTTAAACTCCGCCAGCCACACAATGGTATCCAGCGTGTTGTAGAGGAAATGCGGGTTAATCTGCTGGGTCAGCGCTTCGATCTCGGTTTGCCGCAGGGCGTGCTGCTTGTGCTCCAGCTCGGCCATCAACTGCTTTATTTTTTGTATCATGCGGTTGTAGCTTTCTGTCAGCACCTGCGTTTCAGATATTTCACCCGCCAGGGCGCTTAGCTCCTGCAGGCTTTCGATGTCCTCCATGCTGCCGGCCAGCCGTTTCAGCGGCGTGGTCAGCTTGCGGGAGTAGGCGGCGGCGATCAGTACCATCGCCAGAAACAGCAGTACCCCAGTCAGTGCGACCATATCCAGCAGCTGGCGCTTGATGACATCCAGCCCGCTTAAATACACCCGCCCGGTCAGCCACCACTGGGTTTCGGGTATCATGTAGCGCTGGGTCAGGACGTTGGTCTTTGGGTTGTAGCCCAGTTCGCCGGGCTGGGCGGCCTGCCCGCCGATCGGGAAGATGACCGTTCCCTGGGTATCGGTAATGGTGATGCCACCGCCGATATCCATCGCGCTGATGGCGTTATCGACCATGCAGTAATCAAGGTCCAGCGCCAGCACGCCGGGTATGCTGCCGTCGTCCAGCTCAATGGGTACACCCATGGTGATGACGCAGCCGTCGTTATGGTCATAGCTGGCGGCGCGCGCGGTGGTCAAAAAGGGCATATCGTTTGCAAGCAACGATTGGTAATCCGCACTGCTTTCAAAAATGGACGGACTTTCGCTGATCACCCGGCCGTCGGCAAAGGCGGCAAATACGCCAAAGACGTAAAATTCAGCATCGGTGATGGCGTTCATCAAATGGATTACCGTCTCCTCGCCATCGCCGGTTTTGGCATAGTCCATAAAGGCGGGTGTGGTGGTTAATAATTGCAGCAGGCTTTTGGCATGGCGGATGTCTGCGCCGATTTCCACGGCGGTTTTTTCGATTGCCATTTCGGTCTTCATGACGTTTTCTTTGACAAAGATGTCCGACACCACCACGTACACCACCGCGCCAAACAGCGACACGATCAAAAGCCCCGCGATCAGGTTGAACGCGGTGATCTGGAACCATAAACTTTTCAGGCGCTTGCGCCAGGTGTCACGTTTCATATGCGCCCTCCCGCCTTACGAAACTCCGACACCGTGGTGCCGAACTTACGCTTAAACAGCGCGGACAGATAGTTGGGGTCGTCGATGCCGATGGCCTCGGCCACCTCGTAGTTTTTCATCTGCGAGGATAAGAGCAGAATTTTCGCCTTTTCCAGCCGCATGTCCAGCAAATAATCCCGGAAGTTAGCCCCAAACAGCTTTTTAAACAGCGTGGACAGGTACGCCGCGTTGTAGCCGATGTCATCGGCCAGTGCGGACAGGCAAAACGAAGAACTTGCCAGGTTTTTTCGATGGCCGCCGCTAAGGTGTGCTTTAGGCTGTCGTCGTCGCCCGCAGGCGCAAGGCCGGCCAGTTTATCGGCGGAGGCGAGAACGGATTTGAAACCGTCCTCGGTTTTACGTTTCTCCACAAGCTTAATCAGCAGCTCGGTGACATCGTCCTTGGAAACGGGCTTTAAAATATAATCATCCACGCCCAGCTTCAGGGCGGTGAGCACATAATCAAAATAATCGTAGCCGGTAATCAGCGCGATTTTCAAAGCGCTGTCAAACTCCAGGGCTTTTCTGGCAAACTCCAGCCCGTTCATGCGGGGCATGTTGATATCCGCAAATACGATGTGTACATCGCCGCGCTGGACAATGTCCAGCGCCTGCTGGCCGGTTTCGGCCTCGTACACCGTGCCAATTCCGAGCGCAGCATAATCCACAAGGGTTTTAATCCCCCTGCGGACTATGCTTTCGTCGTCGGCGAGCAGCAGATTATACATGCGTTACTCCTGGTCGATATAGGATTGCAGGAAGCCGTATCCTTCGGCGTCCATCTGGTCGTAGGGGATAAAGCGCAGCGCTGCCCCGTTAATGCAGTAGCGCAGGCCGCCCCGGTCGGCGGGGCCGTCGGTAAACACATGGCCCAGGTGGGTGTCGCCCGCACGGGAGCGGACCTCGGTGCGAACCATGTTGTAGCTGGTGTCGGTCAGTTCGACGATCACCTGCGGCACGATGGGCTTTGAAAAGCTCGGCCAGCCGCAGCCGGAGTCAAACTTATCCACCGAGGAAAACAGCGGTTCGCCGGTGACAACATCCACGTACAGACCCTTGTCAAACAAATCGTCGTACACGCTGGTAAAGGCGTATTCGGTGGCGTTTTCCTGGGTGACGCTGTATTGAATGTCGGTCAGGGTGGCTTTCAGCTCTTCCTGCGAAGGGATGGGATAGTCCTGGCTGTCTATCCAGCTGCTAAGGGCTTCGTCTCTGGCGGAGGACAGGTCGATATGGCAGTAGCCATAAGGGTTCTTTTTCAGGTAATTTTGGTGGTATTCTTCCGCCACGCAGAAGTTTGTAAGCGGCAGAGCCTCGGTTACAATGGAGTCTGCGTACTTGGTCTGCTCCTTGGCGACAACCGCCTGAATGATGGGCAGATCAGCCTCGTCGGTGTAGTAAATACCGGTGCGGTACTGGGAGCCGATGTCGTTGCCCTGCTGATCCACGCTGGTGGGATCGATAATGGTGAAAAAGGTGGTGAGCAGCGCATCCAGCGGGACGATGGAGGCATCGTAGGTCACCAGCACGGTCTCGGCGTGACCGGTGTTACTGTAGCAAACTTCCTTGTAGGTTACGGTGTCGGAGTTTCCGTTGGCGTAGCCGGACACTGCGTCCAGCACGCCGGGAATGCGGTCCATAAACTCCTCCACGCCCCAGAAACAGCCGCCCGCCACATAAATGGTCTTCTCGTTTGCGGGTGTCTGCGGGGCCGGGGTGCTTACGGCGGCAGCGGGCGTGGTCGCCTCAGGGGCGGGGCTGCCCGAAAGCAGCGCGACAACCTCTTCACTTGGCGTGTGGCCGACGCTGAACTTGATCAGCTTGCCATCGGCATCAATCAGCGCGGAGGAAGGATAAGCGCGAACGCCAAAAGCCCGCATGGCTTTGCCGCCCTCGTCAAACAATACAACGGTGTTTTTATAGTCTAGCCCATTGTACCATGCTTTAAAGCTTTCCGCATCCTTTTCCCCGTCCACGCCGGGGGCGACCACGGTGATGACGGTGAAATCATTATCCATGCCCGCGAGGGTATCGGTATCGTGCAGGGTGCTAAGGCACACCGAGCACCAGGATGCCCAGAACTTGATATACACGGGCTTTCCTTGCAGGCTTTCCAGCGTTACGGTGTTGCCGTCAAAATCCGCAAAGGTGGCAGCCGGTGCGGGGGGCAGGGGTTTATCGTTTGCCAAAGCGCTGAAGCTTACAACGCCAGCCGCCAGCAAAATGGCGAGCACCAGCATAAGTCCAAGCAGTTTCTTCATATTATCCTCCAATCCAGGCAGTGAGTACGTTGAGGCGGTCGGTCATCAGCAGGAGTCCCATTACGATGATCAGGATACCGCCGATGATTTTAATCACGGGCAGGTACTTGTTAATATGCTTGATCTTTGACAGGAGCAGTTCGGAAAACAGGGCCAAAATCAGGAACGGTACAGCAAAGCCCAGGGAGTATACACCCATGAGAAACGCGCCGTAGAACGCAGCGCCACCGCCGGCCGCTACGCCGAGGATGGCCGCAAGCACCGGGCCGATGCAGGGCGTCCACCCGAAGCTGAATAGAAAACCCAGGGCGAAGACCTTGAACGCGCCAAGGCGCGTTTGGGTGTGCATCGTGACCCGCTTTTCCCGTTCGAGAAACTTCAAATGAAGCAGTCCGGTTTGGTTTATGCCTAGTAGCACCACGATAGCGCCCAGCACGATCATAAAGACGCGGCTGTTGAGTACGCTGCCCAGCGCGCCTGCGCCAAAGCCGAGTAGGACGAAGGTGACGGATATTCCGGCGATGAATAAAAGCGTTCGTAAAAACAGCTGCAGCCTGCGGCGGGATGGGTCTTCCGCCGCGGCGGGCGAGGCCAGGGTGGACAAGTAAACCGGCAACAGCGGTACAATACACGGGGAGAGGAACGACAGCACGCCCGCGATAAATACGGTGGAAATATATAAGGTTTCATTGGTCATGCGCTCACCTCCCAGTGGGCTTCCGTGTAGAAGCGGCACCCGGCACAGGGCCGGATGCCGCATTCCGGTGTAAGGGGATTGGGGTCAGTTATTCAACCGGAAATCCGGCGTCGGTCCAGGCACTGAAATTACCAATCAGGCGGAACACGGGTTGGAACCCAGCATCTGCCAGTTTGGTTGCGCCAAGGATGGACGCTTCGTCCGTGTGGCAGTAGACCACATACGGCACGTTACGGTCGAGCATCGAAAGGGCGTTATCCAGAGTGCCGTCGCCAACATAATAGTTCACAGCGCCGGGCAGGTGCCCTTCGTTATACATCGGGGAAACGTCGATGATCACAAGGCTGGGAATGGCTTCGGCCAGCGCTTTGACCTGCTCAGGGCTAATGTCGATGAATCCGGCTTCTGTACGCATGCCCATTGAAGCGGCATCGTTTAAAAGCATTTCCTCTGAAGCCGTCAGAGTGGATACCGGGAAACCGGCCTCTACCCAGCCGCCGAAGTTGCCGTGCAGGCGGTATACGGGATCAAAGCCCGCGGCTACCAGTTTGCCTGCGCCAAGCATGGAGGCTTCATCTGTGTGACAATAGACCAGATAGTTCTTGTCTTTGTCCAGCATCGGGATGGCGTCGTCCAGGGTGCCGTCACCTACAAAATAGTGCAGTGCACCGGGCAGGTGGCTTTCGTCATACTTGGGGGATACGTCGATAATCACGAGATTGGGGTCTTGCCGCATCAGTTGCAGGGCTTCGTCCGGGGTGACATCGATGAATCCTTGTTCGGTCTTCATGCCGACCATCGGCATGCTCTCGTCTTGGGTCATATCCTCAGCCAGCGCTATCGTGCTGACTGCCATAAGCAGTACGACGAGCAGAGCGGTGATTTTGAAAAAATGTTGTTTACGCATTGTGGTAAACCTCCTTTATAGTTTGTATTGTAAACGGCTTAGGCATAAGTGAACATAGATTGTTGCTGGCTGTTTCTTGGTTTTGTTTGGATATCGGGGATAGGAAATGAACTTTTTATTGTTTGCGTCGTCTAAAGGGCAGATAGCGAAAAATGCGGGTGCAGCGCCCGCCCCTAAATCCCGAAAGGAGACTATTATGAAGTTAAAATCACTGCTGAGTCTGATTCTGGTCATCGCCCTGTGTACGGCACTGCTTGCGCCGGGGCTGGCACAGGAGGAGGGCGATGCAAAAGTCACCAAGGCCCACTTTCTGACGCTCTTACGCGAGGCTTTCCCGGCGTATCGGCCGGAGATGAACAACGACGAGACAACCCTTACCTATCAACACGCGATCAAAGCACTGTGCGGCGCGCTGGGGTATACCGGCGGCACGCAGGCACAGTACCTGGCCTTTGCCATAGAAAACGATCTGCTGCCCGGGATTCCCGCTGTGACGGATGCGCCGGTCACCCTTATAAACGCGCGCAAGATGATCGATGCGTTTGCGGCTTTCCGCTACCACATGGTGGAGCAGCAACTGTTTGGGGAGATGCAGCGTGAGTATACCCTGGCCGGTGGTGCGCAGCCCTTGGTAGCGACCATGGAGTCCATGGCGGACGGCGCAGCGAATATCGCGCCGGTGGTAGCTGTTCCCTTTGACTACAACGGCATGAACGACGAAAGCTACGCAAGTATCGCGGAAAACCGCATGCAAAACCCGCTGGACAGTCCCTTTTCTACCTTCGCTCTGGATGTGGATACCGCGTCCTATGCCAACATTCGCCGCGCCTTCCTCGGCGGCGGTTTCCCGGACAAGGGCGCCATTCGCATTGAGGAAATGCTCAATTACTTTGACTACGATTTGCCCGGTGCGACTGCCGATGCGCCCGTAGCCATCACTACGGAACTGGCCGTATGTCCGTGGAACCCGGAGCACCGGCTGGCGATGATCGCGCTGACAAGCTATACGCCACCGGCCGATGCGCTGCCCGGCAGCAACCTGGTGTTTCTGGTGGATGTGTCCGGCTCGATGGAGCAGCAAAACCGCCTGCCGCTGGCCCGCCAAGCGCTCAAGCTGCTGGTAAATCAGCTGTCGGCAAAGGATACCATCAGCATCGTAACCTATGCAGGTACGGTGGGCACAGTGCTTGCGCCGACCTCGGCAGACCACAAGGAGCACATCCTTGCCGCGATTGACAGCATGCACGCGGGCGGCGCGACCAACGGGGCGGGCGGCATTCAGGCCGCGTACGCGCAAGCAAAGGAAGCGTTTATCAAGGATGGCAACAACCGTGTGATTTTGCTGACCGATGGCGATTTCAACGTGGGCGTGCAAAGCGCCAGCGAGCTGGAAGCACTGATCGAGCAGCAGCGCGATTCCGGCATCTACCTAAGCGTGCTGGGCTTTGGCATGGGAAACCTGAAGGACTATGAAATGGAAACCCTGGCTGACAAGGGCAACGGCAACTACGCGTATATCGATACCCTGAAAGAAGCCAAAAAGGTGTTCGTAGACGATATGACGGCCACCCTGTTCACTGCTGCCAAGGACGTGAAATTGCAAGTGGAGTTCAACCCGGCGACGGTCGCTGGCTATCGCCTGATCGGCTATGAAAACCGCCTGCTGAATACCGAAGATTTTAAAGACGATACGCGAGACGCGGGCGAAATGGGTGCGGGGCACCAGATGATCGCCCTGTACGAGATCATCACCGCGCAGGACGGCACGGCACTACAGCCAAGCGCCGAATCCCGGTATCAGAACCGGACGCTGAAACACTCTGGTGAGCTGCTCTATGTGGCAGTTCGTTACCAGAAACCCGATACGATGGAGATTGTGGAAACCGGCAGCGTGCTGGCGACCGCGCTGCCGGAGGGCATGAGCGATACGCTGGCCTTTGCCTCCGCTGTAGCGGAATTCGGCCTGTGGCTGTCGGACTCGGACTACAAAGCCGCGGCAAACCTTGACAGTGTGCTAGAACGCGCCCTTGCAAATCGCGGGGATGACCGCTTTGGCTACCGTGCGGAGTTTGTGCAGCTAATAGACCTTGTCCGCCTGCTGGACAGGCAAGTGGAGATTGAAGAGTAAACCCAATCATAAAAGAAGCAATAACCGCCGATAGACGCAATCAAAAGCGACTATCGGCGGTTTTCATGCAGCCGGAGCGACAGGATAGCGGGTTGCTATGGACGTAAATTTTCAAAGTGCTATACTCATTGTAACAAAGCATGACAGAATAAACCGACATTGGTCTAGGAGGTACCCCATGAAAATTGCAAGCACTTGGTTTCTTTGTTTCGTGTTGACCCTATCGCTCCTGTTCTCGGCTGTGGGTGAAACTGCCACCATGCAAACAGGGCAGTACACACGCAACGCGCAGGTCGACCTATCGTTTTCCTATGAAGCGATTGAGATGGACCATTGCACCGTCGCTTTCGGCCCTGCCACGGGGCTGACCCCTGATGAAATGGAAGCGCGTGCAAGCGATATCGAGGAGATCGCCGCGTGGCTGTGGACTGCATTTCCCGGTGCGGCACTGCAAAAGCCCACCGTGTATTTGCTGAGTTATACCGGGCGAAATGTGCCCTTCACCCAGCAAAATGAAGCGTTTATTCTCGCGGCCACAGCGTTCAGCGATGACGATGCCGTCATGATGATGCAGGCGATGCTGGGCCATGATATACGCTGGATGGCGGAGGGCTGCTATCAGGTTGCCGCTGCCCTTCAAACAGGCGACAGCCCCTTAGCAGAAGAGCTGGCGGAGCACTATGCAACGCAGGCTGATCAGGGGATGCTAGACTTACTGCCCACGCGCTTCAGTTCGCGATTGAACACGCAGGAGGACATCGCACTCGCCCAAAAGACCGCCTTGTCGCTGGTAACGGATCTGTTAACGGTGGACGGCCCGGAGGCCCTGACGCAGGATGTAACTCCGGAGCGCATGGCACAGTGGCGCGAGCGTGCCGGACTTCCGCAGGATACCGATCCGGGCAGAGCGGCCGTGCTGCGGCAGTTTCGCTATACCTTCGGGCAGATCAACGATTTGCAGATCAACGGCGAGCACCTGTACTATGCGCTGAACGCGGGTGATGCCGGGCTGGCGGATGCCGCCGCAGTGGAAGACTTTGTCTACCGCACTGCCAGTGGGCGGGACGGGCTACTGGCCTATATCCAGGCCAATGCTTCAGCGGAAAACGCAGCTTACTTCATGCAAGCTCTGCCGGACCTGCAGTTCAAGTGCAGAGAGCCGCAGGGCGGAAATAAAAGCTGGTTTATGTATCCCGATAGCATCGCGCTGTACAATTACCGCTTGGCTGGCTATACCATGGCTGGCAGCATGCTGTGGCAGCCCAATGCAGCGCCTGTGCTCAGTGCCGGGCTGGCTGTGTATCTGGACTTGCAGCTTCCGCAGAGCCTGCTGGGCGATGTATTGCTTCCGCTGATTTTAAAACCGGACGCTGACTCTGAATTGGCTGCGGCGCGTGACTTGTATATTGCCTGGGCCGGGACGCCCACAGAGCAAGATGTTGATATGCGCGTGGTCGTTGATGCAATCGCCGCGTATGAAAACCAGCAGTACAGCGATGCGCAGATGGACCTGCCCCAGTGTGGCTCATTGATGTACTATTGTATTGACCAGTATGGGCTGGACATGGTGCTTGACTATATCCGCCTGGGGCAAAGTGAGCAGGAGGCCTTTGGCAAAAGCTTCAATATGCTGCACAAGGAGTGGAGCATGGCCCTTGCGCGCAAAAGCGATGGCAACTAACGAAACATAGGTTCATCCAAGGCCGGGAAACCGGCCTTTTTTCATGAAGACGCTTCACTTGGCCAAAACCCGTGTAAACTATATAGGAAGGTATTGCCATCCCGCTTGGGTTGCAATACAATAGTGATAGATAGTAGAACCCAATCGACGAAAGGAGAACATAATATGAAAGGCAACCCGAAACTTATTGAGGTATTGAACTCGTTGCTGGCCGACGAGCTTACGGCCATCAACCAATACATTGTACATGCGGAAATGTGCGAGGATTGGGGTTACTCCAAACTGCACGACGGCTTTGAAAAGCGTTCCATTGATGAAATGAAGCACGCTGAAAAGCTGATCGGCCGTATCCTATTTTTAGAGGGCACCCCCATTGTGTCCGACCTTAAAAAACTGCACATCGGCGCGGAAGTGCCCAAGCAGGTGGATAACGATCATGCGTCCGAGCTGGATGCCATCAAAGCCTACAACGATGCCATTGCGCTGGCAGGCGAAGTGCGGGACTATGCGACCCGCGAGCTGCTGGAAAAAATCCTCGCCGATGAGGACAAGCACCTGGATCAGCTGGAAGAGCTGCACAGCCAGATTGAGCAGATGACCCTGCCCATCTTCCTGACCACGCAGATGTAATCACTGTGTCCCAGGTACCCGATGCATAGGGAAACCGCTGCTCAGCTTGCCGCTGTCGTAGCGCTTAATCCGGGCACGAAAAACACACACATAGCAAAAGAACCGGCCTGTGGCCGGTTCTTTTTTGTACTGCGTTGTGCCGGGCGGGGTTGTTAATCCCAATGTACCGGCGACCGCCAACTTGTTTAAAACCTGTATTTTCTTTGCGTTTGGTTGACTTTACTTTAAAGAAACCCGTACAATACATACTATAAGAACAAGTGCGCTGCCACGGGCAATGATGCCCAGGGTGTGTGTACTTTTGTGTTTTTTAAGAAGTGGAGGAACGGCTTTTGATCGTTTTTGACGATGTATTTGTCAGTTTTGGATCGCTGGATGTACTCAAGGGCATCTCGCTGGAGATTGCTACCGATTCCAAAACCGTCATTATCGGGCCCAGCGGCAGCGGGAAAAGCACGCTGCTGCGAACCATCAATATGTTCGAGCGTCCCCGCGCGGGCGATGTGTTTATCGACGGTACGGCGATTTCCGGTATGTCCAACCGCATGCTCTGCCAAGTCCGTCAGGACATTGGGATGGTATTTCAGAATTTTAACCTCTATCCGCACAAAACAGTGCTGGAGAACCTGACCATGGCGCCCATCGTGCTGCGGCACGAGGACAAGAAGATGGTGCAGGAACTGGCGATGAGCAACCTGCGGGAAGTGAACATTGAGGACAAGGCCGATGCCTACCCAAGCCAGCTTTCCGGCGGCCAGCAGCAGCGCGTGGCCATTGCCCGCGCACTGACCATGCGGCCTAAGATTATGCTGTTTGACGAACCCACATCAGCCCTCGACCCGGAAATGATTCAGGAAGTGCTCGAAATCATGGAGCGCGTGGCCACAGACACCGAAATTACGATGTTGTTTGTAACCCACGAAATGAAGTTTGCCGAGCATATCGCCGACCGCGTCCTGTTTTTAGACGACGGGGTCATTGTAGAAGATGGTACACCCGAGCAGGTGTTTCGTCATCCCAAGAACGAGCGTACCAAGGCGTTCCTGGGGAAAATATTACACTAAAAACAGGAGGATGGAATCACATGAAAAAACTGTTATGCATGGCACTGGCCCTTTCCCTTGTGATGGCAATCGTACTGCCCGCCATGGCGGAAGACGCAGCGGAAATCGCCGCCATTAAAGACCGTGGTGTGTTGCTGGTTGGCGTAAAAGCCGATGTACCCGGCTTTGGCTATCAGGACCTCGGCGCGGATTTCGAAGGCCTTGAAATCGACCTGGCCCACAAACTGGCTGGCGTGATCTTGGGCGACGAGAGCGCCGTGAAATTCACCGCCGTCACCGCCAAAACTCGTGGCCCGCTGCTGGATACCGGCGAACTGGACATGGTCATTGCGACCTTCACCATCAAGCCCGACCGTATCGTGCAGTATGAGTTCTCCAAGCCCTACTTTGTCGATGCCATCGGCCTGTTGGTTATGAAGGATTCCGGCATCAACGGCTTTGCCGATCTGGCCGACAAGACCATCGGCGTAGCCCAGTCCGCCACCACCAAGGACGCCCTGCAGGCGGCCGCCGATGAAATGGACATGACCGTGGAGTTTGCCGAGTTCCCCACCTACCCCGACATCAAAGCAGCGCTGGTCAGCGACCGTATTGCCTGCTTCTCCGTGGATAAAGCCATCCTGATGGGCTATCTGGACGACACCACCGTGCTCCTGCCCGATAGCTTTGCCGCTCAGCCCTACGGCGTGGCGATCAAGAAAGGCAACGTAGACCTGCTGGCACTGGTTGACGAGACCATCGCTGCCATGCGCGCCGACGGCACGCTGGATACCCTGGTTGCCGATAACAACCTGACCGCCGTCAACTGGGACGAAGTGGATGCCTACAACACCCTGTGGGATGAAGCCGCTGCCCTGATGGAAACCCCCGCCGACTAAGCAAATCAGCCTAGCCGCCGGTCTGCCGCACGCGGCAGACCGGCGGTCAGCTTTGGAACGCGTTTGCCCAGCCACCGTGCCGTAGCGCGCGTACCTTGAGGATGTGACAACTTGTCCGGACCGTTTTCAATTCATAACTGGGAAGCCTTGTTTAGCGACTGGGGCTTTTTTGCGCAAGGATTCCTGCGCACCCTGTATATTTCATTTCTGGGGCTTGTGTTCACGCTGATTATCGGCGTGATTGTAGGCATGCTGCTATGCGGCAAAAACCGCCTGGTGCTGTCGCTGTGCAAGGGGTATATGTCGTTTTTTCAGAACACCCCGCTGGTGATTCAGATTTTCATCTATTACAATGTGTTGCCCAAGCTCGGTATCCGGCTCGGCGTGGTCGCCATCGGCGTGCTGGGACTTGCTCTCTATACCGGGGCGTATGCGGCCGATATCGTCCGCAGCGCGATTAAGGCTGTGCCCACAGGGCAAACGGAAGCCGCGTATAGCCAAGGTTTTTCCTACCTGCAAACGATGCGGTATATCATCCTGCCTCAGGCGGTCAAAATTGGCCTTCCGCCGATGACCAACCAGGCCGTGAACCTGATTAAGAACTCCTCCGTGCTGGCGGTAATCGCCGGTGGAGAGCTGATGTACCGCGCCGACAGCTGGTCCGGCTCCAACCTGATTTACGGCCCAACCTTTGTAATGACGGGGGTGCTGTACGTCAGCATCTGCCTGCCGATTTCGCTGCTTGCCCGGTGGCTTGAGAAAAGGAGTGTGCGCCATGTTTGATCGCTGGATTCACGCCTTTTCCGTGGTGTTCTCCCAGAACATCCTGCTGTTTCTGGGTAAGGGCTTACTAAACACGCTGTACATTGCGGCGGTGTCCATAGTGCTCAGTTTGATTTTCGGGACCATTCTGGGGCTGATGCGCAATACCAAGCAGAAGCTGATCAGCGGCCTGGCGACGGTGTATATCGAAATCGTCCGCAATATCCCGCTGGCACTGTTTATTATCGCCATGCGCTTTTTAACCAAGCTACCTCCGCTGGAAAGCGGCATTGCCGCCATGACAATATTCACCTCTGCCATTATCGCCGAAGTTGTGCGCGGGGGCCTGAACTCCATTGGCAAGGGGCAGTGGGAGGCCGCAACCTCGCAGGGCTTTAGCACAACGCAAACGCTGTGGTATGTCATCATTCCCCAGGCACTGCGCCGTATCCGCTCGCCGCTGGTGTCGCAGTTTGTGACCACCATCAAGGATACCTCCTTTTGCGCGGTGGTCGGCACGTATGAGCTGTCCTTCACCTCCAAAATCGTCGCGGCGCACCGTACCATCGTCACCGCAGAAGACATCTTGGTGCTCTATCTGCTCATTGCTATGATCTACTACGTTATCAACCGCGTCTTTTCCGGCCTGGCCCGGCGCGATCGCGGCAGCGCCATGAAAGGCATCGTGCGCTAAATAAGCACAACAATAAAACGCCCCCGCCATTTGGCGGGGGCGTTTTGTTATACGGTCAGGATGGTTACGGCATCATTTCTTTTACTTCTGCCTCGGCTTTTTCTTTCTTTTCGCCGATGGAGAGGATCAGGTTGAGCAGGATGCCCGCGATGGCCGCACCGGCGATGCAGGGAACCTGCAGGCCGAAGAAGTCGATATTGCCGCCAAAGGCGTACTGGCCGCCCAGCGCAATAATCATAATGCAGGCGATAACCGCCAGGTTCTTGGAGGAGAACATGTCGGTTTTCTTTTCGATCATGATGGCAATACCTTGCGCGGCGATGGCACCGAACAGGTAGATTTCCAGACCGCCGATGACGGCCGTGGGAATGGCGTAGATGGCCTGTACCAGCGGCGTGAAGAACGAAATGACCATGGCGATGATCGCCGCGGCAACCATAACGGCCGAGGAGAACACCTTGGTGATGGCCATGGTGGAAATGTTCTCGCCGTAGTTGGTGCCCGCGGGGCCACCGACTGCGCCGGAGATCATATCGCAGATACCGTCGCCTATCAGGTTCAGGTGCAGGAGGTCATCAATCTTATAGCGGCCCTTGCCCTTTTTCTTGGCTACGTTGTTAACATAGATGTCCAGCTGGTAAATATGCGCGGTAGACTCGGGGATGGTCGCGATGGCGATGGGCATGATGGCGAAAATCGCTGCCCAGCTGGCCTTGGGGAAGGTGAACGCAGGCACTGCCAGAATATTGCCGATTTTGAACAGGGAGGCATCCAGCGCTTCGGGAGGGATGGAACGGAATAAGCTCATGCCGTCCCCGCCAAACAGGTAGATCAGCGCGGCGGTGAGGCAGCCCATGGCCGCGCCAAGCAGCAGCGGCAGCTGGGACAGAAAGCCTTTCAAGTAACGGGAGAACAGGATGGTCGAAAGCAGTGTCACAACCGATACTACCCAGGCCCAGTCGGATGCATACACAGTCCCTTTAAACATTTCTGCTGTTGCAGGCGCTGCGTCGGACAAGGCTGTACCCGCCAGCGTTAAGCCGATCACCAGTGCGATGGAGCCGGTAATCGTCGGCGGCAGTATTTTCTCCACAGCATTCTTGCCGGAGATCCGTACCAGAATACCGGCTGCGATGCTGACCAAACCGGACATGATGATACCGAACTGCGCAAATGCGATGGCTTCGGGAGGTAGAACGGTGGTCGTTCCGGCGGACCATGCTGTCAGCTGCGCAAGTGCTTCGGGGCTGAGTTTGTCCACAATCTGTTTCGTGGCCATTAGGCTTCCGATTGCTGTAAGATACGCAAAGCTGGAGCCGTAGTACATGGGAATTCTGCCCTTTGTGATGAATACAAAGCACAGGGTGGCAAGACCGCTGGCGAAGATCGTGGTTGATACCTGGAACCCCGTAATCAGCGCGACGGCGATGGTCGCGGGGAACATGACGATTACTTGCTGCAATGCGTATAGCAGCAGTTTACCAAGCGGCGGCCGCTCGTCCGGCAGATAGGCGTGGGTGGCTGTGGTTTTCTGCATGAAGATACTCCTCCCATTCATGAATTAGAATGAATCAGCTGTATCAAAGCGCGCGGCGTGATTGCACAGCGCGTTTGTACCGGGTGGGGGGTGGGTCCGTCCTGTACAATATGTGCTATACCATTAGTGGAATCATCCATATCTTGCGGTTTCCTGTATGAGAGTTTAACATTTGTAAAATGCCCTGTCAAGGCCGCAGGCGGCGGGGTTTGGCCGCCTGTATACAGGAAAACAGAAATAAATCGCCAGTAGCCGTTTTATGATGGAGAGATTCTGGTATCATAAACGGGAACGGGGGAATGTCGTATGAAACGGATATCAGGGGTTATACTCATTATACTGTTGCTGGCCGCGCTGCTGACCGGCTGCGCGCCGCAGGCGGCAGATATACCGGCCGGAACGAATGCATCGCAAACCGAAACGCTTGCGCAGGATGGCAGCTATACCGCAAAAGAGGATGTCGCCCTGTACCTGCATTTGTATGGCGAGCTGCCGCCTAACTTTATCACCAAGGCACAGGCGCGCGCGCTGGGCTGGGATGGCGGCGGACTGGAAGATGTCGCCCCCGGCAAGTGCATCGGCGGCGATCATTTTGGTAATTTTGAAGGACTGCTCCCGAATGCCGAGGGCAGACGCTATTTTGAGTGCGATATCAATACGCTCGGCGAGGACAGCCGGGGTGCGGAGCGTTTGGTATATTCAAGCGACGGCCTGATCTACTACACCGCCGACCACTACGAAAGCTTTACGCAGTTATACGGTGACGAATGATTTAATGCACTATACATGGATCATCGGCATGAACACTGTGAAAGAATAGCTTTAATTGAGAAGATATACAGGTTAGCATTTAATACTAATAGAAATATTTTGGTTTTTACTTTATAATATAAATCATATTGATCCGATATATAGAAGAATTTAGAAACTATAATTACTCACAAGGAGGAATTGAAATGAAAACTGATTTGTTGGCATTAATCAATCAAGTGGATGAAATCCAAAACTATTTTCATAACAATACAATTTATGATGTCCCTGAATTCTCGATTTGGGTACAAGAGCTGCAAAGCGAACTTGAAGAATTACATGCTAGAACGAGAGATAAGTTTATATGGGGCGCATTAGTTAAAAGCAAACAAGGCTTTAGTGGATGGCATGATAAAACATCATACAATGAGCTAAAGGGAAAGTTATATGCTATTCGAAAAAAAGTTGATAGTTATTATCCAATGGAGCTGGAGAATAAAGAAGGAAAGGACGAGGTGAGCACAATGACACAGAAACCTCCAAAAATTTTTATAAGCCATTCAAGCGAAGATAGCGCAATTGTCACTACATTTGTAGAATTTCTCGAAGATATTGGGTTGAAGGCTGATCAGATATTCTGCTCATCAGTACCTGGTTACGGAATTCCACTTGATGAAGATATTTATACCTCTCTAAAGGATGAATTTACGCATTTCTCACTTCATGTTATTCTTTTTTTATCCGAAAACTATTACTCTAGTGTTGCTAGTTTAAATGAGATGGGTGCTGCGTGGGCTTTGCAGAGCAAATATACCATAGTATTACTTCCGGGTTATGAGTTTGTTGAGATAAAGGGTGCGATCAATCCTCGTCAAATTGCCTTGAAATTAGATAATCCAATAAACGATGTAAAGGCAAAACTCGGACAACTTAGAGATGGATTAATTGGAGAGTTCGATCTTGCCAGAATCCCAGAAATTCGTTGGGAGAAGAAAAGAGATACATTTATTGAAGCCGTTGTTGAAAAAAAGGCTTAATACAAACCATTGTTGAGTGATGGGGCGTTGTATTTATTAATGGACGCCAATGATGCAAAAGACGGCATGATAATGATTACAAACAACCTATCAAGATTAAATCTTGAGGTAAATGGAAAGAACCTAACTGAAAAGCAAGAACTTCGTGAAATTGCCAAGTGGGAAAGTAGCATAGCTGAGCTTATTAGTTTTGGGTTTATCAAACAAACTGGAACAAGTGGTGAGATTTTGAAAGTTACCGCTGATGGGTATGAATATATAGAACAAGCGAAGGACGTTGAAATAAGATAAACAAGGTAATCATACGATTGCGTATCTTCTTTGATTCAATATATTATGTGTGCATTCCAATCGTTTTTGTCTTGCCGTCCAGCACTGCAAGTGCCAGCTTGATGGACTGGCCGATGGCCGCGTCGATATCGTCGGGCGTGACACCAAGGGGCTCGCAGGCCAGAGATTTATCAATGAACTGATTCCGGGTTTGCAGTGCGGGGAACTTTTGCAGGTTCAACCCGCCCTGGATGCCCTTTTTTTGTTGCTGTTTTAAAAGCCTGCGGCTGAACAGGGCGAACACGACTGTTGGAATGGTGATAATCTTTTTGCGCGGGGTGTCCATATGAATGTGGAAAATCGTCAGCATGTCCCGCCATGTCATATTGTAATAGCCGATGGGGTAGCAGGTGCCGCCGCGGCCCTTTTCAAGCGCCCCGGCAATGGCCTGCCCCACCTGCCGCACGGTGACCATCGTAGTGCCGCCTTTGGGGTATATGGTGACGGGTTTCATGTTACGCACATACTCCACCAAAAACACCCACACGGGTTTACGCCCCGGCTGTGCGCCGAATATATAGGGCAATTCAAGGATGGACACGGCGAAATTGTCGTCAGCAAAGGACAGGGCCATCATTTCCTGGTCGCGGCGGCTTTGGATGTAGGGATGCCACTTTTGTAGCGCTAGCTCCGGCCAGTGTTTATCAAAATAGCTGAAATACGAGCCGCAAATTACCGCGCGCTGTACGCCCGCCTGCTTGGCCAGCCGCAGAATGCGCTCCAGCGGCGTAATGTTGTACTTTTTGAAAAAATCGTAGATCGGCGGCGGGCCTTCCACCCGTTCGTCCACACCGGCGGCAAACACCAAACCCTCGCAGCCATTAAGCAGCGCAAGCATTGCATCGTCCGTCATATCCAGATAGCTGCCAAATTGCAAGGTCATCTCCGGCGGTGTATCGTCCATGGCGGGCGGCAGGGCCAGGCCGGTTACGGTATGTCCGCGCCCGATCAGCTCCCGTGCTGCCTGACTGCCCAGTAAACCCGTACCTCCGATAATCAGCACCTTCATACGCGTATCCTCCTGTTGGCTAATGCGCTCTACCTGTAGTATAGTGCGATGGTTTGACTTTGTCATCTCGGCCTGCGTTTGCTTGACAGCGAGGGGATGACGGATTACTATGAAACTGTCCAATGCGGGTCTCGCGCCGCATACGGGTCAACCCCAGTGTAACAACGCGGAGGTCAACATGAACATATTGCTTACAGGCGGCGCCGGGTATATCGGATCGCATACTTATGTGGCGCTTTGCGCTGCCGGTCATCAGGCCGTGATTGTGGATAACTTCTATAATAGTTCTCCTGTGGTACTCAAGCGTCTGGAGGCGATCACGGGCAAGCCCGTGCCATTTTACCAGGCGGATGTCTGCGATCCGCAGGCGATGGATACAGTCTTTGCAGAAAACGAATTTGATGCGGTGATACACTTTGCCGGCTACAAGGCCGTGGGGGAAAGCGTTGAAAAGCCGCTTGCCTATTACCGCAACAACCTGGACAGTGCACTCAGCCTGTGCGAAATGATGCAAAAACACGGCGTAAAGCGCGTTGTGTTCTCATCCTCCGCTACGGTGTATGCACCAAGCTGCACCCCGCCGTTTGAGGAAACCATGCCGCGGGGCTGCGTAAACCCCTACGCGTGGACAAAGTTCATGACGGAGCAGATTTTAAGCGATGCCGCCAATGCCAACCCCGGCTGGGCGGTGGCGTTGCTTCGCTATTTCAACCCCATAGGCGCGCATGCGTCCGGCACCATCGGGGAGGACCCGGTCGGCATTCCCAACAACTTAATGCCATTCATCACCCAGGTGGCCTCCGGCGTGCGGGGCAAGCTGCGTGTGTTTGGCACCGATTATCAAACACCGGACGGCACGTGCATCCGCGATTATATTCATGTCGAAGATTTGGCCAAGGGCCATGTGGCCGCCTGTGAATACCTGATGACCCATGACAAAGCCGAGGCGTTCAACCTGGGTACCGGCACCGGCTACAGCGTACTGGATGTTATCCATGCGTTTGAAAATGCCACGGGCGAGACCATACCCTACGAAACCACGGAACGCCGCCCCGGCGACCTGCCCATGAGCTTTGCCAATCCCGCCAAGGCGAAAAAGCTGCTCGGCTGGGAGGCGAAAAAGACCCTGGACGATATGTGCCGGGATTCCTGGAACTGGCAGAAGAAAAACCCGCAGGGGTATCGGTAAAGTAAAGCATATAGCAAAACAGCGGTGAGCAATCACCGCTGTTTTTTTGTTTAGGGTGTTTCCACCTGCAGGAGCGTGTACCACAGCCCGTCCTGCGCAACATCCATCGCAAGTGCGACCCCGGGCTGATTTGTGGTGGGGTCGAGGATGCCCACACGCAGCGTGTAGGGCCGGGTTTCGGGCGGCAGGGTAAAGGTGACGGGTACATCTTCACCGGGGAGCACGGAAAGCAGGTCAAGTTCGAGTGGATACAGGGCCTGCGTGCCATCGGCAAACAGCGCCGACAGCGCGGGCTGCCAGCCGAAGTAAAACGGGGCGATACCATCGTTTGTAAAGGTCAGGGTGATTTGGCTTTCGCCGGAGGCGGTGGACAGCACATCGCAGGCAGCCAC
The DNA here is from genome assembly GCA_963678055.1 of Candidatus Limiplasma sp. Taxonomy (GTDB): domain Bacteria; phylum Bacillota; class Clostridia; order Christensenellales; family Aristaeellaceae; genus CAXXOK01. Next base: position 365,932 of record OY782679.1, read on the forward strand.
ACGCAGCCGATAGCCCAGCCTGCGGCTGAGCGTATCCAGCGCAGTCTGATCGCTGCCGTCCTTTGGGATGTCTGCAAAGCTGCCCGGGCCAATCCAGCTGGCGTGCGATTGCTCAAACAGCGACAGTGTCTCCGAAAAATTGTCGCGCAGCAGCGCTTTATGGGTCATAGAGGTGGATAGCTCTCCGCCGATGGGCGCGGTTTGCCAGGCGGCCGGCATGGGCACGAGTGTGCCTTTGCCGTCGGTGGATTCAAAGTCGCCGCCCTGCTGAATCCATGAAAGCCAGGTTCCGGTGGACTTGGGTTCGCCTGCCGTGTCGTTAAACAGGCCCAGGCCGTATTCCGCCGCGATGGCAAAGGGCCGCCGCATCAGTAAAAATGGGCCGGGGAATGCGTCAATATAGGGCAGTACATACTGGTCGCGCACGGTAGCTTCTGGCATACGGCCGATTTTCGAGTGCAAATGCCATTCGCCCCAGTGCCCCAGCGACCCCAGCTGAATATAGGCAAAAAACGGATCATTGCCGTAGCGCTCGCCAAGGGCGGCAATGGCCGCGGCATGCGCCTGGATAAGCACGGGGTTATCATAACTGGGGCTGTAGCCGCGCCCGTAGGATACGGAATACTTTGTGCCGTCCTTCTCGGTGGCCTGGTACAGCCAGTCGGGAATGTCGCGGTGTGCGCTGCTTGATGGTACATCCAGCACAAAGCGAAAAATAAGGTGCTTGCCCTCGGCACGCCAGCGATCAAGCTGGTTCTTTTTTTCAAACGAGTCAAAATCATACTGTCCCGGTTCCGGCTCAAAGTCCTTCCAGGTTAAATCGGCATACACCAGGGTGAAAGGCTGCTCTGGATCGCTGCGGTCGCGCGCCCAGACGGCGTTACCGATGTAGGGGTTGACCAGCACATTGTCGCTTGCGGGATACACGAAGCGGAGCGTCTCCGCTCCGGCCGTGTATACACCGGCGAGCATCAAACACAGCACAAGCAGCCACGCTGCCTGCCGCTTGCGCTGTTTAGTCCACATAGTCGCCGTCGTACTGTACGACCGTAAGGTCAAACACATGGTCCAGCGTGCGGATGCGGTCCACAAAAGACAGATCGCCCTTCTTCACCCGCACTTCTACGGCCATTTCCATGTCCGCCTTGCGCATGGTTTTGGATTTGATCTGGTAGGGCCGCGTGCCGATGGCCTTGCGCACGGCATCATCCACATCCATGCCCTCGTAATGGATGAGCAGAATATACATCTGGTCCCGTGTGCGCTTGCGGCGGGTGAGTGTCAGCAAAAGTATGATCATGACCACCAACACGATCATCGACAGGTAGAACATGTTGGCGCCGATTGCGATACCGCTGGCCACCGCCCAGAACAGGTATAACAGGTCCAGCGGGTCTTTGACGACGGTGCGGTAGCGCACAATGGACAGCGCACCCACCATGCCCAGCGACAGCACGATGTTGCTTTGAATGGTCACGATGATGGAGCAGGTCAGCACCGTCATCCCCGCAAGCGAGGCGGCAAACGTGCGGCTGTACACGACGCCCATGTAGGTTTTTTTGTATACCCAGTAAATAAACAGGCCCATCAGCAGGGAAAGCACAATAGTCCCCGCGTATCCTAAAAGAATCTCCAGGGAAAATCCATCCTGATAGCCGGATGCCTCCAGCACCGATTTTTTGAAAATATCCTGAAATGTCAGCGTGCTGTCCATGGTAGCCCCTCCGTTCGATTCATGTTTTGATCCCGTACCGCCGCATTGCAGCAGAGTACGTATTTCGATGCCGCCGTCATGATGCTGGCACGCGGCGGCAGCAGGCCGCGCACGATGCGCGGGAGAAACTCCGTAAATTTCACTTCCATAATCATCTGGTCGCCGGGAAGCACATCCAGCATCGGGAGCGCGGGATCAAACAAATCCATCTGGCCAAAGCCCGCGCGTACATGCTTATCAAAGGTAATGCGCACATCCCCTGCGTCCATCACATAGGGTTCACGGTCGTAATCCACCATCACGCGCGGACGCATGAGCCGGGAGGTGCATTCGTAGTAGAACTCCCGCAGCAGCGGATGATCGCTCTTTTCCAAAAAGGCATACTGGCCTTGCAGCAGCCGGTTGACCTGCCTGCGGGTTAAGGGCGCGTCCTCCTTGTGGATATAGGGCCCAAGCTTTTGCTTGCGCTCCAGCCGAATGACGCTATCGGCGCAGTTGTACACGCGCAGGCGATACTTTTTGCGTATCATCACGCCGGCTTCTTTATCCTCAAAGGCGGTATGCCAGTAGTCGTCAAAATACAGGCTACGGATTTGGTATTCGCCATACCGGTCTGCGTTTGGATCGCGCTGCATCACGCCCGCCAGGCGGGTTTGCAGCAGGGCCCAGTCCGGCAGGTTGATCAGGTATTTCAGCTCGTGCCGGAAGCGTTTTTCCATCATTCGGGGTTGCGCACCTCCCCTGTGTCAGTCACGGTAAAGCGGCGCATGCCGTAATGGTACAGATCGCCGGTCATAAACCAGTCAAAGGCGATCATTTCGTTGCCGCTTTCGTTAACTGCCGTTACGCGCCATACATAGTCACCCGGCGGCAGCATGGGGATGTTGGCGGTAACGGGCAGCTGCGGACTGGCTTCAAACACGATGGTGTCGGGCGCAAAGGACCAGTCGGTAGCAACTTGCAGGGTATAGTGTACGGTCTGGGCAGTAAAGCTGAAGGCCTCCTCCCAGGCAAAGGACAGCGTTTTCCCGTCGCGCGCCACATCGCCTAAAAAGAAGGGCATGGGCTGCTTCAGCGAGGTGGTAAAGTAGTCATAGGCGATGTCCAGATCGCCGGGCATGTTTTGGTAAATCATTTCCTGCTGCTCCAGCGTGCAGGTCAGGTTGATCAGATCCGGCATGCGGGCTGTGAAGGAATCTGTCACGCTGCGGTAGGACGCGATCAGGTCTTCCACCATCGCCGGGGTGATCATGCTGCGCAGCAATTCCACCTTATCCACCAGCGCCTGGCGGTACTCGGCTACGCGCAGCATACGGTTGAACAGGCGCATGCCCCAGTAGTTGGTCACGCCGCGCTGCCAGAGGCTCAAATCGTTTTCGGTGTTGAACAGGCTGCGCTCGTAATAGGGCAGGCAGCCATCGCCGTCCCAGCAGAAAAAGTACCAGGTGTCGGCATTGAGGGGGTTGTACAGCAAGTAGTTTTGGGAGTTGGTATCCACGTTGCCCATCAGTATATTGTAGGCCAGGAAGCTGGTGAGATTATCCAGATCAAAGTAGGTGTCGATGGTTTCTTCAATGGGGATATTCAAATCGTTGACCGCATCCAGCATTTCCAGCAGCTTATGGTGGTCGTCGCCGGTTTTGGGCTCGAGCACCTGGGAAAATGCCGCCGGGTCGTACTGCGGGTCGGTTGCCAGCTTCAGCTGATCGGGGTAGCGGTACAGCTCGCAAAAATTAGCCTTATACAGGTTACCGTTGCGGCTTAAGCTGTGGTTGCGCAGGTAGCGGCCGTTGGGGATTTCCACCTGGGTGAAAAGGCCGTAGTCGCTAAATGCCGTATCACCGGCAGTTTCGTCCTTGATAAACACCTGCACAAACTGCGTGCGCAGTGAGGTCATCCCCGGCACCTTTTGCAGGAGGGTGAAAAACAGCATGTTGCGCAGGCGCGTGCGATCGTACGGATGCTTGTTGATGGCAATGGCACGCTGCCCGCGCCAGAGTCCGGCCGTATCGTACAGGTCGATGCGGTAGGATTTCTGCGGCGCGGTGGTCGAGGTGCGCCCGCGCACGTTCATGGTGGCGTTGCTCTGCATTGCATCGAAGCCGATCTCGCTCGGCAGGGGGCCGGTGGCATCGCCGACCTGGAACACAATGCCGGCTTTGATCTTTTCCACATTCAGCATGGATTGCAGGTTCACATAGCGGTTGACCTCGGCCAGGGTATGGTCGGTGCCGTCAGCAGCGGTGCCGCCGCGTACCGTGATGTAAAAATACGAAAGGGACGTTGGGTCCTGCTGCTCGTACAGCGAAGCATCGTCTGTAAGCGGCAGGGTGTTGATATCGGGGGTCGGGTTTTTGTCTACGGCGCGCGCAAGCGCAGGGGCTGTCGTAGGCTGCGCAGCCGTGCCGTCGCCCGTGTCTCCCTCCGGCATGCAGCCGCCAAGCAGCAACCCGATTCCAATCATTGCGGCAATCAGCAGCCAGCGTTTTGCTTTCATTCTTGCATATCTCCTTTACCGGATTATCGCAGGTGCGCTTTTTCCACGGCGCTGGCCCGCTTGTTCAGCCTGGCAGCCAAACGCTGCAGCATGCTTTGCTTATGGACGGCAAGCACAGGCTGCCCGCAAAACACGTGGTAGTCAATATTGCGTACATAGCCAAGCAGGCGAATCAGCCCAAATACGTACATGGCAAGGCCCGCGGCGGTCATCCCCAGGCCGTAGTACAGGGGGCTTCGGTGCATGGTCCATAGCGTGCCGACCAGATTGATGGAAAAATAGAGCAGGCAGGTCATCAGTGCACCTTTGCGGTCGTTGAAGTACAGTTGCAGCAGCATCATGCTGTTGCCGATGGCGTAGGCCGAGTAGCCTACCGACATAATTTGGAACATGGCGATGGTATCGCGCGTGAAACTTAGCGACTCCAGCACGTAGCGCATCAGCACGGTAAACAATACCATGACGAATACCTGAATTTGCGTCATCCGGAATATTTCCTGGGTGAGCACCGTTTTCATGTTGCTCTGCGCCAGGCGGATTTCCGACAGCGTCCCGCCGCCGGTAATGGCCGAGAAAAAGGTTTTATACTTTTCGTAGAAGTTGACCTCGACCGATACCACAAAGTTGATGCTGGTGGGAATGGCGACCAGATAGGCAAAGAACGCCGCCGAATCGTGCAGGGGGGCAAAGCGGAAGTGCCCGGCGACCACCGTGCCCAGCGGCGAAAACCACATGACGATCAGGTGCACAAACGCGCCCGTCATGCTGAAAAAGCCGATCAGCACCAAATCGGGATACTTGCCAATCCATTCGATAAACGAAAGAAGGCTGCCCGAACCCACCGGGAAAATACGCAGCAGTACGCGGTTAAAGGCGACCATCATCACGCCATAGCCTAAAAACAGTGAAAGCATCATCCCGGTGATCGGGCTCATGCCAAGCCACAGCAGCCCCGCGCCCAGAACAAATACTGTAAGCACCCCGGCAGTAAAGCCGATCAATATGCGCCTGTAGTCCTTGGCAGCGGTGATATAGGCCATTTGCAGCCATACGATGACCAGCAGCATAAACAGTCCCCAGTTGAGTACCTTGTCTAAAATCGATATCCCGTCCGCCGTCCATAAAAACCAGCCGTAAATCAGCCCGCCGGGGATCATGAGCAGCATCGCGCCGCCAAACAGCGACGGCAAAATGCGGTCGGACAGCTTTTGGTACATCATATCCGCCACATAGCGCGATAACAGCATCTGCAAAAATGAGCTTAAAATCAGCGAGCCAAGCATCGCATAGATCATCAGCACCACGAGGATTTCCACGTCCAGGTCCGTTGCCCCAAAGGCGCGGCTTAGCAGCTGCACGCCCAGCATCAGCACCACGGCAAGCACCATGGTACCGGAGGTGATAATGCTGGCGTAGGCGTACGCCCGCACTTTGGACATGGCGCCGCGCCCGACAAACAGTTTCCGCAGTTCAAATCCTATGCCTGCCATTTACGGATGCCACCTCCTCTGCGCCAGAGCCGAAGCCGTTTCGTAGGTGTTGAGATAGTGGTGAATCATCTGCTCGTGCCGGTACAGGGCCTGCACGCGTTTGCGGCCGTTTTCACCCATGCGGCGGCGCAGTTCCGTATCCCGGCACAGGGCGACCATCGCCTCGGCCAGCTCACCCTGATGCATGACCGGCACGCAGTACCCGGCGTTGCCAAAGCCATCGTCTACGCCGTCCAGCAGCTCGCGGCAGCAGCCCACGTTTGTGGTTACGGCAGGGCGACCGGCGGCCATGGCCTCCAGCACCGCCAGGGGCTGGCCTTCGGATATGCTGGTCAGCAGGGTAAAGTCAATGCGTTCAAGGTACTCCTGCACATTCACCCGCCCGGTAAAGCTGACGTTATCCAGGCCCAGGTCTTCCTTGAGTTGCAGGCATTCATCGTAGTATTCCTCGTCCTCGTCGGTCGGCCCCATAATGTGCAGGTGCACGGCGGGGAACTCCGCCCGGACGCGCGAGAAGGCATACAGCATGGTTTTAATGTCCTTGATGGGCACGATGCGCACCACCGCGCCGATATCCACGATATCGCCGGGTTCCTTGAGGGGAATGGTTTCAAAGCGCTCGGCATGCACGCCGTTGCGGATGACCGTGCACTTCTTTACATCGCAGCCGATTTCCTGCTGAATCAGGCTGGCGCGTTCAAACAGCGAGGTAACCTGATCGGCATACCGGTACGCACAGCGCGTGAACATGTAGAACATGTTGATCCATAAATCCTTGAAGTGTGGAGGCACCCAGTTGGTGCGGAGGATTTCTTCCTCACGCTCGCGGGTATAAATGCCGTGCTCGGTCAGCACATAGGGTTTTTGGTAAAATTGCGCCGCCATGCTGCCCAGCACCCCCGCGTAGCCAGCCGATACCGAATGGTACAAGTCAGCCTCCGGCGGTTTGCCGCCCAGCAGGTATAATAGCGGCAGGAACATGGACCGTATGGTCCAGAAAAAATCGGTAAAGCCCACAAACGGGTAGCGCTCCTGGCAGATTTCCTGCAGGATGGCAAAAAAGTCGCGGTTGACCAGGAACTCCACGCCTTTGAGGCGGTCGCCCCGGAACAGCTGAAAAATCTCATCCCAGTCCGGGTCCTGGGAGGACAGCATCGCTTCCAGTGCTGCGCGCTGGGGCGCGGTCAGCCGGTAGCTGCGCGGGTTTTCCTTCAGGGTTTCGTGGATGACCGCGTCCAGGTACACATCCACAACCTCGACCACGTTTCCGGGGAGTTCGTAGGCAAAATGGCCGCGCTGCTTTTCCTGGGCGGAGATCGCCCAGACCACAAATTCGTGTTGGGGCATTTGCTTGATCATGTTCTGCAGCCAGCTGGATACGCCCCCCGGCACAAAGGGGTAGCAGCCCTCGGCGATCACACATATCCTCACGGCATGGCCTCCCACTGCACGGTGACGATCGGTTCGTCTGCCCGAATCCAGTAAAAGCCGTCCGCGATTTGAAACAGTTCTCCACCGGTGATGCCCGTGGGCAGGACACGGGAACGGAAAGCCAGCCAGGCCTCGTCGTAAAAGTTGGACAGGGTTAGCGTCATCTCGGTTTCGCCCATATCGCGCTTGACGGACAGGCGATCGTAGCGCTGCACGGCGGCCGCGCCCTCGGCTGCGGTAAAGAAGCGCAGCTGGGGATAGGTTTCGTGCAGCTCGATCAGGTGCGAGCGAAACAGCTCGTACAGGGTGTCCCAGCCCAGGTCGTGGCTGCGCTCGTCGTCCAGCACATCGTCAGGATGAATGAAGTGGGAATACACGCCGTGGAGAACCAGCTCCTGCGCGGTGACGAATTTCATAAAATCGTCAATTTCAAACCCGGAGGTAATACGCGGTACGTTGATGGAGCCGTCGTCGGCCTCGTCAAACTCCTGCACCAAAGCATCCACGCCGACTTCGGACAGGTACAGACCCGCGACGACTTTGATGTTGGGCAGGGTTTCCAGCAAGGTTTTACGACCGATATCGCTTAAAAAGTTGGAGGGCGGCACATAGGTTTGGTAATGTGCACCTAAAAACAGGGTTTTGCCGTAGCGGGAAAGCTCTCGTAGGCTCTCGGCCATGTTCAGCGTGGAAGGCCATGGGTTATAGTCTGTATCACCGAAATCAAACCCCACGGGGCACAGCGGCATATGGTTGTAACCGTGCAGACCCAGCTCTCCGCCGGAGTGCAGCAGTTCCGCCGCGTAGTACTTGAGCAGCGAATCATTCAGCTTGTTGGCGGTAAAGGGACCCGTTACATTGTCGTTGTAGGTTTCAATCAAAAGGCCGGTGTAGCGCACGCCCAAATCCCAGCTGAGCTGTTTCATGTCCGGCCACCAGTGATTGCGGAAAAACCCCTGAATATTGTAGCCGAACTGCTGTTTCAGGGTTTCGTTGAAGCCTTCTGGCTGGGGCGCGGGGAAATCGTCGATAAAGATCATCCCGGCGTTTATGATGGGGTAGACGATGGTGTCCTCCAGCGCGTAGAGGGTCGACACGGCAAAGCCGCGGCCGCTCTTGTTGACCATCAGCGTGGTGTTGAGCACCGCAATGCGCCCTTTACCCACATCCCGCTGCCAAAGCAGCGGAACTTCCATATCGCCGCCGGAAACCATGTGCACGGTACAGGCATCGTCCAGCCGCACAATCAGGGCAAAGTCCGACAGACTATGGTTTTCGTGGTATATGGTGGAACCCCACATTGGCAGGAGGTCCGATGTATACCGCAGGGACTTATAGTTGAAGTAATCTCGCGTGTATTCCACAATGCCCAGCTTGCGGTAGAGTATCTGGAATACGCTGTCGTCCATGGGCGTCATCATCAAGGCGAAGTGCCCGCCGCCGTCAATCCAGGAAAGCAGCGCGTTCATATCGTCTTCCATGGGCATAAGCGACTGGCTGCAATACAGAAATATATTGAAGTCCGACAGCTCCGGCAATGGCTGGGTGGCAATATCCACGGTGTGGTAGTGCATGCGCATTTCGTCTAGGGTTTGGGTCAGCGTGGTAGCAAAGGCCATTTCCATATCGCTTTGGGCGTTGATGGCCACCAGCACATGGGTGGCGGAAATTTCAGTTTTATTGCGCTGCGGCTTGGCATTGGCTAAAAACTGCATCTCTGCACCGCGCTCTTCCACGGCCATGCCAATCATCTCCGCCAGCAACAGACCGGCAAAAACCAGCATAACCAGCGCGGGCAAAAGCAGCTTTGGCAGTAACGACCGGTTTTTCATGTCCGCACCTCCTCCAAAAAATGCAGGTGCTCTCGACCCGCGGCGGTCAGGTCGATCTTCTCGTCTTCAATGCGTTTGAGCAGGGCGCGCATGCCTTGCGGGTCGCGCGTTTCGGTGTATACGCGCATGCCCTCCAGCCAGGAGCGCTCGTCCCGTGGAAATTCGTCAATCAGGTGCAGGGCGGTTTTACGTGCCTCCTGCGCGTCCTTTAGGGCCAGACTGTTGCCCACCTTAATGCGCAGCAGGTCCGGGTCGTCTTCCAGTTTCAGGGCCTCGTCCAGCGCGGTTTTCAGCAGCAGTTGCTGCCGGCGCAATAGCTGGCCTTCTAACAGGCCGCTGAGGCAGTAGCGCGATAGCAGCTCGATATACTGCCGGTGGGTGTCAAAGCTTGCGTCCTGCTTGGTGAGCTCCAGCTGGTACTGTTGCAGATCTAGCTGAAACTGCCGCTGGATTTCCATGATGGACGCGGTGGCGTAGTGTGCGGTTTCGGTATCGTCGTTATAGCGGGCGATGAGCAGTAAATCAAGGTAACGCATGGGGTCGGACCGCAGGATGTTCATCATCAAATTGCGGCGCTTGTGGGGATCGTTAATCAAAAGCGCTTCTTCCAGCGGCACGGTGCTTTCCACATTGGAACGGGCCACGATATTGATGCGGTGGCGTTCTTCCTGCTGCTGCAAAAGCCAATCGGCATCGGGGGGCTTGCGGCCCACGGCCCGGATTAGCGATAGCCCGGCCAGCGGCCCGAAGATGGGAATGAGCAATATCCAGCTAAAATGTGCATGGTTAAACGGACGGTTGTGCCGGGGCGCCAGTGCAATCAGCCCCGCGCACAGAAACAGGTGCAGCGATACGGCCAGCAAGACAAACGTAAGATCACTCATGCCGGCCACCTACGAAGTAACCGTGCAGCGCAGTCCCGATGCCAGGAAGCGCCGTTCGATCTGCGGCATATTGTCTAGGCTTGCCTGGGGCAGCAGTACATACATCTGGCCGTTTTGCAGCTTGCCTGCGATATCGGTGCGGCGCGTGGCCTTGCCGATGCGGCGGTCGTACTCCTCAAGGGTTAATACGCCGTCGGCACTCTCCACAGCCAATAGCAGGTATTGCGCGGCGCGTTTTTTGCGCATCTGGCTGTACACGCTCAAGGTTGAGCGGAACGCTTTATCGGTTAAAATGTGCGTATTTTCAATGTACATATCCTGCGCCGACCCAAAGTAGTGCAGTGCGCGCACCATGGCCGATTGCACCAGCCCCGCCACCACGCTGAACAGGTTTTGCCGGTATAGGGTTTGCTGTTCAAAGGGCACATCCCAAAGCGCGATCAGCGCGATGGTATTGCCATCCTGCACCACCGGGGCGCAGAAGGCCGGGTAGCCGGGTTCCAGTTTTGTATTGGCAAATATTTCGCCCCGCTTGTATACGCTGTCCAGCAGGGGGAAGGCGGCAAGATCCAGGGATTTGGGGAGTTCCTCCATAGCGCGGGAATGCACCACCAGGCGGGCAAAGGAGGATTCCTGCGAGCAGGTATACAGCGCGACCGACTGGTTTTGCATAACGTCTTCCAGCACATCCAGCGTGGATAAAAACACCTGCTCGGGTTGCAGGGTATCCAGCTCTTGTGTGATGGCATAAATGCGCCCGTAGCTGTCGCGAAAGCGAATGACCTGCTCCTGCAGGGCGTTGCGGTCGGCATCCACCTGCTGGTACATGCTCTGGATAAACTGGGATTCCTCGTCGCGCTGCTGCATCTCCTTTTGCATGGAGGCCAGCTTTTCAGCGTTGCGGTCGTGCATATAGCCGAATATTCCGCCGCCCAGTATGTACATAATCAGCGGCAGCCAGTTATCCTTGTTGTACAGCAACAGGTAGATATCGTTGCCGGACTCAAACCAGCTAAAGCTGTAGCCGATACAGGCAATAACCCCCGCAGCCATGCCGATGGGCCCGCCGTGCATGCTGCCCATCAGGATGACATATAAAAGCCAGTAATCCAAAAACCGGAAGGTGGCGTTGTACTGCGCTGTACGCAGCAAAAGTTCGGCAACCAGTGCCAGCACGATCAGCTCTACCCAGGGCAGTGCGCGGCCAAACAGCTTGTACAGCAGGCCGGAAACCCTTGTCCCCAGCGAAAGCTTTCGCGGGCTGCCGTCTACGCCGGTGAGGATGTCATCCAGCTCCGACACCCAGTGGTGGCGGGGAATCCAGCCCGTTTGCTGGCGGGCGTTGTGGCATTGCAGCATTGTGCGGGTGGAGCGGCTGCCTGAAAACGTGACCTGTAAGTTTGGCAGGTGGTCTTGCAATAGTTTGGCGGCCTCGCCATAGCTCAAGCGCTCCTCATAGGCCAGGTGAACCACGCCCGTCATCTTGTGTTCCAGTGCCAAGGTAATGAATAGCGCCAGATCATCCACATGGAGAAAATCGCATATGGTGTCGGCGGTACCATCCAGCAGTACGGGCTGCTCGGCGTCCATGCTTTGCAGCGCGCGGTGAAAAAACGCGTCCGTTCGGCCGGGGGAATACAGGTGGGATACGCGAATCAGCAGGGTTTGGATTGCGCTGGCATCTACGCAGCGAAGCACTTCCTCCGCGGCGTTAATCAGCACGCCCGTGGGGGTTTGGGGCAACGGGGTTTCGTCTTCTTTCCCGGCCTGCCCGGCGCCAAATACGCGCACATCCGTGACTAGGAAAAAGCGTTCCACGCCGCTGGTTGCCGCCGTGTGCTGCAGCTGGAACAGAGCGTCCAGCATCGAGCCCTGAATGGAACCGTAGGCGCGGGTATCTTCGGATTGGTAGGCATAAAAGAACACAACCAAACCGAAGCGCCCGGCCTCCACCACTTGCGCGGCTTCGGGGTTACCGGGAGACATATCGTGTAAGGTTGCTTTGATTTTCGGCGGCGCAGGCGCAAGCCCGTGGCCCAGCAGCGAAACCTGGTGGCCTTCACGGGTCAGCCTGTCCACCATGTCCCAAATCATCGGGGAGAGAATGCCGGTCAGCAAAATCTTCAAAGGACTCTCCTCCAGATATGGCAGTATAAATGTTGCCAGCATCTACCGGTTGTATAGTCTTCATTGTATGTAGATTCCTGTCGTTTGTCAACGAACGGCGGTATATGCGCATCAAGCGGCGGCGCAGGCACGGTGAATGGGATGTCTGCTTAGGGAGCGGTTTTCAAAATCAGTTCGCTTAGCACATACTGGTATATGGTATCTCTGTAGCGTAGAATGTCGTCCACTTCGGGGGTCACAGCGATGTCGGGCTGGATGGCACCTAGGCCGAAGTCCGAGTGCACCAGGGTTGCATATGCGGCGGTTGACAGTTTCATCTCGCTAAGCGTGCTTGGCAGCGTCCGAAAGATCGACCCGTCGGTCGCCAGCCAGGTTGCGCCGCTGGGTTCACCGATCAGCAGGGCGAAATCCTGATCCTTGATTTTGGATAAGAAATGCCCTGTTGTAGAGAAGCAACCTCCGTCCATCAGCACATAGAGCTTGCCTGCGTAGTGCGGCTCCAGCTTCAGCTGTGTTTTTTCCAGATCGTCGTACCCCCAGGCATCGCTCTGGAAATATGCGTCCTGCACAGGCAGGATATAGCGCAGAAAATACGCGCTGATATAGGGATCGCCGCCGGAGTTGCCCCGAACGTCGACAATGACATGGTCAATGTGCGCCCGTTCGACGGCTTGGAAAAAGGTATCAAACAACGTGTAGGTTTCCTCATAGGTTTTCTGGTTGAGTGCAAAGGAACCGATGACGATTTTCGCATAGCTCGGATAGAAGGTGAAGTACGTATCGTATCCCGCGTCGGGCAGTGCGTATTCAATTTGGCTTTGTTTTCTGCCTTGTGTTTCGTAGCTGCGGGTTTCACCGCTTTCCGGGTCGGCATATTGGATGATATAGCTGCTGGTTTCGGCGGTGAAAAGGGTATAGAAATAGTAGAAATGGGTGGATAATAGGTATTCCTTGCGAGAAACATTTTGGCTGTCGGAGGGAACATATGGCATCAGGGTCTGTAAAAGGCTGTCCACAGGCTGACCGTTGATGGAAAGTATCTGTGCGCCTTTGGGGATGTCCGGATCATAATAGTTCCCGGTCACAACCATAGCGCCGTTGCGCACAAAAACCCCAAGCGGAAAGAATGCGTTGTGGTTGTTCAGCGTGCTGAGTACCGTGCGGGACGGAAACAAAGCGGAATGCCCGCATTCCAGCGAGGTAACCAGCTTGGCGGCGGTGCGAAAGAATTCCAGGGCCGTAGTTTGCGGGGGCAGGGTGGCCACTGTATCCAGATACAAGGCGCGAAACGCGCTTTGGGTGGTACGGACAAAGGGATGATGGCGGACAACCTCGTCATACAGGTATTTTAGGTCTTCCGCCGCGTCCTCCTGGGTAATGCTCTGCTGGAAATAGCCGGACAGGCTGGCTGTATCGGTAGTACTTTCCAAGGCCTGCCCGCCAAGAGGAAGCAGGCATAACGCGATGAAAACGAGAATAACAACAAGGCTGCGCTTTCTGTGGTATGGCATACGGTGGCCTCCTTCAGCCCGGGTCTGATTGAAACACCAGTGTAGCATAAATCGCATATGCACGCCCTGTTGGCGTATCCCCAGGGACGATTTATTTTACAAACACGGCGATTCTTTGTATACTGTGTGTAGATAGACAGTCCATACCTTTGCCGACATATTTTTTGGAGAGGTGACGGATATGAACAACCTAGTCATACTCTATACCAACAGTTTTGCCGTGCTGGTTCTTTTATTGATTCTCAAAAACTACCGGCTCAAGTTTAGATCCATCTGCTGCGAGGAAAAGGTGTTCGTCCTGTTCACCGTAGCCACGCTTGTGATGCTGATCGGTGAAGCCGCCATTGAAAACCTGTTTGGGGTTCCGGGTGGCTTTGTGCATGTTTTGCTGTATTTTCTACAAACCATGGACTATGCCCTGTCGGTGATCATCCCCATGCTTTGGCTGTACTACTGTGTGTACCGGATATACCATATTTCCAGCATTGCCAAGAAAAGCCGTAAGATCATTGCGCTGCCGGCGATACTGTATACGGTTTTGATCGTGATCTCGCTGCATAACGGGGCGGCGTTCAAAATTCTGGAAAGCAACCGGTACGTATCCGGGTTTGCGTATATGCTTAGCTATGTGGTAGGGCTGCTGTATGTTTCCTCGGCCGCTGTGCTGGTTTTAATCAATCGGAAATCCCTCAACCATGGCGAAATCGTTCCCTATCTGCTGGTGCCGATCATTCCGCTGGTGCTCGCCATCGGCGAGATCCTGTTTACGCAGTTCAAGGGCCTGATGTGGGCCGGAGCCACCCTGGTGATACTGGAAATCCAGATGCTGGTGCTGAACAACCGCACCAATATCGACCACCTGACCAGCCTGAACAACCGCATGGCGCTGGATGGCTATCTGCGCCGGATGATTCATGAAAGCCACAGCACACAAACCCGGCTGGGCGTGATTATGATTGATGTGGACGACTTTAAAAGCATTAACGATCGCTTCGGCCATGTCGAGGGCGACCGTGCGCTGAAAGCTACCGGCGACATTCTACGGCAGTGCTTTTCCGGCCATTTCTTCATCGCCCGCTACGGCGGGGATGAGTTTACCGTGGTGCTTAAAAACTGCAACGAAGAAATACTCAAAGAATACCTGGAAAAACTCGATAGCGAGCGCGTCAAGCACAATACCGCCGCCAATCGCCCGTATGAAATCTGCCTTAGCGTAGGCGCAACGGTGTTTACCGATAGCGAAATCACCAGTCTACACTCGCTGTATATGAAGGTGGATAGCCTGATGTATAAAGACAAGTTTGGGAAAAAAGGCAAACATTCCTGCGCGCGCTAAGCATGCCGGCAGATTGCAGGGCGGGTTAGTCGTCGCTGTTTTTAAGTTCCTCAAACTTCTCCCGCATGGTGGGGTTTTTACGGGTTAAGCGCTTGACGCTTAAGTCCTGTGCCTTGTTGTTGGCCAGCCGCAGGTTGTTTTCCGACGACAACAACGCGTCCTTGGTTTTTTGCAGGTGATCGATGGTTTTGTCGATCTCCGCTATAGCGGTTTGGAATTTTCGGCTTGCCAGACCGTAGTTATGGTCGAATTTGCTTTTAAATTCGTTGAGGTCATCTTCAAAGTGGGAGATGTCGATGTTCTGGTTTTTGATCTCCGCCAGTTGCTGCTGATAGCTGATGGAGTTCAGGGCGGCGTTGCGCAGCACGGTGATCATCGAGATAAAGAATTGCGGACGGATGACGTACATTTTGGGGTACTTGTGCGAAACATCCACGATGCCGGAGTTGTACAGTTCGCTTTCCGGCTCTAGAAGCGAGACCAGCACCGCGTATTCGCAGTGTTTTTCGTTGCGGTCTTTGTCCAGCTCCTTGAAAAAGTCCTCGTTGCGCTTCTTGGTAGCCGTCGCATCGGCCTCGTTTTTCATCTCAAACATGATGGAGATAAACTCAAGACCCTCCGGCGTGGTTTCGCGGAAGATATAGTCGCCTTTGCTGCCGGTGGAGGCATCGTTGTCCTTTTCAAAGTAGGCGTGCTGAAAGCCGGTGGCGCGCAGACGGTTGAACTCGGTTTCGCAGTGCTGCTCCAGCGTTTCGCCGATCATTTTGGTGGAGAGCTTCACTTTCAGATCTTTATGAAAGGCAATCTCGGTGTCCTTGGCCTTGAGCTGTACCTGAAACTGTTCCTGCAGGGATTGTTCCCGCAGTTTGGCATCCTTCTCAGCTTCTTTCAGCTGGCTTTGCAGGGCGTCGATCGCCTTTTCTCTGGCGAAAATCTCGTCCTTTTGGGCGGCTTTGGCGGTGGTTACGGCAAGCTGACGGTCTTTCTCCTGGGCTTCCAGCTGCGATTTCAACTTCTCAATGTCGCCCACCAGCTCCGCCATGGTCAGCGCTTTGTCCTTTTCGGCATTGGCTTTGAGTAGCTCCCGCTGCGCGGCTTCGGCCTGCTTAAGCTGTGCTTCGCGTTCCGCCAGTGCGGCATGGAACTCCGCATTTCGCACCTGGGACAGAATGGCGGTATAGCCGGTTTCATCAACGGTAAACACCTTCTCGCAGTGGGGGCATTTTATTTCATGCATGCTGTTTCCTCCGTGCTCGCTGTGTGTATGTGCTCTACTGGCAGTATAATACAAATTGCTGCACTTGACCACAGCGCAGGGCAAGGCTTGACGGGTAACGCTAGCTGACGTATGGTGTTGCTATATATAAAGAAGATAAGGGGATAGACCCATGAAGAAAGACACCGTGACCTTTGGCATCATCGGCTGCGGCGATGTGACCGAGGTCAAATCCGGCCCCGCATTTCAAAAAATATCGGGCAGCTATTTGAAAACTGTGATGCGGCGGGACGAAGAGAAGCTGAAAGACTATGCCGCGCGGCACCATGTGGAGCATTTCACTACCGATTATTTGGAGATACTGAAAGATCCGGAGATCGACGCGGTTTACATTGCCACGCCGCCGCACATGCACTGCTTTTATACCCTGGAGGCAGCCAAGTACGGCAAGGCCGTGTACGTGGAAAAACCCATGGCACTTACGGTAAAGGAGTGTAAGCAGATGATTGCCGCCTGCAAAACCGCGGGCGTGCCGCTGTTTACCGCCTATTACCGCCGGGGCATGGAAAAGTTCGTGAAAGTCAAGGAGCTGCTTGCTGGCGGAGCGCTGGGGGAGCTTAGGGCATTCCAGTATCAGTTCGCCTGCCCTGTGCCGACTGTTGACCCGAAGCGGGCGTGGCTGCTGGAAGCAGACATCGCCGGTGGTGGTCTTTTGTACGATGTAGGGTCGCACATGCTGGACACGCTGTGCTTTTTGCTGGGCGATGCGACGCTTGTCCGTGGTGTCTCCGCAAACCAAAGCAAGGCGCTTGCGGTGGACGATTGCCACAGCGCGGTGCTGAAGTTTGCCAGCGGCGTGCAGGGAACGGTGCAGCTCACCTTCTGCGCGGCGGAGCGACAGGACGAGGCCATCATTTACGGCAGCCGGGGCAGCCTCAGGGTCTCCATCATGGACAATCAACCCCTGTCCGTCACCGTCGACGGACAAACGGAGACGATTGCTTTTTCGCATGCCGCCCATGTGCAGCAGGGGCTGATCACCCGTGTGGTAGATACGCTGCTTGGGCAGGACACGCTGGAATCCGGCGGTGGCTACGGCCTGCAAACGCAAGAACTGCTGGAGGCCATCGCAGGCAGCCGCAGCTGGCAGCGGCCGGATGCGCCCTAGCTGCGGTCACTTTGAAAAAACGAATTTTTACCCTGCGCGCCGGCATTGCCGACACGCAGGGTTTGTCTTTGTATTGAAAAGCAAGACAAAATACAGTATGCTGTGAAAAAAGCGCGGGTGTCTATGCGCTGTGTATCCATACCCGGAGAGGAAGAAACATCGTGAGCTATCGTAAGCTGTTGTTGGTTGCACTGGCGGTGTGTTTTGGCATGCTGCTGGCAAGCTGTACACCCATACGGCCCGCAGACGAGCCTTCCGCCGATACGGGCATACTGCTGGGCTTTTCACAGTTGGGGTCGGAAAGCGGCTGGCGGCTTGCCAACACCAAGGACATTCAGGATGCCGCACGCCGCGCTGGTGTACAGCTGATGTTTGAAAACGCCGAGCAGAAGCAGGAAAACCAAATCAAGGCCATCCGCTCGTTCATTGCGTATCAGGTGGATGTTATCGCCTTTGCCCCAAACGTGGAGGATGGATGGGACAATGTACTGTCCGAAGCGCGCGCGGCCGGCATTCCGGTGCTGATCACCGACCGGCGCATCAACACAGCGGATGAAAGTTTGTACGCAGGGTTTGTCGGTTCGGATTTTCTGTCCGAAGGGATGAAAGCCGGTACATATTTGGAGGAGAAAGTGAAGGATGCTGAGCACGTCAACATTGTTGAGATCTCCGGCACCATCGATTCCACGCCGATGCGCCAGCGGGCGGAGGGATTCCGCAAGGTGCTGGGAGATGACGAACGTTTTACGATCATCGAAAGCATCTCCGGCGATTTTCTGCGCTCCATGGGTAAGGACTGCATGGAGGGGCTGCTGGCCCGCCATGATGATATCGACGTTTTATACTCCCATAACGATGAGATGACCTTTGGCGCGATTGAAGCCATCGAGGAGGCCGGGCTGCGGCCGGGCAAAGACATCGTTATCATTACAGTAGACGGCGAACAGGGGGCAATCGACTTGCTGAAACAGGGGAAAATCAACTGCGTTGTGGAGTGCGCGCCTATGATTGGTGATGTTATCATTGCGCTGGCCCAAAAGCTGGCCGCAGGCGAGACCATTCCGCGCGAGACCTATTCGGTGGAAAGCGTGTTTACCGAGTTTGACGAAAACTTGGACGCGCTGCCGCCCAGAGGGTATTAGCGTATGGTTGCGATATTTGACTGGGTATTCAGCCGTTTGCGCGTGCGCAACAGCCTGGCTGACCGTATGCGCATTTCCTTTATCGTCATCATGGTGATGATGCTCATCCCGGCGATTTCCAGCATTATTATGATGAACAGCTACGCAAACTCCTACCATCAGGCCATTATGCAGGTGGATCGGGTTGCGTCGCTGAAACCGATCGTCAACTCCGATATCCCCGATGAGATGTGGCGCATCGTTGCCGGACAAACGCTGTTTAGCGAAGGGCGGCAGTATGAGCTGCTCGATTCCGTAAACCAGACCCTGGAATCGCTGACCAAATCCGCCACAGGCGGCGATTCGGTGGAGCTGACAGTGGCGCGGCGTACCATGGATACGCTGAAAACCTATATTGACCGCATGGGCGAGCAGATTGCCTCCGGGGCACTGGTTGCCGATAACCAGGCGCTGTTAGAAGAGGTACGCAGTGTGTCCTCGCTTGTGGGCGATATGCTGCAAAAATACATCACGGTGGAAATCAGCGCGGCAACGCACACCAGCCAGCTATTGCAGCTGCGCCTGTCGATGATCATGTGGCTGATGGGCATATTGCTGGCGCTGACCATTGCCTTTACTATGCTGGCGCAGCGATCGCTGACCCGCGCCGTGCGCACGCCCATTTCGCAGCTGGAAATCATGGCGGCAACCATTGCCGAGGGTGATTTGAAGGCGCGTGTGGAAAATCCGCATGTAACCGAACTACAAGGGCTGACCGAAAGCCTGAACATTATGGCGGTCAAGCTGCAACAGCTCATAGATGAAAACCGCCGCGAGCAGGAAAACCTAAAGCGCAGCGAGCTGCGCACCCTGCAGGCGCAGATCACTCCGCATTTTTTGTATAATACGCTGGATGCCATCGTATGGCTGGCCGAGGCGGGGCGTACCGAAGAGGTGATCCATGTCACCGAGGCGATGAGCGACTTTTTCCGCATTTCACTGTCGCAGGGGCGGGACTGGATACCGCTGGCGGATGAAGTAAAACACTTGCAGGGCTACCTGACCATCCAAAAAGTGCGCTACCGTGATATTATGGACTATGAAATAGATATTTCTTATGAACTTTACCAAAAAGAAATTCTGAAACTGCTCATCCAGCCGCTGGTGGAAAACGCCATTTATCACGGCATCAAACACCGCCGGGGCCGGGGCATGGTGCGCATCATCGGCCGGGAAATTGACGGCGATTTGGAGTTGACGGTAGCCGATAACGGCGCCGGTATGACGCCCCAGCGTCTTGCGCAGGTGCGCGACAATCTGGCGTCGGAGGCGGCAGCCAGCATGGACCGGCCATTTTTCGGACTGTATAATGTGAATAAGCGCATTCAGCTGTACTATAACCAGCAGGAGGGCCTGCATATCGACAGCGACGAGACCGGTACCACGGTCAGGCTGCGCGTACCGTTTGGGAGGGGAAGCCATGGTCAAGGTATTTCTGGCTGACGATGAAATTGTCGTCCGCGAGGGAATCCGCAACAATTTCCCGTGGGGAAATACGGAGTTCTCTCTCGTCGGCGAAGCGCCGGATGGGGAAATGGCGCTTGCGATGCTGCAGGATATTAAGCCGGACGTGCTGATTACCGATATCCGTATGCCGTTTGTGGACGGACTGGAGCTTTGCCGTGCCGTCAGCGCGACCATGCCGTGGATGTATATTATCATTATCTCCGGGTACGACGACTTTGCCTATGCCAAGGAAGCCATATCCATTGGCGTGCGGGAGTACCTGCTGAAACCCGTGAGTGTACAGGAACTGAAAAATGCGCTTTCGCGCATCGGGCAGGAGATCAGCGCTGAAAAACAGCAGCAGGCCAACCTGCGCATGTACCGCGATCAGCTGGCCACCTCCCATGAGCTGTTAAAGCAAAAATTGCTCAGTGACCTGTTATCGGGCATCCCGCAGGAGGAGATCATCGAGCGTGCACGGGCACTGCATTTGGGCATCACGGCTAAGCGCTATCTGGTGATGGTCATTGATCCGGGCAGCGAAAACACCTCCGCCGAAGACCTGCGTTCTGCCGAAAGTGTGATATTGCGCCTGGTAAACAGCTCCGGCGGGGCGGCGTATATGTGCCGGCTTTTGGGGCGCTTTGTGCTGCTGGTGATGGGCGACGACGACGCGGATGTGGAGGAGCGCACCTACGGGCTGGCCCAGTCTGTGCGCTATGATATCGAACGTAACACCGCGCTGAAACCCAGGGTCACCATTGGCACGGCGGTAGGCTCGCTGGCCGATGTGCGGGCGTCCTATCAGGACGCAGGCAAGCTGCTGACCCAGATGACCTCCTCGGGGAAAGAGAATCAAGACCGCCGTATCCTCGGCATGCTGGACATTGCTCCTGCCGAAAGCCTGTCGCTGATTGATGTAACCATGCCGCACATCTACGAGCGCCTTGAGCATGCCAGCTGCGCCGATGTCGATGATATTTTGGCCGAGTGCGTTGCCGAGATGGGGCCGACCGCCGCCAAAAGCAAGCTGATGATCAACTATTTGTTTGTGGATATCGTGCTTGTCGCCAGCCGCATTGTGCGCGATCTGGGCGGTGTGCCGCAGGAGATTATCCCCGCGGCGTTTGAAAATGAGGGCAAGAAAACCCTGTCCCTTAGCGTGGATGAAACCTTTGCTCTGGCGAAAGAGGTCATCCTCAAAGCGCTTGAGTTCCGGGACGAACAGGGCTCCTCGCGCTATGGCATGGTCATGCGTAAGGCCAAGGCCTATATCGGCAAAAACTTTACCAATCCGGGGTTGACCCTGCGCCAGGTGGCAGGGGAGGTTGCGCTATCCAACAACCACTTCTGCACGGTGTTTTCGCAGGAAACGGGCGTGACCTTTACCGAGTATATTACCACCCTGCGCATGGATAAAGCCAAGGAATTGCTGCGCGACAAGCAAATGCGCACATCCGAGGTAACGGCGGCCGTGGGCTATAACGATCCGCATTATTTCAGCTATCTGTTTAAGAAATATGTCAATATGTCGCCAAGAGACTTCCGTAAAACCGAGCTATCGTAAAATATCGCCTTTTTATCGGAAAACTTTCTATATTTTCCGTGCTGTTTTTTCGCTGCATAAAAAATGCATAAAAAACTTAACCAATTGGGGAAAGGACTATCTTTTCTCATCGGGTGCTTTCACGGTACAATCAATGCATTATAAGGGGAGGACTAGCCTCTCCTATAATTGGTGAGGGAAAATCTGGACCGATCCCGTAAAATGTACGCAGAAATAGAGTGCGTCTGGGGAGATAAACAACGGTGCACAGCAGTGGGGGCCAAGCAGTATGGACAGAAAACGAAGTGGCAAACCCACGGTACTGCAAAAGGGCTAACCGTAGCCAATGGCAAAAATTGCCCCACTTAAAACAAATAACCGCCTTTGCTGCCCAGCAGAAATAGCGTATAATGGAATCAGATAAAACTATTGAAGGGGAAACGGCATAATGAGACAAAAAGCTTACCTTGGTATAGAACTGGGGTCTACGCGCATCAAAGCGGTGCTGGTTGACCCCCGGCACAAGCCGGTGGCACAGGGCAGCTATACCTGGGACAATCGTTTTGAAAACGGCGTATGGACCTATCCCATGGAAGAAGCATGGGATGGCATCCGCGCCGCTGTGAAAGAACTGCTCGACAACCTAAGCGAGCCTGTGGAGATCGCAGGCCTGGGTGTGTCGGCGATGATGCACGGGTACCTGCCGTTTGATCAGGCGGGTACGCTGCTTACGCCGTTTCGCACCTGGCGCAACACCTTTACCCAGGTGGCCAGCGCGGAGCTTTCGGCCTTGTTCCAGTGCAATATTCCGCAGCGTTGGTCCATTGCGCATTTGTACCACGCGGTACTGCAGGGCGAGGACCATGTTAAGGATATTCACCACATCAACACGCTGGAAGGGTATATTCACCATAGCCTGACGGATCAGTTCGTCATCGGCGTGGGGGAAGCCAGCGGCATGTTCCCGCTGGACGGTGAGCAGTATAGTGAATCCAAACTGAAGCAGTTTAATGAATTGGTCGCAAAGTATAACGTGCCCTGGAAAGTGATCGATCTGCTCCCCGCCGTGCGTATGGCGGGTGAAGATGCCGGTACGCTGACCGAAGCAGGCGCTAAATTGCTTGACCCCAGCGGTCGGATTCAAGCCGGCATTCCCGTTGCGCCGCCGGAAGGCGATGCGGGCACCGGCATGGTGGCCACCAACAGCGTGGCCGCGCGTACGGGCAATGTATCGGCCGGTACGTCCATATTCTCCATGACAGTGCTTGAAAAGCCGCTCTCCCGCGCTTACGAGGAGATCGACATGGTGGCGACCCCTTCGGGCAAACCTGTGGCGATGGTGCACTGTGCCAACTGCACCTCCGACCTGAACGCCTGGGCAGACACCTATAAGGAGCTACTACAGTCCTTCGGCATGGATGTGAACATCAAAAAAGTGTACGATAAGCTCTACGAGCTTAGCCTCTTGGGCGATACGGACTGCGGCGGCATGGTGGTTGTCAACTACCTGTCCGGTGAACATATCACGGGCTTTGAAGCAGGCAAACCGCTGGTGATGCGCGGCGCAGACAGCAGTTTCAACCTGCCGAACTTCTTAAAAGCGCAGCTGTATTCGGCGGTAGCATCGCTGGCGATTGGCATGCGTATTTTAACGGACGAGAAGGTTGCCATCGACCGGATTACCGGCCACGGCGGCTTCTTCAAAGCGCCCAAGGTCGGGCAGCAGTACCTTGCCAACGCACTCAACACACCCGTATCGGTGATGGAAACCGCAGGCGAGGGCGGCGCATACGGCATGGCGGTGCTCGCGGCCTACCGCGTGCAAAAGGATGCGGATGAAACGCTGGATGCCTATCTGGAAAACAAAGTATTCCACGATGCCAAGCGCTCCACCCTCGCACCGGAGGCGGAGGGCGTGCAGGGCTTTGCCGCGTACCTGGAGCAGTTTGAAGCCGCGCTCAACGTGGAACGTGCCGCTGTGGAGGGAGATAAATGCTAGAAAAGCTAAAGCAGCAGGTGCTCAAGGCCAATCTGGATTTGGTTACGCTCGGATTGGTGTTGTTTACCTGGGGCAACGTATCGGGAATTGACCGCGAAAAGGGCCTGGTCGTTATCAAACCCAGCGGGGTGGATTACGATGGAATGACCGCTGACGATATGGTGGTTGTCGATTTGGAAGGCAATGTTGTGGAGGGCAGCTTGAAGCCGTCCTCCGATACGCCCACGCATGTGGAGCTTTATAAAGCGTTCCCGGAAATCGGCGGCATCGTGCACACGCACTCCACCTATGCCACGGCCTTTGCCCAGGCGGGGCGCGCCGTGCCGGCCTACGGTACTACGCACGCGGACTATTTCCACGGGGATGTGCCCTGCGCCAGAGCGCTGACAAAGGAAGAGATCGAAACCGACTACGAGAAAAACACCGGGTTTGTGATCATCGAAACCCTGCGGGATACCGAGGTCATGGCGACCCCCGGTATTCTGGTGAAAAACCACGCCCCCTTTACCTGGGGGAAGGACCCGGGCGCTGCCGTTTACCACGCGGCAGTGCTGGAGCGGGTTGCCAACATGGCGGTACTGACCGAAGCCATTAAACCGGAAGTACCGCGCGCCGACCAATATTTACTGGATAAGCATTACCTGCGCAAGCATGGTAAAAACGCATATTACGGCCAAGGAGGAAATCACTGATTATGAAGAAACTCTATTTTATCACCGGTAGCCAGGGCCTGTACGGCGAGGACGCCCTCAACCATGTCGCCAAAGACAGCAAGGAAATTGTCTCGTTCCTTAATGACAAACTCAGCGATGTGACCGAAATCGTCTGGAAACCGACGGTCCTCAACTCCGAAGGCTGCATCGATGTGATGCGCGAAGCCTCCGCCGATGCGGATTGCGTGGGCGTCATCACCTGGATGCACACCTTCTCGCCCGCCAAAATGTGGATTAAGGGCTTACAGATTTTAGACAAACCCCTGTGCCACCTGCACACCCAGGCCAACGAACGCCTGCCGTATGAGTCCATCGACATGGACTTTATGAACCTGAACCAGGCGGCCCACGGCGACCGCGAATACGGTTTTATCTGCACCCGTCTGGGCGTTAAGCGCGAGATCGTGGTCGGATATTATCAAAATGAAAAAGTCCTTGCCCAGCTCAAGCAGTTTGCACAGGTTGCCAAGGCGCTGGACTTCTCCCGCAACCTGAAAGTCGCCATGTTTGGCTCCAACATGCGCAATGTAGCCGTGACCGACGGCGACCGCGTGGAAAGCCAAATCCGCTACGGCTGGGAAGTCAACTACTACGCCATCGGTGATCTGGTTACCCTGAAAAACGCCGTAACCGATGCGCAGCTGGAGGAAAAACTTGCCGAGTACCGCAAGGAATACACCTTCAAAACCGAGAATATCGATGCCGTGAAGGAACAGGCACGCTATGAAATCGCGCTGGATACGTTTGTGGCGCAGCAGGGCGTGGGCGCGTATACCGACACCTTTGAAGATCTCTACGGCATGGAACAGCTGCCGGGCCTGGCCACCCAGCGTATGCAGGGTAAGGGCATCGGCTTTGGCGGCGAGGGCGACTACAAAACCAGCGCCATGAACGCCGTAATGTGGAAAATGGCCGAAGGCCGCCAGGGCGCGACCGGCTTTATGGAAGATTACACCTATGATATGGCCGACGAGCTGGTCCTCGGCGCACATATGCTGGAGGTTTCCCCGTCGTTTGCGGCAACCAAGCCCGCCATTGAAGTCCATCCGCTGGGCATCGGCGGCAAGGCTGACCCTGCCCGCCTGACCTTTGGCGGCGTACAGGGCGAAGGCATCGCCGTATGCATGATCGACCTGGGCACGCATTTCCGCCTGGTGGTCGCCAATATTGAGCTGGTCGCCCAGCCCAAGCCCATGCCCAATCTGCCCGTGGGACAAATTATGTGGAAAATTAAGCCTAGCTTCGCCGAAGGCGCGAAAGCCTGGATTGAAGCGGGCGGCGGACACCACACCGTTGTTTCTACCGCGCTGACCGCTGAAGATATGAAGCTGTTCGCCAAGTTTACCGATACCGAAATCGTGGTCATCGGCTAAAAAATCGAGTCTGTAAAACGCCCTGCATTCTTTTGAATGCAGGGCGTTTCGTATTCATGCCGGGACAGCAGTATCCAGAGTTTTAGGGGTCAGAATCCTGTCATACAATCGCGAATGCAGACATATAGTTTCATCCGCATGCTGGGCGGTGTATACTCAGGATAGTCAATCATCCCTATTGACCGAACCTAAACGGAGGCAAGCATGAAAACAGTGGTATGGACCCAGTATGGGCCACCCGATGTGCTAACGATCGGCGAGGCGGATGTGCCTATCCCAAAAGATAACGAAATACTGGTGAAAATCATAGCCACAACGGCAACCCTTGGCGACTGTGAAATTCGCGCGCTGAAGCTCCCGCTGGCGTTCAGGCTGCCGCTTAGGCTGTTTCTGGGTGTGCGTAAGCCCAGAAAGGGAATCACGCTCGGACAGGAGTTTTCGGGTATCGTTACCCAGGTTGGACCTGCGGTAAGCAAGTTTGCGGTGGGCGATGCGGTGCTTGGGCATGCCGGAATACACATGGGCGCATTCGCGCAGTATCTGGCGCTGAAAGAAAGCGCGGTCATCGTGAAAAAACCGGCAAACATCAGCTTTGCCGAAGCCGCCGCCATGCCCCTTGGCGGCTTGGAAGCTAAATACTATATCGAACGCTCCGGCCTGCAAGCCGGAAGCAAAGCGCTGGTCATCGGCGCGGGCGGAAGCATCGGCACGATGGCGATTCAGCTGCTAAAGCTGTTGGATGTAGAAATCACGGCCGTGGATACGGGCGAAAAGTTCGGCGCGATGAAAGCCGCAGGTGCAGACCATCTGATCGACTATACGAAAACAGACTACATTCATGGCGAACTGCGGTACGATGCGGTTTTTGATGTGGTCGGCAAAACCCCGCTGAAAAAGAGCATTACGCTGCTCCATTCGGGCGGAGTGTATTTGCAGTGTAACCCCAAAATCTCACAGATGATCTTGCGCCGTTTTTATTCCGGCCGGGATAAACAGATCGTATTCAAAACCGGCGAACAGACCGCCGCGGACCTGCAGTACCTTGCCGATCTCATGGAAACCGGCGAGATCAAACCCGTGATCGACACCGTGATGCCGCTGGATAGCATCGCAGAGGCGCACCGCTATATCGAAGCAGGCCAGAAGAAGGGAAACCTTGTCATTGCAGTGCAGGAAAGCGCGGGCGAGCAGCCTGACGCCACCGCATAGACGCTACGTTCAAACATCCATTACATGATTAAAGCGGTGCATCTTACGGATGCACCGCTTGTTTATGTTCGTCCGCTGAGTAAGGATTTCCAATGCTTCCAGTCGGGCATATAGCGGGAGAGCAGCGCGTAAAAGCGCTTGTTGTGACTGCGCTCAGCAAGGTGAAGCAGCTCGTGCAGCACAACATAGTCCAGGCAGGCCGGTGGAAATTTCACCAGTTGCAAATTCAGCCACAAGGTTTTCGTTTGTACGTTGCACGTTCCCCAGCGGGTTTTCATATCTTTGGTCTTAAAGGTGGCCGCATGCAGGCCGGTGGCAGCCTCCCACTTTGCAAGAGACTGTTCTATGCTGTTGCAAAGCAGGGTACGCGCCCATTTTCGCAGAAACGCTTCCCGCGTCGCAGGTGTGCTGTTTTTTGGGGCGGTCAATAACAATTCTTCGTCTGTACGCGTGATTGCATACCGTGTCCCGGAACGTACGGTCAGGCGGTAGGGTGCGCCCCAAAGCGTTACAGTATCCTCATGG
Organism: Candidatus Limiplasma sp.; assembly: GCA_963678055.1. GTDB lineage: Bacteria > Bacillota > Clostridia > Christensenellales > Aristaeellaceae > CAXXOK01. The sequence goes on from OY782679.1 coordinate 393,130, forward strand.
ATCAGTGTGCGGGTGTTTACGCGTTCCGGCGGTGCCGGTTTTGCGCGCTGAGCGAGAATCCACGGGGTTTTCTGTGTTATAAAGCGGATAATCTCCCTATCGGGCATCGCAAGCGGCGCGGACAGGGTTACAAGCCCGGTCTGCCGCTGTACCCGCAGGTACACATGCCGTATGGGCTTGCGGGTCACCGTGACGGGGATGGTTCCGACCATCAGGGTTTGCGGTGTCGTTTGTTTCACAGGGCAACCATCCTTTGCAGGGGAGTATCATAGCGGTACTGTACCACAGGATAGCGTAAAAAAACAGCCGTCCATTGCGCCTGTAAGCGAGGTTGCTTGGCACGATGGTTGGTTAGAAGCCTGCGGAGATATTTACGAATCGCCGTTTCAAGGGTATACTCTTAGATAAAGGATACCGAGGATAACCAATCCGGGGCGGGCAAGCCCCAAGTTTGGCTTTGAAGGAGGGTGCGGATATGACCGAAGTTATGGTCCGGCTGGCAACCACACAGCGTGTGCAGGAGTTTGTCAATACCTTGGCACCGCTGCAAGGCGAGTTTGAGCTGATTTCCGATCAGATTATTCTCGACGCCAGGTCGATAATGGGTATTTTTGCGTTTGATTTAACCAAGCCCCTGCGGCTGCGCGTACACGACGATAGTAAAACCAATATGGCCGCCATTGCGCCGTATCGGGTTGACATGGAGGATACTGCTGATGAGCAATGAATGGATTACGCTGACGATCGGGAAACAAAAAAACATCGCACTGATTGCCCACGATGGCAAAAAGAAGGAACTGCTGGATTGGTGCAAAACCAATAAAAGCCAGTTGCAGAAGCATTTCCTCTGCGGCACCGGCACAACAGCCACCATGATTACGGCTCAAACCGGCCTGCCGGTGAAAGCCTACAACAGCGGCCCACTGGGCGGCGATCAGCAGATTGGCGCGAAAATTGTGGAAGCCGTGGTCGATTTTGTGGTGTTCTTCTCCGATCCGCTCTCTGCGCAGCCCCACGACCCCGATGTGAAAGCCCTGCTGCGCATCGCCGGCGTGTACGATATCCCCATTGCCACCAACAAGGCTTCGGCCGATTTTATGATTATCTCCCCGCTGATGGATGAGGAGTACGCCCACGAGGTTATCAATTTCAACCACACCGTACTGGAGCGCAGCAGAACGCTGTAAGCTGCAATGTGTGGCCTTGTGAAAGTCCATGTGAACAAAAGCCCCCTTTGACAATGTCAAAGGAGGTTTTTGTCTGGCGTACTATTTCGCTTGTTTAATCGACAGGGCAATCCGCTTTTTCTGTTTATCGACGGAAAGAACAAGCACCTTTACCACATCGCCGACGGAAACGACATCCGATGGATGGCGGATAAACTTGCTGGCAAGCTCGGAGATGTGCACCAGCCCATCCTGATGGACGCCGATATCGACGAACGCGCCGAAATCGATCACGTTGCGCACTGTGCCGGTGAGCACCATGCCGGGTTTTAAGTCTTTGATATCCATCACGTCGGTGCGCAGCACAGGGGCGGGCAGCTCATCGCGGGGGTCACGGCCGGGCTTGATCAGCTCGCTGACAATATCTCGCAGGGTGGGAAGGCCAACGCCGCATTCCGCCGCCGCTCGTTGCTCGCCGTATTCCTTCAGGCGCTGGGGCAGCGCGGCAAGCGTTCCATCCGTCACATCGGCAAACGTATAGCCGCACAGGTGCAGCAGCGTTTCTGCGGCCCGGTAGCTTTCGGGATGAACGCCTGTGTGATCGAGCACCGACGGGCTTTCGGGAACGCGCAGGAAGCCCGCGCACTGTTCGTAGGCCTTCGGCCCAAGCTTTGGCACCTTGAGCAGCTGCTTGCGCGATGTGAAAACGCCGTTTTCTTCACGGAAGACCACCATATTTTTCGCTGTTGTGGTATTCAGCCCGGAAACCCGCAGCAAAAGCGGGGCCGAAGCCGTGTTCAGGTCGACGCCTACGGCGTTAACACAGTCTTCCACCACGGCGGCAAGCGATTCGTCCAGCCGTTTTTGGGGCATATCATGCTGGTACTGCCCCACACCGATGGCCTTGGGATCAATCTTGACAAGCTCGGCCAGCGGGTCCTGCATTCTTCGGGCGATGGATACCGCAGAGCGCAGGTTGACATCGTACTGGGGGAACTCTTCTGCGGCAAGCTTCGAGGCGGAGTACACTGAGGCGCCCGCTTCGTTGACGATCATATAGCTGACACCGGGGATATCGGCAATCAGCTCACTGGTCATCTGCTCTGTTTCACGGGATGCCGTGCCGTTACCGATGGCGATATGCTCAACTCCGTGCTTGTAAATCAGGCTTCGCAGGTCTTCGATGGCTTCATATTTCCGCCGCTCGCCCTGCGTGGGGTATACAACGGCGGTATCGAGCACCTTGCCTGTACCATCCACCACGGCGACCTTGCACCCGTTGCGGTAGCCGGGGTCCAGCCCCATGGTGACGTGCCCTTTGACGGGCGGTTGCATTAATAGAGGCTTTAGGTTGAGCGCGAAGTTATGAATGGCGCCTTCCGATGCGCTGTCAGTGAGCATCACGCGGATCTCCCGCTCCAGCGAGGGGAGCAGCAGGCGGTTGTAGCCGTCCTCGGCAGCGGCGCGGACAAATGCGGTCGCGCTGGAGCCGGGGATAACGAACTCGTTCCACAGTATGCTCATGGCGAGTTCCCAGTCAATATCCAGTGTGACTTTCATGAACCCTTCTTTTTCGCCACGGTTAATGGCTAATATTTGATGCCCCTGTAACCTGGAGACGGGCTGATTGAATTGATAATACAGGCTGTAGACTGAGTCCTCGTCCTTGGCGGCGACAGTGCTGAGGATGCCTTTGCTGATAACCAGCTCACGCAGGCGACGCCGGACGTCCGCGCTGTCCGATACGATCTCCGCAATAATGTCCGAAGCACCGGCAAGCGCGCGCTCCGCTGTGTCTACGCCCTTTTCAGTATCAATATAGTCTGCGGCGAGGGTGTCGATATCGCCAAGGTCCCTGCGCTGCTCCAGCAGCATCAGTGCCAGCGGTTCCAGCCCCTGATCCTTGGCGATGGTCGCGCGGGTGCGGCGTTTTTGCTTATACGGGCGGTACAGGTCTTCCACCTCGGCCAGTGTTTTGGCGGCGTCGATCTCCGATGCAAGTGCATCGGTGAGCTTATCCTGCGCGGCGATGGTTTTCTTCACCTCGTCCCGGCGGGTATCAAGGTTGCGCAGGTAGGTAAGCCGATCAGCCAGCGTGCGCAGGGCGGTATCATCCATCGTACCGTGCAGTTCCTTGCGGTAGCGGGCGATGAAGGGAATTGTATTGCCTTCGTCAATCAGGCGGATGACATTGCTGACGTGTTCTATATTTTTTCCGAGCTCCCTGGACAGGATCGTTGCAGTACTTTCCATGTGGTCTCCTTCATGTGTGTAGACTCTTGCCTCTATTCTAGCACAGAGCCGCACGGCGATAAAGGCCAAGGCGTTTATTGGCGCGGGGATTTGCGGGCATGAAAAGCTGTGTGTGAGATACGGTATATGCAAAGCATTTTGGCTGCTGCCATTCGCACATCTTGAAATTGGAAGATATTGCTGTTTAATTTCGTTTGATTAGGAAATGGTGTCATGATGCCCACGATGGCACCTTGATTGAGCTACACGACAGTTCCAATACGGAAAGGCAGGAAAACACATGAACCTAAAACATACGGTTGCAGTGGCACTCATCATAGTATTGACAGTCTTAGTAAGCGGTTCACTAGCAGATACCGATACATTCCCCGTAAAGCCGGCAGTGCTGGCAGAGGGGAGCTTGTCGAAGGAGGACGCTGTTGCAATCGCCAAAAACGAGATCATAACACGAGAAAGTCTTGTGCTTACCGATTTCCAAAACTACAACATTGTGGCAACGGCCGTTACGCTTGAAAGCGGAGAAAACGCATGGGTTGTTATGCTTGATGAGCTGTTTTGCGGAACCGATGCGCTTGTTACAATGTCTGCAAGCGATGCGACGATCCTCGACTATCAATCGACCAATGGGGAGATTATTGCTGTGTTCTCCATCCAATGGTTTGAAAAGAAAGGGGGGATGACCGCATGGTCGGTTGAAGATAAAGCACTGTATGATTGGATGTCTGGCAGATCCGACGAATATGAGCTGCCTGGCGAAGATCATATCAGCAAGGAAGAAGCGGGAAGCATTGCGTTGTCTGTTATGAAGCAAACAGCTACAGCAGATGAGCTTTCTTATGCTTTCAAGCATTTCTCCTATACAGATGGAAGACCGGATCAATATGTTTGGGTCGTAATAGCAGTAAAAAACGGAAAAGAGACGTATATCGTATATGTCTCTGCAATCAACGGCGATGTGCTGGAAGTTTTTAAACCGAGTAATTTTGGCTGAAATAGCATTGCAGCCGTTATCGCTGAATTACGGAATATAGCAAGCAGTAGGCCAGCGCCTGCTGCCTTGGAAGCGCCTTTGATTTTGAGCTGCGGGCATGAAAAAGCGGCGCAAAGGAGGAGCGCGCCGCTTTTTGAGGGGTATATGAGCTGCGAATCAGCGCAGGAATTGCTTGATAAAGCTGCGCATCTGCGCGATGGTCAGATCGTGTTCGTCTCCCACGCCACGGTTATGGCTGCCATGGGCGAGCACAGTCAGCAATACGGGCTGGCCCGGCTTGGCGGAACGCTGCATTTGCGCAGCGAACTTCTTGGCGTGGTAGGAGGGGACATTGTTGTCCATTTCCCCTGTTTGTAGGTACATTGCCGGGTACTGTACACCCTCGCGAATGTTGTGATAGGGGGAATAGGAAAGCATGTACTCAAACATGTCCGCGTCGGCCTGCGGATCGCCGTATTCAGTCACATACATGGAACCCCGGTCGTCTTCGCGGAAGCGTATCATATCCGTGTGCGGCACGGAAGCGATGACGCATCCAAACGCATCGGGGGCCAGGGTAGTCGCGGCGGTCACCAGAAGACCCCCGTTGCTCAACCCGGTTGCAATCAAACGCTTAGGTGAGGTAAGGCCCTTTGCGACCAAATAGCGGGCGATATCGATAAAGTCATAAAATGCGTTCTTTTTATTGGCTTTCATGCCGGCTTCATGCCAGGTGCTTCCGTATTCGCCGCCCCCGCGCAGGATGCAATGCGCATAGATACGGCCCTCTCGCACCCAATCCACAATCGAAATCTCGGTGACAGGGTTTCGCGAAGTTGGCGTAGAGGATACGTTGTAGCCACCGTAACCGTACAGCATCGCCGGTGTGTCGGGGTTTGGCACAAGGTCCTTCAAGCGCGTGATGTAAACCAGAATGCGCTGATTGTCCCGTGCCGGGAGGAAACATTGTTCCACAATGATGTCATCGGGTATAGCGGCATCGCCCATAGCAAGCGAAAGCTGACCGGTGCTCGCATCAAACAGCATGGTCTGGGGCGGCAGCGTAAAGCTTTCAAAATCCAGATACAGTTTGCCTGTATCAGACAGGGTTAAAACGCCATCGGTGGAAATAGCGCTATAGGAACAGGGGATGGCAAGGTCGTGCTGTAGCACGCCTTGGAAATCCAGCATCTGCACCTTGGATACGGCGTCGCTTTCATAAAATGCCAAAATCGAGGAGGGCAGAATGCAGGCGTTGGTTAGCAGGCAGTTTTCATCAGCGGCGACGGTTTTGACGTGATGCAGGCATTCCGGGGTGCTAAGCGACTCCACCGGCAGCGAGACAATCGCGCCCATGGGTGATGTTCGATTGGTAATGAAATAGCAAAGCCCGTTCTGCCTGCCGACATACTGGCACGAGCCGCGGCCGTCGTTCATCGGGGTCACGGTACCATCCTCTGCACGCCAAAGCGCCAGGATGTCATCGTATCCCTTCATCACAAACAGAAAGCAGCCGTCCGGCTGGGCTTCACAAACCCGTATAAACACGCATGCGTCAGTATACGTATACAGCGTCTCGCTTTGCTTTGTCTGCCAGACATACTTGTGTACGGTGTGTACGGTGGCTTGCGCCGCATCCGTGGATACGTCTGAATAGTAGATGGCAGTACCATCGCTCGACCAGCTGAAATCAAAGGTACCATCCAGCTCCGCAAGCACCGTTTGCCGGGGTTCGTCGTACACTACAACCGTGCAGCGCGGAGCGCCGTGTTTCACGGCCAGTACGGCAAAAATTCCTTTGGCGGTGGGGCAGGGGCTGGCATAGTATACATGCATGCGGTTATCCAGCATGGCATCGTTGACCAGTACTTTCGTAACCTGATACTGGCTGTCCAGCAAAACGATATCGGTCTGCCCGTGGGCATCAATCCGGCTGGCGCAGAGCACACCGTTTGCTTCGGCCATATGCAGCAGCTTGTCCGCCTTGGGCGGATTTTTCACAGCATCATACGTGGAAGCGTACGCGGGGTCTGCTTCGAAAAACGACCGTGTATAGGCGTTTTGCGCGGCCGTGGCCGCGAGGGTATCCGGATGATCCCTCTGCTCCATATAGCGGTAGGGGTCATTGAGCGTTTTGCCAAAGTGAAGGTCTTGAACGCTGGTCTGCGGAATGGATGGATACATTGCGCATTCTCCTTTATTAAGCCGGGTCAAGTGCGGTAGGCCTTTGTGCATATACGAATCAGTGGGTCGTTATGACTGGAGACCCAGGTGCTGCTCTAAAAAGGCCGCGATTTTCGGGTAGCAATCCAGCTTGTTGGCGAGCTTGATGATGCCGTGTCCTTCATCCTCATAGCGAAGATAGGTAACAGGTAAACCCCTGTCTTGCAGGGCTTTTACAACCTGCTCGGCCTCGGTAACAGGAACGCGGGGGTCGTTGGCACCATGCACAACCATCAAAGGTGCGGTGATTTCATCGGATTTGCGGATGGGCGATACCTCACGCAGTATTTCGCGGTGGTGTTCCAGTGTGCCATACTCCGCTTCACGGTGCGCACGCCGATAGGGTGCGGTGTTTTCTAAAAAGCTTTCCAGGTTATACATACCGACGATATCCACTACGCAGGCCCACAGCGAAGGCAGCCTTGAGGCGCAGGAAAGCGCCATAAACCCGCCGTAGCTTGCGCCAGTGACCGCAATGGATTCCTTGCGCGCGATTCCGCTGCTGACAAGATGTTCTACCAGCGCTTCGATATCCTTCACGCTGTCCAGCCGTTTTTCAACGTCGTCCAGGTGATGATAGGTTTTGCCGTACCCTACGCTGCCGCGGATGTTGGGGGCGACCACGGCGATGCCGCGTGCGGTCAGGTACTGTAGTAGCGCAGTATAGCCGGGCAGCTCCTGTCCTTCAGGGCCGCCATGGATTTCGATTACAACAGGCAAGTTCTCGGCCTTTTTGCCGTGCGGCGTGTACAGCCAAAACGGCACCGACAGCCCGTCGAATGAGGCATAATGATGGAGTTCTGGTTCGATCAGCTCGCTTTGGGCAATGCCGTCGAGCTCGCCATCGGTTACGCGGCGCACGCTCTCTGCATCCAAATCCAGCAGCCAGATGTTTTGCAGCCGCTGCCCGCTGGTTAAGGTAAACAGCAAGCGGTGGCCTGTGGGAGAAAAGCTGATAACATCATAGGGAGAGATAACGCCTTTGGGCGGCAGAGGAGAGTTGCAAAGCGCCTGGGCCTGCGTATCCAGCACGCGCAGCGCGGAGTAGCCGTCCTCGTTGACTACCATGGCCAGATAGCGATCATCGCCGGAGAGGGCAATGGTTTCTACATCCCAGTTCGTTTCATACACGCGGGTGAAGCTATCGGTCGCAATGTGATAGTAGGCGACATAGCAAAACTCGCTGCCTGCGTCGCTGATGCAGTAAAACCCGGCGCTGTCAGAGCGCCATACGGGCTGAATGTATTGCGCGGTTTGGGCGCTGCTGGGTACCTGCGCCGCCTTACTCGCGGTCATATCCAGCATCCACAGCATATTGTCGGAGGCACCATTGAGCTTGTTGTATAGCATGTAGTTCCCGCTGGGAGATACACTATGGTGCGCCGGTATATTGTAGTTGCCTGTGTTTTCGTAGATCAGCTGTGCTTTGCCGCTTTCCATGTCCAGCGTCCAGATATCAAATGTGGACGGGCTGCGGTGGTTAGAGCTGTACACGACTGTTTTGCCATCGGCACGCATCCCGCCAAGGTAGTGGCGGCTGGCGGGGTCGCGCGTTAAGTTGCGCGGCTCCCCGCCGGGGGCAATGGCATAAATTTGTTCGCGTTCGTTGCCGCCGACATCCACAGTATACAGCAGGGTGCCGGTTTTCGCGTCCGCAGTCAGGCTCCAGATTCGTTCGTTTTCATTGCTGAGCCTGTGATGGGTGCCTGTGTCCAGGTTCGTTTCCCAGATGCCGATGGTGTCATCCTTGGTGGAGATGTAGGCGATGGTATGACCATCATCCCGCCAAACGGCATTGCGGAACGAGGTTTCCTGCAGGTAACGTTTCAGCTGTGTTTTCGCTTCCATGCTTATTCGTCCCTAAGCTTTCTGGAGATCAGCAAGCCGCAGGCAAGCTGAATGTGAACCAGTTTGCGGATGGGCACAACCTGGTATTCAATTTCGCTCTCCAAAAGCGCAACAAGCTCCTGGTGCATCATGATGGCTTTGGCAAGGGCTTGTTCAAGCGCCTGATATTTCGGCAGGTTGACTTCGCCCTTTTCCTGCATGGCTTGAAGCTCGGTTTCGTTAGCGCGCACGAGCATGCCGTAGCAAAGCGATTGATAGAACTTGCCAAGCAGAAGATTGTCAAATTTCTCGGCGACGGTTGCCGTCTTGGCAAAATCGGGATTGGTCTCAATCATTTTCCGGGTCGCATCATCACCGGTATCCGCGGTGAACGCTTCCAGCGCCAGCAAGAACGGATTTTCCGGATCGAGATAATCCTTGGAAAGGCTCATGACATCCTTGACACGCTGGTCGGATTCTTTACGCCAGTCCAGCGCATCCAGCGCTGCCTTTGCGCGGGTGATATCGGAATCGGACAGGTCGTTAATGCGTTTGTCGTAAAAATAGGGCAGCTCCGTCAACAAGGTGACGGCATTGCAAAGCCCTTTGGCAAAATCGGCGGACGATGTACCGACTTTGATAATATCGGCAATGTTTTTCATGCCGTATTTTTCCAAGTAGTCGTAATGCTCCTGAATGCCGAGCATCGCGTAAATCGCGGGGGACAGCTCCGTGCAGAAGGGGGCCTCCGGCTCACCCAGATGCAGGGGTACATCCACCTGCTTGGCGCTGTTGCGCATTTCGTCGTACATATCGGGCATGGAGTCTGTTATATACCAATAAGCTCCGCCAAAGCCTGCATTATGCAGCGAGTAGATAAACTTGGGGCGGATGTCTTCTATTAACTTCATCATTGCCTGCGTTTCCGGAATGGGGTTATGGAAATGCAGTTCTTTATAATCAATCGGGAAGGTCCAGTCCACCTGCTTGTGTCCGGCAGGCCGGAAGAAATTGCGGGAATAGTTGTACAGCGTGTAAGGGCCCTTCAGCCATTTTTCGTTGAGTTCCAGGCCGTCGCGGTCCCATGCTTTGACGATATACCAGGTATAGCCAAGTTCTTCACGTAGCGCATCGTTTTCACAGAGCGCTTTGGTGAAATATTCAAGCATCATGGTGCCAATGGGTTCGTTGGGGTGCGGGCAGCCGAACATCAGGGCATTCTGGCTGCCGTGCCCGATTTTCAGGCAGAGCAGGGGGGTACCGTTTTTGGTCTTGCCCATCTCAAACAGGGTAACAAGGTTGGGATACGCTTCCGCCAGCGCGCGCGAGCTCTGATCGAGCTCATCAGCTGTCAGGAAGTGCTGGTAATCAGGAATATCCTTGAGTAGTTGTTCGAAAATCGTGTTCATAGCTGCCTCCTGGTTTTGTTAAGGAAAAATCCGGGGCTATCGCCAATCCAGTAACGATAACCCCGGATAGCCATCAGGTTAGGTTAATTCAAATGGATTAGTTGATCTGGGCGTAGGTGAACTCTGCCCAGCCCCATTTGCCTGCGCCGTCGATAGGCAGGTTGATGACATTGGTGCGGTTTGCATCATATGCGGCATACGCAACGATGTTGATGTAGGGGATATCCTCTGCAAGGATTTTCTGGGCTTCCTTGAGGTATTCGGCCCGTTCTTCCTGCACACCGGTCTGCACGCACAGGGCAAGCAGCTCGTCAACTTTGGGGTTGGAGTAGGCTGCGTAGTTGCTGCTCTGGTCGGTGCCGATACGGTCGCGAAGCGCGGAGGGATCGGGGCCCATGAAGCCGCCCTGCATTTCGATAATGAAATCGCGGTCGGTGCCGACTTTCTGGAACCAGGCGTTAAACTCGTGCACCTGCACAATCAGCTCGATGCCAGCCTGCTTGAGCGTTGCGGCCATGAGCTTGGCAGTGTCCGGATAACCGGCTGCTTCGAATACGTCGAGCGTCAGGCCACGGACATAGTAGCCATCGGCATCTTTTTCGTAGCCCGCATCTTCCAGCGTTTTGATGGCTGCATCGATATCAAACGAAGGCAGAACGTCTTCGGAGTTGCTGGCCCAGGCGATCAGAGACGGATACATGGCGTATTCCGGCGGCTGAATGCCTGCAAACGCCTTGGCGGAAATTTCGTCGCGGTTGATTGCATATGCAATCGCTTTACGGACGGCCAGATCCTGCACAAGGGGGTTGTCGAGGTTGAAGATAATGCGCATCGGCGAGGGATATTCATTCAGGGTGAGGCGGACGTCCGGGTTCGCCTGCAGTTCGGGAACGGAAGCAGCGGGAATGCTGTCCATTACGTCGATTTCACCGTTGACCAGTGCCTGCACTGCAGTCTGGACATCGGGGATGATGGCGTAAACGAGTTTGTCGACATCGGGCATGCCGGCATAGTAGTCTTCGTTGGCCACAAGCGTGACGCTTTCGCCCTGCTTGAACTCGGAGAACTTGAAGGGGCCGGAGCCGATGGGGTTCATGCTGGCGGGGTTGTCTTCCCAGATCTGACCGTTGTTGAAAATGTGCTCGGGCAGGATGAAGGTGGAGTACCAACCCAGACGGGCGATAAACGATACATCTGCACTGGCCATGTTGAACACAACGGTGCTGTCGTCCGGCGTATCGATGGAGACAACATCAGCCATGCGGCTGGAGAAGTAGCAGGTTTCGTTTTCTTTAATATAGTCGAAGGTATACTTGACGTCCTTGGAGGTCAAGGGTTCACCGTCGTGCCAGGTGACATTGTTGTGGAGGTGAAAAGTGATGGTCAGCGCATCGTCGCTGACGTCCCAACTTTCGGCCAAATCAGCGATGACGTTTTTGGACGCATCCATTTTGACCAAACGATGGAAGAGGTTCTGGGCGATAGGGTAGAGGTAATCGTCAGCGGTCACGGAGGGGTTGAAGGATACGGGATCACCACTGGTTTGGATAATCAATGTTCCTCCGTTGCGCTCTGCGGCTGTTGCGGTTACTGCAAACATAGCAGTTACAACTAGCGTAAGAGCCAAGATGAGAGCCAAGTTCCGTTTCATGTTGGGTTCCTCCTGAAAAATATTATATAGCCGGGTGACTATATTCAAATGGATGACAGCATTCTACAGGCTGCTGTGTGCCCGTTTTCCATCTCCACCATGTCGGGATATGCCTTGGTGCACTCGCTGCAAGCGTGGATGCAGCGCGGCGCAAAGTAGCAGCCCGGACCGGGATCGATGGGTGTAGGGGGTTCGCCTTCAATGGAAATCATTTCGCGTTGATCGTCGGGGTCAATGCTGGTGCAGTTGGACAGCAGCGCTTGCGTATAGGGGTGCAGCGGATGATGCAGTACATCTTCCGTTTTCCCGTATTCTACGATGCGGCCCAGATACATAACCGCGACGGTATCGGAGATATACCGTGTCAGGGCGATATCGTGGCTGATAAACACAACGGCGGCGTTTTGCACCCGTGCAAGGTCTACCAGCATGTTTACAATATCCGCGCGCACCGACATATCCAGCATGGATACGGGTTCGTCGGCGATGATAAAGCTTGGGTTGAGGAGCATGGAGCGCAGGATGGAAATACGCTGCAGCTGTCCGCCGGAAAGTTCGTGGGGATAGCGTGCAAGAATATCATCTGCGGGGCGCAAGCCGCTGGAATCCAGCGCTTTGCGGCAAATCTCCAGGCGCTCGGCAGCCGAATCGCCGATGTTGTGGTTGTTTAAGGGACGCATGAGAATCTGCCGAATGGTATCGCGTGGGGTAAAGGTATCAAACGGATTCTGGAAAACGATTTGCACCTGGCGGCGAAAGGCGAGGTTGTCCTTCTTCACCATGTTTGAGGTAGAGACCCCGTCTAAAAACACATCGCCGGCCGTGGGCGCTTCCAGGCGCGTCAGCAGTCGTCCCATGGTGGATTTGCCGCAACCGGATTCCCCGATAATGCCCAGAATTTCACCGCGGGAGATTTTCAGGCTTACGTTATCGACAGCCTTGATCCAGCTCTTGGGACCAAAAAGTCCCTTACGGCTGGCTTTCTTGTTTGGGTACCATTTGCTGATGTTTTCAATAGAAACATCGGGCTTATTTACCTGCATTATTGATTCCCTCCCGCCAACCAGCACGCGGCCTGCCTGCCGTTATCATAGGTAACCATGGGCGGCTTTGCGGTGTGACACTTGTCGATTTGTTTTGAGCAGCGCGCCGCGAAAGGACAGCCGACAATCGGCTTGGACAAATCCGGCAGCGAGCCCGGTATGGACTTAAGCGCTGAGATCTTGCCGGTCAAAGACGGGTAAGCGTCCATCAGCCCCTTGGTGTAGGGGTGCAAAGGCTGCTTGATCACTTCACGCACCGGTCCGATTTCCACTAACTCACCTGCATACATAACTGCTACGCGATTGCAGGAGGCTGCGACGACCGACATATCATGGGTAATCATGATTCTTGTCATATCAATCGTTTTTTCAAGCTCTACCATTTCGCGCAGAATCTGCCCCTGGGTGACGACGTCCAGCGCCGTGGTGGCTTCATCAAAGATGAGAAGATCCGGGTTGTGTAACAGTGCAATGGCGATGGCAATACGCTGCAGCATGCCGCCGGACATTTCGTGGGGATAGAGGGTGTAAACCCTGTCGGGCATATTCACAAGTTTGAGCAGATACTTCATCCGCTTGGCGATCTCTTCCGAGCTCGCTTTGGGGAAATGAACGCGGTATATGTCTTCGATCTGCACGTTGATGCGATGAACGGCACTTAAAGAGTTCATGGCGTTTTGGAACACGACGGAGATTCCCGTCCACCGCAGTTTGTTAATCTGGGCGGCATCCATGGTAATCAAATCCTTGCCATGGAACAGGGCCTGGCCGGTTACCGCGGCATGATTGGGCCGCAAAAGGCGCAGGATAGCCATCGCCAGGGTGGATTTACCGGACCCGGATTCGCCCACCACACCCAGGGCATCGCCCTTATCAATGCTGAGGGAAACATCGCGCACGGCCATGACCTTGCGGTCTTTATTGGCGTATGTGACATCAAGATTTTTCAGCTCTAACACATGATCCATCATGACTTCCTCCCAGCGCTGTTTTTAGGATTGAGAACATGGTTCAAGCCGTCGCCCAGCAGATAGAAGATGATGACGGTCAGTACAATGGCGATACCGGCAAATGTGGAAATCCACCAGGCCGATGTTAAGAAGGCTTTGCCGTCAAAAATCATCTGTCCCCAGGAGATGACATTCGGGTCGCCCAGCCCCAGGAAGCTTAGGCTGGCTTCGGTTAAGATAGCCCATGCCATACCCATGGTGGTGTTGGCCACGACGGGGAAAATGCCGTTGGGGATGATGTATTTGAATAAAATCTGGGTTTTGGTTTCGCCCATGGCGATTGCGCTTTTAACAAACGTACGCTCCCTGAGCGAAAGCGCCTGTGCGCGCATCAGCTTGGCGTTGGATGGCCAGGTTGTCAAACCGATTACGATCATCACGTTTAAGATACTGTTGCCAAAAAGCGCGATGATGAGCAGGATGAGGAAGAATGTCGGCAGCATCATGAAGATATTGATAATCTCCGAAATCACCGCGTCCACCTTGCCGGCGAAATAACCGGATATTCCGCCGATCAGTACGCCCAGAATGCCGGAAATCAACGCAGAGATGACCGCGACTTTCAGGGATACGCCGATGCCTTCAATCAGCATGGAGTAAATATCCTGCCCCAGTTTATTGGTTCCTAAAAAGTGCCCATTTGTACCAGGCGCCACAAGGATGTCCGGGCCGAAGAAGTAGGGGTCTACGGTCATCAGAAGAGGCCTGAAAATCGTGACCAGCAGCAGAACGAGGATACCGATCATGCCGATGCGCAGCTGCGTTTCCTTCCACGCGCGATCAAAACCTTTGCTTGCCTTTGCTAAGAATACCGTCATTGTTATAACTCCTTAGTTAAAGCGAATACGGGGATCAAACAGCGTATAGACAACATCCACCACAACGGTCATTGCCGCGACCGAGATGGACATCACTAAATAGATGCCTTGCAGGGTGGGATAATCCCGTTGCGTAATGGCTGTTAGAACCAAACGCCCCATGCCGGGCCAGGCGAACACAATTTCGATGAGCGACACGCCGGTGATGAGATACGCCATGGATATACCAAAGATGGTGATCGTGGGCAAAATCGCATTACGGAATATGTATTTATTGAAAATTTTCTTCTCGGGCATTCCCGTGGCACGCAGAGCAGTGATGAAGTCTTCGTTGCTGACCTGCAAAACAGAAGACTTCGCAATGCGGAAGTACGACGGGATACTCACCAAAGTGAGCGTAAGCACCGGAAGAAACATGTGATGTAGCACGTCAACAATATGGGCAAAGCCCTCATAGTCGGCGCGAACATTGGTCATCCCATAGGAAGGGAAGAGTTTTAATTGTGTTGCAAATAGAATAATCAACATCAAGCCCAGCCAAAACGATGGCATGGCGTTTAATGTATAGGAAACATTGGAAGAGATGACATCAAATGCAGAGCCCTCCCGCTTAGCCGCGATGATGCCTAGCGCTGTTCCGATGATCAGCGAAAGCAGTGCCGCGCTGAAACCAAGCAGCACGGTCGCGCCCACTTTCTCCCATATCATATCGTTCACCGAACGATTGTAGATAATGGAGGTTCCCAAATCACCCTTGGCAGCATTGCCGAGGTAGGCAACAAACTGCTGCAGAGGCGGATCGTCCAGACCCCATTTTTCCGTTAGCGCTGCGCGCAAAGCGGGATCATCATTTTCCGGTCCCATGAGGGAACGGATGGGATCCCCGGGGGCAGCCTTGATGATGACAAAATTGATTCCCAGAACAACCAGAATTGTGAGTATACCACTTAAAACCCTGCGAAAAAGATAACGTTTCAACTATCTCACTCCAAATCGATACGCGTATCTAGCATTTGGAGCGTCTTTGCTCCTGATGTTTGGTATTATAAATGAAAATATAATAAAAAGTCAAACGTGTTTACATATTCAATTTTTGTCCTAAAAGGTAACAAAAGCACAGTTTGTGACAGGGTTGTGCTGCGCCTGGCAAAGTACGGGTGAGGGTGTCAGCCTCACCCGGCAGGGATGTGCTGGGTAGGATACACGCCATCACGCGGAATTGGGGATAGGTATCGAATGCCTTACTATACAATGGATACAGGATTTATAGTCTGGAATTTAAACGCTGAAATATTGGCAGAAAATTCCCGGAATGCGTCTTTTGAAAGCACGGATCGAGACGAAAAATGGTTGTACATCCACTTTTTTTTCGGCCAAATAGAAAAAGTGTTTTTATTTTGTGTTTTCGAGTTGACAAAGACCAAAGAATGCTGTTATTTTAAGATATAACCATTTCCGATGTAAACGTGATTACATTGCAATCTGAGTGCCAGACCGCGTAGAACAAGCAGGCTGTAAAGGCATGCAGCACTTGTCGCAAGAGCACGAAATCGGTATACTAGGGATAAGTATTAAATGAGGTGAACAATGGATGCGTAAAGATGCGTTCCGACGACTTTCACCAGCGCAGCAAAAGAAAGTCATGCATTCTGCGATGATGTACTATTTGGAAAAGCCGCTCGATCAAGCAACCGTCCGTGACTTAGCCGCCCATCTGAAAATCAACGTGGCGACATTTTATCGGTGGTTTGACGAAAAGAACGATCTTTGCATTGAAATTGCGAAAGATATCTGCATCAGGACCTCGCCGGAAAATCCGAGCCAGGTGTTTGATGAGTTTGCATCCTCCGAGGATATAAGCGATGATGAACGGCTGTTTATGAAAAGAATCCTCGCAAGCTCGGATGAGATCCGGCAGCGTGTGTTTTTTGAGGTGCACGTCGAGGTCTATCTCCCGTTGGTCAAGCAGCATTTGCAGATGGCCAGGCTCGACAGCCGCTTACGCGACAATGTTGCAGACGAATTTGTCGCGTATTTATATGTCACGATGGAATACAATTTGCAGCGTTTTAAGGAAAAACAGGGCATTAAAGATACCGATCTTTATGTCAAGCTGAAGGATTATATGCTGCATAGCCTCCTGCCGTACGGGATTATGAAAAGTGGAGAACCCAAAAAGGACAACAGCTCGGCGGACTGATCGACACAGAAGCGGGTATATGTATATCGTGAGCGCAGCCTGCGTTCAAAGCGCACCGCATAAACGAGTCAAATTATAGTAAAGGCACCCAGTTTGGGTGCCTTTTGCTTGCGTGTCATCCCCAATACGCCTGCTTTGCGTCACGCGTATTAAGCCAAGACAGTGCCGCGAGCGTGTTCTTGTTTAGTTCACCTCAGGCGGCAGTATCATGTCCATTGGCAGGACGTGGGACTTGGCAACGCCAACAATATCCCGGCGACGATAGTTAAACACAATCGCCACGGGGCCCTCTTCGCCGGTCGCCGGGTTAAAGGGAAAGATTTCCAAATGCGCGGTGCGTTCAATGCGGGTGGAGGAGTCCCCTACGTATTCGGGTAAGTAGGTTTCGATATTGCCCGGTGTCATGAAAAAGCCTTGTATGGCGGCACGGTGCGCAGGCGATCGATCTACGGTAATCCACGAAGGCAACTTGCGCGGCTTGCCGTGTAACAGAAGATCGTATTTGGCCAGCCATTGCATGGTTTCTGTGACGGCTAACCCTTGTGAACGCATAAAACTTGCAAGCAGCGCGTAGTATCCCATATCGCTCAGTGGCCTGCCCTGTGTTTCCGTTTGGTAGTGCAGCCACAGCGCGAGATAAAACGAAAACGCATCAGGGAACAGCGCAACAAGATGTGCGATGCTATGCTGGAAGCGGAAACTGTTGTAATACGTGTTGACCATGTGTGCCACGCCATGCAGCAGCATGATCTCCGCGTAGCTGATCCAGCGGTTTTCCAGTACTTCGTAGGGGGCTCCTTTGGAGTACAGCAAGCCGTAGGCCTGTGCTTGCTGCTCCATGGCCGAGCCCGGCAGTACCTTTAAAAAACCAAGCTGAAACTGATGCGGTTTGTACGCATACACATCGTTAAACGATGTTTGAAACCGCGTGTAATCTTCGTATGGCAGTCCGGCAATCAAATCCAAATGCACATGAATGTTCCCGGGCGCTAACAGGCGACGCACCTTTGCAAATAACTGCTCCAGGTTCGCGGGACGGTCGATCTCCTGTAGGGTTTTGGGGTTGGTGGACTGCACGCCGATTTCGAATTGGAATAACTGCGGCCGCACCCCGGAAAGAAATTGCAGCATTTCCTCGTCCAGCAACTCTCCGGAAAGCTCGAAGTGAAAATTGGTCACGCCGTTATCATGCGCCGCCAGCCATTTCCATATGCCCATCGCGTGTGCTTTGTTGCAGTTAAAGGTGCGATCGACGAACTTCACCTGCGGTACCTGATGATCCAGAAAGACGGAAAGGTCCGCAAAAACCAGCGGCAAGGAGCGCTTTCGTACGCCATGTTCAATAGATGATGAACAATAACTGCAGGAGAACGGGCAACCGCGCATGCTTTCGTAGTAGACAATGCGGTGCTGTAGTTGATCCAGATCCGGATACGCATAGGATAGCGCATCCATAGACAGGGGCGCGCGTGCCGGGGTAGCGATGATCTGCTCGCCCTGGCGGTAGACGATGCCGGGGCAGCCTGAAAGCGGGGCATCCGTCTTCAGTAACCCAATCAGCTGGCAAACAGTTGCTTCACCCTCACCGGTAACAATGCAATCCACCGCCGGTTCAGCTGTTAAAACCGCGTGCGCCTGATAGGAAACCTGGGGTCCGCCCAGGGCGATGTGCACGCTTGGGAGCAGCTGACGTAAGTTGCGAACAGTGCGCAGGATGAACTCGATATTCCAAATATAGCAGGAAAATAAGTAAGCATCGGCTTTGCTGTCGTACAGGGCGGCCAGCACATCCTGCTCTGGGTTATTGATGGTAAATTCCATTACATCAAGGGTATAGTCTGTTTCACGCCGCACATAGGCAGCGATGGAGCGCACGCCAAGCCCGGTGTGTATATACTGTGCATTCACAGCGACTAAGGCTGTTTTAAACTCTTTGTGTTGCATTCTTCTCCTCCGACTCCCGACTCCCTACCATTATAGTATTGACGGGAAGGATTTGGCAATGAGACGCGCTATACGGTGATGCGTAATGGGGGCGGGCAATCAATTTTCTATAGTTTATAATTCGTTTATTCAAGCGTGCTACAATCGAGCCCTTGAAACCTAATGATAGAGGAGTTATTTGAATGCTTCAAATAAAGAATGTATCCAAACAGTATGTCACAGGCGAACTGACACAAAAGGCACTGGACGATGTCAGCTTCAATTTGCGTGACAATGAATTCGTCGCGGTTCTAGGGCCGAGCGGCTCGGGGAAAACGACGTTGCTTAATGTGATCGGTGGGCTGGACCGCTACGATTCCGGCAATCTCATCATCAACGGAATATCGACGAAAAAGTATGGCGATCGCGATTGGGACTCGTATCGGAACCACACCATCGGCTTTGTGTTTCAAAGCTATAATTTGATTCCGCACCAGTCCATTTTGTCAAACGTTGAAATCGCGCTGACCATCTCCGGCATTTCGAAAAGTGACCGCAGAAAACGCGCCAAAGAAGCCCTGCAGGCTGTGGGGCTTGGCGATCAGGTGCATAAAAAGCCCACCCAGATGTCCGGCGGGCAAATGCAGCGGGTTGCCATTGCCCGTGCGCTCATCAACAACCCGGACATTCTGCTGGCGGACGAGCCAACCGGCGCGCTGGATACCGAAACCAGCTCGCAAGTCATGGAGCTGCTCAAAGAGGTGGCAAAGGACAGGCTGGTCGTGCTGGTTACGCATAACCGGGAGCTGGCTGATCAATACGCCAATCGCGTGATCAATCTGCGAGACGGGAAAATAGTCGATGATTCCAACCCGTTCGAAGTGGATGATGCGAAACTCACACCGCCCAAGCATGAGAATATGGGCAAAGCGTCCATGTCGTTTTTCACGGCGCTGTCGCTGAGCTTCAACAACCTGCGCACCAAAAAGGGAAGAACACTGCTGACCGCATTTGCCGGTTCCATCGGCATCATCGGGATTGCGCTCATCCTTTCGCTCTCCAATGGGGTTAATAATTATATTGATACCATTCAAAAGGATACCATGACGGCGTACCCGATTACCATTGACGCGCAAGCGTTTGATTTAAGCAGTTTTCTGTCGGCCAGACAGGAAGTGGTCAATACGGATATTACGCATGATTTGGATGGCGTGTATGCCAACAATGCAAGTTTTCAAATGGCGTCGAGCCTGACCACGTCGATCACCACACAAAACAACCTGACGGCATTTAAGCAGTATCTGGACAACCCGGATAGCGAGATTGCGCAATTCCTGGGAGAAAACGGCGTGGTGTATTCCTACGATATTCAGTATGATGTCTATGCCAAAGACCCGGACGGTGTCCTTGTCAATACCGACGGCAGTACGCTGACCGAAGCCGCGGACCGCTCGACCGCAACAGACAGAATGGCGGTTATGGCGGGGCTTTCAGGCGGATCGGGAAATTCAGGCCCTTCGGGCTTTTCCGGCATGTCGTCCTCCTCAGTGTTTGAAGAGCTGATCCCGGACCGTAGCGGCAAGCTGGTCAGCACTGCGGTGACGGCAAACTATGATGTGCTGTATGGGGACTGGCCGCAGAACTATAATGACGTTGTTGTAGTCCTGGATGAAAACAACGAAATTTCTGCCGCAACGCTTTACAAGCTCGGCTTGCTGCCAACGGCGCAGTATAGGGAGCTGATGGTGAAAATCCAAAACGCAGAAGATGTAGAGCTGGACAGCCAGAAGCTCAGCTATGAAGACATCGTCAACCAGACATTCTACCTGGTCTCCGCGAGTGACTATTATGTTCAAAATGAAAACGGCATGTTTTCCTTCATCGGCGACGACGAAACTGCCATAGAAACGCTGCTGGACAGCGCCGTGGAACTCAAAGTCTCCGGCATTGTTCGCCGCTCGGAGGATGCCAACAGCGCCGTTATTTCCGGCACGGTGGGCTACACCGCAGCGCTGACGGACTTTATCATTGAGCATACCAACGAAAGCCCCGTTGTGCTGGCGCAGAAAGCATCGCCCGATACCAATGTGCTCAACGGCCTTGCCTTTGCACCGGCTGACGATGCCGAAAAAGCGAGTTACGCATCGCAATACCTGTCCGAACTCAATATCTCGCAAAAAGCGACGATGAGCCGGGACATGATGCGCATCATTTATCAAAACGACTCTGCCGCATTAAGCAGAATCCAGTCGCTGGGCGAGGTCGAGCTGGCGAGCATGCTGGATATGTATTTGCAGAATCCAGATACAGCCGTGCTGCTGATGATATACAACGAGTATATTACAACAGGCTCGTACGATGAGAACATGGCCGCCTTTGGCGTTGTTAACCTCGATGTACCGTCCTCCATCAGCATCTATGCGGACTCGTTTGAAGATAAGGATGCCATTGCAGACAGCATCAGCGCGTACAACGCTTCGGCCGAACAGATTGATCAGATCACCTACACCGATTATGTGGGTTTGATGATGTCTTCCATCACAACGATCATTAACGTAATCTCCATCGTACTGATTGCTTTCGTTGCCGTATCGCTGATTGTGTCCTCGATCATGATTGGCATCATCACGTATATTTCCGTTTTGGAGCGCACAAAGGAAATTGGCATTCTCCGTGCCATCGGCGCATCGAAACGCAATATCTCGCAGGTCTTCAGCGCAGAAACGTTTATCATCGGCCTGTTCGCCGGTATCATGGGCGTGGGCATCACCTTCCTGCTGCTAATTCCGGGCAACGCGATCATTCACAGGCTGATGGACACCAGCAGCGTAAGCGCAGCGCTTCCGGCGATCAGCGCCGCCGTTCTTGTCATCCTCAGTATGTTCCTGACGCTGATTGCGGGCATCATCCCCTCCCGCAAAGCGGCCAAGAAAGACCCCGTCACAGCCCTGCGAACAGAATAAAAACCTTCCACACAAAACCAAAGCCACCGGTATATACCGGTGGCTTTGTGCTGGTAAAACGCTGTTGTCTAATGCGAAATGTACGATTTACTAAACCAATCATGATAATAACTCACCCACTTCTGAAGAATTACGCTGTATGTACGCAAATCGGGACTAGTGACCATATTCATAAAAAAGCACCGCATAGAGATATTGTTGATCTCAAGAATTCGTGAGCGGATTGCCTCGTACATATCCTTTCCTACATTCAATTTCCATGTTCTTATCCATTGATCAACAACGTAATGCTTACTGTCTTCTCCAAACAAGTCGTTAATCACATTGTAACGACTTGCAGTATCGCTGAAAAGATCGTCTAGCAAATTGAAATAGTCATGAAACATCTCGCTTTGAAAAAGCTGGTTAAGATTTTGCTTATCATACTCAAGCTGTAGCTTTGGTAATAATTTGCCAAGCTTATGCCCTTTAAGTTCTTCACTATTCTTAGGAACTGGTTTTGAGAAAATTAAGCATGATGTCTTAAGGAATATTTCCCAACCTCGATGATTGATACGTAGCATTTCTTCCAAGATCGTTGTATCGCATTCCCATTTGTCTATCAACTCTAAACTCATACTAATAATGTTTACTGATAGTTGGTATGCATTAATCATACTAGTACTATTATCCGTTTTGACTACTTCCTTTCATGACTGAAATACGTTGATATGCCAGAAAATCCCTGAATATTAAGTTGCTGAACATTTGTAGCATATGCTACCATATTCCCTATTGATATACAAGAACAAGAGGGGCGGGATAATCCTAGTATTCGTTGAAGAGGGTAACTAAAAACAAAGAATAAGCCGCCGCGAAAGATATGTAGTCCGCGACGACGATGGCGGAGAGGGTGAACTTCGATTTAGAGAATAAACATACTTTGGTAAAGTTGCTCTGCCGACATAGCAATTGGTATGATTATGTTATACTTACAAGTAAACGACCGAACATAAGATAAAATAACGGCGAGGAATGAAAATGATTACGATCAAGGAAATTGCTGAGAGTCTTAATGTGAGTACCGCCACGGTATCTAACGTGATTCACGGACATCTTCACAAGATGTCCCCTGAGATAGCGCAGCGAATCCGTGAGAAATTGGAGGAGTACCAATACATTCCCAATATGGGCGCGCGAATGCTGGCCAAAGGGGATTCGGAAATCATCGGTGTTATCACCAATTACCCCAATCGCGAAGAAAAACTGGCGCTACAGGATCCCTTTGTTAGCGAGCTGGTGGGATCTCTGGAAAACGAAATTCGATCCCATCATTACTTCACGCTGCTGTATGCGGCGCAAAATGCACAGGAAATCAACCATATTGCTCAGACCTGGAACACGCAAGGACTGGTGATCATGGGTCTGCAGGCCGATCAATGCCGGGCACTGATGAAGCTGTCACAGCGGCCAATCGTGTTTGTGGATTGCTATTTTGACGAAGGTGAACAGTACAATAATGTCGGCCTGGATGATTTCCAGGGCGGGTATAGTATGGCAAAATATCTGATTCAACAAGGGCACCGGAAGATTGCCTATGTAGGAGATCAGCCAGTTTTATACGGCGTTGATGCGCATCGCCTGCAGGGCCACCAAAAAGCGATGGAAGACTATGGGCTGGTTTGGGGAGAACAGTCTTATATCCAGATATCAAAGGACATCAAGCGGAGAATGGCGGATTTTGAACGCATACTTGCCCGTGCAGGTACTATGGATACCGCGTGGGTGTTCACATCGGATTATTATGCGGTGGAAGCGGTGAATTTTCTGCTGGACCATGGAGTATCTGTGCCACAGCAGCTTTCCGTTACCGGGTTTGATGACAACATGCTGGCGCAATTGCTGCGCCCGCGCCTGACGACGATTCATCAGAACGTAGCCCGAAAAGCAGAGAAAGCGGTTAAAATGCTGCTGGAGCTGTTGGATGACAAGGTGGAACAGCCAAAGTCCATACAGCTGCCGACCAGGCTGATCAAAGGAGCCACCGCATGTCCACCATGGACCGACGGATCCTTATAGATATTGCACAAAATTGACAGTAAAAATTGATATAATATGTTAGTTATGCGCATAACATATTGTGCGTGTAGTTTTGTTGTGTTACCTTCAAATTGAAATAAGCGTTTGCTATAAACAGAACAAGGAACCTATGGATTTGATGAATATTGCATGAATCAGAAGCATCGTGTGAGGATTATCATTCTTCTCATCAGTATCGTTTGGGTATCAGGTTTCAACGTTTCTCTTGGAAAGGCGGTTATGTCTACGAATATTTCAACAGATAAAGCCCGGTATATTCCCGGCGAAACGGTTCAGGTAACGCTGTATAGCGAGCAAGCCTTCTCGCAGGCGGATGGATTTCACCTTGCTGTTTTTTCGCCGGAGGGTATTGTGTTCGAGGGAAACGCTGCGAGTTATTCACTGAATGAGCCGGGGCATACTCTAAGAATTTCCTGGCAGCCACCTGCGGAGGACTTCAGGGGATATCTGGTGCAGGTGTCTGCCCATACGGTGGACGGCAGCAAGCTTCTTGCTGAAATTGCGGTGGATGTATCT
Organism: Candidatus Limiplasma sp.; assembly: GCA_963678055.1. Taxonomy (GTDB): domain Bacteria; phylum Bacillota; class Clostridia; order Christensenellales; family Aristaeellaceae; genus CAXXOK01. The sequence continues at coordinate 417,181 of OY782679.1, forward strand.
TCCTCGTGGGTCAAATTTCCGCGTTACGGATATTTGTGGGATTTTACTGAGAATGCAAATGCCGAGGCCAAGATTGAAGCGCTGAACCGTTACCACATCAACGGACTGCAATATTATGACTGGCAGTACCGCCATCACCAGCCGCTATCCCAAGATCCCGAAAAGTGGCAGGATTGGTCTGCCCGCTGGATTTACGGAGATGTGCTGCGCCGCTATATCGCTGCTGCCGGAGAGCACCATATGACAAACATGGCATACAACATGATCTATGCCGCCAACGAAACCTACCTGCGAGATGGTTCAGGGATCGATCCGGCTTGGCGGCTGATCAACGCCAAAGGCGAAGATTTTACCTGTGTTATGAGCCAGACGCGCGGCAATGTGGGTATTCTTCAGTTCTTCAACATTCTCAATCCTAAGTGGCAGGCACATATCTTTCAAACGGAGATCGAAGCGCTGGATGCCATGGGATTTGATGGATGGCACGGCGATACCATCGGCGAGTACGGAGCGATGACAACAGCCGGCGGACAACCGCTTGGATTGGATGATCAGGGAAACCCGATCCATCTGGTTAAGGACGGATATACGATCTTCCTCGACAAAGCTAAGGCCGCCTTAGGGGAGCGCTATCTCACGTTCAATCCGGTCGGCGCACAGGGCATCGAAAAGGTATCCGTCAGTGATGTAGATGTGCTGTATTCGGAGTTTTGGCCGTGGGAGAAAAGCCGCTGGGGAGAAGCGTTTGATAATTACGCTACCTTGCAAAAAGAGATCTTTGACGCGGCAAGCTTGAGCGACGGCAAATCGCTGGTTGTGGCGGCCTATGTCAATTACAGGGCTGCGCAGAAAACATTCAATCCATCCGCGGTGCTACTGCTGGACGCTGTGGTGTATGCCTCGGGCGGATCACGGATCGAACTTGGCAATGGCGACAATATGCTGTCGGACGAATATTTTCCAGCGGATATCCACAAAGTGATGAGCGAGGATCTTCGCCAAAAAACGGTTACGCTATACGACTTTATTACCGCGTATCAGAACCTGCTGCGCGATGGACAAATACCAATTGAGCGCACCGTTATGCTTGAAAACATCAAGCATTCTACAACAGGGCAAAACGATGCCGTATGGACATTTGTTATGGCAGACAGCACGTATGAAATCCTGCATCTCATCAATCTGACGGGCACAGACAGTCTTTGGCGCGACGAAACGCAGACCAAGGCAGAGCCGACTGTGCTTGAAAACATCACCGTGAAATATTACACAGACTTAACCCCGCAAACAGTTACTCTGGCTTCACCCGACGGCGAGAGCATTGCACCCCAGGCGCTTTCCTTTACCGTCGAACAAGACGGGCAAGGCCGTTACCTCACATTCACCCTACCCTCCCTGCAGTACTGGAACATGATATTTATGCGTTGAATACGCGTAAACATATTGAAAGGAGAATTTACTCATGAAAACGAAAAGACTCATCAGCATCCTTGTAACCATCCTTATGATTACGTCTCTTGGCGCGGCTCTGGCGGAGGATACTACGATTGTTTTTTGGCATACTTATGGTGATGCCGAAACGCCTGTTCTGGAGGAGCAGATCATCCCGATGTTTGAAGCCCAGAACCCAGGCATCAAGGTGGAGGCCGTCCGTCAGGATGGCGGACAGTTTAACCAGATGCTGGTGGCGGCCTTCGGCACCGGCATGGTACCCGATGTGGCACGTGTTGACATTGTGCAGACTGCCGCATACGCAAAACTTGGCGGCGTTCTGGCCCTGGACGAGATGGATGGATTCCCTGCGTTAAAAGACGCAGTAATGGCCGGTCCGCTTTCCACCAACCTGTACAACGGGTCTTACTATGGCTTACCGCTCAACACCAACTGTAAGGCTGCCGTCATGAACATGAACGTAATGGCGGAACTCGGGTTTACGGAACCTCCCGCAACCATGGAAGAGTTTATTGCAGCAAGCATGGAGTATAAGCCCGGCCAGTATACGCTGAATGTATCCGGTGTTGGCGATTGGGATTTATATCCCTACTTCTGGTTGTTTGGCGGCGTACTGACAGACGACGGTTTCACCACCGCAAGCGGATATCTGGACAGCGCACAAAGCGTGGCAGCGATTGAGAAGTTGCTGGAAATCCACGATGCCGGTGTTTTCACCATCCGCGATATCGACGGCACCCCCGACGCTTGGGATGGCATCAACGGCGAATATGCCATGTTCTTTGAAGGCCCCTGGGCTCCCTTCAACGCCGAAAAGAATATTGTCCCAGCCCTGATCCCCACATATAACGGGCGGAGTGCATCGGTTGTCGGCGGAGAAAACATTGTGATGTTTACTGCAAGCGAGAAACAGGATGCTGCCTGGGCATTCGTACAGTTTATGCTCACTGAGGAAGTACAGCTGACGCTGCTACAGGTTGGCGTGATCCCGACGCTGAAAAGCTGCATCGAATCCGAGCAGGTTCAGGCGGATCCCAAATGGAGCGTTTATATGCAGCAGCTGGCATCGGCCAAGAGCCGCATACCCACGCCACAGTCGTCCGCAGTCGGGCAATACTGGAGCGACGCCATGAACATGATTTTCCTGGAAGGCGCAGATGTACAGCAGACCTTGACAGATACCGCTGCTTATATCGACGCGGAACTGGCGAAATAGGAATTAATTCCCCGATAGGCTGCCTGCGGCTGAACGGTCGCAGGCAGTCCGATTGATTTGAAGCGGAGGGATTTCATGCACGCGATGAAAACGCAAGACATATTGCAGCAGAACCTGCGGTTGCAGGTACGAAAAAAGCGAATCAAAAACCTCCTTCCAGCTTCGTTTTTTGTTCTTCCTGGATTTTTTCTGGCCTTTATTTTTATTATTTATCCGATGCTGTTTAACATCCGAATCAGCTTTTCCGATTACAATATCGTTCAACGCACCATCACATGGGTGGGGTTTGATAACTTTATTGCGCTTCTGACGGATCCCCAAAGCCGTTTGTTCATTGCAATCCGCAACAATTTTCTATACGCGTTGATCACCACGCCATTTATCCTGTTTTTCGGTTTGTTGTTTGCGGTGATGATTAATAACCTCAGGCGCGGACGGATTTTATTTCGTACGTTCTTCTATCTGCCGGTCATTACCAGCTGGGTGATCGTGGGGATGGTATTTACCTATATGTTCAACGCTGGGGAACGCGGGCTTATCAATTATTTACTGGTCGATGTGTTTCATATCATGGATACCTATGTACCCTGGCTTCAGCGCACATGGTCAGCCAACACCGTGATCTGGATTATGGGTATCTGGAAAAACATCGGGTGGGCGATGATCATCTATCTGGCCGGCTTGCAGGGGATATCCAAGCAGCTGTATGAAGCCGCATCCATAGAGGGGGCAGGGGCGGCGGCACAGTTCCGTTTTATTACGGTGCCGCTGCTTAAGAGCACGACATTCTATGTCATGGTCAATATGCTGATTGGCTCATTCAACGTATTTTTGCAGGTGCTGCTGCTGACAAGCGGCAACCCCCGCGGCACGACTTCCGTGCTTCAATACCTGCTGTACGACAAGGCGTTTAACCAGTTCGCATTTGGGCAGGGCGCAGCCATTGGCCTGATTACGGCGCTGCTGATTCTGCTGACAACAACGCTGCTCAATCGTGTGTTTAAAACAGGAGGTGGACACGAATGAGGCTGACGATGAAAATGAAGCGAGCCTTTTTCTGGCTGTGCCTGACCGCGCTGGCGAGTCTATTTGTGATGCCGTATCTGTTTATGGTCACAAACTCGTTTGAGGAATTCAGTTATGTGCTTCCGTATCCGCCCAAGCTGTTTCCGACGTCGTTGAACTTCAGCGCTTATGAGTATGTGTTAACCAAATCCAGCCTTCCCCAAGCGGTGATGAACAGCCTTATCATCACTCTGTTTACGGTTTTGTTCGTGGTCGTTATTTCGTCTTTGTCGGCATACGGTTTCGCGCGCATTGACTTTGTGGGGCGGGAAGCGCTTTTTAAGCTGTATCTGTTTACGTTAATGGTTCCCGGATTTCTCAGCATCATTCCACAAGTGCTGGTGCTCCAGAGCATCAGGTTGCCATGGTCAGCTGCCAACGGCTTGGTGGGTACACGTACAGGGCTTATTTTACTGTATGTAAGCACCGGGATCTGTGGTAACACGTTCTTTCTGAGAGGGCATTTCGCTGCATTGCCAAAAGAGATGGAAGAATCGGTTTACATTGATGGCGGCGGGCATGTGATCACCTTCTTTCGCGTCATGCTCCCGCTCACGCTTCCTTCGGTGGCGACACTGGCGATCTTTTGTTTCCAGGGTACCTGGGAAGAGTTTTTCACGGCAAAAATAGTGCTTGGCGGCGTGCAGAAGTTTATCACCCTGCCGTTGATGATCCAAACGCTTCATGGGCAGCATGCAACACGCTGGGAATGGATTTTCGCTGCGTCGATTTTGGCGCAGATCCCCATTTTGATATTGTTTGTGGTATTCCAAAAACGGTTTGTCATTTCCGGATTATCGGAAGGCTCCATCAAAGCATAAAGAGGTATAAAAAATGGAACACTATCAGGTGACAGGCAATGAGTATCTGTCATTTCCGACGTTGCGCCAAACCGATGCGGCGATTGAAGGAATGACGTTTTTATACATGGCAGCCAAGGGTATGATTGAATTGAAGGGTGATGCAGGCACGCCTTTTCTTCAGCCCGTGATATCTATCGGCGGGCGCACGCTTGCGTTAACGGACCTGCATTGGGAGCGCAAAAATTACTGGATACCGTGCTTTACGGCGACCACTGGCGAACTGAAAATATGGGGAACGTTGCTGTGCCCCATTGGCTCACGCGGTTTCTTTTACAGGCTCGAGGTTGAAAACATTTCCGATGCACGCGTTTCTTGCGGCGTATCACTTCATGGCTGCTGGGCACAGACGCTTCATGTAGTTAACGAATCAAAACCTGTTAACGCCAAAGTGGATGTGGTGGAAAGCAACTGGAATCACTCGTTCGTAATGGAAGCGCGCAGTACATTTCCGCTGTTTGCATTGGCACCGATACCGGATGAGACCATGACATCAAAGGTGAACCAGTGTGAAGGCGGCAGTGTATGGTTCCAGCTGGAGCGTTTGTGTATGCTGGAGGCTGGGCAATCACAGGCAGTGGATTACATCTTCGGACTTGGATACGAAGAGGTTGCTGCGGCCACCAGCGCAAAAGAGCTCCAGCGCCAGGGATATGCGAACATGCTGTACGAGACGCAGACGTGGCTTATAAACCGTGAACGGACGCTGCAGGATGATGATTTACAAACGATGTGCAATACGAACATGTTTTTCAGCTTCTTTTTTTCCTCCGGACGCACCCTGGACACTGAGGAACTCGTGCTGATGACCTCCCGAAGCCCAAGGTATTATGTCTCCTGTGCCTATTGGGACCGCGACAGCCTGCTTTGGAGCTTTCCCGCGATATTGATGACGGACCCGGAGTATGCCAAAGAGATCCTGCGGCATGTGTTTACCCGGCAGCTTCGCAATGTTGGCGTTCATAGCCGGTATATCGATGGTACGGTTCTTGAGCCAGGGTTTGAGCTGGATGAATTGTGCGCGCCGATCATCGCGCTGGAGAATCATCTGTCTACAACGGGCGATACTTCGTTTTTCGCCGAACCGATAATTAAGAATGGTATTGAACATATTTTATCTGTTCTGCAGTCCCGTAAGCATCCGGCTACAGCGCTCTATGAGACATTCCTGATGCCCACGGATGATATGAACGTTTACCCATACCTGACGTATGATAATGTGCTGGTATGGAAAATTCTGCGGGATTTGGGTCACCGGTTGCAATCGGATATGTTGCTGGAACAGGCAGAGCAGGTGAAACAGGCGATTGCCGAACACTGTGTGAAAAAAGAGAACGGTGAGCGTTTTTATTGCTGGTCCATCGATCTGAACGGTAATTATGATACATATGATGAGCCGCCGGGAAGCTTGCTGCTATTGCCGTATTACGGTTTTTGCGACAGGGGAGACGCGGTATATCGAGCAACGGTCAAAAAAATCAGAGATCCCAGATACCCGTTTTCGTTTGCCGGCAGCCCGATCGCGGAGATCGGCTGCGCACATGCCCCGCATCCGTGGGTCTTGTCCGTTGCCAACAGCCTCCTCAGCGGTAACGAGCAGTCCGCTGTAGCGAATTTACGGAAAATGGATATGGATAATGGCATTGCATGTGAAAGTGTCTATGAGGACACAGGGAATTGCGCGACGGGAGAGGCGTTTGCCACATGCGCGGGATTTTTAGCGTATGCGCTCGATCATGTGTTCAAATGTTGACTCTAGTGTCGATATAAACTTAATAATTATCTTTGTGAGCATATGACTTTTGCGTATCATTTATCACTTAGTGGATGTATCCGTCTGTAAAACTCAACTTCACTGTAATCATGCCTACCTGCAGGCGGGCCCTATGGTATGTCTGTAAAAGTTTACATATTTTGTAGCAGGGAAGTTTTATCGATTTCTAGGTGTCTTTTCAGGTGTATATAATTATGAAACGATTTTTCAAACAAAAGTTTGCACAATGCCCTATTATGACAAGCGTTAATTCTTTCTTAGCTTAGTGTTGAATATGTGCTTGATTTCTAGGTCAAACGTTATAGAAGCCCTTGGGAAATCTGTAAGCAGTTTTGCTACGCGTTGTAGATACAACTTTTCCTGATTTCTCTCAACGATGCAATGATAATTTTATTTTTTCAGTATCGCGCTACTCATTGCCAGATTCTTCATCTGCTTGATATTCGTTTATCAATGATGAAGATCAATATACGGCATGACTAATAGATGAGTATTAAATCCTTAAGAATGAATTCTTGCGATATGGAAATACTGCGATTTGTACCGTAGTTATGCTGACCTGTGACGTAATCCATACAATGCAAGAGAAGTGTGTTAATCTTTTATATCCCAAACACTCTTCAGCCTATCAACAGTAAAATCCCATTTGTCCGTTCTGGGCTTGCACACGATGTTCTGATTACCGAAAAAACCGTATTCTGATATAGCTTCATTTTGAGGCACGGTTTTTTGCCAATCCACCTGAACAATCCATTCGGCCTCCTCTTCTGGCGCATTCTTAAAGTAGCTTGCCATCAATGGCAAGTCAAAAAATGGTGTTTGGATTCCACCAACATTGATCATTGCATCTTTGGCGGGGATTGCTTCCTCCGTTACTATCCCTACGCCAACATAGCCTTGATGGGGAAGTTTTACCCAAATTCTGTTCCCTTTCACCAGGTTTTTCGTAGTGCCGGTATACCAGGTTCCGCCGCCTGCGGATACGAAACCATATTTTATGGCATCTTCCCATGAACGGGATTCATCAGCACCAAAATTGAAATAAAACTCCCCGTTCCAGTTTTTGGTGTCGCTTTTCTTAATTATGTTTCCCTGCTCAGGCTCATGCATCCATGCCCTGCTTAGCAGCCTTTTGCCGGCATGCTCGAACACGCTGAAAAAGAGGACGTTGATATTAATATCAAATCCTTGAAGATAACTAATAATTCGCTCGGTACTGCCATCCATGGTAGTGGCTACAATCACGATCTGTGTGGAAACGCCCTCATTGTCTTCTTCGAGTTCGGTATTGAAACGTTTTTTGAAAGCGTCATTTAGAGACTCTTGACCGTTGGAAAACTTCAGATAGATCTTTGCCAAATCCTCTGCATCAATCTCTGTTATCCAAGAGGCATAATCCAGTGCTTGTGCGGTTACCTCCCTGGGTGTCATGCTTTTCTTCAGCTCGATCAAAATACGGTTTCCGCCGATATCAACACAGAGCAAATCGATAATGCCGCCATAATCCGTTCTCACTTGCCTTCCCACCAGCATCCAATCATTGTTCAAAAGGCTTATATTTCCGGCGATTAAGTTTTCAAGCTCATTTTCGCTTGTCAGTGACGATAATGATAGTTCTCTTTTCTCGTCCAAAGACCAGATGGTTTGTTTGATTGCCATATTTGTAACCTCCATAGAATTGATTTAACTTGTATATATTAAGACGGTTCAACGTGCAGCATTTTAGATTGGATTTCTGTAAACTATCATACCATGGATTTATTTGGAAATAAACTATTTTGTAGTATTTGTGACTTCATGTTGGAGCTATTCAATTGTGAAACAACTACTTCTAATGTATAATATTGAATAGACTAGTTTCACAGGTGCAGCAGAATATACAAGGTTGAGGGAGCAAGCGCATGATCACAGGCGAACTGAAATCTAAGGTTGATAAGCTGTGGGAGATGTTCTGGACAGGCGGGTTAACCAATCCGCTGGATGTAATTGAGCAGATCACCTATTTAATGTTCATCCGCGACCTGGATTATTCCGACCAACGCATGCAACGCGATAGTAGCATGCTGGGTATTCCCCATACCAACCGCTTTGCCGACCATGAAGAGCTGCGCTGGTCCGCGTTTCGTGATCTGCCTGCCGAAGTCATGTATCAGAAAGTGCAGGCGGAGGTGTTCCCGTTTATTAAGAAACTCAACGGTAAAAGCGGCACCTATGCCAAGTATATGGCGGATGCTATTTTCAAAGTGCCTACACCGCAGCTGCTGGAGAAGATCGTTACCGCGCTGGACGAAATGTATATCATGATTGACAAGGAGAAGGACAAGCAGGACGCGCGGGGCGACCTGTACGAATATATGCTGTCCAAGCTCTCCACGGCAGGCACCAACGGGCAGTTCCGCACGCCGCGCCATATCATCCGCATGATGGTGGAACTATTGGATATTCAACCGAGTGATATTATCTGTGATCCGGCCTGCGGCACCAGCGGATTTTTGGTTGCGGCAGGGGAATACCTGAAAGATAATTATCATGATGATATCTTCTACGATAAAACGGTAAAAACGCACTACGACAGCACTATGTTCACCGGTTATGATATGGACCGCACCATGCTGCGTATCGGCGCAATGAACATGATGACCCACGGCATCCAAAACCCGAATATTATATATAAAGATAGTTTATCGGACCAAAACACGGATATGGGGGAATACACCAAAATCCTCGCCAATCCGCCGTTTAAAGGCAGCTTGGATTCTGATTTTGTTTCGCCCGATTTAACCAAGGTGACAAAAACCAAAAAGACCGAGCTTCTGTTTTTAGCGCTGTTTCTGCGAATGCTGAAAAACGGTGGTCGCTGTGCGTCCATCGTGCCGGACGGCGTACTATTCGGTTCGAGCAATGCGCATAAAAGCCTGCGTAAGGAGATTGTGGAAAACCATAGGCTGGAAGCGATTATTTCTATGCCTTCGGGTGTGTTTAAGCCCTATGCCGGGGTGAGCACCGCCGTGATTATTTTCACAAAAACTGGTGCGGGTGGCACGGATAACGTATGGTTTTACGATATGCGTTCCGATGGCTACAGTCTGGACGACAAGCGTACCAAACTCGATCAATCTGACATTCCGGACATCATCGTACGCTTCCATGCCCTGGACAAAGAGGAAGCTCGTCAACGCACCGAGCAAAGCTTCTTTGTGCCCAAGGATGAAATTTTAGGCAATGACTACGACCTCTCCATCAATAAATACAGAAAAACGGTCTATGTTGAAGAAACCTATCCTCACCCCCTCGAAATCCTCAAGGACATCAATGAGCTAGAAACCGAGATTGTGAACGGTTTGAAGGAACTGGAGGATATACTCCGTGGGTAAGTGGGAGATGGTACGGTTGGGGGATGTAATTAGTGTCACATCGGGAGGAACCCCAAATTGTAGAAGAAAAGAATACTACGATGATGGAACAATCCCTTTGGTAAAAACAGGTGATCTTAAAGGGATGTATATTAATAATACAGATACTTTGATTACTGAAAAGGGATTAATAAATAGCAGTGCAAAGGTTTTCCCTGTAGGAACTGTCCTTGTTGCTATGTACGGCGCAACCATTGGAGCATGTTCAATTTTAGGAGTTTCTGCAGCAACAAATCAAGCATGTGCTGCATTGCTTCCTACAAAGAGTTTTTTGCCAGCATATTTATACTTTTATTTTCTATATATAAAGGAAAAACTCGTTACCTTAGGCGAAGGAGGTGCACAACCGAATATTTCGGGTAGTAAAATAAAGAATTTGACAATACCTTTACCACCCCTGCCAATCCAGCAGAAAATCGCCGATGTGCTGGATCGTGCCAGTACCCTCGTCGAGAAGCGCAAGGCGCAGATCGACAAACTGGATTTGCTTATCAAATCCCAATTCATCGAAATGTTCGGCGATCCCGGTACAAATCCGAAGGGGTGGGAGCGAGTCGCTTTGTCATCATTGCTTTCAGGGAAAGCATCAAATGGGTATTTTGCAAAGAGAAATGAGTATGTTGAAGATGGTAATGCCGGAATATTAGGTGTTGCGAATATTGTAAATACAAGATATTCAAAATACGAAGATTTGCCCAAAACGAATGTTCGAGATATTGATACAATAAAGTATTCTGTAAAATATGGTGATTTACTGTTTTGTAGATCGTCTTTAGTTGCTGAGGGAATAGGAAAAGCATCAATTGTACCACGCGATGTTGCTATTAATACTTTGTTTGAATGTCATGTAATCCGTGTACCACTAGATACAAAGAAATGTATACCTGAATATATTCAAGAGCTTAGTACAACGGAATTCTTTAGAAAGCAGATCATATCTCATGCAAAGACCTCAACAATGACAACGATCAGCCAATCTGGAGTTCTAAAGGTGAATGTACTCATGCCTCCGTACAATTTACAGGATCAATTTTTTAAGTTTGTACAAGAAGTTGAGATACAAAGACGTCTTCTTGCTACATCGATTAATCAATTAGAGCGTAACTATAAAGCTTTAATACAGAAGTGCTTTCGTGGGGAGGTATTCTAATGATCGTTTGGCTAAATAACAATCAAGGATTTGCCATGTCGTTACTGACCCTGGTTTATGTTGTTGCAACAATGATCATTGTTATCTATAATCGAAAAACAATTAAGGAAATGCAGAAAACAAGAGAGGCAGAGTCTCGACCCTATGTATTTGTATCTTTAGAGAAAGATCCTAGAGATTCATGGTTTAGTCTTCGCATTAAGAATTATGGGAAAACTGGAGCAATAGTACGCAGTGTAGAGATTATCCCTACTCCCAAATTCGTAGATGAAGCTCGACCGGAGGACTTTCTAGCAGATGTAGTTATCGCTCCATTGCAGAGTCTGGAGTTCTATCTTATTGAAAATGAAGATGAAACAATTAGCAAGGGCTATTCTGTCAGTGTTCAATATATAACAGTTGATGATAAAGAAAAATGTTATAACGACAATTATTCAGTAGCCCTACAGTATGCAAATCAAATGGCATACTCTGAATACAACACCAGCGGTACCAATCCCGAAGCAAATGCACTTAGAACTATCGCAAACCACTTGGATTCCATTAAGCGTAAAATCTAGTGAGGTAACCACGTGCCTACAAACTTCGACTTCCTAACCAAAGAACCGCAGTTTGAACCCTTTGCCGAGGCGGCGGTCTCGGCGGAGCGAGCGCTGCCTGTATCGGCTGTGCTGTGCGCGTCGGCGTGCCGCATGGCGATGGAGTTTGCGGTGAAGTGGATGTACAGCGTAGATGCCTCTTTGACAATGCCATATAACGACCGGCTGGCGACCCTCATCAGCACAGACGAGTTCAAGGGTTTGCTGCCTGTGGGGATGATTGCCAAGCTGGATTACCTGCGCCGTGTGGGCAACAACGCGGCGCACAAGCCAAAGGGTGTCAGCCGCGATCAGGCTGTATTAGCGCTTCGTAACCTGCACAGCTTTCTGGATTTTATTGCTTACTGCTACGGCGCGGAATATACGGAAACGCCGTTTGATCAAAGTTTACTCGAAATCGAAACCAGAGCAGCTATCCCGAAACCACATGAAGTTGACTTCCAAACCTTGCTGGATGAAAACGCTCACAAGCGCGAAAAGCTAACAGCGCAACGGACGCAGCAGATGAAGCAAGGCTATACCGTCAAACCCATGGATATGACGGAAGCACAGACGCGCAAAGCCTATATTGATGTGATGCTGCAGGACGCGGGCTGGCAGCGCGGTGCGAACTGGGTGGACGAATATCCGATTGAGGCAATGCCAAACAAATCTGGCAGCGGATCGGCGGACTATGTGCTATTTGGGGATAACGGGAAACCCCTGGCAGTGATTGAGGCTAAACGTACCAGCGTGAACGTGGAGAAGGGCCGCCAACAGGCTGTGCTCTACGCTGATTATCTGGAATCTAAGTTTGGGCAGCGCCCCGTGCTCTTTATGACCAACGGCTACGAAACCCGCCTGTGGGACGACCGTCACGGGCCGGAGCGTAGGGTAAGCGGCATCTATGCCAAACGCGATTTGGAAAAGTATTTTAACATCATCCAAAACCGCGCGCCGCTCAAGGGTGTACGTATTAACGATGAGATTACCAACCGCTATTATCAGAAGGAAGCCATCCAGGCGGTGTGCGACACCATAGACGTTAATAACCGCCGCAAAGCCCTGTTGGTGATGGCGACCGGCAGCGGCAAAACGCGTACGGTGATCTCGCTAGCGGATGTGCTGATGCGCCACGGCTGGGTGAAGAATATTCTATTCCTGGCCGACCGCAATGCACTGGTGACTCAAGCCAAGCGAGCGTTTCACAGTATGCTGCCGAACCTTTCTCTTTGCAACCTTACCGAAGGGAAGGCGGAGGCCAGCGCACGCGCCGTGTTTTCTACCTATCAGACGATGATGAACTGCATTGATACCACGCGGGATGAAAACGGCGAACGACTGTATACCTCCGGGCATTTCGACCTGATTGTGGTGGACGAGGCACACCGCAGTATCTACAATAAGTACAAGGATATCTTTACCTATTTCGATGCGCTACTGGTGGGCCTTACTGCAACGCCTAAGGACGAAATCGACATCAACACCTATTCGATTTTCGAACTGGAAAGCGGCGTGCCCACCTATGGTTACGAACTGGCTGACGCTGTGAAGGACGGGTATCTGGTGGATTTCGTTTCGGTGGAAACCACACTGAAATTTATGAGTGACGGTATCGTGTATGATGAACTTTCGCCAGAGGAGAAGGAAATCTACGAAGACACCTTCACTGACGAGGATGGAAATATCCCTGAGGCGATTGACTCCAGTGCGCTCAACGATTGGATATTTAATGCAGACACCATCCGCAAGGCTCTGCAAACCCTGATGGAGCACGGCCAGCGCGTGGAATTCGGCGAAAAGATCGGTAAAACCATCATTTTTGCCAAAAACCACAACCACGCCGAGAAAATACTGGAGGTATGGGGTAAGGAATATCCAGACTACCCGGCGCATTACGCGCGGGTGATAGACAACTACACGAATTATGCCCAGTCGCTGATTGATGATTTTTCAGACAGAAACAAACTGCCGCAGATTGCGATTTCGGTTGATATGCTGGACACTGGGATTGACATTCACGAGATTCTCAATTTGGTATTCTTTAAAAGGGTTATGAGCCGCTCCAAGTTCTGGCAGATGATCGGGCGCGGCACGCGTACCTGCGAAGGCCTACTGGACGGGGAGGACAAGGAGAAGTTCTATATCTTTGACCTATGTGGGAATTTTGAATTCTTCCGCCTGCACGCCAAGGGGCAGGAAGCGAGGATGAACGTAACTCTGCAGGAACGCATTTTCAACACGAAGATCGAAATGGTGTACAAGCTGCAGGAGCTAGACTTCCAAACTGAGCCTCTTAAAGAATACCGCAAGGTGCTGGTACACGGGCTGGTAAGCCAGATCAAAACCCTGCCACGGGATAATTTTGCTGTGAATCAACACCTGCGCGTGATCGACAAGTTCCAAACCGAAGAAGCATTCACTGTGCTGACATATGAAAACACACTACAAATTGCCGAGCATATCGCGCCGTTGATTCCGCCCACGATAGACGATATTGCCGCCGTACGCTTTGACCAGCTGGTGTACCAGATTGAGCTAGCGATGCTTGCGAATATAACCAGCAAACGGGCAAGAAACGACATACTGCGCAAAGCAAAGGAGCTTGCCGTGCTTTCAACCATTCCTGCGATAGCCCAGCAGCAGGAACTGTTGGAGCAAATTCTGTATAACGATCATCTGGAACGAGCGGGTATTGAGGATTTTGAAGTGATACGCCAAAACCTGCGCGGCTTGATTAAATATATTCCCGAAAGCGATCGTGCGCGCTACGATACGAACTTTACCGATGATATTCTGGCAATCGATTGGCGAGAATCAGAGCTGGATAATGAGGACCTGGCAAACTATAAAAACAAAGTTAGTTTTTATATATTGCAGCACCAATTCATTCCTGCCATCGCTAAGCTTAAGGGAAACCTGCCGCTGACGCCAGAGGATGTGCAAGCGCTGGAACATATTTTATGGGATGAGCTTGGCACCAAAGAGCAGTATGCATCGCAATACGGTAATACATCCATGGGCGAGCTGGTGCGTTCCATTGTTGGGCTGGATCAGAAGGCCGCAAATGCAGCGTTTTCGGAGTTCATGAGTCGCAATGAATTGGATTCAAGGCAGATGCATTTTGTAAAACAGATCATCAACTACATTGTGCGAAACGGCATGTTGAAGGACCTGTCGGTACTGCAAGAAAGCCCCTTTATCGACCGGGGCAGTATAAGCGAGTTATTTGAAAATGCCGCCGTATTCTCGCATTTAAGGACAGTTATTGAACAAATCAACGCAAATGCCATAGTGGCTTGATATATATTAAAAACGAGTCATATCATTGCTTTTCTCCCTGTAGAACGTTGACGATAGTAAGATGTTGCAAGTGAACGAGGGACATTCCAATATAATTATTTCACGCCATGTAGCCGTGTAAAAAAGGAAGCACGCCAGTATAGGCAGTTGATTCGTTTCGTCCAAACGCCGAGAAACCTGTTTTAAGGCGGGAGGAGGAGCGACGGAAGGAATGAGCGGTGGATTTTTGCAAAGAAAAAGCCGCCGCGAACGATATGCAGTCCGCGACGACGATGGCGGGGAAGGGTATTTAATACCCGAACTACAAGTTCTTCTCTTGAGAGTATTTTTTATCTGCTAATTCCCAAATATCGTTGTCGACTAAACCGGTACTTGACCTACCATATTGCTTCATTAAAGCTTTGGCGTATAAAAGAAAATCAACAGAGTAATTCTTTCCAGTTTGGATAGACAATATATAATACTTTGTCCATATTCTACAATCTTCAAATCCTACAAAATTGCTAAATGAACTTATATATTCTTTTATATCATAGTTTACTGTATAAAAATTATACTTTATGTCATCATCAATATCTAAAACACCATAGCATGCATTATTATTACCTGCTAAAGGTAAACCACAGCTACCAGGACAAATAATACGTCTATTATACATGATTGCTTCTAGAGGTCTATGCGTATGTGCAGAAACTATAACATCGAAATTGCTTCTTTCAAATATTTTTTCGACATCTATTAAATCAAATATGCCGTTTTCATGTTTATAGTGGTACAGGGGGAAATGTGAAAAAACAATTTTTTTGCCATTATGTTCTATATCTATTCTATCTTTCAAACTACTTATATACTTAATATTATTATCTGTTAATGTGTTATATGTCCAATGAGCTCCTGCTAATTGATCATAATCTTTAGTTTTATTACTATAGTTTTGAATAAAATATTCTTTGTTTCCAGCAATAGCATATTTGGATATATTCCTTACCTTATCTAAAACTTCATTGCAATAAGGACCATCCATAATATAGTCACCCAAAAAAACAAAGTGATCAATATCTTTATCAACGCAATCTTTTATAACAGCGTTAAGAGCATATAAATTCCCATGCACATCACCTATTAGTGCAAACCTCATAATATAACCTCAAAAATTCTTGTATTGTAATATATTAACACATATTGGCTAATATTGCACTCGCAAGCGTGGCACTGATCCGTGCAGTGCCATCTTGCAAGGGCGTCTTACTCCCTTAAACCTTTCGGTCGTTGCCTCCCTCACGCTGGCAGCGAAAGACGACCATACAAGGTCGTCTTTTTATCGCTTCCAGCCCTCTCGGGTTCGAATCCCACACCACATCACAAATCAAAAAAGGAAGCACCTATATATAGGCAGTTGATTCGTTTCGTTTAAACGAAGAGGAACCAGTTTCGAGGCGGGAGGAGGAGCGACGGAAGGAATGAGCGGTGGGTTTTTACAAAGAAAAAGCCGCCGCGAACGATATGCAGTCCGCGACGACGATGGCGGAGAGGGTGGGATTCGAACCCACGTGCGCTTGCGCGCAAACTGATTTCGAGTCAGCCCCGTTATGACCACTTCGATACCTCTCCAAAGTAGCGGGGCTGCAGCATCCGGCGACTGAGAGCCCTCAGGCACCGACTGGCAAACCCACACATACCGAAGCGTAGTATATCATTGTAAAGTCGTTGCAGTCAAGAACGGAGCGGATGATTTTGGTGTAAATTCGCTGGTTTGGATAAAGTAAAAAGCCGCAGGAAAATGCTGCGGCTTGATAAGGTGAGCGGATTTACCGGTTTACGCCAGTGCGTCGTCGATGGCCTTTAGTGTATCCATATCCAGTTCCGTGCCGGAGGCTTTGGCGTTTTGTACCACCTGCTCGGGGCGGCTGGCGCCGATCAATGCGGAGGAGACGCCGTTTTGCCGCAGCACCCAGGCCAGTGCCATCTGCGCCATGGGGATGCCGAGTTCCTCTGCAATGGTGCGCAGCTTGGCAAGTCTGTCAAAGGTTTCCTCGTTCATCCAGCGGCCGATGAAGCGGTTCATTTTATCGTTGGCGGCGCGGCTATCTGCGGGGATATCACCCAGCGTTTTGTATTTTCCGGTCAGCAGTCCCTGGGCCAGCGGCGAGAATACCACCTGTCCGATGCCGTACTTTTCGCTGACGGGCAGCACTTCGTTTTCGATGTTGCGGTGCAGCATGGAGTACTGCGGTTGGTTGACCACAATGCGGTCCAGCAGGAATTTATCGGCAATGCGCATGGCTTCTTCAATCTGCGCGGCGGTCCACTCGCTGATGCCCGCGTATAGCACCTTGCCCTGGCGAATCAGATCATCAAAGGCGCGCAGGGTCTCGTGCACGGGGGTGTTGTAGTCGTAGCGGTGGGCGTACAGAATGTCCACATACTCTAGCCCCAGGCGTTTCAGGCTGGCATTCACTTGTTCGGTTACGTGCTTGCGCGACAGGCCGCTATCGTTTACTTTGTTGCCCATGGCAAAGTACACCTTCGTTGCCAGCACGTAGGAGCTACGGTCGTACTTCTTCAGCGCTTTGCCGACCACCTTTTCTGCCTCGCCGAGGTTATATACGTTGGCGGTATCAAAAGAGTTGATGCCCAGATCATAAGCCTGGTCAATGGTTTTCTCGGCGGTGTTGTCCTCTACACCGTTGCCGTATGTCAGCCAGCTGCCCAGGCTGATTTCGGATACCTTCAGGCCGGTGGCGCCCAATCGTCTATATTGCATATGCTGCCTTCTTTCTATGGTCCATAGGGGTAAGTGAGGTTATATAGAAGGTATACCCAGTTCCCGCGCGGATAAACCAGGAAGGGCTTACTGCTTTCGCACCTGCCGCACCTGGTCTAGTGTATCCAGCAGCGGATACAGCAGCGCGGCGACAAACCCGCCGGAAAAGCCGTTGTTGTACAGGTTCATCCCTGCGTGCAGGAAGCCGACATTGGTCACCAGCGCCATGTGTAAAAATCCGGCGATTACGCCCGCGATGATGCCGTACCGCCCTGCGATGGGGGCAAGCGTTGTGCCAAACAGCGCAGCGATCAGCGTAAACGATTCGCTGATTTCGTGAACGTTAAGTAGATTTGCAAGCGTAACGCCCGCCGCAACCGGAAGTACGTTTTTAATGTGCTTGCCATATGCGCCAAAGCCCACCACGGTGAAGATGCCGCCGATGACCGGGCCGTTCAGCTCACCGCCCATGACCAGCACATACCCCACCGATAGAATGCCCAGCAGCGACATATTAATCAGCGTTACTCCGAACCCGCGCTCGGCCAAAAAATCGGTCGGCAGCACGCCGGACATACGGCACAGGCGCGCATAGCCCTTCAGCTTCCAGTGGTTAACCCGCAGCCCAATCAGGAATATCCATAAAAACAGCGTTGCCAGCATGAGGGTAAAGGGCAGGTTGCGGCCCTTGGACAAGATGGAAACTGCTTTGACTTCCATGCCAAAGCCATTGAGCACCGCCATGAAGAACATGCCGATGATACCC
The DNA here is from genome assembly GCA_963678055.1 of Candidatus Limiplasma sp. GTDB lineage: Bacteria > Bacillota > Clostridia > Christensenellales > Aristaeellaceae > CAXXOK01. The sequence continues at coordinate 435,522 of OY782679.1, forward strand.
GCCGTAAACCCGATGTTATATAGGCTGTAGCCCTTGTGGAAATGCAGAAACCGCAGCGACAGCGGCACGATGATTAATCCGGCGAAAAGCCCGGACGCAATCCCTAGCGCCATCCCCACCGGCAGCGAAAAACCCAAACTAAAGGAAAACGCGCTGACCAGCGGGCTGAGCGCTGTACCAAACATGCTGTGCAGCACATACTCGCCAAAGGGCTGGCCCACGATTTTGGCGTATAGGAATACGCCAAGTATAATCGGCAGTGTGTTGTACAGATTTTTGCCGAAAAATGAAAACCCGATCATCGTAAAGATACCCGCGATGATCGAGCCGGTGACCGGGAGTTTGTTCAGCCGAATATTACTGATGGTAAATAGTGTCATCAGTCCGACATTGAACAGCGTCGCTCCGGGGTTGGCCAGCTGAATGTAGTCTGTCAGCAGATTGGCGGGGGAAAACAGAATTTTCAGCATGCCTTGCCAGATCTCCGCCGGGGAGTTAAACGCAAATGCCAGCGCCATGAACGAGGCACCGATGGAGATTAAAAACAGGTAGTAGTACCGGTGAAGTATGGCGGCGATCTCCGGATGATCGCCTGAAATATCATCACGCCAGGGAGCGGGGCCGCCGGTGGTATGGATGGGTGCACCCGGATAGTGTTTGACCGGGAGTTTAAAACGACGCTTTGCCATAAAGGGAACACTCCTTTTCTGCCTGCATAGGTAGAGGGGGTGCCGTGGTAAGCTGGTTTAGTGAAGGGAAAGCGCAAGCGGGAAAGGGGGACATAACCCTGTTGTTTGCTTTCATTGAATAGCAAAAACAGGGGGACATCGTCTGTGCGCATGCTCCCTTTTGTTTGTACGCACAGTATATCATAGCTGTGCCGCAATGGGAACCGGGGAAACATATTTTATGCAGGGGGAGTATAGCCGCCCCGGATGGCAATGGTTTGCCGTTCGTGCTATACTGTTGCCATTCCAAGGAAGGCAGGCGAAGACCCATTACACTGTTATTGCATACCTGCTGCGCGCCGTGCTCGGTAGCCTGCGTGCAAGCACTGCGCGAGGAGGGCATCGAGCCCACCGCATACTGGAACAATCCAAATATTCATCCGCTGATGGAGTACCGTGCCCGCCGCGATACCCTGCGCGAATATGCCAAGTCTATCGGCATGGCTTTGGTAGAGGAAGGCGAATACGGCCTGCGTCCGTTTGTAAAAGCTGTGGCGGAGGATATTGATAACCGCTGTGCCTACTGCTATGAAACCCGCATGGATGCCGCGGCAAAGTACGCCGCCGAAAACGGCTACACGCATTTTACATCCACGCTATTCATTAGCCCGTACCAAAACCATGAACTGATGAAAGAGACAGCGCAGCGCGCCGCCGACCGATACGGCATCAGCTTTCTGTACCGCGATTTTCGTCCCCTGTTCCGGCAGGGACAAAACGAGGCCCGGTCTCTGGGACTGTATATGCAAAAATACTGCGGGTGTGTGTTCTCGGAAGAGGAGCGCTACGCCGCAAAACGCTAGGCTGCTAAGTAGCGATTAGGCAAAAAACACGAATATAAAACACCGAAGGATTGCTTTCGTGCAATCCTTCGGTGTTTCACAGCGTATAAACTGATGTTATTTGTCCAGCTTCTTTGGCGGTGCCGGTTGCCAAGCCGTGGTCCCGTTTTTCAGGTGCGCTTTGGCGGCGCGCATATCCTTACGGGTGATGTTGACCTTCTCGGTCTGGACTCTTAAGTTTTCCAGCGTTTGCGCGGTCAAGCGTGTGCCGACCATCGCGGCAATCATCACGGCGATCATCGCCAGGAAAATACGGAAGAAACCCTGCGGAACGAACGTCAGCACAAGAAACCCGGCGACCACACCAACGGCGATGCTGAGCAGGTAGCGACTGAAAAAGTCCTTTTGTACCTGCTGTTTGGCCGCAAGGTACTGGTCCAGCGCTTTCTTGGAAAAGGACTGCCCGTTTGGAAAGTGTTCCCGTTTCAGATCTGTCAGTTTCATGTGTTATCTCTCCCGTCTATTGTTTATCCGATGCCGAAGGCTTTTAAAAACAGCACCATGAATAGCAGCAGTACCCAGGCAAACAGCAAAATGTGCTTGAGGGTCGATACCACGCCTGCGAACTGGGCCAGGGGGGCGCGGTATTCTGGGAAGCGGCCCAGCATATACAGTAGCAGGGCGTTTTCGGCAAGGTCAAGCACGGTTCGTGCGGCCGTCAGCCAGATCATCAGCGGAAAGACCCAGGTCTTGACACTGACCAAGTTGGCGGATACGGCCATCATCACACCCAGCAGGCAGATGATCAGGCCGAAGTCGTACAGCCAGTACAGCCGCATCAGCGGCCGTCCCTCCGCGCCGGCTTCCTCATATGTATTGTATAGCAGGGTAGGGGTATAATGCAAACGCACATCGGGCATTTTGAAATCCTTGCCCAGTTTGCGCTGTGGGCTGCCGGGGCTTAGGACCATCATGTAATAAAATCCGGCCAGTCCCGCCAGTGACGCAGCGATTAACACAATTCTGAGAAAATCCATGTGACCTCCTTATCGTACGCCGATTTGCGTGCAGGGAATTTTGCCTGCAATCAGGTCGGCAATGTGATGACGGGCATGGCCGATAATCACGCGGCTTCCGCTTTGCGCGGCCCTAAGCGCGTAGGATAGTTTGGCATCCGCCCCGCCTGCGCCCTGCCGGCTGGCACCCTGGCAGCTTTTGCGCAGTTCCGTAATCTTGGCAGCCAGGGTTTTAATATCGGGCGCGTAGACTTCCTTGACCAGTGTGGTCGGGTCGGTCACATCGCGGTATACACCTTCGGTGGAGGTTAAAAGCACCAGGGTGCTTGCCTGCAGCAACCCGGCGATCACGGCGGCGGTTTCATCGTTATCGACGCATTCCACAACCTGCTCGCCCATGCCGCGCCGGCCAGACAGTTCCATCTTGCGGTTTTCTTCATCGCTTACAGGGTCGTTATAGTTAATGATGGGAATGCAATTCTGCGTGGCTGCCCGCTGCAGGAATTTTAGAATATGCTCCCGCTTTTGGGGATCGTTAAAGTGGGTATGCTCCACCAGCAGCTGGCGGATGCCATACTCCGGGTGGATAAATTTGCGGTAATTGTCCATCAGCACAATCTGGCCCTGGGAGGCGTAGTCGGTCTTGTCCTGCTCAGGATCGCCGCGCAGTTCCGTGCCCGCGCGGTGCAGGTAATCCAGCCGCCCGATTTCCGTAGCGCCGCTGGTTACCAGCGCCATGCCGGGGCGAAGGTCATCGCCCAAACGCTGAAATATGTTGTAGTCGATGGTGCCGTCTTCAGGTTGTATCAGCGCCATAGAACCGATTTTTACAACCAGATCAATTGCTTTCAATTGCCAGATCCCCTTCCGTATCGGTGAGGTTTTTAATCCACTTGCGACTGGTGAAATGCGGAATACCGATCACGATTTTGACGACCTCCTCGGCCATGGTGAACAGGTATACGTATTCCACCGGAAGCTTAAGTATAAACACGGCTACCGCGGCCAGCGGAACGCCAATCAGCCACATAGCGCCTACATCCAGCTTCAGGCTGAATACCGTGTCGCCGCCGGAGCGCAGTACGCCCACCACGTTGACAGCCGTGAACGCCCGAAACCACATCGTGAACGATTCAAACAGCAGTACCGTAGCCGCCGTTTGAATGACCGGGGCGGACAGCCCCGCAAACAGCCGCAAAATGGGGTAGCGGATCAGCAGCAGGACCACGCCCAGGAATAAGCCGATGAGCATCGCCGCCGATAGCATGCGCTTTGCGTACAGGTACGCTTCGTTTGGTTTGCCCGCGCCGATTGCCTTACCGCAGATGATGGCGGTAGCATGCATGGTGCCAAATACGAAAAGCCATAGCAGGTTATCCACGGTCGAGCAAACGCCCATGGCGGCCACAGCCGTATCGCCAATGCGACCGTAGAAGATGCCGTACATCGTCACGCCCAGTGCCCACAGCCCCTCGTTGAATACCACGGGGGTAATGGTTTTGGTGAAGCGTTTGATAAACGCGCGCTCAATGCCCAGCATTTCGCTAAGCTTTGCCCCTGCGGGTAAGTGCAGGCCATAGGACATGATCAAGGTCAGCGACAGGGTAACGGCCGCCGAGATGCTGGTGGCCAGTGCCGCGCCGCGCACGCCCATGGCCGGAAACCCGAAGTTGCCGTAGATCAGCAGGTAGTTCAGCAGCGTGTTCAGTACGATGCCCACAGTGGAGGAAATCAGCGGAATATGGGTTTTCTCGCTGGATTTAAGGCACGCGGCGTACACCATATTCACGCCCTGAAACAGGTACGATGGCGCAACCCACCGTAAATAGAGGTTCGCTAACGAAGCGCTTTCTCCTTGCGGAAGGAACAAACGACTGATGAAATCCGAAAAAACCGTCGCCCCGGTGATAAACACCAGCGCCACTACGCCAATCCAGACCAGCGACACGCCCATGCTCTCACGCATCCGGCGGATATCGCGTGCGCCCCAGTATTGGCTCATAAAGATCGCACCGCCGGAGGTCACCCCAAAGCAGAACAACATATATAGGAAGGAATACCGTCCGGCCTGGGTGACGGCGGCGTAGCTTGTATCGCCCAAACCCGAGACCATCAGGCCATCTACAATGTGCAGGGAGGAGGCGATCAACTCTTGCAGAATGATGGGCAGGGTAATTTTCATCACGCGTATGGCAAAGGGTTTATCCCAAACAAAACAGGAAGCAAGAAACGCTTTTACGCGTTGTAATACGCTGGTCTTCATGGTGGTCCTCGTTGTTTCTATAGTATATGGCAATTCGAGGTGATAAAAAAGTTGTTGTAATACTATGGTTAGAACGCTGCGCGGATGACGGCCAGCTGCATTGCGCCCAGGCATTCGGCCGAGGCCGTGCCGGCGGGCAGGTACAGGCTGTCGCCTTTTTGCAGGGTCGTGGTGTGTCCGCTGCACGATAGCGTACCGTCGCCGCTGATGCATACAATGGCCGCCATGTGGGTGTCCGTCATGGGAAGTGCTTCGGTTTTGGCTGTGTCATACAGCTCAAGTGCAAAGTACGGACACGCCATGCCTTGGCTTGTCTGTGCAGGGGCGCTTGGCACAGCTTGCTGGCTGTCCAGCACGTCCAGTGCTTTGTCCACATGCAGCGGGCGGAGGTTTCCCTGTGCGTCGCGGCGGTTGTAATCGTACAGCCGATAGGTGGCGTTGGAGGATTGCTGCACCTCCAAAATCAAGTTGCCCTCGCCTATGGCATGCACCGTGCCCGCCGGAATGTAGTAGATGTCGCCTGCGTGCGTGGGCACTTTACGTAGAACCTCTTCCACGGTGCCGTCCGCAATGCGGGAACGTAGTTCCGCTTTGCTGATGTCACGGTTGAAGCCGATGTAAAGATACGCGGTTTCCTCGGCGGCTACAATCATCCACATCTCGTTTTTACCGTGGTCGTTTTCATGCACGCGGGCATAGGCATCGTCCGGGTGCACTTGTACGGATAGCTTCTGTGCGGAATCGATCAGTTTAATCAGTACCGGGAAATCACCCTGCGATCCTTCCGTTTGCAGGTATTCAGGAAAGGGCATACCTGCGTACCGGCCCTCGGCAATCACGCTGGGGCCGTCCGGATGCACGGACACCAGCCATGCTTCGGCAACGCGCTCGTCTTTGGCGTTATACAGGGTTTTCAGTGTTTCCCCGCCCCAGAGATAATCCTTGAATACGGGCGAAAGCTTGACAAACGGTTCCCGGTTCATCGTGATGTCCTCCAAAAAAATGACGCTATGAACCCATTATAAGCACAGGAATCATAAGCGTCAATTTTTAGTGATATTTTAAAAGAAACGGATGAAGGGCGTTACCGGCGGCGCAGCCTGAGGATGAGTATGATGGCTCCCAGCGCAACCAGACCCAGTATGATATAAAGAACGATAGGCTGACTATCCCCGGTTTGCGGGACGTCTGGCGATGCCAGTATATTGAATACGGTATTGGCGTGCCCGTCTGAAAACAGCAGGCTGAGCGTATGGCTCCCGGCAGACAGCGTGTTGAGGTACGCGGGTAGCAGAGTAACCACGGTGCTACCTGCCTGCGCGTTGTACTGGGATGCAGCTAGCGGAGTTCCATCGACTGAAACCCCACGGAAGCTGGAGAATGTGCCGTTGGAGGTGAAGGTCTTGCCTGCTGTACCGCCGAGGTAGAAATTGTCATCGTCGTCGGGTTTGATATCGTATTCTACCTCCAGAACGGTGAAGTTCAACGTGACGCTGACCTGCGCAGATCCGGAGCCGGAAACCTGTAGAGTTTCTGCATACGTGCCTACACTCAGCCCTTCGCGGGGGCATACGGTGAAGGTGGCACTCTCTGCGGGTTTAAGCGACGAAGTGCTGATGGTGCCAACGGTATAGTCGGTGCTTGTCGGCTGCGAGAGCGTAATCGGCTGGTTGCCGGTATTGGTTGCAGTGACCGTGGCCGGGGAAACAGGTGCATACCCGACAGTCAGCCGTCCGAAATCTTTGCTTGCGGGACTGGCAGAGAGTGTATAGCTGGCGGCAGTTATGCTTAAGGCTGAGGTTTGGTCTGTCTGGGCATTACAGGTAACCGCAATCGTAGCGCCGTTATGGTCTTTTACGGTCAGCGGCGTTGAAGCGGTCGGGTCTGTTGTAATGCCGTTTGCCTCCAAGGACAGCGGGCCGATGCCGGTCTTCGTGGTGCCATCATTATAGGACAGCGTAATCAATAAACCGCTTAGGTCCAGCGTTTCTCCCGCTACATAGGACAGTTTGGTTGGCTGGGAGGTGACGGCGATGCCACTTACCGATAGTGCAGCTGTGGCAGGGAAGGCCACGGCAAATGTCAGCGCATTGCCGCCGACATCGCCGCCGCTGACCGTACCTGCTGTCGGTGTACCCGTGTTTGCGGTGGGGGTGAGTCCCGCTGCAGGAAACTTATAGCCAGTTTCGGAGGTTAGCTTGATTTCTGCTTTGTAGGTGGAACCGGCTTTGAACTTGTTTTCACTGGTCAGTGTGGCGGCTGTGCCGTCGCTGTTTTGCCAGGTGATACTGGTTATCGCGTATTCGCTGACGCTGCCTGGCGTTAGGTTGGCGGCGGTTTGCGGCGTACCGCCTGCTGCCGGAGCGACGATGCCGGTCACCCCAGCGGAGGCAATTGGTGTGGACTCATCCACATCCGTGACCGTAATGGTAAACGTCTTCTCAAAATACAAGCCGAAGCTGTCCGTGCTGCGGACACGGATGGAATATGAATTTTTAGTTTCATAGTCAAGCGAGATGTTGCTTAGTTTCAGCGTGTCATCATCAATGGCGAAGCTGGTATTATCGGTACTGCCGGTACCGGATGCCAGTGTATAGGTGAATGAATCGTCTGGGTCTTCATCTGTTGTCGAGAAAGAACCGACCGTTGCAGTCGTGGGTGAGTTTTCTTCAATACTGCTGTTAGACAGCGTGATATCGCTTGGGGTATATGTGATATCGGCCTCGTAGGTGAAATCATCAATATAGAAATTGAGGAAGTCACCGCTTTCAGCGGGAGTAATTTTCAGGGTATCAATATCGTTCCAGTCTGTAAAGTCGATCGTGCCGCTTATTTCTGAACCGTAAATATTAATGGTTTCCGAGGTATACTTTACGGTCGAGTCGCGGATCCCTTCAATTACTATAGCTTTCGCCATGTAAGGAGCCCAAGTCATAGTATTATCATAGTAAAATGAAAGCATATCAAAAGGAACGTTGTCTACCAGTTGTATGGTCATCCAGGTAATGTCTTCACTGGGATTTGGAAAGATAGCGCCTGAGTCGTTGGCACCCATATTGGCATAGTAATAAAAATTTTTGCCGGAAGATGAGTTCACCACAAGCCCGTCGGCATCAGCATTATCTATAGGAGTATCATGAATCAAGTCCACAGAGTCGAAGGTCGCAACTTGTTTTGTCGCTAGCGCTGCTGAGGGCAACAGGAATAGAATGAGACCTGCGGCAAGTAGGGTTACAAGCAATTTTTTCAGCATTTAATGAATCTCCAGATACTGTAGAATTAAACAGATATTAACAAATCCGTGCGGTAACAATAGCATATACCGCACGGATTTGATTGTCAAATGTTTACAGCCTGCCTGGTGAAAATTCCAGGAATTACTGCATTTCCGATAGCAGGCTCTTTTCGCGTTCGTCGCGGAACTGGTTGATGTACAGGTCGTGGTAATAGCCCTTGAGCTTGAGAAGCTCTTTATGGTTCCCGGCTTCGGTGATTTCGCCGTTCTGGATGACCAAAATGCGGTCCGCTCCGCGGATGGTGGACAGGCGGTGGGCGATAATGAAGCTGGTACGGCCTGCAAGCGCCGTATGGATGGCATTTTGGATTTTGACTTCGGTTTCGGTATCGACAGACGAGGTCGCTTCGTCCAGCACGAAGATAGCGGGACGGGCGATCAGCGCGCGGGCAAAGGACACCAGTTGCTTTTGGCCTGTGGACAGCAGGTTGCCGCCCTCGCCGACGCTGGTATCATAGCCTTTTTCCTGCGCTTCAATGAATTCGTCCGCGCTGACGAGCTTGGCGGCGTCTTCCACCTCTGCGTCGGTCGCATCCAGCTTACCGTAGCGAATGTTATCGGCAATCGAGCCGGAGAACAGGTGCGGCTGCTGTAGAACATAGCCGAGGTTGCTTTGCAGCCACAGCTGGCTGCGCTTTTTGTAGTTCACCCCGTCAATCAGGATTTCACCCTCGGTCGGCTCGTAGAAGCGGCACAGGAGGTTGACGATGGTGGACTTACCCGACCCGGTTTCGCCGACCAGCGCAATGGTTTCGCCGGCCTTGACCTCTAGGTTGAAGTTTTTGAGCACTTTTTCCCCGCCCTTATATTGGAAGGAAACATTGCGAAAGCTGATGTCGCCCTTGAGCACGGGCCAGTTTTCACGCTTGGGGTTGAAGTTGTCGCCAAAGACTTCGATCACCTCAGGCGTATCGGCAATCTCAGGCTCGGTTTCGATCAGCGAGATGACGCGCTCGGCCGCTGCCTGGCTTTGCTGGGCTTCGGCGAAGATGCGCGCGATGCTGGAGATTGGGTCAAACATCTGCATGGCATAGCTGATGAAGGCCGTCAGTGTACCGATGGAGATAGACTGGAGCACGAACACATCGTGCCCGCCCTTCCACAGCAGGAAGGCCGTGGCAAAGCCGCCAAGTCCAGTAATCAGCGGGTAGAGACCGGCCGAGAGTACCGCCGCGCGGATGGAGGAGTGGCGCATCGAGCAGGTCAGTTCCTTGAATTCCTCGAAGTTGGCGTCCTCGCGCACGAGGGTCTTGGTGGTCTTTGCGCCCATGATGCCTTCGTTGAACGCGCCGGTGATTTTGGAATTGATCTTGCGGACTTCGCGGTAGTTTTTAAGGATCTTCACCTGAAAGTAACCGGTGATGACGGCCATCAGCGGGACCACCGCCAGGGTGATCAGCGTCAGCTTCCAGTTGAGGATAAACATGGCGACTGATACGATGATCAGGTAAAAGGTCGACCAACCCACATCCAGCAGTCCCCAGGCGATGGTGTCGCCAAGGCGCTGGGTATCGCTGGTCAGCCTTGCGATCAGGTAACCCACGGAGGTCTTATCGTAAAACGAAAAGGGAAGCTCCTGCAGGCGCTTGAACGCGGTACGGCGGATGTGGCGGCACAGCCCCACCTCTACCTGACCGCACAGGCGGATGAACAGGTTGACCCCGAACACAAACGCCAGTATCATCGCGGCGTAGAGCAGGATGAACGGCACCAGCCCGGTCAGGTCCCCGGTCGTGGCAAAGCCGTCGATCGCTTGCTTTTTAAACAGGGGAAAGAGGACTTCGGTCACGGCTACAAAGGCTGCCGTAATGATAATGCCGATCAGGTGCTTGTAGTAGGGCTTGGCTAAGCGATACAGCTTTTTCCAAGGCCCCAGATCGAATGATTTGCTATAGGTTTCTTCCTCATGGTGTTGCATGTATATGTCCTCCCGCTTAAGGTCAATGGCGCGTCGAGATTGCAACCCTCCGGCCATCCGGTTTCAGCGATTTCAGGATAGAACCTGCTCTCGCGAAAACGGACTGCGCCGGTATATACGGTCTCTTCTTGCATTGCCCTTGCGCTTGCTTAGTCAATGATGTATAGGGGGGCAGGGGGTTACGCTTCGTCGGCCAGTTCTTCTTCCAGGGCAGCCTGAATTTGGTAGATGCGCCGGTACAGGCCGTTCTGTTTTACCAGTTCCTCGTGTGAGCCCAGCTGGGACACCTTACCGTTTTGCAGCACGATGATGACATCCGCTTCGGACAGGGTGGTCAGTCGGTGGCTGATAATGAAGGTGGTCGCCGCCTTGTCCAGCTCGCTGCGCGCGTCTTTCAGCGCTTGGCGGATGGCGCGGTCGGTTTCGGTGTCCACGGCCGACAGGCTGTCGTCAAAGATGAGGATATCGTTATCTTTGAGCAGCGTCCGGGCGATGGCGATACGCTGTTTCTGCCCGCCGGACAGGGTTACGCCGCGCTCACCCACCATGGTGTCGTAACCGTTTTCAAAGTGATTGATGAAATCGTCAGCAGCGGCGGTTTTGGCCACCGAGCGAATCATGCCAAAGGATGGTTCATGCCGGGCGATGCCGATGTTGTTCTTCACCGAGCGGGAGTAGAGGAACGGCTCCTGCAAAACCAGGCCGACGCGCGAGCGCAGGTAGCTCTTGGAGATGCGGTTCAGGTTCACCCCGCCGATGCGGATTTCGCCTTGCTTGGCATCATACAGTCGCTGCAGTAGGTTCATCAGCGTTGACTTACCTGAGCCCGTTGCGCCCAGGATGGCTACGGTTTGTCCCTGTTTCACGGTGAAGCTTACGTCCTTTAGGACCGGGGTGTTTTTCTCGTGCTCGTAGCCCACATGGTCAAACTCGATATCGCGATCCAGCGGGGGCTTGATGCTGTCGGGGTCTTCCTGTTCGGGCTGCGTCATCAGAATTTCGCTGGTACGATCGAACGAAACCATCGCCTTGCCCAAGTCGGACAGGATACGCCCAAGCTGGCGAATTGGCCACAGCAGCATGCCGGTGTAGCTGACGAACACCGTCATTTCACCGATGCTCAACTGACCGGGATAGGTAACAACCACCACCGCGCCGATAATCAGCGTTGCCGCGCCCTGAAACTGCGCCAGCATGTCCGAGCCCGACCAGTACACGGCCAGCAGCTTAATCAGCTTGATGCTTTTGTGGTACAGGTCGTCGTTTACGTCGGCAAACTTGTCTTCTTCGTATTTCTGCCGCCCGAAAGCGCGCACAACGCGTACGCCTGTCAGGTTTTCCTGTAGCACGGAGCTCATTTTGCCCTCGGCTTCATCGGCGAATTTATAGTACTTCTGTACCCACTTGAAGAACAGCCACGCAAACAGGAACAGCGGTGGCACCAGAATCATGGAGTACAGGGTCATAGACACGTTGATGGAGAGCATGACTGCAATGGCGATGACCACCATGAACACCGTACGGAAGATTTCCGTCAGCTGTGCAGACATGAAGCGGCGGATGGTATCCACATCGCTGGTGCAGCGCTGGATTAGGTCGCCTGTCTGCGCCTGTGCATGGTATTCGTAGGATAGCGTTTGCAGGTGGCTATACAGGCGGTTGCGCATCGTTTGGGCGATGTTTTCACTGGCGATGGTGGACCAGCGCCCGCGCAGGTAGTTGAACAGGCTGCCCGCTGCGTAGAATACCATCAAAATGACGGCGACAATCCACAGGTGCGACAGCATATAGCTGACGCCGCCGCGTGCGTTGAACCACGTACCAAGCGGTACAGGCAGGTCGACAGCTGCGTCCATGTTGCCGTCTGCAGCTGAGACCAGTGCGTCGATCGTACCCGATAGCATCAGCGGCATGATCAGCGAGAACAGTACGCCAATACCCATGGCGACGATCGACCAGAAGAACTTCATTCGGTTTCCGCGGGTAATATCCCTGAGAATGGACCGTTTTGTAGGTTGCATAGGACCCTCCATATCAAATAAAAAGCCGCCGGCGTTTTTGCGCCGGCGGCCTGATTATGCAGAATTTTGATTATATTCGCATCTATAGACAGGCAGACGGGCACAGATATCCCTTTTGCGCAGCAAAAATTGGATTCATGCGAGCGATGGTAACATAGCTATAATTGTTCATTCTGTGCCCTCCTTTCTGTGTAACAATCTTTAAGTGCCTTTAGCAGTATACGAGCGATATCTGGGAAAGTCAATAGGGTTTTGGCAATATTGTAACATTAAAAATTGAAAAAGAAAAAACAAAGAATGGATGAATATGGTATACTGCCACTAAGGAGTTGAACTGCATGCCCAAGTTTTTTATGATCATACTGATCGTTGCAACCCTTGTGTTTTCCGTAACGCCTCAGCCCGCCGAGGCCAAGGATAATTTGGATGCGCTATTTGAAGACGCGCTCAGTGCGCTGCAGTCACCTGCTCAGGCGGCGATGCAAACAGCCTCCTATACCCTGCGTACGGGTGAGAGCGCGTATGTGCCTGCCATATCCCCCGGGATTGTCCCGTATGATCAGGAAATGCCGGCTGTAGACCTTGCCGGAGCCTTATTTGAAACCACCGATGATCAAATTGTCACCGTGGATGAAAACGGCATCATGACCGGGATGGCGCCGGGAATCGCTACGGTGATCTGTACCACGCCGGACAACAGCTATTTTTACGGCGTCACCGTGGAAGATGGTGCCATGCCCGAAGTAGTGAAGAACTTTGTTTATGTCGTTAAGCGCGAATATTATAAGAACCAGCGGGCGGGGATGCCTCGTTCCAACGAGTACACGAAGTGGTACTATAAATCCAAAAAAGCAGTCGGTTGGTGCTCGGTGTTTACCATATGGAGCGCCAATGCCGCCGGGTTTGACCCCATTGACGAAGAAGACGCTAAGGAAATTCCACCTTCGCAGCCGCTGTTCCTGCGCGAGGGACAGGTGGGCAACCAGTACGACGGATTTTCGTACTTGGATCGCTTTGTGGGAATCCCGCGTCCCGGCTATTTAGTGATCTATGCCAACTTGAAAAATACCTACCTGTTCACCCACGTGGGCATTGTGACCGATGTGATCGACAAGGGTGACGGCATATACCAGGTGACCACCGTGGAGGGCAATATGTCCAGCACCGTGAAGCGCTATTCCTACCTGTATGACAGCAACAAGGATAACTCGGCCCTGACCAGCGAAACGCGCCAGAAAGTCCAGTCCAACATCGTTATGGTGGAACAGGACCAGCAAACCGACCCCCTGACCCAATACGAAACGACCAAGAACTTTACCGTGTTCGGGTTTTGCGCAACCTGGTTGTAATAAATGAAAATGCACCTGTAGAATGGTTTCAAACACGGTGGAATCGTGTATACTGTAGACTGCAAGCAATGCGGACACACAACGATATAGGAGGAGAATTTCGTTATGAAAGAGCTCAAAGGAACGAAAACCTACGCCAATCTGGAAGCAGCCTTTGCAGGGGAAAGCAAGGCCCGCAACAAGTACACCTACTACGCGTCCAAAGCCCGCAAGGACGGCTATGTGCAGATTGCCGAGCTGTTTGAGGAGACCGCCAACAACGAAAAAGAGCATGCCAAAATTTGGTTTAAGCTTCTAATGGGCGGCGAGGTCCCCGCAACCCCCGAAAACCTCGTGGATGCAGCGGCAGGCGAGAACTATGAGTGGACGGATATGTACGTCACCATGGCCGAGGAAGCGCGCGCCGAAGGCTTTGACCAGATCGCAGATCAGTTCCTGCGTGTGGCAGCCATCGAAAAGGCGCACGAAGCCCGTTACCTCAAGCTGCTGGAAAACGTCAAAGACGGCGTAGTCTTCAGCCGCGATGGCGACCGTATCTGGCAGTGCGGCAACTGCGGCCATCTGGTTATCGGCAAAAATGCACCGGAGCTTTGCCCCGTGTGCAAGCATCCTAAAGCGTTCTACCGCATTCATGCCGAAAACTATTAAATAGAGTCCGGCAAGCAAAACGCGCCCGCATAGCGGGCGCGTTTTTTTTTGCAACCATAGTAAATTGCGGTAGAAAAACTGCGAAAGACGCATGAGCAGGAATTGCTTTTCTGGTATAATGGAGGAAAGAGTAATAAAAACACGATGGGTGGGGGATGCGGATATGAAAACTTTCGTGGCGATGGTGCTTGCGGTGCTGCTGTTTATGCAGGGCGGAGCTGCGCTGGCCGGACAGGTGGGCGCGCCTGCCGTTGTGCGGCCGGAGTCCAATGCTGGTGACGGTACAGAGGCCGGAAGGCGTAGCAACAGTGTACAGCCCCAACCGACAGAACCGGCAAAGGCGACATGGCAAGAGCCGCATCCGCTGGCGTGGTACCAGCAGCAGGCTGCCGATGGTGATGTAAGTGCGCAGCTGTTGCTGGGGAAAAAGTATTATTATGGCGAGGTCGTGCCGCAAGACTACTGGATGGCGGCAACCTTGTTCAACCGTGCGGCGGCGCAGGGCAGCGCTGAGGCGCAATATTATCTGGGGATGCAGTATTATTTTGGCTATGGTGTTGCAGAAAGCGATTCGCGCGCACTTGCTTTGCTTCAAGCGGCAGCTGAGCAGGCCTATGTACCTGCATACCTGTATATGGGATATTTGTACAATTACGGCTTCGGGGTAAAAAGGGACGAGGAAGCAGCGCTGTCCTGGTTTCAAAAAGGCGCGGATGCCGGCGATTCCGAAGCGCAATATGTTTTAGCGCTGCTTTACATGGATGGGGATTTTGAAAAAGACAATATGGACACGGCGCTGTATTGGCTGGAGCAATCCGCACAGCAGGGCAATGCGTTTGCACAGGCACATCTGGGGTGGCTGTATTCTGCCGGCACGGATGTCCCAAAGGATGAACAAGCGGCACTGCGGTGGCTAACGCTGTCGGCCGAGCAGGGCAATGCGATAGCGCAGTACTACCTGGGGATTGCGTACTATAACGGCGAGGGTGTTGCGGTTGATTATCCGCTGGCGGCGCAATGGTTTGAAGACGCAGCGTTGCAAGGCGACCTGGATGCGCAGTTCAACCTGGCTTATATGCTGGATGAGGGGATTGGAGTCCGCGAAAACAACGCCGAAGCGCTTCGCTGGTACGAGCAATCTGCCTTGCAGGGAAACCCGGACGCGCAGTTTAATCTGGCCGTGATGTTCGATCTTGGCGAAGGAACCCGGACGAATTTAGAGAAGGCGGCCTTCTGGTATGAAGAAGCTGCAAACCAAGGGGTTGCCAAAGCGCAGTTTAACATGGGTGTTATGTTTGAAGAGGGGGATGGCAAGCCCCAGGACTTCGCAGAAGCGGCCCGTTGGTATACCAAAGCCGCGGAGCAAGGCTTGGCCGAGGCGCAGGTCAACCTAAGCAATTTGTTCCACGAAGGGCTTGGCGTGGCGCAGGATTTTGCGCTGGCCATGCAATGGGCTCGTATGGCGGCCGATCAGGGGGATGCCGAGGCACAGTATGTCCTGGGGTCGATGTATGAAAACGGCGAAGGCATCACCATTGATCTGGATACCGCCGCGCATTGGTACGAGCTGGCAGCGGCACAGGGACATGAAGAAGCCCAGGTGCGGCTGGAAGCACTGCAAAATTCGGATGACTGATCCATATTATCGCGGCAAAGGAGAATGTGCATGCGCATAGCGCACATCACCACAAGCTCGGAAGGAACCGCGGGACAAACCGCACTTTCGCTTTGCGAAACCCTGCAGGATGCCGGGCACGCTGCGCTGTTTTGCTACGCAACGGGCGGCATTCCTGAAGGCGTACCCAGCTACCGCATCGGCGGCGTGGTGGACCGTACTGTGCACAAAGCGCTGGCGCATGTGTTTGATTGCGCCGGGTTTTGCTCGCGCGGCGCAACCAAGAAATTGACCGAACAGCTAACACTGTATAAGCCCGATCTGGTCCACCTGTATACCCTGCATGGGTACGCCCTGCACCTGCCGGAGTTGATGCGCTATCTGTCCGCAGCGGGGATTCCCGTGGTGTGGACAATGCTGGACTGCTGGCCGTTCACGGGTCACTGCGCGCACTATGCACGGGCCGGTTGCCAGCGCTTTTGCAATGGCTGCCACCACTGCCCCAACCTGCGCCACTATCCCGAAAGCTTGGTGTTGGATCGCAGCGCACAAAACTGGAAGCACAAGCGCGATGCGCTGCTTGCGCTTGAAAACCTGACACTCGTTGCCCCGTCGGGGTGGCTGGCGGGGGAGCTGCAAAGCTCCTTTTTAGGGGCATATCCCATATGCATCGTTCCCGGCGGCATCGACCTGAACTTCTTCCGCCCCGCCGGAGACGGCGATGTGGAATCCGTCACCGCGCGCTACGGCCTGCGGCGGCATGGCGATAAGCCGCTGATTCTTGCCGTTGCCCGCACTTGGACCGCCGCCAGAGGCATCAACGATTTGATGGACTTGCACGAGGAACTGCAAAACGAGGCGGCCATCGCCGTTGTGGGCCTGACACCCAAGCAGATGGAATACCTGCCCCCCGGTATGATCGGCATTCCCCGCATTTTTGGCACGGATACCCTACGCGCCCTGTACACGGCCGCCGATCTCTGCATTAGCCTGCGCTACGAAGAAGCGCAGGATTTGACCCTGATCGAAGCCCTGGCCTGCGGCACGCAGGTGCTTTGCTACGATGCGACCTCGCTGCCGGAAATCGTCACACCGGAGACCGGTACGGTGGTTGCTGCCGGGTCGGTGCATGCCGTGGCCGATGCCTGCCGCGCCTTGCTGGAAACCCCTAAAGATCCGCTGGCCTGCATCGCCCGCGCCGAGGCGTTCGACCGGGAGATGGAGCTACAAACCTACATGGCACTGTACGGAGATCTTTCCGGGGATGCGGTAGGGAAAGGACGGTAAGATGGCAATGTGGAACCCGTGGCGCGGCTGCCACAGATGCTCGGAAGGCTGCACATACTGCTATATTCACCGGGGCGACGCAAAGCGCGGCGTGGATACAGCGCTGATCGAAAAAACGGATGCATTTGCAGCGCCGGTTCGTAAGCTGAAATCCGGCGATTATAAAATGAAGCCGGGGCAGACTGTATTTCTGTGCTTTTCCAGCGATTTTCTGTTGGAGGACGCCGACCCGTGGCGCGGCGAATGTTGGGATATGATCAGGGAGCGGCAGGACCTGCATTTTCTGTTTCTCACCAAGCGTATCGAGCGCTTTATGGCGTGTATTCCCGCCGATTGGGGCGACGGATATGATCATATCACCGTCGGCTGCACGGTGGAAAACCAAACACGGGCTGATGAGCGATTGAAGATTTTCAGAGACTTACCTATTAAACATAAAAATATCATCCTCCAGCCTATGCTGGAGGATGTGGACATCTCCCCGTACCTTTCCGGCGATATCGAACTTGTAGTCGTCGGCGGTGAGTCGGGTCGCGATGCTCGCCCGCTGGACTACGCCTGGGTGCTGCATGTGCGCCAGCAGTGCATAGAGCACGGTGTGCACTTTCAGTTTCGCCAGTGCGGCACGCATTTCATCAAAGACGGAAAACAGTATACCCTCCCCGTGCACCAGCTGATCAAGCAGGCCAAAGCCGCGGGGATTGATACATAACGTATCGCTTCATCAACGTGCGGTATCGTATGCATTCAAGCTGATGCACATAATATGAAAATGGAATTTGTTTTTCCAGAATTTTCTGGTACAATGAAATATATGAAATCAAATTACATAATATTATAGTAAAGGCTTGGATGAATTATTATGAAGCGATCAGTGGCATTCCTATGGATTCTTATGGGGATACTCGTACTGCTGCACGGCGCAGCGCTGGCAACGGAGGATGTTTCCGTATCGGCTGATACCTATCGTCAGGCCGCCGAGCAGGGCGACGCGGAGGCGCAGTTTGAGCTGGGTCAACTGTACGAAATCGGCGATGGTGTCGAGCAGGATTATACTCAAGCTGCTGACTGGTACCTAAAATCCGCCCAGCAGGGCAATGTGGAAGCGCAAAGAAGTCTGGCAGGGTATTATCTGCAAGGGCGGGGCGTACCGCAAAATTACACCGAAGCCATGGCCTGGGCCCGCAAAGCCGCAGAGCAAGGCGATTTGGGGTCGATGCACAATCTTGGTGCAATATATGAGTATGCGATGGGAGTGGAGCAGGATTACGAGGCGGCAGCTGCGTGGTATCAAAAAGCTGCCGAGCAGGGATTTGCTTATTCGCAGATTAATCTGGCATACCTCTATTACTATGGGTATGGGGTAGACGAAGATCATAGCAAAGCAGCGCAATGGTACGAAAAAGCTGCCCAGCAGGGTGCGCCTATGGCGCAGAATCAACTCGCTATTCTGTATGAATATGGAGATGGCGTAGAAAAAGACGATCAACAGGCTGCACAGTGGTATCAAAAAGCCGCAGAACAGGGAGACGCGGATGCCCAATTTTCATTGGGAAAGCTATACGTAAAAGGATTGGGCGTGGAACAGGATTATGCTATGGCAGCCCATTGGTTTGAGCTGGCCGCTGAACAGAACCATGCAGACGCACAAGCTGTCCTGGGGGATATGCATGAGAATGGCGTGGGCGTGGAACAAAGCTATGCAAAAGCAGGATATTGGTATATCGCGGCCGCACAGCAAGGTCACAAAGAAGCCTTATATGCCATTGGAAGAATTAACGAGTACGGCTTGGGAACGGAACCGGACATTGAGCTGGCTTATCTATACTATTCTCATGCAGCACAGAGAGGCCAGGAGAATGCCATTAGCCGCATTGAACAGCTGACACAGGAACAGCCTGATTTACCCCTAAGGGCACTCATAGCTGCTGCCGAGCATGGTGAATTAGAGCCACAGTATCTGCTCGGTCAGCTGTACGAGACCGGTGACGGCTTGGAGCAGGATGATGAACAGGCCATCTATTGGTACCAAAAGGCTGCCGAGCAGGGACATGCAGACGCACAGTATCAGCTCGGTAAAATGTACGAGACCGGTGCCGGCGTGGAGAAGGATTATGAGCAGGCCATCTATTGGTATCGCCAGGCTGCTGAGCAGGGACAAGCCGAGGCACAGTACAGCACTGCGGCGATGTATATGAATGGCGTTGGCAGCTTAGAACAAAGCTATGAAGAGGCGGCAGTATGGCTTGAACAATCAGCAGAGCAGGGATACATGAAAGCCCAGCGGGATATTGGCGGTTTCTATCAAAATGGCGCTGGCGTTGAGCAAAGCTATGAG
The DNA here is from genome assembly GCA_963678055.1 of Candidatus Limiplasma sp. GTDB lineage: Bacteria > Bacillota > Clostridia > Christensenellales > Aristaeellaceae > CAXXOK01. Next base: position 454,782 of record OY782679.1, read on the forward strand.
ACGGCCGCCTATTGGTACCAAAAAGCGGCAGAGCAAGGCAGCGAACAGGCACAGGTACTGCTTGCATTTGCCTACTATTATGGGGAAGGCGTAGAAGAAGACGAGTTACAGGCAATATACTGGTTTACACAAGCTGCAGAGCAGGGGAATGTGTCAGCACAGGCGCACTTGGCTGACATTTACCTAGTTGGCAGCGAGGCTGTGTACGATGCTGAGAAAGCAGCCTATTGGTTTGAGGAAGCAGCTCAGAGCGGGTTATCCTATGCGCAGCTGGCTTTAGGGTACATGATGATGAATGGCGTGGGCATACCCGAAAATTTCGAACAGGGTGTCTACTGGTATACGCAGGCGGCAGAGCAAGGAGAGATGGACGCGCAGTACAAATTGGCGCAGCTTTACGAAACCGGTAAGGGCGTGGAGCAGGATATTGACCAGGCCATTGCGTGGTACGAGAAAGCTGCCGCGCAGGGTAATGTGTTCGCACAGGCGAACTTGGCTGAACTTTACCTAGTTGGCAGCGATGCTGTATACGATGCTGAGAAAGCAGCCTATTGGTTTGAGAAAGCAGCTCAGAACGGGTTATCCTATGCGCAGCTGGCTTTAGGAAACATGATGGTGAAAGGCATGGGCATACCCGAAAATATCGAACGGGGTGTCTACTGGTATGCGCAGGCGGCAGAGCAAGGAGAGGTGAACGCACAGTACAACTTGGGAGTGCTTTACCAAACCGGTAAGGGCGTGGAGCAGGATATTGACCAGGCCATTGCGTGGTACGAAAAAGCGGCCGCGCAGGGAGACGAGGCTGCGGCTTCCAAATTGGAAGAGCTCAAGGGAACGGGGAACTGAATGTATCGAAACATAAAAAAAGACCGCCACACCGGCGGTCTTTTATTTGCTATACTGCGTCAAACTACTGTGCCCGTTTCACAAGAGTGGCAAAGGCATCCGGATCGTTGACGGCGATATCGGCCAGCATTTTGCGGTTGATGACGATCTCTTTGGCCTTCAGGCCGTGCATCAGCTGGGAGTAGGTGGTGTTGTTCATGCGTGCCGCAGCGTTGATGCGGGTAATCCACAGGCGGCGGAAATCGCGCTTGCGCATTTTACGGCCAATGTAGGCGTAACGCAGGCTGCGGGCGACCTGTTCGGTAGCCGCACGGTACTGGCGGGACTTGGCGCCATAATAACCTTTGGCGAGTTTAAGCACCTTGCGGCGCTTTTTATGCGCGTTGAGCGCTCTCTTTATGCGTGCCATGATGGGTTCCTCCTTGCAAGCTTACAAAGTGCTTATTTGTAGGGAATGAGTTTGCGAATGGTGCGGGCCTCGGCTGCATTATCAATGATGCCGTCCGCGCGCAGATGACGGATGCGCTTGTTCTTTTTCAGGTGCACCTGGTGGTTGGCGTTCATCTGCTTATGCTTCACTTTGCCGCTTTTGGTCAGGAAGAAGCGCTTGGCAGCGCCGCGATGCGTTTTTTGTTTAGGCATGGTTGGTCGTCCTCCTCTCAATACGGTTTCGCGCCCGATCTCCGGGCACGAAGGAAAGCCCGCCGCGTGGGCGGCTTTCGCGCAGAGTTCTCCGCTTTCTTAAAACAAGATTGTTAGAACTCCGTGGGCTAACGATGAAGAAAGAACGTGTGGGATGGGTTCATCGTTTGCCGACTCTATCAGATCATATTCTCGCTTTCGCGCTTGACCTTCTTCTTAGGGGCGGGCTGCTGAGAGGCTTTCTTGTCTTCAGCATCTTTTAGCTCCTGTGCTTCGCGCTCTTTGCGTTCCTGTTCGCGCTCGGCAAAGCTTTTCTTTTCCGCCTTAGGTGCGATGATCATAATCATGAAGCGGCCTTCCAGCTTGGGGCGGCGCTCAATGGTGCCGTACTCCTCAAGGCGCTTGGCAAAATCCAGCATGATCTGCATGCCGATGTTGGCATGGGCGATCTGGCGGCCGCGGAAGCGGATGGACACTTTCAGCTTATCGCCTGCCTCCAGGAATTTCACGGCATTCTTGTACCGAGTTTGAATGTCGTTTTCCTCGATGGTTGCTGACAGCTGTACTTCCTTCAGCTCTACGATGCGCTGGTTCTTGCGTTGCTCGCGCATACGCTTTGCCTGCTCGTAGCGATGCTTGTCGTAGTTCATCAGCTTGCATACCGGCGGGCGGGCCTTGGGTACGATCTTGACCAGATCCAAGCCCTTTTCCTCGGCCTTCTGCATGGCGGCCTGCGTGGGCATAACACCCAGCTGTGCGCCGTCGCTGTCGATCAGCCTTACCTCACGATCTCTGATTTCGTCGTTGATCATCGGCTCGTTGTTGATATTGATACACCTCCATAGTAGTTCGATAAAAACCTTAGCTCTTACCGGGTTGCGCCCGCGTTTTTACAAAGAAAAAAGCCGGCGCTGAAGCACCCGCAAATGATACAACCGCCACGGACTTATGTGCCGTGACCTGCGCAAATCAGTTTTCGCGCGGTGAGAAGCGGGCAGCTTCTGCTTACAAAGTGCAGTATACCACGGGAAAACTCGCTATGTCAATATATACTAACAAGAAAGAAAAGCTACAATAGCCCTATTCTACAGTCCCTTTAGTAATCACGGGATTTCCATCTTCAAGTAAAATCATCGCTATCGTCTCATCGGATTTTGATTTATCAGATATATACTTACTTGCTGCCTCTACTCGTAAAATTGTCTTAGATTGCTTTGCTGCTAGTTTTGCGTTATCAGAGGTTTCCTTCTTTATTTTGGAAAATAACTTCATAAGTGAAGCGCCAATACCACCGGACATTATGCTGCCAATTGCCGAAGCAATGCTTGTTATTATATTTGAATCGCCGTTTTGTGTGAATAAGACTATCGAAAGAAGTAATAAAGAAAAAGTAATACTGAAAAAACCAATGCCAACAAAAAATGTAATGGATGATTGTTGCATGTTTTTTGAATGAATATCATTTAACACAGTATCCGCTGGTCTACTTAAGGAAGAATTATCTTCGTTGCTATCAGGGATGACGGTACCATTTGAAGTTTTATTAAGTTCTTGTTGTATGTTTTCATTTAGTATGAAAAGGTCGTTTTGTACTGCTTCTATTCCTTTCCACTCATCAAAACTATATGGGTCTTCCTTGTTTTGAACTCCTTTTTTTAAGGTTGATATGTTGTGAGTAGTTTCGTTAATTAAATTTTGGATTGTTGAAAGAGTATTGCTTTCTTGGCTATTATTGCGATTTCGAACAAGATCCATAGACTCTAATGTCTGTGGCAGGTCTCTCTCTGATGTTAAGTTCGGTACTTCTTTGCTCTGTTTTCTTCTTATATTCGAAAAGAACATACTAAATGTTATTAATACGGCTCCAAGCAATCCGAATAGCAAGGAAATCCATTCGATGTAAGTCATTTAATCATCCTCCTAAGTTGTATTCTGCTTGCATCAAGTGCACTAAATGCGTTCTTAGGGTTAACATATGATACAAATAGTATATATCAAATTTGCAGTTATTACAACTGTTTTCCAAAATGGCAATGTAATAGGAGTATCTAAAACATGTTCAATTATCATGTTTATCAAAATATAGATATGTAATGTTAAGAAAATGGCTCGGTGTGGAAAAATGAAATAGATGAAAAAGAAGGGTATCCGAATGGTTTATGGTATCTAGTATCATATCTAATAAACCGGACAAATCAGCGCACGGGTTCACAGGTTTTTGCCTATGCCCTGTGATAAGTTTATACCGTTGGAAACGATGAACGGTCAGATTCGCGAGGGCGGTGGAAGGGTGCGGCAGGTTCGGTTGCAGAAGGCCGAAGTCGTAGCAGCGCTACATCGAGGGCTGATAAAACCGAAGATGGCGTGCCGTGCCGCCGTAAGTGTGAAGGTGAGCTGGTCATGAGTTTTCAACAAAAGAGAGGGCTACAGTATGGACTGGATTGAAGGGATGAAGCGGCTGCTTGGGTATGTCGAAGAGCACCTGACGGATGCGGAGCTATCGGTGGAGCGCGCGGCGCAGTATGCTGCGTATTCGCCGTTTTACCTGCAGCGCATCTTTTCCGGGCTGACGGAGATGTCGCTGTCGGAGTACATTCGTGGCCGGCGTATGTCCCAGGCCGGGCAAGAGCTGCGCGCCCAGGGCGTGAAGGTGATCGACGTTGCCCTGAAGTACGGCTACGAAACCCCGGAAAGCTTCCAGAAGGCATTCACCCGCTTCCATGGTATACCACCATCGGCAGCGCGGCGTGTGGATGCCAAGCTGCTGTTCCTGGCCCCTCTGCAAATCACGGTCACACTACAAGGAGGAACCACAATGGATTATCAGATTGAAACAAAAGGCCCCATGACTGTATATGGGTTTGAACGCCGTTTCACCATGGAAACCGCGAAACAGGAGATTCCGGCGTTTTGGGATGAGTTCTTTAAAAATGGCTGGTTGAAAAAGGTCAGCCCGCTGCTGGGCGTATGCCTGGAGGACGACAGTCAGACCGACTTCCCCTACCTGATCGGCAACTTCTGCGACCCCGATATGGTTGTGCCCGAGGGCATGGTCAAGCGCAGCATTCCTGCCCACACATGGGCGCTGTTCCACACCGAGGGCACGGAGGGTAAGGATATCCAGGAGTTAAACCACAAAATATACACCCAGTGGCTGCCCACCAGTACCCAGTATGAGCCCGCCAGCGCCATGAACATTGAGGTTTACCCCTGCGAAGAGATGGACTGGGAGGATAAGCGCTGGGGGATATGGCTGCCGGTCAAAACGAAATAAGGCTAGCCTTGCAGCCGGCCCATACGGCGTGATCTGCGGTGTTGGCATTTCACACCTTCTGAACCGGCCATCCAACTACACTGTCAGATAAACCCCGTGCTGTTGAGCACGGGGTTTTGCATGAGGGGGTAATGATTCACTATTCGCCTAATATATCAAACATCGACAGCTGTGGCGGCCCGTCCGGCAGCGCATGCAGATAGCGGAACACGGCATTGGGCTCGGAGAGGATGCCGTTTTTCTGACAAATTTCGTTGTAGATGGGTATTAGACTTTCGTTGTTGGGACTTTGGCACTCGTAGCGCAGGCCGAAAGCATCAATATAGCGCTGCTTCATACCGGGAAAGTGTGTGTCCAGCTGCTGAAAAAAGTACTCGCGGTCGCCCTCGCGCAGCGTAACGCCGAAGCCGAAGTTCACTATGCCTTGCACGCCTGCGGCAACGCAGCTATCCAGCAAGCTCCGAAGGTTATCCTCGGTATCATTGATAAACGGCAGAATGGGGGACAGCCAGACAACGGTCGGAATACCGCGGCGCTGGCATTCCTTGAGCACCTCGACCCGGGCGGCGGTGCCGGATACGTTGGGTTCCAAAATGTTGCACAGTGCTTCGTCAGCGGTGGTCAGGGTGACTTGCACCACGCACTTTTGTCTGCGGTGGATTGTTTCCAGCAGGTCCATATCCCGCAAAATGCGGTCGGACTTGGTTAGTATCGTCAGCCCGAAGCCGTGGCGTGCGATGACCTCCAGCGCTCGCCGCGTGAGCTGTAATTCTGTTTCCAGAGGGATGTATGGGTCGCACATGCTGCCAGTGTGAATCATCGATTTTTTCCGGCGACGGCGCAGCTGGTTGTCCAATATGCGGTCAGCGTTGCGCTTGACCTCGATATCTTCAAACGGATGGTTAATCTGATAGCACACACTGCGGCTGTCGCAGTAAATGCAGCCGTGTGTGCAGCCCCGGTACAGGTTCATGGTGTTGTTGGACAGAAGAACCGTTTTATAGTCAGTGTAATGCATGTTTAAATCCTCTATTTAAGATAGTTATTATATTACCATATTTGCTGTGGATCTTTGAATTTGATTTGCAGGAAGTATCAGAACATACATAGAAAGTAATCTATAAGTATTATTTGGAGATTTAATATGGCTTGTAACAATGAAGTACTGAGACCTTTTTTAAGATGGGCTGGGGGTAAACATTGGTTGACCAATTTCATACGAACCATTACGGATGAGTTGGGTTATAATAAGTATTTCGAGCCATTTCTCGGTGGTGGAGCAACATTTTTTGCGCTTTGTCCTCAAAAGGCAAATCTATCAGATAAAAACGCTCAACTCATTAATAGCTATACTGTTCTACGTGACAATCCAGAAGAGGTTATATTATTGCTTAAAACTTTTAGGAATGATAGTAAAAACTATTACAAGATTCGCGAAACAATAAGCAATGATGCTATTTTTATGTGTGCTAGGTTTCTTTACTTGAACCAAACCTCATTTAATGGTTTATACCGTGTCAATTCAAAGGGAAAATATAATGTGCCTTACGGGAAAAGGGAAATCGACTTTATTCGTGAGGAACGTTTGAGAAAGATAAGTCATATACTTCAAAGTGCTGAAATTACATATGGCGATTTTGAGATTCATAAAGATAACATAGAAGAGAAGGATCTCGTTTTTCTAGATCCTCCCTATACAGTATCACATAATCAAAATGGATTTATAAAATATAACCAAGAGCTTTTTTCGCTTGAGGATCAATATCGATTAAGTAAATTCATGGATCATATTAAATCTAAAGATGCATACTACATATTGACTAACGCTGCACACAGTAGAATCAAAGAGATCTTCTTCAGAGAAGAAGATACTATCCTAACACTTAAACGTCACAACACGATTGGTGGAAAGCAAGCGAAAAGAGGCCATGTAGAAGAATACGTATTTACGAACATTAAAGGAGCATAGGTTATGACGAGTTGGAACTTAATAATAAATGGTGATCAACTAGTTAAAGAACGTAATCTTCGAATAATGGCTACAATACAGAAAAAAGAACGAGCTGTAGCGCTTGAAGAGTTAATAGATGAAGGTTGGGAACATCGAAGAACTTATAGCGATTCGAGGTTTATTTCGGTTCAGAAGAAGAAACCGTTTGATCAACTGTTTGAAGATCAAGTCTGGATGCTCATGCTCAAGCTTGGGTTCACTAATATGAATCGAGGTCGCAATTTCAAAATGAAATGTGATTTTAAAAATTGTGAGCACACACAACAGATTGATGTTTTTGCAGCGGATGAGGAAACGGTTGTAATCATTGAATGTAAGGCGGCAGAATCGCTTAGAACGATAAGCTTTAAGAAAGAGATTGAAGCGTTTACAGGGCAAATGCCATGTCTTAGGGTGGAAGCACAAAAGAGATTTCCCGGATGTAAAGTGAAATTTATTTGGGCCACGCAGAATATTAATTTGACAAAGGCAGATTCAAAGACATTGGAAAATAACGATGTGATTAGTTTCACTGATAATACTATTGGATACTATTATGAACTAGTAAAGCATTTGGGGAATAGTGCGCGTTATCAATTCCTTGGACATCTATTTTCAAATACTGACATTAGGAACATGGATAATCGAGTGTTTGCCATTAGAGGAAAGATGGGAAATAATGTTTACTTTTCCTTCTCGATTGAACCAGCAAAACTACTTAAGATAGGATATGTTCTTCATCGTAACGAAGCAAATAGTAGTATGATGCCAACATATCAACGATTAATCAAGAAAAACCGACTAAGAGAGATACAAAATTTCATTGATCAAGGTGGTTATTTTCCCAACTCCTTGATTATTAGTATTGATAATAGAGGAAGGGATCTTAAGTTTGAGCAAGCTGCAGCAAAAAACTTTCCAACACAGTCGAAGATAGGAACCTTGTATTTACCTAAGAAATACCGTTCAGCATATATTATTGATGGCCAACATAGATTATATGGTTATGCAAATTCAAAATATAAAGACCATGATATTGTTCCAGTTATTGCTTTTGTAGATATGGATCAGGATGAACAAGTTAGAATGTTTATGGATATAAACGAGAAGCAAAAAGCGGTGCCGAAGGTTTTGCGAGCCACCCTTGATGCAGATGTATTATGGGTATCAAAAGATAAAAATAAACAGAGACAAGCATTAAGATCCAGAATAGCTCAAACACTGGGCGAAGAAAGCTCATCTCCCTTATATGGTAGAATTATTATTGGAGAAAACAGTTCATCTCCTATTAGGTGTATTACCATTACTCAAATTCAAATGGCATTAGGTAGATGTCGATTTTTCTCGGAATATTCGAATAATACGGGTTTAAAGAAAAAAGGATCCTTTGATTTTGAAAATAATGATGAGACATGTAAGGTGTTCTATCCCTTTCTCGAAGCTTGCTTTCACAAGATAAAGACAAGGGCACAGTTAGAGTGGGAGAAAGGGAAAGCTGGCATTCTTACAACGAACAGAGGGATATATGCACTTATAAGAGTTTTTGATGATATCATTAGCCTGTTGGTAGAAGAGAATAAAGTTAATATCATTTCAGATAACTTTGAAAAAATACAGGCTGAAGTTGAATATTATCTTGAGCCGCTGATTACGTGGCTGAATGATATTCCTGACGAAGACCGGCTAGAACTATCGGGAATTTACGGCGGTGGAGCAGATGTTAAGTATTGGAGATTTTTCCAAAATGTAATTCATAGTACGCATAGTGAGTTCGATCCAGAGGGGTTGGATAAATACATACTTGATAAAGCAAAAACGTTTAATGAGGAATCGTTTAAAATGCTACATGATATAGAAACCGCAGTAAGAAGATTAGTCATTCGAAAACTTGAGGAATCAGAGAAGTATAGTAAAATTCAGCAAGGTATACCAAAAGATATCATAAAGCGACTGTATAGTGATGCGGTTGATCATGATTATTCAACGGAAAAAGCATTCGACTTTTTAACTCTCGGTAATTGCCGTGAAATAGCTATATATTCTAATAATTGGTCCGAGTTATTTGAAAAAGAATTAACGCGTCCAAACTCAAAGGGATCAAAAGAAACTAAAACCGAATGGCTTGAAAAACTAAACTCTCTAAATAAGAAAAAAGAAAGTCAATATAGTGTAACCCAAGATGAATTTGAATTTCTTAAAGAAATCTATCAATGGTTTCAAGTGGACTAATAAACAAAGGCATTGCCAGCCTCCCCAGCTAGAAGAGGAGGCTCAGGATTTTGTCCACGGTTTGCATCATATCGTCGCCGGCGGGCATCTCTCCGGTTACGATCAGCGTGGCGATACCGTGTACCAGCCCCCAGCTGTAGATTAGCAGTTCATTTTGGCTCAAGGAAGACTCCGGGTGGGCGTTGGTGTACGCGGTGGTTACGGTTTCCAGAAACTGAAAGTTATCGACCTGCTGCTTCTTGGCTTCTTCGTTGATAAACTGCATGTTCAGGGTGTTGTCGCTTAGAAACAATAACCGTAGATATTCGGGATTTGCCGCAAAAAAACGCACATAGGCAGCCCCCATGGCTTTCAGCTGTGCGCCGGGGTCGCCGGGGTGCTGCTGTATGGCCCCGGCCAGTTGATCGCGAAATGCGACCAGCGCTTGCTGGGTGATGGCGGCAATCAGATCATCCTTATTTTTAAAGTGGCGGTATGGTGCCGTCTGGCTGACACCGCACGCCTGCGCAACTTTGCGCAGCGAGAAGCCCTGATGGCCTTCCGCATTCAGCAGTTTCAGCCCCTCGCGAATCAGCTGGGCTTTCAGATCGCCGTGGTGATAGGGTTGCGCAGGCACGCTCTCATCTCCGATATGCAGTAGTAGAATTTCATTCAGTATACCGTACTTATGTTGACAACGCAAACATTAGGGATTACACTATGTTTACAATGTAAACATATAGGAGGAACTGTATGAACGCGTATATCCTGTCAGACGGCGAATATGCAACCCCGCAGCTGGAACGCTTATCCGCGCTGGTGAAGCGTGTGCTGGAGCCGCGCGGCTTTACTGTGACCGAAAAACAGCTTTTGCCTATGGAGCTTGACTACTGCAGGGGCTGCTTTGGCTGCTGGATTCAAACTCCGGGCGAATGCGTCATCAAGGATTCGATGGCCGATATCAACCGCGGTATGATGCAAAGCGACGTGGCCATTTACCTGGTGCCGGTCGTGTTCGGCCAGTACTCCGCCAACATGAAAAACGCACTGGACCGCTGGATTCCTAACATCCTGCCGTTTTTCAAAGTGCGAAAGAACGGCGATACCATTCATCCCGCGCGCTATGAACGCAATCCGCAGTTTATCATGATCGGCTACGGAGAAGGATTGACGGCCGATGATAAGGATTTATTTGCCAAAATCACCATAGCGCACCGCGAAAACGGCATTGTGGTCTTTTATGAGGGCGATGATGCGGCGACTGAGAAAGTTTTACACGGATTACACCTTACGAAAGCGGGGGCAGAGATATGAGTGGACGAAAAATAGTTATCATCAGCGGCAGCCCCAAAGCGCCGGGGAAGGCGACTTCGGATTTGCTGAGCGAAAAGGCTGCCGAGATCTTTGCGCAAGAGGACGTAGAACTGCGCGAAATGAATGTACGCTTCCTCTTTACCAAAAACCAAACGCAGCAGGCCTTTGCCGAGATGGCCGATGCCGATGCGCTGGTGCTGGTCTTTCCCTTGTACATCTTCTGCCTGCCGGGCATATTGATGCGCTTTTTGCAGCAATACAAGGCCTATGCAGACACCCATCCGGCGACCGGGAAGAACGCGCTGGTCTATGCCGTGGTCAACGCCGGGTTTCCTGAGCCGTACATCAATCAGGAGGCGGTATGCGTCATCGGATGCTTTGCCGATGCCGTGTCGATGCGGTTTCGCTTTGGGGTGCTGATCGGCGGAGGCGGCATGTACGAGGCTGCCGTGCCGCCCGTGCATAAAAAGATGCAGACGTATCAACAGGCTGTACGCCGCATTCGTGAGGATATGGCAAACCCCCGTGTAATACCGCCAGCCAATATCCTTATTCCTGCGCCTATAGGCAGACGGCTGTATTACACCATGGGCAATGCCAGCTGGAAGCTGCAGGCGAAAAAGCGCGGGCTGGAAAAGGTTGAGCTGTATGCCAAACCCTATCAGTAGGGGGCAATCCGCATCTTCAGGCACACGATACAGTAAAACAGCCACGCAGTTCGCGCGGCTGTTTTGCTTGACTTGCCGCAAGTGCAGACGCTATAATATGGTAGGTAGTTCGCATACAATGATACCCGTCGTATAACCGGAGGAACAAACGAATGATAATACGATTGTTGGCTCCGGCTCCGGCGGCGGTTGCACGGTTGGCCGCTTTTTTGTAAGCGTCAATCCCCATAACTGCTTGCATGCACAGACCGCGAAAAGGAGCAATCGAACCATGGGTGATAACAACAATACCCAGGAACGAATTGAAAAGCTGATGGAGCTGGCCGACGCGCTGGAACAGCGCGAGCAGGCGCTTACGCTGGAATCCAGACAGCTGGAACAGCAACGCCAGGAGCTTGATGAGCGTGAGCGCAAGCTGGCCCTTGCCAAAAACCGCGCGGCCAAAGAGGAAACCGCCGAGACAACCCCTGGCCCCGCCCCGCAGCCGCAAGCGGCCCCTTCCGAGGAACCTGCGGAAGCTGCGCCCGGCAAAACACTGCCGTCTGCCAAGACGGTGGAAGAGATTAACGAAATTCTGCAATCCATCTTCTTGGATTATTCCAATAGCATTCATACCATTTCCTCACAGCTGTCCACCGTAACGGCGGCCATGATGTGTGCGGCTGTCACCTGTGTGCTTGAAAACCACGGGTTTGATGCCAAAGAAGCGTTTATGCAGGAGATGGAAAAAGTGCTCAATGGCGGCGCACTTGGCGTGTCCTGTACTATGCCGTCTACCGCGCCCCGCCCCGAACCTGAAAAGCCCGCCCCGCCGCAGGAGGAACCCGCCCCGCCCGAAGAAGACGAAGCGGACGAACCGGCCCCTGCCGAAAGCGTGATTCAGTCCATCCTGCAAAAAGAAGAGGGCATGATACGCATTGGCAGCCTGACAGAGTTTTATCAGCTGGGTGAGTACGGCTACCGTAACGATGAATCTATCGTCCGCGTGGAACTCCCCGATGGCGTGGAACAACTGCCCGGCAGCTTTTTCTACGGCTGCCGCAACCTGCAGGAGGTTTGGCTGCCGGACTCCATCACGGAGATCGGCGCATACGCGTTTTATGGCTGCGAATCCCTGCACACAGTGCACATAAGCGAGTCCGCTGCGCTGCGGGAGATTGGCGAGTATGCCTTTGCTATGTGCGCGGCCCTGCAAAGCTTTGATGTTCCCCAGAAGGTGGAGGTGCTGGGCACCAGCGTGTTCCGCTTCTGTTCGGCATTGCAAAAGCTGCGCTTTGTTAAGGACGGCAGCCTGCGGTCCATCGGCAGCCATTTGCTGCAAAACTGCACGGCGCTGGAAAAACTACGCCTGCCCGATGCCATCGACACTATTTCCACCAGCATGTTCTACGGTTGCTCGGCGCTTCGCAAAGTCGTAGCCAAGGGCGTGGATACCATTGAAGATTATGCCTTCTACGGCAACGAAAGCCTGCGCACCATCCGCATTCGCAGGAAAAAGGAGATTGCGCCGCAAGCCTTTGAAGGCTGCAGCCCTGAGCTGGAGATTGAATACTTAAATTATTAAATCATCGCAAACGAATGAACATCCATTGGCCGTGCATAGCACGGCCAATTATAAATGTACGGAGGCATGACGATGAAACTATATCCGCAAGCGGAACTGGTACTGGATGCACGGGCCGAGCTTGGCGAAGGCATACTCTGGCGCGCTGAAAGCCGCATGCTGCAATGGGTGGACATTCACAGCTGCCTGGTGCACAGCCTGCAACTGGATACCGGCGAGCACAGCGCGATTGATACGGCGCAGGCGGTAGGCGCTATTGTGCCGGTGCCGGGCGGCGGTCTGGTAGCGGCCATGGCAACGGGCTATTATCTGCTGGACGATCAGGGTGCGCTGCGGCAGCTGGCTATGCCGCAGGAACTTGTACCCACGCTACGCTTTAACGATGGCAAGTGTGACCGCAAAGGTCGGTTCTGGGCCGGTACGCAGATTATGCGGCAGTCGATGTCCGGCAAGGGCTTTTTCGGCTGCCTGGATGTGGATGGTAGTGTGCGTACGGTGCTGACGAATGTTACGACCTCCAACGGGCTGGCCTGGAACGAGGATGATACGATTTTATATTATATCGACACCATGACCCGCACCGTGCAGGCGATTCCCTTTGATCTGGAACAGGGCACGCTGAGCGAAGGCAAGGTTTGTGTGACTGTGCCGGAAGCCTACGGCTATCCGGATGGGATGACCATTGACCGCGAAGGCATGCTTTGGGTCGCGCACTGGCAGGGGAATGCGGTGCGCCGCTACGACCCGGCCACCGGCGCATGCATCGGCGTGCTGCCGGTACCGGCATCCAAGGTCACCTGTTGCTGTTTTGGTGGGGAGAATCTGGACACACTCTATATCACTACCGCGCGCCGGGATGTAGATATCGAAGCTGAACCGCTGGCCGGTGGCGTATTCAAAGCCAATGTCGGGGTAAGGGGCTATGAAGCATTCTCGTTTCGTGGCCCCACCCAATAGGAAGTGACCCATGCAGGATTTGTTTCAAAGCTATTATGTTGACAGGGAGTATGCGCAGTTTGACTTGTTTCATCTGCTGCGGGCCGAGCTTGGCATCACATCAGCGCTGTATCCTGGCAGCTATGTGCAAGTATCGCCTTCGTACTTCATACCCACGGTATGCTATGTGGATACCGACCGCAAGGCCAAGCGATTTTATAGCGATGTTCCTGCGCTAGAGGCTGCCATTCAGGCAAAGGCAAACTATACGGAGCCTACGGTGATTCGTTTCCACGGACTGGATTATGCAGGGCCGCTGCCGGAGGCGGAGCACAGCTTTGATCTGCTGATTTCGCAGTATGCGGATATCATCTCCCAGCCCTGTAAGCGCTTCCTGAAGCCGGGGAAGTATCTGCTGGTCAACAACAGCCATGGGGACGCAGGTGTTGCCGCGCTGGACGCGGATTATACCCTGCTGTTTGCCATAAACCATCGGGACGGCAACTACACGATTGCCAAAACCCCGCCGGACGCATACTTCATTCCCAAAAAGCCGGAGCAAAACACGAAGGAAACCATCCTGTCGCTTGGCAAAGGCATTGCCTATGTAAAAACCGCGCCGCTGTACCTATTTCAGTTAAAACAAGAGTAAACCGCTGGCGGGTTTTACAGTAAAGTCAGTCCTCAGTAGAAGGAAATCGCACAAGATAAACAGAATAGTATTGGCCATGAGTGAACATAACAAACAACGGACGATAGACTCCGGGGACAGTGCGTGGATCCGCAAACGGATTCCGGTGCTACTGGTTTTAGCCAGTTTGATTTTGCTTTTATCCATGCAGTTACTGCTGGGGAAAGATATGCTTAAGCCCTCCACCTACAACTCCTACACCTTGCAGGCCATGCAGTGGCGCAAGGGCGAGATTGCGCTGGAGGACAATGTCATTCATCTGGAACTGGCGGTGTACAACGGCAAGTATTATGTCAGCTTTCCGCCGGTACCGACTGTGCCTGTGTTCTTTCTCACGTTTTTGTTTGGTAAGAACGTGCCCGATGCCCTGCTGGTGATCGTCTACGGCACGGTATCCTGCTTGCTTATGTATATTGTTTTGAAACGAAAAACCCGCGCCCCGGTACAAGCTGCCGTCTGGGCGTTTTTATTGTGCTTTGCGTCGTCCATGCTTCCGATTTTGACCGATGGCGCGGTGTGGTATCAGGCGCAGATGCTGGCATTCCTGCTCACGGTTTGGGCGATTGAGCGGATGCAAAAGGGTGCGTTTACGGCATCCTTTGCATTGATCGCCCTTAGCGTAGGTTGCCGGCCGTTTAATCTGCTGTTTGGCCCGTTGCTGCTGCTGTACGGGTTCAGGGAGCACGGGCGCGGCCTGAACCGCAAAACGGTGATTCTGCGCATGCTGCCCGGCGTGCTGCTTGGGCTAATCATTGCGCTGGTCTATATGTGGTACAACGACATCCGATTTGGCAATATGCTGGAATTCGGGCACAATTACCTGCCGGAGTTCACCCGGGATGGACAAACGCAGTTTGCCCTCTGGCACATTGTCGATCATATTCCGATTTTTGTATTCGGCTCTCCGTTTGCAACGGGGGAAGGCGGCCTGCCATTCACGAAATTCGGGTTCTCGTTCCTGCTTGCCAGTCCCGTTTTCATCTGTTATCTGCTGTGGATTGGGCGCGATCTTATTAGATGGCGCTTAAACTGGCTGGTCACTTTGAACTTTGTCATGTTTACACTGCATGCGCTGCTGCTATTGTCCCACCGCACAGGCGGCGGCTTCCAGTACGGCGCACGCTACTTTGTGGACTGCATTCCCTATGTGCTTTGCTACATCATCTTCCGCAAGCAGGACACAGCCACTCCCGCGCACTTCACCCTCACCCGCATACCATGGGTGGAGTACGCCTTGCTTGGTTTTGGGCTGGTTCATAATATTGTTGGAGTGTATTTTATCAATATTTAAGGCCAATAAACAGATGCAAATTTACGCTTCTTGCTCTTGCGCGGTATCTTTGCTTTTACTGACTTCTTTTAGGTATCCAGCGGTAATAATACCGGACGGCAATGCAATGATGGCGATGCCGAATATAGAGGAAATCATCGTTACAATGCGGCCGACCATTGTGATGGGGTAAATGTCGCCATACCCAACAGTTGTTAAGGATACAGTGGCCCAGTATACGGCGGAGAAGAATGTATCGAATGAATCCGGTTCGACGTTATAGATAATCAAAGCGGAGATAATGATATACGCAACAGCCAGCACGATCACCGCAAGCAGTGCTGCTTTTTGTTTCTTGAATACGGAGACGATAATCGTAAAGCTTTTGGAATAGCGCAGCACCTTAAACACACGAAAAACCCGGAATGCTCGAACCAGACGGATAATTCTTAGCAGCCTAAAGCTGTTGTTCAGCAAGGCAATCGAAGGCAATATGGATAACAAATCAATAATCGCCATCCAAGAAAACGGATAGCGCAAAAACGAGGACAGGGTCTTCCTGCCGTATTTGAAATCAGCGGTCAAAAGCCGCAGGATATAATCAAGGATGAAAATGCATACAGCAATTCTATCAATAATGATAAACGCGAGATACTCCTGCTTGAATGCCAGGGGGAGAAGACTAGCGACGATTACGACCATCATAATCGCATCATATATACTGCTGGCTAAGTCAGAGTCTTTCGCTACTTCGATGATTTCAAACAATCTTTTACGCATAGTGTCCATCCTTACATATAATTATCGTGGTGCAGCAATAGAAATTCTTGTTACATAGACATTTTTCATAAGTTTTATTATACATGATTTCGGATGGACTGTGAGATGTGATTGCCGCACTGTTTAACTGTAGCGAATCCTGATGATAATAGATGAAACGAAACGGAGTACCCCCTTGCACACCTGCATTCCCTATGCTATAATGATTCGCACTACGCACCTTTGCCGACCGGTCGATTGTGCCGCATATAGCGGTGTTCGTCCGGGTAGACGCAAGGGGTGGATACCCCTCCGAAGCATCGCGCAAGCGGGCCGGGGGAGGTTAAAAAACAGGGAGGTATTTTTACCATGGCAGTTATTTCTATGAAACAGTTGCTCGAAGCAGGCGTACACTTCGGTCACCAAACCCGTCGCTGGAACCCCAAAATGGCGCAGTACATTTTCACCGAGCGCAACGGTATTTACATCGTTGACCTTCAGAAAACCGTTCGCAAGGCCGATGAAGCCTACGCCTTTATCCGCGATATCGCCATGCAGGGCAAGAGTGTACTGTTTGTTGGCACCAAAAAGCAAGCGCAGGAATCCATCTCGCAGGAAGCCCAGCGCTGCAACATGTATTATGTGAACCATCGTTGGCTGGGCGGCATGCTCACCAACTTCCGTACCATTCGCACCCGCGTTGACCGCCTCAACCAGATCGATAAGATGGAGCAGGCTGGTCAATTTGACGTGCTTCCTAAAAAAGAAGTCATCAAGCTGATGCACGAGCGTGAAAAGCTCGAATCCAACCTCGGCGGCATCCGTGAAATGAGAAAACTTCCCGGCGCGCTGTTCATCGTAGACCCGCGTAAAGAGCACATTGCTGTGCACGAAGCGCGTACCCTGGGCATCCCGATTGTAGCTATTGTCGATACCAACTGCGATCCCGATGAGATCGATTACGTGATCCCCGGCAACGACGACGCGATCCGCGCCGTGAAATTGATTGCCGGTAAAATGTCCGACGCTGTGCTGGAAGGCAAGCAGGGTCAGCAGATGGATGCCGATGATACCGCTGCTCCGGCAGAACCCGCCCCCCGTTATGGCAGGCCCGCCCCGCCCCGGCCCGCTGCCCCCCGTGCAGCCAAGCCCGTTCCCGCGGCCAAGCCTGTTCCCGCAGCGGAAGCTGCCCCCGCAGCCCAGGCCGCTCCCGCGCCTGAAGCCGTGAAGGCGGAAGCCCCTGCCAAAGAAACCGAAACAGCCACCGAAAAAACCGCTGAGTAAGGAGAGAGTAACGCGCATGGCAAATATTACAGCTCAACTTGTTAAAGAACTTCGCGACATCACGCAGGCCGGCATGATGGACTGCAAAAAGGCGCTGATCGAAACCGAAGGCGATGTAGAAAAGGCAGTCGAGTATCTTCGTGAGAAGGGTCTTGCTGCTGCAGCCAAAAAGGCCAGCCGTATTGCCGCTGAAGGTATGGTAGCCGGATACGTAACCGACGACCACAAAACCGGCGTCATCGTGGAAGTCAACTGCGAAACCGACTTTGTTGCCAAAACCGATAAATTTATCGATTTCACCCAAAAAATTGCCAAGCACATCGCCCAGGCCGCTCCTGCGGACGTGGACGCGCTGATGTCCCAGCAGTTTGTGGATGATGCATCCAAAACCATCACCGATTTGGTGTCCGATGCGACTGTCGCCATCGGCGAGAAGATTTCCGTTCGTCGCTTTGCCCGCTATCAGGCGGAAGCCGGCGTCGTGGAAACCTACATCCACATGGGTGGCAAAATCGGCGTGCTGGTGGAAGTCAATAACGACAACCCCGCTTCCTTCGATGCCGATGCTTTCAAAGCCTATTATCACGACCTGGCATTGCAGATTGCAGCTGCCAAACCGGAATGTGTGCTGACTTCGCAGGTCCCCACCGAAACCCTTGACAAGGAAAAGAAAATCCTCCGCGAGCAGGCCTTGAACGAAGGCAAGCCCGAGAAGATTGTCGACCGTATGGTGGAAGGCCGTATTGCCAAGTACTACAAAGATGTTTGCCTTACCCAGCAGGCCTTTGTCAAGAACCCTGACCAGTCCGTGAGTGATTACACCGCCGAGGTTGAAAAAGCCATCGACGCGAAAATTGCTCCCGTCCGTTTCGAGCGTTTCGAACGCGGCGAAGGTCTGGAGAAGCGGCAGAACGATCTCGCAGCCGAGATCGCTGAAATGACCAAATAATCAGTCTGTCCATACGCCCTGATTAGCGGGATGACCCCCGTGCCTGCTCAGGGAGTCTGCACTGGCTGGACGCTAACACCCCGACGACCGCCCGGTCGTCGGGGTTTGCTTATCGAAAGGAATACGCCATGCTCCGTTTTGTCCCCCGTTCCGACCGTGTATTTGCGCAGGCGCAAAAGGAAAAACTACGTCCGTTTACGGGTGTAAAGGCCGCGCTTTTATTTTCGCGCGGAATGGAAACGGCAGAAGAAGCTGAGCGCTTTTTACATCCGGATACATCGCAGCTGCACGACCCGTACTTGCTGTCGGGTATGCACAAGGCTGTTGAGCTATTGAACGATGCAAAACAGGCGAATTTGCGTGTGGTCGTTTATGGCGATTACGATACCGACGGCGTTTGCGCTGCCGCATTGCTCACCGAGGCCCTGCGGGCCTATGGTTTGCGGGCCGATGCCTACCTCCCCCTGCGGGACGATGGGTACGGTTTGAACGCCGCCGCTGTCGAAGAATTGGCGAAAAACTATCAACTTTTGGTCACGGTGGATTTGGGCATCAGTAACGCGACCGAGGTCGCACTGGCGCAGTCACTGGGTATGCAGGTGATCGTGACCGATCACCACCAGCTACCGCTGACACCTTGCCCGGCCGATGCGGTGATCAACCCCCTGCTGGACGGCTATCCGTTTCCGTATCTGTGCGGCGCAGGGGTGGCGTATAAGCTTGCGACCGCGCTGCACGCCGCAGATGAAGCGATGCAAAATACCCTTTTGCCGCTGGCCGCCGTTGCAACCATTGCCGATATTGTGTCGCTGACGGGTGAAAACCGCGTCATTGTATCGCTGGGGCTTCCGTTGATCGAAACTCGGCTCGGCCTTAAAGCATTGTGCGAAATCGCTGGAGTAAAAGCCCCTGTTGCCGAGGGGGCGGTCGCTTATCAACTGGCCCCAAGGCTCAACGCCGCCGGGCGCGTGGCCGATGCCAACGCCGCTGTAGCCTTGCTGCTAACGGACGATCCCCAGGAAGCACAGACGCTTGCCAAATCGCTGGATGCGTCCAACACCCAGCGTAAAAAACTGGAAGCAGCCGCCGTGGACGAGGCAGCCGAGCAAGCGAAAACCCACAACTTTGTACAAAACCATGTGTTGTTTGTGCGCGGTGAGGGTTGGCATAAAGGGGTACTGGGGCTTACAGCCGGGCGGCTGAACCGCCGCTACTGCGTGCCGGTGTGTGCCCTGTCCGAGGAGGATGGTATGCTCCATGGTAGCCTGCGCGGCGTAAAGGGTGTAAACCTTGCCGCTTGCCTGAAACAGTGCGACGATGTACTCGTTAAATACGGCGGGCATGAAATGGCCGCCGGGGTTACGCTGGAAGCGGCCAAGTACAGCGCATTTCAAACACGGCTGGAAGAAGCAGTTAGCGCATCCGCCGATGCGGATGCCTTTATCCCCGCCCAGGCGTATGACCTGCCCCTGGCGCTGGAAGAAGCGGGGCTGGATTTGGTTGATCTGCTGGAAGAACTGCGCCCCTACGGCATCGGCAATCCCGCGCCGGTATTTTTAACCAGCGGCGCACGGGTAGACAACCGACGCGCCTGCGGTAGAGGCGATGCGCACTTGCAGCTTCGGCTGCGGCAAGATAAAACGGTACTATCGGGAATCGCGTTTCAACAGGGCAGCTTGGCAAAAAGCCTGCCCGATGAGGTGGATGTTGCCTACACCTTGGAACGGAACGATTATAACGGCCGGGTGACCGCCCAGTGCAATGTAGCAACGCTTAGGCCCTCCGGGTATGCAGTCAAGCAGGCCCTGCAAGCGGAAACAGAGGAAGCCTATCAGGACGCAATCGTAAACCGCCTCCTTGCGCAGGCAGGAAAACCGGGCGCGGACGCAGAAAAATTAACATTCGCAGCTGATGGCGAGGTCGTGCCTTTGGGTGACGATACGCTGCTCAGCGGCTGCCAGGGAACGCTCTATGTCGCCTACACCAAGGACGCGGCGACAGCCTTGCTTCAAACGCTGGAAGACCGGGTAGATGTTTCCGTAGGCACGGTGGAAGACCCCCGCTGTTTTCACACCCTGTTGCTGCGCCCCACCGATGCGCCGCTATCCCCCGACTGGAAACACATCGTGCTGCTGGACGGGGCACTCTCCGGGCAGGATATCACCCAGTGGAAGGAACGCTGCGGGTCGGCACAGCTGATTGTGCAGGCAACAAGCGATGCACTCCGCCGGGCATATCAGGCGCTGGACGCGGGCGATGATGCCTATCGCACGCTGTATAAACAGTTGATGCGCTCGGCATTTCCAAGCGTCGAAGCCGCCGCCCGGGCCGCCGGGCTGACACAGGCACAAACGCTGCTGGGCCTCTGGGCGTTTGCGGAACTGGACTTCATCCGCCTGACACTTACGCCGTTTTCGTACACCATGCTTCCCGCAACCAAGAGACCGCTGGACGAAAGCCCGCTGCTTAAGCACATACGCACCATCGCAAAAGGAAAGGAGGGACAGGGATGCTGACATTTATCACTAACGAATGTATGCCGCTGGATAAAATGGTTGCCCGCGTGCAAAAGCAAAACCCCAACGACGATCGCTACCTGCTGGTTAAAAAAGCGTACGAGTTTGCCGAAGAAGCGCACAGTTGCCAAATCCGTAAAAGTGGCGAACCGTATTTCATGCATCCTGCATCGGTCGCCTCCATCCTGACGGATTTGATGATCGACCCGCCCACAATCGCCGCCGGGCTTTTGCACGATACGGTGGAGGACTGCTCCACCGTGGATATCGAAACCATTAAAAAGGAATTCGGCGACGAGGTCGCCGTGCTGGTTGATGGCGTAACGAAGCTGGATAAGCTGGACTTTTCCAACCGCGAGGAACAAAAGGCCGAATCCCTGCGCAAAATGATTCTCGCCATGTCCAAGGACATCCGCGTGGTCATTATCAAGCTGGCCGATCGCCTGCACAACATGCGTACCCTTAAGCATCAGCCGCCGGAGCGCCAGCGCGCCATCGCCGATGAGACGCTGGATATTTTCACCCCGCTGGCACACCGCTTGGGCATGAATGCCGTTAAGCAGGAGCTGGAAGACCTGGCTTTCAAATACATGGAACCCACCGCCTATCAGGACATTGCCCGCAAGGTGGGACTGCGCCGGATTGAGCGTGAGGAAAACATCCGCCTGGTCATTCAGAGCTTGTCGGAAAAACTGGACGAGAACAACATCCATTACGAGATTGACGGGCGCTCCAAGCACCTGTATTCCATCTACCGTAAAATGACCGAGCAGAACAAGACCTTCGAACAGATTTACGATTTGATTGCCGTGCGCGTGCTGGTAGATACTGTGCAGGACTGCTACGCGGTGCTGGGCATCGTACATACGCTGTGGAACCAGATTCCCGGCCGATTTAAGGACTATATTTCCGTGCCCAAGGGCAATATGTACCAAAGCCTGCACACCACACTGATCGGCGGCCGGACCATGCCGTTCCCCTTTGAGCTGCAAATCCGCACCTGGGAAATGCACCGCGTGGCCGAGTTTGGCGTTGCGGCCCACTGGCGTTACAAGGAAGGCGCGAGGGCCGACGATCTGGACAACAAGCTGTACTGGCTGCGCCAGATTTTGGACTGGCAAAACGACACACGCGATTCCAAGGAGTTTATCGACTCCCTCAAAACCGATCTGTTCTCCGACGAGGTGCTGCTCTTTACCCCTAAGGGCGATATTATGAGCATGCAGCGCGGCGCCACGCCAATTGACTTTGCTTACCGTATCCACTCTGGCGTGGGTAACCAATGCGTAGGTGCCAAGGTCAATGGCCGCATTGTGCCGCTGGATACGGAGCTGGAAACCGGCGACCGCGTGGAGATCATCACATCCGGCAACTCCAAAGGCCCCAGCATGGACTGGCTGAAGATTGTCAAAACGCCGCAGGCGAGAAGCAAAATCCGCCAGTTCTTCAAGCGTGAGCTGCGCGGCGAGAACATGGTGCGCGGCCGTGAAATGCTGGAGCATGAGGCCAAGCGCCGTAGCGTGCAGATTCATACCCTGCTCAAACCCGAATTTTACGATCCCATCCTGAAGCGCTATGCGTTCCAAGAGCTGGACGATATCTACGGCGCGGTCGGCTACGGCGGCATGGCGGCAAGCTATGTCATCAGCCGCCTGATGGAAGAACTGCGCAAGACCGAGGCCAAGGACGTGCCAGAGGTCAAGGAAGTCTCGCAGGAAGAACTGCACAAGCATGTGGGAAAACCCTCCCACGGCGTGTATGTGAAAGGGCAGTCCGGCATACTGGTGCGGTTTGCGCGCTGCTGCAACCCCGTACCGGGCGACGAGATAGTCGGCTTTATCACCCGCGGGCGCGGCGTAACCGTGCACAAAGCGGATTGTTCCAACATCCACGAGTCCGATGCCGAGCGCATGATTGAGGTCGAATGGGCGGATACCGATGCCGCGGACTTCAACGCGTCCATCAACATTATCGCCTATGACAGCGTAACCCTGATGGGCGACCTGGCCACGAGCGTAAATAACCTGGGTGTGCCCATCATCGGCGTGTCGGTCAAGCGCGATAAAAAACACCGCACCAGCAATGTCACCATGGTCGTGCAGGTTAAGACCCGCGAAGAGCTGAACAAGCTCATCAAGGCGCTGCGGAGACGCACCGATGTTGTGGAAGTCTACCGGGGGTCATCGTAATGCGTGCAGTTGTTCAAAGAGTGACCAGAGCATCCGTTGCGGTGCATGATCAGATTATTTCCGAGATCGGGCAGGGCTATCTGGTTTTGCTTGGCGTGGAGGCTGGCGATACCGAACAGGACCTGAACTACATGGTGGATAAGGTCGCCAATCTGCGCGTGTTTGAGGACGAACAGGGCAAAATGAATCGCTCCCTGCTGGATACCGGCGGGCAGCTATTGCTGGTCAGCCAGTTTACGCTGCTGGGCGATGTGCGCCATGGTCGCCGGCCGAGCTTTATCGCGGCGGAAGCACCGGACAAGGCCGATCAACTGTACTCGCAAGCGGCCAATCGCTTGCGTGATATCGGAATCCCGGTGGAAACGGGCGTGTTCCGCGCCGATATGGCCGTCAGTCTGGTCAATGACGGGCCTGTAACCATCCTGCTGGATTCCCGCAAAACCTTTTAACAGGAGAGACAATGAAAATCAACGTAGAAACAGTTTCGGTCGGCGGAGACTACAAAACCAATTGCTACCTGGTGGAAAACGACGAAACCAAACAGCTTGTCATCATCGATCCCGGCTCGCAGGCCGAGCTGATCCTCAAAGCAATCGGGGAACGGACCCCGGTTGCCGTGCTGATTACCCACGGGCATTTTGATCACATTTCCGCCGTGGATGAAATCTGCGGCCGCTATGATATCCCCCTGTATATACACGAGCTGGATGTAGCCAAGCTGACCGATGATACAATGAACGAAAGCGTGACCTTCGGGTTTCATGTAAACGTGAAAACCAAGCCACAGACCCTGACCGACGAACAGGTGCTGACCCTGGCTGGCATCACGTTCACCGTGCTGCATACGCCGGGACATTCCAAGGGCGGCGTGTGCTACCGCATGCCGGAGGATCAGGGAATTTTTTGCGGCGATACGCTGTTTAACGGCGGTTATGGCCGCTACGATTTTGGCGACGGAAACTTTTCGGAGCTGAAACAAAGCCTGCGCAAGCTGATTAACCTTAGCCCCAAGATGATTGCCTATCCGGGGCACGGACCGACCACCTTCGCGGGAAAGTAACGGGATAGTCCTATGAAAATCTGCCTGTATACGCCGCTGCCGCGCCTGGCGAATGAGCTTTGGGATGTGCTGAAGCTCTTTTTTGCAACCGAGGGTTTTGCCGTGGTATCCACCGCGCCCCAGACACCCGAAGATGTAGAAAAAGCGCAGTTTACCGCCACCGCCCCGACCGACGATATGCAGCCCCTGACCCATGAAATAACCGAGAAGGACGGCAGCCTTTGCTGCCGTTTTATCTTTGCGGGGCAGGAAGCCCAGCGCAGCACGCCTGTGGTGGCGGGGGAGAGCAAGCTATTGTACCGGCGACGTGTGAAGCGCTTGTGCAAGCTGACACTGTACGACCTGTGTAAAACGCTGACCGGCAAACAGCCGCCCTGGGGCGCACTTACAGGCATACGCCCGACCCGGCTTTTTGCCGATCATCTTAAGTGCGGTCTGTCTCATACGCAGGCCGAGGCGGCCTTGCAGCGGGAGATGGATGTAACGCCGGAGAAAACCGCGCTGCTGTCTCGCATTTTGACGGTGCAGCAGGCTCTGCCGCAGGCGGGTGAGACGCAGTTCAACATCTATGTCGCCATGCCGTTTTGCCCAACGCGCTGCACTTACTGCACGTTTGCGGGCGAGGCCATCGGCACGGGGAACAAGCTGGAACCGTACCTGCACGCCTTGTACCGGGAAATGGATGCGGTCAAATGCCTGATGGCGCAGCAAAACGCAAGCCTGCGCGCGCTGTATATCGGCGGCGGCACGCCCATTGCACCGGATGATGAAGCCTTTGCACTTTTTCTAAACCGCGTGGCAGAAGCATTCCCTAAGCCTGTGGAGTTTACGGTGGAAGCCGGCCGCCCCGATGCCATCACCCCGGCTAAGCTGCAGGCTATGCGGCAGGTGGGCGTGGGCCGTATCAGCATCAACCCACAAACCATGAATGACGCGACCCTGCAGACCATCGGGCGCGGCCATAGCGCTGCGCAGGTGGAGCAGGCATTCCATATGGCGCGGGAACATGGGTTTGATCACATTAATATGGATGTCATTGCCGGGCTGCCGGGGGAGACGGAGCTGGACTTTTACCGCACCATGCAGCGCATTGCTGAGCTTTCGCCGGAAGGACTAACCGTGCATACTCTGGCGCTCAAACGCGGTGGCCAGCTGCAAAAAGAAAAAACACCCCTGCCATCGGTCGAAACCGTGGAAGCGATGGTTGCCCTCGGCGAAGGTTTTGCTACGCAAATGGGCATGTCGCCCTATTACCTCTACCGCCAAAAATACATGGCCGCGCAGCAGCAAAACGTGGGCTATGCAAAGGAAAACAAAGCCTGTCTCTATAATATGGACATGATGGAAGAAACGGCCACCGTGCTTGCTATTGGCGCGGGAGCGATTTCCAAACGTGTATTTGAAAACAAAAACAAACGCATTGTTCGTGCGCCCAATGCAGGCAATGTCGATGTATATATCGCGACTGTCGACGAAATGATACACCGAAAACAAAACCTCTTTATAGAATGAACGTAAGCGTCCGCTGCCATCGGCATCGGTCACCTGCTGAGCAGCCATACCCTGTGCTTTCGTATACTTCTTTGAAAATGCGTACTGATTACCGTTTCATGTGCTTAGCTAACATTTACCAATAGGAGGCTTTGTATAAATGAATTTCAACGCATACTTTGCTGAAATCCCGCGATTGGAAACGCAGCAGCTAATTCTTCGGGCGTTTACCCGAGAGGATATGGACGTGTATTTGAAAATCATAAACGATTCCCGGCTGCAACGCTTTTTAGGCGGGGGTGTGCCTGTATTCAGCGGAGAACCGCACATTACAAACTGGTTGAACAATGTGAATAAAAGACTGTTGAAATCCAAAACAGTACTCACCTGGTGTATTGAACAAAAATCAGATGGCGTGGTTGTGGGACGCATTGATTTGGGTGGGTTTGTGCGCAAATCAATGGCAGATATCGCATACTACCTGTCACCTATGGTGTGGGGCAGGGGACTGGCAACCCAAGCGGTTGCAACAGTCACGGAGTTTGGATTAAGGAACTTAGGACTACATAGAATACAGGCTACAGTCATGCCGGAAAACACAGCATCCATCCGTGTGCTTGAAAAAAACGGGTATAACAGGGAGGGGCTTCTCCGCAAATATCAAATGGGAAAAGAGTTTCATGATGTAATTATGCTTGCGATTGTGGATGAGGAGAACTTATGAGGGTAAGGCAATCAACAGTTTCAGTTATGCTATTGTTTATCTAAGTCATTTCTTTGAAAAACCAATAAATAGGGAACATGCCAACAGGCCGACGGTGGTGCGAGCATGCACGCGTTCCTGATGCAATTCCAAGCTGATATTCTAATATTCCCAGTGTCCGCCCCAGGATGATCGAAACCACTGTCCCAGACACAGCTTAGTTGACCTACATTGGCACTGATCAGCTGACCCCGGACGACGCGAAAATCATCGTCAAGCCCGACCGCAGCTTCACTCTGCAGATGGTGCAGTTAACTGGTTCAATTATAAACTTTTTTCTTGTTGCTTTATGAGAATATCATAGGTAAGGTTATGTCCACAATTATGACAATGCCGCGTAATTGTTGCTGTTTAAGTATTTCTGGATTGCACTTTCGACTAATGTTGATATCTTTTTATCATTCAGTTTAATTTTTAAGTAAGGAATAGCAACTTCATAGGGTAATATAAACCATGTTGGGACGGATCGTGATTGAGGATTTCCGACCGAATTATCCTCGCCATTCCAACGAACACCAACTGCATCACGGTTTTCCCATTTCATAAGTGCAACCGAATAGCTTTTTGCGCCGCCATCAAAAATTACATTTAACTCGCTGACTAAATTTCGGGGAGAGACAACTGTTCTTGGATCTCGATAGGCCATAACTGATAACTCCTTTCAATTGTATGAATATTCGTATGTATAGATAATAATGTTAATCAACAAGATTGTAAAGTTTATAATTAGCTTGTGTTATACTTGGAGTAGTAATTTTTGATAGATGTTGACAATATGATTTGTTTAATCAACAAAGGCCGCACCCTTCGGTGCGGCCTTGTATTACCACTTTGGGCTTATCCTCGGCTTCTGCCTTATTCCTCGCCGGTGATGGCGATTTTCTTGGGTTCGGGCTTGGGCTCGGGTTGGATCTTGGGCAGGGTGACCAGGAGTACGCCGTTTTTATAGTCGGCGGAGATGCCGTCGGCGTTGATGCCTTCGAGATTGAAGGAGCGTTCTACATGGCCCGAGCGGCGCTCGGAGTAGACATAGCCCTTGCCTTCTTCCTTCTTTTCCTCGTTGAGATCGGCGTGGATGGTGAGAACGCCCTCGTCAACAGCAAGTTCGATCTTATCCTTGGGTACGCCGGGCAGCTCCGCTTCCAAAGTGTAAGCATTGTCATCCTCGCGTACATCCACACGGAATCCCGCAGTGCCGACCATGTCGTTCATATCGAAGAACGAACGGAAGAAACGGTCTGCCAGGAACGGCGAGGGCAGCTCGCGGCTTAAGCGATGGCGGAACGGAACGATGGTATACATGAAAGTGACCTCCTTGTGCGCGGCCTTTGCCGCATAATCTAAAAATCTTATATGGTGAAAGGGGTGTTTCCCCTGAGCACAGATATAGTATAGTACGAAGGTCAGATAAAGTCAAACCAAGTAGAATCCGACAATAGTCAAATTTGGTCAAAAAGAAAGAAATATCGGCGACTAATGCGTCGATATCTCGTTATATCTCCAAATTTCTCGTTATTTCTTCGTTTTTTGAAATTGATGTAAATGTGGAGTTGTATTGAATCAGAAAAGACTGACCTACAGTGCTTCAAGATGGCGTTGAAGCGCTTGTACATTCCCCTGAAATCGGTAAGCCTGCCAACCGCAGTCGATGGCGGCTTGTACGTTATCGTCTCTGTCGTCAATGAACAGACATTCTTCCGATTTTAATCCGAAACGGGATTCGAACTGCCTGTACAGGCGATGGTCGGGCTTTACGATGCCTTTCTGGCTGGAAAACAGCACGCCGTGGAAACGATCAATACGCGGGATTACATCCTGACGGCGGTGCATAAAGTGCCCGGCGTTGGATAGCAGGTATAGGTGCATATCGCGCTGCAGCAGGCCGTCGATCAGCTCCGCCATACCATCAATAGGAAATAACACGTTTTCCGGCATGCCACGGTATAGTGTGTCCACCGCAGGGTGCAGCCTTTGCGGCAGCAGAGCCTTCACTGTTTGGGTGAAAGCATCCCCGTCCAAACCGCCCCGGTCAACTTCGGCCCATTCCGGCCCGCCGAAGTACGCATTAAATAAGACCTGTGCATCAGTTTCGTCTGCAAGTAGGGCGCGGCAGGCTTCCAGCGGGCGGAAGTGCATCAGCACATCGCCCATGTCAAACACAATATTGCGTATCAAGGGTATCCTCCTGTATGCGCTGCATAGTATGAAAGCGCTGATTTGTGGTGAAACGCTTTGGCTGTGTACGATTTAATCGGCTAGAAATGCGTCAATATACCCGCAGGCTTCCGCAAACGGGTCTTTGTCCATAGCAAGCCAATGGATGTTTGGGTCGCGCCGGAACCAGGTCATCTGCCGCTTGGCAAAGCGCTTGATGGCGCGGGATAGTTCATCCAGCATGGCGGCCTCGGTTTGGATTTCGCCCAGCAAGTACGCGCTGAGGTAGCGGTATTCAAGCCCCAGCTTGCGCAGAAACGCCGGTGAGACACCGCGATCCAGCAGCGTTCGCACCTCGGCAAGCATACCGTCTGCCATGCGGCGTTCAAGGCGCTCATCAATGCGCTGGCAAAGAATGTCACGTGGCCAGGTCACGCCCAGCTTTAATACGCGGTAGCGTGGCTGCCGCTGGCTATGGCCGGGGTCGCCCGCGTGCAGTTTTTCCAGCCTCCGCATGACGCGGTTGCGGTTGTGGGCATCCACGCCCGAACCGGGTATCTGCGCTTCCAGCATTTGATACAGCTCCGGCGTAGAGAAGGTTTCCAGATGCTCGCGATAGGCCAGATCCGGTTTCACATCGGACAAGACATAGCCGTCGACCACCGAGTCCACATACAGCCCTGTACCGCCTGCCAGAAACGGCAGTTTACCACGGGAGAGAATATCGTCCGCGGCGGCGTAGGACATGCGCTGGAAGTCCGCCATGGAAAAGAACGCATCCGGCGGGCATATATCCAGCAGATGATGGGGCACGCCCTGCATTTCCTCCGCTGTGATTTTTCCGCTGCCCAAATCCAGCCCCTCAAACACCTGACGTGAATCCGCGGAGATGACTTCGCCGCCGTACTGCGCGGCAAGGCGAACGGACAGGCCGCTCTTACCCGAAGCGTTGGTCCCGACGATGGCGATCACTTTTGGCAATGCTGTACTCATAATTGTACTGTCACCGCTTGCAGGTCTTCGTCACGGGAGGAGGGGCCGCTCATCAGCGTGTACTCGCCAGCCTCCAGTACGCGAGTGCCGTCGCCGTGCACAGCCTTGAGGCTATCCAAATCCAGCATAAACTCCACCGTGATGATCTCGCCGGCTTTCAGCGGCACACGCGCAAAGTCGATTAGTTCTTTTACAGGTGTCATGCGCTGCCCCGCGGGGCGGCGTGCATACAGCTGCACAATTTCGGTGCCGTCGGTATCGCCCGTGTTTTGCACATCGACCGAGACAATCCACTGGCCGTCTTCGTTTACGATCTGCGGTGCGCCGTACTGGTAGGTGGTGTAGCTTAGGCCATAGCCAAAGGCATACAGCGGCGTGGCCGGATAGTCCACATACTGTCCGCCGTGCCAGCCGGGGTAATGGTTATGGTACACAGGCAGTTGGCCCACATGGCGTGCAAAGCTGATGGGCAGCTTACCAAATGTGTTGGTTTCGCCCGTCAGTGCTTTGGCCAGCGCCAGCCCGGCGGTCTGCCCGCCGTTAAACAGCTGAATGACAGCGTCCGCATTCTCACTGACCCACGGCACGGACAGCGGTTTGCCGGAGACCAGCACCACTACCAGCGGTTTGCCGGTGGACTTCAGTAGCGTAAGCAGCGCTTGCTGATCGCCGGACAGATCCAAATCGCCACGGTCACGGAATTCGCCGTTCTGCGCTAGAAAATCGCCAACGCAGGCGACGAGTACATCCGCCCCCTTGCAGGCATCCAGCACGGCATCCGAATCAAGCGGCATAATTTCCGGCAAAATCAGGGTGTCGAGGCTGGAATAGGTATCAACTTTATGCTGGTCGAGATCGGCCAGGCTATGCAGAAAACCGCAGCCTTTTTCATAACGAATGGTCAGCCCATTCGTATCGGCACGCTGCTTGAGCCCCTGCAGCGGCGTGACGGGGACGATTTCGTGGGTGATTGTCTTGCGCTCCCGGATGCCCGGATGCGACATATAGGTCCAATCGCCCAGCATGGCGTGAATATGATCGGCGGAGGGGCCGACGACCGCCAGTTTTTTGTTTTGCAGCGGCAGCACGCCGCTGTTTTTCAAGAGCACAATCGCGTTTTCTTGCAGGCGTTCGTTAAGCGCCTGGTGCGCTTTCGTGTCTACGGTTTTGGGCTTTTGCTTGCCGTCAAACAGGCCCAGTTTGAACTTGACGGAGAGTATGCGGCGTACGGCCTCGTCCAAAACAGCTTCATTCAGCCGACCTTCTTTTACCAGCGCAATCAGCGCTTCGTAGGCTTCCGGCGTGGACATGAGCATATCATTGCCGGCGATGGCTGCCATGTATGTAGCATCTTTGAAAGAACCGGCATACTGTTGGCGCTTGACCAGAGAGCCGACATTATCCCAGTCGGTCACGACAAAGCCGTCAAACCCCAGCTCTTTTTTCAGCACATCGGTTAACAGCTCCTTGTGGGCGGTCATAGGAATGCCGTCAATGGGCAGGTAGGCGGTCATCATGGTGGCGCAGCCCGCCTCCACCGCCTTTTGATAGGGCGGCAAAAAGGTTTCACGTATCATGCGCAGGGTAACAGGCGTGTCTACGCTGTCGCGCCCGCCGGTTGATTCGGCATAGGCAATGTAGTGCTTGGCGCAGGCGAGTATCGCATCGTCATCAGCCAGGTTCTCACCCTGTATACCGCGGATCATCGCACTGGCCAGTTCGCCGATCAGCATGGGGGATTCGCCGAAGGTTTCGTCCACACGCCCCCAGCGCAGGTCACGCGCCACGCATAAAAGCGGCGCGAAGGTCCAGTGCAGGCCGTCCAGCGCGACTTCCGCACCGGTGGCGCGGCCTACGGCTTCCAGCGCGTCCCTGTCCCAGCTGCATGCCATGGCCAGCGGAGATGGGAACACCGTTGCCTTGTTGTTTAGGGCATGACCGCGTACCGCATCAATGCCGAATAACACCGGAATGCCAAGGCGGTTTTCGCTGGCGATTTTCTGTAACTTGGCGGCGTGCTCGCCCAGCGTATGCAGAAAGCTGCCGACGCCCTTTTGGGCCCAGGCCTCGGCTTCCTCATCGGTAAACAGGTTGGTAGGGATCTGTATCATCTGTGCGGCTTTTTCTTCCAAAGACATGCGGGAAAGCAGGTCTTCTATGCGGTTTGTCAGGTCGCTCATCGGCAGTCTCCTATCGTTTTATGTTTTGAGAAGGTATTCTGTACCTGACTCAAAAGTCCTGTAGCATTTATTTGCTATTTCATGTTGTAATACTGCGATTTGCCTGTGGTGTCGCAGTGGTAGGAACATAAACTCCGTTCATTGCCCAAAAGCAACCGTTCATCGCGGCAATGCTGCTATTGGCTGTGGTTTCGTTGACAAGAAAAGCGTATTACATCGACAATGAGCCTGTTATGCTTGCAGACCGTATGGAAACAATACACTGCCCCAGGCTGCTTGATGGAGGGTCTTGGATGATGAGGAACAAATCAACAATACGCTGTGCCGTCACCATGGTTGTGCTGGTGTTGTTTGCTATATGCATTGGCGGGCTGACGACGTCCGCACTGGCGGAAATACAAACGTTGAAGGTTTTTGCAGATAAGGATATTTTTAAGGATTCGACAGGCGTACACAATGCTTGGGATAAAAAAATGTATATTGGGCGCTTCTTATCACCATATGGTCAGTCTAGGGTTGCCATAGGGTTTAATCTGGTGGATATACCGTTTGATACCGTTCCGATTTACAGCATCAAACTGGTAATTAACAAAGAATTTTGGTCCGGCTCGATGAATATCGTTTTCACGGAAACCGAAGACGACAACTGGGAAGATGTCATGTACGGACGCTTTCCGTCGATGACCGATCCCCAGGAGATTATTCGGACTACAATGACTTCGAATGGCTTTTATAAATCGGGGGATATTCAATCTTTTATATTCGGGAATCATACGGCGAATGATCACTACCTTAGTCTGATTATGTCATCGGATACCACGACGGAAAACGGCAGCTTTTACGCAAAGGAAGCAACCGGTAAAGGAGCTTACCTTGAAGTAAGATATGGGCTTTCGGCGGTTGACATTTCCACCACATCCGATCAAACGGAAACAGCACTGAACGGCATGCAGCTGGATCTGGAGGTTTCCGACGAGGCCTTCGCCGGAACGGAATTAACACCCGATATGTTTACCCTGGACAGCATTTCGCAGGCGGGCGGTGTTTCGATCAGCAGTGTAACCTATATCGATGCAACGCACGCCCAGCTGACACTGGCTTACACAGGCGATGTGGACGAACACTATGACTTGGCTGTAACGGTTAGCGGAGCTGCGCTTTCGGCCGGCTTGCCGATAACCTCTAAAACGCTGGCGATCCACGCGTACGATGAGATCACCCAAGGTGGCATGTACGACCTGGATGATTTTGGTGCGTTTCCGGATGTGAAAGTGTATACAACAGAGCCTGTTATCTTGATGCAGACCTCAGCGGCGGCAAAGGAAAACTGCGTAATCCGTAATATGGTAGCAGGCGTTGATCTGACGCTTGCCGGTGTGAATATCAACAACGATGTCAGCGGCAGCGGGGCCGGGATCGATTTCCAGGGAACTGGCAATACCCTGAAACTAACCGGGGAGAACACAATCAAGACAGATAGCGATCCTATACTGCGTGTAACGACCGGCACGGCGCTGACGATTGAAGGGACAGGTTCGCTGACGGCTGAAGTCGAGACGACTGCAGCGGCGATCGGTTCGGGAGGAAGCGAAAAGCTGGGGGATATTACGATCAATAGCGGCACAATTCGTGCGACTTGCATTCAGGACTATGGCGCCGGGATCGGAACCGGTATGAATGGCTTCGGTATAGGCACGGTAACCATCAACGGCGGTACGATCACCGCGCAAGGTGGTTTGTACGGTGCCGGGATTGGCGGCGGTTATGACGGCAATATGACAAGCGTCACGATCAACGGCGGTACGATCACCGCGCAAGGTGGTGAGTACGGTGCCGGGATTGGCAGTGGACTGTCCGGGAAAATAATCGATGTAACCATTAGCGGCGGCACAATCACTGCCCGGGGCGGCGGTCCGGCCGGCCCTGGTATCGGGTCTGGGTATGGGGATGAGAGTAAAGTGAGTACGGTTACGATCAACGGCGGTAGGATTACTGCCGGGTATTCAGGCGGCGGTGTGGGTATAGGTGCGGGCCCACACAGCACACTGGGTACGATCAATATCACCGGCGGTGTGATTGATGCCCGCTGGGGAGGAGAGTCGGATTCCGCGATCGGCAGTGATGCGTTTGGGATTGTAGATCGTATTTATATCAGCGGCGGATTGATTTTCGCCGATGGATATGAACTGTTTTGTGATGATATCGGCTTTGGACAGCAAAATCCACAAGAGCTGGATATGGATGTACGGATTGCAGGCAGTGCCGTGGTGTTTTTACGCAATAATAAATTGGCAGACCGGGATGACGGGATATTCGTGCCGTTTCATGATGATGAAACCATCACAAACCATCAGGCATATGGCTTTACCTTGCCGGATGACTGGAGCGGTACGGCCTATGCATATGTGCCGTCCAGCTTTCCGGTAACGGGAGTCCATATCACGCCGGACAGCAAGCGGTTGAACCTGTCTGTCACGGAAACGTGCCAGGTGACGGCGGAAGTCGCTCCGTTTTATGCCGATAACACAAGCTATACATATAGCAGTTCCAATACAGGCGTAGCTACGGTGAATGCAAGTGGACTTGTTACGCCTGTGCATCCCGGTACGGCGACGATCACCGTTAAAACTGATGATGGTGGCTTTACCGATACCTGCACCGTAACGGTGCATATCGGCCTGTCTGGCATCAGCCTTGCGCAGCAGCAGGCGACGCTGTATCTGGACGCGGCAACGGCCGGGGCGGATAGCGTCACGCTGACGCCTACGTTTACCCCGCAAGACGCGCAAGATAAAACCATATTCTATCAAAGCGCCGACACTGGCATCGCTACGGTCGATACCAGCGGAACGGTTACAGCGGTCAGCGCGGGTACGGTGACCATTACCGCCATGGCAAACGACGGCGGGCATACCGCTACCTGCCTGGTTACGGTCAACCAACACGCTACGGGTGTTTCTGTAACGCCGGATACGGCTACGCTGGTCCTGGGTGACGATAATCCCGCAAACAATACGACCCAGCTCTCTGCGGTATTCACGCCGTCGGATACTTCCGATCAGACAGTAACATGGGAAACCTTGAGTCCCGGTATTATCACCGTAGACGACAGCGGCCTGGTCACCGCGCAATCGGTGGGCAGCGCAAGGGTCAAATTGACCACGCAGGACGGTGGCTTTACGGCGGAGGCGTTGATTACAGTAGATCAAAGTGCAACCAATGTATCACTCGATGTACACGAGGCCATACTCGTGCTGGGTACTGGCGAGCCTGCCGATGCAGCGATAACGCTGAATGCAATCATTGAGCCGCCGGATGCTACGGAAGTGGGGCTTGTGTGGACAAGCGATAACACCCTCGTTGCCACGGTGGACTCGGCTGGAGCCGTCACAGGGGTGGATCTAGGCACGGCGAATGTCAAGGTAACGACCGCCAACGGCCTGCACAGCGACAGCTGTGAAGTGAAGGTCTATCAGGCGGCGACCGGCATTGCTGTAGCGCCTACGGCCACTACGCTTACGCTGGGCGATGCTTCGACCGTAAACGATACGGTAACCCTGCTGGCAACTGTGGAGCCTGCGACTGCTTACCAGCAGGTAACCTGGCACAGCGACAAGCCGGACGTTGCCTCGGTGGACGCTGACGGTCTTGTAACAGCTCATAAAGCGGGCGATGCAGTATTTACGGCCACAAGCGTGCAAGGCGACTTTTCGGCCTCGTGTACGGTGCAGGTGGTCCAGACAGTGACCTCGCTCATTTTGTCCCAAACATCGGCTGTGCTGGTGCTGGATGACGACGACCCCACAAACGATACCCTCACGCTGGGCGTGACCGTCAGCCCGGAGAACGCCAGTAATAAGGATGTCAAATTTGAGAGCACGAACGCGGCTGTCGCCTCGGTGGATAGTCACGGCGTGATCACTGCCCATAAGGCCGGCGCTACGACAATCCAGGTAGAAGCCTTAAGCGGCGTGGGCACGGCCGCATGCGATATCACGGTGGAGCAGCGGGTCACGGGCGTATCGCTGGCGCTTTCGTCCGCCACGCTTACGCTGGGCGATGCGGATACCACCAACGATACGGTGAGCCTGACAGCGACCATATCACCTGCCGACGCAAACAATCAGGCCGTAACGTATACTAGCTCCGATCCGGCAGTTGCCTCGGTGGATGCAAGCGGGATTGTAACGGCTGTTAGCGCGGGCAGTACAACGATTACCGTAACAACGGTTGACGGCGGCTATACGGCGGTTTGCACGGTCACGGTGCAACAGCATGTTACCGGGCTTTCGGTGTCGCCATCCTCCGCGCTGTTGGTGATGGGCGACGAGGATAGGGAAAACGATACGGTATCCCTGACGGCAAGTATTATTCCCGCGAACGCCGACAATCAGGCGATTGTCTGGACAAGCGATACCCCGGCAGTCGCTACGGTGGACACTGCCGGTGTGGTGACGGCGGTGAGTAAAGGCAAGGCGATCATTACGGCCACCACAGCCGATGGTGGCTTTACAGCCGCATGCGATATCACGGTGGAACAGCGGGTCACGGGTGTAGCGCTGGCGCCTTCGTCCGCCACGCTGGTGCTGGATGATGCGGATACCACCAACGATACGGTGAGCCTGACGGCGACCGTATCGCCCGCCGACGCAAACAATCAGGGTGTAACGTATACTAGCTCCGATCCGGCGGTTGCTTCGGTGAATGCAAGCGGGACTGTAACGGCTGTAAGCGCGGGCAGTACAACGGTTACCGTAACAACTGATGACGGCGGCTATACGGCGGTTTGTATGGTCACGGTGCAACAGCATGTTACCGGGCTTTCGGTGTCGCCATCCTCTGCGCTGCTGGTGATGGGCGACGAGGACACGGAAAACGATACGGTATCCCTGACGGCCACCGTGCTGCCGGATACGGCCGATGATCAAAGCGTAACGTTTACCAGCTCGGACGAAACCATCGCCACGGTGGATGCGACAGGGTTGGTAACAGCACACAAGAAAGGCATTGCTACCATCACCGCTACTGCAGCAAATGGCGGATGGACAGCGACCTGTGATATCACGGTGGAACGGCGGCTGATGCTGCAAACGGGCGGACGCAGCGGTAAGGTATGCCTGGGACGCTCCATTACGATTGTTCCCAGCCTCGGCGGTGGCACCTGGACGTATGATCCGGCGTTTGTTTCCTTGCAGGGCAACACCTTCACACCGCTAAGGGCAGGCACGACCGTGGTGACCTATTCGCTGAACAAAAAGAAAAAAGGCGATACGCTGCTGCAGAGCATCCTCGCGCTTTTGTTCAGCTCCGCTTCGGCGGAGAATGTGGAGTCGGTCAGCTTCACCATCACCACCGAAGCGCTCACGTTAACATCGTCTCTTTCCGGCGGGACGGCGGATCTCCATGCGTCGTTCACCCTGATGCCGAACTTTGCGGGTGGATCATGGAGTTTTGATTCCAACATACTCGAGCGAAACGGCAATACCTTCACTACCAAAACCACGGCGAAAACAACCGTTACCTATACGTATCAGGGAGAAACAGCCACCTATACGCTGGATGTGATCAATCTGTCGCCGCAGACGGGCGACGAGAGGCCGCCTCTGCTATGGTACATGCTGCTGGCCGGGCTGGCAGCGTGGGGCGGGCTATATCTGCGCAGACTGCGGAAGCGGCATACGTAAATCGCCAATGGCAGCAGCGGTATGTTATAATACCGTATAGATAAGGTAGGTAGCGCGCGCCGCCTGCGGAAAGAGAGATCTATGCTGCAAAGTTCGGACTGGTTTTTGGTTGGCTCGCTCAGCAGTATCGCCGTGTTCTTTTTCATTTTCTATTTAAGCAAACGGGATGAGACATATTACCTCGTGTTTGCCATCGTCTGCCTGGCCAGTGTGATGCGCACGGTTTTCTATGCGTTGGTTAATTCGATAGATCAAAGTGCTGCGCTGTACGGCCTGGTGGTGAAAGCCAACACACTGACGTTCATCTGGGGGCCGTATCTGTACGCGCTGCTGGCATCCGTTATGTTTCCGTCCATCGGCAGCCGCACGTTGCGTCGAGCGCTGCTAGGGGTGGCAGGAGTGATCAGTGGGCTGATTCTTTTTGTGCCGCTGGACACTTTTGCGTATGATTATGCATACGACTATATCATCATCCTATCATCGGGTACGGTATGTATGTGTACACCGTCGCATTGCGGCAGCACAAGCCCTATGCCACCCCCGTGTTTATTGCCAACGCGGTGTTTGTCATCGGCTTGCTGCACGATGTAATGGTGGGATCGTACATCCTGTCGCTGTTTGGGGTGGAGGTCCTGGGTTTTTTCATGCTGGCCTATGCCGCCGTCATGGCGGCGGTGCTCGCACACCGGTATATGCAAACCGATAAAAAGCGGCTGCAAGCGCAGCTGAAGTTTTTACACGCGCAGATTCAGCCGCATTTTCTGTACAATACCATTGGTACGATCAGCGCATACTGCCAGACCGACCCACCCAAAGCCGGCCAGCTGCTGGACTACCTGAGCACCTATCTGCGCGGCAAGTTTCGCGACCAGAGCGACCAGATGATCCTGCTGCGCGACGAGCTGGAACTGGTGAAGGCGTATCTGACCATCGAGCAGGCGCGCTTTGGAGACCGGATTGCCGTAACCTACGATATTGAGGACAGCGGTCATGTGCTCATCCCCTGCCTCAGCCTGCAGCCGCTGGTGGAAAACGCCGTAAAGCATGGGATTTTAAGCCGCCAGGAGGGCGGCCGGATTGCAATTTCGGTCAAAAAGCGGGATGACGCGGTGGTGGTGACGGTGAATGACAACGGCGTTGGTATGGACGGGGCTACGCTGCGCCGCGTGCTGGAGGGCAAGGCCGAGGGCATCGGCGTGCGCAATACCAGCCAGCGAATTGCACAGCATTTACATACCCGGCTGGAAGCGGCCAGCATGCCCGGGCAGGGCAGCGAGTTTACGGTTATCATACCGGTGGGCGGAGGAAGCGAAGAATGATTCGGTGTATTATAGCAGACGATGAAATTGTCATTTTAGGCACGCTGCAGCGCGCGCTGCTAAAAGCGGGTGCACAGGTTGGGGGTGCGTATCAGGATGCGGCGGAAGCGCTGGCGGCGGTGAAGGCCGTAAAGCCGGATGCCGTATTTCTAGACGTGGAAATGCCCGGTATGAACGGTATCGAACTGGCGGAGCGCATCCGCGCGATTGACGAGGACATCCAGATCGTCTTTGTAACCGCGCACGAGCAGTATGCCATCAAGGCATTCGAGCTCAGCGCGGCGTACTATGTACTCAAGCCCATCTCGCAGGAAAAGATTGACCAGGCTGTGCTCCGCGTGCAGCGGGTACGAACCATGCGGCAAAACAGAGGCATCGCCGATATGCCCGCTATGATCGGTACACCAGCGGATATGCCGGACAAGCTGAGCGTGAAGGTGCACGAGGATATTCTCATCCTCAAACTACAGGATATCCTGTTTTTAAAATCCGAGAAGGGTAAAACCGTACTGGTGACCAAGGACGGCAGCTATACCTCGATATCCGGACTGAAGTCCTGGGAAGAAAGGCTTTCGCCTGCGGGGTTTATCCGCTGCCACCGGGGCTACATCGTAAACGCTTCGTATATCAAGCGCATGGTGCACATCATGGGCGCGTACCGGGAACTGGTGCTGGACTTCTGCGAGGTCAACATCCCCGTCAGCCGCCAGCGTGTTGACGCGGTCAAACGCTGGATGGGAATACAATAGAAAAAGACACGCATTCAATGCGTGTCTTTTTTGATATCAAGAGTGCAACCGGTATCGAACTTCCGCTGCGTTTTCCAGATGTTTGAGTGTCTTGCTTGTGCCATCGGGTACAAACCCCATAGCCTCATAAAATGCGCGGGCGGGGTGATTTTCTTTGAGCACCCATAGGATGATTTGTTTTGCCCCGCCGGTTTGTATAGCGCGCAGCGTATGCTGCATCAGCACCCGGCCATAGCCTTTGCGTTGGTCGTCGGGATGGATGTAGAATACCTGAATTGCGCTTGCACCGGGCAGGTCGTCATCGGAGGAAGGACAGACCACCGATACGCCGACGATTTTCGCGTTTGTTTCCAGTACATAGTAATGGAACTCCGGACGGGTTTGGATGCCCTCACGGATTCGTTTCGCACCCTCGTCCGGGTCGCGGTTATCCAGCAGCGCATCGGATAGTATGCCGCGGTATGCTTTCTGCCAGGCCAGAATGAGCAGACGCGCCATTGCGGGTGCGTCGGCGGGCACAGCCTTGCGAAATACGGCATCCATAGGTGATCTCCTTTATAACAGCCCGGAGAGCAAAAAGTAAATGGGGGGAATCAGCACCGCGGGCAGCATATCGCCCACGTGGATTTTCTTTAAGTTGAGCAAGTTGATGCCGATGCCAACGATCAGCACGCCGCCGACTGCAGAGACCTCGATCATCATCGCGTCGGTCAGCAGCGGGGCCAAAAAGCCTGCACCCAAGGTGATTGCGCCCTGGTAGATCAGCACCGGTACGGCGGAAAATGCCACGCCGAGGCCGAAGGTCGTGGCCAGCATCATCGCAAAAAAGCCGTCCAATGCGGATTTAATAAATAAAAGTTCGTAATTGTGGTGCAGGCCGGATTCGATGGAGCCGAGTATCGCCATCGCGCCCACACAGAAGGTAATCGTCGCCGTGACCAGCCCTTCGGCAAAGGGCACACTGCCCTCGCGATGGAATCGCTTCTGGGTGCGGTCGCCCCAGGCTTCCAGCTTGCGCTCGATGCCGATCACTGTGCCGATAAAACCGCCCACTGAAACGCTGATCACCAGCAGCAACGCCTGATTGGTTTGAATCGCGCCCATGATGCCGATCACCAGCACGCACATGCCGATGCCCTGCAGCACCACTCGCTGCGCTTTTTCCGAAATTCCCTTTTTCAGCAGCACGCCAAGTGTCGATCCCAATACGATTGCCGCCACGTTGACCAGCGTTCCGATCATGCTTTTCCTCCGGCAGCCGTAACGATTTGCTTTTTCGGCTGCAATTGAGAAAAGTATAACAGGGTAAAAGGCTTTCGTAAACCGTGAGAGGACATTCAATGGACTTTTTGCGTATAGTCTTGCATGCAGAACGAATGTTATAGGATATGGCTGGCTTAGTTTGGCTGCTTGTGAAAGATGATAAGAAATGAAAGGACTAGCAATGCGATATCCCAGACCAGCACCAAAATATCCATCGCGCCCATCTGATCTGTGACGGACAGGAGTGCATTCATCAGTAGAAACGCGGGGACAGCCAGCTTGAAGAGCAGTCTTTGCAAATTCGCAAAAGACAGCACAATAAAGGCTGCGGCGTTGAGTACCATTAAAATAAGGACAGGCGCGGAAGCCTTGTCGGTCCATAGGCTTAGCAGGGTCAGCATAAGCCAAAGAACGCCCTGCAAGAGCATTAGCAGTTTGTAAGCTTTCCCTTTCATCAAAAGAACCTCGCTTTGGAATGTATGCTGTTATGATAGCATACCCCCGGCACGTGCACAAGCACTCCGATTGTGTGTTCTCCTTCGGCAGCGTTTTGTGCGTTGACAGGTGTGCGGATGCATGCTATACTTTCATGGCTGTCAATCAATAATGCTTGACAGCGGGAGGAAACTATGGCGGATACCTTTGACGCGCGGGTGGAGCTGGGAACGCTGTTTGCCTGCTATGGCGGACTGTTGACCGAAAAACAGCAGCTGGCCGTGCGTTTGTACTCCGGCGAGGACCAGTCATTGTCCGAAATCGCCGGGCAGATGGGCGTCAGCCGTCAGAACGTGCACGAGCTCATCACCCGTGCCGAGCAGAAACTGCGCCGCTGCGAAGGAGCACTCCACATCGCCGCACAGACCGTGAGCGTGCAGGCGGGGCTGGATGAAGCCGAAGCAGCGCTTAACAAGGGCGATACCGAGGCTTGCCGCGAAATTCTCCACAGGCTGATGAACGAGCTGGATCTCGCAGATCAATAGCGACGTGATATAGAAGGTCGAAGCCGAAACACTATGGCTTCTCGGCCTAAAACCACGAAACTAACCTATGATATACACCTGAAACGACACGATAGAAAGGGTGAAACCCTTGGCATTTGAGGGACTGACACAGAAACTGAACAACGCGCTGTCCAAGCTGACCGCCCGCGGTAAGCTGACCGAGCAGATGGTCAAGGAAGGCGTGCGCGAGGTTCGCGTGGCGCTGCTGGAAGCCGATGTAAACTATCTGGTTGTGAAAGATTTCTGCAAAAAGATCGCCGAGCGTGCCGTTGGCAGCCAGGTGATGGACAGCCTCACTCCCGGCCAGCAGGTGATCAAAATCGTCTCCGAGGAGATGACCGCGCTGATGGGCTCGGAAATGGCACGGCTGACCTGGTCATCCTCCGTTCCTACGATTTATATGCTATGCGGCTTGCAAGGCGCCGGTAAAACAACAATGGCCGCCAAACTTGCCAAACATCTGGTCAAGACCGGCAAAAAGCCGTGCCTGGCCGCTTGCGATATCTACCGCCCCGCCGCTATTAAACAGCTGCAGGTGGTGGGCGAGCAGGCGGGAGTGCCCGTGTTTGAAAAAGGCACGCAGGACCCTGTGAAAACTGCGCTAGAGGCTGTAGAGTATTGCCGCGATTTCGGTCGCGATGTGCTGATTATCGACACCGCCGGGCGCTTGCATATCGACGACGAGCTGATGGACGAGCTTACCCGCATCAAGCAGAAGGTCAAACCCCAGGAAATCCTGTTCGTGGTCGATTCCATGACCGGGCAGGATGCCGTAAACGTCGCCAAAACCTTTGACGAGAAACTGGGTATTGATGGTGTCATTTTAACCAAGCTCGATGGCGATACCCGCGGCGGCGCGGCGCTGAGCATCAAGGCCGTGGTTGGCAAGCCGATCAAGTTCTCCGGTATCGGCGAAAAACTGGCCGATATCGAGCCGTTCCACCCCGACCGCATGGCCCAGCGCATCCTCGGCATGGGCGATGTCATGACGCTGATTGAAAAAGCAGCCGAGATT
This sequence comes from Candidatus Limiplasma sp., assembly GCA_963678055.1. GTDB lineage: Bacteria > Bacillota > Clostridia > Christensenellales > Aristaeellaceae > CAXXOK01. Next base: position 497,554 of record OY782679.1, read on the forward strand.
GCCGATACCGGCACACTGTCCAAGGCGGCCAAACGCCGCCCCAGTGATATGACGCTGGACGATTTTCTCGATCAGATGCGCCAGATGAAAAAGATGGGCGGTATGGACGGCTTGCTTTCCATGCTCCCCGGCGGCGCAAAGCTGAAAAACGCGGAGTTTGATGAAGACTCGCTCAAGAAACCCGAAGCCATCATCTGCTCCATGACCCGCAAGGAACGCCGCAACCCAAGCCTGCTTAATGCTTCCCGCCGCAAGCGCATTGCCGCCGGCAGCGGCACCACCGTGCAGGATGTCAACGCCCTGATGAACCGCTTTGAACAGGCCAGAACCATGATGAAGCGGATGATGAAATCCAAGGGCGGGATGAGAGACATTATGCGCAGTATGCGCTAGGCCGCTGCAAAAGCGCGCGCTACGTTGTCATCTTCAAGAGGACAGTCGCAGCACTTACGCAATGAGTGAGCGCAGCGCCTGCTACCCGCGATTCCTGGTATCTTACACGGAGGTACTGGGACGCAAGAAACCACATCGTCATCATGCGGAAAACCGCTTGATATAAACAATCATAATGGAGGAATACAACAATGGTTAAAATCAGACTCAAACGCATGGGCATGAAGAAAAAGCCTTTCTACCGCGTGGTCGTCGCCGACATCAACAGCCCCCGCGATGGTCGCAACATCGCCGAAATCGGCTACTATGATCCGATGACCGAGCCCGCCACCGTGAAAATTGACGCAGAAGCCGCCAAAAAATGGTTGGCCGACGGCGCACAGCCGACCGACACCGTTCGCAGGCTGCTTAAAACCAGCGGCGTTCTCGAGGGCTGAGACCTATGAAAGAATTGGTCGCCTATATTGCCAAGTCTTTGGTAGACCAGAAGGATGCCGTGACCGTTGAGGAAACGGAAGGCCCGGAGGCTATCATCCTGGAGCTGCACGTAGCACCGGAAGACATGGGCAAAGTGATTGGCAAACAGGGCCGCATCGCCAAGGCCATCCGTGCGGTGGTACGCGCCGCCACGGCCAAGGGCGGCAAGCCTGTGTTCGTCGAAATTCAATGAGCAACTACCTGCTGCTGGGCACCATCGTAAAGCCCCAAGGACTTAAGGGCGAGGTTAAGCTGCGCCACGAAACGGGCGATCCTTCGCGCTTTTTAGACCTGGAAACAGCATGGATACAGCGGGGTGAAAGCTATGTGCCGATTCATGTGCTTTCGGCGCGGCTTTCCGGCCCCGATGTTTTCCTGACCCTGGAAGGCGTGGACGACCGCGATGCGGCCGAAACCATGCGCGGCATCACCTTGTATATAGACCGCGCCCATGCACGGCCGCTTGAGGAAGGCGAAGTCTTTATCGCCGATCTGATCGGCCTGCAGGCGGTGGACACCCAGGGCAATGCCATTGGCACCCTGACCGATGTTTTGCAGCCCGGCGGCGTGGATGTGCTGGTGTTTCAAACCCCGCAAGGACCGCTGATGGCCCCGCACCTGAAAAAACTGGTGAAACGCATCACGCGCGAGCAAATCGTGCTGGATGAGGCCGTGCTGCCGGAGGTGGGCGTGTATGAAAATCGCCGTTCTGACGATCTTTCCTGAGATGATCAACGCCGTGCTCGGTGTCAGCATCCTGGGCCGGGCGCAGGCGGACGAAAAGCTCACGGTGGAAGCCGTGGACATCCGCCCCTACTCCGATCGCAAGCACAAAAATACCGACGATTATCCCTTTGGCGGCGGCGCGGGCATGGTAATGACCGCCCAGCCCATCGTAGCGGCGGTGGAAGACCTGCGCAGCAAGGGCTATACCGGCAAATGCCTGTATATGTCCCCGCGCGGCAAAACCTTGACCCAGCAAACGGTGGAGACGATCGCGGCGGAGGACGATAATTTCATCATTCTCTGCGGACATTACGAGGGCGTGGACCAACGCGCCATTGATCTGGTCGTCGATGCGGAAATTTCCATCGGCGATTTTGTGCTAACAGGCGGCGAACTGCCCGCCCTGGTGCTGATTGATGCAGTGGCCCGTCACCTGCCCGGCGTACTGGGCTCCAGCGAAAGCGCGGGCGACGAAAGCTTTTCCGGTGGTCTGCTGGAATACCCCCACTACACGCGCCCCCGGGAATTTCACGGGCTATCGGTGCCCGATGTGCTGCTTGGCGGCAACCATGCTGATATTGCAGCGTGGCGGCGCAAGCAGGCGCTGAAAATTACCGCAGAGCGCCGCCCCGATCTTTTGGAACGAAAGGATTGATACCATGATTGCCATCGGCTGTGACCATACGGGAATCGACCTGAAACCCAGCGTATTGGAAGTGCTGGACGAGATGGGGATTCCCTATAAGGATTTTGGTACCAACTCCCACGATAGCGTGGATTATCCCGTTTATGGCAAGCTGGCCGCCCAGGCTGTGACCAGCGGTGAATGCGACCTGGGCATCGTCATGTGCGGCACGGGCCAGGGCATTGGCATGACGGCCAACAAAGTGCACGGCGTGCGCTGTGTCATTTGCTCCGAGCCGTACTCCGCGCAAATGGGCCGTGAGCATAACGATGCCAACATGCTGGCCATCGGCGCGCGGGTCATCGGCAGCGAAGTTGCCAAGATGATTGTACGCACCTTCCTAACCAGCGAATTTCTGGGCGAGCGGCATTCACGCCGGGTTGCGCAGATCAATGCCGTTGACGACGAGCGATAACACGGCGGCGCTGATACGATCAGGTTCTCAATTTTAACCGAAAGATGCGCGCTCCGCACCTGCGGAGCGTGTTTTGCAGGCATATGACGAAAACACTTAAGGCCAATCTTCTGCTGCTCATCACAGCAACCATCTGGGGGACAACCTTTGTTGCCCAGGGCGTAGCCATGGATAGCATGGGGCCGTTCACCTTTAACGCCGTCCGGCTGATTCTGGGCGTGCTTGTGCTGCTGCCGGCCATCGGGTTTTTAGACAAGCAGTTTGAAAAGCGCAACGGACACAAACCCCCGACCATGAAAACCATGACCAAAGACCAGAAGCGTGTCCTGATTGTCGGTGGCATCGTGTGTGGTGTGGTGCTTTCGGGCGGTATGGCGTTTCAGCAATACGGCATGGTATATTCCTCGCCGGGCAAGGCCGGGTTTATTACGGCGCTGTACATTGTATTGGTGCCGGTCGCCGGGATCTTTTTCAAGCAGAAGGCACGGCTGCTGGTATGGATTGCCGTTGGGCTTTGCCTGATCGGGCTGTATTTCCTGACGGTTACCGAAGCCCTGACAATCGGCTTTGGGGATGTGCTGCTGCTCATCTGCGCGCTGTTTTTTACCGCGCATATTCTGGTCATCGCACATTATTCGCCGCAGGTCGATGGCGTGCGTCTTAGCTGTATGCAGTTTTTGGTCGCCGCGGTGATCTTTTCTGTGCTGACTTTGCTATTTGAAAAACCACAGTGGGTTAACATTGTGGACGGTTGGGTGCCGATTGTATATGCGGGCGCGTTAAGCTGCGGTGTGGGCTATACCCTGCAAATTGTTGCACAGAAGGACACAACCCCCGCTGTAGCCTCGCTGTTGATGTCGCTGGAAAGCGTATTCGCGGTGCTGGGCCAATGGGTTCTTTTGGGCGATCTACTTACCGGACGTGAGCTGTTTGGCTGCGCGCTGATGTTTGCGGGTATTCTGCTATCGCAGCTGCCGGATCGCAAACAAAAACGCCGCCCCGTTAGCGAGGCGGCGTAGGATTCCGTTTACACGTTGAAGGTACTGCCACCAATGAACTCCCGCAGGATGCTCTGCGGGGGTATTTCTTTGTGCATAGCATCGCCTGCGGGCAGGCAGTATTGCAAAAACTTGAGAATACGATGCGCGGTCAGGTGCGCTGGCGAGCTTTCGGGAATGGCGGACAGTAGATCCCAGCCGACGGACTTGAGCACCGGCAGCTCGTACTGGAGCGAGGTGTTGAACATCACATCCGCTTTTTCCTGATTGGGAAAAATCCAGCGTTCTTCACCTGCCCTGACGCTGCGCCACATGGCGATGGTGCCCTCTGCGTTAATGCCGCGGGTTGCCGTATCGCGCACAATGCGGCGCAAAAGCCGGATATCCGTGGTACGAATGCGGTTGTGGTCATCCAGATTTACACAATGCAGCGCCGAGACATAGATGCCAAACACCAGCTGCTCCGGCAGCTGCGCAGTTACCTGATCGTTCAGCGCATGGATACCTTCCATAATCAGGGGACCATGATCAATCAGCCGGATTTCCTCGCCGCCGTCGCTGCGGAGCCCGGTATGAAAATCAAACACCGGCAGCTTGACCGTTTCGCCGGAGAGCAGTTGCTCGATGGTATCCCGCAGCAGGGTGACATCCAGCGCGTTGATATGCTCCAGATCCGGCTTGCCTTCGGCATCCCGTGGTGCCTGGGTGCGGGGCAGGTAGAAGTTGTCCATGGACAGGATGTGCGGCTGTTTTCTTAGCACCCGTAGGTGTACGGCCAGCCGGTGGGCAAAGGTGGTTTTCCCGCTGGAGGACGGGCCGAATACCAGCACGATTTGCGCTTTGTTGCGCACGATCTGGTCGGCGATGGAGGCGATGGATTTATCCTGCAGCGCTTCGTTGACGCGGATAAACTCCGGCATGCGCTTTTCTTCAATCATGCGGTTGACATCCGCCAGGTTGCTAACGCCGAGAATCTGGCTCCACTCCTGCGACTGGGCAAAGGTACGCAGGTGTTTGCGGCGCGGCAGGTAGGGGGCGGGGGTGCCAGGGTCCTTGGGCGCAGGCATGCGCACCACAAGCCCCGGGTAATGCGGCCGCAGCGCAAAGGTGTGAATAAACCGGGTCGACGGCACCATAATACCGTAAAAGTATTCGTACATATCCTTCAGCCGGTACATGGGAATGGTATCCGATGGCCGGTATTTGAATAGTTCCGCTTTGTCCGGATAGGCGCGGAAATGCTGTATGGCTTGCTCGGTGGTCCAGATTTCCTTTTCAAAGGGAATATCCTCCTGAACCAGCTTATGCATTTCCTCTTCCAGTGCGCGTACCATGGCAAAGTCCATTTCCTCGTCCATCACCCGCAGGTATACGCCGTACCCCACGGAGTTGAGAATGCGGATGTGCTTGCCCGGGTACAAACGGTGCATAGCCAGCAATAGCAAAAACCGCAGCGAGCGCTCGTACACACGGCGGCCTTCCTCGTTGCGGTAGGTAAGCGGGAGTAAGGAACAATTTTGATACAGCGGCTGGTTGAGCTCCAGGCTGTCGCCGTTGCACATCACGCACAGGGCGCGGTGCTCCAGCGCAGGCGCAAGCTGGCTGATGGCTTCCAGCGGGGTCGTTCCCACTGGAAAGGCAGCTGTTTTGCGGGTTAAGGTGATTTCAATGGTATTGGGTGCAGCATTCATGGTTTGGCTCCGATCATTTCTCGTCAAACGGCATGCTGGCGGAGTGCGCCTCGCTCAAGTCCTCTGGATCGGGGAAGGCATAACCGTTTTTGCGGCGATATTGGTACTGCAGTTCCTTGGTGTGCACATAGGCGCGGGTCTGGCGTGTAGCGGGCGACACGGACAGGTTCATGCCGATTTGTTTGCTTCTCAGCGGTGCAAACTTTAGCTTGAGTAAAAACGGTCCGTGCTTTTTGCATTTACAAAGGGCGATATAGCGGCCCGGCGCCTGGGGGATGAGTTCCGTCGTCAGGTCAGCCGGCTGGCTGCAGGACGGACAGGCGGGTTTGATTACATCTTTATGTTTCAGCCCTGTGGCAACGGTCTGCACCGTATGTGTGGAGCGAAAGCGCCTGCGGCTTGGCGAATGGCCGAGCTTGCGGGGTTCCTGCTCGTACTCCAGCACCTTTTTGGGACTGGGCAGCTTTTGCAGCACCAACGCGGTATAGTAGGCATCGTGCAGGGCGTGGTGGAACGCGCGGTTTTCTTCTTCTTCAATCTTCAGTTCTTCCATCGCGCTTTTCAAGGCTTTTTGGCTGTTGCCCAACTTGAATACTTCGGCATAATAGCGCTGAATGTTATAGGCCTTGGGCAGCTCGCCGGTATAGGAAAAGCAATCCGCATTCTGCTTGAGCACGCTGACATCGTCCGCGCCCCAGGTGCAGAGTACGGCATCGTCGCCGCAGAAATCGGCAAACTGCTGCATCGCATCGGCAAAGCTGAGCTTGTCGGCCAGATCGTCCTGTGAGAGTTTTGTCATCCGCCTCACATAGGGGTGGAGGCGTTTGTAGTAGGTCGGCGAGATTAAGATATCGGTCTCGTCAACGATGCGGAAACGCTTGTCCAGCTTGACCGCACCGATTTGGATAATTTCAAACAGCAGCTTGTCGCCAATCTTTTTGTACGCAGAGGACTGAAAGCTGACCGGTTGGTTCCACTCCAAATCCATGACAATATAATGCATTCCTGAATACATCCCCAATCAAAACATAGAATAAACCTTGCGAAACGATTGCGCAAGCCGCCTACAGCGAGCTTGCCGCCAGATACGCGGTAGAAAACGCGATTTGCATATTGAATCCGCCGGTCAGTGCATCCACATCCAGCACCTCACCCGCGGCGTACAGCCCTTTGATGAGCTTGGACTCCATGGTGGAGGGATTAAACTCCTTCACGGCTGCGCCGCCTGCGGTAACCACGGCGGCTTCGATAGGCTCGGGACCGGTAACCGGCAATGGTAGTGCCTTGGTCAGCGATACCAGCTGCTGGCGTGCAGCTTTTGGCAGCTCGCAGGCAGGCTTCTGCGGGTTAATCCCGGCAAGCGTTGCCATGGTCGGGGCCAAATCGCCGGGGTACAGCCCGCGCAGGATGGTGCTCATCTGCTTTTTGCCCGCCTCGGCCACATCGCGTAAAATACGCGCATCAAGTTGCTCGGCCGTTAATCCGGGCTTTAAGTCCAGGGCGACCTGCAAATCCTTGCGGCCCGCCATAAGGCTGGATGCCGTTAAGACCAGCGGTCCGGAAATTCCCCGGTGCGTAAACAGCATTTCGCCGATCTCATTTTGCAGGGTTTTCTTGCCGTCGGTCACAAGCAGGCGTACGTTTTTAAGCGACAGACCCTGTAAGGCGCGAACCCATGCCGCTTCGCTGATCAGTCCGCAAAGCGAGGCTTTGGGCGGGACGATGGTATGTCCCACGCTTTGCAAAAGGTCGTAGCCGTCGCCGGTAGAGCCGGTGGCCGGATAGCTAACCCCGCCGGTACATACGATCACCGCGTGTGCGGGAAGGGTTTCACCCGATTCCAGCTTGACACCGGTAATCGCGCCGCCGTCTATAAGCAGTGCCCGTACCCGCGCGTTCAGCCGCACGGTCACGCCCAGGCTTTCGATGGCCTTTTGAAATGCTTTGGTCACATCGCTTGCCTTCTGGCTGACGGGGAAGACGCGGTTTCCGCGTTCCACGGTCGTGGGGCAGTCAAGCGTGCGCAGTAAATCCATCAGCTTTTGCGGCGGCAGGGCGCGCAGCGCGGAAAACAAAAATTTCGGATTCCGGACCACGTTTTGCATAAAGGCCTGGGGCGTGCAGTGGTTGGTGACATTGCAGCGACCTTTGCCAGTGACATAAATCTTTTTACCGAGCTTTTCGTTGCGTTCCAGCAGCAACACGCGATGGCCCTGCTGCGCCGCCTGATAGGCGGCCATCAAACCCGAAGCGCCCCCGCCGATGATGATAACCGGATCAGTCATTATCTTGCGCAAACTGCTTGGCAAATGCGGCATCCAGGTCGCCGCAAGGGTTGCCCAGACGGGTAAAGGTGATGTGTCCGGCATTCAAGTAGCCGATGTCGGTCTGTTCGTCGGACTCATCCATGGCGACACCGCCGGCCAACCAGAAGTAAGTCCCGGCGCGGGGGCTTTCCCGGCGGATATAGCGATCGCGGAACCCGGCGGTAGAAAGCGGCGCGACCACAGGCGGTTGTAGCTCGGCCGGTTCAATGCCGGGGGCGTTGATGGAAAGCACGGCATCCGCTGCGCCCTCCAGCAGCACATAGGCTTCAGCAGCCTGCACGGACAGATCAGCAAAATAGCGCAGCATGCTGTCCGGCCGTTTGAATGCGATACTGGTGGCCACGGATGGCACATGGTTGAGTGCGCCCTCGCGCGCCGCAGCGATGGTACCGGAATAGTGCACCGCCATACCGGCGTTATGGCCGTTGTTTATGCCGGAAATGACAGCATCCACAGGGCTGTCGACCAGCTCATACAAACCAAGCCGTACACAGTCCGCCGGTGTGCCGGATACTGACCATGCTTGCACATTGGGCAGATCAAAATCCACCTCGCTGATAAAAATAGGCTCGGCCAGGGTAATCCGGTGGCTGTTGGCGCTGCGCTCGGTATGCGGCGCGCTGATACTAACCTTATGCCCGCGGTTTACGCACGCTTCACATAGCGCGCGGATACCCGGGGCGTGAATGCCGTCGTCGTTCACCAATAGGATATGCATGGAATTTCTCCTCTATCGTTTCGCACTGCGAGTAATAATATCAATCAGCATGCGGACAATGTTGACCGAGGCTGCAACCGCAGCCGCCCACCAAAAACTGTCCACGGTGATGGCGTCCGGGTACATGCCCGCGACCGTCCACACCAGCCAGGTATCAATCAGGATATAGATCAAACCCAGCGTCAGGAAGTTGACAATCTTGAGCAGAAGCCGCGCCAGCGGGCGCAGCAACGCATAGAAAGCCCCCAGGGCCGCTCCGGCGATCAGCGCGGCCTGGAGTTCTGTCATATGTACGCCGGGGTAATAGGTTGCGCACAGGGGGATGGCCGCCACGGTGACCGCAAAGCGCAACACGATGGAAAACATCACAAAACTCCCTTTCCAGCGTACTGTGTACAGTATAGCACAAGCAGGGTAAAAAAGGTACGGCAAAAGGCTTTGCTGTCATTTCATCGGATAGTAGCCAGGCAGGGGGATATGCATCAAAAAAACATTTGCAAATCTTATTGTGGCTTGCCTGTAAAGCTTGTAAAAACTGCGTAAAAACAATGCGCTGTAAGCCTTACGCTGCATGGCCGCAGAGCGCTGTGAAAACTTGACATGGAAGCACATCTTGTATACAATGTTACGTATCGGCAGTGGGTTCTATTTTGAGCCCCGGCTGTTTATCCATAGATTTTTAATTGGATTGGCTTTCCCCGCCCACAGTCACGCCGCGGCGGGTTTATGACAGGGGTCCGGCCCCTGAAGCATATTTCCGGCAATGGCGCTACAAAGGCAGAGGTGTACCCTCGCCAATGTGCTACACCGTAGCCCGGTTACGCTATCGGCATTTTGTCAATCAATAGAAAGAATCTAAACAGCCGCCGAACGGGAAATTTCCCGTCGGCTTTTTCGGTTATTCCGAAAGCCACATAATGAAGGAATAAAGCCATCGTGAGAAAACAAAATACCTGAAAGGAGATTGACGACATTGAGTGTAACCCTCAGCATTATCATCGCTGTTTTAACGCTTATCATCGGATCCGCAGGCGGCTATCTGTACCGTAAATCCACCGCCGAAAAGCGCATTGGCCGTACCGAAGCTTATGCCAAAAACCTGCTGGAAGAAGCGACCCGTAAAGCCGATGAAAAGAAAAAAGAAACCATCCTGGAAGCCAAAGAGGAAGTTCTCCGCCTGAAAACCGATCTGGACCAGGAATGCCGGGACCGCCGCTCTGAAGTGCAGCGTTCCGAACGCCGCATCCTACAGCGGGAAGAATCTTTGGATAAAAAGACCAGTACGCTGGAAAACCGTGAAAATCAACTCAACCAGCGCATGTCGCAGCTGGAACAGGCCGAAAAGCAACTGGAGGAGAGCCATAAAAAGCAAAACGTGGAGCTGGAGCGCATCGCGGGGATGACCCAGGATGAAGCGCGCCAGATGCTCGTCAGCCGTATCCAGAAAGATGCATACCACGAAGCCGCTGCCACCGTGCGCGAAATTGAAGCCAAGGCACGCGAGGAGGGCGAAAAGAAAGCCCGTAACATCGTAACCCTGGCCATTCAGCGCTGCGCATCCGACCACGTGGCGGAGTCGACGGTATCGGTTATCGTGCTGCCCAATGACGATATGAAGGGCCGCATCATCGGCCGCGAAGGCCGCAATATCCGTGCGCTGGAAACCGCCACGGGCGTGGACCTGATTATCGACGATACCCCCGAGGCCGTAATCGTAAGTGCGTTTGATCCGGTTCGCCGCGAGATCGCAAGATTGGCCCTGGAAAAACTGATTCAGGACGGCCGCATTCACCCCGCGCGCATTGAAGAGGTTGTCGAAAAAGCCAAGCGCGAAGTCGATAACCAAATCCGCGAAGCGGGCGACCAGGCTGTGTTTGAAACCAACCAGCATTCTATCCACCACGAACTGGTGAAGCTGCTGGGTCGGCTGAAATACCGCACCAGCTACGGCCAGAATGTGCTCAAGCATTCCATCGAAGTCAGCCATCTGGCCGGCATCATGGCTGCCGAACTGGGCGCAGATGTTGCCCTGGCCAAGCGCGCCGGTTTGCTGCATGATATCGGCAAAGGCGTGGACCACGAAGCCGAGGGTACGCACGTATCGCTGGGTGGCGAGCTCGCCCGTAAATACGGCGAAAGCCCGGACGTGATTCACGCAATTCTTGCCCACCACAACGATGTGGATCCCCAGACCATCGAGGCCGTGCTCGTGCAGGCCGCCGATGCCATCTCCGCCGCCCGCCCCGGCGCGCGCCGCGAGAGCCTGGAAAACTACATCAAGCGGCTTGAAAAACTTGAAGAGATCGCAAACGACTTCCCCGGCGTTGAAAAATGCTACGCCGTGCAGTCCGGCCGCGAAGTCCGCATCATGGTCAAACCCGAAGACGTATCCGACGAGGGTACCCGCCTGATGGCCAAGGACGTCGCCCGCCGCATCGAAAAAGAAATGGAATATCCGGGCCAGATTCGCGTCAATGTGATTCGCGAGACTCGTTCCACGGATTTCGCCAAATAAGTTTAGCACACTGAGAAAACGCAATCTGCGTTGTCAACTACAAACAGCGAGAGGCATCACTTACCACCGTGTAAGCTCAGCCCCTCGCTGTTTTTGTTTCCTAGTATCTCACGCTTTCTCAGCGCGCTAAACTGAATTCCAGCTTGATCACTTATGAAACGAGACACTTAGCTCAAACCCTCCTTGCCGCCTAGCATCTTGCACCTTCTGAACAGGCTGGCAATATACTTAAAGAGCAGGTCTCAATCAATACTTTGTCAGCTACAAGCAGCGAGGGGCATCACTTACGACTGTGTAAGCTCAGCCCCTTGCCGCTTCTACTTTACTTTGAAGTGAGGCTGCTAGTATTGCCAAGGCACTGGCTTTTACGAGCCAGTATAGATTTGTGATGTTAAAACGTTGGCTGCTTTCAAAACAATTTGTTGTGTTTTACTGTCAATCTCCATTCTACCAATTATATTGCGAACAGGCGAAATAGTGTAATCATGTATAAATAATGCTGTATATAAATCTTTTAGTTTTTGGTCTACTGTGGTTATGAGTATTCCGGGAGATGCTTCGCTTTTATCAAATGATTCATTGTGACCTAAAATAAATGAAGGAGGAAAATCTTGGTAAGCATTAGTAAGAATTTCTACTAAAGGAGTTGAATTGGTTCCATTGACAAAAGCAGTATATTCCACTTGATTATAAAGTTTTAAACCAATCATGATTGGAACAATGGATTGCAAACAAAAAACTGTACTCAAGGTATACCTACGATCAAGTAGATTTTTTATGGCAACTTTACATGTATGTAAGTAACGAGAAATTTCTCGCAACTCAAAATCAAAGTAACGAATAACTGCTTGAAATACTTCTTCAGATGTATTCATTGAAGACAAGACGTTGAAGCTTTCCACAAATTTATCAATGCTTATTTTAGGTAATGAAATGCGCAAATCAAAAAACCGGTCTAAATACCCACAAGCGTTAAAGCGTTCTCCATAATATCTGCAAACCGTATGTTGTAATTGCTCAATATTAACTGAGAATACAAAAGTAATTCGTTCGTCTACGAAATAGTGTTTGATTCTTTCAAGAAGCCGGACTGCATAACTCGGTTTGCAGCGATCGAGCTCATCAATAAACACAATAAGGCGCTCGCCTCGCTCAATTAGCGTTTGATCTATGAAACGCCTCAGTGTTTCTTGAATCGGGGTACGATTTTGAACAGCAGCTAAAGGATCATCTCCATGTAATGCTTTTATGACATCTGAAAGGTTTCGCCCCGTAAAGAAGTCAATAACTTTTGTTGCAACTTTTACGTAATTTCTTTTAGCTTTGATTTTATAGTCGGTGTCAACTTGCTGTAGGATATTATATGCTATTGAAGCAATTGGGTCATCTTCGTTATCATTTTCCCATGCGTCATAATATATAGGTACGACTGGTTTGATTTCAAACGGCTCATCTTTCGTTAACTTCGAGAAAACGGATTTTATTTGCTCATTATTATTTTGAACATATTCAATATTAATATAAGGATTATATGCTTCAAGAATCATTAGTGCTTGTCGTACAAAAAAAGTTTTGCCTGCACCCCATTTGCTATCCAATGCAAGTGAATAGCAACCTTCAATTGATGAAAGTAATTTAAGAAAATAGAATAGGTCGTTGTTGCGACCAATTGCATCTTCAATAAACGTAGATCGTATTGTGTCAGGAGTTGCATCAAGGTTGAAACTTCTCATTGTCAATACTTCCTATCATTCTGTTTTAGTGTTAGTAGCTCTATCGCGTATTCGCCTCGATGTACTCCTCCAGCGCCCAGTTCTTGTTGCGGATGGTGCGGGAGTGGGGCAGACCGACATAGCGGATGTGCCAGTCTTCGGCGAGGTAGCCGGTGATATCTTCTTTGCCGTCCTGGTAGCGGACGATGAAGCCGTAATCCCAGCAGTTTTGTTCCAGCCATTTTTGCTGGGGTGTGCCTTTGAAAATGGTATCGGCTACGGTGATATCAAAGGCCAAGCCAAGCTGATGCTCGCTGGTGCCGGGGTCGGCCACGGTCAGGCGGGTGGAGGAAATGGCATTCTGGCGGCTGGAGCCGCTGGCCATGTAACTGTCCACGGACTTGTCAAACAGTTCCTTTTGGTAGGCGTAGCTGCGGTAGCCAGCGCTGACCTGCCAATCGGCTACGCCGTCATTGACGGCGGCTTGAATCATGGTTTTAAGGGCGTTGGTCGCTTCGCGGTCACCCTCGATCTGGCTGCCTTTGACATACACCTGCGAGGAAGGCAGGACATTTCGAAGCAGCACCAGGCTGCTCGGTTTGAAATCTTCGGGCAGGGGGTTGTCGCGGTTGACCAGCACCGGCAGTGTGGCGGGATCAGGCGTTGGGGTGATCACGATCATCTTTGCGCCGGGGTCCATCACGGCGGCCAGGGTCATCGCGCCGATAACGCCATCAACATCCAGCTCATTCTGGCGCTGGAACAGGCGAACGGCTTCTTCGGTGCCGCTTCCAAACTGCCCGTCGATTTCGCTGGTGTAAAAGCCAAGCTCATTCAAGCGTTGCTGCACAGCGGTGACGCGGTCGGAATGCTCGCCTTTGCGAATGACCGACGGCGTAGCGGTGGGCGTTGGCGTGGGCTGATAGGTCTCGGCAGTGCCGGAGTTGAGCAGCGCCAGGGTTTCGGTACCGGCCAGGCCATCAGCCGTCAGGTTATGCTGGGCCTGAAACAGCATCACAGCGGCGACAGTACCGTCGCCAAACTGGCCGTCGACTACATCGCTATAGTAGCCCAAGTCTTTCAGTGTTTGTTGCAGTTGTTTAACCGCGTCGTTTTGCATGCCGCGTTTCAGCACCAATGCGGTCGGCGCGGGGGTGTTGTTGGGGTCGATGGTCACATACAGCATGCTGGAGGTATCGGCGGTCGGCGTCGGGGTGGCGCTGCGCTCGATACTCAAGGTGTTATACGCGTCAAGTGCGCCAGGAACCATGACGGCGATGCCGATTACCAGTACCGCCAAAGCGGCCCACAGCAAGCCGCGCAACCATTTCATGAGTGTTGTTCACCCCACAGTATTTCCGGATAGATGTGCTCTGCGGTCAGCTGCCGGAGCGCCTGTTCCACCATCGGGCGGTCGGGCTTATAGGTCACGCCATACCAGCGCTCGGTGCTCTCGTATACCTTGACATGGGCCAGGCCCTGCGATACCAGCGTATCCACAGCCTGGGGCAGAAAAAATTCGGCTTTTTCCACGTTTTCTTTGAGTGCCTGGTCTAAAAATGCGGGCAGCAGCGTGCCCAGGTGGCGGGCCATGGCCTGTGGGAAACACCACATATTCATGCTGACCATCGCGTGCGCACTAAGGCGTGTATATGTCTGCTCGTCTTCGGTCATCAACGGGCCGTCCACCGTGGATATAATATGCGTACGCTCAACAATGGATTGCAACGTGCCATCCTCGGCCACATTGCAAATGCCGCGGGCAACATGGCCCGTATCGCTGAGCGTATTTTTCAGCAGATAGCCAACCATGGCAAAATCGTCGTCCGTTTTCACGGAGCGCAGGTGCTGTGCCGCCAGCTTGAAGGACTCCGCACCGTAATAGTCATCGGCGTTAATCACGCAGAATGGCGCATCCAGCTGCTCCCGGGCGGCATATACCGCGTGGGCGGTGCCCCAGGGCTTGATGCGTTTATCCGGCAAGGTATAGCCCGCCGGCAGGTCGGTTAATTCCTGATAGGCAAACGACACGGGGAACTTGACCCGCGACAAAAGGAACTCGCGGAAATCCGGCTCGGTTTCGCGCTTGATGACCAGCACCGCGCGTTCAAAGCCTGCGCGTTTGGCATCATATAGCGAATAATCCAATATAAATTCACCGTTTGCGCCGATGGGGTCCATCTGCTTCAGGCCACCGTAGCGGCTGCCCATACCGGCTGCCATGATGAGAAGAATGGGTCCTTTTTGCATGGCGGTATCCTCCTTGTGTCGCTGTATATATTATAGCATACAGCACTATCCGGGAACAGTCTTAGCGCCGGGAATTGATAGGAAATCATTGTAACTATAACGAAAATATAGAGCAGATATTACAACATATGGCATAAGTGTTGACAGTATGTATCATATGTGGTATAGTCGTGCCGAAATACCTGTAAACGGAAACAGAAATGCAATGAGTTCCTACGATGTCTACGCGCTGAGCAGTCCGACTGGCAAGTGGTAACAGTTCTGCAATGATTTTAATAAAGGCCTGGCGGGCGCGTTACGAGTTCATTTCAGCGTGACGGAGGATGTAAATGGAAAAGCAGCTCAAGGTAACCTACCACCATAACAGTGGTTTTTCGGTGCAGGTTGGCAGCGTTTTGCTGGTGTTTGATTACTGGGAAGGCGAGCGGCGGCAGCTATCGTCTGTGGGACAGCTGAACACTAAAATTTTGTCGGTGTTTGAGGAAGTCTATGTGTTCGTCAGCCATGTGCATGCCGATCATCTGGACCCTGTAATTTACGAATGGCGGGAAGAACTGCCAAACATCAATTATATTGTGTCCTCCGACCTGCCCATCGGCAAGCGTGGCAAGCGCATCGCGCCGCTGGAAACCCTGGAGCTGACGCGCGACATCAGCGTATCGGCGTTTTCCTCTACCGATCTTGGCGTCAGTTTTTTAGTAACAGCGTTCGGCATGAAGATATTCCATGCCGGGGATTTAAACCTGTGGCACTGGCGCCAGGAGAGCACTTTGCACGAGATTGAAGCGGCTGAAGAAGCCTTTTATAAGGCATGCGAGCCCATTCCAAGCGATGGCATTGATCTGGCAATGTTCCCCGTGGACCCCCGCCAGGGCATGATGTACGATGCGGGCGCGAACCACTTTATCCTCTCCAAAAAGCCGCGCCTGTTCATCCCCATGCATTGGCAGGAGCGGCCCGAAGTCGCCGTGGATTTTGCCCGGCGCGCCAGTACCCAGCACACCGAGGTCATCGCCATCACCCATCCGGGCGAGACCGCGACCATTACCTATTCGGAAAATTATATCGATGTGCATATCGTGGAGCCGCCCAAGGATTTAAGCCATATGCAGCCGCAAAGCGTATATACGCCTAAGCATACGCCGAAGGATCCGAATGATCCCTTTGTTGATAGTGATCTTCCAGTTGACTTGACGTAGGCCCGCTCAAAATACCTCATCTGCGGTGTCAACCGCATCGGCAAGTCGCATCACGTACAACACGAGTACGCTCAGCTCCTTGCCGATTTGTTTCCTGGCATCTAAGGCATTTTGAACAGGCTATCCAGCGGGAACGGTAAAAATGGAACGATAACAATAACAGCCGCGCAATGCGCGGCTGTTTATAAGTTTATTTGCCATTTCTTAGGAGAGCTTGTTTTTTTGCTTCTTTGATATCAATTCTAGCTTTATAGCCATGTTTCTCTAGGAGATGCAAAAGGTTCGACCCTGTCATCAATGTTAGTGGTTTGTCTTGAGCGAATTTATACCCATCTTTACCGAAATTTGATGTTGTTATTAGTATGCCTTTAATCGCGCCTTCATTCATGACAGTTCCATAGAGATCCCGAACAGCAGATACATCCACAATATTTGTATATCGTTTTGCTTGTATGATTATTTTCCCTCCACGTATTGGATCTGGGTCAAATGCAACAGCATCAACACCACCATCACGACTGGCTTGAGTAATTTTCACTTCACCACCATTAGTACTGAACTCTCTTTCAAAAAGTTCTCGAACCAAGTTCTCGAAATCCTGCCAATCCATTGCAGCTAAGTTAATCTTATCATCAACTCCATCAATAACAGAATATCCTTCAACAAATCTACTATCATCTTTTTTCAGTAGTGCTATTGGCGCTACTGGAGTGATGTCTGCAAAAGTAACTGCAGAGATTCCTTTTTTACTCTTAAACCATGCTTTCGGATCAACAGCATTTAAATTGAGACCGATGAAATCTTCTCTCGAAACATCAACAGTTAATATGTAAGGTTCAATATCTTGCCCTGTAGCTTTATCTATAGTTTGCACTTTTCCGTTTAATATAATCGCATCAACAATTTCAAGATTTGCGCTAATATAAAAAACATAGTTAATAGTCTGGAGCACAAGCTGGTATATCACATCATCATACTTCTTTTTTAAGTACGTTTCTGATTGATGAATTTCTTGAAATTCATTCTTGATTTGATGTAATTAAGCTTTTTCAGCGTTGGAATATCATCTTTTTTTGGTAATGCAATATCAATCACGAGCATTTTATTCTCCGCAGTGTACTCAACATCTACTTTCTTTTCATAATCAATTGGATTTGCCAAATCTTCAAGTGCTACTTTAAAATACCATTCTACAGCTGCTGGTTCTCCATCTGAGAAACTTGCATAGAGTGTATCAATTTCTTGGTTAACTTGAGTTTGTTTGTGTTTAAAGTTTGCTTTATTTTGATTCCAATGGGCCAATGCTTCCTGATATTGAATTGACCTAAGTTCATTGGCTTCTTCTATCAGCTTTTTTTGTGCTTGCCACACATCCAAATCTGCCTGAAATGCCGCAGTATCTGACTCTTTGAGTTCAATCCTTTTCTTTTTAATAATCCGAGCAGGGAAAGAAGGCTTTGTGTTATATTTTAGCTGGGTTCTATTTGGTTTAGGCGGTATTTGTTGAAAAAATGGTTTTTGCGGTTCTGGTACAGAATATTCCGAAAAATCTTTTAGTTTTTCGATATTAAATGGATATGGACGAAGAGAATTTAGCAATATGGTTCCCAGATCTTGCTGTACAGCCTCTGCTTGTGATGTCATTTCAATAGCATAGGCAATCGAATCTTCAATACTTCTTATACGGTTTCTTCTTTCAACGATTTTTGCCCATTGCGTATTCCATTGTGCCATCACATTGTTGCATTTTTGATCGAGTTCGTATTGTGTTTCTGCTTTAATAATACGATACTTATTTAGCTGATCATGTTTTATTTCGGCTTTGTACAGAAATTTTGATGCCATTGTATGCCTCCCAAGGATTTTGTTGTTGTTGAGATTATCGTTTAGAATAAATGTTTGTTTGATGAGAATTCAATATGGAAGGTAATATTTCCTTTACTTACTGTTCTTATAGAGAGATATTATTGTAGCCGGGGAAATATTTCTTCAAAACGTCTATGCCCCTTGTACGGATGCAGCTCATGCACGTCAAAGGCGATGACACCAGACTGCACAAGGGGTAGGGTAACAAGCAGCTGATCGGTCTCTTCCAAGGTTTCGCGCTCCAGGATGATGACCGCGCAGCGTTCCTCGGCAAGGCAAGCTTCGTGCAGGTATAAGGGATATACATGCCGGGCCTCGGTTTCTTACAGCGCGGCAGCGCTGTCGCCAATGACGGATGTCAGCTCTTTTCCAATGGCGATGATCTTCATTTTGGCCTCCTGTTTCAGCGACTATACACCCCGGTCAGTACCTCGTTGATGAAGGTATCAATGCGGGGAACGTCGGGGGCGGCCTTGGCATCGCGTACGGCTTGATCGCGGTCATACTGTAGTTGTATTAGCTGAATATCAAAGGGTGCGGACGGATCCTCGGCATCGCCCTCCAGCATGGCGTAGCAACACGCGGGCACGCCCAGGGCGTTGCCCACGCTGCCGCAGTTAAACAGCGTATGGGTATGTACCGAGCGCAGCGCCTGGCGGTGGGCATCGGCATAGCCGGCGACCTCGCACAGCTGACCGTCGGCATTGGTAAACAGGGGAAGCAGGTCGTCGCGCTTGTCATGGGCGTGTATGAGCTCTTTCATAATCGGGCGGCCATGGAACAGCCGGATGTGGCGGCCCGACAGGGTGATCGTGGTCTCCAGTGGCAGGTTGCGCAGCGTATGCATACGCTCCTCGCCCAGCTGCTTCCAGTAAAAGCTGTCGGGTTCAAAGGACTTGAACCCGATAAATATATCCCAGTTGCCGCCCAGTACCAGATCGCAGTTCGCCATCGCCCAGTCGAAAGTAAAATCGCTGGACGGGCCTTTGCCTACGATATCGCCCAGGCAGTATATGGCATCGGGCTTGCGGCGTGCAAGGTCGTGCTCCAGTGCTTGGGTGGCCGGGCGGTTGCCATGTAGGTCGGCGATGATAGCCAGTCGCATACGGTCAGTTCGTCTCCTTCCAATGCACCACGGTGATGCCTTCCGATTGCTTTGCAATGCTGCGCAGCTTGCGGCTGGGGTCTACGGCATATGCACGGCGGCACAGGCGCATCATCGGCAAATCGTGTGTGCTGTTGCCATAGGCCAGCGAAGTATCCGCGTTCAGCTGCCCGCCGGTCTTATCCAGATAGTCTTGAATACGCAGAGGTTTTTCCTCGCCGCGGCAGTTGATGCCGATAATGCGTCCGGTAAACCGGCCCTGTTCATCGGTTTCAAAGCGTGTGCCCAGCACCGCAGTCAGGCCCAGCATATCCACAAGCGGTTCCAAATAAAAGGCCGGCGATGCAGAGATCACCAATACCTGGTCGCTTGCGGCCTGATGCCTGCGTAGCGCAGCCATCCCCTGTGGGTAGAGCCTGGGGATCAGCTCAGTTTGACAAAAGTCTTCGGCCATGTGCACATACTGCTCGCGGCTGTGGCCCTTTAAAAACCGCAGGGCCATTTCCTTGGCCCGCTTGGGCGAAATCAGCCCGAAGGTGAACAATCCGCCCGCGACCACGAAGCGGACCCAGTCCCACAGCGAACAGAGCTTGTGCTTCCACACGTAGCGCATGAACGCGATGATGGAATCCCCGCGAATTAGCGTTCCGTCAAAATCAAATAATGCATAGGTTTGAAGCATACAAGCCGCCCTTTCCGTTGTGTAGAACCAGTATACTCAACTCCTGCCCATACCGCAAGCGAAACGGGTGCTTAGCAACGCCCGAAGCCCTTGTGTTTCATTGACACACCATGGGGGGTATGCTATTCTTCTATCAGGTAAACGCTGAAAAAACTCCGCGCGTAACTGGGCCAGAGACCCCGGCAAACTGCGGACAAATTCTCATCGTTTCCCGTCAAAAGGCTAATTAAAGAAGGTGTACGATATGGCCGGTGTAACCTATCATTGCCTGAACTGCGGGTCTTATTTGCGGTTCCGGCCTGAACTGCAGCTGTGGAAGTGCGATTCCTGCGACAGCGAATATGATGAACAAACCTTGCTCCGGATGGCCGATAAACATGATCACGACCATGATCACGACCATGCACATGACCACGCGCACGAAGCTGCGCAGGAGCAGACCGAGGAAACAGCCGACCAACCCGGTGCGCAGCTGGTCTACCATTGCCCAAGCTGCGGAAGCGCCGTGATTACCGATGAAACCACCGTGGCCACGCACTGCTATTACTGCCATAACCCGATTGTGCTGGAAGGCAAGATGACCGCGGATCTGCGGCCGGAAAAAGCACTTCCGTTTACCATTTCCAGGGAGATGGCGGTCGAGCGGTTCATGCAGTGGGTTGGTCGAAAACGCTTTGTACCCAAGGGCTTTTTTGCTAGAGAGCAGGTCAAAAACATTCAGGGTGTGTATTATCCCCATTTCGTCACCGACTGCGATGTGGATGGCGCGTATGAAGGGGAAGGCTCGAATACGTCCATTACCCAAACGGCGGCCTTTACGGTCACCACGACCCGGCATTTTCACTTTAAACGCCTCGCGGACATTCACTTCAAGCGCTTGATGCGTCCCGCCCTGAAAGCCGCGGACCGAAAACTGTCCGATGGAATTCATCCCTTCCCGCTGGAGCAAATGAAGCCGTTTTCCGGCGCGTATCTGGCCGGATTTCTGGCGGAACGCCGCGATATTGACAAGGGCGAAGCCACTGCCGATGTACAGGGCGAGATTGACGATTACATCCGCCCGCTACTGGCACCAACGCTTTCCTATACCGCGCATTCAGGGACTGCTGATGCTACGATCAAGAACATCAACAGCCAATATGTACTGCTGCCGACCTGGGTCATCAGCTATCACCGCGAGGGAGATAGCGTGCCCTATTACTTTGCCATGAACGGCTGCACAGGAACCGTGTGCGGCAAGCTGCCCATCTCCCGGGGGAAACTCTGGCTGACCGGGGGACTTGTCTCCGCGCTGGCGCTGGGAGCGTATAGCCTGCTGGCGTACTTTGTGTTCTAACAAAGGAGAGTATACATGAAATACAGGATATTAACCTTGCTTATGGTGGCGGTGTTACTGCTGCCGTCTGCTGTGCTTGGGCAAGAAGCCCCAACCCGCGTGTTTGACTATGCCGGGCTGTTCAGCGCCACAGAAGCCAGCGAGCTTGAGGACGCGATTGCCGGGTTTCAAGATGCGACCGGGTATGATTTTGCCATCCTGGTTTCGGATATCGACCACGGGTATGAGGACTACCAGCAGCTATGTGACGATTTCTACGTACAGCACAATTTGGGGCTGGGGATGACGGGTTCGGCTATCCTCTGCGTATTGGATTTGTATGAACAAGGGTATTTTTATATGCAGGTTTATGGGGACTTCCAATACCTGATGAACGAGCAGGATGTGCAGTATCTGGCCAGCAAGGCGACCGGAGACTATGCCGGCAATTTCCCGGCCGCACTGCAGTGGATACTCAGCTTCACCCAGCAGGCGGTGACCCAAATGGGCACAGATAACCCCATCCGCGTATACGATTATGGAAAGCTGCTTACAGATGAAGAAAAGCAAACGCTGGAAACAGCGATAGCGGACTTCCGCGCGCTGTCGGGCCGGGACTTCCTTTACCTGTCTACCTATGAAGCGATAGACGGGAACGAGGATGGCTATTATATGCAGGAGTTCTATACCCGGCATGGATTTGGCGAGGGCGAGCAACGCAGCGGTGTGATGCTCTATCTGGATTTGGACAACGGAAGTTTCTATGTGCAGAATTTCGGCGATATGGATACCTTCGTGCCCCAGGACGACATCGACCGGATTGTGCAAAAAGCCAGCGATCCGATGGCGGAGCGCGATTTTCTAACGGCAGTCTTGGGTGTTGTGGACGATTATGCGGCGGTTTTCCGCTAAGCCGCGCTGTTAAAGGATGGTAGCATGAAAAACCTGACGCGATGCTTGCTCTTAATACTGGTACTTTTGCTGCCAGCAGCGGCCTTGGCTGCGCCGCATGTGTTTGACAATGCGGATGTGTTTACAGACGCTCAGGAGCAGGAGATTTCCGACGCTGTCATAGCGTTTATCCAGGATACGGGGCTGGACTACGCAGTTGTTACGGTGCGCCGCAGTTTGGGCGGGCAAAGCGACCATGAAATGGCACGGGACTATTATCGTTCGCTGGGTCTTGGCACAGGGGATGATGCTTCCGGCGCGCTATATATGCTCAATATGTTCGAAGACAACCGCTTTGAATATTTGTATACCGATGGCAAGATGATCGATTATATGACGGACGCCCGCATCGAGCTGGCGCTGGACCAGTCCAACCCCCTGCTTAGAGAAGGACTGTATCAGGACGGCGTACTGGCAATGCTGGCGGCAGTGGATAGCTTTGTGCAGCAAGGTGTGCCGTCCAACCAGTTTCGTTACAATGTCGATACGGGAGAGATCCTCGCCGTGAACGAAAGTGCGGATGCACCGGCCTGGATGAACACCGTGCAGCGCAGCCTGATTGATAACAATCCGGAGGGCGAGTACCGCTACGACCCGGAAACGGATACAGTACACTATGTACGCTTTTATGTGCTGACCCCGACAGAACTGCTGATCGGCATCGGTATAGCATTGCTGATTGGCCTTGGGTTTATTTTCACCGTATCCTCGCGCTATAAGCTGAAGGGCTCAACCTACCATTACGACTACCATGTAAACACCGATATGACCATGACCGAGTCCACCGACCAGTACCTGCGCACCACAGTGACCCGAACCCGGCGTGCTAAAAATGTAGGCAGCGGCGGCCATGGCGGAGGGTTCAGCGGTGGCGGCGGCGGAAGCGGCGTGCACTCCGGTGGCGGCGGCGGTGGCGGTCGGGGATTCTAATCAGCAACACAAATGGTGCAAGCATTGTTTGCGATAGGAACGGATAAGGAGTTAGCAGTATGCCGGTACGGTGTGCCTGGGCGCGTGGTGAGCAGATGATTCGCTACCACGACGAGGAATGGGGCAAGCCCGAACATGACGACAGGAAGCTTGCCGAAATGCTCCTGCTGGAAGGGTTTCAGGCAGGGCTTTCATGGGCGGTGGTGCTGAGCAAGCGCGAAAACTTCCGCAAGGCATTTGCGGGGTTTGACCCTGTTAAAATCGCGGCCTTCGGCCAGCAGGATGTGGAGCGCATGATGGCGGATGCCGGCATTGTGCGCAACCGCAAGAAAATCGAAGCAGCGATTGGCAATATGCGCGTATTTCTGACCATTCAAAAGGAGTTTGGGTCGTTTGACCGCTACCTGTATTCCTTTGCGCCGGATGCCCCGATCATCGGTGGGCAGGAGCTGATCTGTTCTTCTCCCTTGTCCGATGCAATGGCTAAGGATATGAAAAAGCGCGGCATGCGCTTTATGGGCTCGGTTACGGTGTACAGTTTCTTACAGGCAGTGGGCGTGGTGAACGATCACGATCTGCTGTGCGACTTTAAATTCAACTGAAGGGGAACACGCATGACGATTCAAATTAAGTACCACGCACCCATTACAAAAATTACCCGACTGGAGCAGGGAGACTGGATTGATCTGCGCGCTGCAGAGGACGTCACCCTGAAAGCGGGGGAACATAAGCTGATCTCGCTTGGGATTTCCGCCAAGCTGCCCAAGGGCTGCGAAGCGCATGTTGTGCCGCGCAGCTCCACATTTAAAACCTGGGGCATTTTGCAGACCAACTCCATGGGCGTGGTAGATGAAAGCTATTGCGGGGAGAATGACATATGGTATATGTCCGTGTATGCCGTGCGCGATACCCATATTCAAATGGATGATCGTATCTGCCAGTTCCGCATTGTGGAAAAGATGCCGCCTGTCACCATCGAGGAGGTTGATGCGATGAACGCGGAAAGCCGCGGCGGGTTCGGCTCGACTGGCAAGCGCTAATGGCGTTAGCATAATTGAATCAAAGTTCTGCATAAAACCCCGACTTGAAAGACAAGCCGGGGTTTTTTATATGAGGGTGATGGATTAGTCTATCGCGGCCAGTGCATCGTTGAGCGCGGTTTTGATGGTGGAAAAGGACAGACCGTTTTCCGTGCAGTAGTCGCGAACCAGCATATTGGTCGCGGGCATGGGGCCGCCGATAATCGCCTCAATCTCAGCTTGGCTCAGCCCCAGGTCCAGTGCAATCTGGAAGGTGGTCGTGCCTTTCACGGAGGTCGTTTCGCTTGCGTCGTGCGTTTCTTCTGTGACCGGGATTTCGGCCGTTTCAGAAGCCTCGGTTGCGGCGATATCCACCTGATGGGTCTGGATGTAGTCAATCTGCTCCTGCGTCAAGTTCGGGTTGGATGCCAGCACGATCTCCGCTGCCCGGGGGGTGAGCCATGCATCCAGCGCTATGGGCAATCCTTTGTACAGGCCGACGAAGAGCTGCACCGAGCTATTGCCGATTTCCGCCTCGCCGTACTCGGCTTCAATGTCCTTGGTCTTGATGGCAGTACCATCAGTATCAGTTGGGATGCCGAAGGCATCAAAGAGCACGGACAAATCGATTTGGAACGCATCGACCACATCTTGGAAGGTATACGAACCGCGAATGTCTTCGGGGTTGTATTCACCGGCGAACTCGCCGCTGCTATAGCGGGCGGGTTCCTTGTCGCTCTCGGTCGCCCAGTCGCCAGTCAGCATGCTAATGCCGATGCCGCCAAAGAGGATCACAACAATCACAAGCGCGATCTGCCAAAGTTTGATTTTCATTGCGCATCCCCCTTTGCCGTAGCCGTCTGTTTACGCGTAGGCAGCGTTATCTCCACGGTGTCTGGCACCGGGCATACGCGCTGGGATGTGCACTCCATACAGCTGATGCACTGGAGATCGGTTACGGTTTTTTGTGCGGCGACGTCGATGTTCATGGGGCAGGCTTTGGTGCACTTGTTGCAGGATATACAGCTGCTTTCGCTGCGCTTGATCTTGAAAATGCGAAACTTGTTGAACACGCCCAGCAGTGCGCCGTAGGGGCAGGCGTACTTGCACCACGGGCGTTCGATGAACAAAGAGCCCAGCAGCGTGATGCCCAGGATGATCAGAGACGGCAGGGCGACTTCGCCCGTCCAGAAGGTGAACAGCGCGTTGTAAGGGTCAACATTGGCAAACAGCAGCGTGGCCGAGCGTGCGGTAACAAACACCACCCAAATCAGCACCAGAAAGCGCGCATAGCGCAGTACCTTGTCAAGCTTACGCGGAACAAAGGTATTGTAGCGCTTCTTGAATAGCTTGCGTCCAAGCTTGCCAAACCATTCCTGAATCGACCCCAGCGGGCATACCCAGCCGCAGAACACCGGGCCGAAGAACAGCGTCAGCAGCATGACTAAGACCAATAAAACGATGGCCGATGCGTGGATTTTCTGAATGAGTGTGCCCACGGTTAGCAGGTTGTACAGCGTCACCACGCCGCCAAAGGGGCACAGTGCGTGCAGCGAGGCCGTGGACAAAAACGGGATCGTAGAAAGGCCCGCTTCCTCCAGCGATTTGTTCACGGCGATGAATGCGATCAGCGTGAAAAAGAAAATTTGCACATACAGGCGGATGCGGGACTTGCGTTTTCCGGGCGTCTCCATGGTGTGTATCCTCCATATTCCGGTTTTGAGTCACAGACTGCAATCGCTTGCGTCGCCTGTATTTCGCGTTGAATGTACCATGGAAAAACCTGCGCGGTCAATGGAGCGCAGGTGACGAATTTGTGACGATTTTCGTAACTGGCTTGAAAGCGTTGCGCGGCCTTACTGCGGCTTGTATTCCCAGCCTTCCTCACCGTGATAGATCATGCGCTTGGTCATGCCGCCGTCCACGGTGAGTACCTGCCCGGTGATGTAGCTGCTTTCCTCCCCGCACAGGAACAGCACGGCCTGCACAATATCCTCCGGTGTGCCGATGCGGCCGACCGGCTGCTGGCTGTGGTCGGCCGGATCAAAGCTGCCATTCGTGGTATCAATCCAGCCGGGAGCGACGGCGTTAACGCGCACTCGCCCGGCAAGCGTTGCCGCCATGGCGTGCGTCAGCGCCGTGATGCCGCCTTTGGCGGCGGAATAGCTTTCGGTGTTTTGCTGGCTCATCAAATACCGTGTGGAGGAGAGGTTCACAATCGCCGCACCGGGGGCAAAGTGATCTAGCAGCAGCCGGGTTAAATAGTACGGTGCGGTAACGCCCACGCGCAGCACCTGGTTGAAAGCATCATACCCGCAGCAGTCCAGCCCGCCATGAGTGAGCATGGCATTGTTGACTAGATAATCAATTGTGCCATGCTGGGCAATAACCTGCATGGCGAATGCTTTGAGTACGCTTTCGTCGGCGATATCGCCCTGAAAGCCATCGTTTGGCAGTGTATCAATCACCAAAACCGTGGCCCCTCGGGCTTTGAAGCTATCAGCAATCGCCTTGCCGATGCCGCGCGCCCCGCCGGTGATGATTGCGACTTTTCCATGCATGTCCATGGGGTATCCCTCCGTATGCAATTCATTGCTTGTATCATACCCGCGTATAGTGGGATTGGCAAGTCTGTGGCGATGATAGGATGGCACAAAAAAACCCCCGCACTTGCTTCAAATGTGCGGGGGTTAGGTGTTCTCGTTCAATGGACTCACCTCCTTATTCTATTTTCTATATCGTCAACGCCTGCTGCTATAGCAGTGCGGTAACAACGGGGCATCCGCTTTATAGCCTACGTTGCGGAGATGGCTGATGCTTGCACAATGGAATCATCTCTTTCAGTCGCTTTGTTAGAGAAGCGCTTTGATATCGTCTTCCAGTGATTCGGGTTTAGCGCTTGACTCAAACCGTTTCACTACGTTGCCGTCACGGTCAACCAGGAATTTGGTAAAGTTCCACTTGATCCGGCCGCTACCTTCGCCCGGTTGCTGTTCCTTAAGGAACTTGTACAGGGGTGCGGCGTCCTTGCCGTTGACCTTCACTTTGGCAAATTGGGGAAATTTGATGCCGTAGTTCAGGGTGCAGAAATCGTGAATCTGTGCAATGGTTCCCGGGGCTTGCAGGGCAAACTGGTTACACGGAAAATCCAGAATTTCGAAGCCCTGATCGTGGTACTTCTCATACAGCGTTTGCAGCCCTTCATACTGGGGGGTGAATCCGCATTTGATTGCGGTGTTGATGATCAACAGTACCTTGCCTTTGTATTCGTCCAACGTCGTTGGCTGATCGCTTGCGTCCATCACGGCAATATCGTAAAGTGCCATGTCTTATCGCTCCTTTCGTGGTTTCCGTATGAGTAGTATACACAGCGTTGGGCGATCTTAAACAGCTTTTTTCAAACAGCTTTTTTGGTGATGGCGCGTGCTTTGAAATGATCGTATCGTCGTGGATATTTTACTTGCAGGCGGCGCGATAGCGGAACACAAATTCGGACAGGGGAACGTCCAGCACCTTGGCGACCACCGGGCACTTGGCCTTGAGCAGATAGAATAGCTCTCGTGGTGGATTGGACAGCGTTTCAAAATTGCCCTGCCCTTTGGTGATGACGATATCCGCGCTATGGAAAACCTGCAAAAACGCATCGCTGCATTCATCCAGCAGTACGCCGGGCACATCGCAGCCGGTGGAGAGGATTTCGGCATATGCGTCCAGCCCTGAGGCAACGGCATCATCGTAGGTAGCGTCGTTAAGTACGGGCTGGTTGCGCACGGCGTAGTAAAGTTTCAGGTCTGGGAACTGCTGAAGCAATAGACCGTCAAACACGGTTTCGCCGGTGTTGTCGCCAATCAGCAACAGGCTTTTAGCGGTTTTCAGCCGCTGCTGCAATAGCGGCATATCGCAGACGGCAAACGGCCGCTGATACTCCTGTACCAAGCGGTCAGCGTTTGAGGACAGGCCAATCGCGCTGTCCAGCACGTTACCGGTGGCGGCGGCCTTCAGGGCCCAGTAGAGGGCATCGTCCTTTTGCAAAAACTGTTCATATACAATGGGGTACTGCGCCTTGGCGGCGGCCAGATCGCGCTGCTTAATCGCCTGGTACGGGTCCGGGTTCCCCGTGTGTGTTTTGACAATGCCCTGCACGGTGCGGGCGATGTCCGGCGCGTTGGCAAAGGTCGCATAGTGCGTAAGTTCCCCGATTACCTCGGTCATGATCTGTTGTTGAATCGCTTCATCGTCGGTAGCCTGCCGGGCCGACTCCAGGGCCTGGCGGAGAACACAGGGTAAACAGTCTAGAAATACTTGCATGCGGTACGCTCCCATCGCTTGGATTGTGGATTATATTCCGTGTTCGAATGCTGCTTCCCTGCAAGAAAAAGAACGCAATCCGTCTGGACTGCGTTCTTTTAAGCGGTGTTTTTTACGCGTTATGTGCGT
The DNA here is from genome assembly GCA_963678055.1 of Candidatus Limiplasma sp. Classification (GTDB taxonomy): domain Bacteria; phylum Bacillota; class Clostridia; order Christensenellales; family Aristaeellaceae; genus CAXXOK01. The sequence continues at coordinate 525,965 of OY782679.1, forward strand.
GGATGAACTCCATCACCTTGGCAGGGCCGGCGTACTTTTCGGCGCTTTGACCCTTCACGGACACCAGCGACGGGGCCTGCATGACACCGTACTTTTCGACCAGATCCTGATGCTGGCTGGCATCGATGATCTTGTGCTTGATACCGGCTTCGGCAAGCGAGGTTTTCACCATCTTGCAGCTGGCGCAGGTGGGGGTGGTGAAGAGCAGCAGCTCATCGTCCTGTTTGGCGGCGGGCTGGGCATTTGCATCAACCACATATTCCTTGCGGTCGAGGAACTCCTGGGATTTACCATCGTTCCAGTTGCGCACGGGGCGATAATAGCCGGTGATGCGGGAGTAGACTTCCGCGTCCTGTCCGCAGTCGGGGCAGGTCATGTGTTCGCCGGCAATGTAGCCGTGATCGCTGCACACCGAGTATGTTGGGGAGATGGTGTAGTAGGGCAGCTTGAAGTTCTCGGCAATCTTGCGTACCAGCGTGGCTGCGGCCTTCCAGTCGGGCAGTTTCTCGCCCAGGTAGGCGTGGAACACCGTGCCGGAGGTGTACAGCACTTGCAGATCGTCCTGTACGGCAAGGGCTTCAAAAATATCGTCCGTCGCGCCGACCGGCAGGTGGGAGGAGTTGGTGTAGTAGGGTTTGTCGCCGGGGTTTTTGGCGGCGGAGATGATATCGGGGAAGCGCTTTTTGTCGTGCTTGGCCAGGCGGTAGGTGGTGGACTCGGCAGGCGTTGCTTCCAGGTTGAACAACGCGCCGTACTGTTCCTGATAGTTTACCAGTCTGTCGCGCATGTGGTTGAGCACATTCTGGGCAAAGGCCTGGGTATCGTCATGGGTCATATCCTTGCCAAGCCATTTGGCGTTTAGTCCGGCTTCGTTCATGCCCACCAAACCGATGGTGGAGAAGTGGTTATCAAACGTACCCAGATAGCGCTTGGTGTAGGGGTACAGCCCCGCGTTCATCAGGTTGGTGATGACCGTGCGCTTGGTATCCAGCGAGCGGGCGGCCACATCCATCAACTTGTCCAGCCGTGCGTAGAAGTCCTGCTCGTCTTTTGCCTGATAGGCGATGCGCGGCAGGTTGATGGTTACCACGCCGACAGAGCCGGTGCTTTCGCCGCTGCCGAAGAACCCGCCGCCCTTTTTACGCAGTTCGCGCAGGTCCAGCCGCAGGCGGCAGCACATGGAACGTACATCGGAGGGCTCCATATCGGAGTTGATATAGTTGGAGAAATAGGGCGTGCCGTACTTGGCCGTCATTTCAAACAGCAGACGGTTGTTTTCGGTATCGCTCCAGTCGAAATCCTTCGTGATGGAATAGGTAGGAATCGGATACTGGAACCCACGGCCGTTGGCATCGCCTTCGATCATGATGTCGATAAACGCCTTGTTGATGATATCCATTTCAGCCTGGCAGTCTCCGTAGCAGAAGTCCAGCTCCTTGCCGCCGACAATCGCGTGCTGCTCAGCAAGGTCGGCCGGTACGCGCCAGTCCAGCGTCACGTTGGTAAACGGTGCCTGGGTGCCCCAGCGGCTGGGGGTGTTGACACCGAAGATGAAGGACTGCAGGCTTTGTTTTACATCTTTATAGGTAAGTTTATCCACCTTCACAAACGGGGCCAGGTAGGTATCGAAGGAGGATACGGCCTGAGCGCCGGCCCACTCGTTTTGCATAATGCCCAGGAAATTAACTAGCTGGTTGCACAGCGTGGACAGGTGGCTGGCGGGCGAGGAGGTGATCTTGCCGGGGATACCGCCAAGGCCTTCCATGATGAGCTGTTTCAGGCTCCACCCGGCGCAATAGCCCGTGAGCATGGACAGATCGTGAATATGCATATCCGCGTTGCGGTGGGCACTGGCGATTTCCTCGTCATACACTTCAGACAGCCAATAGTTGGCGGTAATGGCGCCGGAGTTGGACAAAATCAATCCTCCGACGGAATAGGTTACGGTGGAGTTTTCCTTCACGCGCCAGTCGTCAATCTTTACATAGCCGTTGACCAGCTCTTTGTAATCCAGCAGCGTGGTGGAGGTATTGCGCACCTTTTCCCGCTGTTTGCGGTACAAAATATAGGCTTTGGCTACATCGGCATACCCGGCCTGTACCAAAACGCGCTCAACGCTATCTTGTATACTTTCTACGCCGATGATATCATACTGGATTTTATCCTGATAATCGGCGGTTACTTTTAATGCAAGGAAGTCTATCACATCCTGCGTATACTGTTTCTCCTGGGCATTGAAGGCCTTGGCGATCGCGCTGACAATTTTAGAAATATTAAACTCAGCCAGAGCGCCGTCCCGTTTGATAACCTTGTACATCCTTCGTCCCTCCTGTTTATTTTTAGGGCGTCAACTAAAACAGCTTTTTTCAAAGCTCATCCTTTGAGGAGTGTTGGTCGTTTTAGTTTTTTTATTCTAAACCGTAATATGGTGACTGTCAAGCGGAAACGCAACATATTGTGTATTTTATTTCTTGAGACACTAAATACTGGTGTTAGCGCGTATGTGCCCAGTATATATTATGCTGCGCCGCGGATGTGTACGCCCGGTACATAGGGGCGTATAGCGTCGGCAAATGCTTGTAATTCCTGCATTTCAAAGCCCTCCAAGCCGGGGGTGAGAACGTCTGCGGAGGCCTGGAAATTTTGCAGAAAATAGGCGTCGGCACCCTGAATCCACTGCCCGATTTTAACAAGATCTTCTTGCGTGTGCAGCCCTTTAACTACCGTGGTACGAAACTCGTAGGGCACAGGGCCGGTCAGCAGATAGGCTACGCTGTCTTTCACGGCGGGAAGCGGGTCTGCCTGTATGCCGGTGGCCTGGGCATACTTGTCCGGGGCGTGTTTCAGGTCCATAGCCACGGTATCGACCAGCCCGGCTTGCACCAGTGCTTTTAGCTTGCCAGGGCGGGTACCGTTGGTATCGACCTTGACAAGAAAGCCAAGACTTTTAATCTTTTGCAAAAAACCCTCAAGGCCGTCCCACAATAGCGGCTCGCCGCCGGTGACACATACACCGTCCAGAAGACCTTTGCGTGACTGTAGGAAGGCCAACACCGTATCCTCGGTGATCTCCTGCGCATCGTTGGCCGGATCCAGCAGAGAGGCGTTGTGACAATAGGGACAGCGAAAATTACAGCCGCCAATAAATACCGTGGCGGCCACCTTACCGGGATAATCCAGGAGGGTCATTTTCTGCAGTCCCGCAATCATACGCACAAACCCCTTGTGTAGTGTGGTGAAATTGTGTCTTTTGTCATCGTACGCAATCCGTTTTGCGAAGTCAAGACCATGGAAGAAGTTTAGAATGATATCTTTTCGTGTCCGGTTTCTTAGGCCTGCAGTCCCAAGAAACCCGGGCCTCCAAAATACTTTCTTCACCTATATACACCGCTTCTAAACGGGTGAAACACAATATTTAGTGTTTTTTTGAAAAATAAAAAATCCGGCGGGCGAATTGCCTCCACGCGCCGGGATGGGATTATCGCTTTGGTATCAGGCTTTTTTGGCGCTTTCAAACGCGGTGACGGCGTCTTTCAGATGTTTGGTAATCGGCAGGTGCTGCGGGCAGGTTTTTTCGCACTTACCGCAGTCAATGCAGTCCGATGCCTTGCCCCGGTGCTGCGTGTGCGCGCCATAGTATAGACTGCAGTTCCAGTCCGGATGCTGTTTCTGGTTGTTCAGGCAGGATAGGATCGCCGGGATGTTGATTTGCTTGGGACAGCCGGCCAGACAGTAGCCGCAGGCTGTACAGCCGATCAGGTTTTGCTGCTTAACAATCTGTACCACCTTGGCAATGGCCGCATGTTCCGCGTCAGACAGCGGGGTGAAGTGCTTCATGTAGCTGATGTTATCCTTCACCTGCTCCAGATTGCTCATGCCGCTTAATACCGTGAGTACACCCTCAAAGGAGGCCGCAAAGCGGATGGCGTAGCTTGCATTGCTGCCGCCGCCCAGTGCCGAAAGCACCGCGCCGGCTTCCTCTGGCAGGTCGGCCAGTGCACCGCCGAGCACGGGTTCCATCACAATGACCGGTTTGCCATGCTTGCGGCATACCTCGTAGCAGGCTTTGCCTTCCACGCTGGGGTTTTCGTAGTCCACATAGTTGAACTGAATCTGCACCACCTCGATTTCCGGGTGGTCGGTTAGAATCTCATCCAGCAGGGCCGCCTTATCATGAAACGACAGGCCGATGGTTTTCACCTTGCCTGCGGCCTTGAGCTCGCGGATGAAGGCAAAGGTGTTGCAGTCAAGGAATTTTTGATAGTTTTTAAAGCTGATGGCATGGAGCAGGTAATTATCAAAATAGTCCACGCCGCAGGTTTTAAGTTGTTTTTCGAAAACACCGGGCAGATCCGCCTCGGTTTTAAACAAACTTTCAGTCAGCTTGTTGGTCAGCAGATAGCGCTGGCGCGGGTAACGGGAAGTTAAGCTCTGGCGCAGCATGGTTTCGCTGTCGCCGTAAAAGGTGGAGGTATCAAAATAGGTAAACCCCTCGTCCAGAAACAGGTCTACCATGCGGTTAAACTGCTCTGTGTCCGGTTTGTCGCCGATATGCGGAAGCCGCATACAGCCAAAGCCCAGTAATTTCATCACGGTCATCTCCTTATGTGGTTATGGGGTGTCATCACTGCGTCCGGGGATGGTGAACTGGTCATAATGCTCAAGTTTTATGTCCAGCCGTCGAAGGGTTTCCTGCATGTCTGCGATGCGCTCAACCAGCTTGTTTCGCTGTTCTTTGAGCAGTTGCTTGCGTTGGGACAGGGTATCGTCGCCCAATCGGCAGAGTCTGACATACTCTGCCAGGACCTCCACAGGCAGCCCGGCCAGACGCATGCATTTGATGAACTCAATCCACTGACAGTCGTCCTCTCGGTAGTTACGGATGCCACTTGGGGTACGGCCTACGGGCGGGATCAGCCCGATACGCTCGTAGTACCGCAAGGTATCCGGCGTGAGGCCATATTGCCTTGCAACGGCTGCGATGGTCATGGAACCCCTCCTAGCGGCTTATGTTACTACCAGTATAAACATTGGAGTTCACTCCAAGTCAAGCGTTTCAATAAAAAAACGTAAGAATGTATAGAAAATAGCACCCCCGGCGAAGCCGAAAGGTGCTAGTACAGTTTGAAGATATTTATGCCTGTGACAGGGTACCGTCCTGCATGCGGAAGGTTTGGTCTGCACGCGCGGCCAGCTCTAGATCGTGCGTGACGACGATCACGCAGTAGTCTTCTTTGTGCGCCAAATCGGCCAGGATGGCCACCAGCCGGTCGCCGTTATCGCTATCCAGGTTGCCGGTCGGTTCGTCGGCAAGCAAAAGTTTTGAGTTCATTCCCATGGCGCGGGCGATGCCCACCCGTTGCTGCTCACCGCCGGACAGCATCGCCGGAAAGCGGTTTAATACTGTGGACGGCAGGTTGACTTTCTCCACAAGCGCTGCGGCCAGCTGCCGCGCGTCCTCGCCGCGCATACCGCGCAGCTCCATAGGATAGGTGATGTTTTCCGATACCGTCAGCAGCGGAAACAGCCGAAACGACTGGTAGATGACCGCAGCATGGAACAGGCGGTAGCGGTCCAGGTTCATCTGCTGCGTTGGGGTGCCTTTAAACAAGACCTCGCCATGTTCTGGCAACATCAGCCCAGCCAAAAGCGACAGCAGGGTGGATTTTCCGCTGCCGGATTTGCCCACCAATGCATACATCTTCCCGGTTTCAAACGAAGCGTTGACATCCTTAAGCGCTTCTACGGTGTGAAACTTTGTATGATAGGTATAGTCCACATGGTTCAAAGTCAGGATTGCCATAGATGCCTCCCTATTATTCCGGTTCGGAGAGCAGTTCCTGCGTTTTTTGTCGCAGGGCCCGCATCATCCGTATGGTACTGCCGCTGAGCCAGCAAAGTTCGTATGCCGCCAGCAGCCAGATGAATAGTGTGTTGATGCTGCCACCAAGCAGGATAAAGCACAGCGTGCCAAGGAGCACCCCGATGCCCGATAGCAGCAGTTGTTCAAACAAAAAGGTCAGCAGGATGCGCGGCGTTCCCACGCCGAGGGCGCGCATGAGCGCAATTTCCGGCTTGCGGGAGTTTTGCAGCAGGTATGCGCCGACCGCGCCAATCAGCATGACTGCCGCATACAGGCAGATAAACAGCGCATTCATATAGCGCATCTGCCGCTCCATTCCCTGCACGGTGGATATGTAGTCAGCATCGTCGATCACGGCATAATCGCGCACAAGCGAACGGATGCCGGTTCCTTCATAGGGGATGGCTTCCAGTGCGTCGCGCAGTGAGTCCAGCCCTGAAGCGGAGCGCAGGGTGAAAATCATGCTGCGGAAGCTGAAGCGGTTTAGCTGCATGCGGGTCCACGGCATATCAAAGTATCCCGGCCAGGCGCGGGTGGCTTCTGTTTCCCGCTCCGGCGAAGCGGTCGCCGGCGGTGCACCGGGGAAATTCAGGCCAAACGGCGTATAAATCACTTCCTCGCCATAGGGAAGCACGTAGCTGCCCACCACAAGGAAATCAAACAGCAGGAAAGGCTCTTCGTCGTCGTCAAACCAGGCGAGGTAGCGTACGGTATCGCCCAGGTGAATGCCCTGGCGTTCCATCATGGCTACGGGCAGCACGCACAATGCGGCATCGGTTCCGGTCAGGCAGCGTTCGTCGTATCCGTCCAGCCATTGCAGGGTGGGGTCGGTTTCGTAGTAAAAAGCCGGCGAACCGCTGATGGAGTTAGTCGCAACCCATTTGGGTTCTTTGGACATCTTGTACAGCAGCGTCTCGATGGAAAAGCCGCTCGTTGGTATCACCGGATCTTCCAGCCCCGTGTCCACGCCGTCTGCTGTGCGGGTAATACCGGCAAAGCGCAGGTTGGACACCGTCCATGTCAGGTTGACGCGATCGGCCAGTTCGGCTTGCAGCAGGGCCTGTACTTTGAAACCGGGAATGACCATACCGTTCATATAGCGGCCGAAAAAGTCCGTCGCATATCCGCGGATGATTGTGTTTTGCCGTATTTCCTGCAGCTGCGCGGCGTATTGATCAGATGCGGAGGTTAAAACCCCCAAAAACACTGCGATCACCGCGCACAGGACCAGCACCGCCAGCGTGCGCATGCCGCCGCGCCGCATGGAAAGCAGCGCGTATTTCAGCCGCCCGGACAGGCGGGATGTACGACCATGCACCACGCGGGGTTTCTTTTTTTTGCGGGGTTTGCGTTCGCGCACGGCATCAAGCGAGAATGCTGTGGCAAACACAAGCACGAACAATAGGAACAAGCCACCGGCCAGCACATACACGCTGGCGGCCGATACCGGCGCAAACGTCAGATGCCGCACCGTGAACAAATTGGCGGAGGAAAAGCGCGTATCCGTTGCGCCCAGCGTTTCGGCCAGTACGCGGATATAGTCCAGCACATGGCCTTCCAGCAAGCGTCCGGCAAGCAGCCCGATGGCAGCCGCTGGCAGGGTAATGGCCAGCGAAGCGGCTAAAAATCCACGCAGCGCATGCGCACTGCCTACGCCAAGTGCACGCTGGAGCAGGGCATCCTCCCGTCTGCGGGAGATAAACAGATAGCTAAATAGCGCCAGAACGCCGGGTACGACCAGCAGGCAGATTAGCAGAAAGAGAAGCGACAGGTTTTGCAGCTCCTTGTACGGGCCGGACACCGTGGCATAGCCCTCGTCATACACGGTCAGCCGGTAGCCCGCAGGCAGCAGCGCCTGGGCCTGCTTGTGAAAATCGGCAGCCAGATCGTTATCCAGCCGGAACTGCCCCAGGGTATAGCCGGTCGTCATGACAATCTGCTGGTTTGGCGCAGAGAGGGGGATGTACAGCGTGTCCGGGTGCTCCGAGGTGCGGTAATAAATACCGGTGATGGTATAAGGCTCCACCGGCGCGAGGACCTCGGTCCAGGCATCGTAAATCAGATTATCGCAATCGTTCAGGCTGATGGGAACGGTATCGCCGACGGATAAATCGAGCACCGTGGACAGAAGGTTTGAAATGATGCACACCTTGGCATCGCTTGCGTATTCTTCGGGGGTAAACAAGCGGCCGCCGTCCAATAACTTCAGCTCGCCCTGCTGCCAGGGCCTAAGCGTTGTGATATCGGTGACGGGGCTAATCCGGTAGCCGTTGTTGCGGTGTTTCAGCACCCGTGCCAGGGCACGATAGGGGCTGTCTTCCGGCAAAGTGCTACCGTTAAGCGGCATATAACCGGGCAGCAGCTGAGCGCTGTCTCCCGTGCCGGCCCAGGCATCCTCCGGTTGAAAGAGGAGGAAGTTATTGGCGCTGTTGATAAAATGGCCGCTGAGCACATAGCTGTCCCCAAGCTGCAGGGTGCCTTCTTCCAGGCTGATGTAGGTGATCTTGTCAAACACATCGCCCCAGGCAAAGGGGGCTTCGGTGATGATGGCGGAGTAGGATGCGGTGGACCGCTCCCATTGGCTGATGGTGACGACGATGACCGCCGCGTCCTTATCGTAGACCTGCCAGTCCTTGCGGCGCAGATCAGGAATCACGCCAAGCAGAGCATCCTCTGCATCAAACTGGAGTACGCCCGGAAGCGCCAGCAGCGCTTCCAGCGTGTCTGCATTGCCAGCGATCGAGGCAGCCATGGCCGGGTCTGCGGCGTGCGAATCCGGATACTCCGACCCGAAGTACTCTAGCTCTGCAATGGTATGATAGTACTCGTTGCATTCATCCAGATAGCCGCTTACCGCATGATATACGCACATGACAAGCGTAAGCAGTGTGACGACGGTTGCCAGCAACACAAGAAACAGCAGCGCTTTTTTTGGCTGCCGCAGTATGCTTTTAAGGCCGAATCCTTCGGCGAGAAAGCGGGTGTGTTTCGTTGCCTGGGTTTGCGAGCCGGATTGTTTCACGCTGTATGGTTTCCTTTCGGATAAAATGAATGGAAAACGTATGCCGTGATCGTGTCATGGCTGCGGGAAAAATCGAAATACAGTCAATTGATTATACACGCTATCAAAGCCTGACACAACCGGGATCGACCCCGGAAGTGGAACACGCCTGCGATACTGATTAGCGCAACGGTGCTCCAATGCATCGCCCGTCTTTAGCTAAAACAAAGCACGGTGTACAGGTAAGAGCGAGTTCCACCGGGGCGGAGGCGTGCCTACCGCAAATTTCCAGATACTGTATATAGTATACAATAATTTTGTGATTTCCGAAAGGGAATGGATGGGTTAAAAGTGGTGCCGCCTAGGGAAACAAACCGCTGAAAAAAGCGAACTCAGCCTGGACGCTATGGTCTATCGTCGATATCGTTCCCTATCGTCATACCATGTTGCGTTTGACCGCGAACAAGGCAAAACGCATATCTGGATCATCCGTAGCACAGGTCGTCAGAACGATGATTTTATCTTTTGGCTTTACAATCATAGAAATGCGATAAACAGACATCGATTGCACTTTTTGAATAAACTCAATGAAAGCCTCGTCAGACAGGTAATTACCTTGGTATAGATCCAGGTAATGGTTTGCTTTTGGGTTTGTCGAGTAATACACAGCGGCAAACGGTTGATATTGTCCGGATTCATAGAGCGTAGAAAAACGAATCACCGGATACTGGTTGAGATAGTGTAAGGAATCATATCTGGATAATTTACCAAACGCAGTTCCATCCTTCATGTTATGGCCGTGTATAATGAGCATTCTGCTTTGCGGATAAATCGAGCAGGTGACATCCAGAAAGATCGCGCCTGAGAAACTGTACTCTCCGGTAAAGGATCTGCGCAGGTAATAGGAGTTGTCACGCTGGACAACATATGTATCGATGCTTTCTCCTAATTTTAGTTTGCCAACGGTGTCCGGATTGATTAATAGTGGTTTCGCAAATTGAGTCAGCGTTTCGGGGATTTTGGGCGTAGGCTCTACATATACGTTCTCTCTTGGAAGCGCTGTTGGTGCAGGAGACGGGGTATGCTGCATGATGGGTGAAGCGTCTCCGCTTTCTACTTCATTGTCACTGGTTTCTGCGATGAGTGTACGGATCATCTCTTCTTCCTGTTTCGCCTTATGGCTATGGATAAAATAGGAACTTATCTGATACGCAGCAAAGATGAAAACAGACACCAGAAAAAGCAGGGCGATTCGGTGTAGCCCTGTACGATTTACGGGTGTCTGCGGTGGTTGTGTTTTAGAAGGTCTCGACTGTGGATAGTAGCCTTGTACAGGCTTGATGCGGGCCGATGGTTTATGTTTCGGCATGCTTGTACGCGTTTGATTCCTGACTTGATTCAAAGAGGCGTGCGGAGAGTTCTTCCTCGTGTGTGTCTTTGGCTTCATGCTGCGTCAGTATCCTTCTTCTTGCTTGCTTTACGTTCCTATACAGAAGCAAGGATGCTAACCACCGGATGCCGGCGGCGTCAGTATATAGCACGGTATTTGTAATGCTTTGGGTATCTTCACGTGAGCATCCTTTCCTTTGATGAGGGACAACCCTGTGGTATCTACTAAAATAACGATGCATGCTTGCGACAGCCAGCTTGTTGGAAAAATTAGTAAGTACTGTATTTACTATACTACAGTTTTGCAGCTTCTGAAAGAGAAAGAATGGATAAGCGATTGTGTTTCTAACGAGCGCTGGGATGGCAAATCGCCGGGCAATGTGAAAGCCCGGCACGAAACGAGGAAAACGCAGAAGACTGAGCTGTGGATGGGCAGGAGATACGTGGGTTATGGGTCAATATTGGCATTGCCATGATGCAGGCGTTTAGCCACAGTCTCGCGTCTTTACTCTCCCATCCATTGCTCGCTTAGGAAGGCATATCGTTTCTCTAGAAAATTCTTTAGATAGTCGATGTTTTCTTCAAAGGTCCATCCCGTTTTTGCAACGGCAGATGTGTTTTTCGGAATGGGAAACCGCGTAAAGTTCATGGTGGCGGTTTGTTCAATCTGGCGGACATAATCGTCTATGGACAGCAGCGTTTCACTTTCATCCGTTCGCAGGCCCAGCAAAATTTCGATTGCAGGGCTAAAGGCCTCGGCGTAGCGCTGCACGGCGGCTTGCTGAAAGTCCTCCTGCCGGTAGAGCGCAGGCCACCAGTACTTTCTGCCCGTGGCGTTGTTGATCCAGAAGCCTTTGCCTGGAAGCACCTTTCGGGCATTGTGCTCCTGCGCATAGCGGCCGTACGAACTATCATAGTCCCACACGGGACCCGCAAAAGCTACTGGGCTTTGCTCATCGGCAGGTTTGTAAAAGAACATGCTGCGCTTGTTTCCATCGTAGTTTTTCACGACTTCTTCAATCAGATATTTATTGACAAGGGATTGGAAATCAACCAACTCGCTATAATGCATGCCGGACTCGGCATCGACGCCATCCTCAGAAAAGATGGCATTTTCAAAGCGCTGCATAAAGGACGATATATAGTCCATTTGTTCCTGCGTGCAATACTCCGGGCTTTTTATGACAAGCATACTATCACGATTGGTCCAGTAGACGCTGGTTTCTTGCTTGTAATGCGGAACGCTTTCATATTCAATCAGATACCCACCGGTGATATCCGCAGGCTGATTGGGAATGTCATATGCTTTCCATTTACCTGCGCTGCCCTTTTTACTGCCTGCTATAGCAAAGGTATCCAACTCGTTTTCGTTCATGTCTTCAGTTAGCTCTTCCAGATTGCGAATCGCCACGCGATCGTCGTCAACCATCACTTTTTCGCTGAACAGATACGCACCCATATAGTCCTGGTTGATGTACACCTCCACCATTTGGTGTTCCGGTGTATAATCAAGCCCGACATACATCGCCATATCCAGCGTAATTTGATTGCGCAGCAAGGTCTTATCGCTGGAGTTGCTTGTTACAATCCAAGTTCTGCATTTGCCCATACCCAGTAAATTCGTGCCATTTTCCAGTTTGAGTTGATAGTTTTTGCGCGAAAACCTAGCGGATGCGTTACCGCGTATTTTAATATACGTCAAAGCCCCGTTATACTCGGGATACCCGTATTGATTCACCAGCAGCAATGTGCCAGCTTCTTTGTTGGTTTTTCGATGGTGAATCGTATCGAGTTTGCCTGATTCGGTGGTGATATACAACGCCGGAATACGCGAACCTTGGATGATGTGTAGGTCATATTTATGCTTGTCGTTTACGATTCTATTTGCCTCATTCAACGCAAAGGCCATCAGGTTGTCGCCGGGAAGTATTGTTTTGTCACCGAGCATTACATGGTCAACGCCGTCAAAACCGATTTTGAAATCCTCCAACGAGCAATTTCCCGGTAAAAACAGATAATATCCATCACGGCCCTTGTACCATGAGATAGCGTCATCACCTTTTAGGCCGTCGCTTGATACCCACAGATCGGCGATGCGATCCGCCAAAGCAGGAGAACATAATAGCAGCATGACAACAAGCCATGGAAGCACGCGGAGCCATTTTCGCATGTTGGACCACCTCTGGTGCAATAGTCGGTCTGGTTACTTATGCTGAATGCGGGAATTAGTTGATGAGGTTAACGCCGTACGGTGTTGGTGTAATGGTGAATTGGTATTCTCCGGTGGAATCGAGTGCATAGCTGATATCGGATTGCTGTTCATTAAAAGCAATGGAATCAAGCAGGATACCACCTTGGGACAGAATAATGAGCTCACCGGATGCTTTAAGCTTGAAAGGCATATGGTATTCATCGGCGACAGCAGTCTTGACGCCAGAAGCAAACACAACAAGATATTCATCAGGTTGGATCACCGCGTCGTCGGGAAACATAAAGCGGGCCAAATCTGACCACTTATCAGACAGGCAGACACCTTTCAGTGATATCGGCGTGTCGCTTGTGTTGTGGATTTCAATCCAATCGGGATACAAACCAAACATATCTTCAAGCGAGACATGGTTCGAGGCCATGATTTCGCTAATGCGCAGGTTGCTATCGCTAGACTGTGTTTCACCACCATACGCGACACCGCATAGAAAGAGGAGTACAACGAACAAGAGGACGGTCAGGGTGCGTTTCATGAAGGCTCCTTTCAATGGAACACAATGAATAACTTTCATTGTGCGGTTATGTAATTATTGCGTTGTTTGCCGATTCTGACAGTAGAATACGATTTGATTCTATTGCTCACCGTACGTTGCCTGGTTTTTCAGGCGGTGATAATCTTATGCTACATATCCCCTTGCTAGAGGCTTCTCTCTCCAACAAGTATAATAAGCGTTCCTGTTCTTTATAATCAATTTGTAAAGAATTGTCAATGATTTGTCCAAATTGCTTCAAGAAAATATTGGAAGTTAATCCAAGCATTATTCACGAGTAAAAACATCATGTATAAACTACAATAGTCCAAAAGGACTGCAAACAAAAACCACTCGAAATCCTATATTTCAAGCGGTTTTCAAGCAAAAAAGTATAATGCATTGATGAAAAACATAAAGCGATCTATATGCGTTACGTATAGAGATGCCACACGCCGAGACAGCGCTCCATACGCCGGACTTCTCTGTATTTGTTACACAAGTAACGCTCGCTTACGCCAGCGCTGAGAAAAGAAATACATGGTGGCCGGTACGGCGGTGAAATATGTAGCAAGGTTATATCCCAAAAAGAAGCCAAACGGCCGTCCCATATCGCCCATGCCAAGCGTCACTCCAAAAAAGCTCTGGCCCAGTACCACGCCCAGCAACCAACTGAGCGATATGCGTGCCACAACCCCATCCAGCAGGGCAATGATCAGGGAGAATTTTGCATTGCCGATTCCCCGGACAAACGCAATGGTGGGTTTCATCATCGCATGTGCAGGGAACCCGATGACCGTACAAACTGCGCAGATCCACGCAAAGCGCAGTACGCTTTCTTCCCTGGTGAACATTCCAAACAATTGCTGTGAAAACAATAGCATGATTGCGCCCATAAGCAGATACAGAACCGTCGTGATGTACAGACCAACGTGTACAGTTTTAATCGTGCGCTGCTCCTTGCCTGCTGCTAAATTTTGACCCACCATGCTGCTGGTGGCCATCCCAATGGAGCGAGAGAGAATATCCGGCAGATGCTGAATTTTATTGGAGACACCAAAAGCCGCAGAGCAGGATACGCTTCCATAGGTGTTGATGAGACCGTTGACAAATAGCATGGATATGCTCAGCGCGCTCATCTGAATCGCGTAGGGAATTCCCAAGCGGAAATAAACGCGTACCGCTTCGGGCGAAGGGCGAAAGCTGCGGAGCTTGAAGTCAAACCCGAACGATTCCTTCCGGTGGTACAGGTAAACCAGCGAGAAGATAAAGCTTATTGCTTGGCCAATGATCGTCGCCCAGGCCGCCCCTGCCGCGCCCCAACCCAAACCGCCTACAAGCACCAAATCCAAAATAATATTCACGACAGAAGCGATGGCGATAAACAGCAACGGCCGCATAGATTCTCCCATTCCCTTGAGAACAGATGTAACCATATTATAGCCATAGGAAAAAACAATACCGCCACCGCAAATCATGACATAATCTTTTGCCATAGGCATAGCGACATCAGGCACATGCAGCAGACGAAGCATGGGGCCCGCCAGTGATAGACAGACGGTTGTCGTAAATGCCGCAAACAATAGCAGCATCGAAAACAACGTGCCGATCGCCCGTTGGATTTCCACCTTTTTTCGGGCGCCATAAAGCTGGGATATGTAGATCTGGCCGCTCATGGAAAATCCCATACCCAGCGTCATCATCAGCAGAATCAGCATACTGGCGTTGTTTACCGCGGCCAGCCCTGCTTCTCCTACAAAATTGCCTACAATCAGTATATCCACCATGCCGTACATGATTTGCAGGGCATTGGAAATCATAAAAGGAAACGAAAACCGTATTAGTTCCGCCGGAACACTTCCTTGTGTCAAGTCACGGCCGATTTCTTTTGGCATGTAATTCTCTTATTTCTGCTTTGCTTTACTGTGTTGATACAGGTTGAACACCAGTATGGACACAAGGGTGATGGCTACACTACTGTACATCATCACCTGATACCCATACTGTTTGGACAATAGCCCTCCAACCAAAGGACCTAGGGTATTTCCCAAGTCGCTGCCGATATACATAGTGCTGGTGGCCGCGCCCACTTTGCTTGCGTCCGCACTCTTGATAGCCTGTGCTTGTAGCGCCACCTGTCCCACGCCCTGACCTAAGGCCTTTAACACCGCTGCGGCCAGCATTGGCAGCAGGGAGATGGCCGAACCGGTTATCAGCATGCTCACAAGTGAAAATACAAGCGATACGTTGACCACCCAACTGAGACTGATGCGATCGGACAGCTTGCCGAAAAACGCACGGACAAGGAGGAGGGTTACAGAACTTACCGTGAAAAACAAGCTTACGCTCTGTATCGCCCGTTCCTCGCCGATTAGTACAATGAAAGAGTTGATTTCTCCGTTGTAAAAGGAAAACAAACCGCAGATTATCGCGTAAACGATCGCTTTTTTGATGATCAGCTTATCCCACATTCGTTTTTTAGGATGATCATCATGCTTGACGGCAGGAGCGGTCTTGGGTACCTTAGCCCACAGGAAAAGCAGCGGGGGAATGGTAATCAATCCCGCTACCAGCATATACATCAGCTGGTAGCCGTACGCGTCGCGGATGCTGATTGCCAGCGTCGGGCCAACGGCCTGACCGATCAGGAAACCGGTACTGAGATACCCCAGCCCCTCGCCCATCCGCTTCCGGGGGATGTAAAGACTGGCTAACGCCATGGTGGCGGTCCCGCTGACGCTGAAAGCGATACCATGCATGATACGCAATATCAGCAACGATGGCGTGTCTTTTGCTATGCCATATCCAACGACAATCAAACCGAAAAGCACGGTGGAGAGCATAAACACCCATTTTTTGTTGAATGAATCCATGACCCAACCACCGAAGGGCCGGGTAAAAAGAGCTGCCAGCGAGAAAACGCTCACAATGGTACCGGCCATAGCCAGCGATACACCGATGTTGACCGCATATAGCGAAACGGTGGTTGTTACCATGCTGAAACCAGTATTGATTAAAATACTGATGATATTCAGCAGGATAAAATACTTATTCCAAAGTGAGCGCGGTCTTAGTGCTCCCGGAGCGGGTTCCACCTGCGATGTATTCGTCATGAAGTTAAGCCCCTTCTACGTTTCAGTGGAATATCAGTGTTAGGAAATCACGGAGGCTCTTTCTCCATACATGCCATTCATGTTGCCCGGGGTAGGAGCGATATTCAATGGGGAAGCCTTTTTGCTGCAGCTCTTGCACCTGAGGCTGTGTGTACTGATGGCGTGGATCGTCTTGGCCGCAGGAAATGAGGGTTACATGTAGGCGCTCTGCGTAATGCTCGGGTGTGCTGAACAGATCCGAATAATCATACTCCGTACCCCATACGTCACTGCCTTTAATCGTGTAACCGGCACCAGAGCTGAACACACCTAAATTGGCGAAAAGATCAAGGTTTTCAAACGCGATTTGTTTGGCGTGCAGTCCGCCCATAGACAGCCCTGCCGCTGCACGCATACCGCGCTCCGGTATGGTGCGATACACACTGTCGATATACGGTACACAATCGCCACCAACCATCCGTGCCACAGAACCGGTGGAAACGGTGCTTTCTTCTTTTTGGTACACATAGCCATTGTTCATCACCACGATCATTTCTGCACACGCACCGGATGCGATCATGTTATCCAGAATATAGTTCACTTTACCCTGCCATATCCAGCCGGTTTCGTTCTCGCCGCCTCCGTGCTGCAGGTACAGCACCGGATAGCGCTTTTCCGGATGGGCTTCATACCCATGCGGCGTATACACCCAACAGTTACGCAAGGAAGCCGATTCATCCGACCAAAAGAGGTTCATATGCAGGGAGCCATGCGGTACGTCCGTCTGCAGATATTCGGGGAAGTCTGGATCCTGAATCTCAAAATAGTTTACCGCAATAGAACCACCGTATCCCAGTGCCGCTGTATTGTTGATGGCCTTGATGCCGTCCACCCAAAAGTCGTGGTAGTACAACCCCGGCGGCAGATCAATAAGATCGATGCTCCAGTAGCCGGGTTTTTCGGATGATGCTAGCGCACGCTTGTTTTCAAACGCGCCGCAACCCGCCCAGCCGGCCACCTCCACGCGCTTTGCTCCAGGAGCGTAATAATACAGACGTACGCCCTTTTCCAGCGTTTCCACAGCGGGAATTACCGGAAACCTTAGATCGCGCGGTGCACTTTCCGTTTCCTCTGTAAGCACGGCGTTCACGGGATCGTAGCAGAGTCCATAGGAAACAATTGATTGATTGGCCTGTTTCATGTTTGGGTCGTCCTTTCTTGATCAGAGATGAAGCTATTCCTTAATGCCGCTGGACACGATGCTGTTGACGAAATATTTTTGTCCGAAAACGTAAAACATCAGGGCGGGAACGATGGACACGACCGCACCTGCGAATGCTGGCCCGTACTCCGTGGAATCTGTTCCCACGAAATTGGCAAGGCCATTGGCAAGCATACGTTTTTCGATAGAACTGGTCATCAACAGTGGGTAGAGCAGATCATTCCAGCCCATATTAAAGCTCAGCACCGCATGCGTAATCAACACCGGCATACACAACGGTAACATGATAAGGATGAAAATGCCAAATTCGCGCAGTCCGTCAATACGCCCAGCTTCCTCTAGCGCAGCCGGCAACGTGGCAAAATAGGCGCGGAGCATAAAAATACCGGTAACGCTCACCAGCCTCGGTATGACCAGCCCGTAATACGTGTTGACCATCCGAAATGCCGAAAGTTCGATGAACAGAGGAATCATGATCACCTGGAAGGGGATCATCATTGCGGCGAGCAAAACGGTGAACAGAAAATGCCGGCCTTTGAAGGACATCCGGGCAAAGGCGTATGCAGCCATGGTATCTACGATCAACTGGCCCAGTGTCAGCAGCACCACGTAGATGACCGTATTGCGGATGTATAGCAGTACCGGAGCACGTTTAAACAGTGTTATAAAGTTTTTCAGTACCACTTCGGTGGCAAAGTAGTGCGGTGGGAATCGAATAATCTGCACTTCTGTTTTGAAGGCGGAAATGACAATCCAGCCAATAGGCAGCATAATTGTGAGCAAAACAAACAGTAAAAAGAGCCATTTGATCGTTCCGGACAGCCCACGGTTCAATAGTCTCATGCGCTTATCTCCTCCTGCTTGTTCATGCGATAGTACAGCAAGATCGTAACGAGCATAATCAGCAGGAACAACCATTCCGCCATGGCAGTGGCATATCCCAGGCGTGAACTCTGTTCAAACGCGCGGGCGTATACATAGCTAACCAGCGTTTCTGTAGCGTAGGCTGGGCCGCCGCCGGTAATGGTGTATACGATATCAAACACCTGCAACGAACCGATAATGCGCGTAATGAGTACGAACCAGAGTGTACCGCTGATGCCTGGAATCGTGACATTGAAAAACTGTTTTATCTTCCCTGCACCGTCAATGCGCGCAGCCTCGTACAGGCTTTGCGGTACGCCCTGCATAGCCGCGACCAGAATGGTCATACTCAAGCCAAAGCTGCGCCATACCGAAACGAACATGATGGAATACAGCGCAATTTTCATGTCCTTAAAAAATGCGATTTTAGGCAGGCCAATCTGTGTGAGCATGTAGGGCAGCCAACCTACGTTGGGGTTGAGAAAAATCTGCCACATAATACCCACTGCTGTGGGCGAACATACGATGGGGAGAAAATAGATGGCTCGCATCGACTTGTGCATGAAAGATTTGCCCGGCAGCAGCGCAGCAATCACCAGTGCTACGATCATTTGTAGCGGTACATCAAATATGGTGAACAGCAGCGTGTTTTTCAGGGCGTTGGTAAACCGAACATCTTTCAATGCCAGGGCGTAATTGTCCAACCCTACGAAACCTGGATTGGAAAGACTGGTATTGATTTCAAACAGGCTAATACCAAAGGACGATACCAGGGGTACTATGCTAAACAGCAGGATAATCAACATGGCAGGCATGACGAACAGGTAGGCCGCGTGTCGCGGCTTGTTCCAGTACTTGTCCAATCGCTTCAGGTATTCCAAAATGGATCTTCCTTTCAGGAGAAACTTGATTCAAAAAAGGGGCTCCGCCGCCCTGTAGGCGGGCGGCGGAGAAATGTGCGCTTAGTGTTCGCGCCAGGTATCCAAAACGTCGGAGTAGTGTTTGAGCGTCTCATCCACATCGCCGCCATAAGCGATCGTTTCAAACATGGGATTGATCACGTCAAACAGGAAGAAGGGCAAAGCATCGAAATCCTTGGGGTAAATGGGTGCAGCATAATCTGCGAAGGTCGAGAACGTTGCCAGCGGTTCCATGGAGGCGATCGTCTCGTTGTCGCGAACGCTCTTGAGATAGGGCGGGAAGCCGATATCCTTGGCCCAGCGAACAGCGGGAATCAGCTCAAACTCCTCGGTGGAAGTAAGCGCATTGTTCCAGTACTCGATAAACTTATAGCTAGCAGCCGTCTGTTCCGGTGTTGCGTTCTTTGTGATGGCAAAACCACTAATGGAAGTATCTGCCACCTGCGCAACAGGGCCTGCCGGCAATACGCTTACGCCGTAGTTCACATAATCGGACAGACCAATGGAGAAATACGGGCCTGCAATCGTAAAGCCAAGCGTGCCAGCCTTGAACATGGTGGAATAGTCTGAGTTGCCCAGCGCGGGAGCAGACTTATTATCAATCATGCTTCTCCAGAAGTTCAGTGCCGCCAGGTTTTCTTCACTGTACAGCGCGGAGGTATAATCCTCAGAGCTGGACCCATTGAGCAGTTTGCCGCCAAAGTCCATCATCATGATGATGACGCCGCCGGGATAATCATACGGTGCGCCACCGCCATAAATATTCTTGCTCTCATCCGTTATGGCTAGTGCTATTTCGGCCAGTTCTTCCCAGGTCTGCGGGCCGTTTTCGCCATCAAAGCCAGCATTGTTGAGCAGATCCCGGTTCCAATACAGGAAACGGCTGTTGACCTGCATTGGCAGTACATACAAATGGTCTTCAAAGCCGCACTCACTAATGATCGCTTCTACAAAATCGCTTTCGTCCAGTGCGGTCTTGTCAAATATATCGTCCATCGGCACGATGTTGCCCTGCAGCAACTGCGGCACGATATTCATGGAGCTCATCAGGATTAACGGAGGTGCGGAGTTGGCAGCATACGCGACCTGCAGTTTGGTTTCCATCTCGGCATCACGGTCCATGCTGACTGTAATACCATAGGGATTCGTCGCATTAAAGCGCTGGACAATTTCATCCATCACAGCACCGTCCGAGCCGGTCCAGTTATTCCAGAAATCAATCTTGATTGGTGCGTTCTCATCCGCCGTTGCGGAAAATGATATGCAACCCAATAAAAGAACCGCGGCTAAAAGAACAGCTAGATAACGTTTCATCGTATTTTCCTCCTTGTGATTTTGATTTGTTTGGGATAGAGAATGGTTAAAAATGCCAGTAAGCGGACCGCCTGTTCTGCTCCAGCGGGTTTAAGATCCGCGTAGGCACTATGGGACACACGAGCCTCCTTTATGCAATATTTCGGTTAGCAAAAACGTTTTTGCATTTTCTGAGGCTATTATAGCGCCATGTTTTTTAATTTGTCAATAAGAATTTACAAAATTTACGACGACACACAAAAAATAGCGTTCAGCCCCTGTGACCGACGGCAGTATTGTCGCATTTGGCAAACGCCCGATATACGGCAAAATGGACATTGGTGCCGGTGTTTTTTGAAAAAAGTGCTGCATGACCACACAGGTATACCTGACTTGACAGGCAGAGGTGAGCGTGTATAATACCAAATATCTGCTCTGTTCCAGCAAACCTATTCCAATCATCGGAGGCAATTTCATATGGAAAATTTTGCGTATCTGGATTCTTTGCTGGAACGATTTGCTAAGGACACGGTTGCAGGCTGCGCCTGTATTGTTACACGCGAAGGGAAGAAGCTATACGAAGGCTATCATGGCTATGCGGATTTGGAGAGTAGCCGGCCCATCGAACAAGACACCGTCTATCGTCTTTTTTCACTTACAAAGATAGCCATCTATACCGCCTGTATGATGCTCTATGAGCGGGGCGCGTTTTTGTTGAACGATCCGCTGTATGAGTACATTCCGGAGTACAGGCATATGAGCAAGTATGTCCGCACCGGAGAGGGAAAGTATGACGTTCGTCCGGTGGAGCGTCCGATTGAAATTAAGCATATCATGAGCATGTCCATGGGGTTGCCATATGGACATACCATTTTGCCCGGCGACAACGAAATGGCTGAAACCTCCCGTGAAATGTGTCGTGTAACAAAGGAATTAGCGGCTAAGGGAGCGTATTCATTACAGGAGGAAGTTTCCAACGCGGCACAGGTGCCGCTGGCTTTCGAACCAGGTACGCGCTGGCTGTATGGTTTTGGCAGCGAACTGGCTGCGAGGCTTGTGGAAGTGGTGACGGGGCAGAATATCGAAACCGCGCTGCGCACGCTTCTGCTGGATCCACTGGGTATGACCAGCACAGGTATGCACTTCTTTGGTGATATACAAAGCCGTATGAGCACCTTCTATATGCGCGATGCGGATGGAACGCTTTCACCGGGTAAGGCGGTTTTCGATGATAAGCACCTCCCGGGTCGCGAGCATGAAAGCGGATGCGCCCGCCTGTTTACAACGGCGGAGGATTTCTCCCGTCTGGCCAGGATGCTGGCTTGCGGCGGTGTATACGAAGGGCAGCGCATCATGGGCAAAAATACCATCGAGCTGATGCGTACCAATCAACTGGACAAACAGCAGCTTGCGGATTTCCACAATCCATACCTGGACGGCTACGGTTACGGTCTGGGCGTACGCGTCATGATGGACCGTGCGGGAGGCAACAGCAATTCCCCTGTGGGAGAATTCGGGTGGACAGGTGGCTCCGGCACATGGATTTCCATGGACCCGCAGGATAAGGTATCCGTAATTTATATGCACCAGATGGCACCAAATATGGAAGTATACCATCACCTGCGCGTACGTGCGGCAGTGTATGGTGCCATTGAATGATAATCTTTCCTAAAGCACGAGTGGAGAAGGGGAGCAAGGCGAAATGGCGGACAAACGGGTAGGTATTAAAGAGATAGCAGCGCTGTCCGGTCTATCCGCCGGTAACGTATCCATGGTGCTCAGTGGGCGGGGTGACGAAGCACGTATCTCCAAATCCAGCCAACAGCGTGTACTGGATGCCGCCCGGCAGCTTAACTATCGCCCCAATATCTATGCTAAACGTTTGCGCTTGCAGAATACGGACCGGCCGCTGATCGCTGTATTTTTTACGCCGGACAAGCACGCCACCATTGTGGGGCGGTTCTTTGCGGGGATACACGATATCGTACAGGGCGATGGCTGGCAGGGCATGCTTCCGGAAATAGCACTCTATCCCTATACACGTGATCGTTTGGTTGATATCGAGGACACGATCCACAGCAGCTTTTTCAACAGTGCGGTGTTCATGGGTATGAGCCAGAAAGATAGCAAGTTTCTGGAAAAGCTGGCACTTACGGTGCCTGTGGTGCTGTTTAATCGACGCTCCACGCAATATCACTCCGTTTGTGCGGACAACCTGAGTATCGGCCATATCGCAGCTCGCCTCTTTGCACAAAATGGGTGTAAGCGCGCCTGCCTGGTGACAGGTAAGGTGCTGTCGCTGCCCGGCAAGGAACGGGTGCAAGGCTTTGTTGACGAGTGCAAGCGCCTCGGCATAGCGCTTCCTCAGGAGCTGATTTACCATGTAGACAAGGTATCGGACGGCGGCAAACAAGCTGGACAACTGATACCGCTGGATGAGAACGCGCCGGACGCTGTGTTCTTCTCTGAAAGCTTCTTGGCTGTCAGTACCCTGCCTTACTTACTCCGGCGCGGCATACAAATTCCCAAGCAGCTCTCCCTGATATGCTACGGAGATGAGAGCAGCGAGGAGTTTATGCTTCCATCCCTTACCAGCATTCGCGTACCGATTGAAGCAATGAGCTACGATTGCGTCAGGGTGTTGATGGAGGTCCATCAAAAAGGCAACATCGAACCGACGTGCACGCTGCACCAGCCTTCCATAATCATTCGGGAAAGCTTTGTGCCCCTTCATCAACAGCAATAATTCAAACAAAGAATACGCACCATGGGCCGATGACTGGGCTAAACCCTAGTCGTCGGCCTTTTCGTTGTCATGTATGTAGGCTGGTGGCAACAGTTTTTGTGGCTGTTAGCTATATTTTCATGATTGCGGAGGTGGTACAGACCGTTTCCTCGTCGTAGACATAACCCCGTCAGCAGAAGGAACTAAGGGACCCGCTTTCGTGAGGGGATTGCCCCAAGCATCGTAGGTGTATTGTAGCAGTTGGTGTTTGTGACGTCAATTATTTGGAACAATAAGCAAAATAAACGTCCCACCCTGCCCGCAGAATCGTGATGCCTGTGAGCAGGATGGAACATATTAATTGAAACTGTTTTGTACGCTAAACATTCTCCCGTTTTTATTATTATTCTTGATATAAGAGGGTATAGATATTATCCAGCATAGCATCGGCGGACTCTTTGTTCACCTTATCATCAAATACCCATATCGAAATATGTACGTTGCTCGAATAAACGTCATAGTTTGTTGTAATTGGATCTTCCTCAACATTTTCTCGTTGCCAATATGCTAGTGAATAAGGTTTCGAATAGACGGGAGAATCATATATCACTATAATCGCCACAACATGTACAGTATTCGGCGAAGGTTCCAAGACTTTATAGAATGAAACATTATCAATTGGTTCAAAGAAATAGTCTGCCCAATCGTATAGCGGTTCTGCTGATACCGTTTGCTCTGGATGATTATATATCTGTTTATATAAAGCAGATTGCGATATGTTGATGGAACCGCCCCAATAACCCTTGATCAAAAATATGACGGCTGCAATACAGATCACTATGAGGATCATGACTACTCTTTTTTTATGTTTGCTAAGAAATTTTGTTATCCAATGATTCATAGATATTTTCCTTTCTAAATACCCAAAAGTTTGTGCTAGTATACTTTATCAAGCTCAGTTTGCAAGGATTCGTGATAGATCATATTATTTAGGAAATTCTCCCTCATATAATGAATGAGTTGATTTACACCCCATAGGTTGTTGGATAGAAAGGGTTTAGCTGCGGGTGTTTGGTTTTGCATTACACCGTTCTTATCATATGTTGCTATTCTAATAATCGCTCCACCAGTTCCATGCACGAGATCAATCGTTACATATGAGTATCCTTTATACGATAGTAAGGATCTTGCGGTAATGCTGGTTAAGCTTTTTCCCCATGCATTATTGTAGGATATGAATGGCTCAACAGAACTATAAACTAATGAAAGTATGGATGCTTTTTTGCTAGAAACGCCAGGTATATTCATTACAATGTTACGAAATGCTTCTTCTGAGGGTTCAAGATAATCATCTTCAGGAAATTTCCCATTAAGCATATTAAATGCAGAAGAGAACTCATCTCCTGATAACAGATAAATCTCAAGAATCCAGAATGATTCATCGTTCAATGCGGAAATTGCGACTGGAGAATTGCCCATTCGATCAGAATGAACAATTGGTGAATTCTTACAATACGTAAACATAGTATGCCCAAGCAATTGCCCAGGTTTCCCTAGCACACTATCCCCATTCACAAACCTGCCCCAGACCGGATTGTAGTACCGGCTGCGGAGATAGTACATCAGTGTTTCTTCGTCAAACACATAGCCCCGGTAGCGGAAAGGGGTTAGGGTGCGCGTGTAGTTGACAAGGTACCGATTCTGGTGAGAGGATTGCCCCAGGTGCATTATATCATTCACTTGCAGGCATTGTTAACTCAATACAGTAGCGTTTGTTACAGACGATAAGTATAATAGGATGTACAAATATAAGCAAGGCCCTGTAACAGTGTTGCTGTTACAGGGCCTCCTGTTGTAGCGTAAACTATTCGTTCTCTTTAAACATATACTCAAACGCTATCCCGTTTTCCTTGCACCATTTTTTTGCGAAAGCTACACAAAACATATCTTTAAAATCATCATACTCTATTTCTGCTTTGCGATCAAAGCGATCCATAATGAATGCGTGAGCTTTATTACTATATTTGGCGGCCAACGCTCTCAGTTCTTCATTGAGTTCGATTGGAAACTTCGGATACGCATGCAACCCATATGCTTTATACTCGTCAGAGTCGCTATATTTTTCTTGTAAATAAATCTGCTCAACATGCGCTATTGAGAATTGCGGAAGTTGCAAGTACAGTTCTGCATTTGCCTTATTCTCCTCTGGAACAATGAAATGCGCCATAATATGGCCAGTTGAGTATTCCAAGTAGTACGGAATTCCAGCGAAAAGACCACCGGCTATTGCTTCGATTTTTGCGATCCCCATTATGATATCCTCCTTCTATGACTTTATTCTAGTGGCATCCCAAACCAGATATGAAACTTATGACGCTGATCGTGATAATGTCCATAATAGCCAATACCATGTACTGTTGGCAAACTAAAATCACCAGAAGTAACTGCGAGTATTTTTGCATCAGATTGATAATGAGTATACACACCCCATGGGTTACCATTAAACTGTCTCGAATTGTTATCCAGTGTATCGCTAAATCCTAAATACAGTACTGCCTCATAGTAATGCATTCCGTTTCCAAGCCGGTGCAGATAACCATCATCTCCAACCCAAGCTATATAATAAAGGCCATTGGTCATTCTGTCGCTTGCTTCCGTATCTACAAGTTCTCTTGTAGAAGTTTTGGCAACTACGGCAGGACGTGCAACAATGATATCTCTAGATATTGGTGTGCTACTAAAATTCTGTTTGAGAGTCTGTACTGTTCCATCGAAAAAACTGTAAGCTAGCACTGCTAAACCAATTGCAAGCGGACCACCAGCGGAAGAACCAGAATCAGATTGGAAAACATTGTTTTGCGGTATTCTGCCCGAAAAATCAGACATGACCAAAGGATTATTTCTACAGTACCCAAACACATTATGCCCAAGCAACTGTCCCGGTTTCCCCAGCACACTATCCGCATTCAAAAACCTGCCCCAGACCGGATTGTAGTACCGGCTGCGGAGATAATAAAGACCCGTTTCTTCTTCGTAGACATAGCCCCGGTAGCGGAAGGGGCTGAGGGTGCCGAATGTGGTTGCCAAGGTGCCGGTTTTGGTGATGGGGGGGGTGACCCAGAAGTCGTAGGAATATTCTACCACCTGGGCTATGCTGTCGTCAAAATAAAACTGGCTCATTGTAAACATACGCAAAGGCCTATGGACATAGCATAGGATTTGTATTGTTTGCTAATTCCATAGGCATCTTGAATACTGTTGTAAACTTACCAATATGTTGCAATGAAATAATTAGATAATTCTATTTTGATACTAATTCCGAACTGTCAAATTCAATTGTTTTACATACAAACTCGAATCGATCACCTGATGAGAATTCGAATGCGCAAAAAATCAAATTATCACGATAATAGTCTGATTCCGGTTTATTATAACTAATGTTATCATAGCCAACCTCATCTCGATGAGCAATCAATTGGTTCAGTTTTTCATTGCGTTCTTCAGCGCCCATAATCAGAAAATCTAATATCTCATCCATCCCAATTCCATGGGTTCCATAAAATCCACCGTTCCATAGCTTCATCGCGTTCATTTCGAAGTATACCAATCCCTCGAAACGAAACCGAAAGTTTTTTTGCAGATAGAGGTTGTCCAATACAATCGTCAGCGTATCATTGGCATAATCAATATCCATTGACTTGATTTCGGAATCATGTACATAGATATCATGTTCCGCTGCTGCTTGATTTGAAGCATTGATAATCATGTTCTTACCTCCAAGAAAAGCTGAAGTACAGTATAGCAGATTCAATTGGAATTAGGACTCCTGGTTGGGAATGGTCATCATCATATACCTGTTGGATGAAAATTAGCAGGGTTTAATGGGAATCAAGGTAGTCTTTTTCGTAATGAGATTGGGAATGCTAAACCATCGGAATATTCAAATGGTATTGATCGAGTCTTGTTAACAGAGGTTGATGAATGCGGAACAGCCATTGTATTGGCAGATTCAAGCACCAATGTATTATCAATTGGCATTGATAATGCTGCTGAGTTATTTATAGATGAAATGATTTCCTTCCCGAATTTCCGCTGCCGTTAAAAACAGAGATGTCTGGATTCTTATAACTGATGAAAGAAGGTTTCATAAACGCCCCCTGCAATAATACAGGGGGCGTATTCATATATTATGTGTTGCAATTTATGAATATGAGATTCCGCCTAATCGAGCTTACACAACACTTTAAGGTGTGAAATAGTATGAAGTCTATCTATACCTTGAATAGTCAATTGTAAACAATATCATTTTGAAAGCATCTTAAGATTCATTAGCCAATCGTCATCTTGTTCCTCCTGTGCTTGTAGAAGCTTCTCTCTCCATATAACATTGACTTCTGCATCGCTCATCTGCGTTTTAAGGAAATTGAAAACATGGGTTGCTCCAGGCCAATTCAAATCTTTGAGCCAATCAAATAGACCAGCAATAATGCTTTTATTAAGGAGCTCCTTATTGGTGGAACATAGAATAATTGCCGCATTCTCCCAATACTGTTTTCCAAGTGGTTGAAGCAATAGCGAAAAATCAAAACCCTCAATACTTTTGATTTTCTTTTGCGCAAGTAGTTGGATATTCTTTGGGAGATTCCAATCGAGTTCGTTGATCAAATGTTTATAATCACTTGAATTCATATTATTCACCTAACCTTCCTAGTAATTTCTGATAATATTTGTGTGAAAAGATGAGGTTTAACAAATGCGGTAGGTCTTGAATATATCCATTCAGCTGTAATATCTGGATAGCGATATGAAAAATACAAACACCAGCTGTTTTTTCCTTCCCATTTCATACTGTTCTCATTTGCTGTAATGATTACAACGGATGATTCTATCACTGTAGCACCGCTTCCATCATTCCAATACGCATCCAGTCTGTGTAATCCATCTGGAGAGAGTATGCTTTCAATTAAATTTTCTGCTGGTCGACCGTCAATTTGCGTTGCTTGGGATTTCTGCCAGTGATTGTGTATCAATAAACCTACCGATACAAGACCGGAAACAACAACTCAGGATAATAATACCTGCCGTGGAGGTAATACATCTGTGTTTCTTCGTCAAACACATAGCCCCTATAACGGAATGGGTTATAATGGCCGAAGTTGCCGGCCATGGACCCTGTGACTGTCTTCTTCTGACCCTAAGGATCATACGTATATTCTACTACTTGGTTTCCAGAGCTGTCCAGTATGGCAACGATGTCACCCTGTAAATTTTTAACATACTGGTAGTAGTTATTGTTGAAACAAACCACGGAGGGCGACCCCTGTGCATCATAGAAGAAGATGAAGTCGAATAGGTTGTTTATGTAGTTTTGTTCTTATTGTGGTACGAGACGACCAGCCTATGCCGAAATCCCCGTCTGTTCATAAAAGATCAGACGGGGATAAATCTGAAGCCGTACTATAGCTCAGTTTTTGAGGTTGTCCAATTTAGATTATGTAGGCAAAAATGTTTCAAAGAAATACCAATTATCTGTAATGCGATGATACTCAATATACCCTTCTCCGTTAATGCCAAGACCATCTATACGAATCGTCTGATTCGCGTTTTGAGGTGTCTTCAAAACTAAATCTCTATAGGATAAGGATTCATTCGGAATATATTCAATATATTTTGTTGTATCAATTTCCGAATAAGACCATGAGTAGTAGTATATAGTA
Source organism: Candidatus Limiplasma sp. (assembly GCA_963678055.1). Taxonomy (GTDB): domain Bacteria; phylum Bacillota; class Clostridia; order Christensenellales; family Aristaeellaceae; genus CAXXOK01. The sequence continues at coordinate 554,789 of OY782679.1, forward strand.
TCTTGGCTACGAGTATCTATAGCATATAAATCGAATCCTGGGGCGCATGGAAGATCCTCAATGGCAATATTCTCTCTTTTGATATATTGATCTGGCGAACTACTGGCAAGACTCAAAAGCGCTATATTGTTAGTATTGATATAGTTCAATAGCATCTTTTTTAAAGGAGCACTCTTATGTAATGTGATGTAATTAACCGCAAAGAATATTGTTACTATAACAGCGATTGTGCAAACCGAAGCAAATAGCTTTTTTTTCATATTTCCTCCCAACAGATGTTAATTACTTGATAGGAGCGTTACAATGGTCCCAAATAATCACGGAGTATCTATTTGGATTTAAATTTATGTCATCAAGTACGACTTGCACCACCTGATCATCTGAATAGTAGAAAGGTATGTTTTGACCAACAATCCGCCCTCTTTCATTATTAATTAGGTCCATGACTGTGGATTGATGTAATGTAATAGTTACATTATCATACCATAGTTTATAAGGGCTGTTGTCACCATAATATTCTGCTTCATGAGCCGTTGCAAATTTGTTTGCCATATCATAACCCATATCCCTTACCATTAATGCGTTCCATACAGCGTGCTAAAAGCATTTGCTAGCGTTGCATCATAATTGGTTGCGTTCTGACCCCAATAAGTATCTGTTAAAACAGAGGCACTTTCAGATAATTGTTTTGCCTTGTTTGCTTTTAATGGATATGTGCAAGCTACATATCGCTCACTTTCATTAAGGTCTGGCATAGCAGCGATTTCCTGATCCAAGATTGCTATTGCGACTAATGCGACACACATGGCAAGGAAGAATACGATTTTTCCAGATGGATCAATTCCTATAATAGGATTGCTTGAACAATACGTAAACAAATTATGAGAGAACAGTTTTCCTGTTTGACCAACGATACTATCCCCATTCACAAACCTACCCCACACGGGGTTATAATACCGGCTGCGGAGATAGTAGAGACCCGTTTCTTCGTCAAACACATAGCCCCGGTAACGGATGGGGTTGAGGGTGCCGAGTGTAGTTGACAAGGTGCCGGTTTTGGTGAGGGGTTTGCCCTAAGTATCGTAGGTGTATGGTACCGTTAAGAGCTATGCGCAAATAGCTTCAAGAAAACGAATGATATCATTCGTTTCCTTGTAAAAAATTCTTTTTATAAATATACTTGTAAATACAAGAAATAATGATGTAATAACTCCGAGTGGAATGATTGTAATAAGAAAATCAATAAAGTTATGAGAATTTATACAATCGAAGACAGCATAAATTAAGAAAAGCAAACTAATACTGATGTAGAATGATGGATGCAAACGAAGCTTACCGTCAAGTTCAACACCATTACCTGTACGAGATACATAAATAATAATAGAAGGCTGAGGATATAATGATACCGCCTTCGCAAATACGTATTTTGTTTTCTTAATCTTAATTTTATCACCATCAACCCTTATTGTAAAACCTCGACTATTTGCTTCATTGAGTTGAGTAATGAAGTGTTCTTGCGTCATAGTTAGTGTCCAATGAAATTTCCTTTTCATACCACTACTCCTTATCCTTTGTATTCCTATTGAGAACAATATAATATAGTGAGCCACTCAATATACTATCCAATGAATAGGTTAAGTGTTGTTATCTCATACTAAACGGGGAAAGTAGAGCTCTTCTTGGATTCAACATATGAGGTGAATGGCGGTAGCTTATATGGAAATATTATCTTCAGTAAATGCAATTTGTAGTATATCGGAATACTTATATTAATACAACATATCTTTTGATTGTGTAATAGTACTAAAGCCTTGTAGAAATGGTGTGAACGTTAATTACACCATTTCTACAAGGCTAATACTTATCTGTTCTTATTGGTACAAATTGTATACTTCAGGAAAGACCGTGTAATCTAACCCAAAGTAACACATTAACGAGGGCCATATACTATATGACTTAACAACAAGATAGTACGAATAGGCGCTAGAAGCTTCTACCAGCACCAGCGCCCCCGCCGTGGCGTACGGTAGTTTGAGGATGGCCGATCTTGAAGAAAATTGATTCATCAATTTCATCAATCACATCTTGAGGCAGAGAATTGAATGCTGTATCAAGCTTTTTTCTAATATTGTTCTTTGTAGAAGAAGGAAGCCAATCAAGAGAATAAACTTTTGAGAATGCTAATTGCCCATGGCCTTCAGGAATTGGAGTCGAAACACCGACAGAAAACTGCGATCCTACAACAGTAGCTCCGTTCCTTGCTGAACCTACTATAGCATCTACACCAGCTATATACGACCCTCCAGTAATTAGACCAATTCCTTCCAAATCGTATATGGTATCTGCATTTGTTACTACCATAATAGCGCCTATAGATGCTGATGGAGTACCTCCACCAATTGAACCGCCAACAAGAATACCTACGTTATCTTTATCATCTTTAACAAGCATTGTATTGAGACCGCCCTTGATTAAAAATGCCACTTCTGCATCAATTCCGTATGCTAATGTATATTCACCGGACGGATCGTAATTATCAATGGGATCATTGATGCAATATGTAAATATATTGAGTGACGATAGTTTTCCTATTTGCCCAATTATTCTATCCGCATTCAAAAACCTGCCCCAGACCGGATTGTAGTACCGGCTGCGGAGATAGTAAAGACCTGTTTCTTCGTCGTATACATAGCCCCGGTAGCGGAAGGGACTGAGGGTACCGAGTGTAGTTGACAAGGTGTTGGCATTGGCTAGGGGCTTGTCCTGGGATTGTAGAATTATTAGAGCGGAGTTGGGTATAGAGCGTCAATTTTATTGCACAGAAATCGTCCTCGCCCAATACGAAGCAATTGCTGTCAGGCGAGGACGAAAGTACAGATGATTGGTATATGATCAATATCAACCTCAACTTCTGATGGGGTGACGGCCTATCATCTCTTTTATTAAAATCTGTTCAACGCTCATGATTCATAGCTGGTGTGTCTATTTTACTAGTTATTTAGGATACGCATGAACATTATTACAAACTTCCTTCGATTATCGCATCAATGTCAATACTATCGCCTTCGCTAAGATAGGCATTATAGATTCTTTGAAGAATACGAGTGAAATCCTGCATATCGGTTTGTACTTGTTTATACTCATCGTCTTTCTCAGTTGCTGTAGCTTCAAATCCAAAATATTGTTCTAACCAATACTCCATATCACGAAAGCGACTCGAATTTCCGTAATATACAGCTAGACGAAACATTGACAAAAGGCCAAACTCGTATCCTAGATCTGAATCATCTTTTCGCTGTAGTATCCAGTCGTTGTATTGAAGCATTTTTTCTTCATCGTCATATACGGCATAGACTTCTTGCAAGGTTTCAACAGCGTTAAAATAATACTCAAGAACCTTGTAATAATTGTTGTCCCACTCATCCAGCTTGACTAACTGCCCGACAGGTGGAATTATTGGAAGCGTGAGCGCTAATAAATATTCGGCTGCTGACTGTATTTCATCGATATCGCCCACCATAGTGCAAAGCACGGAGTATTGATATGCGAAGTAGGTATTATCCGGATCATACTGTAGCGCTTCCTTGGCATACATTTTCGCTTTAGCATACTGCCCCGATTCAAAACATGCAAACATTAGATAGTAGCGTATTTGGTTATTCTCTGGATACAGGGGCAAATAATATTCCCAGGCTGAGATTAGTTCTGGTGTAGCCACATATGTTTCCAAATAAACTTGATACTGTTTGTCATATTCCTCTTGGGATAGTATTGTTTGCGCGCTGGAAGAATTGAAACTGGGCAAGAAGAGCAATATTGCTGCCAGTGCAAGCGAGCATGCTTTTCTCCTTTTCTTTTGCATTAGTATAATCCTCCTATACAATCAATTTGCAAACGAATTATGATATTACTTCGTCGTTTTTACTAGCACCTTATTATCCACGTAAAGTAGTTTAATAAAAATCTTTTGATTTGGTGTAAGCGACAAATCCGATACAATAGGCTTCACAATAAAGTCTTCTGTCAATGTTATTACCGCGCCTATAAAAGGTAATAACTCACCAAGTGCCAGAGAAATTTCAAACCAGCTAGAATTTACTGAATTGTATTCATACCATTCCGTCAAATCCTTATGGTATATCCATTTATATCTAAGAGTATATGTTATTTCATCATATCCAATACATTCTCCCCTGGTATTGGGGGTTAAAAACCAGTGGTATTTCAACTCTCTATTCTGCAGAACAACGGTAGTCACATTGTTTGAGTCTGTACTCTCTTTAATAATATCATAGGGAAAGGAAGGCAATGAGATCCCAAAATACTCAAATGCTTCCAATGTAATTGGCGATAATGACGGTGCAGCTTCTAATGCCATATGACCATTAGTATCTGTCAATAGAACCGGATTGTTTAAACAATACGCGAATGAGTTATGCTGGAGCAACCCGCCTGCTTTTCCAATCACACTATCCGCATTCAAAAACCTGCCCCAGACCGGATTGTAGTACCGGCTACGGAGGTAGTAGAGGCCCGTTTCATCGTCGTAGACATAGCCCCGGTAGCGGAAGGGGTTCAGGGTGCCGAGTGTAGTTGCCAAGGTGCTGGTTTTGGTGAGGGGTTTGCCCCAGGCATCGTAGGAATATTCTACCACCTGGTTGCCGTTACCGTCAAAGTTGAACGGATTGAAGTAGCTAAGAGTGTTAAAGGATATGATATTGGAGGAATCTTCGAATTAAATAAACATAGTCCCCCGCATAATGCGGGGGATTTACATTAATTACAGTTATTAGCCTTTTTGCTTTCTCAAGGTTCATAAACAAGCTGTCCCTCTTCAGTTAGTGTGGAATAGGGGGTCATAGTAAGTTCAAGATCAACAGGGATTGAAGCGGAACCACCATACTGAAAAGGAGCGTCTACAGTAATCACAGCATATTGAACCGGATTATCTATTAAGAACAAGCTGACTTCTGAAGAAAAATTCAAAAGACATAATTCTTCATCGCCTCCAACTGTCCAAGGTCCTTGCAGTTCTTGTAACTCGTAAGAAATTCCTTTTTCTTTAAGAATCTCAAAATAGTATTCCCAAGTCATATTCAAATCAAGCATCTGTGCTGCAATCAGGCAGAGGAAGATATCGTGTTCTCTTTCGCTGGTATCAGGACGTGGCTGAAGTAGTTCCCAATTTGTAACAAGGTAGTTACGTATCTCGATTCCACCATCTTTTACTATCTGTTCAATGTATCCGTTTCTACGAATGTTTAGTACAGCATGTGCACTATTAAAACTTAACGCGCAGGATATAACAATGACACAGCATAGCGTAAGTATTTTTCTGGTTTCCATCATTTCGTTTGTAACTCCTATCTAACGTTCAGATTGCTATTTGAGCATCAGACAATCTCTGATTTTGTGCACCAATGTTCAATGGCTGGTTTTATCCGCACACAGGAATTCCTTCAAACTGGTCTAACAACGCGTGGACATGGACAAATAGTGGTCGTTAAGACTGCTGAATAAGGGGTGGATCACGGCAGTTAACTATAATTCGGTTCAAGCGGGTGATATCATTTATACTTACAATACAAATGCTACGCCCACGCCGTATACACACATTACCATTGCGGTAAGTGGAAACGTGACAATTGTCAATGCGTATGGACAAAGTAAATTTGGAACAATGGTATGTGGCAACACCACTAACCAACACAACCAGTTTAAGGAGCTCACTTCTTCGAACTGCCGTTGTTATCGTGTCCTAACTACTCTCCAGGGTGATGGCAGCGAAAAGAGTATATCTATGCCTCTAAACGGGAGCGGTGCAACTGTAGATTAACAAGACCGGACAAACTGTACTAAATCTGTTTAGTCTTTAATACAGATGAGCCGGGGTATCTGCCAAATGGCTGGATGCCCCGGTTTGTCAGTTCGCAGTATGATCATCTTCTTGTTCCATCGTAAGCGCATCAACCGGCACAAAGCCACGAAGCAGCGGTGTAGTAGTCGTTTCTATATAGGCCCATTCCCCCATCGTTGCCAGCCAGTTGACTTGCGTTTCATGAGGTAGGGACGCCATGGATGCTTGAGAGAATAACGGATCATCTGTCATATCGACCTGTTGTGCCGTTATCATCAATATGGGGGTAAACTGAAGCTCCGTCACAGATGCATTCTTTGGAAGCGCATCCGCAGAAATCCAGCCGATGCGCATGTGATCGCTCGTAATGTCATACTGTAGCATAATCCACCCGTTTTCTTGACCAAACACCTGAACCCAGTCGTTCGTGCTGACGATCGCTTTTCCTTCTCCTGCCTGGCCATATTCCTCACCCGGACCTTGGAATACTTCGTACTTTTTGCCGGAGGTGAACGCTATCTTCTTTGCCGCCAAAGTTCCCGATGGGATATTGGGCGGATTGCTGAGTTTCTCCCTCGCCTCAGCAACAGTCATTGGGAATTCTGCTAAATTGAAATAGCGCAAATTGGTTTGGTATGAACCATACACCCAAACATCGGTTACCGGAGGCTCTACCCAACCGACATTGTACAAGCGTAAAGCGTTATCCACAGAGGTATCAAAAAACATGAATGGATAGAAATTATACAGTGCAGTCAAGCGCCACGATCCATTATTTTGTCGTTCCCAAATGCATGTTGTCTCCTGAATTTCCTCGTTATAGACGTAACACGAGGCGAATGCCACGCGATTCATGACTTGCCCAAGCAAGATGGGAGCCTCTACCTGTGGCAAAGCGGCAGCGTTATACCACTTATACACCCAGCCATCGTCTTTCCACCCAAAAGCAAGCAAAACATTTTGCTTGCCGTTTTTTACGGCAGCAAAGCCGCAGGCAGTGTTGGAGCGGCTGTTGTCGGGATTTGTCCAGCCTGTAATCTCCCACCCAGCCCAATGGCTAGTATCGATATATTTCTGAACAGCCGCTGGTATACTCTCGACACCTTGCAAAGCCGTTCCCTCTGCCAAAGCGGTGTCGCAGCAAGCACAAAGGATAATCAATGCTATCATTAGAATCACGTGTTTTTTCATCGTTATACCTCTATCAATAAATAAAGTATCTTCTATGCATACTAACGATTCATTACATACGGATATTCCCGTGGAAAATCTCAAAAAGAAATTTCTCATGCCAAATAATGAGATGACCTTGCTTGAGCGCTGTGCTCATGAGCACGTTGTATGTGGTTTTGATATTACCGAGCGAATCGTCGGGATTATCTTGTTAATGCTTTATGAATTATTCATGGTGTGCCTCCTTAAAGTTTTGTGTCGATAAAGTAAAATAAGCATCTTCGCATTGGGGTACTGAGCATATGAATGTGATAGAAATACAGCACAGACAAACAATTAGAAATATAAGGTAAGGAGATAAGATAATTATTGAAAATATGGGAAATTCCCGAACATGTAAAAACCCTTAATCCATTATGGATTAAGGGTTTTCTTGGTGGAGTATAGGAGACTCGAACTTCTGACCCCAACACTACCAGTGTCAAAAATAGGGTTTATCTAGATTTGTAGAGGCACCAGAAACCCTTACATATAAAGTTTTTTCGATTGTTAAGATTTAGGTAGAGTTAACTAAAATCATTGGCGCTACTACACCCGTTGCTACTATCTAGAAACTGGAAAAATGATTTTCTCCATATTTCGAAACTTCCATGAGCGTGCTTTGATTTTTCATCTCTAGCGCTATTTCTGTGTGCAGTATACGGGCTCGGGGGCATAGTACTATGTAAGATGTTTTATTGCAAAATACCATGTTGCATGGTACAATGGTTAGACGAGACTAACTCGGTTAAGTGAGGTTTCAATAGTGAAAGGTTCATTCAATGACAGGTAAAGATAATTCTCAAACCATATTGTTTAACCCAAGCGATAAGAATTGCCCTGTATGTGAAAAAATAAATACGATGTATGGTCAAGACCAATTTCAGCAATGTATAACGCTACCGGAATGGATTGGAAAGGGGTATTTTAAAAGAACCATTATAAGGCCATCTGTCGAAATCGCAATATGCGAGATGCGCTTTTATAATAAATTCAGGGTAAGTGGAAACAGACAAAGCCCTGGGTATGATTTTTCTTTTTCCTTTGGTGAAGAAATACAATTTCCTACGAACAATAGTCAATGTAATTATACATTACACAGCGGAGATAACTGCGTTCTTGATCGGAATATATGCTTTGGCATCACGGATATTGATGAAGGACAGCATCTTTCATATATTAATATTGGATTGAGTAACGACACCCTGAATACTATATTTAATAACACCGCTGTTGATAGAGCGCTTATGAGATTGTTGGAAGTGAAACCTGTAAGACGAACCAGCGTTTCATTACAGCGTATATTAAATGATATTAGTCATTGCAATCTTTCAAGCGCGGTAAAAAAAATATATTTGGAAGCAAAAGTAGTAGAGCTGCTTGCTGTTTATATAGATGAGCTGCTGCTTGAAGATCAGGTTATTCAATCGACCTCTTTCACAAAAGATGATATGCTATCAATTGACAAGGCAAAAGATATTATTGAGAAGGACATCGCCAATACACCATCATTGAGTGCTCTTGCCAGAATGGTTTGCCTCAGTGAATATAAGCTGCAAGCCGGGTTTAAAAAGCTTTTGGGCATGACGGTTTATGCATACGTTATAGATCGAAGACTTGAGAAAGCAAGACTTTTACTGGAACATGGAAATGTGAAAGTATCTGATGTCGCCTTCCATGTAGGCTATAATGAGCTTGGCCGGTTTGCAGAGAAATTCCGAAAAAAATTTGGAGTGAATCCATCGGAATATTTAAAAAGCAAATAAGATAAATACAGAAAAACGGAGAGACACACGGGGGCTCTCCGTTTTTTGCATATAAAATTGAATGTTTTTGCATAGACTTACCCAGTGGAAACGAATTAAACTTATGGCTAGTGCCTGAAGGGGTGCTAAAATTTCGACAGGTGGTTAGATAAGACTAACTTCAAAAGGAGAGGATACAATGAAAAATACGAATACGCAAAAATTGAAAGGCAAAGACTTTGTGACGGTTGGTATATTCACGGTTATTTTTATGGTGGTGTATTTGGTAGTCAGTATGCCGTTCATGCCTTTCATTGCGGTCATGTTTCCATTAATTGGGAGCATATGCGCGTTATTTACCGCCCCGATCTATATGCTGTTGACCTACAAGGTGGCCAAACGGGGCACCGTGCTGTTGTTTGCGACGGCATCCGGCCTTCTATATGTATTTATGGGATACTTTTATATACTTCCTATCGGTATTATTACCGGCATTTTATGCGAAATCATTCTGCGGAAGAGGGAATATTATCGCAGCTTTTGGCATAATGCGGCAAGCTATTCCGTTTTCAGCGTTTTGATGTTCGTCAGCACTACATATATACCCATCTATGTTTTCGGACCTGAATACTATTTGCAGATTTCATCCAATAATGTCGAATCGGCTTTGATACAGATTCAATTTGCACAGTCGCCGTTATGGGTCATCGCTGCGGTGGTCGTTACTGTAGTCGCCTCTATTATCGGCAGCTTGATCGGACGGAAATTGCTGAGAAAGCACTTCATAAAAGCGGGGCTGATATCGGCTCAATGATATATCGAGGTGAAGCAGTTGAGTAAGAAGAAGGAAAATAGTAAGACAGGAATAGCACGTCTGCTTGAAATAGCGAATGAAAAACGTGGGCTTTTAATACTGGCAGAGGTACTGTCCGTTCTAAGCGCGCTTATGCAGCTTGTTCCCTTTGCAGCGATATATTTTATCGTGGAGGAACTGCTGAAAAATGCAGTGAATCCGGGGCTTATTGACACAGCTATCATTCAGCATTGGGGCCTTATGGCGTTTATTTCACTTGTGCTGTCACTTGTGCTTTTATATGCGAGTTCTATGGCCTCCCACGTTTCGGCTTTCCGAATCTTGTACGGGCTTCGGCTGAAGTTAGCGGAGCACTTGGCCAAGCTGCCAATGGGGTATCATACGCAGAAATCCACAGGAGCCGTCAAAAAAATTCTGGAATTCAGCGTAGAGAAAATCGAAAGTTTTGTTGCACATCAACTCCCGGATTTTGTCGCGGCAGCAGCAACTCCCGTCATTATGCTGGTAGCTATGTATTATCTTGACTGGCGGCTGGCGTTGAGCTGCACCGTTCCCATCCTTGTGGCATTTTTATTGCAGATGTTTGCTTTTATGGGAGAAGAAGGAATGCGGGATTCCAGGCGCTATAACGACGCGTTGGAAGAAATGAATGCAACGGGTGTGGAATATGTACGCGGTATGCCAGCGGTCAAGGTATTCGGCATGACGGTGAAGTCATTTTTGCAGTTTTACAATACCATTAAAAATTACCACAGCCTCGCCGTGCGTATAGGAAAAACCTATAAGCGTCCGTATGCAGTGTTTTTCGTTTTGTTGACGTCTCTTTTATCGTTTATCCTGCCCGTTGGTGTTTTTATTCTAAGCGGACAACCGAACAATCAGGCGTTTGCCCTGACATTGCTGTTCTTTTTGATATTCGGACCGGGAGTATCCGTACCCGTACTGAAGCTTTTGTATCTTGGCGGGGATCTAAGACAGGTCTCTGAAGGCGTGAAAAGAGTGGACGCGATTCTCGCCCGGCAGCCCGTTGCTGAACCGGAGCATCCCGCGGTTCCCAAAAACTATACGGTAGCGTTTGAAAATGTCAGTTTTTCGTATGACGATCAGGATGCGGCGACGCGTGTCAATGCCCTTACCGATGTTTCCTTTATCGCCAATGAAAAAGAAATGACCGCGTTGGTCGGGCCATCCGGAAGCGGAAAATCGACCATTGCAAACCTCATCCCCCGATTTTGGGACGTCTCTTCGGGCAGTATCTGTATCGGGGGCGTCGATATCAGGCATATGAAAATAGAAAAGCTGATGGACGCGGTATCCTTTGTTTTTCAAGATGTGCACCTGTTTTATGACACGATCGAGGAAAACATCCGCATGGGAAATATGAGCGCTACCAAGGAACAAATCGTCGAGGCGGCCAAGAAAGCGTGCTGTCACGAGTTTATCGAAAATCTTCCGCAAGGCTATCAGACGAAGATTGGAGAAGGCGGCACCTATCTTTCGGGCGGTGAGGCACAGCGTGTTTCCATTGCACGGGCGTTGCTTAAAGACGCTCCTATTCTTGTGCTCGATGAGGCCACATCGTTTGCCGACCCTGAGAACGAGACAAAAATACAGCAAGGGTTGAGCGAGCTTATACGGGGAAAGACAGTGATCATCATCGCTCACCGCCTGTCCACGATACGGGAAGCCGATCAGATACTTGTAATAGACGCGGGGAAAATCGTCGAGGGTGGTCGGCACGATGCGCTTGTGGAACGAAACGGGCTTTATCAGCGGATGTGGGAAGCCCATATCGATGCGGGGGCATGGGCTATAGCAAAAGAGACGCTTGGAAAGGAGGCGCAGTAGCAGTGAAGAAATTTTTCTACAACATGTCCAGCGGCAATCCAAAGACCTTGGTCATGCCATGCTTTGCCGCTTTTGTAAACGGGCTTTGCAAAATACTGCCGGCGGCACTTCTTTTCGAGGTGTTTAATACCGTTTATCTATATTTCGCAAATCCCGATACGACCTTGGATATCGCGCACCTATGGCTGGTGAGCGCAATACTTATCGGCTGGATCATTGTTCTGTTTATTTCATTTTCCTTTGAATATAATAAAACGCTCACCGCGTCCTATGATGTTTCGGCAAAGGGACGGACGGCCTTGGCAGAGCATCTGCGTAAGCTGTCTCTGGGTTTTCTGGGCAGCCGTGATCCGGGTGATCTTACGACGATGATGCTGAGCGATTATACGCAGGTTGAAACGACGAACGCGCACTATCTGCCACAGCTTGTAAGCGCTGTGACATTTCCTGTTTTGGCTTTTATGTCACTGCTGTTTTTCAACTGGAAAATGGCGTTGGCCATGTTCGTTGCTATGCCGGTATCCCTGATCGTTGTATGGCTTTCGACCGGACTACAGCTCCGCCTTGGGAAAAGCCACGTGAAAGCAAAAGTGGACAGTGCCAGCCGTTTGCAGGAATACCTGCTCGGAATGAGGGAAATCAAGGCCTACAATATGGGCGGCGAACGGTTTGGGCGGCTGCAAGAAGCCTTTCAACGTCTTATGCGCGAATCCATCCGTATCGAGGGCATCATGGGGCCTGTGATGATGGTCGCCATTGCAATATTACGCTCCGGATTGACCGTGATGATTTCCGTTGGCTCCTATTTGCTTTTGGACGGGGAACTGACTCTTCCTGTGTTTCTTGTGTTCCTGTTGCTTGGAACCCGTGTATTTGATCCTATGGCCTCAGTGCTTACCAATTATTCCTCAATTCGCTATTCGTTGCTGAGTGCCGAGCGTATTATGGAAATACGCCACGAAAGCCCTCTGCCGGGAAGCAAAGATGCGCCGGACGGGAATAGCATTCGGTTTGAGAACGTGACCTTCTCCTATGATGAAGGCGACGTACTGAGCGACGTCACGTTTTCAATACCTGCGAAAAGTATCACGGCACTCGTAGGCCCGTCCGGCAGCGGTAAAAGCACAATAACACGACTGATCGCCCGCTTCTGGGACGTGCAGGGTGGTAACGTGCTTTTGGACGGCGTGAATATCAAAGAGATTGACCCCGAAAAACTACTGTCCCGTATTTCAATGGTTTTTCAGGATGTCTATCTTTTTAAGGATACAATACGCAATAACATCAAAGTCGGTAAGATGAACGCCACGCAGGAAGAGATTGAGCAGGTGGCCAAGCAGGCCTGTTGCCACGACTTTATCATGAAGCTGCCGCAGGGCTACGATACGCCGGTCGGAGAGGGCGGCTGCACACTTTCCGGCGGGGAAAAACAACGGATATCCATAGCTCGCGCCCTGTTAAAGGACGCGCCGATTGTGCTGCTGGACGAGGCGACGGCATCGCTAGACCCGGAAAATGAAACGCAGGTGCAGCGCGCCATAAACGCCCTTGTTGCAAACAAAACCGTAGTCATTATTGCGCACCGACTCAAAACCATAAAGGGTGCGGACAACATTATTGTTTTAGAAGATGGACGGATCGCGGAGCAGGGTAAGCATGAAGAACTTTTAAACAAAAAAGGCCTGTATCATCGTCTTTGGAATCTGCAGCAGCAATCGGCAGGTTGGAGCATGAAAGTATGAGAGTAGAAAGCGGAGCGCTTCATTTCGACCCAAGGACAAAGCTTTTTGCCGTCCTCCTTCTCGGGGCGTTTACATTTGCAGTAACCGAAACGGGCGTTCTTTTACTGCTTGCCGTGACATCTGTCTACCTGCTTGTTCAAGGGATGTATAAAAAAACCTTGAAGTTTTTGCTGGGTTTTGAAATTTTGTTCGGCCTGCAGTACCTCATTGATACATATCTGACAGGAGCCGCCGCTTTTTTCGGCTTTGTTGTATTTATCATCGTCCGTTTTATTCCCGTGCTCATGGCGGCGTCGGCACTTTCCGCAGCGCCGTCCGGGGAAATGATTGCGGCGCTGCAGAAAATGCATATACCCAAAGCTGTGATTATTCCGCTGGCGGTAGGGCTTCGTTTTATGCCGAGCATCTCCAAGGAGTTTTCTGCGATCCGGGACGCCATGCGACTGCGGGGCATCTCACTTGCCTCATGGAACACGCTTGCGCACCCCGTAATAACGGCAGAGTGCGTTCTTGTGCCCTTGCTGATCCGAAGTATGAAGATATCTGACGAATTGGGCGCATCCGCTACGGCGCGCGGCATCGACAATCCCGGACCAAGGACTTGCTTGCGGCAGCTTCATTTTGGACTTTCGGACGGAATTACACTGCTTGCATTCAGCGCCGTGGGGATACTGACAGGTATGTTTTTTACATAGACACATCGAGGACGGAGAATACATGATTGAACTGAGAAACATTAGCTTTCGATTTAACAACGAACAGGAGCAGATATCAAAGCTGTCGCTGAAGGTAAAACGAGGTGAATTCGTAGTCATAACCGGCCCCTCCGGCTGTGGAAAAACAACGCTTACCCGCATTATCAACGGGCTTATCCCATATTATTATGAGGGAACGCTGACCGGGAAATTCCACCTTAATGGACAAAACACAGAAGCTCTTCAGCCATGGGAATTCGGCAAGTGTGTGGGGAGCGTGTTTCAGGATCCGCGAAGCCAGTTCTTTGCCGCCGTTTCGGAAGACGAAATAGCGTTTTGCTGCGAAAACTACAGTGTACCCTCGGAAGAGATTGCGACAAGGGTTGACGATATGGCAAACGCCCTGGGTATAAAGCCGCTTCTTTCCAGGGAATTACTGACTCTTTCGAGCGGAGAAAAGCAAAAAGTCGCCGTAGCGTCCGCCTCGGCGATGGGCCCGCCCGTTTATGTTTTGGACGAACCGTCGGCTAATTTGGATATGAATGCCACGCAAGAGCTTGCGGAAATCCTGAACCGCTTAAAGAATAATGGCAACACGATCGTGATTGCCGAGCACCGGCTTTATTATCTGATGGCGCTTGCAGACCGCATCGTATATTTAACGGATGGTAAAATCCGGCATGAATACACAGCACAACAGATGAGAGCCTTAACAAGACAGCAGCTTGACGATATGGGGCTTCGGGCAACAAGCGTAGAAGAATCCGGCCATGATTGGATTCGCGGTGACATAGTTGCGAGAGGCGGCAAGCCTGCCGTAAGCGTTAAAGATGTATATCTGAAGGTTGGAAAGAGCCGTGATTACCTTCTTTCGGCGCTGTCTTTTGATATTCACCAGGGGGAAATCGTGGCTTTGACGGGCTCAAACGGTGTGGGTAAGACAACGCTTGCACGCACGCTGTGCGGACTTGCTCGGGAGACGAGCGGGCAGATATTGTTTCATGGAAGTGCAGTCAAGTCTTCCGCACGGTATAAATACGCATGGTTTGTTATGCAGGATGCCGACTGCCAGTTGTTTTCCGAAAGTGTTCTGGGAGAGATGACCGTCGGCAAAAAGGCGTCGCCGGAGCTTTTAGAAAAAGCGGAGGGACTATTGACGGAGCTGGACCTGTGGCAATACAAGGACAGACATCCGGCCTCACTCTCCGGCGGGCAGAAACAGCGGCTTACACTGGCCGTGGCGCTTATGCAGGATACCAGTCTGCTGGTTTTAGATGAGCCAACCTCCGGCCTTGATGGGAAAAATCTTGAAAAGGTAGTACAGTGCGTGAAAAAGCATGCGCAAGCAGATAAGGCGGTTCTGATCATCACACATGATCACGAGCTTGTGCAAAAAGCCTGTACAAGAATGCTTCATTTGAAAGACGGTACGCTGACTAATGATTTTCTTTTGCAAAAAGATACGTTTGGGACAGCGATCAACTGCTTGCTGGCAGAAAAAGATGCTCAGTATCGGTAATTTGATAAGTGAGGGGTAAAAAGGTGAACCTTACCACGTCAAAAGAGCATTACCTTAAAACGATATATAGTTTGTCAGATGATAATCAGGGCGTGCATATAACGGAAATAGCGGAGAAACTCGAAATATCCAAAGCAAGTGTATGTACTGCCATGAAAGCTTTGCAAGAGGGTAATTATATATACAGAGGTAAAAAGCGACTCGTTTACCTGACGAAAAAGGGGGAAATGCAGGCGCGTAGCCTGACTGAAAAATTTGAGACGATTCAATGCTTTTTGATGAGAATCTTACACATAGACAGTGAAATTGCAGCACAAGATGCGTGTGTCATGGAGCATGTTGTAAGCACCGAAACCTTACATGCAATGCTTTCCTTAACGAATCAACATTGAAAACCCGCATGGCTGTAGGGTAAAAAAGTAATCAGATAATTATAAATCAACCCCAAATTGTATGATAGCCAACCAAAATACATGCAGTTGGAAGGTGTTTTATGTGCATTCGGTGTAGTTATCAATAAGAACTTTAGAAAATTGCCATTTGAGGGGATACTCTATATGAATACGAAAAGGCCTTGGTCCACGGTAGTCTTATCCGTGTTTTTCTTTTGTTTGATCTGCTTATTTTCAGAGGGCACAATGGCTGAGGAAGTGTCGGATATAAGTAATATACGTAGCTTTGCGGGCATAGATGGCGGCTTGATATTAGAAAATACGGAAGGCTATTATTGGAAGGACAGTAGTGGTGTTCTGACTACATTGCACGTGCCGGATGACGTTAACCGAGATTCCTTTACGCTCATTGATGGCTATGGCATAGATACAATAACCGGTGCTGTTTATCAACCGATTATCACCAATCATGATTCTTTAGCATGGTTGAAGGTGGTGGACGAAAATGATGATTTGGTGGAATTGTTAGGCCGATGTTTAGATATTGCTGTAATAGATAATAGTATCTATATTTCAGCATTTTCTGAGGATGATCTAATAGTCGATATTTACCAGTATTCTATTGTCGACCGTTTCGTTGAAAGGGTTTCGGATAACAACATTCATGCGATTACATCCTATCAAAACTCGCAGCTTATGGTTGCCGGTTTCGATACACAGAATCGGGGCTATACGTTCTATTTGTGGGATCCCAAAACATTAACCGAAACGTTGTGGGGCGAAATGGATGGTCCTCATTCTTTAAGCAAAGTTTGGGGGCTGACATATAGTGCATCTGAAAACGTTGCCTATTTTGTGCTTGAAGATCGCGTCTACCGATTGGAACAAGGTCAATCTCCAGAAATCATTGGTTACTTGTCTGATAATCCATCAATGGTGAATGCCGCTGTTTTAGGTGATGGAACATACTGCATAAACGTAAAAGGACGGCTTCAAGCGTTTTCAATTGAAGGCTTTAGCAAAAGAAGAATGCTGACCATAGCGGGTGAATTCCTTTCCAGTGATATGAACCCTTCTTTTTCAAAGCTATATCCAGAAATCGATGTGCGTATGCTCAGTGATGACACGTTCTCAGCGGATCAGGTATTGCTGGATTTAACAACACACCAAGCCCAGGCTGATATTTTTACGCTAAATGTTTCCAGCGGGATCTATTCTGCAATACAAGAAAAGGGATTCTGTTTCGATCTTTCTCAATCCAAAATTCTTCATGATTTTACATTAGAGTTATATCCCGAAATATACAAGTGGGTCGTCTCGGATGGCAGTATTACCGCGTTTCCAGTTGAGTTGCATACCGATTCATTACTGGCGATTAATGAGTTGGTGATGGCAGAATTAGGTCTTGACAAACCTGCTACATTTCAGGATCTTATTACGCTCTATGCACAGTGGGATGACATATCCTCGATACATGCAGATGCCTATACATTATCTACATGGCAACCTATCGCGCACAGTCATCGCATGATTGCTGATTTTACAAATTTATATATTTCCTCAATTCCGGAAGGAGAACCAAGAGATTTTGAGGCGAAGGCTTACATAGATACGCTCGCATACCTTGATGAGAAGAGCATGCTGTTTCCAACACAGCGCTCGGAAAACGAAACGGAGTATAGTGAAGAAGATTTCGAAAGCTTCACATTATTAATCACAAGCTACCCATTGCTGAATACAGATAGTTGCGGTTCAGAATCTAACTTTATTGCCATGCCTCTTGCCATTGACAAAAATCATACAGCTGTTATTCCGGCTTCCCTTAAAGTGCTTGCTGTCAATGCCGCATCACCAAACATAGACATTGCTATTAAATACCTGGAGTGTTTAGCAAATAATTATCCGGCTGAATCCAGCATTATGTTTTTAAATAAGCCGGCAGTGCCTATAGAAAACGCGGTATATGCAGAGAACAAGCAAACCTATTCTCAAATGAAGGAGGACCTCTTAGTGCTCCTGGAAAATGCAAAACCTGAAGAAGAAGCCAGTCTAAAATCCAAATTGGATGAAGTGGAATTTGCTCTTTGGGAAACAGAAATGTTGCGTTGGTACATATCGCAAGAGGATATCGAAAGGTATCAAGCGATTGCTCCATTGATTCGTATCCTACCTGACGATGGCTTTAAGTTTTACTTGACTTTGCCCAATATGCAGTTGCTCGTACATGAGTACGTAAACGAAGAAATCACTGCAACTGAATTTGCGAGGAGATTTAACGCAATCCAGAAGATGATAAATGCGGAACGGAAATGATTCAATACCAATGATGACTATTTATCTGTAGCTGTTTATGGTAAGTCAAAATTCTTTGATAAATTGTATTCGATTTTAGATGCGCAGCGTTCATGCCCTCCGCTATACTTTCGCAACTGAATGGGTATGATCCGGGAAAGACATTCGCACTCTTTCAGAAATCCTTGGGCACACCAATGTTGCATTCACCATGCAAACCTGTGTCCACAGCGATACTGCAACAAAGCGTAAGGGTATGGGGGTTATGGCGAATTTAATCTAGCATGCACTAAAATGCAATATCATAAAGGATTCGGTGGAGGGGGAAGACCTCTATATTTGTTCGGGTATAGAAATAACACTCGATAAACGATTCATTTCAAGCATACAGATAGAATCATAGTTTTTAATTATTCGTACTCATGAAGATTACGAGGCTGTATAAAATGCGTTTGCTACTGCTATCCCAGCCCAAAGCTGGGTGCAGCATGTCGCAGCGATGGAAGCGCTTGTGCTAGATCTGGCGGAGTGCAAATGATGGGGTTCTCATGCGAGCAAGAACATGGCAGAGAAATAATCCCAGTACTGTTTTGTCAGTTGTAGATTGAAGATGTTGAGGCTCCTACGCATATTAAATGTTGGGATATGATGAGGTTCGTGCGCGTGTAGTAATAATGAAAAAATGGTAGCATATTCGCATGCGCAAGAGAGGGGGGCTAGCAGGTTCGTGGAACAGCAAACAATGGTGGATAAGATAGTTTATTGATAGTGAGCCAAATTTCCTTTTGATATACTCGCTTTCGGCAGGATTTGGATTGTGAAATCTGAGGGGGTGTTGTATAGTTAAATCACATCTACAATAAATATAAAATACTATTGCTTATAAAGGGAGGAGAATCTGTGAAGTCTTTGTGGAGAAATGTCAAGAACACCAAGCATTCGAGTGCTCTTGGCAAAGATGAAATCTCTACCGATGGAAAAATTTCAAACTTGAAGATAGTTGGCGACAATCCAATTATGCTTCCAGAAGAAGATACAATCGGAAGAACTAGTTTTGTCAAATCATTCGTACAACAAATTCTTTCTCTAGATACAGATACGGGTAATGTTGTCGGTGTTCTTGGTGCGTGGGGTTCAGGAAAAACGTCCTTTATCAATCTTGCTAAAAACGAACTTGTTCATAGCAATATTGCGATAATAGAGTTCAATCCATGGATGTTCAGTGGCACGGAACAACTGATGCAATCGTTTTTTACAGAACTATCAGCACAACTTCGCCTTCGACCTGAACTCGCAGAAGTTGGCGAAGCAATAGAAAAATATGGAAACTTGTTCTCTGGTATGGGATGGATACCTTTAATTGGGCCGTGGCTTGAACGTGGACATAAAGCATCCAAAGTGGTAAGTCAGATATTACAGGGACACAAGGAAGGTGCAAGCGAACAACGCAAGAAAATAGAGGAAACTTTGGCTCGGCTTAATAAAAGAATTGTAGTTATCATTGATGATATTGACCGTCTATCTACATCCGAAATTAGAGACGTATTTAAACTCGTTAGGCTTACAGCATGTTTTCCAAATATCATTTATATTGTTGCGTTCGACCGTCTGCGTGTTGAAAAAGCATTAGACATAGATGGCATTAGCGGACGTGATTATTTGGAAAAGATACTTCAAGTGGCAATTGACTTACCACCTATTCCGTATCAAATTCTTAGCACTCAACTGCTCACGGCAATTGAAGGAGCCTTAAATGGAATCGAGGTAACAGGTCCATTTGACAAGCAAATATGGCCAGATATATTTATGGAGATTATAAGACCGTTAATTAAGACAATGCGAGACGTGCGCCGCTACGCTGTTAATATACGAAACACGGTTTCATCACTTGGCGGAGAAGTTGCGTTACCCGATACACTTGCTCTCGAAGCTATTCGTATATTCATGCCGGATGTGTTTGTTCTCTTGCATCCTTCAATTGATGCTCTTACCACAACAAGCAACTCTTTTTCGTCATATCAAAATGAATCTGAAGCACTTAAGACAAAAATCGAAAAAATAATAGATAGTTCAAAAGAAAATGAGGAAGTTCTTCGAGCAGTTATGATGAGACTCTTTCCTGCTGCACATGGCAATATAGAAAATATAAGTTATGGTTCTGAGTGGATGCGGGATTGGTTGTTCAATCGGCGTGTAGCTCATAAGGACATCCTTCATTTATATTTTGAGCACTCTGTAGGAGAGTCGCTAAAAGCTTTCTTAAGCGCTGAAAAAGCTTGGCTATTTATGGACAACCGTGATTTGCTCGATGAATATTTGCATTCTTCTAATATTACAGAAGTGGCCGAGATCATTTCATCATTGGAGAATTATCAAGATCAGTATAGAGCCGAACATGTTGAACCTACATCTATTGTTCTTCTCAACCTACTTCCAGAACTTCCAAAAGAACGAAAAGGCTTATTCGATTTTGATGCCCATTTAAAAGTAATACGGGTGGTCTATCACCTTGTAAGGTCACTTAAAGAGCCCGGATTAATAGAGACTGCAGTAAAATCAATTCTGACCCAAGTTAAAACGCTGTCTGCAAAAAACCAGTTAATACAGTTGATTGGTTATACTGAAGGCCAAGGACATAAACTCGTAACAGAAGAAGCTGCCAAGTTGTTTGAACTCAATTGGGCACACGATGTCAAAGAAGCTTTAGATGATGATTTACTGAAAGAGTACGATCTCTTAATGGTACTTCTTAAGGCTAGAGAGTTGCTGAATGAAATTGGGGAAGATATGAGTATCAGTACTCGCCCTGAAGTTACATTGGCTATTCTTACATCCGCTCAAAGCATAACAATGAGTCAAGGGTCGGATACTCGCATTGTAAATAAAGAACTCCATTTGGTTTGGGGCGGACTGGTCAGATTGTTCGGTGATGAAGCCACTCTTGCGCAGAGAATAAAACAAGCAGAGGTTATGATCACAGATGAAAATAGAGAACTTTTTGAACTTGCAGATAAATATATAGATGGTTGGCGTCCTGAAAGCTTTTAAGGAATTCGCAGTTGGTTCTCACGGTGGTGAAGAAATGAAAAGCCAAAAAAGGCTGGGCATATACGTTAGTCCAGCCTTTTGTTCCACCTGTGTAGATGGAGTAGAATTTCCTGGCATCCATCTATTCAGATGATATCTAAATATCATCAGAGAGACCTTTTGTCATGATTGTCATGCCTACATTATGCCTTTTGGTATACTTCTATTTGTTGTGTGATAAGGGATTGAGGACTTTTGCCGTTTTTGTCATGGATTTCTGAGAAAAATATGTAAATTGATGGATTGTTGCCCCTAAAAATCTGGGTTGCTGTTAAAATCACTGCCAAATAGCAAATTCAGAAGGATCTGGCTGAATAAAAGAAAAGCCCGCAACACTTTATCATGTAAAGGATTGCGGTCTTTCGATTCTTGGTGGAGCATAGGAGACTCGAACTCCTGACCCCAACACTGCCAGTGTTGTGCGCTACCAACTGCGCTAATGCCCCATGTAGCTTACAAGCGAAATATAATATACCATACGCTTTGTTGTTTGTAAAGTATTGAAGGGTGAAAAATAACAGTGATTTACTGTTTTTTATGTCTGCATCTGGTTATAATGATTGGGGCGTGAAATTGTGTAAGGATGGGGCGGCACATCAGGCGCGGAGGCGGCATGAAAACGGCGCAAGCGCAAGAAGCGTGACTTGTGTTTTCCTTGTGGCATGGGTAGAAATATGCTATAATTACACAATTACAATGTCTTTGAGTCGATCATGACTAAATATAGAAGATCCGTAATCGGATAAGGAAGCCAGTGCCTGCGTTCATCGTCGTGATAGCGGTGAGCCGGTTCTATCTGAGCAAAGCGGACAGACACAAGGAGGCGGCGGTATGGATTGGGCTATTATGATCCCGCTGATTCAGAACGCGGCTTTTTTGCTGGCTTTGTCGGTTATTTATGAGATCGTGTATGGCATGCTGTCGCGTTCCCCGCGCTTACAGCAGGCGTTAAATGGCTTGATGATCGCGCTGATCTGCGTCGCTATCATGGCGATGCCATACACATTGAAACCCGGAGTGCAGTTTGATACCCGATCCATTTTAATCAGTGTCACCGCCCTAATCTTCGGGTTTGTACCAACCGCAATCACCGCATTTGTGGCCATTATTTACCGCGTGAACAGCGGGGGTATCGGCGTACTGCCGGGGATACTCGTCATTTTGTCCTGCGCACTGATCGGCCTTGGGTGGCGACAGTGGCTCTATCCGAAATCCAAGAAAAATCGCTGGCTGAATGTGCTGCTGATGAGCATCACCGTGCATGTAACGATGCTGGCTTGCATGCTGTTTCTGCCCTATCCCCAAAACATGGATACCATACGTGCCATCACACTACCGGTGCTGCTGATTTACCCGATTACAGCAACGCTGTTAAGTTTAATCATTCTGCGGCAAGTGGATGCTAAAAAAACACAAAAACAGCTGGAGTTATCGGAGGAACGCTTCCGCATTCTATTTAATGAAGCACCACTGGGGTATCAGTCGCTGGATATGGACGGTCGCTTTTTAGATGTAAACCAACAATGGCTGGATATGCTCGGCTATACCCGTGAGCAGGTCATTGGTGAATGGTTCGGCGATTTCCTGTCGCCGGAGTTCGTGGACAAGTACCGCAAGGCGTTTGTGGACTTCAAAAGAAAAGGCTATGCACAGATTGAGCTTGGTATGATTACCAAAACCGGCGAGAAGCTGCATATCCACTTTGTGGGCAGTGTGCGATTGAACGAACAGGGTCGACCTGTTCGCACGCACTGTATTTTACAAGATGTGACAGGCCAAAAACAGGCACAGGAAGAGCTTCGGGAAAGCGAGCTGAAATACCGCCAGTTGTTTGAAACCATGACCCAGGGCGTGGTCTACCAGGAGGCCGATGGCGCAATCAGCTCAGCTAACCCGGCGGCGCAGCGTATATTGGGTGTGACCCTGGAACAGATGCGTGGAATGACCTCTATGGATCCCTTCTGGCAGGTCATCCGGGAAGATGGAACGGAGCTCAAAGGGGAGAATCATCCCTCCATGATTGCACTGAGAACCGGCAAGCGGTTCGGGCCGTTCGTATTGGGTGTGTACCAGCCGAAAATCAAAGACCATGTCTGGCTTTCGGTTAAAGCGATGCCGTTGTTCCGCAAAGGGGAAACGGTGCCGCACCAGACCTATGCGCTGTTTGAAGATATCACTGCCGAGCGCAAAGCCCAGCAAAGCTACCACTCGCTCTTCAACGAGATGATAGATGCGTTTGCCGTGCACGAGATTATTCTGGACGACAGCGGAACCCCTGTGGATTACCGCTTTTTAGCGGTGAACCCGTCATTTGAAACCATGACCGGTCTGCGGGCGGATGATATTATCGGTAAAACGGTGCTGGAGGCTATCCCAGAAGTTGAGCCGTTCTGGATTGAAATCTACGGCAAAGTAGCGCTGACGGGTGAGGCGGTGCAGTTTGAGAGCTATTCCTCCATCGCGCAGAAGTTTTTCTCCGTGAGTGCGTATCGTCCCAAGCCGTTCCAGTTTGCCTGCACGTTTGTGGACGTTACCCAGCGCGTGATAGCCGAGCGGGAATCGCAGGAAAACTCCCGCAGATTGCATGGGCTACTGCATAACAGCCCCGGCCCGATGCTGATATTTGATCGGGAGGGCGTTTGTGTCAGTGTGTCGGACTTCTTTAAAACCGCACTGGCATGGTCGCATGGCGAAGAAAAAGACAGCACAATCTATAAACACCTGCCAACGCATATTGCCCAGAAAATCGCAAACGCGCTCAGGACCCTACAGGATGAAAAACGGGTTGTAGAGGATATTGATGTATTTACCGTGGGCGGAGAGAAGCGGTATTTCGAAAGCCGGATATTCCCCATCCCGGCCGATGATCAGCGTGAAAAACTATACGGATACATCGGGATTGATATTACAAAGCGCATCCTGGTGGAAGAAGCCTTGCAGGAAAGCGAAGAGCGCTATGCAAGCTATATCGAAAACGCGCCAAGCGGCATTGTGATTACGGATCAAGCGGGGCAGATTGTGGAGGCGAACCCGGCAGCGCTTGCGCTGTCCGGCTACATGGCGGATGCGTTTTTACAGAGGCAGTTTATCAGCCTGGTCGATGACCAGCAAAAGAAAGAAATGCTGAAAAAGTTCCGAAGACTGTTGACACGCAACACCGTAAGCGAGGAGCTGCGGTTTAAGCATGCCGACGGCTCCAAACGCTGGGTCAGCGTAAACGCTGTCAAGTTGAGTGCGGACCGGTACTTGTATTTTATCAGCGACATTACCGAGCGCAAATCCGCTACCGATCAACTGGTGTTCGCTAACAATCACGATTATATGACAGGGCTTTGTAACCGCAGATGCTTTGATGCAGAGGCCAGGCGTATGAATGCTGTGGAGCAGCTGCCGCTGTCGGTGATTATCGGGGATATCAACGGCTTGAAACTGATTAACGATTCATTCGGGCCGGCGGAGGGCGACCGCATTATTATCGAAACGGCCAAGCTGCTGGGTGGCTTTACACGCCCCGGAGATATTCTGGCCAGAACCGGCGGGGATGAGTTCTCCATGATACTACCCAAAACCAACCAGCAGGAGGCGGATGTGCTTTTGGCGAGCATCCAGTTTGGGTGCACTGAGTATAATAAAAGAATTACAGACGATTCCCTGCACATCAACCTTGCGCTGGGCACCGCTACCCGGCGCACTTTGGATGAAAGCTTTGTGGATGTACTCAGAACTGCGGAGAGTATGGTCAATCAGCGCAAGCTGCTGGAAACCAGAAGTTCACATTCATCGATTATTGCAACCATCAAGGCAACGATGAAGGAGAAAAGTTACGAAACCGAAGCCCATGAAAATCGCATGGCGAATATGGCGCGCAAGGTTGGCGTGGCGATTGGCTTGTCCGAAGAGGAACTCAACAACATTGAGCTGTTGGCCGAGCTGCATGATATCGGAAAAATCGGCATCCGGGAGCAGATCCTCAACAAGCCGGGGCGGCTTACCGATGACGAATGGTTAGAAATGAAGAAACATCCCGAGATCGGCGAACGCATCGCCCTGTCAACCGCCAGTCTGGCACCGATCGCTATCGACATTCGCTGCCATCATGAACGCTGGGACGGCAGCGGGTATCCCCTGGGGTTGAAAGGCAACGATATTCCGCTGCTATCGCGTATCATCTCAGTTGTCGATGCGTATGATGCCATGACCCAGGACCGTGTCTATCAAACAGCGATCAGCCACGACAAAGCCATTGAAGAGATCCGGCGCTGTGCCGGAACCCAGTTTGACCCGGCTATTGTTGCGGTATTTTGCGAGGAGGTATTCCATGATGCCGGTTGAGTGTATGCTGCGGAAATTCGCGGAGAATGATACCTGTATCTGCCGCCAGGAGAGGGCTACTCATTCAATGTATAGTGTGCTATAATGACAAAAATGTCCCGTGCCATTGGGCCCGCAATGCCGTGAGCACCGCTTCGAACGATTTCAACTTTACCGATGTTTTTAACATCCGGGAATGACAAGGATTGTATATCCTACGGCGGTTTTTGAAAGAAGCAAAGCTGGCTAATGGTCGCTGGGCAAGGGATACAAGCGTATGGCGACAAGTTCCGGCCAAGTGAGAAGCAACGACGACCGGATACGGGAAACAGTACAACGCAAATCAGTTTAAGTGAAAGAGGTTGAGACCGTGGCAAACGTGATACCTGCGAAACACAAAATGATCTGCGTCATGATCGGTGACGTCAGCCATGATTTTTCCGTTGAACTGATGAAGGGATATTTCGACTCGGCAAACCGGGAAGAGGCCCGCTTGCTGCTGATGATGGGGATGCCGCGCCATGCGGGGCACTTCGAAATCGACCGTATTCAGGAGACCAGCTACCGCTTTAACAGCATTTACGATTACGGCAGCTTGTCCGGCGCGGATGCCTATGTGTTTTCGTGCGGCGCTCTGTCTGGCTTTGAAAGCGAAAACACCTATCAGGAATTTCTGAAGCGATTTGAGGGAAAACCCTATGTCATCTTGCAGGAAAACGTCGAAGCGCTTGCGCAGACAGTATCCTGCATTACGGTTGATAATTACTCCTCCTTCTGTGAATGCATTGAACACCTGATTGTGGTGCACGGGTATGAAAAAATCGGCTTTGTCGGCGGCCTGAAGGGGCACCCGGATACCCGGGAACGCCTGGATGCATATCGCAAAACGATGGACAAACACGGCCTGCCGGTGACCGATACCATGATCGTATACGGCGATTTTTCAGAGTATTCAGACAGCCAAATCGGCTGGCTGATTGACAACAACCCCGGCTTGCAGGCCATTGCCTGCTGCAACGATGAAATGGCCAAGGGCGGGTACCGGGAATGTGACCGGCGGGGGCTTCGCGTTGGCAAGGATATTGCCATCACCGGGTTTGATAATTTTTCAACCGGACAGTTTTTAATGCCGCCGCTGACAACAGTTTCGCAAAATACCTATCAGATGGGCGAGTTGGCCGTACAACAGGTGGTCTCCCTATTAAAGGGTGAAGCCGCGTTTTGTACCAAGCTTGCAACGCAGTTTTATATTCGGCGTTCCTGCGGCTGCAATCCGGATACGGTTGAGGAGCTGTTTGCCAACTGCCGGGCAAGTGATGAGCTGAAAGTAGAACACATTATCGAGCTGCTCAATAACGATCTGGCGGTGACTTATCCTAATTTTAGGGCAAATCAGGCCCGGGAGATGATCCGGGAGTTGACGGATCACTTCCTGTCGCTGTGCGTACGGGACGAGGAAGTATTGTTTGACCGCACCGAGTTTTCCGAGTGGCTGTTCCGCTACTGCGAGCAGTACCAAAGCTCCGGTACCATTTTGGCACGGCGGCTGGCGGACTATGTATTGCATCTGCCGGCGGATTGCCTGCGGCATGCGCGCATTCGCAAGTTTTACGATGCTTTGCAATTTACGGTGGGGTACCTGTATGCCTTCCGGGCGCGGGTGGCCGAGAAAAACCTGGATGAATTCCGCGCGCAAAGCTGGTTCATCCCCGAGCTGATCCGCGATTTGGTCGGCCACGATATTGAGGACGCGCATGTGTTTCGCACCGTGGTGGAGCGGATGCATGGCATCGACTTGGACAGCATATATATCTGCCTATTAAAAGAACCCAGACCCCTGCAAGGCGAGGAAAATGAAATCATCCCCGATACACTGTACCTGGCAGCGTATTGGTCGGGGGAGGAGACCCAAGCCTATCCGCTGTCGCAGATGCCCGTGATCGATGCCCAGCATCCTATGAGTGAGCTGCCGGGGCTGGCGGACACCACCCATCTGATGTGTTTTTCTATCTTCTCCGGCGATATGCAATATGGCATATTTATGTGCGAGGTCGACACACAGAAAAGCTCGCTGATGCATATTATCGGCTTGCAGCTTGGCATTCTGATCAATTTCCTGGAACTGAAACGCAAAGAGAAAATTGTCGGTAGCGAGCTGGAGAACATCCGCGAGCGCAACGAAATCCTCAACTTCCTGTCCGAGTATGATTCGCAATGCTCCATCCTCAACCGCCGCGGGTTTATCGAGCGCGCGATTCGGCTCAATCGCGAAAATGTAGGCAAGCGCGCCATCTGCGTGTTTATGGATTTGGATCATCTCAAGGAGATTAACGATACCTTCGGGCATTCGCAGGGTGATGTGGCGCTGATCGGTGTCAGCACGATTCTAAAGCAAGCGGTGCGCAATAACGATTTGGTGGCCCGCATCGGCGGGGATGAATTTGTGGGCATGTTCCTGGTGGATACGCCTGAGTATGATAAGCTGTTCAAGGCCAGACTGCAGCAGGCGTTTGCTGAATATAATGAAAGTTCAGGCCTGTCGTACTATGTGGAAGCGTCGGTGGGGATCGCCCACTTTACCTGCCATCAGGGGCTGGAAATTTCCAAAATCGTCAACGATGCGGACCGCTACCTGTATGAGGCCAAGAAGTTCAAACGAAAGAGCGCGCTGAAATCCGCCGATTAAAAACCGGCATAGCCGGAAGCGGCGGGTATTGTAGATCCTTCGAAAACAGCGTCCCTGCAGTGGGCCGGACGCTTGCAAGCACTCCATAAAATTCAGCAATAAAACATACGTAGCATCACGCATATACGCAAAAATATGATACGATAAACCATGAGCCGTCGCATTCGCGGGGGCATGGGGGGTATAGCTGTGAACTGGCTTAGTTTTTTACCGTATGCGATAATTACCACGTTTACGCCGGGGCCTAATAACATTATGGCGCTGTCGATTGCCACACAAAACGGAATCAAGCGCACGATGCCGTTCAATTTCGGTGTCTGGACAGGGTTTTCGCTGGTGATTCAGCTATGCGGATTTTTAGGCGCGAAGCTGTACGCGGTGCTGCCTGCCATCAAAACGCCGATGCTGTTCATCGGCGCGGCTTACCTGCTCTACCTGGCGTGGAAAACATGGAAATCCACAGGGATTCACGAAGAAAAGGCCATGCGCAGCGGGTTCCTTACCGGTCTTTTCATGCAGTTTATCAACCCCAAGGGTATTGTGTACGCGATAGTCTCAATGGAGACGTTTGTGCTGCCGTATTATCACGACCAGTTCTTATCGGTTATGCTGGTTGGCTTTTTCATGTCAACGCTGGGTTTATTGTCCACAACAAGCTGGGCATCCTTTGGCAGCCTGTTTAAGCTGCTATTTTCCAAATATAGAAAAACAGTCAACGCGGTGCTTGCGTTGCTGCTTGTATATTGCGCGGTTTCGCTGTTTCTCTAATCAGCGGAACGCGTCTTCATTGTCTTTAAAAAAAGTATAGTAACTGCGTACGTTTTCCAGCTCCGTCCAGCGGCGGACCTCCACAGGGTCGGCGTCCAAATCGTATATTTTTGCCCCGCGCATGGATAACAGGAACGGCGAGTGCGTGGACAGGATGAACTGGCAGCCGAAAAACCGAGCGGAGTCTTCAATATACTGTTTCAGCTCCAGCTGGCGCTTGGGCGAGAGGCTGTTTTCCGGTTCGTCCAGCAGGTACAGGCCGTTTTCTTCCACCTGTTCGACAAAGTATTTATACGCACTTTCGCCGTTGGAATAGGTACGCACGTTATCCATCAGGTTTTCGCGCACGAATTTGGACTGGGTCTTGCGGCGTGCGCTGTTTACGGTTTTCAGCTTATCATAATCCGCCATGGACTTCAGCCGGAAGTTTGCGTATTTGGCATCCATGTACTCTTCGAGCACATCTTCCCGCCTATGGTCGATGCCCTCGTTGAGCATGCGAAGGTTGAGCATATAATCAAACACATCGTCGCTGGTGATAATACGGGAGTGCCCCGGCACCGGGGCTTTCAGGTGCAGTTGGCACATGTCCACATAATCCTGAAAGAACCCGGTGCGGTTGTATACCGTGTCCCGGCGCACGCCCACGCGTTGGGCAATTACATTGAGCGCGGTGGTCTTGCCAGACCCGTTCCCTCCGTACAGGATGGTAACGGGTTCTAACTCTATGCGCTGCAACCCGCGTGAAGACAGCACCTTGAACGGGTAGAACGAATCGTAGCAGGTGCGTTTGATATCACAAATAAAGCTGGTTTCGCGTTCATCATCCGGGAAGCTAAAACGGTCTAAATACAGCATAGGGTTATGGCAGTGTGTTGCCGGCTTTGAGCAGCAGAGCATACCATTCCTCGCGGGTCAGGCGGATGTCCGTAGCCTTGGCGCAGTCGGTTAAGCGCTGCGGGTTCATGGTGCCGGTGATGGGCTGCATCTTGGCCGGATGGCGCTGCAGCCAGGCGATAACGATGGTGGTATTGCTGACATTATATTTGGCGGCCAGCTCGTCAATCTGCTTGTTGAGTTCCGGGTACTTGTCGCTGCCAAGGAATACACCTTCAAAGAATCCGTACTGGAAGGGGGACCAGGGCTGGATGGTAATATCGTGCAGGCGGCAGAAATCCAAAATGCCCCCGTCGCGGTCTACGGCAGCATCTTCCAACATGTTCACATGCATGCCGCGGGTGATCATGGTGGCGTTGGTGATACTGAGTTGCAGCTGATTGGCGACCAGCGGCTGTTTCACAAAGCGCTGCAGCAGCTGAATCTGCATGGGGTTTTGGTTGGATACGCCGAAATGGCGCACCTTGCCCGATGCCTGCAAGATGCCAAAGGCCTCGGCGACTTCTTCCGGCTCGACCAGTGCGTCGGGGCGGTGCAAAAGCAAAACGTCCAGATACTCAGTATGTAGGCGTTTTAGACTTCCGTCCACCGAAGCAAGGATGTGATCTTTGGAAAAATCAAAGGCGACGCCGGGGCGTATGCCGCATTTGGATTGCAGAAACATGGTTTCTCGCACAGCGGGCGTCATGTGCACCGCTTTGGAGAAAATCGCTTCACAATCGCCATTGCCATACATATCGGCATGGTCGAAAAAGTTTGCGCCAAGCTCCAAAGAAGTCTGCACAAAGGTTTCCGCTTCGGCAGCTGACAGGCGGTTGATGCGCATGCAGCCCACGGCAATCGCGGGGACTTGCAGGCCGGATGTTCCCAGTTGCAATGTTTTCATCGGAAGGCCTCCTTCGTGTGTCGTTGAGTTGAACGTTGTTATTGAAGTTTTGCGGTAAAGCTGAGCAGTGCGACACTTGGCACGTTGAACAGGCGGATAGGCATGGGGTAGATGCCGCTGGCGGCAAGGCCGCTGGAGATATGTTGGGTAATATTGTTGATACGCATCATGCCGACGATGCCGTCATCGCCGGGGAACCAGCCCCGCTCCGGTACATAGACCGGGCCCAGCCCGAACAAGCGCCATTGCCCGCCGCAGTAGTGGCCTGACAGCACCAGCGAGAGGTTGCGGTAGGAGAAGATCTTTTCCGTATCCGCCCATTCGGTCATTTCGCGTACATAGTCGGCTTGCAGCGGGATATGGGTCACGCCGATTTGCAAATCCCCGTCTTGGATCTGTTCAATGGTCTTCGCACTTTGTTCAAAGGCTTCCAGCCGATAGCTGAGAGCCCGGTAGCTGGCGCCGCCTTCGGCCTCGTACTGCTTGCCGCTTGCCTCCATGTCCGCCTTTTGGCGGGCCAGGGTGCTGACCATGCCCTTGATGCCGGCACTATCGGTCAAGCCGATAGAATACAGGTGCTCGGGAATAAACCAAACCGTGCGCTTGCCCACGACCTGACCGATGGTACGGTCCAGATAAATAGCACCTTCGGCCTGCGCTGCGCGCACCCACTCGGCCAGCGGTTCGGGGCTGCCGTGCAGGGTGGAGTTGACAGCGACGGGATCTTCATCGCCTGCGACAAAGTAAATGGGAACATCGGCTTTAATCTGCCGCAATATGCGAATCAGCGAGACCATGGGTGCATAGTCGCCGCCTTGGCCGACCATGTCACCGGTCATCACCACGGCGGTAAAGCCCTTGCCGTATAGCATGGTTTCCCAGAGGTCTGTTTCAAAGCCGATGTCGCTGCCGTGCAGATCGGAGATGTGCAGTATGGTAACGTTTTCGTACTTGGAGTTCATGTTCATGATGCGCACCTTATCTGTGTTCAGGTGGATGCGCTTGTTTAAGATGCTGTTAGAGAGGATGGAAAGCGCGACGACGGCAAACAACACCGCCAGCAGCAAAATCAGGCATCCCGGTGCATGTCTCTTGGGTTTTTGTTCCATAAAAATATAGCGATTATTGCTGCGTGCCACTGCGCTTATACCCCCGTGTTTGATAGTTCTAGTATACCGTAAATCGGCGCAATACGCACTAGGGGTTTTGATAGTATTTGTTAAAACTGCGCCAAAAAACTGCTGGCGTACAGACCCATTGGCGCAGTAGGGGAGTGCGCTGCGCATATAAAAAACACCCGCAGCCAAGGCTGCGGGTATGGTAGCTTTGATTCCGCATTATTGCAGGTTCAGCCTGCGCTTGAGCATGGTATGGGTGATGGCATAGAAACCTGCGCCAAACAGCACGACAATGGCGATGTACCAAAGCAGGTAGGGATGCGCCGTAACTGGCGCGGTTAAAGCGCTGCTAGCATCCACCGTATCCACCGCCTTGCTGACAGTGCTTGGAAGCATAAGTAGCACGGCAAGAATTTGCAGCACGGTACTGATGGCAAGGAAGAATCCGAAGGAAATGGCGACCCTGTGCTTTTCAAACAGCATACTCAGCGCCATGCAGGCGTACAGGAACAGGATTCCGCACATGACCGAAACCACCGCTGCTACGGCAAGCTCCACAACATACAGGAACGTCTCGCCGGCGGGAAGCCCAATATCATTGAAGATGTGAATGGTGGAGCTGTTATGTATGTCGCTGCTAGACAGAATCATGGTTGCCAGCCATGCCACGATGACACACACGAATGCCCAGAGGGTAGCGGTCAGCAGTTTGCTGACTATCAGCCGCCCTGTGCTCACCGGCAGGGTGTGCATCAAATAGCCTTCCGTGCTTAGCAAGGTTTTGTAAAACCGTTGGATGGTCAGAATCAGGGTTACGACAAAGCCGGTGGTAATCAGCATGGAAGACAGCATCAGGGAAATGATATGGGGGATGTCCGAGTTGAGCTTGCTTAGCAGCTGGGTGACGGTTGCCATGATGAGGATGGAGCCAAACAGCAGTAGAAAGATGCGCCCGGTGGCTTTGAACTCGTATTTCATTAACTTGCCTAGCATTTGAAAACCTCCCGAAACAGCTGGTCGACGGACATCTTCTGCTCCTCGCGAATGGCGTCCACCGTGTCGTGCAGTACAATTTGCCCGTCTTTGAGGAAAATGGCTTCATCCAGCACCGGTTCCACATCCGCGATCAGATGGGTGGAGATGATAACGGACGCTTCCGGATTGTAATTGGAGATAATCGTGCGCAGAATGTAATCGCGCGCAGCGGGGTCCACGCCGCCGATGGGCTCGTCCAGCAGGTAGAGCTTGGCGTTGCGGGCCATCACCAAAATGAGCTGCACCTTCTCCTTGGTGCCTTTGGACAGCGACTTGAGGGTCGCCGCCGGGTCGATGCCCAGCGAAATCAGCATATCCTCAGCCTTTAGGCGGTCGAAATCCGCGTAGAAGTCGCCAAAGAAGGCAAGCATATCCTTGACCTTCATCCAGTCGTTAAAATAGGGGGCATCCGGCAGGTAGGACACATTGGCTTTGGTGATGATCCCCGGGGTATGGCCGTGAATGGTGATGTGGCCTTCGGTGGGGGTTATCAGGCCGTTACAAAGCTTGAGAAGGGTGGTTTTGCCGCTGCCGTTGGGGCCGAGCAGCCCGATAACCCGCCCGGCTTGCAGCTCCAGGTTCACGCCTTGCAGCGCGTTGGTATTGCCAAATCGCTTGGTCAGGTTGCTTACGCTAACGATGTTCATATCTCTGCTGTCTCCTTATTGATTTGGATTAATACAACGGCGTCCTGTCGATCATAGCCGATGGCCGCCATTTTGGTCAGGAACAGGTTGATCTGTTCTTTGGCCAAATCCGTTTTGGCCTGTTTGATGACCGCCTTGTTCTCGGTTACGAAGCGACCACTGGTGCGCTGTGCAAATACCAGGCCGTCGCGCTCCAGTTCCTGCAGCGCTTTTTGCAGGGTGTTGGGGTTTACGGCGGCTTCCTCCGCCAATTCCCGTACGGTGGGCAGCTGCGAACCGGGGGCGTATGCACCGGATACGATGTTTAACAGGATGCGCTCTTTCAGCTGCCTGTAAATCGGCCTGTCCGGGTCAAATTGCCATGGCATGCCGTCACCTCCTGATGATTTAATTGTATTACTCAAGTAACACAATAGGACAATAACACAAGAAAAACCGCCTGTCAAGCGGTTTTTTGGGAATTGTTTTAAAATTAGGGAAGCCCGGTGTGCTGTGGTTACGCTAGTTCCTCTTGGAACAGGAGCTTGGAAAGGGAGAAAATGTTTTGCTCCGTATTGGTGAGGATCGTTGCAGTGTGCTTGCGCCTTGGAAAGTAGATGGACACAAAGCCGACGCCTACATCTACGCCCACAACATAAAAAGCTACATGCTCGCCCCGGTCTAAACGGTACACACCCAGCCCGTAGCTGCGCTCATCATCCTGGCGCACATGCGGCATCAGAAAGCGTTCCAGCATCGCGGGGGACAGGATTTTTCCTTTCATCAGCGCGCGCCAGAGCGTGTCCATATCGCTGGCGCAAGTAAATAAGCCGCCGTCTGCACCGCCGATGATTGGCAGTTTGAAATGATTGGTTTTGCCATCCTCGGTATACCCCAGGGCGGTGTTGGCGGGCAGCTGATCCATGCGGTAAAAGCCGGTATGCTGCAGCTTGAGGGGCGCAAGAATTGTATCGCTTACATACTGCTGATAGGGGACTTGCGCGGCGGCCTCGATAGCAAGCCCCAGCAAAATATAGCCCGCATTGCAGTAGCTAAAACGCTCGCCGGGTATAAACTTCTTTGGCAGCGGGGTTATCATGGGCAGATAGTAGGCAAGCCGCTCCCACAGGTACAGCGGGTACTTGGCGGCCAGTGCGGCGGCGACTGCATCGAAATCGTCGGCATCCTCATCCAGATAATCGCCGATGCCGGAGGTATGGGTGAGGAGGTGGCGGAGGGTTACACTGCGATCAACCTGCCCCAAATCGTATGGAAGGATGTCCCATATTTTGTCATCCAGATGCAGCTTGCCTGCTTCTATGAGCTTGCATACGGACACTCCTGTTAGTAGTTTCGTGCCCGATGCAATGCCAAAGGCCGTATCGGGCGTATTGGGCAGTTGTTCGCTTTGGTTTCGGTACCCGGCACTGGTTTGAAATATGATGCCGTTTTCATCCCGGACGGAAAATACGCCGGAAAATGCGGGCGCGCCGTCCCATTGGTTCCATAGCTCCTGTATTGATTGCATAGGCTGTCTCCTACTTGAGTCAAAGGCTTGGTGGATACAAACCATACTACCATGAGCATTGCAACCGGTTCAAGCACCGCAAGGGGTTTGCAGCTTGCGCGTGATTTGTGTTTATGCGATAATCAATAGGAAATAAACGGTGAGGTGATGGCGATGACGCCAAAGCAACAAAAGGCGCACGACTATTTTTACGGCGGGTACAACTGTGCCCAATCGGTATTTGCCGCCTTTCATGAGGAGATGGGACTGCCTGAGGAGACGGCATTGCAGCTGATGGTTTCCGTGGGTGGTGGCGTGGGCGGCCTGCGGGAAATCTGCGGCGCGCTAACCGGCGCGGCTATGGCGCTGAACATGATCCAAAAGGAAATCAAGCAAGCCGACCTTGACTATAAAAAGAAGATGTACGCGCTCGTGCAGGAAAAAGCCGCGGCGTTTAAAGCCCAGTACGGCACTTATATCTGCCGCGAGCTGCTGGAGCTAAACGACATCACCCCTTCGCCTGTCCCTGCGGCGCGCGATGCAAAGTACTACGAAGCCCGACCCTGCGGCAGGTACGTGGAATACGCGGCTAAGCTTGTGGAAGATGAGCTAAATAAGGCCTGAAACACCGTAAACATTGACTTTCTAGGAATACTCTGTCATAATTCTCTATTGGCCGCACACCGTGCGGCCAATGCTGAGGTTTGGAGCAATCGCCAAACCGGAATCCCCCTTTTTGATTCGTACAACGGAGGCAAAACCCCCATGGCACAGCTCCAGACCACCAAGGCATACCAAAACAAGATTGATAAGCGAAGAACCTTCGCTATTATTTCGCACCCCGATGCGGGTAAAACGACATTAACGGAAAAGCTGCTGCTTTACGGTGGAGCCATCCGCCAAGCGGGAAGCGTGAAAGCCCGCAAGGCCGAGCGCCACGCCACCAGCGACTGGATGGATATTGAAAAACAGCGTGGTATTTCTGTCACCACCTCGGCCATGCAGTTTTCGTTCCAAGGCTACCATATTAATATTTTGGATACGCCGGGTCACCAGGACTTTTCCGAGGACACCTACCGCGTGCTGGTCGCGGCCGATGCCGCCGTCATGCTCATCGATGCCGCCAAGGGCGTGGAAGCCCAGACCATCAAACTGTTTAAGGTCTGCAAAATGCGCGGCATCCCGATTTTCACCTTCGTTAATAAAATGGACCGCGCTGCCAAAGATCCGTTCTCTCTGATGGAAGAGATTGAAAATGTACTGGGCATGCGCTCGGTACCCATGAACTGGCCCATCGGCGTGGACGGCGATTTTCAGGGCGTGTACATCCGTTCGTCGCAGAAGATTGACCTGTACTCCGGTGGCGATCACGGCGCACGCATCGCGACCAAAAACCGCATTTCACTGGACGAAGCCGAGCAGACGCTGGATGTGCATTACATGAAACGCCTGCGTGAAGAAATTGAACTGCTGGATGTCGCGGGCGATGCGTTTGACCTAGACCAAGTGCTGCATGGCAACCTTACGCCGATGTTTTTTGGGTCGGCGATCACCAACTTTGGCATTGAGCCGTTTCTGGAAGCGTTTTTGGACATCACACCCGGCCCGCTTTCGCGCCAGAGCGATCAGGGTACGGTACAGCCGGACAGTGACTTTTTCTCCGGTTTCGTGTTTAAAATTCAGGCCAACATGAACCCGGCGCACCGGGATCGGCTGGCGTTTATCCGCGTGGTGTCGGGCGAGTTCCAAAAGGATATGAACGTTTGGCTGTCCGGCGAGAACAAGCAGGTGCAGTTAAAACAGCCCCAGCAGTTTATGGCCAACGAGCGCGAAGCGGTGCAAACCGCGTATGCCGGTGATATCATCGGCCTGTTCGACCCGGGGATATTCCACCTGGGCGACACGCTGACCGACGGCCCGAAACTCAAGTTTTCCTCCATTCCCATTTTCGCGCCGGAGTTTTTCGCCCGCGTCCGGCCGGAGGACAGCATGAAGCGCAAGCAGTTTATGAAAGGCCTGACCCAACTGGCCGAAGAAGGCGCGATTCAGCTGTTTACCCGCAACGAAACGGGCTTTGAAGAACTGCTGGTTGGAGTGGTGGGACAGCTGCAGTTTGATGTGCTGGAACACCGCCTAAAGGCGGAATACAATGTCACCATGCTCAAGGATAGCTTATCCTTCCGCTTTGTCAGGTGGATCAAGGGTGACCCGCCCGTACCCATCGACAAGCTCAAGCTTACTTCCTCCTCGGGCCGCGCTGAAGACGGCGACCAACGCCCGGTGCTCCTGTTTGAAAACGAGTGGTCCATCCGCCTGGCCATGGAAAACAATCCCGGCCTAGAACTGTCCGAAACCGCCTCGCGCGTCACATATTAAAAAGGAAATTTATGAAGCAAGAAAAAATTCGCAACATCGCCATCATTGCCCACGTTGACCACGGTAAAACCACATTGGTAGACGAAATGCTCAAGCAGGGCGGCGCATACCACGAAAACCAGCAGGTTGTTGACCGCGTAATGGATTCAAACGCGCTGGAGCGCGAACGCGGCATTACTATTTTGGCCAAAAACACCGCCGTACATTATCAGGACAAGAAAATTAACATTGTCGATACCCCCGGCCACGCCGATTTCGGTGGCGAAGTAGAACGCGTTTTGAAAATGGTCGACGGCGTTTTGCTGCTGGTGGACAGCTTTGAAGGCCCCATGCCGCAGACACGCTTTGTGCTGCGCAAAGCTTTGGCCCTGAAGCTGCCTGTGATCGTCGTAATCAACAAAATTGACCGTGCCGATGCCCGCTGCGATGAAGTGGTCGACGAGGTACTCGATTTGTTCATCGATCTGGGCGCGGACGAAACGGCCCTGGACCGCCCGATCATCTATGCGTCAGCGCGTGCGGGCACGGCATCACTGGACCCTGAAAAACCCGGTGAAGATTTAACCGTGCTGTTTGAAACCATCGTCCATCATATTCCCGCCCCTGAAGGCGATCTGGATGGACCTGCCCAGATGCTGGTCTCGACCATCGACTATAACGATTATGTCGGCCGCATCGGCGTCGGCCGCGTCAGCCGCGGCACGCTGACCGTCGGCGAATTGGTGATTAAAACAAACCACGACACCAAAGAGAAAAGCCAGCCCCTGCGCTTGACCAGCCTGTACACCTTCGACGGCCTGAAACGCTTACCGGCCGAAAGTGCATCCATGGGCGATATCGTTGCGCTGTCTGGGCTTGAAGATCTGTCCGTTGGCGACACGGTGTGCGACGCATCGGCGGTGGAAGCGCTGCCGTTTGTCTCCATTACCGAGCCTACGGTCGTGATGACATTTTCCGTCAACAACAGCCCCTATGCCGGGCGTGAAGGCAAGTTTGTTACCAGCCGCCAGCTGCGTTCCAGACTGTATAAAGAACTGCAAACTGATGTCAGCCTGCGGGTGAACGATACCGACAGCCCCGAAGCCTTTGAAGTGCGCGGGCGCGGCGAACTGCACCTGTCCATCCTCATTGAAAACATGCGGCGGCAGGGCTATGAATTTCAGGTTTCCAAACCGCAGGTTATCTACCGCGAGATCGACGGCAAACGCTGCGAGCCTATCGAGCGCATGGTGGCCGATGTGCCCCAGGCCTATGCCGGTGCGGTGATTGAAAAAATCGGCCGTCGCCGCGGTGTGATGGCGAGCATGCACGGTGTAAGCCGTGTCCGGCTTGAGTTTCTTATCCCCTCACGCGGACTGTTTGGCTACCGCAGTGAATTTATGACCGATACACGCGGAGAAGGTATCATGTCCTCCGTGTTTGAAGCCTACGAGCCCCAAAAGGGCGATATTCCGCACCGCTCCATGGGTGCCATGGTCTGCTTTGAGACCGGCGATGCCACCGCGTATGGCTTGTTTGGCGCACAGGAGCGCGGCACCCTGTTCATCACGCCCCAAACCAAGGTGTACAAGGGCATGATCTGCGGGCAGAACGCCCGGCCGGACGAGCTGGTCGTCAATGTGTGCAAGCAAAAGCATGTTACCAATATTCGCAACTCATCCTCCAGCGAGGACAGTCTCCGTCTGGTGTCCGTTCACCCGATGACGCTGGAAGAATGCCTGGAGTTCATCGATGATGATGAACTGCTTGAAGTCACGCCCGAAAATCTGCGCATGCGCAAGCGCGAACTCAACCACGATCAGCGCGCACGCACGCAAAGCCGTCAAAAAAACGCGTAACGACTGTCACAAACACGAAAAATCAATTCGCCTGCGCACTTTCATTCAGCGACAGGTGATTTCCTATGGTATACTTTCGGTATCCGGTCTCGGGGAGGGAACATAGTGGAAACGGTGATCATGCGCATCATCCTGATACTCCTGTGCGTCACACTGCCCTGCGGGGTGCTGGCAGAAACTGCTGCGCCCGTGCAGCCGGTTGTGCATGCCGATTTTACCCTGGGAATGAATCTGCACGCGGATGGATTTCCGGCCGTTGATCTGCATGTTGCGGACTGGGAACAATACCTGCAAAGGATTTCGCTGGCAGGCAGCCTGGACGTACGCAATTTTCTCAAGCCGGATAACCGCTTCTATCTGCAATCCGTGCTGCGGCTGGATGATCAGGAATCCATTCCGCTGGTTGTGGATGGGTACGGTACCAATCGCTATTTGATGACCCCTATGCTGCGCAATGAGCCGGTCAAGTTTCATATGCACAGCTATATTGAGTTTATGATGAAGTTCTTCTATTATCAGGGACTTCCCATGAACTATGTTGCACTGCTCACCTACCCGGAAACAATTTGGTACGTGGCTGACCAATATGCTACGGTGGTTGCCGATGCCTTTGCCACAGCGCGTAAAGCTGCCGCTGCTGCTGAAGGGGATACGACCACACCGTTAACCTATACGCTTTCTTACGAGGAAATGCAGTCTCTGTGCGCGTCGCTCAACGCGATTGTGACGGAAGACAAAAACAAGCGCGTGCGCTGGGTTTTAGGTGCGTTGCTGGCCGAATTATACTTGTCCGATATTACATTAGAAGCAATCTCCCAAGTGGATTTGCTGCTATTGCTGCTGGACCCCGCCAAACAGGGCATGACCGTGACCGAGTCGGCGCAGGGCATTCGCTGCGAGATCGGCGGGCGCGAGATATTCCGCAAAGAGACCGCCGGGGATACTACGGACATCGTTTTCACCCTGCCGTTTTCCGATACGATGGATGCAACGTTTGTCTATCACGGACAGACGCAGGACGAAGTACTTTCGCTGTCAGCGGAGTTTTCCGTAACCGATGGCGAGGACAAGCTGATATGGGCCACTGCGCAGGGCGATGGTCTGCCGACGGAATCCGCGCTGGAAGGCGTTGGACAGCTGCATCTTTCCGCCGGTGGCAGTCTGGTTGGGGAGGAGCTAACGCCGCAAACCTTGCAGCTTACCTGGACAAGATCGACGGCAGAGCTGCCCAGCACGATTGATTACACCCTCGACTGGCTACACCCGCAAACCGACTTGCCGGCGCTGTCACTGCACTTGTCGGCTGCACTGCAACCTGGCGATGATGATGTGTTTGTTGATGTCGAGTATCCCAGCGATCACTTCTTCGGGCTCAACCCCGACAAGCTGACGGAGTATAAACAGCGCTGGATGAATTCCATCATCGTTTACATGCTGCCCGTGGCGCTTTCCATGCCCACCGGCGTGATAGACGATGTTGTCGCGTTTTTGCTCGACAGCGGTATCCTGCTTTCGATTATGGATTGAATTTGCCCAATGGGTATGAATAGAGTATACTGAAGAACGGGTGCTGGGAGGTGTCCGTGTGCAAACGAACCCTTTGAAAAAGACGAGCGAAAGGCCTTTGTACAAACAGCTGATGCAGAGGCTGAAAAACGATATTACGGCTGGCGTGTATCCGTCGGGAGACCGTATCCCGGGGGAACAGGCGCTGTGCGCGATTTACAATGTAAGTCGCGTAACTGTGCGTAAAGCGCTGGCGGAAATCGTGCGCGAAGGACTGCTGGTGCGCCGCCAGGGCAAAGGCACATTCGTGGCGCAGGAGAAGATCAAACGCGACTTGGGGCTGATTACCAGCTTTTCGGACGCCTGCGAGCAGATCGGGCTGAAAGCGCAGACGCGTGTGATGGAGCGGGTAATGGAGCAGGCGACCGAGGAAGATTGCGCAAAACTCCTGGTGCCCAAAGGTAGTCAGGTGCTGTCCATCTGCCGGCTTCGCTTAGCGGGCGGACTGCCGGTGATGCTGGAGTACAACCGCTTCCCCGCAGCGCTTGATTTTCTGGAGACGGCCCCGCTGTCGGGCTCGCTGTATGCGCTTTTGTCTGACCAGGGCTTAATTCCCAGCCGTGCCGTGCACGATATTTCCCTGGGGCATGCCAGAGACCAGGTTGGCAAGCTGCTGGGAACCAATGACGGCGATGCGCTGTTGCGGCTGGACCAGTTGGTGTTTGACCAGCACGACCGGCCCCTGCACCTGAGCCGGCAATGGATACGGGGCGATCGCTTTACCTTCCGTATCTAGGCAAACGATAACGAAATCCCCGGCATGCTAGCGGCTACGGTTTCTTGGGTTCCCGAAGCCACAACCTGAGAAATAGCTAACGCGGTATTAGCCCGGGGCTTTACACATCATTTGCCTGTCCAGATGCACGCGTACTGTCTCAAAAGCGGCAAGACGCGGGATTTGGATACATACTGACCTATTCCCCTCTAAAACATTGTAAGGAATGATTATTCTGGCTAAATTTGCATTATTTGTAGACCTGGAAAACTGCGGGGCGAAAGTCCCCACGTTTTTGAACGTATTGGAAAAGGTGAAAATCCGCGGCGATGTGCTGCTGGGCAAGGTGTACGGGTATACGGACCAGTACTCCGGCCTGAAAGAAGTACTGCTGTCCAACACCTTTACGGTTGTACCGTCGCTTCGGCACGGCATCAGCCAAAAGAACAACGCCGATATCCTGCTCGTCATCGACGCGCTGGAAGTGGCTTACACCAACCCCTTGATTGACAGTTTCTGCATTGTCTCCGGCGACAGCGACTATACCCCGCTGGTCGGCAAGCTGAAAAGCATGGGCAAGTTTGTGCTCGGCATCAGCCGCAGCGAGGCGGCATCGTCCATCTTTATCAACGCCTGCAACGAGTTTCAGTTTCTGGAAAACGTCGGCGGACGCAGCCGTAAACCGGTTGGCAAAAAGAAAGTCGTCACCGGAACGGAAGAGAAGGAACCGCTGGATGAGTCGGATCTCAACAAGATGATTGAAAGCATTTTGGACGAGCAGACCGACAAAGACGAAATCTACGCCAGCGAGCTCAAGGGGATATTGCTGCGACTGCGCCCGGACTTTTCCGAGCGTGCATACGGCTTTTCCACCTTCGGCAAGCTGCTGGATAAGCTGCAGCAGAAGTACGGGAATCTCGACATCCGTTCGGACAATTTCAACGTGATGGTCTCGCTCAAGCAAGCCGCTAAAAACGGTTCGCCGTCCCTGTCCAAGGACAATTGGCTGAAAGCCTTCCGTGAGCGCTTACAGCAGTACAAGGACGATGGGTTCGACCGCATCAATCCCTCCATCCTCAAAGCCGATATTCAGGCCGCCTATCCGGACTTTTCCGAGCGCAGCCTGGGCTTTAAACGCTTTTCCGATCTGCTGAAAACGTTGGAAAAGGAAAAGATACTCAAGGTTGAGATGGACGAACAGAACACCATGTTGATCAAAGTCCCCTAATGAACCCTGCGGAGGAAAACTATGAGTGATTTTGCCCGCGTCGCCGCAGCCAGCCTGCGTGTGCACCTGGGGGATGTGGAAGAAAACAAACGGGAAATACTCAAATCAATGGCCGAACTGGACGCTCAGGGCGTGCAGGTGGCCATATTTCCCGAACTTTGCCTGACCGGTTATACGCTGGGCGATCTGTTATTGCACGACAGTGTGCAAAAAAGTGCATACCGTGCCATGCTGGACATCGCCGCGCAAACACAGAGTATGGCGGTGATTGTCGGCCTGCCCGTTAGCATCCGTTCCCGGCTGTATAACTGTGCAGCAGTGCTGCAAAATGGGGAAGTGAAGGGCCTCGTGCCCAAAACCTACCTGCCCAATGGCAACGAGTTTTACGAAACCCGCTGGTTTGTCGGCGCGGAGCAGGTGACCGAGGAAGACCGTAACGCCATCCCGCCCATCGCCCCGGATCTGCTTTTTGATATGGGTGATTTCACCTTTGCCGTAGAGCTCTGTGAGGATTTGTGGACACCCCAGCCGCCCTCCGGCCGCTATGCCGTGGAGGGCGCGGATATTATTTTCAACCCGAGTGCATCCAATGCGTTGGTCACGAAACACGCCTACCGCCGCGAGCTGCTAAAGCAGCAATCAGGCCGCCTGTATGCGGGGTATGTTTATGCATCCTCCGGGTTTGGCGAATCGACTAGCGATCTGGCATTTTGCGGGTATACGGGCGTGTTTGAAGCCGGTCGTGTGCTCAGCGAGGGCGAGCGTTTTTCCCTGCATGGCGGCAGCGCGGTAGCCGATATTGATATTCAGCGCCTGCGCTATCAGCGCCAGCGAAACGGCAGCTTTCATCAGGTCAAGCGTACTGCGCCCTCGATGCGTGTTGTACCCATGGCCTGCCAAGCGGTGCTAGACACAGCCCCGCTGCTGCGTCCCATCGCGCCGCTGCCGTTCCTGCCACCGGAAGACCAGGGCGAGGAAAACCTGACCGAAATTGTAAGCATCCAGTGCTCCGGACTGATGACACGGCTTAGCGCAATTCACTGCCAGCATGTGGTTGTCGGGGTCAGTGGGGGATTGGATTCTACGCTGGCGCTGCTGGTTGCGGTTACGGCGTATGATAAGCTGAAGCTCGACCGCAAAGGCGTGCATGCGATTACCATGCCCGGCATGGGTACGGGCACACGCACCAAGTCTAACGCCTGGAAGCTGATGGAAGCGCTGGGTGTTTCCGCACGGGAGATTCCCATCGAAGCAGCGGTCAAGCAGCATTTTCAGGATATCGGGCATGACGAAAACACACACGATACGACCTACGAAAACTGTCAGGCGCGCGAGCGCACGCAGATTTTAATGGACTATGCCAATCAAGTCGGTGGCATCGTGCTGGGCACGGGCGACATGAGCGAGATGGCTATCGGCTTTGCCACCTATAATGGCGACCATATGAGCATGTACAATGTGAACTGCTCCATCCCCAAGACCCTGGTCAAGCGGCTGGTGCAGCACATCAGCGACCACCAGTTTGATGGAGCCGTCCGGGATGTATGCCGCGATGTACTGGATACGCCCATCAGCCCCGAACTGCTGCCCGTGCTGGATGGCGAGTTAAGCCAGCGTACCGAGGAGATTATCGGCGATTATGCCCTACACGATTTTTTCCTGTATCACCTGATGGATTCGGGCAGCGTGCGCGCGCGCCTGTACCGCTTTGCCTTGCAGGCGTTTGACGGGGCCTATCCCGCAGACAAAATCGCCGCGCAGCTGGATGTATTCCTGCGCCGCTTTGCCACCCAGCAGTTCAAGCGCAACTGCGTGCCCGACGGCCCCAAGGTCGGTTCGGTCAGTCTGTCGCCACGGGGCGACTGGCGTATGCCGTCGGATTTGTCCGACGGGTTTTGGAGGAATGAACATGAGTGAAACCATTTGCCCATCCTGCCATCAGGCCATTGGCCCGGTGGACGCCGCGTTCTGCCCGTTTTGCGGGGAGAAGCTGAACAAAACCGGCCCGGACCTGGCGCCGGTCTTGCAGCTGAATGACCCGGTTAAAAAGCACGAACAGCTGCTGGCGCTGCAACAGCAGTATCC
The DNA here is from genome assembly GCA_963678055.1 of Candidatus Limiplasma sp. Classification (GTDB taxonomy): domain Bacteria; phylum Bacillota; class Clostridia; order Christensenellales; family Aristaeellaceae; genus CAXXOK01. Next base: position 599,634 of record OY782679.1, read on the forward strand.
CGATGATTTGGCAATCGCCGAAGAAATTCTTCATCTGGGCCGGTTGTACCAGCGCGGTAAGAAGGGCATGGATTTTTCCATCATTAAGTGCTACATGCTCAATGTATACCTGGAGCCGGACACGATGAAAAACAAACAGATAGCTGCGCTAAAGCAGGAACTGTTTCACCATCCGGATCTGGATGCTTGCCTTGCCCTAGCAGGCGATAAGGAGGAGTTTTTATACCGCTACCTCGTGCGGCTGTCGGAAGACTTCATCCACCTGTTCTTGCAAGGCTCATCCCGGTATATGCACCAGCTTCTCGGCTTTGTGAATAGCTCCAAAGCCCCCAAGTATTTGGCCCAGCCCGCGGCCAAAATGCTGCTGAACATGCAAAAGGACAATACGCTGGACGATGCCCAACGCAAACTGCTCATGCGGGCATTCTATGCCGCATTTGCCAGCCGACTGGACGGGCAAACCAGCTACCTGGACGAGTTACTGACGAAGTATAACCTGAGCGTCGAAACACAGTAGGAGACACGCGTTTGGACAATAAGAAACCACAAAACGGGCGCCGCAAACCGCCCAAAGATATGCCCAAAGAGATCGAAACCATACAGCGCAAGTATCAGCAGGAAGAGCCGCAAAGCGATCTTCCCCGCCAAAAAGCGCTGACCGATGAACCGGAACTCAAGCCACCGGCGAAATGGAAAGCGGTGCTTAAAAAAATACTCATCCTGCTGGGCATTGTGCTCGCGCTGGCGTTTTTGTATGTCTTCCTTTTGATGGGCGAGCCCGATGATGATGACGAAATGCTATTGCAGCTCACCAATCAGGAAGAGCTGATTCAAATGGCCATGACCGGACAGGAGCTGGCAGGCGATGTGGATGTCGGTGCGGCAGCGGTCAGCTTTGGCAAGCCGGCCATGGAACTGCGCGGCGGCGTACTGCCGCTGCTCAAAGCATCGCTGTACGATACGGCGTACCATGGTGGCTATGCCCGCAGGCTGACGCTAACCTATCAGTTTCCCGATGGGCAGGTGCTGACGGTGGATTCCATTCGCCCGGCCGGCGCGGTGGCGCTGCTGGAAGACCCCGGCTATGCCATCCGCGTGGATATCCTGTATACTATGGGTGGGTTGGATGCTGTACGCATGGACTCCGCCAATTACATTCGCCTGGCAGCGCAGGGAACGGAGGCGGCCTACGTGGTGCATATCCCTGTCGCTCATGAAGACCAGCTGCTGGACCTGTTACGCTACACCGGCTTACTGCGCAACGACGCACAATAATCTCTGCTGAGGAGACAACGCATGCAGACCAATATTCGTACCATGAAAAACTCGGATCTACTACGGCGCTTCGCCCCCTACTACAAAAAATACATCCCCATCGTACTGTTTGATTTACTCTGTGCTGCCGTAACCACCCTGGCCGATGTTGCGCTACCGCTGATTGTGCGCAGCATCACCCAGCTGGCCATCGACGATGCCACGGCCCTGACCATTGCCTATGTATTGCAGATTGGGCTGTTTTATGTCGTGCTGCGCATGGTGGATGCCGCCGCTGATTACTACATGACGGCACAGGGCCATATTATGGGGTCTTATATCGAGCGCGATATGCGCTTTGATTTGTTCAGCCATCTGCAAAAGCTGGGCTTTTCGTACTATTCCGATGCCAAGGTCGGCCAGATCATGGCGCGGATTACCTCCGATCTGTTTGAGATTACGGAGTTTGCCCATCACTTCCCAGAGGAAATGTTCATCGCGGCTATCAAGATTGTCGTCGCGTTCATCATTTTGATGGGCATCAATCCGCTGCTGACGCTGATCGTGTTTGCTGCCTTGCCGCTCATGTACTGGATCGCCTGGTATTACCGCGATCGCATGCGTAAAACCTTTCAGGAACGCCGCCATCAGCTGGGCGAAATCAACGCCCAGGTGGAGGACAGCCTTCTGGGCATCCGCGTGGTGAAATCCTTCGCCAACGAGCCGCTGGAGGTTGAGAAATTCCGTAAGGGCAATGATAAGTTCATCGACATTAAACGCAAAAGCTACAAGCTGCTGGCCGGGTTTTCCATGTCCCGCCGCATTGTAGACGGGCTAATGTATATTGTCGTGGTGATCGCAGGCGCGCTGTTTTTGCGCGACGGGGCAATTACCGCAGGCGACTATGTGGCATTTCTGTTGTTCGTGTCCACGCTGCTTGCATCCATCCGGCGGATTGTGGAGTTTACCGAACAGTTTCAAAACGGCATGACAAGCATTGAGCGCTTCTGCACCCTGATGGACGAAAGTCCGGATGTTGAAGATTTGCCCGGTGCAACGGAGCTTAAAGATGTTAAAGGCGAGGTCACGTTTGAAAACGTATCCTTCCACTATAGCGACAATGCCCACGATGTACTGGCAGACATCAACCTGAAAGTGCCAGCCGGTGAGCGTGTAGCACTGGTGGGGCCCAGCGGATCGGGCAAGACCACGCTTTGCAACTTGATTCCGCGCTTTTATAACCTGTCCGGAGGTCGCATTTTGATTGACGGACAGGATATCACCACCTTAACCCAGCGCTCGCTGCGCGAGAACATCGGCGTGGTGCAGCAGGATGTGTACCTGTTTTCCGGCACGGTGTTTGAAAACATTGTCTATGGCCTGCCCGGCGCGAGCGAAGCAGATGTAGTGGAGGCCGCCAAGCTGGCGGGTGCCCATGCGTTTATCGCCGCCCTGCCAAACGGCTACCACACCTATGTGGGCGAGCGGGGTGTGAAGCTGTCCGGCGGACAGAAGCAGCGCATTTCCATCGCGCGCGTATTTTTGAAAAACCCGCCCATATTGATTCTGGACGAGGCCACAAGCGCATTGGACAACGAAAACGAACGCATAGTACAGCAGTCGCTGGAGAGCCTTTCTAAAGGGCGCACAACCTTTACCATCGCCCACAGGCTGACCACCATTAAAAACGCGTCCACCATCTGTGTGCTGACCGAAAAAGGCATCGAGGAACAGGGCTCACACCTTGAACTGATAGAAAAAGGCGGCGTGTACGCAGGGCTGTACCAAATGTACACACAGGAGTCTTAACATGCAAATCACAAAACCCAAGGCTGGCGACCTGGCGGAAATCTGCGCACTGTACCAAGCCGTAATTGCGGACATGCACGCCCGCGATCTGTACCAGTGGCACTGGGGACAATACCCCTACGAGGCGCTGCTCAAGGAGGATATCGCCCTGGGCCGCCTCTACCGCATAGATGATGAACTAGGGCTTGCAGGCGTATTTGCGCTGGTCACGGGCGGCGACGAGCCGGAGTACCAGATGGTTGACTGGCAGCTGGGGGACAATCCCGTATGCCTGCACCGCATTGCTGTGCTGCCCGATCGTGGCGGACGCGGCTATGCCGCAAGCGCGGTGGCCTTTGCCAAGGAGTTTGGGAAAAGCAATGGCTGCAACGCGTTTCGGGTCGATACCTATGAAGATAATGGAAGAGCGCTCCGCTTCTTCCAAAGTGTTACGATGCGCCATGCCGGTACATTCCGCCTGGATGGCTATGATAAACCGTACCATTGCTTTGAAGCTGCGTTGGAGAGCGCAGTAGAATCGCAATAATTAAGAAAGATCCGTAACAAAACGGCAACAGTGCCTTTACTTCTCTGTCATCTTTTGCTATACTGACCCTATCATCAGAAGGCGCCCGGCGTTTTCGTTTGGAAAGGGGAAATTCAGATGAAGAGCAAGGCCCAACAGACCCTGCAGCGGGCCTTCGTGGTTGCGTTGCTGATTGTGTTTCTTGGCACCACAGGCGCATCCGCACTGACTTTGTATAAGACGCTAGAATTTGGCGACAGCGGCAGCGATGTATTACGGCTGCAGCAATCGCTTACGACCCTCGGGTTTGATCCCGGCGGGACCGACGGCCGGTTTGGCCGTGGTACAGAAAACGCTGTCAAGGCGTACCAGAAGAGTGCGGGCCTAACGGTAGACGGCAAAGCGGGCTCGCTGACGCTGAATGCCCTGTATCAGGCTGCCGATAACACGAGCACGACTTATGCCACCGCAACCAATTCTTCCACCTTGCAGTATGGCGACAGCGGCGAACGCGTACGCCTGTTGCAAACTGCCCTGAAGGACCTTGGATATACCATCGGCACGGTTGATGGCAAGTTTGGCTTGCTCACGCGCACGGCGGTTATTGCCTTCCAGCGCTCTAAAAAGATCACAGCGGACGGGCTTGCGGGCACCAAAACACTGGAACTGCTGTACAGCAGCGCTGGTTCCGATACGCCCTCGCCAACGGCCGCTCCTACCCAGTCGCCGTCGCTGTCTGCGTCACTTCGCAAGGGCGGCCGGGGCAGCGAAGTGCTGGCAATACAGAAAAAGCTTAAAGAGCTTGGCTACTATACCGGGAAACTGGACAGCGATTTTGGCAGCGGCACACTGGCCGCCGTAATCAGCTTCCAGCGTAAAAATGACCTGACAAAAGACGGCATCGTCGGTGCGGGTACGTACGGCGTGCTGTTTTCCGGATCGGCTGTAGCGGCGGGAGGCTCCAGTACGGCGCCGGACGCAACCACGGCCCCCAGCACAGGCAGCCTGCGCCAGGGAGATACGGGCGCTGCGGTCAAAACCATGCAGCAAGCCCTGAAAGATCTGAAATATAATGTAAGCGCCGATGGTGATTTCGGTGCCAACACGAAGGCGGCGGTTGTTGCGTTCCAGCGCAAAAACAAGCTGACTGCCGATGGTATTGCCGGCAGCAAGACGCTCGAAAAACTCTATAGCGGCTCGGCAGTACCCTATACTGGGTCCAGCGCAACCGCTACGCCGACGCAAGGACCCACCGTAACACCCAAGCCGACAACTATTCCCTCCACTGCGCTGACCGATACCACATCCACATCCGCAAGCTCCGGGCTGAGTTCGTCCGAGTACGGGTCCATTTCGGGGCCGGGCGGTGTCACGGTACGGCCGCTGTACTGGTACACGGAAGTCAAGCCCAAGCTGTCTACCGGTGACACCATGACCGTGTATGATCCGGCTTCGAAACTGACATGGAAACTGCGGGTTTACAGCCGCGGCCGCCATTGCGATGCTGAGCCCCTTACAGCCGAGGATACCGCCACGATGTACGAGGCCTTCGGCTCCATCACCTGGACACCCAAACCCGTGTATGTGAAACTACCGGATGGCCGGTGGACACTGGCAACGACACACGATGTGGCGCACCTGTCCGGAGCGCTCAAGGATAACGATTTTGACGGTCACCTGTGCGTGCATTTCCTGCGCACCTACCCCGAAACCAAGGTTTTGGACCCCAACTACGGCGTGACCAATCAAAACGCCATCCGCAGTTTCTGGAAGTCTAAAGCCGGTGTGACGATTCCTTAATCAAATTTCAACAAAAAAATCCCTGCATAGCAGGGATTTTTCTTGTATAATAAAGGAAACACAGTTATATTTCCGACTGCATCAACATAGGAGATAGCATGAATACGATATCCATCAAGCGCAATCTGCGGGAGATGAAACGACTGGAAATTAAAACCCGCTTCGGGGTGGAAGCGCCGTCGCGCCCACCGCTGGTTTGGGATCTGTTTTTTGATTTGCAAAATACCGGCAAGGCAAAGTACACGCTTGAATCGCTGGAGAGCATGAACCGGGACGACTACAAAGCCGTGATTGGGGAGTACTGGTCGTATGTGGTCAATACACTCATCAGCGAGCAGGATGTGTACGCCGCGCACTTTGATACGGAAATGCTGATGCGCTGGGAACTGCCCTACGATGCCGATGCAGCCGCAGTAAAGCGCCGCTTTCGCGAGCTGGCCAAGCGCTATCACCCGGACCTGGGCGGCAACGCAGCGGACTTTATCAAGCTGATGACGGAGTATAAAACACTGGTCGGACAATAATCTGGGAGGAAAGCGTATGAATGCAGCAGCAAGGGAAATCATGGACGAACGCTTTGGGCGCGACCAGGAAATCGCCCTGGCGACGCTGGATGGTGACCGGCCGTCCGCAAGAATTGTGGACGCGTTCTACCGGGACGGCAGTTTTTACACCATTACGCATGCCAAGTCCGGTAAAATGAAGCAGATCGCGGCAAACCCCGTGGTCGCCGTCTGCGGCGAGTGGTTTACGGGGCACGGAATCGCTCAGAGCATGGGCTGGCTGGGCGAGGAGGAAAACCGGGAGATTCTCACCGTACTCAAATCGGCGTTTTCTGCCTGGTACAACGGCGGCCATGTGAATGAGAAAGACCCCAATACCATCATTTTACGCATTCGGATGACGGACGGCTTGCTGATGAGCCACGGAACGACATACGAACTGGAATTTTAATAGTGAACAATGAAAAGCACCCCCGGCATGGCCAGGGGTGTTTTTTGCGTTGCGTATCATACGGATCAGGCAGAGCGTTCCGGCTGGGTCACGAGGATTTGCACCGGCCCAAGCAAGCCGGAGATCAGGGCGTCAGGTTCACGGTCGATATTGTCCTCGTTCCAATAGCGGTTCCAGGCCAGGGCGACCCCCTCATCCACCAGCATATGCCTGCGCTCACAGGCGGCGGAGTTGGCGACCACAATGGCAATCTCGTTTAGGCCATCTTGAAGCTGCTCCGTAATCTCAACACGGTAGGGCTCCCAAAGGCGCGTACCACATAGACAACCGTTGACCCAGACCTCCGCATAAAAGCACACACGCCCCAAATCCAGCGTATAGTTGCGAGCGGGATCTTTTTGCAAAGTGAAGGTCTTTTGATACAATGCGCGACCCGAAAACCAGGCAAGCCCGCGCAAACGAAAATCTCCAAGGGATATAGCCTGCGGTGTGAGATGAACCCGTATGTTGTTTAACAAACCGCCATCCGGGGAGGGCGCGAGTACATCCAGTTGGAGTTGATGTGTCTGCCCATCCGCAGGCAGGGTGCTATAGCCGTCTGCAAAATCGACTAGCTGATCATCCAGCATAGCGCTGTACTCGCCTAAAACCTCCGGCGCATCAACGCGCGTGGCACCTGCGGGGAGGTTGACCGTGTACCGCAGTGCATGCTGGTATGTCGGCAGTTTGCCAAACAGGGGAAGATCACCCCAGGGTAACATCGGCGGTTTCCCACGCTCCCAAGCCCATACCCAGTCGGTATCCGTCAGTCTCGGTGTGACATGGCAGAGCACCTGTTTGGGGTCGATGGTTTGAACCATATGTGGTTGTTGCAATGTCCAGTCCGGTGCAACCGAAGCGGCGACTGCCCAGCTGGCATCGGAAAGCAGGGCGATAGTTCCAACTTCGGTTTCAATTTCGCCCTGTAATAGCAGCGATGCCAGCGCGTCCGGTGGGATGACCTCAGCCTGCGTCAGTTCGCGGCTTTGCAGGGGTGAATCGGTGTGTACATACACGGCAATCAGGTTATGTCCTTTGTGCAGCAAAGAAGCGATATCCAGCGTCTGCGGTGTCAGCGCACTGTCGCAGCGCATAGCCGTTTGTCCGTTGATATACAGGGTAAAGCGGGTCACAGCGGCAATGCAGATGCGCGCGGAAAGCACAGCCGCATCCAGCGTGAGTGATTTTAGAAAATATAAGTCGTGCTTGTCGGCATCGTCGCCCCAGCCAATACGCCGCCCCAGCCAGCTTGCCTTCCACAGGCTGATATGCCGCCCGCAGCGGCCGGGCTTGTCCGCCATGTTGCGAATGCGGATAGTACTGCTTCGGCCGGTTTGTGTATCGCTTATGCGTGCCAGCGGTACGGATAGCGTGGTTTCTTTAGCGTCGATTGCCCACTTTGTGTCATAGGGTTTGCCCAGCGGCAGGAACAGCCAATCACCGTCCAGAGCAATGGTGTCGGTAAGGGCTTGCACAGGTGGAAGTGCTGCCGCTTCACAGCCTGTCAATAGCCAGCAGGCTTCCTCAGGTTCGAGGGCCAAGGTGACGGACAGACGCTCGCCATTTTGTGTACTGGCAAGCGGGGTTTTCGTGCCATCCTCCGGCTGCAGTTTGCACACCGCTGCATCCCCGCGCAGTGTAAGGTGCAGGGTACGGGGCGATGGCAATGTGCTGGCAAGCATGTAGGCGTATTGCCCATCGATGATGCGGCAACTACAGTACAGGTGATCGCGCCTGCCATCGACTATATCCAACGCAGGTTGGAAATGCTGGCGATAGCGCGCGGGCATCGCGTCCGGCGTACATAACTCTTCCGGGGGAATAGTTGCTGGCAATTTACTGCTATCCACGGGATAAAATAGTACGATGCCGCCCTGCGCCCGGAATTGCGCAAGAATATCTGCGATGGCATCCATCCGCCGTAGGGTCGACGGGAAAATCAGCAGTTTGAAGGCTTGTGCGCCTACCCGCAGGCACCCGTCCGTCACCTCGGCGCGAAGCAGGCTTTCATGGTCGATCATATCGATATCAATCTGCGTCTCTAAAAAGCTGCGCAGCACAGCATGAAACTGCCTGTCCATCTCCTGCGCCTGCGCATTAGGCGCACCGGCCAGCGTGTGGGCGGCCATCTCTTCGATGGGGTAATAGAGGCCGACGTCTACCACGGCCTTGCCCAGCGTGTTCATATAGGATATGCGGTGTATGTAGACGGCAAACTGCTTGAAGTACTTCCAATAGGGGTTTTGGAAGAAAAAGCTCGCGGGCCAGTCGCCCTGCGACCCCTGGTGCTCGCAGTCGTTATAAAATCCGTGCAGGATGAATTGGTTGATGCCCGCCGCACCCAGCGCGTTGATGCCGCGCTTGTATGCCTGCAATGTGCAGCCCCAACCAGCACCGCCCATGGCTTCGGACATGGCGCGGGGTTTACCATACAGCCTTGCGACCGACACGGCATACTTGGGTTCGTGCATGGAAATCTCCCGCGGAAAGCGGTAGCGGTAGTCGTGGCAGTCCGCACCGGGAATGTGCAGGTGCTGCATGGCGAGGAAGTAATTGCCCTGCCGCCGGGGATGGTGGAGTACATCTTCTTCGGTATGCCCGGTCAGTTGCAGGCCGTTTTGCGTGCACCAGTCGCCGATCTGTTTGAAAAACGCGTCTTTATACAGGGCGGCGAGCAGCGCATAATAATCGGCGCGTATTTGCCGGGCGTTTGCATCGTCTCCCTGTACCAATGCGGGCAGTTTCGCCATCAGATCGTAGCCATATCGCCGGACAAAGGCCTCGGGCAAGCGATCTGTCCACGGAAGCGTTTGTGCGGCCAGGTAGATTTCGTCAAAGAATATTCCGGGGATAGTCTTGCCGAAATCATCACCATAATGCTGTTTATATAGCTCGTGGGTGCAGGAAAGAAAATCGCGGATGGTATCGGGGTTTAGGTAATCCACGGCTTTTTCATAGACATGCTCGTAAAACACCATGGTGCGCCCATCTGTCAGCGAATAGGAGGCAATCAGGCGGCGCGTAGGGTCCGGTGTACCGGAGATGATGTTGACATCCAGTCCTTTGGCCATGTTTTGCTGCCCTTTGGAAAGCACCCGGGACGGCGCTTGCAGCCCGTGGTCAAATGTGCTGCCGCAGGTGCCCGACGGCCAGGCGTATTCGTCGTATAACCAGGCAAAAAAACCGGTGTCTCTGGCACGGTTTACGCAGGCATCCATCACGCGGAACCAGTCCTCGCTGAGATAGGCGGTTTTTAGAAAGGCGCGTGCATGCATGAATGCGTTAAACACACCTTTGTCCCGCATGTCGTCCATTTGCTCCATCATGCGCGCAGGCGAAAGCGTGCCGTTCCAAAACCAGAACGCGCAGGCCGAAAATTCTCTTGGCGGCGACCGAAACGCCTTGATACTATCCATACATACCTCTGTCGGCGAATTGTTCTTATGGCTATCTTACTGGAATTTCTAGCGCAATACAAGTCGCCCGCATTGACGGCCAAAGACAAATACAGTATCATCAAATTATATTGATTTGTGAACGTTCATCACAGGAAATGAGGAAGGTTTCGTGCGTAGATATTGGAGACCAATCGTGCTTTTATGGGTGCTGTGTGTATGCCTGTCTCCGGCAGCCGGGTTGGCAAAAGCTGGATTTAAATCCTATCGCTCTGGCGATCCCAATGTCAACAAGATCGCCATCACCGTGGACGATTTATATGGACTGGATCATTTGGAAAGCATGCTGGATATCGCCAAGGAGTATGATATTCCCATCACGTTTTTTGCTCTGGGTATCATGATCAAACCGGAAAACGCGGCCCTGTGGCAGCGCATTGTGGATGAAGGACATGAGATCGGCAATCATACGTTTTCCCATCCGCTAATCACCAAAATTTCCAGCGATCAGCTGGAGCGCCAGTTGCAGCGCACGCAGGAGGCACTCGATGCCGTTTTGCGGGAGCCGTACACCATGCACCTGTTTCGCCCGCCGTTTGGCGCGTTCGATCATAGTGGGCGTGGTAGTGTAGCGCACCTTGGCGCGCAGGGATATCCGTATGTCATTCTGTGGTCGGTCGATCTCGCTACGGTTGAGCGGAAGTTTAAGGCCGTTAAAAATGGCAGTATATTGTTGTTCCATACCAACAGCAAGGATGTGCGTGTGCTTAAGGAGCTGATTCCAAAAATTCTGGAGGCCGGGTTTGAACCGGTCACCGTGACGGAGCTTTTGCAACTGCCGCCTGTTGAAGAGAGTGTCTCCGGTGGCTAAGCATACACTGACTTTGCGCATGCAGGACACAGTCCGGCGCATTTCCTTTACCGGAACACCGCTGCTGATGCATGTATTGCAAGCCCACGGCGTGGCGTTTGCTCATCCCTGTGGCGGGCGGGGCAGTTGCCAAAAGTGCGCGGTAGAAGTGCAGGGCGCTGTATCCGCGCCCAGCGAGAGTGAGCGTGAAAGCGGGGTACGGCTATCCTGCCAACTGCAACTGCTGGGCGATTGCGAGGTTACGCTGCCGGCAACAGTCGGGGGCCTGACACAGGACAATAGCAAACCGCAGACAGGCGCAGTGCTGATGGCTGCGGACATCGGTACGACAACGCTGGAGATAAAGCTGTTTGACGCGGCCACCAAAAAGCCGCTGCGGCATATAACCATGCTCAACCCACAGGCAGCATTTGCTGCGGATGTCATCGGGCGGGTCACGGCAGCCATGGAGGGCCAGGGCGATGCGATGCGCGCCCAGTTGCAATTGGCATTGCTGGGCGTGCTGAATGGCGGAATGACGGTAGAAGGTGCGGTGATCACGGGCAACACCGTTATGCTTTCGATTTTAACGGGGCGCAGTGTGGCAGCCTTTGCCAAAGCGCCGTTTGTGCCGGAGGATCTGTTTGGCCAAACGGAGCAGGCGCTGGGATTGCAGGCGTATCTCCCACCCTGTACCGGCGCGTTTACAGGCGCGGACCTGACTTGCGCCATTTTGCAAAGCGGCATGACCGAGCAAGCAGACACCGCGCTGCTCTGTGACATCGGCACTAATGGAGAGCTTGCCCTGTGGCACCATGGCAAGCTGCTGGTTACCTCCACAGCTGTGGGACCTGCGTTTGAAGGCGCAGGCATTTCCTGTGGCATGGGCGGTGTTGCCGGAGCGATCGACAAGGTTTGGGTGGCGCAAAACACGCTGGATGCGCGGGTGATTGGCGGTGGAACTCCACTTGGTATCTGCGGTTCCGGTTTGATCGACGCCGTAGCGGCATTACTGCAACTGAGCTGGATTGACCGCCACGGTACCATGGAGGAGGACACGGTCCCCATTGCCGGGGGTATAACGTTGACCCGGCAGGATATCCGGCAGGTGCAGCTGGCTAAGGCGGCTGTGGCGGCGGGAATCGAAATGCTGCTGGATACGGCGGGGGTGAGCGCCGCAGAGGTGCAAACACTGTATATTGCCGGTGGGTTTGGCAGCCATCTGAATCCGCGCAGCGCTGCGGCAATCGGGCTGTATCCGGCCGTGCTGGCACCAAAGGTGCAGGTGCTGGGGAATGCTGCGTTGGACGGTGCGGTCCAGCTGTTGGACGAAAAAAAGAAGCCTCTGGCAGAGGCCATAGCAAAGGCTGCACAGCCTGTGCCGCTAAGCGGCAATCCGCTGTTTGCTGAAAAGTATCTGTGCCATATGGAGTTTTAATCGGAATGCGAAAGCGATTCTTTCCGGTACATGTCCCACAGGGTTTGCAGGGCCAGGCGCGCGTCCGCGCTTGTCTGTGCGGCCGGTAGAATGTAGGCCTGCTGCACATGCCTGCGCCGCTTGTCAAAATACGAATCCAGCTCGCTGTACGCCTTAAACCCAAATGGCTGCAGTACCAGCGTTACGTCGTCGGTTGCGTTTGTATGCAGGGCATCGCCGAGTGCGCGTTTCCATTGTTTTTTGGTGGAGGTACCAGAGAGCGTATCTAAAAGCAGGGCTTCAAAATGCATGGGCGTGGGTGTGGCATGGTATGCTCCGTCAGTGGCAAGTACCAGCACGCCTTGCTTGGGAAGCGGAATATCCACCTCGCGCATATTGAACGGTTTATCAGCGCACAGGTAGTTGTTGATCGGGGCGTCCCTGTACAGGCTTTCAAACGCATCGCCAGCCGCGGTGCAATCGTCCGTGGATAGCTGGCGCAAACCCTGCCCAGTGAGCAGATACCCGCGCGTATTGCCCGCCCAATACAGCGTTGCATGGTCTTTATATTGCAAAAAGATTGCCGCAGTGCTGGGCAGTGTGCGCACCATACTGCCGGTTACGGCAGTCGGGGTGGTGGACAGGTACTGGGTATCAAAGTCCCGGGCAGCGTCTAAAAACAACGTATCCAGCGCTTGGGCGATATGGGGCACAGGCAGGGAAGCCGCCTGGGTTTCAAACCAGGTCTCCAGACTGGCGGCATACAAGCCGGACGCGATGTGCGCACCGGTGCGGTTTTCCAGCTGGGGATAGCGCCGTCCGCCCACACCGCCGCAGCCATCAAAGGCTGCCAGCAGCCGGACACCGGATTGCCGCAGGCATATTGCGCGGTCCTCGTTTGGCGCTTGTCCTGCCGGAAACGAGAGCTTCAGCGCGGGAAGAGCTGCCTTCTTGCTTGCCATATCATTCGCCTTTCGGGGATTTCTGCGTCTATCATACAAAAACATTTACATAGACGCAAGCTGAAATCCTGTCTTCGGGCTTGCCAGCAATCGTTTTCTGATGTATATATGAAACAAAGCCAAATCAATCGATGTGGAGGATACGCAGTTGAAGCCATATTTGGATACACAGGATTGCCGCCGAGAAGCGTTTTTCGGCTTTGACTGGCAATTTGCGTTGACGGACGCGCTTGCACATCCTGCGGCAGATACTGCCTGGCGGCCTGTGCAGCTGCCCCACGACTGGTCGGTGGAGTATCCTGTGAATGAAGCGTACGACAGCTGCGGCTCCGGCGGGTATGCCCGCACGGGGATCGGCTGGTATCAAAAACGCTTCCGTGTGCAAAAACGCGTCGGGGAGCAGATCAGTCTGTACTTTGAAGGCGCATACATGAACTGCGACCTTTGGCTTAACGGCACGCATATTGGTAAGCATGTGTACGGCTATACCTCTTTTGAGGTAGACCTGACCGCGTATCTGCTGGACGACGAAAATGTGCTGCTGGTTCGCGTAGATAATTCCCGCCAGCCAAACTCCCGCTGGTATACGGGCAGCGGCATGACCCGTGGCGTGTACCTGCGCGCTGCGCAGCCCCTGCGGGTGGCGAGCTGGGGCTTATTTGTGTATACGCCGGTGATCACCGCAGAAATGGCGGAAGTCTGTGTAGACCTGCATGTGCTGGGCGGCGGCGCACAAGATGCGCGTGTAGAAACAACGATCTTCGACCCGCAGGGCAAGCGTGTAGCCCAGCGGCAGACGGATATTCCGCTTGAGGAAGATGCCGTTTTATCGCTGGAACTGGTAGCGCTCAATCCGCAGATGTGGGATATAGACCATCCGGTGCTGTATACCGCCAGAGCGGAGCTGTTTATCGGCGATACGCGTATGGACAGCGTGGAAAAGCGCTTTGGCATCCGCCAGATTGCCTATCACGCAGACGATGGATTTTTACTAAACGGCCGCAAGCTGATTTTGCAGGGAGTTTGCCTGCACCACGATGGCGGCTGTGTGGGCGCAGCGATACCACCGGAGATTTGGAAGCGGAGATTGCAAAAATGCAAGGCGATGGGTGCCAATGCTGTGCGCTGTGCACACAACCCGCCGGACCCGGCCCTGCTGGATCTGACGGACGAGCTGGGTTTGCTGGTGATGGACGAGGCCTTTGATGAATGGCAAGCCATGAAATGGAAAGAGCTTGGCGCTAACACCCACGACAGCAAGGGCTACTCCGAGCACTTTGACGATTGCTGGCGCGAGGATATGGAAGCCATGGTTCTGCGCGATCGCAATCATCCGTCTGTGATCCTTTGGTCGATCGGTAACGAAGTCGGCGAGCAGATCATGGAAAATGGACATCTGGTGGCCAGGCAGCTGCAGGATTTGTGTCATCTACTGGACCCAACCCGCCCCGTTACGGCGGCGTGCGATCAAGTGAAGGCGGAACCGGTTCCTGCCAAAGAAACGTTTTTGGAAGAACTGGATATCGTCGGTGTCAACTATACCGACCGCTGGCGCGAACGTACCGAAACCTTCTTTGATGAAGAAAAGCGGGAGCACCCGGACTGGCTTTTGCTGGGCACGGAGGATATATCCGTTAGCGGCAAGCGCGGCGACTACCGCATGCACCCGGAGGAAAGCGTTTGGGGGCCGACACCGTACTATGCCAAGATGCTCAAGGCCGAAAAACTGTGGAAGTACCTGCGCGTGCATCCGTTTATGATCGGCAGTTTCATGTGGACAGGCATCGACCATTTGGGCGAGTGTTTCTGGCCGGATAAAAGTGCATCCCCCGGCGTGATGGATACCTGCGGCTTTCCAAAGGATGGGTACTATTTCTACCAGTCCCTTTGGCGCAAGGATGAACCGATACTCTACCTTTGCCCGCACCTGAACCTGGACCTGCCGCACGGCAGCATATATCCTGTAATCGGCTATACCAACTGTGCTTCGGTGGAGCTGTTTTTGGGCGAGCAAAGCTATGGGGTTAAGGCCTACGAATTTCCCATGCAGGGGATGACGCAGCAATGGGCGCATTTTGATCGGCCCTTTGCGCCGGTTACGACCAGCGATTTGCACCTGAGCTGGGATGTGCCCTATACGGGGGAACCTCTTGTGGCGGTCGGGCGCGATTTGCAGGGCAAAGAGCTCATCCGGCAAACCATCACTCGGGCTGGCAAGCCTGCCGCGCTGACACTGTCGCTGGACAGCGATACTCTACCCGCCGATGGACGCGCCGTGTGCCAGTTTGAGGTCGCCTTACAGGATGCAAACGGTGTCGTGGTGCCCGATTGCGATTTGGACATACACGTGGCTGTTCAAAACGGCGAACTACTGGGGATGGATAACGGCAATCCTGCCGACCACACCCTTGCAAAAAGCCTGGTGCGCAGTACGTTCCATGGGTTGATGTATGGTGTGATTCGTGCCCCGCGTATGCCGGGCGAACTCACCCTAACGCTGCAAGCCGACGGCCTGCCGCCTGTCACCAAAAGTGTAATAGTAGGATAGAAAGCGAGACACGGGTTTGAAAATATCAGCTTCCATCGTAACCTACAACAGCATCCATGATATTCGCGGCGTATTGAGCAGCTTGCAGCAAAGCGACTGCTATGACCGCTGCACAGTTACCGTGGTGGATAACGGCTCTACGGATGGAACCGTGGCGCTGGTGGAAAACGACTATCCCGGCGTATCGGTCATACGCTCAGGCAATGTGGGCTACGGCGCGGGAAACAATCAAGCGCTCGAGACAGCGGACTCGGACTATCACTTTGTACTAAACCCGGATGTGCTATTTGGGCCGACGCTGCTTTCCGATGTTATCGCCTATATGGAACAGAATCCATCCTGTGTGCTCTGCACCCCGGATGCATACGACGCGGAAGGAAACCGCATTCCCTCACCCAAGAAAGCGCCGCGACTGCGCTACATTCTGGCCCGGTTTCTGCCTTTTAAGCTTACGCTTTTGCAAACCTGGCGCGATGAGTTTACCGATTATCACAACCAAAGCACGGACCCCTACCCGATTCAGCTGTGTCCCGGATTTTTCATGGCGATGCGCACCGAGACGGCGCAGTCTGTCGGTGGGTTTGATGAGCGCTTTTTCCTGTACTATGAGGACACGGATTTGTCCCGCCGCATGGGACAGCTGGGGGACATCATGTGCCTGCCGCAGCTACGTGTTGTGCACAATGAAAAACGGGCGGCCTATCACTCCCGGCGTGCCCGCCGGCAAATGATACGGTCCCTGATTCGCTACTTTCGCAAATGGGGCTGGAAACTGTAATGGACAGACGGATGAGGAACGTATGCGGCACGACATAATCGGAAACCCAAAGACATGGCTAAAATGGTTTTGCCTGATTCTACTGGTTGTATTGGTACCGGGAAGTGCCATGGGAATCACGTGGCCCGTCAATTTAGAACAAGCGGATGTGCAGTTGGCTGAGCTCAAAGAGGCGCAACCCCAGTATGAGGCGCAGGCTGCGCTGGAATTTCATATTCGCAATCTACCAATTGACACCGCCTATTGGCTGTATGAGGTTCCACTAGGGAAGAAGGTCGATATCCTTCTGTACAGCGATGACTGGTGCGTGGTGCGATATCGCAATCGAATCGGCTATGCCAAAACGTACTGGCTGCACCATTTCCGTTCGCTTGATCCGTACCGATATGCGGTTCCGGGCCTGGAGACGCAAGCCGGCATCGCTACCGTTGTGCAGCCGGTCAGCGCAGCGGTTGACGAGTATAGCGGCAATACATTTGCGGTGGGGGATATCATCGCCTTGCGGACCTATGATGGCGATGAAGCGGAAATCAACATGATGCGCTCAACGGCGACTTTGCCCGCAGATCGCCTGGACATTCAGCCGTTTACCGACTGGCAGGAGGCGCGGTCCGGTGACTGCCTTGCCGCCTATACCACCTATTTCAACGAAACGGTCGGCGGGAAGCTAAGCGAAGGCCGCCGCTATAATATCGAGCTTGCGGTGCAGCGCGTGCACGGGGCAACGCTTGCGCCCGGTGCAATGTTTTCCTATAACGCGCTGTGCGCGCCGTATACTAAGTACAACGGTTATCACCTAGCGCCTAACATCAGTAAAAGCGGCGAGGGGTATGGCGGTGGTGTATGTCAGTTGACCACAACTTTGTACAACGCCATACTGCACCTGCCCCTGCAGGTGGAACAGTGGCGCGTGCACCGCGTCAATGGCGTTGATTATATTCAAAAAGGGTTTGATGCCGCGGTTGGCAGCTTCGATTTTTCCTTTACTAATACGCTTTCCTATCCCATCACCATCAGTGCACTATCGCAAAACGGTGCACTGACCGTTCTCATTTCACGGGCGGAGTAGCAAAACAATGAACCTGTTGCCCAGACTGTGGCGGAGGAAATGATGAACAGAAACCTATGGTAATGGGCTGTCAAAACTTGACTTTCATATACCGCTATCCTACAATAGGTTGCGGTCCCATGCGCCTATAGCTCAGCTGGATAGAGCGTCCGCCTCCTAAGCGGAAGGCCCCGCGTTCGAATCGCGGTAGGCGTGCCAATGCAAAAGCCGGAAACCGTTATCATGTAGCGGTTTCCGGCTTTTTCGTGTTTTCTTGTCTTCAAATCTGCTAATAAACGCAAGAATGATTAGCAAACTGAACGAACAGGGAAAGTTTCCGCGCCCAAGCAATCCGAATACGCAGCTGCGCGGTAACTATGCAACCAATTGGAATCATACGCTAAGCGAACCAATACTTTCCCTCAGTATGCTTGAAGAGCCGTTACTGCCAGTATTTGATCGTTGGAATGTAAAATGCTTGAATATCCGCATAGTGCAGTTCCGCCTCGAAGTGGTCGCTCCCGGTTGCATGGACAGACGGCATGCTTAGCACGATGCCATCAGGCTTCAGATAGCATGAGATAACGCCGCACATATCAAACGCACTCACCGTTTGATATTCATCCGTCTGTAATGCCAGCATTTCTGCAAAGCGCTCAGCGCTGTAGGATGTAACAGGATTCTCAGGGAAATAAGCGTTTGCAAAAAATATCGATTGAAACGACGTGTTCGTTACATACAAATCTGCAAGTGTAATCTCTTGCTCTGTCGATACATCGAAGTTCAATGTGTATAGATCCGTGAAAGGATGAATTGAACCCTCAACATCGCTCATCCCCCAAAACACCATGCTTACCATTTTACTGTTTTGCAGCGTGACGGCACATTGATAGTCGAGTGTTACATCGGCGGTGTTTCCAATAAAGGAGCGTACTTTCGCGTCAATAGCCGCGTTTAGCGCGCCAGATCCAGTACCGGTGAACAGAGGATATTGAATCGTACTATCCTCGTTTGGGAAATGACTTTGCATTTGATATGTCATCGTATCTGGCAATTGGGTAATTGTGCCTGCGTTTTCCAGACGCAGAGTATCGGCATACACATAGCCGAATTGTCCGTCGGCTTGTACCTGCACATAGTACCAATGCTGCGCTGTTTCTCCAAGTACGGTAACGGCAGTTTGGTTTGCAAGCTTTGATGTTGCCGCGGCAAGTGACGACGGTTCCTCCCGCAAGGCAGTCCATCCGTCTGTGGATGTAATGCTGCCGAACGGCTGCTTGCTTTGTATGCCTTTGCTGGTTGGCGCAAGAAATTCTGATTTCATATAACCGGTTTGCCTGCCAATGGTAATGATCGTCCACTCCGCATCAAGTTCGGACTCGCATTGTACGGTCGTGCCGGTAAAATAAAGTCCCAGTGAGTTTGAAATTAACGAAGAAAACTCACGCATATGGACACGATCCGCGCTTTTACCATTGATCACGGCAGTACCAAAGTCAGCAGCGCAGGCAGCCGTTGTAAAGAGCACAAGAACAAGCAGGCTTACAAGCACAAGGATCAACGTTCTTTTCATATGCATCGATATTCCTTTTCTTTTCAATGGTTTTTTTCAACTTTTCCTTGGTGGATCGGCACTCGTCAGCCATTTCCGGGCCAAAGGTCGGACTGCCGTACATATCCGCTCAAGCCCGAACCAACAACCCACACATGGTACCATTCCTCCCCGATAATTCCTATAATGCAAAGATTTGGATCGTTTCTGCTGACTGTGGCAAATGGTTTCACATCCTGTGGATGTTTGTACATTGGCGCAGTATACGATACCGTATAATATCCCAGCGTAGCGGAGGCAACGGTGTTCATCTCTGCCCCGAAGACCAGATATTTCTTCATCATATAGCCTTCTACGCCATAAACGCTGACTTTTACCCAGGTTTTACCATTTTCCAGTATTTGCACGGCAGTACCGTTGTAGTACTTACCCAGCGAAGCGGCGCTCTTGTTGGGACTGGTGCGTAAATGCAGCCGGTCCTTCGGATTGGGGTTGTTGACCATCGCCCATCCGTTTTGGTCGAGTAACCCTACAGCGTCCCCCAGATGCATGGGCAGCGTGCTCCAATTGATGGCGGTAATATCGCTCCAGGGATGGGTGCCGAAGTAGCGTGCGTCTCTTGGCCACCTGCTTTCGCTAATCCAGTTTTGCCCAAGGATAATCATTTCCTTTTCGGTTCCGTCTTGTGGCATGGTGTACAGGTACCACACGCCCCATGTACCGTCTGCAAACAGTTCGACATCAAACAGCATTTGCCGCGGAAAGAACAGGTAAGTACTAAAATTTTCGTACCCGTACAGGGTGTTTTCGGGTAGGGGTGTACTTTCCGTCAATATCCAGCCGTCCGCTTCGTTATAAGTAACGCCGATGAAGACCTTGTCGCCATTGGGTTTTTGCATCAGAAATTCAAAGGAATCATCCTTGATGGTTCCTCCTAAAAAGCGATATGTTGGCATCAGCTGCTCCGCCGCGCTTTGGCTGACAAATGAATTGGTCCAATCATGAATATAATAAAAGTCGCCCGGAAATTTATCAACGTCGAAATTAGCCAAGCGGGTGTACGATGCCAGGCGTTTGGCGGGGATGGGAATATCGGTGGTTTCGTAAAGCAGGTTACTATTTTCATCAAGATGCCGCTTCGTTTTGGAGATCACCTCACCCCGGTCGGATTGGCTGTAGGTAATCGAGTATTCATCGACAGAGTTATCATCATACATATAAAGATGCCGAAGTGACACCGCACCCCATCCATCGCTTTCTTTTTCTGCACGATACTGGAAAGCATCATTATTACCGACATAATAATGCCAAAGCAGGACGGTATCCGTATCCAGCAGCAGGAATGGGATTTCACTGCCTTGCTGCAGTGCGGTCGGGTTGTCGATGGTAACAGTCCAAAGGCCGCCTTGTTTTTGGGCAACGCAGAGAATATGCTGTGCATCCTTCGATAAAACCACGGCGGCCGTATCGCCCCATTGAGTCTGTGCAGATATCGTGTAACCGGGATGCGCGGCAAGCAGTGTTCGGGCTGCATCGGCATCGAGGGTCGTTTGTTCCGCAAGGGAGACAGACGCAATCAGCAGCATAAAACCCAGCAGGACAATGAATCTGATTGCCCGGCCAGAAGTTTGCTTCATTTGATGATTCCTAAGTTGTTTTTTATGCATTAGTATGGTAACCCCCTACGGCAGCGCTGCGTCTGCACCATTATGTATTATATATTTACTATATCCAGTTTCGTATGGCAGTTGGTCGCTCTGCCAGAATATACTGTAGTCTCTGATTACATAACGAAGAAATCACGCGGTTTCTTTCAATGAACGTATTCCTATTTTGTTACAAGGTGGTGGCCGCCAGCTCCTTGACAAACCACTTGGACTAACGGCTCTACTGGTTATGTGTGTGCGAATTTATTGCCGTATCGGGGGATACTGTTCAGGTAACCGCAAACAGTGTCAATGTACGAAACGGGCCTGGTACAAGTTGCTAATCTCAGTATCAATTGAGCTCGACGGTCACTGCAACTGTTGTTGGTGTAAGCGCCAACTGGGTACAGATTGACCCGTCTGGACACTCCTCTGGCTGGATGATTGCTTCCTATGGGTAGAATGCTCTAGTTTTCCCATAGCGCCACATCAGCAGAAGAATAATCATTCGAAATCAACATACGATATATTTCATCGTCTAGGAATCTCACAAAACGCCCATTGTTTACATATACTCTGCGCACTTCCGTCAAGTTGCTTTGTGTGTCCAATCCCCATTCTGCCAAATAACCGCGCTCCCCAGCTACCGTTCCCCAAAAGTGATATTCTCCATCTTGGCTCTGTTCCATCTCATCGATTGCCACAGCGGCATTTGCAAATTGCAAATCCACGGTTGATATTATTTCGCCATCAGCCTCAAAGGCAAAAAGCGAAAAGGAATTCCTGCTTGTATCGCTGATGCTTCCAATAAGTACCGTGAGTCCTCCTGACAGGTTTTGACACCAGGTTACTAATGATACATCCGCTGTTGCTCCCCAAGCGTGTAACCGGGTAGGATCGCCATTTAGCGGCAACGTAAGCATTCCTGTAACTTGCTGATCTAACGCGTTGATATAGAACAAATTTAAGTACAGCGTTTGGTTAATACATATTGCGGGGTGAATGCTAATGCGATTCATTCCCTCAAGAACCCAAGTATTGGTCCGGCCATCCCAGCCATCAAAGTGAAAGCGTTTGCTGTATGTTGCATCGGTATCTTCTGCATATACAGTGCCGCAGTTTGTCAAAATAGCCTGTGTGGCTTTATCGGGTAAGGCATCGCACGATATTCTTTCTCCTGTGGTATCAATCTTCTCAACGTAATATCTCCCTTGCATATTGTTGTAAAGAAATCCATAGCTGGAGTTTGGCAGTTCGATGCAATACATACGCCCTTGTCCTGGCTGGTGCAGCGCATACTCCCACAGGGTATTGCCTGATAAATCATAGCACTGCAAGGTTTCAACAATAGCACCATTGCTGGTCGGTTTGCGCATTGCTGCAATCATTGAACCATTCGAAAAATACCACACATCCTGTTTGTCAGCAAGATCCAGCTGCAACGCATCTGCTGTTGCTTAAAAGCCCATACCCACTGCTAATATCAAAGCAAGAACCATAGTCAACCGATACATCCGTTTGTGTATTCTATTCATGTATTTCCTCCGCGGTTTTTGATACCCAACATTCCATATCTTTTTCGTCTATCGGTCATCGTTGTTATAAGGAATAAATCGATAATAGTACCGGTATAAGCGCTTACTAAAGCGACATAGATATTCTGGAGCAAGTCATCATACGTAAGGTCAAGCGGTTTGTATTTTGGTGAATTGCTGCAGGCTAACATCAAAGGATACGTTAGGATAGTTTTTCGTTAAGTACGACCGGCAACATGCGATTGCGTGTGTGGCAGGTATATCGGCGGTTTCTTTGCCGGTCGCCGATACATAATAGCAGTATATATAGCAACGAGAGTGAAATACCGGTGTTTATTTCTGCAAATAATCTACGTCCTTTCCTTATCCGGATTATTATGACTGTGCTTAATAAACGATTCGGGAAAACCAATTATTCCCATAATTCTGATGGTTTATGCAAGCGCTGATGATAGAAAACCCGTAATAAATGGTGTAACCACCGGTACAAGACCCGTTCATTGCTTCATTTTGTTATTCATACTTGTCTTTTTTCACCCTCCGTTTATTTCTCATATTGATAAGAGATCACAATCATTTGGAATTCTATAGTCTATTTTATAATTTCCTCTTTTCCCATCAGCCCACACCATCGCTTCTTACCACTTCAGTGATAGTGCCACTCTGTGCGTACACCTTGATGCGGTATCGGTTATTGCTGCTTTTGTGGTCAAGCGGCATGAACTTGATATACCACATCATTTGATCGGGATCGGTAACCTCAAAGGTAAAGCTTGCAACCATCGTCTCCAAATCATTTTAACTGTGGATGGCATTGCAGGGCCTCAAACCAAGGCGGCTCTATTCAATCAGTATAACTAGCAGGTCATAGAAAATCCACGCACTACCATCGGTATTGTCACGGCCAGAGTTGCATTACTGAAACGCGGGGTAATTTCCCTAATTGCGTGTGAGAACTGCATAATTCATAGAATTTGTATCTTCGGTGCCGTTGGCTTTTTGTCCGCTTCGGCTCCAATACGGACGAAGCTCAATTTGTGATATTGCATCGGCAGAAGAAAACGAATATTCGAAATAAACAGGCGCGCTCTCCGGATTGTTTCCAACCCAGCCGTTGGCCGCAAGATATCCAAAATATGTGCCATCTGCATACGCGTTATAGCCAATTAGCGTGCTGTTGGACATCCTGCCGTTCAACGAAAGGTTAACGGTGATCAGATAATACCCTTGTATCGATTCCGTAACGCTTGCTGTCACCGTATATCCGTGATCATCCTGTATGGTTTTATTGTCGCGAAACAGCTGATACCCTGTAGATGCAGTGGGTGAAGCATTTGATTGATCCGGCGCAGCAGTAGGGGTTGCCTCCGTACGGCTCCCGTCTAAATCGGTACTGAAGCCGAATGTTCGCATATATCCGGTCATTCCTCCGATCTGCACGTGATACCAATCTGCCAGCACGCCAAGCACCATAACTTGCGTTCCGTTGGGGAACAGCCCGATAACGCTTGATGGGTTCTGCTCGCTTTCTGCGTCGTAGTCGGTTCTCAAATTCAAACCCTGCCCATATCTGTTTTGTATTGTAAGCATTGGCAATGCCGGAGAAATTGAGGCGCTAGTAAGATCAAAGGTTAAATACGCGCTGCTCATATATCCGCTGGCAAAGCCGCCGCTTGTATTGCCGATTTCAACATATACCCAGTCATTATTATAGTTGTTAATCACCTGCACATACGTTCCGTTGAAATACTTTGCTATGGACTGTGCATCAACAGAGGGCGCAGATCGCAAATTCAGGCGATCCGCGGGGTTTGGATTATTTACAATGGCAAGCGTGGCATCCCCCTGTAAAGCGGGTTCCGCCGATACGGTAATAGCAAGCATAGAAATCACAAGAGCCAGGCATATACATACACACTTTTTCATCAGTCAACACTCCTTTTTCATATGAATTTATTTATCATGGTTGCAGTATCGGGTGAAAGTGGTCGCTGTGTGCCGTATTGTTCGTTTGTTCTAAGGCCTAAGAGCTCAAAAACTGTCTGCGCTTCGTAGTGACCCAGTTCTCCGCTCTACCAGAATATACTGTGGCATCTGATTACATAACGAAGAAATCACACGGTTTCTTTCATGTGGAATAGCTTTTCACACTACCCGATTATACCGTGTTTCCCCCTGTATAGCCTTTCCTCTATGTGTACTTACAATGCACTGTATACATATGTTCTTGATTACAATCTTCACGAGAGATTTTATTCATGCAATCTTTATGCTTTATTGATCCTCGTTTTTAAAAATTAAAAAACGGGAAAAAACAGACAAGGTCTTTCGTTCAATGAATAGGAAAGAAATGTAGTATGGGCAGAATTGATGGAAATGAAAGCAAGGAGATAATACGATGAAAAAGCTTCGAAAGCTGCTATCTATGATGATTGTTGTTGTTATCGTTGGACTGCTGTCTGTGGCTATAGCGATACCCCATCAGGTTTCCTCGGGTGAAATGTCAATCGACCTTGAAGAGGGATATTGCTTCAAACAAGGCGCCTGGATAGCTGACTCGTACGATAACGCGTTGATACTCATAGGCAACGCGGAAGAAAATATTGTGAAACTAGCGATCGCAAGCCGCATGGACGATGGGCAGTATCAGATAGCCGCAGTGAGCGAACAGATCATGTCTTACGATGAATATTGCAACATTTCCTCTCATCTATCGGATAAATGGAAAGATGGGCATCCTTATTTTTATTGCGGAGTAAAAGGTACAACCTTTTCAAAAGTTATAAAGGCAATCTATATTTATGTTGAACAGGACGATAGCGGTTGTTGGAATGTGGTTGGGGGATATATTGATGATAGTCAAGAGGATTTGAATTATCATTTTTTCTCGACAGGAAACCCAAACGAGATCGGAGTCATGTTTTTAGTCAGCCCTCAAATTTACTGGCCGACACAAGCCACCATGACATTGGATCACTTTGATCTCACGGCAATTGAAAAAGACTGTGTCGAAGCGTTACGGTACTTAGAGAATTTCTTCACGCTACATGATTCCGGCGACCAGGATGAAACGTATACCATTGTCTGGCCAGATGACAGCGAGATTCGATAAAAGAAATCGTGTTGCTGAATTGAGTTTATAAAACGAAATAATGCATGTGCTGCTGTAATTGGGAAAGGCAACAAAGAACTTGTGCTTTGCTTTCACTTACTATGTACGATGTAGCTATGGCGAACTTTCGCTTACAGCGCGTATTACAGTGTCTTGCAATACGCTTCAATCGCCTGTAAAACGTGTGCACAGTCCTTATCTGAAAGGCCATAGTATAGCGGCAGCCGGAGCAGACGGCGGCTTTCGCGCGTCGTATACCGATCGGTGCCATGGAAGCGTCCGTACCGCTTTCCGGCCTTGGAGCTGTGCAGGGGGATATAGTGAAAAACACTCATGATGCCGCGCTCTTTCAGGTATGCCATCAACCGGGTGCGTTGGGTTTCGTCTTGCAGCTTGATGTAGTACATATGGGCGTTATGCACGCATCCGTCCGGCACGGTGGGCAGTTCCAGCTTGCCGCGATCCCGCAGGGACTGTAGGCCCTCGTTGTATTGGTTCCAGCTTCGTATGCGGTTTTCGGTTATGGCATCCGCCTGTTGCAGCTGTGCATACAGATAGGCGGCGTTCAGCTCGCTTGGCAGATAGGATGAGCCGGTATCAAGCCAGGTATAGCGATCCGTTTCACCCCGGAAGAAGCGGCTTCTGTCCGTACCTTTTTCCCGCAGAATTTCGGCGCGGCTCAGCATGGCTTGCTCCTTGAGCAGGATAGCGCCGCCTTCTCCCATGCTGAAGTTTTTGGATTCATGAAAGCTAAAACACCCGATATCACCGATGCTGCCAAGTGCCTGCCCGTGATAGCTGGCGTTTACGGCCTGGGCCGCGTCTTCCACCACAAAAAGATGGTGTTGTTTGGCAATTTGCAAGATGGTATCCATTTCGCAGCTTACGCCCGCGTAGTGCACCGGGATGATGGCTTTGGTGCGAGGCGTGATGGCGCTTTCAATCTGCTGCTCATCAAGGTTCATCGTGTCCGGGCGGATATCAACGAACACAAGCTGTGCCCCGCGCAGGGCAAAGGCCGCCGCAGTAGACGGAAAGGTATAGGACGGCAAAATCACTTCGTCGCCGGGCTGGATACGGATCAGCATGGCCGCCAGCTCCAGTGCATGTGTGCAGGATGTTGTCAAAAGCGCTTTAGTGCACCCTGTACGGGCTTCAACCCACGCAGAGCACTGGCGGGTGAAGGGGCCGTCACCGCTCAGTTTACGGTTTTGCATCGCCTGCTCAACGTAGGCGAGCTCCGTTCCGAGTACGGGGGGATGGTTGAACGGGATCATGCAAAACGTCCTTTCCGAAAGCCGCCGCTGCGGGCATTGTACTGCTCAAATTATACCATAATCCAGCGCTTGTGACCGCCGCGGCGCGCGGATTGACTGCCCGGTGTGACATGGTATAATAGGGCCACACTGCAAAACTGTTGAGGTGAAGGTCGTGCTGATATCCATTTGCATTCCATGCTACCGTTCTGCGGATACACTGCCAGCCGTTGTGGCGGAGATTCAGCGGGAGTTTGCTGCGCGCAGTGGGTATGAATACCGCATCATCCTCGTCAACGATGGATCACCCGATGCAACCTTTGATGTAATCACGCAGCTGTGTGCCCTCGACAAGCACATTATCGGCATCAATCTATCGCGCAATTACGGGCAGTCACAGGCCAAAATGGCGGGGCTCAGCTGCGCTGCGGGGGATGCGCTTGTGTTTATGGATGACGATGGGCAGCATCCCGCATCGGGCATCTTTCGCTTGCTTGAAGGGATTGAGCAGGGCAGCGACGTTGTATACGCGAGATTTGCAAACAAGCAGCACGGCGTGCATAAGCGCATAGCCAGCTATTTGCATAACAAGCTTTCGGAATGGAACGGCGTCAACCCCAAAGGGGTGCGGCGGTCTGCATTTGTTGCATGGAGCCGCTTTGCCTATCAGGCTGTGCAGAAATACCACAGCCCGTTTCCATCGACCGCAGGGTACCTGATGCATGTAACCAGCAAGATTACAAGCATAGAGGTGGAACACCGCAAACGCGCGGGCGGGAAATCCGGCTACACGCTGGGCAAGCTGTTTCGGCTCTGGATGGACTCGTTCACCAATTTCTCCGTGGTGCCGCTGCGCTTTGCCTCGTTTATCGGCGCGCTATGCGCTATGGGCGGGTTTGTGTGGGGCATCTTCCTTGTCATCCGCAGGCTGGTTACCCCGTCCATTCCCATGGGGTATACATCCACAATCTCGGTGATTCTGTTCGTCGGCGGGATTATTATGCTGATGCTGGGGCTGCTGGGGGAGTATATCGGCCGTATGTACATGACGATTAGCGGCATGCCGCAGTATACCATCGTGCAAACGATCAACCAGGAGCAGCCGCCTAAGGACTGATAGCCGGAAGCAAAGTGAATATAAAACAAACGGATCCATGCGGATCCGTTTGTTATGTATTGATGGATGGGGGATTAGTCGGTCACAACATCGTATTCGGCAGCGAGCCAGCCGTTGTTCATGCCGCCGCTGAGGTTATACGCATCGTAGCCCAGAAGCCGCAGGATGGCCACGGTCTGGCTTGCGGTCTGGCCGGTGTAGCAGTGCACGACGATGATGCCGTCGGTGGGCAACTGGGCAGCGAAGTTCTGCTCCATGCCAGCGCCATAGGGGTTGTTCACAGCGCCCTGGATGTGGCCTTCGGCATAGGCATCGGCCTGACGGACATCGTATACGAAGTAGCCGTCCAGTTCGGCATCCAGCACTTCCATCAGGCTGGCGGCCTTGAAGTTGTTGTAGGTGAAGGCGGTGCCTGCTTTGGAGACCATGTCTTCAAAGTATGCGGTGATGGCGGCCTGCACGTCGGGGTCTACATCGTAGGTATCGTCCGGCAGGGTGGCCACATCGGTGGTGGTGTAGGCTTCAAAGCCTTCGGTTTTGGAAATGCCGTTGTTATAACCGCTCTGGATGTTGGCAGCATAGCGACCAGCCACGTTCAACAGCGCAGTCACCTGGCTTGCAGTCTGGCCGGTATAGCAGTACACGTAAAGCTGCACATCGTCGGGGATGTTTACAAGGGATTCGGCAATCGCCATGCCCAGCGGTACGTTCACAGCGCCGGTCAGGTGACCTGCTTCATAAGCGTCTGCCTGGCGCACGTCCAGAATCAGCATATCTTCGCCTGCGTCCATTTTCGCAAACAGATCAGCGGGCTTAATCACAACTTTGGAGCCGTCATAGTTGGCAAAATACGCCATCGCCTTTTCCGTAACAACGGACGTTTCCTCAGCAAGGGCAACAAAGGATACGGAAATCAACACGAGGGAAAGCAACAGGGCTATCAGTTTTTTCATACGGTTTTTTCTCCTTTTGATATTTGTGTATTACGAAGCGTCCTTATTAGTAGGCGCTGCGATACCGGTAGGAAGGTCGATGGGGTTGGTGGGGTTGGATGACCACTCAAGATAGGCACCATCGTAAATGCGCATGTTTCTGTAGCCGGCATCGTACAGGCGAAGCATTACAGCCGCTGCGCGCATGGAGGTCTGGCAATACAGGATAATGTCGTTTTCGGGCTTGATGCCGGCCTTCATGTAGTTGATGCGGGTCGTTTCAATGTTTTTGAACGTGCCGTCCGAATAGAAATTATCGTAGTAGTCAAACATGACGGACGAGGGAACTTTACCATTTTGGTAGTATTCCGCGTCGGTGCGCACATCCAGCAGGATGGTGTTTTTGTCAGGCTCATCAACCTGGTTTTGCACATCGGCCATGGAGGCAAGCCAGGTTTCGTCCTTATCGGCGGCCGTATATTCGGCGGGGGTTATGGTGGGCACGTCGCCGGTCAGCGTATATCCGGCGGCCTGAATGGCGTACAGGCCTCCGTCCACCACCAGAACGTTGTGGTTTTGATACATCAGCATCGTCCAGAACAGCCGGGACGCGCTCATGTTGTTGTCGTCGTATACCACCATAATGGTGTCGTTGCCGATGCCGTTTGCGCTAAGCAGCTTTTGCAGCTTGGATTTGGATGTCAGCATATTTTGCACCGGTACGTTGATCATAATGTCAGAAACCGGAATGTTGACCGCGCCCTCCACATGGGCAGCCGCGTAGTTCTCTTCGGACTGCATATCCACAATCACAACGTTGTCAGCGCCGATGTAGGATTCCAGTTCCTTGGCCGGGATAATGATCTTTCCGCTTTCCGCATAGTCGGACGTATTGCACGCGGTCACCGATACAACGGTGATCACCAAAATCAGCAATGCGATGAGTTTCTTGGCGGATTTTTTCAATGACATTCCGTCTCCTCCGTTTCCATTGGGTTCCTTAATATTATACTTGATTCGACATTGTTAATGTAATAACAATCCTTTATATACTATACCGCTTGTTGATACCGTGATTCGAAAAACGAATATGATATAATGGCACAATGGGCGCAGCACTACACAGCGCCGGAAAGGATGAGTACCCGTGCGCACACGCAAAGAACTGATATGGCTGCTTGGTTTCCTGCTTGTATGGGCTTGTCTGAATCTGCTGTTTTTGCCGCGCTATCCGCTGGTGCACTCCGATGAGGCGTGGCTTGGCGGTCTGACCCGTAACATGCTTGCCCAGGGCAGCCTGCGGGTAACCGAACCGTTTTTTGATTTGAAACCGCGCTATCCGCACGCGGTGAAAATGCTGTTTCATATCCTGCAGATGCCGGCAATTGTGGTGCTGGGGTATTCGGTGTTTGCGCTGCGGCTTGTATCGCTGATTTTTGGCACGCTCGCACTGGTTATGGTCTACCGCAGCCTGCGGGAGATGCTGCCGTTTCCCATCGCGCTATCGCTGACGGCTGCTTTCAGCGTCAATGGGCAGTTTATTCAGGCTGCGCACACCGCGCGGCAGGAAATCATTCTGCTGTTTGTTCTTTTGTGGTGTTTGTATATTCTTATCAGTAGTAAGGGCAAAATCACGCTGCGTATCGCCCTGCGGCTGGCCGTGCTCACCGGGCTTAGCGCGGGACTGCACCCTAACGGCGTATTGATTGCCGCGGGATGTGTGCTTGCGATGGTGTTTTTGATGATGATCAATCGCAAGCCCGTATGGAAGCCGCTGCTGGCTTATGTGGGCGTAACAGGCGGATTGGCCTTGGTGTTTGTGGGGATCAGCCTGTGGTTTGACGGGCAATTTATCCCGCATTGGCTGCAGTACGGGGATACGGAGTTTGATTTGCTGGTTCCGTTTACCGATAAGTTCGGGCAGCTGTTTGCTTACCTCTCCAGACTATGGAATGGCATCAGCGGCACCTACACCCTGCCGGAGCTCAGGCCCCAGTTGTTGCTGTGCGCTATAACCGTCATAGGCGGCGGCGTACTGGCGATTAGACGAAAGAATGCTGCGATCACCGCCGTGCTGGGCATGGTGATCGGTGCGTTTCTGGCGACAGTGTTCATCGGCCGCTACAATCAGCTTAGCTCGATTTTGTGGATGTTTCCCTGCCTGCTGCTGGTGGGCGCGCTGCTGCCCAAACGGCCTATGCTTAAAAAAACTGCGCTGTTGATACTGGCGGCAGTGTTTGCCTTTACGGCGGCAGGGCCAGTGGCACAGGCTTTCCGATCCGATTACGTTGCGTATATACAGGAAATCAGCGCACATGTACCTTCGGGCACAAAAACGCTGGCGAACCTGAACACGGGATTCTATTTTGATAACGACGCACTGCTGGATGTGCGTAACTTAAGCTACCTAAAGGAAAACGATATGCGCTTTGCCCAGTATGTGGAAAGCCGAAATATCGAGGTCATCATCTGGACGGACGAAATGGGCTTTATTTACGATCACAGGCCGAATTTCAACGTGCTATACGGCAATCCCCGCTATGTACCGGATGCCGAAGCATACTTCCGGGAGCATTGCACGCTGCTGGGGGCGTTTGAAAACACCGGATATGGCATGCGTATCGTACAGCTGCTCGACCAGCCCAGCACGGTACGCATCTACCGCGTTACTCGCTAAGCAGCAAACGCAGGTGCTCTGCAACATCCGCCGCGTTGGTGTTTGTCTCGGCGGCGATCCGCAGCGTTTTTCCGGTGAGGACCGCGATGCGCGTAGCCAGCGTGCTTGCCTCCTGCAAGTCATGCGTTACCAGAATCACGGCTGCACCGGTGGCCTGTTTTAAGGTTTGCAGCGACTGGTACGCACTTTCTCGTGAGTGCACATCGAGGCTTGAAAACGGCTCGTCCAATAATAGCACCTTGGGGGATAGCGCCATCGCCCGCGCCAGCGCGGCACGTTGCTTCATGCCGCCGGACAGCTGGTACGGGTATTTTTCTTGTGCAGCGTTCAGGCCCATATCAGCCAGACAATGGTTCGCTAGTTCGCGCGCTTGGGGCTTAGAAAGCGCCGGGCGTGTTTTTTTCAGCGCGTATTGGATGTTTCCGCGTATAGTAAACCAGGGAAACAGCTGATCAAAGCTCTGGAATACCATCAGCTTATCCTTGTGCGGTTGCAGGTTTACGGCACCGTCCAGCATAACGCTGCCGCTGTCCGGCGGTAAAAAGCCCGCCAGAATGCGCAGCAGTGTGGTTTTTCCACAGCCGGACCGACCCGCGATAGCCAGGGTTTCTCCGCTTTGGATGGAAAAATTGATATCAGTCAGTATCGGCTGGTCGCCGAAGGATTTACTTACGTGCTCTGCTGTAAGTTTCACGACGCAGTTTCCTCCTCCGCGCTGACAGTCCATTTGCGCAGTGTGCTCTTTTCAAGCCTGTCAAACAACAGCTCCTCCACCAGCATGCCGATCACCGCAACCAGCAGGATGCCGGCAAACAACCCTGCCGTGTGCATCATGGTGCGTTCTTTAAAAATATACCAGCCCAGTCCGCCGGTGGTGCCGATTGCGCCGAAAATCATCTCTGCTGAGATAAGCGCGCGCCAGGACCGTGCCCAGCCCACGCGCAAGCCGGAAAGCAAATGCGCCATAGCGGCGGGAAGCAGAATTTCGGTAATGATGCGGATTTTCGGCATGGAAAAACTACGCCCTAAATCGGTGTACAGCGCTGGGGCATGTTTCATGCCGCTTTCCAGACTCAGGAGAATCGACCAAAGGCATGCGTGTACGATGACCATGAGTACGGCAGGCGTACCGGTGCCAAACCAGATCACGATCAGCGGCAGCAGCGCCATGCCGGGCAGCGGATGCGCCATCGCAGTCAGCGTATCGGTCATCCGCTCGATGAACGGACTGAGGCGTGAAGCGATGCTTAGCATCAGCGCGATGACGATGCTGATGGAAAACCCCAGTGCGATGACGGCTAGCGAAAAAATGCTTTGTAAAAACAGCGTGCCGGAGACCATGCCGTCAAAGAACGCAACGGCTACCTGCTCTACTGGGGGCAGAAGCAGGGGCGAGATATTGGTTAAGGCGGTCACGCCCTCCCAGACTGCGAGCAGCAGTATAAAGAAGAACAGGCGGCTGCACCAGCGTTTTTCATAGAATGCCGTTTTAAGCGCTTGCATCCATCTCATGGGGCAACCTCGGCATCCGGGAAGGCGTATACATCGGCCGGCGGCACTTTGGACAGCAGGCCCATATCCACCATGGCGGCGGCGAACTTCCCGATTCCTGTCAGCGTTTGCTGATAAATGCTGCCGTTATAGTGCATCATGGTATACAGCATGTCTGCATCGACGCCGTATACAGGTGCCAAGCGCTCAGCTGCGGCATACAGGTCGGTGTTGATCATGTCCATGGCGGTGGTCATGCTGGTTTGCAGTGCGTCATAAATTTCGCGGTTGTCATCATACAGCTTGGTGTTGGCCACGCCGCAGATAAATGTAAATGGGCCGCCCATTACATCCTGCCCTGTCAGTATTTTGTGCATGCCGCTTTGAAGCTCCAAATCGGCATAGGGTGGTGTGGTGATATGGAGTACGATTTCCCCGCCCGCAAGCATGGCGCTCATCGCGTCGGGATGGCTTAAGGACACCAGCTGTCGATCAAAGCGATCCGGGTCCTGAAATTGCTGCTCTGCGGCCATGCACAGCAGCACATGCTGCGTGCAGCCGGGGCTGATGACGGCGATCCGGTCGTCCGGGCCGATATCCGCAAGCGAATGAATGTCGTCGCGGTTGGTGATGAAGGATACCTCGTTGAAAGACAGCGCGGTGAAGGTTTTCCACGCCATACCGGTATCTACGCCGATGAGCATCGGGCCGATGCCCATAAACCCAACGTCGATCTTCCCGGCGAGCATACCTTCCCGGATGGCCGTGGGGCCGCCCAGCTGCACCCATTCAACGGTTACACCGGGTAGCGCGGCCTCCAAAAGGCCTTCTTCCTTCATTATCTGTACGGGCGCATACGCGATGCCATATTGCTCGGCTATGGTCAGCGTTATTTTCTTGTCGCTTCCGCAGGCTGAAAACAGCAGCGCTGCGGCCAGCAATAGTGAAAGAAGGGTTAAGCGTTTATACATTCGGAATTATCCTTCCCGTCGAAATTTCTGGGAATGACCAGGTTGTTACCCTGCGGATCCAGTACGCGCAGGGTTTGATAGAGCCGCGTTAAGGCGTGGTGAATTTCATCGCCTTCGGCCGCCAGCACGCAGTGGCCAAAACGTGCCATGGCGTTTTGGGCCGCGGGGATTACACTGCCTGCGCCGTAATTATACCCCGCCGACAGCACGCAGGGCAACTCCAGCAGAGTTTCCACAGGGGTTATGGACGCGATGTGTCCCGGATGGCAGAACAGCAGCTGGACGGACATACGCGCCTGTCCGCCGGAATGCTGGATATTGCGCAAGTCTTCCGGCCTAACGGACTGCCCTGCGGCAAGGCGGATGACCGCCTCCAGAATATCAAACCCGGTAAGCCGGGGGATAAAAACATCTTCAAAGGCACCGCCGATTCTGGCGGAGGCTTCGTTGACGATGACGCCGCCTGCGCCAATCAGGAACTGAATATACAGCGGCCCCTGGCGCACGCCCATCGCGCGGGCGACCGCAGTGGCGATTGCGTCAATTTCATTGGCATATACCGCGTGGATGCTGGGATACCGGTGCGCTGTACAGATGCCGATATGGACGGGGTCGTCCAGCAATTGCCGGTCTGTGAGCGTCAGGGGATATACGTGTCCGTCTGCCACAAAGGCCGACAGCGTCACCTCGTCGGACGGATAAAAGCTTTCGACCAATGCGCTGCCTTCGCGGGAAAAGGAGAGGGTTTCTGCAAGATGCAGCATCACATCCTCTGCGGACTGCAGCTTGAATATCCCGCGCTGTCCCTGTGAATCCAGAGGTTTGAGCACAAACGGCGGCTGTAGATCGGACAAGCACTGGGCAGTATCGTACGGCCCTACAAAGCGATGGGGTGCGGTGGGGACACCGTATTGCTGAAAGGCTTGTTTCATCGCGCGCTTATTGGTGGCGGTGTAAGCCGCCTCCACTGTGATGGGCGAGGGCAGGTGCAGCGTGCTTGCAACCTTGGCTGCGGTGAGAACCGGCTGATCCGATCCCACGGTGAATATACCGGTGATCTGGTGCCTGCGGGCGGCATCAATGCAAGCGGGCACATCAAAGGTGCTGATGCGCTCATGCGCTGCACATAACGGGGCCGCTGGCGGGTTGGCGAGATAATCGGCGAGGATCACCGTGTGGCCGAGCGCGCCGGCCTTTGCAGCCGCATTCAGCTGGCTTTGCGAACCACCCAGCAACATCAGTTTGCCCACATCGTTTACCTCCACATCCAAAAAAATAGCCCTTGTTCCCTTGCCTTGTCCGTGCCTGTCTCCTGTGATACAATACAGCCATTGATACAGGAGGAAGCCTATGCATCATATGGATTGTCTGGGGGACATTTGCCCCCTGCCGCTGATGAAACTAATGGACTGCCGCGACAAGCTGGACAAGGGTGAAGACGTGCTGCTGGTTACCGATCACAGCTGCACATCCGAATCTATTCTATCATATTGCCAAAAGCAGAACATTTATACGCAAGTCACCCAGCCAATCCCCGGTATCTGGGAGATTGTGATGAGCAAAACCGATAAATTTTCTTAGCAGATCGTCGTAGATACGATAGTTTCAAAATACTGCTTCACAGTTCGCATCTGAAAATTACAGTTTTCCTTGCTGGTGTTGTATATAATCGACACGTCATACCGCAGGCTGAGATCCTCGATTTCCACGATTTTCAGCTGTTTGAGGTAGACTTCTTTTTTAACTGCCATATAAGGCAGAAATGCCAGTCCGTTTTTCCCCACGACCATGGACTTGACGGCCTCTGTGTAGTCCAGATTGTAGGATACGTTGAAATCGTCCATAGCGTAGCCCATGCTTTTGAGTTGTTGCTCTATCATGCGGTAGGAGGAGTAGTTTTCATTCAGCATGATCAGGGGATAGCTTTTTAATTTGTCCACCGTTAGCTGCTCGGGAACCCGATAGCCCTTGGCCGCGACCAACACAATCTGGTCGGTAATAATGTTGCGGCAGTAGAGGTTTGGCTCGTTGGTATCACCGACAATAAAGCCGATATCCGCCTGGTTCTCCAGCACATGGTGGATGACCTCGCTGGACGGCCTGGACGCAAGCGTGAACGTATAGCCCGGGAAATGCTCCTTGGCTTTGACAAGTGTACAGGGAATGGCATAGTTGGCGGCAACCTGCGTGGCGATGACACGGCAGGTTTCGTTGTTATTGCGC
Source organism: Candidatus Limiplasma sp. (assembly GCA_963678055.1). Lineage (GTDB taxonomy): Bacteria > Bacillota > Clostridia > Christensenellales > Aristaeellaceae > CAXXOK01. The sequence goes on from OY782679.1 coordinate 635,505, forward strand.
AGGTTGTTAAGTTCTTCCAGAAACTGATTATAGGTAAAAATCAGCTGGGTGGCGTAGCGCTGCATCAGCACACCGGCATCGGTCAGTTGTATGCCGCGGTTGCTGCGTTCAAACAGGCGGCAGCCAAGCGCCTCCTCGATTTTCTGCATTTGCAGGCTTAGCGCCGGCTGTGAGATATGCGAGATATCCGCTACCTTGGATATACTCTTTTCCTTGGCGATTTTTAAGAAAAGCTCCAGATGCTCCAACTGCATATCGGCGGCTCCTTCCGGTGGGTGAACGCGGCTTGGCGAGTGTATCTACCTTATTATAACACCTCGTATGTCAGGTATCAATATTTCTTATGGCAAAGCCCTGTTCATCCGCGCTGGGGTCTACATGATAAAGTGCACCCAGTAGGGCGATGTGAGATTGTTATAATATTGTCAAATACAACACAAGGAACTTCAATGCTCCGGCGGAAAGCTACCATGCTATAATATCAACCAGTGACGCCGGTGATTTTACACGCTGCCGGCCATGATGAGGAGGTGCCGGGATGGCGGAAACCGCGAACACGCCGGTGCGGAAATCCATACCCCGAACAACGAAGAGAAGGAAGAAGAAAAATCAGCTGCCAATCGCCCTGATTGTGCTGTTGGTGATGATTGTTGGCGGGGTGCTACTGTCAATTTTTGCTTCGCCCAGCATGGGAATGTTCTTGATGTTCGGCGGAATGTTCGGCTTTATTCTACAGAAGTCCCGGTTCTGCTTTACTGCTAGCTTGCGTGATCCCTGCATCACGGGCAGCACGTCGATTACCAAGGCAGTGCTGATTGCCTTTGCGCTGACATCCATTGGCTTTACCGCCATCAAGTACAGCGCGTTTGCATCCGGACAGCCGATTCCCGGCATGAGCTATGTGCAGCCTATCAGCCTTGCAACGGCGATTGGCGGCATCATGTTCGGTGTAGGCATGGTCATCGCGGGCGGCTGTGCTTCGGGCACGCTGATGCGCGTTGGCGAAGGCTTCCATATGCAGGTTCTGGCGCTTGCATTCTTTGTTATCGGGTCGCTATGGGGTGCCAAAGACATGGGATGGTGGAACCTGAACGTGATCGCCGATTCCCCCAAAGTGTTCCTGCCGGACGTTTTCGGCTGGTTTGGAGCAATTGTCATCCAGCTTCTGATCATCGGTTGCCTGTATATAGCAGCTGACCTGTGGGAACGCAAGAAGATGGGCGTAACAGACGAGGATTAGTATTATCCAAAGCGGCATAGTACTTCCAAAATAAATTCTAGGAGGATCCCCCAATGGCAGAATATGAATTGGATTGTTTGGGCGAAGCTTGCCCCTTACCCCTGATGAAGGCTGAGAAGAAAATGAAAGACATGGCAGCCGGTGATGTGCTGATCGTGCATATTGACCACAGCTGTGCCATGAAGAACGTACCCGAATGGGCGCGCTCGCAGGGCCACAACGTGGAAGTGGACGAAGTGGACGACGGCGAATGGGACGTTGTCATCGAAAAGGCGTAAATCACCGCGCTTACCGAGGGGTCCCCTTTCGGGGGATCCTGCCGGAAAAAGAAAGGTAGTGGCACATTGAAGAAAGTATGGGAGAACATCAGTAAAAACAGATATTATAAAATGGTTTTCAAAAATCCATTTACCTACATTACCGGTGCGGTGCTTCTCTCCATCACGCAGATCGCCTTATTCGCGTATTCGGGAAATCCCTGGGGTGTGTCGGGAACCTTGGCAAACTGGGGAGCCTGGATCTATCAGCTGTTTGGCGGAAACGTAGAGAAATGGTACTATTTTTCCTCTTCCGGGGCGCAGAATACGCTCAATGCGGGGATCTTGAACCACAGCGGCACCATGCTCAACGTTGGTATTATCGGCGGCGCACTGCTGGCAACACTGCTTGCTTCGCAGTTTAAGTGGAAGAAGATCAAATCCGTCAAGCAGGTCATCGCGGCCGTCCTGGGCGGGTTGCTGATGGGCTACGGCGCGCGCCTTGCCGCAGGGTGTAACATTGGCGCACTGTTTTCCGGTGTCGCGTCCCTGTCTCTGTCGGGCTGGGTATTCGCCGTCTTTTTGCTGGTCGGCGCGTGGATCGGAAGCAAAATGCTGGCAAAATTCTTTATGTAGACATCGTATCGATTGAAATTGCTATATCACCCGGATCAGGAAAACCGTGATGCGGATGCAAACGCTCACGGTTTCTCTATGAAATCAGGCTGATTCCAGCATGGCCAACCGAAACGAAAATGATGCACGGACTCTGATGAAAAGGAACGGAGACTATGGAAAAGAAGATTGAGAATTACGATGTCGTCATTATCGGCGGCGGTGCAGCCGGGATGACTGCGGGTATTTATTGCGGGCGCGCAAGGCTGAAAACCCTGATTATCGAAAAAGCGCTGGTCGGCGGACTGGCGACCTATACAAACGAAATCGAAAACTATCCGGGATTCCCGGAAGGCAGCACCGGTCTGGGCTTGATGGAGTTGTTCCATAAACAGGCAAAGAGATTCGGCGTAAAGTTCAAGCTGACCGACGTACGCAATGTGAAGTTGGAAGGCGATGACAAGGTTGTGGAAACCTTCCGCAACGAGTATCACTGTAAAGTCGTGATTATCGCATCCGGCGGCAAACCCCGCCTGACCGGCGCTAAGGGTGAGGATAAATACCTCTACGACAAAGGCATTTCCTTCTGCGCAACCTGCGACGCGGCCGCCAATACCGATAAAACGGTTATGGTCATCGGCAGCGGCGATGCAGCCATCGAAGAGGGCATGTTCCTGACCAAGTTTGCCAAAAAGGTCATCGTGTCGGTTCTGCATGACGAAGGCATCATGGACTGCAACGAAATCGCCAAGGGCGAGTGCATGCGCAACGAGAAAATGGAGTTCATGTGGAACACCACCGTGGACGAGTTCAAAGGCGATGAGCACCTGACGCACGTCGCCCTGAAAAACACCAAGACCGGCGATGTGACGGACGTTGCGGTTGACACTTGCTTTATCTTCATCGGCTATGTGCCCAATACCGAGATTTTTAAGGGCATGATCGATATGACCCGCGGCGGCTATGTCATGACAAACGAGCGCATGGAAACGCGGATTCCCGGCGTATTCTGCGCAGGCGATGTGCGTGACAAGTTCCTTAAGCAGGTTGCCACGGCAGTTGGCGACGGTGCGATCGCGGGCTATGCAGCAGAGAAATACATTGCCGAAAGCGAAACGTTTGCCCACCAGATCATGGGCACCGACCGCCGGATTGTGTATGTGTACAATGCGGCAAGCGCGGAAGACCGTAAAATGCTGACGGAGATGGAAGAGTACGGACAGTGCTGCTGCGACCTGATGCTCAAGAAGGTCGACGTCTACAAATCCAACGGTATTGCCCAGCGACTGGGCGTTGATCAGGTTCCCTGTGTGGCCTACATCCGGGACAACCAGGTCATCGGCTGTGTATCCTGCGGCGACATCAACACCGAAAGCATTAACGAACTGGTGAAAAAGTAATAACTTATCCTATACCAGTAACAGGATAAAGCAGGAGAGACATTTACGTCTCTCCTGCTTTTGTGTATCGGTATAATGGATGCGTTTATGCTTTAGTAAACACATGGATAGCCAGCCGATTGACGAGGTGTTGGCCGCCCATCCGGCGCGAAGCTCCTTGAACGCATCAGGGTTTCGGTGGGGTCTTGTACAGCCTGATGTGAAGCTTATCGTGGGGTTTTGGAAAACTCAAACTTTATCCAGATCAGTGCAATCACAACGGAGAGCACATCAGCAATCGGGAATGAGATCCAAAGACCGGTCAGCCCCGCCAGGTTTGTCAGTACGATAGAAACCGGAATCAAAACTAAAACCTGGCGTGACAGCGAGATAATGATAGAAGGGATAACCTTGCCAATGCCCAGGAAATACATAGCACTGACTACGCTGAAGGTTGCAAGCGGTAACGCGCAATACATGATCCGCAGCGGCAGTATCCCGGCACTAATCAACGATGCATCGCCAGTAAAGAATGACAATACGGTTTCCGGGAATAGGATCACAGCTGCGGCAATCACAGCTGTGATCGCAAAAGCGCTGACCATAGCCGTTTTAAAGCTTTCTTTGATGCGCTTATAATCTTTCAATCCGTAATTGTAGCCTACGATGGGCATAAATCCCTGGGCAATGCCAATCAGCGGTGTGATGAGGAATAGTAAGAGTTTATTCAGAATACCGAAAATTGCCAGCAGTGATGTAACCGCATTCCCGCCAAAGCTGTTAAGCAGGTTATTGACTACAATAATCGTAATGGATGCACCAATTTCTTGTAAAAATGCGGGGGTGCCCAAAGCAACAATTTCCCCAATCAACTTGAACTTCACTTGGATGAAATCAGTTACTTTTGGTTTGATTGCAGTGACGCTTGAGAATTGAAAGAACAATACGATCACCAAGGACAAGCCCTGGCTGATGACCGTTGCAATCGCAGCGCCCGATACACCCATATCCCAAACCAGGATAAATAACGGGTCCAGCGCTAGGTTGAACAATGCACCGGCAACCAGTTGTACCATAGCCAGCTCCGGTTTGCCCTGTGCCATCAGAAGATTGCCGCCTGCAACAGCCAGCAGGATAAAAACAGAGCCGGGAATGATAATTTGCAGATAGTCTTTGGCATAGGCAATGGTTTCGGTATTTGCGCCCAGCCCGGCAATCACGCTGTCTAAAAAAGGCATCGAGCTAAGCACAACCACGCCATACAGTACAATCCCGATAAAATAGGCCATACCGATCGTTTGTCCGGCTTTCTGGGTATCGTTTGCACCTAAAGCTCTGGATATGACCGATGATCCGCCCAATCCGACCAAAATACCCAGCGAGTTGATCATCAGTTGGATGGAAAAGCCAATGCTGATGCCGGCTATACCCAGTTCGCCAACGCGTCTGCCGATAAAAATCGTATCAACGACATTGTAAACGGCGGAGATCATGATCGCTATAATGACCGGGAACGACATGATGAAAATGAGTTTCCCCATTTTTTCCTGTGAAAACAGCCGTTTTGTTTTCTCGTCAAATGAAAATTCCATACATTCACCCCCTAAGTCAGGTCGTTTAAAAACGCCTGCAGTTTTTCGGAATCGTCTGGACCCAGATAGCTTTCGATGGGCCCTTTTGCCTGAGCTTGGTTATAATACCAGCCGCTTTTCACCCTATCGGCCAGGGCAACATCAGCAATTTTCGCCGCTGCGCTTGCTGGTTTTTCTAAGAATAAATTCATGAAATTCATGAAAATAGTCGGATAGTCTCGAAAAGCGCTGCTGGCGACCACGCCCGGATGCAGTGCAATTACATCCATACTCTTACCATAGGCTGCATACCACTGTGTACTCAGCGCCAAGTTGGCTAATTTTGTATTACAGTAGACCTGCTGCCCCTTATATTTCTTGGGATTGATCATATCCTCAAAATCCAAAGTGCCTTTTTTAAAGAGCTCCGATGTGATATTGATGATTCTGCGGATCGGCGTTCCGGCATCCAGCAGCCCTTGTGTCAGGCGATAGGCGGCCAGCAGATTAACGCTCATGGTCATCTCAACATTGTCTTGCGCCAGTTCTTTTTTCAGCTTTAATACACCGGCATTGTTGATGAGTACATCAATGGTGGTATTCATGTTAACAAGCGCAGTCACTGCGTTTTGGATGTCATCAACACGGCTTAAATCCGCAGGAACCAGTTGAATCGTTTGCGGTCCATATGTCTGAACAAGGGTTTGGATGACCGCTTTGGTCTTTTGGCTGTCTCTTGCAATCACAATCACTTCGTGCCCTCTTGCGCACATCTCTTCCACAAGGGCCTTGCCAATGCCGCTATTGCCGCCTGTGATAACAATTTTCTTTTTCATTTTATTCCTCTTTCTTCAGTAAGTGTTCAAAAAGCCACGCCTTCATGCGTTTTTCGCTGAATGCGCCCGGGGTGATTGTCGGATCGTTTTGCAGCATTTCAACGAGCATTTTAATCGTCTTTGTGATGGTCTGTTCGTTGATGTTGACAAAGTAGAGTCGGATGAATTGCGCAAACGTATCCGCTACGAACGCTGTGTTTTTCTCGCTCAAATCCGCAGTGAGCCCCAGAAGCTTAACCGCTTCATATAACGAGGCATGCGCGTCGTCGTTTACTGCACGCATGGTGTTTTGCACTTCTTCGGGTGTGAAATACTGCAATAGAACATCATTGTGATCCGACATCTGCAGCATTTCATAGACTGCAAATACATCCTTTTCCATGATGGTTTCGTTCTTGCTGTGACGACTTAGAATATGGGCAAGTTTCTTATCAATTTCCTGGAGCGATTCCAGTTTTGCCGCAATCGCTTTTTGTTGATATTTTAAAACATCAATCAGATTGACATCCGGATTTTGAATATACTTGCGGATATCCTGCAATGAGAAACCTAAGACTTTTAAGCCAAGCACGACTTGCAGTTTTTTCACATCATCGCTGTTATATGAGCGATGCCCATTGGCAAGCATTTTACTGGGCTTCAATAAATCAATGGTGTCGTAATAGCGCAAGGTTCGGATGCTGATTCCGGCTAATTTTGCGACTTCGCCTATCTTATAGGTCCGCATGATCATCTCAACTCCTTCCTGTATAGTCTATTATAAAACATTACGTAACGTAAGGTTCAAGCGTTTTTTTAAATTTTATTTTTAGGTATGGGATCAGCGCTCCTATCGGGCATATACGACGATGGTTTCATTTCGTTACCTTCGTGGGTATTATACTTATAGGATCTTGCGTTGCAATGGGTATGTGTTACATGCCTACGGGCAAACTAGCGTTGCGAGCGAAGGCGCAAACAAAGCACCTTGACAGCTGCTTCTTATGGTATACTATTGAGTAAGAAAAGCTGAAGAAAGCGACATTGCAACTGCATGACCGAAGAATATAAGCAATCACACCGTGAAAAGGAGAGTATCCGCATGAAGAAAAACATGGGAAACACTGATAGATGGGTTCGCATTATACTGGGAATTGGCCTGGTGGCCGTTCTACTCTTTGTCCAAAGCGCGTGGCGCTGGGTCGGCCTGCTGGGCATCGTACTCATCCTAACGTCGCTGGTCGGCTTCTGCCCGCTGTATGTGCCCTTTGGCATTAACACCAACAAAGGCGGCAAGGCGGAGTAAACCCCGAAAAAGCGTGCTGACAAACCCCCTGTACACAATGACACAGGGGGTTTGCCGTAGGCTGATTGGCAGACTTGTTAAAACAATAACGTATGTGACAAAGTCACGGACATGGTATGGGGCAGGTGATATACTGCAAACGTACACCCAATAAGGAGGATATAAAAATGGCAGTTGTAACCTTAACGAAACAGAATTTTGAAACGGAAGTCATGCAGTCGGATAAGCCCGTATTGATCGATTTCTGGGCAGCCTGGTGTGGCCCGTGCCGCATGGTATCGCCCATCGTGGATGAGATCGCCGCGGAAGAACCCACTGTGAAAGTCGGCAAGGTGGATGTGGATTCCAACCCTGAGCTGGCACAGAAGTTCGGCGTCATGAGCATCCCGACCCTGATTGTCATGAAAGATGGCAAAGTCGACCAGCGTGTGGTCGGTGCCCGGCCCAAAGCGGCCATCAAGGAATTGCTCGGCCTGTAATCGCAGGTTTCGGCGTTTCCGGCTTGCGTAGACAAACTAAAGGTAGCCGCAGTTTTACGGCTACCTTTGGACTGTCCCGGATAAGGCCGTGATTACTTGTTTATAAAAGCTTTCGTAGCTTTTGTTTATCCAGAATTTCTACACCGCCGCGGTGGACGGCAACAATGCCTTCCTTGGCAAAGTATTTCAGCATGCGGCTGACCACTTCCCGCGCGCTGCCAACATACCGGGCAATCTGCTCGTGGGTCATGGTCAGGTTATCAACACCTGTTTTTGCCGTCTCATCCAGCAGGAAAATAGCCAGTCGACGGTCGAAACTCATAAATAGGATTTGTTCCATCGCCCACATCACATCGGAAAAGCGTTCGGTAACCGAGCGCAGGGCGAAGTTTTCAACATAGATGTTGTGCTCCATGACCCGTGAGAAGGTTTGTGAATCAATCAGGCACAGCTCGGTGGCATTCACCGCTTCGATGAACAGGTCAAACGTAATGCTGTTGAGTAGGCACGATGCCGACAGCATACAGACCTCGCCGCCGACCAGGCGGAACAGCGTAACTTCCTTCCCCTCCTCGGAGAGGATATAGGCGCGTAGTTCGCCGGACTTGATTAACAAGACACCAACACAGTCGTTGCTGCCGGAATGGATGGTCTCTCCCGGCAAGAAGGCTTGACTGCGCACCTGCTGGGTTAGCAGGGCGGTGTCCTCATCATTTAGCTGGTTCCAAAACGGGAACATGGATTGTACGAATGCGAGTTCCGATGCTTGCATAGTTCACCTCACAACTCTATTCTACCATAACAGAGGAGGATTTCACATGACGAGCCAAAAAGTACTCATCGTCGGCGGAGTTGCGGGCGGCGCTTCTGCAGCAGCCAGGCTGCGCAGGCTTGACGAACAGGCGGAGATTATTCTGTTTGAACGGGGAGAGTATATCTCCTTTGCCAACTGCGGCCTGCCCTACTATATCGGCGGCGAGATTACTGATAAGGATGAACTGACCCTGCAAACCCCGCGCAGCTTCCATGCGCGTTTCAATGTGGATGTGCGCGCCCAAAGCGAAGTGACAGCTATAGATAGAGAGCATAAAACCGTAAGCGTTGTCAACCACCAGAGTGGAGAGCGCTATGAAGAAAGCTACGATCAGCTGGTTCTGTCCATGGGTGCCGAGCCTGTGGTCCCGCCGATTGACGGCATTACACATGACAAAGTATTTACCTTGCGCAATATTCCCGACACCTATAAGATTAAGGATTATATCCTTCGCGAAGACCCGCATACGGCTGTTGTAGTCGGCGGCGGGTATATCGGCGTGGAAATGGCCGAAAACCTGCACAGTGCAGGCCTTGAGGTCACGATGGTAGAAATGCTCGACCAGGTGATTGCGCCGCTGGACTATGATATGGCTGCCGATGTGCACAACCATATTATCGACAAGGGCGTTAATTTGATGCTCAAGACCACCGTGAAAGCCGTAGAGGAACATGGTAATCACCTGAACGTGATTTTGGACAAGGGCGAAGTGCCGGCGGATATGGTGATTCTCGCCATCGGCGTGCGTCCGGAAAGCCGCATTGCCAAGGAAGCCGGGTTGACCGTAAGCTCCCGTGGCGCGATTGTCGTCACCGATGACATGCGCACCAATGACCCGGCAATCTTTGCCGTTGGCGATGCTGTACAGGTGACCGATTTTATCACCCACGAACAAACGCTCATCCCGCTGGCCGGACCGGCCAATAAGCAGGGGCGCATTGCCGCCGATAACGTGGCCGGAGGCGACAGCCGCTACACCGGTACCCAGGGATCGGCCATTTTGAAGGTGTTTGACATGACGGTCGCCACCACCGGCATCAACGAAAAGACCGCCAAACGTCTGGAGCTTAACTACGATAAATCCTTTACCTATTCAGCCAGCCACGCCAGCTATTATCCCGGCGCGGAAAGCATGGCCGTGAAGGTTGTGTTTGAAAAAGGTACGGGCAAAATCCTCGGCGGGCAAATTGTGGGCTACGAGGGCGTAGATAAGCGCATTGATGTGCTGGCGACTGCGATCCGCTTTGGCGCGACCGCTGAAGACCTGACGAAGCTGGAGCTGGCATACGCGCCGCCGTACTCGTCGGCCAAAGACCCGGTCAATATGGCAGGGTTCGTCATCCAGAACCTGCTGACCGGCAAAGTAAAGAACTTCCACTGGAACGATGTGCAAGATCTGCCCCGCGACGGCAGCGTGACGCTTTTGGATACCCGGTCCCGCGGCGAATACCGGGATGGGCATATCGACGGCTTTATCAATATCTCGGTGGACAAACTGCGCGAGCATATGGATGAACTGGACAAGTCAAAGCCCGTGTACCTGACCTGCCGGGTTGGCCTGCGCGGGTATGTGGCCGCGCGCATTCTTTCGCAGAACGGCTTTGAGGTGTATAACCTTTCCGGCGGATATCGCCTGTACTCCAGCATTTTCGGCGATGTGCCTGTCAGCACCGTGAACTTAAACCCCGAAACGCAGCGGCCGGAATAGCCCCCGTTTCGTATTTTCATCGTATTCTCATTAAAATTAAACCATCCGCCGGTTGTCCGCGCGGATGGTTTTTGCTATGATGAACAAGGTTCACTTTTTCTTTGGCGATTTTGGGTCTTCGGTTTTGCTGTCCTTGGGGACGGGCGCAGGCTTTTTCGCCTGAGACTTGTCTTCGTAGAGCAGCGTGCTGCACAGCAGCTGGTAGGCCGCGCCTTGCACCGCGCAGACCATGAGCGGCTGCGGCTGCAAGTTGCCGATGGCGGCAAACACCGCCTGCTCCGTTTGGCAGAAGCTTTCGTAGTGCGCCTGCATGGAGACACCCTCTTGTGGCTGCACCAGCGTTTTCATGGCTTCGGCTGAAATGGACTGCTTGAGCACGCAGATCATCAGCAGTTGCGCCAGCTGTTCCCGTCCGTATTTTTTAGCGACAGGGCGTTCTACCAGGCCGATTTTCACATAGTTATTCACCATCGACGGGGTGAAAATACGGTCGGTATTGATGAACAGGTCGCGGCAGCTGCGCTCGATAAAGGTAATGACCTGATCCATGTACAGCCCCAGATCCGGGATTAACTCCCAAGGCATGGGCTGAAACGCTTTCAAGCTTGCGGTGAAATCTTGCTGTCTGTCTGCCATGGTGTCGCCTCCGTACCGTATACCTGTGACCATTTTCGGACCCTCTATTATTGCTTACAGTATAACACATATTGTAAAATAGTTCAAGCGATAGAGATAACCACTTGACAAACATTACGATGTAGCGTAATCTGGTAATAGATACTAGATATTAAGGATGTGTACCTATGTTCAACACAGAGATTCAAGTCTGGGGAGATTCCATCGCAGTCGGCATTACTTATAACGAACGACGGCAGCGGTACGTGATCTCCAAAGAGCGCTGCCCCAAGCGAATCTCGGATGAGTTGGACTTAAAGGTCGTCAACAACTCCAAAATGGGCGCAACCGTGCTGGACGGTCTGGAACGCTTTGAAGCCGCGACTCCGGTAGAAGGCGCGCTGTGCGTGCTGGAATACGGCGGCAACGATTGCAATATGGACTGGGAAGAGGTTTCCAAAAACCCCGACCAGCCACCCCGCGCAAAAGTGGAGCTTTCGGTCTTTTCTCAAAAGCTGGAGGAGTTTATTCAAAAGATTGAGCAAAAGGGCATGAAAGCCATGCTTATCACACCGCTGCCGCTGCACGCGGAAAAGTTTTTCAACTGGGTTTGCCAGGGGCTGGATCGCGATGCGATTTTAAAGGCGATTGGCGAGGTGCAAAACATTTACGGCTGGCAGGAACGCTACGCCAATGCCGTGCGTAACGTGGCCGCCAAAACCAAAACCCCGCTGCTGGACCTACGGGATGCGATGCTGGCCAACAAGGAGTATCCAAACCTCGTCTGCCGCGATGGCATGCACCTGGAGGACGCTGGATACCGCTTTGTGGCCGATACGCTGCTGCGTAGAATGCGGCTGATACCCGGCTGCGCGTAAACAGAATTTGCAATCAAGAGCCGTCAGGCTCTTTTTTTTGTGCTGTTTTTTTAATCGACTCCATTGACAACTAAATCGTTATATCGTAATATACAAATATACTAATGGGTATGTTATGCCCAAAATCGCCAAATAATTAACAATCTTTACCGTGAAGAGGTGTTTGTCATCAAGGACGCTAAGGAAAGGCTGCAGCAGGTGACCAAGACGGCGGAGCTGCTCAAGGTTATCTCCCATCCAGTCAGGCTATGCATTATCAAAGGGCTGATCATCGAACCCGGTTGCAATGTCTCAAAGATCAAGGGGTGTCTGGATATGCCACAGTCTACCGTGTCCCAGCACCTGGCCAAGCTCAAAGCCGCCAACATTGTGGAGGGCGTGCGCAACGGCCTGGAGGTTAATTATTACGTTGTCAATCAAGATGTGAAAAAAATTGTCGACTGTCTCATTACGGACTGACACATTAAAAAAGAAGGAAGACAAGCTATGAGAAAATGGATTTCCACGTTTCTTGTTGTGTGGCTTACGTGGGTGCTGATTGCAGGCTTCACCCTGCCGGAAGTGCTGCTGGGCGGCGCGGTGGCGCTGGTGCTGTCGCTATTGATTGCGCGGTATGTCAGCTACGCATTTACGCTGCAGGGGATTGCAGGGGTGTTTCGGTTCCTCTTTGTGTTTATCCCTGTATTTTTGTACAAGCTGATATTGGCAAACCTTGATATTGCCTACCGGGTCTTAAGCCCCAGGCTGCCCATCAACCCGAAAATCGTGAAGGTGCCTACGCAGCTCAAAGGCGATTTTCAAAAGCTGCTGCTGGCCAATGCCATTACCCTGACGCCGGGAACGCTGACGCTGGATGTGGAAGACGACGGCCTGCTGATTCACTGGGTGAATGCAAAGGGCGAAAGCGAAGCGGATTTCAAAAAAGCAATTTCACAGGACTTTGAAGTGCTGCTGGGAGGGAAAGCCGAATGAGTGTCAACTTAATTGTGTTTATCCTAATCGGCATCGGCGTGCTGTTTGCTGTAATCCGCCTGCTGCTTGGGCCAACGGTGTTTGACCGCGTGGTGGGGCTGGATACGCTCAACATTATCATCACGGCGTTGATCGCGTTTTTGGCGTTTGTATTTAAAAACGCTCTGTACCTGGACATTGCGCTGGCCTACGGTATTCTCTCCTTTATTGAGACCGTGCTGTTTGCCAGATTTTTGGAGGGTAAACAGTGATGAATATTTTAGGCTATATTTTTATGATCCTTGGGGGCATATTCCTGGCCCTTGGCGGGTTTGGCGTGTTCCGCATGCCGGATGTGTTTAACCGCATTCAGGCGGGCACGAAAGCAACCACGCTGGGTGCGTTTTCCATGCTGCTTGGCGTTGGGCTTGCTAACCCAAGCTGGCTTGTAAAAGCGCTGCTCATCATTGTGTTCATTGCCATTACCAACCCGGTGGGCAGCTCTGCGCTGGCACGGGCGGCGTACAAGAAAAACGTAAAACAATACGCAAAAGAAAACGGAAAGGCGGGTGAGTAGCATGGACGTCATGGAACTGCTGGAACTTGCCATGGGCATTGTGATGGTCGTGCTTGGCATTGTTGCCATCAACGCCAAAAAGAAGATCACATCGGTGATTATGCTGTCGGCTATCAGTATGCTGGCGGTCGTGCTGTTTGTTGTCATGCGCGCGCCGGACGTGGCTATCACCGAGGCCGTTATCGGCTCCGGGCTGGTTACGGTGCTCTTTGTGTTTACCCTCTTTACCAAGAAGAATGAAGGTGAAGACGTATGAAACAAGTCGTATCCATTCTTTTGGTACTCGCGCTTGGTGCGTTTATCTTCATCGCGCTGTATTTTAGCGATGCATCGCCCCTGCAGTTTACGCCCTTTGGTGAGGCAGATGTAAGCGGCCGCGTATCGCAGGGCTACCTTGACAAAAATGTGACCGCATCGGGCGAAGCGGCCGCGCTGACGGAAACCGAAACCACCGCAGCTGAACCCGGCGCGATCGTGTTTGGCGAAACCAAGGACGCGGAAACCGGCTCGGCCAACATGGTGACCTCCATCGTGGTCAACTATCGCTCGTTTGATACCCTGGGCGAGGTCACGGTCCTGTTTGTGGCGGCACTTGGCGTAGGGCTGTTGCTCACCGGCAAACGCAGGCAGAAAGGGGCCTACGAAGCAAGCTTTATTTTAAAACACGGCGCACGCATGGTATTTGGCATCATGATGGTCTTCGGCGTGTACGTGTTCACCCACGGTCACCTGACCCCCGGCGGGGGCTTCCCCGGCGGCAGTATCATCGCTGCGGCGATACTGCTGCTCTACATTGCCGATAATGAGTTCCAACTGAAGGTGAAAGCCTTTAAAGCTGCTGAGGGCGTTGCAGGCTCGCTGTATGTCATCGCGGGGCTTTTAGGGCTGATCATCGGCGGGTATTTCCTGCAAAACATCCTGCCCACGGGCGTGGTTGGCGAGCTGGTAAGCGCCGGCATCATCCCGATTGTTTATATCCTGATCGGCCTTAAGGTCGGCAGCGAGCTGTCCGGCGTAATCGCGGGCTTTGCCACAGAGGAGGAAGCAGAATGATACAGTATGTTTCCATTGCGCTGATGCTGGTCGGTATATACGGTCTGCTGACACAGAAAAATGTCATCAAGCTGATTGTATCGCTGAACATTTTCGAGGTTGGCATCAACGTGTTTATCATCTCGGTGGGGTATGTTGCAGGCGGTATTGCGCCTATCCTCACCTCGCAGAACAATACCTCCGCGCTGCTGTTTGTCGATCCGCTGCCACAGGCACTGGTGCTGACTTCCATCGTCATCGGCGTTGGTGTAACCGCGCTGGCGCTGGCGTTTGCGCGCAGACTGCACAAGCAGTACGGAACCTATAATCTGGATGAAATGGAGGGCGAATCGGATGTTGCTTGATATTTTGCAAAACCCAGTCCTCCTGATTGCCGTTCCGCTGCTGTTTGCGTTCCTGGCGGTGTTCCTCAAAAAGATCGCCAAAGGGCTGCTTGGTCTGGCTGTCGTGCTGAATACGGCTGTGGCCGTGCTGATCGCTTTACTGTATAACGGTTTGACGATTGTTGAACTGGGCGGCTTTACGCCCCCGTTTGGTATTAGTCTGGTGCTGGACGATCTATCCCTGATCGGCGTGGTGGTGCTCAATGTACTGTTTGCGCTGATTCTGCTGCTGTCGGGCAAGCAGGTGAAGGGCTATGCTACGGTGCTGCTGGTATCGCTGGCAGCGCTCAACGGGATTATCCTCACAGGGGACCTGTTTAACCTGTTCGTGTTTTTGGAAATCGCGGCCATCGCGGCCTACATCTTCACGGCTATGGATAAGGGCTTTAAACACTCGTTTAACTACCTGGTCATCGGGACGCTCGGTTCGGGGCTGTACCTGTTTGGCATCATGCTTCTGTACAACATCTTCGGCTCGCTGAACATGTTTGATATTCAGGCAAAGCTTGCGGGCATGGAGGGCGCGGATGCAAACGCACTGATGCTCCCACTGGTGCTGATCTTCGCCGGACTTTCAGTGGAAGCCAAGCTCATGCCGTTTGGCGGCTGGGTGCAGGGCGTACTGCGAAAAGCAAACGCCTTGGTCGGCACATTGATCGTATCAGGCTATGCGCTGGCAGTGCTTTTAGCGGTCGGCCGGCTGATGGATACGGTATTTATGATGAGCGACGCGGTACTGATCGCCTTTACGGCGGTGGCTGTGGGCACGCTGATCTTTGCCGAAGCTTCGGCATTTTCCAAAACAAAGCTCCGCGAGATTCTGCTGTTTTCCTCGGTGGCACAGGCAGGCCTCGTGGTGCTGTTATTCCTGTACGGATTGACCGTGCCCGCCGTGCTGGTACTGCTTGGCAATGTGGTGTCCAAGCTTGTGCTGTTCACGGTCGCGGCAAAGTTTGCAAAGGACCTGAAAACCGATACCGTGGAAGAACTGAAAGGCGTATTTGTGAAAGCACCGCTGACGGGCATCGGGTTCACGGTTGCGGCCATGTCGCTGATCGGCCTACCGCTGTTTTACGGCTTTGTTGCTAAGATCAATGCGCTGGTCGGGCTGTTTGATGCAGGCAATGTGTGGCTGCCGATTGTCATCCTTGCGATGGCAGTGGTCGAAGGCGCGTACTTTGTCCGCATCCTCACCACGCTGTGGAATGCCGGGGAAGAGGGCGAGGTATCGTCCGAGACAAACCTCAAGGCATATGACATGAGCGGGTTCAAGCTCGTCGGCATCGTATCGATAGTGATCGCGATTGTGCTTGTTGCCCTTGGCGTTTTGCCAATTCTGAACATCAAGCAGTTTTTCGCGGTCGATTTCATGACCTTTGTACAGCAGCTGCTGGGGGGTATGTAAATGAGTTTTCAACTAAGCGTTAGTCTGGTGATCGCGGGGCTGTTTGCGGCCTCGGTGCTCGCCTTTGTGCTGACCAAGATCAACAAAGCGCTGGGCGCGTGGGTTACGGTCATCGGGTCGGCCGCCGCACTGCTGGCGATGGTTCTGCTGCACAAGGATATCGGCAGCACGGTGAACCTGTATTTCCTGCAATTTACGCTGACGCAGTACGGCTGGTTCTTCTCGGTGGTCATGCTGAGCGTGTTTGCGTGCGTGTCGTTCTTCAACATCTACTGGATGCCCAAGCTGATTCACCCGGCGGCGTACAACTTGCTGTATCTGCTGGCGCTGGCCGGTACCCTTGGGGCATTTTCCGCCAGAGATTTCATTACACTGTTCATCTTCTGGGAAACCATTGTCTGGGCATCAATGTTTATCATCCCCTTTGGTAAATCCAGAAAAGCGTCGGTGACCTATTACGCGTTTTCAGCGTTCGGGTCGCTGTCCATGCTGTACGGCATCCTGTTCCTGTACAGCCGCTTCGGCTCGTTTGAGATTGCCGGTGTACTTTCCCAGGCGGCGGGAGACCCCACGGCGGCACTCGTTGCGTTTATTACCATCGGCATCGCGGGGCTGGTTAAGCTGGGTGTGTTCCCGTTCCATATCTGGCTACCGCAGGCACACGGCAACGCGCCCGAGCCGTTTTCGCCTATTCTGTCGGGCGGCCTGGTCAAGGCCGGTGGCTTTGCGGCGTTCCTGGTCGTGGCAGTGATGCCCTCGTTCAAAGCATTCTCAACCAATATTGAGTTTCTGGGCCGCCAACTGGTAATGCCTATTCCGAACTACATTTTCGCCATCCTCGGCGGAATCAGCATTGTGGTCGGTACGCTGATGGCTATCAGCCAGAATGATTTTAAGAAGCTGATTGCCTACTCCTCGGTGGCCAACGCCGGGTATATCATCATCGGCCTGTCCATGGCGGGGGGCTTAAGTACCGGCGGCGCGCTGATGCATATTTTCGCCCACGCCATTGCCTCGGCGGCGGCGTTCCTGGCGGCGGCGGCTGTAGTCCACCGCACCGGAACCACGAAAATGAACGAGCTCGGCGGTTTAATTCACCGGATGCCGCTGACCTACCTTGTATACCTGATTGCCATCATCTCCATGGCGGGCATCCCGCCGATGGCCGGGTTCATCTCCAAGTGGATGCTGTTCCAGTCCATGATCAACGAAGGCATGGTGTTCATCGCTGCGGCCGCGTTCTTTGGCTCCATCGGCTCGTTCCTGTATGTGTTCAGGCCGCTGTCGGCAGTGTTCCTGGGGCAGCTGTCTACCAAGCATCAGGACGTGAAAGAAGCGCCGCCGCTGATGATGCTGCCCATGGTGCTTCTGTCACTTGCAACGGTGATCTTTGGGGTATTCCCAAACTGGATACTCCGGATTATCAGCCGGGTGCAAACCTCCGTGGGCCTGGATGGGCTGACGCTGGACGGCACCAAGATTATTGCATCCAACGGTGCTATCGACCCGACGTTAATCGTATTCATCTTCGGATTGGGTTTCCTGATCGCGCTGATTATCTTTCTGCGGTTCCCCAAATCCCGCAAGGTACCGCTGATGGACCAGTACACAGCTTCGGAATTCATCTGGACGCCGGAACTATTGCACTACGCCACCGATTTCTACGCGCCGTTTGAACGCCTGTACCAAAAGGCCCCGCGCACCGAGAGCTTTTATCAGGCCCTCGTGAAAAGGGTGAGCGAGCTTGGCAGATTCGCAAGCTATGCATTCTATAGCTACAAGCCCGGCACGGTGCTATTGTGGGTTGCGGTTGTAGTCGTGGCCATGCTTGGGGGGAGTATGTTATGAACATGAACGATGTAATAGTGGGAACGCTCACAGGTCTTTTGATTCTGGTCTTTGCGTTCGTCTGGCAAACAACGCTGTCGGGGGTGACGCGCAAAATTGTCGCACGCTTCCAAAAGCGTTACGGGCCGAAATTCTATCAGGAGTTCCGGGATATCTTCAAGCTGCTGACTAAAACGGGTGTCAGCCATGGCTGGATATACAACTTTGGTGTCATCATGGCGCTTGGCGGCATCATGGCGACGGCTATGTTTATCCCCGTGATGCAGTTTTCGGCGTTTCCGGGGCTGGATAACATTTTCATCTATGTGTACCTGTTTGCAGTCGGTATGCTGGGCATGGCGATGAGCGCTGTGGGCAGCGGCAACCCGCTGGCCAGCATTGGCGTCATGCGCGCCTTGACTCAGATGGTCGGCTACGAGGTGCCGTTCATGGTCGTGGTGCTTTCCATGATCTACGGACACAATACGGCTTCGCTTTCGGGGCTTGCAGCGGTGCAGCAAACGGCCGGGCTTGCCACCTGGAACCTTGTAAAAATGCCGATTGGCACAGTGGTCGGGTTCATCTGCCTGCTGGGTATGCTGGGCAAAAAGCCGTTTGAAACCTTTATCGCACCGGCGGAAATTGCTTCCGGCCCGATGGTGGAATACGGCGGCAAGCAGCTAGGTATGCTCATGCTGCTGCACGAGTTTTCCATCTTTATCGAAGTCAGCTTGTTTGTAAACCTGTTCCTTGGCGGTGCGGTGACCATAGTCGGGTATGCGCTTAAGTATGTGGGCGTGTTCGTACTCGCCTCGCTGATCTCCCAGGCGCTTGGCCGCTATAAGATTGATCAGGTAATCAAGTTTTTCTATCGCTGGCCGATTGCCTTGGCGGTCGTGCAGGCACTGCTCGTTATATTTCTGGGCTGGGGGGTTTAAGGTATGAGTGAATACCAACATATTGATACATTGATTGAAAAAAATCCGAAACTTAAAGAGGGCTGGGAAGGCATATCACGGTTCTTCCGGGCAAACTCGATCTGGATGCTCATGTACTGCACGGGCTGCTGCGCAGTCGAGTTGCCACAGGCCATGACCTCGCGCTACGATATGGAACGCCTGGGCATGGGGCCCATGGCAACCCCGCGCCAGGCGGATGTGCTGCTGGTGACCGGGTACCTGAGCGTGAAAACCCTGCGCCGCGTGATTTACGCCTACGAGCAGATGTCAACGCCCAAGTACCTTGTGGCGTTTGGACCATGCCCCATCAACGGCGGAATTTATTACGATGCTTATGCCGTCATTAATCGGCTGGATCAATACCTGCCGGTGGATGTGTACATCGCGGGCTGTATGCCAAAGCCCGAAGCTGTGATGAACGGCTTCCAGGACCTGATTGACGGCATTAAAAACAAAACAGCCGACGGCTGGAAACGCTACCGCGACAACTACGAGTGGTACAGGAAGAACCAAATCGAATCACTCGGAGAACTGCGGATTAAGGATGAGTTCCATGAATAAACACATTGAAAGCATCACACAGGCCGTCAAGGCAAAATTCTCAGACGTTACCGTAACGCCTGTTCTAAGCAATCAGGCTGCGGTAGATGTCATCCCCGGCGAACTGCACGCGGCGCTGGCTTACCTAAAGTCCGAGGGCTTCCGGCAGCTGTCTATGCTCTCCTGCGTGGACTGGATTGAGGACGGGCAGTTCCAGCTGGTGTACCTGCTGTTTGACTGGGACAAGGGCGTGCGGCTGCAACTGCGCACCCGCATTGACCGGGACAATCCCAAATTCACCACCGTGACCAACATTTATCCCGGCGCACAGTACTACGAGCGCGACGTGCACGAGTTTTTCGGCGTAGAGTTTGAGGGCAATGCCATGTCCTACAAGCCCCTGTTTATGGAAAACTGGGACGATATTCCGCCCCTGCGTAAGGATTTTGATTCCAAAGCGTACTCCGACAAAAAGTTCCCGGTACGCAAGTACCACAAGGACTTTACAAAGGAGGGCGACGGCAAATGAAACAAGTCAAGCTGTTTTTAGGCCCCCAGCACCCCGGTATGCACGGTAATGCCTCCATCCATATGTATGTGGAGGGCGATAAGATTAAGCGCTCGTACCTGCTGCCCGGTATGCTGCACCGTGGGTTTGAAAAAACCATGGAAAACCGTACATGGATGAACAACATCGGCATTATCCCGCGCATCTGCGTGCCGGAGCCCGACCCCAATGAAATGGTATTTGCCAATAACGCGGAAGCATTGGCAAACATCGAAGTGCCGGAGCGCGCGCACTGGATTCGCATGCTGATTTTGGAACTGGCCCGCCTGGCGGCGCACCTGATGGCGTTTGGCGGCTGCGGTGGCCCCACGGGCCTATACACCGCCATGTTCTGGGCGCAGGCCGACCGTGACGGCATTTTAACCCTGTTTGAGGAGATTACAGGCCAGCGCATCTACCATATGTACATTGTGATTGGTGGCGTGCGCAAGGATTTGCCCAAGGGCATTGAAAAGAAAATCCTCGCCTATGTGGACGGACTGGAAAGCAGACTGCCCGATTATGAGGACTTGCTGCTAAACAACCCCACCATTATTGCCAGAACCAAGGACCAGATCATGCTGCCCGCCGAAGTCGTGTGGGAGCTTGGGGTGACGGGTATCGGCATGCGCTCGTCTACGGGCAAGGCCTATGATATCCGCAAAGTGGCACCGTATGCCCGGTATGATCAGGTGGAGTTTGATGTACCCACCGCAACGTATTCCGATGCCTACACGCGCATCCGCTTTAAGTGGCTGGAAATGCACCAGATCATCCGCATTATCCGCCAGATTTTGGACAAGATGCCCGCTGGTAAGGTGCGTGAAAAGGGACTGGACGGCAGCGCGCTGCGCTGGCAGGTTCCCAAAGGCCAGGTTTATACAGCCATCGAGTCTAGCCGCGGCGAGTTCGGCTACTATACGGTATCCAACGGCGGCATTAACCCCTACCGCGTAGCGGTGCGCGGTGCCTCGTTCCCGCAGGGGCTGCTGGGTGTGGAGAAGTATCTGCCCGGCCACAGAATCGACGACGCGGCCCTTTGGTTTGACACCATGGGCGTCTGCTCGCCGGAAATCGACAGATAGGAGTACGACATGAAGAATTCAAGCCTATTTGCTCCTTTCAAGGGCTGGAAATATCTATTCAAAAAACCGGTTACCGTACCGATGGACGATATTTTCAAGCACCCCCGCGAGTCGCAGGACAACTACCGTGGGTTCCACGTCAACGACTGGGACAAGTGTATTGGCTGTGGTACCTGCTCGGAAGTGTGCCCGACCAACGCCATTTCCATGGTCGAGCGCAAGGAACTGCCAGACGAGCAGGGCTCCAAGCCTGAACGCCCGGTAATCGATTATGGTCGCTGCTGCTTCTGTGCGTTGTGTGTGGATATCTGTACCTCCGGCTCGTTAAGCCTGACCAAGGAGTACCTCTACAATTCGCCCGATCCGGAAGATTTTATCTTCATGCCGGGTGCGAAGGATATCACCGGCCGCGACCATAAAGAAGGCTATGTGAAAACCGAGTCCAGCGACCTGCTCGACCTTGAACGCGAGCCCATGGAGCATGTTGGGACGGACGAGCGCAAACAATCGTTCATCGAAATCGTTCGTGGCTATTCCAAGGAGCAGGCCAAGGCCGAGGCCGCACGCTGCGTGGAATGCGGCATCTGCACCAAAACCTGCCCGGCACATATGAACATTCCCGAATATATCCGCGCTATCTGGGAAGATGATCTGGATGCAGGCCTCAACTGGCTGTACCAGACCAACCCGCTGCCGTCGGTTTGCGGGCGCATCTGTACCCATAAGTGCGAAACCGCTTGTGCGATCGGCAACCGTGGCGAGGCCATTGCCATCCGCTGGCTGAAACGCTACATTGTCGACAATATGCCAGACGAGGAATACGAAAAAGTCGTCCTCTCCCAAGTCTCTAAAAAGGGTGAGGGCAAGGTTGCCATTATCGGCGCAGGCTCGGCAGGCCTATCGGCTGCATACTATCTGGGCACGCTGGGCTATGAGGTGGAAGTGTTCGAGCGTATGCCGCTGGCCGGTGGTCCCATGCGCTACGGTGCACCCAAATACCGCCTGCCGGACGATGTAACGACCCACGACATTTCTTTTATCGAAAAGCTGGGCGTGACAATCCACACCAATACCCAGGTCGGCAAGGATGTACCGTATGCAGACCTGCAAACAAAGTTTGACGCGATTTTCATTGCCACCGGCTATCCGCACACCCGTGGGCTGAAAATTCCCGGCATTGATAACGAAAGCGTGAAAATGGCTATGCCGTTCCTGGCGGCTTCCACTGACTACGAAACCGGACGCGGGCCTATGCCCGATGTGGCGGACGAGGTGGTTGTCGTAGGTTCCGGCAATGTGGCGTTTGATGTCGCCCGTACGCTGGTGCGTTTCCAGAATGAGAAATACGGAAAATCAGCCGTGAAAATGCTGGCGCTGGAAAACGAAACCCAAATTCCTGCCGACAAGGAAGAAGTGGAAGAGGGCGGCGAGGAAGGTATACTCTTTAACCTCGGCTACGGCCCCCAGGCGATTGTCACAGATAAGGGCGGCAAGCTGACGGGTATTGAAGCCAGCAAGTGTGTGCAGTTGTTTGACGAAGACCACCGCTTTAACCCGCAGTTTGATCACGATAATAAAATCATCGTCCAGGGCAAGCAAGTGTACCTTGCCATCGGCCAAACCTCCGACTTGAGCTTCCTGCCGGACGAGCTGAAAGACAAGGTAAAGATGGAGCGGGGCAAGATTGTCGTCAACAAGGACAATCAGGTGCGCGGCATCCCCGGCCTGTACGCGGGCGGCGATATCATCCACGGGATGGATATCATCAACGGCGTGGCCGATGGGCACGCTGCGGCGGTCGGCATCGACCATTACCTGCGGACAAAAAAGAAATAAGACGATAACAGTAAAAAAGGAAGGGCGTTCCCTTCCTTTTTTGCTATACTAGGGGTAGGAATACCCGCACCGGGAGGGCCTATGGCGTTCAAGCTCAAGCATTTCACCGTGGAAAGCTTTAACCGCGATGTAAACCAAAGCGGCGATTTGCTGCGCAAATATACCGACTGGAGCAGCTATCGGGCGGGTGTTTCGGCCATGATAAACCAGGCATTTACCTATCATCCGAATCCTGAGCGTGCGCTGGTGCTTGCCGCAGGTAACCTTAACGATATCGACCTGCGCTTTCTGTGTAATAAGCTGCCTGCATTGACCCTGTCCGATGCCGATGTGGACGCGATGCGGCGGGGGATAGACCGCCAGGGCTTGACAGCTGGTGAACGCGCGAAAATCGAAACACTGCAAGCCGACTATACCGGTGTAGAGCACGCCGGACTGTTTAAAGCGCTGGAAGCACTGGTTGTGCAAACCGCATCAGCCCAAACGCTGGCAGACCATATGCAGGCAGCACTGCACGCGCTGGCGCATGCGCCGGTACAGCCTGCGGTAAGGCGCTATCCACTGGTAATTTCCTGCCCGGTGTACACCCAGCTGCTGTTTACGCAAATCGAAGTGTTCCTAAGGCTTTTGTACGAGGCACAGCTGTATGATTATGCCGACCTGAACCTGATTTTGAACGCGGCCTACGACGCAATGCCCGGCCTGCTGATGCGCTATAATACCTTGCTGCTAAACGCCTGCCAGCCGGACGGGTTGATTGTGCTGCTGTCCGATATGGTGGAGATGGAAGCGGGCAGTCGGGTGTATCGCGATGTCAGCAAAGCGGCCCATGATGGCCGCATCAGCGCGCGAGACGCGGATGTGCTGATTAAAGCCCACGGGTCCGAGCTTTCGGGAATTGGACTGCAGGATTTTGAAAAGCGAACGCAGACGCTTTCAAAGCAGTACCTGCTGTGGCCGTTTGATGAAAGCAAGTCTTATCTGGTTTCCGCTGTTTTGGCACGACCTAAGGCTGTGCAAGGGCTAACTTGACGAGCAACCCCTGTTTTCCTATATTGAGCATGCAAAGTACACGATCCGCTGTATTGGAGGGAGACTTATGAAACACATCGTTGCGCTGTGTACTGCTGTCTTATTCCTTTGTACGACTGGGGCGGCGGCTGCGCAGGAAGCGCTGCAGCCCACTCTGACCTTAATCGGCCATGCGCATATCATGATAACCACCGCCGAAGGCACGGTGCTCTATATCGACCCGGATACGGTCAAAGGATATACCTATGAGCGGGATGCAGATATCATTCTGGTGTCACATGAGCACGGTGACCACAACCAGGTTAAACTGGTGCCGCAGGCTGAAGACTGCCAGATTTTGCGTGTGAAGCAGACGATTAACAAAGACGGCAGCTATAATCACTTTACCTTGGGCGAAATCACAATTATCCCCGTACCGGCTGCCAACAAGAACCACAAAATCGACCAAACAAACGGCTATATCATCCAGTTTGACGGTATTACGGTTTATTTTGCCTCCGATACCAGCAAGCTGGATTCCATGGCCGATTTGCAGGCGTACAATGTGGATTACGCGTTTTACCCCATAGACGGCCAGTACAACATGGACGCGGCGGAGGCGATGGAATGCGCCGCGCTGGTCGGGGCCAAGCACAACACGGCTATCCACTGGTTCAGCGCCGATCCTGCCGCATTCACGCCGGACAATCTGCTGTTTATGGAGTACGGCCAGACCATCACACTGGAAGCGACCCAAACCGACTGAGAGGAGACCGATTATGATCAAACGCTATGCGAACCTTTCCATTTTCTATGCCATACTTGCGCTGGCATTCGGCGTATTTTACCGGGAGTTTACCAAGGCCATGCAGTTTACGGAGGGAACCACCTTATCCGTCATTCATCCGCACTTGCTGATGCTGGGAACCATCATGTTTCTACTACTGATAGTGCTGGAAAAGAATTTTGCTATGGCAGAGACGAAAAACTGGCATACGCTCATTGTGTTTTACAATGTCGGGCTGAGTATTACTGTGCTGGGCTTGCTGGTACGCGGACTAACGCAGGTCTTGGGAAGCGAGCTCAGCGGCGCGCTGGACGCATCCATTTCCGGCGTCTCGGGGCTGGGGCATACGATACTCGGCGTCAGCCTTGTCATTGTATTATTTCAAATTAAAAAGCAGGCCGTACAAAAGCCATAAGAAACAGTCTGCTATCGTAAAAATCGCGTCCTACGAGGACGCGATTTTTTGTATGCTTTCTACATCCAGCAGCCGCACGCTGGACAGGTAAAAATCCAGCAGTTTTTCCTGCCGCATCAACCCCAGCTCTCGTGACATGGAGGGGCGGGAGACGCTTAAATAGGTTGCCAGCTCGCTTTTGCTCATCGGGAGGATGAAGGTATCCGAGTGAGTAAGGTTTCGCTGCTCCAGCAGATAGGTGCACAGCTTAGGGCGGATTCCTTTGATCTCCAGATACGCCACCTTTTTGTTTAATCGAATGGCCTTTTCGGACAGAATTTTCAGCATGTTCTGCACCAGCGTTTTATGAAAAGCACAGGCACGTTCGCAGTTGCCTAAAAAGCGCTGCGGGGGAATGAACATGAGTACACTGTCCCGGCGTGCGGTGACCGTAGCAGGCCAATGGGTCTGCCCGGCAAAGGCCGCCACCTCCCCAAAGGTTTGCCCTTGCTCGATAAACGATAGTAGCGATTTGTTGCCGGCCGCGTTTTCGTGCAGTATCTCCACCTCACCGCTGACCACAATACCAACGCCTGTCAGCGGGTCACCGGGGCTGGCGGCAATTTCACCCTTGTCATATTGCTTGACTAAGGGGTTGAAGCACGACAGCAGCGAGTGCAGGTCCGCCGGGTGAATCCCTTCAAACAGCGGCGCGGTTGCCAGCGCATCTTCATAGAACAAATCCAAGTAAGCACCACCGATTGTATCTGTAGATACAGAGTATTTGTACTCATCATAATAAGATGAGTACGGAAAGTCAACCAAGGTACGAATGAGGAGAATGTCAATGAAACGAAATATTGTGGTCATCGACCAGGAAAAATGCAACGGCTGCGGCCTGTGCGTGGACGCCTGCCATGAAGGCGCAATCGCCCTGGTGGACGGCAAAGCCAAACTGCTATCCGAAAGCTATTGCGATGGTCTAGGCGCTTGCCTGCCGCATTGCCCGGTGGATGCCATTACCATTGAAGAGCGCGATGTTGACGCGTTTGACGAGGTGTATGCCATGCAGTACCAGCAGCAAAAGGCAAAACAGGCGGCGGCTGCCCAGCCAAAGCCCATGGCCTGTGGCTGCCCCGGTACCCAATCCCGGACCATTGAACGCGCGCAGGCCTCGGCTGTGCAGAGCACTCCGGCGGAGTCGCAGCTGCAGCAGTGGCCTTGCCAGATCAAGCTGGCCCCGCCCGCCGCGCCCTACTTTCATCAGGCAAACCTGCTGATTGCAGCCAGCTGCACGGCCTATGCCTATGCCAACGTGCATAGCGAGTTTATGCGTGGCCGCGTTACCCTGATCGGTTGTCCCAAGCTGGACGGCGTGGATTATGCAGAAAAGCTGACGGCCATCCTGAGTGCAAACGAGATTAAAAGCGTGACCGTACTGCGCATGGAGGTGCCTTGCTGTGGCGGCATCGTGACGGCGGTGAAAAACGCCATTGTCCAGTCCGGCAAAATGCTGCCCTGGCATGTGATTACCCTTACGACCGACGGTAAAGTGCTGGAGGATTAAGCGATGATTGAGCAGTTATTTCACTATTCAACGGCCGACGAGAAAACCATGGAGCAGGTTGTTAACGAAGATACCCTGCACCTAAACCACATTGTACTTAAAAAAGGCGAGAGCTTTCCAAAGCATACCGCCAACGCGACGGTGTATATGACTGTGATGCGCGGCCACCTGCGCATTGCGCTGGGCGAGCAGGCGGAACACGATTACCAGCGCGGAGATGTGCTGAAAATTCCGTTTGGCACGGTGATGCAAGGCTTCAACCACCACGAAGACACCCTGGAACTTTGGATTGTGAAACTCTTTCACTAGGGCGACAAGGGAGGAACCCCCATGAAAAAATATCTATGCGTACCCTGCGGCTATATTTACGATCCTGAGGAGGGCGACCCGGACAGCGGCATCGAGCCCGGAACTGCGTTTGAGGATATCCCCGACGACTGGGTATGCCCGGTATGCTTTGTAACCAAGGAATACTTTGAGCCCATTGAAGAATAGGAGGAACGCAATATGAGTATGTTTTGTTATCAGTGCCAGGAAGCGGCCAAGGGACAGGGCTGCCAGGTGCGCGGCGTATGCGGCAAGACCGATGAGGTCGCCAAGCTGCAGGATGTATTGATCTACGCACTCAAAGGCTTGTCGGAGGTCGTTATCAAAGAAGCCCATCCGGTGCAGAGCCTAAGCGAAGCAAACCGCGCGCTGGTGCACAGCCTGTTTATGACCATTACCAACGCCAATTTTGACCCCGATGCCATCGCCGTGCAGGTGCAAAAGGTATTGATGCTGCGGGACGCATTGAAGAAATCCGCCAAGGGAGAAACCTTGCACGAGGCGGCAAGCTTCCGCGTGGATACGCGCGCTGAAATGCTGGTAAAGGCAGAAACGGTCGGCGTACTGGCAACTGAGAACGAGGATGTTCGCTCCCTGCGGGAACTGATCGTCTATGGCCTCAAGGGCATGGCTGCCTATACCGAGCATGCCCTGAATCTGGGCAAGGAAGACCCGGCGATCTATGCGTTTATCTATGAAGCCCTTGCCGCAACGCTGGATAACAGCCTTTCGGCCGAGCAGCTGACCGCGCTGACACTGAAAACCGGGGAATTCGGTGTAAAGGCCATGGCACTGCTGGATGCTGCCAATACCGGCAAGTACGGCAACCCCGAAATCACACAGGTCAATATCGGCGTGCGTGAAAATCCCGCCATTCTGATCTCCGGTCATGACCTTACGGACTTGGAACAGCTTCTTGAGCAAACGGATGGCACGGGCGTGGATGTATACACGCACAGCGAAATGCTGCCGGCGCACTACTACCCTGCATTCAAGAAATACACCCATTTTGCGGGCAACTACGGCAACGCCTGGTGGAAGCAGATTACCGAGTTTGAAAGCTTTCATGGTCCGATTCTGTTTACCACAAACTGCATCGTACCGCCCAGAAGCGAGGAAATCCGCAATCGCATCTTCACCACTAACGCGGCAGGCTTCCCCGGCTGCAAACATGTGCCTGTGACGGCTGACGGCAAAAAAGACTTTTCGGAGATCATCGCCTTGGCCAAGACCCTGCCTGCACCAAAGGAAATTGAGTCAGGAACCATTGTTGGCGGCTTTGCTCACAACCAGGTGCTGGCTCTGGCCGACAAAGTGGTTGACGCAGTCAAGTCCGGCGCGATCAAGAAATTCTTCGTGATGGCCGGGTGTGACGGACGCATGAACACACGCGATTACTATACCGAGTTTGCCGAGAAACTGCCCAAGGATACCGTTATCCTGACCGCAGGCTGTGCCAAATATCGTTATAACAAGCTAAACCTTGGCGATATCGGCGGCATCCCGCGTGTGCTGGACGCCGGTCAATGTAACGACAGCTACTCACTGGCTGTGATTGCGCTCAAGCTTAAGGAAGTGTTCGGGCTGTCCGATATCAACGACCTGCCCATCGCCTTTAACATTGCCTGGTACGAGCAAAAGGCGGTCATCGTACTGCTGGCGCTTCTGTCGCTGGGGGTAAAGAACATCCACCTGGGGCCCACGCTGCCGGCGTTCCTGTCGCCGGGTGTGGCCAAGGTGCTGGTCGAGACCTTCGGTATTGCGGGCATCGGCACCGTAGAGGATGATATCGCCCTGTTTATGAATGCCTGACACAGATAACCACCGGGAAACCGGTGGTTAGTCTTTGTTAAATCAGCATCAAATCGGAATAAATCGGTTTCAATTGGCTATTGTTTGGCGTATACTATAGATAGTACATTGATCCATTGAACCAAACAGACAGGAGGGAATTATTATGTGCCCAGTTCATTTCTTCTATTGTAAACACTGTGGTAACCTCGTCGGTACGCTCAATTATTCCGGCGTCAATCCCGTGTGCTGCGGCGAGAATATGACCGAGCTTACGCCCAATACCGTGGATGCCGCAACGGAAAAGCATGTTCCGGTGATCGAAGTCTCCGGCAACACAGTTACGGTGAAAGTCGGCGAAGTGGCCCACCCGATGCAGGAAGAGCATTACATCCAGTGGGTGTATCTCCAGACTGAAAACGGCGGCCAGCGCAAATGTCTGACTGCCGGTGGCAAACCGGAAGCGACGTTTGCGATTGTGGAAGGCGACAAGCCCCTGGCGGCTTACGCGTACTGCAACCTCCACGGCCTGTGGATGACGGAAGTCTAAGCTGTTCCCGACTAAAAAACCCGCCTGAATGGGCGGGTTTTTTAGTGCAGAGATTTATGTGAATTGAAGCACACTAAATAAAGAACATATATCCCTGATCTTTGCGGTGCTTTTTCATTTCGTCGGCCAGGGTTTTCAGGCTTACGCCGGACAGGGTGGTTTTCACTGCGCTGTCAACGGCATCAAACACGGAAATGCGCATGGCCGCTTCTATGCCCGGGGCATGGTCTTTTACCGTGTCTCCAACCTCTTCAAAAAGCGATAAATCGGTCGCCCACAGCACCTCAAAGGCGGATATGTCCTGCGGGGGACGGGCCAGGCGATACCCGCCTTGTGCGCCTTTTTGCGAGGAAACCACCTCGGCCTTTTTAAGTAGTGAAAATACCTGTTCCAGATAGATTTTAGAGATGCCCAGACTTTCGGATAAGCTGATGACCGTAATATTGTCGCCCGTATCGTAGCGGGTTGCCATGCTGATGGTTGCGGCCAGCGCGTAGCGGCCTCTGGCGGAAATTCTCATAGTTCTCCTTCTTTGCATACCGATTCACTAGGTATTAGTGTAAACAAATCAAATTTCATTGTCAAGAGGGGTTGACAAGCCTTATATATCGGGGTATATTACAAACATACTATTCCTATATGTTTTAATTATTTGGAGGTAAGGCAGATGACACAGATCGTAAACACCCTGACGGATCTTATCGGCAATACGCCGCTTATTACACTACATAACATCATCAAAGCCCACGAACTCAAGGCCAATCTTGTAGCCAAGCTGGAAGGAAAAAACCCCGGCGGCAGCGTGAAGGACCGCATTGCCAGAGGCATGATCGACGACGCGGAAAAACGTGGCGTGCTCAAGCCCGGCGCGGTGATTATCGAGCCCACCAGCGGCAATACGGGCATCGGCCTGGCGTCGGTTGCGGCCGCGCGCGGGTATCGCCTGATTCTGACGATGCCTGAATCCATGAGTCAGGAGCGGCGTAACCTGCTGAAAGCCTACGGGGCGGAGCTGGTGCTGACCGAAGGCCCGGGCGGCATGCGCGGCGCGATTGATAAAGCTAACGAACTGGCAGCGGAAACGCCGGGGGCGTTTATTCCTGGCCAGTTTGATAACCCGGCCAACCCCGAAGCGCACCGCAAAACCACCGGCCCGGAAATCTGGCGCGATACCGCCGGCAGTGTGGACTTCCTGGTCGCTGGTGTTGGCACCGGCGGTACCATTACCGGCACGGGGGAATATCTGAAATCGCAAAAACCGTCCGTACGCGCCATCGCTGTCGAGCCGGACGCATCCCCTGTGTTATCGGGCGGCCAGCCCGGCCCTCATCCCATTCAGGGCATCGGCGCGGGTTTTGTACCCAAGGTGCTCAACACCGAAGTGCTTGACGAAATTGTGCGCGTAAAAGCAGACGATGCCAAGGCAGCCGCGCGTGACCTGGCTAAACACGAAGGGCTGCTTGCGGGCATCTCATCCGGGGCAGCGCTGTGGGCGGCTATGCAAGTGGCAAAGCGCGCTGAAAACGCAGGAAAGACGGTGGTCGTTGTCCTGCCTGATACGGGCGAACGCTACCTGTCGACCCCTTTATTCTTTGAATGAGGAGATGAGACTATGGCAGACAAACTAAAATTTGAAACCTTACAGCTCCATGCAGGGCAGGAGCAGCCCGACCCGGCCACCGGCGCACGCGCTGTACCGATTTACCAAACCGCGTCGTATGTTTTCCCCGATGCCGCATCTGCTGCCGCACGCTTTGCACTGGCCGAGGAAGGCAACATTTATACCCGGATTATGAACCCGACCAACGATGCGTTTGAAAAGCGCATGGCGGCGCTGGAAGGTGGCATTGCGGCGCTGGCGTTTTCAAGCGGGCTGGCGGCGATTACCGCTTCGGTCCGTAATATTGCCGGTGCAGGCGACCATATTGTGTCGGCCGCGTCCATCTATGGCGGCACCTACAGCCTGTTTGCGCACACGTTCTCGGAGATCGGCATCGAAACCACCTTTGTTGATGGCGATGATCCGGCAAGTTTTGAACGCGCCATTCGCCCTAATACCAAGCTCCTGTTCACCGAAACGCTGGGCAATCCTAATTCTAACGTGGCTGATATCCGCGCGATTGCCGATATTGCCCACAAGCACGGCATTCCGTTGATTATTGACAATACCTTTGCCACGCCGTACCTGCTGCGCCCGTTTGAGCACGGCGCGGACATTGTTGTGCATTCGGCGACCAAGTTTATCGGCGGACACGGTACCTCCATCGGCGGTGTGCTGGTGGATGGCGGCAACTTCGACTGGGCGGCATCGGACAAGTTCCCGGGTCTGTCCAAGCCCAGCCCCGCCTACCATGGTGCTGTATTTACCGATGTGGCGGGGGCTGCGGCCTATAGTATTAAAGCCCGCGTAACCACTTTGCGGGATACTGGCGCGGCGCTAAGTCCCTTCAATGCATTTTTGTTTCTGCAGGGGCTGGAAACCCTCTCCTTGCGTGTGGAACGCCATGTGGAAAATGCGCTCAAGGTGGTGGAGTTCTTACGCAAGCATGACAAGGTAAGCAAGGTGAACCATCCCTCGCTGCTGGATTCACCCACGAACGCGCTGTACCAAAAGTATTTCCCAAATGGCGCTGGGTCCATTTTTACGTTTGAACTCAACGGCACCGCCGAGCAGGCCAAAGCACTGACCGAAAACCTTTCGATTTTCTCGCTGCTGGCCAATGTGGCCGATGTGAAATCTCTGGTCATCCACCCAGCATCGACCACCCATAGCTCCCTGAGCGAAGATGAGCTGCTGGCCGCAGGAATCAAACCCAACACCGTTCGCCTGTCGATCGGTACCGAGCATATTGACGACCTTCTCGCCGATTTCAGCCAGGCGCTGGACAAGGTGTGATCGAGATATTTCCGCAAAAAGCCGCGCTAAGCGCGGCTTTTTTTATGTAGAGTTACGGCTTAACGGCTAACCGTTCTGGGCACATAGAGCACCGATGCGATCAGCGCGGTCAGCGGGGCGGTGAACACAAGACCGAAGCTGCCGACCAGGGTGTTGAGAAGCTGGCTGGCGACATATTTCAGGTTGATGATATCGCCTGGCGGGGTGCCCTGCCCTGCAAAATACATGAGCATGGACAGGTAATTGCCGGAGTAGGCCAGCATCAGGGTGGTGGCCATGGTGCCCAATACGTTGCGGCCGACCTCGCGGCCGCTTTTAAACAGCGCTCGGCGGGAGATATCGCAGCTGTGGGCCTGCACCTCGTGGCAGGAAACGGCAATGTCCATGCTCAAATCCATGACTGCGCCGGAGTTGGCGATGAACATCATCCCGATAAACAGCCCGCGCGGGTCAATTTGCAGCGAGCTTTGGGATATAAGCGGAATCAGGTAGGGGATATCCCCGCCGTCCAGCTTCAGCGCATCTGTTAGCACAAGTGCCAAAATGCAGGTGATCAGCGTACCCGACAGCGACCCCAGCAGCGCTACGGCGCAGCGTTTGGTGAAGCCCGCGATCAGCAGATCAATCAGTATGGTGAGGGCGACGACGGTGACGAAGGAAGCGAGGATCGGGTTCACCATATCCAGGAGAAGTGGAATCAGCAATTTCCAGATGATCACCGTGCTGGCTGCCAGTGAAATCAGTGCGCTGCAACCCACAATGCCGCCGAATATGATCAGCCCCGCCGACAGCGCCAGGATAATCCATAATTCAGTATTGGCGCGGTAGTGGTCAATCAGTGTGATAAAAAACCCATCGGACGTACCATTGATGATGGCATAGGCGATATCTCCGGGCTCAAACAGCTTGTCTTTATCCAGCGCCGCATTCATATAGTTGGTGGCGGTTGTTTGCGTGCCTGCATACTCGCCTGTCAGTACCGTGACAGAGCAGGTTTGCGTGCCGGTATATACGATACCAATGGTGATCAGTTCGTCGTTGTTTACAGCGTCAATACGCACCTGTACGCGTGGCAGCGTAGAGTATACGGTCTGATGCCG
Organism: Candidatus Limiplasma sp.; assembly: GCA_963678055.1. Classification (GTDB taxonomy): domain Bacteria; phylum Bacillota; class Clostridia; order Christensenellales; family Aristaeellaceae; genus CAXXOK01. The sequence goes on from OY782679.1 coordinate 668,768, forward strand.
GGCGGGCAGCAGGCATAGTATACCGCAGAACACGAGCATCACTGCCGCAAAGATCAGGTTGTTTTTCCGTTTTCTCATATGTCCTCCGTTTCGCCTTGAAAAAACGGGGCTGCCCAATGGCAGCCCCGCGGATACGGAATCGGTTTATTTGTCTGCGGTCAGGCCCATGGCTTGCATGGTTTTACCAAAGATATCGGTATTGTCGTACATGCCGGAGAACAGTTCTGCGTTCACGCCCATAGCGTATACGGGGATTTGCAGACCGGTGTGTGCATACGAGGTATAGCTCAGGCCGGCTTTGTTGTTGATGATGTGGCTGACGGCCATGGACAAGGGCTCGTAGCCGCCGTAGAGCAATTTGTCGTTGTCACCGAGTGTACGATCTTCGCTGGGGGTCATGCTCAGGTCAAAGGCGGCCTGCAGGGATGCGATCTCGCTGTCAGTCAAGGTGAGATCCATGTCCGGGGTCGTGGTCAGGCCGTAATCTTTCTCGATCATAGCCAGCGCGTCTGCAAAGGTGGCACCGTCTTCACGCATTTTGGCAACTTCGCCGCTGAAGGTGGCAAACGAAACTTTCTGGTTTTGGAGGTAATTGAAATGCGTGTCGTATGCGGTGGTAGCAAACCCGATGGTCATGCCGCCGGTTTCGTGATCGCCGGTGACGATAATCAGTGTTTCCTGAGGATGCTTGGCTGCAAAATCGACAGCAACCTGTACGGCATCGGAGAAGGCGATGGTGTCGTAAATGCTGGCAGCCGCGTCATTGGCGTGGCCCGCCCAGTCAATCTTGCCACCTTCAACCATCATGAAGAAGCCGTCTTCGTTGTTGATGACTTCGATGCCTGCCGAAACGATATCAGCCAGGGAGTGAATGTCGCCTTCGGTGGCTTCGCGGTTTACGCGGTCGATCTCGTAGGCCATAGCGGAGCTGTCGGCGATGTCGGGGTTGTTGAGCAGTACAGGCGCTTTTGCGTCTGCAATCGAGGCAATGTCTTCCTTGGTGTTGACAATCGTCCAACCGTTTTCGGCGGCATAGTCCTCAGTATTGGGTTTGTCATCCACGTACATCTTGCGCAGCTCGCCGCCGCCCAGGAAGTCCAGCACGGTGCCTGTCAGGGCTTGCACGCCGATTTCGTAGTAGTTGTTGCGGGAGGTTTCTTTGGCATAGTAGGCTGCTGGTGTAGCGTGGTTCAATGAAACGCTGGATACCACGCCGACCTTCATGCCGGCTTCTTTAACGTATTCGGTGATGAGCTTGGTGGACTCGGTGAGAACGAACTGGCCGGTTTTATCAAGCACTGCGTCCTCGGTCGTATTGTCCTCGGTGGCGACAGCGTACTTATAGTTGAGCGCGCCGGAGGGGATTTTCTCGCCGGATGCCATTGCGCTGGCGGTGGATGCGGAGTCCGGGTTGAAGGATGTGGCATCGTAGGTCGTCATCAGACCGACGGTAGACCAATCGGTAAAGGAGAGTTCTGCGGGGACAGGAACGGGAGAATCCGGATTGGCGATCGCGCCCAGGTAATACTGGGTTGCGGTTACTTGGGGGCTGCCCATGCCGTCGCCGATAAACATAAACACATACTTGGGGGTTGTTGCCATGTCGCTGGCATACGCAGCGGTGCAGGCAAGCATCAGGACCAGTGCCAGGAACAGGGAGATAGCCTTTTTCATTTGAGTGCACTTCCTTTCAAACTTTCGGTCGTTCACTTCACATTAGCAAGGCTGTGTTAGCGGTGATGGGACAGGTGTGTAAATCCTTTGTAAGGGTTTGTGGGCGCATGTTAAGCGGATTGAAAATCAAAAGCGGAGCAAACGTATACGGCGCGGGCGTTTGCATGCGACAGGGGCTGTAAACTTGCGTTATACAGTTTTTACATTCACGGGGCTTGGGTAAACGGTATGTCAAATTAGTGCATACGAAAGTCTACTAGGGATTTACGGGCACTTCACGGTACTGCTGATAGATGCCGGTGCGCTCATAACCGATTTGCTCGTAAACCCTGTTGGAAATCGGGTTATTGCAGTCTACATACAGCGCGCACCGGGGCGATGCAGGCGTGATCAGCTCGCGCGTCAGCGTGTATACACAGGCCTTGGCATAGCCCTTACCCCGCAGATGCGGCGGCGTGTACACGTAGCTTACCATGCGGCAGCCTGTCACACTGCGATGCGAGCTGACCATGGAGACGGGTACGCCGTCCTCCCAAAGGTAAAACTGCTGCTGGCCTACCAGGCGCTTGGCGGTTTCCACGGCGGCACTTAAATCATACCCGCCGATATCGCAGGCAACGTTGAAATCCGCGCACCAGTAGGGCAGGAACCATAGATCGTCTTCTGTGGCAAGCCGTAGTCTGCCGGTCGCCATACCCGCAGGCGGCGTTGCGTGATCGGTCACGCTCAGCGCCAGGCGCTGGGCAGGGGCAAAGCGTTTACCGCTGACATTGCCGTACTCGCGGATGAAGCGCTCTGCAAGCGTATGCTCGGCAAACACAAAATCAATCGCAATATCGTTTTCAAACAGCGAGCGGGCAAAGAAAGCGAGCGTTTCATCATCGCACTGATTGTCCCGCCCATACAGTACCAGCGGATGGGGCGGCGTACGGTCGGCAACAAGCAGCACCTGGTCGGCATCATCCTTCACGGTCAGCATAATCTTGCCGTCACCGATGTTGACATACAATAAGTTATTTTCAATTTCATGGCGCTTGAGCACCGCAAGCACATCACGCTCAAAGGCCTCAGCCGTCGCATATTGCGTAAATTGCATCCCCATCACCTCCGCTTTTTAACAGCATAGCAAACCTGTGCCGGGAATACAATAAAAAAGCCCGCAGCCGGCATGAAACCGGACTGCGGACATTGCAAAGTCGCTTATGATTTACGGGGTGGCGTAATCGCTGTTATACGGCATCACCGCGACAATCTTATCCTCGATATAAACGATGCGATACAGTGTCGAGCCATACGTGTTGTATTGGCTGATGAAATCGGCAAAGCTGATAGCGCGGATGGGGTTTTGCATGGTGCCGTAGTAAAAAATGGCGTCATCGGCACAGGCATAGTCGTACAGGTAATGGGTTTCGTTTACAAAGGAGGACAGGTTGGTGCCCTGGGTGTAGGTGACCGTTACCAGGTCAGCACGGATGTGGTTTTCGTTGCCGCTGGAATAGACCGAGTCAATATACCCGGCGGACACACGCGTGCGCCGCTCGCTGGGCCTACGCTGGATGTACACAGTATAGGTCTTGGATGCATTCCCGGAGCCGACCACTTTAAACACCGCGGAGGTCGGTTGATCCGACAGGGTGATGGTCGGTGTTTTTGAGCCGCTGGCTACGTAACTGCCGTTAAAGTAAATGTTTCCGTTGTTGCTGACGGGGGTGAAATAAATCCGGGATACCCAGTCCGCCACCGTGAGTAAATAGCTGGTCTGCCCCGATGAGAAGGACCCCGGCAGCATAATACCGGTATTTGGCGCGTTATGCTTAAGGGAAGACAGGGTCGGGGAACTGGAGAGCACGACCTGCGACGTCGGTGCGGGGGTGGGGGCCGGCGCGGGGGCTTTCGTGGCCGTGGCCTGAGGTACAGTGTTGCTCAGTATGGAGCTCATCACATACCCGCGCATCGGCTTCTTGCCGCTTTTATGGACTTCCACATAGGTCCAGTAATTGTTGTACTGGGCCAGCACCGTTACCGCCTGCCCATAGCTTAAACTGGTCAGCGGGGTTTTATCGCCAAACAGCGGATCGTCGGTGATGTAGGAATCCTTGGTCAGATAGGCGGTTGTGTTGGTAAAGCTGATGCTAAAAATATTGTAATCTTCAGCATCCGTGGTGATTTTGTCGGCAGCGCTGGGCTGGATATATCCCATGCGCCATAGACCGCCGCTGGTTTGATAGCCGATCATCAGCCAGCCACCGGGCTCGGTGCCGTAGTACCGTAAAACGCCGCCGCCGTAAAAGGCGTTGCCGTTGGCGCGGTAGTAGTTGGTGCCGGGGCCGGTATACACGGGGAATCCTTTGGAGAATCTAAGTTTATAATACGTTTCGGCGAAATCGGCTTGTGCAGCCGCAAGCAGGGTGGATAGCACAGTAACGATCAGCAAAACGGACAAAAGTTTCTTTTTCATGACAGGTGCTCCTTATGTTCTGTCGGTTGGAGGGGGGAGGGAGGGCTTACGGGATTATGACATTGCGTTGAAAGTGACGCGTTCTTGCAGCGGCACACGTTTTTGCTGGGGAAGGATTTCTTCGGGCACGCCTACGGGCAGGATGACCGAAACGGTGAAGTGCTCACGGTCTTCAAGACCGATTAAATCGGCAATGCGCTCGGCGATGCCATCATGCCGCAGTACGCCATCCAGCCAAACGCTGGCGTAGCCAAGCGCTGTAATGGCCAGCAGCATATTTTCCACCGCTGCGCCATAATCCTGCGGTTCAAAGCTCATGTCGCCATAGGCAGGGCGATTGTCACTGACTACGGTGATGATGGCTTTTGCGGTCTGCACCACGGGGCGCGGCAGTAGCTTGGCTATGGCTGTCAGCTTGTCCGGATCGTTGATCACGCACAGGTGCGTGGTCTGCTTGTTGCAGCCCGAGGGGGCACGGGTACCCGCCTCAGCAATGGTCCATAAATCGGCTTCCGGCACAGGGTCGGGCTTGAATGCACCGCGATAGCTGTGGCGGCGTTTGATGGCTTCTAACAAATCCATGGTGGTTCCTCCGGTTTCATTCGTGTTAAATTAATAATCGGCGGCGTACGGCATCACGGCGACAATCTCGTCTTCAATGTAGATGATGCGGTACAGCGTGGAGCCGGTATCCTGGTAATGGGCGACAAATTCAGCAAAGGTCGTGGCGCGAATGGGGTTTTGCATGGTGCCATAGTAGAAGATTGCGCTGTCGGCACAGGCGTAATCGTAAATGTAGTTGGTTTCGTTGACAAAGGTGGACTGATTGGTGCCCTGGGTATAGGTGACCGAAACCAAATCGGCACGGATGGAGTTCTTGTTACCGTTGGACACGGCGGAGGTGATATAACCCGCCGATACGCGCGTGCGCCGTTCGCTGGGCCTGCGCTGAATGTAAATGGAATAGGTATTGGTTTTGTTGTCAGCGTCGACCAGCTTGATGGTGACGTAAGTCGGCTCATCAGACAGGTTTACGGTGGGGGTCTGTGCTCCGCTAGCAACCACGGAGCCATTAAAGTAAATGGTCACGCCGGGGGTGGAGGCATACGGTACAAAATAAATGCGGGATACCCAGTCTGCTACGGTGAGCAGATAGCTTTCCTGCGTGGGGGAAAAGGTGTCGGGCAGCATAATGCCGGTGTTGGGGGCGTTGTTTGTCAGGTTATCCAGCGTAGGGCCGCCTGTAATGACAGCCGATGCGCTGAGCGGTGCCAGCGTAAGAATGAGCATCGCTGCGATAAGCAGTACGACAATGCGTTTTTTCATGATGGAAACCTCCTTTATGGGTTCTAAGCATATAACGAACGGGGAATGCCGTTTCTTGCAGGCGTTGCCCACAATTTATGCTTGTTTTTATGGAAAAGGGTATACGATGGGGCTGTGTCAGGGCAGTTGCGGTCAAACGGTTCCACAAATACGCCTGACATGTTATACTATACCAAATAATGGTTGATGTAAACGATTCTATAGAGCTGAGGTGCGCCGATGGATGACATTGCAAAGATCCGCCAGGAACTCCAGCAAATACGGCAGGAGCTAACCACAGACGAACCGATCCCTGAGGAGCGAGCGCTGCGGCCTGTAACGCGCAGACGACCGTGCTTGGATTTCGGTCTGTTTCTGCTTTCCTACCTGTTCTTCCTGATTGTGATCGTCACAGCGGAGACGGCGGTCGGGTTTGCAATTCATCCCTTTACGGCACTTGTCGCCATACCCTGTGCATGGCTGGTCATTGCCTGGCTGCGCAAAGCGCCGCTGTATGCCTTGCTGGTGACTGCCGCCGGAGCTGTTGTGCTGTTTGCCGCAGCGTACGGTATGCCGCTGCTCTATGATACGGCCAAGGACTCCGCCAGCCTGTATAAGCCCGCAACCGGCATGCTGATGAACGGCTGGAGTCCGTTTAGGCTTTCGTTTACCGAGTTTGCTAACACCCACACTATTTTACCATATAACGATGGCTGGCCCGCCGCCGGGCTGGACGGCCTGCCCAAAGCGGCGTTTATGATCGGTGCGGCGTTTTATGCGCTGACCGGTACTATTGAAAGCGGAAAACTGTATAACCTGATCGCCATGCTGGCATGTGTGTTCACGGTAGCACCGCTGCTGAGAGACGCGTTCAAACTCCACCGCAGTGCGGCGGTTTTAGCGGTGCTGCTGGCGGCTGTCAACCCGGTTACCCTATCGCAGATAGGCCTGTACTATACCGACGGGTTGGTCTTCCAGATGCTGACAATCGCCGCGGCTTCGTTTGCGTACAGTCTGTATAAAAAGAGCGGCACTTTGGCGACCACAGCAAAGCTAGCCGCGCTGATGGCGGTTGCCATCGCGTTTAACACCAGTCCACTGGGAGCTGTGCTTGCGGTGGCGTTGGCTGTGCTATTTATGTTTGCACGGCTACTGCAGATAATACTGTCTCCCGGAGACGCGGGCCGCGCGCGGCCGCTGCTGCAAACACTTCTCTATTTAGCGGCCATGGCCGTGTGCGCGGTGCTGGTGCTGGGTGCATCCACCTATGTGGTTAATTTCATGCGCTACGGCTCGCCCCTGTACGGCATGCTGGACGGGGGAACACTGTCGGGTCTTGCCGTAGGGCAGACCGGGACGGCTGTCAGCGATCTGCCATTGATTGGTCAGTTTTTCGGGTCCATGTTCTCCCCGGTCTCCAACGATTTCTTTACCCAGGTTGCCCTAAAGATTCCCTTCACCCTGTCAAGGGAGGAATGGACACGCCCCGTGATGGACGCCAATGTGTCCGGCTGGGGAATGCTGTTTGGCGGCATCTTCCTGCTATCGGTGCTGGTGCTCATCGTCTCGGCAATCCGGCAGCTGCGGCGCAATCCGCGCGGGTTCTGGCTGGTTGTATGCTTGCTGGCGGTTGTCATTTTCCCGGCGGCGGTGATTCCCGGTTTGTTCAGCGCGAGGCACTACCTGCTGCCGTTCTGGCTGCCGATGGCCGCGCTGGTTAGCCTGTTTGCACCTGAAGAGCCTAATGCACACAAGCCGATTTGGATGACTGTGCTGCACTATATTCTGGCACCGCTGCTGTGCGTGCTGTTGATCGTCAACGCCTACACGGGGCTGAACTACCTGCGTACACAGCGGGCGCAAACCGCTGCCGACCAGGCAAAGATTGAAGAGATTCAAACCCGCACCGGACAAGATGGCGAACTGTTTCATGTCACCACCATCGCGCGCGGGCAGTTTTACGGTTTGCTCTTTAACCTGCAGGATGCGGACATTGCGTATCAATTTTCCGAAAGCCTGCCGATGATTCAGGATGAACTGCTATACAATCTGGTGTATGCTTTCAGCGATTCCGCTGAGGGAATCGACCAGCAGACCGATACCTTCCTCAACGCGTTATACAGTAACGGCTATGCCATTGCGGTTACGGCCCGTGCCGGCAGCCCTATGCCCCCGGAAATGGCAGCGCGCTTGCAGGCGATCGGGCTCATGCAGGATGGGCCAGCCGATCCGGCTACGGGTTATCTCGCGCTAATTGACCCGGACGGTACTGTGCGCACGGAGCAGACCGGTTTTGTCCGCTATACGGATGAGATCGGTGAAACGGATCTGGTGTTTGCAGTCACGGAAGACGCGCTATCCGCCGAGATTGGTGGCAAGGAATACGGCAGTTCGGAACCCGGCTTCCACATCGTGGTCTACGATACGGAAAACGCAATCCCCGTAGCATCGGTACGGATTGATGCTGACGCAAGTCCGGTAATGACGGAGTACCCCGTTCGCATCCCCGAGGGGAACGAGTAAGTATTTCGATATGCAAAACAAAACGCGGCAGGCAGGGCCTGCCGCGTTTGCTATACCGGCATATAAAAACCGTGGCAGCCTGCTTCCAGACTGCCACGGGGAAAAAGGAGGAAAACCCGACCGGGTTAGTTACCCGTTGTCGGCTCCGGAGCCGGCTGGGTGGTTTCCTGGGGCGTGTCGGTTGTCGTGTCTTCGGCGGGTTGATCGTTGGTCATCGTGTACACAATGCGCACACCGCGTCCGCGACCGTTGTTAAACGTATACACCTGCGTGTTTTCATCGTTTAACAATTCCTGAACCTGCTGAATGCGCTGTGCGTTTTGCACCCTGCGCTGGAACACCACCGCGTTGGAATGGACCAAGCGTGCGACCGAGTGGAAAACAAGCTTGGCATCGGTAGCGAGATCGCTTTGCGACAGGAAGCTGCGGTACATTTCCAGTGCGCTGCCTTCGGCCTGCGTAATCATCGCATAGGCATCGGCTTGGGTTTCCGGCAGGTCTGCGGTAGTGGCTACCGTCGGCAGGGTTATATTGTTGGCCTTGAGCAGCATTTCAAGCAGGACAATCTGGGTTTCCATATCAATGCCCGCAAGACTGCGGTTGTCGGGAAAAGCCTCGGCATAGGCGGCAAAATCTGCCTGACGCTGGTACGCGTCTTGCATGGCCCGGGTGAGCATTTCGTCAAGCGGGATCACGGCAGCAGGGGCCTGGGTGCCTTCATCAGTCAGGTCCGTATCGACGGCGGGGGCTACATCCTCGGCCATTGCAGTAGCAACGCCGGTCAGCAGCATGGTTAGAGCCAGTAGAAGTGATAGGATTTGTTTGTGTTTCATGTTCATTCACCTCAAATTTATTTTGTTGGGCGGGATTACCGTAAGGCCATTGTAGCAAGCAAATATGGACAAACTTTGATGGATTTATCATCAGCTTGTAAATTGAGCGTGAAGGAAATTCAAACAAAGTTTGCACACCGGCGATGAAAGCTGCGCTGGAACCGGTTGCAACCCGATAATACCGAGGATAGGACAAGCTCTGTAAACCTTGCCCCAGGCAGGGCGGATTTGTTGTCATCCTCTCTGAAATCATGCTATAATTAAAATTGGTGCAAACAGCTGATTCACACAGGAATCCAGCGCACCAAAACACCGCTTGTTTGCAAACAAAGGAGAGATAACGCCATTGGCACTTACTGATATGCTCAAAAAAATGCTGGGGCAGTCCAACGAGGCCGAAGTGAAGCGGCTGGAGAAGATTGCCAACCAGGTTCTGGCCAAGGAAGCCGAGTATTCCGCACTGACGGATGACGCGCTTCGCCAAAAAACAGATGAATTCAAGGCGCAGCTCAAGGATGGAAAAACGCTGGACGATATTCTGCCCGATGCCTTTGCGGCGTTCCGCGAGGCCGTTTGGCGGGTCGACGAAAAGCGGCTCTTCCTCGTACAGATTATCGGTGCGGTTTGCCTGCACCAGGGGCGCATCGCCGAGATGAAAACAGGCGAAGGTAAAACCCATACCGCTACACTGGCTGCGTACCTGAATGCACTCACGGGCGAAGGCGTACACATCGTAACCGTGAATGATTATCTGGCCAAGTTCCAGGGCGAGTGGATGGGCAACATCTTCCGCTACATGGGCATTTCGGTGGGCATCATCGTGCACGGGCTGGACAATGCCCAGCGCCGCGCCGCCTATGCCTGTGATGTCACCTACGGCACCAACAACGAAATGGGCTTTGATTACCTGCGTGACAACATGGTCATTCGTGAGCCGGATATGGTGCAGCGCAGTCATGTGTTTGCCATCGTGGATGAAGTTGACTCCATTTTAATTGATGAAGCCAGAACACCGCTGATTATCTCCGGTCAGGGGGACGATTCTTCCGATATGTACGAAAAGGCCGACCGTTTTGTCAGCCGCTTGCGGGAAGAGGAAGACTATACCATCGCCGAGAAGGAAAAGGCCGTGACCCTTACCGAGGAGGGCGTGGAAAAAGCACAGAAGTCCTTCAACGTGGAAAACATTGCCGATCTGGAAAACGCCGACCTCTACCATTATATTTTAAACGCGCTCAAAGCCCATGCTATGATGAAACGCGATGTGGACTATGTGGTGCAAAACGGCGAAGCGGTGATTGTGGACGAGTTCACTGGCCGCCTGATGGTTGGGCGCCGCTATTCCGACGGCCTCCATCAGGCGATTGAAGCCAAAGAGCATGTGAAGGTCAACCGGGAGAGCAAAACGCTTGCGACCATTACCTTCCAAAACTATTTCCGCATGTACAAGAAGATCTCCGGTATGACCGGTACGGCCAAGACCGAAGAGGAAGAATTCCAGGGCATATATAACCTGGACGTCGTGCAGGTGCCCACCAACAGACCCATGATTCGCGATGACATGAACGATATCGTCTATAAAAACCAGAAGGCCAAGTTCATGGCTGTCGTGCAGGAGATCATTGCCCGTCACCAGACCGGGCAGCCGATTCTGGTCGGTACCGTAAACGTGGAAACATCCGAGCTGGTGTCTACCCTCATTTCGCGCCAAGGTGTTAAGCATGAGGTATTGAACGCCAAGAACCATGAAAAAGAAGCCGAGATTGTGGCGCAGGCCGGCTCGGTAAACGCCGTGACTATCGCCACCAACATGGCCGGTCGTGGTACGGATATTCTGCTGGGCGGCAACCCGGACTTCCTGGCCCGCCGTAAAATGCGGCAGGACGGTCTGGATGAAGAATTGATCATGGAAGCCATCGGGCACAATGAAGATGTATCCCCGGAGGTACTGACCGCCCGGAAAACCTATCAGGACTATTTTCAAAGCTTTAAAAAGGAAACCGATGCCGAGCACGAGCGCGTGATTGCGCTGGGCGGGCTGCACATCATCGGTACCGAGCGGCACGAAAGCCGCCGTATCGACAACCAGCTGCGCGGCCGCTCCGGCCGTCAGGGCGATCCGGGGTCTTCGCAGTTCTTTATCTCCCTGCAGGACGAGGTTATGCGTCTGTTCGGCTCGGAGCGTATCGCCCCGATGGTGGAACGCCTGGGCCTGAAAGATGACGAACCGCTGGAAGCTGGTATCCTCACCAAGCAGATTGAATCGGCCCAGAAGCGCATTGAAGGCCGCAACTTCGACATCCGCAAAAACGTACTGGAATATGACGATGTCATGAACAAGCAGCGCGAGCTGATCTACTCCCAGCGCCGTGACATATTAAAGGGCGATAACATGCGCCAAACTGTGATCGGCATGATTCACAACATGGTGGATGCGACTGCCGAGCGCAACTTTACCGGAGATGGCAGCTACGACTGGAGTTTGGATGATGCCCGTGAGTATCTGGAAAAGCTTTGCCTGAAACCTGGTGATATCGACAAGCATAAAGACTATCTGGAGACGGCCGAAGAATCGGACGAGTTTGCCGATATGCTCAAAACGGATGCCGAAGCGTTCTATCAGGAGCGGGAAGCGACCCTGTCGGAGCTTGGCATCGACATGCGCGAGTTTGAACGCGTGGTGCTGTTAAACGCTATCGACCGCCACTGGATGGACCATATCGACGCCATGGACGACCTGCGCAACGGCATCGGCCTGCGCGCCTATGGGCAGCGCAACCCTGTGCAGGAATACAAAATGGAAAGCTACGACATGTTCAACGACATGGTGTATCTGATCCGTGAAGATGCCCTGCGCAGGCTGTACCAAAGCCATGTGGAACGTCTGCCGGAACGCCGCAAGACCGCAGACCCCGCTAAATTGCAGGAGGGCTTTGCCGGTAAGAACCGCGTGGCCGAAGGCGCAAAAGCTCCGCAGGGCGGCGCGCCCAAAAATATCAACACCCCCGGCGCGGTAGGGCGCAATCAGCCGTGCCCCTGTGGCTCTGGCAAGAAATACAAGCACTGCCACGGCAAAACATCTAGCTGATCAAGCCGTACAGTCTGCTTAGAGAAGGCAGCAGAATGCCCTGCCACGTGAGGAATGAATGACGCAGAGTTTAGATAATGCTACCATCCGCCTGATGACGATCGACGATTACGATGCTGTGTACGCCCTTTGGCTGGCTACGCCGGGCATGGGGCTCAACTCGGTGGATGATACGCGAGATGGTATTGCAAAGTACCTGCGGAGGAATCCAAGCACCTGTTTTGTCGCAGAGGCCGATGGGGAGCTCATCGCTGTGATTTTATGCGGGCACGACGGGCGGCGCGGCGTAATTCATCATACCGCAGTGCGGGCGGATTGGCAGCGGCGCGGTGTGGGCAAAGCTCTGTGGAAGGCTGTTGCTGAAGCGCTGAAAGCAGAGGGCATAGCCAAAGCCTGGCTCGTGGTGTTTAAACACAACGAGAAGGGCAGCACATTTTGGGAACAAGAGGGGTTTGTGTACCGCGATGACCTGCATTTTATGGGGATAACGCTGGACGAAACCCTGATCCGAATCGAACCATAGGAGTACAGATATGATTGATATTGACAGGTATCGCCAATCCCTGGACGCGTTGCGCGACAGCGTGCAAAAGTCCAGCGAGGGATTGCATTTACCGCAGCTGGAGGAAGAACTGGCAGAACTCAAGGAAGAGATGAACGCGCCGGACTTTTGGAACGATTTGGAACGGTCCAAACAGGTGAATATGCGCCTGAGCCAGATTGAACAAAAGATCAATCTTATCGCCAGTTTAAAGTCCCGCATGGACGATGTGGATGCGATGCTCATGCTGCTGTCCGAGGAGGAAGATGCGGAGATCGCCGCCGAGTGCGAAAAAGAACTTGCCGCACTGGAGATGGATGCCGACGCGCTGGAACTGGAAACCCTGATGCGCGGCGAGTACGACCACTGCTCCTGCATACTCAGCTTGCATGCCGGTGCAGGCGGCACCGAGGCCCAAGACTGGACACAGATGCTGTTTCGCATGTACACCCGCTACTGCGAGCGTATGGGCTTCAAGGTGACCATTAACGACCTGCTGGACGGCGACGAGGCTGGCATCAAGTCCGTTACCTTTGAAGTGGAAGGCGAGAACGCCTACGGATACCTGCGCTCCGAGCGCGGGGTGCACCGCCTAGTGCGTATCAGCCCGTTTGATTCCAACGCCCGCCGCCATACCTCCTTTGCATCGCTGGATGTGGCCCCCATTTTGCCGGAAGACGACAATTTTGAGGTCAATATGGAGGAAGTCCGCATCGACACCTACCGCGCGGGCGGCGCCGGCGGCCAGCACGTCAACCGTACTGACTCCGCTGTGCGTATGACCCATGTCCCCACCGGGATTGTTGCCCAGTGCCAAAACGAGCGCAGCCAGATGCAAAATCGCGAGGTCTGCCTGCGTATCCTTAAAGGCCGTTTGATGGAGCAGCGCATGCGCGAAAAAGAAGAGCAAATGGCAGATATCAAAGGCGAGCTGAAGAAGATTGAGTGGGGCAGCCAAATTCGCAGCTATGTGTTCCAGCCGTACACCATGGTGAAAGACCACCGCACCGGCTTTGAGGTCGGCGGGGTGGACGGCGTGATGGATGGCAATATTTCCGGCTTTATTACCGCGTATCTGAAACGAATGTAAGCGGCGCGAAAGGAAAAAGGCATGGACCCATACCTGGTACCAAGCAGACCGTATCCGCGCAGGCGCACCAGCTTTTTAGGCGCGCTTGTTTCCTTTGCGCTTGCGCTGTGTTTGACGGCGCTGAGTATTGGCTATGCCGCCGGCGTGCATGTGACCGATCTGGAGCGCTTCCGCCAAGCGGCCGATACCGCGCTGGTGCAAACGGAGATCATGTCCGCTACGGATGCGGAGCGCTTTGCTCAGGAGACCATCGGGTATATCACGGGTCGCCGCGCCGGTTGGCTGACGGCGATCACCGTGGAGGGGGAGGCGTTCCCGGTACCGGAGAGCTTTTCTGAGCACATGGCGCAGGTGCAGCAATGGGTGATGGCGTTTCGCTATATGCTGCCACTGATGATTGTTTGCGTGATCGCGCTTGTATTTTTAACACTGCTTGGCGGGGCGGCCATGCGAACGCGTACCTTCTCCCCGCGCTTTTATTACCTGGGCGTGACCCTGCCGTTACTGGTGATAGGGATTGCGTTTCTATGGGTGATGATTGATTTTGCAAGTTTCTGGGAGATGCTGCATAACATTTTCATTCCAGGCGGCATTTTCGCGGCCGATGAGCCTGTCATGCGGCTGTTCCCTGTGACCATGTTTCAGGAGTATGCCATGCCAATCGGCCTGACGCTTTTGTACCTGATGGCGGGTATCCTGCTGCTGCCTTTGATTTTAACGTTGATCGACCGGCGTGCCCTGCGGCGCAGGCAGGAGCGGCAACTGCAGGCAATGCCGTACGATCCGATGGAGTACCGTTGATGATGAAACCATATCGTATTTTAGCGCTGGAAACCAGCTGTGATGAAACGGCCGCCGCTGTGGTGGAAAACGGCCGGAGGATTATCTCCAATGCTGTGTTTTCGCAAATTGATTTGCATACAATTTACGGCGGCGTGGTACCGGAAATCGCCAGCCGCGCCCATGTGGATGCCTGTGACCGCATGATTGACCAGGCCTTGCAGGATGCCGGGATGACTCTGTCTGAGGTCGATGCCTTGGCCGTCACTTACGGGCCGGGGCTTGTGGGAGCGCTGCTGATCGGCGTCAACTGCATGAAGGGCATAAGCTTTGCCACGGGCAAGCCGCTGATTCCCGTTAATCACATCGAGGGGCATGTCAGCGCGAATTTCCTGTCAACCCCGTCGCTTGAACCGCCGTTTGTCTGCCTGGTTGTGTCCGGCGGGCACAGCCATTTGGTAACCGTGGAGGATTATGGCCGCTACACCCTGCTTGGGCAAACGGCTGATGACGCGGCGGGCGAAGCCTTTGATAAGGGTGCCAGAGTACTGGGACTTCCCTACCCCGGCGGGCCGCACTTAAGCAAGCTTGCCGAGGGCGGCGATCCAAACTTTCTGCCGCTGCCGCGGCCCAAGGCCGAAGGCAAGTACGATTTTAGCTTTTCGGGGCTGAAAACAGCGTTCATCAACGCCGTGCATAACAGGGAGCAAAAGGGGGAGGCACTGCCCAAAGCCGATCTGGCCGCATCCTACCAGCAGGCGATTGTGGACAGCCTTTGCAATAAAACCATCCAGGCTGTGCTGGACAGCGGACTGGATACCTTGTGCCTGGCCGGGGGCGTGAGCGCGAACACACAGCTGCGTGCGCAGATGGCGGACCTGGCAAAGCAACACGGGTTCCGGCTTTGCATGCCGGAGATTGCCCTGTGTACCGACAACGCCGCGATGATTGCCTCGGCTGCGTACTACCGCCGGACGGAGACCGCATCGCTGGATTTGAACGCCGTTCCTTCGCTTCCGTTGCTGTAAGGCAGCGGATGGCAGCCTTTCTTGACGCGTCGTTGACTGGATGATACAATACTAAAAAACTAGTATGCAGGCTGGAACAATTGGGCCTGAAAGAGGAGCAGCATGAACATTACGGAACGCTTTGCGCGCGAGACAGCGCGGGATTATGCCCTGAGGATGCTCAAGCGCAATATCGCTTCCATGGAACTGGAACCCGGTGCCATGCTTAGTGAAAACGAAATTTCCGCTGCGATGGGCTTAAGCCGTACGCCGGTGCGTGAAGCGCTGATTGAGCTGGCCAAAATCCGCATTGTGGAAATTCTACCCCAGCGCGGCAGCCGCATCGCGCTGATTGATTACGATTTTGTGGAAGAAAGCCGCTTTATGCGCATGGTGTTTGAAAAGGCGATTTTCGAACTGGCCTGCGATATGGCGGGCGAGCTTGATTTTTCCGTTGCCCAAGCCAATGTAAAGCTGCAGGAGTTTTATTTTGAAAACGAGCTCTACGATAAATTGTTTGAACAGGACGATGAGTTTCATCGTGAAATGTTCCGCCTGACGAATAAAATGCAGAGCTATCAAATGCTGGAAAGCATGACCCTGCACTTTGACCGTGTCCGCAACTTAAGCCTGTTTGCGGTCAAGGAGATCAAAATCGTGGAGGATCACCGCAACCTGCTGGCGGCGGTTATGGCCGGAAACAAGGAACAGGTCTCAACGCTGATTATCAAGCACCTGAGCCGCTACAAGGTGGATAAGGATGTAATCTACTCCAAGTACCGCGAGTATTTTACTAAATAGCGATAACAGTTCTGCGACGTATACAAACAAAACCGGATACGCAAACGCGTATCCGGTTTTTGTATGGTGCCGTGTCGCTGCGTAAAGCGATCAGGCCTTGGCTTGTAGATTCTGCAAGCTGGTTTGCTCGTCTTCTGCCATCGCGGCAATGCTTTGGTGCAGCCTTGTGACGATGCGCGTGTTTTCATCATTGATCGGCGCATCGGGGTTATAGCGTATTCCCTCGCCGAAGGTCAGCGTTTTCAGCTTTTTAGAAGCGTAGATCGGCACAAACACCGCTGCTTTATGCGTTTTTTTATACAGCGCCGGTGCTATCATCGCAAAGCCGGTATACAGCTCGCCGATGCCTTCCTCGGCATAGCCCTTGTCGCCGGGGCCAAGGTTATCGCCCCGCTCGGGGAACAGCAGCAGGTTGTCGCAGGCCTGCATGGCATCCACCGTCATGCGGAAGGTTTTAATCAGCGAACGGGGGTTATTGCGATACACGGGGATGGTATCTAGGCTTTGGAATGCCCACAGGAAGAAGCGCGCAAACAGCTTTGTCAGCGGCATTTTCAGCCACTCCGGGCACCAGTCCTGCCGCACGGCGGTATTCATGTAGATGTAGTCGACAATCTGTTCCTTGTCCATCATCTCCGCGATGCCCCAGGGGCGGAAGGGAATGGGTACATGCAGCGTGGCAGCCACGGGGCCGTAGACCTCGCCATGATTGCACACCAGAATGATGGTGCCGTCCTCCAGCCCCTGCAAATGTTCCTTCCCCAGTACCTTGTGGGGCATCAGCAGCCGCAGAAAGAAGATGATAATCTTCAGGCCGAAACGGTTGATGTACTTATGCACAACCACGGTATCGAGTTGCTTTTTCAGGGCCGGGTTATCCTCATCGCTAAGGGTTAAAAAGCGCTTTAACTTTTGGAAATGCCGGTTGTTCAGCGGAAACCGCAGCGCAAGCAGGAAAGCCGCGACAGTCAGCAGCAGCGGCGGCAGTATCATCAGCGGCCGAAAATCTTGCAGGATCTGCGCAAACTCAATCGTCGTCAGATTGACACCGGCAGGCAGCGACAGGGCGGCCAGCAGCAGCAGCGCAAACAGTTGTCCCGCGAGTATGGAAAGCTCCGTGTTCACAGAACGGATGGTTCCGTAGCCCTGCATGTGGTCGCGCAGGCGGTATTTTGCCACGCTGGTCATTTCACGCTCGATCTGCGCCAAGCTGGTGACCGAAATACTCAAGCCCGCCGAACACAGCCCAAGCATCAGGTAGGTCATCAGCAGAGAACTGTCACCCGATACCATACGGTAGAAGAGAAACAGCGAATAGCCCCACAGGAACAGGCCGATTAACAGTAGGTTCAGTGCGGCCGGGCGGTGATTTTTCAAGCGCAGCAGGAAAAAGTCTGTCACTTCGCGCATGGTGATGGTACACGCCACCGATATGGCAAGACAGGAAATAATCTCCTTGGCGGTGATGCCGATGAAAGTGTACACCATGATGAGTGTCATTTGCAGCGCGATTAGAATCAGCGTATGCATCCGTTGGTATGCGCCGTAGGCGTTCATCTGCCGCAGTTCCGCAGCCATGCGCTCTGCCGTTTCCTTGTTCAGCGGTTCGGGGCGGTTTTCCATGGCGATGGACTTGCGGTCGCGCCAGAGGATATACCCTTCAAGCAGCACGCCCAGGGCATAGCCGCCCAGCATATACCAGGCCGATTGTACTTGCAGGGCTGTAAAAAATAGCGAGGCAACTGCGCCGCATAGCAACACTTGCAGCAGCGTGAAGAAGAGCACAAACGCGCGTTTGCGCATGCGTCCGCGCATGACGCTGCCCACCAGCCCGCGGGCGATTACGCCGCGTACGGTCAGCACCAGGGTTACGGCGGAAATTTCCCAAAAATGGGACACATGGGAAAAGAAGGGATACACTACCCACAGCATCAGTGTGAGCAAAAACATCAGCGCCAGCAGCACGGTGCCGAGGATGCGGGTACGCCGTGTCAGGCTTTTGCGTCGCTCGCCGGTATAGGTTTGGGCATAGGCGGTTGCGGCCGCACCGGACATAAACAGCGCGCCGCCAAAAACCGGCGACAGCGTGTACGCGTCCGACACCGTCATAGAATACAAATAGTTGTAGAGCGCAGGCAAGGACATCATCACCAGCATAACCCGCCGGGACGATGCCCATGCCGTCGCTTGTGTCTTTTTGGCCAAAGACCCTTTACTCCTTATTTTACAATAGCTTTAATGCGACGCACTCCTGCGGAGGAGCTTTCTTCCTTTTTGATCTTGAAACTGCCAAGTTCGGATGTGTTTTGCACATGCGGGCCGCCGCAGATCTCTTTGGAGAAATCACCGATGGAGTACACCTTTACCTTTTCGCCGTACTTGCTTTCAAACAAGCCGATGGCGCCCTGGGCTTTGGCTTCGTCCACGGTCATCTCTTCCATGGTTACGGGCAGCCCGGCGGCGATGACATCGTTGATGATGGCCTCCACCTTTTGCTGCTCTTCTTTATCCACCTTGCGGCCAAAGGAAAAGTCAAACCGCAGCCGTTCAGCAGTGATGTTGGAGCCCTTTTGCGCGACCTCGTCGCCCAGCACCTGGCGCAAGGCCTGGTGCAGCAGGTGGGTTGCGGTGTGCAGCTTGGTAGTTTGCTCGGAATGGTCGGCCAAGCCGCCTTTGAAAGTCTGCTCGGCACCGGCATGGCTTTTCTTTTGATGCTCTTTGAAGCTTTGCTCATAACCGGCCATATCAACCGTCAGGCCGCGTTCCCTGGCCAATTCTGCCGTCATTTCGATGGGGAAGCCGTAGGTATCATACAGATGGAAAGCGTTCACGCCGTCAATCTGGGTACCATCCAGGCGGGTGACGATTTTTTCAAACTCGCGTGTGCCCTGGTCCAGGGTCTTGGCAAACCGCGTTTCTTCCGCAGCGAGCTGTTCCAAAATGAACTTGGCATTGCGTTCCAACTCCGGATATACGGCCTTGTACTGGTCGATAATCACCTGCGAAATCTGGCCGGTAAAGCCGGCGGGCAGGTTCAGCTCCATGCCGTAGCGCACCGCGCGGCGGATTAAGCGGCGCAATACGTAGCCCTGACCCATGTTGGAGGGCGCCATACCCCGGTCGTCACCCAGAATAAAGGTGGAGGTGCGCATGTGGTCAGCCACGATGCGGAAGGCTTTTTGGTTGTCGGCATAGGTCTTGCCGCTGAGCTGGGCAATTTTAGCGAGGATGTTTTCAAACAAATCCGTCTCGTATACGTTGTCCTTGCCAAGCAGAACGCAGATCGTGCGCTCCAGCCCCATGCCGGTATCTACGTTGGGCTTTTGCAGGGGCTCGTAGCTGCCGTCGGCTGTTTTGTTATACTGCATGAACACATCGTTCCAGATTTCCAGATAGCGTCCGCAGTCGCAGGCAGGGGAGCAGTCCGGGCCGCAGGGCGCTTTATCGGTGATGATGAACATCTCCGTATCCGGACCGCAGGGGCCGGTTGCACCGGCGGGGCCCCACCAGTTGTTTTCCTTGGGCAGGAAGAAGATGCGCTCGCTGGCTACACCCTGGTCGCGCCAAAGCTTAGCGCTTTCCTCGTCGCGGGGGGCGTTTTCATCGCCGGCAAACACGGAAAAAGCCAGTTTGTCCTGGGGGATGCCCAGGTAGTCCTCGCTGGTTAAAAACTCCCAGCTCCAGGGGATCATCTTCTCTTTGAAGTAATCGCCCAGCGACCAGTTGCCAAGCATCTCAAAGAATGTGAGGTGGCTGGCATCGCCAACATCGTCAATATCGCCGGTGCGGATGCACTTTTGCACGTCCGTCAGCCGTGTCCCTTCGGGATGTTTTTCGCCAAGCAAATACGGCACCAGCGGATGCATACCCGCGGTGGTAAACAGTACGGTGGGGTCATTCTCCGGCACCAGCGACGCCGACGAGATCACCGCGTGACCTTTATCCTGAAAAAACTGTAAGAACATCGCACGGAGCTGGGCGGAATTTGAGAGTTTCATGGTTTTCTCCCCTTGTCTTATCAATAGTTTACATACCCCAATATTATAGGGTTTGCGGGGGATGATGTCAAACCTGCGGGACAAGTTTCTGCGCGTGGCAATGCGGGATTTCGCCAGCGGTCTTGCTTGACATGAAAGCCATGGAACTGTACTATGAAATAACCAATAAAGCACCGACAGGCAAGAGGGAAACAGCATGAGATCGGATCGGGATCAAACCGGAAGAACGCCGCGCCGAAACCCTTCGGTGCCGGTTCCCGGCATGCCGTATCGCTTCCATACAGATGCGGAGGAAACACCGCCCCCACAGCGAGGGCGGAATTTTGATTTCATTGAATCCGTGCCGCCTGCCGCCAGGGAAGACGGCCCCGTGGAAGATGCCTATAACCCATGGGAGGAAATGGGCTGGCAAGGCGGGGAGACGGCGTTTCCCGCTGCAAAAGAACCGGAAGTATTGCAGGAAGAGCGCTTCTTTAAACCCATGCTGGACATCGACCGTAAAATGCCTGAATTGTATAACGCCTACGACGGAAGTGACGATACCGATGCGTTTGAACAGACCGCGCCGGTGCGCCAGACCTTGGCCGACGAAGCCGAAGTATTCCGCGACCCACCACCACCCCCTATACCCGAAAAAAAGAAGCGGGAGCCGTGGCGCGTGGCTGTGGTGCTCAGCTGTGTTGCCGCGTTGCTGTTTTGCGGCATCGAGATCTACCGCATCTCTAAGGATGTTATTGACAGTGAAACCAAACTACGGGAATACCGCGAGCAGTATTTAATAGAGAATAATGTCGATTTTATCCGTAGCGCACAGGCGGTTGCGCTGCGCCCCGCAGGGGAAACCTATCCGCCCACGGCTTCGCCTGTGCCACGGGTCACGCCTGCGCCAACTGCCCGCATACAGCAGTCCGACCCGCTCATCGGGGTGATGGCGGACGCAGATCCAAACCAGACTGTAGCGCCCGGTACGGAAACCCTGCCACCGCGTCAGAAGCTGGATCGCTACCCGTTTAACCCACTGCTCATCCAGCTGGAAGAGGTGAATACCCTACAGACGGTTAACCCCGATATCGTCGGCCATGTGCTGATTGATGGCGTGCTGGACGAGCTTGTGGTCATGCGAAACAATACCTATTATCTCAACCACAATTCGTCGGGCGATTATTCCGGCTACGGCGCGGTGTTTGTCGACCAGAATATTACCTTCCGCTATCCGCCGGAAAACATTGTGCTCTACGGGCGGACATCCAACGAAGGAAAAACCTTTGCACCGCTGAAAAACTATGTCGAGCAGGGAATTGAATATGCGCGCCAGCATCCGTTTATTACCTACCGGGGGCTGTATGAAGAAGCGCGCTACGGCATTATCGCCGTCATTCAGTCCTCCGGCGACCCGACGGCGGCAGATTACTTTGATGCGCAGGTGCTCTCCTTTGCTACCGATGAGGAAATGCTTGCCCATGTCGGCAATGCGATTAGTAAGAGCTTGTACAGCTTTAGCGCCGGGGTGCTGGCGACCGATAGATTATTGACGCTTGTTACCCTGTCCGATGGTACGGACCTGAGCCGCATTATCATCGTCTGCCGTATGCTTCGGGAAGGGGAAGCCGGGTATGTTGCTGGCGCTACACCTATTCCCTAAAGGGAACGCAGGCCTTTACGGCGAATATTCGCAAGAGAACAACGTTTGAGGAGGCTCCCACAATGCAGGATGGATGCATCAAACCCGGAACATTTCTACTCCCAAACCCGGCTACGGATCTGACCGCGTGGGCCTGTGTGGCCTGCGATCAATATACGTCGCAGCCTGCCTACTGGCAGGAGGCGGAGATGCTCGTAGGTGATCAGCCCTCCGCACTGCGGCTGGTTTTGCCTGAAATTTACCTGGACGAAGCCAAAACGCGTGTCCCGAAGATTCATCAAACCATGCAGAATTACCTGCAAAACGGCACCCTGACACCGCAGGTGCAAAACGGCTTTGTGCTGGTGGAACGCATGGCGGGCGAGGGCGCACGCGTGGGGCTGGTGGCTATGCTGGATTTGGAGTGCTACGATTACCGCCCCAATACCAAGCTGCCGGTGCGCGCAACCGAAGGCACGATTCTGGAACGCATTCCCCCGCGGCTGTCCATTCGCCGGGATGCGCCCCTGGAGTTAAGCCATGTCATTTTGCTGATTGACGATACGATGCAAAGCGTGGTCGAACCGCTGTTTGAAAAGCGGGCCGCGCTGCGCAAGCTGTATGATTTTCCCCTCATGATGGGCGGTGGGCACCTGACCGGTTATGCCGTGACAGACGATAAGGATATCCAAAGCGTGTATGCCGCGCTGGATGCCCTGCAAGCGCAAAACGACATCCTCTTTGCGGTGGGGGATGGCAACCACAGCCTGGCCGCTGCCAAGAGCTACTGGGAAGAACTCAAGCAAACCCTGCCGCTGGACGCCTTGCAAAATCACCCTGCGCGCTATGCCATGGTGGAGATTGAAAATATTCACGACGATGCACTGATTTTTGAACCCATCCATCGTGTACTCTTCGGGTTTGATGGGGATAATCTGCTGGATGAACTGGCAGCTTATACAAACCGCAAGGGCTGGTCGCTGGGCGCAACCCAGAACGGCCATAGTATAACCATGGTGTATGAGGGCAAGGAAGTGCAGCTTAGCATTGCCGATTCCGGCGATCCGCTGCCCGTTGGTGCGCTGCAAACCTTTCTGGATGAATGGATGCAGGGCCGAAATGGTTTGACGCTTGACTATGTGCACGGCGAGGAAACGGCGCGGGCGTTGGCGGCGCAGCCAAACACCATTGCGTTTTTGTTGCCTGCACTGCATAAAAGCGAGTTATTACCCGCTGTGGAAACACTCGGCGCGCTGCCGCGTAAAACCTTCTCCATGGGCGAGGCCCACGAGAAGCGCTACTACATGGAAGCTAGAAAAATAAAGCCCTGACAGCTGTGTAAAAACGAACCCGGTGATAGACCGGGTTCGTTTTCATTTTCCATCCTCTCTGAAAGCGGTTAAAATTGGTGCAAAACAGGACAAACAGCACATGAAATAACCTTGACAAAATCTTGTATTTCATGCATAATTTACGAATAATTATTCAAGGGGGCATTGTGGTGGCAAGTAAGATGAAGGTCAATAAAGTGGTTCTGGCGTACTCGGGCGGTTTGGATACCTCGGTGATTATACCGTGGCTGAAAGAGAACTACGACAACTGTGAAGTCATTGCCGTATCGGCGGATGTGGGCCAGGGGTCCGAGCTGGAAGGCTTGGAAGAAAAGGCTATCCGTACCGGTGCAAGCAAACTGTATATTGAAGACCTGAGAGAGGAATTCATTACCGACTTTATCTATCCCACCATGCAGGCGGGCGCGGTGTATGAAGGCCAGTACCTGCTGGGCACCAGTTTTGCCCGTCCCATCATTGCCAAGCGCATTGTGGAAATCGCCCTCAAAGAAGGGGCCGATGCCATCTGCCACGGCTGCACCGGCAAAGGCAACGATCAGGTTCGGTTTGAACTGGCCATCAAGGCCTATGCACCGGATATGAAAATTATCGCACCTTGGCGTGAATGGGAACTGAAAAGCCGGGACGATGAAATTGAATATGCCGAAGCGCACGATATTCCCCTGAAAATCAACCGTGAAACCAACTATTCCAAGGATAAAAACCTCTGGCATCTCTCCCACGAGGGGATGGATTTAGAGGATCCGAAAAATGAGCCGACCTACCAAAAGCCCGGTTTTTTGGAGATGTCCGTCAGCCCGGAGCAAGCGCCTGACAAGCCCACATATGTGACCATTTCGTTTGAAAAAGGGTTCCCCGTCTCGGTGGACGGCGAAACCCTTGCACCCATTGCCATGATTGAAAAGCTGAACCAGCTTGGTGGCGCCAACGGCGTGGGCATCGTGGATATGGTGGAAAACCGCCTTGTGGGCATGAAGAGCCGCGGCGTGTACGAAACTCCCGGCGGCACTGTGCTGTATGCCGCGCATCAGGCGCTTGAATCCCTGTGCCTGGACC
The DNA here is from genome assembly GCA_963678055.1 of Candidatus Limiplasma sp. Taxonomy (GTDB): domain Bacteria; phylum Bacillota; class Clostridia; order Christensenellales; family Aristaeellaceae; genus CAXXOK01. The sequence continues at coordinate 692,895 of OY782679.1, forward strand.
GAGATACCCAGCACTATAAGGATGTCATCGCCAACCGCTTTGCGGAGCTGGTGTACTTTGGCCAGTGGTTTACCCCGCTGCGCGAGGCATTGACCGCGTTTGTGGACAAAACACAGGAGTTTGTGACCGGCGATGTGACGCTGAAACTGTACAAAGGCAATGTGATACCCGCTGGCATTCAGAGCCCCTACAGCCTCTATTCCGAGGAAATTGCCACGTTTAACGAAGATGAAGTTTACGACCAGAACGATTCTGCCGGCTTCATCAACCTGTTTGGGCTTCCGTCGGTTGTCCGCGCAAAGTTGCAAGGGAAATAAGCTGCTGAGTATTGAAACGGTCCCATTTATGGCACCGTAAACGTATCCCGGCAATGCAAGCTACTTACATTGCCGGGATGATAGCAAGACCAATCGCATTGAAATGGAGCTTGAAATGCATAAAGTTTTCATCAACGGTTCCGGCGGCACTACGGGGCTGCGGATTGGGGACAGACTGAAAGCCCGGCCTGATTTGCAGCTGCTGCAGCTGCCGGAAGCCCAGCGCAAAGATGCATCTGCACAGGCGGCACTTGCCGCGCAGGCGGATGTAACCATCCTCTGCCTGCCCGATGATGCCAGCCGGGCGTTTGTTGCCGCGCTGCCCGATGAAAACTGCAAAGTTTTGGATACCTCTACGGCCTTCCGCACGGACGGCCGCTTTGCATACGGCTTCCCGGAGCTGTCTGCCGCGCATGAACAGGCCATTCGCAGCTCCACCCGTGTCGCCAACACCGGCTGCCATGCGGCAGGTGCGATTGCGCTTTTGTATCCCTTGGTAATGGCCGATGTGGTCGCGGCGGATATGCCCTTGAGCATCTCGTCGATTACGGGCTACTCCGGCGGCGGGAAAGCCATGATTGCCGCTTACGAGGCTGAAAAGCGCGACAAAGTGCTGGATGCGCCGCGCGCGTACGCACTTTCGCAAAGCCATAAGCATCTGCCGGAAATCGTCAAGGTGTGTGGCCTGAAGAATACCCCGATATTTCAGCCTGTTGTTGCGGATTTCTACAATGGCATGCTGGTATCCGTGCCGCTGCATCCATCGCTGATGCAAGCGCGGCTGTCTATGAACGCGCTTACCGATCTGTACCGCGCTCATTACCGAGCCAAGGCGATGATTCAGGTACTCGGACCGAATCCCGAACCTGTCATCGCCGCAAACAAGCTGGCCGATTCGGACGCGATGGAGATTTTTGTAACCGGCAATGAGGAGCGGATGATCGTCTACGCACGCCTTGATAATCTTGGAAAAGGCGCGTGTGGTATGGCGATACAAAATCTGGACCTCATGCTTTCAAGCCTGTAAAGGAGAACCATATATGCAATGGATAGAAGGCGGGATAACAGCCGCAAAGGGATATAAGGCTTCGGGTGAACACCTGGGGATACGCAAGAAACCCGGCAAGCGGGATGTGGCACTGGTCGTAAGCGATACGAAGGCCTCTGCGGCTGCCTGCTATACGCAAAATCTGGTCAAAGGTGCGCCGCTGCTGGTGACCAAAACCCACCTGCAAAACGGCAAAGCCCAGGCAATGATCTGTAACTCCGGCAACGCCAACACCTGCAATGATAACGGCATCGAGATTGCCGATGGCATGAGCGCACTGGTGGAGCAGCATCTAAACATCAAAGCCGACGATGTAATCGTCGCTTCTACGGGCGTTATCGGGCAACCGATGACGCTTACGCCGTTTGAAGAGGGGATTACCAAGCTTGTGGCGGCGCTGCGCAGCGACGGCGGCCATCACGCCGCCCAGGCGATTATGACTACCGATACCGTGACCAAGGAAGTTGCTGTTGAGTTTGAAATGGGCGGGGTTATCTGCAAGTTGGGCGGCATGGCCAAGGGCAGCGGGATGATACACCCCAACATGGCCACCATGCTCTGTTTTCTAACCACCGATGCGGCCATCGCGCCCGATGCTTTGCAAAATGAGTTGTCCGCTGTGGTGAAGGATACCTTTAATATGCTGTCGGTGGATGGCGATACCTCCACCAACGATATGGTCTGCATTCTGGCTAATGGCATGGCGGGCAACGCCATCACGGCTGATGCTGCGCCGTTCAAAGCCGCGCTCAAGGCCGTATGCGAGCAACTGTGCCGCATGATGGCCAAGGACGGTGAAGGGGCTAGCAAGCTCATCGCCTGCACCGTAACCGGGGCTAAGGATGAACAAAGTGCCAAGGCAGCCGCCAAAGCGGTCATCTGCTCATCGCTGGTCAAATCCGCGTTCTTTGGCGCGGATGCCAACTGGGGACGCGTGCTGTGTGCCATCGGCTATTCCGGCGCAGATGTCGATGTGGAAAGCGTCGATATCCAGTTTAAGAGCAAGGCAGGGCTGCTTAACGTATGCAAGAAGGGGCGCAGCATTCCCTTTGATGAGGCCATAGCCTCCGACATCCTCCGTGAGGACGAGATTGATATTTTGGTCCAGTGTGAGGGCGGCGAAGGCAAAGCCACCGCCTGGGGCTGCGATCTGACCTACGATTATGTACGCATCAACGGCGATTACCGCACCTGATGGAGGAAAAAGCAATGACCACGACCATTAACGAACGCGCGGAAGTGCTCATCCAGGCGCTTCCCTATATACAGGAATATACAGGCAAAATCGTCGTGATTAAATACGGCGGCAGCGCTATGCAATCAAAAGAGCTGGAACGCGCGGTGATGGGCGATCTGCGGTTGTTGCAGCTGGTGGGCATCCGCGTAGTGCTGGTGCACGGCGGCGGCCCGGAGATCAGCGAAATGCTGAAAAAGCTTGGGAAACAGACCGAGTTTATCGACGGCCTGCGTGTGACCGATCAGGAAACGGCGGAGATTGTGCAGATGGTGCTGGCGGGCAAGGTCGGCAAAAACCTGGTGGCGTATTTACAGTCAATCGGCGGCAAGGCCATCGGCCTGTGCGGCCTGGACGGGCATATGATTACCGCCAAGCAGCGCGATACGGTACACGGCTTTGTGGGTGATATTACCGATGTCAACGTGCAGCCCATCTTGGATGTGCTGGAAAAAGGCTATATCCCGGTGGTGTCTACCGTCGGCGGCGACGAAGAGGGCAATGTGTACAACATCAATGCCGATACCGCTGCTGCCCGCATTGCGGCGGCGCTTTCTGCCGAGAGCCTGATTAACATGACCGATATCCGCGGCGTGATGCGTGACCCGGCGGATGAAAGTTCGCTGATCAGCGTTGTACCGGCCGATACGGCCCCGGAGCTGATCTCCGAAGGTGTTATTTCCGGCGGCATGATTCCCAAAGTGGAGTGCTGCATTGATGCCATTCAGCGCGGCGTGCAGAAGGTGTTTATCATTGATGGCCGCGTCAAGCATGCAATTTTGATCGAGTGCTTAACGGACGAGGGTGTCGGCACCATGTTTACGCACTGACAGGGCGGCCAAGAGAGGATTTAACATGAGTGATAGTAAGAAATTAGAGAAACAATATATTGCCCCGACCTATGCGCGGTTTGATGTCACCTTTGTGCGCGGAGACGGCGCAACGCTGTTTGACGACGAAGGGAAAGCCTATATCGATATGGGCAGCGGTATCGCCGTGAACGTGCTGGGCTACGGCAATAAGCCGTGGGCGGAGGCCGTGTGCACGCAAACCCATGCGCTGGCGCATGTGTCCAATCTCTATTACACACAACCACAGGGCGAGCTGGCGGAAATCCTGTGCAAGCGTTCGGGGCTGAAAAAAGTGTTTTTCGGCAACTCCGGCGCAGAAGCCAACGAGTGCGCTATCAAAACGGCACGCAAGTATGCCGCTGATAAACACGGCGAAAATACAAAACCTGTGATCGTCACCCTGGAGGACAGCTTTCATGGGCGCACGCTGGCTACGCTGGCTGCGACCGGACAGGCGCATTATCACCAACATTTCGGGCCTTTCCCGGAAGGCTTTGTGCATGTGCCGCCCAATGATATTGCCGCGCTGCAAGCTGCGCTGGACAAGCACCCCGTGTGCGCTGTGATGATTGAGGTTGTACAGGGTGAAGGCGGCGTGGAACCGCTGGATAAAGACTATGTAAAAGCCGTACGCGAGCTGACAAAGGCGCAGGATGTCCTATTGATTGTGGATGAGGTACAGACCGGCAACGGGCGGCTGGGAACGCTGTTTGGATATCAGCAATTCGGTATTCTGCCGGATATCGTCTCCACCGCCAAGGGCTTGGCCGGCGGCTTGCCCATGGGGGCTTGCCTGCTGGGTGAGTCGGTAGAACAGACCCTGTCCGCCGGGACGCACGCGTCCACGTTCGGGGGCAACCCTGTGTGCGCGGCGGCGGCTATTGCGGTGCTCGATCAAATTACGGATGAACTCCTGTCCGAGGTCAAGAAAAAGGGCGATTATATCAAAGCGGAACTTTCCGCGTGTCCGTCGGTCAAACGCATCACCGGCTATGGGCTGATGCTGGGCATCGAAACGACCAAGGATGCGCGCGCACTGGTGCAAACCCTGCTGGATAAGGGCGTTGTTACCCTGACCGCCAAGCATAAACTGCGCCTGCTGCCGCCCTTGACCATTGCCTGGGAGCAACTCAAACAGGCTGTTGCCATCATCAAGCAGGAACTATAGGTTATAGCCTGCACCGAAACAGCATCATTCATTTACGATAATATAGCATGCGAAAGGAACATGAAAACAATGCAGCATTTTTTGAAATTGACCGATTATACCACCGAAGACCTTACAGCGTTACTGGACCTGGCCGATCAGCTGAAGGCTGAGAATAAACAGGGCAAAGCCCACCCGATTCTTGCGGGGAAAACCCTGGGGATGATCTTTCAGAAATCGTCCACCCGTACCCGCGTATCGTTCGAAGTCGGCATGTTTCAGCTGGGCGGCCACGCGCTGTTCTTGTCCAGTCGCGATTTGCAAATCGGGCGCGGCGAACCGATCCAGGACACGGCTCGGGTATTAAGCCGTTATGTGGATGGGATTATGATCCGCACTTTTGCCCAGCAGGACGTGGAAGACCTGGCGACATATGGGTCTATTCCCGTCATTAACGGCCTGACGGACTATGCTCACCCCTGCCAGGTGCTGGCTGATTTGATGACCATCCGCGAGCACAAGGGCACGCTGAAAGGACTAAAACTCTGCTTTGTAGGCGCAGGCAACAACATGGCCAACAGCCTGATTGCGGGCTGTGTAAAAATGGGTATGCCTGTTGCCATCGCTTGCCCCAAAGGCTACGAACCGGATGAAGCGCTGGTTGCCTGGGGGAAAGAAAGCGGTCTTTTGACCGTCGGACAGGATGTTCTCGCCCTCGCCAAGGATGCCGATGTGCTCTATACCGATGTGTGGGCAAGCATGGGCGAGGAAGGCGAAGCGGAGGAACGTGCTAAGGCGTTTGCGGGCTATCAGGTCAATGAAGCCGTGATGGCCGCCGCCAAGAAGGATGCCATGGTGCTCCACTGCCTGCCCGCCCACCGCGGGGAGGAAATTACCGGCGAAGTGATGGAAGCCCACGCTGACGAAATTTTCGATGAGGCCGAAAACCGCCTGCACGCCCAAAAAGCCATTATGGTCAAGCTGATGCAATAGAAGCCAAGAGGGCGCTTGCCGCTACGACCTGAACGAAACACAAAAGCCGCGCATTTGCGCGGCTTTTTGATGCGATAACAGCGTATTCGGTTCTTACTTATATATCTTTTCGTCCAGCACACCGATGACGGGGAGGTTGCGGTATTTTTCGTTATAGTCCAGCCCGTAGCCGACCACAAACGCATCGGGAATTTCAAAGCCGGTATAGTCCACACTCAGGGGCACAACGCGGCGGGACGGCTTATCCAGCAGCGTAATAATGCGGATGCTGGCCGCACCACGGTTGTTAAGAATGCGCTTGAGATATGCTAAGGTCTTGCCGGAGTCCACGATGTCTTCCACGATCAGCACATTGCGGCCTTCAATGCTGGTATCCAAATCCTTCACCAGGCGCACCTCACCGCTGACGGTGTTGGAGCCGTAGCTGGAAATGGCCATAAAGTCGATATCCAGCGGCAGGCTGATATCGCGGATGAGATCGGTAAAGAATACGGTCGAGCCTTTGAGTATGCAGATCATCAGCGGGTTCTTCCCCTGATAATCCTGCGTTACACGCTCGCCAAGGCTTTGTACGGTGTGTTTGATTTGCTCCTCAGAGATCAAAATTTCCGACAGATCCTGGTACATGGGGCAATCCTGTTTCATGGTGTACTCCTTTACTGCATGGGATTGTGCCAGGGCACTGTGCCCTGCAGGGTGAATAAAACAGCGGAATCCTTTGAAAGGCGTGTGTTTTCCGCCGCGCCAACGCCAACAGCCCATAGCACTTCGTGGCCGATGGCGAGTACAGGCAAATAGCGGCGAAAGGGCGGGTCCAGCTTCTGGTCCGTTAAATAGCGACGCAGCGGCTTTTGCCCGCTGGCTCCAAAGGGGCGGATGGTATCGCCGGACAGCGGGGTACGCAGCACGGCGGCCTTGCGCTGATCTTCGGTGAGCACTATGGACACGTGTCCGTCCGGCGGGCGCATACTGCTTGTATAAGGCGTGGCGTGCAGCGCGATATCGCCAAACGTGATGGTTGCATCGGCTTGCGTTAGTGCTACCGGAGCAGCTGGGGGCACATCTTGCAGCGGTGCGTCGTCTTCCATGCGCGTCAGGTGTATAAAACGCCGGGTCGCCATGGCATGCAGGGCACCGGGCAGGTTGATGACCGTATACTCCGGTGCGTTTAGCAGCTCCAGCATAGTAAGCGAGTCTTGCGCCGACAGGGAACGCTCGTCGGTGCTTGCACCGCAGCGTAAAAGCCCCAGTTCGGCAAACTTTCGCAAGGTGCGCAGCGCAATAGCGGCAGGGGCGTCCTGTAGGGCTACTCTATGTAAACAGAAGTACGGCGGTTTGTCAATCAGGCATGTCTTGAGCAGAGCATCCGCCTGGGTTTGCAGGTAGTCCTCGTCCAACTTTAATAGCGCGGCAGACCGGGCGATATGGGCCACGGCAGCCGGGTTTTCTGCCGTCAGCATGGGTAGAACTTGCAGCCGCAGGCGGTTGCGCTGGCACACGGGAATACTGTTGGTTTCATCGCTACGGTAGGCTTCGCCGGATAATGCATCCACCAAAACCTGTTTGGGCAAGGATAAAAACGGACGGATGATAAGCACGCCGCTACGCTGGGAGACTGCCTCCATGCCGCGCAGACCCCTTGCGCCGCTGCCGCGCAGCAGATGTTGCAGCACGGTTTCGGCCTGATCGTCCTGGTGGTGGGCCAACAGCATGGCATCCGCCTTTTGCTCCTTGGCGCGGGCCAGCAGTAAGGCATAGCGCGCATCTCGTGCGGCGGCCTCCGCGCCGGGGCTGTCCATAGTGCCGGACAGATTCGCATGGTCGATGACGAGCGGTACGGACAGGCGCTTGCATAGCGCCGCGCAAAAGGCAGCGTCTGCCAGTCCGGCCTCGCCCCGCAGGCCGTGTTCCACATGCGCGGCGTTTACGCTTAGGCCGTATTTCTTTCCCAGTTCCACCAGGGTAAACAAAAGGGCAACGGAATCCGCGCCGCCACTTAAGGCGACGAGCACCGCTGCTCCATTGGGTAGCAAGTCCGCGCGCCGCAGGGTCTCCTCGGCGGCGGAAATCAAGCGTTCGTCCATGCCAATATTGTAGCACTCAAGTCCTGTGAAATCAATAATCGCCCGTCCCGGCATGTAGCCGGAAACGGGCGATTGGATAGTGTCTTAGCAGTAGATGTTATTTCAAGGCAACCTCGGCCGTGACTTCCGCCGTTACGGTAATCATGCCGTTTTCAATGGGGGTCGCAAAGGAGGAATCCAGTGAATAAGCCTTGATTTCGCCGTAGTAGGTATTGTAATTGCTGTTTTCTGTGATGGACAGGGGATTTCCGGCTTCCCAGCCGATCGCCTGCGCCATGAGGGCGGCTTTGCGAAGGGCATCCTGCGCGGCAGCCTTCAAGGCCTGTTCATACGCAGTGCTGCGATCGGAGCTTTCAAAGGTCAGGTTGTATACGTTATTGGCACCGGCTTCTACCGCGCTATCCAGCAGCGAGGGCAGTATGGACAGATCGCGCGCGATAACGGTCACCGTATTGCTGACTTCGTAGCCTGTCACCTTGGGGGTGTCGCTTTGGTAGTCGCTTACAGGGTACACGGAATAATTCTTGGATTGAATGTCCTCTCTGGCAACGCCCAGCGCTGTCAGGGAGTCGATAATGGCCTGCATGGCCTCGGCATTGGCTGCCAGAGCGGCGGTAATCAGTGCGTCCTGCGTGGTAATGCCGACGGTGAAGTTTGCCATATCGGGAACCAGCGATACAGTTCCGGTGCCGATGGCGGTTACGGTGCTGCCTTCAGCCATGGCGGAAACGGACACCAGTACAAGGGCGAGAACGACGAGAATACTCAATAGTTTTTTCATGATAATGCCTCCTTAAGGCTGTTTGTTTTTTTGGCGGTGCCTTAGCACCACACGGTAGATTGTATACCCAAGGATGAGGGGAATGAGCACCGGCGCGGCGGCGATCAGGAATACCAGCATGTTTTCAAAGAATCCGCCCAGCCATGCAAGCGATGCCTTCAGCCCGCTGAGCAGACGCTGACCGATGGTCAGGTCTTCCGACGCGGCGGTTTCACCCGCAGTCTGTTCCTGCAAATACACGCTCACGGTTGCATAGTCCACCTGACGGTCGATGTGCAAGAGGGAGGATTGCAGCAAGTCCAGCTCGTACTGGGTGTTGGCGATTTCGGTTTCAATGGCGAGCAGGTCTTCCACCGACTCGGCTTTCAGCAGCAGTTCCTGCAGGCGGGTCAATTTGTCCTGCTGGGTCTGCAAGCGAAGCTGGGTATCGGTATACTGGGTGGTCATGTCGATGGTGCTTTCGTAGCGGTCGGTTACGCGGCCAATGCCGGTAAGGCTGCTGACAAAGCTATCCAGCTTCGGGGCGGGAATCTTCAGTTCAAACGATGCGGCCCGGCGCCCGGCGGGTTGTTCGTACATACCGACGGAGCTTGCATACCCACCGTTACTTTCTGCCAGCGCCAGGATGGCACTGTAGTCCGGGTCAAACGCGGTGGATGCGAGGGTCAGGGATACGGTACGTACTATTTTGCGCGTGTCCATCCCGTCTTCTGCCATCGAGTCCACGCCCATGCCGGCGGCTTCTTCCTCCACATCGGCATAACTGCGCGCAGTTTGCGTTAGCGCGTATGCGGCAGCCGGTTCGGCTGGGGTATCATAGTTGATGCCATCGGCCATATCGGCGGTCTTCATGGCATAGACTTCCGATTGATTCATCACTGGATCCGGCGCTTCAATCTGCGCTTTGGGGTCAATGATGCCGGTGACGACTGTGCCGATGATGAGGACCAGTGCCGCTGCTACAGGCAATGCGGCGCGCTTGAAGCGGGCAAAGGCAGGAGCAGGTTTCATGTGTTTCGTCTCCTCTCGTGTAACGGCGTCGCGCCAGGAGGTTTTAAACGCCTCCGGTACGTCCGCTTGATACAGGGTGGTCAACGCGCGGTCAAGCGAATCGCCTGACGGTTTTTGTTTCATGCGGTTGGCCTCCCTTCATTCATGTTAGACGAGCGGGTTATCGGTTTGTTCCATCTCATGCTTGTATTGTTTCCAAAGCGGTGCGTAAATTGTCTCTGGCGCGGCTGAGCGCGCTTTTTACGGTGCCCAGCGGCATGTGCATGGCCTTGGCAATTTGCAGGTAGCTCATCCCGTCGCCAAAGCGCAGGGACAGCAGCGCCTGTTCCCGGTCGGGTAGGGTATGCAGGGCGTCCTGCAGCAATGCCTGCTCGCTGGTTTGCACGTACGCATCCTCGGGAGTGGCGGTGTGGGAAGCGGGATTGTAGCCGTTTTCCTTCATACCATCCAGCGAAGTGCTTTCGTAGCGCTTGTGTGCGCGCTTGATCATATCCAAACACACATTGTGGGCTATGCGGTACAACCAGGTTCCCAGCTCGCTGCGCTGCTGAAATCCGGCAAAGGACCGAAACGCACGCAGCATGGTTTCCTGTGCGGCATCTTGGGCATCGGCAGGCGTTTTGAGCATGTGCAGGCAGTGGCGGTAGACCATACCTTCAAAGGGTGCGCACAGCGCGATAAACGCATCCGCGTTTCCGCTTTTTGCTTTTTCAAGCTTTCGTTCCGACAAACAGCGCACCTCCTTTGCCCTTTCCATTCCGGTCTGTTCATTCAACGATCCTTGTCCTGTGTTTGTTCCCGGACGGTTGACATTTTTCTTCTCCGGATGCACTATAAGAAACGATATTGTAATGAAACGGAGAGCTGCCTGCCTTGTTGTATATTGATGCCCACGCCCATATTTATCCTGATGAAATTGCCATAAAAGCGTCCAATGCGACGGCCGAGTTTTACGAGCTTACCATGCAATGCGATGGTAAGATGGACAGCCTGGAAGCGCGGGGGAAACTGGCCGGTATTGAAAAGCACATCGTCCTTGGTGTGGCAATCACGCCGGGGCGCGTGGAAAGCATAAATAACTATCTCATGCGCATGGTGGCGCAGCGGCCGGATACGCTGATCGGCTTTGGCGCGATTCATCCTGATTGCCCGGATATCCGCGGGGAAATCCGCCGTATCCGTGCCGGTGGGCTGCAAGGTGTAAAAATGCACGCCGATATGCAGAAGATCGCGCTGGACGGCACAGGGGTGCAGGCGGTGCTGCGTGTACTGGCGGAGGAAAACATGCCCGCCATGCTGCACATGGGCGACCCGCGCTATGCCTTTAGCGCACCAAAACAGCTGCGTAAAACCTTGCTGGCTGTGCCGGATGTTAAGGTGATCGCGGCACACTTTGGCGGCTGGCAGATGTGGGACGAGGCCTGGCGGGAACTAGCCGACCTGGACAATATATGGGTGGATACCTCATCAAGCCTGTATCAATTCACGCCGGAGGAAGGCGCGGCGCTGCTGCGCCGCTATCGCACCGACCGCGTGCTGTTTGCTACCGATTTTCCCATGTGGGACCCTGTTATCGAGCGGCAGCGTTTTGATGCCCTGCCTTTAACCCCGGCGGAGAAGGAAGCGATCGGTCGGCGGAATGTAGAGGCATTTTTACAGCAGTTTGTTTAATGCATTTTAGATAGAAGCAAGTTCTTATGCAAACCAGGATCGGATGGAGTCCTGACAGTCTAAGAGGGAAAACTCCGTGATGTGATAGTCCTGAATGCCGGCCTGCACCAGCGGGTCGTTTTGGCAAAAGGCCTCGATATCGTCGCTTTTAATGACGATCACACCGCCACCTTTGCCATCCGACCTGGGGCCGGACAGCAGAATGCTGCCATCCTGCAACCCGCCGTTTAGGTAGGCAAGGTGAGCGTCAATTGCCTGCTGCATCGCGGGGGTTTGTGCAAGGGGCTTACGAAATGTGCCTTCCAGCATATAAAACTGCATGTAAAATCCTTTCCAGTGGGGGAACGGCGGGTCAGCTTTCTTGCGTGCGGAACACATTGGCCAGCAGCTGCTTGACGGCAAACCCGGCCTCGGTGGACAATAAGCCAGCAAGCAGGCGTACGGCCTTGGTGCGCGTTTCAAAGTCCAGATGATGAAACGCCGAGAACAGTTTTTGGGTTTGGCCTTTAAAATCCTCTAGCAGGGGACTGACATCCGCTACCCCGATGCCGGAGATAATTTTGAATATGACGTCAACCAAAAAGCGGCGTTCTTCATCGGTTTGCTGATCCAGCCAGTGGTTAAACGCTTCGTTGGATACGCGCGTGGAAAAGGTAAGCTCATCCAGCTCCTTAAAGCGTCCATTTTCAATTTGCCAGGTAAATACATCGTGCTGCATCAGCCCGATGGCTTTGGACCGCACCACCTTGTAATCCGGGTGGTAGCAAAGCAGCATTCCTACGACCGAGCTTTGCGGAATCCAGCTTTGGATTCGTTCACACACGGCCTGATAGGCGGGGCTATCCAGCGACTGCTTATCCAGGCCCGGGCCGTCAAAGCTAAACACCTGCGCTAAGCGGAGCTGAACATCCGGGGACACATGGCAGGCGGCGTATAGCGCCAGGTTGCCGCCTTTGGAATGCCCGCCCAGATATATGGGCTCGCTGCATGCGTCGGCGGTTTCTTCCACATACCTTGCGGCCTGCTGCTGGGCCGGTACAGTCATAAACGACATATTAAAGTCTTCTTTCCAGCCGGCGATGCTTACATCGGTACCGCGAAAGGCGATGTAGCGCTCGCCGCCTGGGAACAGAAATGTACAGGCGCAAAACTGGGTCTCCTGATCGGGATCTATGTGGTTGACGAAGTTTTGAATCGGCAGATCGCCATACCGCTTGGAGGTAGCACACAGCAGCGCAAGCGCGTTGCAGTTGCGCTGATAAGAGGTCGAAAGCGGATGCTTGTTGATCTCCGATAAATAGAGCTTGCCAAGCGTGCGCACCGTTGGGTTGTTACTGGCCTCGGCCAGGCCTTCCATGGGCATGTAAGACAGCTGGGTCAACACCAGGCTGTCCAGCGTATCAAACGGGCGCGTGGTGAAGGTTTCGCCTCGTATATCCTGTACGTGGGAATGAATGTTATACATACTTGTTCTCCGAATACCGGAAGCGCTGGGAATGAGTTACTGCCTGTATTATACTGGGGGATTTCGGCCTGCGTCAAGTGGTTTGACAGCCCCCAGCTTTTTCAGTATATTGTACTTGATAGCCAGGGGTTGCCTTCCTGCGAAAAGACGCTCAACAGATTAGAATTTGCTTAGTAGCGCTGCCAGCGGGTACCCAAAGCCCCATTGCTATGATATACTGTCAACATTATCGCGGGTTGATTCGTAGTCGAAGACCCGGAAACGGAGGCACCAACGCTGTGCTGATAGGACAGTTCTGCGAGTCGTATCCGCCATCGCTGGACGGCGTTGGGCGCGTCGCACTCAGCTACTGTAAACATTTGGCGGCGCGTGGGCACCGCACCTTGTATATTGCGCCACAAAACCGGAAGTATAGCGCGCCGGAAGACTGTGAAACCTTATTGTACGGGGGCGTTCCGGTACCGGGCGAAGCGTACCATGTTGGCATACCGCGCCTGTCGGGTCATTTTCGCCGTCAGGTACAAGAGCTTCCATTTGACTTGCTGCACGTTCACAGCCCTTTTTTTGGCGCGCATGAGGCACGTCGCCTGGCCAGGCGCAGACAGCTGCCGCTGGTGGCCACGTTCCATTCTAAATATTACGATGATTTTCTGAAAGTGACGCACTCCAAACTGCTGGCCAAAGCTGCGGTCCGCTACATTGTGCGTTTCTATAATAGCTGTGATGAGGTATGGGCCGTTAACCGGTCTACGGGAGATGTGCTCAAGTCCTACGGGTACACGGGCGAGATTGTGGTCATGCCAAACGGCACCAATCCGTTCCAGCTGACCCAGCAGCAGCGAGAGGCGGCGTTCGACCGGTTTCCGATTCCGGACAATGTTCCCGTGTTTATATTTGCGGGGCAGCAGAACCTGAAAAAGAATCCCGATGCCGTGCTTCGCGCCTGCGCTATGTTAAAGGCCCAGGGGCAAAAGTTTTACCTGATTATGGTGGGCGACGGCCCTGATGCAAGCAAGCTGCATGCGCTGGCACAGAAGCTGGACATTGCAGACAGTGTGCTGTTTACGGGATTTTTGAACGACCGACCTTTGCTCATGGCGCTGTATGAGCGCGCCGACCTGCTGGTCTTTCCTTCGGTGTACGATAATGCGCCGATGGTTGTACGGGAAGCGGCCGTTATGGGTACGCCCTCTGTATTGATTCAGGACAGCTGCTCGGCCGAAGGCGTAACCCACGGGCAGAACGGCTACCTGTGCACCTTAAGCCCGGAGGCCATTGCAAAGACCATTGCCGAGGCGCTGCCTACTGCCAAAGCCGTTGGCGAGGAAGCCCGCAAAACGATACCCGTGCCGTGGAGCGAGCTGATGATAGCGGCTGAAGCGCGGTACCAGGCCCTGATCAAATCCATGCAGAAAGGAACTATGCATGAAGCGTAAAATTTTCAGCTTGCTGTTCATTGCGGCGACGCTGGGATTGATTGTGTTCATTGCGTTTTCAAACAGCGATCTGACCGATGCCTGGCAAGCGCTGTTCACTATGAAAATTCAGTGGCTGTTTTGTGCATTCCTGGGTTGGTTCGGGTATATGTTTTTTGATATGCTGGGCCTGCATTTCTTTCTGCGCAAGCAGAAATATCCCATCTCGCTAGGCTCTGCGACCTATATTACCTTGCTTGGGTTCTACTACGCCAATATCACGCCCGGTTCCAGCGGCGGTCAACCCATGCAGGTGTACTACATGAGCAAGCGGAAAATTCCCGTGCCGATTGCTACCTCTGCGCTGTCCATCAAGTTTCTGGCATTGCAGATTATGGTGGTTATCATGTCGACCGTGCTCTGGGTTTGCAATACTGCCTACGTCAACACCCAGCTGACAGCCGGTGCGAAATGGTTCATCTACATCGGGTACGGGATCAACTTCCTGTCCATCCCGCTGATCCTGCTGGTGGCCCTGCACAGACCGCTGGTACAGGCAATCATTTTGTTTTTTGTGCGGGTCGGTTCAAAACTGCACATCATCAAGCGGCCGGAAGACCGCATTGTACGCATTGAAGCCGGCATGGATATGTACCATATGTCCATCCTGCGGCTGATGAAGTATCCAAGGCGCATCGTCGGGCAGCTGCTGTTTGCCGCACTCAGCCTGCTATCGCTGATGAGCATTCCGCTGAGCGTATACCGCGCGTTTGGCCTTGGCGGCACCCACTGGTACGAACTGCTTACACTTTCGTTCCTGCTGTACCTCAGCGCGAGCTATACCCCGCTGCCGGGTGCAAGCGGCGCGCAGGAGGGCGGATTTCTGCTCTTTTTCGTCGGGGCGTTTACCAAGGGCACCGTCGGGCTTGCACTGCTGGTGTGGCGGTTCTTTGCCTACTATCTGTTCCTGCTTGTTGGTGCGGCTATTTCCATCGTCGATAGTTTCCGCGGACATCGAAGCGATAAAGATGCTAAGCGGGAGAAGATGGAAGTACAAGAAATCGAGGCGCAAGAAACCGAAACGCCGGAAACCGCCTCGCAGGAGTAGTGGCTGCTTATATCCCGCTTGTGCACCGCACAGGCGGGATTTTTGTATGATTGAGGCCGCAGGCTGTATGGTACAGGCGTTTGGGCTTGACGATTGCAATGCAACTGCGTACTCTATTGTAGGATTGATTCACTGATAATCGGCACGCATACATAGGCGGGCCGTAAATGGATAAGGAGGCAGGGCATGAGACTGGAAGTGAAACAGCTGTATAAAAGCTTCGGGGATCACCAGGTGCTCAAAGGGGTGAACTTCGCTGTAGAAAGCGGACATTCGCTTGGGCTGCTTGGACGCAATGGCGCAGGGAAAACCACCACCATCCGTATTGTGATGGATGTGTTTGCGGCCGATGGCGGTGAGGTGCTGCTAGACGGCAAAACATTCAGGCAGGGTGAAACCCGTATTGGGTATCTGCCGGAGGAGCGAGGGCTGTACCCCAAACGCCTGATCGTCGATCAGTTGGTGTATCTGGCTAACCTGAGGGGGCTGAGCCTTGCTGATGCCAAGAAAAGCGTGCACACCTGGCTTGATCGGATGGAACTAGGCAGCTACGCCAATAAGAAGGTGGATTCACTGTCCAAGGGCAACCAGCAGAAGATTCAGCTGGCCGTTGCCATGCTCAACGACCCGGAAATCCTGATTCTGGATGAACCGTTTTCCGGGCTGGACCCGGTGAATGCCAAATTGCTCAAGGACATTGTGCGCCAGAGCATTGAAGCGGGGAAAATCGTGCTGTTCTCCAGCCACCAGATGAGCTATGTGGAAGAGTTTTGTAAGGACATTGCAATCCTCAACCAGGGGAACATTGTGCTCAATACCGATATCGATACCCATAAACGCAGCTATGACCGCCGCCACTTGGTGCTGGATATTCCCCAGAGCGAGCAGGAAAACGCGGCAAACTACCTGACGGCTAAGGGGCTGCGCACAGAGCAGCTCCGGCAGGAAACGCACCTGTATGTGCCGGATGTGAAGGATACACTTTCTATTTTGTCTGGCTTGAGCGATAGCGGCGTGACCTTGGAAGGGTACCGCGTGTTTGAACCAACGCTGGAAGATATTTTCGTGGAATACACGAGCAATGCGATATAAGGGGGCGACGAGTGATGCGTAATTTCCGGTCTGTACTCCGGTTTGAACTGGGCGGCTACTTTAAGTCTAAAATCTACCTGGCGATGACGCTTTTGTTTGTCGTCGTGTTGATGGTTGTGTTAAGCTTCCCCAATATTAAAGCGATGCTGTCAAAGCAGGACAGTGGCATGCAACAGGCGGTCATTGAGCAAGGCGTTCCGTCCGACTCGCAAAACAGTGGTATGCAGCAGGCGGTCATTGAGCAGGGCGATACTAAGAATGCACTAGCGGTGCTGAACCAGTCTGGCGTGCTAAGTGACAATGCCTTGAATCATTTTATGTCTGTGATGGTGGGACGGTCTCTGTTTATCGTAAGTGACGATGAACAGGAGTTGCGAAAACAGGTACAAAGCGGCCAGTACGATGGCGCAGTCATCCTGCAGGACGCGCAAACGGTAACCTATATTGCCCGCAACCTGGCGCTGGGAGATGACACCGCGTCCAATATCTATCAGGCCATGGTCGCGGCGGCGCGGTATGATGCACTGTCCGCCTTGAATGTATCGGAGGCGGAGGCCGACAGCATCCTAAACCCGCTGGTCAATGTGAATGTGGACAATCTGGGTGTCAGCCAGAATGAAACGTTTTTCTACACATACATCCTGTTGCTGGCGCTATACATGGCCATCATGCTGTACGGGCAAATCGTGGCAACATCCATCGCCACGGAAAAAGGTTCGCGCACCATGGAACTGCTGATTACCTCCACCCGGCCTAACAGCCTGCTGTTTGGTAAGATTATCGCAGCAGCGGTATCCGGCCTGGTACAGATGGGTGTCATTTTCGGCTCTGCTGTCCTGTTCTACCACCTGAATGCCAACGTATGGGCGGGCAATGCCATCGTAGCGTCCATCTTCAACATGCCGCTGCCCATTGTCGGGTATGTGCTGCTATTCTTCCTGCTGGGCTTTTCCCTGTATGCGTTCATGTTCGGGGCGATTGGATCGCTGGTCTCCCGCGTGGAGGATGTATCGACGTCCATCATGCCGATACTGCTGATCTTTATCGTCGGGTTCGTCATTGTGGTCACGGCCATGTCGTCTGGCAATGCGGACAGCACCCTGCTTAAGGTGTGCTCGTTTATCCCCTTTACCGCGCCGATGGCGATGTTTGCACGGATTGCGATGTCCACACCTGCGTGGTACGAGATTGTGATCTCGGTACTGCTGCTGGTTGCAACCACCATTGCCACCGGGGTGCTATCGGCGACCATCTACCGTATGGGCGTGCTGATGTACGGCAAAGCGCCCAAGCCTGCGGAACTGATAAAAGTTTTGCGCAGAGCGCGTACACACGGCGCTGTGGTGAAGCAGAACCGCTAAAACAGGTTTAAGTTCCCGCCTGCATGGTATAGTATCTGTATGACTGTTATTCAACGGTTGAACCAGTATGGACCGAATAAGCGGAGGGCTTAATGATGACATATGCTATTGAAAAAATTCATGGACGCGAGATTCTCGATTCCCGTGGCAACCCGACAGTAGAAGCGGATGTGACGCTGCAAAGCGGCGCGATCGGCGTAGCTGCGGTGCCCAGTGGTGCATCGACCGGGATCTTTGAAGCGCTGGAGCTGCGCGATAATGATAAAAATCGCTATGGCGGCAAAGGTGTTCTAAAAGCGGTCGGGCATATCAATACTGAGATCAGCAAACTGCTGCATGGGGCGGACGCATCCAAAACCAAGGAAATTGACGATGCCATGATTGCCGCCGACGGCACTAAGGATAAATCCAAGTTCGGTGCCAATGCAATTCTGGCGGTATCGCTGGCGGCAGCGAAGGCCGCTGCGGCAGAGCAGGGCGTACCGCTGTACCGCTTCATCGGCGGGGAAGACGCACACACATTGCCTGTGCCGATGATGAACGTGCTCAACGGCGGCGTGCACGCAGCCAATAACATCGACGTGCAGGAGTTCATGATTATGCCGGTGGGTGCGCCCTCGTTTACCGAAGGGCTGCGCCAGAGCACGGAAGTGTTTCATATGCTGGCGAAGATTTTGAAACAGGATGGCCACAATACCGCCGTGGGCGATGAGGGCGGCTTTGCCCCGAACCTGAAAAGCGCGGAAGAAGCCATTCAATATCTACTGCGTGCGGTAGAAGAAGCCGGTTATAAGCCGTATGATGACTTCATGCTGGCGATTGATGCCGCGGCCAGCGAGTGGAAGGCCGAAACAGGATATTTCCTGCCCAAGCACAAGCAGAGCTACACAGTGGACGAGATGATCGCCTACTGGGATGACCTGGTATCCCGCTATCCGATTGCTTCCCTGGAAGACCCGCTGGACGAGGAAGACTGGGACGGCTGGCAGCGGCTGAATAAAAAGATCGGCCATAAGGTGCAGCTGGTTGGTGATGACCTGTTTGTGACCAACACGCAGAGATTGCAAAAGGGCATTGAAAACGGCAGTGCCAACTCCATTCTGATCAAGCTGAACCAGATTGGTTCGCTGTCGGAAACCATTGCCGCCGTACGCATGGCCCAGCAGGCGAAATTCACCAGTGTAATCTCGCACCGCTCCGGTGAAACCAGCGATACAACCATCGCCGACCTGGCCGTTGCCCTAAACGCCGGGCAGATTAAGACCGGTGCCCCTAGCCGCGGGGAACGCGTTGCCAAGTACAACCGCCTGCTGCAAATTGAGGAAGAACTGGGCAAGGCGGCCGTGTATCCCGGAAAAACTGTATTTCACAGGTAAAGCCTGATAAACACAAGGAAAAAGCTGTCCGCTACCGGACAGCTTTTTTTGAATCTCGAGAGGAAAGTAGCATACTGTTTCGAAGGCGTTAGCCTTTCACGCCGCCCAGTGCAACGCCTGCAATAATGTACTTGGACAAGGCAAAGTACACCACAAACAGTGGCAGTACCGTCATCGTCAGGGCCAGGTACACAGCGCCGTACTCGGTTTTATAGATGTCGCCGCGCAGCAGCTGCACCATCAGCGGCATCGTATAGTTTTTCGAAGCCGTCAGCAGAACCATGGGCATGAACAAAGCGTTCCAGCTGGTGACGAACGCGAAAATGCCCTGGGTGGCCAGTGCGGGCTTCATCAGCGGCAATACGATACGGTTGAAGGTGTAGAACTCGTGTGCGCCGTCGATACGTGCGGCTTCCAGCAGATCAAGTGGCAGGGATGCCAGCATGAATTGTCGCATGAAGAACACAGCGGCCGGTGCTGCAATTGCCGGGAGGATCAGCGGCAGGAAGTTGTTGGTCATCCCCAGTTTGTACATGAACTGGAAGAACCCGATACCGGTGATCTGCGCCGGAATCATCATCACGGCCATAATGAACGTGAAGAAGGGCTTACGCAGTTTCCAGTTATACGACACCAGTCCGTGCGCCGTGAGAGAGGAGAAGTATAGCGTGAATATTGTACTGGCTGATGAGATGATAAAGGAGTTTTTAAAGCCGACAATCGCGTTAAACGACTTGCCGTCGAGGATCTTCCAGTTGTCCAGCAAGTGGGTGGACGGGATCAGCGACAGCGTCGCACCCTGGATTTGAGGGGTGGACCGTGTGGCGTTGACGAGCATAATTATAAACGGGAAAACGCTCAACAACGCAAGCAGAATACAGGCAGTATAGGCGATGATGCGGAAGATGAGTTGCCCTGTGCTTAGTTTGCTTTTCATACAGCGGCACCTCCTGTCGTTTTGCTAAGCTTCCGGCTGGCTTTACGCATGGCCTGCTCCGCTTTGCGTGTTTTCTGCGCGTCCTTGTCGCGCATCAGGAAGAATGTTCCGGCAGACAGCACAACGATAATCAGGAAGACCAGCATACTGGCGGCCGATGCGCGGGCATACAGGTAACTGCCGGCAAACGCCTGGTTGAAAATGAACACGCTGACGGTTGTTGTGGCAGAGTCCGGATTGCCGTTGTACATAACTTTGGGAATGTCAAACATGTTCAGGCCGCCGATCATACTGGTAATCACAACGTACAAAAGGATGGTCCTGAGGTTTGGCAATGTAATGTGGATGAAGGTTTTAAAGTTGGAAGCGCCGTCAATCTCCGCGGCTTCAAAAATCTGCGGGTTAATGCCCAGCACGCCGGAGATGAGGATGATCATCGTATAGCCGTACCACATCCAGAACTGGATGAAGGCGACGATGTTCCTTGCAGCGGAGGTTAAGTTTTCAAACGGCACGGCCGACTCCACAAGCCCCAACTTCTGCAATATATAGTTGACGGGCCCGGTTGGATAGCCGAACAATGCATAAAACAAAATAGCGATGGACGCTGCCGTAATGATATTAGGCAGGTAGAACATCACCTTAAATGCTCCCTGGCCGCGCAGCTTGATCGACGGTGAAGTAAACCATGCCGTCAGCAGCAGGGCAAGCAGAATTTGCGGAACGAAGTTTACGATCCAGATATGGAACGTATTGACAACGGAAGTCTTAAACAAACGGTTATTGAGAATAATATTGAAATTCCGGAAAGGATCGGACAATAACTGCCAGTTGACATTGCCGATACCTTTGGAGTTGGTAAACCCGAGCAATGCGGTATAAATGGTGGGGTACAGCGAGAAAATCAGGAATACGACCACAAAGGGGATACTGAAGTAGTATCCGTATCGTGCGTAGCTGATGCTCCGTCGGCGGCTTAATTTCATCTCACATTCAACCTCGCTAAAATAAAGGCAGGGGGCGGATAGCGATTGCCATCCGCTACCCCTGCCGGTTCATAGGGTGTTGGGATTAGTCGACGATAACATCCAGTGTATCCTGAACGTTCATCTTGAAGTCTTCCAAAGCTTCTTCGCGGGTCTTTTCACCCAGTTTGTACTGGCTGACCTGATCGTTGAAGAGCGTGTAGATGGTTTCATCATACTGGGTCAGCGATGCGCCGGAGGCGAATGCGTTGGCCGGTACGAATACATCAAACATGTTCTGGCCGCCGAGGAACGCAACAGTGCCATCGGATTCAGCCATAACGGTGCCGGAAGCAACGGTGTCCTTGGTGCCGACTTCGCCTTCAACCATGGTGCCGTTGGCCCAGTAGTACTGCAGGCCGGTTTCGGAAGAATCGAGGGTGATCCACTCGATGATCTGACCGACAGCTTCTTTCACGTCGGAGTCTTTGTTGGCCATCAGCCAGGTGCCGCCCCAGAAGAAGCCGACCGGCGGGGTGGTTACGGCCCATTTACCGTTGGTGTCGCCGGAGTTGCCGGCCATAACGTAGTTAATCAGCCAGGCAGGACCGAAGAACGCGAACACAGGCATTTCGCCCAGGCCGGCCATATCGGCAAACCATGCATCGCTCCAGGCGGTGGTGTCGTTGATGTAACCATTGTCGTAAAGCTCTTTGGCATAGTCGATATAGGCTTCACGATAGGGATCGATGACCAGTTTGCCATCCACGATCCAGGGCTGTTCGCCGCCGGTGCGGATAACCTGGCCAATGTCGCCGGTGCCGGAAACGATGGCATAGCCTTTCGCTTTCAGCTCAGCAGCAGCTGCCATAAACTTGTCCCAGCCGGGGCCGACTTTTTCGGCGATGACGGCGGGATCGTCGGTGCCCCAAACGTCGATTGCGATGTCACGGCGATAGATCATGCCGGCGCCGGTGGCCTGATAGCCAAGGCCGACGAGATCGCCGCTGGGGTTGGTGCCGATTTCCACGGTATATTTTGCAATGTCAGCAGCCGCCAGTTCGGCGTCTACATCAATACCCAGATCTTTGTACGGGGCCGCAAACGCATATGCATCGCCCTGGGTATATTTCAGAACGAAAGCGGATTCTGCGGTGTACATGTCGGGGGCGTCATCGCCGCCGCCAACCAGCGCAGCGTCAAGCGCGGGCTGATATTCACCGTTCGTCGTGGCGACGATGGTGGGGACGACTTCATACATTTCTGCGAAATCAGGATGCAGTTCCATGAACTTATCAATCATTTTGGGGACTTCGTCCGTGAATGTCCACAGATTGATGACGGTTTTTTCTGCCGCGGCGGTACCAACCAGGCCGATCAGCAGGGTGACTCCCAAGAGAATCGCGAGTACCTTTTTCATAATTTTCCCTCCAATATTTTTCTAGGTAGCCGTTTGCTACGCGCTATGAAAAGCTTTTCGGCCGAAAGATGGGGATGTTTCGGACCCGATCCGTTACTTATCGTTCCGGTTCAGGGCCGTCAGGCATCAAGTTCCATACATTTGCGGCAGTTCGGACTCAACATAGACGAACATCCGACTAATTAGCTAAACTTACTATAATATTTTTGTTGCTTTTTGTCAACACGGGTTCTAATGCAGAAAATATGGTAACTATGCAAAATGGATAAAAAGAAATGCGATACTATGTGCGAAGCATACAATGTGTGCGGGCACAATCTGCTGTGCCGACTACCTGTAGGCCAGCCATAGGAAATCGAGCAAAACCATGCGATAAAAGGGTTTTCTGCGGTCTTTGTCGCGTCAAAACAGGAGTTTGATGAGAAAATTATGGAAATCTACGTAAAAAAATGATGAAAAATCCTTTACTGGTAACAAATCAATCGTTTTCGTACAGAAGAGTTGGAAGCACATGTCCAGCGAACGGCGTAGTTGCTGGGTTTGCAGTGTTTTTTGAGGAAGCTGCAGCAAAGGCATTCGTCAAAACCAAGAGAATTGGAAGGAGCTTGTCTGTCGGTGCAGCACTCCTACTTCTGGTTCATCGCGCGGAGTTTAGATGGACCAAAGCCAGCAGATCAAAGCGATCAAGGGGGTTCAGGCAAGCCGAAATCGTATTCGTTTCCTATATAAAGCATAGTAGCGTACCGTGCCAATGCTCACTATGTATCAAGGTAAATGTGCACTGGCAGCCGAGAAACTGCTTGACTAAATGGCGCTTACGCGATACGCTACTAGCGAAAACGATGTATTGAAAACAAAAAAGTTACGATAAGATAGGCAGGAATACCGGTATGGCGATAACAATCAGGGAATTATCCAAGCGTTGCGGATTATCCATTTCGACTGTATCCAAAGCGCTGAACGGTTATACGGATATCAGCGAAGCGACGCGCGAGCGGGTAATTCAGGAGGCCAAGAAAACCGGCTATTACCCAAACCTCCACGCCCGTGCCCTGAAAACCAAACGTACCTATAATTTAGGCGTCCTGTTTTCGGACGATCAGCAATCGGGGCTGACTCACCCTTATTTTTCCTATGTATTAGAAAGCTTTAAGAAGGAAGCCGAGCGTCACGGGTACGATGTGACCTTCATCAGCCACAACATCGGAGAAAACCAGATGACCTATCTGGAGCACTGCCAGTACCGCGAAGTGGATGGCGTTTGCATCGCCTGTATTGATTTTTTGCAGCCGGAGATTTCGCAGCTGATCAACAGCAGTTTGCATGTTGTGACCATTGACCATATGTTTTCAAACCGTACCTGCATCCAGTCCGACAATGTCAACGGTATGCGGCAGCTGGTGCAGTATGTGTATGCGCAGGGCCACCGCCGGATTGCCAACATCCACGGCCAGCACAGCGCTGTGACCGATACGCGCCTTGGCTCGTTTTACCGGGCGCTGGGGGAACTGGGAATCTCCACGCCGGACGAGTATGTGATTCAATGTGAGTACAGTGACCCGACCTCGGCTCGTCAGGCGGTGGAGCAGCTGTTAAGCCTGCCCAGCCGCCCCACTTGCATTTTGATGGCGGATGACTTTGCCACCTTCGGTGCCTATGAGGCCATTTTGGGCCATGGGCTGCAGGTGCCAAACGATATTTCCATCGCAGGGTATGACGGCATTCCGATCATGCAATATATGAAACCGCGGCTGACCACAATACGGCAGGATACCGGAAGTCTGGGCGCAGAAGCGGCACGCAGGCTGGTCGGACTGGTGGAAAATCCCAAGACCGCCATTCCGGAAATCGTGTTGGTTCCCTGTTCTCTGGTCGAGGGAGAAACGGTTGCCAAGATCAAGCCATAATCGTATTAATGTTCCTATCCAAAACGCGCTATGGCAGTTGCCAGAGCGCGTTTTTTTTTACGAGTATATTAGTTGAAGGTTTTATAGCGCCGCCAGTAGTAGGTCAGGATCAGTGTGCTGATGAGGATGGAGAGTACCAGAGAATACCAGGGCGTTTGCTCCTGATAGCGGATCAGGCTGAAAACATTGGACGCGATTCCCAGCATAAGCGACAGCGACAGCATAAGAATGCCGGTGCGCTTACGCGACAGAAGTAAAAACTCGGTTGCCAGCGTAAACAGAAAGATGACACCGGCCAGACCAAACAACGTCCATAGTACCTCGCCCGCTTCCAGGCCGGACAGGTAGGGGATGGCGGCGTCCTCGGTGAATACGCTGGCGTTGAGCGCAACGAGCAACATCAATATGGCAACGACGGCGACCACCAGAATACCCAGCGGATTGATAACGGTAACATAAAGTTTATGAAACTTCATACCCATAGTAAGCCCCTCACTTTTATAAGCGTAGTAGAAAAAGGGAAACGTCGGTAAAGTCTATGGGATTTCAGCGCGTGTTTATACATCTATTGTATGCCCAGGGGAGAAGCATTGTCAATATTGGAAGACGGGAGAGCAGGGGGACATCCCATCAATCAGTTTTTTTATGATACGGCGGAAGCTAAGCAGCATTGGATATGCAGAAAACAGCAGTATGTGCTATGCTAAGAAAAGCAAGGGAATCCGTTGCATTTGTGGGTTGACAAGGGCAGGGAAAGGAGTTAAAATAGGCTCTGTCTGGGCGTGGTGTGCGGACGTGCGGGCGTAGCTCAATGGTAGAGCTCCAGCTTCCCAAGCTGGTCACGTGGGTTCGATTCCCATCACCCGCTCCAACCGCATGCAGCCGTACCGGCACCAATAAAGAATAGGAACCGTATAAAAGGAGGACATCCACTATGGCCAAGGCACATTTTGATCGCACGAAGCCTCACGTAAACATCGGCACCATCGGACACGTTGACCACGGCAAAACCACTTTGACTGCCGCTATCACCATGACGTTGTCGCAACTGGGTGAAGCCAAAGCGATGAAATATGAAGACATCGACAAGGCCCCCGAAGAAAAGGCGCGTGGCATCACAATTAACACCGCCCACGTCGAGTATGAAACCGAAAACCGCCACTATGCACACGTTGACTGCCCCGGTCACGCTGACTATGTTAAGAACATGATCACCGGTGCCGCGCAGATGGACGGCGCAATCCTGGTTGTGTCGGCGCCCGACGGCCCCATGCCCCAGACCCGCGAGCACATCGTGCTTGCCCGTCAGGTTGGCGTTCCCTACATCGTAGTCTTCATGAACAAGACTGACATGATGGACGACGAAGAGCTCCTGGAGCTCGTCGAAATGGAAATCCGCGAACTGCTCGGCCAGTACGATTTCCCGGCCGATGACATTCCCTTCATCAAGGGTTCTGCCCTCAAGGCGATGGAATACCTCGCTGGCGGCGGCACCGACGTGAAAAACGCGCCGGAAACCAAATGCATTTTCGAGCTGATGGCAGCTGTTGACAGCTACATTCCCGATCCTGAGCGTTCGGTTGACCAGCCCTTCCTGATGCCCATCGAAGACACCATGACCATCACCGGCCGCGGCACTGTTGCCACCGGTCGTGTGGAACGCGGCGTAGCCAAAGTCGGCGAGACTGTTGAAATCGTCGGTCTGATGGACAAAGCCCGCTCCACCGTGTTGACGGGTCTGGAAATGTTCCGTAAAACCCTTGACACCGCACAGGCCGGCGACAACGTTGGCGCTCTGCTGCGCGGCGTGCAGCGCGATGAAATCGAGCGCGGCCAAGTTCTGGCCAAGCCCGGCTCCATCAAGCCACACACCCATTTCGAGGGTCAGGTTTACGTCCTCACCAAGGACGAAGGCGGCCGCCACACTCCGTTCTTCAACGGCTATCGTCCGCAGTTCTACTTCCGCACCACCGACGTGACCGGCAACATCAAACTGCCCGGCGACGTTGAGATGGTTATGCCTGGTGACCACATCGACATGGAAATCAAGCTCATCACCCCCATCGCCATCGAGCAGGGCCTCCGCTTCGCTATCCGCGAAGGCGGCCGCACCGTTGGTTCGGGTGTTGTAGCCAAGGTCATGGAGTAATCATCACCGGCTAAACAACCAAACAGTAAAAGAACTGCCCATTGCGGCAGTTCTTTTTTTGTGCGCACTTGCGCTGCAAGCCCGGTAATTAGGTGTTCGCGGTTCGTTTTATTGCGGGAAAATGGAAAGTAAGCTTGACGTATTCTGAAGTTGTGTTAGAATACAAGATGTAAAGCAAGCTTTCCGTTGGAGAAAGGGAGGAATGGCGTGAAGAACAGACTGGAAGCGATCCGTAAGGAGCGGGGAATCCGGCAGGAGGAGCTGGCCTTGGCGCTGGAAGTATCGCGGCAAACCATCAGCTCGCTGGAGAATGGACGATACAATCCTTCCATTCTATTGGCGTTCAAGCTGGCGCGGTATTTTAAGTTGCGCATTGAGGACATTTTTATTGACGAGGGAGATACGAAAGCATGAACAAGAACCTGAAATCCTATGGTCTGATTTTGATCGGCGTTATCCTGATTGGCACGGGAATTGTATTGCTGCGTGGTGGCATCCCAGAGCAGGGTGCACTGCTTGCGCTTCCTTATATATGTATCGGCATTGGCTGTGGCGTGCTGGGACACGGCGGGGGAGAGCTGATCGGGCGTGCCAAGGAAAAGCGCGATCCCGATACGGTTAAAATGATACAAATCGAGCAAAACGACGAGCGAAACACGGCGGTCATGCGCCGCGCTAAGGCCAAAGCCTTGGACGTGATGATTTTTGTCTTCGGTGCGCTCATCCTGGCGCTGGCGCTACTGGGCGCGGACATCTACGTTGTTTTACTCAGTACAGGTGCCTATGTGTTTGTGCTGGGCAGCGTGGTATATTACAGCATTCGCTATAACAAGGAGATGTAATCCAGCCCCGGCTTGCAGCGAAAAACAAGAACATGATATCGTTGTGTTTGTCCTTTGCAGGTGATATGATGTTGCGGTATCATTTTGGAGGACACGACGGATGATGAAACGAAATTTCCCCCGCCGGGAACTGCTATTGTTTTTTATCATGGTAGGGGCAGCCGGGTTTGGCGCCGGACTCAGCGATTCGGTGTACGCCAACTACTTTAAGGAAGCCTTTCAGGTGACCACAACCCAGCGTGCGTTTATCGAAATACCCCGGGAGATGCCGGGGCTTTTATGCGCGTTGGTCATTGCCGGGCTATCGGGCTGGGGCGACGCGCGTTCCAGCCTTGTGGCGCAGATTTGCTCGTTTGTGGGTTTAATGGGGCTGGCGGTCCTCGCGCCGAGTTATGGCATCATGTTGTTTTTCCTGTTCATCAACTCAATGGGGATGCACCTGTCGATGCCGCTGAACGATTCCATTGGCATGAACATTGCCGAACCGGACAAGGTCGGCCGCCGGGTGGGGCAGTATGCCAGTGTGAAAACCATGATGGGTTTTGCTGCGGGTATCTTGGTGTTCCTGGGATTTCGGCTGCACTGGTTCTCGTTTAAAACGCCGATCAACGTGCTGTTCCTCATCGGGTCTGGCGCGTACCTGTTTGCAATTATCGCCTCGGCGTTTCTGGTCAAGGCCAATGTGCCTGCGCTGTCAACACCGCACAAAAAGCGCCGCAAGTTCGTGTTCCGAAAAGAATATAAGTATTATTACCTGTTGACCATGATCAGTGGCGTGCAAAAGCAAATCGCGCTGGTATTCGGGTCTTGGGTTATCATTGAGCTGCTGGGGAAAAAGGCGGATACGATGTCGCTGCTGATGATTACAATCAGCTTTATCTCGATTTTCTTTATGAACCTCCTTGGCCGCTGGATTGACCGCTTCGGCGTTAAGAAGATGATGTATCTGGATGCGCTGACGTTTATCGGGATTTATCTTGTTTACGGCTTTGTGGTCTGGGGGATTACCGGCAATGTGATTTCCGGCACCTGGCCGGTACTTGCCATTTATGCCCTGTTTGTAATGGACAGACTGTCGTTTAACATGACGATGGTCAAATCGGTCTATCTGCGCTCGATTGCTGTTCATAAGGAAGAAATCACGTCAACTTTGTCCGCAGGGACAAGTCTGGACCACATTGTTGCCATTTTGGCTGCGCAGCTTAGCGGCGTGGTGTGGGTGGCCTGGGGCCCGCAGTGGGTGTTCTTCATTGCGGCGATCTTCTCGCTGGGTAACCTGTTTGTCGCTTGGAAGATACCAAACGACCGCCCCAATAAACCCGATCACTCCGCTGTGCTGGATACGGAGCGGGCCGCCGCGGCGATGATCGATGACTAATCAGCCGATCCATAAGCCACGATATTCATTGTTGGCTGCGGCGGGTTTACGCATCACGTACAGGCGAGCAAGCTCAGCGCAAACCCTCTTTGCCGCCCAGCATCTCATGCCGTCTGAACCGGCTGGAGTAGCGTATTGGCAAAGACTATGAAAGCGGTTAGTGTCGCTAAATCATAAATTAAGTATAGTAGAAATTGTTTCCAGCTGAAATCAATAGGCGATTGAAAGCGTCTTAATAATAGACACTCCCGGCGGCGTGTGCATAGAGAAGCGCTGTAACGCTGATGATTCGGGGGATACACGGAAAGCTTAGAAGAAAATTGGATAATAATCAAAATTTCCCTTGCTTTCCATCCTGATTTCTACTATAATAACGAAGCTGTCTGTTTTGAAGGCGAAGTATGTCCAAATGGGCATTTGATAAGGCTTTCATAGGGATGAACCGGTAAGTTGCCGCCAGGGCCATGGCGGGTAATTATCGGGGACCAGCCCGGAAATCGGGCGACAGATTGGGTACAGACCGGTGGTTTGCCCTGTTAAGGGGCTAAGGCGGCTAGGCCGCCTTGCCGAAAGACTAGGGTGGGCACACACGGCACGGTGTACTTGAATCAGAAATCAAGGGAGGTAAAATAATGGCCAAGCAGAAAATCCGCATCAAGCTCAAGGCGTATGAGCACACTCTCATCGATCAGTCCGCAGAGAGAATTGTAGACACCGCCAAGCGGACCGGCGCGCGCGTATCGGGGCCCATTCCCCTGCCCACAGAGAAGGAGATTGTAACCATTCTCCGCGCACCTCATAAGTATAAGGACAGCCGCGAGCAGTTCGAAATGCGCACGCACAAACGCCTGATCGACATTTTGAACCCCAATCCTCGCACGGTTGACGCGATGATGAAGCTTGATCTACCCGCCGGTGTGGAAATCGAGATCAAGCTCAATGATTAAGCAGGAGGCAGTTATCATGAAAAAAGCGATCGTAGGAAAAAAGATCGGCATGACGCAGGTCTTTACCGATGACGGCCGCCTCGTTCCCGTAACCGTGGTAGAGGCCGGTCCCTGCAAAGTAGTGCAGAAAAAGAACGTCGAGACCGACGGCTATGAAGCCGTGCAGGTTGGCTTTGACGTGATCGCGGAAAACCGCGTGAAGAAACTCGTGTCCAAGCCCCAGATCGGGCATTTTAAAAAGGCCGGCGTAGAGCCCGCCCGTCACCTGCAAGAGCTTAAGCTCGACAACGCTGCTGAACTGGAAGTCGGCAACGAGTTGACGGTTGCGCAGTTTGAAGCTGGCGACAAGCTGGACGTGTCCGGCATCACCAAGGGCCATGGCTTTACCGGCACCATTTATCGCTGGAACCAGCACATCGGCCCCATGACGCACGGTTCCAAGTATCACCGCGGTGTCGGCTCCTTAGGTGCCAACTCCGATCCTTCCCGTGTTTTCAAAAATAAGCACATGCCCGGCCACTATGGCGTGGAGCGCGTGACGGTGCAAAATCTTGAACTCGTCAAGATTGATACCGAACGCAACCTGCTCCTCATCAAGGGCGCGGTGCCCGGTCCCAACGGCAGCCTGCTCGTCGTACGTAGCGCTGTCAAGGGCGCCTGATCAAGCTCGATTGAAGGAGGAATTATCCATGCCAAAGACTGCTCTTTATAATATGGAAGGAAAACAGGTCGGCGAGGTAGAGCTGAGCGACGCGATTTTCGCAGCGCCCGTGCACACCGCAGCCATGCACCTTGTAGTCCGTTCCATCCTGGCCAATCAGCGCCAGGGCACCCAGTCCGCACTGACCCGTAACGAAGTCAGGGGCGGCGGCCGTAAAATCTACCGCCAAAAGGGCACCGGTCGCGCACGCCATCACGGCAACCGCGCACCTCAGTTCGCCCACGGCGGCGTGGTGTTTGCACCCAAACCCCGCGATTACGTGATCAAGGTTCCCAAGAAGGTTCGCCGTCTTGCGTTTAAGTCGGCGCTGACCTCCAAGCTGCAAGCCGCAGAAATCATCGTGGTAGACGAGCTCAAACTTAAAGAGGCCAAGACCAAGCAGATGGTTGCGTTCCTTAAAGGCTTTGAACTCAACAACACCACGCTTTTGGTGCTCCCCGGCCGCGACGAGACCGTGCTGCGTGCTTCGGGCAATATCCCCAAGCTCCAGACCCGCTATGTCAACACCCTCAACGTGTATGACATTCTCAAAGCCGGCAAGATCATCCTCACGCAGGAAGCCCTCAAAGGGGTAGAGGAGGTTTTCGCATGAAACATCCGCACGACGTTATTATCCGCCCGGTCTTGACCGAGGCATCCTATGAAGGCATCCCCCAGAAGCGCTACGCGTTTGTTGTGGATGTCAACGCAAACAAGACCGAGATCAAACTCGCCCTGGAAAAAATCTTCAAGGGCATCGAGGTCCAGAAGGTCAACATCGTCCGCACGATTGGTAAAATCAAGCGGCAGGGTCGCACCCAGGGCCGTACACCCGAGATTAAAAAGGCCTACGTTACACTCAAAGAGAGCTCCAAGCCTATCGAGTTCTTCGAAGGCATGGCCGAATAAAGCAGGGAGGAAAGTATCATGGCAATCCGCGTATACAAGCCAACCTCGCCCGCCCGCCGCTTTATGTCGGTGTTGACGTACGAGGAAATTACAGCCAAAAAGCCTGAAAAGTCGCTGATCGAGATCAAGAAAAAGCATTCCGGTCGCAACAAGCAGGGCAAGATTACCGTTCGCCATAAGGGCGGCGGCACCCGCGTGTATTACCGCAAGATCGACTTTAAGCGCGACAAGGTGGAAATCCCCGCCAAGGTTGCGACCATTGAGTACGATCCCAACCGCTCGGCGTTCATCGCGCTGCTGAATTATGCAGACGGCGAAAAGCGTTACATCCTGGCGCCTGAAGGCCTCAAGGTCGGCGACAAAGTAATTAGCTCCACGTCCGCCGATATTATGCCCGGTAATGCGCTGCCCATTGCAAGCATCCCCGTCGGCACGCTGATCCACAATGTGGAAATCAAAGCCGGTCGCGGCGGCCAGATGGTCCGCTCCGCCGGTTTGTCGGCCCAGTTGATGGCCAAGGAAAACGGCTATGCCCTGGTGCGCCTGCCTTCGGGCGAGCAGCGCAAGGTGCCGCTCAATGCCAAAGCCACCATCGGCGTCGTAGGCAACTCCGACCATGAAAACATTCGCATCGGTAAAGCCGGCCGTACCCGTCACATGGGTATCCGCCCCACCGTTCGCGGCGTCGTCATGAACCCGGTGGATCACCCTCACGGCGGCGGCGAAGGCAAAAGCCCTGTGGGTATGCCCGCTCCTGTTACTCCCTGGGGTAAGGTTGCGCTGGGTCTCAAGACCAGAAAGCACAAGAAATACTCCAATAAGCTAATCGTCAAACGTGCGGGCAAATAGCGCCCGGCAGAGGAAGGAGGAAGCCCATCCATGAGTCGTTCCATTAAAAAGGGACCTTTCGTACAAGAAGCGCTCCTAAAGCGCGTTGAGGAAATGAACGTATCGGGCAAGAAAGTGGTTTTGAAGACGTGGTCACGCGCCTCCACCATTTTTCCTGATTTTGTCGGACACACCATCGCCGTGCACGACGGCAGAAAGCATGTGCCCGTTTACATCACCGAGGACATGGTCGGTCACAAGCTGGGTGAATTCGCACCCACCAGAATGTACCGCGGCCACTCGGGCGAGAAATCGTCCGGCGGCAAATAAGCGGGAGGAGGAAGAAACATGGCAACCAGAGTGCAGAAAAAAGCGGAGAAGCATATGGCAGAGCGGGACACCCGTCCTTCGGCTCACGCAAAGTATGTCCGCATTTCCTCCCGTAAGGTGCAGATCGTTGTTAACCTGATTCGCGGCAAGAATGTGGACGATGCGCTGGCAATTTTGAAGTTCACCCCCAAAGCAGCCTCGCCTGTGGTGGAAAAACTTTTGAACAGTGCGATCGCAAACGCCGTCAACAACAACGAGATGGATCGTTCCGCGCTGTATGTAGCGGAAGTTTACGCCAACCCCGGTCCCACGCTTAAACGCTGGATCGCCCGCTCGCGCGGCAGCGCTTCTCCCATTTTGAAGCGCACCAGCCACATCAGCGTGGTACTCGACCAGAAAGCTTAAGGAGGCAGCAGAATGGGTCAGAAAGTCAATCCCCATGGCGCTCGCGTTGGCGTAATCTTTAACTGGAGCACGCGTTGGTACGCGAATAAGAAGGACTTTGCATCAAACCTTGCAGAGGATTTCAAGCTTCGCAAGATGCTCAAGGAAAAGTATTATCAGACCGGTATCAGCCATATTGATATCGAACGCAGCGCTAACCGCGTTACCATCAACATTTTCACCGCCAAACCCGGTATGATTATCGGCCGCGGCGGCGCGGGCATCGAAGCCCTGAAGCGCGATATTGACGCGTTCATGGGTAAGCCCGCCAATATCAATATCATGGAGATCAAAGTGCCCGAGACCAACGCACAGCTGGTGGCCGAGAACATCGCCCAGCAACTGGAAAAGCGTATCTCGTTCCGCCGCGCGATGAAGCAGTCCATGCAGCGCGCCATGAAAGCCGGCGCCAAAGGCATCAAGACCGCTGTCGCAGGCCGTCTCAACGGTGCGGACATTGCCCGCTCCGAGCACTACCATGAAGGGTCTATCCCGCTGCAAACACTGCGCGCCGATATTGACTATGGGTTCGCAGAAGCAAAGACCACCTACGGCCGCCTGGGCGTGAAGGTGTGGATTTACAAAGGCCAGCGCCTGCCCCAGGCCAAACGTATCCAGGGCGCGCCCAAAGGAGGCATATAAGCTATGTTAATGCCAAAGAGAGTCAAACGCCGCCGTGTATTCCGCGGCCGCATGAAGGGCAGAGCACAGCGCGGCAACTTTATCGCCTACGGTGAATTCGGGTTGGTCGCTACCGAGCCCTCCTGGGTAACCAGCCAGCAAATCGAAGCTGCCCGTATCGCCCTGACCCGTCACACCAAGCGTGGTGGTCAGGTTTGGATCAAGATTTTCCCTGACAAGCCTGTAACCGAAAAGCCCGCCGAAACCCGCATGGGTTCTGGTAAAGGCTCGCCGGAGTACTGGGTAGCCGTTGTTAAGCCCGACCGTGTATTGTTTGAAATCGCGGGCGTGCCTGAACCCATTGCTAGAGAAGCCCTGCGTCTTGCCGGGCACAAACTGCCGCTCAAGACCAAGATCATGCAGCGGATGGACACTATGAATGAAGCGGGTGGTGAAGCATAATGAAGGCCAACGATCTTCAAGCCATGAACACAACTGAGCTTCAGACTAAAGTTTCTGAGCTTAAGGAAGAGCTGTTCAACCTTCGTTTTCAGCTTGCGACCGGCCAGCTGGAAAACACCATGGTCATCAAAGGCGTCAAACGCGATATCGCCCGTTGCTTGACCGTCCTTCGTCAACTGGAACAAAAAAACGCGTGAGTATTCGCGCTTGACTGATTATGAAGGAGGAAGCCGCTTCCATGTCTGAACAAAGAGGACTTCGCAAAACCCGCGAAGGCATTGTCATCAGCGATAAGATGGATAAGACCATCGTTGTTGAAGTCAAAACCCGCGTACGCCATCCGCTGTATGGCAAAATCATGAACCAGTCCACTAAGCTGAAGGTGCATGATGAAAACAACGAATGCGGTATCGGCGATACCGTTTCCGTGATGGAGACCCGCCCGCTGTCCAGATCCAAGCGTTGGCGTCTGGTCGAAATCGTCGAAAAGGCGAAATAAGGAGGAAACCCGTATGATCCAGCCGCAAACGCGACTTAAAGTAGCCGATAATTCCGGCGCTAAAGAAATCATGTGCATCCGCGTGCTCGGCGGTTCGTTCCGCAGAGCGGGTAGCGTGGGCGACGTGATTGTGGCCAGCGTGAAAACCGCTAACCCCGGCAGCGCAGTGAAGAAGGGCGACGTAATTAAAGCCGTTATCGTCCGTCAACACAAAGAGATCCGCCGCCAGGACGGCAGCTATATTCGCTTTGACGATAATGCAGCCGTACTCATCAACGACGAAAAGCTGCCAAGGGGCACCCGTATTTTCGGGCCCGTGGCGCGCGAGCTCCGCGAGAAGGCGTATATGAAGATCGTCTCGCTGGCGCCCGAAGTACTGTAAGGAGGGAGAACGAATGAAGGTTCACGTGAAAAAGAACGATCAGGTCGTTGTCATCTCCGGGCCTGAGAGCATCAAGGGCAAACAGGGTAAGGTTCTTACCGTTTTGCCCGATGACAACAAGGTTGTTGTCGAAGGTGTAGCTTATGTGAGCAAACACCAAAAATCCCGTCGCCAGGGCCAACCGGGCGGCATCTACCAGAAGGAGCGCGCGCTGGATGCGTCCAACGTCATGCTCATCTGCCCCAAGTGCGGCAAAGCCTCACGCATCGGTAAAAAGGAAGTCGAAAAAGAAACCGACAAGGGGACCATGAAAAAGACCAGAGTCCGCGTGTGCAAACGCTGCAACGCGGAAATCGAGTAAGGAGGTTCGGCTGAATGGCAACACGGTTAAAGGAAAAGTTCCAAAAAGAAGCCGCACCTGCACTCAAGCAGAAATTCGGCTACAAGAACGACATGGAGATCCCCAAGATCCACAAAGTCGTTATCAACATGGGCCTGGGCGACTGTAAGGAAAATGCCAAAGCGCTGGAAACAGCCGTGGCAGAACTCACCCAGATCGCAGGGCAGAAACCCATGATCACCAAAGCGCGCAAGTCTGTGGCAAACTTTAAGCTTCGCCAGGGCATGAGCGTGGGCGCGAAGGTTACCCTACGCGGCCAGCGCATGGACGAGTTCGTTGACAAGCTTGTCAATATCGTTCTTCCGCGCGTGCGCGACTTCCGCGGCGTATCCACCAAGGCCTTTGACGGCCGTGGCAACTACGCCCTGGCATTGCGCGACCAGCTGATCTTCCCCGAAATCAACTATGATAAGGTGGATAAGATCCGCGGTATGGAAATTATTTTCGTTACTTCGGCGAAGACCGATGAGGAATGCAAAGAGCTTTTGACCCTCCTCGGCATGCCGTACGCTTCGTAAGTACAGAAGGGAGACAACATCGTGGCAAAGACAAGCATGAAGATTAAGCAGGCACGCCCCGCAAAATTCTCCACTCGGGCTTACACGCGCTGCAACCTGTGCGGACGTCCGCATTCGGTTTTGCGCAAGTATGGCATCTGCCGCATCTGCTTCAGAGAACTGGCATACAAAGGCCAGATCCCAGGCGTCCGCAAAGCCAGCTGGTAAGCGGAACGGAACAAAGGAGGTTTTCCCATGGTCATGAATGATCCCATCGCCGATATGCTCACCCGCATCCGCAATGCGCAGGTGGCCAAGCATGATGCGGTCGTCATCCCTGCCTCAAACCCCAAGAAAGCCATTGCTAAGATTCTTCTTGCAGAGGGTTATGTCAGGGGCATTGATTTCATCAAAGACGGCCCGCAAGGTAATATAAAAATCACACTCAAGTATATCGAAGGCAAGCAGCCCGTGATCGCGGGGCTTAAGA
Organism: Candidatus Limiplasma sp.; assembly: GCA_963678055.1. Classification (GTDB taxonomy): domain Bacteria; phylum Bacillota; class Clostridia; order Christensenellales; family Aristaeellaceae; genus CAXXOK01. The sequence continues at coordinate 728,956 of OY782679.1, forward strand.
AGATTTCTAAGCCCGGCCTGCGCGTGTACGCCAAGAACGGTTCCTTGCCTAAGGTCCTGGGCGGCCTTGGTATCGCGATCATCTCCACCTCTAAAGGTTTGATGACCGATAAGGAAGCCCGTAAACAGATGGTTGGCGGCGAAGTGCTCGCCTACGTCTGGTAACGGCAGGGAGGGGAAGAAGAAATGTCAAGAATCGGTAATGCACCTATCACCGTTCCTGCCGGTGTAACAGTCACAGTGGACGATAAGAACGTGGTGACTGTCAAAGGCCCCAAGGGCACGCTTGTGCAGGCTGTTAACAGCGATATCAAACTCGTTGAAGAAAACGGCGTTCTCACACTGAAGCGCCCGACCGACGCCAAGCCGCATAAGGCCATGCATGGCCTGTACCGCAGCCTGGTGAACAACATGGTCGTTGGCGTGACGGATGGCTTTACCAAGAGCCTCAAGCTCGTTGGTACCGGCTATCGCGCCGCCGCAGAAGGAAAGAAACTCACCATCAACATCGGGTTCTCGCACCCCGTGATTCTGGAAGCACCTGAACACGTGGAGTTCGAGACCCCCGATCAGACCACCATCGTGGTCAAAGGCATCAACAAACAGGTTGTTGGCAACCTTGCCGCCGATATCCGCGCCATTCGCAAGCCTGAGCCGTATCTGGGCAAAGGCATTCGCTATGTGGACGAGCAGATTCGCCGCAAGGAAGGCAAATCCGGTAAGTAAGGAAGGGGATTGCAGATGTATAAAAAGAAAGATCGCAATGCAGACCGCGTGGTTCGCCATGCTCGCGTCCGCAAAAAGGTCACAGGCACCCCGGACATACCGCGCCTTTGCGTATACCGGAGCCTGAACAACATTTACGCGCAAGTGATTGACGATACCAAGGGTGTAACCCTTGTTGCCGCCTCCACCATGGAGAAGGACGTTAAAGAGCGCACCAAAGACACCGACAAAAAGGGCGCTGCTAAGATCGTCGGCCAGGCGATTGCAGAACGCGCGAAAAAAGCCGGCGTAGACAAAGTGGTCTTCGACCGCGGCGGCTATGTGTATACGGGCCGTGTGGCTGAGCTGGCCACTGCCGCCCGCGAAGCCGGACTTAAGTTCTAAAGGAGGACGAACGCATGCAACGCATGGGACAACGCAGAGACCAGGATAGCGAATTTAAAGAAAAGCTCGTCGCCATTAACCGCGTTACCAAGGTTGTTAAAGGCGGACGTAACTTCCGCTTTACAGCGCTGATCGTGGTCGGCGATGAAAAAGGTCGCGTGGGTGCAGGCATCGGCAAAGCTGCCGAAGTCGCGGAAGCCATTCGCAAGGGCGTAGATAAGGCCAAGAAAAACCTGATCAACGTACCGATTACGGGCACCAGCATCCCGCACGAATCCATTGGCCGTTATGGCACCGGTAAAGTCGTACTGCTTCCCGCACCGGAAGGTACCGGCGTCATCGCAGGCGGCGCAGCGCGCGCCGTGCTGGAACTCGCCGGCGTACGCGATATCCGTACCAAGAGCTACGGCACCAATAACCGCATCAACATGGTGAAAGCAACACTGGAAGGGCTCAAGCAGCTCCGCACGGTCGAGCAGATCGCCAAGCTCCGCGGCAAAACCGTGGAAGAAATCCTGGGCTAAGGAGGACGACGACATGAAATTGTACATTACACTTAAAAAATCGCCGATCTCAAGCCTGCAGGTGCACAAAGACACCGTTGCCGCACTGGGCCTTCGCAAGATTGGCCAGACCGTGGTAAAGGAAGATAACCCCTGTGTTCGGGGGCAAATTTTCCGTGTAAAGCATATGATCGACGTAGTTGAGAAAGCTAAGTAGGAGGGATTGCCGATGAAATTGCATGAACTGCAGCCCGCCGCTGGTTCCACCACATCCCCCAAGCGTCTGGGCAGGGGTACAGGTTCAGGTCTTGGCAAGACCTCCGGCAAAGGGCACAAGGGCCAGAACGCCCGCTCCGGCGGCGGCGTACGCCCCGGATTTGAAGGCGGCCAGATGCCACTGACGCGCCGTGTCCCCAAACGAGGGTTCACCAATATTTTCCGTACCGAGTACGCAACTGTTAATGTCGGGAATCTCGACATCTTCACGGATGGCTCTGTGGTCACTGCGGAAATGCTTAAGGATGCCGGTCTGATCAAAAAGACCTCGAATGGCGTAAAAATCCTTGGCGACGGCGAGCTTACCAAAAAGCTAACCGTGCAAGCAGCAAAGTTTTCCAAGAGTGCACAGGAGAAGATCGAGACCCTCGGCGGGAAAGCCGAGGTGAAGTAACATGGCGCGTAACCGCAACAACCCCGGCATGATGGAATCGCTGCGCAATGCGTGGAAGGTCAATGATATTCGCAAAAAGCTGATCTACACCTTCATGATGCTGGTTCTATTCCGTTTGGTTGGCGTGATTCCCGCGCCCGGTGTTGACTATGTGGCTGTGCAAGCCGCAGTCGGCACGCAGAAGTTACCGCTGTTGGATCTGGTCAACATGATGACCGGTAACAACTTCTCTCAAATGACCATCATGGCCATGGGTATTACACCCTACATCAACGCCAGCATTATTATGCAGCTGCTGACCATCGCCATCCCGGCGCTGGAACGCATGCAAAAGAGCGGCGATGAAGGCCGTAAAAAGATTGCACAAATCACCCGCTATGTCACCGTAGGTCTTGCGATCTTCCAGGCAATTGGTCTGGTAGCAAGCCTTGGTTACATTAAAGCCGGATGGTATAACTATGTGCTGGTTGGCGTCTCCATGGCAGGTGGTACTGCTTTGGCCATGTGGCTGGGCGAGCGCATTACCGAAAAAGGCATTGGTAACGGTATCTCGCTGCTGATCGCCGCCGGTATCGTCAACAACCTGTTCAACGGTTATGTGCAGCTTGGTAAAGAAGCGCTCAACGCCACGGCTCTTGGCCCGTGGCTGACACTGATTGCGGTGCTTGCAGTTTCCCTGTTGATGATCGTGATCATCACCTGGGCAGACCTTGGCGTGCGCCGCATTAACGTACATTTTGCTAAACGCGTATCCGGACGCAAGATGTACGGTGGGCAAAACCAGGTCATCCCGCTCAAGCTCATCTCCGTGGGCGTGCTGCCGTTGATCTTTGCCTACTCCTTCATGGCGTTCCCCGGCACGATTATTCAGTTGGTCGGCGGAGCGGACAGCGGTCTTGCCGTGTGGTGGGCCCAAAATATGTATTCGTCTTCAATCGGATATCAGGGCGTGATGGCATTGCTCATCTTTGCATTCACGTTCTTCTACTCGTCCATTTCTTTCAATCCCGATGAGATTGCAAAGAATATCCAGCAGCAGGGCGGCGCGATCCCCTCGGTTCGTCCCGGCCGGCCGACGGTTGAGTACTTAAGTCGCATCAACAAACGACTGACGATGTTTGCCGCCGTCTTCCTGGCGTTGCTGGCAACGATCCCCGGTTTGTTTGCAAGGAGCACTGCGCAAGCGCTGCCCTTTGGTGCATCCAGTATCCTGATCGTGGTTTCCGTTATCCTGGAAACCAAGCGGCAGTTGGATGAGCACTTGGTATCCCGTAACTACGATAAAATCTCCTAACTCGCCCGTAGGACATAATCTGCGTTGGCAGCATGGGCCGGTAAACCACCCTCGTGTCCAAGCAGTTCAAACCTTCGGAACAAGCGGGAGACTTGCGTCCTCCTTATGAACAACGCATAGGAGATAATAGGTATGAAAATCATTCTTCTCGGCCCTCCTGGAGCGGGCAAAGGCACGCAGGCACAGATTATCTGTGATACCTTCAAGCTGGCCCACATCTCCACGGGCGATATGCTTCGCTCCGCGATTCAGAAACAAACGGAAACTGGCCTGAAAGCCAAAACGTTTATGGATCAAGGTGCGCTGGTTCCTGACAATGTCGTAATCGACCTCGTTCGGGAACGCGTGCAGGAGCCCGACTGCGAAAATGGCTACATTCTGGACGGGTTTCCCCGTACCGTGGAACAAGCCAAAGCGCTGGAGAGCATTGCCACCATTGATGCTGTTATCGACATCAATCTGCCCGACGATTTTCTGATCGAACGGCTTTCCGGCCGCCGGGTATGCCCCAAGTGCGGCAGATCGTACCACACCGAGCTTCTGGCAGGTAAAACCACCTGTGAAGACGACGGAACCACGCTTGTACAGCGCGAAGATGATAAACCCGAAACGGTGCTTAGCCGCCTGAAGGTGTATTATCAGAAAACCGCGCCGCTGATTGAGTACTACAGTGCCAAAGGCATTGTACATGCTGTGGATGGTACCCAGTATTACAAAATCCTCGGCGAAACCATCGCCAAAGAGCTGCGGTCCGTGCAATGATTTATCTCAAAAGCGCGGCGCAGATCGCAGTGATGCGAAAGGCCGGAGCACTGCTATACGATGTGCTCAGCGAAGTGCGCCAGGCTGTAAAGCCCGGCATCACGACCAAAGCCCTCGATGGCATGGCTGAAAAGCTGATTCGAGATCGGGGGGCCAAACCTTCGTTTCTCGGTTACCGGGGATTTCCGGCTACGCTTTGTACATCGCTCAACGAGCAGGTGGTTCACGGCATTCCCAGTGATTCGGTCGTCCTCAAGGAAGGGGATATCCTCTCTGTTGATTGCGGACTGGTCCTGGATGGATGGCAGTCCGACAGCGCGTTTACTGTGGGAGTTGGCAACATATCCCCGGAAAAGCGTAAGCTGATTGAAGTCACGGAGCAGTGCTTCTTCCTGGGCGCGCAGCAGGCTTTAAACGGTGGCCGGCTGCAGGATATCAGCCATGCGATTCAGACCCTGGCAGAAAGCCACGGCTACGGAGTCATCCGCGAGCTGGTGGGTCACGGAATCGGACGCGATATGCACGAAGAGCCCAGTGTTCCAAACTTCGGCAGGGCAGGGCAGGGCGCACGCCTTCGCGAAGGCCTGACCCTGGCAGTGGAACCCATGATTTCCATGAAGGATCCCTCCGTAATGGAGCTATCCGATGGATGGACCATTGTGACCATTGACCAGAGCCCCTGTGCGCATTACGAGCACACCCTGGCCATCAACGAAAACGGGCTGCCTGAACTGTTAAGCTTCCCGGGCTATGTATTCTCGGAGGTGGACAGCAAGTGAAACCCGCAGTACAGGAGATTGGACGCGTAGTGTTCTCTAAACAGGGGCACGATGCGGGCAATGCATTTCTTGTCGTGGGTGTGCTGGACGAGAAATACGTCCTGATCGCCGATGGCGATAGCCGTAAGCTTGCCAAACCCAAGAAGAAGCAGATCAAGCATCTGCGCTCTACGCCTTATGTGGCAGCCGAAGTACTCGACGCCATTGCAAAACAGGCTCAGACCGCCGACAGCGACATCCGCAAAGCACTCAAGACCTATCTTGACACCATCAGTTCTCGCCTACAAGACAAGGAGGAACCCACATTTGTCTAAAAGCGACGTCATCGAAATGGAAGGCACGGTCATAGAAGCGCTTCCCAACGCTATGTTCCAAGTGGAGCTGGCAGGCGGCCACAAGATCCTGGCTCACATTTCCGGTAAGATGCGCATGAACTTCATCCGCATTTATCCTGGCGATAAAGTCACTATCGAATTGTCGCCGTACGATTTAACCCGCGGCCGTATCACCTGGCGCTCCAAAGGCTGACAACAGCACGCGCCGGACACCTAAGATTTGGAGGTTATCGTTATGAAAGTTCGTCCCTCAGTCAAACCGATTTGTGAAAAATGCAAGATTATCAAGCGCAAGGGTCGCGTGATGGTCATTTGCGAGAATCCCCGCCACAAGCAGAAGCAGGGATAATGGCTTGTGTCCGTGTTTGACACGGATACCGCCATGCGGGTTTGCCGGATAACAATGAACATTATGTCTGGTTCGCATCTTGCGGCCGGACCGCTGTTTGTCGTTTTCTCAGGTAACCGATAACCCATCGGCATATACGACTGGGCTCGTAAAAACACCGTATCGACTGATACGGTGTTTTGCTATAGATTTGGTGCAGTTGACTGTGAAGAATGGACGATGGATGTCGCAGTGGGCTTTGCGTATGCCACTATGCTCATTCATCGTGCTTGCCATCCTGCTGCGGCGTGAGCAGTTTGGTAAAGAACTGGATGTGCGCATGAATGCGGTGCTCGATTGCCGCTTTATCTTCACCCAGCAGTTCCTCAAGTCTGTATTCGTTTAGCAGGCCTTCCATTGCATAGTAGTACTCGGCGGTGACCGCTTCCACGTCGCAGGGGACAATCGCGCCTTGCTCCATCAGGCCGCGCAGTATGGCTTCCGTATAGTCTCTTCGCTGGTGGTACAGGTTGCGCTTGGCCAATTTGGCCGCGGCGGTGCTTAGCAATGATTCCGTCCGGATAATCTGCTGTGCGGTTTGAAAGAGACGGTTAGAGGTACTTTCGCTGAAACGTTGCATGGTCTGCATGAAAACCGTTTTGACATCGCCGGTTTGAATGAAATAGTCGATTTCTTCCTGCGATAAGACCACCGCACGGCTGGCCTGGTCGTAGAAGGCGAGAATCGCTGCAAAAAGGCTTTTTTTACCGGCGTAATGGTTGTAGAACGAGCTTTCCTTGATGCCGACAGCGCGCGTCAGCTCGCGGATACCCACGTTGGCATAGCCTTTTTCCGCAAATAACTGCAGACCCGCGCAAAAGAGTTTTTCCTTGGTTGTTGGAGCAGCGTCGATCAATGGTTGTAGATTGTCCTGTACATTCATGCTGAATCTCTCCAATAACTAACGTTTGTTAGTAATTGTAGCGAAACGAAGCAAATTGTCAAGTGAATTTCCTGTAACCGGGCAGCGGCGATATCCATCAACACTAAATATAGTGGTACTTTGCGGCTTTGATACTAAACGAAAAAATACTTGGCATATCATACAAAAGAAATCAGTGAAATAGTTGTCATGAAAATAAAAATATGGTATACTTCCAAAGTTAGACCCTGAAATGATACCGTGGGCGGCTGCGCGTACGAGAAATCGAATGCGACCACGATCAAAGCTTGGTCTGACAACGTTAACAAAGCGTGCACGAATGGCAACTGTCATCCCAATGCGCGCGGGGTCTTGGGCGGATACCGCCAACGACAAGAGACCCTCAGCCCCAACGGGCCTCTAGCAGGCTCAAAGCAGGTGGGCATACCAAGGCAAACGGAAACGCTTGCCGGGAACGCAAATTGTGTTTCCGCAGGGTTTTCATGGCCGCGGTTCCCCTGAACATTATGGAGGTGTAACCCATACATGGCACGTATTGCAGGTGTTGACCTGCCCAATGAAAAGCGCGTGGAAGTAGGCTTGACCTACATCTTCGGCATCGGCCCGGCGATCTCCAAAAACATTTTGGATGGCACCGGCGTCAGCCCCGACACCCGCTGTAAGGACCTGAACGAACAGGAAGTTTCCAAGCTCCGCGAATTCATTGAAAAGAACGTAAAGGTAGAAGGCGATCTGCGTCGTGAGGTGTCAATGAACATCAAACGGCTTATTGAGATCGGCTCGTACCGCGGCATCCGTCATCGTCGCGGCTTACCTGTGCGCGGTCAGAAGACCAAAACCAATGCGCGGACCCGGAAAGGCCCCAAGCGCACCGTTGCAGGAAAGAAAAAAGCAGTATAATCTGAATGCCTTATAATCGTTATCAAGCGATAAGAGCACGGAGGGAGTTCAACGAATGGCAGCAAAGCAGAAGCTGAAAAGGGTATCGCGCAAAAAGCGTGAAAAGAAGCTCGTCGAACGCGGCGCAGCGCATATCCGTTCTTCATTTAACAATACCATCGTCACCTTGACCGACACTAAGGGCAATGCCCTGTCGTGGGCGAGCGCAGGCGGACTTGGCTTCCGAGGAAGCAAGAAATCCACGCCTTTTGCCGCACAGATGGCCGCCGAGACCGCCGCGAAAGCCGCAATGGAATTCGGTCTCAAATCCGTAGAAGTATTTGTAAAGGGCCCCGGCTCCGGCCGCGAGGCCGCCATCCGCAGCCTACAGGCCGCGGGTCTGGAAGTCAACATGATCAAGGACGTCACGCCCATTCCCCATAATGGCTGCCGTCCGCCAAAGCGCAGAAGGGTGTAAGGAGGTACAACAGTTATGGCTAGATATACCGATTCAGTATGCCGTTTGTGCCGCCGCGAGAGCACCAAGCTTTTCTTAAAAGGCGAAAAGTGCTACTCCTCTAAGTGCGCCATGGAAAAACGGCCCACACCGCCCGGCCAACACGGTCAGGGACGGCGTATGCGCAAAGCATCCGAGTACGGCATGCAACTGCGCGAAAAACAGAAGGTCCGCCGCGCCTACGGGTTGATGGAGGGCCAGTTCCACCGCACATTTGTCAAAGCGGAAAGCATGAAGGGCATCACGGGTGAAAACCTGCTGCAGCTTCTGGAGCGTCGCCTGGACAACGTTGTGTATCGTTCCGGTCTGGCATCCAGCCGCGCCCAGGCGCGCCAGTTCGTTTGCCACGGCCTGATCACCGTTAACGGTAAGAAGGTGGACATTCCTTCGTTCGTTACCAAAGTGGGCGATATGATCGGCATTAAGGAAACCCGCAAGGATATGGAACACTTCAAGATCGTTAAAGAAGGGATCAACCGTGTCGTACCCAAGTGGCTTACGACCAACGCTGAAGCGCTGACGACGAAAGTCGAAACGCTGCCCGAGCGGGAGGATATCGATCTCACCTTGCAGGAGAACATGATCGTCGAGTTCTACTCTCGTTAACTATCGGCTTAGAATAGGAGGGTACAACCATGATCGAAATTGAAAAAGCGCGCATTGATTGCGTAGAATCCAGCGCTGACAATACCTACGCCCGGTTCGTGATCGAACCGCTGGAGTCTGGGTTTGGCAACACGCTTGGTAACGCACTGCGGCGGGTACTGTTGTCCTCGCTGCCCGGTGCCGCGATCACCAATATCCAGATCGAAGGCATCATGCACGAATTCACCGCCATTCCCGGCGTTGTGGAAGACGTGACTGAGCTGATCCTCAATCTTAAGCAGCTTTGCTTTAAGATGCATACGGATCAGACCAAAACCGTGACCCTGGATGTGAAGGGGCCCATGGAGCTGAAATCCGGCGATATTCCCATGGATGATGAGATGGAGATGTCAAATCCTGATTTGCACATCGCCACCCTGAACGAGGATGCGCACCTGCGCATGACCTTGACCATGGAAAAAGGCCGCGGCTACGTGAGTGCTGATCGCAACAAGGCACACTCCATGCCCATCGGCGTCATCCCGATCGATTCCATTTTCACGCCTATCCGCAAGGTGAACTACACCATCGAGGATACGCGTGTTGGAAACGTGACCGACTACGATAAGCTCACGCTGGATGTATGGACCAACGGTACGGTGATCCCCGACGAGGCGATCTCCACTGCCGCCAAGATCCTGACCGAGCACCTGAGCCTGTTTGTCAGCCTCACCGACCAGGTGATGCCTGTCACGTTCACCGATCAGGAAGACGACAAGCGCGAAAAAGTGCTTGAGATGACCATCGAGGAGCTCGACCTGAGCGTCCGCGCCTACAACTGCTTGAAACGCGCCGGCATTAACACGGTGTCCGAGCTTGTTCAGCGCAACCAGGAAGACATGATGAAAGTTCGCAACCTCGGCCGTAAGAGCCTTGAGGAAGTCGAACAGAAGCTGCAGGCCTTGAACCTTGCGCTCAAGCCCAGCGAAGAATAATTCAATTCACCTACCACAAGGAGGAACCCGATATGGCACAACGGAAACTCGGCCGGACCGCCGACCAGCGCAAAGCGCTGATCCGCAATCAGGTGACCAATCTGATTTGGTATGGCCGGATTGAAACCACGGAAGCGCGCGCCAAGGAAGTTCGCCGCGCTGCCGAGCGCTTGATTACGCTCGCCGTGAAAGAATGCGATAATACCATTGAAGCGCAGAAAAATTCCCATAATGAAAAAGGGCAGATCGTGACGCTTGATGTCGTCAACGATGCACCGTCCAGGCTTGCCGCCCGTCGTAGGATGCTGGCATTCCTCTATCCCGTCTCGGATGTCCGCGGCAAGGATGAGGACAAGGACGACTTCGAAGAGCGCACCAAGGGCGTGAAATATCCCGTGGTGGAAAAACTCTTCCGCGAGTATGGCCCCAAGTTCAAAAAGCGCAACGAAGAAAAGAAAATCGGCGGCGGTTATACCCGCATCTACAAGCTGGGGCCGCGTCGCGGCGATGCAGCAGAGATGTGCGTCATCGAGATTATTTAATCGGCAAACGCTGAAACACCCACGCAGGCTGGCAATCATATTACCGCCATTTTGGTCTTGTAAACCCCTTGATGTAGCGCTGCTACTACTTCGGGATTTACAAAACCAATCTGACGACAATCTGATTCGCCAGCCTGTGTGTTTTTATTCATCGTTTACCGATACAGCCTGTTGAAAGTGACTACTCTGCATTGTCAGCTGCGAGAGGCAAGCGCCGATCTTACACAAGTGTAAGGGAAGCGCTTGCCTCTCTTGCTTTCGCACATCTTGGGTATTTTAGTCATTATTCAGTTTTTATCCAGACCATCCTGTCTACCGTCAAAAAAAGCCGCGCAATGCGCGGCTTTTTTGATCTCTTATTCCTGTGGATATTTCGTGTATGTTATGGACGCGTACCTGTTTGCGCTGCCTCGGTGCACATGAGCAGAAACGCGCCGACACCGTGGAGGTCATTGGTGCAGCGTTTGCGATTGCAATAAAAGTCATAATCGCCGATCCAGGTCCCCTCGGAGATATCATGGATGCATAGATTGTCGCCATCGTAGGTCAGGCGGCTCACAATACCGCGCAGGGCTTTTTCGGCGGGCTGTATTGCGGTTGATGGCATCACACCCAGCCGAATAGCCTTATACAGCGCAGCCGTAAACAGGCAGGAACAGCTCGTCTCCAGCCAGTTACCGGGCTGGTCACCTTTGTCCACAACCTGATACCAAAGCCCGCTTGCGTCATCCTGATAGGGGAGGAGCGCTGTGAGCAGATCGCGCGTAATGCGGGTGAGGGTATCGCGGTTTGTGCCGTCCATATGTTCCATTTCATTGAGCAATGCGACCGGCACCCAGCCCATCGCCCTGCCCCAGAACTCCGGGGAGCAGCCGGTTTCGGGGTTAGCCCATGCGTGGCGCTTTTGCAAATCCACAGCATGGTATAAAAGCCCGGTGCTAGGGTCGCGCGTCAATTGTTCCATCAGTGTGGCTTGCAGGGTCACGACATCAAGCAGATCGAGCCGATCAAAGGTTTTGGCATACTGCGAAAGGAAAGGCCCTGCCATGTACAGCCCGTCCAGCCACATCTGGTCACGGCCCATGGCATTGTGCCAGAAGCCACCCCGTTGGTTTTTGGGGAAATGCTCGTAAAACCAGAGGATGGTGTCCATCGCGCTTTTATAGCGTGGATCGCCTGTTGCCTCGTATAGCGGAAATAGAAGCACCCCCGGTTGGAGATAGTCCAGCTGTCCCGGATTAAACTCCAGAATATCACCATAGGGGTTGATATTGAGGTCAACCCAGGCTTTGATGTAGTCAAACAGCCGTTTGTCGCCCGTCAGCTTGTACACTTCGTGCATGCCGCTTAAAAACACCCCCTGGTGATAATAAAACCTGCCGGCAGGCGGCAGGTTTTGAGGGGTGTATGTACTCATCATGGTTTCGCAGGCGGAAAGCGCAAAGCTAAGCGGTTGTTTTCCGTTTACGGTGATGCTGCTCATGGGTCGTTAGGCTTTGCCGTTGCAGCCCAGAACGTTAACGATCTTATGCTGAACCATGGAGCGGATACCGCTGCGGGCATCGGTCAAATACTGGCGCGGGTCGAAGTGATCCGGATGCTCGGCAAAGTGCTTACGCACTTCGGCGGTAAAGGCAAGGCGCAGGTCAGAGTCAATATTGATTTTGCAAACCGCCAGAGACGCAGCTTTGCGCAGCATGTCTTCCGGTACGCCTTTGGCACCGGGCATGTTGCCGCCGAACTGGTTGATCATCGCAACATATTCAGGCACAACGCTGCTGGCGCCGTGGAGTACGATGGGGAACCCGGGAAGGCGTCTGCCGACTTCTTCCAGGATATCAAACCGCAGTTTGGCATCACCGGTGAACTTGAACGCGCCGTGGCTGGTGCCAATGGCAATGGCCAGGCTGTCGCAACCGGTGCGCTTGACGAACTCTTCTACCTCATCAGGATGGGTGTAGGAAGAATCCTCTGCCGATACCTGAACATCATCTTCCACGCCGGCCAGGCGGCCCAGTTCGGCTTCAACGGTGATATAGCGGTTTTGGCTGTGGGCGTAGTCCACCACGCGGCGGGTCTGCTCGATATTCTTTTCAAAGGGCAGATGGCTGCCGTCGATCATGACGCTGGTGAAGCCGCCGTCGATGCAGCTTTTGGCAGTTTCAAAATCCGGGCCGTGGTCCAGGTGTACGGCGATGGGCAGATCGGTGTCTTCCAGGGCCGCTTCGATCATTTTCATGAGGTATACGTGCTTGGCATACTTGCGTGCGCCCTTGGAAACCTGCAGGATCAGCGGTGCGTTTTCCAGTTTCGCAGCCTCGGTGATACCCTGAATGATTTCCATATTATTGACGTTAAAAGCTCCAATGGCATACCCGCCTGCATAGGCTTTTTCAAACATTTCCTTTGTGTTAACTAACGGCATAGTACTTGGCCTCCTCTTTCGATATATGGATAGTATAGCATTGTTTGTCCGATTCGTAAATCTTTACAGCATCATATCGCAACGGTAATGAAACTATGCTATACTGTTGCAAAGGAGTGTGTAGGCTTGTTGAAACGTTTTTTAGCCCTTAGTTTTATGGGAATACTCTTGTTTTCGGTCACCGTAGGCTTCGCCCAAGATGCGGAGGAGAGCCAAGCGGTAGACCTGAGCGATGAGCAGGTTGTTGAAGACGACGTTGCCGATGACGGCATGGGCGAGATCGTCGGGAAAACCGACCGTGTATCCCCAAGCGTAAAGGGGCTCACCCCACTCTATACAACCAAAATCAAATTTTTAACGGCAAACGGAGCGTATGCTACGATTCGTGCCGATCAGGATCAAGATTCCAAAGCGCTGGGCAGTGTCGGCAAAGGCAAGCAGATCACCGTGTACCGCGTGTTCCCCGCCTATGTGCTGGCAGAGTATAATGGGATTTCCGGATTCATTCTGCGCACCTGTGTAGATGAAAACATGACCGCGATCGACCCGGATAATACCCCGCCCTACGGCGTGACGCTGAACCGCTATGTTGCCACGACGACCGCCGATGCCAAGGTGTATGTCGATCCCGATACATCCAGCGAGTCCTTTAAAATTGTGGTGGGGGCTGGCAACAAAGTCGCTATTCTCGGCTTCAACGGCAGCTTTGCCAAGGTGCTGTATTGGCGCAGTTATGGCTACATCGATGTGACCCTGCTTAAAGACCTGGTGCCGGTATCCCCGACGGAAGTCCCCATGAGTGACGAAACACCGCTGGCGGCATTTTCCTCGTTCTTTGTGTATGACAACGGCGTAGAACTTAACGATGGCCGCGTGAAAAACATTGTCCGCTCCTGCGAGTCGATGACGCGCATAATGCAGCCCGGCGAAAGCCTGGACTTTAATAACCAGGTGGGTCCCTACAGCAAGAGCAACGGCTACTTCCCGGCACCGGTACTGGTCAACGGTACGGCAAAACCCGGGTATGGCGGCGGCACTTGCCAAAGCTCGTCCACGCTGTATAACACCGTGCGCCAGCTGCCGGGTATCACCATTGTGTATCGCCGCCCGCATGGCCCCGCCTGCGCGCGCTACCTGCCCATGCATCAGGATGCTGCCGTGGGCAACCAATCGCTGAATTTTATTATCCGTAACGACTATACCTTCCCCATTCGCATTCTGGCCGAGACGACCGGCGAAGGGGTTCTCACGATTCAAGTATTCAGAGCGGACTAAGCAGCGCTGCGTTGCGATGCAAGCCCCCTGAAAAAAGATAGGCAATACCGATATAAAAAGGCCGCGCAGTGCGCGGCCTTTTTTGTACGGATTATGGAGGGCTTCCATTGATTACACCCTAGGCCGCCTGCTTCTTTCTGCGTTTCATCAATACCACGATCACCATCATGATAACCGTGATCACATAGGGCGCGGAGGCGGTAATATCGGCCGGGATATACTTTTGCATGCGCAGACCCAGGGCATCGATAAAGCCAAACAACAGCGCGGCCAGGAACACGCGCGGGGGATTGCCGCCACCGAAGATGACGCACGCGACCGCGACAAACCCGCGTGAAGCGCTCATGTTTTCGGAAAACATGGTCAGGTACCCAAGGCTCAAATGCGCACCGGACAGCGATGCCATAATGCCGCAGAGCACCGAGGCGAGCATCTTCATGCGGTCCGGGTTCTTCCCAGCGGCACGGAGGGCTTCCGGCGCTTCTCCGGAGGCGCGCAGGTGGAACCCCAGCGGGGTTTTGTACAGTAAAAGCCAGCTAAAAAGCACCAGTATCCAACTGATATACACCAGCAGGGTGTTTCCGCTGAGTATGGTGCCCAGCACCGGAATGGATTCAATCCAGGGAAAGTGCAGCACCGGCAGCGGCACAATACCCGGCCCAGAAAACGAACCCTTCACGCCAAACAGCGTGCGCAGCAGGAATACTGTTAGTCCGCCTGCCAGGATGTTGAGTGCAATGCCGATGACAAACTCATCACTCTTAAACTTGACGGAAAACAGATAATAGAATAGCCCTAGTAGAATGCCCAGCACCACCGCAAACACAAGCCCCATCATCCAGCTGCCATACAGGTAGCTGCCCAGCACCGCGAAAAACGCGCCCATTAGCATCATGCCTTCAACGCCGATGTTCATAATGCCAACGCGTTCGGTCATCAGGCAGCCCAATGCACACAGGACCACAGGCGTGGCAGTGCGCAGCGTGTTTTGGAACAATAGCAGGTTAAAAATGTCACTCATGCTGCACTCGCCTCCCCGGTTTGTCCGCGCTTCACCTTACGCTTGGCCGCCCACACATGCAGTTGCTGGCGAATGCCGCCTTCCGCTGCCATAAAGAAGATGATTACAGCCTGGACGATGAGTATCACTTCACTAGAGATACCCGCCGACAGCTCCATGGCCGATCCGCCGATGGTAAGGATGGCAAAGAAGAAGCTCATCAAAATCACCCCAAAGGGGTTATAACGCATAATCATGGCAACCAGCATACCGTCGAAATAGTATCCCGCCGATAGATTGGTGATGAAGCGTTTGTGGATGCCAAAGACCTCGATCATCCCCGTAAGCCCGCAGAGCATGCCGGAAATCACCATGCCGGTAATCATCAGCCGATCGGCGCGGATGCCGCCGTACCGGGCAAAACGCTCGTTGGTGCCGGTGATCTTCATCTCAAACCCCATGGTGGAACGCGTCATCAGGTACCAGATGACCAATGCCGCGCCCAGCGCCAGCCAGATACTGCCGTTAAGGTTGGATAGCTTAATAATGGGCGAAAACGACGCGGCGATGCTGTCCGTACCGGATGAGATACCGCGCTCGGCGGTCTTTAATGGCCCGTTGGCCAGGAAACTGCATAGGTAGATGGCTGCGGAGTTGAGCAGGATGGTGGTAACGACCTCGTTTACCTTTAACTTCACCTTGAGCACGCCGGGAATCCACGCGTAGAATCCACCTGCGAGCATGGCGGCGATGAGTGCGCACACGATAATCAGCCAACTGGGGGCACCAACCAGGCGCGCTCCCACTACGGCAGCGGCCAGACCGCCAAAGTACAGCTGGCCTTCGCCGCCCACATTGAATATACCGGCCTTGGCCGCAATGCTCATGCCAAGCCCGGTCAGGCACAGGGTGGCGGCCTTGGCAAGCGTGTTGCCAAATGCGCGCGGCTTGCCAAGCGCACCGACAAAAAGCGCTTTGTAGCACTCAATTGGGTCATAACCAACCAGCAGCATAATACCCGCGCCAACCAGAAACGCCAGCACGATGGCAATCAGCAGCGACAGCAGGTACTGCGCCGTCAGACGGTATTTGGGCCGGCCGACTAACAGGAACTTCACAGCCAGCAGAAAACGGATAACATGCCTCATGCCTGTGCCTCCTGTCTGCCGCCGGTCATATAGTAGCTGATCTCCTGCTTGGAAATAGTCCCGCTGCGAAACTTGCCGGTAATCTGCCCTTCGTACAGGGTGACTAGCCGGTCGGATAGGCGGAACAGCTCATCCAGATCCGCGCTGACTAAAAGGATGGCGCAGCCTGCTTGGCGTTTTTCCAATATCTTTTCATGGATGAACTCAATCGCGCCGATATCCACGCCGCGTGTGGGCTGGTTGATAATCAGCACGGGGGTGTTAAAGGAAAACTCCCGTGCAAGGATTGCTTTTTGCATGTTGCCGCCGGACAGGCTTTTCATGGGCAGTTCTACACCGCCGGAACGCACATCAAACTGCTTGGACAGCTTTCTGGAAAAGGTCGTGGCGCGGCGCTTGTTAAACTGAATCCCAAAGCTGCGAAACGCCTTTTGGCGCTGCTTGCCCACCAGCATGTTTTCCATTATCGTTGCCTCGGCGGACAGGCCGGTGCGCATTCGGTCCGACGGGATAAAGCTGACACCCATGTTGCGGATGTCGATGGTGCGCATCCGGCTGATGTTTTGACCGTTCAGGTACACCTCGCCGCCGGTTTGCGGGCGGAGGTTCATAATGCACTCGGTCAGCTCCGTCTGTCCGTTGCCTTCTACGCCGCATACGCCAACGACCTCGCCCGCGTGCAGGCTCAGGTTGATGCCTTTGACGGCAGGCAGATCCCGGTCATCGCGGGCTTGCAGGTTTTCAAGCCGGAGCACTTCCTTCTCGCCGGGCTCACCGGTGCGCAGTTCGTCAAACAGCACTTCTCGCCCGACCATCATGGCGGCGAGCTGCTTTTCATCGGTGTCCTCCGTATCCACAATGCCGACAAGCTGACCCTGCTTCATCACGCCGACGCGATCGGAAAACTGCATCACCTCGTGCAGCTTGTGCGTAATCAATATCACCGTCATGCCCTGCTCGCGGATAATGCTTCTGAGCACCTGAAACAGGTCATCGGCCTCGGCGGGGGAGAGTACGGCGGTCGGCTCGTCCAAAATCAGGATGTCCGCACCGCGGTGCAACGCTTTTAGGATTTCCACACGCTGCTGCTGGCCCACGCTCAGATCATCCACAATATCGCCGGGGTTTACAGGCAAACCAAAGCGCTTGCCTAAAGCAAGCACCTGCGCATGGATGCGTTTCTGATCGTAGAACATCAGGTTTTTGGTCGGTTCCGATCCCAGGGCGATGTTCTGGGCAACGGTAAAGCTGGGCACCAGCTTAAAATGCTGATGAACCATCCCCACACCCATGGCGATTGCGCGCATGGGATCGTGCCGGGAGGAAATGGATTCCCCTTTTACGATTACATCGCCCAGTGTCAGGCGGGTCAGGCCGTAGAGCACGTTCATTAGCGTGGTTTTGCCCGCGCCGTTTTCCCCAACCAGTGCAAACGCCTCGCCACGGCGTATGTCCAGGCTGACATCGTCGTTGGCCAGGGTGCTCGGATAGCGCACGGAAACGTGTTGAAATCGTACGACCGGGGCATTGTCTGTCATACTGTCACCTCACGGGTGTATTGCATGGGGTAGGTTGCTCAGCGAACGTAGCGTACTTTGCCTTTGTCGTAATACCCCCGCCGGTCGGGGGTTTCGGCAGCAAGGCCCAGCGCAATAAGCGAAAAAGGCACCGCATCGTGGATGCTTAGCAGATCAGCCACTACACCGTAGCGGTCTTCATACGGGTACAGGGCGGACCAGCAGCTTCCGTACCCAAGCTCGGTTGCCTGCAGCATCAACGTTTGGGTTGCGGCGGCGCAGTCCTGCGGCCAAAGTTCCAGTCCGGGTGCTTTTGGGTAGGCAGTCGGATCGCCGCAGACAACAATCGCCAGCGAGGCCTGGGTTAAAAATTTAGCATAGGGGTGTTTGGCCGCGATCTGCAAAAGCAACTCTTTATTTTGGACGACGACAAACGAGTACGGCCGCATGTTTCTGGCACTGGGTGCGCACATGGCGGCCTCCAGTATCATATCGATGTGCTCCTGAGAGACTTCTGCTCCCGGAATATATTTGCGTATGCTGCGGCGGGCACGAATGGCTTGTGATGTATTCATGATACTCTCCTTTCGCGGCCTGTGGCCGGTTGGAAATGAAACTATACTGATTATAAAAACTGGACGGTGGAATGTCAATCTTACCGCAGGTTCAATGCGTTTCATCCCAAGGGGAATTGGGTATACAAGAAAGGTAAACGATACGTATGAATAGGAGAGGAGCTACCTTAATGCAACGCAAACGGATAACCAAGAGGGTATGGATTGTACTGGCCCTTCTGTTGACCGCGATCACCCTGTCTGCCTGCTCCACAGGGGATTCCGACCAAACAGCCGGGGATGGTGCAGCCGTGTATCATAAAATCAGCGCAAAAGATGCAAAGGCCGCGATGGATTCCGAGGAGAATATCGTCATTTTGGACGTACGTGAACAGTACGAGTTTGACGCGGGGCATATTCCGGATGCGACATTGCTTCCGCTCGGCGATATTTCAGCCAAGGCCGCGCAGGTATTACCCGATAAGGATCAGAAAATTCTGGTTTACTGCCGCAGCGGGAGTCGGGCCAGAACGGCTGCCAATACACTGGTGAGGATGGGCTATACGCAGATTTACGATCTCGGCGGGATTATCGACTGGCCCTATGATGTTGTGAAATAGCACAGTCTCATACAAAAACCGTCCCTGATGGCAGGGACGGTTTTTGTATGTCGTTTTGACCTACACAACCCGGCGGACGATTGCATCGTACACCCGGTCGCCTAGCAGTTTTTGGATATAGACCAGGGGCTTTGCACCCATACCCAGCAGATAGCGCGTGCGCGGACGGCGCACGGTAGCGGCCTTTACAATGCGGTTGGCAATGACCTCTGGCTTGGTAATTAAGCCATCCCCTGAATAGCGCTGCTGCAGTCGCTGCGCGGTTTGCTCAGCGGCGCTAGCATACGCGCCGTTATTTGAAACCTTGCGCAGGTGCTCCACGGCGATGTCGCCCCACGGCGTAGCGATTGCGCCCGGCTCGATGATAACGACATCAATATGAAAGGGCTTCAGTTCCAGCCGCAGGCTGGCAGACAAGCCCTCGACCGCGAACTTGGTGGCGTGATACCAGGACGCAAACGGTGTCCACACCCTGCCGGCCATCGACGCAATATTGATAATTCTGCCGTGACCAGCGCCCCGCATGGCGGGAAGTACCAGCTGCGCCATGCGTGCCAGGCCGAACACATTGACCTCAAACTGATGGCGCGCTTCATCCATGGGCACGTCCTCCAGTGCGCCGTGGGAGCCGTACCCGGCGTTGTTGACCAACACATCGATGCGGCCTTCCTGATCCAGCACATATTGAACACACGCCTGCATGGACGCATCGTCCGTTACATCCAGTGCTACGGGGCGAATATCGTCCGTTGCCATGGCTTCCAGTTTATCCATGCTGCGCGCTGCGGCGTAGACCCGGAAGCCTTTTTGCGCAAAGCGTTTGGTGGCCGCTGCGCCGATGCCGGTGGACGCGCCGGTAATGAGTACGACAGGTTTCATATGGTTTATTTCCTTTCCTTGGCTTGAATGGTCTCATTATACGGCAGCGGAAGTTGACAGGCAACTGCCACAACCGGGTTTCGCTTTGTTACAATTGTGATATACTAGAGAAAACGCATATAAGGAGGATCTTGTTATGCTTAAAGAATTTAAAAAGTTCGCCATCAAAGGCAACGTGATGGACCTGGCGGTAGCGGTCATCATCGGCGCGGCGTTTGGTAAAATCGTCACGTCGCTGGTTAACGATGTCATCATGCCGTTTATCGGTTTGATTGTCGGCGGCGTGGACTTCGCATCTCTTAAAATCGTGCTCTCGCCCGCTGTGGGGGAGACGGCCGAGGTTGCCATCCTATACGGAGCGTTCATCCAGACGATTGTGGACTTCCTGCTAATAGCACTCAGCGTGTTCTTCGTGGTCAAGCTTCTAAGCAAGCTGAAGAAGAAGGAAGAAGAAAAGCCCGCCCCGCCGGCCGAACCGCCAAAGGATATTGTTTTGCTAACCGAAATCCGCGATCTGCTCAAAGAGAAATAATCACCGGCTTCCTTGTGCAGAACACATCAATAGCGCTGCCAGCCACAACCTCGCTTGACAATGATTTTGGCATGGGCTACAATGAATTTCGCCACGTGCGCGCCCGTAGCTCAGCTGGATAGAGTGACAGACTCCGACTCTGTAGGTCGCTGGTTCGAACCCAGTCGGGCGTACCACAAGAAAACCCTTGCGTCAAAAAAGACGTAAGGGTTTTTGTTAATTGTGAACATGAGGTACATTAGAGTGCTTTGCACTACTGCCTTATTTTTCGGCTGTTTTTGAGCGGCTTAACACATCCTGCAGAATATCTGCTGAACGCTGCTCTGCCTCCGCAAAAGCATAAGTAAAGACGCGCAAAGTTGTACTTGCATCGTCATGCACAAGGTGCTGCTTCCCTTGATGAAATGATGCCTGTACATAATGATCGCTCAATAAGAGGGTTCTATGATAGTATGTTACATTATTTCGAGACTGTATCTGATGATTTTGATATTAGATGGAACTAGTGGGCTGCAGCTATGCTAAGGTATGACTCAAAATATTGTTGTCTCCTAGAGTTGCCTCCAAATATAAGACATTTAGTACATGATAATATTGTTGATGGATTAAGTTATAAACATCAAATAGAATCTGATGTCACAGTCGAAAGAAGACTTGATTACATTATTGATGATAAAGAAATAATCAAATCGATATCTACTTGAATTTCAAATTTCGGATCTTAAAGCTGCCTTTCAGTTGACCATTATTATAAGCTTCATGTGGGAATGAACTTCCATCTACAACAAAACATATTTCCTTCAAAGCACGACATATATCCTCAAGTTCAATGGTTTTCAGATCAATCGTCGAAGTATGATGTTCTTTATCGCGGTTGATTTCTTCTCTCCAAATGTCGCGTTTTTCACCCTCTTCTGAATGTAATTCCAACCACACTTTATTGAATATGCCTTCACCAAATAAGAGATCAAACGTAAGCGTTTTGAATTTTCTAACATTCATCGAATGTGGGAATTTATAAACCATAGAAACATACTTTGGAGGTTTACTACTAAAAGCATTAGGTCCAAAATCAAAACTGACATCACCGTCATCCGATATCCAAATCACATATTCCTTTTCATAAGAAGCAAATTTTTCAGGCTTTGGTAATTTGACGCCTTTTTTAAACTTCTTTATTCTTTTCTGATTTAACGCCCAGCCCAGATAGGTAGTTGCAATTCCACCTAAAAAAGCAATAAATGCTATGATAATATTCTCACTCATACTTAACCCTCCATGATAGTTAGTATTTTGTTTCATTGTATTAATTGAATTATTTCGTCTTTCTAATCAGGGTTCCTCCATTCTTCATCAGATAGCTCTATATCAGCCTGTAGAAGACTGTTTACTAGACCGTTAAAAATGATAGTCCCTTCTTCTCCGCGTGCAAATGATGAGAAATGATTATGTCCTCGCGCTCGTGCAATGCCAGAACAAAGAATGGATGATAACATCTTTACGCATGTGAAGGAATATGTATTCATGCCAAATAGTTATCCCATTCAGATGGTTATAGTTTCTCACGGTATTCCTGCGGGGAAATTCCTCTGTGCTTGCGGAAGAAGCGTGCGAAATAACCGGAAGAAGCAAAGCCGGTATCCTGTGCGATGGTTTGGATTTTCGTTTTGGTTTCCCGCAGCATGCGGCAGGCTTCGTCAAGACGCAATTCGGCAATGTGCTCACTCAGGCCTATGCCGGCGTTTTCTTTATAGATTCGTGAGAGGTATACGGGATGAAAATGCATGATATCTGCCAGACGGGTTAATGACAGGTCTTCGCTGAGGTGCATTTGGATATAGTCGTTCACTTCACTTACAACGGTCTGTTGCCGCTTGTCTGTTCGTTTTCCGTGTTGATCCAGCAAAAGGTCGCTTAGCTCACGCAGATCTGCAAAGGCTGCCAGCATGTTCGGATAATCCTGCAGGCTCATTTCGTTCTGCCGATATGCGATCATTTTGAGTTGATTATCTTCGGGAACGCTTTGTGCACAGGCGTGCAGAATCATCTTCATGATATCAAACACGGTTTCGGCATATTGTGTGTTGAGCTCATTTTGCATCAGCGCTCGTAGCGATTCTTCACTTTCCAGGTACAGGTCGCGCTGGCCAGTGAGCAAATACTCATTGAGCTCGTGCAGGTGCTTGAGGATATCCTTTTGCCCAATCCGCAGCACTGGGGCCTCCGCAGGTTTCTCGCCACCAGACAGCGAAACAGAGAGCATTTCGCCGGGCGATGGGCATAACGTGTTGAGTTGCTTTAGAACGCGCATATTGGCAAGTGCAAGCTCATCCCAGTTGATTGTGCGGTCAATCATCACGGCAGTAATTCGCTCGCCCTGTTCTTCAGCTAAACGCTGCGCCGTTTGCAAACAGCGGTTGAATTCATCGTTTGCGCTTTTATGGTTCATGCCCTGTGCCAGAACGGCGATTTCCCGCTTGTTCATATCAGCCACCATCAGGTGTAGCTTCTGCCCGGATAGCGCAAGCATAGCATCCATGATGATGTGTAGTGGCGCGTCGCTGCGCCGGAAAATACACAGCGCAAAATGTACCGGCTGCTCAACGGACAAAGGAATCTTCCATGTCTCCAGGCTGCGGGTTAAAAGATCCATACGCAGTTTGGGGTGGTACAGCAGCCTTTCCATCAGCTGGCGGGTATACAGCGGCCTGGCCTGTGCGAACAGGGGATTGCGCAGAAACTGCCGTGCATCCTCCCCCAGTGCATCCATGGCGTGGCGTACGGTAGCGGTGATCCGCTCGTCCCCATCGCTTTTGAGCACAAAATCAAACGCCTGCTGATGCAGCGCCTGCCGTGCGTATTGAAAATCGGAATAGCCAGTCAGGTAGATGACTTTGATAAACGGCCAGCGTTGCGCTGCCCAGCTGTGTAGGTCCAGACCGGAGGTTTCGGGCATGTTGATGTCGGTCAGCAGGATATCCACACGCTCGTTTTCCAGCAGTGCCATTGCATCTGCGGCGCAGTAGCAGTGGTACACGACCAAGGCATCCGAAAAGGCATCTTGAAGCATCTCGGAGAGGCCATCGGCAATCACAACCTCATCATCAACGATTAGCAATGACATCATGCTTGGAGACCCCCTTTTCTTGGGAACGTAACGGATACGCATAAACCGTGATGCAAGCTTTCCAGCTTGAGACCGTATTTTTCCCCGTACCGCAACGTAAGCCTGCGGTTCAGGTTGGCAAGCGCGCTGCCTTCATGCAGTTCGTTATTTTGAAGCTGTTCCCGGATTCTGGCTACCTGTTTGTCATTCATATTGCCGCCGTTATCCGCAACGGTAATGCGGAACCATGTGTCGGTTACTTGATAGTGGATTTCCACATAGCCGCCTGCCGACACATTTTTCACGCCGTGTTCAAACGCATTTTCAACCAATGGTTGTAAAATGATGGCGGGCACCTTTTCCATTGCGATGGATTGCGGTAGCGGATCAGCAGCGATGGTGATGCGAGGCGAGAAGCGAGCGCGCTGTATTTCCAGATAGTTGTCGATGTGTGCAACCTCGTCGCCCAGAGGGACTTCGGCCTCATTAGAACGAGTGATGTAGCGGTAATAATTACTCAGGTGAAAGCTCAGCTTGGCGATGTCTTCCGCGTCTTCCTTCTGCGCCATGCGATAGATTAAATACAGTGTGTTGTAGAAAAAGTGCGGGTTGATCTGCATTTGCAGCTGTAAAAGCTCTGCTTTCTGCGCACGAAAACGCTCCTCATACACATCGGATACCAGCTTTTCAATACGTTCCACCATGCGGTGGAACTGTTCTTCGATGACCTTGAACTCGTTATAGCGTTGTGGAATGGAGAAATCTGTAATTTTTTCCACACTGCCCATGGCCTGGTATACGGCGTTCATCGGGCGGTATACGGCAGTACGGAAATAGGCAAGGTACATTATAA
Organism: Candidatus Limiplasma sp.; assembly: GCA_963678055.1. Taxonomy (GTDB): domain Bacteria; phylum Bacillota; class Clostridia; order Christensenellales; family Aristaeellaceae; genus CAXXOK01. The sequence goes on from OY782679.1 coordinate 753,106, forward strand.
GCAGGAGCGCCGCCAGCCCCGATAATAGCCACATCCAGGTTCTGTGGCGCGTTAATGGCCCAAGCATGGGGCTGACCTGCTTGAGATAATGCAGTTCCATCTGCAGCGATGGAATGCTGCGCTGCAAGGCAATGTATTGTTCGTTTCCCAGGGTGAGGAAGCCGTTTGCATCCCGCTGGGCGGTCATCAGAGCCGCTGCCGTTTCCGTGGCGGCAAAGAGTTCGCCATCCATATCAGTCAGGGCAAACTGTGCATCGTTTGTGCTGCGCAGCAGCCGGATCTCACTGACTGCATCTGCGGGGGCAATGCTCAGCGCAATTAAAAAAGCGATGTCGCCGGAGAAAGATTTTTGCAACGTAAGGTAGGCATAATTGTTATAATACTGCATGCTGCTTTTAAGAAGCGTCATGCTTTGGTCTGTTTGTAAGGCGGTGAGGGCAGTTTCGTCCAAAGCAATGTAGATCGGATCGTTGGACGAGATGGTACGCCCGATGCCGGGCAGGTACACCAAAGCTTCGCTGATAAGCGGGCTGAACCGCTTGATGCGCATCAGGTCGTTTGAAATTTTACGGATATAATCAGTGCGTTGATAATCGGTTAAAACATCGTAGGAAATCACAAAGCGAAGCAAAGTTTGGTCGCCAGCCAGCTCCTGCGCGGTGGTCAGCAGGGCATCAATTTCCTGTTCCATGCTCTGTACAACGTAGGTGGCTTCAGCATCCGCAGATCGCTGTAGATCCTGGGTGACATAGCTGATCCCAAGCGTATTGAGGTAGATACCAACGCCGTAGAAAACCATAACCACAGCAATGGTGCTTAGCAGCAGCGGATAATAAACGCTTTTGCGGATTTGAAATGCGTGTTTCACCATAGGGTCTTCGCCTCTTGTTCCTTTGAACATTACGAACCTGTTTTTCCATGATACCAATCGTTGACTTCATCAACGATCTGCTGTCCGCCAAGCTCATAAAACTCGCTGACGAACCGGTCATATGCATCAATGGAAACTTGTCCCAGAATGATTTGTGTAAAAAGCTCGTTCTGAATCTCATCCAGCGTGCTTAGATAGTTGCTCATGGCTTCGGTTGGTGCTGCAACAAATCGGTCAAACAAAATCCGGTTTTCGTCCATGTATTGTTTATAGATACTATATGCACCGCTGGGGCCATAAATTCGCTCCCAGCCCCAGAGGGAATAGCCTTGCTCCGGGTCAGTTTGGAAGAGTTGCAGCTTTTTATAGATGCTCAGCGCCTCACCCTGTACGTTTGAGGTATCGCCAGTTCTGCGCGCCTCGTCCAGAATGAGGAAAGCGTCCAGATTTTTATTGGGTTTTTCCGGTGTAACCGGCGAAAGCTTCCAGATGGACTCAGAGTCCAGCGGCGCGTAGTAAATTTCATTTTGGTTATCCGGGCCCCAGTTGGTGTCGATGTACAGGTTGTACAGTTTCATCAACGCTTCCGGGTGGGCGGCATCCTTGCGCGCGACGGTCCAGGAGTCTGTGGTGAGGCTGGATTGCACCCTTGCCACATGATCGGTACCTGTAACAATGGGTACAGCCTGCCATTGTGCATCAGGGTCTGCATTTTTACTGAATTGCAGGGGCCAGATTGAGTTCCACTGCGCGCCGTAGACCAGGCCCGCGTGGCCTGTTGTAATCAGTTCCGCAACCATGCGGGCTTCCTTGACGCCAAACTCAGGGTCGACCAACCCCAGCGTGTACATCTCATGCAGCTTTTCAAGCGCATCGCGACAGCCGGGGAGAAGAGAACCGTATACGAGGTCTCCGTTTTGCTCAATCCAGATACCCGGGTATGCGTCATAGGCATTGAAGAACCCTTTCAGGCTTCCAAAGCCGTCCCAGAGCGTGTAGGTGAACACGGGACCGTACGTATCGGCAACGCCGTTGCCGTCAAAATCCGCTTTGGCGAAAGCAAGCGCTACATCAATCAGCTCGTCTACTGTTTCCGGCACGGCTAGTTCAAGCCTGTGCAGCCAGTCTGTCCGTATCCAGAGATAATCTACATCCTTATCGGTCGTTGGCATTGGCATTCCGTAAAGCTTTCCATTGATGGTTGCGGCCTCAAACGGCTCCATGCCGCCCATTGTGAGCACCTGCTTGGTAAAATCGGAAGCATAGGATTCATAGATTTCGTCCAGCGGCAGGATTAGATCGGCTTCCGCCAATTGACGCATCTGCAGGGCGGATACATTGACGAACTCCGGAATATCACCTGTGACGATGCAGAGGTTGAGCTTTTGTTCGTACTCGTCTCCGTCTTTCACAATCCAGTCGTATTCAATATTAATGCCCAGCCTGTCACGGTACAAATCCATCCACAGGTTATCGGTGAGAGATTTATCCGGGTTGAGGGCAAAATAATTATCGTGGAGCGTATTATCATAGCAGCGTGCGAAATGCACAGTGATCTCAGGATCGTATTTCCCCATTGGGTCTGGGAGCTGGGCAGAGGCCCAAAACGGCGCAAGAAGAAGCGCAGCCACAAGCAGCAGTACGATCAGCCGTGTTTTCAAACGAAACATCACCCTTTCCAGCGTAAGGAAGCAATCAATAAATTAGAGATCAATTTCTCTCATTATAGCACATGCAATGATCTGAATCCTTAGCCCTTAAGGCCGGAGATTTTTATTCCTTGCACGAAATACTTCTGCATCAGGAAGAACAGGATCAGCACCGGCAACATTGTGACCAGCGCGACGGCCATCATCATGCCGATTTTGGATGTACCTTGCTCGCTGTTCAAAAACTGAAGGCCGATGGCGATGGTATATTTTTTGGTAGTGTTGAGATAAATCAATGGAACCAGGAAATCATTCCAGTTGTAGACCAGCGACATGACACCAACGCAGATCATCACCGAGTTCACCGATGGCAGCATGATGCGGGTAAAGGTTTGGAACGAGTTTGCGCCGTCAATTTCGGCGGCTTCATTCAGCTCTTTTGGAAGTGACTTGAAAAATTGATGGTACAAAAAGATATTAAACGCGCCACCGCCCAGCCATGCGGGTATAATCATAGGCCAGTACGTGTCCAGCATCCCCATTTGGAAGTAGATCAAGTACTGGGGTACCAGCGTAACTTGCATGGGAAGCATCAGTGTGGAAAGCAGCAGCGCAAACCAGATCTTCGATCCTTTGGCTTGGAAATGCGAAAACCCATATGCGACAAGCGCGGCGGAGATTACGGTGCCCGCAGTGCAGGTTGTGGCCAGAAAGAGCGTGTTAAGGGTGAACCGGGCAAAATCCGCCTTCCCAAGACCCTTGGGATAGTTTGTAAACACCCATTTGGCTGGTATGATAGTTGGCGGGAAGCGAAGCGCTTCTGCATTGGTTTTAAATGACGTCAACACCATCCAGATGAATGGAGCGATGCAGACGACAGCTGCGGAAATAAGGATGAAATAAATAATGAACCTGCTAACTCGATTGCTGCGCTTGGCAGAACGCATGACACCTTGCATAAATGGAAGCACTCCTTTCTCAGTTATCGTAGAACACCCATTTTTTGGATGTGGCCTGGATCAACAGTGTAAACGCCATGATGACAACGAATAAGCACCAAGCGATAGTCGAGCCATAGCCCATCTTTCCGTACTCAAAGGCGTTGGAAAACAGATACATGGCTACAGTACGTGTAGAGTCCACAGGCCCGCCTTTGGTTAGGATGTAAGGTTGGCTGAAGATTTGAAACGAAGTGATGGTGCCGATAACGAGATTAAAATAAATCGTCGGCGTGCAGAGCGGAAGGGTAATGGAAAACACCTGCCGTAGGGTGGAGGCACCGTCGATGCGTGCGCTTTCATAGTAGGAATTGGGGATATCCTGGATGCCCGCAAGCATGATCAGTATACCGTTACCGATCGACCAGAGGCTCATGATAACGATAGAAACCATTGCAATGTTCTTGTCGGTAAGCCATCGGGGGCCCTGGATACCCACCAGGGAAAGCAGGTAATTGATAAACCCGTAATCGCTGTTGAAAATCCAGCCCCACAGCATGATGACCGCGACACCAGTGGTGATATAGGGCATATAAAATATAGTACGAAATACACCAAGCCCGCGGACATTGCGGCTTAGCAGCCAGGCAATGAAGAACGAAAGGATCAAGCTTGATGGTACAAACATTGCAACATACCACAATGTGTTTAAAAAGACTTTGAAAAACAGCGGATCCGTAACGAAAGCTTTCGTGAAATTATCAAGCCCAATAAATGCGCCGCGTCCGCTGAAGTCGGAGTCGGTAAAGCATAGGGTGAAGGATCGAATCATCGGATAGATTGTCAGGATTAGAAAGCCGATTAGCCACGGCATGATATACAGATAGAAGTTGCGAGTAATTCGCCTCTCCCGTTTTGATAATTTCCGCGATTGTATCATAGGGCTCCCCCCGTATTTTGTTGATAAGCAGACGCAAAGGGTAGCTTGCACTGCCCTTTGCGTCCGCGATAGGATTGCTTACTTTGCTCCCTGAGCGGTGTTGAAGGAGTATGAGGCGAATTCCTCGGCTACGCGCGGCGCATATTCGGCCTGCGTGGCAGCGGGATCTTGGCTGTCGTCGGTGATCGCGGAGACCATGGTGGCCCAGATGTCACCAGCGGAAGCCAATGTGCCGCCGAAGGGGAACAGGTGGGTTGCGCCCATATGCTCTACAAAAATCGAGTTACTGAAGTCCTGATCGCCATAGGTCATGTTGGCGTAGTAATCTTCGGCAACCTTTTTGGAGGAAGTCATGCCGGACATACAGGTGGCCTTGGCCATGTCGTCGTTTGCATAAGCGCTTTCCTTAAGGAACTGCCAGGCCGCTTCGGGGTTTTGGCTCGTTTTGGTGATGGCATAGCCGGTGGCGAACTGGATGTTAATCTCTTTGCCGTCAGACACGCCACTGGGCATGACAGCAACGCCGTAGTTGATGCCGCTGTCGTCGGCATCTTCAACGGTAGACTGGCTGTGCATGCCGCCTACGAAGTACATGGCCGCACGTCCGGAGATGAACAGGGATTCTGCATCCACACTCTGCTGCGCGGCATCGGTGGGCATATAGCCGCCCTGCACGAGCTGCTGGTAAAGCTCAAGGCTCTTGAGCATTTCAGGGCTGTCGAAATACGAGGTAGACAAATCGGCAGAGTACGGGCCGTTGCCGCCAGCAAACGCCATTACGCTGTTGGTTACCCAGTGGCGGGAAATGGCATAGGTCTGGTTCACGCCTTCGCCGCTGACGAACGCTTTGCCCCAATCCAGCAAGCTTTCCATAGTCCAGCCGGGCTGCGGATAGGCAACGCCGGCGGCGTCAAACATATCTTTGTTGTACAGAACACAGAAGCAGTTGGCCAGAAGCGGGAAGCCTTCCAGCTTGCCGTCCGGATCGTAATACCCGTTGATCATCCCGTCGACCAGCACGGTAGACAGATCCACACCATCGGCTTCCACAAAGGGACGCAGATCCATGTAATAATCGGTATTCATGCCGTAGTAGTCAGGGCTCATCTGGATGACATCAGGTGCTGTGCCGGTTGCCAGCGCGGCGGATGCCTTTTGGTCCCAAGCGCTGTCGGCTGTGGGGATAACGGAGTATTCCACATCCAGTTCCGGGTGGGCTTCAATGAACAGTTCAATAGCCTTGGTGCGGGCTTCTGCCTCAACACCGCCGCCCCATGCCCAGATAGTCAGCTTTCCGGACAGCTGCGTGTCTCCCTCCGCGCTGGAGACCATCGGCACAAGACCGATGATGGAGAGCACCATTAGTAACGCAAGTAGTTTCCTGATTTTCATGACGTATCCTCCTATTTCGTTTTCTGTTCCGTATCCACAGCATGCGTTGGCATCATGCCGATCGACTTTGTTATCAGGCTGTGGGGGGACATTGTTTATTTTATTGTAGGGTTGCCCATGTACGTTTTCAATGTGACAATCTTAACATTGGGCGCACTCTCTTAACTGGATATATCTGGAATAGCAGGCTACACCGAGTTATGAACTATAGGGCAGGGGAAAGAGATATAAGGTTTGCAGTGATGCCTGTGGCAAATCTGGATGTACTCAAAAGCCTCGCCTATATCAGTACAATTCCGAAGCACTATCCATTGCACTACTGCATACGATAACACGCGAAATCAGATATCTTCATTCGATATAAGAATGCGCTTTAGACGTTGATATAGAAGACTTTTCGTGATTATCCAACAAGAACCAACGGCCCCTGTGTACAACTCCCACTCTGTAGGTCGCTGGTTCGAACCCAGTCGGGCGTACCAAACGAAAACCCTTGCATAATAAGAGATGCAAGGGTTTTTGTTAATTGTGAACATGAGGTACATTAGAGTGCGTTGCACTACTGCCTTATTTTTCGGCTGTTTTTGAGCGGCTTAAGACATCCTGCAAAATATCTGCTGAACGCTGCTCTGCCTCCGCAAAAGCATAAGTAAGGACGCGCTAAGTTGTACTTGCGTCGGCATGCCCAAGCGCTGCTTCCCTTGATAAAATGATACCCGGGGTGGAGGATATAACGTTACTCGACACTCTGGAAACCTCAGACAATACAGCGGGCGAATATGACCATTAGAGCTAATTGATAGCGTGAGGGCATTTGTGACCACGCTGACAGAGCCACAGCGCACGCTGGTACAACAGCACGATCTGCAGGGGCAAAGCTTGGTGAATGCTGGCCAATCCTGTGGACTTGAATCCTCCGCCGTATATAGAGTACATCAGCAGGCTATGAGAAGTCTATGCAGAGATACCCGCTTAAGCGCGTTGGCTAAAGCTCACCACCTTGACCAGCGTACCCGGTGGTATCGGCATGTGGGTATCGAGCAATATCGCAGTACATGGATGAGCAGCACGGAGGCGATCGTGTTCTGGAGGGAGAACCATGTACAAGTACGGTAGCCCGTACCGCCCCCCCTCCTGAAGAATTGAGGTTATTTTTTCCCTCGGGAACGGAGATGGGTGTTGATAAATCGGGGGCGAGCCTCGCGCGCATGGGAAATCAATTCAATGATTATCTGATGGATTGTTGATTGCAAAAATACAATATGGTACTATTTAAAGTACAAAAAAACAAGAATACTTGATAAAGGTATAATATGGTAGCAATAAAGCATTTAGTTATTCAATTTCGAAACGCTATTAACGCAGCAAAACATGCGGGTGAATTCCAAAACGATTGTTCGTTTCGCAACTTTCCTCGCGGTTGTTGTGGAGATACCTGCGTTCTATTAGCACAGTACTTATTAGAGCATGGTATTAGGACAGTTTATGTTTGTGGAACATATAGGGATAAAATATCTGAAAACATTCAATCACATGCATGGCTATTGACAGAAAACAAATTAATACTAGATATTACCGGCGATCAATTCCTTCATAATCCGATTTTCATGAATTATTGTGAATCTGTGTATATTGGACCAATGGATGAATTTCATAAACTATTTAATATTGATAAAAGGGATGTTCATGAAAATATTGGAATAGCATATTTAGGTGAGATATGCAAACCAAGACTAATGAAGCTTTATCGGAAGATCACCGAATACCTTTGATTTTTTATCCTCTAATACTATAGTTATACTTCACGAGTAACAGGTATTGTTTTCGATACGCCAAACTGGTTTGTATTCGCACGTTCTAATCAATCTAGTTGAGCTTTACAGTGATGTTTATCATATGCTCAATCTACAACGTGTGTACCGAGTTCGAAATAAACTTGTACATCACTCGGAAATTGATGGAACAATGGAGGCACTTTATAAACATTCTATAGTTTATCTTTGGGAAAGTATACGAGAGCTTTCTTATGCTTCAAAGAGAAATCCTTTGTATTCTTTGGAAGAGTTTTTCCCCATTATAGAATTTATAACGCAGCCTTATCAAGGAAATTAAACCAAGAGGGGCAAAACTTCAATTTTGAGCTTTTAGCTTGTAGCTTCTAGAATATGAATAGTAGCTATTGATTATACATATATTATCACCATAGAAATAATCAAATCGATATCTACTTGAATTTCAAATTTCGGATCTTAAAGCTGCCTTTCAGTTGACCATTATTATAAGCTTCATGTGGGAATGAACTTCCATCTACAACAAAACATATTTCCTTCAAAGCACGACATATATCCTCAAGTTCAATGGTTTTCAGATCAATCATCGAAGTATGATGTTCTTTATCGCGGTTGATTTCTTCTCTCCAAATGTCGCGTTTTTCACCCTCTTCTGAATGTAATTCCAACCACACTTTATTGAATATGCCTTCACCAAAGAAGAGATCAAACGTAAGCGTTTTGAATTTTCTAACATTCATCGAATGTGGGAATTTATAAACCATAGAAACATACTTTGGAGGTTTACTACTAAAAGCATTAGGTCCAAAATCAAAACTGACATCACCGTCATCCGATATCCAAATCACATATTCCTTTTCATAAGAAGCAAATTTTTCAGGCTTTGGTAATTTGACGCCTTTTTAAACTTCTTTATTCTTTTCTGATTTAACGCCCAGCCCAGATAGGTAGTTGCAATTCCACCTAAAAAAGCAATAATTGCTATGATAATATTCTCACTCATACTTAACCCTCTATTATAATTAGTATTTTATCTCACTATATCAGTTGAATTGTTTCGTCTTTCTAACCAAGATTCCTGCATTCGTAATCAGAGAGCCCTATATCAGCCTGTAGGAGGCTTTACACTAGTCCGTTGATGGATTGACCCTTCTTCTGCGTGCTCTTGTATGGCTTGTTTTTGGGCTTTGCGAACGGCATATGTCAAAGCTAGGATAGCAACGCCTTGCCACTCGGGTTTTAGTAACCGTTTGCTGTAGCGCCATATACCGCCTGACTGTGTGTGTATCCTTCGTATTCCAGTTGTTCAATCAAACCATCACGCGAGAAGGTCATTAAATCTAAATAGGATTTCGCGGACTTCGCTGCTTGCTCGTTCCAGTTCGCTTCACAGCGATCGACACCGTACTGAGCCTGCTTTGTCGTAAATCCTTCATATTCCAATTGATCTTTTAAGCCACTGTATGAAAACGCAGTAACAGATAGGTATGATTTTGCGGATTTCAATGCCTGCTCGTTCCAGTCGGCTCCGCAATGATCAGTCCCGTAGACCGCGTCACTATGTGAGAATCTCTCATATTCCAATTGTTCAATTAATCCTTGATGCGAGAATGATGAAACCGCTAAATAGGACTTCGCAGTACTGACTGCGTTTTTCTGGCCCACAGTCTCACTGGAATAGGTTTGTGATATTGGGTTTGGGGTTGCTGTATAGTTAGTTACCGGTGCGTTCGTGACAATGATAACAGCCTGAGCTACTGTGGGGGTATTAGTCGGTGAGGCGGTGAGACTATCTGCCGCGGGTTGACTGTTCGGTGCATACGTGCTTCCTATGCCGATTAATCCGATGACAAGAGCAAGAACCACAACCACAGACCACCATGAAACTCGTTTTCGTTTTGCGGGTTTCTTGCTGCTTTCGGTGGTGTATGAATTACTATTTAATGATTGAAGATCGATTTGCTTTGAGTATTGCCCAGGTTGATATACAGACCGTTCATGATCTGGAAAACCGTCTTTTGGTGGTTGTGGGTTCGCAGGATCACCTGGTTGTCGATATCGTTGTGTTCGTCGGGAGCGCGGTGGATTGTCGCCTGATTGCGGTGGCCTATATCCTTGCTGCATAGAGAACACACTTTCTTTAGATGAAATACTAGATGAAGAACTAGATAATTCTTATGGATAGTATATCTTATCTGATGGTGTAAATCAATACTTAATAAACCAAACAATTAAATGGGTGGAGGTTATTCATCCTCCATCTCCGGCCACTCTGTGAGCCCCATACGAGCCAGCAGGGCTTGTTGGCGAACGGGTTGACGCTTGTTCCCCGAGCTCATAGGCAGCGGCTTGTATTGTGGCTTTCTGGCCTATAGGATTGTATCAATAGGCTCAAGCCTTATAGATTGTCTTCGCTGATTACTTTAAGTGTGACATCGCCCGAGATGTGATTCTCCGGGTTTTCGTCAAGGTGCTTACTATAATCCTCACTCGCAAGACGAAGCGCTTCACTGGCCTCGCTTGCTTTTTCTTGACTACTGATGTTTTGATTACATCAAGATATCCCAGCTCGGTATCGTTCATCAATTTCCCTGTACTTGCTGATATAATAGGCTCACGTTCGGCAATTTTAATAGAGAGCACCTTTAGTGTATCGACTCCCATTTTTTTCCGCAAGCACATCATTGACAAAGCCATTAACAGATGTTTTTAACTTTTGGGCTTCTCCTTCCAAAGCATTTTTGGCACCTTTGGGAACTGTAATTGCTAGACGATAATAGTTTTTTTCATTGAATGTGCGTTTTTGATCTGTACGCTTTTGATTTTCAGTCATTTAGGTGCCTCCTATATGAAGAAATCCTATTTTGACAGCATTCTCGCAGGTACTTCTATATTTAACACAAGTCCAAGCTGTTGTATAGCGTTAGACACTTGCAACAGAGAAGTACTCTAATAGCAATAGACTAACGCTAGTCTGATATAATCATATTAGACGGTGAGGGAAGCAAGACAATGCTTCACCAAAGCTGCGGTGGTCGTACCTGTGAGCAGGCTATATGGGTTGAGCAATAGTCAGGCAAGATTCCGCGGCCCTTACTGGAACGATTAGGAGGCCCCCAAAATGAGTATTCATGAGATCGAAACCAAAGCCTGGGAGCTAAAGGATGGAAAATGCGGAGGGTGCTATACATATGGAACGTTGAGAACTGATGAGTTTCGTGCGTGTAACGAAAATCAAAATTGTTAGCAAGTGATAGCATTCTTGCGTGTACTTTAGTTACTGCCTAAAATAAATAATTACAATGATTGAGCCTTGAGTACATTAGACAATAATAGACGATCACAATAAGTTATTCGATTTTGTTGATTGAGTACCATGCTGCATTGCTTGCTAAGATTGTTTTACTTAGTGGCAAATCCGAATTCTTGTAATAATGCTGTCAAAGTTCCACCATTGATTTTATTGCGTTGATAGGCTTTGTTTAGAAACTCCCGAACCCGATCTCTCTCGATGCCGCCTGCCAGGAAGGCCGTGGCAATCTTCCTGATTTCCTCAAGATGAAACCAGCATCTTGCATGAATAATTAAAGCCTCATAGTAGTCAAACCAAGTGGATGTATTGACATTAGGATGTTCTTCCATCAAGTCTGCATCATGGTTTATGAAACAATCCCCACAAAGAGGAATACACTTTGCACATACTTTTACCACTGCATCAGTTAAACCCGTTTTGGCACGCATAATTCTAATCAGCGAAGCATAGAATTCTTTCTTCTCTGCTTCTGCTTTGGACAATCCCCCAATAATAGTATATATTTGGGAAATACATTGCGTAAGCATAATGGGATCAAAATCGGCTTGAATATCAAGCGAAATGCCGGAAATGAATTCGCTTACTTTATTTGCGGGAGCTGATTCAAGCAAAACGGTCACTTCAGCTGCGGCGAGTTGTTGATAGAAAAATGCGTTACCCATATAAGTGAACAAGGATAATCGCAGATTGTTTGCTTTATCGCCTTCTTCTTTTTGCTCATTCCAAGGGATAAGGAGTTTATGATCAACGATATACCGCGTTAGTTCGGGGATTACTAAACTGGAGAAACCAGTTGCAATACTGACAAGTGCAATTGTATGCGAATCGTTACCCAATATCGTTTTCAACATTTCCTTACCCCATGGCCAATCCAGTACATAAAGATGTCGCAGATGCATGGAAAGAACGTAGCGTAATGGTGTATGTGGATTTTTATCAATGACGGTCAAAATACGCTGCCTATCCTCAGATGAAATATATGGTGCCTGTTTCTTTCGCTTGGCCAGTGTTGCAAGGCAAGACCAATATAAGGAATACAGATAGCCTTGAACATCATTGAGCACGTCATTGATTGACAGGTAAGGCGGAGCAGAGTCGTCTATATCTTTGTCGAATTGTGCAATATAATCTAGACAAAGAGCATGTGTTTGATCGGTGTAATTGGAATCAAAAGGTAACAGCTTTTCCAATATATGAAAACATGCTCGTATTGCGGTCTCTGCATTGGGGGCTTTTATTAATTGTGCACCAGAGATATACTCTAGAAAACCAGATGCAAGGTGAAAGAACGCAGAAACCTCCTGCATTTCACTGACTGAAAAATCTGCTAAGTTCCAAAAAACATATCCATTGATAACCATAGGGATCTTTGCGTAAAACTTAAACGCTTTATCGCCTTTTTTTATTTTATCTTTTACCCATGCCGCTATCAGTTCGGATACTTCCCGATTCTCGTGTTCGGTTGGTGCTGGATAACTCTGCTTAAATGCTTCTATCATTTGACTTTCATTCATAGGCAGAATTCTTTGTCCGAATGCTTCTAAATCCTGTTGCTTTTTCGATAGTATATCCTGATGCTCGTGATCAAGCTCTTGCGCGATGGTCACTAGACCGTCGTCATCCTTGAATGTACTATGCAAATCCTGCATAGTTTGTGTGAATTCCGGATACCGATGATGAGCCAGTTCGGCGATTTGCCATTTCCGAAAGTTGACATACGTTGTTGCTTCTTTTTCAGTAACCGACGGTTTGCTGTAGCCTGTTTCACTAATCCAGTCAAAAAACACAGAAAAATCGGCCGAGATTAGTTCGGCGCTGCGTCGCAGTATGCATTGCATCCACTCAAATTTAATAGCAGAACTACTCCAGGGATTAATGTGTACATCTTCAATGATGAAAGGAATTTGCGGCTGTTTGCCTAAAATATAGATGCACATCTTGCACAAAAACGGGCTGCGTTTCAATGAATTGATTCCATTATAAACAAATGTCTTGACTTCTTCTGGTTTCAACACATCCAAGCATATCATCATTGCCCGATACAAACTGTGTTCAGGTGGATTAAACGTTGCACCTTCAATAGTCAAGATGTATAAATACATCCGTACGCTTTCGGGGTGTGTTTTAATCGTATTCTTTATAAGGGAGAGGATCAGTTTAGAGCGTGATTTCGTTAGCCTCGTCTTGTTTTTTGTGAAAAATCGTTGTGCGTAATAACTTTGATCGGTATTATAATCCAGTACGGGAAGGCAATACAACTCTTGAAATGTGTCCTTAAATAGCTCTTTATTCCATTTGATGAACTGTTCAGAATGGGAAAGTGCTGATATAAGCACCTTATGATGGTCGGAATTTATGCTTTTTGTGAATTGCGTGATGTTAGCTGGGATAAATTCCGCGCGTAGAGTACCGAGCATATTGCATAAAGTGCGGTTGAGCTCGAAATCTCTCCTTAATTTTGAATTTTCTGAAAGAGCAACGAATTCCTCAAAAATACTCCGGAGAATTTGCCCGCATAGCTGATGTAATTTCTTGTCCAGGGGCTGTTTACTTATTAGAATGTTCAAACCATCAATCAGTCTATTGTACGAATCATGAGAACCATTGTCTTTATCGATTTGATGCTGGCCTAAGTTGATGTTGAACAAACCCATTTCGAAGAAATACTGAGTCCAAAATAGATATCGCTTCGATTGATTGATTTGTTTGTAAATCTCCGGAACAACAATCTGTTTAGTATCGCTATTGATCTCATTTATAAGCTGTTGTTTATGTGTTGATGTCGGATCATTGATTTTTTTGGCAATATCCATAATTTGTTTCATAGAGTAATTAGTCTTTGCCTTAAGCTGCTCTATCCAACGCTGTATAACATCATACTGCTGCTGGTAATTTTGATTATCCTTTTTATAGGCAAGCAGCTTAACGTTGAGCACTTCATAGTATTTATTTTTTGCGTCGGCTAATGCTTGTTCATATTCAAAAAAGCCTTCAAGAATATAGTGCTCTTTATCTAGGTCTGCACTTGCATTCCTTAACATATTGTCAAGCAATTCAAATTCGTTCATGCCATACCCAAGAAAAACTACAGTATACTCACTGAAGAGCATATGCAAGAAATCCTGAAAATCTCGTTTGGAATATGTCTTTAGATATTGATCGCTTGTGAAGACCAAAGAAGCCTTGTCCTCCTCATCCTTAGACACGTATCGACCATGGAGATAGAACAAAAACTGGGGTTTTGCTCGAGCAAGTATTGTTGTCGAGCATTCCGTAGTGCAGCAATGCTCTCCGATTTTTTTCTCCAGTAAGCCATCACAATTTGTGGTGACAAAAAGCGCTCTTAGCTGGAAGAGTAAAGCATAAACATCCCGTTTATCCTTACTGTTACTTTTTATTGGTTCCAGGCATTGATCGAAGATAGAAAAGAATTCGTCTTCTTTCCCTTGCTTTACCAAGTGATGATATGCAATTGTGATCAACTGTTTGTTGTCTGTAATGGAAGATTGGATTTGTTTACATTCCGCGGGAAGAAATGCAGCGGATATTAATTGGTCAGCTAGTTGATCCCAACCAGGCAGGTTTTGCAACCTGGATATTCCTGCACCGATAAAGAATATCAGTTTCCCTCTGTCATAAGCGTCGAGAACCGCTTTGGGTAATTCCGGTATATCCTCGATGGAGACATTTAGCAAAGAAGTCACCTCGCTTTGAATACTCAATCACATGACAAGTACCCGAGTCAATCATCAATCCCGTTATATTTCTTGAGTTCGGAGGGTGCGCAAGGCGTTGATTGCATCCTTCACATGCATTTCATTGAGCAGAAATGCTTTTTGCAGCAGTATGGTCGGAACCATATAGTCGTATGTATCAATCAATGGCGATTGTTGCGGGGGTAATACTATGCTTGGGTCGAGCTGATTGACTGTTAATGTTTTCATGGCCGACATAATAGCGTCCATGGAGAGCCCAGATGTGATCTCAAGATGATGCAAACCACCGGATACTGCGCGGATTTGCAAGTCCTCTTTCAGCTCGTGTAAAAGCAATGCTTTAATGGATTGCAGTTCCTTTGTACCCACCCAGGGGCATAGGAAAAACGAGTGATCACCGAATGCGATGATATCGCGATCAAGAATAGAAGCTTTTTGAGCAAGCCGACGTGCTTTCTGTATGATTGTAAGGGCATTTTCCTGTAAATAGTCGTATTGCGTATCTTCCTGCAGAATTTTTCGCATGCGTTGGACGATTTTGGTGTGAATAGAGCCGCCAAAGCTTGTCCAGCTGGGTATTCTTTTCCCTTTGATGGAACAGACATAGATCCGTTTTCGCTCCTCGTCAACGGATTCGACTTTCCAAGCCAGCCCGGCCAGTACGAATATTTCATCTATTGTCGGGCAGCTGTCCAGCGTTCCGATTTCACCAGCACTACTATAAACATGATAAACCGTATCGCCTTGAAATACAGCGTAGAAAGAATAATGGTTTGTAATGCGTTCGCCTTTAAGCCCTACAATGATGCCGCCCGATTCCATGCGCCCCAGATACTCTGTGTCAATCATATGGCGTAGCAATTCCCGATATTCTTCAAGGTCGATCATGCCTTGAAACGCCGGGAGAGTTAAAACTTTACCAGCTAAAGCAGACGGCGATAACTCACCGTATGTCATGAGTGTACTCAGGGTTTGATGCGCCAAGAGGCTGTATGGTTTAGGCTTTATTTCAAACGGCTCCACCCATCGTTCTTCCAGATATAGTTGAATGATAGCGATGATACGAAGCAAAACCCAGGGTAAGCCATCAAATGGATTGGATTCATCCGGTTGATACAGATCGACAAACAGCATTTTGGATTTTCCACTGCGCCTACCGGAGCGCCCCAAGCGTTGTACAAAGCTTGCGCATGAAAACGGCGCTCCAAGCTGGATGGTGGAATCTAAGTCTCCAATATCTATACCCAATTCCAATGTAAGGGTTGCTGCCGTTACAGCCGGGCCGGTGTTTTCACGTAATGCATCTTCGGCTTCCTGCCGCAATAAAGTGGAGATACTGCCATGATGAACATAAAAGACATCGCGCTCCTGTCTGTGCTGCGCGATTTCTTTCATATTAGCGATGATACTTTCCGCATCGCTTCTGCTGTTTGTGAAAAGCAGGCATTTCTGGTCGTGGCACTGATCATAAATAAACGCATGATATGCATCGGTTAAAGTCTCTGCTGCTTTGGGATCCTCAGGAAGGATGAAACTCTCAGCACACAGAGCAATCGTTCTTTTGTGGGCCTTAACACCAACGGCCACAGCATCGCGAGTCGTGCCAAGGCAGAGAAACCGCATGGCAGGCTCATAGTCATTGAGCGTTGCGGACAGTGCAATCCGCCGAGGGGAACAGGCCGCCATCTTTTCCAACCGGGTTAACAGGCAAAGCACTTGTAAGCCACGATCTGTGCCCATTAAAGCATGGATTTCATCAATGACGACGAAGCGTAAATCGGAAAACAGACGCGCAGCATCCCCGGGACGTTTCATCAACAGCGCTTCCAGAGATTCTGGCGTAATCTGCAAAATTCCCTGCGCCTGTCGAAGTGCACGCAGTTTTACAGATTGTGCTACATCGCCGTGCCATGGCCAAACGGGGATTTGGCGATCTTCCAATAACTCGGATAATCTGTTGAATTGATCATTGATCAAGGCTTTAAGCGGGCCGATGTACAGGATGCCGATAGATTTCGCGGGAGCCTGTTCCAAAAGAGTGAGTATGGGGAAAAATGCCGCTTCCGTTTTGCCGGAAGCTGTGCCGGATGCAATGATTACATGATGATCCGTATCCAAAATAGCATTGCATGCGTCGACCTGCACTTCTCTTAGGTCTGTCCATTGCTTGCGGTAGATATATTCCTGTATAAACGGAGCGTATCGCTCAAAGGCACCTTTACTCATATGTCAAATTCGGCAAACAGGGTATCGCTCTCGCCGGTAATTTGTTCGGGATCGGTGGATGCGCTTTTCACCATATACCCTTGCTCGTTTACAAGCGCATCAAAGCTCACATCGGCATTTTGCTGTAAGATGTTCAATAGACCCAGAAAATCCCGTGTGATTTCACGCGGGGTTAATAACTGATCTGCGCCTAAACGCGAAACCACCGTGTTTAGAAACTCGGTCAATTCTCGAGTTCCAAGTGAACAAGAATAGGTGTAGTAACTGCTGTGCAATTCGCATAGCCTTTCCATTAGCAGATAGAGCTCTTCGGGCGTCAATTGGTTCAGCTTTATCACCGGGCTGGTAAAATCGGAAAACCCGCGATCTCCAAATCGGTTGTCGGCCAATCTGGAGCGTAGCGCTTCATAGTTAAAAAGGCCTCTGCGCTCGTCGTAGATAAACTGTTGGGTTCCGCTAAGAAAAACACCCAAATACTGCGCCTTTCCCTGCATGGTGTCGTTGAATATCGTTAGTATTTTTTCATAGTTGCTGTCTCTGGATTGTTTGTTGGTGATTTTGTACAGATTTACCCCCTCGTCCAGAAAAATGAGTAAACCTTTATATCCTGCCTTTATAACGAACATCGCAAACAGTTTTAAGAAAGCGTACCAACTTTGGTCATCAATAATGCAATCAACGGCCAGTTCTTTCCGCGCTTCTGTTTTGGTCGTAAACTCACCCCGCAGCCAGCGCAGAGACGACTGTTTTAGCTGATCGTTGCCTGTTCTCATGCCGCGCCAATACGCTTCAAGCACGATTGCGAACGCAAAGCCGTATGACATTTCACAAAGATCGTTCAGTGTTTCTGCAATGTTGTGACTAACGATATCCACTAGCTCTGGTGCGTTTGGGGATAGTCGGGTTTCTTTTGCAGCGCTTGTCTGTAGGCCATGTATCCATTTTTGCAGGATGGCTTCCAATGAACCTCCCTCCGGACGGGTAAGGGTTGCCATATGTTGCATCAGCTCGCGATAGGTGGCAACGCCCTGTCCTTTTGTGCCTGTAAGGCGGCGCTCCGGCGACAGATCTGCATCCATGACGACGAAATTCCTCTCCATCGCATTGTTGCGGATCATTTGCAGTAAAAAGCTTTTTCCGCTGCCATACTGTCCGGCGACCAAACGAAACGATGCGCCTCCGTCTTCAATCGTTTCAAGATCGCGTAAAAAGGCATTTACTTCATTCTGCCTACCAACAGCGATATGGCGTAATCCGATTCTGGGAACGACACCGGCTGTGAGCGAGTTGATCAGAGCGCTTGCTTCGCGGCGATTGATGGGTTTTGTTTCCATGAAATCTTCCTCCTATACAAGTGCGCGCGTTAGCTGCGCGGCATATTCATCTGTAACACATGGAACCTGATCCGTGAAACCAATCATGAAATCTCCCAGAGCTTGCATTGCCGCATCATTGATATCATCAATCAAGATTTGCGGCATGGTCATGGCATCGTCTGCGACTTGTAGCAGGTCATTTTCCGGTTGGGTACTGGTTAAAAGCACATGGAGCGCTTTTTTCTGCTCTGGGAAAAGCTGGCTAATAAATGTGCCCAGCTCGGTAGGCAATGCGTCTACATTAATTAACGAGTGCACCGGTTCCATTGCAGGAAGGCTTGGCGGATTTTTATAGATATAGTCCAATTCGTCACGATAATCATCCTCAGCTGCAAGCAAATCCTGCTCTTTTACAAGCAACGCACAGCCCAGAAAATGCTTGGCCAAACGGTTGATCTCCGTAATATACGATTCATCCGTTGGTGAGAGTATACATTCCCAGCCTACAGCGGCCAGGCGATCCAACAGCTCGCGACTCTGTGGTGAGATGCCCTGATATATCGACGTTATTTCTTGTAGGTCTGTCAGTAATTCCTTTTCTTCCGGTATTTCCACAGTGGATTCCTCATCCACTTTCAATGCTTCCCGAACTGCGTCGGATTGTTTGCGGATTTCTTCTATGCTTTGGAAATCTAGTGCGATTTTCTTTGCGTGATTCGCCTCGTTCTTTTCAAGCGCTTTATTACCATATTCCGCTTTTAAAAATTCAGTGATCGTCTTTGCTAGGGTATCGTTTATTACGATTCCACGCAATCGCCCTTTACATTCTCTAATTGACCGTAATGTGTTTTCACCATACCGAACAAGCTCATTAATATAACTTCTTAGTCGTTGATTGGTAGAATATGCTTTTTGTGCAATGATAATACGCTGGTTTGCCTGTGGGCAAACAGCACTTGCAAAAGTATAATAGATTTGCTGTTTGGGCCGGTGAGGGCCATAGGTAGACAATATCCCTTTTTGTGTGTTTTTACGCATCATAGCATCGGCTAAAGCGACAACACGGGGAATCGCTTCCGTCATAAGGGCGTGGTTTCCTTCTTTATAGAATTTACTATTGACAAGCGAGTAGTCGCAAAGAGCGTCTATAAGCGGAAACGAAAGCTTTAAAGGAACGTCATTGATGTGGCGCTCTATAAGAATATCTGCCTGGACGGAGGGGCGTAGCCTTTCACTGTTGTTTTCCAGAAATGGAGCAATATCCAAATTATACTGAAGCGCAAAATCAAACACCCAATCCGATAGATACTTACTCAACTTTAGAAATGCACCTTTATAGGCAAGCCATAGGTTTATCAACATCTGTAATCCCTGTTGCGGCGTGCTCCATCCCACGCCGGATAGAAGCTCATAAATATGTAAAAATATATAGGATAAATCTGTGCCAGGATAATTACCGCGTCGTACCTGTGACCGCCAGTAGAAATACCAGGCCTTCTGCCGATTATCCATGTTTTCATAGGTCGGCCAGTAGGACATAAATGGAACAAAGGAGGCGGTCTTTCCCTCATAAGCAGCATAACGCTTTATGTCCTGAAAGAATTTATCGCGTGAAGAATTAAAAGAGTAGGAAATCTGGAGATTGTTTGGCGGTTCCTGGGGAATAGACTGCCTGTGTTCCGTATCTCCCGGTATCTCAATAGTTGAAAATGTTCTTTGTGGGTGATTCTTTTGCGAGTTAACTCGTGCGGGTGGGTAACGATGATCGTTATAGGAGCGGTTTCTTGTTTGTGCTATTTGCTTTTTCTGATAGCTTACCATGATTGTATAGTGCACGATACATAGAATCCATGTTATGATCGTCATTTTCGGGTTGATAAATGTGATTATGGCATATGCGATGGAAGCAATAATGGTAATGCCATTTGAAGTGAGTATTCCGATATATAATACTGAAATCCAATTCAGCGCAGGGATGAAGGAGAGGGTTTTCCACGCTTTGCCAGGTGGCTTGGAAGTTGTTTTTGTCATTTCGTTCTCCTGCATATAGTTTATGCTTGGGACGTTTAGTATTTTTACTCCTTAACTTACAAGTTCAGAAAACCATTTTGTTATGACTAAAATCATACTATTGTTCTATTTGCTATTTATTCCGATTGGAAACCATGAGGGTGTTGGATTGTTCTGATGGTTCTAGAGATTATCAATTCGCCATAAATCGTATTTATCCTTGCATGGGATCCATATAACCAAACCGTTTGGGAACTGCAAAATTATAAATGTAATGAAGATATGCTTTATTATCAGTGGAGTAGGTAGCGAGAGAATAGAGTAAATGGAGTTGTTTGTTTTGGTAAAGAGAAATAAAAACTATTAGGGAATTTCATTTTACGTGTAGGCTTTTCATCTTTTGAAGTCGAGTCTTCATTTACGCCGCCCTACAAGGCCTCTTGAAAAAACTCATCTTTTTTAACAAATAGTATTAATTATGTTATAAATAATTAATATTTATGCCTGCGTTCAACATTGTTCCATAAGAATTGTATGATATAATACTTCTCATACAGTCCAAAATGATACAGGATCTGGAGGAACAATCGTGCTTAATAAAAAAACAAAACGTATTACAATCTTTATCATTTTACTTCTTACACTTCTCACGGTTCCGTTTTATTGTTCAATGGCGGTAGAAGATAAAAATCCACTAGCACTAGACGTTGTGATAGTATTGGATCAGAGCACATCCATGCGTTACACAAATAAAGGCAAGGTAAATTATGAGATAAGTAATGATCCTTACGGGTTTCGCATGGATGCCGCAGCTATCATGTTAAGCATGTGCGATGTTGAGCATTCACGTGCAGCTATAATTACTTTTGATGGAGACGTTAACGAGGGCACTTTTTTAAACCATCTTTATAATATCGGCATGGATGGCTCGAATAGTAATCGGAAAAGTATAATCGGTCATCTGGAATCGCTGCGTGAAAAAGTTACAAAAGATACCAATATTGGTGCAGCCCTAGAAAAAGCTGTAAGTATTTTAATGGAAGCCCCTGATGTTGGAAACGATAAAATAATATTGTTATTGACAGATGGCGAAATCTCATTCACATCTTCAGACGATGATGAAGATAAGGATAAGGAAGAAGCTTCCAAGGAACAGATGATACAGGCAATTGAGACAGCGAAAAATGCGAATATTAAAATAAATGCTTTGGCGCTAAATGCGAGTTCTAAAAAAACTTATGATACCAGCCTTCTAAGCAAGGCTGCTTCCGAAACAGGCGGTATGTTTGGTGAAGTTACATCTGCACAGGATCTTCCGGAGAATTTCAATAGGATTTTTGCCGCACAAATCGGTTCGGATATTGTTATTCTAAATAACAAGATTAAAGACTTAAACGACGGTTATTATGGTGTGAGTATCAACGTACCCAACCGTTCTGTTACAGAAGTTAATATTATGATTGCGTCGGAGATGTACACGGATATAGCGTTATACCGCCCGGGAAGTATCACGCCGGTCGAGGTTGACAATACTAACATTTTAATGACGCAAACAGAATACTTTACCACATATAAAATTGTGAAGCCGAACTCGTCAGCTGATATCGGGGAATGGCTTTTAAAGTTTATACCTACCAATGATAACAACAACACATTTGCTAATGTATCCATCAATGTGGTCTTCAGCTACAATGTTAATCTGGGAATAGAGCTTTCTGCTGTATCTGAAAGCAAGCAAAACCCTGTTACTGTTTCGGCCTTCTATACTGAAGATAATCAAGTCAATCAGGATCCTGCTATGTATGCGGGCATTCCAGCTACAGCCTATGTGTATAGCGAGACAGGTGACTTGCTCCAGGAACTGCCCATGACGGTGAGTGAAGACGGTCTTTCCTATACGACCAGTTTGAACTTATATAAGGATGGATATACCCATGAAGGGAATTATTCTATCTCTGTACATTCCGAAGGCGCCGGATTGCTACGTGATTCCGATAGCGTTCCTCTTTCTCTGGTTAATGATGCCCCGATAGCAACAACAGCTGAAAAAGAAGAACTGAAGATTAATAATCCCGGCGACGAATCCAGTTATTCCACTCCTCAAACTATCCAATACAACATTCCCAGTGATTATGTGATTGACCCTAATGGTGACGATCTGACATTGTCATTAATCAATCCGGGAAGCGGTGTAATCACCGGGCTTGTTGATGGTATGCTAACGGTACAATCCAACGGAAAAGCTACGGATACAGTGGTTGAGGTTATTGCAACCGATATTGACGGCGATTCCATTGTTTTGTCATTCCCCGTCGCTATTATTTCCGTTGACGATAAATATGACGATTATACAGCTGTATTGGAAACCGCAACCGTGCCAAATAAAGGAACGGATATGGAGATATCCCTAACTGTTTATGATGGCAACGGTGATGCAGTAAACGATTCAAACTGTCCGGAAACGCTCAAGGTGGATATAATCGCACAAACACAAGGGAATATGGATGCTGTTACGCTTGTAAAGGACGATCTTGGAATATACAAGGGCATATTCCATACAACGTATAAGGAAGATACTTACAACCTTAGCACATTTGTGTATTTTGGTGAGCATCGAAAAACGCTTCCGCTGGCCATGCTTTCATTTACGGTGATCAATGAACCGGTGCAAATACTTAATGAGCTCAGTTCGTTTCTTCCGGAATCGTTTGGTGTGAATCCGTTAGTGAAATCACAACAGCCATCCGAGCCTATAACGATCCCGATAGCCGATTTATTCTATGATGCCAACTTAGAGCCGCTTACCGGCTCGGTTGAGATTCTCAATGCTAACGGTGATTTGATTGCCGATGATTCCTGCACGGCTTACTTTGACGATGGTGCGCTTGTCATCAACAGCACCGCCAAAGGCGACTATACTCTTATCGTTACCGCTACCGATAATGATAATGCCAGTAATAGCACGATTTCCATCTTGCATGTGGTTTCTCTCAAAGCTCATTTCTTCTGGATGGTCGTTGGCATTGTGGGTGGAATTCTCCTTTTGTTTGCAATTTGCCGGGCAATCGCTTATGCGATCAAACCCTCATTTGCAGGATTAGCAATACAGCCAGGAATCAACGGTATGATTCAAGGCAAAACGCGGAACCTGCCCAATCGAGGCCGTGAAGCCAAACGCCCGGTTTCCTTAGGAACATACTATGTCCGAGATGTACAGGTTCAGGGGGTTACCGCCCATACGCTGAATAATATTATCTTGTGTCCAAATCGTAATGGAGTTAAGGTGCAGAATAAACTCCAAATCGGCGGGATTGCTGTATCCATCAACAATACGCCATTGCCCGCAAAATCGGAAACCGTGCTTCGCAAAGGCGCAACGCTGAACATCAAGCTCAGCAGTGTTGAGAATACAGATATAATAAACTTCACGCTTCAAAAAGCTGTTATTGGCCGCAACCGTAATGAGGCCTTTGGGAATCCACATAATAACGCTCATAATGATGCGATGATATTTTAGTATAATTTTCGTGCGGTAGACTATTCATAGTAACTAAATTGTACACAATTATAAGGAGGTAGAGAATATGCCATTAAACAATCTGGTAACAAAAGTAGATAAGGTGAATATCCCTCTGCTTGTCATTGGTCTGGGTGGAACAGGAAAGGATGCGGTTCTTAGGATTAAGCAACGCTTTTTTAAGCGTTTGAAATGCGATGAAAGTACCCATATGCCGCCTCGTACCGCGTATCTTGTGCTGGATGCTGACAGTGAAGGCATCGGTACGGATCCCGCAGGCCTTACAGATGACGATTTTTATGATTTGACGGTTCCCAATATCGCTGCATTGCTGAACCCCGAAACGCGACGCGCAAATTTAGAAAGTTATGAGATGTCGTGGCTTGATCCAAACTTGAGTCCCCCGGATATCCGCGATGGTGCCGCCGGCATTCGCCAGGCCGGTCGACTGCAGTTATTCCGACACGCACAAGATCTATTCACCAACGTGATTGATGCAAAGCTTGGAATCATGAAGGTGGATAGGCAAGAACCCGGCATGCCATTCATCAACGTTATAATATGCGGCGGATTAGGCGGTGGCACAGGGTCCGGCACGTTTTTAGATATGGCATACCTGTTAAAAGATTGGATTGGACGTTCATACGCGGGACACCGGCTTCGTTTGATTGGCCTTGCTACCACACCGCAGGTCAATATCGATTATGCGGCTGGCTCGTTGGATACCAATAAACGAAACCGCATAAAATTCAATGGATTTGCGGCCCTCAAAGAGCTTGACTATTGGATGAGCTGGGAAGAGCACAAGCACAGCTACACCCAAACGTACTGGAATGATCATGCGGTTGCTTGGAACAGTGCTCCGTTTGATTTGTTCGCTACAATCGATAATGCTCGTATTGACGGCCAGCCAATACGTAACCCCTATCATACGGCCATGGAAATCATTTCCGATATGCTGCTAAACATGATTAGCCACGAGCTGCCTCTCAAAGCAGAACAACAGGATAATGATAGGGGAATCAATCCTTTGAGAACGCAGTTTACCATTGATTCATTTCTATCTAATGTGCATACGGGAATGGCCGCTATTAAAGCGGAAAGGGAATACCCTGTATCCTACCATTTGATGGCCATTGGTTCAAGCGATACTGCCGCGCTACAAAACGATACCGCATCGTATGAAGGTAAGCTTACGCTGGAGGCCGTACTGAAAATACCGGTCTTATCAGGGAACGGAAGCCTTGTGAATGACACTGTGGGACTAAATGCGGCGATGGATCACCATCCATCTATGACGACCGATGACGAAAAAAATGAATTCGTTCAGAAAACTCTAGTAATTGGCTGTAAGAATAAAGAGGACTATGATTCTCACAGCACCTATATCTCACCGATTCTGAGCCAAACGCAGGTTATGGCACTTGACGACGCAAACGCACCGCATATGGATGCAATTACGGCAAGTTTTGATGAAAATGCGGATGTGTTTTGTAAATCGGTTTATGAAACACAGTGGAAAAACTTTGTTGAGCAGGCAAAATCAGCTATTTGTGATATAAAAATCGGTCCCATGGCTTTTCTGCATTTCCTCGAAAAATCGTTTATCCCAACTCTGAAAAGCTCATATGAAGCCTGGCAAACAAATGCTGATGTCACTCGGAAGAAAAAAGGGGAGGACCAAAAACAGACCGCGGATTATTGGAAAAGAATTCGCTACCCGCGCAGATATTTCGGATTTATTATCGAGCATCACTGGGATAAAAAAAATGCGGAATACTTTGCCACCGTTAATGATTTATACGCGGATGCAAAAGACATTGCATATTGTGAAGCAAAAGAACGCTATGGAAAGCTGCTGGAAGCGGAGGTCGGTCGCTATAAGACTAATCTAAAGCTGCTGATGGATCTGCTTATAAGCAAAAGCGAAGAGCTTGCATTGGATGTGGAACGTGCAACGGAGCATAGAAGCGGAGTTATTAACTTTGCATCTATAAAAAGCTATATGGACAACCAAATAGAAGCAAAACAAGGCGTGCAAATCGCTGACGCAAAAGATGAAATGCTTGAGCAAATCGCAGAAAAAAGCTTTGCGATGCCTCGTGTTGAAGCCCATAGTAATCATGAGAGAGAAGCTCTCAAAAACAATCTTGTGGATAAATTGCAGGAGTTCCTGCAGCACAATTTCGCCGAGCTCAACTTGAATAATCTCGACGTAATCCTGAGCGTCACTACAAAGGGCGCGCCGGTACCGGAACAAATTGACACCATGTGTAACGTAATTGCGCCAAGCCTTGCCAATGCCGCAACCCCAATGCTTCATTTGAATCAAACCGCATTCGATCTCGCTGGTACCAATACTTACCAATATATTTCTATTCCACATAACGCCCAAACGATGATTACCGGCATGGATCAATACAGAAGAAACCACCTCACAGCCGAAGTAAAACTCAGTTCCGTTACAGACCGGATGTTTTGGCTCAATCTACGCATCGGTATTCCCATGTGCGCTTATAATCAGATGGTTGCATTAGAAACGCTTTACGAAAATGCATTGCAAACTCCCGCACTTTCAATGGGCATACATTTGGTGGATTCCCAACCAAGCAATGAGCTAAGCCTTGTTGGCTCGGTGGATAAATCTTGGCGCCGACTACCTTCGCCCATTCCGCATCAAATGCTGGCCGTGAAGATGAACGAACGTATGAGAAAAAATGAAAAATTCCTACGAGAACTGTTTGAGAGCTCGCTGCATAATGGAACTTTGCTCATAGACCGTCAGCAGGAACAATTCGTGGTATACTCATCCGCTTATCAGGATTCCATGGGCCGTTGGATACGGGCCGCCCTCTCCGATGCCAAAGCTACCGTTGATCAAATTGTAGGTCAGGAGAATGTATCAATTGAAGATAAGCTGCAAATGCTTGATAAACAGCGCAGTCTTGCAGATAAATCTACAATCAGTTATGGCCAATTCATGAGTAAAGTTGCACAGATTTTAGGCGTCAAAATCACACCAAGTGAAGGGTCGGGGAACGATGAAATACGGGAGTGTGATGCAAACAGGGAAAATATCCGCCATATTCTGTGTACTTACATTCTGGAACGTTACCCTGAGTGTGTGGATACGATGAAGGCGCAACGAGAAGCTTTTGATTACATCACAAAAATGGAAGACCAGTTGAAAGAACAGCTGAAAGCCCGCGATGCGCTACTGATTTTCACCAAAGAATATGCTCGCATAATCATTATGGGAAGTATACGTTATGTGGTTGGCGACTTCATCTACAAAAATGGCGTTGGGCAGGAAACGAAACTATTTGATTGTCAGCGGCATCCGTTACGCAATGAATGCTACGAAGCGCTTTTCCTTATGCAGATGTTTGAGCAGGAGAACTCGCTTCAGGCAAAGCACAAGAATTTCCTCAATAACGAAAAAGAACGCTTGGGCGGTTCTGCGCGTGAATTTAAAAACAGGGATGCGGAGATTTGCGACCAGTATCTCGATATCTTACCAGATAAAATCAAACAATGGGAAAACACCATTAACTTTATCCAAAGTAGCCAACTCAATGAAGTGCAGATGAATGAATTACTGCCGATTTATATGGTATTGATCGCAGAGGGCAAAAACGATTTAGAGCTCCTTTCCTAAGCATTTCTGCTTTGCGGGGATGGCATGAGTAAGCGGCTTCCCCGCAAATATCCTTTTTCGAAGATTGCCGACAATCAAGGCTTGGAATGAGAACAAGTGCATATTAACTGCCGTTTCATCACTCAAGCAGACCAATTCAGGGGTAAATACAATGAGAATTACCCATGTTAAGAACACCATATTTATGTGATTGTGATTTATCTGGAGGCTATCGAATGTACTTGAAATGCAGACATCTCATGATTGCGCTGGATGATCGCTATGGTTCAGGCTTTCACTGGAATGCTTGTTTGAGTATCGCTGAGCAAGCTTCGATTGCGGTTATAACTAGGGCAAAGGTCACGGATTACATCTGGAACGATATGGAAACCGCTAGATGGATGGATGTCCCTGCCGATAAATGGGAAACAAAGGAAGATTGGTGCCAGACCCTGACCGCTCTTGCGGGCCGTGTGTATGCTGCTGATACTATGCAACAACAAATACAGCTAGATATTATCATTCCTCCCCACCGCAATATGCATTCACTTATCAGTGCTATTGCATTGGGTGCGGACATGGCGGAAAGCGCCGTGAACTGTATACGATTTTCCATCCATCTCGTTTGGCTTGCCGCGCAAAAGAGCCAGCAAGCCGCAGATGAAATAGCCATGTGGAATGAGCTTGCCAGTGATATTATTGAACATGAAAAACGGACAAGCGCCCAGCAAGATATTGCTGATGAAATCAGGTGTAGATGCAACAATGCCTTGCAAGCGCTGCAGAATGAAACCAATAATCCGTCATCCATGCAAATTGATGCAATTCATGAAAAGACAGCCGTGGAGATTTGGTCTGCACAAAAACAATATGATGCTAAAAACGCATTGCGCCCGCAGTGGAATCGCTTAAGTCTGTTGCTGACCGGAAGCAATACGGTGACGCGAACAGATATAACTCCGCAAATTATATTAGCGACTATTGATCCCGACAAGGCTTTTGATTGTCTTGTTTTTGCGGTAAGAGAACCTGCCTTTGTGATTGACGATCTGCTGAAAATCCGGGAGCATGTGTGTGCACGGCATATTTTAAACTGGCGAGAGATGAGCGCCGGCGAAAAAAACGTGGAATATCTCAGCCTTGCAAAGAGTGCCTATATCAAGGATGACGCTAGCGATATCTATCCAGACGCAGCGGACCTGCTTCTGTGCGACACGCTTTTAGAAGCGCATGACGGAAACGGTCTTATTCGTGATTTCTTTGCTGAGAATCCTCTGTTCAACGGACCGCAACAATTTGAATTGCTACAAAGAGATCCTGATGAAGTACTTTCTCAGAAGTTTTGGGTTCAATGGGGCAATCAATGGATCGAAGAATTAGAAAACCGCATTGTATGTGAGTCGGAGTTAAGGGCTTTGGAGATGCTTTTTGCGGAAAAAGGAGCATGGATATCGTGGCTGGAAGCAGAAATCGCAGATTTCCCGCTTCCCTTTACAGAGCGCGTTGATTTTTATTTTAGCGAGGGGGTCAGCTTTTTTCATCGCTTAGAAGAAGCGAAAGCCCTTCTTGAGCGCGGCTTTTCATCATTTGCCAGGGCGTATCAATATGGGAAGTTGAAAACCATGCGCGCCCGCACACCTGAGCTTCAGAAAGTAATCCATATGCTGATTCAAGCACAAGATATTGTCTTATGCGACAGTTTGTTGAGCAAGCAACAGTATGAATGTATTGCTCAGCTTGCGCCAGATTCGACAGATGCTCTTGCCAGAAGTCTGATAACATATAATAGCGATACCGTTCGCGCACGGGAGAGCCGTCCTCGTAGCCTTGATATTGATGCATATCAGCAATGGATCGACACCATGATGCATGGTGCCAGGGCGCTTTGCGCACACGTGGACGAAACCAGTTTTTTTTGTGAAATCCGAAGCAACACGAATGAACTGCTTCAGGAAATCAACCAAAGCATCCCCATCCAATATGCGCCGAAAACAATGCTGAATCAATCGGTATCTACTGAGTATATTCTGGATTGTCGTTTAGCTAGTCCGGCAAACGAAGATATGCGGATTTGTTATACTCCGCAGGCACTACTTATGAGTATAACCAGCTATCATATGCGATTGAAGGATTACAAAGCAAAAGAAGTATTTACGAAAAGTGTTAAGGTCGTTGAAAACAATGAGCGTACAGGGGATGCATCCAAACAAACCACCGCTCAAAAAGCCCTTCCCAGCGGCCAAAAAACCATTAGGGTTTCTAAAAAAAATGATATGCACGTGTTGTATTGGGATTGGCACACAGAGAATCAATATGACAAGGCAACTGTGACTATAACACAGAGTAATGGCACAATGTTTAGTAACACAATCACGAAAGGGGTTTTTGATAATAATCAAGGTCTTCTTATCAATCCCCTGCCGCTGGGTACAAAGCTCCATGTACACATTGCGACTATGTCCAATGAGAAAGAAACGATTCATATTGAACAACTATGTAAGCTACCTCCAGTAATGGCAGCTGTAACCTTTATACCGCACCTTACTAAACGAAAACTGATCAGGCTGCGGCGTAACCGTGATCTGGGAATACAGCAGATAGAGGTTTCCATTACAGGAACGGACATTACCCAGTATCATTTAGATCATCTTCGGATTGTTAAGCATACGCCTTTGGTGGATATTTATTATAAACCGGAATTTATACCAGATAGCAAGGGAAATTGGAGTACAATCCTGCTGTTAGGTCCGTACGACTCCGTTTCTCAGCTTGAGTTGGTAGTGTCTGAAAAATGTGATGATGATATCCAATTGATCCACCAGTAATTTCACGAAAAAAAGTTACTATTAAGATAATATCATGAAGGGATGCACCATGAAAAGACGTACTAAATCGAACCCGCCTAAGCTCCGCACATTTCGTTGCATGTTCTGTGAAAATGAGTTTACAGCAGATGAAATCTGCTTCTGTTTGAATGATCCAAATAGCAATACGGATAGCAAATTCGAAGAATTTACTCAAAAGTTTAAAAGTTATGGCTCACCGACGTTAAATCGTCGTTTCTTTGAAAAAGGAAGCTGGCTTAAACAAGGGCAAATATGGGAAATGGAGGGTGAAATACCATTATTACCGTTGCAGGTGTATGTGGAAATTCCAGAAGAACAGGGAATCAACACTAATGATCCATCCAATCACAGCATTGGCTCCGTTACACCTGTCAAAGACAATGATGTAGCAAGCAATACAGATACAATGGGATATACACATATAGTGCCTTTAATTGAACGTGCATGTCCTCATTGCCATTGTTTGATTCCCCAAGGATTTGCCACTTACCGCAAGCTGCAAATCGGGATGCTCGGTGGCCGGCGATGCGGTAAAACGACCTATATTGTTATGGCTTGTATGAATCTAAATAAGAGATTGGACAATGTTGACGGATTGCAATTGGCTAACGTAGAGGTTTTGCCCGAAAGTAGGGCATATTTGGAAAGATTATATGATGATTGCAAAGATCAAACGAGCGCAACCGAAATAGATCCAACGATACTAGAAAAGCCCGTTTTCCCGATCATTCTTCGCTTCAATCCAACCGATACGCGGTATAAACCGTTCTTCATCAGCTTTCAGGATATACCCGGAGAATTAATGCAGGCAAATCCGGGATCCGAACAAAAATTGCGAGCCAGCCCGATTATGAAAAGCGATGCTATTTTTGCTTTGGTTGATGCCAACATGATCCAGTTATCTGAGCCGCACGAGAAGGAGCTTCGAAAGGCTGTTGGAGATGAAAATAAAAAGCACCTTGACTTCTGCAGTGATCAGTTCAGTGATGTTTATGGACATTTGAAGGATTTTTTACTGGATCGATTACCGCAGCTGAAATCCTTACAAATTGTCATCACAAAACTGGATGAATATTTGCCACTCCAGCAAAACAACCTAAATGCTAAGCGCATGAGGATACTTGATGATTGTACACGTGAGCATGTTAGCGCTATCAATGAAGACTGTTTGGATGTGATTAGTAGCCAGCTGAGAGTTTACTTTGACGGTAAAACCCCACCCTCCAATCCCAGGCCTAACATTACTGCAATGGAAGATTTTCTGCGAAAAAGCTTTACTTCTTCGGAACTGATCTACACTGCCTGCTCCGCGGTTTCCTCACGCTCACAGAAAGGCACAATCGAGCCCTATCTAGACACGCTCAACATTCTGGATCCCATTTTCCGTTTCTTTTACTGGGAAGGGCTGTTGCCCCACAATGAATCGAACGATATCCCATGTGATCAGCCCCTGAAAGTTCGACCTAGTGAAACTTTTATGTCCCGTTTGCTCAAACTGTTTCGATAATTACTCTGTCGTTTATCGCTCATAGGAAGGTAGCCATGCTTTTTCATCAATTAGTCACTGGGAAAAGCCCTGTAAAAGGATATGGTTTTTTTGCTGAAACCAGTGGTTTCCCATGCAATCGAGAAGTCTTATTGAAAGCGCGTGTTAACCATATGGCTATCGGCGCGGTGATTCTAGAGCTACAAAGCATTGATTGGGATCATTATGCAATGATTTGTACTCGGAACGTAGGCAATATGGGGACTCCCTATTGCTTCACACATGCGCTTGTCGGTACTTACGAGCTGATGCCAGGGGTTGTGTTGAGGCTTCTGCAAAGCGATACTTTTTTGGATAATGAACAATTTGTAGCCTTGGAAAGTGTACAGAATCCACCCTCCTATGGCCTTGCGCCCATAGAGCTACAACCACCCGATGACGCCATGCCTGTTGTTGCTCCGGCGGTTGATTCCCACCTGCTTGGTGCTTTCCTTGCCGCATATTGGCAGCGCTGTTTCAGCCGACAGTATAAAAGCAGCAAACAACCCATCGCATTGGTTATCGATGGCAACGAGATAGCATGGTTTACCACACACGTGATCCATCGTTTGCCTGTAAATGTGCAGCACATCCTAAGCGTGACATTTGCTGCTGACTGGTCATCGCGTGCCTGCTTTCCGTCAACCGTCTGCTGTGTTATTGTCGGGTTTGATAATCGGCCGGACACGTATTTCGATTTCATTCACAGGCAGATGAAACATTCGTTGGAACCAGTGGATTTGCGGTTGGGTGAGATGCTTGCCCATGGGGAATTGCCTAAATACTATGAGCATTTCCAAAACATTCTGCAATCTCATCGGCTGCTTGCTAATTACGCAATTGCCAAAGCGCTTACAAACGCCGAGATGCTGCTTGAGAATTGTCAATCCACGCAGGAATCATATAAAAACTTATATGAAGCATTCCATGATTTGGATGTATACATACAAAAGTTCTATACGGATATAGATGCCGTCACCCGCCGTCGGCTGCTGTTGCCATTGGAATCGGATCTGGCGCTCCTCTATCGTAAGCAATGTAGTAATATGCAGCTCTCTCAAAAAGAATTTATGGATCTGGCGTTGCAATGGTTCAGCTTAAAACAACAGCTGGGTGATGATAATGATATTTTGCAAACACGAAATTCCTTTGCAAGCTGCATGATATTTATCTTTCAATCCGATCCTTCACAGCGTGCGCACTTCGCGGCACTGGTGCAGCGGGAAGATATTATTTTAAAGGATTTCGTCCTCTTTTGTACTACATTGCAACAAACGCTTGATGCTTGTGCTCGCGATGTTTTCCTCGAGGATTGGCAGAAGGCACTAACGAGACTTCTGCTAAAGCTCTCCTTGCCGCAGAGCCAAGAAATTCAACAAATACTTATTAGTCACATTGCTGCGTTTTGCAATCATTATAGCCTTGCACGATTGATCAATCTACTGATGGAATTTTGTTCTGATGGTTTGAGGAGGGGCGCGATTCTTGCCAGGCGATTGGAAGCACTACCCGAGGAAGAATGGAATTTGGAGCCACTTCAATGCTGTGACGTCGCGGAAGATGAGCGCAAATTAATGCTAGACTGTATATATCCGGTCATCTGTAAGCATATGCTGCAATTCCATACCATCAACGACTGTATACAAGCGATCCGGCTTTTTCAGGAATGCGCTCGCTACGATGCTGAAGGTTTTCAGGCCGTCCTGCATTGTCTGAATTATTGCTCAATAGAAAACAAACCGCAAATTGACGAAATTTTCGAATATTTGGCAAATTGCGAGCGAGCTCACATCAACACACAAAACGCCGTTATGGGCTACATGGAAACCCTTCCGCAAAACATGGCCAATATCTCGCGTCAATTTGGCCGTATGATGCCGCTTTATAAAACTGAGATAGCTTTGTTAACAGGGGAATCCCCATACCCGAATTGGTTTCAGCAGCGCAATCAAAAAGCAATGCAGAGTATTCTTGGTGTGTTAGCAGCGGCAAGCGACCTGCTAGCGCTGGCACAGCTTAAAACCACCTGGTCCACGCAGTGGCGGCCCTGCTATGTGCCGGAATCAAGCTGGAATACTCTTCCGGAGTGCGGGAAATCTATCGCCGACACCCTTGCACAGGCGGTACACACAGCGTTCTATAGCTGCGCGAAGCCAAGCAATGTCAACGACCTAGAGAAGTTGTTCGACGCAAGCAGAAAAAAAGAGGATTGGTATCAGCAGTGGTTACTCAAGGAACTGTTTGATTATATTGATTGTCAATTCCAGACCTTATGGAACGCGAATTCCGAAACTGAAATACTTATTCGGCTAAAACTGGAAGTCGAAACTCTGTTTCCTGAGCGGACCATGACGAACGCTTCGAATAGCGATGGATGGTTTGCTTATTTGCACGCCAAACGTGTTCAGGAGTGGCTTGCTCAGTATAACCAATTTGCAGATAAAGATATCGTTGAACAAGACGCGTTTGTTTTTCAGCATGGGGCCACATTGCTGAACCCCCTATGCGCGGAGCATAAATATCATGATATATCAAATGTGCTGCTGCAGCCATTCTACCAGTATAAACACAAATTATCTTCCGCGGGAAGGCTTTTGGAGGCTTTTTACTTCGCGTATTGTGGCGCGTACAATAATGGGAAAGAATCGTTTTGGCCGAGTGTTTTAAGTGTGTTCTCTCCATCGTTCAATGCAGCAAAATGGAACGCAGTCAATCCATGGAGTACGGAAGGCGTGCACCCATTGAATGTTATCCTGTACGTATGGTATTGGTTTGATACAATGAACGGACTAAACGATATACTTAAGTATGACTACCAACAATATCTGGAAACCCATTTGAAGTGTTTCTCTGATAATGTACGGGACGGCAAGAAGCGCCATAAGTTTATTCGGGTTTTACCCAAAAGTAACAAGGAAGCGATTTCTTACCTGGGTCAACAATTTACGCAAGGTGCCATCGGATGGATGACTCAAAAAAAACATATAGGAGGCTTATTATGAAAATTCATCCAAACTTCGCCCAGCTAGCATGCGCTGTTCTGATGCTCGTGCTGTACTGCCTGCTTCCGGTCGTGTCGTTTGTTGTCGTTGTACCACTTCTCCATATCAATGGTATTGTTTTTGCAACCATGCTTAACGCCATTATGTTTTTGCCGATCATCCTGTCTATACTATTGATATTCTTTTCATTGTTCAATCAGAGGAAACTATCTCTTATTGTGTCGATTCTTTCCATCATCGGGATCATAGTGATTGGTATATTGATTAAAGCAATCATTGTCAATGGCAATCTGAAATGGCTGAAAGGAAGCACAACATTATTAATGAATGCGCTAAATAATGCGGACAGCGCATCCGGCATAATGGACATCAGCCAAAGCATTGATTGGATTGCTTCCAACTTCCTTGTGCTTGGCCTGGGATATTATGCTTATGTTTTGTTGACTGTGGTTTTTGCGATACTCGTTGCGGTCACATCCGAAAACACAGACACACCACCCGTAAATTTAAAGCAAAACATGGTGCAACCTGCCAACAGCGAGCCTGTGATTAAAAAAGATAACAATGCAAGCACCGGGGCATTTTAACGCATATCTTATTATTTCATAAGAGGGGTGGAGAAGGGTTAAATGAAAAGAAGATACATCATTGCGATCGTTAGCATATGCTATGCTCTATCTACGCTTTTATATGCTACCCTTTCTTTTGCCGAGAGTACCGAAGATGGATATGCACAAATCAGCGTCGTTATGTGCGCTGTGGATGCGTTTGCTGCGAATGCTGAGGAAGAAGATTCCAGACTCACGCTGCAAAAAGCAATAGAAGCTTTTTTATGGACAGCGGCAGCGGATTCCTTCTCTCCGACAGTATTTGCATGCACTGCAAACAACGATAGTATTATACTTTTACAACCTTTTTCATCGCAGCCGTTTCAGATATCATGGGAGGATATGCCCGTAATCACCAACATTGATTCCCGTAGGCAGATATTCAGACGGACGGCCCAGTCCATTGTGCCCTATACTGCGGAAGGCTCCAAAGTAATATTCCTGATGGGCCGTACAACCGATATGAATCCGCCTGATAGCGAAGCGTTTCATTTGCTGGCTGACAGAGAATTGTATTTTCTGGATGTCATGGGTCTGATACAACCAACAGCAGAATCAACTTTTGAAGATAGAATTAGCGCACTTTTACTTACACCCTTGAACCTGATGAAAAAAGAAAGTGATGATCCCCACTTTGCACATTATGGAACGAATGTGTGGTTTTCTAATGAGACTGAGGATACCAAATCTTATGACGCACTGTTGGAAGCAATGCTTTCTGTCCTTTATCCTTCATCTCAAAAAATTGGTGGGGAGGCAAATAGCCAGGGAGATATGCTGTTGTCTGTACCATCAAGCTTATTATTGCAGGAACTGATCGTCTTACGGAGTACGTCTGATACAGTCATTCTCACATCACCGTCTGGCGAAGTCTTTACGTTTACTGCAGACGCAATCAATACAGGGGAGACTACTCCGAAGGCAGATATATCGACAGATGAACACTCTGTTTCTGGGGACAATGTTGCTGATGAAACAGTGGCGGCTACAACAAACAGCAATATTGTTTTATCTCATGCGATTCAGTTCGAGAACGATTATATCTTTCTCATAAGCTTGCAGATGAATGAAAGCGGTGAATGGACATTGCATGCCGATACCGGCCAATTGAGCAATGTTGTTCTTTATGGCGAGTTGTCGTTGCCGCAAAGTATTTCCAATATAGCAACGATTAGTGCAACACAATATGCCAAGGGTGCCCTTCATTTTTCAGCCGATACAGAAAATCCGTTGGTGCATGACTACTTAATGCTTGCTGATGCAAGATTTGCATTGCGAGTGCTTCAGGAAGACGGCACGGTATTGAATAAATGCATAGCGGATGCAGCGCATAACATTTCGTGTTTGTTTTCCGAAGCCGGAGAATATCAACTATATTTTATGATGGAACGAGACGGTGTTGTTGAGTACAGAAATGATCCAATTCCCATAACGATTGTTAATGGAGAACCCACTCTAGCGGAAAGTATGAAAGATGTTGGGTTTTCGACGGATGTATACTGGGATACACTGCCTGACCAAACGTATCTGATTCCCTATGACGACTGGTTTACTGATCCCGATCCAACCGATACATTGCATTATTGTACCTCAATTGGTAATCATCTCGGGGCGATCGCCGATGTAACCATAGATGATGAAACGCATAATCTCCTTATAGCCTTTCACGACGATGCAGGGGAAGGTAAGGATCAACTTATCCTTACAGCATGTGATGATGACGGCGACCAAGCACAGGTAATCATTACATTAAAATGGCAATCCATGCGCAGCGCTATCGCGGCGCTTTCAATAACCCCTGAAGCAATCGCAAAGCAAGATTTAGAAACACCTCTATCGACCGAAGGATATGAAAAAGGTAAATCCATTATATTGAAGGCTGTAGTACCGGAAACTGATGATCAAATCATCGATTTTATAAAGGAAAGCCGCGCGTATTTTGTTTTGAAGAAAGAAGCTGTTGCTACAGAGGAATTCGATGATAAACAAATCTTTCCAGCGGTATATCACGAAGATAACGGTATGCTTATTGCGGATAATGTTATTCTACCCACAAATGGAGGGGAATATATCTGCTCACTCCAACTGGAAAACCCCGAAGATGAGGTTGCTTTCAATGGATTTATGTCAGAACAGGATAATGTACTCAAAATTAAGATTTCATTAATTGCTCCTGTTGTTAAAGATGGTTGGGAACATAAGCAAGAAACACTATATACTACAAGCCTTAATGAGACCACATTTTCGATTCCTAAGGATATGTTCACTGACCAAGACGGAGATTATTTAACCTATACTTTTTACGCTGATAGCTGTTTAACTGAGCTGCAGGAAAATGATAGCACAATCAATATCGGTCTACAAAAATCCGGGTACACCGAAATGCTCTCTCTTGCACAAGAGCAGCTGCGAAATAAAACCATTATGTTTTCCTTCTATGGTTACGGTTCCTATACAATAAACATTGCAGCTAAGGATTTGGACGGAAACATTGCGACAACTGTGATCCATATCGATGTTATGAATACCTTCTTGCACGTTCTCATCATTATCGGGAAAGTATTGGCTTGTTGTTTTGCGCTGTTCATAATTGTTGTATCTGGATTGTACGGTATAAAATCGTCATATAGAAGCTTGGGTGTCAAGCTGATTGTAAGGTGTCCAAACTACAGGGCCGCCACAGCAAGTATACCGTTTGCGGTATGGAGGAAAAGTGGGATAAGTGCAACAGTGTTTATTCCGCTTCTTAAAATACTGATAACAGACGATACATATGCGATGTTGCGTGGTATTCGTATCACTCCTAAACGTAATGGTTTACAAGTTAAATGGGATCGGAGATATGATTATGCTTTGCAAAGTGCCACTGATATCAGAATTATTCTGATGCCGATGCAATCAGTAAGCTATACAGGTGTGGATGGATCAAGTATAAAACTAATATGTGTTGATTTTAACAGTGAAAGTGATAATCAGGATAAGCTTAATGCTACAATCTAATTATATCTAGTGCATTTTAAGCGTCTGCACAACCTTATGAATTAACATTGTGCGGTTGCCATGATGCATTTCAAAGTTTTATTCGAATGGCTGTAATCAGCCCCTTAGTGTATCCAAAACGACAAGCGAAGATAGAAGCAAAACCATTAGAAAGAATCATTGCACTACTGCATTAGCACGTGTACGATATTAGACATTATCATCAAACATAGTATTGCTCTGTATCCCATATGAAATAACACTTTCCATAGCTACTCAATAAAAGCTAATATGCACTGTGTACAACTCCGACTTTGTAGGTCGCTGGTTCGAACCCAGTCGGGTGTACCATAACAGTAACCATCTATTGCTAATGTGAGATTTTTGATAGATGGTTTTTTGTATAGAGGTGAAAGCATTGTTTATAAGAGTTTTTTGACTATGTGAGGGGCATTGAATTGGTGCTATTTTAGGGTTTGAAAGCTGATTTAAAGTGAAATTCTAGAGAGCCGAGATTTTGCACCCAATCGTTGAACAGACATCGTTGTATTTGAACTCACCTAGGACTAAATTCTGCGATTTGCTATAAACAATCAAGAAGGGCAATAATCATCATGCATTCAGTTTAATGATAAGGAATGCCTGTTATACGCAGGTATAATGTTAGAATTTCTGAGTTTTTATATTATCATGTCTATGGGGATAAACTACTTGTAGTATCAATCTACTTATGTTATTTTGATGATACTGAACGTCTTGAGTTAATACTTATCTCCTCCGAGAATGTGCAATCAAATCACTTATTCAATTTGTACTGTTAATTGATAGAGATGATGAATGGCGACTTGTGAAGAAATATTTTAAAACTAGAATGGCTTCGGCTTTATTTTAATTGAGGTAATGGGAATGACTGTAGCTGCAGCATGGATCAGAAAAGTGAAGCAATGTGAGGAATTAATAATTGTTTCAGATAGTAGGCTTTGTGGTGGGCATCGTTGGGATGAATGTCCGAAGATTTTTACATTGCCAAGGGGGGGATTGTGCGATATGCTTTGCTGGTTGTACAGACTATGCATATCCAATGATGATTCAATTGTATTTTGTAACACAGGAGCTCATTCGAATTTCAACAAGGTCTATGGATATTGTAGAATTGAATGGTTATATTTTGAAACATATAAATCATTTGTGGGAAGCGGTTTATGATCAAGTGGACACTGAAGATATTTCTGAGAATGAGTTTATATTCTGTGGATATTCATGGGTGCGAAAGGAATTTATGATTTGGAAGTATATTTACAGCAAGGCTAATCGCTGCTTTACAAAATGTCCATCGAAAAGAAATTACATGGGTCGTTTTGGAAAGCTGGATGTGGTTGGTGATAAAAAAAGGGACTTTACCGAGAGGCTCAAGCAAATATTGTTTCAACGGTACGGAATAGCATGTCAAGACTACAATGGCTTTGGATTCGATATGGAACCCTTTGAAACCATGAAAAAATTACTTGAAGAATCAGATGGTGATTCATCCATTGGAGGAGCTCCTCAGATGGTTAAGATTTACCAGCATATGAATTGTAGGCCAATTGGTATTTACTGGCCAGAGAAGACATCAGATGACTTCCAAAATAGAACACTTATAGGCAGGAAAATGTTTCCTTTCGAGGATACAGAATATTGGTTCATGGACCCAAACACTTATATAACCAATCAATGTCATAAAAACCGATGATAATTTAAGGCCAATCAAAGATTGCCGAAATATGAAGGTGATCTGCCAAGCATAGGATTATTAGCTTTTCGTACTTATTGTTGTGCTTGGTAGACTATAGTATAAGTGGGCTCAAATTCAACGATTTGCTGTTGGGTGGGCACATTTTATCAATTCTTAGTACCTTTGCCAACAAAAAACCCTTGCATCCTATGATACAAGGGTTTTACTATTGATGAACATGAGGTGCGTTAGTGCATATTGCACTACTGTCGTTACAGCGCTGGAAGTCAATAATGATATATCCCGGGTTTATGTGTGAATTCGAGATAAAAGCCAAATCAAGCGCATCAATCTTACCCTGTGGCGAGGCACATCGACGCTTGGGGCGGGTTGGTTTGTATTGATGCGGGGCTAGCTTGTTAATGCCGATAATGGATTATGAGCAAGCACCCGATCTTTGACAACAAATGTAGTAAAATCCATTTTCAAGTGCTTTTGCAGCAGGATGTCGTGCCCAAGGCAAAGCCCCATCAGCAACACAAAGTCGGCACCGGATTGATTCAGCGCTTCGGCTTGGCCTATGGGATTGCAAGAAACATTGCAGGCCCCCTTGCCCGGAGCAACGTCATCTTCTGTGATGCCGTCCACCGTGCAGGAAACCATCGTGGGTTTGATTCCCGCGCGCTCAAAATACTTGCGTAAAAGCGTTGCTTTGTTCTCCATACCGTAGCAATAGGCAACGCCCACTTTCTTATAGCCCATTCTTTGAATGAATTCTGTAATCTCTTCCAGGCGGTTTAATGTTCCCGCGCGACCGTTATCCACCAAAGCCGATGCAGCTTTTACATACGCTTGTTGCGTCGGTTGATGATAGGTTTCCAAGTACGCATTGCTGTTATCATGGCAAGGCGCGCCATGCCTGCACCCTTTTTGCGTGCATTTCGTACAATCCATCACAATCGCCTCGTTTCTAATGAAAAACTGCCTTTCTATCGATGCAGGGCAGTTTGATATAGGTTGTTCTAACGTTTGGGTATATCCATCATCGCGTCTTTAGGGTATGCATCGGCGTAACGATATGAAAATCAAACACAACGCAATGCCTACCCAAATCACTAGATCACCACTATTAAATGCTTTTGTGTGGGTTTCATCAGTGATGTAGTCACACAAAACATAAAAATCCAGCTGTTTAACGACGGAGTTCTAAACAATCACGCTTACATATGCAGAAGTAGGGAAGATACTGCTGACCATCTCTGTGACTTGCTCACAGAACAAATCTATGGTTTGGGATAAATTTAACAAGAATTCAAATTTAGAAGGAGTACAGTATTGTGAGCCAAAACATTGTTTACACAGACGCCTCGGGATATAACGAATTACTGCAAGAGAATGAATTGAGTATCGTGGATTTCTATTCGGATGATTGCCCTCCCTGTGAGATGCTTGCGCCGATTTTTGAAAAATTGGCCGCTCTGCATGGCGACAGGATTCAGTTCATTAAGATCAAGCGCGAGGAGAACAAGGAGTTTGCCAAGGGTATTGGCGTTACCGGCAGCCCTACGGTTCTGTTTTACAAAAACGGAAAAGAAGTCGCGCCGAGACTCGGCGGGTTCTTAACCAAGCCGCAGGTACGCAAGACGCTGGAAGAAGCCTACGGCTCGCAGCTGCCTCCGACAGAAATGAAAGAAGTCAACTGCGATGTGTTGATTTTAGGCGCAGGTACCGCCGGCCTTTCGGCGGCACTGTATGCAGGCCGTTCCAAGCTCAATACTGTAATCGTGGACGAGCTGCCCCCCGGCGGGCAGACGGCTTCCACACTGCATGTTGAGAATTACCCCGGAGTTGCGGGCAAAACGAAAGGCAAAGACCTGATTGCCGCCATGCGCCAGCAGGCGGAAAGCTTCGGCGCAGTGATTGACGACCTGAAAGAAATTGACGAAGTCAACCTCAAGGACAAAACCGTCCGTACCGAAGATACCGTGTATCACGCCAAGGCGATCATTCTGGCTACCGGCGCCCGCCCGCGTGCATTGCCGGCGGAGAATGCAGACGAGTTTAAGAGCAAAGGCGTTCACTACTGCGCGACCTGCGATGGTTCCATGTATCAAAACCGCAAAATCGTTGTGGTCGGCGGCGGGAATTCCGCAGTAGAAGAAGCCGTGTTCCTCAGTAAATACGCATCTGACATCACTGTGATTCACCAGTTTGACAACTTCCAGGCCTCGAAAACCGCACAGCAAGCGCTGATGGACGATCCTAAAATCCATGTCATTTGGGACAGTGAAGTACGCAAGGTCAACGGACAGGGTCATG
The DNA here is from genome assembly GCA_963678055.1 of Candidatus Limiplasma sp. Lineage (GTDB taxonomy): Bacteria > Bacillota > Clostridia > Christensenellales > Aristaeellaceae > CAXXOK01. Next base: position 795,414 of record OY782679.1, read on the forward strand.
CCCTGACCAGCGTGGAAATCGAGAACCTGAAAACCAAAGAGCGCAGCGTGATCGACACTGAGGGCGCGTTTGTCTACATCGGAACCCAGCCCATGACGGACATGTATAAAGACCAGCTCGAGACGAACCAGTGGGGCTATGTCGTCGCTGGTGAAGATACGAAAACCAGCGTGGACGGCGTTTTTGCAGCAGGCGATGTACGCACAAAGCAGATTCGGCAGGTTGTCACCGCAGCCGCAGACGGCGCTGTTGCCGCGATCCTTGCAGAACGGTACGTTGCTAGTCTGCACTAATTCATTCAACAGGAGATTTGTAAGATATGAAAATGGGAAACATAAAGGGCCTTCTTTCGATTCTGGTCGCCGCGGTATTGCTACTAGCGGGAACCACCGTAAGCGCGGACACCGGTGAAAAGGTTTTGACCGTCGCCACCCCTTATACTGTCAACACGCTGTTACCCGACCAGTACATGTCGGACGGAGACCGGTATATCATCGGCAATATTTATGAGCCGCTGATTGAGCAAGACAAGGGCGGATATATCCCGGCACTTGCCAAGTCTTGGACGGTTGAAGATGACAACACCTATGTGTTCCATCTGCGGGAAAACGCCTACTGGCAAACGGGCAATCCGCTGTTTGGAGACGAAAAGGTACTGGTAACCGCTGAGAATGTCAAAGCTGTATACGACTACCTGCAAAGCGAGGACTATCCCTCCTTCCGCAAGTCCTATCTGGACAACCTGGAAAGCTTTGAAATTGTAGACCCCTTCACGATCCGGCTGACCACCATAGAGCCCGACGCGAAGTTCCTTCGCTATGTCAGCGATATTGAAATCTTCCCAATGAAGGCACTCGAGGAAGGCTTTGACCTAAACGAATACCCCGTAGGCACCGGCGCGTTCAAATTCTCCGAGTACCGGGCCGACGACCGGGTGGTACTTGTCAAGAATGAGGACTATTATATCGAGCCGAATCTGGACAAGCTCATTTTCAAAATCATTCCTGACAAAGCCGTAGCCGCTATTGCGCTGCGCAATCAGGAAGTGGATATCGCATTGCAGCTGCTGCCCACCGATCTGGAAGCTGTGGCGGCTGAAAGCTTCCTGACAGTCGTTCCCAGCCCGTCGGGATCGTACCGCTACATTGGGTTTAATGTTGACGATCCCTTCCTGGCCGACCTTAATGTGCGCCTGGCAATTCGTACAGCGATCGATTTTGAGGCCATGACGAATGCAATCTTTAAAAACGCCATCGGCGCAACGCTTGCCATCCCCGCATACGGCCCGGTAACGCCTGAGTTTTTAGGCTATAACCCGGATGCCTGGAAGGCTGAGTATGAATTCAACCCGCAAAAGGCCATAGAAATGCTGGAAGCGGAAGGATTTGTGAAAGGTTCCGACGGCATTTACCAAAAGGACGAGCAGCGGTTGTCCCTGACTATCAAAACGCCTGCCAATGACCCCAACCGTATGAAAATGGGCGATATCGCGGCGACGTATCTCAAGCAAATCGGGATTGACGCCGTCACCGTACCCACAGAATGGGGCACATTGCTTTCGGACATTTCCGATGGTAACGTTCAGATGTTTGTTTCAGGCGGCGGCGCGACGATGGACGGGCTGAACTACCTGTTTAACTCGGCGTACGCTTCGGCCAACTCGCACAGAACCGGCCTCGTGGATACCGAGCTTGACGCGATGCTCAACCAGGCGTTCCGCACGGTGGATGAAACAGAACGCAAAGCTATGCTGGAAGTTGCATCCTTGTGGGCGGTACAGGACTGTGTACACGCGGGCGGTTATGTGGAATATGCGCAGATCGGCGTGAACACGCGCGTGACCGAATTCAGCGAAAACACCACCACCTGGTATGGTTTTGTGACTTCCACAAGAAATATCGGCGTATCGGATTGATTTTTCAAGCCGGGGGCTGTATCGTATAGTATGTGATACAGCCCCCCTATTTCTTTGTCTGTAAATGAGGCATCATGAGGAACTACATCATCAAACGGCTCCTGCAGGCCATTCCCACATTGATTGCTCTCTCCTTTTTAATCTTCGGTCTGCTGTACATTACCCCCGGTGACCCGGTTTATTTAATGCTGGGCGCAGGAGACCAGCAGAGCATATCCCCGGAAACCTATGAACAGGTTCGCCAGGACCTTGGGCTTGACGAACCCTTTTTCGTCCGATATTTTGATTATCTGGCCCGCGCCTTTCAAGGCGATCTGGGTACGTCCTATATCACCAAGCGAGATGTAGGAACAGAGATTTTCACCCGCATGCCCGCTACAATCATCCTTACGACGGCCTCGATGTTGCTTGCGCTGCTCATTTCGCTGCCGCTGGGTATTTTCGCGGCCAAAAGGCATAACAGCATTTGGGATTCGCTGGCCACCTTTTTATCGACGATCGGCGTATCCATGCCGCAGTTTTGGTTTGCGCTGCTGCTGATCCTTCTGTTTTCGCTGGGGCTGGGCTGGTTTCCATCCCAGGGGATTGGCTACGTGGAAGACGGGTTTGGCAATTACCTAAAGCACCTGTTTCTGCCTGCATTTTCTCTGGCGTTCAGCCTGGCAGCAACACAATCGCGCATGATACGCTCCGCCATGCTTGAGGTACTTAAGCAGGATTATATGCGTTTTGCACGCGGTAAAGGGCTGAAAGAATGGTATATTCTAAAGGCGCACGCATTGCGAAACGCCTTAATTCCTTTTGTAACGGTTATTGGAGCACAGTTCGGCTCGCTGCTGGGCGGCGCGGTGATCATCGAAACCATCTTTGCATGGCCCGGTGTGGGCCGTTTGGCCGTCAACGCGGTCGGGCAGCGCGACTTTCCGATGATTCAGGGAACCACGCTGGTGCTGTGCGTGTTCTTTTTACTGGTGAATCTACTCGTGGATATTATCTGCGCGTGGCTAAATCCCAAAATCAGGCTGAGGTAGCGTAGCGATGGAGCAGAAAACAAGAAGGTATCAGGATGCCGCCGGGTACACCCTTCCACCCGAAACCTGTTCGGGTGCGATTGTGTGCAGTTTTTCCAAAAACAAGCTGGCGGTTATCGGGCTTTTGATTCTTGTCATGATCGTTAGCCTGAGTATTCTGGCGCCGCTTTTTACCGGGTACGATCCGGTGCTGGGTATGGACCTGCAAAACGCCCTGTTGCCGCCGGGATCGGCGGGCCATCTACTGGGAACCGATGATTACGGGCGGGATCTTGGGGCGCGCTTATTATACGGCGGGCGCACGTCGGTGCTCACCGGTCTGAGTGTGGCGCTGCTTGCGGCAGGTGTCGGCGTGTTAATCGGCAGCATCAGCGGCTATTACGGCGGCTGGCTGGATGCTGTGCTGATGCGGCTGACGGATATCATGCTGTCCTTTCCGTTCCTTGTAATCGCCATCGCCATGATGGCGGTGCTGGGCGCGACGCGAGCGAATATCATCCTGATCCTCGCCTTGGTTAGCTGGCCGGGGTTTGCTCGGCTGACCCGAAGCCAGGTACTGGCGGTGAAAGAGCTTGAGTTTGTGCAAAGCGCAAAAGCCACGGGCTATCGCGACCCCCGTATTATCGTGCATCATATTTTGCCCAACTGCATGGGCCCTTTGATCGTCCAGCTGACGCTGATGGTCGGCACTGCGATTCTATCGGCAGCAAGCCTCAATTTTTTGGGGCTTGGCACCGACGGTACCCAGCCGGATTGGGGCATCATGCTCAATCAGGGGCGGTATTATCTGCAAAGCGCGCCCTACCTGACCATGATTCCCGGTCTTGCTATTTCCCTGACGGTGCTGGCCATGAACTGGGTCGGCGACGGCCTGCGCGATGTATTCGATCCGCGGTTGAGGAGATAGAGGATGATACGGGAAAAAGTGCTGGAAATCAGCGGGCTGAAGACCTGGTTTCATACGCCCGAAGGCGTGGCCCGGTCTGTGGACGGCGAATCGTTTACGCTTAGGCAGAGCGAAACGCTCGCCCTGGTCGGGGAAAGCGGAAGCGGGAAATCTGTCACCGCTTTATCGCTGATGCGCCTGCTGGATAAAGATGTTGAGATTTCCGCTGATACATTTGTGATTGACGGCGTCGACGCCAAAGAATTATCCTCACAAGAGGCGCGGCAGATACGTGGCCGGAAGATTGCCATGATTTTTCAGGACCCCATGACGGCTCTCAACCCCGTTATGAAAATACGAAAACAGCTGGGCGAGGTGCTAAAACACCGCAACCCCCAGATGAAACGAGCGGAGGTGCGAAAGCTCTCCATTCGAGCGCTGGAAAACGCTGGCGTGCCTAATCCTGCGGAAAGGCTGCACCAATTTCCCCATCAGCTTTCCGGCGGGCTTCGTCAGCGCGTCATGATAGCCATCGCGCTGGCAAATCACCCGAAAATCCTGATCGCCGACGAACCGACGACTGCGCTGGATGTAACAATCCAAGCGCAAATCATTGACCTGCTGAAGAAATACAAGCAGGAGCGGCAGATGTCCATGCTGCTGATCACCCACGATTTCGGGGTGGTTTCACGGCTGGCCGATAGGGTAGCGGTTATGTACGCGGGGGAAATTGTGGAAGAAGCGCCGATTGCGGAGATTTTCAATGACCCCTGGCACCCGTATACGGAGTTACTGATTCATTCTATTCCCGGGATATACAACAAGCGCGGGCAGCCGTTTGACGCGCTGCCCGGCGAAGCGCCCGATCCGCTGCAGTATCCGACCGGATGCCGTTTTCATCCGCGCTGCCCCAAGGCGATTGAGATTTGTAAACGGCTTGAGCCGCAGGAATATTCCGTGAAAAACCGCCGGGTGAGTTGCTGGCTGAAGGGAGGTCATGATGAGCAAGGAAACCATGATATCCATTCAAAATCTTAAGGTAGGGTTTCCGGTTCAGGGTGTACGGCTATTGCGCCGCCGCCGCTCTATACTGGCGGTCGACCATGTCAATCTGGACATTCTGGAAGGCGAAACGCTGGGATTGGTCGGCGAAAGCGGATGCGGGAAAACCACGCTGGGCCGGGCGATCATGCGCTTGAACGAGCCCGTCGAAGGCAGTATTGTGTTCCGCGGTCAGGATATCCTCAAAACGAAGGGGAAATCGCAGCGCTTACTTGCAAAACACCTGCAAATCGTATTTCAGGATCCTTATGCGTCTTTAAACCCCAGGCAGACCATACGCAATACGATCACCGAAGTGCTGAGAGTTCGCATGAAACTTGGCAGAAAGCAAAGCAAAGAGCGTGCGGACGAACTGCTGGCGCAGGTGGGATTGAACCCGAAAAACGCCGACCGGTTTCCCCATGAATTTTCCGGCGGTCAGCGGCAGCGGGTCGCCATCGCCAAAGCGCTTGCGCTGCAACCGGAATTTCTGGTGCTGGACGAAGCCATATCGGCGCTGGACGTATCCATTCAATCCCAAATCATCAACCTGCTGATGGTCCTCAAAGAACGATACCATATTACGTACCTGTTCATTTCTCACGATTTGAACGTAGTCCAGCATATCAGCGATCGCGTGGCAGTCATGTACCTGGGAAAAATCGTCGAGCTGGCACCTACAGAAGTGCTGTTTGATCACTCTGAGCATCCCTATACGCTGGCGCTGCTGTCATCCATTCCGCAAATTCCCGGACAGGAAAATCGGGAGAGAATTGTGCTGCCTGGGGAAGTGTCCGGATCGGGAAACATACCCGCCGGATGCCGGTTTCATCCTCGCTGTGCCTATGCGACCGATATTTGCAAGAAAGCAGAACCTGAACTGACAAATCGTGGCGACGGACACTGGGCGGCTTGCCACAATATGTGATTAGGGTAGCTGCAATGGTTTGATGCATCAACCCCAAATTTTCAACAACAAGACTTCGGTGCCGATACAAGGCTTTTTAGCAGTATGCAACACCGGTATGGTGTGCCAAAACCCCCTTGTATTATGAATGATGCAGTGGGGGTTGTTCTTTATAAAGACGTGTGAAACATGTAAAATATTCTTGTGGATTTTAATTGAGTATAAACCTTTATTTGAATAGCGTGACCCAAGGCCCGTATACCCGATCCATGTGCACTATATACACTGTTTTTTCCGTGTATTCCTGCTGTAAATGTTTTGACTGGATTTCAGAGGGATGATACTATGAAAATATAATTTAACTGATACACTAGATGAAATAAAAGTTTCATGGAGGGTGAGAACACTATGCCAAGCAATGAGATCGAAACACGATACCCCTCCCTGTCACAATCCCAAAAGAAAATCGCCTGTTATGTGGAAGAGCACCTGGAAGAGGTGGTTTTCCTATCCATCAATCAGCTGGCGGAAAACCTGGCGCTTTCACCTGCGACCATTGTGCGCTTTACGCGCGCTGTCGGCTATCAGGGATATACGGATTATCAAAAATATCTGCGCAGCAGAATCAAGGTGGTTCGCGTAGCACCCGAACCTGGCGTAATGGCTGCCGGCCCGGCACAGGCCGTCAAGGCCAGCATCGAGGCGACACAACACATGTTTCAAACCGTGGATATCGTGCAGATGCACCGGGTGGGGGATGCCGTGATGACGGCGCAAAAGGTACTCGTCGTAGGCTATATGGATAGCTTTGGCACGGCTTCGGAGCTTGTACACCGCTTGTACGGCATGCGCGACAGTGTATACTTCACCCGCCTGATTAACGATTGGGACGGCATACTGAAACTGATGACGCCGGATACGCTGGTGCTGGCCGTGTCGTTTGCACCGCATTATCAATATACCCACACCTGCGTAACCACGGCGAAGGAACGTGGCTGCCAGACGATTCTGATAACGGACAATGCGATTAACCCCCTGTCGGAATACGCCGATGAAATGCTGGTCTTTCCGCTTTCTCATGCGGGACGGGGAACGCTGCACGAGCAGCTGGATGTCAGTCCGGTGTTAGCATACATCCACTACATGTTTTGCTATCTGGCGGCGCAGTATCCGGAAAGGAAGCTGAATGAAAGTCGGTATCACGAAAAATTCGTTGACGAGTTCAGGCAGTAGGCCTGTAGGCGGTGGAAGCTTCATGCCTTACGATGATCGCAGCAAGTGGATGAAACCACTGCCATGGGCAACTCAGGGATATCGGGATATGATAACGGGGTTTTGCCACGGGGCAAACAGAGGAAGGTGCGCTGAATGACGGTTTTAGAGATGCTCGAAGCGCTTGTCAAAACGCGAGGGATAACGGGTACACAGCAGGAAACGGCGGTCGCCAATCAAGTGATGGAAATCATCCGGGACGACCCGTATTTTATGAAGCACCCGGAGCTATGCGGCCAGTGGGATGGGGGAGATGCGCTCGGCAGACCGGTGGTTTGGGCCTTGAAAAAAGGCAGCGGGAAACGCACGGTTATTGTCTCCGGGCATTACGATACGGTAGGCACTGCCTGCTATGGTGTGTATGAAGACCACGCACTCAATCCTAAACAGCTATTGCAGGCTTATTTGAACAATCCGCCAAACGATCCGGCGTTGATGGAAGACATTCGCAGTGGAAAATGGATGGTCGGCCGCGGCTGCGCGGATATGAAAGCCGGGCTTGCGCTGAATTTGGATGCGCTGCTCAGCTATACGCCCGGGGAAGTCAACGTTTTGTTTACGGCGGTCAGCGATGAGGAAAACCTGTCCGCAGGCGCGCGGCAGGCCGTGGCGCTGTATAGGCAGCTGCAGGAACGCTTTGATTTGCAGTACGAGGTAGCGATTGTCAGCGAGTCTATCGAGCGGGATGTTGCGGCAGAAGAACCGCATCCGCTCATCAATGGCAGCGCGGGGAAAATATTGCCGGTGGTGGTCGCCAAAGGCATTCCCGCCCATGGGGCCGCTATGCTGCGCGGGATTAACTCCGCTCATCTGATTGCTGAAGTCGTATGCCAAACCGAGTACGATACGGCGTTTGTATCGCGCGGCGGCGACCTGTATACGCAGCCGCCCGCTGTACAGCTGATACGGGACTTAAAGCCGGGGTATGATGTTTCCATGCCGGAGTATACGGCTGCGGCGTTCAACATGACCTTCTTCTGCGATACGGACCCGCTCTTGCTGATGAACAGGCTGATGCACAACTGCCGTACGGCAACTCAGCAGGTATTAAAGCGCTATCAGGACTGCGCGGAGGCCATGGTAACAGGCGGTACGCTGGCAGACGGTATATACCGGCCGTTTGATCTGCCGGTGATGACGCTGGAAGAGCTGGAAGCTAAGGCCTGCCAGCAAAGTGGGTATGAAGCATTCCACAAGGCCGCCGCTGCACGCAGCTTACAGCGCGCAGCCGACGGAGACACGCTGGTGATGATCAGCATTCATTATATTGCCGAATTGATGGCGTTTGCGGGACGCGGCCCGATGGTGGTGGCCGGGATTGCTCCGCCGTATTACCCGGCGGTGAATAACGAGTATCTGGCGTGTCACAGTGCACCTATTATGCAGCACGTAGCGCAAGCGCTGCAGCAACAGGGCGTGCAGACGGCCATGCGGGCGTATACACCGGCGATGATGGATTTAAGCTATCTGTCCTGCTTCAATCCGGAAAGCGCACACAAGGTGATGAGCAATGTACCCATACCCAAATTTCTGTATGCTATGGATATCGAAGCGATGGCGCAGCTTGGTATTCCCTCGCTGGTTGTCGGCCCTGCTGGTAAAGACATTCATCAGCTGGGAGAGCGGGTGTTCATTCCGGATCTAGAGGGCGATTTGCCGAAAATCTTCCGGCAAATTATCGCAAGTACACAGCAGTTTGACCAGTAAGGAGAAATTTATGAAGACGATGCAACTATCCGAGCGTTACAGAGACGAAGCCTGGGCCATGGAACGGTTTGATCGGGCGGAATACGCCTGTCTGGCAGTCAATGGTGAAAACGGAACACCCTATAACATTCCCCTTTGTGTTGTGCGGATTGACGACGCGCTGTACTTCCATACGGCGCTTGCGGGAACAGCGCCGGACTTGCTCCGCAAAGACGGCCGTGCAAGTATAAACTGCACCACCTATACCAAGCGCGATCCCCAGCATACAACGCTGCTGTTTGAATCGGCTATGGCCTCCGGCGTTGTGACGGAAATTACGCAGCTGGAACAAAAACGGGAGATCATGATCGGGTTTTTTGGCAAATATCTACCCGGCGACCTGAAAACGGAGGCCTATGCCACCCGGGCGTCCATGCGGGCGGCTGTCTGGAAGTTCGATATAAACTCCATCAGCGGTAAAGAGAACAGCTGATAGAGTCCATAAAAAGAGCATCATCGCCCGGCGACCCTGCACAGTGGTTGACCGGGCGATTTTGGTATGCAAAACACCCGCAAACGACAGTTATACAGGAATTGGTTTATAGTTCCCGGAAACAGGGTAGTAAACAATATAGAATCATCCCGCGTCGGCGCAGGCCCATGCACCATACGCGCTGGCATAGCACAAGCCGGGATGTGACCGGGACAGAGGAGAACGCTATGAGTGATAAAATGAAATCTTTCACCGATGCATACTGCGAGTTTCTGGATGTATTTGATCGGGACGGCGCAACTCATTATGCGCTCTCGCTGATTGAAAACGGCGAGATCACGATTGCGCAGTTGTATGAGCAGGTGCTCACACCCGCCCTTGACCGCATTGTGATTCCGCGCTGCGATGAAACCTGCATGATTTGGAAAGAACATATGATGTCCAGCATCGTCCGTGCGACGGTCGAAGCCACCTACCCCTATGTGCTCAAAGAGCGTGAAAAGGCGCCGGCGGCCAATCAGGGTACGTTGGTAGCACTGGTATGCCCGCAGGAAGAGTATCACGAAATCGGACTTAGAATGGGCTCGGATTTCTTTACGATGCAAGGGTATGATGTAGCCTACATTGGCGTGAATACGCCCAAAGCCACCTTGCTGGATGCCGTGAAAACCTTAAAGCCCGCCATTGTGGACCTGGGCGTGACCAATTATTTGAATCTTGCGCAGCTGCCTATGCTGGTCAAGGAGCTTAAAGCCCTGTCGCCTGCTCCTAAGGTCTTTATCAGCGGCAGTGCGCTTATGCATACGGGCAAACAGGCCAGCGAGTTCGGCGCAGACGGACTGCTGAAAGACTATGAATCAGTGAAGGCCCTATCGGAAGGGGATACCGCATGAAAACAGCTATTAAAATCGCTTGGCGTTTTCTGACACACGCCAAAGGACAATCCATCCTCATCGCCGTCGGTATTGCAGTCGGCGTTTCTGTACAGGTATTCATCGGTTCGTTGATTACCGGCTTGCAGGCCGAGCTTTTGGATAACGCCATCGGCCGCAGCGCACAGATTACCGTAACCGCCGCCCAGCGAGGCGAATTGATTTCCGACTATGCACCCCTGGTGGAAACCATTGAGCAGAACCAGCCCGATGCGTTGTACGTTTCTGCTGTGGCTGATGCCAGCGGCTTCCTACGCGGCGACGACGGAACGGATTTTCCCGTGCTGCTGCGTGGATTGGATATTGACAAGGCGGAGGGAATATACCGTTTCAGCGAAGCACTGGTTTCTGGGGGGCTCCCGGGCGACGGCGAAGTGCTGATCGGTCTGGATCTGGCCAAAGAAGCCGATATCGGCGATACCGTTACTCTGGCTACACCGCGCGGCGAAGTGAAAAAGGCCAGCGTATCCGGTGTATTTGATCTGGGGGTTGCCTCTCTTAACGAACGCTGGATTATCTCCGGCCTTGCATTTGCTCAGGATATGTTTGGCTATCCCGGGCAGGCAACGGCCATCGAAATGCAGCTGACCGACCCCTTTACAGCCGATGACGTTGCCCTGGCCCTGCAGCAAGTGCTGCCGGACGGGCTGAAGGTTGCCGACTGGAAAACCCAGAACGCGCAGCTGCTCAGCGGACTCAACGGGCAGAGCGTATCCAGCCTGATGATTCAGGTGTTTGTACTGTTGTCGGTTGTGTTGGCGATTGCAAGTGTACTGGCCATATCAGTGCTGCAAAAATCCAAGCAGCTGGGCATACTCAAGGCCATGGGTATCCGCAACCGGGATGCCAGCCTCGTATTTATGTTCGAAGGCTTCTTGCTGGGCATAGCTGGGGCAGTGCTGGGCGTACTGCTCGGCCTTGGGCTCTCGTTTGCCTTTACCAAGTTTGCCTTAAACCCGGACGGTACGCCGGTGGTCGCCCTGTTGATTGACGCCCGGTTTATTACAATATCAGCCGCGATTGCGGTGCTGTCGGCAACGCTCGCATCGCTGATTCCGGCACGGCGCTCGGCCAAGCTGGACCCAATGGAGGTCATTCGCAATGGATAATATTATCACGTTACGCAATATCAACAAGGTGTATGGCACCGAAGTACAAACGCAGGTGCTGTTTGACATCAGCCTGGATATACAGGCACAGTCTTTCTCCTCGATCATCGGGGCGTCGGGCTCAGGGAAAAGCACTCTGCTCAACATTATCAGCACGCTGGACAAACCGACCAGCGGCGAAGTGCTGATTGACGGTACGCAGACATCCACTATGTCCAAAGCCGAACTGGCGAAGCTGCGCAACGAGCGCATCGGCTTTGTGTTCCAGTTCCATTACCTGCTACCGGAGTTTTCGGCGCTGGAAAATGTGCTGATGCCCGCGCGCATCCGCGACGGGAAAATCACCAAGGATACCATGGACAGGGCGCGCGAGCTGATGCGTTTGATGGACATTGAAAAGGTGGCAAACAACAACGCCGCCAAAATGTCCGGCGGCCAGCAGCAGCGCACCTCCATCGCCCGCGCATTGATCAACAACCCCAAGATTATTCTGGCGGATGAACCCACCGGCAACCTGGACAGCGAATCCACCGAAGTCGTGTACGATATTATGCGCGATATTAACGAACGCTTTCATACCACGTTTTTGGTGATTACTCACGACCGCAAAATTGCCCAGAAGGCAGACCGTATTATTGAAATTAAGGATGGTAAACTTCATCTGGACTTGCAAAACAAGCTGCACCAAGCTGTGTAGAAAGGGTTTTCCATGGCCATCGGGTATGCTTGCGTCCATATTGGAAGCAAGGAAACAAAACTGTCCACGCTCAGGCTTGCCGGTGCAACGCCGGAAGCCCTGAAAACCGTGATTGCACGGAACCTGCGTGCCCTTAGCGCGATGCTGCGCTACAACGCGGATAGCGGCATTAAGCTGTTTCGCATCAGTTCCGATATCATTCCACTGGCGTCCCACCCGGCGATGACGCTGGACTGGCAAACGGAGTTTCGGGATACACTTTCGCAAATCGGCAGCGATCTCAAGCGCTACGGTATGCGCGTGTCTATGCATCCGGGGCAGTACACGGTGCTAAACTCGCCAACCCCTGCTATCGTAGAAAAAGCCGTGGCGGATTTGCAGTATCATACTGCGCTGCTGGATGCGCTTGGATGCGACACGAAAAGCAAAATCATTTTGCATGTCGGCGGGGTCTATGGTGATAAACCAGCGGCTATGCGTCGCTTTGTGGAAGCTGTTGAAGCACTGGATAGCGGAATAAAAGCCCGCCTGGTGATTGAAAACGATGATGTATCGTTTACCGCGGCAGATGTGCTGGCAATCTCAAAGTTAACCGGCTTGCCGGGTGTGTTTGATGTATATCATCATCAGCTCAATCCATCTGCGGAGGCGGCGCCTGTTCATGAATGGATCACCCGCTTTGCGGGAACCTGGGGCGTGGCGGATGGAACCCCCAAAATACATTACTCGCAGCCCCATGCAAAGGCTCGTGGCGGCGCGCATTCGGAAACGATTGATGTGGCGGAGTTTATGCATTTTTACCGGGAGCTGCCAGCGCGGGATTTGGATATTATGCTGGAAGTGAAGGACAAGAATCTGTCTGCACTAAAGTGTGTGTTAGCTACGCAGGAAACTCTGAAAATAAAGCAGCTGGAAGCGGAGTGGGCACGTTACAAGTATCTGGTGCTGGGGCAATCGGCGGCAGTGTACCAGCGCATCCGCCAACTGCTTAAAGACAAACAGCACCCGGATGCGCTAGCGTTTTATGCCCTGATCAACGAAGCAATGGCTTTGCCGGAGGATACCGGGGCCCAGAGCAACGCCGCCCAGCATATATGGGGGTACTACAAGGACGATGCTGCGGACACGGAGAAACAACAGTTTCAAACGCTGCTTGCGGCCTACCAAAACGGGAAACGATCGCTGAAAGCCCTGAAGAATTTCCTGTTTCGCATGGCGGAGAAACAGCAGCAGGCGTATCTTTTGCAGTCGCTGTATTTTTATCGCTCTCCGGCCGCGTAGCCGCAGCAGGGGATGGCGATTAGACGGGGAAGCGTACATCTGCTATACTAAGCACAACGACCACAAGTAAAGGAGGAGCGTTTCCATATGAAAAGAATTGCACTGCTTGTATTGATGATCATTCTCTTTGGTTTATTAACATCCTGCGCACCGGGCGATGGTGCCAACACGCCGGAGAACCCGGCCGGACTCTTCCTGGGCATATGGCATGGCTGGATTGCGCCCGTCACCTTAATCGTGTCCATCTTCAACAAGAACATTGGGATTTATGAGATTAACAACGTCGGCTTCTGGTACAACCTGGGGTTCTATATGGCCATCATCAGCGGTTTTGGCGGGTTGGCATTCTCCCGGAAAAAGCGCAGGCGCAGGGACTGCATAGACGAATAGAAACGGCGGGTGCTTGTGTGAAAAACACAAGTCAGCCATTCTGGAGTCTTGAAACGATCGAAGTCATAAAAAACCCCCGGCTGATCAGCCGGGGGTTTTGCGTGTATTGTCAGGGGAATGTACGACGGCCCAAGTTCACCCCGCAGGATTCCCGTACAACCAGATTGGTTTTGGTGACATGGTAAAAGTCCTGCCCCTTTTCCCAGTGTAAAAGGTGTGTCATGGCCCGGCGGCCCAGCTCGGAGATGTGCAGATCAATGGTGGTTAGCGGCGGGTTGGTATAGGAGGCAAAAAACTGGTTGTCGCAGCCAACGACCGCGATGTCATCCGGTACACGGATACCCATGCTGCTCAGCTGCCGCAGCATGCCCATGGCGACCAGATCGTTAATGGCGATCACGGCTGTCGGCCGCTTGTCTGCGGGAAACTCCGACAGCAGTTTTTGAATGCCGATAGCACCGTCTTCCAGATAGTAGCCGGATTCGAGACGCACGCAGATATGCTCTTCCAGACCCAGCTTGAGCATCTCGTCATGGTACCCCTGTTCGCGCTTTGAGGAACCGCGTTTTTGCAGCTTGCCGCCCAGAAACGCGATGCGTTTATGCCCCAGAGCATGCAGGTGGCGTACGGTAATAACCGCGCTTTCGTGCATATCGCCGGACACACAAACACAGGGGAAGTTTTCTACGGGATCGCCGATCAGCACGATGGGCATATAATTGCGCAGGTGATTGAGGATCGTGAGGCGATCCTTTTCTTTATCGTCTTCGACCATGCCGCCAGCCAGAATCACACCGTCGGGGCGGCGCTCAATGAGCTGGTCCAAAAACATCTGATACCCGCTGATGTTGTCGGGAATGCGGGATAAAATCAGCGAATAGCCGTTGGCCCTGGCTTCATCAGCGGCAGCAGAAAACAGCTCACTGTAAAAGGGATGGGCAATTTCCGGCAGACCGATGGAAATCAGCTTGGAGTGTCCCTTGTTCAGCCCCCGCGCGGCGACGCTGGGTTTATAGTTGTATTTTTGGACAACTTCCAGTACTTTGCGCTGCTTGGCGGACTTCAGGTTAGGGGTATCGCTGAGCGCGCGCGAAACGGTGGCGATGGAAACGCCAGCCTCGTTTGCGATATCGAAAATATTAATGCGCTTGGTCTTCATAGGTCTCCTTCATTGCATCTTCCCATGATGTGCACTGCGTTGCCGGGATGGGGCAGGGGACGATATACTTGTATCCAAAACCCACAATAGGTTTATTTTACTCTGGAACGCCGGAAAACGCAACAAAAATGAAAACGTATGTCAAAATGTGCGCGAGCACATGAAATATATGAAATATATCCACTTGGTGAAAGTGCCTGCACACAACGACAATGATAAAAATATAGCAATAATATGTAACATAATTATTAAATAATATCCAATATGTACAAAAAATGTTGACAAGCAGAAAATGTTGCACTATAGTATAGAAAAGTAAACGTTTACAAAATAGAGGTGTTGTAATTGCAAAAAGCCTTATCCAGTAAAAAGAGAACCATACAGCCACGGCTGCCCGGTACGGCTGGGAAATCATCCCTTTGGAGAAATACGGTGAAAAGCAAAACGCTGCTGTTTATGTGCTTGCCGGCGATTTTGTTTTTTGTCGCGTTTTCGTACATCCCGATGCCCTTCAGCTATATTGCATTTACGAAGTTCAACTATATTAAGGGTATTTTCGGCAGCCCCTTTGTAGGGTTTAAGAATTTCGCATTCCTGTTCACGTCGGGGCAGCTTGCGCTGCTTTTACGCAATACAATCCTATTCAATTTGGCGTTTATTCTACTGGGTAACTTTTTCCAAATTGCCTTTGCCATCCTTCTTAACGAAGTGCGGTCCACGCGCTTTAAAAAGATGGCCCAGTCGATGATGTTCCTGCCGTACTTCATCTCAGCTGTTTTAGTCAGTCTGCTGGTGTATAACCTGATCAACTACGATTACGGGTTCATTTCCGCGCTGGTGCGGTCTGCGGGCGGAACCATGCCCAAGCTTTACTCGCAGGCTTCTGCGTGGCCATTCATCATCGTTGCGGTCAACCTGTGGCAAACCACAGGGTACGGAACGATCATCTACTTTGCGGCGATTACATCAATCGACGAATCTATGATCGAAGCCGCAACAGTGGACGGGGCCAACGGCTTTCAGCGCATTCGCTATATTATGCTGCCAAGCCTGAAACCCACGGTCACCATTTTGCTGCTGTTTGCGATGGGCGGGATTATCCGTGGTAACTTCGGGCTGTTTTACAACCTGGTCGGCAATAACTCCGTGCTGTTTAACACCACGGACATCATCGAGACCTATGTGTACCGTGCACTGATGAACAACTTCAATTTCTCCCAGGGCAGCGCAGTCGGCTTGTTTCAATCGGTGGTCGGGTTTGGCATCGTACTGGTGGCAAACGCGGTCGTACGCCGTATCGAGCCGGATAACGCGCTGTTTTAGAAAGGAGATATTGATATGGCTAAGCGTAAAACCAATGTTAAATTCAGTCACCTGAAAATCGACTGGACGGATCGGACAATCCGCGGGTTTACCTATGTGTTTGTGACGATGTTTGCTATTGCCTGCATTATTCCGTTCTGGCTGATTATCGCGTCCTCGTTTGCCGATGAGGGAGCCATTCGCCGGTCCGGGTTTACCATTTGGCCAGCGGAAGTTTCGCTGCGTTCCTACAAATTGATTTTGAATAACCCCGATCTGCTGATCGGCTCCTATGTGGTCACCATTTTGATGACGGCGATCGGAACCGTCATCGGCCTGTTCGTGGTGTCGATGACCGGCTACGCTCTGCAGCGTAAGGATTTCCAGCTGCGCAATAAGATTTCGTTCTTTATCTATTTCACATCGCTGTTTACCGCCGGTCTGGTACCGTTTTACTATGTGATGGTCAAGCTGTTTGGGCTGAAGGATAGTTATTTGGCGGTGCTTTTGCCGCTTTTGATGAACCCGTGGCTGATTATATTGATGAAGAACTTCGTCAAGGCCATCCCGCATGAGATTACCGAATCGGGAAAGATTGACGGCGCTGGCGACTTTACCATCTTTTACAAGCTGATTTTACCATCCATGACACCGGCGCTGGCAACCATCGGACTGTTTATCGCGCTGGGCTACTGGAACGAATGGTACTTCTCCTCGCTGTTTCTTACGACCGTTGTCAAATACCGACCACTGCAATACCACCTGTATAACATCGTTAATACCGTTGCATCGCTGAAAAACTCCGTTGCGGCATCCAACATCGTTGTGCAAGACCTGCCATCTGAAACATTGAAGATGGCAACCGCGGTTCTTGCCACCGGGCCGATCATCTTCGCGTATCCCTTTGTGCAGAAATATTTCGTCGCCGGGCTGACTGTCGGTGCCGTAAAAGGATAACCAACCCATTGGATTCTTGTGCTGTGTGTAAGGCACAAAATCATATATATTTAAGGAGGAAACCCCGATGAAGAAACTCGTAACTTTACTCATGGTTCTGGCAATGCTGGTGGCACTTGTGCCTGCAGCGATGGCCGGGGAGATGGACACGGATTACGCCGCGTGGTTCCCCGGTGTAGATACTTCCGAACATGTAGTGATCACTATGCTGGTCACCGGCAATGTTCCCACCAACAAGACCGATGAAGTGCTGGCAGTGTTCAACGAGAAGCTGACCGCAGCCATCAACGCCGAACTGCGCATTCAGTGGATTGAATGGGCGGACTGGCAGACCAAGTATCAACTGGCGCTGGCCATGCAGGATGGCTCCATCGACCTGGTCGGTACCGCAACGGACTGGCTGTATGCGTGGGATAATGCCCGCAACGGCGGCTTTATGCCCCTGAGCGAGGATATGCTTGCCAAGTATGCCCCAAAAACCTTTGCATCCGTATCACCTGAACACTGGGATATGTGTAAGTACGATGGCGAAATCTATTTTGCTCCCGAAGACAACTATGCACAGTGGACCAACCACGGCTTCCTGTACCGTGGCGACTGGGCCACCGAAGCCGGCCTTGAGGGCGGCGTGATCAACAACTGGGATGAACTGGGCGTATACTTCCAGTACATCAAGGACACCTACCCTGACGTCGTACCGTGGGATGCCGACGGTAGCGGCTCTTCCTACTCGCCGCAGGTTGCCGGCGGCTACATGACCGATAAAGAAGCCCTTCTGGCGGTCGAAGGCCTGCCCGTAGCCCTGTTCTACGGCACCAAAGACGATCCTTACACGCTGTCGCGCAGCTTTATCGAAGGCGATACGCTGGTGAACTTCGCAACGCAGCAAAAAGCCTGGGCAGATGCCGGGTATTGGCGTGAAGACGTACTCAACTACAGTGGTGATCCCAGAGATCTGCTGGAGACCGGTCTTTCTGGCGCACAGCAGCATCATACGCAGACCTGGCGCACCGGCCGCACCAGAATGGCGACCCGCCAGCCCGGCAGCGACCTGCGCTTCTACTGGTTTGGTAAAGAGTCCGGCGCCCTGGTTTCACTCAACATCACCCATGGCGCGATGGCTGTTGCCGGCCAGAGCCGCAACCCCGAGCGTGCACTGATGGTGTACGACCTCATCCGCAACGACAAATCCTTCTACGATCTGTTCAACTACGGCATCGAAGGCGAGCAGTACATCGTCAAAGACGGCTTCATGGCCCGCCCCGACACCTATCTTGATGATTCGACCGACGGTGTAACCTTGAATTATTGGTGGGGCCGCAACGACGATCTGGAAATCAGAAGCGCCGAGGTTGACTGGGAAGCCTACGAAGCTCTGGTAGCCAACGAATATGATCCGGTTAAGATGGACTACCCCTACGGCAAGCTCGTCTTTAACATCGATCCGATTTCCGTGGAACTGGATAACATCACCAACGTATACAACACCTATATGCCTGTTATCACCTTCGGCAAAATGGAGGATCCCGCGTCCTATGTTGCGGAATTCCGCCAGGCGCTGAAAGATGCCGGTATTGAAACTGTGATGGAAGAAGTACAGCGCCAGATTGACGCAGTGTACGGCGAATAAAACTGCTTTTATTCGTAACTGACTGACTGACGGGGCTTGCAAACCTGTTTGCAAGCCCCGCTTATACTAAAGGAGCGTAACCATGAGAACATCGGTCCGATTGAACGCCGACTGGCGGTTTGCACTGGGAGATCATACGCAGGCGTATTTTAAAGGGTATGACGATGGGGCGTGGGAGCAGATCATGCTGCCGCACGACTGGTCGGTTACCCTGCCCTTTGATCAGAGCTGTTCAAGCGGTACAGGCTACCTGCCCGGCGGTATCGGCTGGTACCGCAAGCGCTTTACCCTTTCGGAGCTGAAAGACCGCAGGGTACTGCTTACGTTTGGCGGGGTGTATAAGCATGCCAGGGTATGGATCAACTCCAATTATCTGGGGTACAGGCCGTTTGGCTACGCTTCGTTTACCTATGATATTACGGACTTCGCCATTGAAGGGGAGAATGTGATCAGCCTGCGCTGTGAACATCAGGAGCTGGCGGATTCTCGCTGGTTTACCGGCAACGGGATCTACCGTGATGTAACACTGACCCTGTGCTCGCCTGTACACTTCAAACAGGACGGTGTATTTGCCTTTACACAGAAGGCCGATGCAAAAAGTGCGACACTGCAAGTGACGGCCGAGGTAACGGGAGATGCGCAGCTGCATTGCGTACTTACGGACCAGGCAGGAAAGCTTGTGGCAGAGGGCCAGGATACGCTGACTGTGCCAAACCCGAAGCTCTGGTCCCCGGACACACCCTACCTGTATACGCTGTCGGTATCTGCCCTGCAAGGCGGCACGGTGTGCGATACGCTGGAAATACCCTTTGGCATTCGCACCTTCCGTTTTGATGCAAATGAGGGATTTTTCTTAAACGACATCAATATGAAGCTGAAAGGTGTATGCCTGCACCACGATGCGGGAGTACTGGGTGCGGCGGTTCCCAAGGAGGTTTGGCTGCGCAGACTGCGTAAGCTGAAGGAAGCGGGTGTCAACGCCATTCGTTGCAGCCATAATCCGCCGGATTCCCTGCTGCTCGACTTGTGCGATACGCTGGGCTTTCTGGTGATTGACGAGGCGTTTGACGAGTGGGAAGGCTGTAAAAATAAATGGTGGCAGGGACACAATGTGTACCCGCCGCAGCTGCATGGATACTCTGATGATTTTCCTGTCTGGCACGAGCAGGACTTGCGGGACTTGGTGCGGCGCGACCGCAATCATCCGTCCGTGATCCTCTGGTCTATCGGCAATGAAATTGACTATCCCAATGACCCCTATGTACACCCGCTGTTTGCACAGGCGGAGGGGAACAATGATAAAAACAAACCGCTGCAGGAGCTGCTGTACAATCCCGACAAGCCGTACATCGGTCGTCTGACGACGATCGCCAAAGAGCTGTCCGCCATTGTCAAAGAAAGCGATACCACCCGCCCCGTAACGGCAGCGCTGGCCATGCCGGAGATCAGCAACCTGATCGGGTATGCGCAAACGCTGGACGTGGTCGGGTATAACTATAAAGAACATCTTTACACGGAGGACCATCAAACCTATCCCAGCCATATCCTGATGGGATCGGAGAACCGACACGAACCGGAGGACTGGCTGGCGGTTAAGCACAATGCCTTTATCAGCGGCCAGTTTCTATGGACGGGCGTGGATTATCTTGGTGAGTGCTTCGGCTGGCCGGAGCGTGTTGCCCAGCCGGGTTTGCTGGATTTGGCAGGATATGAAAAGCCCTTGTTTAATCTGCGCAAAGCGCTGTGGACGGATGAACTGACCTGTAAATTAGTGGTCGGCAACTTGCAGGAGTTTTGGAAGGCTTCCTATGCTTGGGATGGCGAGAACGGCGCGCTGACAGATGTAATGGTGATAAGCAATGGCGACCGGGCAACACTTTGGCTGAACGATCAGGAGCTTGCAACCAAGGAAGTTGACGAGACCTGTCTTGTCAACTTCCAGGTACCGTATGCTCCGGGCGAGCTGAAAGTGGTGTGTGTTCGAGACGGTCAAACGGCGCAGGATACGCTGGTCACACCCGGCAAGGCTAAGACGCTGGACGTAAAGGTTTGGTCTGGAGATGCGCAGGAAGTATGGCAGCTGGAAGTCTCATTGCTGGACGAGCAAGGCAGGCTGGCATCCGCCGATGACCGGGACCTTACGGTGACCGCTGATGACGACCGTGCCATCATGGGGATTGAAAATGGCTGCGCGACTGATTTGACCAGTTATGCCAGTCATACGCGGCCAACATGGAAGGGCCGTGCCATAGTTTATATACGCAAAGGTGCCGGAAATGCGCAGTTATCC
Organism: Candidatus Limiplasma sp.; assembly: GCA_963678055.1. GTDB lineage: Bacteria > Bacillota > Clostridia > Christensenellales > Aristaeellaceae > CAXXOK01. Next base: position 816,392 of record OY782679.1, read on the forward strand.
GTGCCCGGCCTTGACCCGGTAGTTGTTCCGTTCTAAGGGGCAGGATGCAGGTACAATGAAAACAATACAAATTACACAAGGCCTCCTGCGGCAGGCCGAAATCGAGTTGCAGGCGGCGGGGCTTACCACCCTCCGAATCGGACCGGACGGTGGCGGACTGGATGTGTCTGCCATTGCCGGTTGTGCGGAGCGCTATCTTGTATTTGATGCCGAATGCCTGATGGATCATAGCTTGATTCTGAACCTGAATGTGTATGAAAAGGCAGCTGACGCTGAACCTGCATTTTATATGCGTTTTGGTTTGCTGCCGCGCCTGCGTGCGAGGATATGCCTTGACCTGCAGTGCATGGATGGGCATATCCTGTTCCCGGAAAGTTATCTGGGGCAGTTGAAGGTGGTTTGCCACGGCAAGCGCGTGGAGCGTGCGGCGGCGGAAAGCATCACGCTGGCAATGCCGGCTTGTTATCACAGCGTAACCCTGCGCCTGTCCGACTTAACGGTAACAGATACATTTCCAGAATCGTTTCCGCTGCCTAATGGGAAACGGATTGATAGCATGGGGCAGTGGAAGGAAAAGAGCTGGCCGGGCAAGCTGTCGTCCTTAGCGGAAATGCGGGAAAAATTGCAGGCCGCAAGTAGACTTCCCGATACTTTTTCTGATCCGACCTGGGATCGGTATGGTGGATCAAAGACCCATTTCGTGCAACAAGGCACGGGGTATTTTACCAAGGCCAAGCTGGACGACAGATGGACGCTGGTCGACCCTCTGGGTAATGCGTTTTTCAGCGTGGGCCCGGATTGTGTTGTGGCCCGTGCTGACTGCCGTGTGGACGCGATGGAACAGTATATGGACTGGCTTCCGGCTGAAGACGATCCCGTATACGGGGCTATGTACCGCCATATGCATTGGCCGCTGGGAAAAGGGCCGCGCAAGCGCGACTGTACGCTGTTTTCTTTTACGCAGGCGAATCTGTACCGTGCGTTTGGAGCGGACTGGCACACAAACTGGCAGGGGCTGATGAGCCGCCAGCTAAAGCACGGCATGCTGAACACACTGGGCAATTGGAGTGATGATAAGAGTTTGGGTGTAATCCCCTTGCCGTATGTGACTATGCTTGAACGCTTTCCGGAGACCCGGCTCAAAATCTTCCGTGATTTTCCCGATGTGCTATCTGATGAGTACAGGAAGAGCGCGTTGGACTGTGCAAACTCCTTATCTGCCCGCGCAAACGACCCGCTGATGATCGGTTATTTTTTGCGTAACGAACCTGCATGGGCGTTTGTGGACAATCTGATTCTTGCCGATGAAGTCCTCTACAATCCCGCAGATAGCGTATGCAAGCGGGAGTTAATCGCCTGGCTGACGCAACAATATCAAACCCCGCAAGCGCTGTCCAAAGCCTGGAACCATGCGTTTGATGATTTTGCGGATTTGAATCGGCCCATCAAGAGCGCCTCAGCGCTGTCGGATGCGGCCAGGCGGGACCTAAAGGCGTTCTCGGCGGTTTTGCTGGATGCGTATGTTGGCATCATTGCCAAGGCTTGCCGCAAGGCAGATCCGAACCATATGAATCTTGGCATGCGCTGGGCCTGGATATCCGACCCCGATCTGGTTACGGGCTGGCAGTACTTTGATGTATTCTCCATTAACTGCTATGCGGTAGACCCGACCGCGATGCTGGATCAAGTCGTTTCACTGGGGGTCGATCGGCCGATCATCATCGGTGAATACCATTTTGGTGCGTTGGATCAGGGGCAGACAGCCACGGGGCTGGAAGCGGTTGCTAACCAAACACAGCGCGCCAAAGCGTATCGCTATTATACAGAGCGGGTGGCCGCCCATCCCTACGGGGTCGGCTGCCATTGGTTTCAGTGTTATGATCAATTTGCTTTGGGCCGTTTTGACGGTGAAAACTACAACATCGGCCTGTTTGATATTGCTTCTCTGCCAAACCAAAGCATGCTGCGTGCCACGCAGGAGACCGGCAGGCGATTGTACCATGTGAAATTCAAAACCAGCTGCCCTGTTGAGGAGAAACCGGAGACCATCCCCATGATTGCTTATTAAAAGAGTTCCGGCCTGACAAATGAAAAGCGTACAGCATAGCTGTACGCTTTTGTGATGGGTGATGGTTAGAGTTTATCCATATAATCCCGTCGCTCCATAAACAAAATCAAGTCTTCAATGGTCATAGGCTTGGAGAAGTAAAAGCCTTGCACACCTTGAATGCCAAGCGTTTTCAGATAGCGAATCTGCTCCAGCGTTTCCACACCTTCGACAATCATTTTCAGCCCCTGGTCAACAAACATTTTCACAAATGCTTCGATGATGACCCGTTCCTTTTTATTGGTGGGATCGACCGGAACAAAAGTACGGTCGATTTTCACCTTTAAGTTTTCAAAGCTGCGGATAAAGGCGACGTTGGAGTTTCCGGTGCCAAAATCATCAATCGCAAAGAGAATATTATGCTTGTACAGGTCGCGGATGCGTTCCTGGGTGTGCTCGTTGAACACAATGTCCTCCAGAAGCTCCAAAACGATATAGCTTTTTTCCTCTTCGGTCAGGTCGATGATGGTGGTCGGCGGTTGATTGATTAAGCTGTCAAAGGTTTGCTGGCAGCAGTTGATGGAGATGAACGTATCCTTAAAGCACGGCATGGTTTCCATGCGTTTGCGGTCTTTGCGTACATTCAGGAACACGTTTTCATCCAGCATCTGGCCAAGGTTGTAGTGGAGTATCTCATCCATAAACAGGGAAGGCGGTCGTACTTCGTCGCCGGTATTCCAGCGCGAAAGCGCTTCAATGCCCAGCATCGTGCCATCCTGAATGTTGATAATCGGCTGATAGTAATTGATAAACTCGTGATTGCGTATCGCCTGCCGCAGGGTGGATTTGGCATACCGTTTTTCCGAGAACAGATTGGTAAAGTGATGCCTGTCGAATAAAAATAACAGGATCAGCACCAGCATATATAGCAGCACTACACCGGCCCAAACCAAAACCTGCACCCAGATGGAATCGACTAAGTGATAGAAGTATTTGAAATGCAAATCGCTATGATAGGGCGATGTGTTGCTGTAACACAGCAGGAACCCCATCTTTTTGGCTGCGGCCGAAGCCAGGAAGTAATCCTTGCTCCGGTCATAGATATTGCTAAACAGCGTATAGCTGCACAAATTGTTTTCGTACACGAAGCTGCCGGTGTCTTGAGTTAAATCAATATCGGGAAACAAATCCAGTATGGTATGCCCGTAGTGTGGTGAATCAGGATCGTAACACAAACCGAAGTTCATATCCTCGTTCTGGCCATTGTACAGGCAGCCGCGTTCATTAAAAATCAGCAGCGGGCAGCCTGGCTGTTCCGTAAAATCACGCATTTCATCTAGCACATCGTGCATCATGAAATTGATAACCAGGTACCCATAGCGCTGGTCGTTGATATCCACAGGCGTGGTAATGCGCAGCGTCGGCTTGGGCAGACCGGTGAGCAAATTGATGTCGATTTCACCGTTTTCTATATTCAAATCCAATGCTGAAAACAGGAATTGATGGCGCCCTAAACCGCGGGCTTCCTGGTAGAAGTAGCGGTCGGATTTGTCTTGCAGGTCTTCCTTGCTCACCAAATACGGATGACCGCCGTCCTGGTTCAGGCGCAGCATCTCCATACCATCCAGGCCGATAATGCGTATTTTGTCGATTTCAGGATGCTGGTACATATTCTCCATAAACAGGGAGATGAAGTCTTCCCGGGAAGTATCTTTTGCGGCCAGTGCCAGGTAATCGGACTCGATGGTGCGCATGATGGCTGTCATCGCCGATACATGATCGCGGTACGTAATCATCGCCTGGACGATGATGTCCTGCTGTTCATGCGTTAGCCTATCTTTTTTTGTGGTAAAGGTGGTAAAGCTTATCAAGAGGGAAAGAAGAATGATCAGTACGATCGGAATTGGCAGAAAACGAACAAACGCTTGCTGTAGCGCCTTTTTTTCGATGGTGTCCGTTTTCGTAGTTTTCATTCACATAACTCCTACTGGGTCAACAATACATCTGAAACGACGAGTAGCGTTGGTTCAGCTTGACTTTCAGAATGGATCGTTGTTTCTGGTATTAATTGTAACTGATTGCAGAATACTTTGCAAGTTGTTTTATCACTGTGAAAACCTGCGATTTTGCGGGTTGACAAGCCGGGCTTACAAGCGTAGGATGAATGTTAGTGCTTACTTACATTACTTGGAGGAATTGTTATGGACACGGAAGAAAAACTGGTGCTTGCAGCGCTGCGACAATTTGAAAAGCATGGGTTTATCGCCGCAACCACCAAAGCAATCGCCGCCGAGGCGGGGGTTGCCGAAGTCACGCTGTTTCGCTATTTCGGGGATAAGAAAACCCTGTTTTCTAAAGTGGCGGCGTATGTGGCAAGTGATATCCAACTGATGGAGATTCCCCACATGAAAACGGGCAATGTGCATAACGATATTTTACGCCTGTGCCGGAGTATATTGCAGATGTTTATCCGCTACAATGCATTGTTTCGCATGCTGATCTTTGAAGCAAGCAAGTATGAGGATATTCAGGTTGTTGTTTCGCAGGTGCGCGGCCGGGCGATTCAAAACATACAACAGTTGGCTAAGCAGTACTTTCATACAGACCCGGAACACGCCCATGCCTGCGCCCAGTGGATGGGCAATTCGCTGATGGGTACCAGCCTGAGCTATTGCCTGTTCCATCATCAGGAGGACAAGGAGAGCTTTGTCATCCAGCAATCCGCCATCGTTGCGGATGCATTTATTCAACAAATGAAAGCAATGGAGACGTGAAACAATGCAAATTACGGTAAAGAACCTAGCCAAAGGCTTTTCGGGGAAACCGGTTTTAAACGATATTTCGTTTGAGACCTCCGGCGGGAACATTCTGTGCCTGCTGGGGCCGTCGGGGGCGGGGAAAACCACTTTGATCCGTCTGATTTTAGGCGCACTTCCTGCCGACCGGGGCAGCATTGTGGTGGACGGACAGCCGGTGCCCGATTTAAATGTGCTTAAACATATCGGATATATGCCCCAGAACGACGCTCTGTACGATGATCTGTCCGGTGAGGACAACCTGAAATTCTACGGGTCGCTGTACAAAATGGATAAAGCGCAAAAGCAAAAGCGCATCGAGGATGTGCTGGTGCTGCTGGACCTGACCAAAGATCGCAAAAAGCTGGTGCGGTATTACTCGGGTGGTATGAAGAAACGGCTGTCGCTGGCTACCGCACTGCTCAACGAGCCAAGGCTGCTCCTGCTGGACGAGCCGACCGTTGGTATTGACCCCGTGCTCAAACGCGTGGTGTGGGATCGGTTTCATTCGCTGAAACAGCAGGGGATTACCATGATTATTTCCACCCATGTGATGGATGAGGTCACCGAGTGCGATAAGGCAGCGCTTTTATACGGCGGCAAGCTGATCCGTTTCGATACGGTGGAAACATTATTGCAATCCACCGAAACGGGACACATTGAAGAGCTGTTTTTCAAGGTGACGGAAAGGGCGGTGCAGTAATATGAAAGGGATTGCCATGCGGGTGATCCGGCAGATGCGCGGCGACAAACGCACGCTTGCCCTTATCTTGTTTGCACCGCTGCTTATGTTTACGCTGATCTATTTTCTGCTCAGCGATACAAGCTATGTTCCTACAATTGCCGTGGATCAAAGCGCGCTTCCGGCGCAAGTCATGACAGCGCTGGAGGGCGAGGATGTACACTTGATCGACGTTGCAACGCTGTCCTACGCAAGTGAGGAACAACTTTTAAAGGACGATAGAACCATCGACATGGTCATCGTCCTGTCCGGTTTGCAAATCGACACCTATAATCTGGAGCCGACGGTGAAATCGGCACAGGCAATGAAAGCGCTGCAAGGCGCGGTCAAGACGCTGTCGCAGCAAATGATTTCCATACAGTATCATGTTGTGTATAACGATGGAGCGTCCACGTTCCAGTCGCTTGGATTTGTGTTTTTGTCGTTTTTATCGTTCTTCTTTGTGTTCGTGATCTCCGGGATGACCCTGGTGCGGGAGCGCACCGGCGGTACGCTGGAACGGCTGCTGATGACACCGATCAAGCGCTGGCAGGTGATGGCCGGCTATACCGCCGGGTATGGTGTGTTTGCGGCCCTACAATCGGTATTGGTGGTTGTGTATGTGCTGTTTGTGCTAGGCATGCCTTGTGCGGGCGATGTAGGGCTGATTTTTGCCATCATGCTGCTTAACGCGCTGGTCGCGGTGCTGTATGGTGCAATGGCATCCATCGTGGCATCATCGGAGATGCAGGTCGCGCAGATGATTCCGGTGCTGGTTGTGCCCCAGGTATTCTTCTGCGGCCTGATCCCCATCGACACCATTCCGCTTGGGCTTGGCAACATCGCCTTCATCACCCCGGTCTATTACTCGGCTGAGGCCATCCGCCGCGTGATGATTGAAGGCGCGGGCTTTTCCGGCATCTGGCTGCAAGGCTTAGCGCTGCTTGGTTTCGGAGCGTTGCTGATGACCGTGAACACGTTGGCACTCAAAAAGTTTCGGACGCTGTAACAGCAAGCGCTACGAAAGTCCGATGGCACGTGCATAGGAACGGATTTGGGAAGGGAAGCCAATGGCTTTACCTTCCCTTTTTTTCATGTTACGATTCACAAAATAGTTCGTATCAATGCAACCTTTACCCCCTTTCAATCATCTGTATTGTGTAAGATCGATTTTACTGTCAACTAAAGCATGACCCGGAGGAACGATATGACGCAAGAGGAGTTTGCCCGGCACATCGTGGCGATGCAGGATACGCTATACCGCGTATCCACCAGCATTCTGCCACAGCTGTGCGACCGGGAAGATGCGGTACAGGGGGCTATCGAAAAGGCGTGGCGGAAACAACGCAAGCTGCGGGATGACCGTGCTATGCAAGCGTGGGTAATCCGCATTCTTATCAACGAATGCTACGGGTTACTGCGCCGCCGCAAGTGGGAGACACCCTCCGATACCCTGCCCGAGCGGGAAACGGCACAGGATGCGCGTCCCGATCTATATCAAGTATTCACCTCCCTTGACGAAAAATATCGTCTTCCGTTGCTATTGCATTACGTAGAAGGCTATTCTGTGAAGGAATGCGCCCGGATGCTGAACATGCCGCAGGGAACGCTGAAATCGCGGCTACATCGGGGGCGGCTACTGCTGCGGGATATGCCGGAGTTGGAGGAGGTGCGCGTATGAACAGCAATGATCTCAAAACAATGTACGGGACTACGCCCGAAAGCTTCAAGCATCGCGTGTCCTTCGCCCTGAAACAAACGGAGGGAAAACCGGTGAAACATACAATGCGCACGGTACTTATCGCTGCGGCTGTCGTTGTGCTCTTAACGGCGGCGGCCTATGCGGCGTTCTCGTCCCAGGTGTTGGATCTCTTTGGACGATCTTACGGAAATGATATGGAACAATGGCTGAAACAGGGCGATGTAGCGGTTTCAGAGCAATCGCTGGTCCTGGACGGCGTTGTCTTTACGCTGGACGAGGTGATTTACCGCGATAACGGACTATACGGCGTGGGCACTATACGCCCGCTGGAGGGCAGCAACATTGTTATTATTGGGAAAGACTTTGCCCCGGATGAACCTTTCGGCTATGATATCCACGGATTGGGCGGCGTACGGGAGGAAGCGCCTGCCGGCACACCAACGATTGCCGATGTGGCAAGGGAGAAAGGCGCAAAGTTGTTGGTTGTCAGAACCTTGCCTGAACAAATCGGGGTAGATGGCGGACCGCTGCTTTATCCGCCCTGTGTGGGATATATGTTCGTACCGGAGCGGGATGGAAGCGTGCAGTTCCTGTTTGATGTATCGGATGCCACCGTGATTGCCGAGGGTGAGGTGTACACCATAGCGATGCATTCGTCCGTGACCGCAATGGATTTGGACGGAACCATTCATTCAGAAACCTACCATGGTGAGAACTGGACGGTGGAAATCAGTCCTAAGCCCATCGGCGAGCCAACGGCGGAACCGGCCGCCAATACTGTCGCACTTACGCAGAGCATTGGTGATGTGGAACTGATCGTGCCCGACGGGTATTCACCGCAGTATACGATGCCCGTTTATGCGGCAATACCCAACGACTTTGGCAAAGCCCTTGACCCTACACTGTTTAACCAATCCGGCATCGCCAAGAGCGATAAACGCTCGATAACCTTCAACGACGAAGCGGAGCTTTCATGGTCTACGGAAACACTTTATTACTATGAGTTTCAGGGGACGCGCGACGCAAATTACAGAATCCCGGACAGCGAACCGATGATCGTCCCGGTGAAATCGTTAAGCAATGCCGCGGGTGAACGGGCGGCGGATGCGTACTCTGCCTGGTTGAAGGGCGAGGAAGGGATAGTGCTTTCCAAAACCGAGCTGGCAGAGATTACGCTGGAGGAAGCCAAGGCAAAGGTGGAAGCGATTCTCAAAGCGGTGAACGTGAAAGGCTATACCTGCGACTTTGCGCTGGATATGGACGTGGAACGGATTCGCACCCTGGGGGAGGCCAAGAACCGGAAGATTGAAGAAAACCAGAGTTGGAATTCGCCGATTATGGATTATTCCAAAGCTGGGCCCGAAACCGAGGGCTACTTCCTGCACTATACAAACGGTTTCAAAGCAGATGGCGGTTACTTTTATTCGATTGCCTATGTGACGGAAGAAGGCGTCGTATTGTTTCAGCTGCGCGATATGTACAGCCGGGGCGATATCTATGCCACGCCGGATGCGCTGATTTCTCCGGAAACGGTGATGGATAGGCTGGCGGCGGAAATTGCGGATTCCCGCTTTGCCGGACTGGAGATCGACCATATCATCAGCATAGAGCTGTGCTATTCCCCGGGGCGCGCCGCCGATAAGGCGGACGGCATGGTGCTCACGCCTGCATGGTATGTGGTGTACCAGGACAACGACGGTGTAAAAGGCGGCTTTGAAAGCTATGCCATTTTCAACGCCGTGGACGGCACACTGCTATATGCCCCGTTCCAGTAACAGATGTAAAAAAGGACCTGCCTAAAAAGCAGGTCCTTTTGTTTTACCGCTTTTGCGGAGAGTGCGGCGTTACGCAGGAACCCGGTTGCCTTGCAAAGCCCTGTCGAAATTCTCTGCGACAGTTTTCCAGGAAACCACGTTAAACAGCGCCTGAATGTAATCGGGGCGGAGGTTCTTGTACTTCAGGTAATACGCGTGTTCCCAAACATCAATGCCGAAAATCGGCGTAAGACCGCTACCCTCCATCAGGGGGTTGTCCTGGTTGGGGGTCGAGGATACAACAAGTTTGTTGTTCCTGTCTACGGACAGCCACGCCCAGCCGGAGCCAAAGCGCCCGGCCGCTGCCTTGCTGATTTTATCTTTGAAAGCGGCAAAGCTGCCAAATGATGCGTTAATGGCGCTGGCAAGTTCGCCATCGGGTTCGCCACCGCCGTTTGGGCTGAGGGTGGAAAAGTACAAGTTGTGGTTGAAGAAGCCGCCGCCATTATTGCGGATGGCGGTGCGCAGGGTTTCGTCGGGAACCTCGTCAAGGGATGACAGAATGGCTCTGATATCCTGACCGGCCACACCGGCTTTTTCTGCTGCGTCGTTGAGATTTTTGGTATACCCTGCATGATGCTTGGTGTAATGCGTCTCCATGGTCAGGGCGTCAATATGAGGCTCTAATGCGTTGAACGCATAGGGCAGTTGATATTGTGTAAACATGATAAAACTCCTTATTCGTTTGTCGATTGAAGTAATTGGCGGATAGTTCGCTGCTTTGGCAGCCAATGCTATCTAGTAGTATATGTACCTGAAAAAGAGAAAGTTGAAACCTGATTTATGAAGATGCTAATCAGCTGACATAGAACTTCGATCATAAAAAAACATCCTGTGAAGGCTGCTTTGCGTTGCAATTGATGAGAGGGAGTTTTGTTAAAAAATCGTCGCGAATGATATGCAGTCCGCAAATAAAAAAACGCCTCCGTCCAACCGACGAAAAACCTGTTTTTCGGCGAGAAGGAGGAGCGACGGAATGAGTGAGAGGGAATTTTTGTTGAAAAATCGCCGCGAATGATATGCAGTCCGCGACGACGTGGCTGGGGTAGCAGGATTTGAACCTACGATGCGGGAGTCAAAGTCCCGTGCCTTACCGCTTGGCGATACCCCAATAAAAAAATGGGGTGGGTAGTGGGATTCGAACCCACGACTTCCAGAACCACAATCTGGCGTTCTAACCAACTGAACCATACCCACCACGTGGCACGCCTGAAGGGATTCGAACCCCTGACCCACGGCTTAGAAGGCCGTTGCTCTATCCAACTGAGCTACAGGCGCAAGTCACGTTCCCCGGCGTACAGCGGACAAGTGCCGCCGAGAAAAAATTCTATCATAAGGGGGTGAATCTGTCAACAAGTGTAACGATCAAATTTACCGTATTGACAAAGAGTGGTAGACAGCTGTATACTACCGGTAAACAAGTGTCTACCAGCCATCGCTGAAAGGAGCATCCCTATGCCGATACAGCTTACGGACGCGGAATGGAAAATTATAGAGCTTTTGTGGGACGAACATCCGCGTTCCATGCCGGAAATTACCAAAGCACTGGAGCCAACGACCGGATGGACGCGCCATACGATTATCACGCTTTTAAAACGCATGGAGCTTAAGGATACCGTCAGTGTGGATGACACGGGCACGGTTAAAATGTATTCCCCCAAAATCACCCGGAAGCAGGCAACGACAGAGCAGACGAAAAAATTTCTGTCCCGTGTGTTTTCGGGTAACGCGACGCTTTTAATATCCAATCTGGTGGATTCGGGTGAAGCCGACGTAGAAGATATTCAGGCCATCTTAGATATGATGAAACAAAATGACAGGAAGACCGGTAAATAGGAGGAGTAGCATGCGTAGCGCTGTTGTATTCAACTTTCTGCTTGAGGCAAACCTGATGGCCAGCGCGGCCATTGTGTTGATGATCGCATTCCGGAAATTTCTGCGAAAACCGCTCGGCAACCGGATGATCTACTTCCTGTGGCTGCTGATTGCCATACGCCTCATCTGCCCGATTGCGCTGAACAATCCATGGATCAATGAATTTCGGCCCGGAGTGGTGAACGATCAGGCGATTCGTCCGATCGCAGGGCAAATCAAAGTACGACTGGATGACATTTTCAGTGACTTGAGACGGCTTACCAGAGGAAATACCGATTCCATAGTCTATCAGGGAGCGAAGAATTTTGTGGATGGGCTGTATTTCGGCACCTTGTCCAAACTGTTACTGCGTATCTATCTGTGGACGGCAGCTGCGCTGGTGCTATTCTTTGTAACGGTCAACGTTCGTTTCCGGCACAAGCTAAAGGCCAACCGCATTGAGCTGATTTCCGGCAAGCTTAAAGAACAGTACCTGGATGTATGTAAAAAGCGCAAGGTAAAACCTATTCCCGTCTGGTTTGTCGATCCGCTTCCAAGCGCTTGCCTGGTCGGGGTAATCCGTCCTTATATAGCGCTGCCGTTGACGGCCGCGCCGCAAGAGGCTATCCATGTGCTGACACATGAGCTGTGCCACTATCAGGGGAAGGATCACTGGTTTAGCCTGCTGCGGTTAGTGTGCTGCGTAGCGCACTGGTTTAACCCGTTGGTGTGGGTGGCGGCGTTTATGAGCCGGACCGATGGCGAGCTGGCGTGCGATAGCCGCGTAGTAAAAGACCTTCCCAAACAGGAACGGATGAACTACACCAATACGCTGGTTTTGGCGGCATCCAAGCGGTATGCGCCGGGCGTGGGTGTGCTCGCCACCGGCATGACCATGACTGGCCGCAAGCTGCAAAGTCGCGTGCGCAGTATTTTGCACATCGACCAGACTGTGAAATGGCTGATGGTAACTGCCGCGATCCTGGCCTGCATGCTGCTGGTATCCTCGTTCTTTACGGCGGAAGGCTATGTAAATGCAGATGCCTATTTGTCGGAGTTGGATGGAGTTTATGGCATTGGGGCCAGAGAGGATGGCTCGTTCACACATAGGCCTGCCGGCAATATTTCGCTGCAGGATGCGTTGAATATCGCCATGGATACCATCTCAGAACAAATCGGCGAGGACACGACAGACCTTTCGCTGTATGTTATCAACGCAGACTACAAAGATGACATTTGGTTTCTTCTAATCCATAGCAGGGCGACGGGCCGCACCTATGACACCTATGTTGATGCAATGGATGGCAGGGTTGTCAATACCGGATGGGGAAACGGCTGACGGAAAGGAAACGCAATGAAAAAATGGATCATAACGCTGGTAGCTTTGCTCACGCTGTTTACTGTATCGCATGCCGACAAGGCCACAGAGGAAGAGCTTATACAACTATCACAGAGTTTGCTGACCGAGGTGTACGGGTATACGCAGGAAGAAGCCGACAGCTTTACGTATGATATCTCTGATGGAAATAAGCTATGGCTGGTGCAGTTTTATCAGAATACGTCATGGGTATATAAGGCTGAAATTATCAAATCTGACCTCAGTTTTTCATCCTATAAAACGCCGTTTGGCACATCCAGTGTATCGAAAGCGTCCGAAAACAGCGTGCGAACACTGCTACGTGATATGGAAGAGAACGACTGGTTTTCAACGTGGAATGCAGATAGCAAACAAGCCCTTCGGGAGACGCTTGCTCAGTACAGCGATATTCATATCAACAATAGTATGGACCGCGGATTGCAAACAGAGGGCTATACCTCGGCACAAGCGCTGGAGGACTTCTTCCTGTCCTGTTATGGGGAGAGGCCGCAGTGGTCTCCGGAAACGCTTGCGTGGCGAAATGCGACATTTGAAGCTTTCGGGCTGGATGGCAATGTGCCGTTTGTTGCCATGCAGCAGGGCATACAAACCTATACGGTTCATGATATGAGAGTGGACAAAACGACGGTCTGTGAATTTGTCGGTATGGTTCCAAAAGCGCTTACACAGGCGTTCTCTCATCCCAAGCTGGAGGGCTGGGTGTGTCTGGCCGGGGCATACCATGCGCGCAGCAAGAGCGTAGCGGCAGATATGCCACCGGGCAAGGGACTGGCCGCGTTTGGTAAGGGAGAAGAACGTTTGCTGGTCATGCTGGTGCAGGACAACGCGACGCTTGGCTGGAGCGTGTTTCCGGTCAGCGAGACCGCATTGTATAAAAACCGCGATCTCTTTATCCGCTATGGCGGGAATACCGGCAAGTTTGAGATTGTATATCCCATCTCCGATACGGAAACAGAATACTTCGGGTGCAGAGTGGTGATGATGTCAAGATTGCTAGAGCACCCTTATGTTTGTGAGCTGGACCAATATTGTCACATCAACAATGGCGACAATACCATGTTCATCGTGGGTGCAAGACCTAATATTGGCGTTTTGGGCTGGTATCACACCATTGCGGTGCAAAACGGCAGTAAGAACGAAGTGCGGTATCCGGCGCTTAACTCCGGGTTAATGGAATACATCAATGTGTCTGATTTCCCAACAACCGAAGAAGCCTGCCGCGAGGCGGCGGCGGCATCACAGGCGATTCCGGATGGGTATGGGATCACTGCCAGTGTTCACCTCCGCAAGGATACGTCCTCGCACTCCAAGGACCTGGGCATGTATATGCCGGGCACGCTGGTTGAGATACTGGACATACTCCCCGGCACGCGAGCACCTTGGTATCATGTGCGTATCGGTGTGGTGGAGGGGTATATGTCCGGCGATTACGTTTCGTATAAAGAAGACCAACCGGGCACAATATTTCATGCCGTACTGAGCGTTGGGCGGGTGAAAAACGATACACAGCTTAAGCAGGGAACCGGTCTATTGGATGCCGCCGTGGTGAAACTGCCAGCGGGATCGCTCGTGCGTGTACTGGCCGACAGGGGAAATTGGCTGCATGTAGGCGTGCCAAGTGACGAAAACAGCTGGTTTATGCAGCCGGGGGAAACCAACGGATATATCAAAAAATCTGCGGTGGATCAGGCGACCGTACCCCTGCAGCTGGATTGGCTGATGCTGGGTGATGAATAAAACTGCCTCCGCTTGTACCCATTCACGCGGCGTGATATACTCCGCGTGAATGGGGGCGTACAATGCTTGCATTAACCTGGATTATTCTGCCAGAGGAAGACGGAAAGGTCATACGCCAGATTGCATTGCAGGGCATGAGCATGTCCTATGCGCAGTTTAAGCGTGCCAAATTTCAGGGCGAGATTTTGCTGGATGGCGAGTCTGTCCATGCCGACCGCAGGGTGCGGGCCGGGCAGACGCTAATCATCCGGGTTCCGGAGACGATTGCTGCTGCGGTTGTGCCGTCTGCTTTAAAGCTCAGCATTGCCTACGAGGATGATGATCTCCTTGTCGTTGATAAACCCGCGCCGCTACCGTCGGTCAGCTCGCCCAAACAACAGAGCGAAACGCTTGCCAATGCGGTATGTGCCTATCTGGGTGCGCCGGAGGGGTTCATCTACCGCCCCGTCAATCGGCTGGACAAGGGAACCAGCGGTCTGATGGTGGTTGCCAAGCATGCCCACAGCCAGCAATTTATGCAAAAACGCCTGCATTCCGATGTGTTTACCCGCGAGTACCTGGCGCTGTGCGATGGAATACCCAGCGAGACACGTGGAACAATCGACGCGCCGATACGCAAGGCCGACGGCGCGAGCATACGGCGGGTGATCGCGCCTGATGGCAAGACCGCGCGCACGCAGTACCATGTGGAGCAGACCGGCAATAGTAGAAGCCTGCTTCGCCTTCGTTTGCTGACCGGTCGTACGCACCAGATTCGCGTGCATTTACAATCAATCGGCTGTCCGGTAACAGGCGATTTTCTTTACGGTGAGGAACACCAGCTGCTGCCGCGCCGTTTTGCGCTGCACAGCGCTTACCTTACATTTGAAACACTGCAAAAAAAACACATCCGGCTGGAAAGTGCTGTGCCGGATGTGTTTATCAAACTCCTAAAGTCTTAGCCCAGGTGTTCGAAATCGTCCAGTGGTTCAGGGGTGGGGCCGTCTTCGCTGGGCTCGTCCTGGGCAGGTGCCAGGCTGGTGTTGGTAAACGTATAGACGGCACCTTCGCCTGGAACGCCGATGCATTGAATGGTATACGCACCCAGTTGCCGCTCATACGCGCCGAAATTATCCAGCATGCCGTTTTTAATCTCTTCTGCCAGTAACAGGCGGCTCTCCGGGTCCGGGGAGACATGCATTGACATGATAAAAGCGATGCTGTGGTACTGGGCAGATACATAATCCAGATACAAACTATTACCTTCCACTGCGCCCTCGGGGAACAGCAATCTGATTTCGCAGGATTCGATAATCCCGCTGCCATCGGTGATGACAGTTACATGCAGCGCGTCCGATTGAATGGCGTATTGCATGTGGCCGTCGGCGCCGTAGTTGGATTCTTCCAGCTCTATGGGCAGCATGTGTCGCTGGGTAACGCTGTTAATAAATGCGATATTGTCCTTGTAATAGCTTGTAAACGTTGCCATGGTTTGCCCGGACAGCGCAAGGGCACCGGTAGGCAAAAGGCAAACAAGCAATAATAGTGCGACAATCCGCCGTAACGTACGCGGCATTTAGTTCAATTCCTTCTCAATTAGTTTGGCCAGGCGGAAGACGTCGGCATCGATCTCGCGCTGGTAGGGGCCTTCGATCATCACGCGAACCAGCGGTTCGGTACCGCTGGCGCGCACCAGCAGACGGCCGGTGTCTTTATATTTGTCTTCAATTTCCTTGATCATGTCCTGCACGCGGGGGTTTTGCTTGTAGCTTTCCTTCTTTTGATCGCTGACATGCGCGGCGTACTGGCTTTGGGGCATGACCTTCATCACAGCCGCCAGAGACGATAGCGAGGTTTTGGCGTGCACCATCGCGCTAAGCACCTGCAAAGCGGTCAAAATACCATCGCCTGTGGTGTTAAACGCCCGCATAATTACATGACCGGACTGCTCGCCGCCGAGCATATGGTCTTCCTCGCGCATTTTCTCCAGCACATAGCGGTCGCCGACCTTGGTTTTCAGCAGCTGGATGCCGTGCTTTTTCATGGCGATGTCCAAGCCCATATTGCTCATCACGGTTGCGACCAGCGTATTGGTCGTGAGCATGTTCTTTTCTTTCATATACACGGCAAGCAGCGCCATCATCTGGTCGCCGTCGACCAGTTTACCGCGTTCGTCCGAGGCGATAACGCGGTCGGCATCGCCGTCAAAGGCAAAGCCTACATCCGCACCCAGCTCCTTGACCAGCTCGCTGAGCCGCTGGGGATGGGTGGAGCCGCACAGATCGTTGATGTTAGTACCGTCGGGTTCGTGATAATACGTGCTGACCTTCGCGCCCAGTTCCTTAAACACAGCCGGGGCTACATCGTAGGCCGCGCCGTTGGCACAGTCCAGCACAACATGCAGGCCGTCCAGCCGTACATCAAGTGAGCTTTGAATAAAGTCAATGTAGCGCCGTGCGGCGTTGAACTGGTGCACGGGTCTGCCGATGTGCGTGCCGACGGGGAGTTTGTAATCGGTCGGTAAGCCATTGCGGACGATGTCCTCAATCTTGTCTTCCAGCTCGTCGATCAGCTTGTGTCCGTGTTTGTCAAAGTACTTAATCCCGTTGTACTCCACGGAGTTATGGCTTGCGGAGATCACACAGCCGGCATCGGCCTCGTAATACCGGGTCAGGTAGGCGATCGCCGGGGTCGGCATAATACCCACCAGAACAGCGCGCGCGCCAACGCTGCAAATACCGGAGACCATGGCGGACTCCAGCATTTCACCGCTCACGCGTGTGTCGCGCCCGACCAGAATGGTGGGGCTGTGCACATCACTTGCCAGCACCGCAGCGCTGGCCTGCCCCAGTTTATATGCCATTTCACAGGTTAGATCGGCGTTGGCAACACCGCGTACGCCATCGGTACCGAACATTCTGGCCATATTATTCTCTCCTCGTCTGCACGTCTTGGATCAGTTGCATAACCGCATCGGTGCCGTTTTGCAAGGCGCAGCTGCCCATAGCGGTACGCAGGGTGTCCTGATCGTTCAATAAGCCGATTAATGCATTCGTTAAGGTTTCGGGTGTCAAGTTCTCTTGCGCAAGCACTCTGGCAAAGCCTTGCTTTTCAAAGCTGGCAGCGTTTTTAATCTGATCGCCGCGGCTGGCGGATAGTGGATAGGGAATCAGCAGCATGGGCTTTTGCAGTGCCAGCAGCTCGCTGAGCGTGTTGGCACCGGCGCGCCCTAGTACAATATCGGCTGCCGCCAAGGCATCGGGCCATTCCTGTTGCAGGTATTCAAACTGCCGGTAGCCCGGCTCCTTTGCAAGGCTTTCATCCAGGTTGCCTTTGCCGCATAAATGTAAAATATCCATTTGGGGCAATAGCTGCGGCAGTGCTTTGCGGAGCGCCAGGTTAATCGCCTGGGCACCCTGACTGCCGCCGGTTACCAGCAATATGGGTTTATCGCCTTGCAGCCCAGAAAGGGCCAGCCCTTGCTCCCGTTTGCCGTTAAGCAGGTCCTCGCGCAGTGGGGTACCGGTCATCACGCCCTTACCGCCGATGCACGCGGCGCATTCGGGGAAAGTGGTAGCGACCACATCGGCAAAGCGTGCCGCAATGCGGTTGGCAAGCCCCGGGGTCATATCACTTTCGTGGCAAACGGTGGGCACATGGTTCCAGTGCGCGGCGATAACCACGGGGATGCTCACAAACCCGCCTTTGGAAAAGCATACGTTGGGCTTTAGCTTACGGATCAGCCAGTATGACTGCCAAATACCGCCCAGCACGCGGAACATATCTGTAAAATTTAACAGACTGAAATATCGCCTGAGCTTGCCGGATTGGACGGCGTGATAGGTTACACCTTCGATGGGGCGTATAATATCATGCTCAATGCCGGACCGCCTGCCGATGTAGTGTATCTCATACCCTGCCGCTTTCAGGCGGGGGATTAGCCCTAAATGCGGGGAAACATGGCCGGCAGTGCCTCCACCGGTCAACACGATGCGCTTCATTCAATGCGCTCCTTTGTTGTTCTATCGCGCATAGTATACACCAAAACCCGGAAACATGCCAATGCACGCATGCTTGAAAAGAAGCCCTGTACGCGCTATACTGAAACCTGATTATAGTAGGAGAGCGCACGCATGAAATACGTATTGGTGATTGGAGACGGCATGGCGGATGCCAGGCTGAAACAACTCGATGGAAAAACGCCGATGGAGGCATTAACGCTGGACGCGTTTGACCGCGCTGCCGGCGGCGACTACGGCCGTGTACGCACCGTGCCCAAAGGGCTGGTGCCGGGCAGTGATACGGCGATATTGTCAATTTTCGGCAACGATCCCCGCAGCTGTTACACCGGCCGCAGTGTGCTGGAAGCGGCCGGCATGGGCATTACGGTGCCGGATGGCAGCGTCAGCTTGCGCGTCAACCTCTGTGCTGTGGAGGAACAAGGCGGCAGCCTGGTGATACGAAGCCACAACGGCGGCGGCATTCACGGCAAGGATGCCGAAACCCTGATGCACGATTTGACCACCGTCTCCTCGCCGTTTGTTGATACCATGCACAAGGCGGGGCAGCAAATTCATATTACGGATACCTTCCGCCATATCGGCGTGATGGCAACAGAGGCAAGCGATTTGTCATCCGTTCATCTCACCGAACCGCATAATATTCTGGATAAAGCGATTGAGGACTATTTGCCGTCCTGTAAGGACGGAAGCCCGGCTGCCGAAAGAATGTGCCGGCAGATTCAGGAACTGATGCTGCTAAGCTATGATGTGCTCAAAGATCACCCCATCAACCGTGCCCGCAAGGAACAGGGGCTGCTGCCCGCCAATATGATTTGGCCCTGGGGCGCGGCTACGGCCATGCAGCTGGACTCCTTTGAACGCAAGTACCATAAAACAGGCACAGTCATCAGCGCGGTGCCGCTGGTGTGGGGCATTGCTTCGCTGGCGGGCCTGAAAACCCCACGCGTTCCGGGCGCAAACGGCGACCTGGATACCAACTATCAGGGTAAGGTGGACGCTGTTTTGGACGCGTTGCTTGGCGGCGATGATTTTGCCGCCGTGCATATTGAAGCGCCGGACGAAATGGCGCATGCAGGCGATATGATTAAGAAAATGCGGGCAATCCAGAATGTGAACGATCTGGTTGTGCGCCCGCTGTTTCAGGCACTGGATAGCCGCGGGGAAGACTACCGCATGCTGGTGATGTGCGATCACCCCACGCTCCTGACCACGCGCGGGCACGACGGCAACCCTGTGCCCTTTGCTATTTACGACAGCCGCAACCCCGGCACTCCCCGTAAGTATTCGGAATCGGGAGCGCAACCCATGCCATTGGTGGACGATGGGTCTACACTGCTAGAAAGGTTGTTTTCAGCGTGACGAAACTGCGCCGGTTTGTTTGGTATCTGGCCACGCGCCTGTTCATCCTGCTGGCGCTGGTGGGCTTTGCTGTCGTAACCTTTTACTATGCCATGAACGCGACCAATATCTCTGTGGTGCTCAAAGATGGCATGGCCATGCGCGCCCAGGTGATTATGATGGACGACGACCCGGATGAACTGACCAAGTTTTTTCAGGAGAATTATTTGCAGCGGGATGAAAACCTCCTGCGCGCGCTGGACGGCGGAAGCCCGTATGCAATTTATACCGTTCGCGGCATCGACCACCGGCTGCAATTGACATGGATGTGGTGCTGGCCGTGGGAGACCACCGCCAAGGCGGAGTTTATCGAGCGCATTCCGCGCATCGACGGCCGCATCAATCGCCAGTACGAGGAAACGGCCATCCGGCTGTATGGGGAAGACCAATACGAAAGCCCGCCGCGTTGGCAGGCTGCGCATTATACGGCGACACTGGTCAAAGAACACGACCAGTGGCATATCCGAACGATACAGGTCAAGGAATTGCTGGACGATTAAAAAAGCATCCTGCGAAGGCAGGATGCTTTTTTTTACTTTGCGTTTAGTTGATCAATTAACCCCGGCAGTTCGTGCAGGGACTGCAGTACGGTATCGGTATAGGGCGCAAGGGCATCAGTATAGGGCTTTAGATCGGGAATCATCACCGCGTACGCGCCGCTTTGGCGTATGGCGCGCAGGCCGCTGGGAGAGTCTTCCACGCCCAGGCAATAGGCAGGGTCTACACCGGCGATCTTGGACGCCTTTTGAAAAATCTCCGGAGCGGGTTTGCCGTTGGTGACTTCATCGCCGCACACCTTGCCGGATAGCATAGCGTCCAGCTCCGGCAGTGTGGAAAAGAAATCATCCACGGCAAAGCGTGGGCAGCTGGTGGCCAGCACCATGGGCAGTCCGCGCGCTTTGAGCGCGGTAAAGCATTCGGTTACGCCCGGTTTTAGCGGCGTTCCATTTTGCTTTACATGGGTGCGCACATCATCAAACAGGCGTGTATAGATTGTTTCATACGGAAAATCATCCCCGTAGGTCTGTATATACATCTCCTGGCAAACGCCGATAGGCACGCCCAAGGTTTTAATGAAAAACGGATGGGTCATGGTATACCCATATTCCTGCATGAGGGCTACCAGTTGATCGTAATAGAGTTGCTCGGTGTTGAATAATGTGCCGTCCATGTCAAACAATACCGCTTGGATCATCGTTTATGTCCTTTCGTCCAGGGCCGCTTTCAGACCGTCGAGTGCTGAGGAGATAATGCCACCAGCATAACCCGCGCCTTCGCCAAGTGGGTACAGACCACGCAGCGCGCTTTCCCGTTTCTCATCGCGCACAATGCGCACAGGGGAGGAGGAGCGTGTTTCCGGTGCGGTGAGCAGCGCATCGGGCAGGTCGAAGCCGTGCAAACGCTTGCCAAGTGCTGGCAGGGCGATGCGCAGGGCATCGGTAACAAACGCCGGGAAAATGCCTGTAATATCAGTGGGAACCGCGCCCGGCAGATAGCTGGGTGTTACCGTACCAAAGCCCTTGCTGGGCCTACGCGCAAGGAAGTCTTCCACGCGCTGGCAGGGTGCGTTGTACCCGGCGATGGCATAGGCCGCTTCTTCCATACGGCGCTGGAGGGCAATCCCGTCCAGAGGCTGTCCGAAATCATCAGGTTTTACCCCGACGAGCACGGCGGAATTGGCGTTTTGCCCGCTGCGGGCGTGGCGGCTCATGCCGTTAATATTCAGGCGGCCCGGCTCGCTGGAGGCGTTGATAACCTCGCCGCCGGGGCACATACAAAAGGTGAATACACCGCGACCATCGGGGGTTCTGGTGTTGAGCTTATAGTCCGCCGGGGGCATGGCGGGGTGGGTGGCAAAGCTGCCGTACTGCGCCTGATTGATCAGCGCTTGCGGATGCTCAATGCGGACCCCGACGGCAAACGGCTTGGCGGCCAGCGGGACATGCAGATCGTTTAGCCATGTATACACATCGCGCGCACTGTGGCCGGTTGCAAGGTACACTGCATCAGTCTCAAAGCGCATGGGGCCGACTTCTACGGCCGTTACGCTGCCGTCTTGCACGGTCAGGCCGGTGACTTTATGTTCAAATAAAACCTCTGCACCAAGCGATAGCAGCTTGCCGCGCAGCGCTTTGAGTACGAAAACCAGCTGATCGGTGCCGATGTGGGGTTTGGCATCGAAAAGAATGTCTTCCGGTGCGCCGCAGGTGGCAAAGGTGCGTAAAATGGTGCGGATGAGCGGATCGTTGAGGCCACAGGTCAGCTTGCCGTCGCTGAATGCGCCCGCGCCGCCTTCACCAAACACCACGTTGCTTTCGGGGTTCAGACTGCCGTCCTTGAGCAGGGCGGCTACGTCCAGCGTGCGGGCGTTGACCTGTTTTCCGCGTTCTAATACAATGGGCTTTGCCCCGCGTGCAGCAAGCCCCAGCGCGCAAAACAGCCCGGCCGGGCCTGCGCCAACGACCACCGGGCGCGCTTTGCCCTTGGGGTAGGTAGGTACGGGCAGGGAGAATATATCGTGCTCCTTTGTGGTCTCCAGCAAAACAGCCTGGTTGGGTTTAAAGCGCTTGATTAGCTTTTGTTCCAGCGCTGCGGAGCGAAGTTTTACATCCAGCGACAGCATAAAACACACGTCGCGCTTATTGCGTGCATCCACGCTGCGGCGTGCAATCCTCACGGACTGAATATCACTGTTTGGCAATTTGAGGCGCGCCGCTGCAAGCGCACGCAGATCGGACGTTCCGTCTGCCGCGTTGTCCGGTGCCAGCCTGATTTGATGCAGCCTGAGCATACCGCGCCTCCGTTTCCTAAATACTGCCACCATCCTATCACAGGGTCGGGTGGAATACAACTGCGCCACAGGCGTGAATATGCTATAATAACCGGGAAGAATTTTGGCTCCGGGGAGGACGAAACACGGTGTTTTGGATCATTACGGTTTTGGTACTGCTGCTTGACCGCATTGCCAAGCTGCTGACGCTGCAGCACATGGCGATTGGCCAGCGCATGGTATGGATTAGCGGCGTGCTGGAGCTGCGTTATACGCAAAATACAGGGATGGCGCTGGGCATTTTATCTGGGTACACGCTGGTGAGTATTGTACTGCCGCTGATTGCCGTGACGGCCGGCGTACTGATGCTGCGCAAGTATAAACTGTCGCGCTTTATGTGGGTCGCCGCTGCGCTGATTTTTGGCGGCTTTCTGGCAAACCTGTTTGACCGGGTTTGGTTTGGCTTTGTTGTGGACATGGTATATTTCCCTTGGCTGCCGTATTTCGTTTGTAATGTGGCCGATATCGCTATCACGTTTGGCGCGGTGATGACGGCCATTAGCCTTTTATGGCGGCCCAAAGACTGGCAACTGAAACTTGCGGAGGGTACTGATCGTGAACAAAACCCTGACAGCTGATACATCCTCACGGCTGGATGTGCTGGTGGCCGAAGGCTGCGGCGTTACACGCTCGCAGGCGGCCAAATGGATTGCCGGTGGTTTATGCCATCTCAATGGAAAAGCAGTCTTGAAAGCAGGCACGGCGGTGAAAGCGGGAGACGAGTTGACCGTGAACATTCCCGACCCCCGGCCTGATGCAGCGGAAAAAGAGAACATCCCCATCACGATCCTGTATCAGGATGCGGATATCGCGGTGGTCAATAAGCCATGCGGCATGGTGACCCATCCGGCGGGCGGCAATACGACGGGTACGTTGGTGAACGCGCTGCTGTATGCGCTGGACGGCCTATCCGGCATCGGCGGGGTACAAAGGCCGGGCATCGTACACAGGCTGGACAAGGATACCAGCGGCATCATGCTGGTGGCCAAGAACGATCAGGCGCATATAGCGCTGTCCAAACAGCTCAAGGAACGCAGCGTGGAAAAGCACTACCTGGCGGTGGTCGAAGGTGTGATGAAGGAGACGCATGGGTTGATCGATCAACCCATCGGGCGCTCCAAACGCGACCGTAAGAAGATGGCGATCACGCAGGACGGTAGACCCTCGCTGACCGAATGGACTGTGCTGGAAGCGCTCAAACAGGCGACCCTGCTGGATGTGCACATACTTACCGGTCGCACGCACCAGATTCGTGTTCATATGCAGTATAGCCACCATCCCGTGGCGGGTGATCCCGTTTACGGGGTAAAAGCCGGGGTCAAGGTGCCGCGGCTGATGCTGCATGCACACACGCTGGCGTTTACCCATCCCCGTACCGGCGAGCGGATGGAACTGACGGCGCCGCCGCCTGTAGAATTTGAAGAAACGGTGTCAAAATTACGGTTTCCGCAGGGCAGATAGAAAAGCGAACTTTTGTTCTGTTTTATGCTTCCCAAGCGGTACTCTGTATGGTATAATGAGCCGAACATAAAGGACGGAAGGTACACTATGATCAAAGTTGCGGCCGTGTCGCTTGGATGCGTCAAAAACCGCGTGGATACGGAGCTGATGCTGGGTATCCTCGTGAAAAACGGCTTTACGCTGACAGCTGATGAACGGGAAGCGGAGGTGCTGATTGTCAACACCTGCGGGTTCATCGAGCCAGCCAAGGAAGAAAGCATCGACACGATTTTATCGCTGTCAAACTATAAAGAAAACGGCAAGCTGAAAGTGCTGGTCGCCACCGGCTGCCTGACCCAGCGCTACGAGCAGGAACTGCTCAAGGAGATGCCGGAGCTGGACCTGATACTGGGCGTAAACCAGTACGAAAAGCTGCCCGAGGCCATTCACGAAGCGCTGAAGGGCAAGCGCGTGTCCTACTGCGCCGACGACTACCATATTTTGTCCGGCGAGCGCGTGCTGACCACCCCGCCGTATACGGCCTATGTCCGCATTGCCGATGGCTGCGACAACCGCTGTGCCTACTGCGCCATTCCGCTGATTCGCGGCGGTTTCCGCTCCCGCACGATGGACGATGTACTTTCGGAAATCAAAACCCTGGCCGAAGGCGGCGCGGGCGAGCTGATTTTAATTGCGCAGGATACCTCCCGTTTCGGCATGGACCGGGAAGGAAGAAGCCTGCTGCCGGAGCTGCTGGACAAGGCGGCGCAAATCCCCGGCGTGCGCTGGCTGCGCGTGCTCTACTGCTATCCAGACGAGGTGGACAAGCGCTTGCTGGATGTAATGGCGGCGCATGACAATATCTGCAAGTATATCGACCTACCGCTGCAGCATGCCGACCCGGATGTCCTCCGTCGCATGAACCGCCGGGGCGATATTGAAACCGTCAGAACCTTCCTGCAACAGGCGCGGGACATGGGCTTTACCCTGCGCACGACCATGATCGTCGGCTTCCCCGGCGAAACGCAGGAACAGTTTGAAACGTTGCTTTCGTTTGTTAAAGACATGCAGTTTGACAGGCTGGGCGCGTTTACGTTCTCTCCGGAGGACGATACCCCCGCCGCATTGATGAAGGAGCAGATTCCCGAAGATGTGAAACAGGCACGGCTGGACACGCTGATGACCTTGCAGCAGGACATATCGCTTGCACGTAACCTGCAGCGCGTGGGGACGACCGAAATCGTGTTGGTAGAAGAAGTATCCGACGATGGCACAGCCATTGGCCGTACATCGCGCGAGGCACCGGATGCCGATGGCATCTGCCGTATCAGCGGTGCCAAGGGGCTGACGCCCGGCAGCTTTGTCAGCGTGAAGATTACCGCTGCGGACGCATATGACCTGGCGGGGGTGCTTAAATGAACCTGCCAAACAAGCTGACCGTTTTGCGCGTACTGGCTATCCCCGCGGTGGTCGTGCTGCTGCTGCTCAATACACCGGCTTGCCGCGCCGCCGCTACGGTGCTGTTCGTGGTCGCGTGTCTTACCGACTGGCTGGACGGCTATATTGCCCGCAAGCAGAACATCGTGACGGTGTTTGGCAAGTTTTTGGACCCGGTGGCGGACAAGTTGCTGGTGCTCAGCACCATGATTACGCTGTCCGGTCTTGGGCAGCTACCTGCATGGCTGTGTGTGCTCGTGTTATTCCGGGAGCTGATGGTGGACGGGCTGCGCATGATTGCCGTACAAAAGGGCATCGTCATCGCTGCCGGGAAACTTGGCAAGATTAAAACCATATCGCAGATGACATTGCTGACGGTTGTTCTGCTGGACATTCCGATGCTGAATAACCTCTGGATCGACTGGATATTGATTGTCTTCGTCATGGTGATGACGGTATGGTCCGGCGTGGATTATTTCCTTAAGAACCGGACGATCTTTGCGGAGAGCTACGATGCGTGATCTGGAACAGCTGGCTGGGGAGACGGTTGCCGAGGCCACGCGCCAGGGCATCACGCTGGCAACAGCCGAGAGTATGACCGCCGGGCTGATCGCCGCAACGATTGCGGATATATCCGGTGCATCGCAGGTGTTGCTGGGCGGAATTATCAGTTACACGCTTTCCGTAAAGCAAAACGTGCTGGGCGTAAAAGGCATCACCGAAGAAACTGTGGTTTCGGAAGACTGCGCCAGGCAGATGGCAATCGGTGCAAGGAAGGTAACAGGAGCCGCACTCGCTCTAAGCTGTACCGGCGTTGCCGGCCCTACCGGCGGAAGTGAAGAGACTCCGGTCGGCACGGTATATATCGGCGTTGCCTACGGGGATACTATCTGGGCGGAAGAGCACCATTTTTCTGGAAACAGGCAAGCCGTGCGGCAAAAAACCGTGCGACAAGCACTTTTGATATTACTGAACTGTATGAAAGGCAGGCAATAACATGGCGAGCAAGAAAAGCACTACCGGGAAAACTGTGCAGTCGTTCTCTGGCGATGTAAGCACCATACGCAAGGAAAAACTCAAAGCGCTGGAAAGCGCGCTGTCCCAGCTGAATAAAACCTTTGGTAAAGGCGCTGTGATGAAATACAGCGATAAGGGCGCAGTGCAGAACCTCAACGTAATTTCCACCGGTAACCTGATGGTGGATATTGCACTGGGCGTTGGCGGCTTGCCGCGTGGCCGCGTTGTGGAGATCTACGGGCCGGAATCCAGCGGTAAAACCACCGTGGCGCTGCACTGTATTGCCGAAGCACAAAGAATCGGCGGCGTGGCTGCGTTTATCGATGCCGAACACGCACTGGACCCCGTGTATGCCCGCAAGCTTGGCGTGGATATTGATAACTTGTACATCAGCCAGCCGGATACCGGCGAGCAGGCACTGGAAATCTGCGAAGCGCTGGTGCGCTCCGGCGCGGTGGACATGGTGGTCATCGACTCGGTCGCGGCTTTGGTTCCCAAGGCCGAAATCGAAGGCGAGATGGGCGATAGCTTCGTCGGCCTACAGGCCCGCTTGATGAGCCAGGCATTGCGTAAGCTGACGGGCGTGATTTCCAAAACCAATGCCGTAGCGGTGTTTATCAACCAGCTTCGCGAAAAGGTTGGCGTTATGTACGGCAATCCCGAAACCACCACCGGTGGCCGTGCGCTGAAGTTTTATTCCAGCATCCGGTTGGATATACGCAGAGGCGAGCAGCTGAAGGTCGGCACGGAGGTAATCGGCAACCGCACCCGCATCAAGGTTGTTAAGAACAAAGTGGCGCCGCCGTTCCGCATTGCGGAGGTGGATATCATCTACGGCGAAGGCATTTCCAAAACCGGCACGCTTCTAGACATGGCGGTCGACCGCGATATTATCCACAAATCCGGGGCATGGTTCAGCTACGAGGATCAGCGTATTGGTCAGGGCCGTGAAAATGCTCGCCAGTTCCTCAAGGATAATCCCGACATTGCCGAAAAGATCGACAAAATTATCCGTGCCGAGGCCATGGCCGCGCTGGAGCCCAAGGAGCCCACGGATGTTGAGGAAGAACTTGCCGAGGCCGACGAGCAGCTGGCAAAAGAAGATCCGGACCTCGCGCTGCTTGACGACCTGGAATAAAGACATTCAAAAACCCATGACTATGGGGCTTAAGTGAATACAGATAAAACCCGCTGTGGCCGTTGGCCGCAGCGGGTTTTATGTTAGAGCACAACATAACAAAACCGGGACGCCATAGGGCAGCCCGGTTCAAGACTATTAAAGCAGTTTACGGTTCTTTAACCGAACGGCGAATATCATCCAGCAAACTGGCCAGGCTGGGGGATTGCTTGATGGAGTTTTCCACCTTGTCAATCGAGGCCATGACCGTGGTATAATGCCGGCCGCCGAATGCGTCGCCGATCTTGGTCAGGCTCAGGCCCAGCATTTCGCGGGTTAAAAACATGGCGATCTGGCGGGGTACGGTAATTTCGTGGTTGCGGCGCGGACTTTTCAGATCATCCACCGTGATGCCGTAATAAGTGGCAACGGCATCTTGCAGGGTATCGGTAGTGACTTTGGTGGATTCGCTGCGGTTGAACAAATCGCGCAGCGCTTCGGATGCCAGCTGCATATCGATGGGACGGCGGGTGAGCGATGCATACGCGGTCAGCCGGGTGAGGCTGCCCTCCAGCTCGCGCACGTTCGAAGCCACTTTCTCGGCGATCAGCGACAGGATATCGTCGCCAATGCGCAGATGGTCGTACTCGGCTTTTTTGCGCAGGATGGCAAAACGGGTTTCAAAGTCCGGGCGTTGAATATCGGCAAGCAACCCGCCTTCAAAACGGCTGCAAAGCCGCTGTTCCAGTTTGGCAATCTCCTTGGGTGGCTTATCGGAGGTGACAACGATTTGCTTGCCGGCTTCGCGCAGATGATTAAAGGTATGGAAAAACTCTTCTTCCGTCGCCTGCTTGCCTGCAATGAACTGGATATCATCCACCAAAAGCAAGTCCACCGTGCGGAAATGGTCACGGAAGCGCTGGTTTTCGTTGTTCTGCATGGCCTGAATCAGCTGGTTGGTAAAATCTTCACTGGTGATGTAGACAATCTTCATCTCCGGGTACAGCTCATGGGCATAATGGCCGATGGCGTGCATCAAGTGCGTTTTACCAAGCCCCACCCCGCCGTACAGGAACAGGGGATTGTAGGCTTTGGCGGGCACTTCGGCCACGGCAAGGGATACGGCGTGGGCGAAGCGGTTGCTGGAGCCGACCACAAAGGTATCAAATACATATTTGGGGTTGAGTGTATCAGGATTAGCGCTGGAAAGCTTTTGTTGTAACTCGGCTTTGCGGCGCAGCAGCTCATCGTGATTTAAAATCTCCACCGTCAGGTGATCGCCGGACGCGGAAGTGACTGCGGACTGGATTTTATGCAGATAACGGTCAACACCAAAATCGCGCATCAGCGCGTTCACACATTCAATCAGGAAGCAGTGATCGATGACGGCGTAGGGTTTGAGCGCAGACTTAATCCATGTCTCGTAAGACACGGCGCTCATGTCATCTTTTAAAATCTTACAGGCTCTGCTCCAGATGTCTTCGGCGTTCTGCAATCTGTTCCATCCTTCCGGCGAGATTATTCGTATTCAGGAATAGTCAATAAATATGCACTACTTTCAACCTTGAAATGTGCACATTCGCTTCGGCGTTTCTATTTATAGATGCCAATCGTGATGTACCTGTTTTTCTTTCCAATCATAGCAGAAATCTAAGACCTTGGCAAGAAGCCTTACGGCATGGTGTGTTGCATACTATGCGTCCGAATCGTGCTCTGAAACTACCACTACTTGTGGGCAGATGAAGGTATTGCCGCAAGGTATTGATCCGGTTACGTCTTCGTCGCATTTCTGCGTATAATATGTGACAAAGAATGTATAAACATTACGTATATTTCATCTTAAAAAATTGTGAAGCACAGCAGCCAAGGTCACAACTATCGTTTGCTTGCCACCGGGTGGAAAAGGTGATGAAATTGTGAAGCCCGGAAAGGAAATTGTCACGAAATTGTAGAATATCTTTCTATTGATACCGCATAACCATCGGCACCCTGCCGATTTAGGAGGAACTATGCCCGTTCCTATCCATCTCGACGACGTAAACGACGCACTCAGGCCGTGGCTTGGGGCACTATTTCTGATGTCTACACCCCTGTCGCAGGAGCTCAGCTATCAAATGATGCAATATTCCCCGGTACGGGAAACCTTTGAGCAGCTTCGCAAGCGCCTGGAACAGCATATACTTGTAAGCCTGAACAAGCTGACACGTTCCAGCATGTGCATCATGGTGGAGAATTACCAGACAAAAAAGCTGACTCTCAGTGATATCGAATACATGACCGACGACTTAATGGGGCTGATCTTTGATAGAATGTCGCCCTTTTCCTCCAATTTTGAAAAATTGAATGAGTATGCGCTGAGCCACGAAAGTCTGGCAGCCTTGCGCGTGCTGTATCAGAAATATGCATCCTTCTTTTCAGAGGAAGAGTATCAGTTCATGATCTATATCATGAAAAAACTGTATCCCAAGGAACGCTACGAGGCCTGGCTTACCGAGTGAGCCGTGCGGCGCTAAGCTTAGAGGAATCCATGGCACATGAAACCCCCCGATGCGCTAGTTGCGCATCGGGGGTTGAACGATTATAGGAAAATCACGCTGGATTGGCGATTGGATTACTGGGCAATTTTCAGAGAGCCGAACAAGCTGAGCCAAGTATCCTTATACACAACGCCATCGACAAACAGGTGATTGTCTTCCTGGTAGGCGATGACGGCCTGTTTGGTTTGCACGCCGTAAAACCCGTCCACATAGCCGGTATAGTACTCCAGCTGCCCAAGCTTGCTCTGTAAATACTCCACCAGCAAGCCCTTGCTGCCAAACGACAAGCGCTGGAACTCTACGTCTTCCTCCTCCGAATCCTTGGAAACGGCGGTATCGTAGAGCATGTAAAGTTTTGTTAATGTTTCGTCGCCGGGAATACCGTCGACCGTCATATTCATATCGGCCTGGAACCAGCACACGGCGATTAGCGTTTTACGGCCGAATACACCGTCCCGCTCCGCAGGACCCAGATAGCCCAGTGCTTGCAGCGCCCGCTGCATATATAAGACGTTGTCGTCCACCGAACCGAAGATGATGGTATCGTAAGCAAACGCCGTCGACGCTATGCCTATGCATAAGACTACGCATAAGAGGAAGCATATCGTCCGGGAAGATCGACTGTGCACCAAATGGAACGCCTCCGATCTGATAAGTATCAGCGATTGTGCGGAACAGGGATCATTCTTGCGGGTCGTGGCGGATGACGCCGGTATGTTCATATGTAGACGAATACGACGACATCTCTGAATCGGCGCATAAAACCTTACGCTCATTATAGTGTAGCAATCATGACAAAACAACTACATATAGAATATGTTAGAATTACGTAAACTAATCATAATATCGGCTTAATACGAATGGAAAATATTCAGGTAGAAATATACAAATTGTAACAGAAATGCATAATAATCCATATATTGTATGAACTTCTGTAAATATGATATAATGCATACGAAATGGAGTGAGCGAATGGAACAGCTGGCAGCAACAGTGCTGGACACCACGTTTCGCAATAGCGAAAACGGCTATTCCGTTGTGCGCGTTTTAGCGGATGTGGAGGAGCAGACGGTCGTCGGTGTGATGCCGGAACTTTCCGCCGGAGAACTGGTTACGTTCACCGGCGACTGGGGCGAACATCCGGTATACGGCCGCCAGTTCATGGCCAAGAGCTATGAAATATCCCCGCCGGACTCACTCCCTGCCATTGAACGCTATCTGGGATCGGGTCTGATTCGCGGTGTGGGCGCGGCGACGGCCAAGCTGATTGTCAGCTATTTTGGGATGGATACCATCGAGGTGCTGGACAAATCCCCATACCGCCTGGTGGAAATCTCCGGCATCGGGCCCAAACGCGCCCAGATGATTGCTGAAAGCTATACTGCGCAAGTCAGCACCCGGCGCGTGATGATCTTTTTGCAAAATTACGGCATTACATCGGGCCTGGCAGGGAAAATCGCCAAGCGCTATGGCTCCGAAACCATTGCCGCCATCAAAGAAAATCCGTATCGATTGGTGCTGGACATCGACGGCATCGGCTTTTTAACTGCCGATCGTATTGCCCTGTCCATGGGAGTGGACCCGCGCAGCGAGTTTCGCCTGCGGTCCGCGCTGTATCATTTGCTGACCGAAGCGGCCAACGCCTTTGGACATACCTATCTGCCCATGCCCATGCTCAAAGAGCAGGCGTGCCGGCTGTTGCAGGTCGATGAAGCGCTGGTGGAACGCCAGATTACTCAGGCGCTGCTGCAGCGTATTATCATCGCAATTGAGATTCCCGGCCAGGAGGAATCCTGCCTGTGTTTGCCCTACTATTTCCACGCCGAGCAAGAGATTGCCACACGGCTTTCCTATCTAATGGATGCCCGGCCCTATAAAAAGGTGGATGATTTTCCCCGCAGGATTGCCGCGCTGGAAGAGGAACTGGGCATCAAGCTGTCCTCGCTGCAACGCAAAGCTGTGCGCGGCGCGGTGGAAGAAGGCGTGATCATTATCACGGGCGGGCCCGGTACAGGGAAAACGACGATCATCAAGTGTATTTTGCATTTGCTGGCCGACGATAATGAAATCCTGCTCTGCGCACCTACCGGCCGTGCCGCCAAACGCATGGCGGAGGCGACCGGGGCCGAAGCCAAAACCATTCACCGTATGCTTGAATACAATGGAGAAGCCAATGTGTTTCAGCGCCGGGAGGATAATCCGCTGGAAACCGACTGCCTGATTGTGGACGAGATGAGCATGGTAGATGTTACGCTGATGCGGGCATTGCTGACGGCAACACTCCCCGGCACGCGGCTGATATTGGTCGGCGATGCCGATCAGCTGCCAAGCGTTGGCGCTGGCAATGTGCTCAGCGATCTGCTGGCCAGCGATATATTGCCCACGGTGCGCCTGAAGGAAATTTTCCGCCAGGCAGAGCAGAGCATGATCGTAATCAATTCCCACCGCATTAACGAGGGGAAACTTCCCTACCTGAACCGGAAGGGAACAGACTTCTTTTTTGAACGCCGTCAAAGCCCGACGGATACCGCCAAAACCATCTGCAATCTGTTGCAGAAGCGCTTGCCGGATTACCTGCACTTTCCGGAAAAGAATCGCCGCCGCCGCATTGTGCATTCCATGCAGGTGCTGACACCGACCAAGAAGGGCGACTGCGGGAGCGTAGCGCTCAACCATGTGCTGCAAAACGCGCTCAATCCTTTGCGCAAAGGGATGACCTCGTTGCAGCATGGAAGTACGGAGTTTCGCCAGGGGGACAAGGTGATTCAGACCAAGAATAATTATCAGATCGTGTTTGTACGCGATACGCCCGACGGGCAGGAGGAAGGCACAGGCGTGTTCAACGGCGATGTGGGGTATATCGAGTCCATCGATGTGGACGAACACCGCATGACCGTCTGCTTTGATGAGGAGCGCTATGTAAGTTACCAAAAAGAGCAGCTGGATTTGCTGGAGCTTGCCTATTGCCTGACCGTGCATAAAAGCCAGGGGAGCGAGTTTCCCGTTGTGGTCATGCCGGTGGTCGGCGGCCCGCCGATGCTGATGGTGCGCAATCTCCTGTACACAGCGCTCACCCGCGCGCGGGAGCTGGTTGTCCTCGTCGGGCAAGAAGAAATCATCGCCCGCATGGTCAGTAATAACCGTATTGTAAAACGCTTCACCACCCTGCAAACCCGGCTGGAGGCGATGGTCCAATGAGCGCTGTGCTGGATACTGCGCTGTCGTATCTATTTCCGCAGCGCGTGTGCTGCCATGGCTGCGGCTGCTTGCTCACGGCGGGGGAGGGCATGCTCTGCAATGCGTGCCAAACTGCGCTGCAGGATTGTACGCTCAAACGCAAAGAGGAAGAGCTTGCGTTTAAACCTGAGCAGCTCTCCACAGCTGCTGCCTATGCGTACGATGGCTTGGCAGCCGATCTTGTCCGCGATCTGAAGTTTATGAGCGACCGGGCAGCCGCCCTGCCCCTGGCCGAGGGTATGGCAGCCCGCTACATACGCATGCTCAAGCTGCAAGCGGCAGATGTCTGCTTGGCCGTGCCGTCTCATCCCCGCCAAATTCGCAAACGCGGATATGCGCAGGCGCAGGTTTTATGCGATGCCTTTACGCAGATCACCGGCATGGCGCAAGCGCCGGACGCGCTGGCCCGGATACGCCAGGCGGCCTCGCAGGTGGGCAAAACCCGCGATGAGCGAAAAAAGCAAATCGTCGGTGCGTTTGTGGCGCAGGATCAACAAATGGTGCGGGGGCGTTCTATACTTATGATTGACGATGTTTTAACCACAGGCGCAACGGCCTGTGAGTGTGCACGGGTACTGTATGCTGCGGGTGCGCTGCGCGTTCTGGCGCTTACCGCTTGCAGGGCATAGGAGGGTAAGATTATTATGAAAGATGTGAAAAATATGGTCGTTCTGTATTTTTCGGGAACAGGGAACTCAAAGTTTGTCGCGCAGCAGTTGGCAAAGCAGATGGACTGCGCATGCCATTCCATTGAGGAGGATGTGGATTTCAGCGCTATGCTGCTTGCGGCAAACACCGTGGCGTTTGTTTACCCGATTTATGCATCCCGTATGCCGCGTATTTTGCGCGAATTTATCCGGGATCATCAAAGCGATTTGCTGCATAAAGCGCTGATCATCCTCGCCACACAGATGGGATTTTCCGGCGATGGCGCGCGCTGTCTGACCGATTTGCTGGAGCCGGGCAGCTATCGCGTGCTGTATGCCGAGCATATCACGATGCCCAACAACATCAACAACGTGGCTTTCTTCCCGCGCGCGTCACAAAAGCGCATTGAAAAGCTGACCCGAAAAGCGAAAGACAAAGTGGCTCGCATTGTCAGTGATATAAACGCCGGGGTTGTGAAGAAACGCGGCTTTAACCCGGGTTCCCGTCTGCTGGGACAATTGCAGGGCAGCTCTGCCCCGGGTATGGAGCGTAAAGCGCTGGACAAGGTCAAAATTGGGGACGAATGCATTGGCTGCGGTCTGTGCGTCAAGCGTTGCCCCATGCAAAACCTGATCATGGAAGGCGGCAAAGCAAAGGCCCTTGGCAACTGCACCGAGTGCTACCGCTGCATCAACCTGTGCCCGGAAAAGGCCATCCGTATCTATATGAAGAAAAAGGTGCAATGGCAGTACAAAGGCCCGCTGTCTGGCCGGTAGTTCAGGTTCGTATGATAATTCTGTCCAAAGCCTTGCAATTTCAGTATTGCAGGTGTATACTTCTGAAGTGTAAAAGGAGGCGAAATGCATGAAAACAGTCAATATTAAATTGAGTCTGGCTGAAAATGTTAAATCATTCGTCAACATCATTAACCGGTATCCCTACGACGTTGATCTTCGTGCCGGCCGTCATGTGGTAGACGCCAAATCCATTCTGGGTATCTTCAGCCTGGATCTGTCCAAGCCCATCACCATGGAAGTCTATGCCGAATCCTGCGATGATCTTCTGGCGGATATCAAGCCCTTCGTGGCCTGATGACCCATGCCCCATAGGGGCAAATCCTAATTGAGCAATCGGCCCTTTACGGGTCATGTATGGGGCAAAGTTTACCTTTGCCCCCTTTCTTTTTATTATGTGTAGGTGATTTCATGTCATCCATCAAACCGGCCCCCAGAAACATATCCGAGACCGAGTACATGCTAACGCTGCTACGCTGCGTGCATGTGCTGGACTGTATCACGGAGCTTTCGCTCTGGACTTTTGTCGCGGAGCTGGAGCTGATGGATTATGTAACCATGCGCTTGTGCCTGCATAAGCTATTGGCGGCGGAACAGCTGCAATACGGTGCGGGATCGCTGAAGAACCACTTGTATCTGACCGAGAAGGGTCTGGAAGCGATCAAACTGTTCGGCGAGCGTATCCCGGCGGAAGTCGCCGAGACGATGGACGCGGCCGCTCCGGCCTTCCGGGAACGCATCTCTTCGGCCCAGCAGGTGCGTGCTGCCTACGATAGTGCGGTACGGGGCGATTATACGCTTAGCCTGTCCGTCATGGAGGGCGATTTGACGCTGCTGCATATCCGTATGCGCACCAAAAGCCGCCGGCTGGCGGGTCGGGCAATGAAATTGTTTGAAACGCAGTCGCCCAAAGTTTTGACGTACTTGTACGAGCTGGCACAAAGCGCGCAAAGCGAAAAACCGCCCGCGTCCGGCACGCGGGCAGACATTGTTCGCCACAGTGCCACGGAGTACGAGGCCCGTCATACGCTGTATGGCAAAAAAGCGCAGCTGGACATAGCGCTGACGCTGCCATCCGAGGCGGCCGCCGGGGCTTACCTTGCCCAGTTTGCGGATACGGCAGTCGCGGGTGAAGCGGCGGAGATGCTCTGCAAGCTGATCTGTAATCTGCATTTATAAAACGATCAACAGTAAATTGCCGCTCGTTTTCGAGTGGCCTAAGGTGGATGGTTTTCTTGGCAAAACTCTATTTTCGTTATGGTGCGATGGGGTCGTCTAAAACGGCGAACGCCATCATGGTACAGTACAATTATCTGGAACGCGGACAAAAAGCCCTGATGTTCAAACCCATGCTGGACAAACGCGATGGCACAAAGTTTGTGGCATCCCGCTGTGGGCTAAGCTGCGAATGCGACTTTTTTGAAAACATCGGCGATTACGATGTAACGCAGTATGATTGCGTTATCGTAGACGAGGCGCAGTTCTTAACCAAGCAGCAGGTGCAGCACCTGGTTCATATCGTGGATGAGCTGGGCGTGCCGGTGGTCGCTTATGGCCTGCGTACCGACTTCCGGGGTGAGTTTTTCGAGGGCAGCCTGTGGCTGATGGCCTGGGCCGATACCCTGGAAGAGATTAAAACCGTGTGCTGGTGCGGCAAGAAAGCGACATACACAACGCGCATATACAACGGCAAAGTGATTAAAGAAGGCGAGCAGATTTTGCTGGGCGGCAATGAAAGCTATACAGCCCTCTGCCGCAAGCACTGGACCGAGGGAAAACTCGGCGAAGATACAGTGTAAGCTCGGATAATACAATTTGTTAGCACTCAACTGCGTTGAGTGCTAAATTTTGCTTGCAATCCGGTTTTTCGCGTGATAAAATAAGCCTATGCGGTACTGAAAGCCGCAAATATTCATGTATTAGGGAGGCTTTTGCATGGCGCAAAGCAAGGGCAATATTTCCATTCATGCCAAGAATATCATGCCGATCATCAAGCGTTGGCTGTATTCCGATAAGGATATTTTCATCCGCGAGATGGTCTCAAACGCATGTGATGCCATTGTGAAACAGCAGATGGCACACCCCGGCGCGGAGGACGACTACCGCGTTACGGTAACCCTGGATACCGAAAACAAAGAACTGCACTTTTCCGATAACGGCATCGGCATGACCCAGGATGAGGTCAAAAAGTATATCAACCAGGTGGCGTTTTCAAGCGCTGAGGAGTTTTTGAAGAACTACGAAGGCGAGAACAAGAGCGGCATCATCGGCCACTTCGGGTTGGGCTTCTACTCGGCGTTTATGGTTGCTAAAAAGGTGACCATCCAAACCCTGAGCGACGCAGAAGGCGCGACCCCCGTACAGTGGGAGAGCGAGGACGGCATGAAGTACAAGCTGTCCGAAGGAACCCGCGAGACGCGCGGTACCACCATCATTTTGTCGCTTGCGGACGATGAGGAAGAGTTTACCCACGAGCATAAAGTGCTGGAAGTGCTACGGCGCTACTGCGAGTTTATGGCACAGCCGGTGTACTTCGAGGTCATCAAGCCTGAAGAACCGAAACAAGAGGGCGAGGATGCAAAGGACGAAACGCCCAAAGCGCCCGTCCATATCAACGATACACCTGCTCTGTGGTTGAAACAGCCCAAAGACTGCACCGATGAGGAATACCGCGAATTCTATAAAAAGGTCTTCCACGTATATGAAGAACCGCTGTTCTACGTGCACCTGAACGTGGACTATCCCTTCAACCTCAAGGGCATACTCTACTTCCCCAAAATCACCAACGATTTCGGCACCCGTGAAGGCGAAATTAAGCTGTTCTCCGGCCAGGTGTTTGTTGCCAACAACATCAAGGAAGTCATTCCGGATTTCCTGATGCTGCTCAAAGGCGTCATCGACTGCCCGGATCTGCCCCTGAACGTCAGCCGCTCCTTCCTGCAAAACGACGGGTATGTGAGAAAGCTGTCTGCCTACATCACCCGCAAGGTGGCCGACCGGCTGACCGGGCTGTTTAAGAACGAGCGCGAAGACTACCAGAAATACTGGGACGATATCCATCCCTTTGTGAAGTACGGCTGCATGCAAGATGCCAAGTTCTTTGATATGGTCAAGGATTCGCTCCTGTTCAAATCCACCAAGGGCGAGTACTTCACCCTGCAGGAATATCTGGCGAAAAACGAAGGGAAGCTGGGTAAAAAGGTGGTCTATGCCAGCGAACCGACCCGGCAGTCCGCCGCGATCGCCATGTACGAAAAACAGGAGATTGATGTCATCGCCCTCGATTCGCTCATTGACCTGAATTTCGTGTCCTTCATGGAATATTCCGCGGGTGTGGAAGGGCTCTCCTTTGTGCGTGTGGACGGCGATGCCGCGACCTTCACCAAAGAAGAAGAAGCCGACGATGAAAGCAAGAAACAGACCGAGGACAACGAAAAAGCGCTGAAGACCCTGTTTGATGAAGCCACCGGCAATGCGGAACTGGAAATTAAACTCCAGACCCTGACCGATGATGATACATCCGCACTGTTGGTGCAGGATGAACAAGGCCGCCGCTTGAGTGAGATGTCCAAAATCTACGGCCAGGATTTCAAAATGCCTGAACGGCATACCCTGATTCTCAACCGTGGGGATGCTATTGTGCAGCGTTTGCTGACCGAGACCGACGCTGAGACCAAATCCCTGATCGCCGCCCAGCTCTATGACTTGGCGCGGATGAGCGTGCGCCCGCT
Source organism: Candidatus Limiplasma sp. (assembly GCA_963678055.1). Lineage (GTDB taxonomy): Bacteria > Bacillota > Clostridia > Christensenellales > Aristaeellaceae > CAXXOK01. The sequence continues at coordinate 854,627 of OY782679.1, forward strand.
GGAAAAGGAAGAGATCACCGCATTCCTGGCCCGCTCCAACAAGCTGCTCAAGCTGGTAAAATAAAACGCTACACGTGATTTAACTTGAATCAAGCAAAGGCCGCGCAGTGCGCGGCCTTTGTGTTTGTAAAGTTTATATTTCCAGGACTGATCAGGGCGTTTGTCTCGGCTTTTTCATAGACACAACTTCGGCAAAGCGCTGCTGTGACGGGGTTCCTGTAAGCTTCTCCTTGGCGGGGAATGTCTTGTCAAAGGCTTCACTGGCTTTGCTGTCCATGTGGTAGGCGGGGGATTCATGAAAGTGTCCGCTAGCGCCTTGCAGCGCGCCGGGTTTTAACTCATATGCTTGCAGGGATGCCAGATATATATTGCTCTTTGCAGCGATGCCGAATGCCTTGGCGGGCTGAAAGCCTAGGCGGCTGTAGTAGGCGGGGTCGCCCAGAATGATGACAGCAGTATATCCCAGTGTCTGTGCCAGCGTAAGGGTATGGCGCACCAAAGCACAGCCCACGCCCTGTTTTTGGTAGGCCGGCAACACCGACAGGGGCCCAAAGGTAAGGATAGGCAAGTCGCCGCCGCTATCCAGTGCGATGCGCGACTTCGTATACATAATATTGCCGACGATTTTACCGTCTATCTCCGCGACACAATCCAGGTCTGCGATAAAATCATCGGAGTCCCGCAGGATATGGGCCAGATAGTGTTCATCGCAGCCGGGCCCGTAATGGTTCCAAAACGCTTCACGGGTCAGGGTTTCCACGCTGCGGTAATCGGCTGGGGTCTCCCGCCGGATGATGATGGATGGATGCAAACGATTTCCTTTCAACAAAAAAGCCTTCCTTTACAAGAAGGCTGTTTTGCATTTTGCTTTTTTAGCCCAGCAACATCATAACAATGCTCAGTGCTACAAATAAACCGGTGCAGATCTTGGTGACCAGTGCCAGTTTGGCGTCCATACCTTTGGCCTTACTTTTGCCAAAGAACGTTTCTGCCGCGCCGCCAATCGCACCAAGGCCCGAGCGCGAACCGCTTTGTAAAAGCACGGTCACGATCATGACAATCGCCGATATCAAAAGCAGAATGCCTACAACCCATTGCGCTACACTCATGCAGTGTACCCTCCTTGAGATTCATCAACCTATACTACCATTGGAACCTATAAATTGCAAGCGCTTCCTTCGATCATCTTATGACTTGGGTTGCTTGCCAATGCGGTTTGCTACGGGTATAAGCAGCGACCAGATGGCAACGCCGCTCAGGCCTTGCAGCACATTGCCGAGAATACCGGCAGTGGCTGCGGCCAGGCCAAACCCTAGAATAACCCATTCAGTGACGAAATATCCAAACACCATCACAGCTTCAGCCAACAGCATGTAGAACATCTGTACAGGCTGGCTATGCCTGCGGCTGGCGAAAACAGCAATTGCTGCGACTAGCGCTTTGATGATGAATGTCGGCAGGATATACACGGAATACCCGGCCAGCAAATCCGACAGCATGCTGCCAAGGGCAGCGGAGATCACAGCCGGCCAGCCCAGCATAGCCGATGCCAGCAGGATGAACCCGTCGCCCAGGTGGATGTACCCCTGTGCAATCGGGATCTTTAAAAAATAGGTGGCAACGAAGATAACCGCCGCCATCATACCGCTCAGCGCAATGGTCAGGGGTGAAATTTTCTTGGCCATGGAGTATCCTTTCTTCTGTGTCATCTGTTTGCCGGTGCAGACCCGGTCACCTGGGGTACTGCGCCATTACAGGTAAGGCTTTTTGATATTGGTTGCGCAGAATCCACCATGCTTGCGATACAGCGCATATAGCGATTCCAGTGCCGCCGAAACACCCGCGTCATGCTCTAGTCCAAGCCGTAAAAGCAGGTTCAGGCAAACGGCGTTAGGGATCATGGCCATGGTATGAAAGCATACATGGCGCGGCAACCATTCCGGTTTGAGCGTCGTGGCCGCCTGAAATTCGGCGTCTCGGTCTTCTGTAGTGAAAATGTTTTTGGCAGCAAGCTTATATGTCGTACTGGTATGCATTCCTTGCAGCGTATCCTTTCGCTGGGAAAGCAGATAGGCTATGCCGGCAAGGATGACGGGATTGTCCTGTGGAACGCCGAGAGCTAACATACGCTCCATTTGTATAACGGTTGCAGTAACTGTGTGGCCGAACGAGCCATCCGTCTCCTGTTCGGCTTGGATCGTCTGCTGTAATGCTGCCAGAGCCGCTTGATCGTCCTGTGTTACATCCGCGCCCAGCAGCAGCTTGATGAGCAATGCATGTTCATCATGGCGATTGCGCAGACCCTCCAGCGCTTAATAGGGGAGATTGGCCTCGCTCAGCAGCTCCGTGTGAACCAAAGCAGACAGAATACCGTAGCTGGTTTTTACACTGTCTTTCCCGCGCCACAGGCCGTTTTTTTGTTGCCTGGCCGCGAGACTTGAAACGACGGGCATGAGCAGTGCTTTGGCCATCCGCCGGGGAAGTGCGGGGAGGAGGTCGTAGCTTTTATGCGCAACGATAGCCTCAAACGCCTGGCTGTTTTCTGCAAACAGCGCGTCCGCAACCGTTTGGTAGCGCTTGCTGTTCATCAGCGGAAGGAGTCCCGCCGCCGTACATCTGAGCATACCCTGCCCTCCGTTTGGTTCGTGCGCCAGCGCTATGGCGATTTAGGCTGTTGCAGGGGTAAAGCTTAGAATCAGGCGTAATTCCGCAAGGTGTGCAGGTGCCTGTCTTCTTCGCTTGCGATACGCAAAAGCATATCCGCCGCTTGCTTATCGCTGCAAATTTCCGCAAAACTGCGGTAGGTGGCAGCGGCTTTTTGTTCGGCATTTCTGGCAAATTCTATCAGGCTTTTCTTGTCTTTCAGCATACCCTGGCGTACAGCGCTCATCAAGCCGCCCTCGAACAAAACGGAGGAGGCGACGGCCGCAAGGATCAGCTGTTGTTCCAGGCCTTTATCCAGCCCTTTGTACAGGGATTGAAACTGCGACAGATGCTGCTGCTCGTCCTGCAGAATGATGATAATCTGCTGGCGAAGCGATGCCGTTTCCTCGTCCTGGGTATCGGTAAGCATCAGTGCGCGTTCGTAAGTTTGTACGGCGTTTCGCTCCATTTCGATGGCAACGAAAAGAGCCTCTTGTTCTGATTGTATCTGCATTTGTTAACCCTTTCCCGCATGTTGTCCACAGGTTTTCCACGGTTGGAAGATTCTGTATGTGGAAAACCTGTATCCCTTATGATGCAAGGGATACAGGGTGATTGTTACGATAATTAATCCTTCTGTGATAAATAATCGTTCAGTTTTTCCACAAGCACTTCGGGATCCGAACCGTGCGCTGCGCAAGCATCTTCAAGCGATTCACCGGTGGCGTGCGGGCAGCCGAGGCAGTGCATACCATAGCTCAGCAGCACGTTGGCGGTGCCACGATCGATTTGGAGTACTTCACTGATTGACATATTTTTGTTAACGGTTGCCATAAACTCTTCCTCGCTTTCCTTAAGCGGACTGTTTGTCCACCATAATCTTATCATCGCAGTATCGACTTGTCAATGAAATCGGGCCTGTATAGGGCATGCAAAACCCCCGCAGAGTTGGCATATCTTCGGGGGTTTTGCAGCAGCAATTGGCCGTGCTTTTACGGCTGCATGGCGCCAAACAGGACCAGCCAGGCGAGGATGGATTTCGCAGCCAGGCTGAGCACGATGTAGCTGCGTTCGCCGTACAGATAATCCTTCCATTTGCCTACCCTTTTGTATTGCAAAATCATGTTGATGGGGAAGGTGTTGAACATCACGAAGTAGGTGGCGACAATCGCCCACACAAACCACGGAATTTGCCCGAAGTTGCCTGTACCGAACATATAGAGCAGAATCGCGGCCCAGGGCGCAAGCCCAGCAAAAGCACCCCATACGAACGGGCCCCAGTTGACCTTCTGATTTTCACGGCTTGCGTTCAGCTGCTCCATCACAAGCCCGAACAGGTTCATAGCTGCGTTCACCACGAAGATCAACACAAGGGAAGCGATGTCGTAAATGCCAAACAGCGTAGAGATCAGCACGATCATCAACGACGAGCTGATCGCGTACTCAAACCAGCGGAATTGATTAATGCCCTTTTGCAGGTCGCGGTTATAGGTGTCGTTGAGCTTTTTGGGGATGGAGATCAGCGCGTGTGCAAGCGCAGACAGCAGCAGAAACACCCCGACCAAGATACCAAACGGCAGTTGGAACAGGTCGCGGGTCGCGGTTTCCAGTGATTGCGTTTCGATGTTATAGGTCTGGTAAATCTGCGTGATCGTTGGGGAGAACTCGGCGATCTTCTGGATGACGGTTGTCGCCAGAAAGATCATTGCGACACCCTGAATCAGGTGCAGAAAGCCCATGATAAGGTTGAAGCGGCGCAGTTTTTTGTAGGTGGAATCCATGATCATCCCTCCATAGATTGTAAAAGATTGTAAAAAAGTATACGCTTACAGCCTGGTCCGCAGGAAGGTCGGGCAGGAAACTGCATGTATGTTGTATTTGTTGTATGAAAGTATTATATCATACTATTTACCGGCTGCAAATATGCACTGAAAACCTGCGAAAACAGCGCTAAAAAAGCCCTCATTTTCATGCTTTGAAAGCACGCATCATGGCCGCCCAGAATGCTTGACACGGTTTTTGGATTGTGATACAAAAGGAGCAGACTGCGTTGGCCGGGACAGCGTGCTGCAATGCCGCTGAACACTGCGTTTCCGCTTATCTGAGAACGCGAAAAGGAGCTTGCATGAAACGGATATCCATCCTGCTGACGGCGCTTTGCCTTTTGCTATTTACGGCGGGCTTTGCCGCTGCTGATGACCCGACTCCCCGCGGCTATGTGCGCGGCGAAGGGTTCCAGTTTTATTCCATCGGCGAATATCCACAAGGAGCGGACGGAGAAACCTCGCCCCTGTTATGGCGCGCGCTGCACCTTGAAGATAACCAGCTGCTGCTCATCACCGAATATGTGATTGATATCCAGCAGGTTATTTTTGAAAGCGATGCCAAGATTATAAAAGATCATGCCTACCGCCGGATCACTTCCTTTGACCAGAGCGACTTGTACGTGTGGATGAACACGGAAATGCTGGATACCATACTGGGCGAATCAACGCTTCGCAAAGCGCTAGTGAAGGGCGAAAACGGATACATCTATCCGCTGACGGACGAACAATTCCTGCGGTCTGACTTTGGCTTTTCTCCTGCGCGCTTTGGTGTGGTGAAAGTCAGGAAGGCCGAACCTACGGAGTATGCCTTGTCGCGTGGGGTCTATATGGACCGAAACGGTGCGTCTCCCTACTGGGTAGCGACCATCAAGAGCGAAAAAGGATATATGCTGCAGATCGTCGGCTACGACGGACACCTGAGCTACGGTGCGTATACGCGCGTCAACATCGGCCTCAGGCCGTCCATTGCGCTGGATTTGGCTAAGGCGACTATAACCGGCGGCAGCGGTACCCGAAGCGATCCGTTCACGATTGCCTATACGGGCGAGACCGTGGCGGAATAGGTTACGACGGTGATGATAAACATGAAGGGTCACAGGCCCGTGGTAAAGCGAGCGATGGTATGGCTACTGTGCCTGCCGTTGCTTCTATTGCTATTAACGGGGACCGCGGCTTCGTACCGCACACTGGAAACCGGCATGCTCGGCCAGGATGTACGGGCGCTGAAACTGCGTATGTACGAGCTTGGATATTATGCATCCGATCAGGTGTCGGATGACTATAACGAGCTGATGGCCAGCCGCGTGGAGAAACTCCAAACCGTCAACGGGCTAGAGCCAACAGGCGTGGCGACCCCGGAACTTCAGGAATATATTTTTTCTGACGCGTGCCTTACGGCGTCCGGTACAACCATAACGGAGCCGACCGCAGCCCCAACCCTGGCGCCGGGCGAAACGCCCTCCCCATATCGTATACTTGCCGATGGCGACACCGGAAGAGATGTGCTTGCGCTCAAACAGCGGATGTATTGGCTGGGGTATTTCACCAGCTACAATAATTTAAGCGAAAACTATAACAGGGTCATGGTGGAGCGTGTCAAACAGTTCCAGCAGCGAAATGGGCTGGAAGAAACGGGCATTGCAACGCCTGAGCTGCAAGCGCTGATCTATTCGGGTAGCGCGATCCCGACCGATAATGCCCCCACACCGTCGCCTACGCCGTCGCCCACGCCGGTTCCGCTGCCCATCATCGGGCCGTTGACCAGCCCGCAGCTGCCGGCACTGACGGAGAGCGGATTCCTGTCCGATGAAACGGCCCAGCCGTTCGTGTTTGCAGACGCGCAGGACGGCCATTATCTCTACCTATCGCAGGATATTGCAGTAGAAATTAAGCGCTATACCGATCCGAATTTGACGCTGATCTGGTACGAAACGGAAATCCGACTGCAAAATGGTGAGAAGCTTACAAGCTACCTTACGCCCAAATCGGGTCGCGCCTACCGTTTTTCCACGCCGGAAGCGCTGGCAGAACAAAACCGCGCGGTGCTTGCGTTCACAGACGATTTTTTCGGCCACCGCGTCTATAACAAGCAAACGGTGGGCATCGTCGTGCGTAACGGCGAAATCATCTCCGATAAAACATACAAAAATCGGGATGGCTGGCCGCCGCTGGATACGATGGCGGTGTTTTCGGATGGCAGTATGAAGACGTTTGCCAAAAACGCCTACACCGCGCAGGAATATTTGGACATGGGTGCAGAGCAGGTGTTCGCGTTTGGCCCAATTTTGGTACAGGACGGGCAGATCGGCCAGCGCATTCTCGATAGCACATACTACCATTACCGCGAGCCTCGAACCGCACTGGGTATGATCGCGCCCGGGCACTATCTGGTACTTACCGTGAACGGTCGATCCGACGCGTCCAAAGGGGCGTATCTATCGTGGCTGGCTGAGCGCATGCTCGCGCGCGGCGTGACCGAAGCACTGAACCTGGACGGCGGGGGAACGACATCCCTGATGTTCATGGGACAGCAGGTGAATGTCGGCGGAACGGGCAATGCGTCCATCCGCAAGGTGACCAGCATCACCGGCGTTGGTGTTTACGCAGAAAATGCCGAGTAAAATGTCGGTTTCCATGGAAGGAAAACACCGTCTACCCTGCGAAAGGGTTTCCGAACTATTTCCAATTGGGAGGTTGACCATGCGAGGTTTTTGGCGCGTACTGATTCTGGTGACCATGCTGATCGTTCTGACGGCGGTTCTTTCCTCACCTTCGCCCACTGACAGGGCCTTTGCCCAAGAGATGACATTTACGCCGCTGCCGCTGGACGACAGTGCCGCCCCGCTGCCGGGCGAGGCAAACTATCTCCCGGATCAATCTGGATACGAGGACGCGAGTATTTCTGTGCGGATTGACGAATTCCGCATGTTCGATACGACGATACTGGCCGCCTATATCACCATCAAAGATGCGTCACAGCTTCGTACGGCCATGGCGGGGAAGTTCGGTTCCACATCGGATGTCTACGGCTCCCGGATTGCCAAACGCGTCAACGCCGTGTTTGCCGTCAACGGCGATTATTTCAACTATAACAATAAGGGCTACATTGTGCGGCAGAATACGCTGTACCGCAACGAAGTCGCCGAGGGCTCGGATATCCTGCTGATTGATAACTTGGGAGACCTGCATATCGTCGTGGATGCAACAGAGGACAAAATCGCCGCGTTTGACGGTGCGGTGGTTAATTCCTTCAGCTTCGGGCCTGCACTCGTGGTGGACGGCAAGCCCATGGAGATTGAAGAAAACAAGGAGTATGCGTCGCATAAGCCGACCCAGCGTATGGTGATTGCGCAGCTGGGGCCCTTGAGCTACGTCTGCGTGGCAACCGAAGGACCGGAAAACACGAACGGTGTGGGCCTGACGCTGGAACAAACCGTGGAACTGATGATGTCGCTTGGCGTGGACAACGCCTACAATCTGGATGGCGGCAGTTCCTCCACGATGGTGCTGAATAATGAGAAAATCAACGCCTTAAGCACCCGAAAGGTGCGGCGTATTTGGGATATTCTTTATTTCGCAACGCTCATCCCGGCGGAGTAACGGGTCGCTTTTGAGAACAATTTGACAGATCATAGGAGCAAGCTATGCGGGAACCTGCGGCCATAGGACAGATTTTTGGCATCAACATATACCCATACGGTATCGGCGTCGTTGTTTCGGTGCTGCTCGCCTGTTTGCTGCTGACTTGGCTATGGAAGCGCGAAGGCCAGGCGCTGCTTGGACTGCGCTTCATGCTGTATGCCATTCCGCTGTGCCTGCTGTTTGCTCGCGCGGCTTACATCCTGATTCGACTAAATTTTATCACGGTGGATTTCGCCGAAGCGTTTGTCTATCGGTTTGATTTCGGTGGGTACGCGCTCATCGGCGGCATTGTAGGCTTTTGGCTTGCGGCGTGGATTTTTGCGCGCATCTTGAAGCTGCCATTTGTTAAAGTTGTCGATATATCTTCACCTGCCGCACTGCTGGTGCTGGCCGGGGTGCGGATATCGGAACTATTTACCACCTCCGGCATCGGCGGGTACGTGGATAACGAGGCACTGCAGTGGTTCCCGCTTGCGGTGCAGAATACCTACGGGGAATATGTTGCTCCGATCTTCTTCTGGGAAGCGCTTGCTGCGCTATTGCTGTGCTTTGGGCTGATCCGCTGGATGCAGACATCAAAACGACCGCATGGTGACGTAGCCCTGCTTGCGATGCTGATTTTTGGCGGTACGCAGATCCTGCTGGAGAGCCTTCGCGCCGACGATCTGCTGCGTTTTGGATTTGTACGCGTCAGTCAGCTGTTTTGTGTGGGGCTGGTACTGTTTCCGATCATCCGATGGGCGCGCCGTGGGAAGCTTTCTCGCACGGTCTGGGCGGTGCTGGGTCTGGGCGCTGTAGTGAGTGTAATGCTGCTGGCGCTGGTGGAATTCGGATTGGATAAATCCCCGATCGAAAACTGGATTTTATATTTGGTGATGGCTTTGGTTATTAGTGCACAGATTTCCACAGGAATACTTCTGCGGAGAAGGGTTGCAAAAGTAAGTAGAACAAACGAATAGGAAAGTGTAGAAACCTATAGAAAAAAAGTATCGCCGCGAACTGAATGCAGTCCGCGGCGATACTTTTTTGGTGATCCATCGGCGACTCGAACGCCGGACACCCTGATTAAAAGTCAGGTGCTCTACCAACTGAGCTAATGGATCATTCGCTGTTAAACAGCAAAATGTATTATATCGTCAAGGCGGGATTTTGTCAATGCTTGTTTGCGCATTGTTTTGTGTAAAAGCATCCGATGGCAAATTGCATTCCCAATCGCTTTTTGGTATGATAAGAGCAATCATTCGCACTATGATCCAATGAGGAGGGAATCCCTATGAGTGACTTCGTTTTAAGCTGCAGTTCAACTGCTGATCTCTCTCAGGAAGAATTCGACGCAAGAGGCATACAGTATATTTATTTCCACTATTCCATCGACGGTGTGCAGATGAACGACGATCTTGGCAAAACCATGCCGTTTGATACGTTCTACCAGCGCATGATCGACGGTGCCGAAACCAGCACCTCGCAAATCAACGCCGACGAGTACTTTGAATACTGGGAAGGCTTTTTAGAAGACGGTAAGGACGTGCTGCACGTTACACTGTCCTCCGGCATTTCCGGTTCGTATAACTCGGCGATTATTGCACGTGATATGCTCAAAGAAAAATATCCGGATCGCACCGTGCGCGTGGTAGACAGCCTGGCAGCATCGTCCGGCTACGGACTGTTGATGGATCAGCTGGCTGACCTGCGGGACGCGGGCAAGAGCGTGGACGAGGCGGCTGACTGGGCGGAGGAACACAAGCTGGAACTCCAGCACTGGTTCTTCTCTACGGATTTAACGTTCTTTATCAAAGGCGGCAGGGTATCCAAAACCGCTGGGTTTGTCGGCACGCTGATGAAAATTTGCCCGGTGATGAACTTGGATGTTGAAGGCAAAATTGTGCCGCGCGCCAAGGTGCGTTCCAAGCACAAGGTTATTAAGGATATGGTCGACCGTATGGTGGACAACGCCGTGGATGGCAAGAACTATTCTGGCAAGTGCTACCTGTCCAATTCCTATTGCCTGGATGACGCCAAGGCCGTTGCAGAGCTGATCAAAGCGACATTCCCCAAGCTAAACGGCGAACCTGTGATACATGATATCGGCACCACCATCGGCAGCCATACGGGGCCGGGTACGGTGGCACTATTCTTCTGGGGACAGGAGCGCGTCGATTAACCCGTCCTCTGCATAAACCAACGCTTATAAAAATTGAAATCAAGCAACAGGCATGGTAGCGCACATACGAGAGAGCGATGAATGCATGGTTGTCAAAGAAACTCCACGGGAAATGATTCCCGTGGAGTTTCTGTTGTTTTGGTCGGTTTGCTGCAAATTTTCATCAATTTTCGGTGGTGTAAAGGGCCGTTCGATAGGGCAGCGAAACGCTGGTCATAGCGCGATATCGGCCGTCTCCAAACATCGGTTTTGCGGCTATTTAGCAGGTACTTTTGTGGATTTTAAGCTCCGCATTTGTTTCCCTGTGACGAAGAAAATGACCCTGTTTTCTGGCAGGATAAAGTTTCCAAAAGGTATTGACAATGATCATCACGGTACCCTATACTAAAAGTAGTTAATGAAGAATACGATTCATTTCCATGAGGTTTATCCCGCGTGATATACTAATATATCAGGATGTGTGCACGAGCACATTTCTTGAATACATGAATACCATAGCATAAGCGAGGGACACAATGACAGCTGAAGCGCGAACACAGCGGACACTATCACGGCATAGGTCGCGGATATTTTTGAAGCGGTATTGGATGCTTTACGCAATGCTCCTGCTACCGTTGGCTTATTTCTTTATCTTCAAATATATCCCGATGACCTATATTCAGGTTGCGTTTAAAAAGTTTTCTATCACAAAGAGTGCATGGGAGATGGAATGGGCCAAGAATAACGGGTTTGAGTACTTTATCAAAGCGTTTTCTAACCGCGATTTCCTTTATGCCGTTCGTAACACCTTAACGCTGAACGTGCTGGGGCTGGTATTCGGATTCCCGGCACCCATCATTTTAGCGCTGGTGTTGAACGAACTGCCGTATCCGCGCTTCAAGCGCATTACCCAAACGGTTGCGTACATGCCGCATTTCCTGTCCTGGATTATTATTTCCGGCCTTGCGCTACAGCTGCTGGCGACCCGCTTCGGCCTTGTAAACATCGTACTGCGAAATATGGGGCTGGAAGCCATTCAGTTCCTGGACAACCCCGTCAACTGGGTTTGGACGTATGTATTTCTGGGAATCTGGCAGTCGGTTGGCTGGAATACCATTATTTATCTGGCCGCGCTGACAGGCATCAACCCGGAGCTGTATGAAGCAGCCGCTGTCGATGGTGCAAACCGTATGCGTAAGATCTGGCACATTACCTTGCCGGGTTTGCGGCCTACTATTATCATTCTGCTTATTTTAAGCCTTGGGCAAATTATCGGTACGGAGTTTGACCGACCGTATGCCTTAACCAATACGCTGGTTACAAGCGTATCCAACGTATTGTCCATCTTTGTGTATAATTACGGTATTAAAGGTACGCAACAATCGCTGGCGACAGCTGTTGGTTTCTTCCAATCGGTTATCGGCGTTATTTTCCTGGTCAGCGCAAACCTCATTGCCCGGCGTTTTGACGAACGTGGCTTGTGGTAAGGGGGGGAATGAAGAATGGTTAAGTCAAAGAATTCCAAAACAGGCGATTATATTGCAGTCATCATCTGCGTATTCCTGATTCTGATCTGTTTCCTGCCGGTATGGAACGTGTTCGTACGCTCCCTTTCGTCCCCGGCAGCGTTGATTCAGGGTGATGTATACCTTTGGCCCAAGGAACTGGACTTTACAGCCTATTCCCTGGTCCTCAAGGACGCGGCCTATACCTGGGCACTGGCCTGGACGGCCATGCTGACCATAGGATGTACGGTTCTTTCCATGGTACTGACGACATTGTGCGCGTTTCCGCTGGTATTTGACCAGCTCAAGGGCCGCAAGCTGATCAACGGACTGATTCTGGTTACGATGTATTTTAACGCCGGTACCATACCCAGCTATCTGCTGTTTAAAAACCTGAACCTGATCAACAGCCCGCTGGTCATGGTATTGCCGTTCAGCCTGAGCGTTTTCAACATGATTATCATGCGTACGTTCTTGCAGAACATTCCCGTCAGCCTGCGCGAATCTGCGGAGATCGACGGCGCAAACCCTTTTAAGATTTTATTTTCCATCTATCTGCCGCTATCCACATCAGTGATCGCAACGCTGTCGCTGTTCTATGCCGTTGGCCGCTGGAACGGGTACTCTGATGCACTGATGTTTATGAACCGTAATAAAACCTTTTATCCCATTCAGCTGCTCTTGTACTTTATTATCCAAAGCAAGGACAGTGTAGATGCAGCCACGCAGGAAGGCTTTTCATCGCCCGGAGCGTCGGATGCGATCAAGGCCGCAACCGTTATGATTGCAACCATCCCGATTTTGATGGTCTATCCCTGGCTGCAGCGCTTTTTCATCCACGGGGTTACCCTGGGCGCGATGAAAGGCTGAGTTTGATACCCAACACACCTTGATGAGGTTGTGTTTATGGTAAAATAAAAGGAGGGAAACCTATGAAGAAACTGCTTGCGTTACTCTTAAGCACTCTGTTGATCGTTTCCGTAATGGCACCGATCGCATTGGCGGCTGACGATGGATTTGTTGATGGCAAATTCACGGACACGCGCACCATCACGGTCGAAATCTTTGACCGTAACACCGAGGGTTCGGTCGTGGATGACAATGCGTTCACCGATTTCATTAAGGAAAGCATGCTCGAACAATACAACGTCGAAGTTGTATTCCAGCCCACCCCGCGCTGGACGGAAGGCGACGACATTGCCAATTATCTGGCTGCCGGTACCGCTTCTGATATCAGCTACACCTATAACGATGGTGCAATTCACACCTATTACCAGCAGGATGCAGTGCTCGACCTCCAGCCGCTGCTGGACGAGTACAAAGACTTGCTCCCCGACCTGTATGAGTTCCTGGGAAGCAACCTGACCTGGAAAACCGATCCTTACACGGGCGAGACTGAGTGTATTGTGGCGCGTCGTATGAACGTTGCCCGCATCAACACCTTCGTTCGTAAGGACTGGCTCGACAAGCTCGGTATGGAAGTACCCACCACCACGCAGGAATTTGAAGATATGCTCTATGCCTTCAAAGAGAATGCGGAACTTCTGCTTGGCGATGACGCCGACAAGATGATTCCCTACTCCATGACGGACGATGTGGGCTGGAGAGCCAACAACATCCTGTATTCCTTCGTGCCCGATGAGTACACCACCGATAAGTACAACTACCTCTACAGCGATGATCGCCAGTTCCTGCTGCCCGGCGTGAAAGAAGCCGTCCGGATGCTGAACAAATGGTACAACGACGGCCTGATTCTTCAGGACTTCTCGCTGTACGCTGCAGGCGATGCAACCGAGTACAACCTGCTGAAAGCCGGGTATGTCGGTGCTGTTGAAGTCAACTGGGACGATGTCTACCGCAATGCGGAAGAAAGCGTCCACTATATGCTCCAGCAGGCACAGGGCGAAGACGCTATCTTCATCCCCGTGGATCCGTTCAAAAACGATGCCGGCCTGACCAAGAAGGTCAACTACTCGGCCAATGACCGCTGGATCTTCTTCCCCTCGACCAACACCGAACCTCTGGCCTCGCTGCTCTATCTGAACTGGATGGCGAAGTTTGAAAACCGCTTCTTCCTCCAGACTGGCGCAGAAGGCATCAACCACGAGTACACCGAAGACGGCACCCTGAAGGCAATCGCGCCTGAGAGCGGCCGCTATAAGATGTCCTCCTCCAACAACATCGATACCACCATGATCATCAATGGTCTGGATCTGGGCGATGTGGATAAGACGTCTGCGTCGATGGCACTTGGCTATGCGTATGTTGCGCCGGAGCTGATCAAAGAAGCTTTCGCGCTCGCGCTGACCAATGGCGTTTCCTACGGCAACATCAACCTTGGCGCTGTGGAAGCTGAAGAAGGCATCACTACCGTACTGGCCGACAAACGCGATGTCATCCTCAATGTTGCAATCAATGCAGCAGTGGAAGACTTTGACGCTGTTTGGGATGCCGGCATGGAAGACTATATGGCTTCCGGCGGACAGGCAATTCAAGACGAGCGCATGGAAAAATATCAGGCGGCTTTCGGCGAATAAGCTGAAACGCTTGCGATAAAGCATCGCTCATTCACAACGACTACCAAGAAGCCGCTTGCCTAGGCAAGCGGCTTCTTCTTGTACGGAACAGTATAGATTACGATTTCGCCTGATCCCTAGCGGCGCAATACAACGCGATGTCTTGAATCAGTTCCTTTGGCAAGGGCTGGTCATATGGCAGCTGAATCGCACCCTTGGATGTTTTGTATGCCTTGAGCCGATCCTGAAAGTGCACGATGGCCTCTGGCCCGGGGTAGAACCCCAGATGGGATTGATACGCCGCAAAATGCACGATATAGGAATGTCCTTTGTAGGATGGCATACCCCAGTCGATTAGCTCTTGCGCGTCGGGGAGTACGGCACGGATGATGGCGCGCATCTCCTGCAGTATAGGTTGCTGCGCTACAGGCTTTTGGGCCAGGTAGGCATCCACGCTGCGCGGCTTATTGCTGGTATCCATAGCGGGGTCCTCTTAGTCGATGGTTTTATCATCGTTGAGTTTCTTGACCATGGCAACGGCCTCGCTATAGGGCATGGTACCCAGATTATCGCCCTTACGGTTGCGGATGGTTACGGTGCTGTTTTCCGCTTCGCGGTCGCCCAGTACAAACATGTACGGAATCTTTTGCAGCTGCGCTTCACGAATCTTGAAGCCGATTTTCTCATTGCGCAGATCCAGTTCACAGCGCAGGTTCTGGTCCAGCAGCATCTGCTGGAGCTGCTTTGCGGCGTCATCGGCGCGGTTGGTAATGGTCAGCACTTTCACCTGCACCGGCGCAAGCCAGGTGGGGAAGGCACCGGCGTATTTTTCAATCAACAGCGCCAGGGTGCGTTCGTAGCAACCCACGGAGGTGCGGTGGATGATGAAAGGCATTTTTTTCTGGCCGTCGGAATCGGTATACTCCATACCAAATTTCTGGGCAAGCAGAATATCGATCTGGATGGTGATCAGCGTGTCTTCCTTGCCGAACACATTCTTAATCTGAATGTCGAGCTTGGGGCCGTAGAAGGCAGCTTCGTCCTTAGCGACGTGGTAGTCGATGCCGATGTCATCAAGAATGGTTTTCATGGCGGACTGGGCATACTCCCACTGGTCGGGGGTGCCTTCGTACTTTTCGGTGTTGGCGGGATCCCACTGGGAGAACTGGAAGGAACAATCTTCCTTCAAGCCCAGGGTTTCCAGCATCATGTTTGCCAGTTCAAAGCAGCCGCGGAATTCGTCTTCCAGCTGGTCGGGGCGGATAATCAAGTGCGCCTCGGAAATGGTAAACTGCCGCACACGGATTAATCCGTGCATTTCGCCGGAATCCTCATTGCGGAACAAGGTTGACGTTTCACCAAGCCGCATGGGCAAATCGCGGTAGGAGCGCGAACGGTTCAGGTATGCCTGATATTGGAAGGGGCAGGTCATGGGGCGCAGGGCGAAGCATTCCTTGGTTTCATCGTCCGGGTCGCCTAGTATGAACATACCGTCGCGGTAGTGGTCCCAGTGACCGGAGATTTTATACAGCTCGCGCTTGGCTAAAAGCGGGGTCTTGGTGCGCAGATAGCCCCATTTGGTTTCGGTGTCTTCCACCCAGCGTTGCAGGGTTTGGATGATGACCGTGCCCTTGGGCAGCATGATCGGGAGTCCCTGGCCGATAACATCCACCGTGGTGAACAGCTCCAGGTCGCGGCCCAGCTTGTTATGGTCGCGTTTGCGGGCTTCTTCCACCATTTCCAGATGCTCATTGAGCGCTTGTTTGTTGGGGAAGCAGGTACCGTAGATGCGGGAGAGCATTTTGTTGTTTTCGTTGCCGCGCCAGTATGCGCCGGCAATCTGCGTCAGCTTGAAAGCTTTGAGGTAATTAAGGTTGGGCAGATGCGGGCCGGCACACAGGTCCACAAAGTCGCCCATCTGGTAAAAGGAGATAATGGCATCCTCTGGCAGGTCTGCAATCAGCTCAACCTTGTAGGGCTGATTCTTTTCTTTCATCAGGGCGATGGCCTCCTGCCGCGGTAGGGTGAAGCGCTTGGGCCGCAGGGAGGAGCGCATCAGTTTGTCCATCGCTTTTTCAATGGCGGGCAGGTCATCCGGCTTGAAGGGGGTTTCTACATCGAAATCGTAGTAGAATCCGTTTTCAATGGCGGGGCCGATGGCGATTTTAGCATCGGGGTACAGCTGCAGCACTGCCATGCTCATCAGATGGGAGCAGGAATGGCGGAATACCTTTTTACCGTCCTCGTCTTCAAAGGTGACGGGGGTGATTACAGCATCCGTTTCGATGGGGGAAAACAGATCGGTCAAACTGCCATCCTCATGTTTGACGGCGTAGAAGGTCTTGAATTTCTCTGCAAACTCGGCTTTTAAGAGATCGCCTGCCGACGAACCCTGCGCTACCTCATACTCTTTTCCAAATACCTGTAATTTCATACCCTTGTCCTCCCTGATAATAAAATCCGCCCCCGCAATACTGCGGGGACGGACGAATATCGTTCGTGGTTCCACCCTGCTTGAGGCGAGCTTCCACTCGCTTCCGCTTTGAATAGCCTTCTATCGGGGGCCGGTCGCATCGTCGGCGGGTGGTAACCAGTCTCCTGCGATTGCTTGTCGCTTTCAGCCAATGGCGACAATCTCTTTGGCAACGCTTGGGAGCGGCGTATTCCGCGTCATACGGTGATTGCACACAGCATAGCACTTGGGAATTGTGCTGTCAAGCCCTGCTTTACAACCAATGGGCTTGACCTTGGCGGCGGGATTGCTGTATACTAACCGTATTAATAGTATCGGAGGTATTTGTTTGTTATCGGTTCTGTAAAGGGCGAAGTGTATGCCATGATTGAAGCGACCGCATGATCGTTGTTTGGTATACCCTTCTTAACGCAGAACGATAGCCGACAGTTGCCCCGCATAGGGTTCTGTGGGCATAGCAAATCGCTATGTTTTTTGTTTGCGTAAAAGACTTCGCCCATATTCTGCTCATGCATGATTATAATCCATGAGGAGCAACGCCATGAATACCCATTACAATACGCTGGAGTTCCCGGCCATACTGGACAAATTGAAATCCTTTGCCGTGTCCGATGAGGCGCGTACTATACTTGATGCATTGGAACCATTTTTAAGCGAGCAGATATGCGTGCAGAAGATGGCGGAGACCACCGCCGCCCGCCGCGTGCTGGATGCCTTTGGCTCGCCACCCCTGCCCATGATGACCCGACTGCATGAGACCGTAGCCCATGCCGAAATCGGCACCATGCTTTCACCCGAGCAGCTAAACGGCGTCAGCACGTTTGCGGCCTCCTGCAAGCGCATGGTCAGCTATCTGGACCGTATCGCCTCGCAGGATGTTACGTTGCATAGCTACGGGCAAGCCATTCATACCCTCGCAGCCTTGCAGGATGAGATACAGCGCTGCATTGCCGAGGATGAAGTACGCGACGATGCCAGCACGCTGCTGCGTGACCTGCGCCGTAAAACAATAGCCCTAGAAGGAAAAATCAAAGACAAGCTTAACCAGCTGCTGCGCACCCAAAAGCAGTATATGTCCGACGGTTACATTACAACCCGTGCCGGGCGCTATGTACTGCCGGTGAAAAAGCAACATCAAAAACAAGTGTCCGGGTCGGTGGTGGATACATCATCCACTGGCACCACAGTGTTCATTGAACCCGCCGCTGCCGCCGCGCTGCGGGTGGAGCTGGACGCTGTCCGCATCAGTGAGGATGAGGAAATGCGCCGCATTCTTTACACCCTAAGCGCGCAGGTGGCCGATGAGGCGCACGCCATACGCAGCAACATGAAGCTGATGACGGAGCTTGATGTGCTGTTTGCTAAAGGCAAGCTATCGGCGGCGATGGATGCCCGCCCGGTGCAAATCGGCGGTGAGCGCAAGCTGATCATTTCCGGTGGCAGACATCCGTTGTTGGACCCAGAAACCTGTGTGCCTTTGAACCTGAATCTATCGGACGGGAACCGGGGCGTGATTATCACCGGGCCGAATACCGGCGGCAAAACCGTGACCATTAAAACGGTGGGCCTGCTGACACTGATGGCGCAATGCGGTCTGCACATCCCCTGCAACGAGGATAGCTACATCGCCATGCAGGACGGTATTTGGTGCGATATCGGCGACAGCCAGAACATCTCCCAGAACCTGTCTACATTCTCCGGTCACATTACCAACGTGATCCACATCCTGAAAAGCGCCAGTCAGGACAGTCTGGTACTGCTGGATGAGCTGGGAAGCGGCACCGACCCGGCCGAGGGGATGGGCATTGGCATCGCCGTGCTGGAAGAACTGCGGCTTCGCGGCTGCATGTTCATGGTCACCACGCACTACCCGCAGATTAAAACCTACGCCAAATCGGCCGCATCTATCCTGCGTGCGCGTATGGCGTTCGATGCCCAAACCCTGGCACCTTTGTATAAGTTGGAAATGGGCAAGACCGGCGAAAGCTGCGCCTTGCAGATTGCACAGCGACTGGGGTTGCATGAACAGATGCTTTCCCGAGCGCATCGCGCCGTGTACGATGGTGAAGAAACCGCCAAAGCCGAAACGCCCGCTATGCAAGCACCCAAAAGCCGCCTGACTCGCCAAGGCCCGCAGGTTAAACAGAAATTTACGAAGTTCACCATGGGTGACAGCGTATTGGTGCTGTCGGAGAAGGAAACGGGCATCGTGTACCGGCCCGCGGACGATAACGGCGATGTGATAGTGCAGGTTAAGGGGGAGAAGCGCAAAATAAAACACACGCGCGTGCAGCTGCGTGTGTCGGCAGCGGAACTCTACCCGCCGGATTATGATTTTTCGATTGTGTTTGATTCTGTGGCAAACCGTAAAGCCAGTCATGTGCTGGGCAAACGCTACGATGCGGACGCGGTTATCGAATACGGAGAACTGGATTAACAAACCCTGAAATAGGTAATAGCGGCCACTTTGTGGCCGCTACTTATCTGTTGTCAGCTGCGCTTTGCCGTCTGAATCTGTTGTTACGCGGTAAAATGCATCGGCTTTGGCCCCGGCCACATCGGATTTATCCGTGCA
Organism: Candidatus Limiplasma sp.; assembly: GCA_963678055.1. Classification (GTDB taxonomy): domain Bacteria; phylum Bacillota; class Clostridia; order Christensenellales; family Aristaeellaceae; genus CAXXOK01. The sequence goes on from OY782679.1 coordinate 873,947, forward strand.
GGTGATAAAGGTTTGTACGCCCTGTGTTGATTGCAAGAGCGCGTTGCGGCGCTTTAAGTCCAGCTCGGAGAATACATCGTCGAGCAGCAATGTAGGCAGCTCGCCCATTTCATTTTCGATTAGTGCCAGTTCCCCAAGCTTCATGCTCAGTACGGCGGAGCGCACCTGTCCCTGGCTGCCATAGGCACGCAGATCTTTGCCGGAAAGCATCAGGGCCAGATCATCCCGATGCGGGCCGAACGAGGTAAACATGCGTTTTTCATCCTCGGCGCGAGTGCGTTTCAGGGCCGCCAGCATATCGCGGTACGGCGTATCGGTGGTCGCCAGAGGACCGGAGTAACGCAGGGAAAACACCTCGTTGGTGTCTTCCGCAATGGCCCGGTACTGCGTTGCCGCATGCTGGGAAAGCTCCGACAGGAACCATTTGCGCGGTTCCACCACATACACCGCCGCACCGGCCAGTTGCTCGTCCCAGGCATCCAACTGGCGGCCGAAATCGGCGGAGGGTTTGATTTTATTGGATTTCAGCAGCGCGTTACGCTTTTCGAGTGCGCTCAAATACTGCCGCAGCGCTTTTAAGTAGCTGGGGCGGATTTGTGATAACTGCATATCGACAAAGCGGCGGCGTACCGCTGGGCCATCGCGCACAATGCGCAGGTCTTCCGGGGCAAACATCACGGTGGTGGCGTGCCCCATCATATCGGTAATGCGCTCGGCGGGTTTGCCCTGAATTAGCACGCGCTTTTGCGGTTTTTCCAGCGGGTACAGACGCACTTCCAGATCGTGTTTGCCGTCCAGCCGCCGGGTATGTGCGCGGACAAACGCCACATCCTCGCCCTGGGCGATCATCTCGCGGTCGACGGCCGTACGGTGGCTGCGGCCGATGGATAGCAGATGCATAGATTCCAGTAGATTGGTTTTACCCGAACCGTTGGCACCGTATAGCACGGTGATGCCATCGCACGGGGTAAAGTTCAGTGTTTGATAGTTGCGAAAGTTTTTCAGTTGCAGGGAGCTAAACTTCATGCTCGATCCTCCCCGGCTGCTTGCGGCAAGTTGCGCGTGATGGTGACGGTAGCGGCGGGCGCGTCCATCGCCTTTCCAAATACATCAAGCCCGTCCCTTGTGCTGCGGCGGATAACGAGGGTATCGTCATTCGTTGCCTCTACGTCCAGGAAACCCGTTTGCAAAGCTGGGGTTTGCCTGCGGTGCAGGAGGATGGCTTTGATAGCATCCCGGAGCGCATCATCCGCATCGTCCCAGGCCATGGGAGCGCGGTTCCACGGGTCGGCCATGCCCTGCATGCCGATCTCGTCGCCGTAGTACACGCAGGGGATGCCTGGCAGTGTGCACAAAAGCTTCAGCGCTTCCAAGACCCTTGCTTTGGCCAGCGTCTGCTGCGGCGCGGTCAGGCGCACCAGCATGGCCTCCTCACGGGGCATTTGTAATATGCCGGGGGTATCGTACCCGGCAAATGCGTTCAACGCGCGAACGCGGTCGTGGCTTGCCAGTAAATTCATTACACTGTAATAAAACGGCGTGGGGTAGACTTCGCGCTGGTGCAAAATCAGCCGTGCCAGTTCGTATGCCGTTGCTTTGCCTGTGAAAAAGTCAATCACGGCGCGGCGCAGAGGATAGTTCATCACGCTGTCCAGCGTATCGCCTAGGCAATAGGAACGCGGTTCGTTGTAGCTGATTTTATTGCTGGCGTCTTCCCATACCTCGCCGATTAACGCGCCATCCGGGTCGGCCTGCTTGACGGAGTAGCGCATTTTCTGCAAAAGGCGTACGGGCAGTTCATCGGCTACATCCAGCCGCCAGCCGCTGGCTCCGCGCTGCATCCAATAGGGCAGCACGCCGTCTGTTTGGTTGAGCAGAAAGTGTTGGTAGTCGGGCTGGTTTTTCTCCACTGCCGGCAGGGTATAAAAGCCCCACCAGGCATGGTAGTGGTCCGGGAACTGGTCAAAGCTGTACCAGCTGGAATAGGGGGATTGCTGGCTTTGGTATGCGCCTTTGCCGGGGTAGCGGCCATAGCGGTTAAAATATACGCTGTCAGCGCCTGTATGGCTGAAAACCCCGTCCAGAATAACGTGCATGCCCATAGCGTTGGCTGCCTGGCAAAGCGCGCGAAAATCGCGCTTCCGGCCTAGAATAGGGTCAACTTTGTGGTAGTCGCCCGTATCGTAGCGGTGATTGGTGCGCGCCTGCACGATGGGGTTTAGGTACAGCACCGTCACGCCCAGATCTTGCAGATAGGTTAGTTTTTCTGTAATGCCTTTTAGCGTACCGCCGAAAAAATCCAATGCGCGGTTGTCGCCGTTGTCCGGATCAATATCCAGCGTCGGCGGTTCGTTCCATTGCTTATGGAAACTCGCTTCGGGGTGGGCTGCGGCGATCTTCTCCTGCTGCTTGTGTGAAGGGGCTTGGCTTCCCTTGTAAAAGCGGTCGGGGAACACCTGGTACATTATACCCTCCCGCAGATAGGCAGGCGTTTCATAGGCCGGGTCATATACGGTAATCTGAAAGGCGTGCAGGGTATCGTATACCAGCTGCCCCTCGCCGCCTAGACCATCGTTTTGGTTTCCGTAGCGCAGGTCGCCCTGCGGGGTATGGAGAATAAAATCGTACCAAAACAGCATCGGCGACGCCGGTACGGAAACGGTGGCCTCAAACAGAGTACCATCAGCGCTGGTCATGGGGGTGAGCTGCTCGGAGCCATCCCAGGTGCGCAGGGTTATGTCATATCCCTCATCGCAAAAAAAGCGCAGCGTTATCTGGTTGCCGCAGGGAATGGCCCCCACGGGTTCCCGGTATGTTTCTGAGTGGGAATTGTGGCAGAGCATTGGTGCGCCTCCTTTGAAAAAAGCTTGTTCCTATCATAGCGTTTTGCATGGGATTAAGCAACTGGTTTAGCACGCCCCGCCGTGCGCGGATAAACCTGCCGGGCTTTCAGGGCGAGGCAGGCGTGCAAGCTGAAAACAGCCTTACTATGCGGTTATCCGTGTTGATGGACGCTTAGGCGGTTTCGCTGCTGCGGTAGTCTGCAATGGCATCCAGTATGGCCTGGGTGGCTTCCTTTTCATCCGCGCCGCTAGCTACAAGTGTGATGTCCGGCGCTGGTTTCATGGTTTGCGACAGCATACCCAGCATGCTCTTCAAATTAACGGCCAGGCCTTCTTGCTCCAGTGTCAGACTGCACTGGAAGTGCCCGCCGATGGTTGCAAGCCGTGCCGCCAGTACCCGGGTAAAAGGCAATAACGGTCCGAGATCGATCGGTGTCCGAATCATATATCAATCCCTCCTTATCTGTTATTCAGTGTCGCCTGCGGCTTCCTGCGCAATGCGCATCAAACGCCGCATGCGGTTATTTACGCCGCTTTTGGAAATGGGCGGATTCATGCGCTGGCCAAGCTCCGTCAGGCTCAGGTCAGGGGCCTGCACCCGTGCCCTGGCAATCTCCTGAAGGCCCATGGGCAGCGCAGCAAAGGAATCCGAACGTAGTAGGGTTTCGATGAGTTCCACCTGTTTAGCGCCTGCGTTCATCTGCTTTTGCAGGTTAGCGTAGTCGCAGTTCATGGCGCGGTTGACATTGCCCAGCACCTGGCGCTTAACCAGTGTGCTTTCCAGGGTTGTTACCGCCTGATGGGCACCGGTTGCCGTGAGTATAGTCAAAATATGGTCACTTTGTTTTACATACAGGCTTAGTGTACCGCGCCGCGTTGTTTGCTTCACGGGAACTTCAAGGTGTTTTAAGCATTTGAGTATGCTCTGGCGAAGTTTTTGATCCTTGACCATAAACTCCAGATGATAAGCATGTTCGGGGTTAACCAGCGTGCCGCAGCCCAAGATGGCGCCGCGTAAAAAAGCGTGGCGGTCGCAGGCTTTGGTTAACCGGACGTTTGGAATGGTGGACAGGAGCATCGGCGCGTCTCCGCCGGACATCATACCCAGGCGCTGCAATAGTGCCGGCGCTTCTTTGGGGCCGATGGTTAGTACATATTCCCGTGTGCCACCAAAGCGTGCGTGGGTAATGTACTGCAGCTGTGCTGCGATACCCATTTCATCCTGTACAAAGCGGTAAATGCGCCGGGCAATGGCCGCGCTTTCTACGGAAAACCGCACGCTCAGCCGGCCTTGCCCCAGGATGGACATCGAGCCCAGGCACAGGTACAGTGCGGTTAATTCGGCCAAACGGCAGCAGGGTTTATCGCACGGTACGCGGCAAAGCTCTTCCTTACAGTCGGAGGAAAACGACATACGCTTCCTTTCGCAGAGTTCCAAGACAAACAGCCGATCAAACCGCAGAGCATTTCTGATCGACGCAAACATCCTTGTTATCTGCGGTTATTGTACGGTACTTAGTCTGCTTTCGTCAAGTTGTTTTTCCGGGGTAATTTTGCTATGATAAATCCACAAATTGATGGGGAGTGGGCTGATATGCATAGGATTGGTGCACTGGAAGCCGGCGGAACCAAGATGGTGCTTGGAATCTTCGACGAACAGGGGAACAAAATACGGCAGCAGTCGCTGCCTACGGTGTCCCCGGAGGAAACGGTTCCACGTATCATTGCTTTCTTTACAGAAAACCGCGTGGACGCACTGGGGATTGCGTCGTTTGGCCCGGTAGATTTACATCCTGATAGCGCGGCCTACGGCAGTATAACATCCACCCCGAAAGTGAAATGGCAAAACTATAATTTGCTAAACGCACTGTCCGGTGCCTTGCAGGTTCCCTGTGCGTTTGATACCGATGTAAACGCTGCGGCGCTGGCGGAGGCACAGCTTGGCGCGGCCAAGGGCATGACCGACGCGGTGTATATCACCATCGGCACGGGCATCGGCGGCGGGGTGCTATCCGGCGGCAATCTGGTGCACGGGCTGCTGCATCCGGAAATTGGGCACATCCTTTTGCGCCCGCACCCGGACGACCCCAACCCCAAAGGCGTATGTCCCTACCACGATGGCTGTCTGGAAGGGCTGGCAGCCGGCCCGGCGATTACTGCGCGTGTGCAGGGCGATGCCAAAGCATTGCCGGACGACCACCCGACATTCGCCATCGAGGCCTATTACCTAGCGCAGATGTGCGTAAACCTGATATTGCTGCTCAGCCCGCAGCGCATTATTCTGGGCGGCGGGGTGATGCAGCGCAAGGTGCTGTACCCAATGATTCAGGTAGAGATCCAAAAACTGCTCAATGGCTATGTGCAGTCGCCCGCCGTGCTTACCCAGATTGAAGACTATATTGTACCGCCTGCGCTGTTCCCGATCAGCGGGCTGGTGGGGGCGCATCTGCTGGGCCGCAGTGTGCTGTAGCCCTGCGCAACCGCTAGAACATAACAAAAAACCCGCCATTTGGCGGGTTTTTACTGTTTATTACTATTTCACCAGCGCTTTGCCCATGCCCAGTGCCTGTTTGTTGACATCCAGCAGATGGGCCTTCTTTTCGCCGAGCCATGACGACAGGACATCGAGCAGGCTTTGGGTGGAAAACAGCCTTGAGGCCGCCTGCAATGCACCCAGCATGACCATGTTGGCAACGCGCGGGGTCTCCAGCGAATCGGCAATGGTGTTGCACGGCACCGCGACCACACGGACATCGTCGCGCAGGTCCGGATCCTCGATCAGGGAGGAGTTATACAGCAGCAGACCGTCGGGCTTGAGTCTGGGCATAAACTTGCGCAGGCTGGGCTTGTTCATCGCGACCAGAACATCCGGCTCGCTCACCAGGGGAGAGCCGATGGCTTCGGTGCTGATGACCACGGCGCAGTTGGCTTCGCCGCCGCGCATTTCAGGGCCGTAGCTTGGCATCCAGCTGACTTCCCGGCCTTCGGCCATGGCGGTTTTAGCAACAAGCTGGCCGATCAGCAGTACGCCCTGGCCGCCAAAGCCTGCAATAATAAACTGCTTTTCCATTAGCGGTCCGCCTCCTTGAACACGCCCAGCGGGTAGGCGGGAATCATGTTGTCTTTCAGCCACTGCAGCGCTTCCACCGGGGACAGGCCCCAGTTGGTGGGGCAGGTAGACAGTACTTCGATCATCGTAAAGCCCTTGCCGGCCATTTGAGCTTCAAAGGCTTTTTGAATAGCGGCTTTTGCGGCTTTGATATGCTTTACATCGTGGACGCTGACGCGCTCAATATACGCGCTTCCGGCTAGCGTTGCGAGCATTTCGCTCATGGGCACGGGATAGCCGCAGTGGTCCACATCACGTCCGTAGGGGCTGGTGGTGGTCACCTGACCGGGCAGGGTGGTGGGGGCCATTTGGCCGCCCGTCATGCCGTAGATTGCATTGTTGACGAATATCGCAGTGATTTTCTCGCCGCGTGTTGCCGCGTGTACAATCTCGGCCGCGCCGATGGAGGCCAGGTCGCCGTCGCCCTGGTAGGTAAATACGCACTTGTCCGGGCAAACGCGTTTGATGCCTGTAGCAACGGCAGGCGCGCGCCCGTGGGGGGCTTCCATCATATCGCAGTCAAAATAATCATACGCAAACACCGCGCAGCCAACCGGCGCAACGCCGATGGCCGTTTTACCGATGCCAAGTTCATCCATCGCCTCGGCAACCAGCCGGTGGATAATGCCGTGGGTGCAGCCGGGGCAGTAGTGCATGGGCTGATCGGTCAGCATGCAGGTTTTATCAAATACGACGGCCAAAATTATTCGTCCCCCTCGTTTTGATGATCATCAGCCTTCTTTTTCGATGCTTCCCATTCCTTTTTGAAGGTCTCTGCCGCGCTGGTTACGGATTTCATGAAAGTATCGATGCCCGAGGCAATCGAATCTCCGGCTTTATTGAAAAACGTGTTAACCTGCTGTCCGGCGTCTTCAATCTTTTCCTTGTTTTTGGGGTCGTTTAGAAGCTCGTCCAGCTTTTTACCGGCTTCGTTCAGCTTGCCTTCCACCGCCTTGGCAGCGGATTTCAGCTTGTCTTCTACGTCATCCAAATTGATATCCTCCAGCTTTTTGCCGGCGGCTTTCATTTTTTCTTCCAGTTTGCTGGCGTGGTCTTCGGCTGCCTCATCAACGGACTGGGCGGCTGCTTCCGCAGCCTGGTCCATGGCATTGGAAGCGGACTCAAACGCATGGTCCATTTCTTCGGCGGCCATGTTCAGATCGTCTTCAATTTCTTCCAGTTCCGGGGAATCCGGCTTCATGCCAGCTTTTTCAAGCTTGCGCTCCAGTTTCAGCGCGGTTTCCCGGATTTTGTCAGCCATCTTTTCGGCGGTATCTTTAATTTTCTTTTCCATCTCATGGGAAGACGCTGCATCGTAGCGGCCGCTGGCGTCCTTAAGTTTCTTTTTCATATTGTCCAGGGTTTCTTTGAATTTCGCTTCGATTTCATCAAATGCATGTTCATCAAACATCGTTCTGACCTCCTCTGATCAGGCGTCTTGGTTGGGTTGTTTAGCAGTTTGAGGTATTTTGTGTTTTTGGCGGGTACGCTGCAGAATATGGTCCACAGCATCGGTCACGGACTGCAGTTTTTCATCAATGGCGTTTTCCAGTGCAAGCTCCGCCAGCGTTTTGGGGTGTGGCGATGCATATTTCTGGATTTCGGTTACAATATCGGCAACGGTGGGCACCATGCCGCCGGTCCGGCCATAAAAATGTACGGGCTTCGCGCCTTCTACGGCCAGGCGAACATCATCCACCATCTGGCCTGTGCTCATTTCTACTACTAAGTAGTGCTTGGCGGTCGGCAGGGTTTTACGGATGGCCTCGGTGGGGAAGGGCCACAGGGTAATGGGGCGCAGCATGCCCACGCGAATACCGGCTTCCCGGCACTGGCGGATGGCACTGCGCACGATGCGGCTGGTTGTGCCGTAGGCGATAACCACGACCTCGGCATTGGCAAGCATTTCTTCCTGCCAGCGGCATTCGTTTTCGGCAATCATCCTATATTTACTCTCCAAACGCTGGCAATGCCGTTCCAGCACCTTGGGGTCGATGTACAAACTGTTGATCAGGCTGCGCGGCCTGTCAGGCGTGGGGACGTGACCGTCGGCCGCCCAGGTTTTGTCCGCCAGATCGGTCGCCGGGCGATAGGGCTTGTCCATATCGACAGGTTCCATCATCTGCCCGATCATGCCGTCGCCAAGCACCATGACAGGGTTGCGATAGCGGTCGGCGATATCAAACGCGGCCTGGGTTAAATCGACGGCTTCCTGCACGCTGGCCGGTGCCAGTACACAGGTACGATAGTCGCCGTGGCCGCCGCCGCGCGTGGCCTGGTAGTAGTCGCTCTGGGCGGGCTGAATGCCGCCAAGGCCTGGGCCGCCGCGCATGATGTTTACAATCACGCAGGGCACTTCCGCGCCTGTTAAATAACTGATGCCTTCCTGTTTCAGGCTGATGCCGGGGCTTGAGGATGAGGTCATCACCCGCGCGCCCGCGCCGCCTGCGCCATATACCATGTTGATGGCCGCCACTTCGCTTTCGGCCTGTAAAAAGCAGCCGTCAACCTGTGGCATGCGGCGGGACATATATTCTGGGATTTCATTCTGTGGCGTGATGGGATAGCCGAAAAAAAACTTGCAGCCGGCTTGTACGGCCGCTTCGGCGATCGCTTCGTTGCCTTTCATGAGTTTCTTCATGCGTTTGTTCCTTCCCGGCTTACGCCGTGATCATTTCTCCACGCGAATGGCAACCTCGGGGCACATGGTGGCACAAAAAGCACAGCCGATGCACGCCGCAGGCTGGGTACACTGCGCGGTATGATATCCTTTCGGATTGATCTGCGTGGTGCTGATAACCATAATCTTTTTCGGGCACGTTTCTACGCATAGCCCGCAGCCCTTGCAGAGTTCGTCTTTGACGGTGACCGAAGCCATGTTTCCGCCTCCCTTTCTATAGTAGACGCGATTGTCACTCGGTGTTTATCATAAGACAACATAGGGGGATTGTCAACGCGGTGCATCGCCCCATACCCGTAGGCGAAGTAGGCGATAATGCCTGTATGCTAGGCGTGAATTGCGCTTGGCAGAATTGTAAAAATGCGGTCACAGAACATTCTAATGTTGTGTTCATCCTCTCCTCAGTAGATTTGAAGCGTTTTGTCTTTTCTTGCATGGCGGAATATGCTATACTCTGGAAGATAAGAAAACCAAGCAACGCAAGGAACTTCAAGGGAGCAAACATGAGCAATCAATCCAGAAAAGCGCAGCGTCAAAGAGCGAAAAAAGCCGGGAATACGGCCTTTGGCATTACCTTTCTGCTGTATTTTATATTTGCAGGGCGTTTTGGCTTCGGTGGCCTGTTCGGCGGGCTTATTATAGCGGGGCTGGTTAGCTCGATCGTCAAGAATATGGCGTCGGGGCTGGACTTGAAACCCAACAATAACCAGAGTGTCGAGCGCAGGGCACGCGCTGCCAAGCCCGTGGAAACGGTTAAGGAAGAAAAGCCTGCCCCTGCGGTTCCTGTAGAAAAAACAGGCAACCCCGAAGTGGATGCAATTCTCGCAAAGGGCCGCAAAACCATACTGCAAATTCGTGCGGAGAACCGGCTGATTCCTGACGAACTATTAACCAAGCAGCTCAACCAGCTGGAAATCCTCTGCGGGGAGATTTTCCGTACCGTGCATGACAAGCCGGACAAAGCCCCGCAGATTCGCAAGTTCATGGACTACTACCTGCCGACAACGCTCAAAATCGTATCCACCTATCGCGTCATCAGCGAGCGGGGGGCGTTCGGTAGTGAAATGGAACAGGCGCGTCAACGCATTGTAGCGGCACTTGGCACTGTAATCAAAGGCTGCCAGAAGCTGCTGTCCAAACTGTATCAGGATGACGTGCTGGACATTACCACCGATATCGACGTGCTGGAGCAAATGCTAAAGCGCGACGGGCTGACAGAGACCGAACTGCAAATCGCAGCCGACCAGGCCCGGCGTGCAGCGGAAATCAATAAAGCCATCGATACCAAGGAGCGCAAGGCCGCACCCAAGCAAACAAAGCAGACCGAGCCAGCCAAGCAGACCCAGCAGACGAGTGCTGCGGGCAGCGCGGCACAGGCCCGGCAGATTGAATATTAAACCACCATAATAAGGAGGACTTCTTTATGGCAGACGATAATGCAAAGGCGAAAGCCACGGATATACCGGAACTCTCACTGGACGATCGCTCCATGGCCAAGGACAAGGCCGATTTGGAAGAAGCGGTAGCCGCGCTTGAAAAGGTGAAAGCGACCGCGCCGACCGCAAAAGCCGCCAAAGTGGCCGAGAAAGCGCTCGATGCGCTGGATACGTCCATGCTCAATGAAAACGAAATGCAGACCATTGAGGAACTGGCCAAGAAAATCGATATCGAAAATCCTGAGCATGTGCTGCTGTACGGCGCAAGCGAGCAAAAAAAGGTCGCGGAGTTTTCCGACGGCGCGTTGCAGGCTGTACGCACGGACCAAACCGGTGAAACCGGCGAAATGCTGCTTAAGCTGATTTCCGAAATCAAAGGCTTTTCCACCGAGGCGGATCGCCCCTCCGGCATCCGCGGCTGGTTCTGGGATGCCCGCAAGAATTTTGAAGAGATTAAAAACCGCTATGAGAAGGTGGACGTGAATGTGGACGTCGTAGCGCGTACACTGGAAGAAAACCAGGTCACGCTGCTTAAGGACATCAGCATGCTTAACCACCTTTATGATAAAAACACGCAGTACTTCAAGGACTTGACCATGCTCATTGCAGCGGGTGAGAAGAAGCTCAAAGAAGTACGCCAAGGCGCGCTCAAAGAACTCAGCGAGCAAGCCACTGCCAGCGGCGACACCATGGACGCCCAGCGCGTAAACGACCTGGCCACCGCCTGTGATCGCTTTGAAAAGAAACTGCATGATTTGAAGTTGACCCGTACCGTGGCCTTGCAAATGGCCCCGCAAATTCGGCTGCTGCAAAACAACGACAGCCTGCTTGTGGAGCGTATCCAATCCACGCTGAGCAACACCCTGCCGCTGTGGAAGAGCCAGATTGTGATCGCACTGGGGCTGGCTCGCAGCCAGCAGGCGCTTAAAGCGCAAACGGCTGTCACCAACATGACCAACGAACTGCTGAAAAAGAATGCCGAGATGCTCAAGATGGGCACCATCGAAACGGCCAAAGAGGCCGAACGCGGCATTATTGATGTCAGCACCCTGGCTAAAACCAACCAGGATCTGATCGACACCATCACCGAAGTGATGACCGTGCAGAGGGAAGGCCGTCAGCAGCGCATTGATGCCGAAAAGCAGCTTGTGGTGCTGGAATCCCAGCTCAAACAAAAGTTGCTTGAACTGAAAGACTGATGATTTTAATCATGGCCTGAAGGATTGCCGTATGGCGGCGATCGGGCCTGTATGAACGGGCGGGAGGAATCCAATGCTTGCGCAAGAGGTAATGAACTTTTTAGAGGAAAACGATGTCAAGTTTGTACGCTTGGCGTTTCCTGATTTGTTCGGGAAACTGAAAAATATCGCCATCCAGCCGGATCTGCTGGAAGAAGCCTTCGAGCAGGGCATCCCGTTTGAAGCATCTGCTGTGGAAGGGTTTCACGCGGCCGGGGAAGGCAGTTTGCTACTTAGGCCCGACCCGGATACGCTGTGCATTCTGCCGTGGCGGCCACAGGCGGGGCGTGTGTGCCGCTTGATTTGCGATGTGACCCGTGCTGACGGCACACCCTACGAAAATGATACCCGTGGTATACTGCGCAATGCCGAAGCAATGGCAGCCGACCGCGGGATTTCTATCCGTGTGGGTGCGGAGTGTGAGTTTTATCTCTTTGAGGCCGATGAACAGGGACACATTACGAAAAAACCGCAGGACAGGGGCAGCTATCTGGATGTCGCGCCGCTGGATCGCGGGGAGGATGTGCGCCGGGAAATCTGCCTGACGCTGTTATCCATGAACATCCGACCGGAGATCAGCCATCACGAGCGTGGCCCCGGCCAAAACGAGATTGATTTTCACCGGGCTGACCCGGTTACCGGAGCCGATCATCTGGTGGCGTTCCACAATGTGGTACGGACTGTTGCCACGCGCTACGGGCTGGCCGCGTCGTTTATGCCCAAGCCTTTACCCGGCGAGTACGGCAATGCCTTCAAGGTTAACTTCGCCCTGTTTAAAGATCGCACCAATCTGTTCCGCATGGATGACGGGCAGATGCTGCCCGAAGCCAAGGCGGCGATTGCGGGCGTACTCAACCGCCTGCCGGAGATGACCTTGTTCTTAAACCCCATTCCCAACAGCTACGACAGGCTGACCGACGGCGAGACCACCAACCGGGTCTGCTGGTCGCATCAGCGGCTGAGAAATGCTGTGCGGGTTCCGTTACCCCAGCACCAGTTTGCAAAAATGCAAATTGCAAGCGCTGACAGCCAGGCCAACGCCTATCTGGCTTATGCATTGCTGATTTCTGCGGCGCTGGAAGGCATCGACCACAAGGAAGAACTGCCGGAGGCCATATCGGGCGATTGGGCAAACGTTAAAAAACTGCCCGAATCCCTCGGCGAGGCGATAGCGGCAGCGGAAAGCAGCGCGTTTATCAAGCGTGCACTGCCGGATAGCGTGGTAGCGGCATTCCTGGTTCGGGCCAAGGACATGGTCGGCAAAGACCAGCAGGATAAAACCCGATTGTTTGAAGATCAGTTTGCAAGCTTTTAACAAGACACATTTCCTCTTAGCTACGCTGCCGGATGAGGACTTTCTGCAAGGCGCAGCCCCGGCAACGCATTTGTTTGATATACCCTTTCTACCCTCACGAAACAGGAGAGCACAACGTTGACGCAAGGGCGTAATTTGCTGGTAGCTGCAAAGGGGCAGGAAAAACTGATGGAATGGATCAGTTCTGTTTCTGTCGGCGATATTGTCGTGGCTACCGGGGCCGGACAGGCACGCCGTAAAGCCACCGGGGATGATTTCTCCCTTGCACTCATCAATATGCCCCTGCAGGATGAATCAGGCTTGGATTTAGCAGTTGACCTAGCACGCAATACCACCGCGGCGGTCGTACTGCTGGTGAAAACCGAGATTGCGCCCATGATTGCCGATACGGCCATCGAGGCCGGGGTTCTGATCGTGACCAAGCCCGTGAACCTGCTGTTATTTGAGCAGATCGTCAAGGTGGGCATTTCCTGCCGCAATCGGCTGTTAATGTGCAAGGAGCAAACCGCACGCCTGCAAACCCGTTATGAGGAACTCAAGGTCATCGATCGCGCCAAGTGCCTGCTCATTGAGCACATGCGCATCACTGAGGAAGAAGCCCACCGCGTACTTGAAAAAGAAGCCATGGACAACCGCATGTCGCGGGTGCGCGTGGCTAAAAAGGTACTCGACCGCTTCGAGCTCTAATCTATCATTACGCAAGCCCCCTCGCAGAAGCTGTGAGGGGGTTTTATTTGCTCAAAAATCAGGACTTTCACATCGATAGAAAAAACCCCGCGCCGCGAAATGCGGCACGGGGTGAATGGATTGTTTTGCTTACTGCACTTTGCTGGCACCGAAGTAGCCGGGCGCTTTATTGTAGGCTTCGTTGATGTTGGACATGTGGGTGGGACTTACTTCTTTGGAACCATGCGTTAAGCTGCCGTAGAAGTGCATACAGATCATGCCGTACATGTTATTGAGCTTGTAGTAGTACTGCCCGTTGCGGGTGGACCTGGAAAAGCTTGACGTACCATCGAAGCCATGGGGCACAATGTAGATGCTGGCGCAGTATACTGTGCCGTTGAGGTTGACCCATACGGGGATTTTAGCATCGTTGGTGTTGTGATAGTAACTCGTGTCATTCCAGCGGATTTTCGGCCAGGTATACCGGGGATAATCCTCTGTGCCGGAGGCCTTGATTAAGGCAAGTTCACTGGAAGTGGGCGGATCAGGATCATATGTCATGCCCAGAATGGAGGTGAACACAGCGGTATCAGTGGCATCGAAGGGAACAACGTCGGCATGGTTACTGCCCGACCAGCGCCAGACACGGAACACCCTGTGCTGGGAATCGTTCACGGCCATGACCGTCGCCATGCTGGCTTTGGGGAACAGGGACCGACTGCCGCCGTCAATCTCAGCCCAGGAGCCTTTTTTCACCTTCGTGAAGGTGCCAAAGTCGCCAACGCTGGGAACATCGCCTGAACCGCTGCCGCTGCGCTTGGCTTGCAGTGCAGCCATACCGGCGGCGAACAGGTCAATGCTGTCGGCGGCGCTTACGGTTTCGGTAATCGGCGATACGCCGAACTTGGTTTTGTAGGCTTTCACGGCATCTGCTGTCTTGGAACCGTAAATGCCGTCAATCGTATCGGTGTACAGCTCCAGCTGGTAGAGTGCGGCCTGAATGGCGTGCACATACACGTTGCTGGTACGGATGGTGGTGGAGCCGCCGAGGGTCTCCCCGGCCTGCTGGCCGCTGGGCAGCCCGGACGGCCAGATGGTGTTAATGATATAGCGGTTCAGTGCGTCTGTGGTCATTAGCCCCGACTTCAGATCGGAGGAATAGGCTGTGTGATACACATCGCCGTTATTGTAATACACGTTGATGTAGTCGTTGCCGCCTTCGGAATACGAGCTCGTGCTCACAAGCTGCAATACGGTATTTTTAGCAAGGGTGACCGGCGAACCGGATTTGTTGGACGGCTTATCGCCTTTGGTGATGGTCATATTGTCTTTAACAAACTGCACATACCTGGCATCGGTGTCGGGCATACCTGCACTGCCGAAATCGGCATCGGCGCAGTCGCTGCGCACCCAGCCGGTACGGCCGCTCTCGGTACGGATGTTATACCAGGTGTAGTTGTCCTGTTCCTGTGCCGGTCCGATCATCGTGGCGACATCGCCGGTATTGAGGTGATAGCCGGACTGCGCGCCTGCGGGGGATTTACGGATGTGGGTCCACTTCTTGGTGATGGTCACCGTACCGTAATCGGTAATCGTAGGCGTGGGGGAGGGGGTCGTGCCACCGCCGGAAGAGGACAAATCCGTAACATAGGTGCCCATAACCCAGCCGTAGGTGCCGTGATACTTAATGTAATACCAGGTGACGCTGCCGTTGAGCTGTTTGCGGGTGTACTCAAGCAGTGTATTGGGTAATGTGATCATGCCCAGATAGGCAGAGCTGGTGGAGTAGGACTTGCGGATACGCAGGTTCTTCACCGTGGTTTTAATGGTGTTTTCTCTAACAACATCGCCGCTTCCGCTAGAGGGATCAGTCTGACCCGGGTTGGCGCGAATATACGCAAGCCTTGCCGTGGACAGAGGGAAGAGCTTATTGAGCGTAGCTTCGTTGGCAACGCCGGTTTTGCTTAAGCTATTGGCACTCTGGAACGCTTTGACGGCACCATAGGTAATGGGGCCGTAGCTACCGTCCATCTTGTCCTTATAGTAGCCCAGTAGCGAAAGTCCCGCCTGCACAGCATGGGTCAAAATATCGCCTTTGTTATACAGCTCAGCACTTTTGCCGGTGTTTGAGGCTTTCCACAGAATATCTTCAATGTAGGTGTTGAGTTCATCCGTGGTTAAAACAGCATCTTCAAACGCTGCGTTATACAGGGTGTGGTATACAATATTTTGGTAATATACGTTGATGTATTTTTTGGATACGCCACTTTTGGTCGCGTTGTAGGAGGTGCCGGTTACCAGCTGCAGCACCGTGCCGATGCCAAGGGTTACCTTGGTGCCGGATTCGGGGTTGGATGTACCGCTGCCCTTATAAATATCGGTTGCAACAGTGAGTTTTGCATACTTTTTCGTGGTGGACGGCATGCCGGCGCTGTCAAAGTCAGCGGTCGCATACCCGCCGTGCACATAGCCGGAGGTTCTGCTAGAGCGTATGTTATACCAGGTTACGCCGTCTTTGACGACGGACGGACCAATCATCGGATAGTCTCCCGGCTGGGCGAAATACCCGGTCCTGGAGCCTGCGGGGCTGGTACGAATGACCACGTTCTTGGTCGTTACCCTGACGGTACCGTATGCACCGGACGTGGTTGCGGCGGAAGCGGCCGTCGGCAGAAGGGCGATCAACAAGCTCACCATGAGCAAAAGCGATACGCTTCTGCGAAGTATCTTGTTGTTGCGCATTATTGTTTTCATGCTGGTGTCTCCCCGTTTCCGTATGATTTCAGGTCTCTATTTGTGCTATGTTTCCTATAGATAATATCTCAGCCTGATAATATTACAAAATTATTACATTGTCAAGGTGAAAATGAAAACATATCCCAATTATTTGTGAATAAACTGCACATTTTTCGGCATATTGCGCAAGTGCGCAGAGATAAGTGTTTATAAGGCTTCCACAGCGGCCAGCAAAGCAGCAACCGTATCCGCTGCTGTGGTCGCGCCGATGCAGATGCGCACGGCGGTGTGTGTGTCGTCAACGGCCTCCCAAAATGCAAAGCTAAAGCTTTTTTGCAGGGCTTGCAGCGCATCGTTTGGCAGGATGGGGAAAATCTGGTTGGTTTTGGTGTCGGCCAGCAGCGTATAGCCCTTTTCCAGCAGCGCAAGCTTGATGGTCTGCGCCTGCTGGTTGGCTTTTTTGCCTAAGGAAACGTAGTGACCATCCGACATGAGTGCCTGAAACTGCACCGCCAGCAGCCGTCCTTTGGCCAGCAACGCACCCCGCTGCTTAATGTTGTAGCGGAAATACGGCCAGTCCGTGCTGTTTTTCAGCACCGCTACTTCCCCAAACAATGTGCCGCATTTGGTGCCGCCGATGGTGAACGCATCACAAATGCTGGCCAGATAGGGGAGATCGACCTCCGGTTGTGCGGCCAGGCCGTAGGCCAGCCGGGCACCGTCGATAAACAGCTTCAGCCCGCAGTCTTGGGCTGTCTGGGCGATGGCATCAAGCTCGGCGCGGGTGTACAGGGTGCCAAGCTCTGTGGGATGGCTTAAGTACACCATCGCGGGGCGCACAATGTGTTCGTGGGTTACATCGTTGATATGCGCCTGATAGGCATCGCGTATCTGCCGGGCGGTGATTTTGCCTTGCACGCTTGGCAGTGTGAGCACTTTATGGCCGGTGGCTTCCACAGCGCCGGTTTCGTGGGTGTGAATATGCCCAAGATCGGAGCTGATCACGCCCTCAAACGGCCGAAGCGCAGCAGAAATAATGGTCAGGTTTGCCTGCGTACCGCCGACAAAGAAATGTACATCCGCTTGCGGGGCTTCGCACAGCGTACGAATTTGTACTTTCACATCGCGGGTCAGTGCATCGTCACCATAGCCGGGGGTTTGCATGGAATTGGTTGCCGTCAGCGCTTGCAATACTTTCGCATCTGCGCCTTCCTGATAGTCACTCTGAAAAAGAACCACGTTAATAATCCCTTCCATTCGAAGCATGTTTCAAGCCGGCGAAAATCATACGCCCAGCGCTGGTTTGCAAGACTGTGGAGACGATAATATCGGCCCTGTGGCCCACCAGATGCCTGGCTTGATCGACAACAATCATCGTACCGTCGTCCAGATAGGCCACGCCCTGCCCGGCTTCCTTGCCCTCGCGTACGATTTCCACGGTGATTTCTTCACCGGTGGCAAGCATCGGTTTAAGCGCGTTAGCCAGATCATTAATGTTCAGGGCTTTGACACCGGAGATGCGTGCAACCTTGTTTAAGTTATAGTCGTTGGTGACCACAACACCGCCCAGCGTTTGGCAGAGGGTCAGCAGTTGTACATCGACCTCGTTGGTATCGTGGCTGTCACGTTCGCGGATAATTACGCGGTCACCCAGTTTGGTTTGCAGCTGCTTAACAATATCCAGCCCGCGCCGCCCGCGTGTACGCTTCAGGGTATCGGCACTGTCGGCAATATGGCGCAGCTCGTCCAGCACAAACTCGGCGATGACCAAATCGCCCTCCAGAAAGCCGGTGGCAGCGATGTCCAGTATGCGTCCGTCGATCAGCACGGAGGTATCCAGCACCTTGGGGGGGATGGCGCTTGGTTGTACGGTATCATCCTCCGGCTCGGAATCGTCTAAAATGATGTTGAGTGCGTCAAGCTGCGTTGCGCCCCGGCGTACGGGTTTATCATTGTAGCGCTGGTAGCCGATACGCATGCCCATGGTGCCCAGCACCACATAGAGGATCGCCGAAAGCGACAGCGTAAGCAAGCTGGACCCGGCAGACTGAACCAGCAGGTGCAGAAGCGCCGCGATGCTCAGGCCGACAATTAGCCCCATCGCCGACAGATAAATTTGACGTGTAGGCATACTTGTCCAGTTCCGCTCGATAATGCCGGACAGCCGCATCACGCGCAGCATGAAGTTGTGCGAAAATGCAAAAAAGATAAGTCCGAATAAAACACACAGGATGACATATAACATGATAATGCTGTCCTGTCCGACAAATACGTGCGGATAGGCCCGCTCCATAAATGGCCGTACCCCGGCGGCGACCATGGCGCCTAGCCCGGCACCGACCGCTGTGATTAATAGCCGGAGCAGGTTAGCAAGCCATTGGTTTCGTCTCATAACGCGTCCCTTCCTTTCTTGTTAATGTACGATCGCCAGTGCCTGCATCAGGGTGTCGACCCCGGTGACCGATGCGTTTTTCACTGGCGGTAAATTCTTTAAGTTCTGCTTGGGTAAAATGATGTCGGTAAATCCCAGCCGCATACACTCGGCCACGCGGCGCTCGGCGTTGGCAATGGGGCGTACTTCGCCGCAAAGCCCAACTTCGCCCATGACACAAAGTTTTGGTGACAGTGAAAAGCCTTCCAGACTTGAAGCTACGGCCATGCACACAGCCAAATCGGCAGCAGGGTCATCCAGCTCCAGCCCACCGGCTACACTGACATACACATCCTGATTATATAACTTTTTCTTAGCGCGTTTTTCCATCACGGCCAGCAACAGGGCAATGCGGCCAGAGTCCAGCCCGCCCACGGTACGCTTGGGCATGGGGTAAAAGCTATGCGATGCCAGGGCCTGCAAATCGCACAAAATAGGGCGGCTGCCGCGCATGGTGCAAAATACCACGCTGCCGCTGGCGCCTCGTGCACGCTGTGAAAGCAGGGTTTCGCTGGGGTTTTCTACTGGGAACATCCCCGTTTGCCGCATTTCAAACACGCCCAGCTCGTTCACGCTGCCAAAACGGTTCTTGGTCGCGCGCAGCAGTCGGTATTCGTGCTGGCGGTCACCTTCAAACGAAAGCACCGTATCCACCATGTGTTCCAGTACACGGGGACCGGCCAGAGAGCCGTCCTTGGTGACATGGCCGACCAGAAATACCGAAAGGCCGGTGGTTTTGGCGTGGCGGATGATGGCCGAAGCGCTTTGCCGCACCTGTGATACGCTGCCCGGTGCAGAAGAACTGTCGGACGATACCATGGTTTGGATCGAGTCGATCACCAGCACATCGGGGGTGAGCATTTCGCACTTTTCTAAAATGCTGTCCACGCCGTTTTCAGCCAGCACATACAGCTTATTCTGTTTCACCTGCAAGCGCTTGGCGCGCATTTTGATCTGGCGCGTGCTTTCCTCGCCGCTGACATAGAGCACCTGCTGTTTTTGGCTTAGCTCCGCCGCGACTTGCAATAGTAAGGTGGATTTACCAATCCCAGGATCGCCGCCAAGCAGCGTGACGCTGCCTTCGGTCAGGCCGCCGCCCAGCACCCGGTCCAGCTCCTCGTTTCCGGTCAATACACGGGTTTCCTTGGCATCGTCGATGGATTGCAAAAGTACCGCATCGGTCACAGGCATGCGGTAGCGGGCTGCTTTTTCAGCGGTCTTGCCTACGGCCTGTGCGGAGACAACGGAGGTCTGTTCCTCAAAGGTGTTCCAGGCGCTGCAATCGGGACACTGACCAAGCCAGCGCGGTGCTTGATACCCACAGGCGGCGCAGACATATACGCTCTTGTCTTTTGGCAAAGGCGTTCCTTTCAGCATGTGTTTACACGCATTGTATGATACATAAACAGTATAGCATGATTTTTACGGAAAATCAGGCGCTTAGGTTTGATTTTTTCTTTTGTGACTGTAGTCTACAACCGCCTGGGCGGTGGCTTCGGTCATGCCGTCCACAGCCAGCAACGCTTCCTTGTCGGCAGCAAAGATCGCCGATATGCTTTTAAAGGCCCTAAGCAGGGCAACTTTGCGTTTTTCGCCGATGCCGGCAATGGACGTTAGCTCGCTTTGCAGCCCGGCCTTGCCGCGCAGGGCGCGGTGGTGCGTAATGCCAAAGCGGTGGGCTTCGTTACGCACGCGCTGCAATAGATGCAGCCCGTGACTGCGCTTATCCAGCACGATGGGGTCTTCCCGGTCAGGCAGGTAGATTTCCTCGTTGCGCTTGGCAAGGCCGATCATCGGTAGGTTCACACCACAGGAAAGCATAGCGCGCCGGGCAAACAACAGCTGCTGGGGGCCGCCGTCAATCATAATCAAATCTGGGAAACGCGAGAAACGCCCTTCGTCTACCGGTTGGCCGTTTTCCTGTCGCTCCTTGCGTTCCTCCAGCCCATGGGTGAAGCGACGGCGGAGGACTTCTTCCATGGAAGCAAAGTCGTTAGCGCCTTCCACGGTTTTGATGCGGAAATGGCGGTATTGTTTTTTATTGGGCATCCCCTGTTCAAACACGACCATGGAACCAACCGACAGATCGCCCTGAGTGTTGGAAATATCGTAGCCCTCAATGCGGCGGGGCAGTGCGGGCAGGGAGAGCGCGTCCATCAGCTCCTGCATGGCCATGGTGGTGCGTCGGAACTTGATCTGCTTGGACTGCTGGTGCTTGAGCAGTACGTCTTTTGCATTCTTGACGGCGATTTCCACTAGCTTTCGCTTTTCGCCGCGCTGGGGACTGTGCAGGGTGACAGCCGCGCCGCGTCGCTCCCGCAGAAGCTGTTCCATGGCGTCCATATCATCCAGCTCAGCCTGCAACAGCACTTCGCGCGGTATCATGCGCTCCTGGCCGTAATACTGGGGGATAAACGCGGACAAAATCTCCGCATCCGTGTCGCCGCCTTGATTTTCCAGCATGTAGTGCTGTCCATCCTCCATGCGGCCCTGATGGATATGCACCAGCTGCACCACCGCGTCGATACTATCGGACGCCACGGCGATGATATCCTGCTCCACCGAGCGGGTTTGGATGGCGAGCTGATGGGCGGACACCGCCTGCACATCGGTAATCATATCGCGGTACAGGGCCGCCTGTTCGTACTGCATGGCGGCGGCGGCATCGTTCATCTTTGCGCGCAGCTGCTTGAGTACGGGCTTAACATCGCCGTTCAAAAACGCGATGGATTCTTTCAGGATATTGTCATAGGCTGCCTCGCTGATATACCCGGCGCAGGGCGCGTAGCATTTGCCGGTATCGTAATACACGCAGGGGCGGCGCGGGCTTTTCAGCGGGAACTTCAGGTTGCAGCGGCGCAGGGGGAAATAGCGCCCCAGTTCATCCAGCACCTGGCGAACAGCGGTCGCGCCGATGTAAGGGCCGAAATACTTTTTGCTGTCTTTGGGGTTGTAGGTGCGGGTTACGGTGAGCTTTGGGTACATCTCTGCCGGGTCGTAGCAGAGGTAGGGGTAATGTTTATCGTCCTTTAATAGAATGTTGTAAAACGGACGGTGTTTTTTAATTAAGTTGCTTTCCAGCGTCAGTGCTTCAAAATCGGTACGGCAAAGCAGAATATCAAAATCGTCGATTCGCTCGACCATCGCGCGCACTTTGGCCGTGTGTCCTTCCGGGGAATGAAAGTACTGGCGCACGCGGTTTTTTAAGTTTTTTGCCTTGCCGATATACAAAATCTCCCCGTGACTTTTCATCAGATAGCAACCGGGGCTATCGGGGAGCATGGCTATTTTATGGGCTAAGTCGCCGGGCATGTTGTATTCCTTCCTTTGGTGCGTCGGTCTTGACGGAGAGTACGGCACTCTTTATAATAAAGGCACTGACTGATGGACCTCTAATAACCGACAATCGAATATGGACAAGGAGTCGATACGATGGTCAATTTAAACAGCTTATACTATTCCACGGGGCTGAGTATATGGTACCTGATCTGCGGCGGTCTTGCGCTGCTGGGTGCAGCGGCGGCGATGTATTACTTCCTCCGCCCGCAAGGCAGAACGCAGTATACGGGCCTGATGGCAAAACTCCACGCACATGTCAACTTCGACCGCATGATTTTTCCCCAGCTGCTGAAATTTGCGTATGTTGCCAGCGCACTGTACGCGATTTTATCGGGTATTGTCACGCTGGTGTCCGGCAGCATTGTGGCCGGTATCCTGATGATCGTGCTGGGGCCGATCGTCGTGCGTGTCGGATACGAGCTGACGATGGCGGTGTTTTCCGTGCTGGACGGAATCAAAGAAACCAACCGCCTGCTGCGTGCAGGCGCGGCCGGGCGTACATCACAACCCCAGCCGCATACGCGGCCCATGCATCCCCAGGACGGGGAGATGGGGCAGCCCAAGCGCTATCCCGGCGGGTACGATCCGCTGCATAAGGGATAGGCTTTAGAACATTTTACGCCACCGAAGCACAAAGAACGCAATTACAGTGACCAGCGCGCTCGCGCCGACCACAATCCAAAACCCCATAATGTTTTGTTGAAACGGTACGCCGGTATTCATGCCCCATAGCGATGCAAACAGCGTGGGAATGGCCAGCATCACCGTTAAACTGGTGAGCACTTTCATGACGAGGTTCAGGTTGTTGGAGATAATGGAGGCGTAAGCGTCCATCGTGCCGGACATAATGTCGCGGTAAATGTTACACATTTCGATGGCCTGTTTGTTTTCAATGATAACATCTTCCAGCAAATCGGCATCCTCGGGGTATTTGCGCAGCATGTCCATGCGCAGCATCTTTTCCAGCACAATCTCGTTGCCCTTGAGCGAGGTGGAAAAGTACACCAGCGATTTTTCCAACTGCATCATCTGCAGCAGTTCCTGGTTGCGCATGCTTTCCTGCAAGCGCTTTTGCACAAAGGAGGAGGCCTTGTCGATCTGTTTCAAATAGGCCAGGTAACGGGTGGCGTTGCGGTTTAACAGTTGCAAAAGGAAGCGTGTGCGCTTAAAGGTCCAAAACCCGCGAACGCGCTCCTCGGAAAAATCGTTAATAATCGTGGATTCCCGCGAGGTTACGGTGATAATCACATCATCCACCATAATAATACCCATGGGGATGGTGGAATAGCTGTAGCCTTTATCTTCGGTTTCCACATAGGGAACGTCGACAATAATCAGGGTCTGATCGCCGTCGCGCTCAATACGCGCGCTTTCTTCTTCGTCCAGGGCCGCCTGTAAATAGGTGGGGTCCAGCGAGAAGCGGGCGTTAATGCCATGGATTTCCTCTTTCGTGGGCGACTGGAGGTGAATCCAGCAGCCTTTTTCAAACGTTGAGATCTCGGAAAGGTGATCATCAACGGTCAGAAATACCCTTTTCATACAAAAAACCTGCCTTTCTGTGCACCGCCGGGGTGACGGCGGTACTTCCGAGCAGGTCTGAACATCATCAGCGCAGGCGGTCTACCGTGCCGCAGTCCTCTGCACAGCCTCTCGGAGCATTCTATTCGATTGACGGTGGTAGCAATTGCCTAAATGTCTACTGTATGGGTCCGCGTCCACGAGCGCTCCTCCTTTGCGTGCAGAATGAAAACGGGAATGTCATTCCCTATGCATATCATAGCCTTTGCCATAGAGAAAGTCAAGGCGAAATCACCGCAAACAGCGCGTTGCAATCCCCATAACGCTCATGTATAATGAGGGCGGTTCCAAGTCACCAAATGAACTGATATTCAAGGCTTGAAAGGGATGAAATATCCGTGAAAAAACTCGTATCCGTTTTCCTGTGTTTCTTACTGGTTGTATCCGCTGTATCGTTTGCGGCAGCGGAGGAAAAACCGTTGAAAGTCGCCGTTTGTTTTGCTGAAGCGTTGGGCGACCTGGGCTTTAACGACAGCGCGTATGAAGGACTCACCAAACTGGAAGCTGAGTACGGCGTTGCCGGCAGCTATGTGGAATGTAAATCCGACGCCGGTAAATATTTAACCTCGCTGGTCGATGCCGCTGAGCAAAACGATATTGTGGTTGCAGTCGGCTGGCAGTACTGGGACGCACTGACCGAAGTGGTACCGCAGCTGCCCGATACCAAGTTCATCTTTGTAGATAACGCGCTGGACGGCTTGGGCGATAACCTGCTGTCCATTACCTATGCCGAAAATGAAGGCTCCTTCCTGGCAGGCTATGCCGCCATGATGACCTCCGCCACCAAAACCGTCGGGTTTGTGGGCGGCGAAGACTCCGAAACGATCAACAATTTCTTTGTCGGCTATCAGCAGGGCGCTCTGTATGCAGAACCTGCGGGCACGGTGCTTGCACCTGTGTATGCCGGTGATTATGAATCCCCCGATAAAGGCAAGGAGCTGGCCATTGCGCTGTATTCCGGCGGAGCGGATGTGGTGTTCGCTGTTGCGGGAAAAACCGGCCTTGGCGTGTTTGAAGCCGCCAAAGACCAGGGGAAATACGCCGTCGGCGTGGACTCGGATCAAAAATATATCGACCCTGAGCACATCATCTGCTCGATGGTGAAAGACATCGGCGAAAGCATTTACCAGATCATCGGGCAGTACATTGCAGACGGCACGTTTGCAGGCGGCACGATCTGGCAAGCAGACATGTCCACGGGGATTATTTCCATTGGCTATGGCATGGAAGACGAAATGCCCCAGCAGGTCAGCGACGATGTAAAAGCCGCAGTGGAAGACCTGTCCCTGATGATCCAAAGTGGCGAAATCGTGGTGAATTCCACGCGTTAATTATTGCGCAGCAGACAGCCGCTGGGTTTCCGGCGGCTGTTTTGTTCCATCTATGGGCGGCAACACCCGCCGATAGTTTCTAAACGCTAGATAAGGACCTTCGAAATGCACGATAACAATACCATGATCTCGGAGATCAAACGGCTGAAACAAGAATCCAATGCAATCATTCTGGCCCATTATTACCAGACCGGCGACATACAGGATATTGCCGATTTCGTAGGCGATTCCTTTGGTTTAAGCAAGCTGGCAAAGGACACGGATGCGGATGTCATCGTATTTTGCGGGGTATCATTTATGGCGGAGACGGCCAAAATCCTCTCGCCGCAAAAAACCGTGCTGCTGCCCGCCCCTGATGCTGGTTGCCCCATGGCCGACATGGTCACCGCGGAGGATGTACTGGCCCTTAAAGCCCGGTACCCGGAAGCGGCAGTGGCCTGTTATGTGAATTCTTCCAGCGATGTCAAAGCTGTCAGCGATGTATGCGTCACCTCGTCAAACGCGGTGCGCATTGTAAAGGCGCTACAGCAAAGGCAGATTATTTTCGTTCCGGATCAGAACCTGGGCCGCTATGTGGCCGGACAGCTGCCGGACAAGGAGATACTACTGCACCCCGGGTACTGCACCGTGCACCACAGGCTGACGGCGCAGGAGACCGAGGCGGCCAAAGCCCTGCACCCCGGTGTGCCGATGCTGGCCCACCCCGAATGCACCCAGGCTGTGCTGGATAAGGCGGATTTCATTGGCAGCACCGCGCAGATTTTGGAGTATGCGGCGCAGTCGCCCATGCAGGCGTTCATCATTGCCACCGAGGAAGGCATTTTGCATGAGCTGCGCAACCAAAACCCCGGCAAAACCTTTCATCTGCTCAGCAATCGGCTGACCTGCGTGAACATGAAAAAAACGCGGATGCAGGATGTGTACAATGCGCTTTTGCATAAGCAGTATCAGGTTGAGCTGGATGAGGCTGTGATGCGCAAAGCACGCCATAGTCTGGACCGTATGCTGGAACTGGCAAAGTGAGGGTGATTGTTTGCAGCGCTATATAACCAACATCGCCGGGAACGACTGCATCACCCACGATGTGGATGTTGCCATCGTCGGCAGCGGGCTGGCGGGCCTATACACGGCCTATCATTTGCCGGAATCGCTAAGCTGCGCGCTGTTTACCAAAAGTAAAACGCAGGCCAGCTCCTCGTCGCTGGCACAGGGCGGCATTGCGGCGGTGACGGAGAAGGATGACCAGTTTTTATACCACTATATGGATACCATCACCGCTGGCGCAGGCCTCTGCGATGAAGAAGCGGTCCGCCTGATTGTGCAAGAGGGTCCCAGCGAGATTGAGACCATGCTCAAAATCGGGACCCGCTTTGACCTCAACGGCGAAGGCCGCCTGATGACCACGCGTGAAGGCGGGCACGGCATGCATCGGATTTTGCATGCGGGCGGCGATGCAACGGGCCTGGAAATGGTTCGTGCACTGGGTAAAACCATTCAGAGTAAGCCCAATGTGCACCTGCATGAAAATGCCTTTGTGGCCGATGTTGTCACTTGCAATGAGCATGTATGCGGGCTGACAGTGCTGGAGGATGACGGCTGGCACCTGTACCGGACCAGCCATGTGGTGATCGCCGCCGGTGGCATCGGGCAGATTTACCGCTACACCACCAACCCCGGTGTTGCTACGGCAGACGGCATCGCCATTGCGGCACGTGCAGGGGCCAAGTGCAAGAATATGGAGTTTATCCAGTTCCATCCGACCGGGCTGTATACGCCGGAAAACCGCAACCGGCAGTGCTTTTTAATCTCCGAGGCCGTACGCGGCGAGGGCGGCATACTGCGCAACCAGAAGGGGGAGCGCTTTATGAAGCATGCGCACCCGCTGGCGGAGCTTGCGCCACGTGATATTGTCTCGCGGGCCATTTATCAGCAAATTCAGGAGCAGACCCTGCCGTATGTGCGGCTGAACATTGCTTTTGCGGATGCGGACTTTCTGATGAAACGCTTCCCGACGATTTATCGAACTTGCCTTGAGTACGGCATTGATATTACCAAGGACGATATTCCCGTCGGGCCGGTGCAGCACTACATGATGGGTGGCGTGCAGACTGATTTGTGGGGACGCACGAACATCGAAGGCTTGTACAGCTGCGGCGAGGCAGCCTGCACAGGTGTACATGGTGCCAACCGGCTTGCCAGTAATTCTACCCTGGAATGCTTGGTGTTCGGCCGCCGCTGCGCCCAGTCCATCGCGGGCAGCACGGTGCGAAAACCACTGTGCGACACGGCAATCGAAACCCGGCCAGCCCAAGAAATTCCTTTTGATGCCGAGGGCTTGATTATCGAGCTGAAGGGTATCATGGTCAAATATTGTGGCATCGTGCGCCATGGCGACACCCTTCGCAAGGGGCTGGAACGCGTGAAAGAAATGATCGCGATGCTCGACCAGGCGAAACTGCGCACGGTGCGCGATATGGAACTGTATAATATGGTTACGATAGCTGGCGATATCCTGAGCGGAGCGCTCAAACGCCGAGTTTCCGTAGGCTCACACTACCGGACAGACGGGGAGGCACAATAACATGATCGACGCGGGAAACCTGCAAAGAATTATCCGCATGGCGCTGGATGAGGATGTAAACACCGGGGATATCACGACCGCCAGCACGGTTACGTCCGGCACGCAGATCACCGGGCGCTTTATCGCCAAGGCGGAGGGTATGCTGTGCGGCACGGAGGTCGTCAAAGCTGTGTTTGCCGCTGTGGATATGGCCATCACACTGACATTTCATTTTTCTGACGGTGATACCCTGCGCAAGGGCGATGTCATTGCCGATATCGCCGGAGACGCTGCCAATATCCTTACAGGAGAGCGCACTGCGCTAAACTTATTGCAGCATATGTCCGGCATCGCAACCCGCACGCAGGATACTGTGGCGCAGGTGGAAGGTTATCCTGTGCATATACTGGATACGCGCAAAACCACGCCGGGTCTGCGCATTTTAGAAAAGTATGCCGTGCGCGTCGGCGGCGGGTACAACCATCGCTTTTCGCTGGCGGACGGCATTTTAATCAAAGACAATCACATTCAGGCGGCAGGGGGCATTACCCAAGCCGTTAACGCGGCCCGCAGCCGCGCGCCGTTTACCTTGAAAATTGAAGTAGAAACCGAAACCCTGCCGCAGGTGCAGGAAGCACTGGCGGCCAAAGCCGATATCATCATGCTGGATAACATGACAACAGACCAGATGAAGGAAGCTGTTACGCTGATCGATGGACAGGCTGTTGTGGAAGCGTCCGGCAACATGGGGCAGCGCGACCTGCGCGAGGTGGCCGCAACGGGGGTTAACTGTATCTCGGTCGGCGATTTGACTAATTTTGTGCGTCCGCTGGACATCAGCTTGAAATTAAATATTCAATCAGTATAATAAAGGAGATGGCAGTATGCAGGAAAGCTTTCGTTCCGTCGCAGGCTCGATGCTCTATCCGCGCCTATGGAAACCCGAAGGGGACATTCGTGCGATTGTGCAAATCCTACACGGCATGGCCGAGCATATCGACTGCTACGATGAAACGGCCAAACGCCTGAATCAGGCGGGGATAATGGTCGTTGGTCATAACCATCTGGGCCATGGCGAGCAGGCCGAGCAGCTGGGTCACTTTGGACGTGGCGGGTTTGACGCACTGGTGCAGGATGCCCACGCAGTAAGACTGGAAGTGCAAAAAGACTATCCGGATGTGCCGTACTTTCTTTTTGGGCACAGCATGGGCAGCTTTGTGGCGCGTAACTACTGCCTGGTGCAGGAACAGGGGCTAAACGGGGTCATTTTATCGGGGACGGGGCATTTTCCGCCGCCGCTGGTGACAGTTGGGCTGATGCTCGCTAAGCTCTTCTGCGCGCTTGGCGGCGAGCGCAAACCGTCCAAGTTTCTGGAGAACATGAGCTTTGCAGGCTACAACAAGGACTGGTCTCCCGTACGCACCGATAAGGACTGGATCTCGCGCAATACAGACAAAGTGGACAGCTATATCGCCGATCCGCTGTGCGGCTTCACCTTTACGGCTGGAGCGTACCGTGATATGTTCCTAGGGCTGAAAAAGCTGTATCCTCAAAATTTGTCTGCGATGGATACCAGCGTACCCGTGCTGCTTTACGCCGGGGCAAGCGACCCTGTGGGCGGGCGCGGCGCAGGCGTAAAAAAAGTCGCCGCGGAAATGAAAGCCGCCGGCGTGCAGGATGTAACTGTGAAATTATATGAAAACGGCCGTCATGAAATGCACAACGAGCCGAACCGGGAACAAGTCGTTCAGGATATGATCGATTGGATCACTACCCGTTTATAACGTTAACATCATCCCAGAGGGATTGATACGCTTCCTGATAGCGTTTTTCCATGGGAATCCAGCGTGACTTAAACAGACGAAGCGATGCTTCGTCTTCTCTTTTTTGCAGGCGTTTCAGCTGCTCCGGTGTGGATACGCGCAGCAAATACAGAGCTGCACCCATTTGCTTGTAGGCCTCCAGAAAGCGGGGATGCAGCGAATAGCTGCCCTCGATGATAGTGCAGTTTCGCGCGTCCACCGCAACGGATTTTACGGAAAAATCGGAACAGTTCAGCGCGCCGTAGGTAAAGGCCTCGCCGCGCTGTAGCGGGGGAAGGACTTCGCTTAAAAAGCGTTCGTAGTGAATATTGCCGCCCGGCTCCGCCAGTCGCTGCGGGGTGCGCAGCGCTTTGGGCAGGAAAAAATCATCCATGTGAATAACGCTGCAGCCGCAGCGCGCGGCCAGCTGCGCGGCGAGCGTTGTTTTGCCCGCCGCGCAGTCGCCATCTATAACCAGCACCGCGTGTGTGCCGGCTTGCAGCTGTGCCTCCAAAGAGGAGAACATGGTATGCATGGTTTCTTGGTTCATGCCATCAACTTTGCGCGCCGCAGTGCCAATACCAGGGCCGGAATCAGCACAATCTGTACCACAATGCCCGGCCAGGCGTTGACAAACGCGCCGGCAAAGAACATCGGCAACGTGAATGCGTTGGTCATAAACAAGGCATACAGCGCAAAGGTAATCACGCCCCAGACAACGCGGCCCAGCAGCATGGAAACGATCAGGGAAACATATACGTTTACTGTTGATTTTTGCAGCGCATTATACACCATGCCGGCAAACATGCCGTAGGCGGCCAGCTCAAACGCCATAGCAAGGGCGGTGGGCATCATCGGCGGCATGCCGATCAACACCGAGCGCAGCAGCGGCGCAATAAACCCAACGGCAAGACCCCAGGGCCAGCCGCAAACAAACCCGCACAAGAGCACCGGGATGTGCATGGGCAGCAGCATGCCGCCAAGCAGCATATTGCCCGTCAGGTATGGGAGCACATAAGCGATGCCTAAGAACATCGCGCTGAGAACCAGTTGTTTTACATTAAATTTCATGGATGGAACCTCCTAAAGTGATGGTTGCATTGCTTCAGGCAAGGCTCACTGTCTTCATGACAACGGCTGGAAATCTATTGGGGTCCCCGCCTGTCTTCATGGCAGGTCTGGGGAGAAAGCTTTGGTAGCGTTTGCTTATCGCAGCAGCTTACGTGCCAGAGGCATACGCAGCAGGCGATAATGCGGCTGATAGGCATTGCGGAATGATTCGGAATGGTGCACCGGCGGGCAGCCCTGTTGCTGCCAGGTGGTAAGCCATGCGGCCATCCCGCGAACGGGCAGACTAGCGAGTATCGGCAGCAGGGCCTGCAAGTCGGTCTGCGTGCCGGTGTGTTCCCGCGCGGTTTGGATAAACAGCGTGGCAAGCATTTCGGCGGTCTCGGGGGCGTATGCATCGCGCGTCATGTGCAAGCGGCATAGGCCGCCGCCAATCGGTTCGGGGTTGCAGGGCACGGGTGTATCCTGCACGGCTTGCCATTCCTCACGGATGAACGCAGCGGCGCGTGCCTCGTCTGCTATCATATGCTCCGGGCCCAGCGCACTTTGGTACGCCAGCTTACCGTAGTCCTGCGGCTGCATCAGCGGATAGCGTTGCTGATGAGCGTTGAGAATGTCTGCAAAGTTTTCCACGGCGCTACGCCTGCCCGGCAATCTGTGAAACGGCACGGACTACGCCCTGTACAGCCTGGCCTACAGGCTGGTCTAAAACGCCGATGATCATATTATCGCACTGGTTCATGGGAACCAGTACACGCTTGGCTAGGCTTTGCCCGACAGCGGTCGCCATTACGGGGGTAATTTCACCGTGCATCGAATCGGCAATGACAATGCCAATCGGCCCGATGATGATATCGGCTGTCCTGCAGCCCACAACCACGGCATTTTCGCCTGTAGCGGCAGTATCCGCCCCGGCTTTCAGCATGGCGGCTGTCGCAATGGAGTTCACGCCGACTGCGTGGATGGCATATCCGGCGTCGCTGTCCTTCAGGGCCGCGATAATCAGCTTTCCAAGCCCTCCGCCATGGCCGTCGATGACAAGAATCGTTGGCATTTGCGTGAACTCCTTTCCTGTGTGTTTCGGTGTCCGGAAAATCGCCGGACAACAAGGGAAATTGTACCATACTTCGCTACCTGTGCGCAACGCCGGAGGGCTTTGCATTGACGCGGTATATCCACTGCTATATAATATAGTTTTGCAGCCATCTGTAACGCTATGTAAGGGAGGTCCGGACGTGAACAACAAGCTGCCATTCACCGTACGCGGCGTAACCGTGCCGGGCAAACGGCTGGGAACCGAGCTTGGGTTCCCCACAGCCAATTTGGAGTATCCGATTGGGCTGGATATGCCGGAAAGCGGTGTGTACATCGCCCTGGCGGAGGTTGCCCATCGCAGGTACCTGGCCATTTTAAGCCAGGGAAAGCACCCTACCGCACCCGACAGCAACCCGACCATCGAAGCCCATTTGCTGGACTTCGCCGGCGGAGACCTGTACAAGCAAACCCTGACACTAACCTATCTGCATTTCCTTCGCAAAGAAGAAAAGTTTGAAACCCTCGATGCGCTCAAGCAGCAAATCGCCAGGGATAGAGATGATGCCCGCGCCTGGCTTGCAGAACACGGAAGCGAGCTCATCAAGCCCGAACCCGTGACGCTGGAAAACGTCAGCTACCGCTACGACGAGGAAACCCGCCAAGCGGTGGACGATGTGAGTATGGCGGTCAAAGCGGGCGAGTTTGTGGCAATCTTGGGGCATAACGGCTCAGGAAAATCCACGCTGGCCAAGCTGATGAATGCGCTGTATCTGCCAACAGACGGGCGTGTTATCGTGTGCGGACTGGACACCAAAAAGGAGCCCCAGCTGTGGAACATCCGCAAGCATGCGGGCATGGTGTTTCAAAACCCCGATAACCAGATTGTCGCCACTGTGGTACGGGAAGATGTGGCCTTCGGCCTTGAAAACATGGGCATACCCCGTGAGCAGATGATTGAACGCATCGAAGCCGCGTTGGATGCCGTATCCATGAAGGACTATGCTGCCGCTGCGCCGCATATGCTGTCCGGCGGACAAAAGCAGCGCGTGGCTGTGGCGGGCGTGTTGGCTATGCAGCCGGATGTAATGGTCATGGACGAATCCACCGCCATGCTGGATCCCACCGGCCGCCGCGAGATTTTTGAAACCACACGCAAACTGAACAAAGAAAATCACATCACCGTGGTGTGGATTACGCATTTTATGGAAGAAGCCGCCATGGCCGACCGTGTCATCGTATTAAACGAGGGCAAAATTGCCATGAACGACACGCCGCAAGCGGTGTTTTCCCAAGTGGATGCCCTGCGTGAGCTGGGGCTGGATGTACCGCCGATGGCGATGCTGGCTAAAATGCTTGGGCAGCGCGGCCTGACCCTGCCCGACGGCATCCTCACGGTGGACGATATGGTAAAGGAGCTGAAGGTATGCCTATCCGAGTAGAAAATCTGTCGCATACCTATATGCCCGGTAGCCCGTTTTCCGCCACGGCAATTCACAACCTGTCGCTGACCATTGATGACGGCGAGTTCATTGGCATTTTGGGGCATACGGGCTCCGGAAAAACCACGTTTGTGCAGCACCTGAACGGCCTGCTGATGCCAACGAGTGGCACTGTGGTGGTCAACGGAACCGATATTGTGGCCAAAGGGGCGGGCCTGCGCGAACTGCGCAAGCAAGTGGGCTTGGTGTTCCAGTATCCGGAGTACCAGCTGTTTGAAGAAACGGTGGTCAAGGATATCGCTTTCGGGCCTAAAAATATCGGCTGCGACAAAGAGGAAATTGACCGCCGCGTGCACTGGGCGTGTGAGCAGGTGGGCATTGATTACGATACGACCGGTAAGGTATCGCCGTTTGAACTGTCCGGTGGGCAAATGCGCCGCGTGGCAATCGCCGGGGTGCTGGCCATGCAGCCGAAAGTGCTGATTTTGGACGAGCCGACCGCGGGGCTGGACCCGGAGGGCAGGCGGTCCATCCTCAAGATGATCAAATCCCTGCACACGGAAACCAAAATGACCGTCATTATGGTCAGCCATAATATGGACGATATCGCGTCCCTGGCGACCCGCCTGATCGTGATGAACAGGGGAACGCTGGAGATGGAAGGAACCCCACGCGAAGTATTCAAACAGGCCGAGCGGCTGCAAGCAATCGGTCTGGGCGTGCCGCAGGGCGCGGAACTGGCCCAGCGTCTGCGTGCGGGTGGGTTTGATTTACCTGACGATATTTACACCCTGGAAGAGGTGCGCGATGCCATCCTGAAGCTGAAGGGGGTGGCGGAGCATGTTTAAGGACATCACACTGGGCCAGTATATGCCCGGCAACACCGTGGTGCACCGGTTGGACCCGCGCGCAAAAATCATGCTCACGCTGGTGTATATCGCCATGGTGTTCACGGTGGAGTCGCCGCTGTTTTACTGTATTCCGGCGGTCTATGTGTTTATGGTGGCACATCTGGCGGGGCTTTCGTTTAAGCAGCTGCTTAAAACGCTGAAACCGCTGCGCATTTTGCTCATTCTCACCTTTGTGCTCAACATATTTTTCTCTGGCGGGCAAACTGTGCTCATTCAATGGAAGTTTATCTCCATTTCGCAGGAAGGCCTGCTGCTGGCGGTGCATTTCTCACTGCGGTTGATATTCCTGGTGCTGGGTACGTCTATCCTGACGCTGACGACCTCGCCGGTTGCGCTGTCTGATGGCATTGAAATCCTGCTCACGCCGCTGAAAAAAGTGCGTTTCCCTGTGCATGAACTGGCCATGATGATGACCATTGCATTGCGCTTTATCCCCACCCTGATTGAGGAAACCGATAAGATTATGAAGGCGCAAAAGGCCAGAGGTGCGGATTTTGAATCCGGCAACCTCATTGCCCGCGCCAAGGCGATGACCCCGCTGCTTGTACCGTTGTTTGTCAGTGCGTTTCGGCGTGCGGGCGAGCTGGCCATGGCCATGGAAGCCCGCTGCTATCACGGCGGCGAGGGGCGCACCCGCCTGCGCGTGCTGCGCTTAACGCGCGAGGACGCCCGCGCTAGTCTGGTATCGGTCTTTATGCTCTGCGCAGTGATCGCCTGTACCATACTGTGGTAACGGGGGAAACCGGGATGATGGTCGAAACCGCGCCAAACGTGCGTGAAAAGCCAATGCTGGATAGCGGCATGCGCCGCATCCTGCTGACAATCAGCTACGATGGCACCAACTACGTTGGCTGGCAGCGGCAGCTGAATGGCATGTCCGTTCAGCAGAAGGTGGAGGAAGCACTGCATACGTTGCTGGGTGTCCAAACGCCGATCACCGGTGCCAGCCGTACCGATGCAGGCGTTCACGCCATGGGGCAGTGTGCGCACTTTGATACGCGCTCGACCATACCGGCGGACCGCTTTCCTTACGCGCTCAATACCCACCTGCCGCCGGATATCAAGGTGACCCACGGGCGCGAGGTGGACGGGTTCTTCCACGCCCGTTATGATGCCATCGGCAAGACCTACACCTACCGTATCCTCAACACGCCCCACCCAAGCGCGCTGTACCGCCACTATATGGCGCATGTGCCCATGCAGCTGGATACCCAGGCGATGAGCCTGGCTTTGCAGGACATACTGGGCACGCATGATTTTGCGGCGTTTCAGGCGGTGGGCGGCTCGGTGAAAACGACCGTGCGTACGATAGCCCACGCGGAGCTTACCCGCTCCGGCGATCAACTGACCTTTACCGTGCAGGGCAATGCGTTTTTGTACAACATGGTGCGCATCATCGTGGGGACGCTGTTGGAGATTGGCAAGGGGAAGCTGGATGTACATTGTTTTACTGCGGCGTTTGAAACGAAAAACCGCCGCGATCTGGGCCCGACGGCCCCTGCCTGCGGGCTGGAACTAACCCAAGTGTTCTACCCGCATGCGTCCTCTGAACGCAAAGAGAAGGAATATTAACAAATCCCGGCGAACTCCGCAGGGAAGAGGTGTTATTAAAAGCATGGCAAGTGTCAGCGATTTAGCGATTGATCTGGGAACCAGTAATATCACGATTTATATGAGGGGCCGTGGCATCATTCTGCAAGAACCTACGGTGATTGCCATTGACCGGGATACGCACGACGTGATTGCCTTTGGCAGCGACGCCGCGCGGATGATCGGCCGTACGCCGGGCAATATCCTGGCTCTCAGGCCGCTTCGCGATGGAACGATTTCCGATTACGAACTGCTTTCCATTATGCTCAAAGGCTTTGTAATGAAAGCGATTGGTAAGCGCGTATTTGTGCGCCCGCGTTCGGTTATGGCTTTGCCCACAGGCATCAACGAGATGGAAAAGCGCTCCATTATCTCCACCATGCTGGATGCCGGTATGCGCCGCACCCAGCTTTTGGACCGCACCATCGCGGCCGCGCTTGGCTCCGGCCTGCCCATTGACGAAGCCTACGGTACCATGATTGTGGATATTTCCGCGGGCGTCAGCGATATCGCGGTGCTTTCCATGGGCAAAACCGTGGTCAGCGACTGTGTAAAAATCGGCGGTGACCGCTTTAACGATGGCATTATCCGGCATCTGCGCCGTAAGCATAACCTGCTGATTGGTGAGCTGACCGCCGAGGAGCTTAAGCGCAACATCGGCTCGGCTATCCCGCGCACGGAGCAGCTGTACATGGAGGTCACGGGGCGCAATCTGATTACCGGGCTGCCCAAAACCATGCGCATCACCAGTGACGATGTGATCGAATCCATTAACGAGCCGCTCCAGCAGCTGATTGAAAGCATTCACGGCGTGCTGGAACATACGCCGGCGGAACTGGCGGCGGATGTGTTTGACTACGGCATCATGTTCACCGGCGGCGGGGCCGACTTGTTTGGCCTATGCGAGGCCGTAGCTGACGCACTGAACATCCCCTGCTCGGTGGCAGAGGAACCGCAGAAGAATGTGGTGATGGGCTGTGCGAAGGTGCTGGAAAACAGTGCCGATCTCGGACGACTGCTGGAGACCGGGCACAGACGGATACTCAGCCGTTAAGTTGTTTGTTTATTTGCTGATCTCGTCCAGAGACAGCTCATACGCGGGGACAAACTCCCGCATAAAATCGTTAACTTCAGGCATCTCCAGATCGGAGATGCTTTTTTCAATCGAGGCCTGCGCCTGAATAAACTCCAGGTTACCCGCTTTTTTCTCCTCCACGCACTTGATATAGGCGCAGATGCGGTCGGCAGCCTTCACCACTTTCCACGGGTAGCTGTCCTTATCCGGTATCAGGTAGGGGCGGTAGGTGGTTTGTAAATCATCGGGCAGCATGGTCAGCAGCTGCTGGTTAGCCATGGCCTCGATGGTTTTGTAGGCTTTTTTAATTTCGGGATTTTTATACTTGACCGGGGTTGGTAGATCGCCGGTCAGCACTTCGCCCACATCGTGGTACAGTGCCAGGGTGGTAACGGTTTCGGGGTTCAGGGTTTTGCCGTGGCGCGTGTTGGCCAGCACAGCCAGGGCGTGGGCGATCATCGCACACTGCATGGAGTGCTCCATATCATTTTCGGGAATGGTATTGCGCATCAGCCCCCAACGTTGAATCAACTTGAGGCGGTTTAGGTAGGCAAAGAAGGGATTCATGAAAAATCCTCCTGTTCCTGTAATATGAGCATTGGAAGCTCCGCCGGGTC
Organism: Candidatus Limiplasma sp.; assembly: GCA_963678055.1. Taxonomy (GTDB): domain Bacteria; phylum Bacillota; class Clostridia; order Christensenellales; family Aristaeellaceae; genus CAXXOK01. The sequence continues at coordinate 910,746 of OY782679.1, forward strand.
GCTGGCAAAGAACAGCGGTGCATGCTTTGCCAGTTCCTTGGGCTCGGTATAGCCCCAGCGAACCAGAATGCAGTCCATGCCTGCGTTTTCTGCTGCCAGCAGATCGGTCGGCGCATCGCCGATGTACAGCGTACGCTGGGGAATGGAGTCGATTTTATCCAAGGCGAGGAGCAGCAAATCGGGCTTTGGTTTGGAGGGTACGCCTTCGCGCGCGCCCACTGCGATATGGATCAGGCTGCCAAAATGCTTTTTGGTCAGGTGTTTCACCTTATCGTCACTTTTGTTGGAGATGATGGCAAGTTTCAGGCCGGCTTCGTCCAGGGCCGTCAGCATCGGCAATATACCCAGAAACGGGTTGGTTTTATCGCTGACGTGCTCCATATAGTGCTTGCGGAATACGGGCAGCATCGCAGCGACCGTTGATTCCTCTGTATGGCTTGGCAGTGCGCGCCGAATCAGCTCGTACGCGCCGCTGCCGATAAAGCGTTTTACATCGTCGCGTACGTGGGTGGGGTGGCCGAAATCCTCCAGCGTCTGGTTGAGTGCGCTTTGGATATCGTCCACTGTGTCTAGCAGCGTGCCGTCCATATCGAAGAGTACCGCGTCATACCTGGACATTAGCCTATGCAGCGTCGCCTTGTGCGGCGAGCCGCGCCTCCTCTCGCTTAAATCCGTTGAGTGCCTTCAGGCCAAGCGGTACGCTCAGGAACAGTGCGCAGATATCCGCAACGGGCTGTGCCAACTGCAGCCCCAAAAGCCCGAAGAAGTGTGGCAGAATAAAGATCGCCGGTAGCAGGAAAAGCCCCTGCCTGGAAACAGCTACGATGGATGCGTTGCGTGTGTGGCCTATGGTTTGCAGCATCATGCTGTTCATCATCAAAATAGAAAATGTCGGATAGGAAAACGCCTGAAAACGCAGGGCAAGGCTGCCGATTTCCGTGACTTCCGGATGGCCTTTCAAAAACAGGTTCACCAGCTGGGGTGCAAAGCTGAATGCAAGCACTGCGCCAACCAGCAGCATGGCAAAGGAGATCTTCACCGAGAACCAATAGGCTTCCCGAACACGGTCGTAGCGCTTGAACCCATAGTTAAATCCACAAATCGGCTGAAATCCTTGTCCCAGGCCGATTACGATCATCAGTACAAACATGGTAATGCGGAACACAATGGAAAACGCGGCGACAACCGAATCGCCCATGCGGCCCGCAACGGTGTTGAGCAGGATGATGGATACGCTGGCAATGGTCTGGCGAATCAATGCCGGTATCCCGCCGCGCAGAATGCCCTTAAAATTGCGTAGCGTTGGGGCAAAGCGCTTGATGTGAATTCGCAGCGTATCGCCGTGCTGGGTGCCAAGGTACAATAGCGTAAAGGCGATGATCTGGCTGACCATCGTAGCCATGGATGCCCCGCCCACGCCCATATCGAAAGTGAATATGAACAGCGGGTCGATGGCAATGTTAATCAGCGCGCCGGAGGTCATTCCTACCATAGCAAAAACGGCGTTGCCCTGCAAGCGCAGCTGGTTGTTGAGAACAATGCTGGCAATCAGCCATGGGGAGGCGATCAGGATATTGCGGGCATAGTCGATTGCGTAGGGGGCGATAGTCTCGGTCGAGCCGAGCAGTATCACCAATTGGGGCAGGAATAATAGCCCGATGCCCATTAAAACGATGCCGGTGAAAACCGCTGCAAAAAACCCGGTGGAGGCCATTTCCTCGGCTTCGGCTTGCCTGCGTGCGCCCAGCGCTCTGGCGATGTAATTGCCGGAGCCCTGCCCGTACATAAAGCCGACGGCCTGCAGTACCGCCATCATGGGGAAACATACGCCCACCCCGGCAGTTGCGCTGGCTATGCCAAGCCTGCCGATAAAAAAGGTGTCGGCCATGTTGTAAAACGCAGTGATCAGCATGCTAATGATGGTCGGAATGGCAAGGGAGAACAAAAGCTTGGGGATGGGGGTCTCCGTCATGCGTTTCAGCTTGGCTTCCTGCGAGGTCTCTTGGGGCATAGTTCCTCCGTAAATGCGTAAGACCGCAAAGCGATGGGTGGGTTATCGTCAGTCCGGTGTGATTCTGGCTACGCCGCTTTTAACGGCTGCGTCGGCCACGGCATGGCCTACGGCCGGCCCTACACGCTTGTCAAACGCAAAGGGGATAATATAGTTGGGTTTGCGGTCTTCATCCGTCACCAAATCGGCAATCGCATAGGCCGCCGCCAGCTTCATTTCGTCGTTGATGCACTTGGCGCGAGTATCCAGCGCGCCGCGCAGAATGCCCGGAAACGCCAGTACGTTGTTAATCTGGTTGTCAAAATCGCTGCGGCCCGTGCCAACGACTGCGGCACCGGCAGCAAGCGCGTCCAGTGGGTCAATCTCCGGGGTGGGATTGGCCATGGGGAATACGATGGGGTCTTTGGCCATCGAGCGAACCATGTCGCCTGTAACCAGATTGGGTGCGGACAGGCCGATGAACACGTCCGCGTCCTTCATAGCATCGGCCAGGGTGCCGGTCATCTTGCGCGGGTTGGTCACGGCGGCCATTTCCTGCTGGGCGGAGTTGATGCCCTCTTTGCCGTCTACGATGATGCCGTGGCGGGAAACCAGGATAATTTCGCCGATGTTCATTTTGAGCAGCAACTTGGCAACCGATATACCGGCTGCGCCCGCGCCGTTAATCACGCAGCGGACGGAGCTCATGGTCTTGCCGACAACTTTCAGCGCGTTGATCAGCGCTGCGGCGGTCACCACGGCGGTGCCGTGCTGGTCATCGTGGAAAATGGGGATATCGCACAGCTCCTGCAGCCTGCGTTCAATTTCAAAACAACGCGGCGCGGAGATATCCTCCAGGTTGATGCCGCCGAAACTGCCCGACAGCAGGTGCACCGTGCGCACGATATCGTCCACATCGTTGGACTTAATACACAGGGGAATGGCATCCACGCCGCCAAAGGCTTTAAACAGCACGCACTTGCCTTCCATTACGGGCATACCGGCCTCAGGGCCGATATTGCCAAGGCCCAGCACCGCTGAACCGTCGGTTATAACGGCCACCAGATTGCCGCGGCCAGTCAGCTCATAACTTTTGTCGATATCCTTTTCAATGGCGAGACAAGGCTCGGCCACGCCCGGTGTATACGCCAGGGACAGATCATCCCGGTTTTGGACCGGTACACGCGGTGAAATATCCAGTTTGCCATGCCATTCGTAGTGTTTTTTCAGGGATTCGGCTCTATAATCCATGGGCATTCCCTCCGTAAAATCAATCCCTGTCATTCTATCATGTTTCAAAAAACGGGGCAATGGCCTGCGGGGATGTGGTATAATCAGAAACAGGGATCAATCCGCGTAGCTTCATGCAATAAGGAGGCGGTTTTTGTGGAAATTCCATACAGCCGGTTTATCGTTGGAAGCATTACTTGGTATAGCGTGCTGATTATGTCAGGAATTTTGCTGGCATTTTTCCTTGGCACACGCGAGGAAAAACGCTTGGGCCTGCCCAAAGATACGATGCTTGATGTGGTGCTGGTGTCGGTACCGATGGGCATTATTGGCGCGCGTCTTTACTTTGTGCTCATGAAGCTGGATCAGTATATGGCCGATCCGATTTCTATTCTTTATATCTGGAAAGGCGGCGTGGCAATCTACGGCGCGGTCATCGGCGGGCTTCTAGCTGTGTTCATTTACAGCCGGGTCAAGAAAATTCCCCTGGCAACGCTGGTCGATATCGTCGCACCGGGACTGGTGCTTGCCCAGGCTATCGGTCGCTGGGGCAATTATTTCAACCGCGAGGCGTATGGCCCGGTGATTACCAGTGTGTTTTGGCAGTTTTTCCCTGCCGGAGTACTGATTAACGAAGGTGGAGCCGAGGTATGGCACGCGGCGACGTTTTTTTATGAATCGACGTGGAATCTTTTGGTGTTTGCCGTGCTGTGGCTTAGCCGCAAGCGCATGAAAAAACGCGGGGATATGTTTTTGTGGTATCTGGTGCTCTATGGCTGTGGCCGATTCCTGATTGAGCAGCTGCGCACCGATAGTTTGTATGTGCTGGGGCTGCGTGCAAGCCAGATGCTCAGCCTGATTATGGTAGTTGCGGTAGCGGCGATCTTTTTGTGGCGGCTGTCCAAAACTACCAAAGATAAAGTGGTGCTGGCGTATCTGCCGGTATGCATATTGCCGTTTTCACGTGTTTTCCTGTCTTCCTCAATTTGGGGCGTGATTGTAACGCTCTTTCTCTACGTGCTGGCCATCGGCGTGCTATTGCTGTGGGCCGACCGGGACCGCATCGCGCTGCTTTTAACCGGGGCGGACTTGGTGATCTACTTGCTGGTATGGATTTTCGGCGGGCAGTGGCTGTGGCTATCACCCTATTTCTTCTATGCGGGGATCTCGACAGCCGCCTACCTGTGGCTGCCGTACCATCGACTACAGCCGGAGGCACAAAATGCCAGTCACGCCGCGTAAAAACCAGCTCTATGCCGCTGCGCTGCCGATCCTGGGCAAGCGTTGCCGCTGGCAGCGCGTGGAAGCAACCGGCGGCGATGCTGGCAGGCGGCAGGCGGTGCAGCGGATTTTGCATAAGCATCATGTAACCGGCGGCTGTGTGCAGGTGATTCGCGGCGGACAGGCGGCGGAGCTGTACTACGCAGGCTATGCCAAACTGAAACCGCGCACGGCTGTGCAGCCGGATACGTTATTTCGAACGGCGTCGATTGCCAAGGCGGTGTGTGCGTTGCTGGTGTTCCGGCTGCAAACGCTGGGCAAACTAAGTGTGGACGAGGATATTGCAGCGTTTTGGCACAGCGCTATTCGAAACCCGCATTGCCCGGATACGTCCATCCCGCTGGGCGCACTGCTAAGCCACAGTGCGGGGTTTGTCGACACACCGGCGTACTTCCGCTCGTTTGGCGAAGGGATTTCTGCGGACGAATTGTTGGCTGATAAGGCTAGCTTTGCGAATGTAAAGCCGTATGAACGCTTTCAATACTCCAACTTCGGTGCGGGACTGATCGGCAGTCTGCTGGAGTACAGGTTTCAACAATCAATCGAAGAGCTTATACAAACAGAATTATTGAAGCCACTGGGCATATCGGCGACGGTGGATATAACAAAAGCGGATATAAACCGCCTTGCAAACAGCTATCGTATTTTACCACCGGAAAAAGCGGCGGCCTTTGATGCGGCAGCACGCCTGCGCTCGGCAGAGCCGATTACAGCGCCAAACCCGCAGCGGCATTTTCTGCTGATGTCGGGGAACCTGTTCATTGCGGCGGAGGAGATGGCAAAGCTTTGTCTGCTTGTGATGCGCGGTGGCACGGTGGATGGCACGCAGTTTATCAGCAAAGCGTCACTGCGCAACCTGCTCACACCGATTGGCGGGGGAACGGAGCACTGGCCGGGAATACGCCATGGTATGGGCATGTTTTTGCTGGATGATGCGGCCGTGTCCGGCCGCGTACTGCACGGACACCAGGGCTTTGCCTATGGCGCGGTGAATGGCTTCTTTTTTGATGATGACGGCAACGGCTTTGTGTCTTTCAACAGCGGCGCCAGCGAACAGCGCGTTGGCAGGTTAAGCCTGCTTAACCGCGACCTGATTCAGGAACTGCTGCCATGAAAGAAAGAATAACCAATATCCGGGAGCTGCGCTATGGCGTTCGCGTGACGATTGACACCGGGGAAACGCTGTGCCTGCGCAATAAAGATTGTAAACATATGGCCCTGCAGGAAGGGGATACGGTTGCGCTGGAGGAATGGAAACATGACATACTCTTAAACCAATATCCCGATGCGCTCAACCGTGCCGTGCGGCTTCTGGCTGTGCGGGCCCGCAGTATCGCGGAGATTGAAAAACGACTGACCGATGCCTGTTTTATGGCCGATACCGTTGACATGGTGATTACCAAGCTCACGTCAAATGGTCTGCTCAGTGATGAAGACTTTGCCAGGCAATGGGCACGGGATCGATCGGCGCGGCAGATGGGGAAAGCCCGTATACTCTACGAACTTAGACAAAAGGGCGTGGAGTCCGCGCTGGCGGAACAGGTTGTGGGTGAACTGGAGCCGGAGCAGCAGGCTGACGGGGCGGAGCAACTGGCCCGCAAGCTGCTCAGGCGGCACCAAAATGAAGCGGCGGCCGACGCGTATCGAAAGACCATTCAGGCGATGCAGCGCAGGGGATATTCCTATGGCGAGGCAAAGCAAGCGCTGACCAAAGCGCTGGAGGGTACGGATCTGTAAGCAAGCGTTCTCAACGACTATGCGGAGGACAAACGAATGAAAAGGGCATCGTTTTGCCTGCTGGTGTGCATCGCGCTTTTATTTTGTGTTGCGTCTGCATCGGCGTTTTCCGTATCCTACAGTGAAGACCAGTCAGCCGGTTCCATGTGGCATTATACAATATCGGACGAAACGGTGCTCGCCGTGACTGATGAAGGCTATAACGGCCCGGAAGCATCCGGCGACACCCCGGGCACGCACCGATGGACGATTCGCGGCCTGAAGGCCGGGGAAGCCAGCGTGGGCTTTACCTATGCCTGGACCTGGGAGGAAGAATTGCCCGAGCCGGATGTGGTATACACCTTTGCATCCGATGCCGCCGGCAATCTCACACTGCTCACAACCCTGGGCATGCCGGAACAGTACATGTCCGGTACGCTGACGATACGCCTGAAGGAAAACCCATCCACCGGCTATGTATGGACGGTGGATATGGAGCCGCAAGAAAGCCTTTCCCTTGTCCGAAGTGCCTATGAGGAGGCCGCCTCGCCGGATATGCTGGGAGCGGGCGGCGTGCACGCCTGGGTATATCAGGGGCAGGTGCCCGGCACAGTGTTACTGACATATCGCTATGTACACAGTGCCGATACGGGCGGTACGCCGGATGCAGAGATGAAGTTGACACTGGTCGTCCGGGATGATCTGTCCGTGTACCTGATGGGGTTGGATGGCGACTATAGCATGTATGTTCCGTAAAAAAGCAAAGCGAAACACCCCGTGCCATGTTCCGGCGCGGGGTGTTTTTAAAGCACGCATTATTTAACTCTGCGGATGATAACGTCAATCCAGCGGATAGCGATCGCCAGCATACTCAAAGCCAGCGCCACAACAATCCACATGGTTTCCGATCCGGTATCAAAGCGGAAATCCGGTAGATAGCGTGCAAGGATACCGGTCAGCCCCCATAGGATAGCGGCCGGATAGGCAACATTCAGCGTTGCACGCGTCGCTGTGATGGCGATGATTGCTGCGACCAGCAGGACTATGACCATCCAAATGAACCATGGAATGCCGAAACCGGTCCAGCCGATATCTAGCAGAAAGACCGATATATTGGCGATGGTTGCTACGGTAATCCAGCCGGCATACAGCCCAAAGGGTAGTTCCAAACTGAAAAGATTGGTCAAGGTGCGCTCCGCACCTTTGAGCAGCGTCAGGATGCGCGCCAAACTGAAAAGGAGAACAGCCATGAGGATGACCGATAAGCCGAATCGGCTGTACTGCCATGCAAAAATCCAGCCCACATTGGCGGCGCTGGATAGTATAAACCAGTTTGCAATGGTGGTCATGCGGATGTCTTTACTGAGGGTTTGCGAAAACAGCTGTACAAGCACATAGGCCAGTAGCAGCAGGTATATGATACCCCAAATGGAAAACGTATAGCCCAAAGGAGTAAACAGCGTCGGGTTGGTATCAGAGATCACAGCGGTATTTACGCCGTTAATTACGCCGGTCGTCGCCATAAAGTTTACGACCACCGTGGCCGCAAACCCGATACCAATCAAAAACTTTGTCACAAGACTCTTGGTCATGTTCATCATGGGGAAACCCTCCTTCATAATCCATGAGTCATCGGGTGTAAAGTACGTTCTATACAGTCACTATGTCCAAAAATCAATAATTGTAAACGAAAGGCGCTCATTGGCCAGCCTGTAGGGTCGGTTTTGCAACGATAGTTGTGCAGCGTAAAGCGTCTCTATTGGCCTATTTTTTGCAGGAATTCCGTCTCGGTCAGTACGGGTACGCCCAGTTTTTCCGCCTTGGCTAGCTTGCTGCCTGCTTTTTCACCCGCGACCACAAAGCTGGTCTTTTTGCTCACGGCGGAGGCCGCGTGGCCGCCATGGGCCGCTACCAATGCTTCAGCCTCCTGCCGGCTGACGGTTTCCAGCGTGCCGGTGATGACAACGGTTTGGTGCATCAGTACATCGGACTGGATACTGCGCTCGTATGTCGGGGTAACACCGGCTTGCAGCAAGCGTTCCATCATCTGACGGTTTTCAGGGAAGGAGAAAAACTCCGTAATGCTGGCGGCAACAATACTGCCGATTTCCGGGATAGCCAGTAGCTGTTCCTCCGTGGCTTCAGCCAAGCGTTCCAGCGAGCCGAAGGTATCGGCCAGATCGCGTGCTGTTTTACGGCCAATGTTTGGAATGCCAAGCCCGAATAAAAACTGGTCCAGCATACAGTGCTTGCTTTCCTGCAAGGCGTGAATCAGGTTTTCAGCACGTTTTTTCTGAAAGCCTTCTAAAGGAAGCAGGGTATCGACAGTCAGGGTATACAGGTCGGCCGGGTCCCGCATGCCGAGGGCATCGTAAAGCAGGTCTGCGGTTTTTTCGGAGAAACCTTCGATGTCCATCGCATCGCGCCCTGCAAAGTGGGCAAGCCTGGCTACGGCCTGGGGCTTACAGCTTTTGCGGTTCATACAAAACAGATGCGCACCGCGCGGGGTCAGCTCCGTGCCGCAGGCGGGGCAGTGGGTTGGCGGCGAAATTTCCTGTTCGCCCGGCTCGGCCTGGCCGACGCGGCCCATAATTTCGGGAATTACATCGTTGGAACGGCGTATCCATACCTTGCAGCCGACGGCAAGCTGCTTGCGCTGAATATCGCCGTAGTTGTTCAGGGTGGCGTTTTGCACGGTTACACCGCCGATGTCGGTCGGTGTCAGGTGCGCCAGCGGCGTCAGTTTTCCGGTGCGGCCCAAGTTCCACTCTACGCTTAGCAGTGTGGCGATATCTTCCTGGGCAGCAAACTTATACGCGACAGACCAGCGGGGGAATTTATCGGTATTGCCCATTAGCTCGCGGGTGCGCAAGTTCTGCACTTTGATTACCGCACCGTCGATCAAAAAATCGAGGGTTTCACGTTGCTGCTCAAATTGGTCCACGGCAGCTTCCAGCGCTTCGGCGTTGTCGGCTGGCAGCAGGGGCACAGTGGGGAAGCCGTTTTCGCGCAGAAACGCAATCATCCCCGGATGATCGGTATAGGGTGGATTTTCAATGGTGCCGACCTGGTAGAAAAATGCATCCAGCTTGCGCGCGGCGGTTACGGCCGGGTCTAGGTTGCGAATGGCACCCGCGGCAGCGTTGCGCGCGTTTTTTAACGGTTCATCTGCGGTTTTGTTATAGGTTTCCAAGGTGCTCAGGCGCATAATGCACTCACCCTGCACCTCGATTAATCCCTGGTAGGGAATGGTCAGCGGCACAGCGCGTATGGTGCGCACCTGCGCCAGCACACCTTCGCCCACCTCGCCGTTGCCGCGCGTGGCCGCCTGGGTGAGCAGGCCGCCATCATAGGTCAGGTTGAGGGTGAGGCCGTCCAGCTTATATTCCACGCCATAGCGAAGCGGCGGCAGCAGCTCGGTTTGCTGCTCGTATAGCTTTTCGCAGCGGGTCAGCCAGGTGCGAAGCGCGGACTTGCTTTGTACTTTGTCCATGCTCCATAAGCGGCTAAGATGACGGTGACTTTGAAATGATGTCAGCGGCTGCGCACCCACACGGCGGGTGGGACTGTTATCCCGCTGCAAACCGGTTTCCGACTCCAATAGGACAAGCTCATCATACAGCTTGTCCCATGCGGCGTCGCTCATCTGTGCCGTCTGTCCGTTGTAATACGCGGCACTGGCATCATTCAACTGGCGGATCAATTCATCCATGCGTTGCTGTGTATTCATGGACCCTCCATTTAAAAACAGGACGCCCATAAGCGTCCTGTCGGTTTTTATGAAATGTTATTCATTCACCTTAACAATTGGCGCAATGCTTAAGGCGAACTCTTTCACGCCGTAGGCCGCAAACGAAATCACGATTCGCGCATCGCTGCCCTTGCCGTGAATGTCCATCACGTTGCCTTCGCCAAACTTTTTGTGCATGACGCGGTCACCCACTTTGAACAGCGATGCCAGTGCGCTGGCGGGCACACCTGCCGCGGCCGATGGTGTAAAGCCTTTTTTTACGCCCTTGATGCCCAAGGCTGAACTTTTTGCACCGATGCCCGCGCCGTGCGTGACCACTTTCGGTACGCCGAACTTCACCATTTTCTCCGGCACTTTCTTTTCAGGTTGCCTGCGCATGGGCTGCGGCCTTGCCTCATCTTCGGGGAAGCTCTGTTCCCGTTTGGCAATCCAGGCATCGTCGATCAGTTGCTTGGGAATTTCATCCACAAAGCGGCTGAGCGCATTCATGTTCAACTGGTTATACAGCATGCGCTGCGTGGCATAGCTGATATAGAGGTTTTCCTTGGCACGCGTAATGGCTACATAGGCAAGCCTGCGTTCCTCTTCCAGCCGGCCCTCATCCATAATGCTACGGCCGCTGGGAAAAATGCCCTCTTCCAGACCCGCCATAAAGACTGTATGGAATTCCAGCCCCTTGGAGGAGTGTACGGTCATCAGTGTTACGTGTTTGGTGCTGGCTTCTGCCTGATCGAGATCTGTAATCAGGGCGACATTTTCCAGATAATTGCTTAAGGTGGGTTCGTCGGCGGCCTGTTCAAACTCGTAGACCGCGCCCAAGAACTCGTCCATGTTTTCAAGGCGTGTTTTCGCCTCATCGGACAAATCCTTTTCATACTGGGTACGCAGTCCGGTTTTTTCGATCAACAGCTTCACAAACTCGCTCAGGCTGATGTTTTCGTGCTGGGCGACCAGCTCGCTCATCAGTTCGCCAAATTCGCGCACGCATTTGCGCGGCCGTGCCGACAGGGTGTCGGGCACGTCCATCAGGGCCGAGTACAAGGGGATTTCGTTTTCCTGAGAGAATTTCAGCAGTTCGCGTATCGTGCTTTCGCCGATGGAACGCTTGGGCTGGTTAATAATACGCCGCAGGCTGATGTCATCCGACGGATTGACGATACAGCGCAGGTAGGCGATGATGTCTTTAATTTCCTTGCGGTCGTAAAAGCGCAGACCGCCAAACACCCGGTAGGGGATGCCCGCGCGCATGAGCATTTCTTCCAGCACACGGCTTTGCGCGTTGGTGCGGTAGAGCACGGCGATGTCGGAATATTTTTCGCCGGACAGCTGCAACTGCTGAATGCGGTCACAAATCCAGGCGGCTTCCTCGCGTTCGTCGCCCGCGCAGAACAGGCTGATCAGTTCGCCTTCCTTAGCATCGGTCCATAGTTTTTTAATTTTACGTTCCTGGTTGTTGCGAATCACCTGGTTGGCAGCATCCAAAATATTGCTGGTGCTGCGGTAGTTTTGCTCCAGCTTGATGACCGTAGCTTCGGGAAAGTCTTTTTCAAAATCTAAAATATTGCGGACATCCGCGCCGCGCCAGGAGTAGATGGACTGATCGTCATCGCCCACCACGCAGAGGTTCCGGCTTTCCTGGGTCAGCAGCTTCACCAGCTGATACTGGGCGAAGTTGGTGTCCTGATATTCATCAACCAACACATGAGAAAACCGCTGCTGATAGCTTTGCAACACCGGGGGATGGCCGGCAAACAATTCCAGTGTTCGCATAAGCAGATCATCAAAATCCAGCGCGTTGGCCGAGCGCAGGCGTTTTTCATATTCGGTAAAGATATCGTGTATTTGCTGGCTGCGGAAGTCCTTCGCAGATTCCATAAACCATTCATCGGGCGTTTGCAGGTGGTTTTTCGCATCCGAAATAATCACCTTCAGCTCACGGATGGTAAAGGCTTTATCGTCAATATCAAGCGTTTTGAGCGTATTTTTGAGCACGCTTTTCTGATCGTCTTCATCATAAATGGAGAACGAGCGCTTGTACCCAAGCTTTTCGATGTCGCGCCGCAAAATTTTGGCGCACATGGAGTGAAAGGTGCTGACCCAAACATCTTCAGCCTTGTCGCCTACGAGGTTGACAATGCGTTCCTGCATCTCTCTGGCGGCTTTGTTGGTGAAGGTGATGGCTAATATGCGCCACGGCTCCACGCCCGAATCAATCAAATTGGCAACACGATAGGTGAGCGCACGCGTTTTACCGCTGCCTGCGCCTGCCAAAATCAATACAGGACCGTTAAGCGTTTCAGCGGCCTTGCGCTGCTGTGGGTTGAGCATGTCTAAATTCATCATAAACCTCTAAACTTCTCCATCCAGCTTGGCAAGCACAAAGGAATAACCCTCGGCCCCGTAGTGCAGCGCGCGGTTGACACGGCTGATGGTCGCGGTGCTTGCGCCAGTTTTTTGTGCGATCTCCTGGTAGGTAGCTTTGCTGCTGAGCATAACAGCGACCTCCAGCCGCTGTGCGATGGATTCCAGTTCCTTAATGGTCATGACATCCTCGCAAAAACGATGCGCTTCATCCGTTGTAGTCAGGGTGAGAAGCGCTTTCATCAGCAGATCAATCTGATCGCCCTGTAGCTGCGGTGTGAACTTCATACAACCTCCGGATTTGTTTTGCCGCAAGGGCAAAGCGCGATATGAGCTCCGCCGTAGCACTGCGCGGGGACAGGGCGGCGGTATGGAGATCAACACAACGTTTCTTGGACTTAATTATATCACAAATCGGCGCAGATTCAAAACCCGCACGGCATCTTTCATGCAAGGCGGGGAGAAATACAGGTGGTTTTGAAAACCCTGCTGTAGCGACCGTTTTGATAAACCCAATACTGTGACAAACGAAAAACCGGTAAAAAAAAGAACGCCCTTTCGGACGTTCATTGTTTCCACTATTTGCGTTTGGCTTCTTTAATCTTAGCAGCCTTGCCTTGCAAGCCGCGCAGATAATAAAGCTTAGCCCTGCGCACTTTACCCTTGCGGATGACCTCGATGCGGTCTACGCGCGGGGAATGCAGCGGGAACGTACGCTCTACGCCGATGCCATAGCTTAAGCGGCGCACGGTAAACGTTTCGCGAATGCTGCCGTTGCGTTTGGCAATTACAGTGCCTTCAAACGCCTGCAGACGCTCGCGCTCGCCTTCGACAACTTTTACCCATACACGAAGGGTGTCGCCGATGTTGAATGCGGGGCGATCATCGCGAAGTTGAGCTTTTTCGATGGAACGAATCATTTCGCTCATGCGTGTGCCTCCTTTCCCTCATAGACGTTCGTACACCGGATCAATTGCCGTGCAGCGGACCGTCCGTTTCATATCACAAAGGGCAGTATACCATAGGGTCGCCCTGTGATGCAAGAAAAATCTGTGGTTTCTTATTGTTTAGCTGTTGGTGTTGCCCACGAAGCGGAATGTTTCCACGATAGCCGGGCCGATAGCCTCGTCTTCCGGGGTGAGGGTGGAGAAGTCCGGATAGTAGACATGCACCATAATAAAGTAGCCGTTGACCAGCATAACGGTATCGCAGGCATCGTTGGCTTCGGTCTGCTCGTTTGCGACAATATACTCATACCCCTCTGGGGTGACACGGACTTCAACCTCCGGGTCGGCCATTTCCACGGTGATTTCGGATACAATCCTGTCCACGTCTTCTTTGGACAGATCGGACAGGCTTTGCCCGACATATAATTCATCCGCCGCTGTGGTAATAATGATGGTGGGCTTGCCAGCGGTGAGATAGCCAAGTTCCGTCAACGAAAAATGCTCGTCGGTCGTACTGTTATTCACGCGCGTGCCGCTTGGCAGGGTGACCACGATATAAAACAGTTCGCCTTCTCTGTGAATTTCAATATCCTGTGCCGATGCGGATATGAAAACGCAAACCGAGACTAGCAAAAGCAGGAGTGCGATCGTTTTTTTCATACGTTTCCTTCCTTTCCGCTTAGGGTGCCGGGGTGGGCCGGACTAGCTGTCGCCATAATAAGGGTAGAGGAACTGGCGCATCATAAAGCCCATGATATGGCCGTCCTCGTCCAGCACCTGACACCACAGGGAGTTCTGGCTCATCACGGTTAGCACGGCATTGGCATAGTAGTGGGTACGGATTTCCGCCAGCAGCGATGGCGCCCAGCGAAGGTTTACATACCCTGCGGGGTTGCTGGGCCGAACCAGTGCTTTGTAATACACCGGCTGGAACCCGAAAAAGATATCATTGGGGAATGCGCCAGTGGGTGTTGGCGTGGGTGTTATCGTTGGAGCCGGGCACAGCGTGGGAGCGGGGGTCGGTGTCGACCAGCCGGAGGTAAAGTACCGTGCCATGGAATAGCCCGTGTAGCCGTTGTAGGACACAGAATACCAGGTGTCGTCGTAGGCATCGTTGATGCGTACAGCAGCGCCGTTTGGAATCTGTGTCATAATTGACCCGATAATGCTGGGCGCGTTGCGCATGTTCAGCGGTTTTCCATTGGAGGTGTACACGTACATCGTCGTATATGCCAAGGATACCGTGGCGATGCTGATAATCATCAGCACGGCGAAGATGAACGCAAAACTTTTCTTCATATCGACTCTAGCCTCCTTATACGGCTTACTAGTAACTCTCTATGCTTTATCATAGTCTTGTTACGCCGGAAAATCAATAGATATATAATGTTGCGGGCTGCTTTGCACAGACTTTTTAGTGTAACTGTGTTGCTTGCTTGGTTTGCCTTTGTATCTGTGGCTTGATTATACGGAAAGGCGGCAGGCCTGTCAACGCGGCGGCGCGCTGCGGCTGGGGTAAATCAATTGTCAAACGGCGCGGCTTCTGCTATAATAACGCATGGTACCCCACTACCCAAGGAGGTGTAGGCATGGCCTCGAAAAAAGACTCGCTGCCCGTCAGCATTACCACGGAGGCTGATTCCACAGGCACCATAACATATGCTAACGAAGTCATCGCCATAATTGCCGGCGTCGCCGCCAATGAGGTGGAAGGCATTGCAGGCATGTGCTCTGGCGGAGGGTTTTCGGACGTTTTTATTCGTTCCAGAAACATCCGCAAAGGCGTAAAGGTTGAAATCGGCGCGGAGGAAGCGTCGGTGGATTTGTATGTGATCGTGGAATACGGCACGCCGATTCAGGTTGCCGCCAAAGACGTACAAGACAGCGTACGCAAAGCCATTGAAACCATGACCGGTTTGCATGTCGTCCGGGTGGATGTGCATGTTAACGGCGTGAGCTTTGAAAAGGAAAAACTGGAAGAGGAAACCTATCTGGAAAACGCAAGGCTTGCCGATATCCCGGCCCCCGCGCCTGACGCGAAGCCGGACGATAAGCCTGAGGACATACAGCCGGAAAAAGCGGAAAAACCGGCGAAAGAAGACAAGGCGGCCGAAACGAAGAAGCCTGCTGAAGTCAAGAAACCCGCTGCAGAAA
The DNA here is from genome assembly GCA_963678055.1 of Candidatus Limiplasma sp. Classification (GTDB taxonomy): domain Bacteria; phylum Bacillota; class Clostridia; order Christensenellales; family Aristaeellaceae; genus CAXXOK01. The sequence goes on from OY782679.1 coordinate 926,176, forward strand.
AAACCCCCGCCAAAGCGGAAGAAACCGTGAAAGCGGAACCTGTAGCTGAGGACAAAAAACCGGCGCCCGCACCCAAAAAGAAGCGGACCCGGGCCGCAGCCAAACCCAGGGCAGCTAAAAAACCCGCCGCGCCTAAACAGGACGCGGGCGAGGAAGCACAACAATAACGATAAACCCAAAGGGACTTCCTATCCTTTTGGGTTTGCGTTTTGCCTGTTTACAGGCATGGAGGACTACTATATGAAACGAACGTTTTTCGACCGTGTGCTCACCGGGCTTGCGGGGCTTATACTGACGCTTCTTGGGATTGGCCTGTTTGTATACGGCGTAGGCATCTTTCCTTTTGAGCTGGATACGACCTTCCTGGAAGGCCCGTTCACGTTCTGGCAGCATGTGCTGCTGGCAGCGATTGCCCTGGTACTGTTGTTCCTGGGCCTGCGCGGTGTGGCGGCGATGTTCCGCTCCAACAAGGAGAAAGGTTTTATTCTCCAGCGCACGGAGTATGGCGATCTGAATATCTCCATGAACGCTATGGAGAACATGGTGAAAAAGGTCGTCGACATGAACGACGAGCTGAAAGTCACCAGCACAAAGATTTCTCACACCAAGGACGGCGTGATTGTATCTGTCCGCGTTCTTTTGGAAAATGGTGTGAACATTCCCATGATCGTCAGCGCACTGCAACGGCAGACCCGGCAGTACATTACCTCGTGCTCCGGCGTGGAAGTCAAAGAAGTGCGCGTGTTTGTCGATACGACGGCCGGCTCCGGCCCCAAACTGCACACGGAAAAGGGTAACGAACTCGTAGCCGATGTAGACGCCGTGGAAAAAGCGGGCCGCATGGTAGACCGCCTTAACGATGCCGTGCAGAAAGCCATCAAGTCCGACGCAGCCCCCAAGCTGCCCGAGGATGAAAAGGAATCCCTTCACCAGCGCATCTTCCGCAAAAAAGGGGAAGCGCATGAAAAGGAAACAGCCGATGCGGCGGCTACAGTTACAGACGAAAAAACAGATCAGGCTGAACCTGAAAAGGAGAAACAGCCTAAAACGACGAAGAAAAAGGCTGCGGCGCCAAAAACCGGCGACCCGCACGAGAAGGAGGACGTGTAAATGGCAAACGAAGAGCAATCCAAATGGCTGACGATAGGCACAAAGCACTGTGGCTGGCTGATCGGTCTTTGCGGCGTAGCGCTTGCACTGATGCTTTTATTCCTGGGATTTTGGAGAACGCTGGTTATTTCCCTGTTTTTCGCGGTAGGGTATCTGTTTGGCTCTAACAACCAAAAAATTGTGGGAATCAAGAAATTTATCAATAAAATCTTTCCGCCTAAGGGCGAATGATGTTGGAAACGGAGTGTAGCGCATGGCGCGTTCGGTAGCCAGGCAGGCTGCAATGCAGCTTGCCTATCAGCGTTCATGCGGGGGAGACACCGGCGAAAGCGCCGTGGCCCTGGTATACGAACAGCTAAGAGGAAAAGGGATGCCTTCCGGCGATGATCAAGTATTCATCGACGATGTTTTATCCGGTATGCTGGAACATCAGCAGGAGATTGACGGCTTGATTGCCGAACATTCCAGCGGCGAGTGGACGCTTGAGCGTGTGCCGCGTGTGGACTTAAGTATTTTGCGGTTGGCGGTGTACGAACTATTATACCGCGCAGACGTACCCGACAACGTTTCCATCAGTGAAGCGATGGAGATGGCCGAGCGCTATTCCGAACCCAAGAGCGGCCGCTATATCAATGGCGTTCTGGGCGCAATTCAGCGTGGCAAGCGAAAGGGTGTTGAGCATGAGGGCAGCGATCGGGCTTGATACCAGCTGTTACACCACGTCTGCGGCCATCGCAGACGAAAACGGCAATATCATCGGCTTTCAACGAAAGCTGCTCCCAGTGCAACCGGGAACCTGCGGCCTGCGCCAAAGCAAGGCCGTTTTTGCACACTTAAAGCAACTGCCGACGCTCACACAGCAGCTGATGGCAGAGGCCGGGGATGCCGATATTGCGGCGGTTGCGGTGTCGGCAACGCCCAGAGACCGGGAAGACAGCTACATGCCCGTGTTCACCGTGGGACGTTCGATCGGCCAAACGCTTGCCAGCGTGTTACAGGTGCCTCTGTATGAAACCACGCACCAAATGGGGCATATTCTGGCGGGGATGATCGGCAATCCGCCGATTGATGGGCCGTTTGTGGCCTTGCATATCTCCGGCGGCACGACCGAGACTCTGCACTGCGACCATGAAACGGTCACGCCCCTTGGGCAATCGCAAGATATCCATGCCGGTCAGTTGATTGACCGCATCGGGGTGCAGCTGGGGATGGCGTTCCCCGCAGGTGCGGCGCTGGAGCAGCTGGCTATGCAGGGGCATGCTCAGGCACGACTGCCGGTGAGCATGGCGCGCAGGGATATGGATTGTCACCTGTCCGGCGCGGAAACCCAGGCCAAGCGCTGGCTGGAGGCAAAAGCGTTTGCACCGGAGACCGTCGCAGCGGAAGTGTTTGACCTGCTGGCGCGCACAACAGCGCGGATGATTGCCGCCGCATGCTTGGAAACCCAGGCAAAGACCGTGCTCATCGTCGGCGGTGTGGCCTCGTCCACGTTGCTGCGGGACTGGATTCCAACGAGACTCAAGAAACGCGGCTGCCACGCCAATGTGGTGTTTGGCAAGCGCGACTATGCGTCCGATAACGCGGCGGGTGTTGCCCGCTACGGGATGCGTAAACGATTAGAAATGGAGGGATTGCCATGCAAATTTTAGACGGCAAAGCCATGTCCGCCCAGGTGGAAGCGGAGCTTAAGCAGCGCGTGGACGCAATACTTGCAAAGGGACAGGTGCCCGGATTGGAAGTCATACTGGTGGGGGATGACCCGGCCAGCCACCTGTATGTCGGCAATAAAGAAAAAGCCTGTGCAAGGCTGGGCCTGTACAGCAAAACCGTGCGTTTGCCGGAGGGCACCACCCAGGAAGCGCTGGAGCAGGCCATACAGGAGGCCAATGATAATCCGAAAATTCACGGTATTCTGGTGCAGATGCCGCTGCCGGGGCATTTGGACTCTGAACGCGCACTGGCGATGATCGTGCCTCATAAGGATGCCGATGGCTTTCATAATGTGAGCATGGGCAAACTGCTGCGCGGCGAAGAGGGGCCCGTTGCCTGCACGCCCAAAGGCGTCATGGTGATGCTGAAGTCCGCCGGGATCGACCTGACAGGTAAGGATGCCGTAGTCGTCGGGCGTTCCAACATCGTGGGCAAGCCCATGGCAGTGTTATTGATGCACGCAAACGCGACTGTGACCATCTGCCATTCCAGAACCAAGGATCTGGCGGCGCATACCCGCCGCGCGGATGTGCTGGTTGCAGCTATCGGCAAGCCGAAATTCATCACCGACGATATGGTCAAGGACGGCGCAGTCGTGGTGGATGTGGGCATGAACCGTGTGGATGGCAAGTTCTGCGGCGATGTAGACTTTGAAGCCGTGAAGGACAAATGCAGCTGGATTTCCCCTGTACCCGGCGGCGTAGGTCGTATGACCATTGCGATGCTGATGTCCAATACGCTGGATGCTGCGGAGAAGGCCTTTTCATGAGTACGCGCCTGACCTTGACGGTTGGAGAACTGAACGAGTACGTTCGTAAGTCGCTTGCGGGCGACCCGATGCTGCGCAATCTTTCACTGCGCGGTGAGATTTCCAACTTCAAACGCCATGTGTCAGGGCATATATACTTTACCCTCAAGGATGAAAACAGCGCTATTCAGTGCGCCATGTTCCGCACGGCGGCCATCGGGCTGAAGTTTCGGCCGTCGGATGGAATGAAAGTGGTCCTGCGCGGCAACGTAGGCTTATATGTAAAGTCCGGCTCCTACCAATTCTATGTCGATGGCATGGAGGAGGAGGGGCTTGGCGACATTCACCTGCGTATGGAAGCGCTGAAAAAGAAATTGCAGGCCGAGGGCCTTTTTGATGCTGCGCTGAAAAAACCCCTGCCGCTATTGCCCAAGGGCGTGGGTATCGCCACCAGTAAAACTGGCGCAGTCATCCACGATATGACCCGTGTAGGCTGGCGGCGTCACCCGGGAATTCCGTTTTACCTGTATCCCGTTTCGGTGCAGGGAAAGGGTGCGGCCAAGGAGATTGCCGCCGCCGTGGAAGCGCTGGACAAGCTTCCGGAGGTGGATGTGATCATCGTCGCGCGCGGCGGTGGCAGCCTGGAGGATCTGTGGGAGTTCAACGAGGAAGTCTTGGCACGGGCGATTGCAAAGTGCAAAAAACCTGTGGTTAGCGCTGTGGGACACGAGACGGATTTTTCTATTTCCGATTTTGTGGCCGACCTGCGCGCGCCGACACCTTCGGCTGCGGCCGAGCTTGTTGTACCGCTGCGCGATCAGCTGTTGCAAACCACCGACAAGCTGCAAACCCGTATGCGCCGTTCTTGCGAGATGACGCTTTCGGGCTATGCTGCCGACCTGTCTGAGCTATCGGCCCGCATTGCCCGACAAACGCCGGAGAAGCAACTTGGCGTGATTACCGAGCGCTTACAGGGACTGGCGCAGCGTATGGCTTTGCTGTACAAACAAGCGCTGGAACAAAAGGCCCGGGCCTTGTCGGAACTAACGGTGCGCATCACGGCTGCCAGCCCCAAAGCAACACTCAAACGCGGCTATGCAATCGTACGCCGGGGGAAGCACCCTGTGCAAAGCGTAGCTACACTCAAGCCCGATGACCTGCTCACCATTACCCTTGCAGACGGCAGCGCAGAGGCCAAAACCCTGCGGATACATCAGGAGGATCAATAAATGGCGAATCAAAAACCAAGCTTTGAGGAAGATCTCCAGACGCTGGAAGCGCTAGCAGACAAGATGGAGCTGGGAGAGCTGCCCCTTGAACAGCTGATGGACGCTTACGAACAGGGTGCAAAGCTTGCTAAAAGCCTGGATGCACGCCTGAAAACGGCGGCCGCCAAGCTATACGAGGTGAGCAAACAGGGCGATGGTACGCTTGCCAAGGCCGTTAGCGCTGTTGCCCAGCAGGAATCCCTGCTCGACCCGGCACAGGAGTAAGAAAGTGGATTACCGTGCGACGTATGACGGGTATCTGCAAGCGGTCAACACCGCGCTTGCAGCGCATCCGCTGCTTAAGGGCGAAACGCAGCATACCGAGGTGCTGTCGCAAACGCCTGTGGATGGCGTGATACCTGAGCCGCTTTGCTCGGCCATGCGCTACAGCCTGCTGCTACCCGGTAAACGCTTGCGCCCGGTGCTGCTGCTGGCGGCATATCACCTGCTGGCGGATGATTTTACCGCTGCGCTTCCCTATGCCATCGCACTGGAAATGATACACACCTATTCACTGATTCACGATGATCTACCCGCCATGGATGACGATCATCTGCGCCGCGGCAAACCGACCAACCATCTGGTGTTTGGCGAGAACATCGCCATACTGGCAGGTGATGGGCTCTACTCTCTGGCCATGGAAACCATGCTGGAAGCGGCATTGCAGTCCGGCCATCCCCATGCGTTGCAGGCGATAACGGAGATTGCCGTTTGCGCGGGCGTGCGCGGCATGATCGCCGGACAGACGCTGGATGTGAAGCTGGAGGGTACACAGCCCAGAAAGGATATGGTACACTATATCCAGCGGCATAAGACCGGCGATTTGCTCACTGCACCGCTTACCGCCGGGCTGATACTTGCCGGAGCGGACGAGGCGATGCTTGAAGCCGGCCGCAGCTACGGCAAGGCGCTTGGAAATGCATTCCAAATCGTGGATGACTTGCTGGATTTACAGGGGGATGCTACAATACTCGGCAAGCAGACCGGCATGGATCTGCAGCGCGGTAAAATGACCTGGCCTGCCGTATATGGCCAGGAGGTTTCACGCCGCGAAGCTGCCCGGTTGGTTGCCAAAGCCAAGGATGCGCTTACGCCTTTTGGCAAACGCGCGGAGTTTTTACGGATACTGGCGGACACCATGGTGACCCGCGTATCCTGATATTGGAAGGGGACAGGACGAATGCACGATTTTATGGACGTGTTTTCCAATCCCATCGTGCTGTGTTCGCTCTTTGCGTGGGTTACGGCACAGCTTTTAAAAGTGCCGCTGTACTACCGCGTAGAACATAAGCTGGACTGGAAACGCCTGACCGGCGCGGGGGGCATGCCCTCGTCTCATTCGGCGCTGGTGGTGGCACTTACACTTGCTGTGGGCCTGCTGGAAGGCTTTGACACAGCGCTGTTTGGCGTATGTATCGTATTAAGCCTGATTGTGATGTACGATGCCATCGGCGTGCGCCGGGAAACGGGTACGCAGGCGACGGTCATCAACCAAATACTAAAAGATGTGCTCATCAACGGCCACCGCATCTCCGACGATGAGCTTAAAGAACTGGTCGGACATACGCCCTTTGAGGTCGTTGGCGGCATTCTGGTGGGCATCGTCACCACTGTAATTTATCTGTACGTTATATTATAGCGATATTGAAACCGTTTGGGGGGACTTTCATGGATCATTTTATGGAAGAAGTCGTAATCCGGAAAAACCGGGTTGTGCAGGAACTGTTGTATTACGCTGCCAATGTGTTTATGGTCATATTTGCGGTGCTTGGGTTTATGCTGGTACAAACCATCTTTGCAGGGTTTTCCATCGAGCGTTTAGTTGTGATGGTGATCTTGATCGGTTCGGCGTTTTTGCTGTTTTTGTATAAGGACAGGCTGCGCACGGAATACGAATATACCTTCACCAACGGCGAGCTGGATTTTGCGCAGGTGTTTAACAACAAAAAGCGCAAAAATCTGGGCACCATGCGGGTGAAGAATGTGGAATCGTTCGGCCCCGTGGAAAGCGATCATTTCCGCAGGCTGATCAGCTCGCCGGGCGTGAAAGCCAAGAACTGGTTCTTAAACCGCGGCGCCAAGCTGTATTACTTTTACTATGTAAAGGAATCTGGCAAGAAAATGATCGTCTTTGAGCCCAGCGAAGAGCTGGTCAACTATGTTAAAAAATATCTAGCTCGCGGAGTGTACAACGAATGACGGAAATCTATCTGGACAATGCGGCTACCACCAAGCCCAGCGCCGAGGTCATCGATGCGATGACCTCGGCCATGCGTATAGGGTATTATAATCCGGCCGCGCTTTATAAAGGTGCCGTGGAGGCTGAGCGCGCACTGGAGGCAGCTCGTGCTGCAATCGCCGCCCCGCTGCGCATGAAGCAGGAGCATGTGATTTTCACCTCTGGCGGCACGGAAAGCGACAATTTAGGCATACTCGGTCACCTGAAAACATGCAGGAGTGGGGGTACAGTGCTGTATTCCGCTGCCGAGCATGCCGCCGTGCGCAATGCCGCTATTGAGGCCGAGAATCTTGGCTTTACAGTAAAACGTATACCGCTGGACACCCGCGGATCGCTGGATTTGGCCGCACTAGAGACCATGATGGACGAGAGCGTTACGCTGATCTCCGTCATGCATGTGTGCAACGAAACCGGGATGATTATGCCGCTTCCACAGCTTGCCTCTCTTCGCGATCAGCTGGCACCTCGTGCGGCAATCCATGTGGACGGGGTGCAGGGTTACCTTCGCCTGCCGGTTGACATGAAGAAACTGGGCATACAGTCCTACGCGGTCAGTGCGCATAAGGTGCACGGCCCCAAGGGTGTCGGTGCGCTCATTGTGCAGGATAAGCATAAAATCGCCCCGCTGATCTTTGGCGGCGGCCACCAGCGCGGTTTGCGTGCGGGTACGGACAACACCGTGGGGGCGGCGGGCTTTGCCGCAGCTGTCAAGGCCTATCCCGCGTCCGCGGCACAAACCCTGCAGGCGCTGAAAGTTGACATGGCCCGCCTGCTGCAGAGTGCAGTTCCGAATATGCAAATTATCGGGCCTCTGCCGGAAGATGCCGATAGTGCGCCGCATATACTCAGCCTGTCCCTGCCGCCTGTAAACGCCGAGACCATGGTTCACGCGCTGGAAGCGCAGGGCGTGATTGTGGGTACAGGCTCAGCCTGTTCCAGCAAGTCGCGTAAACGCTCCATCCCGCTCACATCCATGGGCGTGTCCGTAGCGTTGATGAACAGTGCCATCCGCTTGAGCTTTTCCGTGCAGAACACCCCGGAGGAGCTTGCCATCGCAGCCAAAGCGATTCAGACCCAATATGACATTTTATCCAAATTTACCCGCCGTTAAGTAAGGAGTCGATATCCGGTGCGCGAAGTACTGATGATGCGTTTTTCTGAGATTCATTTAAAAGGGCTGAACCGCCCATATTTTATGCGCATGCTGGTAGAGCGCATTAAGGAGGCCGTACGCGACGTGCACGGCCATGTGTGGCTGTCGGATAGCCGCGTTTATGTGTCCGATGCCGATGATATGGATGAGGCATTACGCCGCACCCGTAAGGTGTTTGGCGTGCACAGCGTCAGCCGTGCCATGGAAATGGACAAAGGGGACTTTACCGCCGTTTGTGAGCAGGCCGCAGCCCTGATGGTCGACAAAAAAGGCTCGTTCAAGGTGGAAGCCCGCCGTAGCGATAAGCGCTATCCGCTGGATTCCATGGACTTAAACCGTGAAATCGGGCACTACATACTACAGCAGCATCCGCATCTGACTGTGGATGTGCATACGCCCAATCACCGCGTGTATGTGGAAATCCGCGATCACGCCTATCTGTACTCTGAAGCGCTGCCTGCAGTGGGCGGTATGCCTGTAGGTACGGGCGGCCGGGCGATGGTGCTGTTATCCGGTGGTATCGACAGCCCTGTCGCTGCCTGGATGATCGCCAAACGCGGCGTGCAGATGAGCGCGGTGCACTTTTTGTCCCCGCCTTACACCAGCGAGCGCGCCAAGGACAAGGTTTTGTCGCTGGCGAAAAATCTGTCCGAAAGTTTATGCGGATGGAACGTGCATCTGGTGCCGTTTACCGATATTCAAATGCAAATCCATGAAAAGTGTCATCAGGACTATACCACGGTGATTATGCGCCGCTATATGATGAAGATCGCTACCCGGATTGCCAAAAAAGCGCGCGCGCAGGCGCTGGTTACGGGTGAGAGCATCGGCCAGGTCGCCAGCCAGACCATGCATGCCCTACAATGCACCGACAGCGTGACTGATCTTCCCGTGTTCCGGCCGCTGATCGGGTTTGACAAGCAGGAGATCGTCGACATCGCCGTGAAGATCGACACCTTTGAAACATCCTCCCTGCCGTATGAGGACTGCTGCACGGTGTTCACCCCGCGCCACCCCGCAACCAAGCCGAAGATGGACATCATTTTGGATGGCGAGGCCAAGCTGGATTCGGACGCGCTGATCGAAGCAGCAATTCTTAACACAGAAGTTATACACGTTTAGCATAAAATTCACGAACATCATCTTGCGAAAAGCTTTGGAGTGTTGTATACTCTCGTGTGGGATGGAAACTGTCCAGGCGGGGCAGGAAGTGTCCCGTGGGAGGATCACATGCCGGAAGAGCTGTTTATGCTGATGAAAACCATCGCTCCGGATTTGGCCGAGCAGATAGAGCGCCGTGCGCTGGTGCTGGAGCGGATTGATGCCCTGCAGCCCGTGGGGCGGCGGCTTTTGGCCGGGCGGCTGAACCTGCCGGAGCGCGAGGTGCGTTCCATCGCTGCGACCTTGAAGGATAACGGCCTGATAGAGCTGACGGCGGCTGGCATGGCGCTGACCCCGGATGCGGAAAGCATACTGTCGGCTGCGCGGCGTTTCAGCCGTGAGCTGCGCGGGTTGACCAAAATGGAAACCGCACTGGCTAAGCTTTTGCATGTGCCGCGTGTGTATGTGGCGGCGGGCAATGCCGATGAAGACCCCCATGTACTCCACGAGGTGGGGCGACTGGCAGCCAGTAAACTGCGTTCGTTTTTAAAAAGCGGCTCTACGCTGGCAGTCACCGGCGGGCAGACCATGCTGGAACTGGCCCATACCCTGCCAAGCGGTACGCCCATGAACGTGATGGTCGTGCCCGCACGCGGCGGCATCGGCCGCGCGCTGGAAACCCAGGCCAATACCGTGGCATCGGAAGTCGCCAGGCGCTTAGGCGGTCATCACCGGCTGATGCACCTGCCCGACGATATCGACGAGGCTGCTATGGCCGAAATGAAGAAGCTGTCGGATGTGACCGAAACGCTGGAACTACTGCAGCGGACAGACGTGGTACTCTATGGCATCGGCCGTGCTGATGATATGGGTGTGAAACGCCAACTGCCGGCTGAACTGCTGAAAACCGTACTCCAGCGGGGTGCAAAGGCCGAGGCCTACGGCTGTTACTTTAATGCTGATGGTGATGTGGTCTACTCGGCTTCATCCGTCTCGCGCGATCTGGGCAAGCTGAAGCCCGACTGCGCAATGATCGCCGTAGCAGCTGGTGCACGCAAGGCTGAGGCCATTCGTGCGGTGATGTACGCCCGGCCCCAGACCATGCTGGTCACGGACGAGGGCGCGGCGCGGGCGATGCTAAGGCAATAGGGAAACGCACGTACGGCCAAAACAGGAACAATTTGACTGTATGTGTTACAATATACCGTCGAACAAATGCAAGGAGAGAATACTATGGCTAAGAAAACCGTCGAAGACATTCAGGTACAGGGCAAAAAAGTACTCGTACGTTGCGATTTTAACGTGCCGTTAGATGAAAACAACGTAATCAGCGATGAAAACCGCATCCGCGGTGCGCTGCCGACGATACAATACCTGATAGACCACGGCGCAAAAATTATACTCTGTTCACACTTAGGTCGCCCCAAGGGAGATGGCTTTGAAGAGAAGTATTCCTTGGCACCTGTGGCCGCTCGTTTGGGCCAGCTGCTGGACAAGGAAGTACCCCTGGCGAAGGATGTTGTCGGCGAAGACGCGCAGAAACTGGCGTCCGAGCTGAAAGACGGCGACGTGATGATGATCGAAAACGTGCGCTTCCATAAAGCCGAAACCAAGAACGATCCCGAATTTTCCAAGGCACTGGCTTCGCTGGCCGAAGTGTACGTCAACGATGCATTTGGCACCGCGCACCGCGCGCAGTGCTCTACCGAGGGCGTGGCGCACTTCCTGTCCCCGGCGGTGTCCGGCTTCCTGATTGGCAAAGAGCTCGATATTATGGGCAAGGCGCTGGAAAACCCGGAACGCCCCTTTGTGGCGGTGCTGGGCGGCGCGAAAGTGTCTGATAAGATCAACGTAATCAACAACCTGCTGGACAAGGTGGATTCTCTTATCATCGGCGGCGCGATGGCCTATACCTTTAAGCTGGCCAAGGGCCTGCGTGTTGGCAAAAGCCTGACCGAGCCCGATAAGGTAGACCTGGCAAACGAGCTGCTTGACAAAGCAAGGGAGAAGAAAGTTCGTCTGCTGCTGCCTATCGACAATGTTTGCGGCGATAGCTTTAGCAACGATGCCATGCGCATTACCGCCCACACCCGCGAGATTCCTGAAGGCTTTGAGGGCATGGACATCGGCCCCATTGCCATGGCGGTGTTCTATAATGAGATCTCCACGGCTGGTACGGTGGTGTGGAACGGCCCCATGGGCGTGTTCGAATTTTCCAACTATGCCGAGGGTACCCGTGAAGTGGCCAAGGCCATGGCAGCCTGTAAGGGCGTAACCATCGTTGGCGGCGGCGACAGCGCAGCGGCCATTGAACAGATGGGCTATGCCGACAAGGTGACCCACGTATCCACCGGCGGCGGCGCAAGCCTTGAGTTCCTCGAAGGCAAGAAATTGCCCGGCGTAGAAGCGCTTGACGACAAATAAGAAGTGACCATCAAAAACAGGCGGCGCTAAGCCGCCTGTTTTTTTGTGTTTTCAAGTCTTTCTGGTTTTGAAGCTTGCCGGAATGTGATACAATAAGGGATGAAAAAAGTTTGAAGGAGCGAAACCGATGCGCAAACCAATCATTGCCGGAAACTGGAAAATGAACAAAACACCGAGCGAAGCCAAAGCGCTCGTAACTGAATTAATCCCCTTGGTGAAGGACGCCGCCTGTGATGTGGTGGTTTGTGTCCCCGCCGTATGCTACCAGGACGTACAGGCAGCTGTAGAAGGTACCAACATTCACCTGGGCGCGCAGAATGTGCACTTTGCACAGAGCGGCGCCTATACCGGAGAGCTGAGTGCGGACATGCTCAAAGCCGCAGGCGTAGAGTATGTTGTCATCGGCCATAGCGAGCGGCGGCAGTACTTCGGCGAAACGGATATTACCGTAAACAAGCGCGTGCGCGCGGCAGTTGCGGGTGGCCTTGTGACTATCGTTTGTGTTGGTGAGCTGAAGGACGAGCGCGAAGCCGGCTATACCGATGCCATTGTGGAATATCAGACACGCATGGCGCTTACGGGCCTGACTGCCGATGAGGTGAAAAACCTTGTCATCGCGTACGAACCCGTATGGGCTATCGGCACCGGCCTGACCGCGACCGATGAGCAGGCCAACGAGACGATTGCTGTCATCCGTAAGGCGGTTGCCCGGCAATTCGGCCAGCAAACAGCCGATGCGGTACGCATTCAATACGGCGGCAGCATGAAACCCGGCAACGTGAAAGGCCTGATGGCCCAGCCGGAGATTGATGGCGGTCTGATCGGCGGCGCGTCGCTGAATGCGCCTGATTTTTCCAAAGTTGTTTTGTTCGACCGGTAAGGAGATAGAGTATGGATAAGAAAATGACGGCAGTCATTATTATGGACGGCTTCGGACTCAATCCGAGCTGTGACGGCAATGCGATCTGCCAGGCGGGAACGCCGCGGCTGGATATGCTCAAGGCCAAATACCCGCATACCCACATCGGGGCCAGTGGCATGGATGTGGGCCTGCCCGACGGACAGATGGGCAACAGTGAAGTCGGCCACCTGAACATGGGTGCGGGCCGAATCGTGTATCAGGAGTTTACGCGTATTACCAAAGACATCAAAGACGGCGATTTCTTTCAAAAGAAAGCGCTGGTCGATGTGATGGAGCACGCCAAAGCAAGCGGCAAGGCCATTCACCTGATGGGCCTGGTGTCCGATGGTGGCGTGCATAGTCATAATACCCACCTGTATGCACTGCTGGAAATGTGCAAGCAGCACGGCGTTGAAAAGGTGTATGTACACAGCTTTTTGGATGGCCGCGATGTGCCGCCGACAAGCGGCCTGCAGTATGTGAAAGAATTGGAAGCGAAAATGCAGGAAATCGGCGTTGGCAAAATTGCCACCGTGATGGGTCGCTACTGGGCCATGGACCGCGATAACCTGTGGGACCGCGTGGAAAAGGCTTACGATGCTATGGTGCTTGGCCAGGGAGAGGTTGCCGATAGTGCAGAAAAGGCCGTTGAGCAGAGCTATGCTCTGGGCGAAAAGGGCAACGACGAGTTCGTACTGCCTACCGTCGTCATGGAAAACGGTCAGCCGACAGCCACCATTCAGCCGGAGGACGGTGTGATTTTCTTCAACTTCCGTCCCGACCGCGCCCGCCAGCTGACCCGCACCTTTATCCAGAAGGATTTCAAGGGCTTTGAGCGCAAGAACGGGTATTTCCACGTGCATTTCGTGTCGATGACCCAGTACGATGCGACCTTTACCGATATCGCAATCGTCAACCCGCCTGAAACCATGACCAATACGCTGGGTGAATACCTGTCCGGCCTGGGGCTGACGCAGCTTCGGATTGCCGAAACCCAGAAATATGCGCATGTCACGTTCTTCTTCAACGGTGGCGTGGAAGACCCCAACCCCGGCGAAGACCGCATTCTCGTGCCTTCGTCCAAGGTGGCAACCTTTGACATGGACCCGGAGATGAGCGCGTACGAAGTCGCTGGCAAGGCCATCCATGAGATCAACATGAAAAAGTACGATGTGATGATCCTGAATTTCGCTAACTGCGATATGGTGGGCCACACCGGCATCATGGGCGCAGCGGTCAAGGCCGTTAAGGCAGTGGACGACTGCGTATGGGGCGTAACCCGCGCCATTTTGCAAAACGGTGGCCGCGTGTTTATCACGGCGGATCACGGCAATGCCGATATGATGGTCGACCCCGAAACGGGCGGCCCCTTCACCGCGCACACCACCAACCCCGTGCCGTTCATCGCCGTAGGCGAGGACATGGAAGGCAAAACGCTGCGGGAGGGTGGCAAGCTCTGCGATATCGCCCCGACGCTGCTGACCAGCATGGGTATCCCCGTACCCAAGGAAATGACCGGGAAATCGCTGATTCTGTAAGCAATAGCCATCAAAAAAGCCCCCATCATGGGGGCTTTTTTTGTGGCTGTAGTGACGGGGTTGTTATTCCTTCGCCGCCGAATCCAGCAGCGCATCCGCGACAGCCGGGCTGTTGCAGGTGAGCGTCTCGCGGTCATACAGGCCGAACCACTCATCTCCATCGTTATAATAATTATTGTCCCACCAAACGCAGGGGATACCCAAGCGGTCTGCATGGGCGAGATGCGCTTTGACGAACTTCACGCGCTCTGCGTCGTTGCGGGTTGTACCGCCCGGCATTTGCTTGGTTACTGCGCCGAACTCGGTCATCATAATGGGTACGTTGTGGGGGATGGCATAATCTTCTATGGTCTGAAACACCTGCGCAAGCTCCTGCTCGCAGCTTGGGTCAAACACAGGCGTGCTTTCCTTGCCGGGGTGATCAAAACAGAAGCGCTCAGGATAGTAGGAATGGATGGTGAGGATCACCTTATCGTCCTCCGGGATGATCATATCGGCGATGCACTCCGGAAGCGTACGCGCGCCAAACGGCGGCACGCACAGCCAGCGCGTTGCGTTGTTGCCTCTGCTCTGGCGCACGGTGTGGACAAAGGCATGGTTAAGCGCATTGATGGCGCAGCGCACATCCCGTGTGCCGATGGTTTGGTCAGCAATGCCATCGCCAACGCGCGGTTCGTTCAGGCCCTGCAGGATAATTTCGTCGCCGTACCCGGCAACGGCTGCTGCAATCTGCGCCCAAAGGGCGATAAACTTGGGCAGGAGGTCTGCAAGCGTGCTCAGCTGCGGGCGTATCCAGTCGTAATCGTGGTGGGTGTTGAGTATCACTGTCATCCCTGCGTCCACACCCCAGTCAGCAACTTCCAGTACGCGCTCCATCCAAGCGGGGTCGATGCGATATTCCGGCGCAGGGCCAATATGCTGACTCCAGGTGACGGGAAGCCGCAGAAGGTCGAAGCCCGCATCGGCATACATCTGTATCATTGGCTGCGTGGTCACGGGGTTTTTCCAGGCGGTTTCGCCGCCAATGGCATCCAGGCTGTTGCCCAGGTTGATGCCGCGTTTCCATAAGGGGAGCAGTGATTTCATAGAGGGTCTCCTTTTGTCAATATGTGTTGATGGAAGGGGTTGCACGTTGCTTTTATAAATGAATTATTTGATACCTTATCATAGCATATCGTAGACAGGCGCGGCAAGCAGCGCTGCTCGGATAAAAGAATAAGCGCATGACAAAATCCTCCCGCTTTCGGGAGGATTTTGTTGGTGTAGTAAGCTCTTGATTTATAGCTTAGACAACGATCCTACTATCGCTGAGGATTGTTTGAATATTCTCATACCCAAGCCGTTCCACGGTACGGCCGTCCTTGCGGAAGTCAATCTTCATCGCGGCGGATGAGACGTTAATCAGCCCTGAGCAGGTAGGGGTAGAAATCCCCAGTGTTTGCCCAAGGGATTCCAGCATGACAAGCCCCTCGGGTACATCCTCTGTGATGTAGCGCGAGTCGGGCTGATGCGGACCCTCGGGGGAGGAGTTTTTGGCGTACAGGAAAAATGCGGCTTTCGCTTTGCCTTTTTTATCCTCGGAATTGCGCAGTTTGCAGGCCTCCACATAGGGCAGGCGTTTGCTGCCGAGGCGTTCCAGCACGTTCATCTTTTCGATATCGAGGCTTTCGACGATGTTCCACACATGCGGGGTGAAGACTTCCTTGTACATCCAGTACTGGCCGTTGGTGTGTTCGATACGGGGGATGGAGAAAATCGCCCCGATGGTGTGCACAATCAGGTTGGGGTTGTGCAGCGCCGCTTCGATCACACTATCGGTGAGCATGTAGGGATAACCAAGGGCATCCAGCACCTTGGTAGCTGTTTCGCGCTTGGCATGGGGGTACACACCGAACGGGTTCATTACATTGCGAAACAGTGCGCGCACTTTGCCGGGCTTATCAATGCGGCAGTCAATGGGCGAGCTTTCCGCTTCGATGACTGTAATATCTTTGCTTGTCGCCTGCATGAAGTAGCAAGTGGACAAGTACCCCGGCTCCAGCAGAAACACCTGTCCGTCCTGTATATAGGGTAGCATTCTTTGGATGATTGCCTTATGAAAAGTCGTCCAGAGATACACAATAATCAACTCCGCGCCGGGGATCGCCGCCGCAAAATCGGTGGTCACATTGTGGAAATGCGCGGTTTTGGTTTTGTCGGTATCCTTGAATTCCACCTGTTTGTTCTTTTGCAAGTAGGCAAAGTTTTCGTTGTGCAGTTTATCGGATGTCTTTAAAAGCGTAACCTGGTGCCCTTTCAACGCCAAATCCGCACCAATCGTCGTTCCGCCGTTCCCTGTTCCTACAATGGTGATTTTCATGGTTTCCTCCGTTTCTATTGAAAGACAAACACAAAATCCGCCGATGCCAAGCATCGATGTAAAGCTGCTATAGATGCGGACTTACGCAATCTTCGTACTATAAGGGTAGCCTATCGGGTGGGAATACGCAAACGCCGGGGGCTATCGGCGCTATTACCACCGGTTTCTCGCTACTGTCCCTTGTGGTCTTTTTGTAGTATCAAATCCAAATGAACATTATATTGTGGATATAAGACTAAATAATAAGATATATAGTATCTTGTAAAGTAATAGCAAAAAGAATGTTACATTTTGCTTGATTTTTTCGTGCGATCGTTTTACAATAATACTAATCATGTCTGCGAAATCGCAAATAAACGAGAGGATGAATCCAATGGCAAAAAAGATATTGCTCGTTGATGATGAGCCTTTGATTGTTAAAGGATTACAGTACTCCCTTGAGCAAGAGGGGTTCGAGACCGATTCCGCCGCCGACGGCGAGGAAGCGCTGGCGAAATTTTTTGCCGGGAAGTATGATTTCATCCTTTTAGATGTCATGTTGCCCAAGCTGGACGGGATTACCGTGTGCCAGCGCATTCGCGAGCATTCCAATGTACCGATTATCATGCTGACCGCCAAAGGCGAGCATATTGATAAGATTTTAGGGCTGGAGTACGGCGCGGACGATTATATGACCAAGCCGTTCAACATTCTGGAGGTTAAGGCGCGCATTAAAACCATTATGCGGCGCACCAACGCCACCCAGCCCGCTGATGCAAAAAAAACCATCCGCGTGCACGATATGGAGATTAACGCCGTTAATCGCGCGGTCACCCTGGGCGGCAAGGAAGTTCGCCTGACTGCCAAGGAATTTGATCTGCTACAACTGTTTGCCACTAACCGCGGCAAGGTTTTCAGCCGCGAAGCAATGCTGGAGATTGTATGGAAATACGATTACCCCGGTGATGCCCGCACGGTAGACGTGCATATCCGCCGGCTGCGGGAAAAGATCGAGCGTAACCCGGCGCAGCCAGAGTTCATCTTCACCAAGTGGGGAGTGGGCTACTATTTCACGGATAAGGATTAATAACCCGTTCTCGTCAATCAGGTGGAAATACCTGCTCGCCTTCCTGCTGATCGTCGTAGTCAGCTACTTTGCGGTGGCTGCATCGGTAATTGGTTTGGTAGGCGACTATTTGTTTGACGACCGGCGCACACAGGATCAAGCGGCCACCGAAAAGTTGGCCGTTGTTGTGACGCCGCTTTTTTTGCGGGCGGATTCACAGAGCCTGCAATCGCTTTTAGAGCTGACCAGCGGCGAGATGGGCGGGCGGCTGATGGTGCTGGACACCAGCGGTAAAGTGCAGGCCGACAGCTTTTCAGAGCTAAACGGAAAACGCCTGGAGCTGCCCGAAGTGGCGTCGGTGCTGCTGGGCGAAACCACGGTCGATTACGGCGTGCACGGCTTTAACCCGGACCGGAAACTAACACTTCTTTCGTATTTTACTTCGCTGGAAGGCAACGGAGACGATTGGGTAGCCTATTGCTCGGCTGCGCTGACCAGCGATGGCGAAACCGTGGGCGTGCTGCTGTACTCCACGTCCGTCGGCGATATGATGGCCAGCCTGGTCTCGCTGCAACGAAACATGATTATTTATTTCCTGATTGCGGCATTCGTAGCGGCTGTGATCGCGCTGATTTTGTCCCGCTTGATTACAAAACCGATTGACAGGCTGACCCGCGGCATACAGCGTATGGGGCGCGGGGATTTGTCCGTCCGTGTACCGGTGAAGGGTGGCGGCGAGCTGCGTAAGCTGGCCGAGACCTTTAATACTATGTCAGAAAAACTGGAGCGGCTGGATAAAAGCCGTAACCAGTTTGTATCCAACGCGAGCCATGAGCTGAAAACACCGCTGTCCACCATGAAGATACTGCTTGAAAACATCATTTATCAGCCGGAAATGCAGGCCAATTTGCGTACTGAGTTTTTGACCGATGTCAACTCGGAAATCGACCGACTGAACCTGATTATCTCCGATCTTCTCACCATGGTCAGCATGGATACCAACGCCATGCGTCTGCGGCTGGAGAGCTTCAAAATCGGCGATTTGGTGACCGAGGTCGTGCAGCGGCTGTCAATCGTAGCCAGGCAAAAACAGCAGGAGATTCGCGTGAATCTGTCCGACGGCTGCGAAATGCATGCCGACCGTGCCAAGCTAACCCAGGTGATCTACAACATTTTAGATAATGCCATCAAGTACACACCGCCCGGCGGAGTCATCCGCCTACGTTTGGTGCGCTCCGGCCGCAATGCCGTGCTGACCATTGCCGATAATGGCCCCGGCATTCCCAAGGAAGATCAGGCGCATATATTTGATCGCTTCTACCGCGTGGATAAGGCCAGAAGCCGCGATACCGGCGGTACAGGCCTTGGCCTTTCCATTGTGCACCAGTTTGTTCTGATGCACGGGGGTAATGTGTCGGTCGATTCCACCGAGGGTGTCGGCACCACCTTCACCATTGAGCTGCCGATGGGCGGCCACTTGGCGGGATTGGGGGAGGACTCTTGATGAAACACAAGACCCGCGCCTTGCTGCTGCTCGTTATCCTATTGCCACTACTGCTTTCGGGCTGTTATGAGCAACTCAATCCCCTGGAAAAGAATGAAGCGACCCCTGCGCCGGGTCTTTCGCAGGAACTGCATGATGCAACTGCCGATGAAAACAATCGCAATACGATCAAAGCGACGCTGTATTTCCGCTACCTGGACGAACCCATGCTGGCGGCGGAAAGCCGCTTGATTCAAGTGCGTCAGGACCAGCGCCCCGAACAGGCGATACTCCAGGCGCTGCTGGAAGGCCCAAGTGCCGGCAATGCTGATCTGCGGCGGATGATACCTGCGGACGCACAGATAGAAGCCGTGTCCAACAACGGACAAGTGCTGTTTGTTACCTTCAATGAGGGATTTTTGCAGGATGATGTGCCGGGAGACTGGGCGACAAACGAAGCCTGGCGCGTGGAAGCGCCGCTCTTGCGGGAACTCATCACCCAAAGTGTGGTTGCGTCGATCACGGAAGGCTATCCGTATACGGGCGTGCAGTTTTTGGTGCACCGTAAAAACGAAGTGCAAACCAGCTTACGGCTGAGCAACGAGTACTTTTTAGATGGGTCACAAGGTTTGAGTGAGCCAATCATTCGCGATGAGGCACTGCTGCTTACGCCGCAGGCTACGGTGCGCACGGTGTTCAATGCCTGGGAGCAAACCGACTACGAGCGCATGTATAAGTACCTGGCGCTGACGGACAAACCCGCCTATACTGCGCTGGTCAGCTTTTTAGATGCTGCGCCGGCCATCGAGGTTCTTTCCGTCAGCGGCGGCAGCGTATATCAGGATGGGCAAACGGCGGTGGTCACGGTGCTGATTCGTATCATCGGCGATGCCGAGCATGAGAAGCTTTTGAGTTATCCTATACAGCTGACACGCGAAAACGGCGTGTGGAAACTGCCCTATGCGCACCTGACGGCGCTGATTCCGGAAACCTGAGGTGGAGACATTGAATAAGACAGGACGGCTGAAGACAGGCATACTGGTCATCGTGCTGTGCGCTGCACTGGCTGTTTCGTCCTGCGTGGATACAGGCATTCCGGTGACAGACGGGCGCGTGTACAGCTTGCCGGAGGCGGAAGTCAGCGCAGATGCACCGGTTGGCGACGCGATGCTGGAATACACCCAGCCCGCCGTGTTTTTCCTGCCCAGGCACGACGGTACCCGTCTGATTGCCGTGACGGATGACGTTGCCCTGTCCGAAGGTCGGCTGGTAGCAGAGAGCATTGTACGATTGCTTTTGGATCAACCGGGCAGTTCCATCGCATCCCCGCTGGGCGGTGAGGTGAAGCTTGCATTGTTTGGGGCAAATCCGGTCGAGGTCAGCGGCGATGTGGCGACGGTCAACCTAGCGGCCTCAGCGCTGCAACTGGACCGCAACACCCTGTGCCTGGTTAGCCATGCCATTACCAATACGCTGACGGAGCTGGACACCATTCAATATGTGAATACCCTTGTAACGGATAGATCCATTGCGCTGGACATCGCATCCACCTTGCCGCAGGGTTCGTTAACCCGCAGCATGGGGGAGGATATCGGCGCACTGTACGAGCAGCAGTTGTCCCGGCGTGTACTATCCGGCGAGGATCCCGCATCCAAACGCCTGACCACCACAGCGACGCTGTATTTTCCGCTGTCGGCTGTCAACGGCGTGATGGCTGAAGCGCGCAACATTAGCTTTGACAGCATGAACAATATCGACATGATACTTACCCTGATGAATGAAATATCCAGCGGGGCAGCCGTGGTGAAAGGCTCACCGGCTATGCCGCTGCTCACGGAGTATCTGCTGCAAGCGCCTATTATATCCCAACCGACGGATCTGGGTGGAAGCCTGATTACGCTTGATTTCAGCTATATGTTTGATGAGATGCTGCAAGCGGCTAAGGTATCGCGGGCCAGCTGCCTGGCGGCGCTGTGCTATACGCTGACGACCTTCCTGCCAAATACTGCGGGGATTGAAGTGTATATTGATTCCGAGCGGGTGGAGCATGTGATGCTGTCGGGCACCAGCGGTATACTGTTTGATAACGGCATTATGCGGCGTGCGGATATGGCATCGCTGCTATTGGACAATGCCACGCTCTACTTTAGCGACGCGTCTGAGCAGAAGCTGCGCGAGATTTACCGCCCGATCGCGTTTTATCAGACATCCAGCCCCCGTGCATTGCTTAACGAACTGTTTAGGGGTCCGCAGCCAGAGGACAGCGATTCCGCTGTATCCGCCGCGCTACCGGCCGGTATGCTCAAGGATTCCGATATTATCGGCATATCGCTGCAAGGGGATACGCTGCTGGTCAACCTGTCGAGCACTTTTCTGGAGGCGGGACAGGGCGTGAGCGGAGACGAGGACAGGCTGCTGGCCTATTCGATGGCAAACACCCTGCTTCATGCCGCCAGTGCCCGCCGTGTTGCGTTCTTTGTGGCGGGCAAGCAGATTGCCGGGTTTACGGATGCTGTCAACTGGAAAGGCTGGTTTTTGGAGAACGTCGGAATTGTAGCTGACTGATACCATTGCCTGAAAAGGTAGAGATGCAAATACCAAAGGGACTGCGATCATCATCGCAGTCCCTTTGTATAATGGTTGATGCTTATTTTCAACCGACTATAGTTTGCTTAGAACGTGACTTTGCTTTCCAGGTACGGAATTAACTCGTCGATGGGCATGCGGATTTGTTCCATGCTGTCACGGTCGCGCACGGTCACAGTTTGATCTTCTTGGGTATCGAAATCGACCGTGATACAGAACGGTGTGCCGATTTCATCTTGCCGGCGGTAGCGCTTGCCGATGGAGCCGGTCTCGTCGTAATTGACATTGAATTTCTTGGCGAGCTTTTCGTACACTTCGTTTGCCAATGCGCCAAGCTTGTTTTTCTGCAAGGGCAGTATAGCGGCTTTGTACGGCGCCAGGGCGGGGTGCAGGTGCAGCACCACGCGGCTGTCGTTTTCCAGTTCCTGTTCCTCATACGCATCGCACAGGAAGGCCAGCAGCACACGATCAGCGCCAAGGGATGGCTCAATCACATAGGGGATAAAGCGTTCATTGGTGACCGGATCGATGTACTCCATGTTCTCGCCGCTGACGCGCTGGTGGGCTTTCAGGTCAAAGTCCGTGCGGTCGGCCACGCCCCAAAGCTCGCCCCAGCCAAAGGGGAATTTGAACTCAAAGTCCGTGGTGGCGTTGGAATAATGGGAAAGCTCGTCCTGGCTGTGGTCGCGCAGGCGCAAGCTTTCTTCCCGCATGTTCAGGCTTAGCAGCCAGTCGCGGCAGAATGCGCGCCAGTAGGAGAACCACTCCATATCCTCACCGGGCTTGCAGAAGAATTCCAGCTCCATCTGCTCAAACTCGCGGATACGGAAGATGAAGTTGCCGGGCGTGATTTCATTGCGGAACGATTTCCCGATTTGGCACACGCCCATGGGAAGCTTGCGGCGCGTAGAGCGCACAATGCTTTTAAAATTAACAAAAATACCCTGCGCGGTTTCCGGACGCAGGTAGAGCTCGGCAGCGGTATCCTCGTTTACGCCCTGATGGGTTTTGAACATCAGGTTGAACTTGCGGATGCCGGTAAAATCGTGCTTGCCGCAGGTGGGGCAGGCAATTTGATGCTCTTCAATGAACGACTCGTACTGCTCGTTGCTCCAGCCGTCGGCGATAATTTCCTCGTCGCGCTCACGGCCCCAGTCTTCAATCAGCTTGTCGGCGCGGAACCGCGCTTTGCAGGCTTTGCAGTCCATCAGCGGGTCGTTAAACGTGCCGACATGGCCGCTGGCGACCCACACGTTGCGGTTCATTAGAATGGCGCTGTCCAGGCCGACGTTGTACTTGTTTTCCTGCACAAACTTCTGCCACCAGGCGCGTTTTACATTGTTTTTCAGTTCCACGCCCAGCGGGCCGTAATCCCACGCGTTGGCCAAACCGCCGTAGATTTCGCTGCCTGCGAAAATAAAGCCGCGGTTTTTACACAGGGCTACCAGTTTATCCATTGTTACGTCCGCCATGTTTTGCCTCCATTACTGCTCGATAAAAGTAGTATCATGATAGCTTTGACGGCACGCTTTGTCAAGCCGGATATGGATTTGTGCGCGTTGGCGCGCTGTTAAAAGCTGAAGTATGCCCGGGCGTTATCGCAGCATATGCCGCGAACGATGGATGAGAGTGTATCAAAATCATCGGGATACAGGCCGTCCTCCACCCACTCGCCCAGCAAGCGGCATAGGATGCGGCGGAAATATTCGTGGCGCGGGTAGCTTAAAAAGCTGCGGCTGTCAGTCAGCATACCGATAAAACCTGCCAGATAGCCCAGATTAGCCAGCGAAACTAGGTGATCGGTCATGCCCTGAAAATGGTCATTAAACCACCAGGCGGAGCCATGCTGCAGTTTGCTTACGGCCTCGTCGGTCTGGAAGCATCCGCAAATGGTATCAATCGCGGCATTATCGGAAGGATTTAAGCTGTATAAAATAGTTTTGGGCAGGCCGCTGCCGTCTTCCATCGCACCCAGCAGCGCGGCAAGCTGTGCCGATGGGGTATAGGTGTCAATGGCATCAAATCCCGTGTCGGGCCCAAGCGCGGCAAAGGCCTTGGGGTTATTGTTGCGGCGGCAACCGTAGTGCAGCTGCATCACCCAGCCCATGCGGCGGTACTCTGCGGCGGCAAACAGCATAAAGGCGGTCTTATACTTCAGTACATCCTGCTCGGTTAAGGGCTTGCCGGCTATCGCGTTGGCAAAGATGCGTTCTATCTCGCTGGCATCGGCGGGAACATACATAGCATAGTCCAGCGCGTGATCGCTGAGCGAGCAGTGGTGATCGTCAAAGTACTGTAGGCGCACGCATAGCGCTTCCTTCAGGGTTTCAAACGAGGTGACGGCAACGCCGGACAGTTCCCCAAGTTTACGCAAGTAGTCCGCAAACTCCGACTTTTCGATGTTCATCGCCTTGTCGGGCCGCCAGGCGGGCAGCACTTTCGTGGCAAAGCTAAAGTCGCTTTCGAGCTTGGTATGCCATTCTAGGCTATCGACCGGGTCGTCGGTGGTGCAGATCAGCTCCACGTTGCTTCTATCAATCAGCCCACGTACGGAATAGCCGTCGCTTTGCAGCTTCTCATTGGCCAGTTGCCACACGGCTGGGGCAGTATCCTCGTTCAGCGTGCCATGGTAATCAAAATAGCGCTGCAACTCCAGATGGCTCCAGTGATAAATCGGATTGCCGATGGACTTGGACAAAACCCTGGCGAAGGTCAGAAATTTATCATAGTCGCTGGCATCGCCCGTGATGTATGCCTCCGGCACACCGGCACAGCGCATCAACCGCCACTTATAGTGATCGCCGCCTAGCCAAACCTGCGTAATGTTGTCATATCGCCGGTCTTCAAAAATCTCTTGCGGGTTAATATGGCAGTGATAATCGATAATCGGGCAAAGCGCTGCAACATCATGAAACAGCCGTTTTGCCGTTTTGGTTGTCAGCAGGAAATCCTTGTCCATGAATGCTTTCATCGGCATACTCCTTACAGAAATGTTGATAAGTTGGAAATGTAAACACTTACCAAGATACTGCATCTATTATAGAATAATTCGAGAAAATTGCAAGCTACACCCCGGATACTGTAGGTAAGATAAGTGGACAGGGCAGCGTTTGACGATTTTCGCCAAGCGGAGTAGAATAGGCGGAGAAATGAAACTATTTACATACAGCGGCGCAGAGCCTGGAGGATATAGAATGAAACAAGCAGTACTGATTCACCCCGATGATAATGTTGTGGTTGCGTTGCAGCCGCTGCAGCCGGGATTTCTTTTGCAGGATATCGGCCTGACGGTGCAGGATGCAATCCCCGCCGGGCACAAAATAGCGTTGCGTACGCTGCCGGAGGGAACGCCGGTAATCAAGTACGGCTTGCCCATTGGCACAACGACGCGGGCCGTTGCCCAGGGTGGGCATGTGCATACGCAAAACCTGCAAACTATGTTATCGGGCGAACTTACGTACCGGTACACGCCGAAAAATCCGGTGCTGGTAAACATGCCTGCACGGACATTTATGGGGTATAAGCGCAAGTTCGGCCGCGCCGGTGTGCGCAATGAACTATGGATTATCCCGACGGTCGGCTGCATTAACGATGTGACCCGTAGCCTGCGGCAGCGTGCACAAGAGCTGGTTGGCGGCGCGGTAGAGTCTGTCAATGTGTTTGAACATCCATTTGGCTGCTCGCAGATGGGGGACGATCAGGAGGATACCAGGACCATACTGGCCGACCTTGCCGTGCACCCCAATGCGGGCGGCGTGTTGGTGGTTGGGCTTGGCTGTGAAAACAGCCCGGTGGATGTGATTCGAAGCGCCATGCCGCCGTTTGATGAAAGCCGTGTGCGCTTTATGGTGCTGCAGGACGTGGAAGATGAGCTGGAAACCGGTATGCAGCTTTTGCAAGAGCTGGCCGAGAGGATGCAAAACGATAAACGGGAAGAAATATCCGCAGAGAAACTGGTCGTCGGCCTGAAATGCGGCGGCTCGGACGGGCTTTCGGGTATTACATCCAACCCGTTGATCGGGGGTTTCTCGGACAGGCTGATTGCCATGGGCGGCTCCACTATCCTGACCGAAGTGCCGGAGATGTTCGGCGCGGAAACCTTGTTGATGGAGCGCTGCGAAACCGAAGCCGTATTCCGCGATACGGTGGGGATGATTAACAGCTTTAAGCGCTACTATGAAGAACACAACCAGCCGATTTATGATAATCCTTCGCCTGGCAACAAGCAGGGCGGCATTTCGACATTGGAGGATAAGGCCCTCGGCTGCACGCAAAAAAGCGGATCGGCCGTGGTGCGCGATGTACAACCCTACGGTGGGCGCGTGCAAAAAGCCGGACTCACCCTGTTAAGCGCTCCGGGCAATGATTTAGTGTCCACCACCGCACTGGCAGCGGCGGGTGCGCAGATTGTGCTGTTTTCCACGGGGCGCGGCACACCGTTTGGTGGGCCGGTGCCTACGGTGAAAATCGCCAGCAATACGCAGCTGGCTACGAAAAAGAAAAGCTGGATCGACTTCGATGCCGGACGCCTACTGACCACCCATACCATGGACCAACTTACCGACGAGCTGATGGATTTCGTGCTCACCGTGGCAAGCGGTAAGCAAACGCATAATGAACTGAATGACTACCGTGGCATCGCGATATTCAAGACGGGGGTTATGCTCTAACCACGCACCCATGCAGGATTGACCATCGGATGGCGACATGAGAAACCGCAATCGGTATACGATTGCGGTTTTTGATTTGGTTTTGGGACTGCGCTGAGCGTTTTATGACAGCGGATACTCGCTTAAATATTTGTCTTCCAGGCTGCACTCGGCGATGAGCTTGAACAGGGTATAGCGTGAGCGGTAATCCTTGGCGCAGTGCATGGAGAGGTTCAGAAGAGTATTATCAATACCGCAGTCGGCGGGCGTGAGCTGTGCACCGAGCTGCTTCATAGCTGTATAGATGTCCTCGAACTTCGGCAATAGGGCAAAGGCGTTTCGGATGTCCTGCTGGTGTGCCTGCGCGGCCTGAATACGGCGTTTTTGTTCTTCCCAGGAGAGAAAATCGTCCGGGTTATCACGCATGATGCTTTCGGCTGCTTCCTGACCGAAGGCTTTCAGTATCCATTGCTTGCGTGCGGTATCCGAAATTCGCCCGGCCTTGATTGCCTCCAGATCAAGCGCAGATAAATCTTCCTTGGCAAAGTGTGTATACAGTGGCCAGCACAGCAGGGTTGCCACGCCCACGGACGCGCCATGGGCCGGTGGATGCTGCCCGCGTGCTAGCTGCTGCATTTCCCAGTAGTGAGCAATGTTATGCTCTACCGAGGCCACTGCACGTGTGTTGCCGATGATCATGATTGTGATGCCCGCCAGCAGAAGCGCTTCGATTAAGATTTGAATGCCCTCTTCCGTGCGGTTTTTAATGGACTCGATGTTATTAAGCAGTTTCTCAATCGCTCCAGTCACGATCTCACCGCACAAATTGCAGTAGGTTTCTCCGTTGATAATGCTGCCGAGCATCCAGTCGGCTTTGGCGATATACTTGCCCAGCACATCGCCCACGCCGGAACACACCATATCGATGGGCGCGGTGCGCAGAATTTCGGTATCGCATATGATGATCTCCGGGCAGTAGCCCGTGCGGTGAATTTTCACGCCACGTAAAAGCAGCGGGGCGACCACGGAGGTATAGCCGTCCATTGATGGTGCGGTACCAACGCTGACAAAGGGGAGGTTGCAGCGTGTGGCGTTGACACGCGTCGTGTCCGTAATGCTGCCGGAGCCAACCGCGATCAGGAACTCGGTCTCCGGCTGGATGCTGAGTAAAACTTCGCCGCAGGCGCGTTCATCCGGATCCATCACGCCATCGCGGGTGATAATGCAGGGGATGACCGAAAATCCTTCGTCTGTAAGCCGCTGATGTAGCGCTTGCCCGGCCAGCGGCCAGGTGTTTTGATCGGCGACCAACACGCAATGCATGCCCAGCCCGAGCTTTTTAATATAGGAAGGTGTGTTTTCTGCAATGCCGCTGCCAACGTAGATATCCTGCGTTGGCTGTGTGTGCGAAAGCCCGCACGCGCAGTCCAGTCCGGCAATCGTCAGGCGGCGGTCTGCATCGTAGGCAATGCTTACGCTCACATCGTGCAACCCCTTTCTATGATAGAAAAATCCCCTGCCAATGTGACAGGGGATTGGGTTAACCCTTGGGATGCGTCGAAGGGTCACGACCCTTCGACTGTCAATCCGAAACCAGCGACATGCGCGGTGGTTTTGGAACCTTGCGCAGCAAGGGCTCATTACACCGAGACCTGACCGTGAGTAAAACGAATAAGGTCGAGGTGCAACTCGATAAAGTGGAACACTTTATCGAAAGCGCGTTAGCGCGTCAGCAGCGTTGCTTCGGTTTCTTTGTCGAAGAAGTGCAGGTGATTGACATCGAACGCGACCTGAATGGTCTGACCGGCGCGGCTGGTGGTACGCGGGTTAACGCGGGCAATGATATTGCCGTCCTTGCCGGAGGTGGTCAGGTGCAGGTAGGTTTCCGAACCCATCAGCTCGGTGACTTCAACGTCGGTGTTAATCACGGCGGCGGGGGCGGACTGTACGAACACGTCCTCATCGTGGATGTTTTCCGGACGGATGCCCAGGGTCACTTCTTTGCCGATGTAGCTTTCATCCGCGAACTTGGAAAGCTTGCTGGGCGGGATGACAATTTTGTTCTCGCCGAATTTGGCAACAACGTCTTTGCCGTCTTTTTCCAGCATGACATCGAAGAAGTTCATCTGCGGGCTGCCGATGAAGCCGGCCACGAACAGGTTGGAAGGATAGTCATACAGGTTCTGGGGGGTGTCAACCTGTTGTACCAGGCCGTCCTTCATAACGACGATGCGTGAACCCATGGTCATGGCTTCGGTCTGATCGTGCGTTACGTAAATGAAGGTGGTCTGCAATCTCTGGTGCAGCTTGGTGATTTCGGTACGCATGGCAACACGCAGTTTGGCGTCAAGGTTGGACAGCGGTTCATCCATCAGGAAGACCTTAGGCTCACGCACGATGGCACGGCCCAGAGCAACACGCTGGCGCTGGCCGCCGGACAATGCCTTGGGTTTGCGGTTGAGCAGATGGAAAATGTCCAGAACCTTTGCGGTTTCTTCCACGCGGGTTTTAATCTCGGTCTTGGGGGTTTTGCGCAGTTTCAGGCCGAATGCCATGTTGTCAAACACGGTCATGTGCGGATAGAGTGCGTAGTTTTGGAACACCATGGCGATGTCGCGATCCTTAGGAGCGACATCATTGACCAGGCGGTCGCCGATGTAGAGCTCGCCGCCGGTAATCTCTTCCAGACCTGCAACCATGCGCAGGGTGGTGGATTTACCACAGCCGGACGGGCCAACCAATACGATAAATTCCTTATCCTCAATGTCCAGGTCAAATTCGCTGACCGCGACGACATTGCCAGCATAAACCTTGGTGATTTTTTTCAGTGATACGCTTGCCATGAAATAGCCTCCTTATCTTGTTGAACGAATGATCGCTCAATACGAACAATGTAAGTACATTATAACTTCTGAGGCTTGAATTGCAAATGGTGTAAATAGACAAAGTTTGCGATACGCATTTGTACACGATGTATATGTTGGAAAACTCTATACCAAATTACACAGATAATTGGTGGGTATCTTGTGGTTTTCACCCAAACAAAAAACGTGGTATACTATTCATGCATAAATCTGTAAATCCGGGAGGACTTAAATGATGAAACCATACTTTCAGGAGGTGCTCCAGGCTGCGCTGAAAAACGGCGGAGACTTTGCGGAAATATTCCTCGAAGATACCCGCTCAACAAAGATGCAATTAGTATCCAGCGAAGCCGAGAGCATCAACTTTTCACGCCTGCACGGCGCAGGCATCCGGGTGTTTGTGGGGCTCAACCCTGTATACGCCTACACTAACGAAACCGACAGGGACGGACTGCTGCGCTGCGCAGCCCAGGTCGCAAAAGCCGTGCGCGACCAGAAACAAACCGTGTTTCAGCTGCCGCCGCTGGTCACCCCGCAGCTACCGGCACCAGACAGCATACTGCTGATGCCATCGACCATTGAAAACAAACGCAAGCTGGATATCCTGCGTGCGGCGGACGGGGCAGCCCGCGCTGTCAGCACCGATATCAAGCAGGTGAACTGCGTATTCCTGGATTTGGAACAGGATGTAACCATCGCCAACTCCGAAGGGCTGTATGTGGAAGACACGCGTGTACGCACCCGCATGTCCTGTACGGCGATTGCCGATAACGGAAAAGAAAAACAAACAGCCCACTTCGGCCCCGGCGCATCGATGGGCTTTGAGCTGTTTGAAAAACGGGTCAACCCGGAGGAAACCGGGAAACAAGCAGCGCAGTCCGCCGTGCTGATGCTCAGCGCGCAGGATTGCCCCGCGGGTGTGATGCCCGTGGTGATCGACGGCGGCTTTGGCGGGGTTATCTTCCACGAAGCCTGCGGCCACAGCCTGGAAGCGACGGCGGTTGCGTTCAACATCAGCGTATTTTCCGGCAAACTCGGCCAGAAGATTGCGGCGGATTGCGTAACTGCGGTGGATGACGGTACCATGCCCAACGAATGGGGGTCCACCCGTGTGGATGACGAGGGTATGCCCACCACCAACCTGACGCTGATCGAAAACGGCATCCTGAAAAACTACATGATTGATAAACTCAACGGCAAGCGCATGGGCATGGCGCCCACCGGCAGCGGTCGCCGCCAGAACTATACCTTTAACCCCACCTCCCGCATGCGCAATACTTACATCGCACCCGGGACCGACAACACCGACGAAATGATCCGCACCATGGGCGATGGTCTGTACGCCAAGCGTATGGGCGGCGGTTCGGTGAACCCGGGGACGGGCGAGTTCAACTTCGCGGTATCGGAAGGGTACCTGGTCAAGGATGGCAAGATCACCACGCCGGTGCGTGGTGCATCGCTGATTGGCAAAGGCGCGGATATTCTGATGAAAATCGACCGTGTCGGCCAGGATATGACCATGGACCAGGGCATGTGCGGCAGTTCGTCCGGCAGTGTGCCTACCAATGTCGGCCAGCCGATGATCCGCGTGTCTGAAATGACGGTCGGCGGCAGAGCGAAGGAGTGAGTAGAATGGAACTGAACGTATTTTTAGATCAATTATTTGCTAAAGCCAAAGAAGCCGGGCTGGAAGCCGCCGAGGCCTATATAGCAGAGGATGAAAGCTTCCATGCCATGGCGACCGACGGCGAAATTACCCAATATTCGTCCAACCTTACCAAGGGGCTTTCCCTGCGGGTGAAGGTGAACGGAAAAATCGGGTATGCGTCCACCGAAGCCTTTGACGAGGACGCCATCGGCTGGCTGCTGGAAAACGCGATTGACTCCGCCGTGCTCTGCGAGGATACCTCCGAGCAGTTCATCTACGACGGCAAGGAGGAAAACGCTGCCCTGAATTTAGAGGGAGATATCGGCGATCCTGCCGATAAATTGCAGTTTGTGCTGGACAGCGAAACGGCTGCCAAGGGCACGGACGCGCGCATTTATAAGGTGGGATATAACACCATTATCTCTAGCAAGGAATCCGTACGCATTGTCAACACCTATGGCATGGACAAGCAGTTCACCGCCACCTACGGCATCGCTTATCTGATGCCCCTGGCCAAGGATGGCGAATCCAACACATCCGGCATTGCAATTCAGATTGGACGCGGCTTTAGCGCCCTGAATGCAAACAAGCTCGGCAAGGAAGCGGCGGAGGATGCCATATCCATGCTGCATGCATCAACTGTAGCGTCCGGGCAGTACCGTGTTGTGCTTCGCCCGCGAGCCATGGCGGATATGCTGAGCGTATTTTCAAGCACCTTTTCTGCTGAAATCGTGCATAAGGGCCTGTCGGCCTATAAAGGCAAACTGGGCGAAACGGTCGCGGCAGAGTGCATCACCCTGATGGACGATTCCCTGCTGACACAAGGCATTGCCTCCCGGCCGTTTGATGCCGAGGGCGTGCCCGGCGGCTCGCACGCGCTGATTGAAAACGGCGTGCTGAAAACCTTCCTGCACAATTTGAAAACGGCGAAAAAGGACGGAGTTAAATCCACCGGCAACGCCAGCAAGGCGGGGTACTCCGCGCCCATTCAAATTGCACCGACGAACTTCTATATTAAACCCGGCACCACGGACTATGCCGATATGCTCAGCGCTATGGGCGATGGCCTGGTGATTACCGAAGTCTCCGGCCTGCACGCAGGTGCCGATGCGGTCAGCGGCGACTTTTCCCTGCTGTCCAAGGGCTTCCTGGTTAAAGGCGGCAAGGTGGAACGGCCTGTGGAACAGATCACGATTGCGGGTAACTTCTACCAGATGCTTAAAGAGATCCGTACCGTTGGCAGCGACCTGGCTTTCCCAGAAGGCGCAGTTGGATCCCCAAGTATCGATGTGGGCAAGCTTAGCGTGGCAGGTAACTAAACCCCAAGCATACAAAAAAACAAGCCGCACCTGCGGCTTGTTTTTTTGTTTTATGGTTTTTACTTCTGCTTGCGTTTTACATGCAACAGTGACAGCAGGAAGAATAGCACCCCGATGCCCAGCAGGAACAGCAGGCTGAACCCTACGGATACCTGCTTGTCGCCGAAGAAGTACACGATGCCCAGCTCTTTTTTAATGCCCAGGATGGTCGCATCCGGCAGAACGGAGACATAGGGCGCGAAAAAGGAATCTGTCATCAACTGGCGCAGCAGCACCACCGCGTGGGAGGTCGGGAACAGCTTGATAACCCACTGTACGCTCTCAGGCAGTACGCCGATGGGAATGTATATACCCGTCACAAAACCAATTAACGTGCCAAGCAAGGTGGACGCTGTGCTGAAAGACGATTCGGTGGAGAAGAAATACGCAAAGAAGAACACCATGGATGTATTACAGAACGTGCCCAGCAAAAGGATGCCCGCCGCTTGCAGGTATTCCAGCAGCGTCATCAGTGTTCCGCCCTGGGCAAAAATGTACACCTGCGCCACCAGCATGGTGATGGCCGACATGATAAACCCAATGATAAACGCGGCGGAGATATACCCGCCGATCAGCTTCCAGCGGCGGATGGGGGAGGTGTAAAAATCCTGAATGATGCGCTTGGCCTTGTCGTCGACCATCACGCCGAACGCGCCCATGGCAGCTGTGATGGAGGTAATGGCCGTAAGCCCGGCCACCAGCCAGCGGTCTACCAGGATACGAGTGTTGGGGATTTCGTCCATGTAGGAGGCCATGTTGTTGCCCAGGAACAGTGCATACAGGCCGATCACGATTAAGGAAGCGAGCAGGGAGTAAAACACCGCAGCTTTATCGCGGAAGTAGACGAGCAGATTCCGCTTCATAAACAGTTTCATTCTCTCAGCTCCTTCCCCGTAATGCCCAGAAACGCGTCATCCATCGAGCCGACGGTGACCTCAAACCCTTTCAGGTGCGGCCGGCAGCGCTCGATGATCGGCAGTGAATCGAAGGTATCGCTGATGCCGATAATCAGGTTATCAGCCACCTGCGCGTATTCCAGCGTTTCTTCGGCCAGAATGGCTTTTACGGCATCCATATCGGCGCAGTTGAGGATGAGCTTGTCCTGTGCATACTCGGTGCACAGCTCCGTTGGCGTGCCCTTGGCGGCGATCTTGCCATCGTCGATGACGATTACATAATCCGCGCCGTCGGCTTCCTCCATATAATGGGTGGTCAGGAACACGGTCATGCCGGTGGTTTTTTGCAGGTCCAAAATGGTATCCCACACGGCGCGGCGTGTATGCGGGTCCAGCCCCGTGGTCGGTTCATCCAAAAACAGCACTTCCGGCTGGGTGACCAGTGCGCGGGCGATATCGGCACGCCTGCGTTGCCCGCCGGACAATTTACCGTAGCGCCGGTCGGCAAACGACTCAATACTAACGGCCGCAATGGCGTTATCAACCGCCTGTTTCAGCGCTTTGCCGCTTAAGCCGTACAGCGAGCCGCGTATGCTCAGGTTTTCCCGCACGGTCAGGAGCTTGTCCAGCAGCCCGTCTTGAAAGACCACACCGATGGAACTGCGGATGCCGTCATCCTGCTTGCCGAGGACATACCCGTTCACCGTCACGGTGCCGCTGTTGGGCTGTAGAAAGGTACAGATGATGTTGATGGTGGTCGATTTGCCCGCACCGTTGGGGCCCAGAAAGGCGAACAGCTTTCCTTTTTCTGCAAAAAAGCTGATGTCTTTTACGGCCTGTACATCGCCGTAGGATTTGCTTAAGTTTTTGACTTCAATAATATGATCCATACAGTTCCTCTTATTGATCGATGGGTTTGTGAATCAGGGGCGTTTTGCCGTCGTTGATATCGGCCAGGGTGTGGCCATTGCCATAGAGTTTGTATTTGTAGGTACACAGGCCTTCCAGCCCCATGGGGCCGCGCGCGTGCAGTTTGCCGGTGGCGATACCCACCTCCGCGCCCAGCCCGAACATGAAACCGTCGGCCAGCTGGGTGGAGCAGTTGGCGAATACATCCGCGCTGTCCACCAGCGCCATGAAGTGCTCAATGGCTTCACTGTTCTTGGATACGATGCAATCCGTGTGCCCGGAGCCATAGGTATTGATATGGTCAATCGCCTCATCCAGGCTGCCAACGATTTTCACCGCGAGGATGGCATCCAGATATTCGGCGGCCCAGTCCTCCTGAGTGGCGTGCTTGCACTCAATCAGAGCAAAGGTTTCGTCATCGCCGCGGATTTCCACATTCTTGGTCTTCAGCGCTACGGCCGCTACAGGGAGAAAGTCCTTGGCGCAGTCGCGGTGCACCAGCAGGGTTTCGGCGGTATTACACACCGAAAAGCGGTTGGTTTTGGAATCGAGCGATACCTTCAGGGCGGTCGCCAGATCGGCGGCCTGATCGATATACACATGGCAAACGCCATCGGCATGGCCGAGCACGGGGATGTTGGAGTTATCCATAATATAGCGGACGAACTCTTTCGAGCCGCGCGGGATAATCAGGTCGATACAATCGTCCTGCTTCAGCATTTCGCTGACATCCTCGCGGGTTTTCAGCAGTTGGCACCAGCCATCCGGGATACCGGCGTCCGCGCTGCCCTGGACAATCGCGTCAAACAGGGCCTGGTTGGTACGCATGGCCTCGCGCCCGCCTTTGAGCAGTACCGCGTTGCCGGATTTCAGGCACAGTGAGGATATCTGCACCAGGGCATCGGGCCGGCTTTCAAATATCACGCCGATTACGCCGATGGCGCAGGATGTACGGTAAAGCTTAAGCCCCTCGGCCAGTTCGTTGGCGTATTGTACTTTACCCAGCGGATCGGGCAGCTTGGCAAGGGCGTGCAGCCCTTCCAGCACGCGGTCTGCTTTCTCCTGCCCAAACTTCAGGCGGGAGAGTAACGGTGCGGCAAGTGCTTCGTCTGCGGCTTGCTGTAAATCCAACTCATTGGCGGCAAAGATGGCCGGTAAATGCTCCTGAATGCTTTTGGCGATGGCAGTCAGCGCGGCGTTGCGCTGCTCCACATCCAGTGTGGATAGTAAAAGACCCGCACGGCGTGCATCTTGCGCCATGGAGCGGATCGAATCATCAGACATACAAGGGTCCTCCTTACAGGTTTGTATACATTATAGTGTAGGGGTTAAATCTTTGCAACAAGCGTGAATTATGGTATAATGAGATGCGTGTTAAACTTCGGTGAGACACGCCAACGTTATCTATAGGGGAGGAAGCTTTGTGCCGCGGCAAAAAGGCATTAAGCCCATCGCCCACAACAAGAAAGCTTTTCACGAGTATTTCGTGGAAGACCGGTATGAATGTGGGATGAGTTTACGCGGTACTGAGGTCAAAAGCGTACGCGACGGGCGAATTAATTTAAAAGAGAGTTTTTGCTTGATACGCAACGGCGAGATTTTCGCCGAGGGTATGCATATCAGCCCATACAC
This sequence comes from Candidatus Limiplasma sp., assembly GCA_963678055.1. Classification (GTDB taxonomy): domain Bacteria; phylum Bacillota; class Clostridia; order Christensenellales; family Aristaeellaceae; genus CAXXOK01. Next base: position 961,797 of record OY782679.1, read on the forward strand.
GCAGGGCAGTATGTACAACCCCGATCCGCTACGCCCAAAAAAGCTGCTCCTGCACCGCGATGAAATTCGCAAGTTGCAGGGCCTTGTCAGCCGCAAGGGCTATACGTTGATTCCCCTGAAAGTCTACCTAAAGGACGGACTGGTCAAGCTTGAACTTGGCGTATGCCGGGGCAAGCAACTGCACGACAAACGCGACAGCGAAGCAAAGCGCGACGCTAACCGCGAAATGGAACGGGCGTTCAAGGCCATGTAAACGCCGTTTCGATACCATCGACTTCATACCCAAAACATCATGGGGATGTTCCGGTTTCGACGGGGGTTATTGAAGGTCGGGTAAGCGAGCTGCGGCCCTGTACCGCATAACAACGGGAACAAAACGAACTGACAATAATCAGTTAGCTTTCGCAGCTTAATGCTGCGCGTCGACCCTGGCAGCCTACGGGCCTGGTCATCGGCGTCATTTACGTAGGGAACGAGCACCGCCAAAGCTTTGAGGCCTTGCCCGTAATTATGAAGCTACCGGAGGCTTAAGCCCGTCTAGCGGCGTCTGCCAACGGAAAATTCAAATGCTCGACTGCGCTCGGAGAAAACCTGACAATCAAGCTTTCGGACAGGGGTTCGACTCCCCTCATCTCCACCATTACAAGAAGAGACCCCCATATGTGGGGGTCTTTTTCTGTAATAGTCATCGGAGACGAAGGGGGAGTCGAACCCGGGAGGGCACGAAGCGTTGCAAAATCGACCCTGTGTGGTCGATTTTAGCTTTGTGGGCATGGGAGTTTACGACCTTGCCGCAGCACGCCAAGCGTGCGACGACTCCCCGTCAATGCCATGCAACATGTTGGAAAGAAACAAGAGAATCCGAGAGGTCTGGCACCGTAAAAAACGACCTTGTAGGGTCGTTTTTAGGCGGCAGCGTGAGGGAGGTACGACCGAGCGGGTAGCCAGCGCAGCTGGCGACGACTCCCCTCATCTCCACCACATGAAACGCCTATGTAATAAGGATTACATAGGCGTTTTACTTTGTCATCCCGCACTTTATCCCGCATTTCGTTACAATATATGGGTTTAAACCTGTCCCGGACATGAGATTCGGGACAGGTTTATCGTTGATAATTAAGGTGGATATCGTGGCTCATTGGTGATGCAATCAAGCGTTAATAGTCCGATGGCGGCTCGATGTAGAGTTTGTCCCGATCGAATGAAGAATCATCCCCCAGCACACTGTGGTAGATACTAACCAGCTCCGTATCCCAGGCTGTGTCAAGGGCAAAAGATGTATCATTATACCAGGTATAATCCTCTCGTTCATACGGCTCGCCGTAGGTTGCCGTCAGAGAAGTGTCAATCGCCTGAAACGCAGCCAGCGCATCGTCCTGGGTTTCATATTCGGCGGTGTACTCGACGATGATTGCAACGAGTTCTTCGCCGCCTTCAAAACAGTAGTGGATATCGGCCTCGCCTTCGGGAGTCTCTTGCGTCCGGTAGAGCAGGTCGGCTTCCATATACTCTTCATATATGTTGTCACCTTCACACTGGATGACTTCATCCTGGCTCATACCGAACATTACGCCGTTGCGGAAGGTGAACACGGTCGGCGTTGTGGTTTCGCTGATGGCTGCCACGGGCAGTAGCAGTACAATCATCAGACAAAGTAGCAGTTTCTTCATGTATGCCGCCTCATTTCTCTTTTTTCTTATAGTAGCACCGTGCACTGATTGTTGCAAATTATAAGTGGGTAGGGTATGAAAAACCTCGGACATGCGATCTAGGGTAACAAAGAAGAGGTGGTTGCTATCCTAGAATCTATTTAAAATATTATCGTTGATACCATGTTGTTGACGATAGGAATACCACTGCTTATATAAGCTGTTTGTGTCGATTACACTGCCGTCCGGAGAGGGAAACACCCAGGGGGAGAATTATACCGTGCTACTTGAGTGGGGCGCGTTGTGTATCGATCTCGTCCCGCATACGGCCAGACAGGGCGATGTAATGGCGGGTGTTTTCGTTCTTACCCTGAGCAACGGTTTACTTTGAAGCAAAGGAGCGGGTAACATGCAGCACATTGTGTGAATATCTTCCCATTGCAATCCGCACAGTTCTCCGCGGCGCAGGCAGGGTAAAAGTGAATGAAAGCAGATGGTAACGATTGACGCGCTTATCCTTCATGTATTTGAATACGGTAGTAGTTGTGATATACTTTGCAACGGCAAAACTGGCGAAATGATTTACTTTGGCATTGATACGATCAGGAGGATTGTTTTGAGCATACTCAACGCACAAAATGTAACACATGGATTTGGTGCACGACAAATACTAAACAACGCCTCTTTTCAGCTTTTAAAAGGCGAGCATGTAGGTTTGGTGGGAGCAAACGGGGAAGGGAAATCAACATTCCTTAATATCATCATGGGTAAACTGCAGCCTGACGAGGGAACGATCGAATGGTGTAACCGAATAACGGTCGGCTATCTTGATCAGCATACCGCATTACCAGCCGGCAGTACCATTCGCGATGTGCTCAAAGGTGCCTTCAAACACATGTTTGAACTTGAGAAAGAAATGCTTGATCTCTATGAAAAGATGGCATCGCAGGATGCTGACATAGATAAAATGCTTGAAACCGTCGGCGATATTCAGACCATGCTGGAGCAAAGCGGTTTTTATGCAATTGATACAAAGATCAATGAAGTTGCAAACGGATTAGGCTTGGGTGAAATAGGTCTTGATAGAATGGTTCGTGAGTTGTCCGGTGGACAACGCTCCAAGGTGCTATTAACCAAACTGATTCTGGAGAACCCTATGATTCTCATTTTAGATGAACCAACAAATTTTTTGGATGAGAATCATATCAACTGGCTGACTAAGTTTCTAATCAACCACGAGAATGCTTTGATTTTAGTTTCGCACGACACAGCGTTTATGAGCAATGTCGTCAATGTTATTTATCATATTGAAGACGGAAACATGCAGCGATATTCGGGTAGCTATGAGCAGTTTTTAGAAGCGCTCTCATTGAAGAAAAGGCAACACGAGCAAGCGTATAAAAAGCAGCAGAAAGAAATCAATAAGCTGGAGACATTTGTTGCGAAAAATAAGGCGAGGGCCGCAACGGCTACCCTGGCAAGAAGCAAGCAAAAGCAGCTTGACAAGATGGAAATTGTCGATAAATGGAAGGAAAAGCCAAAACCTACATTCGGCTTCAAAACAGCACGAACACCGGGAAAGGCGATTTTCAAAGCGACAGACCTCGTGCTTGGGTACGATGAGCCTCTGACCAAATCCATCAGCATTGCAATGGAGCGGAACAAAAAGATCGCGATTCAAGGTGTTAACGGGCTTGGGAAATCCACTCTTTTAAAAACATTATTAGGTGTAATTCCGCCAATATCAGGGGCAATAGAACTGGATCCATATCTTGAGCCCGGCTATTTTGAGCAGGAAGATGCAAGAGATAATAAAAAAACGGCTCTGCAGGAAATTTGGGACGAGTTTCCTGCGATGACCAATGCAGAAGTCAGAGGAGCGCTGGCAAGATGTGGGCTTACAACAGACCATATTGAAAGCCAAATGAGAGTGCTTTCCGGTGGAGAAAATGCAAAAGTTCGTCTTTGCAAAATTATGCTTAGACCGTTTAATTGGCTTGTACTTGATGAGCCGACGAATCACCTGGATGTTGAGGCAAAAGCTGAACTGAGCCGAGCATTAAAAGAGTTTAACGGCACGATTCTGCTTGTAAGCCATGAGCCGTCGTTTTACGATGATTGGATTAGCGAAGTGTGGAATTTGGAGAGCTGGACAACGAAAATTGTTTAAGAATCCAAACTACCTTGATATCGTTTGACATTGGACAAGCTTTTTTCTGGGTTGTAGATATTTCTGCTTTATAAGCCAGTTGCAATGAGCTTGCGCAGGAGCGAGAAGCATTGGTATTTTACCGTAATTCACGGTACAATAGATACTATAGCAGCTGGCTGAGTGTCTATATCCCAAGGAGCGGTACGAATGGCAATCAAGATTTTGGTGGTCGAAGACGATACATTGCTGAACAGCAGCATCGTAAAAATTTTAAAAAGCAAGCAATACAACGCCTTCGGTGCTCTGAGCATAAGTGAAGCAAGGCAGCTGTATTTTTTGGAAAAACCAGATATTATCCTACTTGATATTATGCTGCCAGATGGCAAGGGGTATGAACTGCTGCCGTTGTTTACGGCGCAGGCTAAGGTACTGATCATGACGGCGCTGACGGATAGCGACAGCAAGTACCTGTGCTATGAACATGGAGCAGAGGACTATCTCGTCAAGAATTTTGATATGCAGGAACTGCTGTATAAGATTGAAGTTACAAAACGAAATATGCAGCAAAATGAGCTTAGAGTTGGAGACATTGTGGTGGATATTAAGCGCCAAAGAATGGTCTGCGATGGAAATGCTATCGATTTACCACACAGCCAGGTTCAGTTGCTCCAGACATTGTATAAGCGTTATCAGGCGAACATGTATCTTTCCAAGGATGACGCCCTTTTCCAACGTACGGATGAAATTGACGAAAGCGCAAGAATCCATAATCTGGTTGCCAGGCTCCGGAAGAATATAGCGCATGTTAAAAGCAGGAATGTGTTTATTGAAACGATGTACGGAAAAGGATATCGGTTGGTGATTCTATGCTGAAATGGAGAGCGTCGCAGTGAAAAAAGCCGGACGAAAACGCCTGATTCAGTTTATTGTGCTGACGCTTCTGGTGTTTATCAGTGCGAAGATGCTTCTTGCTGGTGTGAACCGCCTGTCCACCAAACCCGTTTTCTTGCAGCAGGGCGTTCTTTCCGTAGATGCAATGGATGGATCCCTCCATGTGCTGCAGGGAACCCTGCAGCAGAAGGATACACAGGAGTTTACGGTTCGAACTAAGCACACCTTGGGGATCGTTGTCCATAATCTTGCATACCCTGCGCAACTTATGGTGAACGGAGAGCTGGAGGCGATTGGAAGTCACGCCTATCATGTATTGACCGTCGATGCGGGGGAAACTTCGGTGAAGCTCTCCGGAGATGGCGTTCAGCAGACGGTTTTCTATGTTGCACAAGCAAGTACAATGCGCCGCTATCTGGAGCTTCGGTTGATTATAAACGCATGTATGTTCTTTTTACACATGCTGGTGTTCCTTGCTTGTCTGGTTTATCTGATCGCTGGAAAGCACAAGAAAATTGCCGGAGCGCTTCTCCTGTTTGTGCTATCGTCTATGATCAAGGGAATCAACCTCGGAGAACTGCCGTTTCTCTCAGTCGCGTTAGGTATGAACCTTAGCATCTTTAGCACAGTGGATGGAATCACAACAGCGCTTAACAACATCCTTCCCATTTATATCCTGCTGCTGCTATTTGAGATACGCCTGCGTAAAGTATACTTGTGGCTTTTGTTTACTTTCGTAATACCTCTTGCTGTCCTGTCACAGGATCCTTTTTCACGGGCTTTGGTATGGCAGAATGTAATTGGCATCGCAATACTGGCACTGACATTCACGCTGATTGGATACGGCTATGTAAAAGGGAAGAAAGCTGCGCTGCCTATTATGATTCTGCGGACCGTGCTTTTTGTGCTTACAACCACCTATGTAGCCGCCGTTCGAAATGGGGCGCCTGTTAGCAATTTGGTGTTTTTCTGCAATTATGCGTACCTTGGCGCTACGATTTATTTCATTGGAATATTCGCAGTCGTGGTTGTGTATTATCTTCGCTTCAATCAAGCGCTGGCCGCAAAGAAAATAGAGTACGAAAGGGTGATGCTCCTAAAAGGGTTGGGGCATGACCTAAAGCATCCAGTGCTCACGGCGAAACTGAACAGCCAATTTCTGCTTGCAATGGATCTGAATGCGGAGGCGCGGGAAAGTGTTGAAATTTCATTGAAAGCGCTGGGTAGGCTGGATACGATGATCGAAAATATCAACGATTATTTTAACCTGCGGAATTTGCAGAGCAAGCAAGAACCCCTGTCATTGCGGGAAGCGCTGCGAAGTATTGAGGAAAAACACAAAAAGCAGGCAGAGTATACACTGGTTGTTCGTTATGCGGAGGAAGACTGCATGATATGTATCAATCCTGTAAGCTTTGACAGGATTATAGATAATCTAACAGATAACGCGTTTCGCTATAGCAACGCAGAGAAAACCGTTCTCATTTCGTATGCAGTATCGGAAAGTAAAGTGCTTTTATTCGTGGAGGATAACGGAAGAGGGCTAGGTGAACAGGAGACCGACAAAGTATTTGAATTGTTCTACCGGGGAGAGGAAAACAGGACGGTGGAAGGCCTGGGTATCGGACTGAGCGTTGTAAAGCAATTAGTGGAAAGCGCAGGCGGCACAATATCTGTACAAAGCCAAAAGGGAAGGGGAACGAAATTTATCATCTGTTTGCCCGTCGCGGGTACGACAAATTAAAGATATAATAATCAAGGACAGTCATTGAAACCTATCAGTACGGATAGGTTTCGGTTTTTCTATGCCTTAAAATTGTATAATATTGGATACAATTCGGGAGGTATATGGGGTATGTGCGTACATATGCAGAAAAGTGAAATTCGGTTTCTCGTGATTATGATTATAGTGATTGCCTTCGGTGTGCTGGCGATGCCGCAGGCAAGCGCGGCAACGGACGTATGGGATGGTACGGTGGCAACTTCCTTTGCCGGCGGAGACGGCAGCAGCTTCAGCCCGTACGAAATCGCCACAGGCGCACAGCTGGCCTATTTATCCGCCCTGTGCAATGCGTCAGATCACGAAGCGAATGCCCACGGCGTGCATTATATACTGACCAACGATATCGATTTGAACGGGATTCAATGGACGCCAATCGGGGACCCGAATGATAGCGGGAGTTTTTACGGGAATTTCGATGGAAAAAGCCATGTAATTTCAAACTTGGTTATAGAGAGAACCGGGGTTTCAGGCGACTATATATATGCCGGCCTCTTCTGGCTCATCAAAACCGGTGTGATCCAAAACCTTGGCATTGAGGATATAGACATTCGAATAAACGGCGCACCCACCAGGATCTATGCCGGCGGATTGGCCGCTTGGGTCTATCCAGGAGACGTGGATGATGTTGAAATACCGGCAACCATTGCCAACTGCTACACATCTGGCTCGATTCTTATACAAACAACAAATTTTGATTGGACAATTGCTGGCGGCTTGATTGGATACGGTTATAGTATTTATAATGCAGACCCTGCTACGACTTTCCGTAATTGTTGCAGTACAGTGGACATACGGCGTGAAAACAGTTACGGGTATGCTTACGGTGGCTTGATCGGACACGCGCTGAGCACCAGCGTTCAAAACTGTTATGCCGTGGGCGACGTGTACTTCGAAGGCGATCGTGGGTATGGTTCGGGCGGCTCGCTGATAGGGTACATAAACTACGGCACATGTCTAAGTTCGTATTGGAACACCGATGCGAAGATAGAGCGATATTATGATGGTACTGTGTATGATGTAAGCGCAGCTATGGGGTTTGATACCAATACGACAATCGTTGAGGCGACTGCGGAAACCGCAGCATTTATGCAAACAAATGCGTTTGTCGATTTGCTGAATGCCGAATATGCGTCTACCGGTACATGGTCGATTATCGACGAATTGAATGGCGGCTATCCCGTGGCGTTTGACTATGCGCCCCACTTAATGTTCAAACCGTCGGGAGACAAGGTGTTTGACACACAGGCGGAAGGCTATGGCGCGCAAACCCCCTACGCCGTTACAGTGAAGAATACGGGAATTACGGAAACCGGTGTTCTCGGCATCGCGCTCAGCGGAGCAAACGCATCAAGCTTTGCGCTATCCAACACAAGTATGGAATCCATCACTCCCGGCAGCACCAGCAGCTTTACCGTCGTCCCGGTCACCGGTCTTTCGGGAGGCACATACACCGCTACGGTGACGGTGTCGGGAGACAATGTAGCCGCACAAACCTTGGATGTAAGCTTTACGGTGGAGAAAGCTGTGTATGAAATTACGGCCGATCCGATCGAAATAGATTACGGAAGCGAGTACGAGGGATACAGCGCGATCAGCGCCAAGACGGTGACTGTCAAGAATACGGGCGATAGGAGCGTTACGCTGACCCAGCCGGTGGCGACCCACTATACCATCGGCGCTTTAAGTCAAACCACGCTAGCCCCAAGCGCAGAAGCAACGTTTACTGTGGTGCCTAAGACGGGGCTTTCAGCGGCTACCTATGCGGAGGAAATTGTCATCAAGGGATCCAACGATACAACAGCATCGCTGGATGTGACCTTTACGGTGGAGAAAGCTGTGTATGAAATTACGGCCGATCCGATCGAAATGGATTATGGAAGCGAGTACGAGGGATACAGCGCGATCAGCGCCAAGACGGTGACCGTTAAAAATACTGGGAATAGGAGCGTAACGCTGACCCAGCCGACGGCGACCCACTATACCATCGGCGCTTTAAGTCAAACCACGCTGGCCGCAGGCGCAGAAACAACGTTTACTGTGGCCCCTAAGACGGGGCTTTCGGCGGCTACCTATGCGGAGGAAATTGCCATCAAGGGATCCAACGATACAACAGCATCGCTGGACGTGACCTTTACGGTAGAGAAAGCTGTGTATGAAATTACGGCCGATCCGATCGAAATGGATTATGGAAGCGAGTACGAGGGATACAGCGCGATCAGCGCCAAGACGGTGACCGTCAAAAATACGGGGAATAGGAGCGTAACGCTGACCCAGCCGACGGCGACCCACTATACCATCGGCGCTTTAAGTCAAACCACGCTGGCCCCAAGCGCAGAAGCAATGTTTACTGTGGCTCCTAAGACGGGGCTTTCGGCGGCTACCTATACGGAGGAAATTGCCATCGAGGGATCCAACGATACAACAGCATCGCTGGATGTGACCTTTACGGTAGCCGCGTCCATATATACGATTACGGCAGTCCCGGCAGAACATGATTTCGGGAGCGTTCTTTATGGATATGGTTCGGTGCCGTCACAGTCTATTACGGTGAAAAATACCGGGAATGGGGTCGTGAACCTGACTCGGGCAACGTCGGACAACTTTGAAATCACCGAATTCTCCTCTACGGTTGTATATCCGAACGATCTCTCCTACTGCACCATCAAGCCCAAGGCCGGATTGACGGTTGGCACGTATACCGAATCGATTGTCGTGGAGGGGACAGGCGGTGCGCAGGCCACGGTGGATGTTACGTTTCGGGTGGAAGCGGTTGCCTACGGCGTGAAGCCCGAAAACGCGGTATTTATGGGGCCCGGCGCTGGCTCGCTGACGTTTACATCAAGCGGCGCATTTTCCGAGTTCATCGGTGTTACGCTGAACGGAAGAGAGATTCCGAAAAATGCGTATAGCGTCAAGGAAGGAAGCACGGTCGTCACCCTGCGCAGCGATTATCTGAGCCAGCTGTCCGCGGGTAAGCACAAGATCCGTATTTTGTTTAAGGACGGCTATGGAGATGCTGCCTTGATGATCGAAGCTGCGCCTATAGTGCCGCAAATGGGCGATAGTTCACATGTTGTATTGTGGGTTGCATTGGCTTTGCTAGCCTTTACAGCACTCATTGTGCTCCGGCGCAAACGCTTCAATTGATTACGAAATCTTAAACCCACAGAATTCAGATATCGAGATATACTGGAATGCAGTGCAGGCAGATTAAACAAATAGACGTTGAACCTATGCTAACTTAGAAAACGGCATGGAGGCTGTCGGAATCGCAGAGATCAGACAATATTAGAGCCTGGCAAAATACAGCCTGCGGGGCACCATGGTTTACTACATTGATACAATGAGCCTTCCTCTAGCAAGGGCGGCACGACCGAGCGGGTAGCTGGTGAAACTGGCGGCTTCGACTCCCCATATTTTCACCACAGAAAACGCCTATAGTATCGGGTACCATAGGCGTTTTACTTTGTTATACTACACTTCTTGTTATTGTTTACGGCAACCAGCGCAATGCGTTAGTTTAAGCGCCGTTTTCTGATGCCGTACAGTGTCAGGCCAATACCCAGGCAGCTTGCAAGCAGTATCGTTACAAGGAGGGCGACATTGGTAGAATCGCCAGTCTGGGGCACTGTGGCAGTGACCGTTAGCGTTGCTACGTTTGAATCCTTGTAGACGGTAGCGCTGGTCATAACGCGGGCGAACACCTGCATGCCGCTCTCTGCCAGGGTGACGGCATTCACCGTAAGGGCGGCGCTTTTGCCGGATTGTGCCAGCACCCACGGCGCTGCCGAAGATGTACGGGTATACCACTGATAGCTAAGCGGATTGGCACTCCAGGCGCTAACCGAGAAGGTGGCGTTTGTTCCGTACGATGCCTTGGTATTCTGCGGATGGCTGTTGATGAGAATATCGTTTGTGGCGGGATAGATCGTAAACGTTGTCGCGGCAGAACCGTTTGCCCATTGCATTACCAGCTCATGTTTGCCAATCGACAGCGAGTCCAGGAATTCCGGCGTGAACGATGCAATGGTGGAGCCCTCGGTAATGGTCACGCCATAGGTCACCTTCACGCCGTCTATAAAGATCGCCTGGAATTGGCTGTACTCTCCCGAACCCGTTGCCTGAAGGCCTTTTTGACTCTTGCTTACATAGGTATCATCCGTTTTACTGGTGATAAAATCCTCATTGGCATTCACAGTCAGCGTTGCTATAGCCGAGGTCGCATCGGTAGTGCTTGAAGATTCATCGCTGACAATGCAGCGGTATTGGCTGCCGCTTTGTGCGCTTCTGGCGCCATAGATTGTAATGGACGCGTAGTTAGAGCTGGGAATATCTTCCCACGTCCCGCTGCCGTCTGTACGCATTTGCCATTGATACTGCAGCGTACCAATGCCCTGTTCCACAGCAATGCTGAAAGTTGCATCGTCCAGGTCCGTTACGGTTTGATCCTGCGGCTGGGTGGTAATTGCAATCTGATCATAGCCGGTTACGGTACACAGTGCATCAATCCGTTCGGTCACGCTTTCAATGGTCAGGGCTTGTGTGGTTTGGCCGTCTGTGCCATCGCCCGACCACAGGTAGTTGTAGACCGATGCCCCGGCAGGCGCTGCTGTGATGGTGACTTCGGAATTTTTGAATACAGTACTGCCGTTTGTGCCTGAGGTTGCGGAAATGGTGGAACCGCTTGCCTGGCCATCGTCGGCGATTTTGAAACTGACCGTATAATAATCAATGGTTGCGGTCACGGCGCCACTGGCAACGGTAATGGATACGCCGGTATCCTGGCTTGTCGTATCGTCGCCGATGAACAGGGCATACGACCCGTCTGCCACATCGCTGGCGCGATACAATCCTGTAACGCCGGTGTCCTGGTCCGCCGTATATTGAACAACATTTTTCTGCTTAAGATACACCTTGGTCATCCCGTCCGGGAAGAACGCCGTGTTGTCCAGCTTGGTTGTGATGTTGATGGAGCGCATGTATCCGGTTACTGTACAGACAACCGCTGATGCCTTTGAAAGTGAGTCGATTTGATAGGTTTTACTTGTTTCACTCTGCGATTGCATGTCTAACGACCACGCATACCCATAGGTATATCCGCCGGTAGCAGTGGCTTCGAAATTGACCTGCGTACCGGCCAGCAAAACGGCCCCGCTTTCAATGGCCGTGTCGCCGACCGAAGCTTTTATACCAGCGGTTTGTGCAATGCCCGCTTTGACGGCTGAAAACACTACGCTATAGTAGTTTACGGTGGTGGATTTGCTTGCATTGCTGATCGCCTGCTGCGTGTTCTCGCTGCCGACATATACATTGTATGTCTTGGTGATGTCCGCGCGGCCGGTATAGGTCAGGGTGTCACCGCTCCCCGTTTGGGTGAGGGTAATGGTATCGGTCGCATCCGTTTGATTCACCAGTTTCACCGTTTGATCCGCCCAGCGGCTTCCATCCTTTTGCAGGGTGACCACGGCGCTTAAATCCGCATGCGCAGTCAATTGCAGCGGTTCTGTAAGCGAGCCGGTATTGTAGGTGGTGCTGTTGGTCATTTTCGTGTAGGGTGAGTCGGTCAACGCCCAGTCCGTAAAGTTGTTGCCCGCCTTTGCGGTCGCCTTTACGGTGATGTTCGTGTTTTTTAGAAATGGATAGGCTGTGCCGCTGGTAACGGCAGTATCGTTAATCTCCACCGTGTCGATGCCGGTATCGGCTGTCAGTGTTACGGTATAGTAGTCTACAGTAGCCGACTTCGAAGCATTGCTGATCTCCTGTTGTGTGTTAGCAGTGCCGACATATATATCGTATGTCTTGGTGATGTCCGCTCTGCCGGTATAGGTCAGGCTTGAACCACTCCCCGTTTGGGTAAGGGTAATGGTATCGGTCGCATCCGTTTGATTCACCAATTTCACTGTCTGATCCGCCCAGCGGCTTCCATCCTTTTGCAGGGTGATCACGGTATCGAAATCCGCGTGCGCAGTCAATTGCAGCGGTGCTGTAAGCGAGCCGGTATTGTAGGTGGCATTGGTGCTCATCTGCGTATAAGGTGAAGTGGTCAGCTTCCAATCTATAAAGCCGTAGCCCGCCTTTGCGGTCGCCTTTACGGTGATGTTCGTTGATCTCAAATACGGATAGGCCGTACCACTGGTAACGGCAGTATCGTTGATCTCCACCGTGTTGATGCCGGTATCGGCTGTCAGTGTTACGGTATAGTAGTTCACGGTTGTGGTTTTAAACGTATTGCTAATCATCTGCTGCGTTTTCTCGCTGCCTACATATACATCGTATGTCTTGGTGATGTCCGCGCGGCCGGTATAGGTCAGGGTGTCACCGCTCCCCGTTTGGGTGAGGGTAATGGTATCGGTCGCATCCGTTTGATTCACCAGTTTCACCGTCTGATCCGCCCAGCGGGTGAGATCCTTTTTCAGGGTCACCACGGCGCTTATATCTGCATGTGCAGTCAATTGCAGCGGTGCTGTAAGTGCGCCGGTATTGTAGGTGGCGCTGTTGGTCATTTTCGTGTAGGGTGAGTCGGTCAGCGCCCAGTCCTTAAAAATGTTGCCCGCCTTTGCGGTCGCCTTTACGGTGATGTTCGTGTTTTTCAGATACGGATAGGCCGTGCCGCTGGTAACGGCAGTATCATTAATCGCTACCGTGTCGATGCCGGTATCGGCTGTCAGTGTTACGGTATAGTAGTCTATGGTAGCCGTCGTTGAAGCGGCGCTGATTTCCTGATTTGTGTTAGATGTGCCAACATGTACATCGTATGTCGCGCCGACATTCATCATACCTGTATAGGTCAGGGTGTCACCGGTACCCGTTTGGGTCAGGAAGATGGTATCTAATACATCCACTTGGTTGACCAACGTTACCGATTGTCCTGCCCAGCGGCTGCCATCCTTTTGCAGGGTGACCACGGCGTTCACATTTGCGTAAGCCGTCAGTTTGAGCGGCGCAGTAATCTCGCCAGCTTCGTAGGTGGCGTCGGTGCTTATCTGTGTATAGGGTGCATCGTTCAGCGTCCAGTTGGCAAAGCCGTAGCCCGCGCTTGCGGAAGCCTTTACGGTGATGTTCGTATCTTTCAAATACGGATAGGCCGTGCCGCTGGTAACGGTACTACCGTTGGTCTCCACCGTGCCGATGCCGGTATCGGCTGTCAGTGTTACGGTATAGTAATCCACGGTTGTGGTTTTAGCCGTATTGCTGATCTCCTGATGCGTGTTTTCACTACCGACGAATATATCGTATGTCTTAGCGACGTCCACCATACCAGAATAAATCAGGCTTGAACCGATCCCCATTTGGGTGAGGGTGATGGTATCGGTCGCATCCGTTTGATTCACCAGTTTCACCGTTTGATCCGCCCAGTGTACATTGTCCTTTCGCAGGACTACCGTAGCGCCGAAACCCGCATGCGCAGTCAATTGCAGCGGTGCTGCAAGAAAGCCAGTATTGTAGGTGGCGCTGTTGGTCATTTTCATGTTGGGTGAGTCGGTCAGCGCCCAGTCCGCAAAGCTGTAGCCCGCGTCAGGGGTTGCCTTTGCTGTAATGTTTGTGTATTTCAAATATGTATAGGCCGTGCCGCTGGTAACGGCAGTATCATTAATCTCTACCGTGTCGATGCCGGTATCGGCTGTAAGCGTTACGGTATAGTAGTCTAGGGTAGCTGATTGTGCCGTAATGCTGATATTTGCGCCCGTATCCTGCGTATCCACATACACGTCATAGGTTTTAGTTGCATCGGCTGCGCCTTGATAGGTGAGATTATCGCCGGTGCCTGTTTGGGTGAGAGTTACGGTATCGTTTGCATCCGTCTGGTTGACCAGCTTTACCGTTTTTCCTGCCCAGCGTGCATCGTTCTTACGCATGGTGACGACAGCATTGTAGTCCGTGGTGAAGCTCTTAACAGCTCCGTTTGTGGTTCCTTCGCTGTTTTGGGCAGACAGTCTATAATAGTACTTCGTGCCCGACATAAGCGCAGCCAAGCTGGTCGAAGCTACCTGATTAGCTGTTTCTGCGGTAAGGGCTGAACCCAGCTGTATATTGGTATATGCGCTGCTGCTTGTGAAATTGCCGGTCGTATTGACATGGAGGTACACTGTTGTTGCCGCACCGTTGGACGATACTGTACCGCCAACTGTAGCAGTTGAAGTGGTGATGGCTGATGCATCGGCTGTCGATACCGATGGGGCGGAGAGAGTAGCTTCTGTACTGATTTTCAGGTCCTGAATACCGGCTGAGCAATTCTCTAGGCGGAATTCGAGTTTGCTCAGCTCAGCCCCTGCAAACCCCGTTATTTCTGAAAAGTTTACGGTAAACTTCGTGCGCTGCGGCAGCGTTCCTGCATTGTATGAATAGCTTTTTGTTACGGTGTCCCCGCTTTTTAGATGTCCAGTTATCGTGAGTGTATCGGGATAAACGCCTACGTTAGGGTAATCAGAATCGGGGACATACATCAAAACAACTACATCAACTGATTCAGCGACAAATGTTTGCGAATCGGCGGATTCCTGCATCTCAACAGTTAGGTTACGCGGATGTCCCGATCCACCGTTTCCGGCTCCTATGAAGAAAAGAGCGTCATAAGTGTCGTTATAGTTTATCGTGGGAGCACCGAAACCTTCTGCGAAATCGTTTACTGTGAGGAGTAAATCCTCAAACGTCGAGGAAACAGAAGAAGCCCCGAAATCAGCAGCATTCGCTTCGCTAGTAAACTCATACGTAGTGGATTCGGCATACGCGCTGAGTGGCAATAACAAGAGTGCACACAGAATAAGCGTAACAATCCACAGTCGCCGGGTGTGAGGCAAGGCAACACTCCCCAATGATGCGCTGTCCTGTTTTTGAGCATTCCTTCGACTATGATTTAGACGGATGTGAATCATTATCTTATGGCCCCCATGTTTTTATTTTTTAGACTTGTGAGAGAACCCTGCGGTGATATCGCAGCGAGATATAGGGGGCAACTGTTTTCAAGCGGTCTATTCCTTGCCTATATTCGCATTGCATATTTTTTATTAGCTATTCACAAGATGTGATAAGCTCATGAATAGAATAATATGGAATATTATATTATCTATACCATTAAATGTCAATCAAGGAAGGTACTTACTGCATGGGGTTAGAACCTGCTAGTGCTTGTATAGTAAGGGATGCAGGGGTGTTTCACATTGTCATTGCGAATTTTCAATTGGTTGACAGGGGGTAAAGATGCCATAATAGTGAAAATATTATATATTGAGTAGGAAGAAGGCAAGACTATATGATAGTACGCTTTGGTTATGAGTCTACCTAAGAGATATCCATAACAGGGGTTCGACTCCCCATATTTTCACCACAGAAAACGCCTATGGTATCCCGATACCATAGGCGTTTTACTTTGTTATACTACACTTCTTGTTATTGTATATGGCAATCAGCGCAATGCGTTAGTTTAAGCGCCGTTTTCTGATACCGTACAGTGTCAGGCCAATGCCCAGGCAGCTTGCAAGCAGTATCGTTACAAGGAGGGCGACATTGGTAGAATCGCCAGTCTGGGGCACTGTGGCAGTGACCGTTAGCGTTGCTACGTTTGAATCCTTGTAGACGGTATCGCTGGTCATAACGCGGGCGAACACCTGCATGCCGCTCTCTGCCAGGGTGACGGCATCCACCGTAAGGGCGGCGCTGCTGCCGGATTGTGCCAGTACCCACGGCGCTGCCGAAGAGGTACGGGTATACCACTGGTAGCTAAGCGGATTGGCACTCCAGGCGCTAACCGAGAAGGTGGCGTTTGTTCCGTACGATGCCTTGGTATTCTGCGGATGGCTGTTGATGAGAATATCGTTTGTGGCGGGATAGATCGTAAACGTTGTCGCGGCAGAACCGTTTGCCCATTGCATTACCAGCTCATGTTTACCAATCGACAGCGAGTCCAGGAATTCCGGAGTGAACGATGCAATGGTGGAGCCCTCGGTAATGGTCACGCCATAGGTCACCTTCACACCGTCTATAAAGATTGCCTGGAATTTGCTGTACTCTCCCGAGCCCGTTGCCTGAAGGCCTTTTTGACTCTTGCTTACATAGGTATCATCCGTTTTAGTGGTGATAAAATCCTCATTGGCATTCACAGTCAGCGTTGCTGCGGCCGAGGTCGCATCGGTAGTGCTTGAAGATTCATCGCTGACAATGCAGCGGTATTGGCTGCCGCTTTGTGCGCTTCTAACACCATAGATTGTAATGGACGCGTAGTTAGAGCTGGGAATATCTTCCCACGTCCCGCTGCCGTCTGTACGCATTTGCCATTGATACTGCAGCGTACCAATGCCCTGTTCCACAGCAATGCTGAAAGTTGCATCGTCCAGGTCCGTTACGGTTTGATCCTGCGGCTGGGTGGTAATTGCAATCTGATCATAGCCTGTTACGGTACACAGTGCATCAATCTGTTCGGTCACGCTGTCAATGGTCAGGGCTTGTGTTGTTTGGCCGTCTGTGCCATCGCCCGACCACAGGTAGTTGTAGACCGATGCCCCGGCAGGCGCTGCTGTGATGGTGACTTCGGAATTTTTGAATACAGTACTGCCGTTTGTGCCTGAGGTTGAGGAAATGGTGGAACCGCTTGCCTGGCCATCGTCGGCGATTTTGAAACTGACCGTATAATAATCAATGGTTGCGGTCACGGCACCACTGGCAACGGTAATGGATACGCCGGTATCCTGGCTTGTCGTATCGTCGCCGATGAACAGGGCATACGTCCCGTCTGCCACATCGCTGGCGCGATACAATCCTGTAACGCCGGTGTCCTGGTCCGCCGTATATTGAACAACATTTTTCTGCTTAAGATACACCTTGGTCATCCCGTCCGGGAAGAACGCCGTGTTGTCCAGCTTGGTTGTGATGTTGATGGAGCGCATGTATCCGGTCACTGTACAGATAACCGCTGATGACTTCGAAAGTGAGCCAATTTGATAGGTTTTACTTGTTTCACTCTGCGATTGCATGTCTAACGACCACGCATACCCATAGGTATATCCGCCGGTAGCGGTGGCTTCGAAATCGACCTGCGTACCGGCCAGCAAAACGGCCCCGCTTTCAATGGCCGTGTCGCCGACCGAAGCTTTTATGTCAGCGGTTTGTGCAATGCCCGCTTTGACGGCTGCAAACACTACGCTATAGTAGTTTATGGTAGTGGATTTGCTTGCATTGCTGATCGCCTGCTGCGTGTTCTCGCTGCCGACGTATACATTGTATGTCTTGGTGATGTCCGCGCGGCCGGTATAGGTCAGGGTGTCACCGCTCCCCGTTTGGGTGAGGGTAATGGTATCGGTTGCATCCGTTTGATTCACCAGTTTCACCGTTTGATCCGCCCAGCGGCTTCCATCCTTTTGCAGGGTGACCACGGCGCTTAAATCCGCATGCGCAGTCAATTGCAGCGGTGCTGTAAGCGAGCCGGTATTGTAGGTGGTGCTGTTGGTCATTTTCGTGTAGGGTGAGTCGGTCAGCGCCCAGTCCGTAAAGTTGTTGCCCGCCTTTGCGGTTGCCTTTACGATGATGTTCGTGTTTTTTAGAAATGGATAGGCCGTGCCGCTGGTAACGGCAGTATCATTAATCTCTACCGTGTCGATGCCGGTATCGGCTGTCAGTGTTACGGTGTAGTAGTCTACGGTAGCTGACTGTGCCGTAATGCTGATGTTTGCGCCCGTATCCTGCGTATCCACATACACGTCATAGGTTTTAGTTCCATCGGCTGCGCCTTGATAGGTGAGATTATCGCCGGTGCCTGTTTGGGTGAGAGTTACGGTATCGCTTGCATCCGTTTGATTCACCAGTTTCACCGTTTGATCCGCCCAGCGGCTTCCATCCTTTTGCAGGGTGACGACAGCATTGTAGGCCGTGGTGAAGCTTTTAACAGTTCCGATTGTGATTCCTTCGCTGTTTGCGGCCGATACTCTGTAATAGTACTTTGTGCCAGCCGTGAGCGAAGATAGAGTTTTGGATACTGCTTGGTCGGTTGCGTCTTGGGCAAGCGCCTCATCCAATATCATTTCAAAATACTGAATACTGTGTTCAAAATTGCCGGTTGTATTGTAATGGAGGGACACTTCTGTTTCCGCGCCGTTGGACGATACTGTACCGCCAACTGTAGCAGATGAAGTGGTAATGGCTGATGCATCGGTTGTCGATACCGATGGGGCGGACAGAGCATCTTCTGCATTGACTTTCAAGTCCTGAATGCCGACGTCGGAGTTCTCCATGCGGAATTCGAGTATGCTCAGCTCAGCCCCTGCAAACCCCGTTATTTCTGAAAAGTTTATGGTAAACTTCGTGCGCTGCGGCAGCGTTTCTTCGTTGTATGAATAGCTTTTTGTTACGATGTCCCCGCTTTTCAGATACCCAGTTATCGTGAGTGTATCGGGATAAACGTCTACGTTAGGGAATTCTGAATTGGGAACTTGCATCAAAGCGATTACATCGACTGAATCAGCGACAAATGTTTGCGATTCGGCGGATTCCTGCATCTCAACAGTTAATATATGTGGAGCTCCCCATGAACCGGAGTCTTCCCCGTGGATGAAAAGAGCGTCTGAAGAATCGTCATAGTGTATCCAGGGTTTACCGTAATCAGCGAAATCGTACATTGTGAGGAGCAAATCCTCAAACGTCGAGGAAACAGAAGAAGTACCAGACATCTCAGCATCCGCTTCGTCATTAAACGTATATGTATGGGATCCGGCATACGCGCTGAGTGGCAATAACAAGAGTGCACACAGAATAAGCGTAACAATCCACAGTCGCCGGGTGTAAGGCAAGGCAACACCCCCCAATGATGCGCTGTCCTGTTTTTGAGCATTCCTGTACCGATGACCAAAACCGATGTTTCTCATAACTTGATTGCTCCTATATAGTATTGTGGATTAATAACAGGCTGGAGAATCCTGCACTGATATCGCAGCGAGATATAGGGGCAACTGTTTTCAAGCGGCCTATTCCTTGCCTATATTCGCATTGCATATTTCTTATTAACCATCCACAAGATGTAATGGACTCATGAATTGGATAATGTGTTATATTATAGATAAAATACCAAATAATGTCAATATTACAATAGCCCATATTGTGATATAAACTGCATGGCTTTAGAATCTGCTAATGCTTGTGTAGTAAGGGGTACAGGGATATTACACATTGCCAATGCGAACTTTCACTTGGTTGACAGGGGGGTAATAGATGCCATAATAGCGAAAATACTATATATTGAGTAGGAAGAAGCCAAGAATATGATAGTACGAATGCTGATCGTAGTGGTATGCTAGGGAAGTGAGTCACACCACATGACAGCCGAATGGCTTTAAATATCAATTGAGGAGAATGAGTTTGACGATTGGCAACCAGCAACTGGTGAAAACAGAGTTCCACCTGCATACAGCGGAAACAAGCGCATGCAGCATGGTATCCGGGAAAGAAATCATTCGTGCCTGCGTCCAGAAGGGCTATGGGTGTGTGATCGTTACGGATCACTATCTGCCGGATCAATTTGAGAGTATGAAAAAGAGGGAGCTCTTTCTAGCGGGATACCATAACGCAAAAGAAGAGGCCAGGGCATTGGATGTCGTGGTATTGCCGGGCATGGAATTTCGCTTTGCGCATGGGTTTGAGGACTTCCTGATCTATGGCATGGAAGAGCAGGACTTTGCTGCATTGCCTACCGACTTGTGCTACTACTCCTTGCCGGACTTTTATGCATATTGCCACGAACATGGATATTTGCTTTTTCAGGCGCACCCGTTTCGGCCGGGGCTGGTGGCGCAGAACCCAGCTTACCTTGATGGTATTGAGGTGCAAAACGGCAATATCCGCCACCATAGCCGTAACGCAATGGCGCTTGCCTATGCACGAAAGCATAACCTTCTGGAAGTGAGCGGGGGCGATGTGCACCAGTTTATAGATGTACGGCAAAAGGGAATGATGGTTCCAAAGTCTCAGCTCACGCCCAAGGGAATCGTTCAGTTTTTAAAAGAAAACCCCAAAGTCGGAGCTGACTTAGAGGAATGAAACGGGATGTTGTTGTTTAATTGAGCCATGCAACGGTGGGCGTTATCATTCTGTCCAGGGCAATGGGTTGCTTCGAGGTAATCGAGCGGGAAATATGCAGCATGATACTGTGTATATCTTCCTATTGAAAGCCGCAACGTTCCCCGGCCGCAGGCCGATGAGTACGATGAAGCACACTGTTCCTGCTTGCCCTAATGGTTCATTCAGATTGATGCGGACGATTCCCCGGGCAAGGGCGCAAGCGTGTTGAGCATTTGGGTCATCCGCGTGCTCCAGCCCTCCGTGGCTTCCTGTGGAAATCGCAGGGTACAAAGATAACGGCCACTGGCGACGGAGCAGAGGTAGACCTGCGCGATCTGTCCATCCTTTTGGGCGACGAAGCCCTGCACAGGGGCGTCTGCAAAGTGGAAATTCGGCAGAATTCCTTCGGTATCAAGTGCGTTGCAAACCCAGCCGTTTTGCTCATAGTCTTGCTGGGTATTCGTCAGCGCTGCGGCAGTATCACCGCCTGACTTCCAAATGTCTTCTATGCTAAGCGAAACCGGGCCGGACAAAGCGTTGGTGATCAGGTCAAAACGAACCCCATTGTGCGTGACCGCCGGGACAAAGCTTTGGGCATCATACCAAAGGGATACCATGCCTTCCCAGCGAAACAGCGTGGCTTGGAACGTTTCCGGTATGCCTTCACGCATGATGGATTCTTCTCGTTGCAAAATGGCCGGAACAAAAGGGCCTTCATCCGCCCCGGCGGCATTTGCTCCCAAGGAAAAACCAAGGATTACGGCCAGCGTGACCGCCGCCAGTTTGTTATACGCTCTCTTCATAAAAAATCCCCTCATTTCTATTTTCTGTCCATACAACGAGGCATTGTTGCGATTTCATGCAATAGCTGGATTGAAAATAGTTTTGTGAGTGGATTCAAGAATATTGTTGACACGGTAATTAGCTACAAATTAGTATCTAATTTGTGCGAAATTGCCTTCTCGTTACTCATTCTTTTCTTTGGTACTTCATTGCAAACTCCAAATCATGGAGTCATACAACTAAGACTGATCTTCCCGTAGTGATCTTTGTATAAATCTAATGATTGTTGATTTGTCTTTTGTTGAGAAAGTGTTCTTGCGCAGAAGTATTTTCATTAATAGGCAACCCAATCACTGCGCGTAGATCGATATAGTGCGCTAACGCTGGAGAATCACAAAATGCGTGATATGGGAGACGAGAAATCAGTAGCACAGAAATAGCTGTGAATCAGGCAATTGCCGTTAGTTTGTGCACTCCTCATCTCTTGAAGTTAAGCTTTATTATCTATAAAACTGTAAATATTGTGTTATAATTATCCAAAATATGGTAATAGATACACCAGATATAGCGGTTGACGGGAACATATGTTCGGTGTATACTGCGAACAAACAGCAAACAAGTGTTCGCCTATTGAGAGGGTGGTCGTAATGCAAAACAAGCAGAAAGAAAACATCAAGATGGAAGAATACCGACAACACATTAAGGAAATGGTCGATAAAGTGAAGGATCCGCAGCAATTGCGAAAAATATATTGGACGATTGAAGCGCTATTGACTGGGAAAATGAAAGCATAAGCCGCATTTGCGGCTTATTTTTTTGCAATATTGTCGATCACCGTTTCCAGCGCAAGCCATGCTTCACGGGGCATTTTGGAAAACTCGGTAAATACACGTTTAGCAAACTCGTTATCGCTATTCATGATATTGGTTAGTTGGCTGATGACATTGATGTCTTCGGGTGTATACATGGGGTCAACACCCTTAGTAAGCCATAAATAAGAAACATTAAACTCCCGACAAACAGCCCGGACAACAGGCTCTGAAGGATTGCGCCCTGCACCTTCAATCATGGCCAGGGAATTTCTTTTTAAACCGATTCTTTCTGCGAACCGTTGTTGCGTAAGTTTTGCGTTGGCTCGCACTTCCTTTATACGTTCACCGATCGTCATGAGGAGCACCCGCCTTTCACGCAATACTATAGCAAACAAAAGTCGCGTAGTCAACAATTACATATTGACAAATGTCACAAAGGGACATATAATGGTCGCATAAGGACGTTTGGAGGGGATGAAATGACTGAAAACAGACCAAAGGAGAAAATCGCGGCTGCAATAGATAGGAAGTTCGTGGATTTAGCAGAGCATGACCAAAATGCTGTTACTAGATTCGCACAAGGCTTGATCGCCGGTATGGCAATCAAAGCTTCCTCTGTTACTGCATACAAGCAACAGAAGAACAATATTCAGGAGAAGTAGTGATGAAACGCGATCTAGCATGGATTGCCGCTGCCTGGTTGGCACTGGCCCTAGCCTGGCTTGCTGATTTGCAAGGTTGATCAATAGATGGACTGACATCGGCAGCTATAACCCATATTGAACAAAACGGATATTCGACCAATAGATGTAACGGGTACAAATTACGCCGTATATAACGAGTATAGGATTGCAATAAAAATAGTAATCGAAATAAAAGAGGTGTTTCACATGGAAGTTAAAGCGTATTTGTTGCAGCTTCGACATGTTAAAATTCAACAAAAGATGCTCCAAGAAGAAATAGACGAGTTAACAATTCGAGCAGGGTACGGAAGCGGGCGCCAACTGGGGAATACGTTTGCCAGCACGCGAAAGTTTTCTAGAATGGAAAATGCTGTTTTGGATAAATTGGAACTACTTAGCGTCTTGCAGGAGAACCTGGTCAGACAGGATGAACTGGAGCGCTCGATTTTAAGTGCAATCAATGCAGTGGAGGATATGAAGTACCAGTCCTTATTGTTCATGCGCTATGTGCGCTGCTATTCCTGGGAGAAAATTTCATTTGAAATGAGCTATAGTCTGGACAATGTCTATAAGTTGCATGTAAAAGCGCTGCAAAGCGTACAGATACCGAAAGCAGAGGCGTAGCGGCTGGAAAACTCAGCATTGTAGCAGTTTGGATCTTATTGGGATTGACAATGTGTAGAAGTACAGTAGAGAGAGTTACAGTGCAGACAAACGTTACAGTCCATTACAGTCAGGGCTGTGGTATGATGTAAACATCGAAAGATATCAACTCAGGAATGCAGCATGCAGAGTTGATTGCTTGCCCGCCTGGTATCTTTCGAAAGCATCCAAACTCATTTTACCAAGGTAGTGATCCTTACAGTCCATTACAGTTATGGCTGTGGTATGATGTAAACATGGAAAGGCACCCACTACGATTGGATTCCTTTCAATATAAATCAGCTTGCTGCAAGAAGCACCGACCGGAAGGCGGTGCTTCTTGCATTAAAGGAATACTTGGACGGTGTATTGCATTTGCGGCTGTTGGATATAGCCGTGAAAGCATAGTAGTGAACATAAGCTTTGAAGCCGGCAGCCATGCTAACTAAAAAGTTTGTGCTTGCTAAACCGCAAAGTAGGCGGATAGATGAGAGTTGCTACACTACCCTAAAAACTATTTTTGAAAGGCAGATGGACTATGAGTATTCAGTATCAAATTCTGGAAATACTAAGAATGGAGATTGACAGATTTTCAAACTATGCCTCAGTCGTATATGGCGAACTACCCGAGGCGGCCAATGGTTTAGCGTTGATTCCTATGGGTGGCGAAACGATAGAACCTAACCTGTTAGACGGCGGTAGTTATACTCTGAAATTGGGTCTAAACGGTAGCCATACGGATCAGGAAACTGTCTTGGACACACTGTACAAAATTCACGAAACGCTCGACCAAGAACCATCACTCACGATTGCAAACTGGACTATTACGTCCATAGCCATGCTCTCCGCACCAAAATTTGAAAAACATGAAGAGGGTTTCTGGACGTATAGCTCGGTTTTGACAATAGATTATATGAAAGACTAGGAGGAAACCAAATGGCAACGAAAATTACCCGAAACTTGCTGCGCCAGTACTATGGCATCGGCACCACCCCGACCTATCACCTCTGTACGCCGTTTACCAAAATGCAGGAGATTAACAATGCCGAAACGGACGAGGTTGTGTTTATCAACGATGTGAACGGTTCCCCGTCCGTGGTTGGCTACGCCAACGCATTTTCCTTTACCGCGCAGGTACAGGAGGGCGATGCTGTGGTGGATGATCTGCTGGTGATTTCGCGCGGTCAGAAAACCGGTGCCGACTGCGAACGCTATGTTGTGGATGTGGACATGAACATGGCCGACAGCGTGGTGGGTGGCAGTTACTACGCACGTAAGTTCAAGGTGGCTGTGGCATGTGCGCCGCCCACCGGTAATCCTAAAAGCATTACCGTGGTTTATGGCACCATGCACCAGGTGGGCAACATGGTAGAAGGTCTGTTCGACGTAGCCACCAAAACCTTTACCGAAACTGCCTATACGCCTGCTGCGTAATCAGGCGGGATACGACTAAAGCCGCATCTCTTTTCCATGGGAGACTGAATAATTCAAACACTATTTCAGTTATTACGAACCGAACTTGGCTGCGGCACGGGGGATTGCGAGCAGATGAATTCGCAATCCCCTGGCCGTTATGGGTGTAAATCCAAGCCAGGCGCAATGAAAGTCGGAAGCTGGCCAATGAAGGAGAAAAGCTATGAAGGAAATTGCCCTGCAGTACGAAATGCCGAAAATTAAGATTAATGGCATGGTGTTCGATCTGCAAATGTCGGAATACGATGTCGTATGCCTTACGATATCCGCCATTGAGAAGTATCAGGATCGGGTTGATTACGATGCCGCAACCGAAGAGATTCTGGCGGGGTTGGGCGAACTGAACGGGATGATCGACGCTGTGCTTGGAGAAGGTGCAGTCGAAAGGCTTGCAGATGGCCGGCCTGTCGGTCTGCGGCTCATTACCTCATGGTTGACGAGTATCCTAAAAGCAATCTGTGAGGAGTTTACCGAATATGCCGTGCAGTAATATCAACCTGGCCCATCCAACGCTGCCGGATTCGGTAGTATCGGAAGATGGCAACAGCTATCCGATTAATCCGGACTTTCGCGTAGTGCTTGGCTGCCTGGAAAGGCTTGGCGATCCCGATAAGAAGGATCTGGAAAAGGCTTTCTATCTGGCGCATCATTTCTTCCTGCAAAAAACATTACCCGATATGGGAGATTTGTTTTCTCGCTTTGTTTCAGGCGGTAAAACAGAGCATAGCGGAGGTGGCGATGAACAACCGTTAATGGATTTTGCGCAGGACGGCGGCGTAATCTACGCTAGTTTCCGACAGCAATACAGCATCAATCTGCTGAAGGACTCCCTGCACTGGTACGAATTTCAGGAACTGCTGGCAGGCTTGAGCCCGGAAACGCCGCTTGGAAAACGCATACATCTGCGCGGATTGGATATCAGCACCATCCCCGAAAAAGACCGCGGAAAGTGGCAAATCATGAAAGAACAAGTGGCAGTTGTTCCCAAAATGAGCACAGAAGAGAAAGAATTGCACGATGAACTGGACCATCGCCTGGCAGCGGGCGAAGATCCTGCTGAGATTATTACGGTACTTAACACGATGTAAGTGATTGATAATTTAAATCAATATCGCCCAATGACTATTTCAACCAAATGATATAAACAGCCTTGTATATCTCGCGGAAAATCACAGACAATGCAATAAATAGGATTTCATGAAGTGCTGAGGAGAAATCTATAGAATTTCAGCGCTGCTGTGTCCAATAATGAAAGAGAGGTGCATATAGAAATGGCAAAACAAAAATATAATTATTTCGGCGAAGTATTATCACCTTACGATCCACCAAAAGAGAATGCCATTTTGTTCAGAATCAAATACGATGAAAAAACAGGGATGTACGATGTTGTGCACATGGCACTTTTAGTTGCAGAAGGGGATCCAGATTCAGAAATTATCGGTAGTACTCAAATACAAGCTGGTGGCAACGGCGAAGGAAAAGAGATTGGAGGTGAATATCATAATGTTGTGACGGAGGAAGCTTATACTTCTGGATATTGGTCCATGCAAGTAACAGTACCTGGTGTACCTGACTGGGATCCTGTAATAAAAGAAGCGAGAGCAATAAAAAATGGAAACACTATATATAAACTCAGTACAAAGGGTCAGACAATAACCATTGATGGTATAGAATACGCACAATATGATTGTGCTGGTTGTGTTCAAAAGCCTGTAGAGCAGTACTCGAATATCGATATGTTTCAGGGAGCAACTACAACTCTCAGTAAAGGGTTTATGACTGAAGAGGAATGGGATAAGTATGGGAAGAATATCGAAAAGCTTGCAGACCTGAAGGGGTGGAAATTTGAAAACAGAAATGGTCATATAGTTTATGTGGGTACTATGTCCGAAACAAACGATACTGACTCTCAACATATAACCGCAGCAGCAAGCGATGATGAAGAGGTATATCTTCCGCAAGAATTCTTTGACAAAGAGAATAAAGATGATGGTAATGATGATACTTCTGATACATTACCAGATGGTATCACTATTGTTGTTACTTCGCCGGGAGACGATGATGCCACCGATGGACAGGACGACTTATCAAGTGAAAATACAGACGCAAAAACGGCGCTATCTAAGTTAATGTCAGATGCATCGAAGGCCCTGAGCGAGGGGCTGCTTAGCGTTAAGAATTATCATCTTCTTGATATTCGTGCAACTAAGATGACTGATTTTTCAGTCGCTGATGTAACCAAACTAGCTGAACAATACCTATCTAATTTTTACCGAAATTCATCTGGTTCTAATACACCTAAAACGTCGGGCCGTAAAAGCCAAGGGAAGATACCTATTGTAATAAAAGGGCGTGGTTCCTATGGGATGACTCCAGATGAGTGGAAAAAATATGTTGGCAAAATCAGTACAACTGGGTTGGCTTCAAACAAACTGCCGAATTTAATCCGAGGTGTTAAAGCATGAACATGACAAATCCAAATATCGAGATGGGCAGGTGCAGGAAACAATGATAACACTTAAGTTTATAAGAAGCGACGGACAAGAATTCACTGTGGTTGATTCCGTATGGGGGTTAACGGCTGCGGAAGGATTTGATAAACCTGTCGTGAGCGTGTTCACGCAAAGCGCTGCCATTGGCGACGGTGATATTGTCACCGGATCACGGGTAGGGGCCAGGCCAATCAACATCCAGCTTGTGGCAAAATCCGCTGCGCTGAATGAGGTGCTTCGCCGTGCAGCTACAAGTTTTTTCACACTGGGCAGAACATATGATCTGTTTGTGTATCGCTATGGAAATACGCGGTATGCACCGGCGTGCCACCTTCAATTTATTGATTTACCGCTTAAAAAGTTTACCTTCCCGATCTCTCTGAATCTTAGTTTACTATGTCCCGAGGGTTACTTCTTAAGTGCTGACAGTTTTTCTGAAAATATTGCAGGTATTGTCGGGCGTACCGGGTGGCCGTACATGGCGCAAAACAGCTATGGCCGGCTAGTGGGCATCTATTCCTTTGCTGAAACCGTATATCTGGACAATGACGGAGACGCGGAGGCCTATTGTAGGGCTGTGTTCACTGCCCGCGGCGAAGTAACCAACCCCAAGCTGATTGCGGGTGATGGATTTGTGCGTGTGATCGGTACGATGACAACAGGGGACGTGTTGATGATCGACGGGCGCAGAAAGACCATAACGCTGAATGGCGAAAACATTTCTACCTGGCTGGATAAAGCGAGCAGTTTTGACGGAATCACCTTTGCGATCGGTACCAACTCGGTTGGATTTGCCGCAGATATTGGCAGCAATGTACTGGATGTTTATATCTACTATAACAAACGGTACATGGGTGCATAGGAGGTGATGATATGGAACTAATAGGACTTGACAGCAACTTTGCATTGGTCAAAGTGCTTCGGTGTACGAATATTCAATGGATCCGGCGGTATTACGATGTTGGCTATTTTATGCTGCAGTTGCTTGCCGAAGATTGGGATATGTCCATTGCTTACATTTATACGCATGAACGGCCTGAAACCGGAATTGTGCAAAAAATAGAGAGTGAAGAAGCAGTAAACGGAGCATTTGTGCTTGTCAGTGGATGTTTTTTGGAGGGGATGCTCAACTGGAAAACTGTCTGGCCGGAGCATTCGAGCACAGGTAATGTATGTGCTGCTTGCAAAAGTCTGGTATCTTCGCTGATGACGGATACAGGTGTCACGGTGGCGGAGGAGGCTGATATTGGCGGAAGTGAAGCGTTTAATAGTGAGAGTGAAAAACTGGGCATGACAACGTATGCTGCGCTCAAAAAGCAAGAGCTTAGCCAGCGTATTCAGTTTGACTATGAAACGGAAACCATGGTGTATTCCGTTTGGCAAGGGCTGGACCGAACACAGAACCAAAGTGCAAACGCCTATGCGGTATTTGCGCAAAGCTTTGGCAATGTTGAAAATCTGGTACATACGCTGGATAACAGCGCTATGCATAACACTGCCATCGTAATGTATTACCTGAATGGTGAAGAACAGACCATGGAAATTGACCTGCGGCAAGGCACGGAAACAAAACGCGTGATGTGGATCCTAAGCACTGTTTTCCAGGAAGAAGGACAATCGGACGCGGATTTCAGAGCCGCTGTTGAATCCGACGCAAGGGAACAGATGGAGAGCTATGAAGCTGTTGAAAACGTATCTGCCGATGTTCTACAGCACAACCTTTTCTACCTGAAGGATTATGATCTTGGCGATAAATGCCATATACGTAACGACCGGACGAACTTCGAGTTTGAGGCACGGATTATTGAAGTCGATGAAGTATGGAAAGAGAACCAACATATCGTCACTTTAGAATTTGGTAACAGAATCCCAACAGCTATTAATTAAGGAGGACAACTTACATGAGCATGATTTCTTGGCCTTTTGATTCAACGGTAACTTTCGACACGGAGAACAACCCGATTTATGATCGGACCTACAGCGCGGATGTGCTGGCGCGAATTTTGCGGAAATACTTTAAGGACGGTGTGTTTTCCACCCAGGAGGACTGTCTGCGGGTCGTGGAAGCAACGGGCATGAACGTAACGGTGAACCCGGGAGATTGCATGATCCAAGGGCGGCACGGATACCTGGAAACACCGCAAACCCTGGCGATTGGTACGGCCGATCCAGCACTCAAGCGCATTGATCTGGTGGTGCTGCGACTGGATCTTAGCGTGAACGAACTGAGTATTAAACCCGCGGTGGTTGTGGGCAGTGAAGCGGTAAACCCGGTGGCACCGGCCCTCACTCGCAACAGCACCGTGTATGAACTAGCTTTGGCCGAAGTGTATGTTGGGGCGAATGTAACGGCCATCTCACAGGCTGCGATTACCGATGCACGGCTGGACAGCACTCGCTGTGGCGTAGTAGCGTCTATCATCGGGGATACGGATACTAGCACCTACTATGCACAGATTGCAGCAGACCTTGCTGAGTTCAAGGCCGGGCAGGAATCGGATTTCGATGCATGGTTTGCAACGATTACCAGCATCCTGGACCAGAATACAGCGGCGAACCTGCTCAATATGATCAATACACTCAATGCCGAGATGGACGACGTACAGACCCT
Source organism: Candidatus Limiplasma sp. (assembly GCA_963678055.1). Lineage (GTDB taxonomy): Bacteria > Bacillota > Clostridia > Christensenellales > Aristaeellaceae > CAXXOK01. The sequence continues at coordinate 991,808 of OY782679.1, forward strand.
TGGTACGCAGACACAAAACTCCATTAATGCACTGAATGCCGAGATGGATAATGTGCTCCACACAAGCGCGCAGTCTTTGACCACTACGCAGCAGACCCAGGCACGCTCGAACGTCAACGCACAATCAGCGATCACTGCTTCCGGTATGCTCAAGGGGAATGGCGCAGGTAGTGTGTCCGCAGCAGCCGAAGGTGTGGACTATGTGGGCATTGCAGGAGGTAAAGCAAAACCTGAACGAACGAGTGCAAATCTTATTTACGGTACGGTCAGTAAAACACTCGAACCCGGACATGCGGGGTGTGTTTTACGGCTGAATTCATCTTCAAACTTAACAGTAACTATACCGACGGATGCAACGGTGTTGATGCCAAATGAAACGGAAATTGAGGTTGTTCGATGGGGTACAGGTAATGTTACCTTTGTACCTGCATCTGGTGTTTCGATCCGTTCTGTTGATAATCAAAGAAGTATTGCAGAGCAATATGCTTCAGCATGCTTAAAGAAAATTAGCGCTAATATATGGTTGTTGACGGGGTATTTAGCATGAGAATGAGTAGGAGAGCAGCACTAAACTTTCCAACTGCGAAATTCAATCCTTGGTCTGACATGACCTATACCGGCAGTAAATCGATCATTAACGATGGCAATGATAACTGGCGTGTGAAGTTCCTGACGAGTGGAACGCTGACTTTTCTAAAAGATCCCAAGGGTATTGATCTGTTTATGGTTGGTGGCGGTGGCGGTGGATCGCATTATGGTGCGGCAGGCGGAGGCTATACGCTGACGCAATCGTCCGTTGCAGTAGCAAGAAACGTTGGATATACAATTATTGTTGGTGCAGGTGGCGCTGGTGTTAGAACTGGCACAGGTGGCACGGGCGGTACATCCTCCGCATTCGGCTATAGCCGTACAGGCGGCCGAGGAGGAACCTATGCAACTGGTGCTGGCGGCAATGGCGGTTCTGGTGGCGGTGGCGGTTCCGGCGGCGCCGATGGCGGCAATGGTGGCTCCAATGGCAGCAATGGTCAGGATCAGGAACGTGGATTTCCGGGTGGAACCGGGCAGGGGACAACTACTCGTGAGTTCGGCTCGGCAAGTGGTACATTGTATGCTGGCGGCGGCGGCGGTACAGGTAATGTCTGTGGCGATGGGGGCGCAGGTGGCGGTGGCGACGGTGCCAAAGTACCGGGGGTTAGTAATGGGGCAACCAATACCGGTGGTGGTGGCGGTGGTAACGTAGGCTCCGGAGAAGGCGGCAACGGCGGTTCGGGCATTGTAGTTATCCGCAATGCCGCGTAAGGAGGGAACATATGAATTACGCAATTGTAGAAAACGGAATGGTCGTTAATCTAATTTCATTGAACGAGGAAAACGCATCAGATTTTCCCAATGCCGCACCCGTAGGGACTCTGCCGGTATTCATTGGAGATGCTTATATGGATGGCGGCTTCTATCGTAATGGCGAACTTGTCGATTTATTGCTTGATGAAGAAGACGATATAATCGAATAGCGGGTCGCTGAATCAATTAAAAACGATTCGCGAAAATATGCGGACAACACCGTCGAGCTGTTTTACAGCTCGACGGTGTTTTACCGTAGGGCGGTAGATATAAAATGAGCAGCCATAGCGAACCAATCCAGAAATAGAAAAGAGTTGATAGTATGACCGTTACCGGAAAACAAATAGCCGAACGAGCGCTGACATATGCGTCAGAAGTTAAGAAGAACATCTTCGGTACGATTACCAATATTAAAGCAGATCCAAACAAATATCCCTATAGGGAAGGTGCGGAAGGTCCGGCAGAGTTTGACTGCCAGGGTTTTCTAGAAGCGATCTTGCGCGCATTAGGGCTAAAGGTATCCTTTGCTGGTACTAACGATATGTGGCGCAATATGGGGTATGAAAAAGGCACAATTGAAGAATGCGTGCAGAAGTATGGTAAGGTACCGATAGGTACACCGATCCTGATTGTGGATCATGATGGCGGTGAACCGAACAAGTACAAAGGTGATGGCGAGGGTAATGCCTGGCATGTGTACATCAAGGTCGCTGACGGTTTTTTAATGCACGCTAGTAAAAGTTATAGTGGCTTAATGGTGAAAGCGTTTCGAGACAAGGAGATCAATGGTGGCCCTTCACACTACCTATTCCCTAAAGGTGTCGTGTTTGAAGGAGTCGATGGTGCAAATGCAAACACGCCCGATGGTACAACGCAAGCACCTTTTGTAGTCACGGCTAAATGGAGCCCGCAATACTCCTATCTGAAATTTCAGCAGGGTGATATCGGCAGTGGAACACGGGAATTACAAACCGCGTTGAACAAGCTGGGGTACGACCTGATTGTCGATGGCGAGTTCGGCCCTTTGACCGATGCTGCCGTGCGCAGATTTCAAGGGAAATACGATTTGGCTGTCGATGGTGTAGTTGGGAAAAACACCTGGGAGAAACTGATTGATGCGGTAAACATCGCTTAAGAAAGGATTGTACGATATGAGCACCGTGTGGGCTTCAGCTATTTCCGCGATTGTGGTTGGCATACTTGCGCTCATTGGGAATGTATACGCGTCAAAGAAATCCTCACAGAGAACAGAAGCCCTGGTGATCTATCGTATAGGGCAATTGGAATCGAAGGTGGATAAACATAACCAGGTCATTGTCAGAACCTTTAAACTGGAAGAAGGCCAGGCTGTAATGTGCGAACAGCTTCGTGTGATCAACCATCGTATTGATGACCTGGAGAAAGGGTAATCTATGAAATCATTCAAAGAATTCTTGAAAAAGGCAAGCAGTAAGCTGCGCGTGATCTTTTCCGTGGTGGACTGGAAAGACGTCTTGGTTCGATCGATCAAGACGTTTTTTCAAGCGGCGATTGCGCTGATTGGTGCATCGCTGGCAGACGGTAGCATCTTTCAAAGTACAGGACAAGCTGTATGGCTTTCGGCTGTTGCCGGTGGCATTGCGGCTGTGTGGAATGGTGTGCTGTCGCCGACCTTTAGTACGCTGCATAACAAAGCGGACGAAGAAATTCGGTAACATAGCGCTCCCGTCATGCTGCTGCTTGATGGGAGCAGCGATTCGAACTTATATAAATTGAATATTGCGGGATTAAAGGATATATACCTCTTTTTGCCTAATAATTTAAGTATTATGAGAAAGTTGAAAAGTGCTATTGGGATTGATATAATTAGACAATTAAAACGGAGATATAATTTTCAATGAAGAAATTAACAATAAGAAAAAAGAAATGGCTTTTGTCAAAAAGTCGAAAGGCCATTAGAAAACTTCAGAGAGAGAATAATCGAAGAACATATTGTGATAATGTATCTAAGCGAAAGAATAAACATTCTGGCAAACGTTATGATGTAACAGCACCTGAACATCTAAGCTTGTTTGGCAATATGAAGGATACAATTTCCTATTTTTCCGCAGTTCAAGATCAAATTGAAAAATGTGGTTTAGATGATACGATATTTTTCGACTTAGCACATGTAAAGAAGGTCTCTGCAGATGCTATCATGTACCTAATTGCCCTTATAAAAAACACTAAAAAAATCCGACGCAATAGAATAAGATGCGTTGGGAATGAACCAAACGATCCAACTGCACGCGCTAAAATTAATCGAGTAGGTTTTTTTCGACATGTTTCATCGCCAAATTTCCATAAAGCCGTAGATGGCAATAATCAAATACAAATCTCAAGAGGAACATTAATAGATAATGATTTGGCTGCAAAAGTATGTGATTTCGTTTGTGAAAATACCAAAGGGAAGAGAGATAGAATTGGTACAAAAAAACTCTTTCCTATGTTGATCGAGTTGATGACAAATACTCATCAACATGCATATTCAACTAAGCGACACACCTTGAATTGTAATTGGTTTATGTATGTTGAGAACACTAAGCACCTGATACGATTTATTTTCCTTGATACCGGAGAGGGTATTCCAAATACTATTAGACAGAGTATAATTGAGAGGGTAATTGGTCTTGTAAGACCATCTGATGCTCAGCTTATTGCGTCAACACTCCAAGGAAAGTTCAGGACTGAAACTGGTCAAAAGTACCGCGGGAAAGGATTGCCTGAAATTTATAACAATGTACAAAGCCATGCATTTTGCAGTCTAAAGCTTTTATCAAGCAAGGGATTTTGTGAAGTGCACCATAATGGTGAAATTAGTGAGACTGAACTTGAGAAGGGCATCGATGGAACTTTTTTTCTGTGGTGTCTGAAGAAATAGGAGGCATTTATGATTATTCGCATTTCGGATGATTTTACTAAAAAACCAGGAGGGCGCTTAATTTCGGAAGGAAATTTTTCTGGAGAATTATTTAGAGAGAAATACCTTAAGCCAGCATATATCAAATCTCAAAGAGATAGCGAGACCCTAACAATCGATTTAGATGGAGGGTATGGGTATGGCACATCCTTTCTCGAGGAAGCTTTTGGGGGTTTAGTACGCGACTTAAAGGACCCGAGTATTCAGAAAATCAAAATAGTTTCTGACGAAGAACCAGAGCAAATCGAAAAAATCCACGGCTATATACAGGATGCTTTGAAAGAGGTGGAAGAATGAGCCGTAGGAGTTCAAACTTTATTTCTGCCGTATTGTTAATATTAGCAATAGGCATCGTTGCTTTAGGGATACATCAGGCGATTTCAAATTCGCAATTTTGGATAACGTCGTTCTCTACTTGTATTACTTTACTAATTGGAATCGTATTTAGTTTTGGACTCACACAGAAGTATAATGATTTCAGAACAAAGAAGACGATCTATCAAGAATTGCTGAAGGATTTGCAGTGTGATATTGGATCAAACGATATCTGTGCGATTACATCAAATACTCAACAGGAGTCAATCACAATGAAGATCCGTAGCATTCGGCAAAAGATTAGTACTTTGAAAGAATCCTCTAAGACATTTTTGATTGAAGAGGACATTGAGTTTATTGCGCAGAAGTTTGATGAATATGATCATATCGTGAGTGATCATATAACGAATTTGAAGTATCTTGAACAAGCTCATATGGATCTTCAGAGACCACTCTTATTAATTGAAGATAGAATATATAAAGCAAGAATGAAACTTTACTAAAACAACTCTAGTGGTTTACATGAGCATTAAGCACATGGAAAATGCCGGTTTCATGCCGAATTATATAACCGTTTTACGTCATACTGCTAAAACAAAACTGAAGGGAATCTGATTTTAGGAAAAAGATTTTATACATAAAATGAAAGAAACAGTGATTGAAACAGAATACCAACTTCTAATAACTTATAGATTACAAGTGAAATGCTAAATATTACAATTTTGAACTATCAAACAACACTTCCGCTATTTCTGCTGTAATTTCTTCGACATACTTAGTCCCGCACTTTTCCAGAACTTTGGTATACGTTCTCGAAAATTGCGTTATCCATCATATCGGATGAAATCATTACAAATCCTTGGTTTGAAAACATTCAACCATTGGCGAAATACACCTAGTAGGGTTCCGTCCCCTCATCTCCACCAATTAAAAGCCGCCTAAACAGGCGGCTTTTTTTGTGTTCTGGGAAGCGGCGTGTTGTGTGAGTGGAAAGGGATGCTTGTTGGGAAATTGCGATGAAAGGTTGACCGACCGTGATCTGTGTATGGGGAATCGTAGGAGGTATTATTGTATGTTGATTTCGGTAGAGATCGTTGAACTTATGACTTGCGGCGGTTGAGTTTGCGATAGTTGGAAGGAGTGACGCCGTAGATTTCTTTGAAAACGCGGGCGAAATGCTGGCGGTTGTTGAAGCCGGAGTCCATGGCGATATCAATAATCGGGAAACCGGTGGTGGACAGCAGTTTGGCGGCGTGGTCGCAGCGAACGGCATGGACATAATCCACAAAGCTGCCTCGCATATAGCGTTTGAACAGCGCCTCCAGATAGGAGCGGCTGATGCCGATATCGGCGGCGACGCTTTCCACGGTCAGGGGCTGTTGAAAATCCGTGTGAATGTTATTTTTGGCCTGGGTGATATAGCGGCTGCTTTCCACGTGGTGCTGGCTGAAGAACGAGCGCGCAAGACGAACAAACAGGTTTTCCAGTGTTCCACGCAGTGCCGCATCCCGCTCGCTGAGGTCGTTTTCCCATTCATAGCGAATTTCACCCAGTGACATATTGATGAACTGGCGATCTTCCAGTACACAGAACCGCCCTTTTTGTGCAAAGAAGGAATCCACAAGAGGAGCGGAAAAGCACAGTCGGTTTAGGTCGAGGTAGGGCGCGGATTGCACCCTATGCAGCCCCAGCAAGACATACCAGCACTCCTGATCCGGTGGACTGGTAAAGGTCACCTGTCTGTTGCGGCCCAAAAAAAGAAGCGAGCGTGCGCCAAGCGATTGTGTTTTGTCTTTCATGGTCACATCGCAGTGCCCGGAACTGATCTGGACAATATAATTGTCTTCGGCATCGCTTGTCAGTTGCAGGTAATCGCCGACCACACCTTGTTTGCATGTGTGAATCCAAATTGGCAGAATGGATGAGTAAGGATACGGCATATTGACCTCCAAAATTAGTAGACAATATGTTCCATTTGGTAATATTCAATTCATTATATTGCCCATTATAGGTAAAAGTCAACTATACTGCAAGCGAAGGATGTGTGAAAACTGTATGAACCCGACACTTGACGGTGAGCTGAACCAACGACTGGTTTCTTTACTGGCAAAGGAGTATGCGGTTAGAGAAACCAGCGGCGAAAGAGCGGACGCGTTGCACGAGGCGGCAGCTTTGTTGCTCGATTCTTTTCAATCCAAAGCAGAATCCACGAAGGATCGGTTCCGGTATGCGATAGAATCGCTGTCCGATAACCGCAACACCGTCGTCTACGATGATAGCGGATTGCCGTCTATCATGGTCAGAATCCGGCCCATCCGTGAAAAGGATGTAACCGACCAGGGCAGCGACGCGCTGCACCCGGCGTTTATCAGCGAGGGACAGGAAATTCTGATCGGCAAATATCAAAGCAGTATCGTTGACGGACGGGCTTGTTCCTTGCCGCTTGCTGAGCCTGCGTACGGCGTGGATCTGGATGCGGCGATGCAGTATTGCCGGCAAAAGGGCGCGGGATATTATCTAACGCCGTTTGCGCTTCGCATGGCCATCGCGCTGCAATGCCGCAGGCAAGGCTTTTTACCGCGCGGCAACAGCCATAACGGCAAGAACTATCTGGTTCCCGATGAAAAGGGGATACTCGCTGCCGGTGGCGAGCGGGTGTTATGCGGCAGCGGGCCTGTAACCTGGGCGCACGACGACACCCCGGACGGTATTTATGATTTGAACGGGAATCTGAACGAATGGAGCAGCGGGTTTCGGCTGATGGACGGCGAAATTCAAGTGATTCCCACCGCAGATCTTCTGACGCCCGATGCGGATATCAGTGTGCAGTCGCCGTTATGGAAAGCGATTGACCAGGCGGGTGGCCTGGTAGTTCCTGGATCTTCCGGCACTTTGAAGTACGATACCAAGGATGGGGGCGTTCGCCTGACCTGCAGCGTGGACTACGCGGGCATCGGCAACTGTGCCTTTCATGATATGCAGATCGAGGAAGGCTTCACACCGCCGGACATCACACGCCTGCTGGGGCTTTGTCCCGAAGACGACCGCAGCGGTTACGGGCATGGCTGGCGGTGGATTCAAACATCCGGCGAGGGAATGCCGCTTTGTGGTGGCGCGAGCCGCGCGGATGATCACTCGGGTATCTTTTTTGTCGGCGCGACCTATCCGCGCACCAAAAACTATAGTTTGACCGGATTCCGTTTGATGTATTGGAATGGGGGGACAGCCACATGACAGGAAGACCGAGAACACTGGAAAGCAGAGGATTTGCCAAGGATCTGCGCAACAACCGTATCTATCTGCTACTGTTGATTCCGGCCATCGCGTACGTGATCATTTTCAACTACATTCCCATGGGTGGTGCGGTGATCGCGTTTAAGAACTATAACTACGCGTCAGGCATTTTCGGCAGTGATTGGGTAGGCCTTAAAAATTTCCGTTTTCTGATCATATCGAATAAGCTATGGTCGCTGACGCGAAATACCCTGGCCTACAACTTTGCCTTTATCGTCATCGGTATGTTTCTGGAGGTTATGTTCGCTGTCATCATCAATGAAATGCGCAGCCGATGGTTCAAGAAAACCTTCCAGTCGTTTATGTTCCTTCCGTATTTCGTATCGTGGGTCGTCGCTGTTTCGGTTATCCAGACACTGCTGGATTATGACAACGGCCTGATCACACGCATCGTCGAGTCCCTTGGCGGGAATATGACCAATATCTATACAACAGCCGCGCCCTGGCCATTCCTGCTGGTGTTCTTCCGTATGTGGAAGGGCGTGGGGTACGGAACCATTATCTATCTAAGCGCTGTAACCAGCATCGATCAGGAAATGTACGAGGCTGCGGATATCGATGGCGCGAACAGCTGGCAGAAAGTGTTCAAAGTAACCATTCCAAACCTCGTGCCGACGATGATCATTATGTTTCTCTTGGCCGTGGGCCAGATTTTCAGAGGCGACTTCGGTATGTTCTTCCAGCTGGTCGGCAACAACGGTGTGTTGCTGGAGACCGCTGACATCCTCGATTTGTACGTCTACCGTGCGCTTTCCTCCGGTACCAACCTGGGTATGAGCGCTGCGGCTGGCCTTTACCAATCTGTGCTGTGTTTTGCAACGATCATGACGGTGAACTTCATCGTTAAGAAAATACAGCCTGACTACACACTGTTTTAGGAGGGGAATGGCATGATGGCAATCCGACGCCGTAAAATTCCACCCAACGAGATAGCCTTCCGTTCTCTGGGGTACATATTCCTGTTTATTTTCGGCATGCTCTGTGTGGTACCGTTTTATCTGATCATCGTATCATCGTTTGCCAGCGAACAATCGCTGGTCAGCCATGGCTTCCAGTTGATACCATCGGAGTTTTCACTGGATGCGTACGGATTTGTTTTCACAAATCCCGCACGGATCGGCCGGGCGTATTTCAACACAGTATTTGTCACTATTGTTGGTACAACGCTTTCGCTGATGATGTCCACGCTGACAGGCTATGTGCTGTCGCGGCCGCAATTCAAATGGCGTAACTTTTTCTCCTTCTTCTTTTTCTTCACAACGCTGTTCAATGGCGGCTTAACGCCCTGGTACATCTTTTTGACCCGCAGCTTGCACCTGAAAAACACGTATTTTGCGCTGATTCTACCGCTGATGTTCTCAGTGTGGAACATGATTATCGCCAAGAATTATATGCGGGGCATTCCCTATGAAATCAGCGAAAGCGCTAAGATTGACGGTGCCGGAGAACTGATGATATACGGGCGTATCTATCTGCCGATCGCAAAGCCGCTGCTGGCAACACTGGGTCTGTTTGCGGCGCTGGCCTACTGGAACGACTGGTACCACAGCATGCTGTTCAATACCGACGAGCATTTGCAGTCGCTGCAGTACTTTTTGCAGGATATGCTTTCGACCATTCAAGCGCTTAAGGACCTGGTGGCACAGGGCAATGCGGAACTGGCGAAAGGGTTTTCTCTGCCAACAACAAGCATGAAAATGGCCATGACCTGCGTGGTCACAGGGCCGATCATCTTCCTCTACCCGCTGGTACAACGGTACTTCGTCAAAGGCCTGACTATCGGCGCGGTCAAGGGTTAATCTGGTGTAACGGGGCATAAATGAGGTGCTCCGCACGTATAACAACCTATTTTGACAGGAGGTAGACCCATGAAGAAACTGGTATCTTTATTGCTGTCCTTGGTTTTGGTGCTTGGCGGAATGACGTTCGCAACCGCTGAGACGGCAACCACCGACAATCCCTGGGCGAATCTGGACCTCTCCGAATATACGGAGATTAACTTCTATGTCGTCGGCGTGCTCGGTGCCGACTGGCAGGAGGTTATCGATGCGGCCAACGAGTTGATGATTGAAAAAATCAACACGAAGGTCAACTTTGTCCACGTATCTTGGGGCGATTTCCAAAGCAAGTATTCCCTGTTCCTTTCCGGCGATGAAGACATTGATCTCATCTACGGTGCTGCTTGGTGTAACTACTCCGACTATGTAAAAGCCGGTGCCTATTCTGGCTTTGACTGGGACTTTGTTGAGACCTACATGCCGCTGACGGCTGTGTCCCAGGCACCGACTTCCTGGAGAGAAGCGGAGTACAATGGCCTGTACTACTGTGTACCTCGCGACGATACTTCCATCTCCTGGACCGGCGTGCTGACACGGCAGTCCCTGCTTGACAAATACGGCTTCACCGCCGCTGATATCAACAGCTACGAAGCGCTGGCCGACTACTACAATGCCATCGCAGCAGGCGAAAAGGATACCGGCGTGTACGCGTTTAACCCGCAGAGCTCCTACCCGCTGGACACCAACTGGTACATTACCCGGAATCATTACATGGACGTCAACGCTGGCTCAGCCACGTGGATGGTCTGGAAGTACGATACCGGTAAAGCATTTGATGTCAACGATCTGCAATGGTATGCTGACACCGACGATTTCCTGGATTATGCGCTGCAAATGGCGGAATTCTACCAAAATGGCGTGTTCCCCTCCAGCGTAATCTCCAACAGCACCATGCTGGATGATAACTTTGAAGCTGGCACTTCCGCCACCCAGTTCTCGTGGCCGTTTGGCTTCCGTGGCTGGCAGGATCGTATCCCCAACGACACGGTTGCCTATCTTGATGCCCAGTGGGACGATGCGGCCGTCACCCGCCGCGGCAACTACATGGGTTACGGCGCGTGCTTCCCGGTTGCTTCCAAGAAAAAGGAACGCGCCGCAGTTGCGCTGGATTGCATGAAGAACGACCCCGAAGTCAACCGCTTGCTGGTCAGCGGCTTTGAAGGCCGTCACTATGAGATCGACGAAGCGACCAACACCTACATCTTAGGGCCGGAAGCGGCTGATTATGGCTGGGGCAACTGGTGCTACCTCCTCCAGCACGACGAAGACCCGCAGGCACAGCTGTCGCCTGAAATGCAAGCCTATCAGGACAAGTATGTGGCGGCCGAAGTGCCTGCTACCACCTTCCCTGTGAACGGATTTGTGTACGACACATCGAAGTACGAAGCGGAACTGGCTGTTATCGCCTCGCTGCTGAACGAATACCGTTTCTCCTTCTGCTTCGGTATCTACGGCGACCAGACCGAAGAGAAATACAACGAGTTTATCGACCAGTGTAAAGCTATCGGCCTGGACGATATCGTGCAGGACTACCGCGACCAGTTGGCCGCATTCATCGCACAATGAACCAATTCACGACGCTGGAGCGTACCGCTCCGCAAGCCGTGGGCATCCCCTCTGGGGATGTCCACGCGCTCGTGGATGCGCTGCAGGCCTCCGGCACTGAAATGCACGGCCTGGTGATCCTCCGCCACGGCAAAGTCGCCGCCGAGGGCTGGTGGTCTCCGTATGGCCCAGGACAGGTACACGGCAGCCAATCGCTAACAAAAACCATGACCGGTTCGGCATTTGGTATTGCCATGCAGGAAGGCTTGCTAAGCCTAGATACCCGCGTGATCGATGTGTTCCCGGAGTATGCGCCGCTTTGCGACGGTAAGCCCTATTGGGACGAGCTGTGTATGCGGCATATCACTACAATGGGTTCCGGCATGGAAACACAGCCGGCAATTGATCGGGCGGACTGGATAGAAAAATTCTTTACGATGGATATCGTTCACAAGCCCGGCACAGCGTTTTACTATAACAGCACAGCGTGCTCCATGGTGGGCGCGTGCATTCGTAAACTGACAGGCCTGGGACTCCGGGAATATCTGCGTCCCCGCCTGCTGGATATTATCGGTATTGATGCCGACCGCCTGAAATGGCATTGCCATCCTGATGGCATGGAAAACGGCAGCGGCGGACTGATTTCTACAACCGAAGACAACGCCCGTTTGATGGACCTCTACCGGCAGGGCGGCGCATGGAATGGACAGCAGCTGCTGTCTCCAGACTGGGTGAGCTTTGCCATGCAAACACAGAACGATCATATTGCCGAAGCTTCGGTATCGTATGGTGGCATGATGTGGAAACGCGGCGATTGCCTGATGGCCGACGGGGCCATGGGACAATGGTCGATGTTCTTTCCGGAGAAAGACCTTGTGGTGTCCCTCAACCAAACGATTTCCACAGCGGAGCAAAGTTCGGCAGTGATGGACGCTGTATTCAACTTTGCCCACGCCTTGCCAGACGGCGATGTGCCGCTGGACGAGCAGAGCGCAGAAGCCCTGCAGCAGCGGCTGGCCGCACTGGCCATGCCTGCACCCGCTTACCACGAAAACAAAGAGCTTTTACAAGCCCTTGACAATACACGCTATCAGGTTATGGAAGGAAGTCCCCACTTTTTTGCCGATGACCTGATCATATTCAACCCTGGCTATGCCATGCCGGTAACGGCATTTGGGTTCAAGGCCGTGGATGGCAATCTGGAACTGGCCGTGGAAACCGCGCATGGCGTGGTGCAATGCCCTGTAGGGCTCAAAGGCCAGCGGCTGGTACACACTGTGCCAAACAATAACCTGGCCTGTACGCTGGCGATCAGCGGCGCGATGCCTGATGGACATACCCTGGAGCTGGAAATTCGCTGGCTGGAAAGCTGCCGCGTGCATCGGCTGGTCTTCCAATTTGCCGGAGAGGAAGCCACGGCTGTTTCCTCCCGCGATAAAGTCGGCGGCTTCGATATTGACGACAGTAGCATTCGCCTGATGAAAAAAGGAGGTTCTCATGCCTAAACGTTTTCACGGTCGGCAGATGAAAGATATTAAAATTCTGTATAACGTGCCCTGCACGCTGCGCGACGGTACGGTGCTGTATGCCGATGTATACCGCCCCAATGATGACAAGCGCTATCCGGCGGTTGTGAACCGCACTCCGTATTTAAAGGATAATCTTGGACCGATCGTCGGGTATTTCCGTGCGCCGGAGTTTGCGGCTGCCGGGTATAACGTGGTCATTCAGGATGTGCGCGGCACCGGCCACAGCGAGGGTATTTGCGACCCGGCAGGCCACCAGGATGAGGATGGCTACGATACCATCGAAGCCATCGCTGTCATGCCATGGTGCGACGGACAGGTGGGCATGATCGGCGAATCCTACCACGGGTTTTCCCAGCTTGCGTGCGCGCGGTCCAATCCGCCGCATCTCAAAGCGATCTGTCCCTTTCAAACCTCGTGGACGAAGTTTCCGGCCATTTACGATTTCGGGGTGTTTTCCCCGGTGCTGTATGGCTGGATTTATGGTCGCTGTGCCGACCGGGAAGACTATTATCCCGGTCAGTATTCAAAGGAAGCACAGGAAGCGATGGCTTACTATGGCGGCCGCGGCGACGAACAGGCAGCATGGCTGCCGCTGAAGGACATGCCCGCCGCCAGTATTGACGGTGTGCCGGAACTGCAGTTTCATCGCGATCTGCTAGAGCATATCGACGATCCTTCCTACCTTACCTCTATCGGCCGCGTGGAAGGGTTTGAGGAGGTTACTGTACCGCCTCTAAGCCTGACAGGCTGGTTTGATTTCCTGCGTGATAAAACGCTGTATAATTTTGTGGAATTCCAGAAACGCGGCGGCAGCGAGGCCTGTAAAACCGGCGCGAGGCTGATCGTCGGCCCCTGGGTGCACGGTGACAGATTGGAGCGCGTTATCGAGGGCATCGACTTCGGCCCCGAAGCCTCCGGCGATGCGATTGATATGGTCGGCAGGCTGATCCAGTGGTTTGACCACTGGATGAAGGGCGAGACCGGAGAGTATATGAGCGGCAAGCCTGTACTTTTGTTCATCATGGGGGAAAACAAGTGGCGCGAAGAAAGCGAATGGCCGCTTGCCCGCACCCAATACACGCCCTGGTATTTCCATAGCGCAGGGCATGCCAACACGAGCAGCGGAGACGGCAGCCTAAGCCCGAATCTTCCGCAAGCCGAACCCGTTGATACATTTGCGTATGACCCGATGGACCCCTGCCCGACCAATACGGGCGACAGCACGCGCTGGATGACCCAGGATCAGCGCACCAATGAAGAGCGTAGCGATGTGCTGGTGTATACCACCCCTGCTTTTGAAGACGATACCGAGATTACCGGCCCGATCTTTGTCGACCTGTACGCTGCTTCCAGCGCCGTGGATACGGATTTTGTGGCCAAGGTCAGCCATGTACTGACAGATGGAACCGTACGCCCGCTGGGCATGAAGCTGGTACGCGCGCGCTACCGCAACGGCCATACCCCGCAGCTCCTGACACCCGGCGAAATCGTCTGCTACAGCATTGAAGCGGCCAACACTGCGCTGTTGCTGCGTAAGGGCGAAGCAATCCGCGTGGACATTACCAGCAGCTTGTTCCCCGATGCCGACCGCAACATGAACACCGGCGGGCGTGTGGGGTACGAGACGGAGGGTGTGGTCGCGCACCAGACCATCTATCACGATGCGGAGCATCCGTCCTGTGTGAAGCTTCCAGTGATCCCCCGAACATCCGACTAAGAAACGCAGAAAGGCTGCATCATGCCGACACTTTACTTTAATTTTCCATCCAAAATGCTGCATGCACAGGCCGAAATACGCGCAGTCATCCCCGAGAGCGGGGAGGACTGCGCGGCGCTCTGGGTACTGCACGGTGCCAATGACGATTGCAATGAATGGTTTGAGCATTCTTCCATTGTGCGCTATGCCACGCAGCGGAACCTGGCGGTGATTGCTACCTCCATTTTCAACGGCTTCGGTATCAATATGGCACACGGTGCCCGCTATGCCGATTATCTGGAAACCGAATGGGTGCAAACCGTTCGTATGCTTTTGCCCTGCTTGAGTAAAAAGCGCGAGAAGAACTATGTCGCGGGCGTATCCATGGGCGGATATGCGGCGTTCCGGCTGGCGATGAACCAGCCTGCACTGTTCAGCCGTGCCGGTGCGTTTGCCGGGTCAATCGGCATGCCGATGATCTTTGAACGCTTTGAACGCGGCATTCAGCCCGGGCATGATGACTTCTATCACGCTTTTGGCAGCTATCAAAACCTGGTCGGCAACACAAACGATGTGATATGGATGGCAAAACAACAGGTGGAAGCGGCGGCCGCGCCAAAGCTGTATATGTTCTGCGGCACCGAAGATTTTGGGTATGCGCTCAATACCATCGCGCGGGATGACCTGCGCATGATGGGCGCGGATGTAACCTGGTGTCAAGCACCCGGTACCCATGATTTTGCCATATGGGATACACAGCTGCCCGCATTTTTAGATTGGCTGGAGGTGGACCGGCAATGATTGTGATAGAAAACCATGTGCACTTTAAAGCGCCGGGGATTGCCACCGGTTTCCGAGTGGTTCTGCCGGATGCTTGCTGCACGCAAGCTGAGCGCATACCCTTTGTGCTGTGCCTGCATGATTATGGTCAAAACGGAGAACGCATGCTTGAGCAGATCAGTGGGTCGTCACTGGTCGATCAACACAATGTCGCCCTGTTGCTGCCGGACGGGCAAAATAGTTGCTTTTTAAACATGGCACACGGCCCGCAATGGGAGAGCTATGTAATGGAGTATCTGCTGCCGTATGTACAGCGCACCTTCCCCTTGCAATCCAGCACTGCGCTTCTGGGACTTGGTTACGGCGGCTGGGCTGCCGCCAGGCTCTATGCGCGTTACCCGCAGCACTTCCGCGCGGCTGTTGCACTGGACGCAGATCCGGAGCTGCCAAAGCGCTATGCGCTGGGCAAGCTCGCAGATCAAGCGGACCTGGAAGCGGCCTTTGGACATCCCGATACCATGGCGGTTGATCCGCTGCATCCCGATACTGTGTGGCTGAAAGGCGTATCCGCCCAGCAAGCGCTAAATACCTTGTTAGAAATAGATTGGAGCACGCCTGCATGAAGGAACGCGTCTTTACCCGTGATTTTATCCTGGTTTTCATCGCTGCCGGGCTGATACGCATCTGCTATCAGGTTCAAAATACCGTCACCCCGCTGTATGCACAAAACCTTGGCTTTTCCAAGTCTTCCATCGGATTGTTGGTGACGGTTGTCACGATCGCATCCTTAGTGCTGCGCCCTTTTTTAGGCGGCTGGCTGGATCGCTACGGCCGCAAATGGATTGCGCTGGTGGGTACGGCCATATTTACCGTAGCTACGCTATGGAACGGATATGCCGCGACCATCGTGGTACTGATTGTCATTAAAGCCTTGCAGGGCGCCGGGTTTTCCGCGCATACCACATCCATCAATACCATGGCAACCGATGTGCTGCCGGAATCACGCATCTCTGAAGGCATCGGATATATGGGTCTGACGGGCTCTGTATCGCTGGCGGTTGCGCCTGCCATCGCGCTCAGCCTGGTTGGCAACGGAGAGTATAACACCGCGTATATCGTTGCGTTTGCAGCCGGCGCGCTTGCCGTAGCGGTGACTGCGCTGTATCGTACCAAGCCTGCAGCTGTAATCGCCGCCAAAAATGCGCATCCTGCACCGACCGGCATCGCCCGCTTTTTTGAACCGACTGCATTTAAGCCGGCGGCGGTCATGCTGCTTTTGGGTCTTTGCGGCGCCGCGCCCATCACCTTTTTATCCATCTTTACCTTGGATCGCGGGTTCACCACCGATCAGATCAGCCTCTATTTCACCATCAATGCTGTCACATTAGCGCTGGCACGCCTGTTTGGCGCGCGGATTGCACGCAAGCTTTCTACTAACCGCGCAGTGCTGTTTGCAACAGTACTCAACGCGACGTCTTTTCTGCTGATTGCTGCCGCTACTAACATCTGGATGCTATGGCTGGCCGCCGCTCTGTACGGGTTTGGCTATGGTACGATTTATCCCCTGCTCAATGGCTTGGCCATCACATCTGCGCCGCCGCACAGGCGGGGCACTGCCATGGCCACCTTTTTAACCGCGATGGATATCGGGGTTGGATTTGGCGCGAGTTTCTGGGGCATACTGGCTGATGCGGTGAGCATGGACGTAATATTCCCGCTGTGTGCGCTGTTATCAGTGCTTGCGTATATTTTGTTCCGTATATTGAAAATGGATTGGAAGAAGGGTCTGTCGACATGAAAAAGGATCTCATCGTAGGAAGCTGTTCCCCGGAATCCGTTGGATTAAAAAGTGAAGATGTTCTAAAGTGCCTGCAGGAACTGGATCAAAGCGCAAACGAAATTCATGGCTTTGTAGCCGCGCGGCATGACAAGGTATTTGCGGAAAGCTACCTGGCCCCATTTGCGGCTGATTTACCCCATACCTGCCATTCACTGGGAAAGAGCTATACCTGCACGACGGTGGGTATCGCCTGCACCCAGGGGCTGCTAAACCCGGAAGACTTGGTTGTGGATGTGTTCAAGGAAGAAATTGAACGCTTTGGTGCGAAACCGGATGCCAACATGCGCAAAATGAAGCTCAAACATGTCATGGCCATGAGCTGTGGTATGGAACACATGCCGCACATGGATGAGCACTGGATGGAAAATTTCCTGCAAAGCCCTGTGAAGTACGAGCCGGGCACAGTGTTTTTATACAACTCCATAGGTAGCTGCATGCTGGGTGCAGCTGTAGAGAAGGCCACAGGCCGCGAGCTGTATGACTATGCAAAAGAGACACTGTTTGACCCTATTGGCATCGCGCCGGAGGAGCTGGTTTGGAGGCGCTTTGGTAACGGCCGCTATGCCGAGCCCGGTGTATCGGCCACGACGCGATCCAACCTGCGCCTAGGTCTGCTTTACCTGGCTCGCGGCATGGCAGGCGGAAAGACTGTTGTGGCCCGGGACTGGATGGAACAAGCCGTCAGCAAGCAGATTGAAACCGCTATCGGTACCGCCAATGCCGATGACGCCAGCTGTGGTTATGGCTGGCAGCTTTGGCTGTGCAAACAGCCCGGCATGGTGCGCTTTGACGGTGGCCAAGGCCAGTTTTGCATTATGGATATGCAGCGGGATACGGCAATCGCCATTCATGAGGGCGGCGTACATCCCGGCGGCGTGCAAACGGTATTGGACCTGACCGAAGCGCTGATGGCATCGGCCAAGGACACGCCTTACCCGGAAAACCCGGAAGCCCTGGCGCGCTTACAGGCCTATTTGCAAGCCCGTGCCGTAGCACCTGCAAAAGTGCTGCCGGTGCCCAATGAGGCGCAGCGGTTTACAGGCAGCTATGCGGTAACGGACGGGGTACTGAATCCCTGGATTGAAGTTGCGCCTGTGGACGATGACTTTTATCACCTGTTTTATGAGCCGTCCGTGCGCCCGGAAATTGTCGTGTTCGACATTGCCGTCAAGCAAGACGAGGTCGTCTTTACGTTCAACCACGCCACACAAATTCGTGCCCGCTTGGACGGCCAGTGGCAGCGCGGGGAAACCGCAACGGTCATTCCGCCGCTGAAACACTACACCGCAACCGCACGGTTTTCCGATGATCGTACGCTCCACCTGTCCATTCGCTGGTTGAACGCGTGGACGCGGCCGGAAATTACCTTCCGTCTCCATGACGAATGCGACCTTGAGATCACCATTGAAAAAGATATGCTACATGAGGGCCGCAAGCCGTTTACCCGCCAAGCAAAGGCCCGGAAAAGCCGCTGAGCAGGATGGCTGATGCTGCATACAGCATCGCATACACGTGAACGGACAAAGCAAGCAGCATTGAACCAAACCTATAGGAAAGGCAGCTGTTAAAAAGCGGCCTTTCTTTTTTACGCGCGGTGATGAACAACGAACGAGTTATATATTCGGTCAAAGAGATTGGGCTTGAAGATGTACTTGGATTCAACTTGCGTTTCACAGGGGATGAAAACCCTGAAATGCTTCGTTATGATTGTAAAGATAGTTTGCAATCGGGAGGGAATTTGATGAAAAAAATAAGCGGTCTGGTCGCGGCTTTGTTCATGCTCATGAGTTTGACTGCGGCGCTGGCGTGGTCGCCGGAGTATACCTACACAACGCGGGACGAGCTGCCTGCCTCAATTAACGCACAACTGCCGCCCAAGTTGATTTTGGAGCAGGGATATCTGCTGGATCGGAGAGTGTTGCTGTTAATGAGCGATGGAGGACAATACTACCCGTATTCCTACTATAATTGCTCTTATACCCAGCCGCGTGGAGAAGACTATGAACTTTATAATATTCCAATGCCCATGACTGCATGGCAGGGCGTGCCGCCGGTGATGACCGTGGAATCGCCGACTTTGGTGACCCTGCATTATGGGGATCGCTATGCATATACCTTTCATTTTGAAAGCTATGATCCCTTAGGGCTTTGCCAGGTGGTTATCGACGGTCGGGCTGCGTTTCTTGGCAGGAATACCCTCTTGTTTGATTATGGGTATCCAGGGAATCCGACCAGGCTTTACGGCACTTGGAAGCAAATGCCATCTCTTTCAAATATGAAAGAAGCAACCCTACCCAAAACAATGGACGAACTTACGGCGATGCTGGATCAATCCGGCTGGGCTGTTGTCAGCAATTCTGTACCGACCGATAGACTGAACTTACGTAAATCCGCGTCGCGTAAGGGGGAGCCCATCGGACGATATTATAACGGAACGCCTGTACAAATTGTAAGTCAAACCGGGCAATGGAGCAAAGTGATCATTGGCAACGCAGAGGGGTATATGATGACAAAATTCCTCATGACAGACCAAAGCAGCGTGCAGGATGCCTTCCCCGGTCGTGCCCTGCTGCCCACGGCATGGGAGGAAAACGCGGGTATGTTCCAAACGTTTTCCACCGATCCGATAGCGCTCATGCGCGTTCCATTGCTGGATGATTCGTGTGTGCTGGATATTCCGTTCATCATTGGATTTGTCAACGATGATTGGGTAGCAGCCATGACCTATAGCGGGCACTATGGCTACATGCGAAGCGAATATTTTACAGCTGAATAAGGGCATACCTTCGATACAGTTGATAAGAAGTAGCTGGGCGCAAAGTACCTGGTTCGGCGCGACTGTTTACATCGTTCTAACTTGCAGTGATTTGAGACAAAGCGGGCGATTTGTAAAGAATCGCCCGCTTTGTATAAGACTGAAATGATTGAAAAAATAAACTTTGATCTTACAGTGTACCCTGCCTGAACCGTTCCATCATATCAAAGGCAATGCTTGTGGTGGTGTCGTTTTTTGGTATTTCGGCACGGGGGAACCAGCGGGCTTCGGCGAGCTCGGATTCCTGCAGGCGGATGGTATCGGGGCCATCCAGTTCGGCGGTAAAGCCGAGCATCAGGCTTTGGCTGATGCCCCAGGGTTGGCTGGCCATATAGCGTATGTTTTTCACGCGTAGGCCGACTTCCTCCATAATTTCCCGCTCCACGGCCTGCTCGGTAGTCTCGCCGGCTTCAACAAAACCGGCAATCAGCGAAAAGTGACGGAACACGCCGTGCGCGTTACGCGCCAGTAAAAGGCGGTCATGGTCTACGATGGCAACAATCACGGCCGGAAGTACAGGCGGATAGTGAATAGCGTTGCAATTTTTGCATTGCAAAGCGCGCTCATGGGGGTGCGGGGTTACAGGTCCGCCGCAAACGCTGCAAAAGTGGTGGGTTTGGTACCATTTGTGGATATGGCGTGCTGTCAGCAACAGCACAGCGTCGGCTTCGGGCTGCAGGGTTCGAAACACACGCACACTCTCCCATAGCAGGCCACCCGGTGCGGTGGAATTGGCACTGGCTTCGGCGACAAAATACCGCTGCCCGCTTTGTGTAAACGCGTGGCGCGGGGGAGTGGCAAGCGCAATAGTGCAAGTATCGTCCCATATTGGGATACGGCTGCCCATAGCAGTATCCCGCAGTAAAACCTCGCTGTCCCGGAATATAAAGACCGCGTCATCCGCCTGAATGGGGGCTGCGTCATAAAAGAGAGAAAACTCCGTGTGATTTCGATTGATGAGCATACGTATTACCTCGCAATATACCGTTCTAAACCATCATAGCAAAATGTGCCGCGTTGTCAAAAAAGAAATTCATTTTGAGAAATTAACTAGATGACCATAAGTATTATTGCACATTGAAAACATAGAGTCAGTAGTTTATAATTATCTGATGATATAAATGTACCTTATGAAAGAGGGATCATAATGAAGATTACTATAAAGAGATTTAAATCTATTCTTGAAGCAGAACTAGAGCTCTCTGATATTAATGTGTTAGTAGGAGGTAATAATTCTGGGAAAAGTAGTATCATTCAAGCCATTCAGTTTGCTGTTTCATGTACACAAACTGCTGGTGAATATAGAAAAATTAGGTGGGCAAACGGGATATCGTATGCAATTATTGCTCCTGATGAACTATTTTATTCTCCGATTCACGATGTTTATTCACTTGGTTATGGGAATATGCCATTAGTTGAAACAAATTCAAAAGCTATTGAAATTCAGATTGAGG
This sequence comes from Candidatus Limiplasma sp., assembly GCA_963678055.1. GTDB lineage: Bacteria > Bacillota > Clostridia > Christensenellales > Aristaeellaceae > CAXXOK01. Next base: position 1,013,193 of record OY782679.1, read on the forward strand.
ATACAGCCAACTCTGGAGAATGCACTTTTATCTTGAGAATACGTCGTGGTCGAGGACGTACTTTGTCCTTATCGTTAATAGGTATGGACTTATGGAAGGATATAGTTGCGCTGGATGAACCTTACAGCATGTATGTCCCTGGTTTATCTGGAATTTCATTTGAAGAAGACTTTATCACTCTTGGCGGTGTGCGCAGAGCAGCCGCAAGGGGAGACTCGAATCATATATTTAGGAATGTTCTATTACAGCTACATCGCAAATCAGAGAGATGGGATGAATTTATAAAAACTTTGGGGATGGTATTTCCCAAGATAAGCATAGATGTATCTTGCAACGAAGAAACTTCGCCAAATGTAAATGTGCTTGTATCGTTTGAAGATGCAAATAGACTACCCATTGATGCAATGGGAACAGGAATTCTACAAGCAATACAAATATGTGCGTATGTTCACTTATTCCAACCCAAAATTCTCCTGCTCGATGAACCTGATGCTCATTTGCATCAGAATAACGAAAGAGCGTTAGCAAATATGCTTATAGAAATGACAAAAAAAACTAAAACAAAGGTTATTATGGCGACACATTCTAGAACATTATTAACGGCTCTGAAAGATAAGGGGAAATTCTTTAGAGTAAATAATGGGATAGTCAAATCAGAGAAGGATTTCGATTGCTATTCAACACTTATGGATTTAGGGGCTTTGGATGATCTGGATATTCTGGATAATGGAAGATGCTCATGGGTAGTCTTATCTGAGGATACTGGTAAAGATTCTGAAAAAGCTCTAAGACTAGTTTTTGAGGCAAGTGGACTTGCAATTGATTCCTATAAAGTTTATCCATATGGTGGCACAAGCCATATTGATGATGCAATTATCTCTGCGAGATTTATCTGTGGACTACATCCAAGTATAAGGGTGATTATTCATATTGATAGAGATGGGCGAACCGAGAAGGAAAGACAAGAGATCATTGGAAATATCAATGGGATTGATCCTCGAATTAGGTGCTATATCACAAGACATAACGACATAGAAGGTCAGTTTTGCGAGAAGGAACATGTTAGTTCTGTTCTGAGGAGTATTGGTGAAGATGCTAATTTTTACGATGAGATAGTACCAGCTTTAATAATGGAGTTGAGAGAAAAATCTTTGGAGAAGATGATTACGAATAGATGTAGACTTAGAAAAGCTCATAATGACCAAGGGAAAGTGGCAACAGAAGCTATTGTAGACTATGAATCAGACCCATTTAGCTATATATATACTAAAAGCCTTCGAGGGCGCATTGCTGATGCCTTGCAAAAAAAATGCAGCAGGAATATTAACCTTTGGGTATCATCAAAGTATATTATAGATAATAAGTTGTCTGAAACTATTCACTCTGCTTAATTTTATCTAAGAATACTGTGCGATAATAATGATTATCCTTGAAGGGAAGGAGTTAGCCATGCAAACATTTTCATCGTTATACCGGCGGTTGATGGAAGCCGGGGTTAACAAGAAACTGGACAGCGAAATACAAAAGATAAACGCCGAGGGCGACTGCGATCCCCATCAGCTATCCTGTTTGCTTAAGCCACGAATGCAGCCGCCTATCGTTCGCCTTGGCGTGTGCGATTGCCCGCCGGAGCAGCAGGAAACCTGTGCCAGTGTTTGCTTTTTTAGCGCTATACGGCATGACGAAAACGGGCAGGTCACCATTGCAAAGGACGATTGCATTGGCTGCGGCGATTGCATGATTGCCTGTGAGAAAAATAATCTGGCGGAGATCAAAGAAGCTTTGCCGATGTTTACCCTGATTAACGAGGAAAAACACCCCGTGTACGCCATGATCGCCCCGGCGTATATCAGCCAGTTCTCCAAGGAAATTACGCCCGGCAAGCTGCGCACGGCGTTTAAACAGCTTGGCTTTGCCGGTATGGTGGAGGTCGCGCTGTTTGCCGATATCCTGACCCTGAAAGAAGCGCTGGAGTTTGACCAGTCCATCCACACAGACAAGGATTTTATGCTCACCAGCTGCTGCTGCCCGATGTGGATTGCCATGATTAAGAAGGTATACCGCCAGCTGGTGCCGCACCTGCCGCCGTCCGTATCGCCGATGGTTGCCTGCGGCAAGGCCATCAAGGCCATGGAACCGGGGGCAAAAACGGTGTTTATCGGTCCCTGCATCGCTAAAAAGGCGGAGGCACGGGAGGCGGACATCGCTGATGCGGTAGACTTTGTATTGACCTTTGAAGAAATTCGCGATATTTTAGAAGCCGCGGCTATCGACCCTGCCAAGGTGGAGGAAGACAACCGCGACCACTCCTCCAAAGCGGGGATACGCTACGCGGTGACCTCCGGGGTCAGCAAGGCGGTGCAAAACACGTTGCTGAAATTGCGGCCGGACAGGGACATTCAAATTCATGCCGATCATGCCGATGGAATACGCGCCTGTAAAGAGATGCTCAAAAACATCCTCAGCGGCGATATTCAGGCCAACTTTATCGAAGGCATGGGCTGCGTAGGCGGCTGCGTGGGTGGCCCGAAATCCCTGATCGACAAGGACGACGCCACCGTGAACGTGAACGATTACGGCAGACAGGCGGCCTATGAAACGCCGATTGATAATCCGTTTGTGATCGAGCTGCTAAAGCAGCTGGGCTTTGATACGGTCGAGAAGCTGCTGCAAGAGGATACGATGTTTATTCGCAAGTTCAACCTTGATTGATGCGTCCATCCCACAGCACAGTTGAGATTATACTGAAACAAACAGGCGACCTTTGCGCGGGTCGTCTGTTTGTATGTATAGTTACCGCTTACGGTGTGGCGCTGGAGCTGGCATCGGGACTGCTGCTGTTGCTATGGCTTACCGTGGTGGCTGGCTTTTCGTACACCTTGGCATCGGTGGAGAAAACAAGCTGCTGGTCCTGCGCCGAGGCGATACCGTTGACCTTTAACCCGTGTGCTTTTTCAAAAGCCCATACCGCGTTATAGGTTCCGTTGCCAAAGATATCGACAACGGTTTTCTGATAGTACCCCAGCTCGGCCAGCCGCTTTTGCAACAGGGTGACCTCATAGCCCACATTGCCTTTTTGCAGCTCTTGATAGGGATATTGGCCGCTATTTCGCAGCGCAACGCCGATTTGCTCCCAAAGCGCTAACAGCTCATCAGGGGTATAGGTGCTGTACTGCTCGTTCAGGGGCAGGGGGGCGTTGTTTAGAAGCGCGGCTGCCTTTTGGTAGATCAGCTGTTGATCCTGCGCGGATGCGATACCGTTGACTTTCAGGTCGTTGTCTTTTTCAAACGCGCGCAGGGCTTTGTAGGTGCCGTTGCCAAACTCATCTACAATGGTTTTCTTGTAATACTCCAGTGCGGCAAGTTCGGTTTGCAAAAAGAAAACCTCATACCCTGTATTACCCTTTTTCAGCTCCGAATATGGGTACGAACCGTTCTCGCGCAGGGCAGCGCTCACTTGGCTGTGCAGCTGCAATAGCTCGTCTACGGAGTAGGCGTTCAGCAGCGACTGGGCATCCTGCACATCCGCGGCCATTACGGCGGGCGTCAGAAACAACAGTAGCAGGGCAGTGAAAATGGCGGTGAATCGTTTCATTATACAAAATCCTTCCCGTAATCAATCGGGCGGAGGGTATTGGGTGTCCGTGTTCGTTTTCCAGTGTACCCAGTTTTGTATGAATCAAACCAAAGCGGCAATGTTGCTACAGCCTTGACCGCTTTCAGCCGCAAGCTGCATAGACATTTCCATACGAAATTGATATAATTTACATAGATGGTGAGTTCTGTTCCGCCCGACTGAAAGGCAGGAAACTGTATGGATCAACTGCCGGTATTGTTCGTGGGGCATGGTTCGCCTATGAACGCAATTGAAGATAACCCCTTCACCCGGCAGTGGGAAACGCTTGGTGAAATGTTGCCGCGTCCGGAAGTGATTCTTTGTATTTCCGCGCATTGGTTTACGCCGGGCTCACGGGTGACAGATAGCACGGCCCTGCCCATGGTGTACGATATGTACGGCTTCCCCGAAGCGCTGTATCAACTGCAATATCCCGCGCCCGGTTCGCCCAAAGTAGCAAAGCTTATTAGCGAAATGCTTCCCGCGCAGATTGACAACAGCTGGGGGCTGGACCACGGCAGCTGGTCGGTGCTCAGGCGGATGTTTCCCAAGGCGGATATCCCCGTGTTGCAGCTGAGCGTTGATCGTCAGGCCACGCCGCAGCAGCACTTTGCCCTAGGGCAGACGCTGCGTGCGCTGCGCAGCCAGGGGGTACTGATCGTGGGAAGCGGCAATGTTGTGCACAATCTGGCCTTGCTCAACCCCGGCATGCCCGGGGGATACCCGTGGGCGGAGGCGTTTGACACATACATCAAAGAAAGCGTTGTATCCCGGAATTTCGACAGGGCGGTGCACTATCAGCAGGTCGGAGAGGCGGCGGAGTATTCATTTCGCACCATCGACCACTACGCACCGCTGCTGTATGTGCTGGGAGCCGCCGATGAAAAAGACAGCATTTCAGTATTTAACAATGCCTGTATGTACGGATCTATGTCCATGACAGGGTATCTGTTTGCATAACGACGACAGAATGGAAAGGAGCGTGGCCATAATGGCTGAACGCAAAATTGAAACCGTGGTACGCGGACGCAGAACCAGCGACGGCGCCGGAGTACGGCTGACACGGGTACTGGCCAACAGCACGGTGGAGGCATTTGACCCCTTTTTGATGCTGGATTCGTTTGATTCCACCGACCCCGCTGATTATACCGCCGGATTTCCCATGCACCCGCACCGGGGCATTGAAACGATTACCTACCTGATCTCCGGCAGAATAGACCACGAGGACAGTTTGGGCAACAAAGGCAGCATCCGCAACGGGGAAAGCCAGTGGATGACATCCGGCAGCGGTATCCTGCATCAGGAAATGCCGCAGCCGTCAGACCGTATGCTGGGGTTCCAGCTTTGGCTGAATATGCCAAAGAGCGAAAAAATGGGCGACCCGGCGTATTTGGGTATCACACCGCATATGATCGGGCGCACGCAAATTGGCAGTGCGAAGCTTGGCGTATTGTCCGGACAATACGGCGACGTGCAGGGAGTGACCTCGAACCATATCCAGGCGACATTGATTGATATAGAGCTGCCAAAAGGCGAGAGCGTGACCCTGGACACGAAAAAGCATGAAACCGTCTTTGTGTTTTTGATTCAGGGGGATGCGGAAATCGGCGGGCAGCTGATTGATGAAAAATCCGCCGTGCTGTTTGGTGCGGGAGACTATATTCAGCTTACGGCATCAAAAGGCAGCGATCTGCGGTGTATGCTGTTTTCCGGTAAACCCTTGCACGAACCTGTGGCCTGGGGTGGCCCGATTGTCATGAACACGCGCGAGGAGCTGGACCTTGCCTTCCATGAACTGCGCGAGGGGACATTTATTAAGCACGACTGATCAGTGTGCTGATCCGTGTATTATTCATCCAACCCGGCGGTTTCGCCGGGCTTTTGCTTGCGCTTTTTGCGATATTTGCCGTAGGAATGAATGCCTAGCGCTTCATTTTCCACACAGCCCATCGAAACGCTGCCCGCGCCATGTTTATCGCACAGTTGATGGATGGCCGCTTCCAGTTTTTCATATTTTTCGCTGTGGAGTGAAGGGGTTTCCCCGTCTGCAAAATCAAACAGGGTTACCTGCCGGGCAGCTTCGCTATCCGGCGAAAGGTTCTGCCCGGTGATGGTCAGCATACGAATGGGCGCGCAGCGACCATCTGGCTGTATGCGCCATTTGGCGTGCAGTATCGCCATGGCTGTATCCACCAGCTCCTTTTGCAGGTGCGTGGGGGAGGGCAGCGGCGCTTGGCGAGTAATGGTTTTCAGCTTCGGGTCTTTGATGGTCACTTGTAGGGTGGCGGCTTTCAGGCCGTGCTCGCGCAGGCGCGACGCAACCACGCCGGACAGGGCGATGACACCCTGACGGATCTCGTCAACGGTCAGCAAATCGCGCCGGAAGGTCATGCCGTTTCCCACGGATTTTACGGGCTCGCGCTCGTCAAAGCGGCGAACGGGGGTCGTGTCCATCCCGTTGCAGTTGGCCCACAGTCCTTCGCCGTTCTTACCCAGTAAGGTTACAGCGGTTTCTCTGGGCAAACGGGCCAGGTCGCCGATGGTTTCAATGCCATGGCTGTTTAAATGCTCCACACTTGCACGGCCGATGAATAGCATATCGCGGATAGGGAGCGTCCATAGCGTATCTTTGTAGTTATCACGGGTGATTTCGGTCGTGGCGTCCGGTTTTTTCATATCGGAGGCGATTTTAGCAAAGGTTTTGTTAAAGCTAAGCCCCACGGAGATCGTAATGCCGATCTCCCGCCTGACCTGCTCGCGGATGCGGTCAGCCAGCTCCCGTGCCGTGGCACGGAAGTAGGCGAGCGAACCGGTGATATCTAAAAACGATTCGTCAATGCTGAATGGTTCCACCTGATCAGTATATTGCAAATAAATTTGGTTCACCAGCTTGGATATCTCCGAGTAGCGCCAGTGACGCGGCGGTACCAGCGTAAGATTTGGACATTTCCGCATGGCGGAATACACGGTTTCGGCAGTCACAATGCCGTAGCCCTTGGCTAGCTCGTTTTTGGCCAGTATGATGCCGCTGCGGTTTTTGGGGTCGCCCGCCACCGCCATGGGAACAGTCCAGTAAGCAGGGTGATCCAGACATTCCACGGAGGCAAAAAAGCCGTTGCAGTCGCAGTGCAGTATAGCGCGGTCCGCGTTGATGCTGGTTTTTTCGGTATCGGACGGCATCGGATTGGCCTCCTTTTTTAGAATCTGGATACCTATATTTTAGCATACTTAAGCGGCGCGCACTATGCCCGTGCGCGCCTGGGTTTATGAAACGATTGTCTTTTTCTCGTGTAAGGGGCATTTGGTTTTGTGACGGTTACATGCAGCTTAGGATCAAGCTTTATTGCGCAATGCGGTGTCAACTGATTTACGTTTCAACATCTCACCAATATAGGTCGAACCCAAAATCAGTATCCCGCCGGCGATTTGCACCGGAGTGAGCGTTTCGGACAGGAAAATGAAACCAAACAGGATGGCGGACAGGGGTTCAAAGTAGCTGTAGGTGACAATTTCTACGGATTTCATTTGCTCATAGACTGAGAAAAACATCGTATAGGATATGCCTGTATGGAGTACGCCGAGCAGCAGGGTGAACAGAATCGCCGTTACATCCAGCCGGAATACATGGAATACATCGCCTTCCAGTAACACGAATGGGAGCAGGACGAGCATGGCCGTCAGAATCTGGAAAAATGTTGCGGTTTGGTTTTCAATGCGGTGTTTGATGTTGCGGTTAATCAGCACAATCGCGGCATAGAGCATGCCCGACAGCGCGCTGAGCAGCATGCCCAGAATCCCTAGGCCCTGTAATATGTTTTGTCCTACAATCAGCAGCAGTCCGACGAATGAAAACAGGATGACCGCAATCTGACGCGTCGTTACTTTCTCTTTGAGCAAAAGCGGTGCGGAAATCATGACATACACGGGGCACATATTGTAAATGATGATGGCGGAGGCAACACTGGTCAGCTTGAAGCCGTAGAACAGGGTTAGCCATGCAAAACCCAGCAATAATCCGGATACCAGATACGGCAGGATTTGCCGCCAGGGGTAGCGCAGGGTACGGCGGTTGCGCCTGATGGCGATATACAAAACAGGCAGCGCAATCAGTGCGCGCAGAAATGCCAGCTGGAGGGCAGACAGCGGAATGGATTTGGTAAACACGCCCAGGCTGCCCCACACGATCATCACGAAAATCAGCTTAAAACGATTCACAGACAGCCTCCTCATCGGGTTTGCTGCCAGTGTATCACGCATTGATGACTATGTATTGTAGAAAATTGATATTTATACATTCAACTGTGCCAGATAGGCGGCCGGTGTAATCCCATACATCCGTTTAAACTCGTGGATGAAATGTGCCTGATCGTAAAACTGCAAATCGTGACAGAGCGCTAATACATCGCAGTCGCGATGCAGGCGGGTTTTGGCCTCCGCAACGCGGCATTGCAGGTGAAAATTGGCGGGGGTTGTCACATAGGCTTTTTTGAAAAGGCGGATTAAGGTGAATTTGTTCAGTCCCGACAGGGTTTCTAGCTGTGAAAGTGAAATGCTTTCCTCCACATGCGCCGCGAGATAGTCCCGCACCCGGTCTATGGTTCCCATATCCGCTGTATCGGGCGACAGCGCTTCGCCGTATTCCAGCAACAGTTCAGATAGAATGCTTTCCAGCATAGTAGGATTGGATTCGGATACGAGCTGCGAGATAAAGGTGGAAAGCTTCCGGGCGGTATCGCCGGTCAGCCGTTGCGGGTTTATAAATTGCAGCTTGTCTGCGTACAGTGCTGGGTCGATGAATAACATGACATACTCCCAGTTTGCCACATCACGCGGCATGCAGCGGTGTGAAGTCAGCGGAGGGATGATCACGCCGTTGCCAGCGGAGATGCGCAGGGTCGTATCACGCAGGGTCAGATCGCTGGACCCTGCCAGAATATACCCAAGGGAAAGTTCGTAATGGACATGCGATTTATAATCTGCCGGGTTGCCTTTGCAGCGTTTAATTTCCACGCCGCTTAGTATACTGCGGTTGAACTGAACATCATTGTCCTTGGGAAGCGAATGAAGGCAGGTCGTTGCGGTTTGTTGCATACAGGATCGCTTCCTTTCTTTTGTGGAGTGGAGAGCCAGGAATGGAGTTGAGAACCCTCTGACCGAAACAACAGGCAGTATGCACGCATACTGCCTGTTTAGAATGAATCAAAGGGTTTACTTCAGCAGTGCTACCGCCGTGTTCACCACATCATCAGCGGTCAGGCCGAATTCCTTGAACAGCGTTCCCGCCGGGGCGGATGCGCCGTAGTGGTCGATGCAGATGGCTTTGCCGTCCAGACCGATGTACTTGTACCAGGGCATGGAGGAACCCGCTTCCATGGCGATGCGCTTGCGCACAGTGCCGGGCATAACGGATTCTTTATAGGCGGCAGACTGCGCTTCATACAGTTCCATGCTCGGCATGGAGATAACACGCGCGTCGATACCCTTGTCCCAAAGCGTTGCCTGGGCTTCCATCAACGGCTGTACTTCGCTGCCGCTGCCCATCAGCAGAAGCTGCGGCGTATCGGCTTTGCTGTCGGAGAGGATATAACCGCCTTTGAGTGCGGCCTCGCCGCTGCCTTTTTGCAGTTGCAGGTTCTGGCGCGTCAGCACCAGGCACACCGGGCCGCCGCCAGTGAGGGCTTCCAGCCAGCCAGCTGCGGTTTCGGGGCCATCGGCCGGGCGGAACACTGTCATGCCGGGGATGGCGCGCAGGCCAGCCAGATGTTCGATGGGCTGGTGAGTGGGGCCGTCTTCGCCAACGCCGATGGAGTCGTGCGTAAGCACGTAGGTGACCGGCGCTTTCATAATGGCCGACAGGCGCATGGCGTTTTTCATATAATCGGAGAACACGAAGAAGGTGGCGCAGTACACACGCAGACCACCGTGTACGGCGATGCCGTTGGAGATTGCCGCCATGGCGTGTTCGCGAACGCCGAAGTGCAGGTTGCGTCCGGCGCGGTTTTCGGCGGAATAATCGCCGCCGTCTTTGATAATGGTCTTGGTAGACGGGGCCAGGTCGGCCGAACCGCCCACGAGGTTGGGCACGATGGCCGCCAGGCGGTTGATGGTCGTGTGGGAGGTATTGCGCGTTGCCATGCTTTCGGGGAAGGACCAGAAGTCCTCGCTGCCGGCAATATCAGCGCTGATCTCGCTGGCAAACCAGGTATCCCATTCCTTGGCCAGGTCTGCATGTGCGGATTTATATTGTTCAAACAGCGCGTTCCAGGCACTTTCGGCCTTCGCGCCTTTCTCGCCAACGGTTTTGAGATGTTCATAGACCTCCGGCAATACATAGAAGTCGTCCGCAGGCATGCCCAGGTATTCTTTGGCTTCTTTTACATTATCCACGCCAAGCGGTTCGCCGTGTGCGCTGGCCTTACCGGCTTTAGCGGGGCTGCCGTAACCGATGGTCGTAGGCACAACGATCAGCGAAGGCCGGTCGTCCGCCTTGGCTTCGTTGATGGCGGCGAGAATCTGCTCGGAATTGTTGCCGTCTTCAACTTTCACAACATGCCAATCATAGGCTTTGAAGCGTGCGGGAACATCTTCCCGGAATGCAATATCGGTATCGCCTTCGATGGAGATTTCATTATCATCGTACAGCAGTATCAGCTTGCCGAGTTTCAGCGTACCCGCCAGCGATGCCGCTTCGGACGAGATACCTTCCATCATGCAGCCGTCGCCGCAGAAGCAATAGGTATAGTGATCCACCATGGGGAAGCCGTCGCGGTTAAACTTGGCGGCGAGCATGGTTTCGGCAATGGCAAACCCTACGGCGTTGGCAACGCCCTGGCCCAGCGGTCCGGTGGTCGTTTCCACGCCGACAGTGTGGCCGTATTCGGGATGACCGGGGGTTTTGCTTCCCCACTGGCGGAAGGCTTTGAGCTCATCCATCGGCAAGCCATATCCAAACAGGTGGAGCAGCGAGTAGATCAATGCGCTAGCGTGACCCGCCGAGAGGACAAAGCGATCCCGGTTCTCCCATTTGGGGTTGGCGGGATTGTGGTTCATGGCATCTGCCCAAACAGCATATGCCATCGGTGCCATGCCCATGGGCGCGCCGGGATGGCCGCTGTTGGCCTTTTGTACAACGTCAGCCGCCAGCGTGCGGATATTGTTAATGGTTAGCTCTCGTGCGTTCATATGAGAAACTCCTCCTGTCTATAGTCCAAACATAAGTATACCCAATGGCGAGACGGTTTTCAACTCCTTTGTGGTTATTTTATCAAAGTGGTTTGTGCGTGGCCGGTCTTCCATAGGGCTATGAGTGCGGTAAACATACCAACAAGCGATACACGTATCTGAATACCTAAACCTCCGGTATGTCCGGGGGTTGTTTTTTTCGGTCGAACTAAGGAAACAAAATTACGCTTGGAAATAACTCGCCAGCAAAGCAGTACGACTGCCTGTGTGTGTGCTGATTACGAATATTTCCGGCCCGAACAACAGAGGTAATAGCTACAACCCTTGTATTGCAAGGGGTTTCGGGGAACGTAACAAGCATACTTAAAAAAAGATAGGCACACTATTGACATTCATAGAATACTACTGTATAATGTGCAATAGTAAACGAAATACAATCGTTTGCGAGCCCAAAGGAGGAAAACGGGTGAAATTACAATGCAGCCATCATTTATTACAACAAAAGATGCCGGTCTTATATCATTCGTCTATCGATCAGACAAAGGCATTGCAAGCGTTTCGCGGCGCGGTGGATCAGGCGTTTATGCTGCCGGAAACACAACGGGAAGACATACAAAGGGATTTTGCCCGTGGCTTGGCGTTGCTGTCCACGCTGGGGATGCCATTTTCGCAAGCCTTGCAGCGACTGCATCCCGACAGGCTGGGCGGGTTCTACGCAACACCCCGGCAGGGCTTTTATCCGTTGGACAATGGCGCAAAACAGTATCCGATTTCTATGACCGGCGGGCACATGGCGATGTTTCGCCTGACTGCGACGCTGGATATGCAGGTAACCCCTGAGCTTTTGCAACTTGCACTTGTGTTTACGCTCAGGCGCTTTCCCCATTATGCAACCACCCTGCGCAGAGGGGTGTTCTGGTACTATTTACAGCCTGTCACAGCGCGCTATGCCGTACAGCCGGATACGGGTGTAATCTGTTTGCCGATCGATGTAAGCGATGGGGCGCAGCCTCTGTTTCGCGTTCTTTACCGCGATACCGATGTATCGGTCGAGCTGTTCCATGCCCTAACCGACGGGATGGGCGGTATGATGTTCCTGAAATCACTTCTGGCGGAATACTACCGTCTGCAAGGGGAAGATGCAACAAGCGACGATCCGCAGGTACTGGATACGGCGGCAGTGTCTTTGGCGGATGATGTGGATAACGCATTTTCCCGCTTCCGCTCCCGGAAGCATGGAGGGTCTCTGCTGGCAGCCCCGGCGATTCAACTTCCCGGCAATCCGCTTCCCGGCAATCCGCTTCCCGTAGGGGAGTGTCGTGTAGACAGGTTTGGGGTAGACGGTCAGCAGTTGCAGCAAGCCGCCCGTGCATACGGCGTTTCCGTTACAGCGCTGATGAGCGCTGTCATACTCACGGCAGCGCGTAAAACAGCGTGTGCGGATTCTGGCCGCTATCAATTACAAATTGCGATGGACTTGCGGCGTATGTTTCATAGCGCTACACTGCGCAATTTCTCCTGGTACGGAACGCTGTGTTTAGGTGCGCAGGAAATGCTGACGGATACGCAACTGGTACAGGGATTGCAGCAGCAATTGCGATCGCTGACCGAGCGGGAAACGCTTGCCAAAAAGCTGGCCTCCGCGCAGCGTACCATTCGCATGCTGCGGTTTGTACCGCTGCAATGGAAAGCCATGGTGCTGCGTACGGCGTATCGGTTTACAGGGGATTATTTCTTTACGACAACGCTGTCGAACCTTGGGAAGATCCCGCTGCATGCTCCTTTACAGGCACATATACGGGAAATAAGCGCAGCATTGGGGCCGTCACCCAGCAATTCGTACAGCTTTGCGCTGGTTACGGCGGGCGATCAGTCGACATTGTGTGTAACCCGCACAACCGACGACCTGACCATGCGTAATCGGCTGATTGAAAGTGCATTTGCGTATGGCTTGCTGCTAACATGGAAAGGATGAGACTGCTATGAAACAAATCATGAAAAAGGTATATCAACCGTTACGGGAGCAGTGGCTGCAAAATGCCGTACTGCGCCGGATGGTGATGGGTTCTGTCCCCGTACTGCTGCTGGGGTTTTGGCTTGGCGGATTACGGATTGCGATGTTGCTGACCGGCTATTTACAGCTGGCATACCGGGCGTTGCTGCCTGGAGAACCGGTGGAAAACCAAGCGTTGCAGCGTGCTGCCGCGCTTGCCGCAGGCCTGGCGCGTATGCTGTTTTTCACGGGGATGATGACACGTGCTGTATGGCCGTTTCTGTTGATGGCGTTTGTGCAATTGGCAGCATTAATCTGCCCGCGCATCGGAGAGCGGACGGGCATGGAGTTGTCACTCCTGCCGCGGCTGGTCTCCACCGGGTTTGTACTGCTGGGGTTGGTCTTCAGCGGAGGCGTTCCGGCCGTGGGAATAGCATTATCCGGCATACTGATGCTTACGTTGGTGGATTGGCTGGCGCATGGACGACAAAACTGGAATCAGCTGAAAATGCGGTTTCATTTAGCATAATCGGAAACGATGGGAGGAATAATGATGAAAACGATTGTGATTACGGGAGCAACATCCGGCATCGGGTTAGAGGCCGCACGTTTGCTGGCCGGAGAAGGATTTGCAGTAATCGGCATCGGTCGCAGTGAAGAACGCGGGAAGGCCGCCAGGAATAACATTCTGGCAACCCATCCGCAGGCGAATGTGCGCTATTGCACCGCCGATCTGATGCAGCAGCGCGAGGTGCTGCGCGTGGCCGGGGAGATTCAAACAGAGCTTGTAGAAAGCGGCAGTGAGGGTCTACATGCACTGATCAATAACGCAGGCTGCGTTCGCAGCTGGTACATGACCACCGATGAGGGATACGAGCAGCAATTTGCGCTGAACTATCTGGCGGGGTTTCTGCTCACGCACGCGCTGTTTCCGCAGCTGAAACAGGCGCAGGGGCGGGTGATTTTCACAGGCAGCGGCTCGCACAAGCACACCAAAGTACGCTGGGATGATCTCATGTTTTCCCAGCGCTATCACCCGCTACTGGCATATAAGCAGTCCAAACTGCTGGTCATGCTGCTGGCAAAGGGAATCAACGCACGCTTTGATGCGACTGGTGTCAGGGCCTATGTCGTTGACCCGGGCTTGGTGAATACGGACATTGGCAATAAGGAGACCGGCGGGCTGGTCAATCTTGTATGGAAACTTAGAAAATCCAGCGGAGCACCACCCCGCATACCCGCCCATACCTACGCGTTCCTCTGCGACCCGGCAGTTACGCCACAAGGGATGTACTATAACCAAACCTTAGAAAAGCGATACGCCAAAGCGGTGACACTTGGAAAGGCTGAAAGGTTGATCGCCGTCAGTCAGCAGCTATGTGGCGTAAACTTTGGAAAGGAGTCTGTACAATGACAGTATGTATCACCGGGGCAGCCGGTGGCTTGGGGCGGACGCTCGCAAACGAGTGCGCCAGACTAGGGTATGACCTATTTTTAACCGATATCAACCGGGAAGGGCTAACACAAATCCGCGGCGGGCTGATACGCCGCTATGGTGCGCTGGTTACAGTCAAAGCTTGCGACCTGACAAACAAGCAGAGCGTGGATGAGATGATGGCGATGATTGACCAGCAATCCCTGCGCTTTGATATGCTTTTTAATGTAGCCGGGATTGACTATGAAGGCGGATTTTTGAAACGAAACCGGGAGTCAATCGTCAAGATTGTTGACTTGAACAACGCGGCCACCCTGCGGATGACCCACGCAATACTTTCACGTAGGCGTGAAGGTGCGCGGTTTACGATTCTGTTCGTATCCAGCCTGGCGTCCATGTTTCCCATGCCCCTCAAGGCAACCTATGCCGCGTCCAAACGCTTCCTCTACGATTTCTCCCTCGCGCTTCGTCAGGAACTCAAAAGCGAAAACGTCAGCGTTACTGTACTGTGCCCCGGCGGGCTTGCCACCACTAATGAGGCCATGCACGGCATTGCAGCGCAGGGGTTTTGGGGGAACGCCACCACGAATAAACTGGAGAAAATTGCCCGCACTGTCCTGCGTAAGGCACAGAAAGGAAAGGCTATATACATCCCCGGTGTGCTCAATAATGCATTGGTGTTTCTGGGGAAAATCGTACCCCGCTCTTTGGTCACCGCCATCGTGTTCAGCCGTTTTTCTCAGGCGCAGACAAAATGGCTGGATCCTGTAGACGGGGCTATCGATGTGCGCCATGCGTAGTAGGGGGATGCCAATCTTGACAGTGCCTGCGCGCTATCATACAATATCCAGTAGTGGTAAAGAAAGGTGCGCGGAGATGAATATACAATACAAAAAAGGCGTGCTGGAGCTGTGTGTACTCTCGCTTTTGTCCAGCAAGGATCAGTACGGCTACGACGTATCGGAAACCTTGTCGGCACAGATTGATATCTCCGACGGGACGGTGTACCCCATCCTGCGTAAGTTAAAGGCGGAGGGGTTGGTGACCACCTACCTGTCCGAGGCCAGCGGCGGCCCGCCGCGCAAGTACTACACTTTAACCGCACTGGGGCGTGAGCGCTACCAAAGCGACAAGCGCGACTGGTTACAGTTTGTTGAAGACGTGAAATGTCTTTTGGAGGAACATAACAATGACTAAAAAACAATATCTCGACGCGCTGGAGAAAGAGCTCCGCAGCCGCCGGGTTGCAGATGTGGAAGAGGTGCTTTCGGATTACGAAGCGCACTTTGCCCGTAAGGCAGCCGATGGATATAGTGAAGAGGATATCGCCAGGAAACTCGGTACGCCACAGGACATAGCGGATGACTTTTTACCCCTGACCGGGGCTGCGGCTGGCACCGGTGCGCCTAAAGGCCGTGCACTGACCCGCATCGCGCTCTGCTTGCTGGATTTGTTAGCGATCCCTGTATTTATCACCCTGTATGCATGGGCGATTGCGCTCGTCGCGGCCTCTGTCGCCGTGCTGGGATTGGGCATTTACCTTGCACTGGGGCTAGACATGATGGCAGCCATCCCTGTGCTGACGGTCGCCGGCGGTATACTCGTTGGGGTAGCGCTGGCGGCGGCAGCCGTGTTGATGTGTATGGGCGCGCTTTGGTTTGTGCGGCTGGCCGTGCAAATGACCTGTGCGTACCTGCGCTGGCATGGAAACCGCTGGTCCGGGCGGCATGAACTCGCTCTGCCGGTGATGCCGCAGATGACGGGCAAACAGCGGCGCGTGACCCGTACGATAGTCCTTATATCGCTGCTGAGCTTCATCCTTTTGTTTGCAGCGGGCTTCATTGTGCTCAGCATCCAGGCGGGCACGCCAGGCTTTTAGCACCATTGGCACTGGTTTGAGCAGGTCACGGAAGTGACTCCTGTCCTCTAGCAAATCAACCAGGTAATGGACGTAACCAAGGCAATCAGACTGGTGATATGTGCACAACAGCATGCTTTTGTATGTGCTTTTGGATGTCGTTATCATTGGCGGCTGGGTGTTTCTGTGGGAGGCGATTACGTTTTTAGCCTTTGAACGCTCGTCCATCCGCCATTGGATCAAGAACTATAGGCGCTTTGCCGATGCTACACTCAGCTTCCGCTACAAATAACGCGCAAAATGCTGTATACTTAAACTTAAGTACAGCTAAACCATGAAATGAGGTGCACTATGCAAGACAGGCGGAAGATTGTGTTCATCCTTCTGTTTTTACTGTTGATCCTGCTCATCGGGATGATCGGGTACATGGTGCTGTTGCACGTTAGCATGGTGGATGCACTGTACATGACGGTGATTACCATATCCACTGTCGGATATGGCGAGGTCGGTGTCATGACAAACGCTGCCAAGCTATTCTCAATTTTTATCATATTTGCCGGGCTGTCCGCCGTGGGTTACGGCGTGACCAGCCTGGTTTCGTATTTCTTTGAAGGCGAACTGCGGTCTGCATGGAGGAAAAAGCGTATGGAAGCCAAAATTCAGGAACTGAAAAACCACTACCTCATCTGTGGCGCAGGCGAGGTGGGGCGGACGGTGATTAAAAGTCTGCAAGCGCATAAAGAAAGCTTTGTCGTGATTGAAGAAAGCGAAGAAAAGTTTGAGGACTTGGAAGCGGCAGGCATCCTTTGTATCCGTGGTGATGCCACCCATGAGGATGTATTGGAAAAAGCCGGTATCTGCTGCGCCAAGGGTATTGTGTGCTCGCTGGATACCGATTCGGAAAACGTGTTCACGGTGCTTACCGCGCGGCAGATGAACGAAAAGATTTATATTGTGTCCAAAGCCGTGGAGCCTTCCGCCCACAACAAGCTGAAAAAGGCCGGGGCCAACAACACCATTTCCCCCAACGAAATTGGGGGCCAGCGCATTGCGGCGCTGCTGCTGCGGCCGTCAGTTATTTCCTTTTTAGATGTCATCACCCGCGCAGGCGATGTAACGCTGGATCTTTCGGAGGTCACCATTCCGCCAAACTCCAGCTTAGCCAATCAAAAGCTGTCGCAGGCTAAAATACCGGAGCGCACCGGACTGATCGTGCTGGCGCTCAAACGTATGGACGATGGAACATTCAAGTTCAACCCGGGCTCCGGCGAACTGATCCGTGTCGGGGACACCATGGTGGTGCTGGGTACTTCGGAGCAGGTTGCTACGCTGGAATCGCTGGTCAGCCCCTGAAATCAAGACAATACACCATTCTGAATAATAAAAACTGAAACTCTCATCCAATTCCAATCTTGCCGCCGTTGTTTTCTAATACTATGTCATATATAGTATAGCATGTCGGGAGGGATGGTTGTGGACGCACAGCTGAAACGAGGCGTACTGGAGGCCTGTGTGCTTTCTGCGCTGCTGCGCGAGCCGTCCTACGGATACCGCATTATCAAAAGCCTTGCGCCGGTGGTGGCGATATCCGAATCGACGCTGTATCCCATACTCAAACGCCTGGAGTTATCCGGGCACCTGACGGTGGAATCGCGGGAACATTCGGGCAGGCTGCGCAAGTACTATGCCATTACCGAGCGCGGACACCACAGGCTGCTGCAGTTCATCGCCGAGTGGGAAGGGATTACCGAACTGTACCAATACATTCAAAGTGAGGTGAACCGGCGATGAACAAACAGGAATTTCTGGGCGAGCTTCTCAGTCAACTCGCTGCGCTGCCCGTGGAAGAACAGGATAAGGCGTATGCGTTCTATGCTGAAATTATCGACGACAGCATTGATGACGGACTCACAGAGGAGGAAGCGGTCGAAAAACTGGGCACGATGGACGAGATTATCGACCGTATCGTTGCCGATACACCGCAATCCGCCGTCAATGAGGAGCAGGTCAGCCACAAATCCCGGTCAACGGGCCTATGGCTACTGTTGATTTTGGGATTTCCACTGTGGTTTCCAGTCCTTATATCGGGTGCAGCCGTACTGCTGACGCTATTCATCTGTGTATGGGTGACTGCGTTGCTACTCTGGTCGGCCCTTGTGTCCTCCGGTGCGGTGGTCATTGGCGGCATAATAGGGCTGATGATAAACCCGCAGCTGGGGGTACGGCTGATGTGGCTTGGCAGTGCGATGGTCGGAGCAGGCATCAGCATACTCTTATATCCTATCTGCCTGTGGATGACCCGGCAGTTTATCAGGGTTACACGTTATCTTTGGAATAAAGGAAAGAATACCGTGACCAAAAAAGGAGCAATCAAACATGAGTCTTTTGCATAGGCGTTTCCTGGCTGCTGCGGCCTTGTTAATCGTCGTTGGGCTGGCTGTAGCCGGCATAGGATATAGCATGACCAGAAATCAGGAAGGGGATACCAACATGGAAAAACAAAGCTACGCGGCGGCGGATGTCAACGCCATTCAAATCGGAACCGATGTACCACATGTCATTATCACGCCGGTGGACGGCGATCAGATGAACCTCAGCTGGCAAACAGATGAGTATATGCAGTACGAAGCGACGCTGAAAAACGGCGTACTGGAAATCTCGTACCGCAACACCCGCAACTGGCTGGAGAGCATTTTCAACGTGCCATTTGTCGGTAACGAGTATATTCTGGAAATTGAACTGCCCAAGGCCTTTCAAGGCGACCTGATGGTGGACACTGCGTCAGGCAAAATTATTGCCGAAACTGCGGCCGATTTAAAGGAATGCAAGCTGAAGACGGTATCCGGCGTTATCAGCGCGGCCAACCTGACAGTACAGTCAGACCTTAGCTTGCATACGACCTCCGGCTCCATAACGGCAGAAAATTTACAGGCGATGGAAAGCGTGCGGCTGCAATCCGTATCGGGCAGTATCACAGCGCAGGCTGTGACCGCCGGGGGCAAGCTGAACGGAAAGACCACCAGCGGCAGACTGGAGTTTACGCAGGTGACGGCAGAGGGCGACATGACGCTGAACTCAGTCAGCGGTTCGCTGAACCTGCAGGATGTAAGCTGCGCAGCGCTGAGCGCAAAATCGGTATCGGGCAGCATTCGTCCGGTAGGGCTGAAAGCCGATAGCATTGAACTGAGAAGCACCTCCGGGGCTGTCAAAGGTATGCTGGCCGGTAGCCAGAGCGACTACAGCATTTCCGTAAGCACCGTATCGGGCAGCAATAACCTGAAAAACGCCGATGGAAACGGCGCAAAGCCCTTGCAAATCAACACCGTATCCGGCAGCGTGAAAATCACGTTTGAAGAAGGCAACTAAAATCGCGGAAACGAAAAAACCGCCGAGCCCACAGGGGTTCGGCGGTTTTGTTATGGTGTTTATTCGTTGGGGTATTTGAGGTTCCACTGCGAGCGGATATCGTCCATCTGTTTCATGATACGGATGATTTCGCTGTGCGGCATGGCCTCGCATTCGATCTCGCCTCGTTCAATGGCATCCACAGCGGTCTGTACCTGATACTCAAACCCTGTTAATTGCGGGGGCACATGGTAGGTTTTGACCTCCTCGGGTTTGCCCAGGGGGCTGACGGTGATGACCTTGGGGTTGTTGATGTTATCGGCCGTCAGGGTACCCTTGGTGCCGTACACCACCCCATGACTGTCACCGGCGCAGTCCATGGCTGCACAGAGTACGGCCATCTGCCCACCAGCAAAGGTGAGGGTGATGGAGTCCTGCACATCCACGCCGCTATCCGCCATTTGTGCTGTCGAGTGAATGTCGATTACATCCTTGCCAAGCACCATGGCGGCAAAGTTGAGCGCATACACGCCAAGGTCCAGCAGCGCGCCGCCAGCCAATTCGGGCTTGATCATTCTCTCGACATGGTCCAGCACATAGGCGAGGTTGGCCGTCACCATGCGCGGCTTGCCGATGGCACCGCTTTGAATCAGATCGTCGATCATCTTGCGGGACGGCAGGTAGCGTGTCCAGATGGCTTCAGCAACGTACAAGCCCTTCTTTTTGGCGAGCTTGAGTACCTCCTGGGCCTGGGTGGCGTTGACGGTGAACGCTTTTTCACACAAGATGTGTTTGCCGTGCTCCAGGCACATCATCATGTGTTCATAGTGGTGGGAGTGCGGGGTTGCCACGTACACCAGATCGACATCCGGGTCGCGCAGCATTTCTTCGTAGGAACCGTATGCCTTTTCAAATCCGTATTCGCGGGAAAAACGTAGGGCTTTTTCGCTGTTGCGGGAGGCCACGGAGTGCATTTTGATGCTTTGGTTTCCTTGTTTGATCATTTCTCTGAGCGTGCGGGTCATTTTTTGGGCAATGCCGCCAGCGCCAAGTATTGCAACATTAATCATACATATGCTCCTTTCAAAGGATTGTTTTCTTTATTGTACAAAATCCTGCCGGGAAACGCAATGGTACAATCATATCAAGCATCCATTACCTACGAAGCATTGCAGAACTTCTTTATTCAGGAAGTACTGTCCATTCTTGTTCAATCCGTCCGGCGTATCTGTTTACAATACTAATCAGGCGATGCTCTCGATTGGATATCCTGGTATTAATCGAGCCCCCGATATCGAAACTTTCCATTGCAATCGATGTGCCTGTACCTAATACCAGTCCTGGCCAGCCCTGAAGAACAAAGGTTGATATACAACCGGCATTGAGACCAATTAAAACATTGATAACATGGTCAATCCATTTTGGGCTTGTATGAATATCCAATTTTTTAGCAATGTCAGCAGCTGTTTGCACTGCGATTGACTTTGATGACTGATTTTCCATGCTAAAGTTATTGCTGGGAATGCCTACTCTAGCTTTTCGTACGTTGTCGATCCATGTAATAACCCTTTCTTTGTGATTGCTTTGTGCGATTGCTCCTGCAAGAATAATGATGGATAAATAGGTCTCAACATTAGTAGATCCAAAGCTTTCCTTTTGTGCCTCAAGTTTCGGGAGGATTGGCTTTCTAAAAGGATGATGAATGATCTGATGATTGACTAATTTGGCGTATTGGTCATGGTAATACCCTCGTAATAGTGCGGACGTGGTATAAGCGTCTTCAATAATGGATTGTTGTTCGTTGCTTACTTTATCCCTTGCCAATTGCTTAATAAAGTCTATATTGCAACTGTTTCTCCACTCTTTAGCCAATATTTTCACAGGGATATCGAGTATGGCGGATATCTGAGGAATCAGTTCCAGGTTAAACAATCCATCCAGTCGGGACGAATGTTCTATCCAACTATGCTGCTTTCCCGTACGAAGCCATTGACTGTAGGATTCGTCAGATTTCACCTGATGTAAGGCATTTTGTATCTGTGAGGTGTTCTGCTGTACCAAAGTTTTTGTACTGTCCAGAGCTTTTTGGCCTATATGAGGATCAAGCGAAATATTTCCAATCATATCTGCGATACTTTTTGATACAAATCCATAGATATCTGTTGCTGCATGGCTTGAACTCGGTGCAGGCGCGGTCTTCATAGTCGTCAGATTAATTAAAGCGGATGTAGTAAATATTGATGAGTTAAACGACCATTTCGTGCTCTCATTTAAATTTTGGTTTCGGGTAATACCGATAATCTCATATAATGTTGCAGAATCGATAAAGCAATCCATAAAGCTCTCCTTTAGTATTACAGGATGGGACCGATTAATACTGTATATAAAAATTATTTCTTCTTAAAAGGCCGATGACCCGTAGATATTGCATACTGGAATACTTAATATGCGTCGTGCATCCTACTTGCTATCAAGTATAGCATAGTTTGAAAACCTTTGTTGCATTGAGAATATTTATGTTTGAAAAGCCTTAACTATGATACACTTTAAGCAGATAACTATATCGGAGGAATGGTCATGAGAGTATCCTATGATGAAATGAAACAAGAGTTTTTAAGAGTACTGCGCAAGTACGGCGTAGAGGAAAGCCGCGCGGTGCGCTCGGCGACCCTGTTTGCCGATACAGACCGCGACGGGGTGTATTCCCACGGTCTAAACCGCTTTCCGGCGATGATTCACGCCATCGAAAGAGGCGAGACCGATGTGAAAGCACTGGCGGCGTTTGATGAAAAGATTGGCGTTATGGAGCGCTGGGACGGGCACCGCGGCATCGGTAACCTGAATGCTGCCGATGCCATGACGCGTGCCATTGCCATTGCCAAAGAACAGACTCTCGGTGTTGTGGGCCTGAAAAATACCAACCACTGGATGCGGCCGGGCAACTTCGGGTTGATGGCTGCGGAGGCGGGCTGCATTGGCATCCTCTGGACGAATACTGCGCCCAATATGCCCCCTTGGGGCGGGCAGGATGTGCGGGTTGGCAATAATCCTATTGTCATCGCCGTACCCAACGGCGATGAACCGGTGCTGCTGGATATAGCCATGTCGATGTTTGCCTACGGTAAGCTGGAAACCTATGCCCGGCAGGGACGCCAGCTGCCCATGGACGGCGGGTTTGACCATAACCAGCAGCTGACGCGCGACCCGGTGGAGATCATGAAAACCCAGCAGATCATGCCGTTTGGCTTTTGGAAGGGCTCCGGTCTGGCACTGGTGCTGGATCTGGTTGCGGCGGCCATCAGCGGCGGATTGACAACTCGTGAAATCGACGCCCATCCCCATGAAACGGGCATCAGTCAGGTGTTTATCGCCATTGATATAGATAGCCTGCCCAACCGCGAAACCTATGTGGAGCAAGTGAAGGCGACCCTTGCCGATTTGCAGACATCCACCCCGCGGGAAGAGGGTAAACCGCCCACCTATCCGGGCCAGCATATGATGCGTGTACGAAAGCAGAATATGGCAGATGGCATTCCCGTTGATGAAAGTATGTGGAACAAAGTCAAGGCGATGTAAATCCACTGTATCAAAGAAGAAGCAATGAGTATCATTGCTTCTTCTTGTTTGTATTCAGCGTATTTCTCGTATGGGTTTTGCTGGGCGAGCAAAGCACCCATCAAGGTGGTAAGGCCGCTGACTGTCATTAAAACAGCATCGTTTATAGCCGAGAAACGACATAAAAAACCGCCGACTTTTCGTCGGCGGCTTAGCGGTTTTATGGAGTGCTTACTGTGTGTTGAATGGTAGGAAAATCATGCATATACCATTTGTGTTACACTTTTCTGAGCTGATCGGCAATCTCCGACAGATTAATGTAGTGCATGCCGGCGACACGGCGGATTTCCACGGCGGCGAAGCTATCCGTCGCCATGACTTTAAACTGCTTTCCGCGGGATTTCAGCAGCTGCAGTGCACGTTCGAAGTCGCCGTCACCACTGACGAGTACAGCCATATCATAGTTGTCGATCGTATTGAACATATCCAGTACAATTTCGATATCCAGGTTGGCTTTTCGCTTGGTCGTTCCTGTCTGTGGGTCAAAAATGGTTTTAATTCGTTTGGTGACCAGCGAGTACCCCATATGCGGGAGTGCGTCCAAATAGCCTTGTTGTTTTACATCCGGGTGATCGTCTTCTCCGGTGTAGTAGTAAGCATCTGTGATGTCGCCGTACTGTCCGATATATTCCAGTAACTTTTTGGGATCAATGAATTGTCCCAAGTCTCGGGTCTGCATGTAAAAGAAGTTAGATCCGTCGATAAATACAGCAATTCTTGGCATACAAACACCTCCTATCGTGTATGGGTGCATTATACCACAGTGTGCTGCGGTGTGGCATCAACCGAAAGTAGCAGTTGTGATATGGAGGGTTTATTTCTTTTGCCCGATGTACATTATGTGCTCAGCCATGGTGAGCAGTTCTTGTCGCTCCGCCAGTATTTCGCTCAGGGCCAGCCACTTGTCGATGACTTCCTGCGGCTGGGCCATGATGTTGGGCTCGCCGGGAGCGATAACACCTTCTTGGGCAAACAGGTGCCTGCGTTCCAGCGGGAACTGCGCCATAAAGGGCAGAATATCGGTCGGATTGATGAAAAACGCATGCGTAAACAGGTGTCCGGCAAAGCTTTTATTTTGCTCAACCGCATGCAGGTAGGCAAGGCTTGGCTCGTTTTGTTCGATGACGTATTCGGGCTCATGCTTCATGGCGTAGAGCAGCGGTGCATACAGGGAGATGAACGATACAAACAGCATGCCCCGGGTTTTAGCAGACGCAGACTGGCCTCCACTGCTTGTTTGCGGTCCTGCTCGGTTTGCAGGTGGTACAGCGGCCCCATTAACAAAACGTGGTCATACAAGCCCTGCACAGCCGTATCCGCCGTGCGGGCATCGCCCTGTAAGGCCTGTAAAGGAAGCCTTAGTTCCTTCGCCTTCGCCTTGGCAAATTGCACATTAGCGGGGGACAGGTCCAGCAGCGTGACATCGCAGCCCTTCCCAGCCAGATAGGTTGCGTAGCGGCCGGGCCCACCGCCGATATCCAGCACGGTGTCACCCGAAGCAATGTAACGGTCTAAGTAGCGGCAGGTGAGGATAAACTCCGGTCGGCCATCAATCCTCTGCCATTCGATTTCAACCTGCGTATCGTAATACGCCATAATCGCATCTGTGTTATCCATATACCCGCCTCCTTACAAAGTTTGGGCTATAATAGCATGCGGGGGATTACCCGTCAAGAAACGTAAATTCAGGCGGTACTTTTTACTTGCAAGCAGGAATAAACCGCCGCCAATCGCGAATACAGGGGGAGACAGAGTACTGGGTACGGAGGCGCGGGATTGCGAAAGATTACAGAGTATGCCTGGCATACGGGGAAACTGCAAAAGCCGGTTACATTGCTGGTTGTCAGCGATCTGCACAATGGAACGTATGCGGATATCCTACCGATGCTGCAGGGAATAGACGCCCTGCTGATGCCCGGCGATTTGGCGCAGCGGCATGGACAGACCTTTGAGCGGGGCATCGCTTTTCTAAAGGAAGCGGTTAAGCACACGCCGGTATTCGTGGGCATTGGCAATCACGAAATGCGGTTACATCAGTATCCGGAATTTGCCCGGCAAGTGAAGGCGTCAGGGGCGACGCTGCTGTTTAATACCTATGTTCGTTTTCAGGAACTGGTTATCGGCTGCTGGTACCGCCCGGATGTTTACGGGCACAAGGATATGCTTCCTGCGTTTGAGCAGGAGGACGGTTGCCGTATTCTGATGAGCCACCACCCGGAGGATTATCATCCCTATCTGACGGATGCGGACGTGGACCTTGTGCTGGCCGGGCATGCCCACGGCGGCCAGTGGCGCTTTTTTGGGCGTGGTGTTTTTTCACCGGGCCAGGGGATGTTCCCCAAGTATACCCGGGGCGTTGTCGGGAAGATGATTATTTCGGCGGGTGCGGGCGGCAACGCCCCGGCCCCGCGTATCAATAACCCCAAGGAAATTCTCCGTATCAATCTGGACTAGACGGGAGTGCACCATGATACGAACGATTCAAGCGGATGCCATTACCCAAACCGTGGCCGCGCTTTGCACCAAGGCCTGTACAGTGCTGCCCGCGCCGGTGCGGGCATTGCTGGAGCAAGCAAAGCAAAGAGAACCGTATGCGCCTGCGCAGGAATCGCTAGCGCTGGTGTGTAAAAACTGCAACATGGCGCAGGATGGCGGCATTCCTATTTGTCAGGATACGGGGATGACGGTTGTCATCGCCGAAATTGGGCAGGATGTACACATTGAAGGCGGAACGCTGCAAGAGGCGGTTAACAGCGGTGTACGCAAGGGCTATACGGAGGGGTACTTACGCAAATCGGTCGTACGCGATCCCTTTGACCGGGTCAATACCGGCGACAATACCCCGGCTGCATTGCATGTGAAGCTAGTTGCGGGCGATACCCTCAAGCTGACGGTCGCGCCCAAGGGCTTTGGCAGCGAAAACATGAGCCGCCTGCAAATGCTGACCCCTGCCGACGGACTGGAAGGCGTGAAAGCCTTTGTGGTTGAGACCATGAAACTTGCCGGTGCCAACCCCTGTCCGCCGGTGATTCTGGGCGTGGGTGTTGGCGGGACGTTTGAACAGGTCGCGCTGCTGGCTAAGGAAGCACTCGTGGAACTGCGCCAGGGCGACCATCCCGATCCGCGCATGAATGCGCTGGAAAAGGAGCTTTTGCAAGAGATTAACGCGCTTGGCATCGGCCCGCAGGGCTACGGCGGGTATACCACGGCGCTGGCTGTGCGTATAAAAACCGCGCCGACGCATATTGCCGGGCTGCCCGTAGCCGTGAATGTGGGCTGCCATGCAACACGCCGCGCCGAAGCGGTTTTATAAGGAGTTTTATATGGCTGTCAAGCTTTCATCACCTATGGATCCGGCGATTGTACCCACGCTAAAGGCGGGGGATACGGTGCTGCTGTCCGGCGTGATTTATACCGCGCGTGACGCAGCCCATGCCCGCATGGTACAAGCGCTGCAAAACGGCGAAGCCCTGCCTGTGCCTATTGCCGGGCAAACGATATTCTATGCGGGGCCGACCCCCACGCCTCCGGGTAAAACGTCCGGGGCGATCGGGCCAACGACCTCTGTGCGCATGGATAAGTTCACCCCTGCGCTGCTTGCACAGGGACTGCTTGCTATTATCGGCAAAGGCGATCGCGGGGAGGATGTCAAACAGGCCATCGTCAGCCATGGGGTGGTATATTTCACCGCACCGGCTGGTTGCGCAGCCTATTTAGCCTCCTGTATTGATAGCGTGACCGTGGTCGCTTATGAGGATTTGGGTACGGAATCAATAAAGCGGCTGACCGTTCATGATCTGCCGCTGATGGTAGCTATCGATTGTCAGGGAAACGATATTTATGAGCAGGGGCCAGCGGCCTATCAATCCGAAAGCTGAGCAAGAGCCAGGGTAAACAGCGTTTCCATCCGCTCCAGCGTTTGTTCGCCGGGCTTTGTGGAATGGAATGTAACCCGTGGTTCCTTGGTATTTTCTGTCGCGTCTCCCAGCATCGTTTGCTGCCGGAGGCGCGTTTTTAATTGTCTGGCGGTTCCTTCGTTACCGTCAATCAGGCGGATATGGGCCGGCAGCATCGCGCGCAGTACGCGCCGCAAGAACACAAAATGGGTGCAGCCGAGCACAATGGCTTTGACAGGCTCGTTGAGGTAAGGGGACAAGTACCCCTGCAGCAGCGCCTTGATCGTATCGCCTTCCCACTGCCCGTCCTCGATTGCGGTCACCAGACCGGGGGCGGGGATGGGTACGGCATCCTTGCCGTAAATATCCATCAGCACTTTGAACTTGTTCAGTTTCAGGGTCACTTCGGTCGCCAGCACCAGCACCTGTCCGTCGGCATCAATCATCGAAGCGGGTTTCAGCGCGGGTTCCATGGCGATGATGGGAAGGGTAATCTCCTGGCGCAGGGCGGCGGCGGCCACGCTGGTTGCGGTGTTGCAGGCGATGACAATGGCCTTGCAGCCGGCATCTATTAAAAACTGTACACAGGCACGTGAGTACGCCATGATTTCGGCTTCCGTATGCTCGCCGTAGGGCGCGTGTAAATTATCACCGAGGTATACAAAGCGTTCGCCGGGCAGCGCGGAAGCGGCGGCCGCCAGTACGCTGACGCCGCCGAAGCCACTGTCAAATACGCCGATGGGACGCTGGTCCATTGGCACAAATCCCTTTCTAATCACGCTGTATTCAGGTCGCGTTGGTTATATTCAGTGTTAAGGTGTTTAACTCGTTCACCGCTTCGGTCAGCAGGGTTAAGGACTCGTTCACCTTCTGCCCGGAGGACAGGTTGGCCTCGTACTGGTCGATAATGGCATAGATGCCATCAAATACCGAGTCCTGATACAGCCGCCCCACCTCGCCGTACATGCTGATGTTCAGGGTATTGATCACTTCAATGCCGTGTACAAACTGGCGGATTTTACCCAGGGTACTGCTGGTGGAGGTCGCACCAAGCCGTGACAGGCTGTTGACCTGCGTGAGTGCGCTTTGCGTTTCGGCGCGCAGCCGTGAGTCACGTTGGCGCTCGTAGTTGGCTACATCCAGCGAGCCGACACCCGCCAGTTTTAAGATGAGAACAACGGCGATGATCAAAACCGCGATGATCACAATGGGTTGCCAGCGGTTTGAACGCATCACGGAACGGTAGCGGCTGTTGCCTGAGTACCGATACATATGCCTGCCTCCCGTCCCTGCGGCTGTGCGCCGCGTTTTACCCATTATAGCATCGAACCATGCGGCGGTAAAGGGTTGACAAGGGTTTGGGGCTTGACTATAATGGTCAACAATAGCGCGATGAACGGGCGCGGCAAACAGCTTCTGTAAAAAGAGACATGCCGGTTGGTGCAAGGCATGACGAACTGTTTTCCTACTCTCCCGTGAGCATGCGGCAGGAAGTAACAGTACTGCCGGACGGGTGGCCCGTTATAGCCTAATGAGTGGGAACGATATGTTCCAAACGAAGTGGTACCGCGGAATTCAACCTCCGCCTTCGATGGTTTCGAAGGCGGAGGTTTTGTATCATCAGGAAATGAGGGGATTTGCGATGGCAATCAACCAAACCGGCACGCTACAGGAGATGACCATTCCCCAGCTGCTCAAGCAGAATGTACGCGACTATCCGGATAACGATTGTGTTATTGCGCCGGAGTTTGGCGTGCGCTGGAGCTGGAAGGAATTTGACCGGCTATCGGGGGTCATCGCGCGGGGATTGTACGCGCTTGGCATCCGCAAAGGCGATCATGTGGCCATCTGGGCGACCAATGTGCCCGAATGGGTGCTTGTGATGTTCGCTACGGCCAAGCTTGGAGCCATCCTCATCACCGTCAATACCAATTACAAGCAGTTTGAGCTGAACTATCTGCTCCGGCAGAGCGATGCCAAAATGCTGATTATGATCGACGGGGTCAAAGGAAACGATTACCTGGCCCACATCACGGGCCTGGTACTCGCGCTGCAAACAGAAGCGCCGGGCGAAGCCCGGGATGAAAAACTGCCGTGTTTGGAGCGCGTGGTGCTGATCGGTGATGCTAAACGCAAACCAAAAGGCGTGACCCCGTTTAGCGAGCTGTACACCCTGGCAGACTCGGTGGCGGAGGATACGCTGGATAAAATCACCGAATCGCTTGATTGCCGCGAGGTCATCAATATGCAGTACACCAGCGGTACGACGGGGTTTCCCAAAGGGGTGATGCTCTCGCACTATAACATTACCAACAACGGCCGGTTCATGGGCGATTGCATGAAGTTTACCAGTGACGACCGACTGATGATCGTCGTGCCCCTGTTCCATTGCTTTGGCTGCGTACTGGGGGTTATGTGTTGCCTGACCCATGCGTCCACCATGGTGCTGATGACACGCTACGACCCCGGCAAGGAAATGGAGTACATCCAGGCCGAGCGCTGCACGGCGGTGCATGGCGTGCCGACCATGTTCATTGGCATGCTGGAACACCCGGACTTTGATCAATATGATTTTACCTCGCTGCGCACCGGCATCATGGCGGGAAGCCCCTGCCCGATTAAAACCATGCGTGACGTGACCGAGAAAATGCACCTGCACGAGCTAACCATTACCTACGGGCAAACCGAGTGCTCGCCCGGCATGACCATGAGCCGCACCGATGATCCCCTGGAGATTCGCGTATCGACTGTGGGCAGGCTGCTGCCGCATACGGAGGGGATGATTGTCGACCCCGAAACCGGAGACGAGGTCCCGCGCGGCACGCCTGGCGAGATCATCACCCGTGGCTATCATGTGATGCAAGGGTACTATAAAATGGCCGAAGCCACCCGCATGGCGATTGACGCAAACGGGTGGCTGCATACCGGGGATATTGGCACGATGGATGAAACCGGGTATTTCAAAATCACCGGACGCTTGAAGGATATGATCATCCGCGGTGGTGAGAATATCTACCCCCGCGAGATTGAAGAATTTCTGTATACCCACCCGGCCATCAGGGATGTGCAGGTCATCGGCCTGCCGGACGAAAAATACGGTGAGGCGGTATGCGCCTGCGTGATCTTTAAGGAGGGCATGACCGCCACTGAGGACGAGATCATCACCTTTGTACGCAACGGTATGAGCCGTTTCAAAGCCCCCAAGTATGTGCTGCCGATGACTGCGTTTCCCATGACCGCCAGCGGGAAAATTCAAAAGTACAAGCTGCGGGATATGGGTGTGGAACAGCTCGGCTTGCAGACTGCCGATTCGATTGAAACAGCGTAAGAAAATAAACCAGCTTCCGTTGGGTTTTGCTATGGGAGCGTGTACTCCATACTTTCATAGTCCAGGATGAACGAACCGGTTGCGGCATCCATACGAACTTCATAGGATAATCCATACCGGCTGAAACGCTCTGGTTCCAAAATCATATCCTTTGTTGGCTCTTCCAGTCCAACCGAGGCTGCGGTTCCAGCCGATTTTTCATCAAACCCAAGTATTTCCCACTCTGGCACCAACACGAAACGAACGTCCGGGTTCTGGTGAATCAGGGTGTCATCTGTAAAAAACGCATCGCCTTTAACGATTTTGACTGAGTATCCAAGCGTCAGGCCGTAAATGCTTTTCAGCTTACCGGCTTGTATTCGTTGCCGCAGAACCTCAACCATGGAGTCATAGGAAAGCAAGGGTGCATCAGCCACTAGAGACTCCTTCGCTTTGAAGAAACGCAAAGCAATATGGTAGTTCTGTTCGTCCATATATTGTGCAAGTAAAAACAGCGGGTTTTGCCATAGATTGAGGTTTCCGGGATCCGTAGCACAAGAATATGGAAAATAATCTTCAAAAACCCTGGCGCCATAAATATACTGCGCAAGTTTCAGATCCCAGAGTCCTTTCTCGGCGCCTGAGACGGGTTTATCCATATCGATCGTAAAGTCTGTCCATCCTTCAGGAGTTGTAATGCGTTTGGTTTTATAAAGACCCGTTTTTGCATTTGCCTTCAGCACACGCAGGTCGGGCTCTGTATCACAGCCAAATCGGTTGATGTGGCTATCAATAAAGTTCATGATGCTTTCAATCGTCACATTGTTTTCCGGCGGGGTCTCGCCCTGGGGTAAAATGGCTCGCATGGTCGAATCTACTTTTCCGAGTAATATATTCTTCTGCTCTTCGGCAAGGAACATGATAATCAACGCACCCGGGTGGTCGTATTCTAACAGCATATTTTGCAAATCGCGCTTGCTGTACTCCTGATCATAGTAGGCTGGAAATGGAAACGCATCATGTAGGCCGGTGGTATCAAACGTTGCACTCTGCGCCAGCACGATGGGCATGGTATCGCCTTGCGGCAGTGTGATGGGGGCATCAATGGTTACGATCGTCCCGTCTTGCGCTGTGACGGTCATTTGAAGGCGCTCCGGTGTTTGGTCTTTTAATTGGGAAAGGATAACTGTCGAAGCGTAGGCAGCTTGCAGGGGTATCGTTCCCGCAACAAACAGGATAAACGCTGCAATGATCATTCGTTTGAATCGTTTCATGAATATATCCGTCCTTTTACGTTGTACCCCGGTTTCCGTAGCACGGAAACCGGGGCAGTGTGTATTTTATCTGATTTGAACAGCCTGTGTCATATCATAGCCGTTTACGCTTGCCGGAGCCAAGTACATGGTTTCCGGGTAGGATGGGGCATAGGGGAAGGTGAACCATGCCTGGGTGTTGCTTACACCACCGCAGCCGTAGAAACCATGCATGGTTTCAAACACTGGCGTACCATCAGCATTTACAAGCTGCATGCTCATAATCTCGCTGCCGCAAACCTCCACTGCATCATAATCCCACATCTTTTCACCATCAAGGTAATAGCCATCGCCGTTTTCCTCAATGTAAGCGGCCAGCACTTCGGGGCGAATACTCCAATCCAGCGTGATGTAGAGCTGAAGCGGGCTATAGACAACCTGACTTGCTGCAGCGGTCCAGTTGATGCCTTCTGCCTGGACATCGGGGTGCGCTTTTGTGACCTGATCGCTGGTTGAGCAATCCAGATTGAAGGCAATCGTGCCGGCGTCCGGTTTTTGAGGCAAGCCGCTTTCAGCATCCTTTGGCAGGGTTTCGTTGGTTTGCTGTTCTCCGATGGGTAACGCGATCTCTACTATGGTACCCGTTAGATTGATTGGAGCCTGATCCAACCGATACTTAAAGTAGTATAGCAGCTCACCATTTTCATCTCCCGGCTGTTCCAGTGAGACCGACATGCTGGGCATGGACACATACTGCCCGTCAATCCACAAGCCGTCCCGCCAGGACGAAACATTTCGATTGCGAATCGTTTCGTTGGCTGATTCCGTCAAATAGCGTTCGCCGGTATCAACCGTGAACGATTCAAGCGGTTCTGTGGCTGTCATATCACGCACACTGCACAATACATACAGTGCCATACCATCGTATGCAGCTTCTTTGACAGTCACTTTAAAGTCGCCAATGGTTTCCTCAGCCAGAGTATACTGCACAAGCGATGCCGCATTGGCTGGCGTATCGCCCATGGTTACGGAAAACAGGTTGGTAGCTAGCAGGGTTGCACCCGTTGCGATGATGGCGACGGTTACTATAATAGCAAGAACCAGCAGGGCGGTTCTGCGTTTTGCACGAGCATGAATCATAGGGGACTCCTTTACTGTGTCGGTATCTGCGAGTTTCTGCAGCGTTTTGCGAATGGTGTCGCCAAACAGTGGCGATGCTTCGGGGACAGCCATACGCAGCGCAGATTTGAGTTCATTATTTCTCATGGCAAACACCACCTATTAGGTCATCTTTTAAGGTTGCGGCTTCCGACAAGCTCATTCTGGCGCTTCGCAAGCGTGTTTTTGCGGTTCCGACGGGGATTTGCAGCATTTGTGCAATGTCCCGTATCCGATATCCTTGCAGATAATGCAAGACGACGATAAGACGATGCTCAGGGCTTAAGCATTGCAGCATTTCGATTACGGAATATACGGCAGGATGGCTGGCAGCCTTGGCGAGGATGGAATCATCCAGCGGAACAGCGCGGTTGTGCTGGCGCTTTCGCAGCATGTCGTTGCAAACATTGGTAAGGATTTGCACCAGCCAGCGCTTGAACGCTTTTTCGTTTCGCAGCGAAGCTCGGTTTTGCCACGCGCGGGAAAGCGCTTCTTGTACGGCATCGGCGCAATCTTCCTGGTTGGACAGCATAGACCAGC
The DNA here is from genome assembly GCA_963678055.1 of Candidatus Limiplasma sp. Classification (GTDB taxonomy): domain Bacteria; phylum Bacillota; class Clostridia; order Christensenellales; family Aristaeellaceae; genus CAXXOK01. Next base: position 1,046,391 of record OY782679.1, read on the forward strand.
TCACATGATAGAGCAGGCTTTCGTATGCCAGAACCTTTGTTTCAAAGGTCTGCATATCCACTGTACCCCTCCTTTTTTAGGGAACGTTACGAGCCATGTATACAGGTTCATATACTAAGTCGCAGAAAAGCCGAAAAAGGTTTGCGTAGAATTGAATATATTTTGTGGATTGCCACATAGTAGCAGAATGATCGTCTGTGCTAGCGTACCATAAACTGTTTACGATACGATGAAATTCGTAAATTTCTAATGGAATCATCGTAGGATTTACGCAGATAAGCCTGCTTTGGAACGTGAAAACAGCCGCGTAGCATACGCCTGACACTGTGGTGGTTTCCTTGACGAAACCATGCAAGAATGATACATTAAACCATGAGTAGACTAGCAAAAAAGAGGGAAAGCATGAACGAATACTGGTCGAATGAAGACGACAAGAAGGTCAGCTATGTTTCCGAGCCACCACCGCGCACGCCCCGCAGCAGTCCAGCCCGCGGGCCGGCACCGCAGCGTGAAGACGGTGATGTGTTTTCCTATTCCCCAAACCTGGACCCACGGCAAGCCGATTTACAATCCGGCGACCCGTACCGCCCGCAATACGGCGGCGACCGGTCCGCGTTTATCTCACAGGAAGAAAGTACAGGCAACCAGCGGGGTAGTCGCTACGAATACCCCGTACAATCGCAAACATCGCCCCCACATCACAGCGGATATCAGCTGCACTCCGAGCATCCCGATGATGACGGCGGCCATGGCAACGGCTGGCTGAAGTTTTGGATTATTTTACTGATCCTGATCCTCATTACCGGCGGTGCCTATGTATTCCGCTTCGATATCCTAAAGGGTATCGGCAATGTATTTGGCGATGAAGTGGTCGCGCGGTTTATGCCCACACCCACGCCTACCGACATCCCGCCCGAAGTTCCGGCCTATGTACCCTCTGCCACGCTGGCGATGAAGTCGCAGGCCGTTAGCGAGATTGACGACGTGACCGGCGATTTGGATATGAACTCCTATGCCGTCACCGACCAGAACATCATCATGTCTGATGAAAATCAGGACGGCACGTACGATTACTATTTGTTTGACTACGACACGGGCAGGCTGCTTGGGTATTATGAAGGCCTGGCCAGCATGATTCCCTGTGGGAAAAACCTGTTCTACGTTGAGGAGACACCCTATCTGGTCACCTCGCGCGGCTTCCCCCTGGCCGATCTGGAATCGCTGGAACGCAGCGCAGGCAGCGCGGTCACCCTCGGGCCGATGGTGGGTGGCTGGGCACCGGTGATCAATGAGGATGCCACCAAGCTTAACTACATCGGGGAGAACGGGGAACTGATTACCAGCCTTTGGTATGCCAAAGCCTTCCCCTTCACAGCAGAAAACACCCTGGCCTATGTGGATACCGGCAATATCACCGGCACGGATAACCGCTATGCGCTGTACCTTTTGTCCCGCGATGGCACGGTAAAACGCCTGCACTATATGGCAGATACCGACGGCTACCTGGACACGGTATGCGGCATGGCCTTTACCCCGGACGGCGATATGCACACGCTGACTGCGGAGCTGCCCTTTGTGATGAAAACCGATCAGGTCACGGCGTATATCAACTGCGGGGCCTTGGCTGTCCGCGACCCGGAAACGGGCCTGTATGGTCTGTTTGTGGATGGGGAACAGCAATATCCCTTTGAGTTTGATTCCATTGAACCTGTACCGTCGGACATTGCATGGACAGCGCAGGACAACGGCTATATCAGCAAACAAACCGTGGACAGCACAGCCTATCCGCTGCCGCGTTCCTACAGCTTTATTCTGCGCAAGGGGGACGTCAACCAGATTGTCACCATTGCCGCAGTATCCGCCTTTCCTATTATTCTTAAGTAACGCATAAGGAGTAAACAGATGAGAACCGCTTTTATCATCGTATTGGTCTTGCTGCTTTTCACAGGGGCGCAGGCCCAGGGCATGGAAGATGTCGCAGCAACCCTGCCGGTAATGGGATCGGGTACACCGGTCACCCAAACGGTAGATATTAACACGCTCCTTAGCTCAGGCGATTGGATGCTTGAAGGCAGCGTGCTGCAATTCCAGGCAGACGGAACCATCACCGACCTTAGCGGCGGCGAGCCGTTGTTTATCAGCTACCGGGTCGAGGATGGGAAACTCTACCTGGCAACAACCATGAGAGAAGACCAAACGGCGGATGTGTACCAAACCGATGCCGGGGTGGACCTTGTGTTCGATCCGCAAACCAGCGAGTATGCAATACTAACGCTGACCTCGTACGCACCGGTGGAGACCACGCCTGAACCGACCCCCATTGCCACCGTGCCGACGTTTGATGTGGTCACGCCAAGCCCCATGCCTGTCAGCTTTGAGGATGCGTCGATACTCACCATCCTCACCCAGGGCTTATGGAAACCGCTGGGCTCGGACGGAACAGTGTATTATCAGTTCCTGGCCGATGGTACAATACTGACCATTCAAAAAGCACCGTTTACCGTTGTAGACGGCATGTTGCAAAGCGATGTGCTAGGCGGCGAAGTCCTTTTGGGCGGCAATACGGCGTTTACGCTGCAGGAAGATGGCGATAAAAAGGGCTATGTGCTAAACCGCAACTCCAACTCCGTACAACCGGAGGAGTTTATCACGCCCACGCCGTCGCCAACACCTACACCGTCTCCGTCACCCACACCGTCGCCAACTCCGTCACCATCGCCATCACCAACCCCGTCACCCTCGCCTACACCGTCACCGTCGCCAACACCGTCACCCACTCCCTCGCCGGAGCCGACGCTTTCGCCAAGCGAGCAGGCAATGCGCCTGACCCCGACCCTCCAGCCCGTGACCGCGACATTTGAAAAGCGCCGTTCGCTGGATGTGTTTTCCGCACCGGATGAGGCGTCCTACCGCGATGCAAACGCGCAGGTGACGACAACCAACGAAAGCGTTGTGGTCTATGGCGTGCTGGATGACTGGGTGCTGGTGTCCTATCCCATCGGCTATAACAAGACCAAGGGACGTATGGGATACATCAAAAACACCACCTTGCTGGAACCTGAGTTTGTCCAGAAGCTGGAGTTTGGGGATATGACGATGACGCTGAAAAAGAACGCAGCGGTTACCGACGATCCTAACTTCGGGTCGTCCACGCTGTTTAGGCTCAAGAAGGGCGACACCGTAACCCTGCTGGCCTTCCTGCGTGAAGAATGGGCGTATGTAGAAACCGTATATCAGGGGAAGATCACCCGTGGGTTTATTCTCCGGTCGGCCATTATCGACTAACGCAGTCAGCTGTATAGCAAAAAAAGAACCCTGTGTTTCACAGGGTTCTTTGCTTACTTCGGCTAAGCTATTTTAGCATGCTAAGGATATGCTCCTTGCTGCGTGCGCCCACAGCTTGCTCGGCCACTTCACCGTTTTTAATAACGATGAGCGTCGGAATGCTCATGACGCCATACTTGGCGGCAAGCTCCGGAGAACTGTCAACGTCGATTTTACCGACTTTGTAAGGCCCGCCTTCGTTGGCGATTTCTTCAACAATGGGCGATACCATTCTGCACGGTCCGCACCAGTCTGCATAAAAATCTATCAGAACAGGGACATCGCTTTGCAGAACCTCGGTGTCGAAATTATCTTTCGTGAATTTCAGGGTTGCCATCACTCACAATCTCCTTTCGTGTGGGTATACCCTTAGTTTACCCTTTTTTTCACAGTTGAAACAATACGCTATTTGGGCTGTATGCGGTTGTAATTCACAGGGTGACACCCTATAATAGGGGCAGAATACTGGAGGGGGTTTGTGCTATGGGCCATACACCACCACCCGAACGCCCGGAATACCGGCCACGGCATTACAGGCATCACCGCCGGGGGAGGGCAGGCCGCTTTTTTAGAGGCTATTTAATGCTCGTTGGGGCGATTACGACCATAGCCGCGATGGTGCTGCTGCTGGTGCGGCTGTTTGTTGAAATTGAAAAGTGGGTTCATCCGCTGTAGCGGGAGGAAAACGATATGAGACGCGTACTGAGATCAATTATGACCATGGTGATGATTGCCGTGCTGGTTGCAGTCGGCATCCTGTTTGGGCCACGGTTGTTTTCGCTGTTTTTTGGCGGTACCAATCCAACCTGGGTCAGCGAGCGCTTTTCAGAAGAACTCACGGCCAAACGCGAGCTGGTGGTGCTCGAAAAGACAATCACCGGGCAGGAGACTGTATCTACGGATGCCTGGCTAATCGGTACGGTGCAGGAAGTATCGATTCCGTACCAGTTTTCCGCTAACTTTTCGATAGACCTGCGGCAGGCTACGGTGCAGTATGATGAAACGAGCAATGAAATTCAGGTCATGCTTCCGCCACCGACCGTGACCTACTATAAACTCACAGTGGACGAGGACAGCGTGAAGAAATACGATTTTCTTTACCCGTTGAGTGCTGAGCGCTATGCCGAGATTAAACAGGAGATTGAACAGAAACTGTACGATGAGATCACAAACGATGCGGAACTAAAAGAAAGCGCCTGGGCGTCCGCGGTCAGCGAAACGGAGGCGCTCTATAGCACGGTGCTTGCCACTAACAACACGGCGGCAGCTGTAGCCATCAATGTGATGGAAGCTGCACCGGAGGTCGCGGAGTAGCTTATTCTGCTAGTGTAAGGATGGAAAGGGCTGCTTTCCGGTCGACCTTCACATAAAAGCCTAACGCGCTGCCTTCATCGGGCAGCGCTTTTTGCACCATCGCCTGAAAATCGGCATGGTGTATATCAGCTTGTGATAGCCGCACGGGCAGGCCGAAAGAACGGTACGCGGCTTCCAGCCGCTGTATGCCGTCCAGCGCGACTGCATGCTCATTGCCGGGCGATGTAGTGATGTCAAATACATCGCTTGCAAACTGGGCGATCTTTTTGGGGTTTTGCGTTGCTGCGTACTTCATCCATGCGGGGAACAGCACCGACAGCGCTGCGCCGTGGGCCAGCCCGGTGGCATAGGTCACCTCATGGCTGAGTTTATGGGAGCACCAATCGCCGATACGCCCCGTATTCAGCAGCGTATTGTGCGCCAGCGCGCCTGCCCACATAAGTTCGGCACGCGCATCGTAATCATCGGGTGTTTGTAACGCAATGGGGGTGTTATGCAGCACGGTTTTGATACCGGCAGCAATCATGCGGTCGGTCAGTTCCACGTGCTCCACGGTGGTAAAATAACGCTCCATCATGTGCGCCATAATGTCTGCCGCGCCACAGGCGGTTTGATAGGCGGGCAGGGTATACGTCCACTCGGGGTTGAGCAGGGAAAATGTCGGCACGTTTGTCAGGGCATTAAACCCGCGCTTCAGGCCAAGGCTTTCGTTGGTGACCACAGAGGAATAGCTCATCTCGCTGCCCGTGGCCGCGTGGGTGAGCAGTACGCCAAGCGGCAGTGCGGTTTGGGGCACTTTCGTGCGGGAATAATAGTCCCACACATCCCCGGCGTAGGGGACACCGTTTACAATGCCTTTGGCGGTGTCGATTACACTACCGCCGCCAACGGCCAGCACAATATCAACTTTTTCCTTCCGACAAAGATCAATCCCCTCATACACTCGCGACAAGACGGGGTTTGGAACGATGCCGGCAAGTTCGAACACGGTAAAGCCGCCGCTTTGTAATTGTTCCATCACTGCGGCATACAGGCCCATGCGCTTGATGGAGCCGCCGCCGTATACCAGCAGTACACGCTTGCCAAAACGCGCCGTCTCCTCCGTAAGGTGAGACAGCGCGCTTTTCCCGAATATAATCTTAGCCGGATTCTGGAAGATGAAATCGATCATTTCGTTTCCTTTCAGGCTTTCTGAATACTTGCAATCATGCGGTCATTGCTTTCAATGGTTACGGTATCGCCGGTTTGAAATCCGTCCATGGACTTGAATGTGTCCAGGTAGAACAGGCGATCATCTTCCGGGTCATCCTTCTGGCCAACGTTGAGCATCACGGCATAGCAGTCGATACCATCGCGGTCGAGCACGGTGGTGGAGAGCTCCTTGATGATTCCGGTGGTCACGCGCTTGCGGCCATCCAGCATATAGCTGATATGGCGTGCATACTTGAGCACCGGGCGCAGGTATACGCCGTAGAGAAAGATGGCGTACGCGCCGGAGAGTATGGTGATCAGCCCGGTGACAACCCAGCCGCCGTCATCGTGGTTGAGCCGGTAGTACACGAAGGAGGCGACCGCCACCAGAAAGAGGATTGCCGTCGGCAGCCACACAAAGAGCATGCGCCGCTTGCGCATGGAAAGTATCTCCTGCCTGTCCGTTTCTGCATACAGCATAGTCTACTCCTTATCAGTCGGGGTCTGGCTGTGTTTGCGCTGCATGATCTTGATAGAAACATAGAACAGCGCAAGCACCAGAAACACGCCAATCAGGCCGAGTAGCGTGGTAAACAGCCCCTTGGAGAAAATGGACAGCGCGGCGAGTTGGGACTCCGATGCGACGGGAGTTGGTGTTACGGTCGCCACGGTCGTTTCCACGGCTTCGGCGGCCGACATGAAAAATCTAAACAGCATAGTCTCACCTCAAAAAGATTGTAGTACTATCACAAACAGGTTTCATCCTATAGCAATGCAATGGTCAGGCTGATTGTGATTTTCTTGACCTGGCATTGCGATACTTTCCTTACCAGCCGATCAGCAGACCGACAAGCGTAATCACCAGGCCGCCTGCAACGATGGACCCAAGCTGGCCCGATACGTTAGCGCTGGTGGCCTGCATGAGGATAAAGTTGTAAGGATCGTCCTCTTTGGCCATCTTCTGGATGACACGCGCGGACATCGGGAATGCGGATATACCCGCCGCACCGATCATCGGGTTGATCTTTTCCTTGCGGAACAGATTCAGGAACTTGGCAAAGAGCACGCCGCCTGCGGTATCGAATACGAAGGCGAACAAGCCAAGTGTCAGGATAAACAGGGTATCCCAACGCAGGAAGTTGTTTGCCAGCATGGTCGAACCGATGGTAAGCCCCAGCAGAATGGTGACCAGGTTGGCCAGCTCGTTCTGCGCGGTATTGGACAGGCGATCCAGCACCTTACACTCGCGCAGGAGGTTACCAAACATCAGGCTGCCGACCAGCGGCACGCTCATGGGTACAATGATACCCGCCAGAACGGTCACAATGATCGGGAACAGGATCAGCGTCAGCCGCGAGGCCTTATGCTCGGTATAGTTCATGTGGATGGTGCGCTCTTTCTTGGTGGTCAGCGCGCGGATAATCGGCGGCTGGATAACGGGCACCAGCGCCATGTAGCTGTACGCAGCAACGGAGATCGGTGCCATATAGTCTTTCAGGTCAAAGTGATTGGCAACATACAGGGTGGTGGGGCCGTCCGCCGCACCGATAATACCAATCGCCGAGGCCAGTCGCAGTATCAGGCTTTCATCTCCGGCAATGTCCGGGAAGACCATGGGAATTAAAAGCATAGCCGTAAGGAATGTCGCAAATATACCAAACTGCGCCGCTGCTCCAAAGAAGATCATCGACGGATCTTTGAGCAGGGGCGAAAAGTCGATCATTGCGCCAACCGCGATAAAGATCAGAATGGGAAAGAGTTCGTTTTTAATACCCGCGTCAAACAACACGGTTAAAAAGCCACCGCTGCCCAGCACGCTGGCTGCGGGATCGCCGGTAACCGCATCAATAATCGGCGGCATATTTGCCAGAATCGCACCAAACGCGATGGGTAATAACAAGGCGGGTTCATAGTCCTTACGGATGGCAAGATAGATTAAAACCCCTGCAATCACAAACATGACAAGCGTTTTTAGCCCGTCTAGGGTGCCCATGTACAATACGCCGGAAAATAGTTCTTTCAACAGTGCGGAAAATTCGTCCAAAGCCTTTCCTCCTCAAGCGGCATTCTGTGAATAATATAGCATTTCAGTGGTATCAAGTCAAAGTGTACGGGCCTGTTTTTTGGCCTCGTACAGCGCTTTACCGATTTCAAAATCGGCTTTTTCCGCATCCGTTTCCGGTATCAGCTTCGGAACCGGAGCGGGTTGATTGTCCTCGCTCAGGGCGACCATGGTCAGCGTAGCGTGGTTGATCAGCGCCCGTTCTTTGCACTGTGAGGATTCCACATAGGTGTCGACCGCGACAAGCATGCTGGTGCGCCCGGTATACAGCACGCGGCCCTGCAGCACTACGAGGTCGTTCAGCGACGCGGAAGCCAGAAAGTCCAGCTTGTCGATGGACGCTGTTGTGATGGCGCAGCTGGAATGCCGGCGCGCGACCACCGCGGCAACGGTATCAATCCACTTGACCAGTTGCCCGCCAAATAACCGGAAGTACTGGTTGCAGTCGCCGGGCATAATGATATGAACCTGCTCGGACCGGGAGTGGGATACGGGGCGGGAATCGGTGGCACAGTGCATAGGCGTGTCCTTCCGTTTGAAAAAATGCTGTTACAGCATCTTGATCTCATTTGCTGTGACGATGGCATGTACGAGCTTCAACGCTTTGGTCGGCTCGGGCAGAATGGTAATGGCCTGTAAAAGCTCGTTCGTTGCCAGGGCAAGATCCGCCTCGTTTTTGGCGTGCACGGTGGCGATACAATCGCCCGCCTTGACAGCATCGCCGATGCGGTGGTGGAGGACGAACCCGACGGACGGGTCAATCACATCCTGCTTGGTTTTCCGGCCCGCACCCATATGCTGGGCAAGGTAGCCGATGCGCTGGGTATCCATCCGGTGGATGAAACCGCTGTCTTTAAGCTGCACTTCGCCGATTACCTTGGCTTGCGGAAGCAACGACGGATCGTCGCAGACGCTTGCATCGCCGCCTTGTGCGGTGATGAGCTCCTTGAGCTTGTCCATACCCTGCCCGGAGGCCAGCGCAGCGTCCAGCATTTGTCTGGCTTTCAGCGCGTTATCGGCCGCTCCGGCGGCAACCAGCATCTGCGTACCAAGCTCCATGGAAACGTCCTTGAGCGGACCCTCCACACGGCCGGCCAGTACATCAATCGCTTCTTTCACTTCCAGCGCATTGCCGATATAACTGCCAAGGGGTTCATCCATATCGGTGACAAGCGCGCTTACATTGCGGCCCGCATCAGTGCCGATGTGAACCATCACCTGCGCCAATTCAATGCTTTGCTCCAGCGAATGCATAATGGCACCGGCGCCGGTTTTTACATCCAGCACAATGGCCTGCGCGCCGGAGGCCAGCTTTTTAGACATGATACTGGATGCGATCAGCGGCAGGCTATCCACCGTGGAGGTAATATCGCGCAGCAGGTACAGGGCTTTGTCAGCGGGGGCCAAATCCTTGGTCTGGCCGATGACTGCGATGCCGATGCGTTGCACTTGGGCGATAAAAGCATCCATGTCCATCTCGGTATGGAACCCGGGGATGCTTTCCAGCTTATCAATCGTACCGCCGGTATGCCCAAGCCCCCGGCCGGACATTTTCGCTACCGGAACGCCGCAGGCCGCAACCAGCGGCGTAACAATCAGCGTGGTGGTATCGGCCACGCCGCCCGTGGAATGCTTATCCACGGGAATCCCGTCAATGGCGGACAAATCCAGCATGTCGCCGGAATGTGCCATGGCCATTGTCAGCCAGCTGGTTTCATTGCGGTCCATGCCATTCAAACGGATGGCCATGAGCAGCGCGGCCAGCTGATAATCGGGAATCGCGCCTTTGGCAGCGCCATCTACGAAGAACGCGATCTCAGACTGGGAAAGCGCTGTGCCCAGTTTTTTCTTTTCAATAATTTGAATGATATCCATGATATCCTCAACTTCTTTTTACAACGGGACGATCATCCTGCCGCAGCTTTCGCATTCGATGATATCCGAACCCGCTTTCAAATGCCGCAGCGTTACAGAAGGCAGGCTCATATAGCAGCCGCCGCACTGTCCGTTAATCAGCTTAACGACGGGCGGGGTGGAGTGCTTTTTAATCACCTGATAGCGATCCATCAACTTCTGGTCGATGGTCTTGCCTTTGTCCTGCGCCACTTTGCGTTTTTCGTCCAGCTTTTTCATCTGCTCGGTGTATTCGGCTTCGTAGTCCACTTTTTGCTGGTCGTACTCGCCCTTCACTTTGGCATACTTGACGATAATTTCCTTGTGTTTACGCTCGTTGTCGGCTGCTTCTTTCTGGATACGCTTCATTTCGGTTTCGTACCCGTGAATGTCATGCAGCAGCTTTTGTGCGTCCGCCTGCAGGGTTTTGGTGTCTTCCAAACTTTCGGGCGGATTGTCGCTTACGCGTTTTTGCAGGGTTTTCAGTTGTTCTTCCTGGCGGTGAATGGCTTCCTTAATCACATCGACACGGTCCAGCATGACCGCGATCTGTTCTTCCATATGCTTGACAGCGTCCTGTTGTTCCTTAAGAAAGTCCCGGTTTTTTTTGAGTGCGATACGGTTGGGGGAGCGACGGATTTCCATTTCCAGCGCATCGGCTTCCATATCGGCTTCCTGAAAATCAAGCAGCTTCTCGATCTGTTCCATGAGTATCCTCCTTCATATATGAAAAGCCCGCAAAGGAGCCGGTTTACGCAGTGGTGACTTCCGGCGGCTGTGAAAACAGCGTGGCGGTTACGGCCCAGCCGCTGCCGGAGGCATCGCGGTTAAAACGTGAGTGCAGTGCAGCGATGCCGGGGAATTCGGTGGGGTAGTGCCCAGCCTCGAAAACGGTAAGCCCGCGCTGCGCGGCGGCGAGCAGTTCGTGGTGTTTGATCTCGCCGGTGATAAAGGCATCCTCTGTCACGTGGACAGCGTCTTCGCCAGCTGCGCCGGGCGCAAGGGCGATACTATGCAGTACCCTGTCGGGGCTTCCGTGCAGGCGTACCGGATAGTGGAGTGCCTGACTTACGAAAGATAGAAAATCGCCGGCTTTCACCGGGTCAGGCAGGGTACCGGACCGTAGATAGGGGCTGGCAGGCGATGACTGCATATCGGATAGTTGCAGGGCATCGGCCAGGCTGTCAGCAATGCCGCCGGGGCACTGGTCCAGGTTGGTGTGTGCCGCGATCAGGCTGATTCCGCTAACCGCCAGGGCTTTGAGGACTTCGCCTTCTCCCCGGTCAAACAATAGCGCTTGCATGGGGTGGAACATCAGCGGGTGATGGGCTACGATCAGCTCGGCCCCAATGGCGGCAGCCTCTTGTACTGCGGCCGGAGTGACATCCAGTGTGAACAGGATATGGCTAACCTGTTCGTCTGGATGGCCGACAATCAGCCCCGCGTTGTCGTAGTCTTCCTGCGTGTCAAAGGGGGCAAAGCTGTCCAGCCATTTGTAAACGTCGTTGACTGTCATCAGCGGTTCCTCTTTCAAAGGTTCTGCAGTACATCCAAGGTATAGTCGAGTTCCTCCTGCGCTTTGCGGAAGCGTTTTTCATTCAGATCGCCACCGGCGGCCTTGAAGGAACTTACGGTCTTATGCAGGTAGTGCCGCCTGCGCTCCAGCCACGGACGCCAGCTTTCCGGCCGTTCTCTGAGGAACACCGGCCCAAGCATCAGTTCGCGGCGGGTATAGGGTTCTTCCAGTCCATTGCCTTGCTCGGCACGCACCAGCACATACATGCGCCCTTCCGAGCGCACCAGCTGTTCACCGCTGATACGGTAACCGATGGCTTGCAGGGTTTTGCGCACAACATACAGATTGGTGTGGGCACCCAGCACCAGCGATGCGTTTTGCAGCTTGGCTTGCCCCCGCAGCAGGATGCCGCTTAGGGTTTCGCCGCCCATGCCTAAAATGCAGATGGTATCAACCTTCTGGGTGAGTGCGTCCAGTCCGTCGGCCACAAAGAAATCTGCCCGGCCGGTCAGGCCGTGGCGTTGCAGGCAATGCTTTGCCTTTTGCAGGGATTTTTCACTAATGTCGGAGGCAATCAGGTGCCTGGCCCGGTTCTCTAAAAGCAGCATCGCGCCGAGCCGACCGTGGTCGCACCCGATATCAGCAATGATATCGCAGGGCTCTACCCAGTCGGCGGCTGCGCGAAGCCGCTTGTCCATTTTTAACATGCGGGCGGTATTGCTTTGAAACCGGTCTTCCGACATTTCGTCTCCCTACTCCAAATAGTCCTTTAGTTTCTTGGAGCGGCTGGGGTGGCGCAGCTTGCGAAGCGCTTTGGCTTCAATCTGACGGATGCGTTCGCGCGTGACTTCAAAAACGCGCCCAACCTCCTCCAGTGTTCGCTGGTGTCCGTCGTCCAGCCCGAAGCGCAGGCGCAGTACACGCTCTTCGCGAAGGGTTAGCGTGTCAAGCACTGCCAGCAGCTGTTCCTTCATCAGGGTAAAGCTTGCCGCTTCGGCCGGGGCGGGAGCATCTTCATCGGGAATGAAGTCACCCAAATGGCTGTCTTCTTCCTCGCCGATGGGGGTCTCCAGCGATACCGGCTCCTGTGCGATTTTAATAATCTCACGCACCTTGTTTTCGGAGATATTCATCACCTTGGCGACTTCATCAGGGGTAGGCTCGCGCCCGTATTCCTGCAAAAGCTGCCTGGATACGCGAATTAACTTGTTGATGGTCTCCACCATGTGCACCGGAATGCGGATGGTGCGGGCCTGGTCGGCGATGGCGCGGGTAATCGCCTGCCGAATCCACCAGGTGGCATAGGTGGAAAACTTGTAGCCTTTGCGGTAGTCAAATTTATCCACCGCCTTGATCAGGCCCAGGTTGCCTTCCTGAATGAGATCCAGAAACAGCATCCCGCGCCCAACATAGCGCTTGGCAATTGACACCACAAGGCGGAGATTGGCTTCGGTGAGCTTCTGCTTGGCGCTTTCGTCGCCTTCTTCCATGCGCTTGGCAATGGAAATTTCTTCTTCGGCGGTTAAAAGCGGTACCTTGCCGATTTCCTTTAAATACATGCGGACAGGATCGTCCACATTGATATTTTCAGGTACGCTCAAGTCGATCTTCTCGGGCTCGACAACCTCGTCAGCTGGCACGGGATCAAATTCGCTGACCACATCCACGCCCATACGTTCGAGCGTTTCGTAGATCTTGGTAATCTGGTCGGCGTCGATCTCAAGTTCCATCACCTGGGAGGCGACTTCGTTGCGTGTGACCGTACCTTTTGTCTTGGCGTCTTCGTAAAGCTCGTTGAGTTTCAACTTGATCGCCTCTGGCGAATTGTTGCTCAACATCAATCACTCCTTCAGAGATTAAAGAGGGCCTTTGCGGGATTGCTTTAGGGTTTGCAGCTGCTGCATAATTTCCATGGACCGCTGCAGCTGGGCCCGATACTGCGGATCCTCACTGGAATAGTTCTGCAAACGACGTTCGATTTCCTCTAGTTCTTTTTCCAGTTTTGCGCGTTTAACCCGATCAATAGACTCCTGCGCCATGCTCATGGTGCGCTCATCGTCAATCTCGATGGCAAGAATGGTACCGACAGCCCGGCGGAGGGAATCGGTGGCGTTCTCGTCCAGCATTGCGCCAAGCGTTTGTCCTTGTAAAAGCGCTTGGGCGATCCGCTGCAGGTCGGGGTCATCAAAGTCCTGGGGGGAAACAAGGTCTTGCGGCAGTTTGCCTGTGGCTAAAAGTGCCAGTACCGTGCTGGCGGGCATATCCACAGGCTGTTCCGGGGCTGCGCCGCGGCGGTTTCCGCCTCGCTTTGGCGTGTAGGTATTGCGGGTCTGTTGGGTTGCGCCCATCTGCTTTAGCAGTACCTCGCGGGTGTACCCGGTGTCGATGGCGAGCTGCTTTAAATGGTTTTCCAGTTCAACGGGCTCGCGCACGGATTTCAAAATCTTTGCGCTGGCCTTGGCAAACTCTGTGCGACCGTCCTCGCTGCTCAGATCGTACTTTTCCTTTTCCCGCCGCAGCCGGTAGCTGACGGGGGAAAGGGGCTTGAGGCCTGTAAAAGCGTCCATGCCGTACTGGCGGATGTACTCATCCGGGTCTAAGCCGCCGGGGATATCCAGCACACGGGTTTTAATGTGCTGAGCTTCCAGTACTTCCAGTCCCCGTAAAATAGCATGCTGCCCGGCGGAATCGCCGTCGTAGCAGAGGTGAACTTCCGGGGCAAAACGCGATAGAAGCCTGCCCTGTTCCTGGGTTAGCGCGGTACCCAGCGTAGCGGCAACACCGGGGACGCCAAACTGCGAAAGTGCGACCACATCCATGTACCCTTCCACCAGTATGACCCGTTTTAGGCCTTTCTCCTTGCGCAGGAGATTGGCCCCGAACACCTGATAGCGCTTGTTAAAAGCGGGAGTATCAGCGGTGTTTAAGTACTTGGGTTTGGCATCGCCCATGGCGCGGCCGCCGAAGCCCAGCACATTTCCGTACGTGTCGATAATGGGGAAGATCGCCCGCTGGAAGAACATATCCTGCGGCTTGGGCTTGTGAGCACGGACCAGCCCGGCTGCCAGCAGTTCATCGCGGGTAAAGCCTTCTTTTTCCAGCGTCTCACCGATTTGCAGAAAGCCCGTTGCCGCGCCGATGCCAAACCGCCGGATGACGGCATCGGTCAAGCCACGATCCTTTAAGTACTGGAGAACTTGCTCGCCCTGCTTGTCCCACAGATTTTGGTGGTATAAGCGTGCGGCAGCCTGGTTAGCCAGGTATATCCGTTCTTTCAGGGACCGTCGCTTCTCGTAGCCCGGGTCGTTCTTCATTTCGGGCAGCGGCATACGCAGTTGATCCGCCAGTAGCGCAACGGCTTCCTGGAAGTTCATGTGCTCGATGTCCATAATGAACTGAATGACGCTGCCGCCTGCCTTGCAACCAAAGCAGTAATACAGCTGCTTTTGGGCGTCTACGCTGAATGAAGGGGTTTTCTCGTTGTGAAACGGGCAAAGGCCGGTATACCGGTGCCCGGATTTCTTCAGCGGTACATAGGAGGATACAATCTGCACGATATCCGCGCGCATGCGCAGCTCATCCAGCCATGCTGTGGGATATCTGTTCATGGTGCACCTCTACAGTCATTCGCCGCGCCCAAAGCTTCTCCTTCCTGTATAACAGGACGGTGCAGCGGCGCAGCATGCTTACAAAAATCAGGAACGAACGGGAAATACGTTGGGGACAAACAGCTCGTTAAAGGTATCAATAATGTAACTGTCGGTCATGGAGGCAAGGAAATCGCATACGCCGCGGTCGGTGCCATCGGTTTGGGAGATTCGTACAAACTCCTCCGGCATCTCCCCGGGACGCTTGCTGTAATGCTCAAACAGGGTGGTGAGAATGAAATCGCAGCGCGCTTCTTCTTCAAAGCGCCAGCCGCTGTGGTAGACCTTGGCAAACATGAAATCGCGCAGGGATTCGCTAACCTCGGCAACCTTTTCGGACATGGCGACATGGCCGGTTTTCAGTGTGTTCTGGATTAAATCCGTGACCATGGTGTTGATGCGGTCGCCGGGTGTTTTCCCCAGTACCTCAATGACCTCGGTGGGTAGATCGGCAGCGGTGATAATCTCGCCGCGAATCGCATCGTCGATATCATGGTTCAGGTACGCAATCCGGTCGGAACGCTTGACACACCAGGCTTCCAGCGTGGATGGTATGCTGTCGCCGGTGTGGTTGGCGATTCCGTCGCGCACTTCCCAGGTGAGGTTTAGGCCTTGTCCGTCGTTTTCCAGCACCTCCACAACGCGAAGGCTTTGCTCGTAGTGACGGAACCCACCGGGTATCAGGCGGTTGAGGGTCGCTTCGCCGATGTGACCAAAGGGTGTATGTCCCAGATCATGGCTCAAGGCGATGGCCTCGGTCAGGTCTTCGTTCAGGCGCAGCGCTCTGGCTAAGGTGCGTGCGACCTGGGCGACTTCCAGCGTATGGGTGAGGCGGGTGCGGTAGTGGTCGCCGCGTGGTGCCAGGAATACCTGTGTTTTGCGCACCAGTCGGCGGAAGCTTTTTGCATGAAGGATGCGATCGCGGTCGCGCTGGTAGACCGTGCGGATTTCACACTCCGGTATGGGACGATCCCGCCCCTTGGAGTCCGCGCTTTTCATGGCAAGAGGTGACAAGTACGCACGTTCATGCGCTTCCCATTGTTCCCTCAAATTCATGCTACACACCTCCATCCATGCGTATCATAGTTCGGTTTAGGACAAGGAAAATCCTGCAATTAAACAAAACCGCAGGGATTTGGTATACCATTTCCCTGCGGCTTTGAAACAAGTGGCGGATTAGCGCAGCACGGCCCCGAATTGGTAGGCGCAGCTGCGTTGGATTTTTTCCATGGCCTTTTGGATGTCCGGTTCGGTCAGGGTGCGGTCGGATGCGCGGAAGAGCAGCGAGAAGGCAACGGATTTCTTTCCTTTGCCCAGTTGCTCGCTGCGGTATACATCGAACATAGAGACCTCTTCCAGCAGTTTGCCGCCTGCTTTGCTAATGGCGGTCATCAGTGGGCCGACGGCGACCGATTCCTCCATAACAAGCGCCAGATCGCGCGTTACGCCGGGGAAGCGCGGCAGGGGGCTGAGCCGACCAAGCGGCTTGGCATCTGCCTGCACCAGCGACAGGTTCACTTCAGCGATCAAGGCGCGATTGGGCATGTCAAAGGCTTCAGCGGTAGCGGGGTGCACCTCGCCGAGGGTCGCATATACGGTGTCACCGGACTTTAGCACCGCGCTGCGGCCGGGGTGCAGATAGGGCTGATCTGCCGTCTCCACCGTGTAGTCAATGCCCTGGGAGACCAGCACGGCTTCCACCTCGCCGCGCAGGGTGTAGAAATCCATGCCATCGCCATAGGCACCAAGGCACAGCATCGGCGTTTCGGTGGGCAGACCTTCGCTGGTGACCTGGTGCTTGTCGTACACGGCTGCAATTTCATACAGGCGCACGTCGGCAATAGAGTGATTCATGTTATAGGAAAGGGTTTTGAGCATATCGGGGGCCAGGGTCGGACGCATTACAGAGCTATCCTCCCCAAGCGGGTTGCGAACTTTCAGGGGGTCCAGCCGCGGGTCTTCGGCGGGCAGGTTCAGCTTTTCAATCTGCCGGGGGCTGACGAAGGAGAAGTTCATTATCTCCATATAGCCCAGGCCTTGCAGTACATCGGCAATTTTCCGTGTCATCTTCATCCGGGGGGAGATGCCGCCGGAGGTCTGCTCGCCGTGCAGGGGGGTGCAGCCGATTTCCTCAAAGCCATAAATGCGCAAAACTTCTTCGCAGATGTCGGCTTCGTTTTCGATATCCGAGCGATGCGGCGGCGCGGTCACGGTCAGCGTACCCTGATCCAGCTGCACGCGGAAGCGAAGTTTCTCTAAGATTTCCACCATGGTGGAAGCGGGGATATCAACGCCGGAACGCTCGCAGATGCGGCTGACGCTGGCAGTCACGGGCTTGAACTCCACAGGATTAGGATAGATGTCGATCACGCCTGTGACCACATCACCGGCGTCCAGCATATCAATCAGCATGCAGGCGCGGTTGATGGCATCCAGCGTGGTATGGGGGCTGACGCCGCGCTCGAAGCGCCCCGAAGCGTCGGTGCGCATGCCCTGGGCACGGCTGGTCAGGCGGATGGCCGTGCGGTTGAAGCTGGCGCATTCGAACATGACCTCGGTTGTGGTTTCGGTAATTTCGCTCTCCTCGCCGCCCATCACGCCGCCGATGCCGGTGGCATGATCTGCATCGCAGATGAGTAAATCGTCCGTGGTGAAGCTGCGCTCCACGCCGTCCAGCGTGGTCAGCGTTTCACCGTCTCTGGCGCGGCGGACGATAATTTCGCGGCCAGCGACCTTGCTCAGGTCAAACGCGTGCATGGGGTGGCCGTATTCGATCATCACAAAGTTGGTGATGTCAACAATGTTATTAATGGACCGCAAGCCCGCTCCGGCTAGATACTTGCGCAGCCACATGGGGGAGGGGGCGATGCGCACGTTTTTCACCACGCGCGCAGTGTAGCGCGGACACAGGTCGGAGTCGATAACGCTGACCTTGACTTCGCTGCGGATGTCGCCGCCGGATTCCTTGACGGTGGTGGGTGGTGCCAGAAAATCGGTATTGAGCGCGGCAGCGGACTCGCGCGCGATGCCCAGAGCGCACATGCAGTCGGGGCGATTGGCAAGGATTTCAAAATCGATAATCGCATCATCAAGACCGACAATCGGCTTGATATCCATGCCTACGGGGTATTCTTCGTTAAAGATCAGCAAACCGGCTTCGCCGACGCTGGGGTATAGCTCCTGGGTGATGTTGAGCTCCGGCGCCGAGCAAAGCATACCCTCGCTGACCATGCCGCGCAGCTTGCCTTTTTTAATGGTATGGCCGCCCGGCAGCTTGGCACCGTCCAGCGCGACAGGTGCGAGAATGCCGGCGGCTACGTTTGGTGCGCCGCACACGATGTGCAGGGGTTCTTCCTGCCCGACATCGACCGTGCACTGCGACAGGTGTGTACCTTCAACTTTTTCGCAGGTCAGCACGCGGCCGACGACAACATTCTGGATTTCCGCACCGGGGCGTTCAATGCCTTCCACGGCGGTACCGGTCATAATCATGCGCTGGGCATAGGCCTCGGCGGCGATGGGAATATCAACATAATCCCGGAGTAAACTCATGGGTAATTTCATTCTTGTATCCTCCTCTTAGCGCAGCTGGCCCAGCAGCCGTGCGTCGCCTTCAAACAGCAGCCGCAGATCGGGAATGCCATAGCGGCCCATAGCAATGCGATCCAGCCCGATGCCAAAAGCGAAGCCGGAATATTTCGTACTGTCGATGCCGCACATTTCAAGCACCTTGGGGTTGACCATGCCGGAGCCTAAAATTTCAATCCAGCCTGTGCCTTTGCATACTTTGCAGCCGGTGCCTTTACACGCTGAACAGGTCAAGTCGACTTCAGCGCTTGGCTCGGTGAAGGGGAAGAAGCTCGGGCGGAAACGGATGTTGACATCCTGCCCGAATACGTGCTTGGCAAACGCCGTAAGCGTGCCACGCAGATCCGCCATGGAGATATGCTCGTCAACAACCAGCCCTTCCATTTGATGGAATACGGGGCTGTGGGTAGCGTCCAGCTCGTCGGCGCGATATACGCGGCCCGGGCAGATGATGCGAATTGGCGGCTTTTGGCTGAGCATAACGCGCGCCTGCATGGGGCTGGTGTGGGTACGCAGCACTACGTTATCGTCGATGTACAGGGTATCCTGCGCATCGCGGGCGGGGTGGTTTTTGGGGATGTTCATCAGTTCGAAGTTATAATAATCCAGCTCAATCTCCGGCCCCTGCATGACCTCAAACCCCATGCCGGTGAAGCATTCGATCATCTCGTTCATCACCAGGGTAATCGGGTGCGCCGTGCCGCGTTTGGGCAGGGTGCGGGGCTCGGTTACGTCAATCGACTCAAGCTTCAGTGCCTGGTCGCGCTCTGCTTGCTTAAGCTGGTCGGCACGTTTGTCAATCAGCTCTTGCAATTCTTTTCGGACTTCGTTGATCGCCGCGCCCATCTTCGGCCGCTGCTCCTGTGGCAGTTTGCCCAGCGATTTGAGCAGTGCCGTCAGCTCGCCTTTTTTACCGAGCACTTTCACCACCAGGGCATCAAGGTTTGCGGTGCTTAGCACCGTTTCCAGATCAGCCATCACCTGGGATTTGATCTGATTTAAGATTTCCAGCATACGGTTTGCCTCCCATCAAAAAAGCCTTCGCCCATGCGTTTGCATGGGACGAAGGCATAATGCCGCGTTGTACCACCCATCTTCCATCTCCATAAACGTGTGTTACGGAAATGCTCTCGCTTGATCACGGGGTGTGCTGATCCCCGGCTTCGCCTACTGGAATTCGTTCAGCGAAGCGACTCTGGAGGGAATGCTCCGTCTGCGGAATGGAAAGCTTTCAGCGTATGCTATCCTCTCTGAAAACCGCGTTGATACGGGCTTTGGTCTCCGTCATCGTCATTATGTCCCGGAAAGGATCCAAGACAAGTATAGTATAGCATGGGGAAATCGGAGTTTCAAGAGCACCTGGTGATTATTGTTCGTCGGGTTCTTCCAGGGCTTGCGCAGAAGTTTCTTCATTAACGGCTTGGGCAGGCACATCCTCTGCGGATGTAGCAGGTGGCTCCACTTCTGCGATCACGGAAGATGTACTTTCCAGCCGCTCGCGAATGACGCGGCTATTGTCCGCCATGTCGCCAAACGCCCGAAGTAAAAGTGCCCATAGCCATGAGGACAGCGACCCGAAAATCATCACCAGCAATCCGGTTGCAATAAAGCGTCCGCCGTGCATCATGCCGGTTCTGTACAGATAGGCCGAGTTATAGTAGCTGATCCGGAGCGGACCGCTGATCGAACCGCGCACGATGATAAAAATACCTGCAATCACCGACAGCGCTATGCCTGCGATCAGGATAATTTGCGCCGCAAGCGCGATTTTCTTTCCTGCATTATGTAACATATACTTTCCCTCCTCAAAAAGGATACAAGTCATATGGTTTTGTTACATATATAGTATAAACACGTTTCCGGGCAATAAATTAACGATTTGTAAACAATCGTGTACTATATTGTACCGATGGTGTGGTATAATGGCAGAAAATACTGGGAAATAGTCAGTGGAAAGATCGTTATATCCTGCGTAATAGCAACACATATTCAGAGAATTAAGGAGAACAGCAGAATGAAGAAAACATTAGTCATAGCGGCGCTCGTGATTGCGGGATTGGTTTTATTCGTTGGCTGCGCGGCAGCGGAAACGGTCATCAGTTCCATTCTGGTTGATTATCAGCAGACATTTGCTGAAAGTAAAAACGACCTGGCGGCAAACAACGGGCAGAATATTGTGCTTGGCGATGGAAATGGCAGCACGAAAGTGGTAAACGAAGGGCTCATGCTGACCGCACCGGAAAACGAAAACCCGATGTTCAATCTGGTCAGGCGGCTGGATGAAGTAGAGGGTACGATGGATGGAAACCAGGCGCTTCACATCCGGTTCAAGTCCTCGACAAAGGATTTCGGCATCATGCTGTTTGCACAGGGCAGCGCAGGCATCACGATCGGCGAAAATAACGAGCCACTGGCGTTTGTAAACTTTGGCGAATACATGGAGCCGTTAAGCGGACATCTGTTCCTGCAACCCGGCAAATGGTACCATGCGCTGCTTGCTATGCGCTGGGATGGAGTGATGCAGGTTGCGATCTGGCTGGAAGAGGAACAAAGCAATCTGGCTGGTGGGTATGTGGATATCGGTTCGGCGTTTGGCAAAGGCGTGTTTGAAAACCAATCATGGGAAGCAAGCCTGGGCGTACAGGGGAATGCGACCTTTATCATCAGCAACTATGAGTATTTGACGTTTTCCAACTTCGTAATGGATTACCGGTCGCTTGATTTGGGCGCAAACCAATCCAATACAAACCAATCCAACGCAAATCAAACTGACGCAAACCAAAAAAGCGATACGCAAATGGATATAGACTACGGTCCCTCTTGGACGTTCGATATTGCCGACGGCTTCGACGTCATGAGTGATACGGTGTGGATGGATGTTGAGCTCCAGCATATTGAGGCTGCGGGGGATACCTTTATGGGATATAACCTTGCCGACCTGATGAATTACTCGGGTAACGGATGGGACATGGCAACAGTGACGTTCAGAAACGATAATGCAAAAAGCGTAATCGTGCGAAGGACCTATGAGGCGTTTGTCGTATACCAGCGCAACGGAGAGTTTTTGGGCGATCCGTACCTGCTGTCCGATGATGGGCTGTCTGAATACCCTATTGCACAGGTATTTCGCTTTTTCGCCATTCCCTGGGAAGAAGCGTGCGTGATCAGCACTGTAATAGCGAACTGGCAATCGACGTATGACGTATTAACGCAGGATCTGATTGCTGATAACGGAGTGAGCTTCAACCTGGATGACCCGGATAACCATCATGTCATCATATCGACTTCGGATGAAGGGGTTAGCTTCGAAGCGGAAGGAATGTCCAATCCGCAGATGGCCTTTGAACACCGGTTGACTGTTGAAGGAACTAAGGACCACAAGCAGGCGGCACATGTCATGTTCAAACCGTCGGGAACGAATTTCAATTTTTCGTTATGGGCGAATTTCGGCCTGTGGATTGAAATCGGCGATCAGAATGAACCGTACCTTAGCTTATTGGAAAAAAATTATCAACAAGCATTTGATGGTGATTTCCGCGTGGAACCGGGTATGTGGCACCATCTATTTGTTGCGGTGAATCCGGACGGT
Organism: Candidatus Limiplasma sp.; assembly: GCA_963678055.1. Taxonomy (GTDB): domain Bacteria; phylum Bacillota; class Clostridia; order Christensenellales; family Aristaeellaceae; genus CAXXOK01. Next base: position 1,068,515 of record OY782679.1, read on the forward strand.
GTGCTGCAAGCTGCGATGTGGAAAGACGGGGAGGAAGACAATGTTGCCTATCTGAATCTGGATATGTTCCAATCGTTCAACGAACCAAACTATCGGTCCGAGTCGTGGCAGCTTTGCCTGAGCGTTGCACAACAAGAAACAATGACGCTCGCCAGCTATGAGTACATCACTTTTGAAGAATTTGCGACCGAAGGCAAAGTCATTGAAGCAGCCAACGATGACTCGCAAGACAATGGGGAATGGGTAGAGCCCAGGGACTTCGGTCCGGCATGGACGATGAATATCGCAGACAATTACGAGCTTGCCTACGATACGATTTGGGATGTGATGGAGCCGCAGGTTGTAACAACAGGCAACGGGGACGAATACATGGGATACGTGCTCAAGGATTTACTGAATATTTCTAATAACGGAAGCAATGTGGCAACCGTTTGGTTTGGTGAAGACGGACAGAACAATACCCTAATTAATCCGACATACGATGCGTATGTTGTGTTGATGAAAGAGGGAGAGTGGATGGGCGCTCCGTATCTGATTACGATTGACGGGGTATGGCCCGACCCGATAACAAACGTGTATCCGTAACCGGGAAAGTAAGACGAGAAAAACGGACTGCAAAGCTGCAGTCCGTTTTTCATACATGTGGTAAGCGCGGTCGTAAGCCGAGTTCTGTCGTTGAACGATCATCTGTCTGCCCGCAGTGTTACCACTGCGGTGTAGCGATCACTTTAGAGGCCCGGCGGGCCGCCGCATTGCCTCAGATCGGATCTTGCATCAGGTGGGGTTTACATCGCGCCTCCGTCGCCGGGGCGCGGGTGAGCTCTTACCTCGCCTTTCCATCCTTACCTTAAACGCATAGATTCCCCCGAAGGTGAACCCGGCGTTTAGGGCGGTTTGTTTCTGTTGCACTTTCCTTGAAGTCGCCTTCACCGGCCGTTAACCGGCACCCTGCCCTGTGATGCTCGGACTTTCCTCATGGCACGCCATGCAATCGTTTAGCCGCCTTACCATGCATGGGCAGAATAGCATTTTCCGGTGCCGGTGTCAATCGGCTGGTATCCGGCCATGACACGCCTTGACGCACCCGTAAAACAACGTATAATATGGTAGTAAGCAAAGTAAAGAAATCATGAGGAAACCGTCTGATGCCAAGTTATCAACAATATTGCCGCCCGCCGCTGGTGGATCCAGCGTATGTCGCATTGCCGGATGCTGCCGTACACGCAGAAGGCAGCCTGCGCACACTGACGGACAAGGTGCTGAATCTGACCAATCCGGATGCCGTTTTACCGCTGGACGCCGTGCTTGCTTCCAAGCTTGGCGAGTATACCACGCTGCCCCCGCTTCCGCCGATCAAAGAACTGGCCGATACGCTGCCTGAAAGCCTGCCGGCGTTTGTTCCGGCGCTGCGTGCGGCAATCATGACCGCCGTAGCGGATAAGGATAAGGAAGCGCTGGTCAAATGTCTGCAGGCGATGAAAGCTCTAGCGGCAAAACTGCCGGACATCGGTGAATATGCGCTGATGCCCGTGGCTGCAGATGCTATGCGCTGCGCCCAGGAGCTGTTTCGGCGCACGGGACAGAATTTTTTATTGGATATTATGGAAATGATCCGCTCGCAGGTGCCGGATGTGGCGGGCTTGTTTCACTCATTTCCGTTTTTAAAGGCCTTTACCCCGGAGCCGGTGCCAGACGATGCCAAGGATGATACATCAAAATATTTCCGCCGGATGAAAATGCTGGGAACCGGCAAGATGATCGCCGATGCCCTGGCGCTGACGGCGCTGTTTGCCATGTATTCCGGCTCTGCGCGGGATGCAAGCGCCTCTCAAGCGGGCCTTAACTCGCTGGATCGCTTCCACGGCATGCCTAGCGGCATTTTTACCGCCCAGCCCTACCTGGCCGGGCGCGAGCCTTCTGCTGCAACGGATTTGCCAACCATATGTGCAACGCTGGAAGCCCTGCACGATTTGCTGGCAGCCGGCGGCGAGCTGGCCGTGGCCGAGCGTATGGAGCGTATCGTAGACAATGCATTTGCCAATATCTTTGCCAAGGACGGCGTATATAAGCTGCAGCCCGTAAACCGCGAAGCCAACGAAGCCAGCTGCGTGGCCGACCCGCCAAGCCGCGCCGAGGTGGGATTGCTTTTGCGCGCCATGACCTCGGTGCGCCGCTCCGTATGGATGGTCAAGGGCGAAACGGAACTTTCCATGCTGCTGCCGTATGACAGCGTATGCCTGACCCGCATGAACGGCGTGCCGGTGCGCGTGGCTATGAGCACCAACGCAGACGGCAATCTTGTGTTTAAGGTAGAGGCCAAAAAACCTGTGGTATTTGCCCTCTCCATTCGTATTCCGGGCTATGCCGACAGCGCCCGTATCTCCGTCAGCGGAGACAAACCCAAGGTGGTGGAGTGCGGCACGATGTATACGGTCAAGCGCACGTTTGCTTCCGGCGACCGGATTGTGCTGGACTTAAGCTGCAAGCCCTACAGCAAAACCGGGCACCGCAACGCTACGAGCGTGTTTTATCGTTCCCGCTTGATGGCCCTGCCGCTGCCGGAGGCTGATGATGCCTGGCAGTATGCTCTTAGTGATAGTTTCAAACCGGTGCTATCAATGGTGGACGGTGCGCCTAGCGTACGCGTGGAGGCCTGCTCGGCTCCCGGCTGGACTGTGAAGGATGGCCGCATCCCCTCGCCGCCGCAGGGATTGCGCATGGGCGATGCCTACGAGCTGACCCTACTGCCCTACAGCGATACCGTTGGCCGGGTGGCAATCTTCCCGCAGGCCAATCATGACTAAAGCAATCATCGGCACTGCGCCGATGGCTGGTCTTTCGGATCGGGTGACCCGCGGGCTGTGCAGCCGCATGGGTGCGGACTATACCTGTACTGAAATGGTCAGCGCAATCGGCTGGATGTACGCAAAGGATGATAATCCTGTGTACCATCACCTGATGTCGCTGGCGCCGGAGGAGAACAACACCGCCATTCAGCTGTTTGGCAAGGACCCGCACGTATTGCAGGAGGCCGCAGCGCGGGCAACGCAGTTGCAGCGCTTTGCCAGCATTGATATCAACATGGGCTGTCCGGCGCGCAAGGTGACATCCTCAGGCGAAGGCAGTGCGTTGATGAAAACCCCGGCGCTTGCAATCAAGCTAATGGAAGCGGTCAAAGCCGCGACCTATTTGCCGGTTACGGTGAAAATGCGTCTGGGTTACGACGACCAAAGCTTGACCGCGCTGGAGCTTACCCAGGCCGCCCAGGCAATCGGGCTGCAATGGGTATGCATTCACGGGCGTACGCGGGAGCAGATGTTTTCCGGTACGGCTGACCGCCAGGCGGTGGCTGCTATCAAGCAGCAGGTACGCATTCCCGTGCTCTATAATGGCGATGTTTTCTCGGCGGAGGACGCTGTAAGCGCACTGGCGGAAACCGGCTGCGACGGTTTGCTCGTAGGGCGCGGCGCGATGGGCAATCCCTGGCTGTTTCGCGAAATTAACGATGCTATGCAAGGCAAACCGGTTCGTAAACCCGATGTTGCCGAGCGACTGCAGGTGATGGAAGAACATATCGACCGACTGAAAGCCTTCAAAGGCGAAAGGCTTGCCTTGCTGCAAATGCGCACCCATATCGGGCATTATATACGCGGTATTCACGGCGCATCGGACATTCGAAAACACCTGAACACGATTATGACGACCCAGGGGCAGAAAGAACTGCTCCGCGATGTACTAACAAAGGAGAGTCCATGAAACGCGCAATCCCGGTGATAGTATTATGCTTCCTTCTATGCCTTACAACGGCGGCCACTGCGTCGCTTGCATCTCTGGAAAACGCGCTCGGCCCCGTGTTCCACGGCAAGGGCGCTGTTAAAACCAGCGTGAAACTTACGGTCAACACGCTGATGCCGTTTGATGACATTCGGCTGGACCTCATCAATCGCGTGCTCAAGCATACACAGCTGGATCTGTTTGTTGACGAAACTCCGGACGATGCCGCTACAGGTTTCAGGCTTACCATGGCCGGAGCCCCGTTGTTTGAAATCACCGAGCGCCATACGGGCGGCGCGTATCTGGTGCAAAGCTCGCTGCTGCCAAACCGCATGCTGTTTTCCACCAACGCCTCGCCGATGGATACGCTGCTGGTATCCCAAGAGGAAGTCGAGGTAGTGGACGAGAACAGCAAGGACCCCAATACCTCCGATGTGGAGGAAGCGTTTGACATGCTTTCGGCTGTAGAGGAGCTAAAACCCCTGTACCAGACTCTAACCGACCAAACCGTACCCCTGACGGAAGAAAACAAAGTCCGATATAAGATTGAAGATATCGGCACAGGCCGTTTCAGCTATGTCGCCAAGCTGACAACGGAACAATGCCAAGCCCTGGCACCAGACCTGCGCAAAGTCATCTCTTGCGGGATGGATGCGGAGTACCGGGAAGAGCTTGCTCAGGTTACCTTTGAGCGCAGGTTTACCGTTGCGCTGTATAAGGATGAGGACGGCAATGATATTTGCCTTTACATACGGGGAACGATTCAATATCCCGATGGCGACCGCCGCTCGCTGAAGTGGCAATGGGCGTTTACACCGGACCTTAAAACCCAAACCTTTCTCTACCGTGTGTCACGCAATGAAGGCAGGCGGGATACCCGCAATATTGATGCAATTCTGGAGCAAACCCAAAGCGCAGATGCCTATACGCTGGCATGTGAAACAACGACTAATCTGCGGCGCGGCGGGCGCAATGAGAAAAGCACCCTGACTATTGATCTGTCCGGCACACCCGGCAGCGCATCCACCTGCCAGGGCAGCATATCACGCCAAACCGGCGGTACAGACAACAGTAAGGATATGGATAAACGCATTACGGATGTCACCGTGGACTGTAGTTTGCAGGCGGGGGAGACGAGTGCGCTGCTGACCGGCGATCTAAGCTATCAGCAGACAATCAACCGGAACGTGATCACCGCACTGGATCTTCATTTTGAACAGGCGCCGCAGCCCGAACAAGGCGACGACGTGGATTCTGAGGTTGCAGATGCCTATCATATGCCAACGGATGCCCCGGTGCCTGATTTGGATGTAGAACCTCTGCTGGAGGCGCTGGAACATCGGCAGACAGAGGACATGGAGTACCTGGTCGGCTCGCCGCCGATCGGACTGTACGCGTATGACATTCCGGATGAGATCATCAGCGTGAACATGGACAACATTCAAACAAGTGTCCATCAAAGCATGTTCAACGAAGCGGGGCAGCGGTTGGCCGGTAATCTGGTGCTTGCCATGCTCAATCTTCCGGCAGAAGATGCGGGATTGTTAGCCGATGGGATGCAGGAGTCGGACTACGCCATATTCCTTGAAATGCTGGATTAGTATGCGTAGATAGACAAGCGGCGCAAAAAAGGGTAGAATTTCCCAAAGAGAGTATGCCATCACCCACTTTGGGATGGCAGGATGAATATAAACCCGGTCAAGTGCAAAACCGGGAAAGCAGATAGGCGGCTTGCCGCCGGGAGGAACAGCATGAAAACAATGGTGAAGCGTATCATAGCCCTTGGGTTGGTACTGCTCCTGTGCGCCGGCACGGCAGCTGCGCAAACAGCAGAGGATGTGCATTTAACGGTACTGCAGAAGCTGGCAAAGCAACTGGATTTCGGCAGCGGCTTTGAGGGCACGCTGACCCTGACAGCCGATGCTGTGGAAGGCCGGGAGAGTGACGCTATCTCCACCATCATGCCCATCGTTATGGATGTTCGCTACATACAGCTGGCGGGCGGCGCAGAGCAGCCTGCGCAGTCGCGCTTGTCTTTGCTGCTCAACAATGGCGAGTATCAGCAAGGCAATATCGACCTGTCCATGCAGGACGGGGCGCTATATTTGCAAAGCTCGCTTCTGGATGACCAATGGTATTTGGTCAGCAATGAGATACTACAGCCGCTGCTTACCTCCATCGGAGTGCAGGGCGACATGCAGACCCTTTCCCAGCTTGAACAGGCGACAGGCCAGCTTCCGGGGTTGTTTTCATTTATCTCCGGCATGACAACGGGCTTGATCAGCGCAAAGTCGGCCACCATGGATGCATCGCTGCAGGCGATGATGACAGATATTGATTTCTGGCTGGAAGAACATCGCCAAACCATCGACACGGTGGAGCTGGATAACGAGATACCGGCCATGGAGGCGACCTATCGCATTCCGCCGGAGGCTGTAAAAGCAAAGCTGAAACAGCTAATTACCGATCTGCTGGGCGATGAAAAACTGCTGACAGCTGTATCGGTTATGCTCAATGACCAACAGGCGGCGCTGTACCTGGAGCCTGATTTGATTCCTTACTATATGTATGCGGTGGATGGGCTGCCGCTGGAAGGCGACCTGGTTATCAACCGTGTGGCAAGCTGGGAAGACGAAATGGACAAAACACAGATTATCATGCCGCTGTATGACAGCGTGACCGGATCGTCCACGTTGACCTATACCCGCTCGCAGGATGGGGTGGATGTGCCCTTCCATAATGTGTTGGGGCTTGAAAGCGCCGACAGCTATATGGAGCTTAGCTTTGACGACAGCATGCCTGCTGACGAGGAAACCGTGAACCGTGGCACCATTTTGATGAAGAACAAGCAAGCCGACGGGAGCCCTGCGCCCATCTACTGGGCGGCGTTTACGCTGAGCACGCAATCAAAAACCACCAAAGACCTAAACAGCTATGAAACGCAGTATGAAACCATACAGTTTACACTATCGCCTGCACCGATCCCGGACGGTGAAGATGCTTCCGCCTATGCCGTGATTCCGGAAACGAACATCGCTCTGGATATGAAGCTGGCCACCCGCGCCACCAAAACCTCGCCGACTACGGCGGATATGACGCTGACAATCTCCGGCAGTGCGATGGCCCAAACGGTTACGCTTTCACTTTCTGGCGCAACCGATGCGAAGTGGACCCCCGTTTCCTTTGCTACGGAAACAGCCACGGACCTGATTCATATGGCACAGGAAGATTTGCAGTCGCTGCTATCCCGCGTTGTCGTCAAAGGCGGTCTGCTGTTTTTACCCTATATCAACCTGCCGCAGATTACCGATGCTCCGGGCCAATAGGCCCGCAGAGTGTGGGCGGTAAGTACAAGCAAAGTACAAACTTTATCTTGACACCTTGTAAGGTCTACGGTATACTCCGCTATATACAGCAACGGCGCTGAGGATTCTTTTGTGTGTCCATCGGTGTCGTTTTTGTTTATTCTCTGCAGCGCAGGCTGCAATCCATCATATCAGGAGGTATCGCTACGTGATGAACTCATGCGAACGGTTCGGGGAAAGTGTATTCAATGATGCAGTAATGCAGAAACGTCTCCCCAAAGAAACCTACAAAGCCCTCAAACGTACCATCGAGGGGGGGCAATCGCTTGATCCGGAAATCGCGGGCGTTGTTGCCAACGCGATGAAAGACTGGGCCATGGAAATGGGTGCGACCCATTACACGCACTGGTTCCAGCCGATGACCGGCATTACTGCCGAAAAACACGATTCTTTCATCAAGCCCAAGGGCGACGGCAGCGTCATTATGGAATTCTCAGGCAAAGAGCTCGTCCAGGGCGAACCGGATGCAAGCTCCTTCCCCAGCGGCGGCATTCGTGCAACGTTCGAAGCTCGCGGCTATACTGCGTGGGACCCCACCAGCTACGCCTTCATTAAAGATGGCAGCTTGTGCATCCCCACTGCGTTTTGCAGCTACGGCGGCGAAGCGCTGGATAAGAAAACCCCGCTGCTGCGCTCCATGCAGGCCCTTAACAAGCAGGCGCTGCGCGTGCTGAAATTCTTTGGCAACGAAGATGTGAAGCGCGTATATCCCACAACTGGCCCCGAACAGGAATACTTCCTGATCGATAAAGAAGACTTTAAAAAACGTCCTGACCTGATCACCACCGGCCGTACGCTGTTTGGCGCACCGTCCTCCAAAGGTCAGGAACTGGAAGATCACTACTTCGGCGCGATTCGTACCCGCGTATCCGGCTTCATGAAAGAGCTGAACGAAGAGCTGTGGAAGCTTGGCGTGTACAGCAAGACCGAGCATAACGAAGTGGCTCCCGCCCAGCACGAAATGGCCCCGGTGTTCACCATTGTAAACGTCGGCGCCGACCACAACCAGCTGGCCATGGAAGTCATGAAGCGCGTTGCCGACAAGCACGGCCTGACCTGCCTGCTGCATGAGAAACCCTTTGCGGGCGTCAACGGCTCGGGCAAGCACAACAACTATTCCCTGTCCACCGATACCGGCATGAACCTGCTGGATCCGGGCGACACCCCCAACGAAAATGCGCAGTTCCTGTTGTTCCTGGCCGCGGTAATCCAGTCAGTGGACAATTATCAAGATCTGCTCCGCGTCTCCATCGCGTCTGCTGGCAATGACCACCGCTTGGGCGCTAATGAAGCCCCGCCGGCCATCATTTCCATGTTCCTTGGCGATGAGCTGACGGCCGTGATTGATTCCATCGTCAGCGAGTGCGCGTACGACTGCCACGAGCGTGAAAGCATGCTGCTGGGCGTGGATGTACTACCGGCCTTCCCCAAAGATAACACCGACCGCAACCGCACCTCGCCGTTTGCGTTCACAGGCAACAAGTTCGAGTTCCGCAGCCTTGGCTCCTCGCAGTCCATCTCCGGCCCGAACACGAACCTGACCACTGCCCTTGCCGAAAGCCTTTGCCAGTTTGCAGATGAGCTGGAAAAAGCCGACGATTTCACAACGGCGCTCAACGATCTCATTCGCCGCGTGCTCAGCGAGCACAAGCGCATCATCTTCAATGGCAACAACTATGCGCCTGAATGGGTTGAAGAAGCCGAAAAGCGCGGGCTGCTAAACCTTCGCTCCACTGTGGATGCCACCCCCTACTACATTCATGAGAAAAACATCGCGCTCTTTACCAAGCACGGCATTTTCTCTGAAACGGAAATGCACAGCCGCTATGAAATCCGGCTGGAGAAGTACATCAAAGTCATCAACATTGAGGCGATGTGCATGTCCAACATGGCACACACGCTGATTCTCCCGGCGGCGATTACCTACAGCAAGGAAGTTGCCAAAACCGCCCTGGCCAAGCAAAGCGTTTCCGATTCCATTTCCGTGGATGCTGAAACCGCACTGCTTTCAAAGCTCGGCGAGCATACCAAGGCGCTGTCCGTCGCGCTGGATGCACTGGACAAAGCCATTGCCGGTCAGGATGAATCCATCGATGTGCTGGACCAGGCAAAGTATTCTAATCAGACCCTGATCGCCGCCATGAATGAGGTACGCAGTCACGGCGACGCACTGGAGAGCATCGTAGCCAAGAAATACTGGCCGCTGCCCACCTATCAGGACATCCTGTTCTATTAAACCGGCGGATACAATCCGCATTGAGCCCACAAGGATGTGACGCTCAACCCTAATCGATAAAAAACAAGCCGTCATGTGTTCGGCCTTGGGCAATGCCCAACCGTCACCGGTCATCGCTCAAAGACGAGTGCATGATAGGCTTGGTTTTTTATATTGAAAATCAAGGAGGAGAGACAATGCATTTGCTCGTAACAATGGCTACGGATGTAGCAGCCGAGGTAGCGACTCAGGCGACGAATATCGCATCTCTGGTTTCGGCGGTTGATACTGTATGGGTGCTGTTCGCCACAGCGCTGGTCTTCCTGATGCAGGCAGGCTTTGCCATGGTAGAGGCAGGCTTCACCCGCGCCAAAAACGCCGGTAACATCATCATGAAGAACCTGATGGATTTCTCCATCGGCGCAGTCGTTTACTGGATCATCGGTTACTCGCTGATGTTCGGCCAGAGCAACGGGTTTGTCGGCGCTATCGACCTGTTTGTTGCTAACGCATCTTCATCAGACCCGAACATGTTCACTTTCCTGATGTTCCAAACCGTGTTCGCAGCGACGGCAGCCACCATCGTCAGCGGCGCGATGGCAGAACGTACCAAGTTTGTCAGCTATTGTTTATACTCACTGATCATTAGTGCCATTGTGTACCCGATCTCCGGCGGCTGGGTTTGGAATGCCGACGGCTGGCTGTTCCAGATGGGTTACATCGACTTTGCAGGTTCCACGGTTGTGCACATGGTCGGTGGTGTCGCCGGTCTGGTCGGCGCAATCATCCTTGGGCCCCGCATTGGCAAGTACGGCAAAGACAAGAAGCCCCGCGCCATCCTCGGCCACAGCATTACGCTGGGTGCCCTGGGCGTGTTCCTGCTGTGGTTTGGCTGGTTCGGATTCAACCCCGGTTCCACGCTTTCTGCAACCGGTGACAACACCACGGCGATTGGTTCCATCTTTATGACCACCAACCTGGCGGCGGCAGCGGCAGCTTGTACCACGATGCTGTTTACCTGGTTCCGTTATAAGAAGCCTGACGTATCCATGACCCTCAACGGCGCGTTGGCCGGCCTGGTTGCCATCACCGCGGGCTGTGCGTCGGTCAATCCCTTCGGCGCTCTGATGATTGGTATCATCGCTGGTTTCGCCGTAGTGTTCGGCGTAGAATTGCTGGACAAAGTCCTCAAGATCGACGATCCGGTTGGCGCGGTTGCTGTTCACGGTATCTGCGGCGCACTGGGCACACTGTTGGTTGGCTTCTTCGCAACTGACGGCGGCGTGTTCTACGGCGGCGGCTGGAGCCTTCTGGGCGTGCAGGCCACCGGTGTTGTGGCTATCGCAGCGTGGGTTGCCGTGACCATGACCATCGTATTCCTTTTGATCAAACATACCATCGGCCTGCGCGTGACTGCTGCAGAAGAAATCCGTGGTTTGGATATCGAAGAGCACGGCCTGGCCAGCGCTTATGCGGACTTCATGCTCCCCATGAGCCGTGGCGAAATCCCTCTGGGTGACGAAGTGGATATCCCGCAGGAAGCCGCTCCCGTGGAGAAGGCTGTTCCTGTCATGGTTTCCAAGGAAAAGAAAGTTGTCGACGACACTGCGGCCGACGGCAAGAAGATGACCAATGTTGTGATCATCACCAAGCAGTCCAAGTTCGAAGCCCTCAAGGCAGCGATGGACGAAATCGGCGTGACCGGCATGACAGTGACCCAGGTTCTGGGCTGCGGCATGCAGAAGGGTCGTCCGGAATACTACCGTGGCGTCGAAATGGAAACCAATCTCCTGCCCAAGATTCAGGTCGAGCTCGTGGTTTGCAAAATCCCCGTGCGCACTGTAATCGAAGCGGCGAAGACCGCCCTGTACACCGGCCACATCGGCGATGGCAAGATCTTCGTTTACGACGTAGAGAATGTAATCAAAGTCCGTACCGGCGAAGAGGGTTACGAAGCCCTGCAGGATGTTGAGTAAGACTCATTAACACGATAAAGAAGGAGCCGCAAGGCTCCTTCTTTTTTATGTCGCTATCCGTAAACGGAATAAGGTAACTTTGTGCTTAGTCCATTCGAAACCACACATACGCCGATGTCTCAGCTAAGTCATAGTCCCTCAGAAAATAGCCGTCCAGATCAAAATAGTAATGATCATAATTCTGTGTAAACAGGTGATGTGGGGTATCATGCTGGGGCACACCGACAATCGCGACAGCCACGCCGCCGTCGGTAGTGAGGCAGTCCAGGCCGTTTTCATCAATGTAATCCTGGTAGCGCTGTGCATAGGGCGGACACAGGCCGCAGTGCACCACCAGGGGGTATTGCAGGTAGTCGGCAAGCTCAGGTGCGGATTTTGCCGTATAGCCATAATCGGCCAAGGTGCCGATGTACATCATGATATGATAGCCGCCAGCGCTGGTAACCAGAAAGTCGCCGACCGCGAGCGTGTTATGGAGTTCATCTACGGGGACTTCTTTTAGTTTCAGCTGGTTTTCCTTGTACAGGCCGCGGTTTGCAATCATTTGGTCCAGCGGCCCGTGCTGGGGCTTGCCGGATTGAAAGTTAATCCAATTGGTAAAGCCGTTGCAGTCAAAGCCATACAGGTATTTTTGACCTTTGACAAAGTTCTTTGTGGTCTCCAGAGCATACCATGGTAAGAGCAGATTATCTTCATCCCGGCCGCCAAACATATACGGAAGTCCCAGCGGAAAGCGCGCTTCTATTTGCGCGCCGGCCAGCTCGTTGTAGCGCGCAAGAAACGGGTTGCCTTCTTCCAGCATTGAAAACGCGGCATTGAGCTCCAGCCGCCACTGTACCTGCGCGGAAGCGGAAGGGACGCACAAAACAAGCGTCAATAGAATACAGACGATAAGCAATCGTTTCATTAGTGGCCTCCAAAGCTTTTGTTTTGGCTATTATAACAGGAGGAAGCAAGCATGCACAACCCTGCACGTTATTTAAAATAGGGCTCGGGGTGGACGATGTGTTCATCCTCCGGGTTGATGCGCCCAAGCGCCCGGTCGTAGTGCATGATGGCGCGCTGGATGGCAAAGTAGCCGTAGCGTTTGCGGATACCGTCGATGGTGTATTCAAGAATCTGTCGCCTCTGGCGAGCGGCATCCTCTGGCAGGAAGGAAAGCTGCAATAGCTTACCGGCGGGGGACAGGCGGCTGACGCTGACACCCAGGGAGCGCAGGGGCGTGCCTTCCTGCCAGTTTTCCAGCACCAGACCGTAGGCGGACTCAAAAAGATCAATGCTGCAATCGGTTTCAAAGGAAAGGGTTTGCTGCCGCTGAAACCAGTCCAGCGTTTTGGCATCGCGGATGGATACCTGCACCACGCGCCCGGTAAACCCGTGCTTGCGCATGCGCGAGGCCACGCTTTCGCACAGGCCGTACAGGGTAATGCGCAAATCGTAAACCGTGATGATATCGTGCGCGGTGGTAATGGAGTTGCCCACGCTTTTCATTTTCACGGGCGTGTCCTCGGCGATCACCGCGGCGGCATCGTCCCCCCGGGCAAATCCTGAGAGCATGAGCCCTGGTTTGCCAAACATGGCTTTTAGGGCAGTAGGGTCCACAGCGGCCAGCTGTCCCACGGTGTAGATACCGATATTGTTCAGCTTGCGGGATGTGGCCCGGCCGATGAACAATAGCGCGTTCACCGGCAGCGGGTCCAGTACACTGGCGCGGTTTTCGTTGCAGACGACACTGACGCCGTCGGGCTTTTTCAGGTCGCTGCCGAGCTTGGCGAAGATACGGTTATCGCCGACCCCCACGCTGATGGTCAGGCCCGTTTCCTCCCGCACGGCATGGCGCAGGTGGTTGGCAATGGAAAGCCCGTCGCGAATTTCCACGCGTGGCCCGCTTACATCCAGCCAGGCCTCGTCCACGCCGAAGGGCTGTACGCGGTTGGTATAGCGGGAGAAAATCCCCCGCACGGTCTGGCTGTATTTGAGCACTGTTTCGAAATTCGGGCTAATGGCTTGCAGGTTCGGGCAGCTTTGCCTGGCCTGCCATATGGCCTGCCCGGTAATCACGCCCTGGCGCTTGGCAACCATGTTTTTGGCCAGCACAATGCCGTGCCTAAGTTCCGGATCGCCGCAGACGGCCACGGGAACCTCACGCAGTTCCGGGCGTTCCAGGCACGCCACAGAGGCGTAAAAATTGTTCAGGTCGGCATGCAGTACCACACGGCTCATAGAAAAAACCTCTTCCACAGCAAAATGCAGAAACGATAAAAGAGAACAAACGTTCCCTATAATTATACAAACGAATGTTCGGTTTTACAAGCGCTAGATGTGGGTGCGCGGTCGCCTGCGGTGCACATTCCCTAGTCGGTGGCCGCCTGCGCGGCAGGGAAACGGGTATGGAATCAAGAAACACTGTCTATCGAATGAAATCAAACTGCGAGGTACACTGTATGGACACTCCCGTGGATGTATCGGCGATTCAAATCAACACAGATAGGTTGGTTCTGCGCCCGCTCGCGCTGGACGATCTTGCGGATTTTTATGCCTATGCCTCTGTGCCGGGCGTGGGTGAAATGGCGGGGTGGAAGCACCATCAGTCCATGGAGGAATCGGCTGTCATTCTACAGTCGATGGTGAAGAAGCGGGAGGTATTGGCCATCGTTCATAAGGCTGATGGCAAGATGATCGGCACGATCGGGCTGCATCCGGCATCGAAAACGGATGCGGAGCACTTTCCCCGCTGTCGCATGCGCGAAATGGGGTATGTGCTCTCCAAAGCCTACTGGGGCCAGGGCCTGATGCCGGAAGCCGTGCGTGCGCTAATCCAATACAGTTTTGAAACCTTGAAGCTTGATGCGCTGGTTTGCTGTCACTTTGCAGAGAATAGCCAGTCGCGCCGTGTGATCGAGAAATGCGGGTTCCGTTTTTTCAGGAGCGGTACCTATGTGTCTGAGAGCTTACAAAAGACCTTCGAGGATCGGTGCTATCGTATCCTGGCGGAGGAACGCTAAAGGGATATCCGGTGTATAAAAAAGAAGCAGCTTGATGGCTGCTTCTTTGCTTTATTGCGATATGCGGAGGAAAGCCTGTTGTATTGCTACACTATATCAGGCGTTCGTTGGTTCTTTGGGTTCAGGCTGCACACTCACCGTTTCCAAGCGCTTGTCGACCTGGGTAAGAATTTTGATGGCGAGCTCCAGGGCGGCAAACGGTTCCAGGCTGCGCTGTTTCAGAATCATTTCCGGCGGCATACGGTGGCTGAAGGAGATGCGCTTGTCGGTTTCGGTGGCGGCAGTGAACAGGGCCATGGTATCGGTGATGAATTTGGGGTCCAGCCGCATGTGGATACCGTCGGCACGTAGGAACAGATGGTTAATGCCCAGCCGCCGGGTGACTGCGCGCAGGCGCGCGACCAGTATCAGCGTTTCCACAGGTTCAGGGATATCGCCAAAGCGGTCAATCAGCTCGGCTTCCACATCCAGTTTGGAATCCTCATCCTCAATCATGGCAATGCGCTTGTACACTTCCACGCGCAGGCGTTCGTCCTGCACCAGGGTGTCGGGCAGATAGGCATCCAGCGAAAGCTCGATACGGGTATCCAGTTCCGGGGTGTCCTTAATGCCTTGCACCTCGTGTACAGCCTGCTCAATGAGCTTGACATACATATCGTACCCCACAGCCGACAGCTGCCCGCTTTGCTGGGGACCCAGCACATCGCCAGCGCCACGGATTTCCAAATCGCGCATGGCAATACGGTATCCTGCGCCAAACTCCGTAAATTCACGAATGGCGGTTAAACGTTTTTCAGCGGCTTCGGATAAAAGCTTGTCCCGGCGTACGGTTAAATAGGCAAAGGCCTGGCGGCTGGACCGGCCTACGCGTCCACGCAGCTGGTAGAGCTGCGACAGGCCGAAGCGGTCGGCATCGAACACAATCAGGGTGTTAGCTTCGGGTACATCCAGTCCGCTTTCGATGATGGTGGAGCAGAGCAGTACATCGTACGACCCGGCATAAAAGTCCAGCATCACATCTTCCAGCGCATTTTCCCGCATTTGCCCGTGGGCCACGGCGATGCGGGCCTCCGGTACCAGCGCTTGCAGGCGCGCATACATTTTCTCAATCGAGCGTACGCGGTTGTACAGGAAATATACCTGCCCGCCGCGCGCCATTTCGTGGCGGATGGCGTTGGCGACGATGGAATCATCATACGGCGTCACATAGGTTTTCACGGGCATGCGCTCTTCGGGCGGGGTTTCCAGTATGCTCATATCGCGTATGCCGGTCAGGCTCATGTGCAGGGTACGCGGAATGGGTGTAGCGGATAAGGTAAGCACATCTACCTTGGTTTTCATATGTTTGATGCTTTCCTTGTGGGCGACACCGAAGCGATGTTCCTCGTCGATAATCAACAGACCCAGATCTTTAAATTGCAATTCTTTGCTGAGCAGGCGGTGTGTACCGACGATCACGTCGATTTTGCCCTCTTTCAGCTTGGCAATAATCTCGCGCTGTTCCTTGGGGGTGCGGAAGCGGCTGAGCATTTCGCAGGTGACGGGGAAGCCCGCGAAGCGTTTTTTCATGGTGTTGTAGTGCTGCTGCACCAAAATGGTGGTGGGGGCGAGGATGGCGACCTGCTTACTGTCCAGCACGGCCTTGAACGCAGCGCGCAGAGCGACCTCGGTTTTGCCGTAGCCTACATCGCCGCAGAGTAGCCTGTCCATGCTGCGGGCGGATTCCATATCCTCGAAAATCTGTTCTACGCTTTTTTGTTGGTCTTCGGTCAGCTCGTAGGGGAACATGTCCTCAAACTCGCGCTGCCAGGGCATATCGTGGCTGAAGGCAAAGCCGTTGGGTTTGTGCCGCCGGGCATAGAGTTCCGCCAGGTTGAAGGCAAGCTCTTTCAGTCCTGCCTTCACTTTGCTTTTCTGCTTTTCCCAGGCACCGCTGCCCAGCTTGTTCAGCTTGGGCGGGGAGTTTTCCGCGCCGATAAACTTCTGCACGCGGTCAAACTGATCGGTGGGCACATACAGCTTATCGTTGCCCATATAGCGAATCAGCAGATAATCCCGCGTCACGCCTTCGGTTTGCAGCTGCACAACACCATCGTAAATGCCGATGCCGTGCATCTCGTGCACAACAAAATCGCCGGTTTTTAGATCGGTAAACGAGGCGATATGCGCACCGGAGACATGGTGTTTTTTTGTGCGCTGATACGCCGAGCCGTATAAATCGCTGTCGGACACCACACACAGCTTGGCAGCCAGATTGCGAAAGCCTTTTTGAACCGAAATGGGCAAGAGTAGCACCTTGCCCGGCACAAGTGGCTGATCGGCAGTGGCCGCATAGGTCGCGGTTACATTTTGTTGCTCCAGCGCACGCAGCAAGCGTTGCCCGCGGGCTTCGCCACCGGTGAGCAGCAGTATAGCACAGTTATCAGCCTGCCAGGCATGAATGTCTTTGGCAAGCGGGCTTAAGCGCCCGTTGTAGGGCATCACCGGTTCGGAGGGGAAGGAAAGCACATCGGTCGGTGCAAAATGACCAAGCCCGCGTGCCAGATCGCTGATCAGCAGCACGCTGTTGCGCTTAAGAGAGGTCAGCAGCTCCTCGTAGGGCAGAAGCAGGCCCTGTTGCGCGGGGAAGCTGTCGCCGCGTAACGCAGCCTCCTGCCATTCGGTTTGAAAGGCATCGTGCTTGGCTTTAGCGCGGGACTGGATCTGGTCGGGCTGATCAACCAGCACAATGGGGTGCTGCAAATACGCGTCCGCCGTGTCGGTGTGCGGACACAACACGTTCAGCCACATCGGCGCGGTGCGTATGGATTGCCCGGCGCGCAGCAGCGCTGCGTCATCCATATGATTTTTAGCGCGGGAGGGAGTTTCCGGTTTGTCGGCATTGTCAATCAGAGCACCGGCGGCCAGTTCCGAGGCGGCTTCCTCGTTATCGATGGTATCAAAAAAATCGTCCAGCGCGCCAAGTGAGTCTTTCTTCTTGGTTAGCTTGCCGTCGATGGCTGCGTGCTCATGAATGGCGGCTTCAAAGCGCTCGGCAGCGGTTTGCGGATCGTCGAGTATGCACTCCGATGCCGGGGTGATGAGCACATCCTTGACGCGTTCAATGGAACGCTGGCTGACGGCATCAAAGTGACGAATGCTGTCAATTTCGTCGTCGAAAAACTCAATACGCAGCGCGTCCGGTTCGGTCGGCGGGAATACGTCGATAATCGCGCCGCGCATGGCACACTGCCCGCGGCCTTCGGCCATGGCGACCCGTTCGTAGCCAAGCTTAAGCAGCGTAGCCATCAGCTTTTCGGGAGCAATACGGCCGCCTTCTTGCAGGGGCAGGCTCGCGGCTTGGAATGCCTTGGCATTGGGGCAGCGGTCGAGCATCGCCTCGGCTGATACACACAGCACCTGGACGCGGCCATGGGCAGCATCGGTCAGCACCTGTAATCGCTGCCAGGTGCTTTCGCGGCTGGAGGCCGCACGGCTGAACTGCACATCGCGGCTTGGCAGCATGGCGGCTTGCAGTCCTAACTGACGCAAATCCTGCGCCTGCCGTTTGGCGGTCAGTTCCGTGGGGGATACCAGCAGTATGGGCCGTGCCGAGGCCTGCGCAAGCGCGGCGGCGAAAAAGGGTTTTTCACCGTCTGTCATGCCCGTCAGGTTCAGGCAGGCTTGATCGGATAGCTGATTGAAAAGCGCTGTCCACGCGGGCAGCGCTGTGTAGGATTGGAATATTGCTTCGTTCATGCGTCGTCTCCGGTTTCGCCGGGCGGTACCGGCTTGGGTTTTTTGGTGTTGTATTTGCGCATAGCGCTTTCTACGCCGTGCTTGACCCACTCCACGGCGGCATCCGCCGCTTTGTGGTAGGCATCAAAGGCAATTTGCCGTTCTTGCGCGGTACGATAGTGCGAAAGCACCCAGTCGGCCAGCTCGTACGGGCCGGGGTTTTGGCCGATGCCGACGCGAAGGCGCGCAAACTCCCCGGTATTTATACACGCGAGGATGGAGCGCATCCCGTTGTGCGTACCGGCACTGCCGCCCCGGCGAATGCGTAAAAAGCCCGGAGGGATATCGATATCGTCGTAGATCACCAAAAGCTGATCGGGCGATAGCTTATAAAACGCCATCAGCTCCTGTACCGCTGCGCCGCTCAGGTTCATATAGGTCTGCGGCTTGCAAAGCAACACGGTTTCGCCGTCGATCTGTGTTTGCATCAGCAGCGAATTTCCTTTGCGTTTGGTGGTCTTGATTTGCAGTGTGTCTGCCAAAATGGACAGCACATCAAAGCCCGCATTGTGGCGGGTGTGGTCGTATTTATCTCCGGGGTTGCCCAGGCCTACGATCAGGTGCATGTTTTACAGTTTCCCCTTCTCCTTGCGGGCTTTTACCCAGCCTTCCTTCACCGTGCCCCGCGCGCGCGCAATATAAAGCGCTTGGGCGGGTACATCCTGGTCCACGGTGCTGCCGGCGGCAATGTAGGACTCCTGCCCGATATGCAGCGGGGGGATCAGGTTGACATTGCAACCGATAAAGGCGTGGTCGTCCACCACGGTGCGGTTTTTGGTTTTGCCGTCGTAGTTTGAAAACACAACGCCGCAACCCAGGTTGATATCCTTGCCAAGATCACCATCGCCAACATAGGTCAGGTGGCTGATCTTGGTACCGTCGCCAACATTGGAGTTTTTGATCTCAACAAAATCGCCAATGCGGCAATGGTCGCCCACTTTGGTTTGCGGGCGGAGGTAGGCAAACGGCCCTACGGTGGTGTGGCTGCCGACCGCGCAAGAGAGCAGCACGCTGTGTTCCACGGTGGTTTCGTCACCGATAACAGCGTCCTTCAAGCGGCTGCCGGGGTACAGGGTGCAGCCGGAGCCGATGGTGGTTTGCCCTTGCAGGGTATTGTCCGGGTAGAGCAGGGTACCGGCACCGATTTGCACATCGGCTTCGATTACCGTACGGTCCGGGTCCAGTATGATGACACCATTTTCAAGGTGGGTATCGACAATGCGCTTGCGCAGACAACGATAGGCGGTCGCGAAGCTTTTTGCATCGGTCACGGCAATGCCGTCCTCAGCGCTGGTAATTTGCAGGGTTGCCAGGGTATCGGCATAGGCTTCCAGTAGTAATGAAAGCGTGATGTCGTCTTCAAAGGCATTCAGCTCGCACGCGGGCAGGGCAACCGCCAGCGGAACGCCCGCTTCGGTCACCAGGGCGCAGGGTGCATCGGCCGCGCGCTGCACCAGAGCATCCAAGCTTTGCAGGCAGGGTGTATTGTCCGCTGCAAACAGTAGCACGTCAAAATCGCTAATGGATAGCTCATCGCGTGCAAATGCATTTTCATCCGCGCCTGCGGCGATCATAGCGGCCATAGTGTGCTCGCCTAGGGGCTTGCCCAAAAGCGACTGATTTGAAACCGTCGTTTCGCCGCCCGGCAACAGTACGCCGAGGATTGTTTTCATGCGTATCCCTCCTGCTTCTCAGTGTCCTGAGTATACCATACCAAGGCTTTGCATGCCAACCGCAATTGCGGCTTTGCTTGTGGTATAATGCGGTATAGACTACTGTTGAATGGAGAGGAACTATGCCGTCTGAAACGCTGCAAGGCATTGTGCTCCGGGTTGCCAATTACCGCGACCGGGACCGGATGCTGACCCTGCTGTCGCCCGATAAAGGGCGCGTGGATGTGCTTTCGCGCGGATGCCGCAGGCCGAAAAGCTGCCTGATGCCCGTCAGTGAGAATTTTGTGCAGGGCGAGTTTGTGTTGTTTCGCAATCAGGACCGCTATACCCTAAGCTCCGCCAACATTAGCGAATCGTATTATCCCCTGCGGCTGGATGCCTACCGCATGATCTGCGGGGCCTATATGCTGCAGCTGGCCCAGGCTGCCGCGCACCCGGAGCAGGAAGCAAAGACCATATACGAGCTGCTTACGGCCAGCCTGCACCGCCTGTGCTACGACCAAAGCGCCAGTCCCCTGATGGTGGTCAACAGCTTTCTGTTACTGTTTGCCGCCGATAACGGCTACCGCCCGCGCCTGAACCACTGCGTGTACTGCCAAAAGGAGATTGCGCCCACACAGAGCGCGTATTTCGATAGTATTGAGGGCGGCATTTGCTGCCGAAACTGCACCAAAGGCGCGCTGATGCGTTTGTCCGCCAAGCAGCTAGGCTGGATGCGCCAAACGCTGAAACAAGGCCTCGGCGTTCCCGAAATCACTGAAGATAAGACGCTGTTTGAAGTGCTGCGGCGCTATGTAGAATCCAGGCTTGATGCGACCATCAAATCCAGCAAGTTTTTGCCGTAGGAAAATAGATGAAGCTACCAAGTGGATGCGACGAATACGCTTTGTGCCATAAAGGAGATGGATGCTATTGAATAGTCTGAATGTCAAAGTCGGAGCCTGTATATTGGCCGGTGACATGGACGTTATGGTTCGTTTCTATCGGGATACACTGGGTTTTCAAACGCAATGGGACGGCGGAGATTTTGCGGAGTTTGAAACAGCCAGCGGGGCCTTATCCTTTTTTATGTATAGCAGAAAGGCATTTGCCAAAGAAATTAAGGAGGATTATATCCCCCCAAGAGGAATCAATCAGACATTTGAAATTGCGCTCTGGTTGCCCTGCTATGCCGATGTGGATGCGGAATATGATCGCCTGTCAAAGCTGGATATACGGTTTCCGACAGGAAAACCGACGACGTTTTCCTTCGGTATTCGTAATTTCTATGTCGCCGATCCGGAAGGTAACCTGCTTGAAATCGGCAGTACGAGTGAAGCATAGCTGCAACTTCAATGCATCACAGCAAAAAGCCGCGCATTGCGCGGCTTTTTATAATGGGGTAAGGGCAACCCTAGGGGTTAAACCCCTTGACGTGCTTTAAAACTCTGCGTTCCCTGTGGTTCTGGGGAAGGGGAGCACATCGCGGATGTTGGACATGCCGGTGAGGTACATAATCAGCCGTTCAAAGCCCAAGCCAAAGCCTGCATGCGGGGCCGTGCCAAAGCGCCGGGTATCCAAGTACCAGGCATAGGCTTCCTCGTCCAGCTGATAGTCGGCGATGCGCTGTTTTAGCACATCCTCGCGCTCTTCACGCTGGCTGCCGCCAATCAGCTCACCAACGCCCGGCACGAGCATATCCACCGCGGCTACGGTTTTTTGATCGTCGTTCATGCGCATATAGAAAGCTTTAATCTCTTTTGGATAATTGTACACGAAAACCGGCTTTTTAAAGTGTGTCTCGGTCAGGTAGCGCTCATGTTCGGTTTGCAGATCCACACCCCAGCTTACGGGATACTCAAACTTTGCGCCGCTGTTTTGCAAAATCTCGATCGCATCGGTATAGGTGCAGCGTACGAACTCGCTTTCTACCAGCGAGGTGAGCTTTTCAATCAAGCCTTTTTCCACAAAGCTGTTTAAGAAGTTGATTTCGTTGGGTGCTTCTTCCATCACATGGGTGATGATGTATTTAATCATTTCCTCAGCCAGCGCCATATCGTCAAACAAATCGGCAAAGGCGATTTCCGGCTCGATCATCCAAAACTCCGCTGCGTGCCGCTGTGTATAGCTGATCTCGGCACGGAAGGTGGGGCCGAAGGTGTATACGTTGCGAAACGCCAGGCAGAATGTTTCCACATTCAGCTGCCCGCTGACGGTGAGGTTGGCTTGCTTTTTGAAAAAGTCCTGTGCGTAGTCTACCTCGCCTTGCTCGGTTTTGGGCGGACTGTTGACATCCAGCGTCGTCACCTGAAACATCTCGCCTGCGCCTTCGCAGTCGCTGGCGGTGATGATCGGTGTATGTACATACACAAAGCCACGCTCGTGGAAAAACTGGTGAATGATCTGCGCGGTGAGCGAGCGGATGCGAAACACCGCCGAATAGGCATTGGTGCGGGGCCGCAGATGGGCGATTGTACGCAGGTACTCAAAGCTATGGCGCTTTTTTTGCAGGGGATAGGCCGGGTCGCTCATACCGACGACTTCCACCGCCTGTGCTTTGAGTTCAAAAGGCTGCTTCATGCCGGGGGTCATCACCAGGGTTCCGGTTGCGCGGATGGCACTGCCCAGCGTAATCTTCAGTGAGGAAGCAAAGTCTTCGGTTTTGCCGTCTTCCAGCACGATTTGCATATTTTTAAAGCTTGTGCCATCGTTGATTTCAATAAAACCAAAGGCTTTGGAATCGCGCACGGTGCGCACCCAGCCGGAAATTGAAAAGTTTTCAATATCCTTGTCCGGCATAGTCTGGTACAGACTGGCGATGGATTGTTTCATTTGGATTCCTCCAGCAGTTGTTTTGCAAGCAAGGCCGCGCCGATAAACCCGGCGTTTGCGCCCAGCGTGGCGATTTTGATATCAGCATAGGGAACGGGGAAGGCCAGCTGGCCTTTAATTTGCTTATTGATTTCATCCAGCAGAAACGGGCCATCCTTGGACAGTCCGCCGCCGATGACGATGACCTGCGGGTCCAGCAGACAGATGATGGACGACAGCGCCAGGCACAGATAATGAACATACTGCTTAAATACGGCAACAGCCGTTTCATCGCCCTTCATGGCGCAGGCGAAAATGTTTTTCCCGTTAAGCTTTTCCAAATTATTGTCACTGACCGACCACAAAGCGCTTTCGTGGTGCTCAATCGCGGCTTCTTTGGCCAGGCGGATCAGCGCGGTGGCACTGCAATAGCGTTCTACGCAGCCCTTGCGCCCGCAGGTGCAGGGTTCGCCGTCGATCTGCATAATTACATGGCCGATCTCGCCCCCGGCACCGTGGTAGCCGCTGAAGGGTTTGTCGTTAATGACCAGCCCGCCGCCAACGCCTGTCCCCAGCGTAATGAAAACACTGGAATGCGTGCCGGCGCTGACGCCGCATACGCTTTCGGCATACCCGGCCAGGTTGGCATCGTTATCAATGACCACAGGTCTGGGGATATATTTTTGCAGTTCCTGCCGCAGGGGGACATCCCACCACTGCATATTCACGCAGCGCATTACAACGCCGCTGACATTGTCCACAACGCCGGGTACGCCGACCCCAACCGCCGCTACGTCATCCATCGTGCTGCCGATTTGCGCTACCAGCTTTGTTGCGTAGTCTGCCATGTTTTTAATGATATCCTGATAGCTTTCACCAACGCCGGTGGGCGTTTTTCCCTGTGCCAGAATATTGGCGTTTTCATCCAGCAGTCCAATTTTTACATCCGTACCGCCAACGTCGATTCCGATAAAAACCATGTGTGTCCTCCGCTTATTCAGCGCCGTTTTCGGCGTTGTTCATCATCAAATCGCTCAGGCGGCGGTCCAGCTCGCTGGCCGCGCTATAGCCGAGTCGTTTCAGGCTCAGGTTGCGGGCGGCAACCTCGATAATGATGGCCAGGTTACGCCCCGGGCGCACCGGCATCACCTGATAGGGTACATTCACATTCATAATGGCAATGGTTTCTTCCGTCAGGCCCAGCCTGTCGTATTCCTTTTCCTGGTTCCATTTTTCCAAATGAATGACCAGATCAATGGTTTTTGACAGGGTAATAGCGCCTACGCCGTACATCGCGCGGATGTCGATAATGCCGATACCGCGGATTTCCATAAAGTGGCGGATGGTCTCGGGGGATTCGCCGATCAGCCTGTCGTCGGCCACGCGGCAGATATCAACCACATCGTCGGCGCACAGCTGGTGGCCGCGCTTGACCAGTTCGAGCGCCGCTTCGCTTTTGCCCACGCCGCTTTCGCCGGTAATCATCACGCCGACGCCAAATACATCCACCAGCACGCCGTGCCGCGTTTCATGCGGGGCAAGCTGGCGGCTTAAATAGGTAATGGCTTGCAGGGTAAACACGGTGGTCTTTTTCTGCGATTGCAGGATGGGGATATCGTGTTCCTGCGCCAGTTCCAGCAGCTCTTCCGGCGCGGTCATGCCCCAGCAGATAACAATGCCGGGGATGGGGTAGCGCATAATGGGCTTTAAGATGGCCAGGCGTTTTTGAATTGTGCACGATTCCAGATAGTTCATCTCCGCTTTGCCGATGACCTGTAAGCGCTCGTGCGAAAAGTATTCGTAGAACCCGAAAAACTGCATGCCCGGCCGGTTTAAGTCCGGCAGGGTGATGTTCATCTCATCCTTAGTGGACGGATGCAGTACTTTCAAATCCAGCGCCTTGGCAAAATCCGCGATCCTGATCATACGCTCACACTCCCTGAAGGCTCACACAGTATGTGATCTTCGATAAAATGCGCAAGGCCGTCCTGCGCGTTGGGTTTCTCAGTAACATAGTGCGTGGCCCGGATGACCTCCGGGCGGGCATTTTGCATAGCCACGCTGTTGTCGGTAAACGCAAGCATGGATAAGTCGTTCAGGCTGTCGCCAAACACCATGGTCCGCTCGGGACGCAAGCCCAGAAGCTTGCTCATCGCTTGCAGAGCGGCACCTTTGGATACGCCTTTGGGCTGCGCTTCCAAAAAGTAGGGCTTGCTGATGGTAAAGGAGATATCGGGAAAGTCTGCTTGAATTTTAGGAAACATCGCTTCCACAGCCTGCGGGTCGTTCACGATCAGCACTTTTGGCGTGGGGAAATCCAGAAAGGCGGTTAAATCGCCAACGGCTTTGCCCTGCATGCCGGTTTGCCGGGAATAGCGCTTGCTTTTTTCATTGGCCTGGGCGTAATAAAAATAATCGCCCCCGTACACCTGCGCATAGATGTTGCGCTCGCTAAAATACCGCAGCAAGGTTTTGGCCTCATCAGGCGAAAACATGACGGAGGATATCTCTGTATGGTCGGGGTTTAGCAGCTGGGCGCCGTTACAGGCAATGTAGGGCTGCCCGGAAGCCAATTTATTCACAAAGGGGCGCATACTCACAGCGGCCCGGCCGCTGGCGGCAATCACGCGGATGCCGCGCCGCATGGCTTCGGTTAGCACTTGCATGGTATAGGCAGAAAGCGAGGTGTTGGCATCCAGTAATGTGTCGTCCAGATCGGTTACGATGGTATCGATCAGCAATGAAACGGCTCCTATCTTCGCTCGGCGAAAAACGTTTGTAACAGCGCTTGGGATTCGGCCTCTAAAAGACCGCCGTAGCAGGGGACTTGATGATAAAATGCGGGGTCGGACGGAATGCAATACACGCTTTCCACGCAGCCCTGACGCGCGTCGCTTGCGCCAAAGTAGCATGCAGAAAGTTTGGCCATGATCAGCGCACCCGCGCACATGGGGCAGGGCTCCAGCGTGACGTACAGGGTACAATCGCTAAGCCTGCGTGTACCCAGAACGCTTGCGGCCTGGCGTATAGCCAGGATTTCAGCATGGGCTGTCGGGTCGTTTTCCTGCTCGCGCGTGTTATGCACGCTGGCGATGATTTCGCCTCCGCGCACGATGACGGCACCGACGGGCACCTCGCCCTCGGCAGCCGCAAGCCTTGCTTCCTGTAATGCGGCGCGCATATAGCGTTCATGGTCGCTCATGCCCTTTAGCCCTCCGGCATACATCGTGTTCAATCAACCCATATTGTAGCATAGAACGCGGGGGATGGAAAGAGTAGTCAGCGTCATATCAATCGGCCAGCAGACGGTGGATAGCGTCTTCCAGTGTGCCGTTTTTCACCTTGTCCAGCTCGTCTGAAGCCCAGGCAGGAAAGGTGCTGCGCTGACAGCCGAAGTGCAGCGTCGTTAGAATGGATGCGACAGCGTCAAACGCCTCCTCGGTCGGATGGTTGCCTCCGTATGCTTTGAGAAACGCTTGCCCCGCTTCCTTGCCCAGCGATGAGGTAACATTGCGCAAATCCGCGTATACATATCCTTTTCCCAGCAGATTGTAGTCAAACATGAACGCGGAAGAGCCATCCCTGGCAACGACCATATTGGTATAGTAGAAATCATTGTAGGTCAGCGTACGAGCGATAGTATGAGATTTTTCGAGGATAGCATCAAACTGCTTATGAAGAAGCAACCAGACAGGGTTTTGGCTCGTGCCGGTTTTACGGGCGACGGCCTCCATATTGCCCGGGGTAATGCAGTCAGTTTCATCGTACATGCCCTGTCCATGCGCGGCGACATAGGCTTTGCCGCGTTCGTGCAGTAGTGTATACCATGCGGCGAGGCGAATGGCGACCTGTGGGTCGTCCATGTCGGCTTTGACGGCCAGCCGCAGACTGTAGCTTTGTTCAATGTCTTCCATTAGCAGTGTTCTTTGGGTACTGCCCACTATTTTCAGGGTTGGAACTCCAAGCGTTTGCAGTATTTTGTAATTGTGTATCTCTCGACGATCGGCTTCATTTTCATAGGCTTTCAGAATGTAGTTTGTACTGCTATCGGTAACGCGGTATACGGCTACACCATCCTTTTTGCGCAGTAGGTTTGCGCTGCTGCCGGGAAGGCCTAGGGTTTCCAGTATGGCGGTGATTTCTGTCATAGATGGCCTTTCTACGATTGGTGTCTGCCTCCACGAAGACAAGACTTAGGGCTCCAGTCCATGCTGGCTGCATAGCGCTTGTTACTCCGTCCATGGCTGGGGTTTAACCTCGATGGGTCTGTCCTCATCGGCGGCTTTTTGAATCATCAGGGCAAGGTACAGGTCCATTAGCTCCTCCTCCAGCGGGTAAAACGCCTCTCCGGTTTCGAGAAAACGGCCCATCTTGTCCATGCAAGTCGCTACGGCGATTTCATCGTCAAACAAGCGCGCGGGTCGATAGGGGTTCTGATAATACCATCCGTGATCGCCGCCGCGCACGCCGCGCAGGTACAGTCCTTCCAAGTTCGGCCCTTCTCCGGCCATCACACGTTCCAGTGTAAAATGGCAGGGTGTTACAATATCTTTCAAATACAATACATCTTCGCCGCGCAGCTCTCCGCGCTCACCACGCAGCACCCAGTGCTGCGTGCGGATGAAGGAACGGTGCTGGTTATCTTCCAAATCGTTCAAAGCCTGCCTGTCGCCGTAATCCAGTTGATACAGCATCTGCTTGGCATCGACAAGTGTATCCTCGGTCGGGTCACCGGCACGGCTGGGGCCACTGGTCATCGGGTGGCTATAGCGGTTGGCGCGGATGAGCGGGCAGGTTCTGCCGGTATGCAGCAATTTGCGCTGCACAGCCACGGCGTGATAGCCGTTGGGTAGGCTTGACTGCATTTGATACACCCTACCCAGCAAACCGGAATCGGCCAAGGCGATGCGGGCGGCATTCAGCGGCTGAAACGGGTATTGCTCCGCAACCTGAATCTTTGCGCCGGCAAGGTCGTCATACAGCCTGTGTAGCTCATCCACATCCTTGGCTGGAAAGGTTTCAATGAGAAGCGGAACGCCTTGGCGGCTGTATAAGCGCATCAGCTCGCCCATGCTGCCGCGATTAACAGAAAGAATGACATAATCCGGCGAAAGATCGATCAGTGCGTGATGGTCGGTAAACGCAGGCACTTCCCAGTTGCGGACGATATCCCGTCCGCGTTCGCTGCGGTAGACCGCGCCCACGATTTGAAAGCGTTCTGGCAGCATCTGTGCGATGCGAATAAAAAAGTGCGACCGCCACCCTGTACCGACAAGCCCAATGCGTAGCTGTTTCACTGACTGCCCCTTTCTTTCTATACGGTGAGATACCAATACACGCCGTGTGTCTGTCTCTCCATATTTTATGATAGCGTGTTGAAACCCTGCGGAGGATTGGATCGTTTTACATTCGATGAATGCTATTTGATCAGAAATTGAATGCTTCTGTTGATCACTGCTTCATCTTGAATCAGTGCTAAATGGTCAGCGTTTGCATTGATATGAATCGCAATGTTTGCGGCACTATGTTGGTACTGCTGCGATAATTTCTCTTTGAACCTGACAGCATGAGACGGATGGATATGGGTATCGGCCTCACCCAGCTCAAGTAGCATCTGCGGTGCGTGAGCAAAATGATTCAGGTTTATCATGGGGTCTAACTGAGCATACAACCATGCACCAAAGGGTGTCGAGTTACCTTGTGCTATCACCTTCGTGGAATCCAGCACATCAGTCATTCCCGGCCGCAGCCAGTCAGGCGATGCCGCAATGGCTGCAACTTTTCTGACTCTTGTATCAATCCCGGAGAGTGCTATGGCAATATCGCCGCCCATGGACATACCGCCGACAACGACATCATCGCGCAGATCGTAGCGGTTGATCGCCCAGTCCAGGACACGAAACGCATCCAGCACGGTTGTCCCCAGAATTGTCCACATCACGGCCCGGAAGTTATCAAATACATAAGACCTGAGATCGGGGGCTGTTGCCGACCGCCTATCTCCATGTAACAAAGGATCCAGACTGAGCGCGAAATACCCGGCCTGCGCTAATGCTTTCAACTGCGAAATCCCAGTGTTTTTATCACCACCAAGGTAAGGAAGCCAAAGCGCGACATTGCCGTTTGCGTGCTTAGCATCAGGCTTACAAAATGCAATCGGTATTTCGTTTGCGGTTCCATATTCGATTGTTTGACTTTGCCTGTTCATAATTTTCTATCAATCAGTCGTTAGTTCAGGGCTTTGCAATCCTTATCATACCACCGTTTGATAGACAAAAAAAGATGAATTCATCATTTCTCGCTTGTCCAAGTTAGACGGCCCCAGTATGGCGATGTAAATGCTCAATAAAAAAGCCATACGATCAGCGTGATCGTATGGCAAAGCATTGTTAGATAGGGTATAGACTGATTCCTACAAAACGCTTTTGAGGATAACGCCTACAAACATGGTGATCACAAACCCGAAAAGCAGAATGAAATAAATTTTAACCGAAAGAATAAAGGTTTCGGATTTGACGGGATTGGCAACAAAAGCGCGCACGTTCTTCCACACAAGCGGGGCAGTGAGCAGCGCAGCCAGCGACACGGGGTGTACTAAACCCAGAATGACCACAATGATGATGGCAATATAGGAAAGGAGCACCGAGCCCTGAAACAGTTTGAGCGCGTTTTCACGGCCGATGTAATAGGGCAGGGTGTAGCGCTTGTTTACGGCATCGCGGTCCATATCGCAGATGTTGTTGGCCAGCATAATATTGCTGGTGCACAAAATGCTTGGCAGCGCCAGCAGCGTAAGGTACACAAGGTTTAGCCAATGCATGCTGATTTGCAGCATGCTGCCGTCAAACTGAATATTCACATACTGCGCAGCACGGTCCGGCGCGTTGACAAACACCGTCAGGAAGAGAATGAAAAATCCCATCGTCAGCCCGGAGGCAATTTCACCATAGGGCGTGCGTGAGATGGCAATCGGCCCAAAGGAGTACAAAATACCGATGCCAAAGCAGATCACCCCGGCAATCAACACCGGCAGGCCGCACAAAACGGTGAGCCACAGGCCCAGCACCATGGCGATGCCGCCTGTACCAAAGATCAGCGCAAGTGATACGCCGGTGGTAAAATGCGGCGTGCCGCCCTCCCGGCGTTTATCGATGAAATTGTTAATCATCGTTACAGTCATATCCCACAGAACAACGGCAATAAAGAGTATAATCGTGGGCCCTGCCTGCAGGCTGCCCTGCATGTACAGGCTGAACGCCACACCGATCAGAAACGGGGTGACGCTGATCAGCTTTGTGCTCAGCTCTACAAATTTAATCCAGCGGCTGAATCCATTTTCCGTTTGACTCATACAAACACCTCAGCGTATAGTATAGCACTTTATCAGCGATTGTTGACATAAGAAAAACCATCCGCGGATAAGATTTCTCCTATCTATTGATGGTTTATGCTTATGGTAGCGGCGGGGAGACTTGAACTCTCGACACTCCGGGTATGAACCGAATGCTCTAGCCAACTGAGCTACGCCGCCAAAATGGTTGCGGGGGAGGGACTTGAACCCTCGACCTCCGGGTTATGAGCCCGACGAGCTACCAAACTGCTCTACCCCGCGTCGTTGCCTTTAAAAGCGGCGAGATTCATCATACTACAGGAATAGGTTGCTGTCAATATCTGATGGGTGAGAAATCGAAGAAATATTGTAAGATACTTCGCTCAAAAAAGGATATAAGCGACAAATGAGATCGATGAACCATCAAAAACTGCTGCGGGATTATGTTTTGGGCATCATTTAAAGGTAAGGCGCAAGCGCGGATCTTCGCCGCTGGAGGGAATTCGTAAGTGGGAAAAACAAGAAAACGTTGGCTTTTCACAGCAATGGTTTTTGGAAAGCGTGCATGCCGATTGACGGTGATGTAATTTAGTTCGTATAAATGAAGGGAAATCAGCGGAAAACGCGGCCGATTCCCTTGCTTAATCCATACAATCTGTGTATAATTATTTGGATAGTTTGAAAGGATCAGCACAAGAACTGTGGCGGTCCACAGAATGAGTTGAGGAGGAAATCATATCCATGACAAAACACGTATATCTGTTTAAAGAAGGCAACGCGGGCATGCGGAACATTTTAGGCGGCAAAGGTGCCAACCTTGCCGAAATGACCAACATCGGTCTGCCGGTGCCCCAGGGCTTCACCGTGACCACCGATGCCTGCACCCAATACTATGCCGATGGCCAGACCATCAACGCCGACATCCAGAAGGAAATCGACAAAGCTCTTGCCGAGACCGAAGTGATCTGCGGCAAAAAGTTCGGTGATCTGGAAAAACCCTTCCTGGTATCCGTTCGCTCCGGCGCGCGTGCATCCATGCCCGGCATGATGGACACCATCCTGAACCTCGGCCTCAACGACATCGCCGTTAAAGGCCTGGCAATTCAGACCGGCAACGAGCGCTTCGCCTATGACAGCTACCGTCGCTTCATCCAGATGTTCTCCGACGTCGTAATGGAAGTGAAAAAGAGCTTGTATGAAGCCGCCCTTCACAAGATGAAGGAAGCCAAAGGCGTGGAGTACGACACCGAACTGGACGCCGAAGATTTGAAAAAGCTAGTGGAAGAGTTCAAGGCCATTTACAAAAAAGCCAAGGGCATGGATTTCCCCCAGGATCCCAAAGAACAGCTGATGGAAGCCATCAAAGCCGTGTTCCGTTCCTGGGATAACCCCCGCGCCATCTACTACCGCCGTATGAACGACATCCCCTCCAGCTGGGGCACCGCCGTTAACGTACAGGCGATGGTCTTTGGTAACATGGGTGAAGATTCCGGTACCGGTGTTGCCTTCACGCGCGACCCCTCGACCGGCGAAAAGAAACTGTACGGCGAATACCTGATGAACGCACAGGGTGAAGACGTTGTTGCGGGCATCCGTACGCCTCAGCCAATTTCCTCCCTGGAGAACACCATGCCGGAAGTGTACAATCAGTTTGTGGACATCGCCGCGAAACTGGAAGATCATTACCGTGACATGCAGGATATGGAGTTCACCATTGAGCACTCCAAGCTCTACATGCTCCAGACCCGTAACGGCAAGCGTACCGCCGCCGCCGCGCTGAAAATCGCAGTGGATCTGGTGGACGAAGGCGTGCTTAGCACCGACGAAGCCGTATTGAAGGTTGAACCCAAGCAGCTGGATACCCTGCTGCACCCGAACTTTGACCCCAAAGCCATCAAGGCTGCGACCCCGATTGCCAAGGGCCTGCCCGCATCCCCGGGTGCTGCCGCCGGTAAAGTGTATTTCACTGCCGAATCGGCTGCCAACGCTGGCCGCAAAGGCATTATGGCGATTCTGGTGCGCGAAGAAACCACGCCGGAAGATATCGAAGGCATGGATTTGTCCAAGGGCATCCTCACGGCGCGCGGCGGCATGACCAGCCACGCGGCGGTTGTTGCCCGCGGCATGGGCCGTGCAGCAGTCGTAGGCTGCGGCGCACTGCGCATTAACGAAGACGCTAAAACCCTGACCGTGAACGGCAAAGTGTACAACGAAGGCGACGACCTGTCTATCGACGGTTCGACCGGTAACGTGTACGGCGAAGCCATCCCCACGGTAGAAGCGGCTGTCACCGGCGATTTTGCCCGGTTGATGGAGTGGGCCGACAAAGCCCGCACCC
Organism: Candidatus Limiplasma sp.; assembly: GCA_963678055.1. GTDB lineage: Bacteria > Bacillota > Clostridia > Christensenellales > Aristaeellaceae > CAXXOK01. Next base: position 1,100,758 of record OY782679.1, read on the forward strand.
TGAAAGTCCGCACCAACGCCGATAACCCCCGCGATACCAAGCAGGCTGTGCAGTTCGGCGCCGAAGGCATCGGCCTGTGCCGTACCGAGCATATGTTCTTTGAAGCCGATCGTATCGCCGTTGTGCGCCAGATGATTCTGTCCGAAACTGTGGAGCAGCGCGAAGCCGCCTTGGCCAAGCTTCTGCCCATGCAGCAGAGTGATTTTGAAGGCATGTACACCGCGCTCGAAGGTCGCCCCATGACCGTGCGCTACCTCGATCCGCCCCTGCACGAGTTCCTTCCCGGCGTGCACATGACGGCTGAAATCGCCGACATCGCCAAGGAACTGAACACGACATCCGAAGCGATTGTCGAGAAGATCGAAGCCCTGCATGAGTTTAACCCCATGATGGGTCACCGTGGCTGCCGTCTGGCCGTCACCTATCCTGAAATCGCCAAGATGCAGACGCGTGCTGTCATCCAGGCTGCGATCAAGGTCAAGAAGGAAAAAGGCTACGATATCGTTCCTGAGATCATGATTCCGCTGGTTTGCGAAGTCAAAGAGCTCAAGTTCGTTAAGGATATCGTCGTCGAGACCGTCAACAAGGTATTTGAAGAGCAGGGCACAACCCTGAAATACTATGTCGGCACCATGATCGAGATTCCGCGTGCTGCACTGCTGGCTGATGAGATTGCCACCGAAGCCGAGTTCTTCTCCTTCGGTACTAACGACCTCACCCAGATGACCTTCGGCTTCAGCCGCGACGATGCTGCCAAGTTCCTGGAGAGCTATTACGAGAACAAAGTGTTCGAGAGCGATCCCTTTGCACGGCTCGACCAGAACGGCGTCGGCAAACTGGTGCAGATGGCTGCCAAACTTGGCCGCGCAACCCGCCCGGATCTCAAACTGGGCATCTGCGGCGAACACGGCGGCGATCCCGCTTCCATCGAGTTCTGTCACAATGTGGGCCTGGACTATGTGAGTTGCTCGCCCTTCCGCGTGCCGATCGCAAGGCTGGCCGCTGCACACGCCGCGATTAACGCCAAGTAATTAATAACGTTAACAGGAAGACCGTCGCAACTGCGGCGGTCTTCTTTTTTGCTGATATCTAAAATTCCTGCTATGATAGACGTAAAGAGAGTAAGCATATGAGGTGAGCGTATGATTGAGCTGCCGGAAAGTATCAGTCTGGTAAGACAGTTGAATGAAACCATCAAGGGCAAGGGGATAGCAAATGTTGTTGCCAATGCCTCGCCACACAAGTTTGCGTGGCTGTCGGGCGACAGCGCGTATTACAACACGCTGCTCCAGGGGAAAACGGTGGGGGAAAGTGTTGCGTTCGGCGGCAAACCGGAGATTACCGTGCAGGACGCACGCATCGGGTTTGCCGAAGGCATCAAGCTGCGGTATTTTGCAAAAGGAGAAGCGGTGCCGGCGAAACATCAGCTGTTGATTGAGTTGGATGACGGCTCTGCGATTACCGGCAGCGTGCAAATGTACGGCGGCCTGTGGGCGTTTATCGACGGAACCTTTGATAACGAGTTTTACCTCGCTGCCAAGCAAAGACCTTCGGCCCTATCCGATGCGTTTGACTGGACCTTGTTTCAGAAAATGGCAGCGGAACATGAAAACAAGAGCGTGAAGGCTTTCCTGGCGACCGAGCAGCGCATACCCGGCCTGGGCAATGGTGTGCTACAGGACATTCTGTTTCATGCCCGCATCAATCCGAAGACCAAGGTGAAACTGCTATCGGAAATAGAACGGAAAATGCTGTTTGACAGCATCAAGAGCACCCTGCAGCAAATGGCTGATCAGGGTGGCCGGGACACGGAAACCGACCTATTCGGCAAGCCCGGTGGGTATCATACCATAATGTCGAAAAACGGATTGCAACAACCCTGCCCTGGCTGCGGCGGTAGCATTCAAAAAGCTGCTTACATGGGCGGAAGTGTATATTATTGTCCAACGTGTCAAACGGAGCGGAAATAGAAAAAAAGCCTGCATAGCAGGTTTTTTAGATGTCGCTGTTATGCAGGTAGTGGCTTTGGTTGCGCTTTGAATCCGATCCGGAATGCAAAAGCGGGAGTTGCAATAGCAGCTCCCGCTTTTACTTAACCATTCGGTTGCAGGTCACGGGTATCACTTGCTGGTGGCCTCGCCAACCAACGCCTGGCTAAGCACTTCAAGCTGGGTGCATGCATCCGGCTGAATGGCTGACAGCACCGTGATGACGGGCTGGGCAACCTCCACGTTTTTCAAGCCGCTCAGATGTTCCAGCACCTGTTTGCCTGAGGCAATGGCCCAGCTGCCGCTTTCGATTACGGCGACGCGGCGGTTTTGTACGTTGTGTTCCTTCAAAGTTTGCAGGAAATGCGAAATGGGAGGATACATGCCCATATTGTAGGTGGGGCAGGCGATAACCAGCTTGCCGCAGCGGAAGGTTTCGGACAGCAGGTCGCTCAAATCAATATTGGAGGCATCGCGAACGATGACATGCGCGCCCAAATCAGAGATTCTGGCGGCCAGCGCTTCGGCAGCATTTTTGGTATGGCCGTACAGGCTGCCATACACCACCAAGACATCGTTAGGGTCTTCGGGCTGGTAGGTGCTCCATTTTGTATATTTGTCCATATACCAGTCGATATTCTGCCGCCAGACGGGGCCGTGCAGTGAGCAGATACGGTTCAGCTCGTGTTGGTTGACTTTTTTCATGGCCATTTGCACCTGTTGTCCGTACTTGCCAACGATGTTGGCATAATAACGGCGGGCTTCGGGCAGCCAGACCTCTTCAAAATTCAGCTCGTCGGCATAAATGCTGCCGCCCAGTGCGCCGAACGTGCCAAACGCATCGGCAGAGAACAGGGTTTTGCTTTTGGGGTCATAGGTCATAATCACTTCCGGCCAGTGTACCATCGGTGCCGTGTGGAAGATTAGCTCACGGCTGCCGCATGAAAGCGTATCGCCCTCGCCCACGGTAATATACTCCGCTTTGAGCTCGCCAAAGAACTGCCCGATCAGGGTGAGCGACTTGGCAGACCCGACGAGCGTCACTCCGGGGTAGCGGCGAAGCAGCGATTGCAGCAGCGCAGCGTGGTCAGGCTCCATATGCTGGATGACCAAATAATCCAGCGCTCGGTCCTGCAGGGCGGCGCTGAGATTTTCAAAAAACAGATCCGCCACGGCGTGGTCGGCCGTATCGAACAGAACGGTTTTTTCGTCTTTGATCAGATAGGAGTTATAGGAAATACCCTTGGGTACCGGGTATAGATTCTCAAACTTATTCAGCCGCCTGTCGCTGGCACCTACATAGTACAGATCATCGGTGATTTGCCGTAAGCAATGCATGGTTCAACCTCCCTTGTTGTTTACCTTTTTATTGTACACGTAACGGCAAAAGATGTAAATGGCAGGGCATGATTATCAGCAAGATTAGTGGGTATCACAAAGATATCCATCCCTACGGCCGCGTGCTAAAGCCCTGTACATATGGGGGTGGCTGTGACTTTTTGAATGATATTATAAAGAGAAACGACTAATTAAGCGTTGTCTGATTTCGTCCTTTTGCTTTGCTTTGGTACATCAGCTTGTCTGCACGCTCAATGAGTTTTTCGATCGTATCGTTTTCCCGAATCATCGTTGCACCGATCGAAAGAGTAGTATGCAGGATCAGGTCGCCAAAAGGAATAACGGTCTTTTCGGCGAGCATTCGGATTTTCTCTGCAATGCTTAGTAAGGTTTCATCGTCTTTACATATGCAGATGCCTAAGAATTCTTCTCCGCCCCACCGGCCGATCATATCGCTTGCGCGAAGGACATGGGTAATGGTTTTCGCCAATACAGACAGCACCTCATCGCCTGCCGTATGCCCATACTGATCGTTAAGCGTTTTGAAATGATCGATATCAATAAACAGCACGCCGAAATTAATACGTAAAGCACGGTATTCCCTGATTTTGGAATCAAGGAATGTTGATAGGTACCTGCGGTTTGGCAATATTGTAAGCTGATCGGTGAGCGCAAGAAGCTTGAGTTCTTCCACATTATGCATGGTTTCAAGCAGCTCCTGCTGTATCTGGAATACCTCAATAGCACCGCAGACAACACCCTTATTCAGGATGGGAATGGCCCGTATGGATACGGGAATGCGATAACCGGATTTGTGTTGCAGATACACAAGCGCTGTTTTGATTTCATTATCATCCATGCTTTGATGCAATGGGCAACCTTGAATACAGAGTTGTGTTCCTTTATCGTCGGTGTGCATTAAAATATTGTCACAGCAGTGTCTGTTGAGTACTTCCTGACTGGTAAATCCAGTAATTCTTTCTGCACCGTCATTCCAGAACAAAATCTGACGATTTGCATCAACGTAATATACGCCTTCGTACAGGTTCTCAAATACCGATAAAAACCGAGTGATATTCTCCACCCTATCAAACCTCTTTGCCGTTCCGATTTTTGTCATCTACAATTATTATACAGCAAAAATGAATGATGGATATAGGAAATCCATGTTATTATTTATTTTTATACAGTATTGATAGCCAAATTCCCAGACGCGCGATGGACGCAGAGAGGGAGCTTTATCAAAGTGTACACTGTGAGAAGCAGATGCAACAATTATGGCGGCGGGCGGCCAGCTATTCTGCAAATCCTACAAGAATATCGTCGCCTTCCAGTTTCACCGGATAGGCATTCGCATCCGACACCTTTAGATGGAAGAATGCGATCTGCCCCTGTTTGATGACCGCGCCGGTCTTTGCATTGAACACGGTTTTATGCCGGGGACAGGTGATGGTTTCACCGCTAAGAACGCCATCGTACAGAGAACCGCCCATGTGGGGACAGCGATTGTTGATGGCGTGATAATCGCCACCGATATTTGTAATCAGCACTGTCGTATTGTCCACGGTCGCTTTCAGCTTTCCTCCTGCGGGAATCTGGTCTTTCGTAGCAACTTTCACATAGCGCACGGCAAACATCCTTTCTATTCAGCTAAAGTGTCAGAGAGACAAGGGGAAGGAGAGGACTTTCTTCTAATGCCATTGTACACAGCCGGGCCGGCGGTGTAAACAAGGGGATTTGCAATAGGGCTGTTGCAAAACAAAAGCGGTGGAACACTGAGTGTTCCACCACTAGTAATGGATAGGGTTCATTTATTCCACGGTCACGCTCTTGGCAAGGTTGCGGGGTTTATCCACATCGCAGCCACGGGCAACAGCCATGCAGTAAGCAAACAACTGCAGTGGGATAATCGCCAGCAGTGGGGCGACAATATCGTCACCCGCCGGAATGGTGATGATTCTATCAACTTCCGGAGCAACTTTGTCTTTCAGGTCTTCGCGGCAAATGGCCATCACCTGGGCATCGCGGGCTTTGATTTCCTTGATGTTGGACAATGACTTATCCAGAAGATCCGGCTGGGTAATGGCGGTGACCACCAGCCTGCCTTCTTCCAGCAGGGCGATGGGGCCGTGTTTCAGCTCGCCCGAGGCATAGGCCTCGGAAAAGATATAGCTGACTTCCTTGAGCTTTAAAGCCGCTTCCATAGACAGCGCATAATCAAGCCCGCGGCCTACGAAGAACACATGGCCTTTCTGGCATTCTTCGCTTGCGATCTTGACGAGTTCTTCCTCGGTTTCCACGGCCAGCTCGGCCTTTTTCGGCAGGGCGGCGATCTCGGCTTTCAGGGCTTTGATCTCATCCTGCGTCAGGGTGCCGCGCAGATCGGCAAGGGCCAGCGCAATTAAAAGCAGCGTCTCCACCTGGGTGGAATAGGCTTTGGTGCTGGCAACGGCGATTTCCGGCCCGGCATAGGTGAACAGCGTGTTTTCGTCTCCCGCTTCGCGCGCGATGGTGGAGCCGACCACATTACAAATCACAAGTGTTTTCGCGCCCTGACGCTTGGCTTCACGCATTGCGGCCAGGGTATCGGCGGTTTCACCGCTCTGGGAGATGGCGATGAAGATTTCGTCTTCCGCCAGCATCGGGCCCCGGTAGCGGTACTCGCTGGCGATATCCACTTCCACAGGTACGCGGGCGAGTTTTTCAATGGCGTATTTGCCGTACACACCGGCGTGGTAGGCTGTGCCGCAGGCAACGATGGTAATTTTCCGCAGCGCTTTGGCTTCCTCCGGCGTTACGGGCAGCCAGCTGTGGTCGTGCGGATCGGTCGCATTGCGCGGGGAAAAGGTATTTTGCAGGGCGGTGGGCTGTTCGTGAATTTCTTTGAGCATGAAATGCGGGTAGCCGCTTTTTTCGGCGTTGCTCAAGTCCCAGGTCACATGGTACAGCTCGTGTGTAACCGCTTCGCCCGATTCGTTGACGACTTCGATGCCGCGTGCGCTTAACACGGCGACTTCTTTATCATCTAAAAAGATTACGTCGCGGGTATGGCTGAGCATGGCGGGAATATCGCTGGCAATATAGCTTCTGCCATTTTCATGGCCGACAACCAGCGGGCTTTCGTTGCGGGTGCAAAACAGCTTATCGGGTTCCTGCTCGCTTACAACGCCCAGCGCAAAGCTGCCCTTGAGCAGCTTGATGGCCTTGAGCAGTGTTTGCTGCATGTCGCCGTCATACAATGAGGACAAGAGATGCGCCACGACCTCCGTATCGGTTTGCGATACGAATACATAGCCCTTCTCGCTCAGTTCTTTGCGAAGCTGGGCATGGTTTTCGATAATCCCGTTATGGACAATTGCGATGGTTTGATCGGTATTGAAATGTGGGTGCGCGTTGACATCGTTGGGTTCGCCGTGCGTTGCCCAGCGCGTGTGGCCAATGCCAATATGCCCGTATAGGGGGCTTTTTTCCAGCAGAATGCCCAGGTTCTCCAGCCGTCCTTTGGTTTTGGAGACATAGAGCTTGCCGCTTTGGTTCAGCACTGCGACCCCGGCACTGTCGTAGCCGCGATAGCTTAGACGTTCCAGCCCGTCCATCAGGATAGGACAAGTCTCTTCATTGCCTATATAGCCAACGATTCCGCACATAATAGTACCTCCGAATGTAGATTTCGGTTACATTGTATTATAATGTATTATAAATTGCAAGACAAATTTATAATCCGGAGATTCCGCCCCGGTCGGGTCAGCTTTTGTCCTTGTCGTTATCCTTTTCGTCTTCCGGCGGAGCGGGTGGAATTTTCGAGACCAACGCAGACTCTAGCCTGTGATCAATAATAGTTTCCGCTTTGATGTGAAGGCCGTAAATGTCCACCTCGGGGGTGGAGCCGTCCTTAGGAATGGTATTAAAGCAGGAGAACACCATGCCGCCCAGCGTATCGTACTCCTCGTCCAGCGGGAGCTCGATTTCCAGTGCATCGGCCAGCGTTTCCAGCTCTATGCTGCCGTCGCAGCGCCAGAGATTGTCGCCAATGGAGACGATTTCATTTTCTTCGGCGGGGTCAAATTCGTCGTAAATGTTGCCGACGATCTCCTCAATCAGGTCTTCCATGGTGACAATGCCGCTCATGCCGCCGTACTCGTCCACAACGATGGCCATATGCACCTTCTGCTTTTGCATGTTGCGGAACAATACATCGGCGGGTACCGTTTCCGGCACCAGGTAGGCGGGGCGCAGCAGCTCGCGCAGGGTTTTTCTGGGCTCGTCCTGTGCGTTCAGCAGGAAATCGCGCGTGTTGAGTATGCCGGTAATATCGTCGATATCCTCATCATACACGGGGAAGCGGCTTAAGCCGGAGTCCCGGATGGTTTGGAGGATTTCTGCGTTTGTGTCATCCACATGAATGGCAACCACGTCCATACGGTGCACCATCACATATTCAGCGGTGATGTTGTTGAACTCGAAGATGTTTTCAATCATCTCGCGCTCGTCTTCCTGTATGGTGCCGCGCTCGCTGCTGATATCCACCATCAGGCGGATTTCCTCTTCGGTTACAGCAGCTTTTGCCGCGTGAGGGTCAATGCGCATCAGTCGGAGCAGGCCATTGGTGGATATGCTTAGCAGCCACACGATGGGTTTAAAGAGAACCTGCACAACAATAATGATGCGGCTTGACATGCGTGCAACTTTTTCGGGGTTTTGCATGGCGATACGCTTGGGTGTCAACTCGCCCAGTACCAGGGTGAAATAGCTTAGGATGATGGTAACCATAATCATGGAAACGGTGGACAGTGCTTGTTCTGATAACAGGGTAAACCCGCTGGCGAGCATCGACTGCGTAATGCGGCTTGCGATATTGCTGGCTGCAAATGCACTTGCTAAAAATCCGCCCAGCGTAATGGCGACCTGTATGGTGGACAGGAAGTCACTGGGGGATTCAGCCAGCCGAAGCATCATTGCGGCTTTTTTGTCGCCTTCTTCAGCTTGTTTACGAACTTTGTTTTCGTTAATTGAAATAACGGCGATCTCGGTTGCAGCGAAGAACGCGTTGATCAGGATCAGAACGAACTGCAGCAGTAGATGACTGCCTATAGGGTCGTCCAAGGATTAGCCCTCCTTCGGTGAATACGCAATATGGTCTTGGTCGCGATACGCTATTATACCACAGGTACGGGCTTCCGTGCTATAGAAAAAGCCATCCACTTTATGGAAGGCTTTTCCATAGGGTTTAAGCCGTGGTTAGCGGGAAGTGCACGGTGATCTCGGTTCCCTGATCTGGCGCGCTTTTCAGGCTGATCGATGCATCGTGCAGCTGCGCGCCGTTTTTTACAATTGACAGGCCCAGACCCGTGCCGCCGGTCTCCTTGGAGCGGCTGGAATCCACGCGGTAGAAGCGCTCAAACACTCGGTGATGGTGCTCTGGCGGGATACCCAAACCGGAATCCTTTACCGTGATAAACGGCCGGTCGTCCGCCTCGCCAACGAGCACATCCACATCGCCGCCCTTTTTGTTGTATTTGATGGCGTTGTCGATGAGGTTGATCGTCATTTCCTCAAGCAATGTGCGGTCGCCCATGACGATGGTCTGTGTGCCGTTTACAGTAACGGTAACATCCTGTTTTTCTGCATACTCCTTGAGTTTGGATGCGCAGGCTTGCGCCAGCATGAATAGCTCCACAGGAGTTTTTTGCTTGGTGATTCCTTCATCAAGCTTGGAAAGCCGGAGAATGTCTTCCACCAGCGATAACAGCCGCAGGCTTTCCTGGTGAATTTTCTTGCCCAGGGTTGCGGTGTCCTCCGGTTTGGCAAATCCCGTTTCCAACAGTTCCGCATAGCCGGAAATGGTGGTCAGGGGCGTACGCAGCTCGTGGCTGACATTGGCGGTAAACTGTTTGCGGTTTTGCTCGGCGGTCTGTGCATTGGTAATGTCCTGCAAAAGCAGTACGATGCCGACTTCGCCTTCGGAGGGGCTGGACGATACATGATAGGTGCGTCCGCCCATCTGCATTTCGCCGCTGCCGCCGTTGTTGGACAGGATGCGCATCAGGGTTTCGTGGCGGCTGATTTCCAGCAGCGGTTTTTTCAGCAGATCGCCGTTACCGGCGTTTAAAATCTGCCGGGCGGCGGGATTGATTACGAGGATACGGTTGCCTTCGCCCAGCACAATCAGCCCTTCGCGCAGGTCGCGCAGCATGGAGGCGACTTCCGTTTGATGCCGTTTCTGTTCGCGGATTTGCTCGGCAATGCGCCTGTTTTGTGCATCCATACGCCGCAGCATGGGGGAGAACTCCTCATACGCGTCGGATTGCAGGGGATCGTCCAGGTTAATCTGATCCAGCGGCCCGATCAGCGAGGTGGTGATGGGCTTGGCCAGCTGATAGGCAAGAAGGGTGGAGATAACAAAGCCCAGCGCGATCCACCCGATCATCCCGCGGATGGTGACCCATACGCTTTTTAGCGTACCGGCTACCCGCAGTACATAGGTATCGTTCAGTTTTTCAGCATAATACACGCTGGTTTCGCCAATTGTCGCCGATGAACGGCTGGCACTGCCACTGCCGCTGTCAAAAGCGTCGATTACCTCAGCGCGGCTTGCGTGGTTTTCCATCTGCGCGGAATCGGCCTCATTGTCAAACCATACGGTGCCGTCCCTGTCAATCAAGGTGACGCGGTTGACGAATATCCCCTTGCGCAGATAAGCCGCTGGGTCGGGTTGATCTTGCAGCATAGCGGAAAGCGTATCGGCTTCCTGCCGCAGCTGGGATTGCAGCTGGCTGCTAAAGTACATATACATGCCGCCGATTAACAGTATCGACAGCAACAGCGATATGAGCATGGAAAACAGGACCAGACTTCGAAACAGCTTTCTCCTCACGTTGTTTCCTCCAGCTTATAGCCCACGCCGCGTACGGTGTGTATCATCTCGCCGCAGCGGCCGAGTTTCAGCCGCAGGGAACGGATGTGCACATCAACGGTACGCGTATCGCCGGCATAGTTCAGGCCCCATACATCGTCCAGCAGCAAATCGCGCGTTACGGCTTTGCCGGCATGGGTCATCAGGAAGGACAGAAGCTCAAACTCCATATGGGTGAGCTCCACGGTTTGTTCATCGGCCAGCACCAAGTGGCGTTCCCGGTCCAGCGTCAAACAGCCGACGGTGACTACCGCTTCGGTTTTCACATCCTCGCTGCGGCGCAGCAGCGCTTTGACCCGCGCCAGCAGTTCCATTACGCCAAAAGGCTTGGACAGATAATCGTCCGCGCCTGCGTCCAGACCGCGTACCTTGTCCATCTCGGTGCCTTTGGCGGTCACCAGAATAATAGGAAGGCGCTTGGTTCTAGGTTCCCGGCGCAGGCTTTGCAGAAGCGAAACACCATCTTCGCCGGGTAGCATAACATCCAGCAAGACCAGCGAGGGTAGTTTCTGCTTGATTGCCGTGCGGAACGCCGCGGCGTTGGAAAAGCCTTCCACGGCAAAGCCTGCCTGTTTCAGCGCATAGAGTTCCAGCTCGCGAACGCCGATATCATCTTCAACGATATAGATCACCTGAGTTCGTCTCCTTTATACAGACCGGTCACACAGTACTCAACCCACTCGGCAATGTTCACCGCATGGTCGCCGATGCGCTCGTAGTATTTGGCGATCATCAGAAAATCCATGCCCTCCACGCTGCGGCTGGCATCCTTGGCCATGTAGTTTGCAATCTCCTGTTTGACTTCCACAAACAGGTTGTCGACGATGTCGTCGTCATCCATCACCACACGGGCTAGCTCCACATCCTGGCGCACATACGCGTCCACCGCGCGGTGTACCATGTCAATCGCGGTGCGCGACATGGCTAAAAAATGCTCGGGACGCTGTTTGATCTCGTAATCGATCATGGTAATAATCTCGGAAATATCGGCCGCGTGATCGGCAATGCGTTCCATATCGGTAATCATTTTCAGTGCCGAGCTCACCACGCGCAAATCGTGGGCGACCGGCTGGCGCGTGAGCAGCATACGCAGGCAAAGGCTCTCAATTTCACGTTCCTTGCGGTCGATTACGGAGTCGCCTTCGATGATCTCCTCAGCCCGTACCTTATCCAAGCTCAATAACACTTCGCTGGCGGCTTCCAGCGTATTTTCAATCATGCCGCACATTTCGATCATCTGTTGGTTCAAGCCCTCGACCTGTGCGTCAAACAGATTCTTTCTCATCATCCGAACCTCCCTGTGATGTAATCTTCGGTTCTCTTATCGCGCGGCATGGAGAACAGGTTTTTGGTTTCGCCGGATTCGACCACCTCGCCAAGCAGGAAAAACGCCGTGGTATCGCTGATGCGAAGCGCCTGCTGCATGTTATGGGTTACGATGGCAATAGTGTATTTTTCTTTGAGCTCCACAGCCAGCTCTTCGATTTTTCCGGTGGAAATGGGGTCCAGTGCACTGGTGGGTTCATCCATCAATAGCACTTCGGGCTGCACGGCCAGCGCACGGGCGATGCAAAGGCGCTGCTGCTGCCCGCCGGATAAGCCCAGCGCGCTTTTTTGCAGGCGGTCCTTCAGCTCGTCCCAGATGGCCGCATCCCGCAAGGAACGTTCCACCACTTCGTCCAGCATGGCCTTGCGGCGCACGCCGTGGGTACGGGGGCCGTAGGCGATATTATCGTAAACGCTCATGGGAAAAGGGTTGGGTTTCTGAAAGACCATGCCCACGCGTTTGCGGAGTTTGTTCACGTCCATATCTCCGTAAATATCTTCGCCGTCCAGCGTAACACTTCCTGTAATACGGCAGGTGGGGATCAGATCGTTCATGCGGTTGAGCGATTTCAGTAAGGTGGATTTTCCGCAGCCGGACGGGCCGATGAACGCTGTAATCTGATGTTCCGGAATCTGCAAATCCACAGATTTCAACGCTTGGAAATCATCATAAAACAGGTCGAGATTTTTGGTTTCAATTTTGTACATAGTCTACTCCTTCACAATTCTGCGGGAAATCAGGCGCGAGATGCCGTTCATCAGCAATACAAACAGCAGCAGCACCGAAGCCGTGGCGTATGCCTTGCCGATGAAATGGCCTTCCCCGGCAAGCATGTACATGTGCACCGCCAGGGTGCTGCCGGACGACGATATGCCCGATGCGAGCTTCGCGACCGTTCCGGCTGTAAAGATCAGCGCGGCGGTCTCGCCCACGATACGGCCGATGGACAGCACGATACCGGCCAGGATGCCCGGTGCGGCGGGCGGCAGCACGATGCGAAACACTGTGCGAAGCTTACCCGCGCCCAGGCCGTAGCTGCCCTCGCGGTAGCTGACAGGCACGGATAAAAGCGCTTCTTCGGTGGTGCGCATGATCAGCGGCAGTATCATCAAGCTCAGGGTTAAGGCACCGGCGATCAGCGACATGCCAAGCCCTAGGGCGATAACGAAGAACACCATGCCAAACAGGCCGTAGATAATGCTGGGTATACCCGCCAGGGTTTCGGCGGTGACGCGGATGGTTTTCACAATCACACTGTTGCGCTTGGAGTACTCGCTGAGGAATATCGCCGCCCCGATGCCGACCGGCACGGCGAGAAACAACGACATAAACGTGATGATAAAGGTATTGATCAGCGACGGCATCAAGCTTTGGTTGTTGGTATTATATTGGAAAGAGAACAAATCCCACGACAGATTAGGTATACCCTGCGCCAGAATGCTGATGGTGACCTGTAAAAACAGGAATATGGTCAGCAGGGTGCACAGGATGGTCACAAGCCGGATCATCGCAGAAAAAGGATGTCGCCGAATGCGTAGTTTCCACTGTCTGAACTTCAGGGAAAAGCGCTCTTTGAAGGGCATGTTTTTTGGCGTTGCGGGGTTGTGGCTACTCATGATTCCACCCTCCTATTCAAAACCGAGAAGATCAGGTTGATCAATAAGATGAACACAAACAACACCACGCCGGTGGCAATCAGCGCTTCGCGGTGTAAGTCGGCAGCGTAGCCCATCTCGGTGACGATGTTGGTTGTCAGCGTGCGAATGCCTTTTAGGATACCGGCGGGCATTCTGGCCTGGTTGCCAGCGACCATCACAACAGCCATCGTCTCGCCGATGGCGCGGCCGATGCCAAGTACCAGCGCAGCCATAATGCCGCTTTTGGCCGCCGGCAGCACCGCGCGGAACACGCTGCGCTCCTCGGAGGTGCCAAGTGCCAGGCTTCCTTCATAATAGGATTCCGGAACCGCTTTGACCGATGAATAGGTCAGCTGAATGATGGTCGGCAGGATCATCATCGCAAGCAATAGCGAAGCTGCCAGTATGCTGAACCCCGTACCGCCGAAGGTGGTGCGCACAAACGGTACCAGCACACGAATGCCGAAGAACCCGTATACGACCGACGGGATACCCGCCATCAGCGCGATCATCGGCTGGAGTACCTTTAGAAACGAATCGGGGCAAAACCTTGCCATGTATACACCGCCCAGCACTCCGATGGGGCCGCCAAGCAGTATGGCACCGGCTGTTACGTAGATACTGCCGACGATCATCGGCAGTATGCCGAATATGTCCTGCAGCGGTTTCCACGTTGTACCGGTCAGAAAATCCAGAATATTGACCTTTCCAAAGAAAGGAACACCGGTTAGAAACAGATACACGCAGATAAGCAACACAGCGGCCACGCTCACACAGGCCGCTGCCATGAATACCCAGCGCATCGCTTTCTCGTTTAGTTTCATTCCATCTACCCTTTCAAACCCTCATTACAATTATACAAATGTAAGAATAGTATTAGGATGTTATGGGTAAGTACGGCCAATGTAAAATCCGTGTTAAACTCGCTATTTTGCCTGCCTGTGTGCCCAGGGCGATTTTACATAAGCTTTACGCTCATTGCATTGGCGTTTAACATTGCCGCCTTACAATGACAGCGTAAACCACAAGGATTGAGTTTTGAAAGGAAATGAAAACATGAAGAAATTTGCAGGTATCCTCCTGGCCCTTATCATGGTAGCGTCCATCGTCACCGCATTCGCAGGCAGCGAAATCATCGTCATCAGCCGTGAAGAGGGCAGCGGCACCCGCGGCGCGTTCGTAGAGCTGACCGGCGTAGAAACCAAAGAAGCCGGAGACCAGACCTATATTGAAGCCATTATCGAAAGCGGCACCGCAGCCGTGATTACCACCGTGGAAAGCACCCCCACCGCGATTGGTTACATCTCCCTTGGTTCCCTGAACGACACCGTTAAGGCCGTGCAGGTTGAAGGCGTGGATGCCACCGTGGAAAACATCTTAAGCGGCGACTATGTGCTCGCCCGTCCGTTCAACATCGCCACCATGGGTGACGTCAGCCCGTTGGTCGCCGATTTTATCGCCTTTATCTTCTCCGAAGAAGCACAGAAAATTGTCATGGAAGAGGGCTACATCTCCCAGGGTTACAGCGATTATACCTCCGCTGACGTCGAAGGCAAGATCACTGTGGGCGGCTCCACCTCCGTGTACCCGCTGATGCAGAAGTTCGAAGAAGCGTACGAAGCGCTCAAAGACGGCAAGGTTGATGTTGAAGTCCAGGGCGGCGGCTCGACCGTTGGTATGACCGGCGCCAAAGACGGCACGTTCGACGTGGGCATGGCCTCCCGTGGGCTGAAAGACAGCGAACTGGAAGTCCTCACCCCGTACGTGGCCGCCATGGACGGTATCGCCGTGGTCGTCAACAACGAAAACGAAGTCTCCACCCTCACGATGGAGCAGATTAAAAACATCTTCACCGGCGAAACCACCGATTGGGCCGACGTGATGGAATAATCCCGTATTCCCGGATACACACAACCCCGCCACAGCGATGTGGCGGGGGTTTTGTTTGTGTTGAATATCCGATATTCCTGTCTACCCTTCCCCGGCAATCCCAGCTATGCTATAATGTCCTCACAGCAACACAATACCGGGAGGCGCTTTCATTGTCTTCATTTACGCTTAGAGACGGGCTGGAACTGGGTACGGCAAGCGCAGCCACGCAGGTGGAAGGCGGAGACCTAAACCACAGCTGGATGGACTGGGCTACCAGAGGGCACATCAAGGATGGGTCCTCGCCCGCGCGTGCCAATGACCACTGGAACCGCTGGCGGGAAGATGACCAGCTCATGGTCGAAATGGGCATGCAAATCGCCCGCATCGGTGTGGAGTGGGCACGGATTGAGCCCATGGAGGGCGTGTTTGATCAGCGGGCCATCGACCGCTATGTGCAGGAAGTCCGCTGGTTGAACAAGCATGGCATCAAACCGCTGGTTACGCTGCACCACTTTACCAATCCCATATGGTTTGAGGACATGGGCGCGTTTGAAAAACGTAACAATGTGCAGTATTTCCTGCGCTTTGTGACCAAGATAGTCAATGCGCTGGGCACAGAGGTGAATGAATATATCACCATCAATGAACCCAATGTCTATGCAGTGCAGGGATACTTCACTGGCGAATGGCCGCCGGGCAAGAAAAGCTTTTTCAAGGCTGTACAGGTCATGTCGGTGCTTACGGTGGCGCATGTGCAGGCGTATCAGCTCATCCATGCGCTGCAAAAGGGCATGGGCATGCTGAATACGCGCGTAAGTTTTGCCATGAATATGCATGTGTTTGAGCCGGATAACCCGCACAAGTTTAAACACAGGCTGGTGAGCTATTTAATTGACCGCTTTTACCAAACGGCGATATCACAGGCGATGGTTCTGGGAAAATTCCGCTGGCCCATGCGCAATTTGGGCAAGATTAAAAAGGGTCTCTACTGGGATTTTATCGCGTTAAACTACTATAACCGCACCACGGTGAGCGGCTTTCGCGTGGGGACCCGCAAGGGCGCGCCGGTGAACGACCTGAACTGGGAAGTGTATCCCCAGGGCATTGTGGATTGCCTGCGCAAACTGTACGCGCTGCACAAGTTGCCCATCTATATTACCGAAAACGGTACCTGCGACAACAGCGATTCGTTCCGCGCGCGGTACCTGCACGAGCATCTTTTAGCGCTGACAAAATCCGGCTTGCCGGTGAAGCGTTATTATCATTGGTGCTTTACGGATAATTTTGAATGGGTGGAGGGCGAAAGTGCGCGTTTCGGGCTGGTGCATGTAGACTATCAAACCCAGCAGCGCACGGTGAAGCGTTCCGGGGCGTTCTTTTCAAAAATCATACAAAACGGCGGCGTGACCGAGGAGATGTACGATGAATTTGTAGCATCGCAGCAGTATCCCGTCAACGCCAAATAGGGGAGACACGCATGGCGCAATGGTGGCAGGACAGGGTCGTTTACCAGATTTACCCAAGAAGTTTTCAGGATTCCAATGGCGATGGTATTGGCGATATTCCGGGCATTATCTCCCGACTGGATGAACTGGAGAAACTCGGCGTTGGTGTGCTTTGGCTGTCACCGGTCTACTGCTCGCCGGATGCCGACAACGGCTATGACATCAGCGATTATAAGGATATCAATCCCAAGTTCGGCACTATCCAGGACATGGACCGCTTGTTTGCTGAGGCAAAACAGCATGATATCAAAATTATCATGGATTTGGTGATTAACCATACCTCCGACGAGCATGTATGGTTTCAGAAAAGCCGCGATCGCATGGAGCCGTACACCGATTATTACATCTGGAAACCGGCCAAAGCGGATGGAAGCCCGCCAAACAACTGGACGAGCTTTTTCATGGGCACGGTTTGGACTTGGGATGACAAGCGCGGAGAGTATTACCTGCACCTGTTTGATGAAAAACAGCCCGATCTGAACTGGCGAAACCCTCGTGTGATGGCGGAGGTCAAGGATATTCTGCGGTTCTGGCTATCGCGCGGAGCAGCAGGGTTCCGCTGCGATGTAATCAACGTGCTGTATAAGGCCTCGTATGCCGATGGTAAGCCGCGCGCAGCCGTGCGCGGGCTGGAGCACTATAAATCGCGCGATGAAAACCATGCCATATTGCAGGAGTTTCGCCGGGATGTGCTGGATCATTATGATTGCTTCACCGTGGGCGAGAGCGTTTTTGTGGATGTGGAGGAAGCGCACCGGATGTGCGATCCACAGCGCCGTGAACTGGATATGATCTTCTATTTCAACCATCTGGAGGTCGACCGCTGGGTGGCGCGCTATATACCTAAGCCTTTCAGCGCAAAGCGGCTGCTTACCGTGCTTACGCAGTGGCAGCAGGAACTGTCCTGGAATGCTGTGTACTTGGAAAACCACGATCAGCCCCGCATCGTCTCCCATTATGGTGACGATAGGAACTATTGGGCGCAGAGCGCGAAGATGCTCGGCACGATGGAATTTACACTGCGCGGCACGCCGTTTATCTTCGAAGGCCAGGAAATCGGCATGACGAATGCAGGTTTTTCGTCGATTGAAGAGTATAATGATGTGGAAAGCCATAATATTGATGCATTGATGCGTTCGTTCCACATTCCCAAATTCTTGCGCCGCCGCTGGATCAGCATCGCGTCGCGCGACAACGCCCGTACGCCCATGCAGTGGTCGGCGGAGGAAAACGCAGGGTTTACCACGGGCAAGCCGTGGCTGCCGGTGACGAGCAACTATATGCGCATCAACTACGCGGCGCAGGATACGGACCCCAGCTCGGTGCTCAACTTTTACCGCAGGCTCATCCGCCTGCGCGCCGAAAGCCAGACGCTGAAATACGGGGAGTTCCAGCCGTTGTTTGCCCGCAGACGTGTGATGGCCTACCAGCGGGAATTAAACGGAGAGCGCATCACGGTGGTTCTGAGCTTTGCCAGACGCAGAACACGCGTGAAGCTACACGGCAGTGTATTGATGGATACCTATGAAAAAACAGAGTTTGACGGCGTTCTGGAGCCTTATGAAGCCGTCGTCCTGAAGGAGTACAGCCAATGATCTATGTGCAAAACGGTGAATTTCAGCTAAGCACCAAAACCACCAGCTACTGGTTCCGGGTGACGAAGTACAAACATCTGGAGCATGTGTACTACGGCAGCCGTCTGCCCGACAATCAGACGATTGACCCGCTTTTGGTCAAGCGGATTATGCCCATGGGCGGTACGGTGGCCTATACCGAGGACGACAGCAGCTATTGTCTGGATTCGCTCTGCCTGGAGTGGTCGGGCATCGGCAAGGGGGATTACCGCGATACGCCGGCCGAGATCAAAATGCCGGATGAAAGCTTTACCGCCGATTTCCGGTACCAGAGCCATACCGTGCAGGACGGTTGCGTGCCGATGAAAACGCTCCCCAACGCCGAAGGTGACGATGCACAGACCCTGATTGTCACCATGCTGGACGAGAGCAATCACGTGTATTTGGATTTGTACTACACCGTGTTTTACGAAACGGATGTCATCGCCCGTCGCGCGGTGCTGCGCAACGAAAACAAGCAAGCGCTGACTATCCGCCGCATGATGAGCCTGATGCTGGATATACCAAACAACAACTTCCATATGGTGACCTTCGATGGCAACTGGATATCTGAGGGCCGCAAGCACACGCGCCCCGTCACCTTCGGGCTGACGGTCAATTCATCCACCACCGGAGATAGTTCCAACCGGCACAATCCCGGCTTCCTGCTGGCCTCGGCCGATGCGCGGGAGAACGTGGGCGAGGTGTACGGCTTTAACATACTCTATTCCGGCAACCACTACGGCGCGGCGGAGCTGAGCACGAATGAGCTGGTGCGCGTCAATCTGGGCATCAATCCGCACTGTTTTGAGTGGAAACTGCAAAAAGGGGAGCAGTTTGAAACCCCGGAAGCCGTGATGAGCTATGCCGGAGACGGATTTAACGGCCTGTCGCAGCGCTTTCACAGCTTTGTCAACAAGCATATCGTACGCGGAGACTGGAAGGGCAAGGAGCGTCCCGTGTTGGTCAACAGCTGGGAATCCTTTTACTTTGGCTTCAACCGGCAAAAGCTGTTAGGGCTGGCCCGGTCTGCCAAACGACTGGGTGCGGAGCTGTTTGTACTGGACGACGGCTGGTTTGGCAGCCGGGATGACGATACAAGCAGTCTTGGCGACTATACTGTAAACGCAAAGAAGCTGCCCAGGGGACTTTTGGATTTGGCAAACAGTATCCACAAAACGGGACTAAAATTCGGACTGTGGTTTGAGCCGGAAATGGTCAACCCCGACAGCGACCTGTACCGTGCACACCCCGAATACGCGGTGCAGGTGAAGGCCAAAACACCGGCAATGGGGCGCCATCAGATGGTGCTGGACCTGTGCAATCCCGCTGTGCGGGATTATATTGTGCAAAACGTGTCTCAGGTGCTGGACACCTGCAAGGTGGATTATGTGAAGTGGGATTACAACCGCCATATGACCGACTGCTATTCGCCCTGCGTCAGAGATCAGGGGGAGTTTTACCACCGGTATATGCTGGGACTTTATGATGTATTGACGCGCATATTTCGCCCGCGCCCGCATATTTTGCTGGAAAGCTGTTCCTCCGGCGGCAACCGCTTTGATTTGGGCATGCTCTGCTTTTCGCCGCAGATTTGGACATCCGACGATACCGATCCCGTGGAACGCCTGCGCATTCAAGGCGGGCTGACAAACCTGTATCCGCCGTCATGCATGGGGGCGCATGTGGCCGCTGTGCCCAGCCACCAAACCGTGCGCGAAACGCCGCTTTCTACACGCTTTAATGTAGCAGCATTTGGCTGTCTTGGGTATGAAATGGATGTGAGAACACTATCGTTTACCGAGCGCAGAGAGGTAAAGCGCCAGATTGCCTTTTACAAGCAGCACCGTAAGGTGCTGCAGTTTGGCACGTTTTACCGCGGGGATGCCGACAGGGACAACCAAATCACCTGGCACTGTGTAAACGACAAGCAAACCGGCGGCGTGGCCGGGTTTTTCCAAACGCAGTTCGATCCCGCCGCACGCTTTGACCGCCTGAAAATCGGGGGCCTGCTGCCCCAGAAGCGCTACCGCGTGCAAACTGTTTCGCAGCGGTTTTTTATCAAGCGGTTTGGGAGTTTGGTGTCGCATGCACTGCCGGTACACCTGAAGGCGGACGGGTTTCTGTTTTCCAAACTCAATCGTTTTTATGCACTGCAAAGTAATGTGGAAACCTACACAGCGGCCGGGCAGCTGCTGGCACAGGGCATACAGCTCAACAACCAGTTTATTGGTACGGGGTACCATGCCAAATTACGCCTGCTGCTGGACTATGGGTCCAACCTGTATACCGTGCAGGCTGAACAGGAGACAAGTGCATGACAAATCAATCGGGCAGGAGAAACAGTGTTTTTTTCGGGCTGGGGACCATCGGGCGGGATATGTTCTACACCATGGTCAGTTTATATGTTCTCTTTTACATTACCGATGTACGTGGCGTAAGCGATGCGACCCTAGCGGTGATCACGGTGCTATTGTTTGTGCTGCGTACGTTTGATGCATTTAACGATCCCATCATGGGGCTGATTGTGGACAACACCAAGTCCCGCTATGGTAAATTCAAACCGTGGATCCTGATCGGTGCATTGATTGGCGGTGTCAGCATGGTGCTGATGTTTACCGATCTGAACCTGTCGGGCACGGTGTACGTTATCATGTTCGGGCTGTTCTATGTGATATGGGATGCGTTCTACGGCCTGAATGATATTGCCTACTGGTCGATGATGCCGTCTCTGACGACCGACCAGAGACAGCGGGAGTCCATCGGCTCGTTTGCACGCATCTGTGCCAATATTGG
Source organism: Candidatus Limiplasma sp. (assembly GCA_963678055.1). Classification (GTDB taxonomy): domain Bacteria; phylum Bacillota; class Clostridia; order Christensenellales; family Aristaeellaceae; genus CAXXOK01. The sequence goes on from OY782679.1 coordinate 1,121,747, forward strand.
CATGTTTGCGGTGGTGGTCGGCATCGTCCCGCTGACCAACGCCCTGTCCGATGCGGTGGGCAGCCCGAAAACTGGCTGGCTATTGTTTGCGATCATCATCGCAGTCTTGATGATCGGGTTTCAGCTGTTTACGCTGCTTGGCGTCAGGGAACGCAAGGGCTACTTCCGGGAGGAGGAAAAAACCTCCCTGCGGGATATGCTGCGCGTGCTGGTTAAGAACGATCAGCTGATGTGGGTGGCGGTATCGATGTCGCTGTTCATGATCGGCTACACGACCACAACCTCGTTTGGTTTGTATTTCTTCAAGTATGCGTTCGGCAATGAGGGCATGTACGCCATATTTGCACTGGTGCTGGGCGTATCGCAAATCACGGCGCTGGCCGTGTTTACCAAAGTCCGCGCACGGTTTTCACGCCGCAAACTCTACACCGGGGCAACCATGCTGGTTGTCGCGGGCTACATACTGTTCTTTGTCGCCCCCATGAACATGGTGTGGCTTGGGGCGGCAGGTATCCTGATCTTTGTGGGACAGGCCTTCATTCAAATGCTGATGCTGATGTTTTTGACCGATACCATTGAGTACGGCCAGTGGAAACTGGGCAAACGAAACGAAAGCATCACGTTTTCTGTGCAGCCGTTCATCAATAAAATCGGCGGCGCAATCGCCAACGGGGTCGTGGGACTTACGCTGATCCTCTCGGGCATCAACAAAGCGAAAACGGCGGCGGATGTGAGCGCGGATGGTATTTTGCTAATGAAATTTTCCATGCTGGTGCTGCCGTTGACGGTGATTTTGCTGGGATATATCGTGTATATGAAGAAATTCAAAATCGACGAGGAAGTCCATGTGAAAATTCTGCAAATGCTGCGCGCCCGCGGCGATATCGAAAACAATTTGTAAGCGCGCATCGGTTTGCGCTGATACAAAACAGCCGCGCTAAGCGCGGCTGTTTTGTTAGTATAGCAAGGGTTACCACTTGGGCTTGATGACCGTGTTCCCGCCCATATAGGGTTGCAGGGCTTTGGGAATGGAAACGCTGAAATCCTCGTTGAGGTTATTTTCCAAAAACGCAATCAGCATGCGCGGCGGCGCTGCCACGGTATTGTTCAGGGTGTGGGCCAGCGTGTTACCGCCTTCGCCTCTGATGCGGATTTTCAGCCTGCGTGCCTGTGCATCGCCAAGGTTTGAGCACGAACCGACCTCGAAATACTTCTGCAGGCGCGGTGACCATGCTTCCACGTCAAGCGACTTTACTTTCAAGTCCGCCAAATCGCCCGAGCAGCATTCCAGCGTCCGCACGGGGATATCCAGCGTCTGGAAGAACGCGACGGTATTCTGCCAAAGCTTTTCAAACCACGCCTGGCTGTCTTCCGGCTTGCAGACCACGATCATTTCCTGTTTTTCAAACTGGTGAATGCGATATACGCCGCGCTCCTCAATGCCGTGGGCGCCCTTCTCCTTGCGGAAGCAGGGCGAGTACGAGGTCATGGCGTAGGGGAGCTCATCTTCCTTTAAAATCTGATCGGTGAATTTGCCGATCATGGAATGCTCTGAGGTGCCGATCAGATACAGGTCTTCATCCTCAATTTTGTACATCATGGCATTGAGCTCGGCAAAGCTCATTACGCCGTCCACCACGGAGGAACGAATCATATACGGCGGGATGCAATAGGTAAAGCCTTTGTCGATCATAAAATCGCGTGCGTAGGACAGTACCGCCGAGTGCAGGCGTGCAATATCGCCCATCAGGTAATAAAATCCGTTACCAGCCACGCGGCGTGCCGCATCCAGATCCAAGCCTTGAAAACGCTCCATCAGCTCGGTATGGTAGGGGATATCAAATGCGGCAGGCTTGGCATCGCCAAACACTTCGCGTTCCACGTTTTCGCTGTCATCCTTGCCGATGGGTACATCGTCTGCCATCATCTGCGGCAGAACGAGCATAATTTTGTTAAGCTTTTCCTCGGCTTCCGTCAGCTGTTGTTCCAGGGCTGTCAGCTGCGCGGCCTGGTCGGTCACCTGCTGCTTTACAGCCTCGGCATCGGCCAGTTTCTTTTGTGCCATCAGTTGCCCGATCTGTTTGGACAGTTTATTGCGGTTGGCCCGCAGTTCGCTGCTGCTGTTTTTCAGGCGGCGGACGTCTTCATCCAATGCGATGGCTTCATCCACCATTGGCAGTTTATGGCCCTGAAATTTCTTTTGAATGTTTTTCTTTACGGCCTCAGGGTTTTCGCGTACGAAACGAATATCAAGCATAGGGGTACCGCCTTTCCAGTTCAATGCATAGGGTAAAAGCAAACGTCCCCGCCAGCAGCTTTCGCTGCCAACAGGGACGGAGTACGTTCAATCTCCGCGGTGCCACCCGGCTTAAACACAGTTGTGTTTCTCTCGCGTACGCTATATCGGGCGTGCCCGGCCGGCTCGTCGCCTGCTTGCTCCTGCGGTGGAAATACTGGTTTCGTTTACGGGCTTTCAGCCAAGGCCCGCTCTCTGCCAAAACGAATCCCCAATGGTTTCCGCGATCATAGCACTATCAGTATACCCAACACAGGCAATGTTGGCAAGTTAAATGTTTGCGTACACGGCGTTGCGGATTCTGCGAATCACTGCGTTGGTGCCTGCACCGGCAATCTGCTGCATAACAACGAGGATGGATTTTGTATCCGGGCTAACGCTCATATACGTGCCCGTCCAGCCATCCCAGCCGAACTCTCCCTTAGCGCCCAGTGAGAACGACTGTCCAGGAGACAGCAAAACGCGCATCAGGCCGCCGTAGCCACAGCCAAGTACCGAATCCCACACCAGATAGCTTTGCTGCTGGGGGGTCAGATGATTTTCGGACAGCCACGAAACAGAATTCTTGGACAGTATCCGCTCCTTTTTCAGCTTGCCGCTGCCAAGCAGCATCCGCCCGAAATGCATAACATCGTCGATGGTGGAGTAGATGCCTGCGCCGCCTTCCAAAACGCTTGGCAGGGAGAATACGCCATGCAGGGACTCGGACTCTGGATGGGTTTTCAGCCCCGTTTCCGTGCGCTCATATACAGTCACCAGGCGGTCGCGCTTTTCGGCCGGCACAAAGAAGTCGGTATCGGTCATATGCAGAGGCTCAAACAGAACATCCGCCATATATTCGTTAATCGGTTTGCCGGACACCACCTCAATCACCGCGCCCAGCACATCTGCCGAGGTGCCGTACTTCCAGGCCTCGCCCGGTTGGTGCGCCAGCGGGCTTTGCCCGATGCGGTTGGCTGCGGCGATGGTGGAAAGCGGGCTTTGATCCATCATTTCCTGTTTCAGCTGCCCGTACAGCGCGGTCATAGCTCGCTCTGCGGGTTCTTCTTCGCCGGGGTAGGGCAGACCGGAGGTCATCGTGAACAGATCACGCACCTGGACCGGGCGTTTTACGGGCTCGGTTTCGGTATCGCTCAGGGCAACACGCTGATCTTTGAAGCCCTCCAGAAAATCCGATATGGGGGCGAGTAAGTCCAGCTGGCCGCGCTCGATCAGCGTCATCGCGGTGACGGCTGTCATGGGCTTGGACAGTGAATACAGGCGGTAGATGGAGTCGCGCGCAATTGGTTTCTGCTGCTGAATATCGGCAAGGCCGTGAAGTTTAAACAGTGCTTCTTCATCGTCATGCCAAAGCATGACAGCCGCACATGCGTTTTCGCCCTTGGCGGTGGCGTCTTCCAGGATTCGTTCTATATCCCGTTTTAATTGTTTCATCGTATATTCGCTCCTTTGGAACTTTGTTTGAAGCATATCACCATAGGATTTTCCTGTCAATCCATTCAAAGCAGGCAGGGTTTATTCATTTGAAAATAGAATATTTACTGGATAGCCATGCAGGAGGTTCTATGGAACAACAAACAAGCAAGTTCGTAACAGAAGGCGAAACGATATTCCACCGAGGCAGTGTCAGCGCTGCCCGCGAATTGGATGGGGCGCTGCATTTTATGGTGGGAACCACTCCGGAGGCGCAGGTTATCCTGCATGCCAACGGGGAAGCAGTCTGTTCCTGCGGAGGAACAGGCGAAGCCGGGTGCGCCCATATCGTGGCGGCGTATTGTAAAACCACGGAGGATGGCTCCCTGCAGCGCTTGCAGGACGAGCGTAAACTGTTCCTCGGCAAGGAAATGCTTAAAGCGCTCAGCCGCGCCATGCCCGATGGTGAATCCGTACGCCTGATGCCGGTCATCCGTTTGTTTGAAGACGGGCGTACCGGGTTTGGCCTGCAAGTGGGGCAGGAGCGCTTATATGCGGTGAAAAACATTTATGAGTTTTTAAACTGCTACGCCCAGGGGATTCCGCTGGACCTTTCATCGAAATTTACCTATCGACCAACCCAGATGCGCTTTGCCAAAGAAGAGGAAGCGGTCCTCAACCTGCTGCAAAGCCACCTACCGGTAAAAACTGAAGAGGAAGAAACGCCTCCCCGGCCGCACAGCGAGGGGCGGTTTATCATTCTGCAAAATGTGTTTTTGCAAAGCGCCATGCGCTTTTTTGAGCGCCACGCCTTTTATCTGCTGGTCGGCGGTGAGCGCCGCCAGCAGCAGGCTATTCGCATGGTGGAAGTTCCGTTTTGTTTCTCTGTGAAGATGGACGGCGGGATGCTGTCGGTGCAAACGCAGGGCGCGGAAGGCATTCGTATGATTAGCGCGGACGGCCGCTATGTGTATTACGACGGACTCATCCGCCGCTTGCACAGCGCGCAGGCCCGCATTGCCAAACTGATCAACCTGCACGGCAAAACCTTCACCTATCCGGCGGAGGAGGCGGAGGATACGCTGTCGTCACTGTTGCCGGCGCTTTCTATCGTCGGCGAAGTGCTGCCCTCGCAGGAATTAAAGGACAAGCTGATTAACCAGCCGCTCAAGCCGCGTATTTATGTGGACTTGGCACGCGGCAACGTAGAAGCCAAAGTGGATTTGCACTATGGTGATATTGTCATTCATTTGTTCAACCCGGATACCGAAACGCGGCAGGAAATGCCCGATGGCAAACTGCTGCTGCGGGACGGGCGCGGGGAAACGGAACTGCTGGACTTTTTCTCGGACGCGGGATTCGTGGTGCGCCAGGGGCGCATCGTGCTGCGCCGTGCCAAGGATATCCTCGCCTTCTGTACCCAGGGGGTAACCGATCTTGGCAAGCTGGCCGAGGTGTTTGTCTCCGAAGCCTTCCGGAAAATGAAGCCCCGCCGTTTCAGCGGTACGGCATCGTTCCGCATGCAGGGCGGCCGCTTGTTGTTTTCACTGCTGGAGGGGAAAAAGCCGGTGGGCGAGTTGTTGCCTGTACTCAAAGCCATTGAAGCCCGCCAGCAGTATGTGCGCCTGAAATCCGGCGAATTTTTGGATATTCGCGATATGACGGCCCTGGCCCCCGTAGCCCAGGAACTGCTTGAAGCCGCCGCGCTGGATGACCCACAGGCCGAGCCGGATGCACGGGAACTCAACTTTGGTGCATACCGTGCAGCGTATATGGTCACCATGCTGAAAATGGCGGGCGGCGATACAAAGGCGACTGACGAGGTGCAAAATACCGCCAAAGCGTTCTCCGAGCATTCCGATACCGCGGAAAATTTTGTCCCGGTGCGACTTCGGAAAAAGCTGACGCCCTACCAAATGCGCGGCGCGGGCTGGATTTTATCGCTGTACGAAAGCCGCATGGGCGGTATTTTAGCCGATGAAATGGGCCTTGGGAAAACCGTGCAGGTCATCGCGGCGCTGTCCGCTGCGAAAAAGAAGAACGGCGCGTCTCAGAATTTGATCGTCACGCCGACTTCGCTGATTTATCACTGGCTGGCGGAGTTCAAGCGCTTTGACAAGAACCTGACCATCCGTCTGGTGACGGGGCTTAGAGAGGATCGCCGCAAGGAACTGCAAAACATCATGGGCGACCGTTCGGTCGATGTGGTACTGACCAGCTATCCCTTGCTGCGGCGTGATATTGACCTGATTAAAACCATGCCGTTCCGCTTTGCTATTTTGGACGAGGCGCAGTTTGTTAAAAACGCACAGTCCATCGGTGCAGCGGCGGTCAAGGAAGTTGACGCGCAGGTGCGAATCGCGCTCACGGGCACACCCATGGAAAACCACATGGGCGAGCTGTGGAGCATTTTCGATTTTGTTCTCCCCGGCTATTTGGGCAGGCAGGCCAGTTTCCTGCGCCGCTACGGTGGCAGTGAACACGCCGAAGAATTGCAGGAGCGTATCAAGCCGTTTATCATGCGCCGCCTCAAGTCTGAAGTGCTCAAGGATTTGCCGGAGAAACACGAGCAGTCCCTCTACGCGGCCATGACCCCCGAACAGGAACTCATTTATAACCAACTGCTGGAAACCCTGCGCACCCATGTGGGAGAAGCATTGTCGTCCGGGTCGCTTCCGCGTGCACGTATGCAGGTGCTAAGCATACTGCTTAAACTACGGCAGGTATGCTGCCATCCCAAGCTCTTCCTGGATGACTACGAAGGTACCAGCGGCAAGCTGGAACTGCTGATTCAAACCGTGAAACAGGCTATCGACGACAAACGCCGACTGCTGATATTTTCACAGTTTGTCGGTATGTTGCAAATCATCCGCAAGCGCCTAAATCGCGAAGGCATCAAAACGCTGTACCTGGATGGGTCCACTCAGCCGGAGCTGCGGCAGGAGCTGTGCGACCGCTTTAACGGCGGTGAAGGCCAGGTATTCTTAATCAGCCTGAAAGCGGGCGGAACAGGCCTGAACCTGATGGGCGCAGATCTGGTCATTCACTACGACCCGTGGTGGAACCCGGCTGTGGAAGAGCAGGCCATCGACCGCGCACACCGCATCGGCCAGACGCGGGAAGTGGACGTGATTCGCATGATTGCCCAAGGCACGATTGAGGAAAAAGTAACCGACCTGTCCAAGCGCAAGCGCGCTGTATTTGACCGTGTTGTGCTGGCGGGCGAAACCGCGCTGTCCAGCTTAACGGAGGACGACATCCGCAACCTGTTCTTCTGACCCTTTTAATCCATGGGAGGCGTACTGTATGTGCGGACGCTACTATATTGACAACGAGGAAGAAAACATAAAGGTTCGCGCCATCATGAAGGAGCTGAACCGGCGCAGGCTGCCCAGGTACGATCAGGTGCATATCGGGGAAATCTTTCCATCACAGGTCGCACCGGTTATTCTGCTTGAGCAGGATGTTGGCCCCACTGTTCGCCCTATGCAATGGGGGTTTCCGCGTGGCGGGGGCGGGGGACTGGTCATCAACAGTCGGTCTGAAAAGGCCGATGTGACCCCGATGTTCCAAAAAGCGGCGCGGGAAAGGCGCTGCCTGATCCCGGCGAGCCACTTTTTTGAATGGCGGCGCACAGGCGGTAAAAAAACCAAGGATAAATTTGCCTTTCGCCCTGTGGCAGACGACGCGCTAATGTACATGGCCGGGTTTTACGGAACCTTTCTGGGTGGGTTTGAAAACGGTGGATATGACGGCTTTGCCATCCTCACCCGTGAGGCGGATGAGCAAATGACACCGTATCACAATCGCATGCCGGTCATCCTTTTAGACGAAGCGCTGAAAAAAGCTTGGCTGAACCATGAGATTCCCTATCCCGATCTTCGGCAGGCGTTTGAGCCGCCCATTTTAAAAGTTTGGGAGCAGGAACCCGATTCCAAACAATCAGCGTAAGGCAGCTGCACGCTTGTTTGCAGCGAAAACTGTATACAAACCTTGACGAAATACAGTGCGTTTGTTACTATCTGCTTTGGAGTATTGAAAAATGTGAGAACGGAAGCGGTTCCGTTCTTTCTATGTGTCATTCGCAGTTTCGTTGCGGATACCATGCTATTTTGAATAGGAGGCGTGTCCAGTGGAGACGATAACTGTATTGCGGTGGCAGATGCCGGTTTTTATCAACTGCTTTTCTTTGGCTGTGTTATTTATTATTTTGGTCAACAACAGGCAGGAGCATCTGGAAACCAAATCACAGCGGTATTTCTTTTTCCAGAATCTGGTCCTCAGCAATATTGTCCTGCTGATTTTCGACGGTTTGACTTGGGTATTTGTCGGCTCGCCGGTGCCGTCCCATCGCCTGTTTCATGTACTTGCGTCCATCATATTCTATATTACGGCCCCGCTGCCGTCTTTTTTCTTTATCGGATTTGTGGATGTGGTCCTGAATATTCCAAGCGAGAAACGCCGCAAACTCATGTGGTTTTATGCCATCCCGGTTGCCATCAACTTTATCATTGCATCGCTCAGCCCATTTACGAACTGGTATTTTCAGATAGATCCCGTGAACCACTACCAACGGGGATCGCTGTTCTTTGTTTCGTTCCTGCTGTCGTACGCACTGCTGGCGGTAGCAGTCGGCAAGGTACTGGCTACCTACCATGAGCTGAAAAAAAGCCGTATCGGGATTGCCAAAAATGTGAAAGAGTTTCGCTGGATGCTGGAGTATACGAGCATTCCTGTGATTGGCGGCATCGTGCAGGTCATGTTTAACAACGTCACCTATATATGGAACTTTACGGTGCTGGGACTCATCATACTGTATATCAATTATCAGAATGTTGAAATCACAACCGACAGCCTGACGGGCCTTTACAACCGCAGACAGTCGTATTTCTTCTTTGAGCGCTTTATGCGGGAACGCACCAGGGAAAAGGCCACGATCGCTGTTGTGATGATCGATATCAACAATTTTAAAAAGATCAACGATAAGTTTGGACACACCCAGGGAGACGATGCGATTACCGCTGTTGCCAAGGTACTGGAAACCGAATTTCGGTGGGATGATTTCATCTGCCGCTTTGGCGGAGACGAATTTGTGATCATCACCAAGCATGGGGAGCTGAAAACCCTCAAGGCCATTTTGGACGCTGTTGACGATCACCTGCTGTCGCTGCACAAGGAAGGCAAGTATCCCTTTGAACTGGCTATCAGCGCGGGCTATGCCCAGTATTCCCGTAAAAACAGGAAGCTGGACACCCTGATTAAGCAGGCCGATGCCATGATGTTTGAACAGAAAGCAAAGCTGTTGCGCAGGGCCGGTGACAAGGAAGCGTAAGCCTGAAAACTTACGGGGTGGACAAGCCAAACACGGTGTGATACTATATGCATTGGATGAATGCCCTGCCTACGCAGTTCAGAGAGCCGTCTTACAAGCTGAAAGGACGGCCGCGCGGCAAACAGGGTTTCCCGCATCCGCATTGTCGGCTAATCCCCGACGGCTTGCCCCCGTTACCGGGCAGAGAGTGAGAGCAGATATAGCTCTAAGTCGGGTGGTACCGCGAAGAAATACCTTCGTCCCAACAAGCAGTTGGGCTGAGGGGTTTTTTAGTTTAAGGAGGAACGTATGGGTAAGCAGGATGAGAAAAAGTTTGTGGAGCACATCACGCCCCGCAGCGAGGATTTTTCCCAGTGGTATACGGATGTAATTTTGCAGTCGGAGCTGGTGGACTACGCACCGGTGCGCGGGTGTATGGTCGTGCGCCCGTACGGATACGCCATTTGGGAGCGCATCCAGCAGGAAGCAGACCGCAGGTTTAAGGCCACGGGCCATCAAAACGTATATATGCCCATGCTCATCCCCGAAAGTTTACTTTTGAAGGAAGCTGAGCATGTGGAAGGTTTTGCGCCGGAAGTGGCATGGGTGACCCAGGGCGGCAATGAAAAATTGCAGGAGCGCTTGGCCATTCGCCCCACCAGCGAGACGATGTTCTGTGCCATGTATAGCAAGTGGGTGGGCAGCTGGCGCGACCTGCCCATGAAATACAACCAGTGGTGCTCGGTCATGCGCTGGGAGAAAAGCACCCGTCCGTTCCTGCGGACGGCGGAGTTCCTCTGGCAGGAAGGGCATACCATTCATGAAACGCCTGAGGAAGCGCAGGAAGAAACCCTGCAAATGCTGGACGTGTATCAGGATGTGGCCGAGAATGAACTGGCCATCCCCGTGCTTTGCGGACGAAAATCCGAGAAGGAAAAGTTTGCCGGCGCGGTAGCCACCTACAGCATGGAAGCCATGATGCAGGATGGAAAAGCCCTGCAAGCAGGCACGACCCACAACTTCGGCACGAATTTTGCCGAGGCCTTTAATATCCAGTTTCTAAGCCGCGATGGCAAGCTGGAATATGTACACGAAACCAGTTGGGGTGTATCCACCCGGCTGATCGGCGCGATTATTATGACCCACGGAGACGAACGCGGCCTGCGCTTACCGCCCCGCATTGCGCCTATCCAGATTGTGATTGTGCCTGTGGCTGCGCATAAGGGTGGCGTAATCGAAAAATGCGACGAGGTTTTCAAAACCCTGACCGATGCTGGCTTCCGTGTGAAGGTCGATGACCGCGATACGGTCTCGCCCGGCTTTAAGTTTAACGACTGGGAACTCAAAGGCGTGCCCGTTCGTCTGGAAATTGGCCCCCGCGACATTGCAAACAACCAGGCCATGGCGTTCCGCCGTGATACCTGCGAAAAAGAGCCCGTATCGCTTGAAAGCCTGGACAAGACCATGACAGCGCTGCTGGACGACATCCAACAAGGCTTGTTTGATCAGGCGGCGGCATTCCGTGATGAGCGGATTCAGACCGTAAGCACCATGGAAGAGCTGACCCAAGCGGTGCAAACCGGCTTTGCTAAAGCGATGTGGTGTGGCGATGTTGCCTGCGAAGACAAAATCAAGCAGGAGACAAACGCCACCAGCCGTAACATGCCCTTTGACCAGACGGCCGTTGGCGACACCTGTGTTTGCTGCGGTAAGAAAGCCGAAAAACTGATTTACTTCGCAAAGGCCTATTAAACCATGAACAGCCAGGTGATCCTCTGGGATTGGAACGGAACGCTGCTGGACGACCTGCGTTACGCCATTGGAGTGCGTAACCGGGTCTTCCCGCGTTTCGGCCTGCCTGTGATTGAGGATGTGCAGGACTATCATGCCCAGTTCACCTTTCCGGTACGCCTGTACTATGAGCGTGCGGGCGTAACGGAGGAGAACTTTACAGCGGTCGCAAACGCCTGGATGGACGAGTACATTCTGGGCTGCCATAGCGTACCGCTGTTTTCGGATGCGCTCACAGCGATCGACAGCTTTCAAGCAGCTGGCCTCCGGCAAGTTGTGCTGTCTGCCAGCAAAGAAGATAATTTACGCAATCAGCTTGACCATGCCGGTATTCTGCACCGGTTTGAGGCAGTGCTCGGCCTGTCGCACATCTACGCGACAGACAAAACCGATATTGCCAGGGACTGGCTTACAAAAACCGCAACCAACTCGGCTGCTTGCCTGTTGCTGGGGGATACATCCCATGATGCGGCCGTCGCCGACGCGCTGGGGATGGATTGCATCTTGATTGCGCGCGGGCATATGAGCAGGCAGCGCCTGCTGCAAACCGGACACCCTGTGTGCGAAAGCTTAACACAAGCAACGGACCTGATACTCGGCAGGAAATAGATACGTATCTGACGAAATTCTACATAAGCAACAGAATCTTATACGCCCTTTGAACGATTGGAGAGATGCAACGTGGCAAAACCGCTGTTTCAAGGCGCGATTACCGATGTGCACGGCATTCGGGTTGGACAGGCGCAGGATATGCGCGCGCTGACCGGGGTGACTGTGGTGCTCTGCGGCGGCGACGGCGCAGTGATTGGTGCGGATGTACGCGGCGCGGCATCCGGTACGCGGGAGATCAGCCTCACACGTAGTGAAGCGACTGTGGAAAAGGCTAATGCTGTTATGCTGACCGGGGGCAGTGCTTTCGGGCTGGATGCGACCGGCGGCGTGATGCGCTTTCTGGAGGAAGCCGGCATCGGCTACGAGGTCGCCTCGTTCTGTGTGCCGATTGTACCCGCCGCTGTGCTGTTTGATTTGATGGCAGGCGATGGAACCGTTCGCCCGGATGCCGATATGGCGTATGAAGCTTGTAAAAACGCCGCCAAATCCGTACAGCAAGGCGCATTTGGTGCGGGAACCGGCGCGACCATCGGCAAATTTGTGCCGGGTGCGACTCCGATGTTTGGCGGTACAGGTACGGCCAGCATTACCCTGCCCGATGGAGTCACCATCGGTGCCATTGCCTGCGTAAACGCAGGGGGCGATGTCTATCATCCGCATACCGGAAAGGTCCTCGCCTGCGGTCACTTAAGCGACGGCAAACCGGTACCCTGCGAAGGACTATTGTTTGGCACCACGCCTGCTGCCGATCACCTGAAGATTACTGAGCGGGGCAATACGACGCTGGTGACTGTGGCAACCGATGCGATACTCACAAAGCCGCAGGCAAACCGTGTAGCGAGCTGCGCGCACGATGGCATGGCGCGCGCGATACGCCCTGTGCATACACAGGCCGACGGCGATACGGTGTTTGCGCTTGCAACAGGCCGCGTGAATACCGACGTGAACATGATACAGCTGTGCGCGGCGGCGGCGGAGGTCACCGCACGCGCGATTGCCAATGCTGCGCATATAGGTGGCAAGCGGTGATCGGGCTAGGAATTGATCTTTGCCAGGTGGAACGCATCGAAAAAACGCTGCACAAGAGCGATGGATTCCTCAATCGCTACTACACGCAAGATGAACGTACATACTTAAACGACAAAAAGGATGCGCAGAGCGCAGCCGGTCTTTATGCTGCCAAAGAAGCGTTTTTAAAGGCGCTGGGCGTGGGGCTGTCCGGCGGGGTTGCGCTGGCGGACATTGGTGTTACACACGATGAACGTGGCTGTCCGGCGTATGCGCTGTCGAAAAAAGCCCTTACAGCTATGCTGAACAAGGGCGCAAAACACGCGTTTCTAAGCATCACGCACGACGGGGGCATGGCCGCCGCCGTGTGCGTACTGGAGTAGCTTATGTTGCACACCCTGTCCCCGGCGGAGATGAAGCATATTGAAACGCGCTTCATGGCCGAGACGAAAACCGATAGCCTGACCCTGATGGAACGTGCAGCAACGCATGTTGCTGATGCTGCCATGCCGTTTTTGTGGCATGGGGCAAAGCTGCTTGTGCTGTGCGGCAATGGCAATAATGGAGGCGACGGCCTGGCCGCCGCGCGTATTCTGCTCTCGCGGTTTGAAACCCTGCAATGCGTGATCTATCAGCTGGCAGGAAAGCAATCCCCGGAGACAGCGGAACAGGAGGAGCGACTTGCGGCATATGCCGATCGGATTGATCGTGTATTGGTCGATCAGCAGGTTCCGCTCATCCCATCGGACTGTGCCTGCATCATTGACGCATTGTTTGGTACAGGGTTATCCCGCCCTTTGTCCGGGGCAGCGCTTGCGCTGGTGGAGGAAGTCAATCAACAAACCATCCCCGTTATCGCTGTCGATATCCCTAGCGGACTGGACGGAGCGACCGGGTACGCGCCAGAGGGCGGTGCCGTGGTGCAGGCCGATGTAACGATAACATTTCATCGCATTAAGCAGGGGCTGATCCTTGGCGACGGCCCGGATGCCTGTGGCGAGATTACAATCGGCGATCTGGGCATTCCCTTAGCTTATGGCAATGTTTCGGGCTTTGCTGTGATGGAAACAGGCGATGTAAAACGGCCATCGCGCCGTAAAAATACGCATAAGGGCAGCTACGGCAGGCTGCTTACGGTTACAGGCTCAGCCGCTATGCCGGGGGCAGCGGGCATCAGTGCGCTGGCAGCCCTGCGAACAGGGGCCGGGATGGTCACTGTTGCTTGTCCCAAGGAGATTGTCCAAACAGTCATCACAATCGCGCCTTTCGCGACCGCGCTGCCACTGTCGGAGGAAAACACTTGGTCTGCGCTGGAGCCCGCGCTGGAAAAAGCAAGTGCATTAGTTGTCGGCTGTGGTTTAGGCCAAAGCCACGCAGTATTTCGCCTGGTTGAGCGGCTGATCCAGTATCTGTCCACCCGCGAGCTGCCCTCCGTGCTTGATGCGGACGCACTGAACGTTTTGGCGCAGTATCAGGATACCTTTATCGCGCAATCCCTGCGCTTTCCGGCACATAGTGTGCTCACGCCCCATCTGGGTGAGGCCGCACGGTTGCTGCGGTGGCCGGTTGACAAGGTGAAACACGAACAAGTACTGGCGGCACGGGAACTGCAAAAGCGCTATGGGGGCAGTATAGTTTTGAAAAGTGCAACCAGTGTAATGATTGCTGACGATGGCGAAGCCATCAACCGCTTTGGCACGCCTGCTATGGCTAAAGCCGGCAGCGGCGATACCCTGGCGGGTATATTGGGTGCGCTGCTGGCCGGGCAAAAAGCCTATGCACTGCAAGGGGTACGGCTGCTGCAAACGGCCTGTGCCCTGCACGGTCTGGCTGGAGAGGCCGCCGCACAAAAATATGGCGAGCACGGGGTGCTCGCCACGGATGTTTGCGATGATATTGCTAAACTATAGCCGTTAGAATCAGATAGATACCATATGCGACCATCAGGATACCGCCAATGCGACGCAAGAGCGGCTGATGGTTTCTAAGCCATGTCACGATATTCTTCAGCCACTGGTACAGCACGATGAACACGAGCATTGGCACCGCAAGCCCAAGCGCGAATACCGCAAGGGAGAGCATACCGGTGGTCATCGTTGCGCTGGAAGCGGCTAAGACCAGAGCATTGGCTAGAATGGGTGTCAAGCAGGGCGTCCAGGATAGGGCAATGACGATGCCAAACAGAAGGGCTGAGAAGAACCCGTTGGGGCGCAGAGCAGAGAACTTGCCCGTCCATTTAGGGGCATTGACACCCTGCCAGTGGAAAACTTCCGCCGTCCAAAGCCCAAACAGAATCATCAGCACGCCGGTGACGATATTGAGCGTTCCCCGGTCCATGTTTTTAATGGCGCCACCGATTAACCCGGCACCCGCGCCGATCAATGTGAATAAGAGAACAAATCCAAGCACCAATCCCAAACTGCGCAGAAGAACGCCTGTCCAGGCGTTCTTCTTGCTGTCGTCGCTGCTGCCGACCAGATATAAGGTATAAACCGGCAGCATCGGCAGTACGCAGGGCGAAACAAAGGCGACCAATCCGCCTACGAACATAGCCCAAAGGGATAGCTGCTGTGCACTTTCAGCAAACAAATTATTCGTCCTTTCAGTTACGGATTTGGAGTTGCTTCGGAGTTTGTATCCGTTGCAGGCGCGCTCTGCGATGTGCTGGGCTGTGGCTGCGTGAAGACAGACGGGGCTTCCCCGGCCTTCGCAACGCCCAGTGCATCCAGTACTTCTGACAAGGTTTCAAAGCTGATTCGGCTGGCCTCGGCATAGCTTAGGTAGCCAAATGCATCAACGATTAACGTTGTGGGGTAACCGGGCACGCCAATGGCTGCTGTCATGGCAAAGTCCTCATCCTCGACCACAGTGGCGGCTTGCAGACCAAAGCGCTCCACTACATTGGCAGAATTGGACGCGTCTTCTCCATCCCAGGGGTGCACCAGCAGTACGACAAGCGATTCTGGATTATAAGCTTCCAAAATCTTTTGGAAATCCGGCATCTCGTCCATGCAATAGGGGCACCATTCGGTAAAGTAGTTGATGATAACGACCTTACCTAGATATTGCTCCAGATCCAGATTGGTACCTGCGTAGTAATCGGCCAGGTAGATGCGGGTATCTTCCGTGTTTTCGCTTTCTCCGCTGGCGGAGCCGGATTTCGCATCATCCTCGTCTTCGTAGTCCTCGTCGTCTCCCCGGTCTTCATCCTCGTAACGGTCGCCATCTTCGTAACGCTCGTCCTCGTCCTCATAACGATCGTCGTCAGCGGTGGCTACTGTAGCAAGGGTGGCCAGCATCAGCACTGCAAGCAGAATGCTGAGTGCTTTTTTGAATTGTTTCCGCATAATAAATCACCTCATCTTGTTTAGTACCATAAACATAATGCATTGAAACCTATAATTCTTTACGCAATATGTTTTTTCATGGTATAATGCAAAATGTTTTTATGCAAGACACAAGGTGTAAAAATGTATAAAAATACCCGCAGACCGACAGGAGGGATTCGAAATGGCTTTAGGAATTTCCAGGAAAGCAGCCGGGATTGCGCCGTCCGCCACGCTGGCGTTAAATGCGAAAGTCACCGCCATGAAAGCGGCGGGAGAAAAGGTGATCGGATTTGCAAGCGGAGAACCGGATTTTGATACACCGGAAGTGATTCGCGATGCAGCCAAAACCGCATTGGATACGGGGAAAACCCGCTATACTGCAGCTTCGGGTACGCCGGAGCTTCGCAAAGCGATTCAGGAAAAACTGAAAACCGAAAACGGACTGGACTATGACATCAGCCAGATTGTAGTCTCTAACGGTGCCAAGCATTCGATTTTTAATGCGTTTTTTGCGCTGCTGGATGACGGTGATGAGGTCATCATCCCTACGCCCTGCTGGGTCAGCTATCCGGAAATGGTGCAAATGTGCGGCGGCGTGCCTGTGTTTGCCGAGACCACCGAGGAGGATCATTTTATCCTCAAGCCCGAGCATATTGCCAAAGCGATTACCGACAAAACGAAAATATTTATGCTGACATCGCCATCCAACCCCAACGGCAGCTGCTGGGGACTGGAAGAGTTGCAAGCGCTGGCCGACTTGGCGGTTAAGCACGATTTTTATATCATGACGGACGAAATTTACGAGCATCTTTTATACAACGGTGAGAAAAATATTTCTATTGCGTCGCTTGGCCAGGCGGTTAAGGACAGGACCATTACCATTAACGGCGTTAGCAAAACCTACGCGATGACAGGCTTTCGCATTGGGTATGCAGCCGGCCCCAAAGATGTAATGAAAGCGATTGCCGCCTGCCAAAGTCAGGCGACCTCCGCGCCCAACACGCCCGCCCAATACGCTGCCATGAAAGCCCTGACCATGGACCAGGAACCTGTTAGAGTCATGCGGGAAGCCTTTAAAGCCCGCAGAGACGCGCTGGTGGAAGGGTTGAACGCCATTGAAGGCATCTCCTGCTTAAAGCCGGACGGCGCTTTCTATGTCATGATGAATGTAAAACAGATGATTGGCCGCAAGAAAGACGGACAGGTGATTGACAGCTGTTCCACGTTTGCAGAAAAGCTGCTGGAGCATGAAAAGGTCGCTGTGGTACCGGGCGAGGCGTTTTATGCCCCCGGATTCTGCCGCATGACCTATGCCTTGTCCATGGACAATCTGCTGGAAGGTGTTAAGCGCATTCAGCGCTTTGCCGAAAGCCTGACGGCCTGAGTGTAGTCCACAGAATTTCCACTTGCTTTTCCATATAGCACTGATACTCAAAACGGAATAAGCATCCCTGTTTGCCAGCCTGATACAGGCATTTCCCACAAGCATACGGAAACGCCATGCAATGATATCCATGGTGTTTCCTAACGTTATCCACTAGTTTTCCACAAAAACCGAGGGAATCTCCTACGTTTTCCACATTCGAGGGGGTTCAGGAAGGGAGTAGCAGCGTATGATCGAATTCAATCAACGCAATAACCAATTAATGCAGGCCAAGTACCGGTATGAGTTGCAGGATGTAGAGGAGCCCAACTTATACCGCGAGATTTACGACTACGACAGCATTCCAAAGGTCACCTTTAACAACCGCCTGGTGCCCACCAATATGCCCGATGAGATCTGGATGACCGATACGACTTTCCGTGACGGTCAGCAAAGCGTAAGCCCGTTCTCGGTCGACCAGATTGTGCACTTGTTTAAGCTGCTGTCCAGGCTCGGCGGCCCCAATGGTTTGGTGCGGCAGAGCGAGTTCTTCGTCTATACCAACAAGGACCGTGAAGCGCTGGAGAAATGCCAGGAACTGGGCCTTACGTTTCCGGAGATCACGACCTGGATACGCGCCAACCCGGCGGATTTTGACCTGGTCAAAGCTGCGGGTGTGAAGGAGACCGGCATTTTGGTCTCCTGCAGCGACTATCACATTTTTAAAAAGATGAAAATGACGCGTGCCCAGGCGCTGGAGCAGTACCTGAGCATTGTAAAAACTGCAATGGACAAAGGCATCCGTCCGCGCTGCCACTTTGAAGATATCACTCGCGCAGATTTTTACGGCTTTGTGCTTCCGTTTGCCGAAAAGCTGAATGATCTGTCAGAGGAGAGCGGAATCCCTGTCAAGGTTCGCGCCTGTGACACGATGGGCTATGGGGTAAGCTATCCCGGTGCGGCACTGCCCAGAAGCGTGCAGGGTGTGATTTACGGCCTAAACCACTATGCACAGATCCCCAGCGAGCTTCTGGAATGGCACGGACATAACGATTTTTACCGTGTAGTCAGCAATGCGGGCACAGCGTGGATGTATGGCTGTGCCAGCGTGAACTGCTCCTTGCTTGGCATAGGGGAACGCACTGGCAACTGCCCGCTGGAAGCGATGGCGGTGGAGTATCAATCGCTGCGTGGCAACGACGGCGGAATGGACCTGACGGTTGTCACCGAGATTGCCGAGTACATGGAGAAGGAAATCGGCATCGAGATCAGCCCGCGGCAGCCGTTTGTCGGCAGACATTTCAATGTCACCCGTGCCGGTATTCATGCCGATGGCATGCTCAAGGATGAGGAAATCTATAATATTTTCAACACCACGAAGATTTTAAACCGTCCGCCCATGGTTTCGGTGGACAGCCACTCCGGCCTTGCCGGGGTAGCCCACTGGATGAATTCGTTCTTCCGCCTGAAGGACAAGCACCAGCTCGACAAGAAGGATGTGCTGGTGAAAACTGTGAAGGAACAGGTGGATGCCCTGTATGCGGAGGGGCGCAACACCGTGATGGGTGACGAGGAACTGGAAACCCTCGTGCTGAAGGCTGACGAGGAACGCTACTATAAGCTGCTTCGCCACAAAGCGAAATAAATACACGATAGAATCGGATGAACAAAGCGGCCCTGCATGCAGGGCCGCTTTGTATTTGTAGATAGCGATAAAACCGAACTACGAAAAATCGGTATCAAACTGAACGACAAGCTCGTAACGGGGATCCATCTGCTTGACAAGCCTTTGCAGGGACTGTAGCAGCATGGCCCGGTCCATCTCTTCGTTTGGCAACAGGCAATCAAACACTAGGTTAATTTGCTTTTCGCCGGGTACGACACGGAAATCATGCAGTGAAAGCCGCGAATCTATGCTGCGGAGGTGCGCGGCAATCTGCTCGCGCAGGGCATTGATTTTGGGGTCGTCCGTCACGGTGGGGTCCATATGGATGCACACTTCAATTCCCAGGCTGTCCTTTAGGCGACGTTCCGCCTGGTCGATGATCTCGTGAATGGCCACAATATCGCCCGAAGCGCTGACTTCCGCATGCACCGAAGCAATACAGCGTCCGGGGCCATAGTCGTGCAAAATCAGGTCATGCAGGCCGGAAATCTCGTCATACTCCAGCAGGATGCGTTTAATATCGCGGATTGTCATCGGGTCCGGCTTGCCGCCGAGCAGGCTGTCAACCGTGTCCCTACATACATCGTAGCCTGCCTTGAATACGAACAGCGCCACCAGCATGCTGATATAGCCGTCAATTCGCCAGCCTAAAATCCATTGCAGCAGCATACTGATCACCACAGTTCCCGTTGCCAGCATATCCGAAAGGCTGTCTTTGGCAGCGGCAAACAGCGTTTTGGAGTGAATCATCTTGGCGATGGTCCGGTAATAGAAGTACAGCCACAACTTAACAAAAATGGAGGCTGCCAGCAAAAGCAGCGGTACCAGCTGTACATTCATAGCGGTGGGGGAAATAGCGCTTTTTACGCCTTCGTAGGCCAGCTTGCCACCGGCAATCAGGATGATGATACCAACCGCCAGCGCGCCTAAATATTCCATGCGGCCGTGGCCAAAGGGGTGGGAGTCGTCATTGGGTCTCACTGCCATGCGCACGGTAATCAGTGCCATCAGCGATCCTGCGGAATCCGACAGGTTGTTAATGGCATCCGCTGTAGCGGCCAGGGAACCGGAGACCGTACCGATAATAAACTTAAGCGCGGCTAACAGGACGTTGACGATGATTCCCGTCACGCTCCCCAGGGTGCCATAGGCCGCGCGTACGCTGCGGTCGTTTACGTCATTTTGGGTTTTCATAAAAAGCCGAAATAACAGTTTGGTCAAGTCGGTTCCTCCCATGCAAATTGAAACGGGGTTATATACGATGATTCAAGAAAGAATTATAGCACGAACACTATCAAACGACAATGTGGATCACAGGATGACATACCCGCGAAATCCGCGGCTGGCATAGTAGCTGTCCGCACCGTTATGGTAGAGAAATACCTGCCCATAGCGCTTGTCGCAGAATACCGCACCGTCCTTGCTGCGTATAGAAGCCGGGATGTGCACCCAGCTGGAGGTTTTTAGATCGAAGTCCCCATGCGCTGCAGCGCGCGGTACTGGGTTTCGGACAGGAGCTGAATGCCGATTGTCTGGGCCATATGGACGGCGCTGTCTGCCGGGGCATTGGCCTTGCGGCTGCGCCGGGCATCCTCGTCATAGCACAGGCTGCGCCGATTGGCTGGGCTTTCCTTTACGCAGTCCATGAACACGATATCATTCGCATGCTCGGGATCATGAACGACACTTGGCTCGCCGCCGGTTGCCTCCATGGCATACAGGATGGCAAGCGTATCGGGCGTAGCTTGTAGCTTTACAAGTACATCCTCCCAGCGAATGGCTTGGTGAAGCGCAGGCGTATTGTGAAAGCGGGTTTGCAACGTGGCAATCAAAGCTTCGCGCTGCGCGGAGGAGAGTGTGGTACCCATGAATTGTTTCCTTTCATAATCGTTTGAAAGTCAAAGACAGGGCTGCCATGACGGCAACCCTGTCGAGAGATTCAATTGCTTAGGCTTCGGGTTCTTCCGGAGTTTCTTCCTCAGCCTCTTTTTTCTTGGAAGCAGCCTTTTTCTTGGGCTTTTCTTCAGCTTCCTCAGTGGCCTCTGCTTCCGGCTCGGCTACTTCGGTAGCTTCTGCGGGAACTTCGGCTTCAACTGACGGATTCGCTTCAGCTTCCTGGGCAGGTGCTTCCCGCTTGGGTTCTTCGACTGCGCTGTCTTCAGCCTTCTGGGCTTCCTCTTCCAGTTTCTTGCCTACGGCTTCGATATCGACCGGAACGATCTCATCGTTAGACTCAGGCTGCCTGGGGGAGCGTGCGGGTTCGTCCGGCTCCAGCAGTGCACGGATGCTCAGGCTGATGCGCTTGGCCTGCGGGTCGATGCTCAACACTTTCACGTTGATCTCGTCGCCCACGGACACAGCGTCCTCCACCTTATCAATACGGGTGGTGGCGCACTGGCTGATATGAACCAGACCATCTACGCCGGGTTCCAACTCCACAAACGCGCCGAAGGTTGTAATGCGAACGACTTTACCAATCACAACCGAGCCTTCGGGGTACTTCTGCGGGGCCACGTCCCAGGGCTTGGGCTGCATCTGCTTGAGGCCGAGCTGAATGCGCTCGCGCTCGTGATCGAGGTTGAGGATTTTCACATCCACTTCCTGATCGGGATGCACAATCTCGGACGGGTGCTTGACATGTGACCAGCTCAGGTCCGTAACGTGGATCAGGCCGTCAACACCGCCGATGTCCACAAACGCACCAAAATCGGTCAGCCTGCGAACAATGCCCTTGATGACCGCGCCTTCTTCAAGCGAGGACCATACTTCGGCTTTCTTCTCGGCTTCTTCTGCCTTCATTACGGCTTTGCGGCTTGCAACAATGCGGCGCTTCTGCTCATCCAGTTCGATGATCTTCAGCGTCAGCGTCTGGCCGACAAACTCGCCGATCTTTTCAACATAACGATTGGAGAGTTGAGACGCCGGTACAAACGCACGAATGCCGTCCACATCGCAGATCAGGCCGCCTTTAACGACTTCCTTACCTACGCCCTCAACGTATTCGTCATTGTCAAACTTTTCAACAAGCTTCGCAAAGGCTTTCCGCTTGAGGATATTGCGCTGGGATAGAAGCACATTGCCGTCGCCATCGTTTACTTTCACGACTTCGACTTCAATCTCGTCGCCCATTTGCACATTCTCGGTGACCAGGTCTTCGCGTTTGATCAGCCCGTCGGATTTAAAGCCGATGTTGACACAGACTTCGTCGTCTGTCATTTGTACAATCGTACCGGTTACCGTTTGGCCCGGACGGATTTTTACCAACGTCGCTTCGATGTCCGCCATGAAGCTGTTTTCTTCCGTTTCTTCTACGGGTACTTGTTGGTCCATTTGTTCATTGTCTGTCATGCGTGTGACAACCTCCTTCAGTAACCAATCCGGAGTGCTTGCGCCGGTGGTTATTCCAATGATTTCGGAATGAATATCTGCAAAGTCCGTAGGTATATCGTCTGCGGACTCTATCAGCAAAGTGCGGGGGCAAATTTCTTTGCACGTTTCGAAAAGCTTTTGGGTGTTAGCGCTTTTCCTGCCGCCAAGGACAAGCATGGCGTCCACTTCGGCGGCGAGCTTGCGTGCTTCCTCTTGCCGGAGCGCGGTGGCGGTGCAAATGGTGTTTTCCACCGTAAGCTTGCTTACCTTACGCTCGATAACTGGCAAAATGGCTTGCCACTGTTCGGGGGAGAATGTGGTCTGCGCTGCCAGCAGCGCTTCATCCATCTCCGGCAGGTCCCGGGCCTGCGTTGCGCTGGAGATGGTGTATACCTTGCCATTACACCAGCCGATGGTTCCAATGACCTCGGGATGATCCGGCTGTCCTGCCAGAATCACCGTGCGGCCGTCTGCGGAATAGCGGCTGACCTTTTCGTGCAGTCTTTGCACAAAGGGGCAGGTAAGGTCCAGTGTTTCGCAGTTTTGGGAATCCAGCTGGGCATAAACTGCCGGCGAGACCCCATGACTGCGGATGACCGCTGTTTTCCCTGCGGCTTCCGCTACCGAATCCACGGCATGAATGCCCTGGGTTTCAAGCAGTCGGATGACCTGGGGATTGTGGACCAATTCGCCGATGGTCACAATGGCATCGTTCTGGCCGGTTGCCTTCATTGCCGTATCTACGGCGCGCTTGACTCCCATACAAAAGCCAGCGTGTTTCGCCGTGCGTATCGGCATGAGTCACCCTCCATACGGATAATCAGTTATACTATTCGGTTCAAACTTGCAAATTCCTTCTATATTTTCCGATAAAAAGCGAAAAAACAGCGATTATGCTTGCGTTTGCGCACCGTCTTGCACTAATTTCCGATAAATTTCGCGAATTCGTGCCAGTACTTGCTGGGCCGTATCTTTAGTAATACCCTTGGCTTTAAGATCCGAAACCGTGAAAACCTCGCCAAAATAGCAGTGCGTTGTGCGAAACAAGCGGGGCTTTTCCTGGATGTAGGCCGGCAGGATGGGTACGCCGGATTGCAAAGCAATCATGGCCACGCCGCCCTCCATATCCTCCATCACACCGTCGCGATAGCGCGTGCCTTCGGGGAATATGCACAGCACATGCCCTTGTTTCAGCACCTGCAGGGATTCGCGCAGGGCTTTCATATCAGTGTTATAGCGGCTGACAGGTATCATATGAATGCGGTTGAATAAAAAGCGCAGGATGGGGTTTTTGGTCAGGTCATCCTTGCCCAAAAATCGAACTTGATACTTGCGGCAGGCATAGCCGACGATGATCGGGTCCAGCATGGACAGGTGATTGCCGATAACGATATACGGCGCGTCCAGATTGGCACGCTCTGGATAGTGATACTTGATCGGCATGAAAATGCGAAACACAATACTGGCCAGAAAGACCACAAAAGCATATAAAAGCGAAAACCTGCTGGATTTGGCGGCGGCATCCTTCATAGCCTGTCCTCCAAGCACTGGATGATTTCTGCAACCGTTTGCTCCCGCACATAGTTGGTGTTGTCGATAATCACAGCATCATCCGCCGGGCGCAGGGGATCAATCGCACGGGTGGAATCCTGATGATCGCGGGCGATAACATCGGCCAGAACACTCTGATAATCAGCATCCTGTCCGTTTTCCAGCATTTGATCATACCGCCGTTTGGCCCGTTCTTCCGGCGCGGCGGTCAGGAATATTTTGAGTGTCGCGTCCGTCAGCACCTTGGTGCCGATATCGCGGCCGTCTACAATCATCGACCGTGTTTTGGCAAGCGCTTGCTGCTTTTTCACCATAAACGCACGTACCGCGCCGCACTTGGAGCTGGTAGACGCGGCAAACGAAATCTCCGGCGTGCGGATTTTATCGGTTACATCCACCCCGTTGACCAGAGTGCGCTGCATGCCGTTATCCTGCAAGTCGACATCAATATCGGTGCGCTCTACCAAGGCAGCAAGGGCCGCTTCATCGGCGGGATCAATGCCTTCCAAAAGCGCTTGATACGCAAAGGCACGGTACATTGCGCCCGTGTCTAAATGGAGTATTCCCAGCTGTTTGGCTACATCGTCTGCCACGGTCGATTTTCCGGCGCCGCCGGGGCCGTCCAGTGCAATGGTAAAATGTTTAGCCGTCATATGGCGCGGTGCCCCAATCCGATACAAATTTCATCCAGATGACCAAGCCCGACACCGAAATAGACGGCAACGGCAACATGATCCTTGTAGCGTGCTACGCCGATTTTGCCACCGACGTTCATTCCAAGCGCTTTGGTGGTAATCTGGGTGAGTGCTTCCCTGGCTGCGCCGGCAACGCCGCCTTCTTCCAGGTGACTTTCGTTTATTAACCCTTCGCGCTTGGCGGCGACCACCGTGCGCTCAATAATACGGATGATGGACGGCACAAACTCGCCGCCAAAATCCACAGCAGCTGCCGAAATATCCTGCTGTAAAAGGGTTTTCTTCATTTGCGTTTCTTCATCGCGCGAACGAGTGGTGCTCATCAAAATCGCCGCGCGGGCAACATCCCTGCTGCCGGGTATGCTCAAGTTGGGCATATAAGCTCCCTTTCAAAGGTGAACTTGGACAAAACAATCCCAAAGTGCCGCTGCGTCACGTTTTTCACCCGCTATGTATAAGCAGGTTGGTACTCTGTCACGCGCTTTTGTCTTCCCCTAACGTAAAGCTACGGGGGCTTGACATCCGTGCGTGAACGCAAGTTCCATTTGTGAAGTGTCGGTAAAAACTAGACGCTGGCGTACACTTCAGGAACAGTTATTATTATAAGCTTTCCGCTGATTTGCGTCAAGCCGTTGACGGCAGTTGCGGCGGCGGGTATACTGCTCCATGAAGTTGATTGTAAGGGGACGCAAACGTGCAAAAACAAAGCGACAACAGGGCAATGCAGGGGTACCTGGCCATCACGGTTTGTATTGTCGGGATCTCGTTTTCACCACTATTTTACAAAATGGGGTTCCGCACCGGGCTAAACGCCTTATGGCTGAACGTATTTCGGCTTGGGATTACGGTTACGATCATGGCGGCAATTACACTCTTTAACCCCAAGCATAGAAAAGCGCTGTTTTCGGTACCGAAGCGCTCGTTTTGGATTAGCGCGCTGGCGGGAACGCTGCTGGCGTTTCACCTTAATGGCTGGGCGCTTTCCCTGGTATATACCGATGCGTTTGCTGCCTCGACCATCCTGGGTACCTATGTGCTTTTGACAGTGATGTTTTCCGCCCTGCTTCTCAAGGAAAAGACCTCAAAAGGGGCGCTGGCAGGGCTGATTGCCGCAACGGCCGGTGTGGTCATCTGTAACCTTGGCGGCGGGTTCGGCCACCTGAGCGGCAATATGCTGGCGCTGTTTGCGGCCGTAACCGAAGCGCTGTATGTGCTGTGCGGGCGCAAGGCGCGTGCCGATATGGGCGCGATTACCTATACCACGATATTGTACGCGTTTACGCTGCTATGGATGATCATCATCGCACTGTTTACGGGCGTTCCTGCCAGCGTGCCGATGGAAGGCCTGTTTTGGGCGGGGATGCTGGCGGTGGTATCCACACTGCTTGGACACAGCATGGCCAGCGTGTCGCTGAAGTATTTCAAAGCCACAACGGTCTCTGCGCTGATGATGTCGGGCATCGTGACCGGCCCGCTGATCGTGTTTTTGTTCCTGGGTGATGTGCCCACGCTGTTTTCTGCCATCGGTGGCACGATCATCATCCTGGGTCTGGCCTGGTACCTGCGCGTGGAGCAAAAAGAAGCCAAAGCTGCCATGCAAACACGGGCAGCCATCATGGAATAAGGGATTCAATCAGAAAATGGCGGGGGCAGTCTAGTGCCTCCGCCGCTTTTTTATATGGATTCGTAGGTGATGGTCTCGTTGAACAAATCGATGGCGAAGCGGTCGGTCATGCTAGAGATATAGTCCAAAATTGCCTGTATGTAGAGCTCCTGTGACGGCAAATCGCCGTATATCTTTCGGTTGACGCATTGCCGGGACATCAGCCGCAGCTCTCCTGCCGGAACGAACTCCGGATGGCAGTACCGCGCCAGCCATTTCTTGAAATACTCCACGGTCTTGGGGTAAATCTGGCCTTTTTTGTCTAGCGCAATCCAGGTTTGTCGACCATCGTAGCAATCGACCAGCAAGCTAAAGATTTGCGAGATGACCAGCTCGCTGTACTTTCGGAACGGCTCCTGCCGGGGGTGTTTATAGATGTATTTGTAGTTAAACTCCTTGATGGCGTTGAGTTGATGGCTCATGGTGGGGCTGAGCGCAATGCCATTGTCTGGTGAGGAATGTTTGCAGATATCGGTGATCATGTTATACATAATGACCGTTGTGTTCATCACATTGGCATCGTTTTCTCGTGCCATCAACAGCAGTTCGTCTTTCTGGGGCTGTTCCAGAAAGCCTAAATGAATCGCGTCTTCAATATCGCGGCCTAAATAAGCGATTTTGTCGGAGATTTTAACGACGCAGCCTTCCCAGGTCGCCGCCTGGTATTTGCCGGGTTGGTCGAACTCCTGCAAAGGCATCAGGGTTTTGCGCGGAACCAGCCCGTTTTCATCCACCTCGCCGCAGTGGGAGATAATGCCGTCGCGCACTGCATAGGTCAGGCCCAGGTTTTTGTGCTTGCGGTATTCATCTTCCAGCAGTTCGATATCATCCACAAAGCGCAGGCTGTTGCGCTCGTGCCAGAAATTAATCCCCAGATGCTCTTTGGCAAGGTCTTTTAAAACGACTTCGCCCTGATGTCCAAACGGCGCGTGACCCAGATCGTGTCCGGTGGCGATGGCTTTGGTTAGCTCTTCGTTGAGGCCTAAAAACTTTGCGATGGTGGTCGCGACCGATTCCACATGCTGCACATGCTCCATCCGGGTGCAAATGTGGTCGTTTTCGATGTTGAAAAACACCTGTGTTTTATGCTTCAGGCGGCGATACGCCTTGGAGTGAAGAATGCGGGTATAGTCACGCGCAAAAGGACTGCGTATATCATCGGTGCGGGCGTTGAGCGTGCCTTGCCGCTGGATGAGCTGATCCCATTGCGGGTGGGCGGGGGTTGCGGCGACGTCTTTGAAGCGATTGCTCTGCATGGCCGTACTCCTTTATGGGTGCTGATGTAATTCGTGCTGTATCTATGCTGATTATACCATAAGTCTACGCAGAGAACCAAAAAAACCGGCGCAACGATATGCGCCGGTTATAGACTGTAATTTGTGCCATTAAAGCTCGACAGGATCCCATAGCTGCTTGCCTGTGCCAAGGCGCAGGACATGCGTAAAGCCCTTTTGTTTCAGCATCGGAAGGACGGACGCATAAGCGCAGTCCAAATCGCTTAGGTCATGGCAGTCGGAGGTCAGGGTTACAGCACCGCCCATCTCCCGCCAGGCGTTCAGCAGAAAGTCCGCCGGGTAGGGGAGGGTATCGTATCCTCTGGCGATATTGCCGGTGTTGACTTCCAGCAGCTTGCAGCCCTGAAACGCTTCCTCCAGCGCGCTTAGCGCAGCGCGGCGGTAGGCCTTGTCCTGCGTGTTCAGGCCGATTACGGAGGCATGTTTGCGCACAAGATCAAAGTGGCCGATGATATCGGGCTGATCCGCCTTAACGGATGCGCCCACCAGCTGAAAATATGCCTGTGCCATCGCTATAGCATCGCCGGAGAATACCTCTTGTACAAACTGGGTCAACCTGTCGCGGGGACCGTCAACCGCCTCTTTTTTACCGTCTTCGGCATCGGACAGATAGTGGGTCGAACCGATGATGTAATCAAGGTCTTTGCGGTTGTCTGCTTTGCTGGCGGCCGGCGTGAGCGCATCCTGCTCAATGCCGATATAAATCTTGGGCGCAATGCCAAGGGTTTCGTGCGCTTTTTGCAGCGCGCGGAGTTCACCCAAATACGCCTGTCTGGTTTCCGTGGACATGCTGTAATCCGGGTCAAAGCCTTGATACCCGTGCTCCGAAAAGCCGAGACTCACAAAGCCAAGCTCCTGCGCTCTGCGCACCATAGCGGGGATGCTATCGCGTCCGTCGCAGTAGGTGGAGTGGGTATGCGCGTTGGATAGAAAGGTCATTGCATGCGCTCCTGTTTGATTTTGGTATCAACAACATGGCGCTTGGCCAGCTCCTGGACGAGCTCTTCGTATTGTATGCCCATGTCCGCCATCAGCACCAGCGCGTGGTAGGCAAGGTCGCCCAGCTCATACACGGTTTCAGCTTTGTCGCCCTTGGCGGAGGCGATAATCACCTCGGTGCATTCTTCGCCGACCTTTTTCAGGATTTTATCCAGCCCTTTATCAAACAGGTAACTGGTATAGCTGCCCTCTTTCGGGTTTTCCTTGCGACCGCGAATCACAGCATCCAGTGCGCTGATGGAAAACGGCTTAATGGTTTCGTTTTCATACAGCGTTTCAAAAAAACAGCTTTCCGCGCCGGTGTGGCAGGCGGGGCCTTGTTTTTTCACCTCAACCACTAGGGCATCGCCGTCGCAGTCCGCCCGCATGGCAACAATGGTCTGCACGTTGCCGCTGGTTTCGCCCTTGCGCCAAAGCTGCTTGCGGCTGCGGCTGTAAAAGCAGGTACGGCCCTCGTTTAGGCTGATTTGCAGGCTTTCACGGTTCATATAGGCAAGCGTCAGCACCTCGTGGGTGGCGTAGTCTTGCACGATGGCCGGAATCAGGCCGTTTTCATCAAATTTGAGCTTACTTTCGATTTCCTGATATTTCATAGTGCCTCCGTTATATCCGCATGGGAATATCGTTTTGACTGAGCAGTGTCTTCAGGTCCTTGATATCCACCTCGCGGGAGTGGAATATACTTGCTGCAAGCCCCGCATCGACGCGCGGAAGTTGAAACAGCTTTATAAAATCTTCCGGCTTACCCGCGCCGCCCGAAGCGATCAGGGGTAGTTGCACCGCGTTGCCGATGGCAGACAGCATTTCCAGATCAAAGCCGCCGCGTACGCCGTCGGTATCAATGGAGTTGACAACCACTTCGCCCGCGCCGGATTGCTCCCCGAATTTGACCCACTCTACGGCATCCAGCCCGGTATCTTCGCGGCCGCCTTTGGCAAACACGTGGAAGGAGCCGCCTACGCGCTTAACATCCATGGACAGCACCACGCACTGGTCGCCATAGCGTTTGGCGGCCTCGGCAATGAGTTTGGGGTTGCGTATCGCACCGGAGTTTACGCTGACTTTGTCCGCCCCGCATTTTAAGACGCGGTCGAAGTCGTCCAGGCTGTTAATACTGCCGCCGACCGTAAGGGGGATAAACACCTGCGCTGCCACTTGTTTGAGTGCATCGGCAAACAGGGGGCGGCCTTCAAAGCTTGCGGTGATATCGTAAAATACCAGTTCGTCTGCGCCGGATTGGTTGTAAAACGATGCCAGCACCACGGGGTCTTCCACGTCGCGTAAGCCTTCGAAATTCACGCCTTTGACCACGCGGCCGTTTCTCACATCCAGGCAGGGGATAATGCGTTTGGTTAGCATCAGGCGTCTCCTTTGGCGATGGTCAGCGCTCGTTTGAGCGACAGGGTGCCCGCGTACAGTGCTTTGCCGATGATCGCGCCGTAAATGTCCAAATCCCGCAGGGACTTGATTTCGTCTTCTCCTGTGATGCCACCCGAGGCGATAATGTTCAGCCCCTGAATGGTTGAAAGCTGCTTGTACGCGCTCAGGTTGGTGCCGGACAACAGACCGTCCTTGGCAATATCGGTGTAGATCACCGTGGATATGCCCGCGTCGCGTATCTGCTGGCAGAAGGTAAAGCCTTGCAGTGCGGATGTTTCGGTCCAGCCGTGCGTGGCGACCATGCCATCCTTCACATCCACGCCAACGGCAAGGTGATCGCCGTATTTCGCGCCCATTTTCTTTGTAAACGCAAAGTCTTTCACGGCGACAGTGCCCAGAATCACGCGCTGTGCCCCCAGTTTCAAGGTGTCCTTGATGGCGGCTTCATCTCGGATGCCGCCGCCGACTTCAACCTCTAATGGAAGCTTGCACAGGGCGCGGATGGCATCGCGGTTTTTCGGGCTGCCGTCTTTCGCGCCATCCAAATCCACCACATGCAGCTGGGTTGCCCCGGCATACAGGAAGCCCTTGGCGGTGTCCACGGGATCATCGGAATAGACGGTCATTAAGTCGTAATCGCCCTGTTGCAGACGTACCACGCGGCCGTCGCGCAGGTCAATAGCGGGAAAAATCAGCATGATTCGGTCGCTCCTTTGGCAAACGCGGCCAGGATAGTCAGCCCCGTCTCGCCGCTTTTTTCGGGGTGGAACTGCGTGCCGCATACGTTGCGGTTGCGAACAATCGCCGGGACGGTCACGCCGTAGTCAGCGGTTGCGACCAGTGCGGGTTCGCAGTCCGCTGCGTAAAAGCTGTGTACGAAATACACATGATCGCCGGGATGAATATCCTTGAGCAGTGGATCGTCGGGCGTTTGAAAGTCCAGACTGTTCCAGCCCATGTGCGGTACTTTCAAGTCCCCGGTATAGGGGCTCATGTCCTGCACATGGCCGTGGATAAGCGAAAGACCCTTGTGCTCGCCGTATTCAAAACTCTTGTCAAACAGCAGCTGCATGCCAAGGCATACGCCCAGCAGCGGCTTGCCCTGCGTAGCAAGTTTCTGTAATAGGGTATCCAGTTTCAGCGCGCGCAGCTTTTCGGCTGCATCGCCAAACGCCCCCACACCCGGAAGAATGATTTTGCTTGCATTTTGCAGGGTTTCCGGGTCGCGGGTCACGACGCTGTCCGCACCAATGTGCTGAAGCGAACAGGTGAGGGAATATAGGTTGCCTACGCCGTAATCGACAACTGCGATCATGCCTTGCCTCCCAAAGTGCCTTTCGTAGAGGGAATATCGCCTGCAAACGCAGGATCAATCGCCACGGCCTGCCGCAGCGCTCGCCCCGCGCCCTTGAACATGGCTTCCACAATGTGGTGCGTGTTCTCGCCTGCAAGCTGGCGGAGGTGCAGGGTCATCCGCGCCTCTCGTGTCATCGCCATGAAAAACTCCTTGACCAGCTCAGTATCGAACGTGCCCACCTTTTGCGAGGGGAGATCGGCCATAAAGCCCAGCGTGCCGCGCCCGCTTAAATCCACGGCGGCAAGCACCAGCGCTTCGTCCATGGGCAGCGCGCAATCGCCAAAGCGTGTTACGCCGCGCAAATCACCCAGCGCGGTTTGCAGCGCTTGGCCTAGTGCAATGCCAACATCTTCCACGGTGTGGTGGTCGTCCACCTGGGTATCGCCCGTGCAAGTGATGGTCAAATCCACTCTGGCGTGTTTGGCAAATAGCGTGAGCATGTGATCCAGAAACCCGCATCCTGTGCTGATGGTTGACGCGCCTGTGCCATCCAGTGCAAGGCGTAGGGTAATGTCGGTTTCCGCTGTTTTGCGGTCGATGCTTGCCTCTCTCATGCGCCTGCCTCCTTAAGTAGTTCTTTGGTTTTATCCAGCAGCGTTTGCATCTGCACGGCGCTGCCGATGGTAATGCGTACAAACGGTTTTAGCTTGGTATCACCGAAATACCGCACCAGTACACCCTTTTCTTTCAGTCCCCGGTAGTAGGCTTCACCGGTCATGCTAGGGGGTGCTGTAAACAGGAAGTTGGATGCACTGTCCAGCACCGTAAAGCCCAGGGCGCGTAAGTCGGCTTTGGTCTTCTCCCGCTGCTGCACGGTGGCAGCAATACACTGCGTAAAGTATGCCGTGTCGCGCATAGCTTCAATGCCGGCGAGCATGGTCAAACTGTTGATGGAATAGGGGTTGAAGGAGTGCTTGATGCGGTTTAGGTCATCGATAATCTCCTTGGACGCCAGCGCGTAGCCCAGCCGCCCACCGGCTAGTGACCGGGACTTGGAGTAGGTACGCACAATCAGCAAGTTGGGATACGCTTTGAGTAGTGGCAGACAGGAATCTCCGCCGTAGTCAATGTAGGCCTCGTCAATCAGCACGACCGAATCGGGATTGGATTGCAAAATGCGCTCGATGTCAGCAGGCGTCATCGCAAGTGAGGTTGGTGCGTTGGGATTGGCAATCGCAATCGGCATGCCAAGGCTAACAAACTTCTCCGCAGGAACGCTGAAGTCCTCGTTCAGCGGCACTTTGTGGGCGTGTAAGCCAAACAAGCTTGCATATACCGGGTAAAAGCCGTAGCTGATCTCCGGGAAGGCAAACCCTCGCTCATCCCCGTAGGCCATAAAGGCAAAGGCCAGCACTTCGTCCGATCCGTTTCCCACAAACACATTGTCTGCCTGCAAATTGTACTGCGTTGCGATGGTTTCACACAGGGTTTTACAAAGCGGGTCAGGGTAGAGGTTCAAGCGGGAGATTATTGCCCGGTTTAGCGCGTCCACCACGAGCGGAGATGGCGGAAAGGGGCTTTCGTTGGTGTTGAGTTTCACATACTGCATATCCTGCGGCTGTTCGCCGGGCACATAGGGTGCCAGGGATTGCAGTTTGCTGACTAGAAAACGGCTCATTTCGTCTCCTCTGTGCGGATGCCCACAGCGCGGGCGTGTGCGGTCAGGCCTTCGCTTTGGGCAAAGCGCTGTGCATCACTACTTACGTCCATCAGCGCTTCGCGCGTGTAATATAGGTAGCTGGAGCGTTTGCAGAAGTCATCCACACCCAGTGGGGAGGCAAAACGCGCCGCGCCAGAGGTTGGCAGGGTATGGTTGGGACCTGCCAGATAATCACCCAGGGTTTCCGGGCACCAGCGACCCATGAACACGCTGCCTGCGTTTTTTATCAGGGGTAGCATGACAAACGGATCGTCCACGCACAGTTCAAGGTGTTCGGGTGCGATCTGGTTGGCGATCTCACAGCCGATTTGCAAGTCTTTCACAACAATGATGCGCCCGTTGTTATCAATCGATGTCCGGGCAATATCCTTGCGGGACAGTTTTGGCAACTGGGTTTCCAGCTCCGCCTGTACGGCCTGTGCCAGTTCCATGGAATCGGTCACCAGCCAGGAGGCAGCCAGTACATCGTGCTCGGCTTGACCCAATAAATCGGCAGCGATATAGGATGCGGGGGTATCCGCGCCGGAGATAACCAGTATTTCGCTGGGACCGGCGATGGTATCAATCGCCACCGCACCCTGTGCTGCGCATAGCTGTTTGGCAGTCGTCACATAGATGTTGCCGGGGCCGACGATTTTGTCCACCTTGGGTACGCTTTGCGTGCCGTAGGCCAGCGCGGCCACGGCCTGTGCGCCGCCGAGCTTGACAATATCGGTAATCCCGGCGATTTTCGCGGCTGCGAGAATCACATCGGGCACGCTGCCGTTTTCCTCCGGCGGCGTAGCCATCACGATACGCTCCACGCCCGCGATTTTGGCGGGGATTGCCGCCATCAGTGCGGTACTGGGGTAGCGGGCTGTGCCGCCCGGAATATACAGCCCGGCACAGGCCAGCGGCAGAATGCGCTGGCCGAGAACCACGCCGTTGTCCCGCGTGTCGCGAAAACCTTCGCGCTTTTGCAGGGTGTGGTAGCGCGTGATATTATCAGCGGCACGCCGCATGGTTGCAATCAATGCTGAATCCACGCGTTGATAGGCGGCGTCAATTTCTTCTGCGGTCACGGTTAAGGACTCTAGCTTGGCACCATCAAAGGTTTCGGTGTACCGCAGTGCAGCCGCGTCGCCGTTTTTCTTTACGTCGTCGAGTATCGCCTGCACAGCATCGCTTACGTTGCGGGTGGGTTCGGACGCACGGTTAAACAGGCTTGATACCGGCTGGCCGGTATAGGCTACGATCTGAATCATGCGGTTTCATCCTCCTTGCGCAGTGCGTCGACCAGGCGTTCAATCTCGGCGGTCTTAAACTTCATGGACGCTTTATTGGCAATCAACCGCGCGCTGATTGAAAGAACTGTTTCTGTAACTTCCAAGTTATTTTGTTTAAGCGTTGTGCCGGTTTCCACCAAATCGACAATCACATCGGACAGACCGAGGATGGGGGCAAGTTCGATGGAGCCGTTGAGCTTGATGATGTCGATCTCACGGCTTTTCCCGGCGTAGTAAGCCTTGGCGATGTTTGGATACTTGGTGGCGACACGCAGGGGGGATGTCAAATCTTCCCGGAAGCCCACGGGCGCAGCCACGCACATGCGGCATTTTCCAAAGCCCAAGTCCAACAGCTCGTACACATCGTTTTCACCCTCCAGCAGGGTATCCTTACCGCAGATGCCTACATCCGCCGCGCCGCGCTCTACGTAAATGGCGACATCGCTTGGTTTAACCTGTAAAAAGCGGATGGACTCATCTGTATTGTAGGCAACCAGACGGCGGTCATCGGCCTGTACGCCGCCACAGTCCAGCCCACAGGCGGTAAATAGCTTGCAGACCTTATTCACTAACCGCCCCTTGGGCAGTGCAACGGTAAACATCAGCAGTCCTCCTTGAGTACGCCGCCATCAAAACGCAGCGTTTTTCCAACCTTGAGCTCCGGTGCGGCTTCGCCCTTGCGGGTGATGACGCGCAGGTCCTTTGCCGCTAGGGCAAATACTGCTTGGTGCAGCTGCGGCAGACTATCGTCATCCCGGTAGAGCACCAGTACATCGGCATCCAGCGCTTGCCGATCGGACAGGCAGCGGGTCAGCTCGTCCAAATACAGGGCAAAGCCGATACCATCGGCTTCCTTGCCAAAACGCCGCATGAGCAAATCATACCGGCCGCCGGAGAGCACCGCACGCGGCGCGCCTTCCACATAGCCCTGGAATACAATACCGTTGTAGTAGTCCAGCTCATTGAGCATGGAAAAGTCCAGCCGCAATGCCTCGGCTGCGCCATCCGCCGCCAGTGTGGTCTGCAGTGCTTGCAGCTCGGCCAGCGCTTCGTCGGTTTGCGTTCCTGATGATAAAGCCTGTGCCTTGTGGAAGATGGTTTCAAAGGGGCCTGCAAGCTGCGTCAGCAGTATAATACGTTCGGCCATCTGCGGGTCAATCTGCTGGCTTTGCAGGTAGGCTTCCAGCTCGTGTGCGCTTTTGCGGCGAATCAGCGAGAGCGTCTCAGCCTGCTGCTCAGGGGAAAGCCCGGCGCTGTCCAGCAATCCGGCGGTGAAACCCATATGGCTGATATCCAGCACATAGGGGAGACCGATGATCGACAGACTTTCCACAGCCAGCCGGACAGTTTCGGAGACCGCGTATCCGTCCACATCGCCCATGGCTTCAATGCCCATTTGCTCGATTTCGGTGACTTCGCGGCTTGAAGCGGAGTAGCTGTAGACACTTTCCTGATAATATACGCGCTCCAGCCCCTGCCGCTGCTTACGGGCATGCTTGACAATGGACAGCGTCACATCCGGCTTTAAGGCCATCAGTTTGCCGTCTGGATTGGTGAACGTGAGCACGTTTTCGCTTTTTAAGAATGATTTGTTTTCCAAATATAAGCCGTATTCTTCAAACCTGCGCATGGAAAAGCGCGTATAGCCAAGGCTTTCGTACAAAGTCCGAAGCCTGTCCAGTAGTTGATTGCGTTTGCTTTCTGTGGGAGCCATCTTGATCCTCCAAACATCCTATACGCTTTGGTTTTGCGTACCGACTGTGCCATCATAGCACAAACTGTATACTTTAGTCAACTAACGCGGTGAAGTAATATAAACACAATATGCGTTTGCAGTTCTATAATATAGGAAAGCAGGCCTTTTGTTTCGTTTTCTTTCTGTATTCCGGTGAAGTATTCCCGCTCGTCTGTTATAATACAGCATGACAATGATTGTACAAGAGGAGGATACTACAATGCGCGATGAGACCAAATGCCTGCACAGTGGATATACACCCAAGAACACGGAACCGCGTGTGATGCCGATCGTGCAAAGCACAACCTATGTGTATGATTCCACCGATGCCATCGGCGCGGTGTTTGATGAGCCCACAAAAGGCTTGATTTATTCCCGATTCGCCAACCCTACGGTGATGGCGGTGGAACAGAAGATTGCCGAGCTGGAGGGCGGCGTTGGCGCGATGTGTACCTCATCGGGGCAGGCGGCGAATCTTTTAGCGATTTTGAATCTCTGCGCTGCCGGGGATAGCTTTATTTCCACCACGCAGATTTACGGCGGCACGGTGAACCTGTTTTCCTTTACGCTCAAGCGGCTTGGCATTGAATGCATTTCCGTGCCGGGCAATGCGAGCGAGGAGGAGCTCAACGCTGCCTTCAAACCCAACACCAAGCTGGTCTTTGGCGAAACACTGGCCAACCCGGCGCTGACGGTGATGGACATCGAACTGTTTGCCAAAGTGGCACACGCACATCATGTGCCGTTGATTATCGACAACACGTTTTCTACGCCGGTTTTATGTAAACCGATTGCTTTTGGCGCAGATATCGTAACCCATTCCACCACCAAATATATGGATGGACATGCTGTGCAGGGCGGCGGCGTGATTGTAGACAGCGGTAACTTCGACTGGCGAAGCGGAAACTTTCCGGAGTTGACCGAGCCGGACGAATCCTACCACGGCATTGTATATGTCGATACATACGGTAAAGCTGCTTATATTATCAAGGCGCGTATGCAGCTGATGCGCGATTTCGGTGCATATCCAGCGGCGCATTCTGCGTTTTTGCTGAACCTAGGGCTGGAAACGCTGGCCATTCGTATGGAACGCTACTGTGAGAACGGCATGAAGGTGGCCAAGTATTTGCAGGCAAGCGATAAAATCGAATCCATCAGCTATCCAGGCTTGGAAAGCGACCCGTACTATGCGCTGGCTCAGAAGTACCTCAAGGGCCCCAGCGGCGTGATTTCCCTGGTGATGAAGGGCGGCAAGCAGGGCGCTGTGCGCTTTATGGACTCTCTCAAGATGGCATCCAACGAGGTTCATGTATGCGATATCCGCACCTGTGTGCTGCACCCCGCAAGCGAAACCCATCGGCAACTCAGCGATGAACAGCTGGTAGCCTGCGGCATTAACCCCGGCATGGTGCGCCTGTCCGTCGGGCTTGAAAACATCGACGATATTTTGGAAGATTTGGAACAAGCGCTCAAAAACGTATAAGACGCAAGTTCTAAGATAAGCATACAAAATCGGGTTTAGTAGCTTCGCTTGCCGATTCGGCTTTCGTTTTCACCTGCAAACGCTCGTGAAAATCCCCAGCTGGCGGCAAGCGAAACAAATTTACGGGAATCTTACACATTCCTACAATGCTTTATCTAAAAGCGTTTGACAATCTATAATTCCAGTGATAATATGTTACAGTTGCCCTTTGTGTGCAAATGCATGTAAGCGGCACGGCGGAAAACAGCCGGAAACGGCAGCTATCAGGCCATTATGACCATCCTAATGAGGAGTGAACCCGGCATGGACGATGCACTTCGCAACCCGGCCAAACGCGTAGTCGGCTTAAAGCAGGTACTGCGTGCCGTAAAGTCCGGGCAGGCGGCAAAGGTTTTCCTTTGTACCGATGCCGACGAGTTCATCTATCGCCAGGTCGAATCCGCCTGTGAGGGACACAGCGTTCCCATCACCCAGGTAGATAGTATGGAAGCACTTGGAAAGGCTTGCCTGATCGCTGTGAAAACCGCCACTGCGGCCATCCTGAAATAGCCGCAACAATCACGGTCATATCGCTCCCGGGGTTGAGGAGCTTTATGGATAAATAACTCGGAGGTGTTCTATTTGCCCACGATCAATCAGTTGGTTCGCAAAGGGCGCAAGAAAATGGTGGAGAAATCCATGTCTCCCATTCTGCAGAGCTGCCCGCAGAAACGCGGCGTATGCCTCAGCGTGAAGACACGGACGCCTAAAAAGCCGAATTCTGCTCTTCGCAAAATTGCACGTATCCGTCTGACAAATCAGATCGAAGGTACGTGTTATATTCCCGGCATCGGCCATAATCTGCAGGAGCACAGCGTGGTTCTCATCCGCGGCGGTCGCGTGCGCGATCTTCCCGGTGTCCGCTATCACATCGTTCGCGGCGCACTGGATACCGCTGGCGTAACCGGTCGCAAACAAGCTCGTTCCAAGTACGGCGCCAAGAGGAAATAAATCTAGTTTCTTCAGTCTCTTTGCGTTTCTCATGCAGGAGCAATTTCTGAGCGGGCGCAGGCGATTGTCTACTATTAAAGTAGATTATCTCACCGCGTGGCTTTCCGGCCTGCCGGAGCGGTTGATGCTGACAGCCGTAAGGAATCCCGTGTTAAGCGCACATGCCAATGGAACAAGTCTACAATCATTTAGGAGGTAGAATTATGCCCCGTCGCGGTTTTATACCCAAGCGCGAGGTGCTTCCCGATCCCGTATACGGGACCACGGTTGTCACCAAACTGATTAACC
Organism: Candidatus Limiplasma sp.; assembly: GCA_963678055.1. Classification (GTDB taxonomy): domain Bacteria; phylum Bacillota; class Clostridia; order Christensenellales; family Aristaeellaceae; genus CAXXOK01. Next base: position 1,160,266 of record OY782679.1, read on the forward strand.
AGATTATGCTGGATGGCAAGCGCGGCACTGCGCAGCGTATTTGCTACACAGCGTTCGAAGCCATCGCCGAAAAGACCGGCAAAGACGCAAACGATGTATTCGCTGCTGCGTTAGCCAATGTATCCCCGCAACTGGAAGTTAAGGCCCGCCGTGTTGGTGGTGCCACCTACCAGGTGCCTATCGAAATCCGTACCGAACGCCGTCAGACCCTGGGTCTTCGCTGGCTGATTGATTTCAGCCGTAAACGCGGTGAAAAGACCATGGCCGACCGCCTCGCAGGCGAGTTGCTCGACGCCGCCAACAACACCGGCAGCGCAGTGAAACGCAAAGAGGAAATGCACCGTATGGCAGAAGCCAACAAAGCGTTCGCACACTACCGCTGGTAATTTAGACCCGCTTTTTACGCGCAAACGAAAGGAGACCCACACTCTATGCACAGAAGCCACACGCTCGACATGGTCCGCAATATCGGCATCATGGCACATATCGATGCTGGCAAGACCACTACCACCGAGCGCATACTCTTCTATACCGGTCGTACGCACCGGTTGGGTGAAGTGCATGAAGGTGCCGCCACCATGGACTGGATGCAGCAAGAACAGGAACGCGGTATCACCATCACTTCCGCTGCTACCACCTGTCAATGGAAGGGCCATCGCATTAATATCATCGACACACCCGGTCACGTGGACTTCACCGTTGAGGTGGAGCGTAGTTTGCGTGTGCTCGACGGTTCTGTAGCCGTGTTCTGCGCCAAAGGTGGCGTGGAACCCCAAAGCGAAACCGTATGGAGACAGGCAAACCGTTATCATGTACCCCGCATTGCATACATCAATAAGATGGACATCATGGGCGCGGACTTCTTCCGTGTCGTAAAAATGATGAAAGAACGCCTGGGTGCTAACGTCGTGCCCATTCAGCTTCCCATCGGAAAAGAAGCGGACTTCAAAGGCATCATCGACCTTGTGGCGATGAAAGCCGAAGTGTACTATGATGACGAAGGGAAAGACGTACGCGTAGAGGATATCCCCGAAGCGCTGAAAGCACAGGCCGAAGAATATCGGCAAATACTGATCGAAGCCGTTGCCGAGCAGGACGAAACGCTGCTGGAGAAATTTTTCGAGGGCGAAGAGCTTTCCACCGAGGAAATCAAAAACGCCATCCGGAAATCGACCATTGCATGTGAAATGACCCCTGTTCTGTGCGGTACATCGTACAGGAATAAAGGTGTGCAGCCGATGCTGGACGCGGTGATCGACTATATGCCGTCCCCGCTGGATGTCCCGGCCATCAAAGGCATGAAGCCCGATCATCCCGAAGTGGAGCTGACGCGCGAGGCATCCGACGAAGAACCCTTCGCGGCACTCGCCTTCAAAATCATGACCGACCCGTTCGTGGGCAAACTCGCGTTTGTTCGCGTGTACTCGGGTAAGATTGATGCCGGCAGCTACACCTATAATTCCACCAAACAAAAGCGTGAGCGCATCGGCCGTCTGCTGATGATGCACGCCAATCGCCGCGAAGAAGTGGAAACTGTATTCGCCGGTGAGATCTGCGGTATTGTAGGCCTGAAGGATACCACCACGGCCGACACACTGTGTGATCAGAAAAACCCGATCATCCTTGAATCGATGGAGTTCCCGGATCCCGTAATCCAGGTCGCCATCGAGCCGAAAACCAAAGCCGGTCAGGAAAAAATGACCATGGCATTGGTTAAGCTGGCCGAGGAAGATCCGACGTTTAAAACCTACACCGATCCCCAGACTGGGCAAACCATTATTGCCGGTATGGGTGAATTGCACCTGGAAATCATCGTGGACAGGCTCTTGCGTGAATTCAAGGTAGAAGCGACTGTGGGTAAACCGCAGGTGGCTTACCGTGAAACCATCCGCAGGACTGCCGAAGGTGACGGCCGCTATGTACGCCAGACCGGTGGACATGGTCAGTTCGGTCATTGTAAAATCCGCATCGAACCGACAGAGGCTGGCTCGGGATATTCGTTCGAATCCAAAATCGTCGGCGGCGTGATTCCCAAGGAGTTCATTGCTCCCATCGACGCAGGTATCAAGGAAGCCGCGCAGTCCGGCCTTGTTGGCGGATTTGAAGTGGTTGACTTTAAAGCCACAGTGTTCGACGGTAGCTATCACGAGGTCGATTCCTCGGAAATCGCCTTCAAAATCGCCGGTTCCATGGCATTCAAAGAAGCCCTCAAGCATGCTGACAGCTGCCTGATGGAGCCTTCAATGAAAGTGGAAGTCATTATTCCCGAACAGTACATGGGCGATGTGATCGGCGACATCACCAGCCGCAGAGGCCGTATCGAAGGCATGGAAGCCCGCATGGGCGAGCAAAGCGTGCACGCGTTTGTGCCGCTGAGCGAAATGTTTGGTTACGCGACGGACCTTCGCAGCCGTACGCAGGGCCGCGGCATGTTCACGATGCAGTTTGATCACTATGAACAGGTGCCCAAGAGCATCGCAGAAAAACTCACCGGACGCAAAGATAATTAACGAAATCAGATATTGGAGGTGCCGGCATTGGCAAGTATCGCCCGTAACAGAGTTGTGTTGGCTTGCACCGAGTGTAAGCAGAGAAACTATAATACACTCAAAAACAAGAAGAACACGCCCGATCGCATTGAGCTAAATAAGTACTGTCGTTTCTGCAAAAAGCATACCGCTCACCGCGAAACGAAGTAACGGATAGGAGCAAATTCGATGGCAAACACGAAGAAACAGCCGGCCAAAAAGCAAAGCTCCAACGCTTTGGTGAAAACCGGTTCCGCATTCAAAAGATTCTTTTTGAAAATCGGAAACGCGTTTAAAAACACCTGGCGTGAGCTGCGCAAAGTCACGTGGCCGACCAGGGAAAAGCTGGTTAACTTTTCCATCATCGTCATTCTGATGATCATCTTCCTAATGGTGGTTATTGGCTTGCTGGATACGGGCGCTACGTCCATCATTCAGCTGATGATGCCCAAAGTATAAGGAGTATGGCAATGGCCGAGAAAACAAACGAGCCCTGCTGGTATGTTGTGCACACTTATTCAGGTTATGAGAATAAGGTGAAAGACAACATCGAAAAATCTGTGGAGAACAACGGCATGCAGGATTTGATCCTGGACGTTCGCGTTCCAGTGGAAGATGTTGTCGAGATCAAAAACAACCGCCGCGTAAAAACCCAGCGTAAAGTGTACCCCGGTTATGTGCTGGTGCACATGATTGAAACCAGCGAAAGCTGGTATCTGGTGCGCAATACGCGCGGCGTGACCGGCTTTGTGGGCCCGGAAAGCAAACCCGTTCCGCTGACCGATGCAGAAGTCAACATGATGCTGTCTACCCAGGAACACAGCGTGGAGTTCGGCATCGCCATCGGAGAAGAGGTACGCATTCTGTCCGGCCCGCTGGAAAACTTCACCGGCTTTGTAGAGGATGTCGATACCGTGCGGCAGAAGCTGACCGTAAAGGTAAAGATGTTCCTTGGGCGCGAAATGCCCGTGGAAGTCGGCCTGGAGGAAGTTACCAAGGTTTGATCCGCGTCTGCGGCAATCAACCATGCGCATTCTATGCGCGCTGCGCCTTTCCGTTGTGGAAAGGTCGTGGGAGGAGCATACACTGTTCCGCATGACCACAATTCTGAGGAGGCTATAACCCATGGCAAAGAAGATCCAATCCATCATCAAGCTGCAGGTACCCGCCGCCAAGGCTACGCCTGCCCCGCCGATTGGCCCCGCGCTGGGTCAGCACGGCGTGAATATCCCCGGCTTCTGTAAAGATTTCAATGAACGCACGGCCAAGGATGCCGGTCTGATCATCCCCGTGGTGATCACCGTATATGCCGACCGTACGTTCACCTTCATCACCAAAACACCGCCGGTTCCGGTTCTGATTAAAAAAGAACTCGGCCTGGATAGTGCAAGCGGTGTGCCCAACCGCGACAAGGTTGGCCAGCTCACCAAAGAGCAGGTAAGCAAGATCGCCGAGATCAAACGTCCCGATGTGAATGCAACGGACCTTGCAAGCATCGAGAGCATGGTCAAAGGCACCGCGCGCTCCATGGGCATCACGGTTGAGGAGTAACATCGTTAGATATGTGGGAGGACATTGTGCCGTTATTACCACAAGGAGGATTTGAAACATGAAACACGGAAAAAAATATGCAGATAGCGTAAAACTCATCGAGCCACAAAAGGCGTATGATCCTGAAGAAGCCTGCGAGCTCGTTATTCAAACCAGCAAAGCCAAGTTTGATGAAACCATCGAACTGTCTGCTCGCCTGAACGTTGACCCCCGCCATGCCGACCAGCAGGTTCGCGGCGCAATCGTGCTGCCCCATGGTACCGGTAAAGTGGTTCGCGTGTTGGTTATCACCAAGGGCGACAAGGTGAAGGAAGCCGAAGAAGCCGGCGCTGATTTCATCGGCGCGGAAGAAATGATCCAGAAAATTCAGACCGAAAACTGGTTTGATTTTGATGTGATGGTTGCCACCCCGGACATGATGGGCGTCATAGGCCGCATCGGCCGCATCCTGGGCCCCAAAGGCCTGATGCCTAACCCCAAGTCCGGCACTGTGACCATGGATATCACCAAAGCAGTCTCCGATATCAAAGCCGGTAAGGTTGAATACCGCGTAGACAAGACCGCCATCATCCACTGCCCGATCGGCAAAGCATCGTTTGGCAAAGATAAGCTGAATGAGAACCTGCAGGTGCTCATGGAAGCCATCGTCAAGGCCAAGCCTCCTGTTGCCAAAGGCACCTACCTCCGCTCGGTTTACCTGAGTGCGACAATGGGTCCGGCTGTGAAGGTCAACTCGCTGAAATTCTAATCTGATTTCGTAACAAACCCGGCGCAAATGCGCCGGGTTTTTAATTTGCCTTCGTTTGGATCACCTGCGAATAACCACTGGCGGTTATGGCTTACTGCTCAATCCGTACAACAGTGTAGCCTTGCTGCTCTAATAAGTCGGGTATGCTGCTGCCAGGGACAATTAGATGCAGTAAACCGACGGTCACAAAGTAGTGGCCGCCATCGGTAAGCATTTCGTCCAGTTGTTCGGCCATACGCAGATTGCGCTGTACAAGCAGTTTGTCGTCATACTCCTCGATCAACTGCGGGTCGGTGTCATCGGTGGATTGTGTATAGCTGTTCCAAAAGCTTTCAACATCGCCTTTTTGCCAATACAGCGGCCAGTCTTTCATGTCGGCGGGCTGCGTGGTTTGTTTTTCTTTCAGAATCCAGGAAAGTTCATCGTCAATCAGATAGTCAATGAGTTCCGGGGAGAAGCTTTCCATCATATCGGGATAGTCGGTCACTAACTCCAGATATCGCAGCTGTTTATTGTGTTTCTCGGCATACGCTTTCACCGTGTTGTCCACACCCAGCGAAAGGCTTTTCTGTACGTTGCCGATTCCCATTTCATTTGCGGTGGCATAGACAGCCAGTATGCTGATGACAACCCATGGCTGCTGCTGATTGATAGAGTCGGAACGGATACCCAGAGTCTGATAGGCATCGCGCACCCGATCCACTCGCGTATCACCGAGAATATCGCGCAATGTGCCGTCGGGCAGAAACATGCGTGCTTGCAGTTGTTGTGTGCTTTCTTCGGAGGAATCGGACTCGAATACAAAGATATCGGACTCCTCCATTGCCTGGGTTATATGATCGCCAAACGGGTACATGACATCCGTACCGATATGCAGGGAGCCCAGCAGATAGGCAGTCCCATTAGGGCCGCTTACACGATACAATATGCCGTTACTGGCTGCAGCAGTCTGGGTGAGAAGCACTGTAGTCACGACCGCAACACAGAGGACGAGGGCGACTGCAGATATTACAAGTCGTTTCTTCATCGTCTTCTACCTGCTATCAGCAATAGACGAAGCAGTTGCAAAAGACTGGACACCGCAGAGGCGACATAGGTCATCGCCGCAGCAGATAGCACGGCACGTACGCCGCGAAGCTCCTCACTGGTCATATACTCGCCGCTTTCAAGCGCTGCCAGGGCGCGTTTGGAGGCGTTGAACTCCACCGGGAGGGTAATCAGCGAAAATGCGAATGTCGCTGCAAAGCAGATGATACCGGCATAGAGTAGCGGTTCCCAGCTAGCCAGCAAACCGATCAAGAAAATGGGGAAGTAGGCGATGGAACCGAACTTAACGACCGGTACGATAGCGCTGCGGATAAGCAGCGGTTTATAGGCGTCAGATTGCTGCAAGGCATGGCCGCACTCGTGTGCTGCGATGCCAACAGCGGCGATGGAAGCAGAGCCGTATACGCCCTCAGACAGCCGCAGCGTATTGGAACGCGGATCAAAGTGATCGGTCAGTTTGCCCTGCACCGGCTCAACGGAAACTGGAATGCGGGCTGCTCTGCCAAGCATATCGCGGCAAACAGCGTCAGCAGTAACACCTTGACGGGTCGCAACTTTAGCGTATTTGGTATACGCGCTTTTCACCCGATACTGTGCCCAAAGCCCGAGCAACAGGCCTGGAATAATGAGAATAATGGTCCAATCGTAAAAAATCATGTTGTACCTCCGAGGGTTTCAGGATGCGCCTGATAGTAGGGTTCCAAGTACTAGAATACTCCTTTTTGGGGGAATATCAAGGGTTTACGGCCGTAATGTCGCTTAGATCGTCACAGCGCTGCGCTGTCAACGGCGATTGTAACGCGTTGTTCAGACCGCATTCGTAGTTTGTCACAGTCGCTATATAGCAGTAGTTACAAAACCCCGCCAGCAAGAGTGCAGGCGGGGTATAAAACCAAAGGAGTCTTTATACAGGCATAACCTGAATGTCTCTGTCGAGCATGGTCGAATCGACCTGCAGCTGTTTGGCCTGCCGGTATTTGAAATACTTGATGGCGACCTGCGGGAACAGCGCATAGCTGAGTACGTCCTCTTCCTGCTGGTAATACTCGCGAATTTCCTCGCGGTACTTGTCCAGTTCCGGGGGAATATCGTCGGCGGGGCGGTGCGTAATCACCTTCTGATCGCCGATGATCTTTTTGCGGACTTCCTCGTTCACCGGTGCGGGCAGACGGCCGTATTCGCCGCGCATCAGCCCCTGGCTTTCCTTGGGGTTCATCTTGTAGGCCTCGCCGGACAGCACGTTCATCACGGCTTGTGTGCCAACGATCTGGCTGGTAGGCGTGACCAGCGGGGGATAGCCGAAATCCTTGCGGACGCGCGGAATCTCCTCCAGCACTGTGTAATACTTGTCCATCGCGTTGGCTTGCTTGAGCTGGTTGATGAGGTTGGAAAGCATGCCGCCGGGAACCTGATACAACAGTGTATTGGCATCAGTGGCAAGCACGCGGGCGGGATCGCGGAATCCGGCTTTGGTCAGGTCTTCGGCCACGCCGCGGAAATACCCGGCAAGGTCAATGAGCTTTTCCAGATCGATTCCGGTATCGTACTCCGTGCCTCTATAGGTGGCGACCTGCGCTTCGGTAGCGGGCTGCGCGGTGCCGTTACCCAGCGGCGACAGCGCCGTGTCAATTACATCTGCGCCGGCTTCCACGGCCTTCATCAGTGTCATAGCGCCGGTGCCGGTGGTGTTATGCGTATGCATTACGATGGGAAGATCAGTGGCCGCTTTCAGGCGTTTGATCAGCGAATAGGCTTTGTAGGGGAGCAGCAGGTTGGCCATATCCTTGATGCAGATGATGTCTGCACCCATTTCTGCGATGCCCTCAGCCAGCTTGACGAAGTAATCCTCCGTATGCACGGGCGAGGTGGTGTAGCTCATGGCGACTTCCGCAATGCCCTTGTACTTTTTAGTGGCTTTAACGGCGGTTTCCATGTTGCGCAGGTCATTGAGTGCATCAAAGCATCGGATGATATCAATGCCGTTTTCGATAGCCTTTTTGACAAAGTAATCGACCACGTCATCGGCATAGTGCTTATAGCCCAGAATATTCTGGCCGCGCAGCAGCATTTGCAGTTTGGTATTGGGCATGCCTTTGCGCATAATGCGCAGGCGTTCCCAGGGATCTTCATTTAAAAAGCGCAGGCAGCTGTCAAACGTTGCGCCGCCCCAGCACTCCAGAGAGTAATAGCCAACTTTATCCAAGCGCTCAAATGCGGGTTGCATTTGTTGAATGGTCATGCGTGTCGCGGCCTGGCTTTGGTGCGCGTCGCGCAGAATCGTATCGGTGATTCCGAGTTTCGCCATGTTGATATCTCCTTTCAGATCAGGTGCCGAACATACTTAGCAGGATACCCGCCGCAATGGCGGAGCCGATGACGCCGGCCACGTTGGGGCCCATAGCATGCATCAGCAGGAAATTCGTGGGATTGGCTTTGCGGCCTTCCGACTGGCTTACGCGTGCCGCCATGGGAACAGCGGAAACGCCGGCCGAACCGATCAGCGGGTTGATCTTGCCGCCGGACAGCTTGTTCATTAACTTGGCAAGCAATACGCCGCCAGCTGTGCCGATGCCAAACGCCACGACGCCCAGCACGATAATTTTGATGGTCGTCCATTGCAGAAATGCTTCTGCGCTGGCCGTTGCGCCAACGGTGACGCCCAGGAAAATAACAACAATGTTGTTCAACTCGTTCTGCGATGCTTTGTTCAGCCTGTCAACTACGCCGGACTCTCTAAAGAGGTTGCCCAGCATTAACATGCCGACCAGCGGCGCGGCCGAGGGAAGCAGCAAGGTGACAATAATCGTAACGGCGATCGGGAAGATGATCTTCTCGCGCTTGGAGACCGGGCGGAGCTGTTCCATAACGATGTTACGCTCTTTTGTGGTGGTCAACGCGCGCATAATCGGCGGCTGTATGACCGGAACAAGGGCCATATAGCTATAGGCTGCCACAGCAATCGGCCCCAGCAGATGCGGGGCGAGTTTGCCGGTCAGGTAGATGGCCGTGGGGCCGTCCGCACCGCCGATGATGCCGATGGAGGCACTTTCAGCGGGTGTAAAGCCCAGCAGGCTGGCGCCGATGAATGTAAAGAAGATACCCAGTTGCGCCGCTGCACCCAGCAGCAGGCTTTTCGGGTTGGCCAGCAGCGGGCCGAAGTCGGTCATCGCACCAACGCCCAGGAAGATCAGCGGAGGGTAAATCCCCAGCTTCACACCCTGGTACAAATAGTATAGTAGACCGCCGGTCTGCTTGATGTATTGATAGGTGATTGTCCCGTCTTCCAAAATCACCTGTACGCCGTGTTTCCCGGCGTGCTCAGCGGTGGAAAAGTATTCGTATACGGGAAGTCCCATCAGGTCGTTTAGCGGTAGGTTGGCCAGCAACATACCAAACGCGATGGGGAGCAGCAAGAGCGGCTCGTATTTTTTAACAATAGCTAGAAAGATCAGCACGCAGGAGATCAGGATCATGACCAGATTCAGCGGCGTATCAAACAGCGTCATTATGCCGGAGGATTGCAACAGCTTATCCAGACTGCTGCCGATATTCAAAGTCTCCATGGACGTCCGTCAACCCCTTTTCAGTGTAGTCGCTTTGTGGGTCGGATCAGCCGATCACAACCAGCACATCGCCGCTGGAAACGGATGCGCCTTTGGCAACGGCGATTTGTTTCACAGCGCCATCGGCGGGGGAGACAATCTCGTTTTCCATTTTCATGGCTTCCAGAATGACCAGCACATCGCCTTTTTTCACGGTGCTGCCTTCTGTGCATTTCACATCCAGAATGGTGCCGGGCATCGGTGCGGATACTTTGGTGCCACCGGCAACAGGAGCGGCGGGTTTGGCAGCGGCCGGAGCAGGCGCTGCGGGAGCGGGTGCGGCAGCTACGGGTGCGGGGGCAGGGGCGGCCGTCACAGGCGCGCCGGGCGCAGTTTCATCCACGGAAACCTGATAAGAAACACCGTTTACAGTAATATTGAATTGACGCATAGAGGTCAACCTCCTTAATGTAATGAAGGGATATACCCTATAATCTGGAGTAAATCTGGTCGTCGCGCCCTGCGCGATTCCAGGCCGGAGCGGTATGAATGCGGCGGACCCTGCGTACGACAAAGCCCGAATCTTCCTGCCATACGGCAGAAATAGCAGCGGTAATGGCCGCGATGACTTCCGGCGAGATGCCGGAGGTGGTCTGCGCCTGTGCAGGCGGCGGGGTAGGAGCGGCGGCCACGGGGGTCGTCTCCGTCTCCGCTTCCGGCGTCGCCTTTTTACGATCTTTGAAAAGAAGTTCAAGAATCTTCAGGCAAATGATAAGCAGCACTAGTCCCGAAAAAACCACCAATATACCGACGGCTGCAACAGAGAGGCCAAACGTTAAATTCATCGTATCTCCTCCTGTCCTTACATCGGCATGTTGCCGTGTTTTTTGGCGGGGTTATAATCGCGCTTGGAGGAAAGCATCTCCAGTGCCGAGGCCAGCACCTTGCGGGTTTCGGCGGGGTTGATGACATCATCCAGCAGTCCAGCCTTGGCTGCATTCACAGCGCTGGCAACGGTTTCAATATATTCCTGCGCGAATATCTCGCGGGAAGCTTCGGGGGTGTTTTCCTTGTCTTCACTGACCTGTTTGCTATACAGCACGGCAACAGCGGCTTCCGGCGTCAATGCCGAGATGGTGGCATCGGGCCAGGCAAAGGTCATATCCGCGGTGGCTTTACCGCCCATGGCGACATACGCCTGGCCGATTGCGCTGCCCGTGATTACGGTCAGCTTCGGTACGGTCGCGGTTGCATAAGCATATAGCAGTTGGCTGGATGCGTTCATCAGCCAGCTTTGGCCATTAAGGCTCTTCACCTCTACGCCCTTGGTGTTCAGGAAGCTGACGACCGGGATGTTAAAGCAATCCCAGAAGTGTACAAAGCGGGCTGCTTTTTGCAGCGCACCGGCACTGAGCGTCTCGGCTGCGGTTGCGACAACGCCCACAGAGCGGCCGGCAATGCGGCCCATAACGACTTTAATGCCGGGTTCGTTTTCAGCCATCAGTTCCATAGCCGTTCCGGCGTCGAGAACCTGCTGAATCAGCGTATCGGTATCGGCCGGTTCAATGGCAGGCAGTAAGCGGTTCATGTCACTGCTTTCCAGTAAATCGGCATCCTCGGCATTGGAGCCGGGGAGCAAGGAAAGCAACGTAAGCGCCGCTTCAATTGCCTTGTCTTCATTGTCAACAAGCAGCGAGCAAGCGCCCTGCTTGGCCATCATATCTCCGCCGCCTACGGCCTCAATATCATAGCTGATGCCGTGCATAGCCGACAGTACCTGCGGCCCGAACATCATCAACTGCCCAACATCCTTGGCCAGGATGCTGATATCGGCCATCTGCGACATCAATGCCGCACCGCCCATGCAAGGGCCGAGGATGACGGAGATCATGGGGCATACGCCGCTGAGTCTGGCAATGCTGCGATAAATTTCGGCATAGGCGTTCATCGCCTCGGCCCCTTCATCAATCCGCACACCGGCGCTGTCGCATAGCATGAGTACCGGAGCACCGGTTTTGAGTGCCATATCCAGCAGTTTGGTGATTTTTTGGGCCTGAAGTTTACCAATCGCGCCACCATGCACAGTAAAATCCTGCGCAAACAGGTACACGGGCCGTTGCTGCACCGTTGCATAGCCGGTGATAACGCCCGCGCCTTCCTCCTGTGATGATACAAATGCAAACAGCTCCACGAAGCTGCCTACATCCGCGATTTTTAAGATACGTTCACGCGCCGTGAGCTTTCCGGCTTCACGCTGCGCCTTAATGCGCGCTTCGTCCCCCTGGTTGAGGGACAGGCGTAAATCCTGTATCGTTTGTAGGTCTTGAGAGTTCCGCATGGTTGATCTCCTTCCGTCTGCTTTCCGCCGCGTCCCAGGCAGGGCTATTGGCTGAAAATCTGATTCTATCCCATATTCACAAAATTCTTCGGGCAACCCTTTTTCCCTGCTTTTATTTTCAATATTTTACCCGGATTCGGGAAAAATACAGAAGGAAAACATTTAGCCGGGATTCTATACAAAAACGCATGGTCTTGCCATGCGCTCAACGTGGAGGGATGGATATTGCTGTACATGGCCAAACAGGGGGCTGACAAACCGGGAAACGACGCTGTCAGGGGTCGATCTCTGCGTTTTCTTCGCTGTTTTTCAGCACATAGCCAGTCATGCGGTGCAGTACTTCGCGGTAGGCACCTTCCACATCGCCAAGATCACGGCGGAAGCGGTCGATGTCGAGCGGCTCATGTGTGCTGGCATCCCAAAAGCGGCAAGTATCGGGAGAAATCTCATCCGATAATAAAACATCCCCATGGAACCGGCCGAATTCTAACTTGAAATCGATCAATTCTATGCTGATGTCGCTTAGGATCTCCGTTAGTATGCGATTGACTTTTGTTGCGATCTCTTCCATGGTGCGCAGCTCCTGCGCTGTGGCAAGGCCGATGGCTGTGATGTGGGTCTGGTTGACCAGCGGGTCATCCAGGGTGCGGTCTTTAAGGCAGTATTCAAATACAGTGTTTTTAAGCCTGGTGCCTTCCGGATAGCCGATGCGCTGTGCCAGGCTGCCGGCGACGATATTGCGAACCTTGATAACAACCGGAATAATATCCACCCGCAGCACCAGCATGCTGCGATCATTAATGCGGTGCAGAAAGTGGTTGGGTACGCCTTTTTGCTGCAGGAGCGTAAAAATATACTCGCACAGCAGATTGTTAATCTCGCCTTTGCCGATGATGCGTCCGATTTTCAAACCGCGAAAAGCAATCGCTTCATCTTTGTAATATACTACGGCTTCGTCCGGGTTGTCGGTGGCATAAATCCGTTTTCCTTTGCCTTCCGCAATTACCTTGGTAATCCCCATACAGCCATCCTTCCGCAAACAATGCGTGTGTCATAAGTTCTACGTATTGTAACATGTTTTACATATCTACGCAAGGTGAATCACGTTCGGTGAAAGTTAAAAAAGTAACGATATTGCAACGAGAATCTTCGCGTTTTCAAGCGATTGAGAGCGGTGAATTTCGAATCGATAATCCCGAAAATTGATGTTCAGTGAACCCATCAAAACGGCAGGACTATATCGGCACATTTTAAAATGTACAACGTTAAAACAGAATACGATGCCTATAAACCCGGAAACGGCCCTACAGCGTGCCTTAGCAGGTTGACAGGCTACAATCGGTAATGCATAATGAACTTTGGTGCTTTTTGAACTGCTAAGCGTACGAAAGGGGAACGTCATCGTGGTACGAGTAATCGTCGGGGCAAACTGGGGCGATGAAGGCAAGGGGAAGATTACCGATGTGCTTGCGGAACGCAGCGATGTGGTCGTCCGGTTCCAAGGAGGAGCGAATGCGGGACATACGATAATCAATGATTATGGGAAGTTCGCGCTGCATTTACTGCCATCCGGTGTGTTTCACCAAAATATTACCAACCTGATTGCGCCTGGCGTTGCGCTGGATATTGATAAACTCTTTAGTGAGTACGAGGCGGTTGTCAGCCGTGGCGTACCCGCGCCGAAACTGTATATTTCAGATCGGGCACAGGTGATGATGCCCTATCATGTTGATTTTGATAAATATGAAGAAGAACGCCTGGGCAAGAACAGCTTTGGCTCCACCAAATCCGGCATTGCGCCGTTTTACGGTGATAAATACCTGAAAATCGGCTTGCAGGTGTGTCAGCTGTATGATAAGGCCATTCTCCGCGAGCGGCTGGAAAGCGTTGTCCGGCAGAAGAACATTCTGCTGGAGCACCTCTACCACAAGCCGCTGCTCGATGTGGAACAGCTTATGGAAATGCTTGCCGTGCAGGCCGAGAAGATCCGTCCGTTTGTGATTGATTCGACTGCGTTCCTGCACCAGGCACTCAAGGAAAACAAATCCATACTGATGGAAGGCCAGCTGGGCGCACTGCGCGATCCGGATCATGGCATCTATCCCTATGTGACTTCGTCTTCACCGCTGGCCGGGTTTTCCACCGTTGGCGGTGGCGTGCCCGCTACGGCCGTGAAGGATGTACTCAGCGTGACCAAAGCGTACTCCAGCTGTGTCGGCGCTGGCCCGTTCGTGACCGAAATATCCGGTGACGAGGCCGAGGAACTGCGCAAACGCGGCGGCGATGCAGGCGAATACGGCGCGACCACCGGTCGGCCCCGGCGTGTGGGCTGGTTTGATGCGGTAGCGACCCGCTACGGCTGCATGGCCCACGGGGCAACAGAATGCGTGCTCACCAACCTGGATGTGCTGGCCTATCTGGACGAGATTCCCGTCTGTACCGGGTATGAGGTCGACGGTGAGATCATTGATATGTTCCCGTCCACACCCAGGCTGATGCGCTGCAAGCCCGTATACACGGTGTTGCCCGGATGGAAATCGGATGTACGCGGCGTAACGGAATTCGATGAGCTGCCGGAGAACTGCCGCCGCTATGTCGATTATCTGCAAGAGCAGATCGGCGTGCCCATCCGCATGGTCTCCACCGGCCCCAAACGCAGCGAAATATTATATCGTAAATAAAATACCCAAGACCCGCGCCTGTACGGATGCGGGTTTTTGGCAAGGAGGTACCAATATGTTGGATTTTACATTCTGTAGTCCTACACAAATTTACTTTGGCCGTGACACAGAGAAAAAAGCGGGTGAGCTTTGCGCTGCATACGGCCGCAAAGTGCTGTTGCACTATGGCGGCGGTTCCGTGATCAAAAGCGGCCTGCTGGACACGGTGAAGCAATCGCTCAAGGCCGCCGGGGTTAGCTGGGTGGAGCTTGGCGGTGTGAAACCCAACCCGCGCGATACCCTTGTGTATGAAGGCATCGAGCTTTGTAAAAGCGAGGGTGTGGACGTTGTCCTGGCCATCGGTGGCGGTAGCGTTATTGACTCGTCCAAGGCCATAGCCGTAGGGGTGAAGTACGACGGAGATTTCTGGGATATGTACGCCGGCAAAGCGGTTCCCAAAGATATTCTGCCGCTGGGTGTGATTCTTACCCTGCCTGCCGCGGGAAGTGAAGTATCCAACTCCAGCGTAGTAACCAAAGAAGCAGAGCAGCTCAAGCGCTTTTGCGACTCGCAACTCATGCGCCCGCTGTTTTCCATTATGAATCCGGAACTCACATACACCCTGCCGCCGTACCAAACGGCCTGTGGCTGTGTGGATATGATGGCGCATGTGATGGAACGCTACTTTACCAATACGCCGGAGGTCGATCTTTCGGACCGTATGTGCGAGGGTGTAATCCGCGCTGTGATGAAGTATGCCAAAATTCTGGTGGATACACCGGAGGATTACGATGCCCGCGCGAACATTATGTGGGCGGGCTCGATTGCGCATTCCGATATCCTGGGTGTCGGCCGCCAGCAGGACTGGAGCACGCACATGATGGAGCACGAGCTCAGCGGCCTGTACGATGTCGCCCACGGCGCCGGGCTTGCGGTGATGTTCCCGGCTTTCCTGAAGTACCAACTGCCATTCCGCGTGCAGCGCGTAGCGCAGTTTGCGGTACGGGTCTTTGGCGTCAGCATGGATTTTGAAAAGCCTGAACGCACGGCGCTGGAAGGCATTCGCCGCCTGGAAGCCTTTTACCGGGAGGTTGGGATGCCTACAAGCTTCAAAGAGATCAACGCCAAAGAGGAAGATATCGACTTTATGGCTGGCAAGTGCTTGCTCAATAACGGCGATAAATTAGGTAACTTCCATCCGCTAACCCGTAAGGAGATCGCGGAAGTATACCGCCTGGCCTGCCAGTAAACAAGCAGTATTCCATACCAAACGAACGCCTTTGCCAAGGCGTTCGTTTTTTGTGTATCTGCGCAGGCTTTATCCGTTGGCTTGATAGTACGAGAATATAAAATACTATACAAAAAGTAAAAAATACTTGACATATAGTAAAATGAATGATACTATTCATCCGTACTCAGGTATAAACCAAGGGAAAGGAACATACACACGATGTATTATCAACAAAAAAGAAGCATTGTCGGCATCTTCGTTGCCGTAGCACTGCTAAGCTCGTACTTCCTCTATATCCTCGGTAAACTAAGCGAAGGGGCGGTCACCCTGGATGACGTGAAATTCTTCGCCGTGACCATGCTTGTGTTCATCGGCATCGGTATTGTGCTCGCCATCGTGGTGCAGGTTATTTTCCATATACTGTTTTCGATATCGATCGCGGTACACGAGCGGGATAAGGACAACCAAACCATCGAACACGCGATTGACGCGGCGATGGTGGAAGATGAGCGGGATAAGCTGATCGACCTGAAATCCTCACGCATTACGGCGATCGTTTCGATGATGGGTTTTATCGCGGGGCTTGCGCTGCTCGCGTTTGGTCATCCCGTGGGGCTCATGCTCAATGTACTCTTTGGCGCGGCTGGGCTGGGCGCAATCGGCGAAGAGATTTCCAAACTCATCTACTACAGGCTACGGTAGTCCTATGAATAAAAAGCTTACGATTGAAAACAACATCCGTACCCTGCGCTTTTTCGCCGGGGAGATGACCCAGCAGCAGCTGGCAGAAAAGGCGGGGGTATCCAGACAGACCATTGTTGCAGTGGAGGCTGGCAAATACGCCCCGTCGCTGGAACTTGCGTTCCGCATTGCAATCGTATTTGGCGTTCCCATCGGCGAGGTGTTCAGTTGTGATGCCTGTAGCACGGCAAAGAAAGACGCGGAATGAGGACCCTGCTCATCGCCGATTCTTACCATCACGGGAACACGCTGAAACTGGCCCATGTCATGGCGGAGGCCATGCATGCCGCCTGCCTGATGACCACAGAGCACCACTAAAAAGAAGCCCCAAGCGCTGCTTGGGGCTTTTCATGTAAACGTATGGGCAAATCATTTATGTTTGAATTGCTCGTTATGGGGTATAATAAAACCGTATAGGTTTGGCGTTGAACCGCATCAACACGACATAGAAACGAGGATATAACAATGTTTCAGCATATGTGTAATGGAGAGAAAGACTTCTGCAACCTCTTTGACGGACAGTGGGTGGAAGCGTCTTCCAGCAAGTTCCTGACCATTGTATCCCCGGTGGACGGATCGTTGGTCGGCCGCGTACCTGCCATGAGCCGCGAGGATGTGGACAGGGCAATCCGTAACACCAAGGACAGCCTGCCCGTGTGGGCCAATACGCCCATTCATGAGCGTGCGAGCGTGTTCTATCGCGCGGCAGATCTGCTGGAGCAGCACGCTGATGAGATTGCAAAAGTACTGACCATGGAAATCGCCAAGGACAGCAAGTCTGCCTGGTTTGAAGTGCAGCGCACGGCGGATTTCTTCCGCTTTACCGCGGATGCGGGCAAAAGCATGGCGGGTGAAGCAATCAGCGGGGATAACTTCCCCGGTGGGTCCAAGAATAAGCTGTCCTATGTCAGCCGCGTACCGCTTGGCACGGTGCTGGCGATATCGCCGTTTAACTATCCCATCAACCTGTCGGCATCCAAAATTGCCCCGGCGCTGATCGGCGGTAACGCGGTGCTGCTAAAACCGGCCAGTCAGGGGGCTATCAGTGCCCTGTACCTGGCCGATATTTTGCAGGAAGCCGGGCTCCCGAAAGGAGTCATGAACACCATTACCGGACGCGGCAGCGAGCTCGGCGATTATATTGTGACCCATCCGGGGATTAACTTTATTAACTTCACCGGCAGTACGGCGGTGGGCAAGCACATCGCCAAGGAAGCCGGTATGGTGCCGCTGATGCTGGAACTGGGCGGCAAGGATGCTGCGATTGTTCTGCCCGATGCCGATTTCGACTTTGCGGCGCAGACCATTATCTCCGGCGCATATTCTTACGCCGGACAGCGCTGCACAGCTGTGAAACGCATTCTGGCGACCGATGCGGTCGCCGATCAACTGGTGCCCAAACTACTGGAGGGCATTGCCAAGCTGAAGGTGGGGGACCCGCGTGAAAACGCCACGATCATCCCGCTGATTAACACCCAGGCAGCGGATTTTGTCATGGAACTCATAGACGATGCCGTGGCAAAGGGTGCCAAGGTGCTCACGGGCGGAACCCGCGAGGGCAACCTGATTCAGCCGACTTTGGTGGATAAAGTGACCACCGATATGCGTCTGGCCTGGGAGGAGCCGTTTGGCCCTGTATTGCCGATTCTTCGTGTGAAGACGATTGACGAAGCCATCGACATCGCCAACCGCTCGGAGTACGGCTTACAGTCTTCGGTATTCACCAAGAATATTCACGATGCGTTCTACATTGCCAACCGGCTTGAGGTCGGCACGGTGCAAATCAACAATAAAACCGAGCGCGGGCCGGACCACTTCCCGTTCCTGGGTGTGAAGGCATCCGGCATGGGTACGCAGGGCGTAAAATATGCCATCGAAGCGATGACACGGCCCAAAGCCATCGTGTTCAACTTGCAGGAAAGCTAAGAAAGAAAGTCAAATACCTACAATAATAAGGGGGAATAACAAATGAATTTATGTATTGGCGGTGCGGCAGGAGACGGCATTGAAACGATGGCCGGCATTCTGGAAAAAACGTTGCAGCGCTCTGGATTCTATGTGCATTCCATACGCGATTTTATGTCTCGCATTCGCGGTGGGCATAACTTTGCGCAGGTCCGCTTTGATGTGGAACCGGTGAAAGCACATAGAGATGCGCTGGATATTTTAATTGCGTATGATCTGCGCAGTTATGACCAGCACAAAGACCGCTTGAAAGAGGATGGCATACTATTGGCCGATCCCCAGCTTGAGATTGAGGACAAACGGCTGCTGCCGATTGCGCTGAAATCGCTGGCGAAGGAATCCGGCAGTGCGCGCACAATCGGTGTTGTTTGCATCGGTGCGCTGGCAAAACTGCTGGGACTGTCAATGGAAACGGCGGAGACGGTGCTCAAAGAGTCGCTGCCTGAAAAACTGGTGGCGATGAACCTAACGGCGGTTCGCAAGGGCTACGATAGCATAGAGGAATCCAAAACGCTTCAATCGGCAGATGTCAAAGGGCAGCTGCTGGTGAGCGGTGCGGAAGCCCTGTCGATGGGCGCGATTGCCGGTGGACTGCGCTTTTACAGCGCGTATCCGATGTCCCCGTCCACATCAATCTTGAACTTTGTTACCGCGCATGCCGAGGAATTCGGTTTGGCGGTGGAGCAGGCGGAGGATGAAATCGCCGCCATCAATATGGGGCTTGGCGCTTCGTTTGCGGGTGCCAATGCCATGGTCGGCACCAGCGGCGGCGGATTTGCGCTGATGGTCGAGGCCCTTGGTCTGGCTGGCATTGCGGAACTGCCGATTGTGATGGTCGACGTGCAACGCCCCGGCCCGGCAACCGGACTGCCGACCCGCACCGAGCAGAGCGATCTGCTGTTTCTGTGCTTTGCCTCCCAGGGCGAGTTCCCGCGCATGGTGATCGCGGTTCGCAATCACACCGACGCGTTTTATCAAACAGCGCGTGCTATGCAGCTGGCGAAAAAATATCAGATTCCTGTTCTGGTGCTGTCAGATCAGTACCTGGCGGATTCGTCCGCGACGATTGACCCGCTTGATGTTAAAAGAGCGGCCAGCAGCGTAAAACCGCTGGAGCAAGGTACGGTTGATACCGAGAACTACCTGCGCTATCAGTATACGGACAACGGTATTTCGCCGATGCTTGTTCCCGGTAAGACGGACGCTTTAGTGCGGTCCGACAGCGACGAGCACACGGAAGAAGGCACCATCACTGAAAGCGCTGAAGTGCGCGTAAAGATGGTGGACAAACGCGCCCGCAAGCTGGACTTGCTGGCGGAGGAACTGCTGGAGCCTGCATACACCGGCGCTGACAATGCCGAGATCCTGCTGCTGGGCTTTGGTACAACGACCGACGCGATTGCAGAAGCGGTTGCGATGCTAAACAAGCAGGGCGTGTCCATCGGCGCGCTGGCGTTTGGGGATATCTACCCGATGCCCCAAAAAGAACTACAGAAGCGCTGGAAACAGGCAAAATCCGTCTACAGTGTAGAACAGAATGCCACAGCCCAGTTAGCCAAACTCATTCGCATGGAAACGGGCCTGACTGTAGATGACAGTGTTCTCAAATACGATGGCAGACAGCTGTCTGTGGACGATATTGTTCGCGGATTGCAAGCCTTTGGAATCGGCAAGGAGGTGTCCAAATGAGCAGCGGAGTATTTCACACAACGGAAACGGCATGGTGCCCCGGTTGCGGCAACCATAGTATTATCAAGACCTTGGCAGAGGTACTGTCCGACTTGGAACTTAAGCCCAGTGATGTGCTGCTGGTAGGCGGCATCGGGCAGGCGGCCAAGCTGAACCAGTACGTAAACGCCAACGGCTTTTCCGGCCTGCATGGCCGGTCGCTGCCTGCGGCAGTCGCCGCCAAGATGGTCAATGAAAAGCTGACGGTAATCGTCAACACCGGTGATGGCGACAGCTACGGTGAAGGCGGCAACCACTTCCTGCACAATATCCGCCGGAATGTGGATATTACGCACTTTGCCCACGATAATCAGATTTACGGCCTGACCAAGGGGCAGACCTCGCCGACTTCCGATCCCTGCGGGGATGATCGCTCGGGTGCGTGTAACCTGAGCAAGCCGTTCAATCCGCTATTGATCGCACTGGCTGCCGGGGCAACCTTCGTAGCACGCTCATTCAGCGGCAATACGGAACATCTGGCCAAGATCATGAAAGCCGCCATCAATCACAAGGGATATGCGCTTGTGGATATTCTCCAGCCCTGTGTGAGCTTTAACAAGGTGAACAACTTTAGCTATTATAAAGAGCACACCTACGAGCTGGAAAAAGAGTACGACAAGACCAATCTCGAAACTGCCATCCTGCGCAGTATGGAGTATGGGCCCAAGATTCCCATTGGCATCCTGTATCAGGTGCAAAAGCCCACGTATCAGCAGCAGCGGCCTGCGATTTACGATGGCACCCTGATGGTCGACAAGCAGTTTTCGCAAGACAAACTCGAAGCGCTGCTTGCCACATACGCGTAACTATCGAGTAACATACCCCGGCGCAGTCTGACTGCGCCGGGGTTTTGTTTGTTTTCCCACATGATGTGTGATTTTAGGTATTGTTAGCGATACTTATCATCACTAACAATAATAAATTTAGCAAACTATACCATGTGGTAGTCACCACTTCTTATCGCTAAAAGACTCTTTATGAAGTAATGTTATATTTTAAATGTCATAATAATTAAAAAGAGACAGTACATTTTGATTATGCGTGTCCAAATCCATTTGCCTTTTGCTTGAGTTTGCATGTTCTGTACATGAGCTTGTTAGAAAGAAGTATTTGTCTGAGAATCACTTGCTTTTTGATGCAGTTGTAATATAGAATAGATTCAAGCGTGTGGCTAGATTTTGTGCTTATGTTTCGTAAGCGTTGACAACAAAGGTAGGGCGTTTGCTCATTATCTTCAGGAGAATTATATAGAATAGATGCAATTTAATGCATCCATGCGTAATGAGTAGCCACACGCTTCCAATTTCTCTAGGAGCAACTAAATGAGTGAATTCAACGAACTTCAAGGGCGAAATCAACTAGCAGATTTCTTGGGTATTCGTAGGAGTACGTTGACATATATTCTATACGTGAAAAGAACAGAAAATCTATATACATTTTTTACAATACCTAAGCGGAATGGTGATTCTCGCCCAATTCATGCTCCGAAACCTTCTTTAAAGAGTATTCAGAAGTTACTCGCATATGCATTGTGGAAGCAGCAAATCGAAGTACATAGAGGTAACAATATAAGCAATAAACTATCACATGCTTTTGAGAAGGGGAAAAGCATCATTACCAACGCAAAAGTACATCGCAATAAGCGCTATGTTCTGAATATTGATTTAGAGGATTTTTTTGATAGCTTTCATTTCGGTCGAGTAAAGGGTTTCTTTGAGAAGAACAGAGATTTCCAAGTATCATCAGAAGTGGCTATTGCTATCGCTCAACTGGCTTGCTATAACGGACATCTTCCCCAAGGTGCTCCAAGTTCTCCGATTATCACGAATTTAATATGCCAAATACTAGACATCAGACTTTATAAAATGGCAAAGGCTTATAAGCTTGATTTTACTCGTTATGCTGATGACCTGACATTTTCGACGAATAATAAACACTTTCTAGATGAATATGATGAGTTTATGCAAAAACTGAACGATATCATATCACGAGCAGGATTTAGAATTAATGCAGATAAGACAAGATTACAGTATTGTGATTCTCAACAGAAAGTTACAGGTCTTGTTGTTAATAAAAAGATAGGGGTTGACAAAACTTACGTTAAAGCCACACGGGCAATGGCGCATAGTCAATATACAAAAGGTGAATTTGAGATTAATGGTGAACTGGGAACTATGAATCAACTAGAAGGGAGGTTTGCGTTTATAGACCAAATTGAGCACGAGAATAATAAGCATGATAGAGAACCGCATAGTATTTTCTCGTTAAACCATAGAGAGAAACAGTATCAGAAATTTCTTTATTACAGATACTTTCAAGCTAATAGTAAACCACTTGTTGTTACAGAAGGAATAACAGACAGTATTCACATTAAGGCTGCTTTAAAAAAACTATATTCAGATTATCCGAAATTAGTTACTAAGAATGATACAGAGTATGAATTTCACATAGCATTTTTACGAAAGTCGGAACGATTTCATTATTTCTTAGGATTGAGCGAAACAGGTGCCGATTCTATGAAAAACATCTTCAACTTTTATTCCGAGAAGGATAATAGAAATTTCAAAAATTATTCTAAATACTTTACAAAACTAGGAACACCTGCCCCAGATAATCCAGTAATATTGTTGTTTGATAATGAAGTTCATGGAGATAAGCCACTAGAAAAGCTCATGAAATATACTGGAAATAAAGAACGTATCGAGCAATTATCACAAACAGACTTGTTTATAAAACTATCTGGAAACCTTTATTTGTTAACTATTCCATTAGTTGATGGTAAAGATGAATGCGAGATTGAGGATTTACATGATACCACGACATTATCACATGTTATAGAGGGGAGAAGATTTAGCCCGAAACCAAAGGGTGAAGGGTATTATGGCAAGGTGGATTTTGCTAACTATGTTCAGACCAATTATAAGACGATAGATTTCAGTAAATTTAGACCTTTACTTGACAAGCTTACTGAGATTAACGAAATCTATCGTGCTATGTGATTAGAATCTCTAGTTATTTATATCGTCTTTTGTGTTGTTTGGTTCTGATGTAATTCTTCGAAAACAAGTCACCACAAATAGTCAAATTATAGCAAATATAAAGTGTTCGATATGTTATATCATCAGGGATTCGCCGCCTGCATAGCAGGCTAACGGCTCGCTCGTACCTTCCTCGCCCTGTCACCTAAAAATGACCACACAGGGTCATTTTTTAAACGGTGCCAGCCCTCTCGGGTTCGAATCCCTGAAAAAGACGGATAATAAAAAGGCATCCGATTGGATGCCTTTTTATTATGGTACACCATCAGGGATTCGAACCCTGGACACCCTGATTAAGAGTCAGGTGCTCTAGCCAGCTGAGCTAATGGTGCATACGGCGCAAATGTTTCAAGAGCGCAAAAATCATTATACGCGAAAACGGGGATTTGTCAACCCGTTTTTCTTGGCAGCGGCACGGAAAAACAGTCGTTTTGCAGCGTGTGAAACGGTTTGCACAGCATGGTAAATATGGCTGTATATGCCTTGCACATCAACCCATGTTCATGTATAATATTGGTGAAGCAATGGTTACGTAACGGTAATCAACACCGAACAAGATATTTAAGGAGGCGTTGCCGTTGATTCAGGTGATTGCCGGCAGAAAAGGTTCAGGGAAGACTAAGCGCATCATTGACATGGCCAATAAAGCCAGCCAGGATTCAAAGAGTGATATCGTATTCATCGATGATGATAATCGGTACATGTTTGATCTCCGTCATGAAGTGCGCTTTATTAATGCCACGGAGTACGACCTGTCCAACGATCAGATGTTTACCGGGTTCCTCACAGGCGCGGTTTCGCAGAACTTTGACGTCGGACTGATCTTGATTGATGCATTCAAAAAGTTGATCAAGCTCGATCTTGCGGAGACAGAACCGTTTTTCAAACGCCTGGATACGATCAGCGAAAAACACAATGTGAATTTCGTTCTCTCCATCAGCGAGGCACCGGCTGATCTCCCCGACTTCATTCAAAAGTATGTAATTTAACCCTTTGGAAGTCAGAGGCGGAAGCTTACGGGCTTCCGCTTCTTCCTATCATGCGGCAATTTGGCCGCAGAAACTCGCAGGAGGGCAAGCATGTCGTTTTATTCTACGCGCGGCGGCGCATGCGTTACGGCTTCGCAGGCCATTTTATGGGGTCTTGCCAAGGACGGTGGCCTGTATGTGCCGTCCATGTTCCCGGTGCTGCCGGCGGATCAGATTTTCGGGTTTTGTGATTTAAGCTATCACGCCATCGCCGAGCGCATACTGGGCACATTTTTAGAGGATTTCTCTAAGGCAGAGATTCGGGAGGCTGTGCAAGCGGCCTATTCGCCGGAGAATTTTGACGACCCGGCTATCGTGCCCCTGAAATCACTGGACGACCGCCTGCAGGTGATGGAGCTGTTCCACGGGTCGACACTGGCCTTTAAGGACGTTGCCCTGAAACTCCTGCCGTATCTGGTGCGCCTGGCGGCCCAGAAGAACGAAGAAAAGCGCGAGATCAGCATTATGGTCGCCACCAGCGGCGATACGGGGAAAGCTGCGCTGGAAGGCTTCCGTGATGTGGAAGGCACCAGCTGTAGTGTGTTTTACCCGCAGGACGGCGTCAGCGAAATGCAACGACTGCAAATGGTGACCACCGAAGGAAACAACACGCATGTGATTGGTATCAACGGGAATTTCGACGATGCTCAAACGGGCGTGAAACAGCTGTTTTCAAGCCCTGAATTCCACGAGAAAATGAATGCGATCGGCAAACTGCCGTCTTCTGCCAATTCCATCAATTTCGGCCGCTTGGTACCGCAGATTGTGTACTATTTCAGCTGCTATGCACAGCTGGTTTGCCATGGCAAGCTTCGCATGGGCCAGCCGCTGAACTTCGTAGTGCCCACCGGAAACTTCGGCGATATTCTGGCAGGGTACTATGCTAAGCGCATGGGGCTGCCTATCGGCAAGCTGATCTGTGCATCCAACCGCAATAACGTGCTTAGCGATTTCTTCCGGGACGGTGTCTACTACACGCACAGGACATTCTTTAAAACCACATCGCCGAGCATGGATATCGTGATCTCGTCTAACCTGGAACGACTGCTGTACGAAAGCGCTGACCGCGACCCCAAGGTAGTCCGCGAATGGATGCAGTCGCTTTCGGAAAGCGGCAGTTTCTCCATTGGTGCGCAGCGCTTGTCCAAACTGCGGCAGGATTTTGCTGCGGGCTTTGCCGATGATACGATGACCGCCCAGGAGATTAAGCGCGTTTACGAGCAAACGGGCTACCTGATGGACCCGCATACGGCGGTGGCAAGCTATGTGCAGCGGGAATATGGGCTGCAAACAGGCGATTTCACCCAGACAGTTATCCTGTCAACGGCCAGCCCCTACAAGTTTGCCGGGGACGTGCTGGCAGCCCTGCAGGGTAAGGACGCTGTGAAGGGATTGAACGCCTTCCAGTGTGCCGAGGCATTGCAGAAATTGACCGGTGTTCCCATTCCAAAGCAGATCACCGCGCTGCAATCCATGCCGGAGCGGCACCGCGCAGTGTGCGAGATTGATGATATGCAGGCAGCGATGCTACGGGAGCTGCAATCCTGATAAACAAAATGAAAAGGCGACCGATGCATCGGTCGCCTTTTTGATTGGTTTCAATTACTGATCGTATGTCCAGTCCTTGCTGCCACCTTGGGTTGCCTCTGGGGGCATGGTTTCGCCTTTTTTAAGGACATACCCCAGATGGTAGATATAGTTGAGGGACTGGCTTTCCACCCGGAACAAGTCCGACAGCGCAATGCTGCCATCGCCAAGCGCCAGACAGCTGGAAATGATGGGCACAGCCGGAACCTGCATTGTAATATCAAGCTCCGGATACGCGCTGGCCTGCAGCACATATTCACCGGGGTAGACATTGGTAAACTCGTAATAACCCCACTCGTTAGAGCTGGTCGTGTATATGGTCTCGCCGTTTTGCATCAGGCTGATGCTCACGCCGCCGATCATCGGCTCGTTAATGTCTATCAGCCCGTTGGCGTTCTCATCCAGCCAAACCAGGCTGCCCACTTTGGCCGGAATGGTCAGCAGAACGTTGAGGTCCAGTTGATTTTTTGCCATGGACAGTGTAATGCCGTCGCTTGTGCCAAACGCACCATTGATTTGTGTAATGATGCTGTCACCGGCGGCGAGATCAGGGTCATCCGGGCGGGTAAACACGTAATCATCCGGACAGAAGACCTCAACCATGTACGCGCCCGGCCAGAGGCCGTCAAAGCGGTAGACGCCGTTAGCGTCCGTATGCGTTGTCTGCAAAATGGCAGAATCGTCAGCCCGATACAGGTGTACCTCGGCACCTGAAACCGGCGTACGGCCGCCAATGCGGTCGGACAGGATGGTGCCGCCAAGGCTTGTGGTGCTTACGATGCCGCTGTCGATCCCGGTCAATGCTTGACCTGCGCTGAGCATGATGCCGCTTTGCTGCATGCTGCGCTCGGCTTGCGTCATGGTGCCCACACCGCTGACGGGTGAGGATTCCGCAGGCAGTGCGTACGATACGGTATAGACGGACGGACGGACGCTGTCGAAAATCACGGTACCATCCGCTGCGGATACCGCAGTTGCGATGGTTTGCTGACTGGTTTCGTCCAGCAGCGTATAGTGCAGGCCGCCAACGCCGGGTTCGCCATCATCTCGCTGGCCGTTCATGTTCGCATCCAGCCAGGTAGACGCTTGCAAGGTCGCGGGGGCAACCACGCCGACTGCGTTGCTATAATGCCGCAGTAAGGTAGCATACAGAACCGAATCGCTATAGGTATTGGTTCTGCCCAGTGGGATGCCGCTTTGCGGTATATCACCGGAGAAAATCAACCCGTCCGGCAGTTGCAGGGTCAGGGTATAGTGTCCGGGCCGCAAATCGGTAATGGAGAATGCGCCGCCTTCACCCGTTACGGTTCTGGCATCGCTGTTGCCGGTCGTTAGCGTAACGCTGACCCCGGCAACTGGATTTTCTCCGGCATCCATCACGCCGTTTGCGTTCAGGTCTTCAAATGCGAAACCCTCAAATGTGCCAAGCTTGACAGCGCCAACCAGCGGCTGGGTATACTTTTTCTTTGCTTTCAGCTTCAGCCCGGTGACTGCGTTTTCCAGGCCCTGGTGCGCAAGGGTGTTGCCGCCTTTGCTTACCTTTGCCATCTCAGAGTGTTCGGGCAGGTTGTAGTACAGGGTGTATTCCGTTGGGGGAACACCACTGAACAGGTAGGCGCCGTCTGCATCCACGGTCTGGGTCAAATCAATCTCGCCATCGGTGGATACCAGCCGTACGTTGCCATCTACGAAGCCGGTTTCATCCTTATCCATCAGGCCATTGTCGTTTACATCATAGAAGAATACACCGCTAAGCGTAGCGGCCTGCACCATGCCTGCATTGTAGTCCGTCAGCGTTTCACTCATCGCTACGCTGAAAGGTTCGGTTTCGCCGTAGCTGTCCGACGGGGCTAATACAGCGTCGTTGCCGTTTTGCTCCTGCGGGCGGTATTTGGTGAAGGTATAGCCGGACTTGCGCAGGAAGCGCAGGGTATAGGTACCCGGCATTACATCACGGAGTGTATAATTGCCTTTTTTGTTGGTGCTGATCTCGGATACGACGGTACCGTTGGTGCTGACAAGCTGCACCGCTACACCGTATAAAGCGCTGTCGGAACCGTTTTTCACGCCGGAATAATCCTTATCGTTGAAAACCGTACCGGAAATTGTTCCGCCCAGTGCAACGCCGATATAGTATTCGTAGACCATGCCGTTTTCCACGTCGATATCATCAACCGAGTTTTCACGCCGCCCCTCGCGCGCCACAAAGAGGTTGGAAAAATAACCGGGCTGATCGGGAACCATGGTAAAGCTGCTGCCGTCATCGGGCACGATGGCGCGGAAACGGTAGTTGCCTTTGCGTACATAATCAAACACGAACACGCCGTCCTCACCGGTAATCACTTCCTGCACGGGACGGTCTACAAAGTTACGGATAAACTGCAGTTTCAGGCCTGGATACGGCGGTTCGCCCTCGTCGTACTGGCCGTTATAGTTCATATCCAGGTATGTAATCCCTTGGATAATAGCGGAGTCGATCAAGCCGACGTTCATATCCTTAAGCGGCTCGTTAGCCCGCACAATGAAGTTGCGGTAATTGTCCTCATCATCGCCTGTGATAATGGAGCGATAATCGCCTTCGCTGGTATAATGGGCCATCAGCATAGCGGGAGGCAACTCGACGGTGAACGCATAGGAATCGTTCGGCAGATCGGCAAAGGTATAGATGCCTGTCTCATCGCTGACGGCGGTGAGGATTTCGCCGGTGTCCTGGCGCGTGAGGTGCAGGTTAACGCCGGGAACCGCAGGCTCGTCCGGGTCCATCAATCCGTTATTGTTCAGGTCGTTCCATACGCGGCCTGTGAAATAGCCCATGGATTCCGCTGATGCTGCAATGAATATACTGATGAAAAGAAGGAGCAGTAAGCTCCATATCATGATTTTGAAGTTTTTTCCCTTAGAACTGGTGTTTGTGCTGTGCATCCGTATTTCCTCCGGCTGTTCGAATTTCCAGGGGGGTGTGCTTTTATTCGACGGTATTGGCGATAATTCCCAGAAGCCCGCGCCCCGAATGTACAGCCAGCACGGGGCTGACCGGAGCAATGTTACTGCTGGTGATGTTTAAGACGGTCTTCAGTCGCTCTAAAAGGGTCTGTGCGGCTTCCGGAGCCTGTCCATGTACTACGGATACATCAATTTTCGCTTTTCCGTAGCGGCGCACAGCTTCCTGAATCATCTGGTCGACAGCGGATTTGTAACCGCGGGCTTTGGCAAGCGTCTCGTAAATGCCGTCTGCGTTAATAAAAATTATCGGCTTAATCTGTAGCAGGCTGCCCATAACACCTTCCACCAGACCGATGCGGCCGCCCTTGCGCAAATATTCAAGCGTGCGGATGACAAACATGCCCAGCTGGTTGCTGCGCAGTTTCAGCGCGGCATCCACTGCGGCATCGGGATCAGCGCCGGCTTCCAGCGCTTTGGCGGCGGCAAGCACCAAGGTGCCAAGGCCCATGGACAGCGTTTTGGAATCGACCACGCGGATATTCAGCTTGTCCTTATATTCTTCCGACAGGATACGAACCATGTTCCAGGTGCCGCTCATTGCCGCAGAAATGCAGATATAGATAACGTCGGTATACCCCTCTTCAATTAGCTGGGCATAGGTGCTATGAATATCTTCGGGATGGGGGAGACTGGTTTTAGGCAGTTCCTGATCCATCATTTCGTAAATCTGATTTTCACTGAGGTCGACTCGATCTCTGTATTCCGCATTTTTACAAACAATCCTCAGCGGGATCATGCGGATATTATACTGCGAAAGTAGTGCGTCGCTAAGATCGGAGGCCGAGTCCGTTATCAGCGCGGTTTTCACGTGATTATTCAAAAAAAAATCATCCTTCCGGGTATGTAAAGGCAGTTATTTCCCACCTATTATACCATAAGATATACGGGATAACGAG
The DNA here is from genome assembly GCA_963678055.1 of Candidatus Limiplasma sp. Classification (GTDB taxonomy): domain Bacteria; phylum Bacillota; class Clostridia; order Christensenellales; family Aristaeellaceae; genus CAXXOK01. The sequence continues at coordinate 1,189,897 of OY782679.1, forward strand.
GAGAACTGCGAATATATTGTAAATATGAGATGTTTGCCAAAGCATGGCTGGCGATGATGGATGAACAGACCCTATTTACACAGGCAAGCAGCTATGATACATTGTTGAAAACACTGCACAAGGGAGGAATTCAAATGAGTGTGAAACAGGCAATCGAAGCTCGCAGGAGCATCAGACGCTTTAAACCGGACGCGCTCCCGCGCGAAGTGATAGAACAAATTCTGGACGCTGCAAGGCTTGCACCTTCGGGCAAGAACAACCAGCCCTGGCAGTTTGTGGTGGTGCAGGGGGACCAGCGTGAAGCGATGGCTAACAGCCTGCAAGCAGGGCTTAAATCCGTAAAGGAACAGGGAATACCGACCGGCAGCGCGGAATATACTTTCCGCATCATGAAAGATGCTCCGGCAACGGTGTTTGTGTTCAACCCCAACGATACCGACCCCTGGGCCGAGCGCACCGTGCCGCAGACTATGTTTAGCATTGTCGATACACAATCGGTAGGCGGGGCGATTATGAGCATGTTGCTGCGCGCGCAGGAACTGGGCGTAGGTTCGCTTTGGATTTGCGATACCCTGGTGGCGTACCGCGAGATTTGCCAGTGGCTTGGGCGAGACAGCCTGCTTGTAGCCGCCGTTTCGCTGGGCTATCCGGATGAAACGCCCGCGGCCAGACCGCGCCATCAGCTGGATGAACTGGTCGAGTGGCGCGGCTAAGGCAAACATCAAAATACCATACCCGAAAGGGTAAGGAGGACGGTCCATGAGTATTATTAAGGCATCTGTATTGGGTATCGTGCAGGGCTTGGCGGAGTTCTTACCCATCTCATCCAGCGGACATCTAAATCTGCTGGAGATTCTGATGAACGTGCAGATGGAGCAGCAGCTGTTATTCAATATCCTGCTGCATGTCGGCACGTTGGTCGCGGTACTGGTTGTATTCTGGCGCGAGTGGCTGCACATGATTTTGCACCCGATCAAGGATAAAACGCTGATGCTGCTTGTGATTGCCTCGCTGCCTGCGCTGGCGGCCAAGCTGCTGCTTGGCGACAAACTGGACGAACTGGTCACCAGCAGCGCGCTGCTTGGTATCAGCTTTCTGTTTACGGGCTTCTTGCTTGCACTTACGCAGTGGGTATCCCAGCGCAACCAAACCATAAGCAGGGAGACGGGCGAGGTTGGTGTAATGCACGCGCTGGTCATGGGTGTGCTACAGGCGATCGGCATTCTGCCGGGCGTCAGCCGCAGCGGTTCGACCATTTTCGGTGGCGTTGCGTCGGGACTGGACCGGATGGCCGCAGCCAAGTTCAGCTTTATGATGAGCATGCCTGCCATACTGGGCAGTTTCCTGAGCGAAGGGTACGATGCATACAAAGCCGGTACCTTGGTGCAGAGTGAGAACATGCTGGCGTTTCTCATCGGTATGGTGTTTGCCGCTGTCAGCGGCTATCTGGCGATACGGTTCTTTTTGAAGATTATCACCAAAGTATCGCTGCACTGGTTTGCGCTGTATGTGGTACTGCTTGGAATCGCGGTGATCTTTATGCAGGGCATCGGCTGGATTGCAGTTTGAGACGATCCCATCACTTCGGCCGGCATTCGTGCCGGCTTTTTCGCGGCATGAAACGATTGTAATCATTGTATATTTCCTGCCGGGCGTGGTATACTAAATAGGCAACAAAGGGGGACTGCACATGAAAAGAAGAATTGGTATTTTAACGAGCGGGGGAGATTGCCCCGGCCTGAACGCTGCAATTCGCGGTGTAGCCAGGGCGGCTTACGAGCTGTTTGACGTTGAAATCATCGGCATTCATAACGGGTATGGCGGTCTGATTGATGGCGATTATCAGGAGATGACGCGGGAACAGTTTTCCGGCATCCTGACGCTGGGCGGAACCATTCTGGGCACCAGCCGTCAGCCGTTCCGTACGATGACGGAAGTCAACGAAAATGGTGTGGACAAGGTCTCCGCCATGAAAAAAACGTATAAAAAACTCAAGCTTGATTGTCTGGTCACCCTGGGCGGCAATGGTACGCACCGTACAGCCAACCTGCTGTCGCAGCAAGGTTTGAATGTGATCGGGCTGCCCAAAACCATTGATAATGACATCACGGGCACCGATTACACGTTCGGCTTCCATACAGCGATGGATATTGCCACCGAGGTAATCGACCGTATTCACACCACGGCCAACAGCCACGGTCGCTGCATCGTGGTGGAGATCATGGGTAACAAGGCCGGTTGGCTTACGCTGTATTCCGGCATTGCAGGCGGCGCGGATGTGATCATCATTCCGGAAATTCCCTATGACATTGAAAAGATTGCCGAAGCGGTGAAGAAGCGCGAAGAGAGAAACAAGTTCTCCATTATCGCAGTCGCCGAAGGTGCGATGTCGGTGGAAGAAGCCAAGATGAAGAAAAAAGAGCGCGAGGAGCTGCGCAAAGCATCGCCGTACGACAGCATCTCCAGACGCATTACCAACAAGCTGACCAAAATGATCGGGGTCGATACCCGCAACTGCGTCCCCGGGCATATTCAGCGCGGTGGTAGCCCCTGCGCGTTTGACCGCGTACTGGCTACACGCCTTGGGGTGCACGCGGCGGAACTGATCCGCGATGAGGTATACGGCGTAACTGTAGCCCTAAGCGGTAAAGACATTATTCACAACAAACTGGAAGACATTGCAGGTTCGCCCAAGCTGATTGAAAAGGATAATAATATCGTTTCTACGGCCAAGACCATTGGCATTTGCTTTGGCGATTGACAGAATATTTATAAAGCGCGTGTCAATGTCTTGACACGCGCTTTATGCCTGTGATACACTACATTTCGCGTTCAAATTATATTGCCTGGGTGTGGCGCAGTTTGGTAGCGTGCTTGAATGGGGTTCAAGAGGCCGAAGGTTCGAATCCTTTCACCCAGACCACGAAAAAGTCCCGAATAGTCGGGACTTTTTTTCGTATGTGCATTTGTGCTATTTTCTGAAATATAGTAGGGTTTCAACGTAGTACATAGTTCAATATACTTCCGAACCTAAAATTATGATATGGTTAGAAAAAACGGAGGCATTACTAGTGTATAAAATACCGGTTTGGAAAATGATTCTGGAAGCGGTTGATGCGCATAAGATGGAAACCATTACCAACGGGGATATACACAAGTTTATTCTAACAAAATACGGTGATGTGAATATTGCAACCATTAACGCACAAATCGGTGCGTGTTGCGTCAACCGACAAAGCAGAGTCTACATGCCAATGAATGAGAAACCAAGGATTGCTACTGGTCCCTATGATTTTCTATTTTGTGTAGAACGTGGAGTATTTACAAAATATGATTCTAAAAAGCACGGAATATGGGAAATCGCTACTATTAGTGGAAATCTGATTGTGAAACGAACTGATGGAGAGAAGCAAAGACCTCAATCTACTTCGAACTTGGAACAGAAGAGGAATCATCAAAAGCGTGTGATTCGGCAAGATATTAAGCGACCGACAGCAGACATCATTAAAGAATACCTTGATACGTGGGAGACACTGGATAAGTACAAAAAGCAAGAAGATGCACTGAATAAGCTGTTTCGTGATTTGTGTCCAGAAAATCAATGTCTTGATGATATTTTATTAAAGGTGGCTGTGCTGAACACGTTTTATAGTACAAATGTGTTTAATATTGCAAGGCTTGCAGAGCATATTCAAACCCTTGAAGTTGATGAAAGACTGCGCCAGGGAGATATTACCCTCGTGACCGATATATCCAAAGGCCATGGTATTAAAAACACATCAAACGGAAAAGAAATTTGCTTTTATTCCTTTGCGACCAAGTACTGTAGCCATCATCAGCCAGATATATTTCCGATATTTGATAACTATGTAGGAGATCTGCTTGTGTATTACAGTAACCTAGATGGCTTTGCTAATTTTACTCGCGGACAGTTGCGAGATATCACAATCTTTCACAAAGCATTGTTGTCAATGCAAATGTATTATTCGCTTGAAGCGTTCTCTCTGAAGGAGATTGATAGGTTTTTGTGGCAGTATGGGAAAGAATGCTTTCCCAAGAAGTTCAAAACCAAAAAACAATAGATTCAAATATTAACTGATTATCGTGCCTTGCAAAGCAGGGGCAAGTGTAATGCCGTTAAGCAGTTCTTGCATTAGTTTCTTAACCGATACGATATGATCGATGCGGTAAGCGTTGCTTCCGACAAAAATCAGGCCTTCGTCTACGTTACCCTTGACCGCGTTGATTAGGGCCTGGGATATGCAGTAGGGCGCAATTTTGGGATTGCAGCCTCGCAGGCACTGCGAACAGCCCAGTATCGTTTGGCCGACTTCGTTCAGCTTTTGAATAAAGTGGTTGTTCAGTGCGCGTCCGGGCATGCCGACCGGGCTTTGAATGATGACGATATCCTCTGCATTCGCTGCGATATAGGCTTGTTTGTATTTTACGTCCGCATCGCATTCATCGGTTGCGGTAAAGCGTGTTGCCATCTGTACACCGGCAGCGCCGGATTGCAGGCAACGGGCGATATCCGTTCCGGTGTAAATGCCACCGGCCGCAATGACGGGGATGTTTTTCTTCAATCGATCGCCGAATTCGCTGATCGCGTCCACGACATCCCTGACTATATCCAGAACGGGCGGCTTATTTCCACCGGTGAGGACATCCCGGGAATAGCCTAAATGACCACCGGCCTCCGTGCCTTCCACGATAATCATATCCGGCACGCGCTGGTAATGCGTTTCCCAGTAGTGAGATATCAAGCGCGCGGCCTTTCCGGAGGAAACGATAGGCACAATGCGCGTGCGCAAATCTTTCACGAATTCCGGCAGCTTTAGGGGCAGGCCCGCGCCGGATACAATCAAATCGATGCCTTCCTCGACAGCGGCACGAACCATTTCGCTGTAGTGGTTCATGGCTACCATAAGGTTTACGCCGATAATGCCTTTCGGTGCCAATTTCCGTGCCTGTTGGATGTGGGTTTTTAAGGCGCGCAGGTTGGCCGCCAGCGGGTTGCTTGCAAAATCCGGTTCCTCGTATCCGATATTGACGCCGGCGATCACGCCCACACCGCCTTCGTTGGCAACAGCTGCCGCCAGTTTCGGACCGGATACACCTATCCCCATAGCGCCCTGTATGATGGGGATTTCAGAAATTAGTCCGCCTATGTTGAGCTTGGGTATTTTCATAATAAACCTCAAATCAGTTCAGGCAATAGTAAACACCTGATTTGGCAAGTATACCATGGATGACAACCCCTTGCCTTTCACTGGGAGACGCATATGTAACAAAAAATGCACAGGTATTGTATTTTTATGAAATAAAAAGCCCCGAAATATCGAGACTTTTCACACGGTTTAGACACTTTTTAGATCATGTCCAGAAATCTTGCAAGCTCGGCAGGATCAAGGCGATAGGTGCTTCCATACCCTTCAAAAAAGCCGTGATCCCGAATCATATGGATGTTCAGATCCGTCCAGCGTATCATGATGCCGGTATCAAGCCGCCGGACACGGGTCTGGCGTTTGTTGGCCTTTGCGCTGTCCTTGAACGGGCAGGGGATTTCACCCTTATACTCTTCAACTTCAATCTCAAAGTGTGTATCCAGCGTTTCCGGTCGCCCCAGGCCCTGCATGCCAACATCGGTCAGCGCTTGCATTTTATCAGCCAGCGCTTCCTGCGTGATTCCTAACTGCTGCAGCGCTTCACGATCGCTATGGATAATATCGACTAGTTTTCGGCTGTCCTTGCCAATGAAGCCGTGCCCCGACAACGCTCCGGGCATCATGTTGCTTTGAATTTGCTCCAGTTCTGGGCTCTGTTTCATGCTCCGGCCTCCTAGCTAAAATTTGTCGTAGAAGATTCTGTCTTCCTTCAGGCCCTTCTTGCTGAGCACGCTCAGGCAGGCGTTAATCATGCCAGGGCTGCCGCACAGATAGCCTTCCATTTCCGATGCATCCTCAATATAGCGGTCTACGACCTCGGTAATCAGGCCGACATCGCCATCCCAGTTGTCTTCCGGTGCAGGCTTGGATAAGGCCGGGATGAAGCGCAGGTTCTCATGCTTCTCGGCTAAATTGTGGAAGAAATCAAGATAGTACAGGTCTTTCTTGGTAACGGCACCAAAGAAGAAGTTCATTTTAATGTCGAGTTTCTTTTCAAGCACGTCAAGGATGATCGATTTCATCGGCGCAAGCCCCGAACCACCGGCGATCATGATGATTTCGTTGCACTCACCACGCAGGTAGAAATCGCCATAGGGACCGCTGATTTTCACCTGATCCCCTTCCGATAGCTGGGTATGGGCGTATGTTGTGCAAATGCCATCGGGCACCAGGCGGATAATTAGCTCAATGGTTTGATGATCCGATGGGTTGCTTGCGATGGAATATGCGCGGTAGACGCTTTCTTTGATTTTGCCATAGGGCTTGGTGTAAAACTGCATGTACTGCCCGGCTTTGAACTGAACCGCTTCTCCTGCGGGCAGTTTGAGGCTGAACCCCTTGATATCGTGTGTCAGCTGTGTAATGGAGCCAATATCGGTCATATACTCTTTGATATTAAAGAGCTCTTCCGGGATCAGGATTTGAATATTGTTTTTAACCTTGACCTGACAGGATAAGCGGAAGTTATTCTTGCGCTCATCGTCGCTCAAATAGGGTTCTTCCGTTGGCAGTAAGGGGCCTGCGCCCTCCAACACCTGCACCTTACATAGCCCGCAGGTCGCTTTACCGCCGCATGCCGAGGGGATGAATATTTTATTTGACGCAAGCAGTGAAAGCAGAGAAGAACCGCCCTCTACTTTGAGCACTTTATCGCCGTGATTGATATCAATTTCGCATTCGCCATAATTGTTGAAGAAGTATTCCGCAACAATGATAATCAATGCCAGTACAACTGATACCGCTGTAACGCTTAATACGGTTGTCAGTATCTCCATAGTTGCTGCTCCCTCACAATCAAGTTATTGAGAAAATGCCGGAAAAGCCGATAAAGGCCAGAGCCATAATGCCGGTGATGATAAAGGCAATCCCCGGCCCTTCAAGCCCTTTAGGCAGTTTGGTTTTGCCCATTTTTTCGCGGATCGCAGCCAGTGCGCTGATTGCCAGCCACCAGCCAATGCCGCTGCCCAAACCAAAGAGCATGGACTGTATAAAACTGTAGTCCCGGATGACCATGAACAGCGTAGTACCCAGTATGGCGCAGTTCACCGTAATCAGCGGTAAAAAGATGCCAAGCTTGACATACAGGTCCGGCAGCAGCCTGTCCAGAGCCATTTCAATAATCTGTACGGAGGCCGCAATGATCATGATAAACAGAATATATTGCAGGTATTCCAGCCCTAAGGGGACGATGATCAGCTTATAGACCCAGTAGTTAATCAGTGTGGTAAAAACCATGACTAAGGTAACGGATTTCCCAAGGCTGGAAGCCGTTTTGTACTCACCCGAAATCGAGATATAGGAGCACATGCCAAGAAAATTTGACAGTATCATGTTGCTGGTCAATATGGATGCGAAAAATATGATCAACGGATTGACTGTAATTGTCATTGCTGTACCAGATCCTTTCAAAGTCTATTTGGCGTTTTTGCTCTTCCTGCGGTCAAGGACGTTCGAGGTGACCCAAATCAGTATGCCGATCAGGAAGAAAGCGGCCGGCGGCATAACCATAATCGTCCAGGTTTCAAACCCGATGAAATTCACGTTGAAACCGAAGATGGTGCCAAAGCCCAAAAACTCTCGAAACAGCGCTATGGTTAGCAGTACAAGCGTGTAGCCGATACCTGCGAAAAAACCGTCCAGCATGGAAATGAGCGGCGGGTTTTTCTGTGCATACGCTTCTGCGCGGCCCATGATAATACAGTTTGTGATGATTAAGCCGACATAGGGCCCCAGCGCTTTGCTGATATCGGTCATATTCGCTTTCAAATAAATATCAACCAGAATGACATACGCTGCGATGATCAGCGTTTGGACTATCATTCTCACCCTGCGCGGTATGGCGTTGCGAAGTAGCGATATCGTCAAGCTGGACAGCGCTGTAACAAAGGTCAAGCCCAGACCCATTACCAGGGAGTTGACCATCAGGTTGGTTACAGCAAGACTGGAACATATCCCAAGTATCATGCGGAGAACCTGGTTTTCCTTCCAAACATTTCTGGATATGACGTCTCTTACTTTCTCAGTCATTGCCTGTCACCTCCAGCTTACTTACGGTCTCACTGAGCACTTGGTTTACGATGCGCATCACTGAGTTGGATGTTAAGGTCGCGCCGGTAATGGCATCAATCTGCTTGCCTTCGTTTTCGCCGTAGGAAAGCGTTGTACCAGTCGTAATCGCGATATTTCTGAACTGCTCGCGATATGCAAGTTCATCAATACGGCCGCCAAGGCCCGGGGTTTCGCTCTGATCGGTGAACACAATGCCGGTGATCTGATCTAGCTGCGCAGAAACGCCCAAATAGCCGGATATGCCGCCCCATAGTCCGCGGCCGGTGAAGGGAATGGCATAGGCTGATGGCTGCCCATCTGCGGACAAATACTCGTATAAATCAACACCGGAAATCGTGGTCTGCTTTACGTTTGCTTCAAAGCGCTTGAGTACCTCGTCGGCGCTGCCGTCCTGGCTGAGATCAAATACGTAAAGAATGGCTTTCAACTCTGCAAGCTTTTCATTCTCCTGTATTTTCGGCAGGAACAGCGTGTTTGCCCCGGCCAGAAGAAAGGTGAAAGCCGCACTGATGATTACCATGAAGACAATCGTATAAATACGTCCTTTATTCATGCTACCACCTGACTCTCGGTTTTTTTCTTGCTTTTCAAAATCTTGATGTTCCTGTCAATCAGCGGTACAAAGGCATTGACAATCAAAATGGCAAACATGATGCCTTCCGTAAACAGCGAAAAGGCACGGATAATCATTGCAACGATCGCAATCAATACACCATAGATATATTTAGAAAGTTCTTGTTTGGGGGCGGAAACCGGGTCGGTCGCCATGAAAACAGTGGCGAAAAGGAACCCGCCGGACAGGATGGAAAACAGCGGATCAGCTTCAATGACGCCCGTAAAGTAAAGGATGGAACTGAAAACCGCAAACGTGACCAGAGAGGACACAATAATTTTCCAGGACGCCGTTTTGGTCACGATGAGATAAATACCCGCCAGCAATATCAGTAGCGCGCTTGTCTCGCCAAGCGACCCGGAGATATTGCCAAGAAATAGCCGCAAGTAATCGGTCACGATGCCTTCTTTGCCAAGGAGTATCATCGGGGTGGCGGAGGTCATTGCGTCAACACCGCTGCTCCACTTGACGAATCCGCCAAGAAGGCCCGTGTAAGGCTGTGCCCAGGTGATGGTCATATGGGCCGGAAATGCAACATAAATGAAGCAGCGGCCGACCAATGCCGGGTTGAAAATGTTCTTACCGAAACCGCCAAACACGCACTTGCCAAAGACCACACCAAACGCGATGCCAAGCGCTGCAATCCAAAACGGCACGGACGGCGGCAGTGTTAGCGTGTACAAAAGACAGGTTACAAGAACCGCTTCCGACACCTTGGCCTTGTCACCGTTAATCAATCGCATGATGACATATTCACTGACGATACCGGTGATGGTAACCACCGATAGCAGCACAAGTGTGCGTAGACCAAACAAGTAAACGGATGCTAATAGTAGGGGAAGAAGGCTTATCAGTACCCGTGTCATCATCTTTTGTTTGAGAAAAGAATCCTTGAGTTTAATAAGAATCACTCCGTTTCAGATCGTGCGGGGCTACTCTGGCGCTTTGTGTTGTTACTAGTCTGACAGTGTCATAGAGGATGGATTTACATCGTGTCCGCCCCCGTAAATGTTGGGATTTTTGCAGCGCATTATGAGCTCTCCATCCAAATGCTGTTTTTTACAACCGCACTTTACACAAAGCCTTCATAGCAACTACTGAGTTCCTCGGGCAGGAGCGCACATCATTTTGCAATCCTTCTAATTATCAGTATATAGTAATTGTTACGCTTTGCAAATAGCAAAATACCAAGCTCTATGATTAGGATTTCGCCTGCCTCTTGCCTATCCCTTGGGGTTTAAGCGCTTGAAGGGCAGCAGGTATAGTAGCCGGATGAAGAAAAAGTCCCGACTGATCGGGACTTTTGTCAAATGAGTCTGCTGTTTCATTTTGATGCACGAAATGACGAGACGTTAGGAATGGTTCAGCCAATCGACGATGTTTTTCCACAGCGGTGCATATCCGCTCCATGCGATGAACTCCGGCGGCCCCCAGTGCGGTGCGCAGTCCGATGTAAAGGCAGCGGTGCGGCCCTTGCCATAGGTTCCCACAGCGATAAACGGATCGCCGTCTATGGTCATAATGGTTTCACAGCCGTCTTTGGGCAGTGTTTTGTTATACCCCAGGAAGTGCGGCCAGTCGCCAGGCAGACCGTTTAAAATCGGGTGATCCTCTTGCACCACGGGGGTTATGCCCTCGGGATGCTCCATGAGGTCGTCCGTTTGCAGGCAGTTGACTGCAAGCACATCCGCAACAGCAGTTTGACCGTACTTGGCTTTGGCATCAACGCCGGAAAACGACATATAACCGCCAACCATTAAGAAGCCACCGCCTGCTTTGACATACTCCCGTATGGTCATGCAACGGTTTGGCATCCGCACGCTTTTGGTAAACGTATCGGGATGCAGCAGCAACGTGTTAGAGCCGGTATCGGACAAAATAACACAGGCGTAGGCAGACAGAGCATCCACGGTGAAAGGGAATTCGGTTGGAATTTTGTGATTGGGAAGATAGTCGACTATGTAACCGGCACCTTCCAGCGCGGCAATCAGGGTACCTGCGCCCTCTTCGTAGGTGGATGTGTAAAAGGCATCAAAGCCCTTCACATGGGTGGTGTAACTGGTCCAGGATTCACCCGCTAACAAGATTTTCTTTTGCATCGTATCCCTCCATGAAATTTTTATTGATATGTGTAGTTATTGCCTCAAATTACGGTTGTCAGCCGCGCCAGTTTCAGTTGTTTTCAGGTACGATAATCTACCTGTTTTGTGACCCGAAAAACAGGTGAATATTCTACCAAAATCAGCCGCCGAAAATGGAGCAAACTGTTTGTTTGATTGGTGTTCCTGTGGTATAATAGAGTAAAGAATAACAGATGAGGGAGGCCTTCCTCTTGAAGATGGTAAAAGACAAACAACTGCTGGTTGGCGCGGACTTTGCCGGGTATCCTTTGAAGGAAGCGGTGTGTGAACATCTGCGCAAAAAAGGATGGACAATTACCGATGTCGGCGTGACCGATTTGAGCAGCACCGATACCGATTTGATGTTTCACCGTATCGGGCTGAGGGTCGGGTCGATGATCACCGAGGGTGAGTTTGAGCGTGCGTTAATCTTCTGCGGCACGGGCATGGGCATCCACATTGCGGCCAGCAAATGTCCGCGGGTCCATGCGGGCGTCGTGGAAAGCGTGCCGGCTGCGCTGCGTGCCATAACGGGCAACGGGGTCAATGTGCTTGCGATGGGCGCGTTTTATGTCGCGCCGCAAATGGGCTGCGATATTGCCGATGCGTACCTGGGTGCGGAGCTTGGCAGCGGCTATGAATGGTGGCACAACTTTTACGAGTTCCATAAACTGTCCATTGACGAGCTGGACGCGTTTGACTATGAGGAGTATAAGAAAAACGGTTTCAAGCTCAAACACTTGGGCGATTACGAAATCAAGCTGGAGGTTAAACCAGAAGACGACGGGAGAAACCCGATGTGCTGCTGAATCCCAATCAATAACCCGCCGCTGCAAAAGCGGCGGGTTTTGTGTTGTGCCCAAGTCGGACTATTCCAGCACCCCTTTGGTTAACAGCACGCATCCGTACAGCGCGGTTTCGCCGGTCTGTATGGTGGCATATGCCTTGCGGGAACGCTCGTAAAACGCAAAACGTTCTTCAAAACCAATTTTCGCGTTTGGGTTATACTTGTCGATGGTTTTGCGAAATTCGCTCCAGATGGGCGGATCACCCTGCATGCCGGTACCGGGTACTACGCTTAGCAATGTAACAGGCGTTTCCACAAAGCGATCGAGGGGAAACAGCTGCAAAATCGCATCCAGCAGTTCGTTCACGCCGTGTCCGTCGGCCCGGATACAGCGCTTGCCCATTGAATCCGCGGGGAAGTTTCCATCCCCGATGACAATTTCATCGCCGTGTCCCATGGCAGCAAGAGCGTATAGCAGATCCGGGGACAACAGCGGAGAGATTCCTTTGAGCATCGTGTTTTCCTCCGTTATAGCAGTTTGTTCAAAGCGCAGGGGTGTATCGATCGCGCTATGATCGGCCCGCGCCTGCGCCTGTAACCAGCGCTCCTTTGTGCCGGAATACCTGAATGTTGTTATCGGAGAGATAGTTCAGCACCATGACCAGCAGCAGTACGCCGCCCCAGATCAGGGAGATGTAATAGCTGGACACCGTGGGGAAGCGGTTGAGCCCTGTTTCCAACATTTTCAGCAGCATGGTCGCCAGTACAACACCGGAAATGCGGCCGCTGCCACCGATGGGGTTGACTCCGCCGAGCACAACGATCAATACGCATTGCAGGGTATACACCGTGCCATAATCAGCGCGGGCGGAGTTGTAGTTGGCCAGCATAATCATACCGGCCAGCGCTGCACTCATGCCTGAAAGCATGTAGGTTTTAATCAGCAGCCGGTCGGTTTTCAGGCCGGAGAACTTGGCCGCAGTCGCCGAAGTACCCAGCATATACAGTTTTGTACCGTAGGTGGTACGCATGAGTAAGAACCAGATGAGCAGCGCAACGCCGCCGAAAAACAACAGCTGCACCGGAATCAATCCAAATAGCTTGGAGTTAATGGTCGTAGCGTACACGCGCGCCAGCTTGCTTACGGCTTTGCCGTTGGTGATGACGATGCTGATACCCGTAAATAGTTCGCTGGTGCCAAGCGTTGCCAGGATGGGGGGGATGTGCACCTTGGAGACCAGAAATCCGTTAAACGCACCAGCCAGTGCACCGATGAAAAGCGCCAGCACAAACGCCATCGGGATGACATAAAACGCCAGCCCGCCGCTTTCCAGCTCTAGGTTTTTCATCATCAGTGCCATCAGGATGGATGTGAGGTTGGCAACGCCGACGACCGACAGGTCGATGCCGCCGGTCAGCATGCACAGCATGATGCCAAGTGCCATCAATCCAAACTCCGGAAACTGCGAGGCCATTGTTTGGAAGTTGATTAAGGTATAGAATTTCTCAAACTTTGTCAGGGCCATGAAGGTCGACCAGAGGACAATCATCAGGATGATGCGAAACAGATGCCTGTCCTTGGCATACAACTTGCCTACGAATGTTGTGGGAACTGCACGCTGCATTATGCCACCTCCCTGGAAAGTTTGCGGGTCCGGCGGATGGAGTTGGCACGGTAAACCTGCATGGCGCTAACGCCGATACCGATGATAATCAGCGCACCGACAAACACACTCTTCCATACCGTGGGAACGCCGATAAGGATCATGGAGTTTTCGACAACGACAATCAGTAGCGTGCCCAGCATACAGCCAACCAGCGTACCGGCGCCGCCGGTGATCGCCGTGCCGCCCAGCACCACACCGGCGATGATGTTCATTTCCATGCCCAGCATGTTGGTGGGGTGCATCTGCGTCATCATGCAGGTACGCATGAGCCCCGCCAGGCTGGAAACCACACCGACAAACACATACAGCCAAAACTTGGTCCACTTCACGTTAAACCCGGCGCGCAGGGCGGATACGGGGTTGCCGCCCACGGCATAAATGCCGCGGCCAAACATGGTTTTACGCAGGATGAACCACGCGATAATCAAGATGGCGATAAACACCAGGACGGACGAATGCATTCGGGATGTCAGACCAGACACCGGGTTGGTGGCCACAAACAGCGCGGATTGACCAAACTCCTTCATGCCCGGAGGAATCACAGCCAGCTGCACCGATTTGAGCGTCCCTTGCATAAAGCCTTTGAATACGCTTGCCGTACCCAAGGTAACGATCAGTGCAGGCAGCCCAAGATGCCCGATGAAAAACCCATTGAACGCACCCAGCAGCGCGCCGATACCGATCGCCATGATGATCGGCAGCAGGATGCCGCCCTGGTAGTCGGCATCCAGCAGGGTTCTGGTAATGAAAAACGAACTGAGCGATGCCAGTGCGGGAAACGAAACGTCGATACCGCCGGAGATGATGACCATAAAGGTGCCAATGGCAAAGATGCCCGACACCACCATGGCCGATGCGATATCCACCAGATTATTTGAGGTGAAAAACTGACCCGACCGCACCTCGATCAGCATAAACAGCACAAACAATACGATGGCGATGTACGTTTCGTTGCGCTGCGAAAGTTTCCTGAGTGTTTTTTGCAAAACAGTTCCCTCCGTTCCGGGCAGCACGGGATGGCCGCGCGCCGCCACTGTGGCTGTAGATTAGAGCATGACCGATAGGATATCCTGCTCGTTGGACTCCGCCGGAGTCAGCGTTGCGGCAACGCGTCCGTCCTTAAGTACCATCAGGCTGGAGCAGTTGACCAGCATTTCCGGCAGATCGTCCGAAATGATGATAATCGCCATGCCGTCGGCCGCCAGTCCCTGTAAAATCGCATGTATATCGTGCTTGGAGCCGATATCCACCCCGACTGTAGGGCCGTTTAGCACAAGCACTTCCGGGTTGCAGGCCAGCCACTTGGCCAGCACGATGCGCTGCTGGTTACCACCCGACAGGGTAGAACAGGCATTGTCGGCATTGGGCGTGGCGATGGTCATGTCCTTGACCCAGTGAGCGACTTCTTTCTTTCGCTTATCACGCTGCACCACATGCAGGGGATTGGCCAAGCGGTCAATTTCCGACACTACGATGTTATCGGCAATCGAGCGCGGCAGGAACAAGCCTTCGCTCAGCCTGTCCTCGGGCACATAGCCGATGCGGTGGCGTATCGCGTCCTGCGGGGTTTTCAGGGTGATGGGCTTGCCGTCTTTCAAAAGCGTGCCGCTTTCCGGTGTATGCAGCCCAAATAAGGATAGGGCAAGCTCCGTCCGGCCCGAATCCAGCAGGCCGGTAATGCCCAGAATCTCGCCCCGGCGCAGCTGAAAGCTGACATCTTCAAAGCTGCCGTTGAGCGTCAGGTTTTGGGCTTCCAGCACCGGGTCTTTGGAGATGTTTTTGGGGACAAAGCTGGATTTTTCAAATTTCCGGCCCGTCATATAATACGTAAACCGTTTATCATCCAGCTCGGCTGTATTGCCGGTGACGACCAGTTCGCCACTGCGCAGGATGGTAAAACGCTCTGAAATCTCAAATACTTCGTTAAGCTTGTGGCTGACAAAGAGTATGGAAATTCCCTGTGCCTTCAGCTTCAGAATGATCGAAAACAGCGCTTTTACCTCTTTTTTGGTCAAAGCGGTTGTTGGTTCATCCATAATAATCAGTCGCGCGTTGAACATTAAGGCGCGGCAGATGGCAACCTGCTGTTTTTCCGCAACGGACAGCGTACTCACCAGCCGGTCCAGATCGACTTGGAAGTTGATTTTGGCAATCGCATCCTCTGCGATTTTGCGCATGCGTTTGCGGTTGACAAGTTTGCGGCCGTCGGCCAGCTCGCTGTTGAGCGCCAGGTTTTCCATCACGGTCAGGTTTTGAAACACTGAAAAGTCCTGATAGATAACCTGAATGCCGGCGTTGATCGCTTCGCGGGGCGAAATGCGTTTGTGCCGCTTTCCGCCAAACTCCACATACCCGGCATCCTGTTGATACACACCGGATATAACCTTGATTAAGGTGGATTTGCCGCAGCCGTTTTCTCCGGCAAGGCAGTGGATTTCCCCGGGCGCAATTTCCAGAGAAACGTCTTTAAGAGCCTGTACACCGGCAAACGCCTTGTATATGCCCTCGGCCTTGAGCAGTGGCTGGGTCATGGTCCACACCTCCCATGCGCTGTGAGCGCAGTTAATCGTTTGCAGGAAGCTCTGCCGGTTCCGGGGAACCGGCAGAGCTTCGGTCGGTCAGCTAAATGAACCGAGCGGGGTTAGAATCCGAAGCTGTCTACGTTTTCGGCGTTGATGACAATCCAGCCCTGGCCTTCCAGAACTTTGTCGCTGCCTTCTTTGAACATCAGTTGGGTATAGCCGTTCACGCCCAGGTCAAGGGGCTCGGCAATTTCCGTGCCGGCGAGCACCTGCTCAGCCAGCGCGACCATAGCCTGGCCAGCCAGAGCGGGATCCCACAGGGTCAGGTATTGCACAGCGCCGCTCTTAAGCAGTTCTGCGTTGTCGGCGGGCATGCCGGTGCCGGCGGTGAAAACTTTGCCGCTCAGGCCCAGTTCCGCGATGGCGCGGGCGATGCCAGGTGCGTCGTAGGAAGAGGTACCCATGATGCCTTTGAGGTCAGGATACTTCTTGAACAGTTCTTTTGCTACATTATAGGCAACGTCGCCGTTGTCTTCCGATTCCACGCGGGGTTCTTCGGCCAGCAGGGTCATGTTCGGATAGGTTTCGGTGGCATAGGTTACGCCGCCGTTCGCCCATTCGTTGTGCGAGGCATTGGTCACGTGTGCGACCATGGTGGTGTACAGGCCTTCCTGACCCATGGCAGTTGCCAGGTTTTCCATGATGAACGCGCCATAAGCGTCGTTGTTGAAAGCTTCGATGTCGTAATCGACATTCTCAAGCGATGCGCCTTCGTGGGCGATAACAACGATGCCGGCTTCGCGCGCCTGCATGAGCACGGGCTCCAGCGATTCGGGATCGACAGGCACAACGCAGATGGCGTCGACGCCCTGTGCGATCAAATCCTGCACAAGCTGCGCCTGCAGCGTTGCGTCGATTTCGGCCGTGCCACGCTGATAGATGGTGTTCTCGGTGTGTGCTGCGGCATATTCGTTTACGCCGACTTCCATGCGGACGAACCAGGGATTCGAAGCGTCTTTGGGGACAACAACGATTTCCCATCCGCTTGCCAGTGCTGCCGTCGATGCGAAGAGCAGCAAGGAAACAAGGACCAATGCGACCAATTTCTTCATGTTGGGGACCTCCAATATTATTTATTTTTTACCCGTTTCTGCGGGTAAGAAACGATAGGATGCGCTTATAAGCGCGCTGTGGATTCACGTTGAATCACACTACAGTCGATAACAACCTCTCTGTTGGCTTCCTGGGCTTTGATCAGATCGACAATCATGCGGGCCGCGATATCGGCCACCTGGGTGAGATCCTGTTTCACGGTCGTAATCGGTATGGGGGAGATTTTGGAGAAAATCAGGTCATCGTACCCGGCCACGGCGATATCGCCCGGGATACTGACGCCGCGTGATTTCAGTTCGTTGATGACACCCATGGCCATCATATCGTTTACACAGGCAATGGCGTCAATATCGAGTGCTTCCATAGCGTTGATACGCGCGCGTGCCGAGGTGTAGGTAACGTCTTCCAGCTTGATAATGTTTTGGTAGGTAAGCCCCAGCGCTTGGATTTCGTCTTTGTAACCCGCTTCGCGTTGATCCATACAATACACGTCGGACGGGCCGGACATCATAGCAATTCTCCGGCGTCCTTTCTGGTAGAGCAGCCGCACAATATCGCGCATGCCGCCGTACAGGTTACACATAACATAGGGGCGTTCCACCGCCGGATAGCGCGAGGTTACATACGCCATGGGGATGCCTGCATTTTCCAGGGTATGCAGGTAGTCGATATCGGTGTTGGGCTTGTTCAGCGGTACCAGCAGCACGCCGTCCATCCGGTTTTCAATCATCTCGCGGATGATTTGCTTTTCGCGTGTGCGGGAGTTTTCACTGATGGCGATGAACAGGCCGTAGCCGGAGTTGCGCATCTCGCGCGATATACAATCGACCAGCGATGCATAGTACACGTTTTCAATATCGGGTACGATCAGGCAGATCATATTGCTTTTGTTGGTCACTAATTTGCGGGCATGCGGATTGGGTGTGTAGCCCATTTCCTTGGCCGCTTGTAATATACGCTGGCGTGTAGCCACGTTTACCTTCTTGTTTCCGTTGAGAGCCAGCGATACCGTTGCCTTGGACATTCCAACCCGTTTGGCAACATCTTCTAACTTTACATCCATGCGTTGTCCTCTGATTTAAACCGTTTTAAATTCTTCGCGTGCAACAATTTAAGTACTCTGTCCGGCTGATATTTTGGATGTGATGCGACACATTCCGTACCATATGGCAAATTTAAATCGTTTTGATATGTTCAATATTACCAATAAACGATGAACGTGTCAACAGGTTTCGATAAATTTCTAGAATCACGTTCTAAGTCGTAAGGAGACAGGCTTTTATCATTGTTTTGCTTGCAAACCGGTATGGCAAGGGTGAGAAAATTCAAAAAAACCCCTGCGCAAAGGCAGGGGGTAAATGTTAATAGTGGCTAAATGACGTTTTTGCCGAACGCGGACTCGATCAGCGCCACGGCAAGGTCACCGGTTACGTTGTTGTTATCTGCAATGGGATTGAGTTCGACAATATCCAGGGAAACTACTTTGTCGACCTCGGATAGAATTTCCATTGCCAGGTGCGCTTCCCGGAACGTAAGGCCGCCCTTTACAGGTGTCCCGACACCGGGAGCCTCATGGGGGGATACGGCATCCAGATCAAAGCTCACATGAATACTGTTTGTATCCTCGGATGCAATCGCAATGGCCTTCTTCATGGTTTCATGCATGCCGAACTTATCAATATGGTGCATGGAGAATACGGTGATGTTGGACTCCTTGAGCATGCTGACTTCAGCGACATCCAAATCTCTGGCTGCAATGATGACGACATTTTTCTCCTTGACAAAGGATTGCGTCTGTCTGGCTGCAATGTTCAGCAGGCCGTTATCGTTGCCCACGATGGCATTGAGCGGCATACCGTGTATGTTTCCGGTAAGCGAGCTGCTGAAGTTGTTATAGTCGGCATGGGCATCAATCCATATCACACCGGTACTTTGAAAGTGATCCAGCGAAGCCAAACACGAACCGATCGCTATGGAGTGATCGCCGCCGAGGATTAGCGGGAAACCACCAGCCTGATGCGCATGCAGCACGCTGTTGTACAGGCTTTCATTCACGGCGTTAATTTCGGTTAAGCAGCTGGCGTTTGTCTGCGTATCCTTCGGGACTTCCAAAAGCGGAACCACGATATCGCCGGTGTCGTGGCAGTGCAAACCCATTCGCTGTAATTTTTCCACCAGGCCAGAGTATCGCAGGGCGCTGGGGCCCATATCCACGCCGCGTCGATTGCTGCCATAATCGATAGGCACACCAATGATATGTATGGTCTTTTCCATTGCAATCACCTAAAACTATCTTTTTTGAGTCTGCTTTCATTATACGAACTGCAGCTGAGAATATCAACACCAAGCCGATAAAGCAACATGAACGACATGGGAGTTGCTTCAATGCGAAGGAAAGCGAATGAGATTGCCGCGGGTGGCGTGGCTTACGCGAAATCGCAGGCATGGTGCGGGATATTAACGGAGTAATACGTGTTTTCAAAGCTCGAAAACCATGTGCATACTATACATAAAATTAGCGTAAACATTGTAATAAGAAATATGAGTAACCGTTTACTGGTAAAAAAACTACCCAAATCTTATAAAAATCTATTGACAGGTACACCGCTAGGTGCTATATTCGAGTAAACGATTACTGAACCAAAGACGAGACCCTTTTGATAGGCTTAATTTAACTTTCTACCGGCAATTTCTGAACTGAATTTCAGGAATTGGATGAATGGATACCCCTTGGGTCAGGGATAGAATGGCTTTGAAAGGAACACGTGAACGATGGCAACCATGATTGATGTGGCAAACCGGGCGAACGTGTCAATCGCGACGGTATCGCGCGTTCTCAACGGTATGAAAAATGTCGATCCTGAAATGGCCCGACGCGTTCAGGAAGCTGTGGCGGAGCTGCAGTACGAGCCCAACTATACCGCGCGCAACCTTCGCTGCCGGGAAAGCCGGACGCTGATTATCCTGACCCCAAACATTACGAACCTCTACTATTCCAACATTATCGCCGGCATTGCCCACGGGGCACAGGAACACGGCTACAGCTATTTTCTGTTTAATACCGAAGGCAAACGCGAGCTGGAAGAACAGATCCTCGACCGCCTGGAAAAGCGGCAGGCGGACGGCGCGATACTGCTTGGCGCGGAACTGGGTGCCAACTGGATTCAAAAGTATGCCGACCAGTATCCAATCGTGCAGTGCTCGGAGTTCGACCCCAGCTATAACATACCGCATGTCAGCATTGATAATTATCAGGCGGCACGCGACGCGGTAGAATATCTGATTGGCAAAGGCCATACGCGCATCGGCACGGTGAGCAGTAACAACCGGTTTTTTTCGTCGGTCGAACGTATGCGTGGTTTCCGGGATGCGCTGACGGATGCGGGATTGACCGTGAACGAGGAATACATCCGCTATGCTGCCTGGGATAATTTCAAGGCCAGTTCTAAAGCAGCCTATTCTCTGCTCAAGGGGCAGGATCACCCGACCGCACTGTTTTGCATTTCCGATATCTTAGCGCTGGGCGCAATCGCCAGTGCAAAGGAGCTGGGTTTGCGCGTGCCGGAGGATATCTCCGTCATCGGGTTTGACGATGTGGAATACACCACGATGTTCCATCCGTATGTCACCACCGTTGTACAGCCCTGTTATGAAATCGGCTACCACGCGCTGGATTTGGTCTGCAACATGATTCGGCGCAAGGATGTGCCAAAAACCACCGTATTACAGCACCATTTGGTGTTTCGCGAGTCCGTGGCGGTTCTACCGACGGATACAGAGTAATTCACATCCCCGTATGGGATGTAGAAATAAACAATGGGAGGAAATTTTCATGAAAAAACTACTGGCACTGGTACTCTCTCTGGCCCTGGTTCTTGCCTTTGCTTCGGCTTCGGCTGAGGGCATTAAACTGGGCATCGTCACCCCGGATGCGGACCATGGCTTTACAGGCGAAAGCGTAGCCCATGCCCGCGCAGAAGCGGAAGCTCTCAAAGCAGCTGGCGTCATCGACGATTATATGTTCGGCGTTGGCGGCGAAGCCTCCAAGCAAATCCAAGCAATTGACGACATCCTGACCTGGGGTCCCGATGCGATCATGCTGTGGCCTTTGGAAGGCGACCAGCTCCGCAATGCAGCCCAGAACGTGATTGACGAAGAAGTTCCGCTGATCATTTATGACCGCCTGATTGAAAACTTCACCGGCATGGCCGCTGAAATCATGGGCGACAATGAAAAGATCGGCAACATGATGGGCGAATACCTGCTCACCTACTTCGCAGATCAACTCGCCGCTGGCGAAACCATCACCTATCTGCTGTTCATCGGCGACAGCTCTACCGTATCCAAGCAGCGCACCGGCGGCATGACGGACGTGCTTAACGCCTCCGAATACGCCGATCAGTTTGTGCTCGTGACCGATGCGTTCCAGACCGACTGGTCCAACGCCAAATCGCAGGAGTTCATGGAGAACTGGCTGAGCACAGCAGACGCTGACACCATTGCGGATCTCGACTTCATCTGCACGCACGATGATGAAATCGTTGACGGCATCATGACAGTGATCAGCAACACCACCGAACTGACCAGCCTGAAGATTATCACCTCTGTGGGCGGCCGTCGTGAGACCCTCTCCACCTTCAAGAGCTTGGAGAGCCCCGAACTGCTGACCTACTACTTCAGCCCCTCGTACATCCGTGAAGCCATTCGTCTGGCCGTGGCAGCTGCCAACGGCGAGGAGTATATGGGTGAGATTATTGACGGCCAGCTGTTCCTGATCCCCACCATCGAAATCGACAAGACCACGGTTGCCGATTACGAAGCCAGCCAGCAGTACACCGATCGCTATAGCCTGGACTAAACGACATGGTATACTGTTTCCATTAACATGACTGGAGCCGGCCGGTGTTATGCCGGCCGGCTCTTTACACACAAGGAGGACATCTTCATTGCTCATTGAGATGAAGGGGATTGTAATGGATTTCGGTCCCGTCCGCGCAGTGGATCATGTGGATTTGACGGTGAAACCGGGTGAAATCGTTGGCTTGCTGGGCGAAAACGGCGCAGGGAAATCTACGCTGATGAACGTACTGGCGGGTACATTTCAGCCGACCGAGGGTGAAATATTGCTGGACGGAAAAAAGACCCGTATGTCCAGCGCGCTGCATGCGATGAAACTCGGCATTCGTTTTATCCACCAGGAACTCAACCTCTGCAACGATCTGACCGTGTTTGAAAACCTCTTTTTGGCAGAAGAACTGCTGGATAAAACCTTCTTGCTGGACAAGAAGGAAATGGCCAAACGCACACAGGAGGTATTGGAGCGGATGCACGTTTCAATCGACCCCAAGGCTTTGGTCGAAACGCTGCAACCAGCGGAAAAACAGATCGTCGAAATTGCAAGAGCGCTATTGTTTAAGTGCGATTTAATTATTATGGACGAGCCGACTTCCGCGCTGTCCAACCGCGAAATCACCAATTTGTTTTCGATCATGCGTCAGCTGAAACAAGAGGGCGTGTCGTTCATCTATATTTCGCATAAAATGCCGGAAATCTTTGAAATTTGCGAATCCTATTATGTGCTGCGCGATGGCAAGCTGGTCGGTCAGGGAATGATAGCCGATATTGATGAAAGTGCGGTTACCGAAATGATGATCGGGCGCACCCTCGCGGAGGACGACTTTTCACATAAAGACTATTACGGGCAGGATGAAATTGCCATGGAAGCTGAGCATTTGTCCGGCGATAGTTTTGAGGACATTTCGTTTCAGCTGCATAAGGGCGAAATTATCGCCTTTACAGGGCTGCAAAGCTCCGGCCGCGATATGCTGGCCGATGCGCTGTTTGGCATCATCCCGCACACCGGGAAGCTTACAATCAAGGGGAAGTCCATGAGCCGCAAACGCATCCGTGCGTTTATGAAAAACGGCGTAGCCATGGTGCCTAGATCCCGCAAAGAGCGCGGCATTCATAATGATTTGTCGATTCTGGATAATAACTCCATGGCGTATTTCAACACCTTGTTTCATAAGATTATAATCAGCAACAAAGATGAGAAACAGCGGTTTTTACGCAGTAAGAAAAACCTGTCCATCAAAACGGACAACCCCAAAAACCCGATTACATCGCTGTCCGGCGGCAACCAGCAGAAGGTAATTTTAGGCCGGTGGCTTGAAGCCAACGCCGATGTGCTGATTTTTGATAATCCCACACAGGGAATTGATGTGGGAACAAAGTTTGAAATCTATCACTTAATATTAGAGCTGGCGCGAAACGGCAAGGCAATCCTTGCGTTTTCCGCAGAATTTCCCGAAATATTCAAGGTTGCGGATACTTGCGCCGTCATGTACAAGGGCCGCGTGAACGCCGTACTCAATCGCGATCAGCTGACTGAAAAGAATATTATGTATTACTCCACAGGATCAAATTTGGAGGGTATGAACCATGAGCAGACCCAATAAGCGCTCGGAGGGTGCGCCCAATATCAATCTGGGAACGATGAGCAAGCGCTTATTCTCAGATTATAGCTATCTGGTATCGTTTATCCTGATTGTCGGCATCGCCGTGGCGGTGAACCCCAATTTCTTCAAGTGGCGGAATATCACCAATATCTTCGTGCAGTCCTCCGTCATCGGTGTGATTGCCCTGGGTATGACCATGGTTATCTGTGCCGGGCAGATTGATATCTCTGTTGGCGCGCAGGTTGCGATTATCTCAGGCTTTGGTATCGAAGTGCTGAACGCCACCCATAGCGTACTGCTCATGCTGCTGTTCAGTATGGCGTTTGGCGCACTGATTGGTACGTTTAACGGCGTGCTGATCGCCAAAGGACGCATGCCGGCGATGATTGCCACCTTGGCGGTCCAAACTTCTTGCCGGGCGATTATCAACCATTTCGGGCAAGGCGGTCCCTTCACGGTGGCGGCCGGTATTTCCACCGAGCCCTATTACGAGGCATTTCGCCAGGTTGCTAATGGGTCTATCAAAATATTCGGGCAAAAGCTGCCATACCCGATGCTGATGTTTATCGGCATGGCGCTGATCTTTGGCGTAATCATGCAGCGCACGAAGCTTGGTAAGCACATTTATGCCGTGGGCAGCAATGCGGTCTCGGCACGCTTGTCCGGCGTGAATGTTGACCGCACCAAGATTGCCGTATTTGCAATCACCGGTTTGATGTGCGGCTTTGGCAGCTGGATTTACGCTTCGCGGCTGATGGCCGTTGCAGCGGCCAGCGCCGGCAGCCTGTTTGAGATGGATGCTATCGCAGCGGTTGCCATCGGTGGCACGGCGATGAGCGGCGGACGCGGTAAGATTATCGGTACGTTCCTGGGCGTGATTATGTTCAAGATTATCAACAATATCCTGGTTGCTGCGCATGTACCGACCTTCCTCAACGGTGCCATCAGCGGTGCCATCATTATCCTTGCAGTATTACTGCAGAATGTCCGTAGCAATAAGAAATAAGGAGTGCTGAGTATGCTGCGAATTGGTATTATTGGCTGTGGAAAAATTACACAGGTACGGCATGCCCCCGAATATGCCGAGAATCCCGCGTGTGAGCTGGCAGCGTTTTACGATTTTATACCCGAGCGTGCAAAGAGCATGGCCGAGGAATACGGCGGACAAGCCTATGCAAGCATTGACGAGTTGCTGGACAGCGGTCTGGACGCGGTAAGCGTATGTGTTGCCAATGCTGACCATGCTGCCGTAACCATCAAGGCGCTAAAGCGGAACTTGCATGTGCTTTGCGAAAAGCCCATGGCAACGACGCTTGCCGACTGTGAAGCCATGGCCCAGGCCGCCAAGGATGCCAAGCGCACCCTGATGATCGGCCACAACCAACGGCTGACCAAGGCGCACACCGAAGCGCGAAAGCGCATTGAGGCGGGCGAAATCGGTAAAATTCTAAGCTTCCACACGACGTTTGGTCACCCCGGCCCCGAAGGCTGGACGGGGCAGAAAAATAGCTGGTTTTTTGATAAGAATCGGGCGGCGTTCGGTGCACTGGCAGACCTGGGTATTCATAAAACGGATTTGCTGCACTATTTGCTTGGCGAACCGATTATTAGTGTGCAAGCCATGTTTTGCACGCTGGATAAAAAGTACCCGGATGGGTCACCTGTGGCGGTGGACGATAATGCATTTTGCATTTACGGCACACAAAGCGGCGCAACGGGGCAGATGCATGTCAGCTGGACCTTCTATGGCCCGGAGGACAATTCTACCATTCTATATGGAACAGAAGGCATCATCCGCTGTTATGCCGATCCGGTCTACTCGCTGATTATCGAACACAAAGACGGCAGGGCCCAAAAACTGGAGCTAGACGAGTTAACCTCCAACGAAAAGCAGACCACCGGCGGCCGCACCAATACAGGCGTGATCGATACATTCGTGCGCAGTGTTGAAACAGGCAAACCATCGGTCTGCGATGTTTCGGAAGCGATACAATCCATGCGTGTGATCTTTGCCGCCGAAAGGGCAGCGCGGGAAACCTGCGCAGTCCAGATCAATCATCAAGGAGGGACCCAAGGATGAAACGGCCTGTTACCATTTGCTCCGCGCAGTTTGGCGATCTGCCGACCGAAGACCTGTTCCGCGTGATGCATGAAATCGGCTACGATGGTCTGGAAATTGCGACCCAGTCTCACATTGATGTGGAGCGCATCGTAAGCGATGCGCAGTACCGGAAAGACTATCTGGCGCTGCTTGCAAAGTACAATCTGTCCATCGGCGCACTGTCCGGCCATCTGGCGGGGCAATGTGTGGGCGATCGCTACGATCCGCGGCTGGACAACTTTGTGCCCGCCAAGGTGAAAGGCAATCCGGACGCTATTGTGGCATGGGCAACGCAGCGCATGAAAACTATTGCCAAAGCCGCACAGATATTGGATGTGAAGATCGTTACCTGCTTTTTAGGCAGCCCGATTTGGGCGTACTGGTATTCCTTTCCCCAGACCACGCCCGAAATGGTCGAAAATGGATTTCAGACCATTAAGGAACGCTGGTCACCGATTTTTGACGAATATGATGCCTGCGGGGTAAAGCTGGCGTTGGAAGTGCACCCGACCGAGATCGCCTTTGACTACTACTCCACCAAACGCCTGCTGGAGGTGCTGGAGTACCGGCCGACGCTGGGGCTGAACTTCGATCCCAGCCACCTGCTGTGGCAGGGCGTGAACCCCGGCGTGTTCCTGCATGATTTTGCCAAGTCCGTCTACCATGTACATCTTAAGGATGTACGCATCAGCCGCGATGATCGTTCCGGTGTGCTGGGCTCGCATATCGAGTTTGGGGACACGCGCCGGGGCTGGAACTTTGTGTCGCTGGGCCATGGTGATGTGGATTTTGAGACCATTATACGAGAACTCAACCAGATGGGCTACGAAGGCCCGCTGTGCGTGGAGTGGGAAGACAGCGGCATGGAACGTATCCATGGCGCAACCGAAGCGCTGGCCTATGCACGTAAGATGAACTTTCAACCATCTGATGTTAGCTTTGATGCCGCACTGAAAATGGACTAACCCTATCAGGGAATCCCTTGATAGTCATATAGAACTTGCTCACAGACAGAAAGGAAGAGCAATGTACTTCGAAGAGCTTCGTCCGCATGCGCCGAGTCATCCGTTTCGGTATGCGGTATTGGATTTTGATGGAACCATCAGCCTCATCCGCGAGGGATGGCAGGCGATTATGATCGGATATTTCGCAGAGGAACTGCAAAAAACACCCAAAGGTGCAAACACAGATGCCGAAACCTTGACTAAACAAGCGCGTGAGATGATCTTTTTCCATACCGGAAAGCAGACCATTTACCAGTGTATTGCGTTGGCGGAATCAATTGAAGCCATGGGCGGCAAGCCGCAAGACCCGCAGGCGTATAAGGATGAATACTCCCGCCGCCTGCTGGCAATGATAGACTTTCGGCTCAAAGGCCTGAAAGATGGCAGCATTGACCCCGAAACCCTGTCTGTACCGGGCAGCCACGCGCTGCTGGATATGCTGATGGATCACGGTGTGACGCTATACCTGGCAAGCGGTACCGATGAAGAGTATGTACGCAATGAAGTTGAACTGCTGGGGCTTGCACCGTACTTCAAGGGCCATGTATACGGCGCGCAGCAGGACTACAAGACATTTTCCAAAAAGAAGGTCATTGAAAAACTAATTGCCGACAATCATCTGGCCGGCGAAGAGCTGCTGGGCTTTGGCGACGGCTACGTGGAGATTGAAAACATCAGAGAAATCGGCGGATATGCCGTGGGAGTCGCATCCAACGAAAGCACCCGGCAGGGGATTGACGAGTGGAAGCGTACGCGCTTGATTCAAGCCGGTGCAGATGCGATCATTCCCGATTACAGCGATCTGCATACCCTGCAAAGCCGTTTGTTCCCAAACAATGAAAAGAGGTGACGGGATATGCCGTTTCAAGAGTTTGACCGTTCCAGGCTGAACCTTTTACCGATCAATCAACGCGAGCATGATATGGATTTAAGCGCAATGATGGAATCGGCTGATGCTAGTACATTTTCGCACCCGACGATCTCGCTATTGGCGGAGCGCATCCGGCAGGCTCGTAAGCGCAATGCCGCTGTTGTCATGATGATGGGGGCGCATGTTATTCGCGCGGGGGCGGCACCCTTGCTGATCAAACTGATGGAGCAGGGCTGGATTACCCATTTTGCCTTTAACGGGGCAGGCGGCATTCACGATTTTGAACTGGCCATGATTGGTGCGACCACCGAAAGCGTTGCAAAATATATCTCCGAAGGGCAGTTTGGCCTGTGGAAAGAAGATGCCCGCTATAACGAAGCGGTAAACCTTGGTGTGAAAGAAGGACTGGGGTTTGGCGAATCGCTTGGCAAATATATCTGGGAAAACCAATTTCCTTATCGGCAGTACAGCCTGCTGGCCGCCGGGTATCGCTTGCAAGTACCCATGACAGTGCATGTTGGAATCGGCTGCGATATTGTGCATGAACAGCCAAATGCTAACGGCGCCGCCATCGGCGAGGCGACCTACCGCGATTTCCTGATTTACTGCAACACGATAGAAACACTGGAAAACGGTGTATTTTTGAACTTTGGTTCGGCTGTCATCGGCCCGGAAGTGTACCTGAAAGCCTTGTCCATGTGCCGCAATGTGGCCAAGCAAGAAGGCAGAACTATCAGCCATTTCACCACGGCTGTGTTTGATCTGCTTCCGCTGGAGGGCCAGAATATCGAGGATGAGCCGGAGAAATCGGATCCGCGCTACTATTTCCGCCCCTGGAAAACCATTATGGCGCGAACAGTGGCCGATGGCGGGGAAAGCTTTTATGTACAGGGCAAGCACCGGGATACGGTCAGCAGCCTGGCCAAACTGTTGCTGGAGGATTAGACGATGACGCTGCAACGGTTACAGGAATTGCTTTCTAAATTCAGCGGGCTGAAAATCGCTGTCCTTGGCGATTTGTTTCTGGATCAATGGTACGATATTGATCCTGCGCTGGATGAACCATCGCTGGAGACGGGCCTACCGGCGTGGCAGGTGGTACGCCATCCTGTCAGCCCCGGCGCGGCCGGAACGGTACTGAACAATCTGCATCAGCTTGGAATAGGCGAGCTGCATGCTGTTTCCTTTACGGGCGAGGATGGCGACGGCTGGACGCTCAGGCATTTGCTGTCGCAAAAAAACATTGGAATCGAGCATATCGTATCCGTGCCCGAACGCATGACACCATCTTATAGTAAACCCATGATTCTGAAAGACGGCCAGCAGGTAGAACAAAACCGGCTGGATGTGAAGAACAGGAAGCCTACACCCGCCTGGGTGGAAGAACATATCATACAAGCCGCTCTAGCGCTGGCACCGCAGGTGGATGCGATGATTGTTCTGGACCAGTTGACCGAGACGGACACCGGCGTTGTGACGGCGCGTGTGCGAGACGCGCTTGCGTCAATCGGCGAACGATACCCGGATTTGATACTCTTTGCCGACTCCCGCGAGCGGATTGCGTTGTTTCGCAATGTGATGATCAAATGCAATGATTTAGAAGTGAAAAAAGCCCTGGGTAAAACCCTGCAGCCTGGTGAGGCGGCAAGGCGGCTTCAGGAAATTACCGGAAGGCCGGTGTTTATCACCCTGGGGAAGAACGGGATAGCCGCCGGTGGGGATACGATGGTTCCCGCTGCTGCGCAGACCGGCCCCATTGATGTATGCGGCGCGGGAGATGCGGCAAGTTCGGCCATTGTAAGCGGACTGTGTGCCGGGGCAAGCATGGCGGAGGCCGCGTTGCTTGGTAACCTCGCAGCCGGTGTTACGCTGCGGAAACTGGGCACGACAGGCACCGCATCGCCACAAGAAATGATCGACCTGTACCATGAGCAATTTGAGGCGGATGCATGATTAGTTTATGTTTCGATATTGGCGGCTCCAAGTATGTGGTCGGCATGGTGTCCGATCACGGTGAGAGGCTATGCTCCAAGCGTTTTGCATGGGATACACTGTCAGCAGATGGTGTAATGCAGTCCCTGATCGCATCAGGGAAGGAACTGCTGAGCGAGTACCCGTCCTACCACCCGGAGGTCATCGGTGTGACCATTCCGGGACTGACTAATCCTGAAACGGGATTGTGGGTGGAAGCTAGCTTTAGCGGCATCCGCAATCTACCCATCGGCACCCTGCTGCATGAGGCGTTCTCCCTTCCGGTCTTTACGGAAAACGATGCCAAAGCCTGTGCGCTGGCAGAAAAGCTGTTTG
The DNA here is from genome assembly GCA_963678055.1 of Candidatus Limiplasma sp. Lineage (GTDB taxonomy): Bacteria > Bacillota > Clostridia > Christensenellales > Aristaeellaceae > CAXXOK01. The sequence continues at coordinate 1,219,694 of OY782679.1, forward strand.
GATCGGCGCAGGATACCCAGCACTTTCTATACCTGACAGTCTCCAACGGTGTGGGCGGCGCGGTGTTCTCCGATGGCCGACTCTTGTACGGAGCAGGCAGCGCGGGGGAGTGCGGGCACGTGACCGTGGTTGAAGACGGACGACTGTGCAAATGCGGTAAAAAAGGCTGCCTGGAGATGTATGCAGCCGGGCCGGGTGTGGCGCGGACGTATACCGAGGCAACAGGCAGCGCTATAAGCGCGAAAGCCATTGCCGATCTCGCCCGGCAGAGCGATCAGGCTGCGCTGGACGTATTCTGGCTGGAGGGCGTGTATCTGGGACGCATGATTGCCATGGCGGTCAATGTGCTCAGCCCGCAGCGGGTGATTATCGGCGGGGGACTGTCGCTGGCGTTTGATTTGTTTCAGCAAGCCCTGCTCGGCACGGTCAACAGCCATATATATCGCGCGGCAAACCCGGAACTGGACATTGTCCCAAGCGCGTTTGAGGCTCTTGGAGGTCTCTATGGCGCGGCGGCGACAGCTGTTTGTGGACGAAAGCAATATTACGGCTACAAAGGAAAGGCGGTTTAACATGAACACAAAGACAATCATGACAGCATATGAAGAAGAACTATCGCAGGCAATCAAGGCGCTGGACGATACAGAGATGGACAAAGCGGTGTCACTGCTGCTGGACGCATACCGCGGGGATCAGCAGATCTTTATTTTCGGAAACGGCGGCAGTGCGACGACTGCGAATCATTTTGTCTGCGATTTCGGCAAAAATGCCATCAAAGGCGACAAGCGGCGTTTCAGAATTCTCTCGCTGAGCGATAATATCGCCAAAATCACCGCGCTGGGAAACGATATCGCGTATGCGGAGGTATTCCGTGAGCAAATGAAAAACCTGATGCGTCCGGGCGATGTGGCGATTGCCATCAGCGCCAGCGGAACAAGCCCAAATGTGGTCAATGCCTGCGAGTATGCCCGCCAAATCGGCGGTAAAGTCATTGCGCTGGCTGGCTTTTCGGGCGGAAAAATCGCAGATATGGCGGATGCAGCCTTTGTGTCCGACATGAAAAGCTATGAGCGGATTGAGGATCTGCACCTCATTATCCTGCATATGATCGTATGCTATTTCAAAGACCATCAGGAGCATTTTAGCTGACGGAGCGAAGCGCAGCGTGATGATGGGGGAAGGCCCCTTTCACTGGAACTAAAAAACCGCCGGAACTCCGGCGGTTTTTTGCTTATTCTGTTTTGGCCTTCATCCGGTTCCGTTTTCGGTAAAACAGCGAAAACAGCAGGGCGGAAAGTGCCAGTGGTACCGATAGCAGGCCAAACGCCATGCCGTAGTTGCCGCCGGAGGAATCGACAATCGCGCCGGCCAACCAGGGGGAGAACCCCTGTCCGATATCCGAGCCGATATAGAACGTGGAGGACGCCGCGCCCCGCCTTTCGGGGGTGACGGTTTTCAGGCATTCCGCTTGCAATGCCGGGCGTACTATGCCCACACCGACCGTTTTGATGATCGCAGCCAGTGCCAGCACCCAAATGGCCGACAGGTTCCACATGAGCAGGAATCCGATGATCATTAGTCCAGTACCCAGGTACATGGCAAGGTTCAATCCGCGTTTGTCAGCGATCTTACCAAAGGCCAGCCGGGAGATGAACAACACACCCGCGCTGAGTGTAAAGTACCAGCCGATGTTACCAAAGCCTGCCGCTTCGCCGTAGAGGGCCATCAGGCTGTTCTCTACGCCGCTTGTGGCTGCCAAGGCAATATTGATAGCCGCAAATAAAAGGCTCTCCACAGCGATAATATCGCGCCAGCGGATGCGAAAGTGCTTGAATCCTTCAGGTTGTACGGTGCGCTCGGTGCCCTGGAAATCAAGCAGCAGTGCTACAATGCCGCCGATGGCAACAATGCCTGCCGCAAGGCCAAAGTTGAGCACAAAGCCGCCTGATTCGGCCAGATACAAGCCCACTGTCGGCCCTAGCAGAATTGCCAGGGTCTGGCCAAGGCCGAAATAGCTGACAGCCTCGCCAACGCGGTCTTTGGGGGCAAAGCTTGGAATCATGGCCATGTTCACCGTACTGCTGATGCAAAACGCCGCACCGTGCAAGATACGAAGCATAAACAGCATCCATGTACTGGTGACAAAGCCGTAAAACAGCGTGCACACGCCCATGGCAAAGGTGGATACGACCAGCAGGGTTTTGCGGTTCATTCTGTCGCTTAGAACGCCGCTGAACGGCCGTATGACCATCGCAGAGATGGAAAACACCCCTGCGATACCCCCGGCGACAGCAACGGATGTACCGATAGAATACGCATACTTGGATATGGTGGTTGAAACCATCGCAAAGCTGATGGAGACAATCAGGTTGATCAGGGAGAACATGATATATTGCTTGTTGAGTAATTTCTCCGGTCGTTTTTCATCGATCAACATTCGTTACGTCCTTATCCTTTAATGGAACCGATCATAATCCCTTTGACGAAATACTTTTGCAGGAAGGGATAGATAAACAGTATTGGCAGGGTCGCGACCACGATAACGCAGTACTTCACCAGCGTTTGCAGCGCCATGGCCGAGGCTTTAACACCTGCGTTCAGGCTGCGCTGGGAGTTGTTGATGAGCACTTCGCGCAAAAACAGCTGCAGCGGCCATTTGGCCCGGTTCGTCAGATAGATGGAAGCGGTGAACCACGAGTTCCAGATCATAACTGCGACAAACAGGGTGATAACAGCCAGGGTGGCCTGGGACACGGGAATAACGATGTGCCACAGGATTTGCAGGTCGTTTGCACCATCCAGTCTGGCGGATTCTTCCAGTGCCTCGGGGATTTCCTTCATCGAGGTACGCATAATCACCAGATTGAACGCGTTAAACGCACTGGGCAGGATGACCGCCAAGCGATTATCGAGCAGCCCCAGCTTCACGATCAGCATGAAGTTTGGGATCAGGCCGCCGTTAAACAGCATCGTAAAGGCGATGATCAACATAATGGTATTGGCGGGCATAAAACGCCGGCGTGACAGCACGTACGCTGCAATTGTTGTGAGAATCAGGTTCAGTGCGATACCGATTGCCACGTAGAAAACGGTGTTGCCATAGCCTGTGAGGATATTCTGGTAACTGAGGACCGCTTTATACCCTTCAAACGAGAACGGCGCGATGGGCCACAGGTGAAAACCGCGCACGCGGGCAAGCGTGGTGGGGTCGGAGATGGAACAGGCCAACACGTGCAGCATAGGCGCTAAACACAGAAACCCAACAATGCCCAGGATGATGGCGTTTACAAACAGAAATGCTTTACGCCCGAATGAATCCTTTATTTTCATCGAATCCGCCTCCTAAAACATGCTGACTTCGGTGTAAGTCTTGCTGATTTTGTTGGCTGTCAACACCAGCACGAAGCTGATCACAGAGTTGAACAGACCCACTGCCGTACTGTAGCCGATTTTCTGCTTGATAATACCGATGCGGTATACATAAGTAGATACAATGTCGGCTGTTTCGTACGTAGAGGTGGAATATAAAAGCAGTACTTTTTCAAAGTTCAGGTTCATAATCGCACCGCAGCGAAGAATAAACATAATAATAATCGTGGGCATTAAACCGGGCAGGGTTACATTGAGCATTTGGCGGAATCGGCCTGCGCCGTCGATGCGCGCAGCCTCGTATAGGTCCTCACTAATGCCCGAAAGCGCTGCCAGGTAAATAATCGAGTTAAAGCCTACATGCTGCCATATCTCCGAAGTGACGAAGATCGCCCGGAAGTACTGCGGCAGGGTAATGTAGCTCTTTGAATCGCCTCCAAGTGCCGACACAGCGGAGGCTATAACGCCATTGGAGTTCGTAAACTCTATAATCAGTCCCGCAACAACAATCATCGAGATGAAGTGTGGCATATAACTGATCGTTTGAATAAACTTCTTATAACGCAGACGCTTCACTTCGTTGAGCATCAGCGCCAGGAAGATCGGCGCGGGGAAAGAGAATAGCAGATCGTAGAAGCTTAGCACCAATGTATTTCGCATTGTGCGGCCGAAATACATACTGCTAAAGAAGTCGGTAAAATTCTCTAAACCGATCCACTTGCTGCCGAAAATGCCTTTAACCAGTGAATAATCCTGAAAGGCCATCGTGAGCCCGAACATGGGAACATAGCTGAATAGGATTACGAAACAGACGACCGGAAGAATCATCCAGTATAGCAGCTTGTTGGAACGGTAGTTAACGGCGAGCTGTCTCCATTTCATGTTGTCCACTCCTCCGGTTGCCCGTCCTGCGACGGGCGAATTTCAAGGGTAATCGAAGCCTTACGGAAACCGGGCGTTACCGGAAACCCGGAAACGCCCGGTTCGTAAAAAGGGGTATTCTATCGCTACTTGCTTAGCGGCTTACGTAGCGGTCATACGCGCTCTGGTAAGCGGCTACAACATCCTGCACGCCAAGGGATTCCAGCGTTGACAGGAAATTGTCGAAGTTTTCCATCGGCTCCAGGCCCATGATGAACTTGACGGTCATCTCTTCCACGTAGGACTTGATTTCGGGATAGAGATCGGAATACACTTCCAGTTCGTCGGCGTTCAGGGTCGCGCCGGCGGGGAAGGAGTAGGAGTAATCGTTGTTGGTGTCCCACACTTCAGCCATTACGCTTGCGGTGGATACGTCATCACGACCGAGCACGCCCACGAAAGGCCACAGGATCGGTGCAGCGTACGCACACAGCATATCGGTGATGGTGCCGGCTTCGTTGTTGGCAATCAGATCGGTGTACACAGGCAGGCCATTCTCATCCAGATTGTAGGTCTTGCCTTCGGTACCGAAGTTGCACAGCATCATGCCTTCGTCGGTGTAAAGCTGATCGAGGAACTTCACAGCGAGTTCGGGATTTTCACAGTCGGTCGTGATCGCAGCGATTTTGGTCAGGCCAGCGCCGCCCTTGTGGTAACCAACGTGCAGCTGGTCGCCTTCGTTGAGTACGGGAGCGGGGACTGCAACAAAGTTGAAGTCGGGGTTGACAGCGGAGCCGAGCGAGTTGGCATAGCCCAGCACGCCGCCGTGCTCGCTGGTGGCTGCGCACAGGTCGCTGGAGATCATCGCGATACCATCATCAAAGGTGATGGTGGAGGTGAAATCCGGGTCGATCAGGCCTTCAGCATACCACTTGGCCATTTCGACCAGGTAGTCTTCGAAGCCATCAGTCATCGGGCCGTACTGCACCTTGCCATCCGCTACGTAAACAGGTTTTGCAGCATCGGCGGGGTTTTCCATCATGAAGCCATAGGCCGCATTGAAGGAGTTGTACTTGCTGATACCGGTGTAAGACATACCAAGGCCGCGGGTCATTTCCAGCTCGGTTTTACAAAGCGTGAGGAATTCATACCAGTCGTCCATGGTCACAGGGGTATCAAGACCGAGTTTGTCCAGCACATCCTGACGGATGATGGGGCCGCCGTAGGTCAGGCCGGGGTCATCCATGTAGGTGGGTTGGCAGAAATACGGCATGTTACCTTCGTCGGTAATGGTGCCGAGTTCACGATAGGTGGATGCCGTCCGTGCGGCAGTGTAATTGGGGGCATACTCCGCAACCAGATCTTTCAGATCGAGGATGATGCCTTCTTCAACTGCTGCATCGCCACCCTGAGCATACAAGGTATCAAAGCCGATAACGATATCGGCATAGTTGCCGGATGCCAGCATCAGGGAAAAGCTGGTTTCCGCTTCGCCAACAGGTGCAAGCATCAGTTCGATGTGCACGCCGGTTTTCTCCTCCAGGGCTTTGAGGATGTCCATGTTCTGGAGATCACCGATGATGTTGGAGACGTCGTGGGAGGAAACATCCATCCACATCGTCAGGGTTACGGGTTCCTCCGTAACGCGCTCGATTTTGGTTTCCATCTGGGCGATTTCCGCAAGCGATTTCTCGTTGGTGCCTTCGGCAAGACCGAAAGTGGCAGTCATGACGAGAGACAGCGCCAGCAGAAGGGGTAGGATTCGTTTTAACATGATTCCAGGCTCCTTTCCAATATAAAAATGACGTAACGAGCCCCGCACAGTGTGCGGTTACTCTGCTATGCTAACACCATACCGCGCTTTTCTTCCCCTGTATATATTCAATATTTGCTCATGCAATGATATAAAATCTGGCATGAAAACAGACATAATAGCCCAAATTTGCCGTGGATGTGCCATTTTTATCCGAGATGTGCTTTAAAATGCCACAAACCACAAAGTGCGGGCCGCGGAACTCCGCGGCCCGCACTGGGCTGGCTTTTCTACGGCTTTGATGCCGCTTAGCTTTCGTCGCTTTCATCGTTTGCAGAGGTCGCACCCAGTTCCGCCTGATATTGTCCGGGTGTAATCCCTTCGTAGCGTTTGAAAATACGAATCAGTGTCTGACTGGAGTTGTAACCCACGCGCCCGGCAATACCGGCGACGGTTTCGTTGGGGTTGACACTCATAATTTCTTTTGCTTTTTCGACCCGGTATTGATTGATGTAATACAGTAGTCCAATGCCCTTTTCTTTCTTGAACATCCGGGACAGATAGGGCAGGGACATATCAAATGCGTCTGCGACCTGTTTAACACCCAGGCCGACATCATAATAATGCGTCACAATGTAATGCTCCACCTGAGTCAGCTTATCCTGAATATCGGGGGGCTTGTTTTCGTGCCGGCCGACCAGGCGGTCGATAATATCAAAGATGACATCTTCCAGTTCCTGCTGCGTGCGTGCAGATAACAGCCGCGCAACAGGATTGGCTTCCTCGTAGAAGGCGGGGTCAAGGTCCGGTTCCACTTCATGGAGCACGTTGAGCATCAGGTTCATTACGCCAAACATCCGGCAGCGCATGACATAAAGCGACATGCCGTCCTGGCAGTTGTAATAGGCCATAATCTCGCGCAGCATCCGCTTACCTTTGCTGTAGTTGCCTTCAATCATCAAGCTGGAGAACTGACGCTCGGCATCAACAATATCGTAATCGTCCCATACAATATCGCTGGAATACATGGTCGCATCATAGAGGATAACGCGTTTGTCCGTCACGGTGACAAAATCCGCATATTCTTTGGCGCGAATCGCGTTGGCGTAGGATTCGTGCACCTGTTCCTCGCCGCTGCGCGCATCGCCGATGTAAATCGACATGGAGGCCAGTGCAGGCTGCTCCACAGCATGCTGTACCATGCGATCGCCGATTTGCTGGGCCATGAACTGTGCATCGTTGCGGGTGACAGTGGAGGGGAAGCACAAAATGGCGGCAAAGGCATCGTTATCCCGCTGAATCATGCTCTGGCAGGCACCGGCTGCACACTCGGTAATCAGCAGGTTCAAACTGCCGGTGACAGCTTTGCGTGTTTCCGGCGTTGCGATGGGCGCGTCCTCTCCAAGGTCAATCAGTGCGGCAACAAACATATTGCCGTTAAACAGGCTGGACAGCTGCGCACGTCGGTCTTTTTCCAGCGTGACCACATTGCCGCTGAGCAGCGAATGAATGAGCTGTGTATTGGCGGCTTTGCTGAGCTTTTCAATTTCGGTGTGCATGCGGTCGCCTGCTGATAGCAGTTCCTTCAGGCGAAGTCCAAGCACCGTGAACTCGTCTCTGGACATTTCGGGTATCTGCGCGTCCTGCTTCAGCTGCTGGATGGGCTTGTAATTGTGCTTGGCCAGCATATAGGCGATTAGCAAGCCCAGCAGCAGTGCGCCTAGTGAGAACGCAAAGAATGTCATCTGAATATTGCGGATATCTTGTAAAAAGGTCTCGCGCGGGACAGACAACACATAGCGGAAGTTGGAAGCCGCCGAATCCGTATAGGTGATCACCAGATCATCTTGCAGCAGTTGCCCTTCGCCTGCAATGTCTGACAGCGCAGTAAAGTCGGTGGGGTCGCCCTCAGCGGGGGTGCCGAAAACCGAGCCGTTTGGTAGCAGCATGTAGGCTGAACCGTGCACAGTGTTGGCGGTATTTATGAGCAGATCGTCGATGGAATCGGCATTGAGTACAGTAATTAAGGTGATAATGGGGCGGTTTTCCTTCACCCTGCGGCCCAGCGTTTGCACCATGATAATCTGGCTGCCGTCACCCAGCACATAAAAATCGTGCTGGTGGGTTTTTTCCATCAGTGCATAGAAGCGGTCCAGTGGCATGCCGATGCGTTCGGTGATCATCTTATCCAGCTGGTTGGTGGCGGTGTAGATGTGCGCACTGTCCAGCAGGCATTCCAGCTCGCTGCAATACACAAAAATATACTTAATCAGCTCTTGCTGTACGGTAAAATTGGACAGGTATTTGGCCCGCTGATGGATTTCATAATACTTTTCGGCGTTAAAAGGCAGGGACATGTATTTCAGCCGGATCAACGAAGACGATACAGTAATCGTATCGTTTACATTGGCGATGGTTTTCAGTTGTTCATCCACGACTGTGCCGACCTGGCGAACTGACATCATTCCATTTTCATAGGCTTTTTCGGTTAGCGAATCCGTTGCGCGAACATACAAAGCAACACCTGCCACCATTGGAATCAAAAGAACGATCAGATAGCAGATAATCCAAAACCGGAATGTACGTGACCACCAAAAGGAGCGTTTCATCGAATTCTCCTTTATACTTTCAGACGCCAACCCGGTAAAATAACCGGGTTGGATGTTTGTCTTTTCTCTTGACTAACAATAATATGGAAGCGCATGTTTGTCAATAACCTTGCTGGCCGCCGGCAAAAGCAAAAGCGGCACCTGTTATCTTAAAAAACAGTGTGCCGCTTGGTTTGTGTGTGCTTTTTACGACATTTGGTCTTTTTACAAAGTGATGCGTAACAAGCGTTTTATTTTATTGTTTCTTTAGTGGCAGCGTAACGGAGGACGGGTTTGCCTTTGTACTGATGATTTGGTTATGCGAGACAACCGCACCCGTATCCTCCGGCGGACGCAGGCCCGTACCGTAGTTGATATCGTACTTGGGGAATGCACTTCCGCTGATTTCCAGCGCCACACGATGCCCGGGTGCGATGGCGTAGTGGACATGGCCCAGCAGCACCTCAATCGGGTAGATCAACCCAGATGCCAGCGGCTCGGGATTCCAGCTGTTGCGGTAACGGGCGCGTGTTGCCCCGTCGCAGATGCCAAACGTCGTTCCGTCGGGCGCGATATCCAGCAGACGAACGACAACATCCGTATCTTTCGCGTCTGAGGAAAGAGACACATTCACACGCACCAGTCCCTGTACAACAAGCCCTTGCTCGACTGGGTCGGAGGTATAGTACAAGCGTTTGGCGTCGGTGTCCGGCAGCTGGCCGCCTGCACCATATGGAGCAAAGGGCAGCGGATGATTGGGATCGTGCAAATAGGTATCCTTCACATCATCTGCGGCGGTTTCGCCGAGCTTGCCACCGTTTTGCAGGAAGAAGCGTACCTGTTTTTCGCCGTTTTCATCCCAGGTATCAGTTCCCCAGACGGTTTTGGTGGCGATATCGTAGTAGCGGTAGGGTTTGAAGGCGGGGGCTGGCGCATTTTTCAGCCAGTGATCAAACCACGCTAGCATTTCCTGCTGCACATCCACGGTGATTTCGCCGGTTTCCAGGGCATGGTCTGCATGTGCAGGCACTTCGCCTGGCTTCCACGGGGCAATCAGTACGCGGCTGTCCACGCCGTGTTGCCGCTGCGTATGGCAGTGATCAATCAGTGGTGTGCGGGAGGAATCATACCATCCGGCGATATAGAACGCGGGCGTCCTAACGCGGCTAAGGTCCATGTCGCGGCCTTCTTTGTGAATCAGGTCGAAATTATCGTACCCTTCCACCAGGTGTTTGTAATAATCTTTCAGGATGGGGAAGGGTGTGTTTTGCACGGCCGGCATTGTATGCAGGGGACGCTGTAACAGCTGACGCGTAGGATAGTCGCGGATGTAATCCAGCAGTATCGGCAGATACTTGTCGGTGGTTTCCTTGTCGTAGCGGCCGTCGCGCAGGCGGCTGATCTGACGGGACATACACCAACCTACATGCGAATAGAACATAAACCCGCGGTTATCACAGTCGCGGTTTAAGGACACGCTGGTTTGCATGGGGCAAAGCGCCTTGAGGTGCGGCGGGGCTTCGGCTGCGGCCATCAGCTGCAGGTAACCGGCGTAATAGTTGCCGATCATGCCGATATTGCCGTTGCAGTACTCCTGCTGTGCCAGCCATTCAATGGTATCGTAGCCGTCCTCACCGTCGGCGGTAAAGCGATCGAATTCCCCGTCGGATTCGCCAAGGCCGCGGACATCCTGAATAAACACAGCATAGCCATGCTGTACGAAATAGGCAGGATCATACTGAGAGAAAGCGCGTCCCAGTGTGTTTTTACGGAAAATACTGCGCCACAGGAGCAGGGGGAATTTCCCCTGCTCCTGTGGACGGTATAGATCGCCCCGTAAAATCACGCCGTCGCGCATCGGTGTTTCAACGTTGAATTGACAGAGCATCGTGTTCATCTTATAAGATCTCCTCAGTGCGCTTGCGGATGGGCAGCCACTGGATAAATACCTTCATCCATTCGTCCCAGAAGTCGAAGTAGTGGAAGCCAGTGCTGTCAAAGAACTTGACTTCAAAGGGATTGGGCAGATTTCTGAAGTAGTTGAAGTCGTCCTTCTGCGCATCGTGGCAGCCGTCCGCCGTGCCGCAGCAACCGAAAATCTTGGGCAGCGGTTTGCCGCTTTCGGAGGCGAGCTTGGCCAGATAGCGGTTGTCATGCTCGGTATCGTGAACCTTGGTCAGGTCGCCGTCATCGGTATCGAACACCAGCCAGCGCACAAAGTTCAAGGGTACGCGCTTGCCGCCTTCAAGCATGTTGCCTGCGCCCATCAGATCGATAAAGTTCGCACAGGAGAAAATGCCCATGGCCGCATACAGTTCAGGCCTGGTGAAACCAAGCTTCATCGTGCCATGACCACCCATGGACATACCGGCGATAAAATTATCTTCCCGTTTGTCGGAGATGGGGAAGTAGCGCCGCAGCATGCGGGGCAGTTCTTCGGTGACATAGTCAAAGAAACGGCCAGCGTCGGTATTGGTATAAAAGTTGTTTTCTACCGAAGGCATCACGATGGCGATACCACGTTTTTGCGCGTACAGTTCCAGCGCCGTAAAACGCTGCCACATGGTGTGGTCATCAGTTGCGCCGTGCAACAGCCAGAGCACCGGGTATTTGCCGTTGTCCAGCTTACGCTTTTCGCTCATGCCCGGCATGATGACGTTGATGGACGCTTTGCGCGTCAAGCATTCGGAATTGAGCTGCATTTGAATGAACGCCATATTATAACCCCCTGTCTTTCATGGCTGCTTCCATGAACACCGGAAGCCATTTGTCCCAGAACTCCCAGGTATGTGCTCCGTGTTCGGTGTGGAACTCATAGCGGAAGGGGTTGCCGTCGAAGGTTTCAAAGAATTCTTTCAGTCCCAGACCTACCGGATAGGCATGGTCTTCCATACCAACGGCGTGGAATACTTTAGGCACGGGCTTTTTCTCTTTGATGACGTTTTCAGCATTCAGCAGCACATCGTGCTCCGGATTGCCTTTCAGGTCGGCGGTGTCTTCTACACCGAAGTTGACCATATTCACGCTCTTTTTGCCGGGGCCGCCGGGTGCGGACGGGCCGCCTGCCGATTTGGGACGCAGGTGCTCCAGCGGGATGATGCTGGATGCCGACAGTACGCCGATAGCGCCGTACAGATCAGGCCGCCGCATGCCCAGTGAAATCGCACCGCTGCCGCCCAGCGACAGACCGGCGATAAAGTTATCTTCCCGTTTGGTGGAAATGCAGGGGAACAGGTGCTTAACAAGCTTTGGCAGTTCCTCCGTCAGATATGTGAAGTAGTCCGCCCCCCAGTACATGTTGCAGTACCGGCTGTGGCCGGCATGAGGCATGACGACCGCCATTTTGTGTTTGTCGGCATACCGGCGAATACCGGTTTCCTCGATCCAGTCGTTTTCGTTGCCGCCGCCGCCATGCAGCAGCCACAGCACCGGATATTCACCTTCAATCCTGTCGTCAGGCAGGATGACATTGATGGCAGTCCACAGGCTAATGGATTCCGCACGAAGATTTACGTGCATCAGTACATTGGACATATGCGCTATTGACTCCTTTCATATTTCCCTGTCATATCACGTCAATGCAGCGCTCTTGCAAGCGTGTTTAACGCAATGTGTTGTTGATGGTTTTACTATAAAAAACCGGCGCAGGGTTTTCAATCGCTTTGATTTGTTTCCATGGTACGCCAATTTTGTAAAGTGCAGTGTGGATTTTTGTACCGGATGGGCAGAAATTAACCAAAGTGCACACTGCGGCGCGGGGTGATGTGGTTGCTGCGCAAAAACCCGAACTCAGGGCGTTTTCTGCGCTGCCACAGCCAGGTTGCCATCCGGCAGACGGCGGAACTTTCGCACATATTGCCAGCCGAGCAGGGGATCTGCCGGGGCAATTTCATGGCCTTTTTGCCGCATCAGCACGTAATTATACAGGTTGACACCGGCGGGATCGGTGGATAAAAACTGGTGCACATCGTAGGTATGCGTGGGATGGGCCAAGCTGGGTGCAAGCGTTGTCTGGATATCGCCGGGTACGCCACAGCCGCAGGGGTGGGGTGTTTCTTTATCGGGGGTAGGCTTGATGGGGATATGGTTATAAGTTTTCCAGAAATCGTACTGCATTTGCTGGGTGCAACCGTTGTACACGGGATAGGAAACTTCCCGCCCGCCGTAGGTGTACCAGACCGGCATACGATAATCGAAGGTCTTCTGCTTTTCCAGCGCAATTTTCATGGGGGTAACATCCTGCACGGTGAGGTTCGATATACCCGCGCGGTTGCCGGGCCAGTTGGCATCAATCGGGCAAATGGCCGCAATCAAATCGGGATGGCACATGGCGACGGCGTGCGCCTGGGCGGCGCCGTTGGAAAACCCGGACAGGTATACCCGCTGGGGATCAACAGGGTAGGCATCGAGCATATACCGTATCAGCGCGGTGATGTAGGCATCGTCGTCAGGTTCGTCGTCCAGCATGGAACTGTTCCAGGTCATCCGGTTGCCACCCCAGGGGTAGACAGTGATGAATCCGTCTCGCTCGCCCAGTTCGTGGAACTTGGTCATATCCGCCGCTTCCCACGGGGTATCGCTTGCGCCATGGAAAAACAAGAGCAGCGGTACTTGGGCATCCGGATGCTTACTTGCAGCCTTGGGTGTGTGAACCAGCCAGGTATGCTTGGTGCCGTCCAGCCGTGTATCGTCCGCAAACAGCGTAAACCCTTCGGCTTTATCGGGCTGCAGACGCGGTGCAACATCGCCCAGCGGCGATGAGGCTGGCCGCCGTACACGGGAAAACAGCGTATCGTACACGGTTATAAGGGGTACGGACTGAGTTTTGGACAGGATGACACACTGGCTGGGGTTGATGGGATTTTGGAATTGACCGGCGCTTTCAGTTGGCTCGGCCGCGTTGGCCTGCATGAAGTAGGCGGTCGTTTCCGGCGTGCAGTTGGATAGATAGGCGGGCATGGGGGCATGAACGGCTTTTTGCACTGTGGCGTGGGATAGCGCAGCGCCGTCTGCATAGATGCCTGCCAATAGTTCCGGCCGCAAGGCGGCCAAGGTGCAGACCATGGACGCACCGCTGCCGTAGCCTGCGGCATAGCGTACATCCGCCATCGGGTGCCAATGTTTTTGAAAGCGCGGGTCTTTCAGCGGATTGGCGGAGGCTGCCAGCTCTTTTAGAAACGGCAGGCTCTCTTCCGGTGTCGATAGTTCTTTTTGCAGATGGGCGAAAAAAGCCACATCATCGGGCAAAGCGGGATCAAGTTCCCAGTTCCACCGTCCGCCGATAGGGTTTGGGAACGCCAAAATCACATGCTGCTCTTGGCACAGGCGTTGTAAGTGTTCGGTTTGCATCAGTTGATCCACAGAGGCCGCCTGGTCGTCATCCCGCAGGATAAAAAGCGCACTGGTGCGTTTTGGCGTGCGCGGCGGTCCGGGTGGAAAGACAAGGTACAGGCTGCGCCCTCCGGCGCGTTGCAGGGTTTTTAGCAATGGGGCCATGGAAGCTCTCCTCCTGTTGCGGTATGCGTATAGAAAGCGTGTACCGCTGTTTGTGGCGCGAACATACACAAATGAGTACCTGCATGAATCGCGCTATGCAATAGACCGGAACCAATAGTCCGGCGATGTTTCCTATGATTGATGCTATCATCGGGACACGATAGAATCAAGACACGAGCGTGTACAATCCTTGCCACCCGACAGGGTGACGATTTGACAGTGCTCTGTTTCCCAAAAGCCATGGGGGGTACGGCGCAAGAGTAGCCGCTTCGGCCATGCTGTGCAGCTTCTGGAGCAAAGCGAAAGGTGTGCAAATGCAGGGAATGAAAAAAATTCCGAAAACGCTTGCAATTCTCGTAATATTGTTGTAACATTTAGACACGCCCACGATACTAGCAAAGCAGTTGAAAAGCTGTGACGCAAAACTATAGGGCCTTCGGTGGTACCGATGGCAGCCAGTTACCGAAAGGGAGGATAACACATGAAAAATTATACACGAACATCGTTGGTATCCCTATTTGTGGCGATACTATTTCTTTTTGTGTTCGTAGGACAAAGCGCACTGGCGGAGGAACTAGAGCCGCCCATTCCAGACGAAATCATAGCCTTGGCGAACGCTGCCGGGCTGACACCGGCACAGTACTTGATGATGCAGTATATCGCCGAACAGAAAGAAATCACGATCGAGGAAGCCATCCTGCAATACGGTAAAATGTCCATGGACGAACTAACACAGCTGTTTGAAGACATGGACACTACGGTTGCCTTTGAAGGACTGCTGACCGATGAGCAGCTGCTGGTACTGGAGACCGCGTTTACACAAATGCGCAGTACTATCCAGACAGCCGAGACAAGCTATCGTAGTACAATCAAAGCATTGAAGGACACATTTCGCGACCAAGCGCAGAGCGCATCCAAAGAGTTGGACGGCGATGCGCTGGCGGAGAGTATCGAGCGGCTGAAAACCGAAATCTTATCGGAGTACGCACTTGTGCAGCAAGCCTTGACGGATGCAGCCTCGAAAGCGCGGACATTGTTTATCGCAACGGTTGAAAAGGCCCAGGTGCCTCGTGAGCTATACGATCCGTATACCAGCTGGCACCAGAACAAGGAAGAAAATGTTGCCGATGAGTTGACGAGATTCTTGGATACGTTCAAACAAAACGCAAGCAATGGCCAGGGGCAGGGAAAAAGCGATGAAGCCCCCGGCCAGCAAAACAAGAACGGAAATCTGGAACAAAACCAGGAAATGAACGAAAACAAGGGCACAACACAGAACATGGAACAGGAAAAGCAAGACGAAGAAAACCAGAGCAATGATATAGAGCAGCAAAAGCAAGACGAGCAAAACGATAAGGGCAACTCTAACCAGGGAAAACAAAAGCAAAGCCCCGGCAATGCCCAGACACAGGGTAAGAACGAAACAAACCCTAGCAAAGGCAAGGGTAAGGGTGGTAATTAGCTGATTCCGCGGACTTTACAACCGCATTTGGGCCTTCCATAGGCCAAGCCCGGAGAGTGCACCGCTCCTGCACGCTCCGGGCTTTTTCTATTGCTGTGGGGTTTCTATGCTATATTAGCCCAGTGCCACGTCCAGCACCATCATCACAGTGAAGCCGACCATCGCACCGATGGTGGCGATATCGGTTTTTGAACCGCCCACTTCGCGCTGTGCTTCCGGGATTAATTCTTCCACTACAACATAAATCATAGCGCCTGCGGCAAAGGCCAGCGCATACGGCAGCATGGGACGAACGCTAATCACCGCAAACGCACCCAAAACGCCAGCAATCGGCTCCACAATGCCGGAAGCCTGTCCGTACAGGAATGCTTTTCCGCGCGTGAAGCCTTCCCGCCGCAGCGGAATGGATACGGCAGCCCCTTCGGGAAAGTTTTGCAGCCCGATACCAATGGCCAGCGCGATGGCGCCTGCCAGCGTCGCCGAGGTGCCCACGCCTGCGGCAACTGCGCCAAAGGCAACACCGACGGCAAGCCCTTCGGGGATATTGTGCAGCGTGATGGCGGATACCAGCAGTACACTGCGCTGCCATGATGTTTTAATACCTTCAGCCTTGGACGTATCCAGACCCATGTGCAGGTGCGGCAGCAGTTTATCCACCAGGTATAAGAATCCGCCGCCCGCTAAAAACCCGATGGCAACGGTGAGAAACGAGATCTGCCCCAGGTCTTCGGCCATATCAATCGCGGGGGCCAGCAGCGACCAAAAGCTGGCCGCAATCATAACGCCGGCAGCAAACCCCAGCATGCCGTTGAGTACGGTTTTATTAATGGTTTTAAAGAAAAAAACAAGCGCTGCGCCAAGCGCGGTAACACCCCAGGTGAAAATCGTTGCCAACAGTGCTTGCTGCACTGCGCCAAACTGGCTAAACCATTGAATCATGATGCACCTCGATTCAGGTAGTTAGGATCCTTGCAATGTATTTGGTTAAGGTGTCCAATACGAGAAGTATACATAATATCGCAGTGGTTGACAACTGTTTGCGCAGGGTTTTTGCGGTGATCATCATCTTCTTATGACATTCTAATCATTCTTGCATTGAATCCCGGAGGAAAACACGTATACTGGTGCCAATGCACCGGAAGTCTATCCGGTTAATAGGAGGACTCTACTGTGGCGGAAACGTTTGATTTAACGGCATACCTGAACGAAGGCATAGAACAGCTGTTTAAAGATATTGTAAAGGCAACCCTGCGCAATCCCAAGGAGAGCTTGTTTCTGCGCCGCTATTATCCGCACTATTTAGAGATCGAAAAACGCCGCGAAACCTTACAGGCCGAGGGGATTTCTGTTCCGACCTTCTTGATTGCAAGCATTACCAATGCCTGCAATCTGCACTGCAAGGGTTGCTATGCACGCGCAAACGGGCAGTGCGGATCAGAAGGCGATAAACCGTTGCTGAGCGCTGACCGCTGGAGTGAACTGTTTGATCAGGCAGCGGACATGGGCGTTCCGTTTATTTTACTGGCCGGTGGAGAGCCGATGATACGGCAGGATGTATTGCTTGCTGCTGCAGCCCATGAAAAAACCATATTCCCGATCTTTACCAACGGCACTTTGTTGGATGAAGCGCTGCTTAAGCTGCTGGATAAGCACCGCCATCTGGTCCCCATTGTCAGCCTGGAAGGCGGCATGCAGGCCACCGATGCGCGGCGTGGAGACGGGGCGTATTCAGCCGTGCAAACTGCGCTTGATGCCATGAAAAAGAGAAAACTATTGTTTGGCGTATCGCTGACGGTGACCACCGAAAACCGAGCCGAGGTTATGGACCCTGCGTTTATCGACAGGCTGTACCAAAGCGGCTGCCGCCTGGTGCTGTTTATCGAGTATGTACCGGTAGAGCCAGGCACCCAGGCCCAGGCGCCCGATGATGCGCAGCGGCTGCTGATGGAAAAAGCACAGGACGACCTGCGTGCACGCTTTTCCGGCATGGTGCTTATCTCGTTTCCCGGTGATGAAAAACATATGGGCGGCTGCCTAGCGGCGGGGCGGGGGTTTTTCCATATCAACGCCTACGGCGGCGCAGAGCCTTGCCCGTTTTCACCGTATTCCGATATTAGCCTGACAGACCATACCCTGATGGAAGCGATGCAGTCGCCGTTCTTTCAAATGGTGCGGGAGCTGAATGCTGCGGACGAAAACCACACGGGCGGCTGTGCCCTGTTTGAAAAAGAAGCGCAGGTGAAAGCGCTTCTATCGGCACAGGTAACGGCCTGCGAATCGGTAAAGAAATAGGGGAATCCCCTTATCGTACTGGGCTGCGAAGGCTGATGATGTTCCCTTCCGGGTCTTTGAGCCAAACACTGCGAAGTCCCCATGGATGATTCTGTGGGGACTTGATGATGCTAGCGCTGCTTAAAGCTAGCATGGCAAGCAACATGTCTATATCATCCACATCAAAACTGAGCACTGTTTTTCCGGTTCCGCAGTTTTGCATGGAACCGGGTGCCAGCTGCTCCATACCCTGCACGGAAAAGAGGACAATCCCCGCCTGTGGAAAGATGACATGCTCTGTCCCTTCCCATTGGCCATCTTCCTGAAGCAAAGCACGGTAAAACGCATATAAACCCTGCAAATCGCTTGCGATCAGGCTGATTTCTGCGAATTTCATACGCACTCCATCTTAGCTGTTAGTACACAATAACAATCAGGTAATCGCTTGGCTAGGCGACCCTGAATACTTAAGCTTCAGGCTGCACGCCTGAATACACAACCCTTGCCTTGCGGCGATCGGGCAATAGGCCCATTTCCCGCAGCACCCGGGTTTCGGTATGCCCGGTTTTGTAGGCGTAATTACGGGCGAGAATCAACTGTTCGCAGTTGATTTTTCCTTCTTCATACAGCTGGTTGGCCGGGGTGTTGTAATCAACGGGTTTGTCGGTTTTGCTGAACATAATATCCAGCCCCCGCAAAATCGCCAATCGGGTAAAGATAACCTCTTGAACTTCTATACCGTAGGTGCTTTCAATCTTCTGTTTCGCATCTTTGGGGCTTTCATCGCAAAAGGCGCACACAAATCCGCCCGTGCATATCATCAGCGGCAGCACATGCAGGCTGCGCAGAAGCAGTTCGTCAAACTGATCGGTAAAGCGTTCCAGACCGTAGTGACCCAGATGGCGCGCAGTTACATGCTGCGTATGGACCACTCTGGACAAGGCATCCAGTAGTTCATCCTCACCAATCAGGTCGCGCTTGAGCAAATACTCGCCCAGCCGCTCACCGCGCCTGCGTGCATCCGGCAGGGCTTTTTGCAGAACCGGTATGGACACATAACCGCGCTCCAGCAGTATATCGCCCGTGGTACGGCGGTAGCGCTTTAGCACCTGCTGATCCAAAAACGCGTGATCGGTTTTCGACCATTTGATTTCCATTGGCTTGGCGGTGGTTTTGGCCTGGGGCTGTTTCGGCTCTTTTTTCTTTTTGCTTTTACGCAGCAGGCGGAACGCTTTGAATGTCGCCACCATATTGATGATATTGCCCCAGATCAGGCGAATGGGAAACAGCGGGGGAAATAGCACGGCGAAAAATACACTGCGCATGCCATATACATGGTAAACACTGATGGCGCGAAACAGCTGCCGCTCGACCATCAGCCCCGTAACCGCCAAACTGAGCCACCACGACAGGCTGCCTTGCGGGAAAATGGGCTGCAGGGGCAGGAACAGCGAGGCGAAAAAGTAAATCAGCACCGGATAGCCCACAAAGACCAGCAGATTGCCGAACTTGGCTTTGGTATCTTTGTACAGGGAATAGCGGCCCATAAAATGAATGCCCTTGGTGCGGAAAATATCCTTAAAGCGCACCGATTGCATGGTGATACCCAGTGTCCAGCGTGATTTCTGTTTGACTGCGGTTTTGAAGGTGTTGGGGAACATGGAACGCGTAGTCACATAATCCCACACGACTTTGCCCTTATTGGATATACGAGGAATGCGTTCCAGCACATAGTATAACCGGATATCGTTTTCAAACAGTGTCAGCGCTAAGCGGTAGTCCTCGGTCAGGCTGTTGCTGGGGAGTACATCCTGATCGCCGAAGTGGCTTAGGGTCTTGCGCGACAAGGCAAACCCGGTACCTGCCGACGGCACGAAAGCCTTGGCCATATAGCGGTTGACCATGGTGGTGTAATGGTTTTCGGCAAACTCATCGGCATAGGTATTGGTTGTAATGTTCTGAAAGAAATTGGACAGCCGCGGCATGCGGATGAGCGGAAATACCGGGAACTGCAGGGCATCGTGCGTGTCAATCAGGTAATTGGTCACCAGCAGCTCGTAAGGGTGAATCACGTCTTCGGAATCGTGAATGGTCAGCGAGGCAAACGACCAGCCGCGCTCCTGTTCAAACTTATGCATCTGGCGGATGACGTGGTTGATATTCTGTGCTTTGGATGTCGGGCCCGGCGTATCGTTCACGATCACATGCACGTTTTCATGCCGCGCGGCCAGGTCGTGTGCAACCTTTAGTGTGGGCGGGTCATTGGGGTAAATGCCCAGGAAGATGTGGTACATCGACTGGGGATAGCTGGCTGAGGCGATTAAGTTGTCAATTACATCGCCAAGTACGGCATCCTCGTGCCACGCGGCTACGGTAATAGCCAGCAGTTTGGGCGGCACCGTTTCCAGCGCTTTGAAGTCCAGCCGTGGCTTTTTGTGTAGCTTGCGAAATATCGTCGTGACGATATCCCAAATGAAATCGTCAATGCTCAGCAGCAGGTACAGCAAAACCAAAGCCAGACCGATACCATATAGGATTGCGGCATATCCCTCAAAGATCATAATGAGCCCTTCTGATGATGGTTCATCCAATGTTGTAAGCGGTGATTTAGATGGCGAAGCGCTGCTTAGTTTGCGGGTAGCGCTAGGCCATTCAACTGCTTTAAATTATATAGATGCTGGCACATACTGTCAATCAATTCACGCGATACACGCAGGGTGCAGCGGTGTAAGGAGAAAGAAAAAAGCCACGGCAATTGCCGTGGCTTTGGTGGACTGCAAAGTGGTTACTATGCCTTGAGAAGCGAAGCATACAAACCCTGTTGTTGCTTGAGGGTTTCCGGAGCGCCGGTTTCAACGATGGCACCATCCTGAATGACTACGATTTTATCCGCGCCGGCAACTGTTCTCATGCGGTGTGCAATGACCAAAACGGTTTTATGTTCAATCAAGGCACTAAGTGCTTTTTGAATCTTACTCTCGTTTTCAGCATCCAGTGAAGCAGTTGCTTCGTCCAGCAGGATAATCGGCGCATCCTTCAGGATAGCTCTGGCGATAGAGATGCGCTGCCGCTCGCCGCCGGACAGCCTTTCGCCGTTTTCACCGATGCGGGTTTGGTAGCCATTGGTAAGCTTGTTTACAAAATCATCACACTGGGCCAGCTTTGCGGCATGAATAACCTCCTCATCCGTAGCATCCTTCTTGCCCAGACGAATGTTTTCCATGATGCTTGTGTTGAACAGCGTTACATCCTGAAAAACGATGGAGTAGGAATGCAGCAGCGTTTCCGGGTCGATTTTGGAAATATCCTCGCCACCAAGGGTGATCGTTCCTTTGTCGATATCCCAAAACCGGGCAGAGAGCTTGGCGATGGTGCTTTTCCCCCCGCCTGAGGGGCCCACCAGCGCTGTGACCTCGCCTTGTTTGGCGGTGAAACTCACGTTTTGTAAGGTCTGTACGCCGTCCTGATAGGAAAAATCTACGTTATCAAACACGATAGTATAGTTCTTCGGGTGGAAGGCAGTGCTGCCTTCTTGTCGCGGCATGGCATCCATTTCCCGCATACGGTTGATGCGCACATTGAGGAAAATCAGCATCGCCAGATTGTTCATGACCTCTATGAGCGGATTATAGATACGGGAGGAAAGCAGCAGAAACACAAAATAGGTGAAAATACTGATCGACCCTGTCGTCAGCAGATAGGCTCCGACCAGAATCACGCTGGGAAGGCCAAGCTTTAATACAACATAGGAGACGTTGATTGCACTGCCAATCAGCAGTTCGCTCCGAACCAGTTTTTGCTGGTAATCGTGGAGCTTAGCATCCAGCTTGGAGGAGAAATCGCCTTCGCGGTTGTAGGATTTGATATCGTGTATCGAATCAAGCCCTTCCTGCATCGTATCAGCAATATCGCGTTTTGTTGCGTATAGGCCCCGATGCTCTGTGTTTTGCAAATTTCTGGTTTTATAAAAGATAAATCCGGCAATCGGAACGACCCAAAATACTGCAAGTGACAGTTGCCAGTTGTATAAAAACAACATGACAGCCATGATGGAAACGGTGATCACCGATGCGTAAAGCTGCGGGACGGCATGGGAAAACAGCTGCTCGATCTGCGTTGCGTCTTCCATGATGGTAGAACTTAAGTCGGCAACGTCCTTCTTACTAAAGAAGGAAAGAGGCAGCTTGCGCAGGGTTTCTGCAAGGGTGATTCGCCTAAGCGCGCTTTCTTCGTATATTTTCGTATAGGTGGTTTGGTATTGGAAGTATGCAATCACGACCATAATCGCAAACGCAATACACGACAGGGCTATGTAGCTTAGCATCGTTCTTCCGCTTCCATCCGTACCGCCAAGCAGTATCTGCAGCTGCGATTCCAGAAAGAGTAGTGAAAGCAGCGCCGGAAAGATAAAACTGATATCCATCAGAACGGTCCAGGTGGTGGAATGAATCAAATCCCGTGCGCCTTTTTCGCTCATGGCATATTTGCGCTGAAAGTATTTACGCATACTGTGCACCCTCCTCCGAAGCCTGATTCCCGGTAATTTCCCAGGCAATCGATTGTTGATATTCCTGCCACATGCGGTGGTACAGGCCGCCTTGTTCCATGAGCTCGTCATGGGTACCCGATTCGGCAATCGTACCCTGATCGATGACCAGGATGCGGTCGGCATCGCGTACGCTGGTCAAGCGATGCGCAATCATCAGGGTGGTTTTCCCATGGCTGAGTTCCTTGAGCGCTTTTTGAATTAAGTGTTCGTTCTCTGGATCGGCAAACGCGGTCGCCTCATCCAGCAGCACGATGGGCGCATCTTTCACAATGGCTCTGGCCAGTACAATGCGCTGCTGCTCGCCGCCGGAAAGATACGTACCCGCTTTGCCGATTTGCGTATCCAAACCGTCTGGCAGTTGGTCGATAATCTCGCGAGACTGTGAATAGTCGATGGCGTGGTTGATCGCCGCATCGGATACAGCGCTTTTGCCAAACATAATGTTCTCACGCAGCGAATCGCGGAACAAACGAGTGTTTTGGAAGACGAAGGAAATCGTGTTCATTAACGCCTGTTTACTGATGTTTTTAACATTCGCGCCTCCGACCAGGACCTCGCCTTCGGCTACATCCCAAAAGCGTGCAGCCAAGCGGGCGATGGTTGTTTTTCCGCTCCCGGATGGGCCAACCAGCGCGATGGTTTCGCCCTCGTTTAGCGTAAAGCTGATGTTGTTAATGGCACGGGTATCACTGCCGGGATAGGAAAACGATACATTGCGAAACTCCAGGCTGTGCTGCTTCGGTGCTTTGGCGGCGGCAGGGAACTGCATGGCCGGATACTCAAATAACGTATCAAGGCGGTCAAGTGCCTGCTCGGCAATCGTAACGTTTTGGCGGAAATACATCGACCGCATCAGCAATAAAGAAAACAGCGGCGATAGCAGAAGATAGAACACGAAATCCGCGAGCACAACGGCCATCTGGTCGACTCTGCCGACGAGCAGGATGGCGATCGGGATTAAAAAGAAGGCGGTGGACTGCATGAGTACCGTGTACAAAGACATGGGTTTGCGCCACAGGAGCGTGTAAGCGAGAACCATTTCTTTATATCGAATGATACTGGAATAAAAACGCTTGAATGAAAAAATGCTCTGTCCGAAAGTTTTGACCACTGGAATGCCGCGAATATACTCAACAGATTCAGCGCTCATTTCCTCTAGCGAATCATAGTAGCGCTGCTGAAAGGCCTGGCCCTGTGAATTCATCATAAAACGCATGGTGATAAAGGCTAAAGCAATTGGCACCATCGACGCCAGACCCATACGCCAGTCCACAAGAAAAATCAGCGTAAGCAGAATGATGGGAGATACTACACTGGCAGCCATATCCGGCAGCTGGTGGGCAAGGAAGGTGTGCGTTGTTCCGGCACCATCATTGACAATTTTGCGCAGTTTGCCACTGGCGTGTTGGTCAAAAAAACCCAGCGGCATGGAGATGATTTTTCGCATGCCGGTGCGCTGCATTTCGACCTCAACTTGAAACGCAGCCAGATGCGAGCTCATCAAAGCAGCGAAATAAAGCAAAATGCCGGCAAACGCGCTGCCAAAGGCATACCACGCAAACGGACCGATGCCGTCCATGCTGATGGACAGCGGAGACTGCAGTATGTCGCGTGCGATGTACCATACAAACACGAATGGCAAAATGTTTAAAATCGCAGAAAGCCCGGATAGAAATAATGAAAGTGGAAGTAGCCACTTCTTTTTGCCAAAGTATGGGGAAAACCGTTTGAGAATGGATGCCTTTTTGTCTTTCGCCATAGAATAACCCTCCTGTATGAATCGTGTTGGAACCGCAGCCGCAGGTCGGAGTGGGGGAGTGATGCATGAATCCAAGAGTTAGAGACCTCTAACCTTGGGACAAAAAAATAGGCGGTGCAAATCATCGGGCATAGCGAAGTCCTGGGTGATCATGCAAACACTGCAAAAGAAATCGAGTTAGATAACTCTAACTCGATTATATCATGAAAACGGCTCTGTTGCAAGATGGAAAAACCACGAAAAGCAGTTTATTTCTCGTCCATTTTCAACACAGCGATGAAGGCTTCGCTTGGCACTTCGACTGAACCGAACTGCCGCATGCGTTTCTTACCTTCTTTTTGTTTCTCCAGCAGTTTCTTTTTGCGTGTAATATCGCCGCCGTAGCACTTGGCAAGCACATCCTTGCGCAAGGCGCGTACGGTCTCACGGGCGATGACTTTGCCGCCAATGGCCGCTTGAATGGGAATTTCAAACTGCTGGCGGGGGATAACGTCAATCAGCTTTTTGGCAATGCTGCGGCCGCGAGCGTAGGCCTTGTCTCGGTGAACGATGATGGTGAAGGCATCGCAGATATCACCATTGAGCAGGACATCCAGTTTCACCAGATCGCTTTGCACATAGTCCTTCAGCTCATAATCAAAGCTGGCATAGCCGCGTGACCGGCTTTTAATCTGGTCGAAAAAGTCGTATATGACTTCGTTGAGCGGGATATCGTAGGTCAGCTTTACGCGCCCGCCTTCATACTGCATGTCCAGGAATACGGCTCGTTTTTCTGTGCATACTTCCATCAGGGTGCCCACATACTCCTGCGGGGTATACAGGGTCGCAAGCACAAACGGTTCTTCCATGTGGTCGACGACGGACAGATCGGGCAGGTTGGTGGGATTGTCGATGGATACCATCGTGCCGTCTGTTTTATAGACATGGTATATAACGCTGGGCGCGGTGGTGATGAGGTTTAAGTCAAACTCCCGCTCAAGTCGCTGGGAAATGATATCCATGTGCAACAGCCCAAGGAAGCCGCAGCGGTAGCCATAGCCAAGCGCAACGGAGGTTTCCGGCTCAAACGACAGGGACGCGTCGTTCATGCGCAGCTTTTCCAGCGCGTCCTTCAAGGCATCGTAATCGTTGCCATCAGCAGGATATATACCGCAGAACACCATCGGGGTTACCTTGCGATAGCCGGGCAGCGGGGCATCGGCAGGGAGCTCCGCGCTGGTGATGGTATCGCCCACGCGGGTTTCGGAAATATCCTTGATCGACGCGCTGACGTAGCCCACATCGCCTGCCTGCAGCATAGTGCAGGGGCTGTACCCGGGGTGGAAAGTGCCGACTTCTACGATTTCAAATTCCGCCTTACTGGCCATCATACGGATGCGCATGCCGGGTTTCACCGTGCCCTGCATAACGCGCACAAAGCAAATCGCGCCCTTGTAATTGTCATAATACGCATCAAATATTAGCGCTTTCAGGGGCGCGGTAGCATCGCCCGTGGGTGGGGGAACATGCTTGACAATCGCTTCCAGCACGGCCTCGACATTCATACCGGTTTTGGCCGATACCATGGGGGCTTCTTCGGTGTCCAGGCCGATCACGTCTTCAATCTCCTGCTTAACAACATCCGGCTGGGCGCTGGGCAGGTCGATTTTGTTGATCACGGGAATGGTTTCCAAATCGTGTTCCAGCGCCATGTATACGTTGGCCAGCGTTTGGGCTTCAATACCCTGGGTGGCATCCACCACCAGCAGCGCACCCTCGCACGCGGCCAGCGCACGGCTGACCTCGTAGCTGAAGTCTACATGGCCGGGGGTGTCAATCAGGTTCAGGTTATAGGTTTGTCCATCCGAGGCGGTATACTGCATATGGACAGCCTTGCTTTTAATGGTGATGCCGCGTTCACGCTCCAGCTCCATGCTGTCGAGCATCTGTTCTACCATTTGGCGGCGATCAAATACGCCCGTCATTTCTAAAATGCGGTCAGCGAGCGTGGATTTACCATGGTCAATGTGCGCAATAATGCAAAAATTGCGAATATGTTTCAGCCTGTCGTCCGGCATGGAATCCTCCTGCAGATCAAGTACTTTTTTACAGGGAGTATCATACTGTATTTTGTTCAATATGGCAATTCTATACATCGGATCCACTGTAATCATTAAGCTGAGCGCGAGATAGGATTTACAAACATTATTCCACAAAATGGTACTAAATTGTGTTTGATGATCTTTATATAGTTGTACGAATTATGGACATATAAGAACCGAAAAGAATGCTATATACACTTCTATGAGCTGATAATGTTACTCTTTCCGACACAAGGCATAATCGAATAGCGGTTTACCTGCTCTGCCGGGAAAGGAAGTGCAATGATGACAGAACAGCAAATTTGCGAACTATTCATCAGTCGCCGCTGCCTTGAAGCAGAGCTGGCAATTATTAATGTGTGTTTTAAAGAACTTGTCCTGGCAGATAAAGCGGAGTATTTGTCTAAATATTGTCTATTAGAGCGAAAAATTGCCGTAATCGATAATCTGCATAAATTTCTTCCCGATGATGAGCAATTCGTTATACAAAAGCATTTAGTGGAAGGTATCTTGTGGTCGGATATATCAGAAATGATATATAGTGACGAAAATAGTAAACTCCCATATGATAAGCGATCATTGCAACGAATTAAGGCAAAGGCCTTCATAGGATATACGAATTTATTCATTGCAGTTTTGGGGATAACCTTGATATCCTGATTGATGACAATGATGTGTCATCCTTTTGCCGTAGTAAAAGGATGAGATAGCCATCCTTTTGTCGTTCCCATAGAACAAAGCAGACGATACGATGAACAGGAGGAAAAGGAAAGACCTTGTAAAACGAGCCTGGCCGCTGCCATCCTCGAAAGGATGGATGTTCTACAAGGACAGTTGTAGTCTATCATATGGGTTATGATCTGTAAAGAGATTGCGCTGTATACCTTTCCTTTAAATAAAAAAGGGAGGATTTTAATAATGGAAGAACTCGTTCGGAAAGTATTGAGTAAGTACACTAGCTATCAAGCAGAGGCAGAGATTTGTGAACACTTGTTATCCGCAAGGGAAAACACGGAGATCAGAGATGATCTAGCGCTACTGAAGATGAAAATCACTGTTATCCAAAGCTGGTTTGCTTTGCTTAACGCAGATGAACGCTTTGTGGTTGAGAAGCACTTAGTGGAAGAATTGGAATGGCCCAGAGTTGCTTTTGTGTTTACTGAGAAATGGAAACGTGAATTCAGCAGAACGGAACGATCACTGGTCAAATATCAAGCAAGTGCGTTGAAAAAGATTGTTGCGTTCACTGCAATGCACCGGGATATCGTGGTGCCGTTGTTTTCTGATTTAAGTGACTGATGAATTTGGGTGACAAACACTTCCCAAAGTACATGGGAAAACCGCTCTATAGGGGAGCGGTTTTTCTATGTATATGGATTGCGCGAAATTCTTCAAGGATTTTTCCAGAACTCTTCAATTTTCAAAAGCCCTAATATTTGCTACGATTTAGGTGAGCCAAGGGCGGATAAGAGCACTTGAAAATCGCTTATCCAGCGCCTGCTCAAAGTTCAAATAGGAAAGGGTTGATTCCATTGGGCAAGCAACCGGCGTGAGTGATTCCGGCAGACGAGCCTGGCCGCTGCCATCCTCTAAGGGATGGATGTTCTGCAAGGATTCATGAACCGCAACAAGGCGTTGTAATGCGCTTTTCATTGTAACTTTGTACACAAAAAATACGAAACGTAAAAATCCTAAGTTGCGCTTAGCTGTGTTTCGTGCACCCAAATTGAAAAGGAGAATTTCAAATGAAACATACGAAGAAACTGCTAGCTCTGGCTCTGGTTATTATGTCACTATGCACATTCGTCATTTCTGCATCAGCTATAGAAGACAGATGGGTGGATGCAAGTGGTTGGCTGAATTTCCGCGCGACTACTTCGACCGGTGGAACATTGATCGATAAAATCGCTAACGGACTGCCGGTAACCTGGTATTATAGTACTGGCAGCTGGAGTAGAATTTCTTTTGATGGTACTCTGGGTTATGTTGTGACATCATATCTGACAACTGTCGATCCTGGCTATGATACTCCACAAAACATGCGTCAAGCATTTGGTTATTACTTGCTTCAACGTGGCAGTGTCGGATACAGAGTGAAAAATCTTCAGTTAGTTCTAAGTGCGGAAGGCTTTTTTACCGGTTCAGTTAATGGTAATTTTGCAGCAGATACCGAGGATGCTGTTAAAAAGTATCAAAAAGCTGAAAACATTGAGGCTGATGGCCTTGTAGGAGAAGTCACTAAAAGTCACTTATGGGGAGATTACTCAACACACTTAATGGCCTTGGGCTCTGTGGAGTAACCATATGTAAAGTAACTCCTTCTTATAAACAATCTGCCGCCGCGGCGGCTCCTTTTCTATGGCTCACGGATAAATGTAAGAATTGAGTAACCAGAAGATCGATCACCTACATCTAGTATTTCTCCCGTTCTGGCATTAATCTTAGCGAAATATTGTTGTTCACAATGTATAAAAAGCCGCCATTGTGGTTGATTCGGGTCTGTGACATCAAAGAAGTAATCAACACGTTCCAGTTTATTAGTTGCCGCTCCTATTTGCTTAACAGCCTCCAGCGCTAAAGATAGGGCTTCATCCTGTGTGATATCTTCCTGGGTTGGCAACCCAAACACATGCCGCGTAAATATCCAAATTATATTTCCTTCACCCTGATAATATGGGTTATTCTTCAAGAATTCTTCTGCGATTGGAATCCATTCTTCGGAAAAGGCGGCTTTTTCCTCTAAAGACCATTGGTAAAATCCAATTCCTTCATCATTGAAGAAGTCTTCGACATAATCATTACCTAGTTCAGGCTCAAAACCATAGTCCTGAACATTGGTGAATTCCTTATCCGCATATGCCCAATCGATGAATTCGCCGTTGTACGAAAGCAAAACTTTGATACCTGTTTCATTGGCGGGTGTCAAGGTAACAACCCAAACAGGTTGTTTGCCCTGCTGATATCGCTCATGGTAGAAGAAGGACGCGCTAACATCACACGCACTAAGTTTTTCCTGTGTATATCCTAGGGTTTCCATCAACAGACTACGCGTAATTTCTACAGCTTCATCCTGTGAAATATCATACGAATGGACTTCCGCTGGAATTGCACCTTCCAGCGCATCCTCTCCAATGATGATAGCCTGTGTATTCGGCGCCTGTACGGAATACAAGGTTCCATCCCGCTTGATGACAGCCGTATAGAGATTGCCGTAACTGCCTTGATACCTGAACGCAATGACCCAAACCGGTTCTTCGCCATATTCCTCCGATTGGACAAACCCAACGTTCATCTCATCATCCTTCAGATCTTCCTCATTGATACCATAAGTTGTAAGAATAGCATCCTTGGCAATGGGGATAGCGTCATTCAACTGAATATCGTTTTCTTCTGGGAGAAGATATCTCGGCAAATCATTACCCCATCCACCCAGAGTAAGATTATGTTGTTCCATAAGCGACGTATAGAGCGCTTTTTGCTCATAAGTCCAGGTGAAGAATTCATTCCATTGATTTTCCATGAGTGTAAGGAGATCGGTATAGTTTCCGAAATGATCATCCAGGATCTCTGTGGCCAATACATCCAGTTCTTCTGTTGACAGTTCCATGTTTATTAGGTTATCTGCCTTTTCGTGATCAACATTAAAATCGCTGTTCACGATCAACTCAACAAGTTCAACTTTTGCGGAAGTAGGCCACTCGTTATTGTAAAGCCCGTAATCGCCTCCCAACTTGGCATATCCGCTGAAATAATCGGTCAGGGTAGTTACCGCTAATGCTGTAACGATAGCCAGAATCAGAATCATCATTAGAACAAATGCAACCGATAGCTTCTTTTTCACTTTTTTACCCTCCGTAATGTTAGACATGATTTGGTTTAAATGGCGCTGCGACACATGGACAGCCGAGAGATTGCTGTTGATTGCTTGTTTGATATGATTATTCGTCATTGCAATTCCTCCCTTTCCAGTGAGGTTTTCAAGAGCTTTTGTGCTTTTTGGAGCCGCTGATGGACAGTGGATACGCTGATGGACAGGCAATCCGCAATATCCTGCATGGTCATGCCTTGATAGTAGTACAGTAAAATAGTTTGCTTGAGCTTGGCTGGCAGATGTAAGAGGGATAGAAACAGGGCTCTCTTATGCGGGAATACCTGCAGCCGGTCGGCCGAGATTTCTTCCAACACCTTGCTGCGATCCACATGGCGAAACCAGCGGGAACGGTGATAGTCGTTACAGACATTGATGGCGATCCGTGTAAGCCAGGTTTTAATTGAGCTATTGTTTCGTTCTTTAAATTGCGCCATATTGTTCCACGCTTTTAAGAAGGTGTCCTGCATGGCGTCTTCCGCCAGGCTCATATCCGCCAAGTACACAAAGCACATACGGAGTATTTCATCACCATACAGCACAATCCACTGCTCAAGACATGCTTTGCGCTCGTTGCCAGACGCCGCAGTATGGGCCACACGAATCACCTCCTTCATACTATTAGACGTTGTTCATGACCGTTTTTTTCAGTTTGCTTCAAAATATTTTCATTGTATCTTCGTTGAATCTTCACTTTGTAGCGTAATTATTCCTTGGTGATGCACCGCAATTCCTTATACCGCTTCAATTAGTGGCATAATAGCCGGATTGTCAATGTTCTGTCGACAGCGGGGGTTTCAGTGTAAAATCTTCTGTGTTTTTGCGTTAATTCTTCAATTTCCAAAAGCCCTTATATTTGCTGCGATTTAGGTGAGCCAAGGGCGGATAAGAGCACTTGAAAATCGCTTATCCAACGCCTGCTCAGAGTTCAAATTGAAAGGGGTGATTCCGTTGGAAAAGCAACCGGCGTGATTGATTCCGGCAGACGAGCTTGGCCGCTGCCATCCTCTAGGGAATGGACGTTCTGCGGTATCGATTTACCTAGAGTGATTATTATCGGTATGTCCTCAGGCAATTTGTCCGCGTCAGTGGAAGAGAATGAGAAATCCGTTACGGTACAATGGAGCTAAATCTTGGGTGCAGTTGGACAAGGTATGTTATGCAACTACAAACCGATTTAGCAGAATTGGGATACTACGACGACGATATTGATGGGTTATATGGTAGTATTACCAGAACCGCAGTAATTAATTTTCAACAGCAACATGCCCTTAGTATTGATGGGAGATGCGGACCAGCAACGAAGGCCGCCTTGTATGATGCGATAACCGATTGACCTATAATAGGGGCTACTCATGCGAGTAGCCCCTTGTATAAACAGCTTTTAATTTGAACCGGTCTGACTCGTAATTGACAACACGTCTTCAGCGCGCGAATCAATAACGACAGTATACATGGTATCCTCCCTGCCAGTAGTTACAAGAATACGAAGCCTCCACCTACAAAGTGTTTCATCCGACACGTCAAATTCATAGGTCAGCTCAGCCTGTTCCAGTGTGTTCTGTTCGACTTGAAACTTGTTTTCGATGGCAGTGTATGCGACCCGGATCGCTTCATCCAGAGGCAAATCAAGCGTTGACGGAAGTCCGTGAAAATATTGAGTGGAATCATATCCGGCTTGACGATATAGCGCATCATAAGCTGCTTGTTGTTCGAAAGACAGGCTCCATCGGTCGCCAGCTTGTTCTATAATTGCTTTTGCCTCCATGCGCAATGTTGCATACTGATTGTACTCATATGAACTCCACAAAACAGCCGCTTTCCATGGGGTTGTGCTACCTTGACGTTGATAGTTTTCCATCAATGTCCAATCTGTGGAAAGGATGCTCAGCGTCTCTGCATCCAGAACGATGATATAGTCTCCGATTATTTTGGGATTAATGGTGTTGGATCGATAGCTTACCATATAAGTTCCATTTGCAGTATCCTCTGTAACATTGACATCCAGATAAGACTTTGTAACATCCTCAAAGCCATAGGTGGTTTTCATGCTTTCCCATGCAACTTCCAGAATATGCTCATCAGTAGGTTGTGTGCTGGATGCCGCTTCCGTCAATGCGGTATTTTCTTCCGGTTGCATGATTTGCTCATTCAGATATCGAGCACAAAGTTCAATGGTTCCAGACGGCGAACGCATTTCCACCACATATCGTTCGTTGATAGCGTTATCAGGATTAAGAAATTTTATCACCCAAAGTTTTTCTGCTTGGTTTGCCAGTTGAAACAGAAATGTTTGGTGGTCCCAGGTGCCTAACACATCGAAAGCGACAAGATAGTTTCCCTCTATGGATTCCATGCATTGCTTCACAGCTTCCTGATAAGAAATATCCTCATCGCCTGGCAATACGTTCAATGCAATATCATCAAGAGGAT
Organism: Candidatus Limiplasma sp.; assembly: GCA_963678055.1. Lineage (GTDB taxonomy): Bacteria > Bacillota > Clostridia > Christensenellales > Aristaeellaceae > CAXXOK01. The sequence goes on from OY782679.1 coordinate 1,252,184, forward strand.
ATCCTATATCCGAATACATTTGATCCAGCGCCGCCTTGTCTTCAAGACTCCAACTTTCAAAGGTTCCAAGGGTTTGCTCCATTTCTGCGCGACGCTGTTCATACAGTGCCGGGAAGGCCAATAAGCGGTCGATCAACGATGCATTCCAAACAGAAGCGGACAGATTATCAAGCTCATTTTCCAATGTCATATCATCATGAGACCAGCTGGTTTTTATCATTTCTCCAGTAACGGCATTCACTGTCACCCGATAAACGCCGATAGAATCAACATATGACTTGGGAGTGTATGTAACAATCCAAAAGGAATCGTTCTTGTTATCCCCTGATGCGAAAGTAACAGCTCTGTCAAATAAAGTGAATGTTGCATTTGAAAAACCATATACCTGCGTCAATGTCTCACGCGCTGTTTTGGCTTCCACGAGCATTTCATCAGCAATTCGATTTGCCGTATCTTGCGATATAGTATCATCCTGCAGCGCCTGAAGCTGTTCTTGGGAGATCGGAATACCGCTTTCCTCCAATGAACCAATGAGCGTAATTTTATCATCCAACGACCAATTGCTCAAGTTGCCTTTTTCCTCTTGCAGAACAGCGGCTTCCCTAAAAAAAACATCTGAAAACACAAGTGCAATAGCCGTTCCGGCAAGAATAACTATAATTATTCCAAGCGCCAATCCAACCGATAATTTCCTTTTCACTTTGATTTTTCCTCTCGTTTGTTCAAGCACCTTAAATTGTAAGGAATAGCGCTCATCCATATCGGCGAAGTATTCATTAATCGAGCTGTGAATACGTTGGGAAGCACTCGTCATTCTCCTCTCCTCCTTCCAATGCAATATGTAATCTGACACGCGCTTGTTTTAATCTTTTAGAAACCGCTGCGCCAGATATACCGAGCACTAGCGCAGTTTCCCGTCCCGTTAATCCTTGGTAGTAATGCAGTAGTACGACTTCCTGTTGCTTGCGTGGTAAACGCATTACTTCTTGTGTGAGCGTGATACTATCAGTCTCGGCTGATGAAGCAGGCGGGGGGAGATTCTCCGGCGTGATACGCCGTTCCACAAACCGAAACCATGCATTGCGTCGCATATTCTTGCAAGTGTTCATAGCAATGCGTATAAGCCAGGTTTTTTCAGTGCAATCACCACGAAATGTTGCCAATCCTTGATAGGCTTTCAGAAACGTTTCCTGTACCGCGTCTTCTGCCAGCATGCGATCTTGTAGATATACGCAGCACATGCGCAGCAAATCTTTTTCATATTGCTCCATCAGGTGGATCAGGCGCTGCTCTGGCGTGTTGACAGAACTCGTGACAACCTCCATCCGCACCTCACCTCCTTCTGCTTAATTAGACACAAGTTTTGTTTGAAAATTAACCGGTAATAAAATATTATCTGTGCTTCTTCGTGAACTCTTCAATGTTCAAGAGTCATTATATTTGCTACGATTTAAGTGAGCTAAGGGCGGATAAGAGCACTTGAAAATCGCTTATCCAGCGCGCGCTCGAAGTTTAAATAGAAAGAGGAAGTTCCGTTGGGCATGCACCGTGTGTAGACGATTCCGGCAGACGAGCCTGGTTGCTGCAATCCTCTAAGGGATGGATGTTCTGCAAGGATTCATGAACCGCAACAAGGCGTTGCAATACGCTTTCCATTGTACCTCTGTACACAAAATACAAAATGCAAAAAATCCTAAGCTACACTTTGCTGTGCTTCGTGCACCCAAATTGAAAAAGAGAATTTCAAATGAAACATACGTAGAAACTGATAGCTCTGGCTCTGGTTGTTATGTCTGTGCTGGCAATTGCAGCGCCCACGATGGCTTCCACAACCAGCGTATATAATACCCCAGCAGTACATCTGCGAATTGATATTGGTGGAAGTTCTTATGGGCTTGTGAATTGCAATACTTCTTGCAATATATTGGATGCGCAAGAAGATGCGAGCGGACGCTTATGGTATCAAGTAACTATCACAAGTAACACAACGAATGGTGGAAGCAATCTAAATGGTTACACAGGTTGGCCTTGGGCAGAGTTTATTACACCTAGTGGTAGTACGCCTTCTGCTCATCCGCAGAAAAAAGCTGAGGCGTTTGGTACAGGATACCTTTAAAACGGTCATATGGGCAACTGGGTTCGCAATGTGCAACTATGTCTTGAATGGGCCGGATGGTTGGGTTCCAATGAAGTAGATGGCGTTTTTAGCCCAATAACAGAAGAAGCAGTTCGGGATTATCAACAAGAATATGGTCTTACAAGAGATGGCATTGTAGGCCCTCAAACCAAGGAATCACTTTGGATTAAATTTGAAGACAATCTAAAGGTAGCTGGTTACAAGTAGGCCCTATCGGGCACCTCTTCATGAGGTGCCTTTTTCAATATTCACACATATCTTCCAAATACAATTCATGAGTATGTGCGCTGTTTCTGATCCAAGATATTAGTATCGAAACTCCCACCAGGAAAAATCCTGACTAATTATGAATTCTTGTTTAACGATACCTGTGTGCGAGTCAATAACGACGCGGAACCTTTGCTTATCGCCATTTGCCTGAAAAAAAGTGATCTTCCATACGGGATTAGACTCGTCTGTGATGTCAAAGAGGGCTTCATATCTTCTCTGGTCAACAAGTTCTGCCTGTGCGCCTAGCTCTATAATAACCTGTTTGCCGATCTCAACGGCTTTCGCCTCAGAAATGTCCTCGCTGGATGGAAGCCCATAGGTATATCGTGTCGATAAGTACAGCGGAGACTTTCGATTGGCATAATAGGGATTCATTGTAAGATAATCATTTACTTTTGGTATCCACTCCTGAGAATATGCTGCTTTTTGTTCAATTGTCATGCTAAAAAACTCCAAACCAGTAGGATCATTGTTAAAGATGCTTTCTTCATAAAACGCTCTTCGCAAGGTATTGCTGAACTCCCGGTTTGCAGGAACAGTATCAATATAGCTCCCATCATAACCCAGTAAAACTTTCTGCACTACTTCACCCTCTGTTTCAAAAAAGATAAGCCATACAGGTTCAACCCCTTGACAAAATCTTTCATTGTAAACAAAATAGGCATAAACTTCCATCCCATCTATTTTAGCCGCATATTCCCCAATTTCTGAAATGGTTTCTTTAGCGATACCAATCGCTTGTTCTAGTGAGATATCATATATGCCGGGTATTGCAACCGTCGAACCAGTCAGATCATCCTCGCCACTTAGTATAGGGATCGTATTGGGGGATTGGTGTAATATTTCCTGTCCATCTCTGGTCAACCATACTACATATCGCCCTGTATATTGGCCGGGATTGAGAAACTCAATTATCCATATAGAATCATCACCGTATTCGAGAGAACTTTGCACAAAACTGGAGTAAACTATTCCATCATCCAAGATTATACTAATATCTTGGTAATTCGATATCAGAATGTTTTTGGCTATTTGAATTGCCTCAGCCTCCTGCACATCATCTGCTTGAGGAAGCATATATTGTGGCCATGCATCATTGTAGTATCCGTATTGACTAAGCAGCGAAGTCAATACGGCCTTTTCTTCATAATTCCAGCTGTCAAAGTTTCCCAACTCGTATTGCATGATATTAAAGGTGTCTTTATATTCAATGCTCGCAAAATAACTACCCAAAATATCATCTGCGAGCATATCTTGCTCAGTTTCAGACAGCTTTGTTTCGAGTAACTGCGTCGCTTTCTGCTGATCTATTCTTACGTCGCTGTCTAACATTAACTCAACTAATTGTTTTTTAGCGGAGGTTGGCCATTGATTACTGTATTCTCCATGAATACTTTCTAACTGCGCATAGCCGCTAAAATAGTTAAAAAGCAATGTGGTTGCTAATGCTGTAACGATAGCCAGAATCAGAATCATCATTAGAACAAATGCAACCGATAGCTTCTTTTTCACTTTTTTACCCTCCGTAATGTTAGACATGATTTGGTTTACATGGCGCTGCGACACATGGACAGCCGAGAGATTGCTGTTGATTGCTTGTTTGATATGATTATTCGTCATTGCAATTCCTCCCTTTCCAGTGAGGTTTTCAAGAGCTTTTGTGCTTTTTGGAGCCGCTGATGGACAGTGGATACGCTGATGGACAGGCAATCCGCAATATCCTGCATGGTCATGCCTTGATAGTAGTACAGTAATATTGTTTGCTTGAGCTTGGCTGGCAGATGTAAGAGGGATAGAAACAGGGCTCTCTCATGCGGGAATACCTGCAGCCGGTCGGTCGAGATTTCTTCCAGCACCTTGCTGCGATCCACATGGCGAAACCAGCGAGAACGGTGATAGTCGTTACAGACATTGATGGCGATCCGCGTAAGCCAGGTTTTAATTGAGCTATTGTTACGTTTTTCAAATTGCGCCATATTGTTCCACGCTTTTAAGAAGGTATCCTGCATGGCGTCTTCCGCCAGGCTCATATCCACCAAGTACACAAAGCACATACGGAGTATTTCATCACCATACAGCACAATCCACTGCTCAAGACATGCTTTGCGCTCGTTGCCAGACGCCGCAGTATGGGCCACACGAATCACCTCCTTCATACTATTAGACGTTGTTCATGACCGTTTTTTTCAGTTTGCTTCAAAATATTTTCATTGTATCTTCGTTGAATCTTCATCATGCATAATGTTAGTATGACATTTCATAGCCAAATATTGCGGACCATGCTATGATGAACGCAGTCAATGTTTGATGGAGAAATGCCGTATGAAAATGTCCCTCTATGTTCATATTCCGTTTTGCCGGTCGAAGTGTGTATACTGCGACTTTTGTTCGTTTGCAGCAAGCGAGGCGGAAATCGCGCTGTATATTGAAAGTCTGTGCAAGGAAATAACGCTTGCGGCGGGGGAATGGCCGAACGCGGAAATCCATACTGTGTATATTGGCGGAGGAACGCCGTCTATCGTGCCGGCACGGCTGATGGAGACTTTGCTCAATCAATTGCATCAAAGCTTTCACATTCCGGCGGGTATCGAATTTACCTCCGAAGCCAACCCCGGAACAGTCCAACCGGATTGGCTTGATACTATGGTAAGCGGGGGCGTGAACCGCCTATCACTGGGCATGCAGGCCAAACAAAGCTGCCTGCTAAAACTGCTGGGCCGTATTCACAGCTTTGAGAAGGTCAAGGAAACATTGGAATTGGCACGGCGGCATGGTGTTGACAATCTAAGTGTGGATTTAATGTATGGCTTGCCGACGCAGTCGATCACGGACTACCTTGATTCCATTGACGCGGTTGCACAGCTTGGTGTGCAGCATATGTCGGCGTACGGTTTGAAGGTGGAAGAGGGCACGCGCCTTGAAGCCATGCTTCAAAACGGAACGCTTTTCATTCCGGATGAAGATGCGACCGCCGATATGATGGAGCGGGGGATTGCGCTATTGCAATCACTTGGCTATCAACGCTATGAGATATCCAACTTTGCCAAACCCGGGTTTGCCTCCCGGCATAACCTGGTGTATTGGCAGCAGCAGTACTACCTGGGATTGGGGCTGAATGCCGCCGGTATGCTGCCCGCGACCAATGCTATTTACCAGCGGCGCACCAATACAGCTTCTATGAAGGAATACCATCGTTTTCTCGGCGAAAACAGGCTGCCGCTTGCCCAGACACTATCCGTGGGCCGGGACGATGCGATGTTTGAAACCATCATGCTCGGCCTGCGCACTACGGAAGGTGTTGGGTATGATGCCTTTCAGGCGATACACGGGCAGGCGCTTTCCGATGTATACGGCGACGCGATTCGCAAACTGGAAACAGATGGTTTATTGCAGCCAAGCGATGCTGCTGCGCCGCGCCTGGCCTTGAATGCACGGGGGTTGGCGCTGCAAAACACCGTATTGATGATGTTTATGAAGGAATAAGGGATACGATAGCATTGTAAAGCTTCACAAAAAAACCAAAGAAATTTAGTCAGGAATAGTCAGACTATCCATGAAACCCTTGTATCGTAAGGATTACAAGGGTATGTCTTTGCCCGTAAATCTTGCACTGAAACGCTTGACAAACACCCAAAACAGAGCTATGATAACAGAGGTTAGCACTCACAAAGCAAGAGTGCTAACAAAATGGAAACCGAGCTGATGCCGGGAGGTGACGGGATAGCCATGGATGATAGGAAAATCCGCATATTGCAGGCGATCATCGACGACTATATCCTAACAGCCATTCCCGTAGGCAGCCGGACCATTTCCAAGCGCTACGATATGGGCCTAAGCTCCGCCACGATACGCAACGAAATGAGCGATCTGGAAGAACTCGGTTATCTTGATCAGCCCCATGTCAGCGCAGGCAGAATTCCCAGTGCCAAGGCATACCGCCTGTATGTGGATGAACTACTGCGTGAAGGTAAGCTCAAGACCAACGATGTGCAAAGCATTCGCGAGCATTTCAAAAGCCGCTCCGGCAAGATGGAAGATGTCATCGGCCGCGCGGCACAGGTGCTGTCCAGCCTGACCAGCTATACATCGCTGGCTATGGGCCCCAAAGGACAGGATATGGTCATCCGCACTCTGCAGCTTGTGCCCATTTCGGCGCACAGCGCGCTGCTTGTGATTGTCACCGACGGCGGACTCATCCGCGATAGTGTCATCCGTGTGGACAGCGATCTGGATTCGGATGCACTGTATGCCATCAGCCGTATGCTGACCGAGCGTTTAGCCGGTCGAACCCTGACCGAAACCCAGCAGGTGCTGCAATCCATCGGGAAGGAATCGGCAGAAAAGCGCGGTGTCATCGACAGCATTGCAAGGCTGGTAGCGGAAGCCGAAGCCGGCGGAAATCAGGCGAAAATCGCCTTTGCAGGACCCAGCAACATCCTCAACTTTCCCGAGTATTCGGACGTTGAAAAGGCACGCTCGTTCCTGTCACTGCTGGAAACCAAGGACGCTATTCTGTCGCTGCTGGAACAGCGGCAATCTGTGGCGTTTACCGTGCGCATCGGGCCGGAAACCGGCGTCAAGGAACTGGAAGACTGTTCCGTTGTCACGGCAACCTATGCACTGGACAACGGTACCAACGGTACCATCGGCGTGATCGGGCCTACCCGTATGCAATACGGGCGCGTGCTGGGGATACTCGGCGCGATGGGGCAGCAGCTGTCCAGCCTGCTCAACGAGGACAAGGAGTGATTGCATGGCAAAAGATAAGACCGTGAAACCCAAGAAAACCGCGCAGGACGCGCCCGACGAAACCCTGATCAAGGATGAAGAAGCGGAAGTAGAAGCCATCGGTGATGATATTAACGCTGACTTCCATGTGCTGGAAGCATCCTTGGCGGAAGCCAACTGCAAGGTTGACGAGTACCTGAACCTGGCCCAGCGCGTACAGGCGGATTTTGACAATTACCGCCGCCGCAACACCAATGTCCGGGCAGAAGCATTTGAAGACGGAGCCAAATCCATACTCCTTCTGCTGCTGCCGGTGCTGGATAATATGGAACGGGCCATGGAGGCAGCCGCAGCCAGCAAGGACAAAGCCTTAAAAGAAGGCATGGAAATGGTTGCCCGGCAGCTCAACGAAGTGTTTGAAAAACGAGGCGTGCTGCAAATCGACAGGCTGGGTGAAAAGTTTGACCCCAATCTGGAAAATGCCATCCTCACCGGTACGCCGGAAGATGGCGAAGCTGGCACCGTTTGTCAGGTGCTGCAAAAAGGGTATCGCATCGGCGATACGGTGCTAAGGCATGCCATGGTTAAAGTGGTGCCGGAAGCATAAAAGCGGATGAAGGCGTTTGCCTTTTCCAATATAAATTGCGATTACAGAAAAAACAGCGGATAAGAACAAGGAGGAACACCCCATGAGTAAGATCATCGGAATCGACTTAGGAACAACCAACAGCTGCGTTGCCGTACTGGAAGGCGGCGAACCTGTTGTCATCCCCAACGCGGAAGGTGCGCGGACTACGCCTTCGGTCGTTGCCTTTACCAAAGAGGGCGAACGGCTGGTCGGCCAGATTGCAAAGCGCCAGGCCGTAACCAACCCCGACCGTACCATTATCTCCATCAAACGTGAAATGGGCACAGCCCACAAGGTGGAAATCGACGGCAAGAAATACACCCCGCAGGAAATCAGCGCAATGATCCTGCAAAAGCTGAAAAACGACGCGGAAGCCTATCTGGGCGATACCGTATCGCAGGCAGTTATTACCGTACCCGCCTATTTCTCCGATAGCCAGCGCCAGGCCACCAAGGATGCAGGCCGCATCGCGGGGCTGGAAGTGCTGCGCATCATCAACGAGCCGACGGCGGCATCGCTTGCCTACGGCCTTGACAAGGAAGGCACCCAAAAGATTTTGGTGTACGACCTGGGCGGCGGTACGTTTGATGTCAGCCTGTTGGAAATCGGCGACGGCGTGTTTGAAGTGCTGGCCACCAACGGTAACAACCGCTTGGGCGGCGACGACTTTGACAACCGCATTATTGACTGGATTGCCGATAACTTCAAAAAAGAGAACGGCATTGACCTTCGCAAAGACCGTATGGCCTATCAGCGCTTGAAGGAAGCCGCCGAAAAAGCCAAGATCGACCTGTCCGGCGTGATGAGTGCATCCATCAACCTGCCGTTTATCACGTCCGATCAGAACGGCCCCAAGCACTTGGATATGACCCTGACCCGTGCCAAGTTTGATGAGCTGACCGCCGATTTGGTGGACAAAACCATCGACCCGATGACCAAAGCCCTTAAGGACGCCGGTCTGTCGGCCGACGATATCGACAAGGTCATCCTCGTGGGCGGTTCCACGCGTATCCCCGCAGTGCAGGCAGCTGTGAAGAAGATTACCAAGAAAGAGCCCTTCAAGGGCATCAACCCTGACGAGTGTGTTGCCGTTGGTGCAGCCATCCAGGGCGGCGTTCTGGGCGGCGATGTGAAAGATGTTCTGCTGCTGGATGTTACCCCGCTTTCGCTGGGGCTTGAAACCGAAGGCCACATCTTCACCCGCTTAATCGAGCGCAACACCACCATTCCTACGACCAAATCGCAGGTATTCTCCACCGCCGCCGACGGGCAGACCACCGTGGAAATCCACGTGCTGCAGGGCGAGCGTCCCATGGCATACGATAACAAGACCCTGGGCCGTTTCCAGCTGACCGGCATTCCGGCAGCCCCGCGCGGTGTACCGCAGATTGAAGTGACATTCTCCATCGACCGCAACGGCATTGTAAACGTCAGCGCTAAAGACAATGGCACCGGCAACGAGCAGAAGATTACCATCACGGCATCGACCAATATGTCCGAGGAAGAAATCGAAGCCCGCGTGAAGGAAGCAGAACAATTTGCCGAAGACGACAGGAAACGCAAGGAAGAAGTCGAAGTATTGAACTCTGCGGACAGCCTGATCTACGAAATGGAAAAGCAGCTCCGTGAAAACGGTGACAAGCTGACCGAAGAAGATAAGGCCACCGTGCAGTCCGAACTGGACGAGTTCAAGAAGGTGAAGGAAACCAACGACGCCGAGCAGATTAAAGCCGCCATCGAGCCGCTGACCCAGAAGGTATATGCGATCTTTGGCAAGATTTATCAGCAGGAAGGCGCACCGCAGGATGGTGCACCCCAGGACGGCGCCGATATGGGCCAGTCCGGCTCCGTGGAAAACGAAGACGGAACGGTGAATACCGACTTTGACGTCGAATAATTCCGACCTGAAACAAGCGCCTCGGCAGTGCGGGTTTACCCCCTGCCGGGGCATTTCGCAAGACTAGATAAAGCAGGTGAACCATGGCCAAACGCGACTACTATGAAGTGCTCGGCGTGTCCAAGGACGCGACCGATGACGACATCAAAAAAGCATATCGGAAAAAGGCGAAGGAAAGCCATCCGGACCTGCACCCCAACGATCACAAAGCCGAGGAACGCTTCAAGGAGATCAACGAAGCCAACGAGGTCTTAAGTGACGCTAAGAAGCGCGCCCAGTACGACCGCTACGGCCACGACGGCCCTAATATGCAGGGCTTTGGCGGCGGAGCTGGCGGGTTTCAGGGCTTTGATGGTTTCGGTGATATTAACGATATATTCTCGTCTATTTTTGGCGGCGGCATGGGGGGCAGAGCCTCGCGCTCCAATGGTCCTGTGCCCGGTGATGATCTGCGCTACGATATGAGCATCACCTTCGAGGAAGCGGCTTTCGGAACGCAGAAATCCTTTGAATTTTACCGCAATGAAAACTGCGAAGCGTGTAGTGGCAGCGGGGCAAAACCCGGCTCCACGACCAAAACCTGCCCAACCTGTAACGGTGCGGGCCAGGTTAGAACCGGCGGCGGATTTATGGTCACGGTGCAAACCTGTCCCACCTGCCGCGGTGAAGGCAAGATTGTCTCCGAAAAGTGCCAGAGCTGCTCGGGAACCGGGCGCGTTCGCAAAAAGCGTAAAGCGACCATCAAGATTCCCGCAGGCATCAATACCGGGCAGACCATCGTGCTCAACGGCAACGGGGAACCCGGCAAGCGCGGCGGCCCCAACGGCGACCTCTATGTGAGGATATCCGTTAAACCGCATAGAAAGTTCAAACGCAACGGTACCACCTTGCTGCTGGATATGGATATTACCATGGTGCAGGCAGCGCTGGGTGCAGATATCCAAGTACCGACACTCAAAGAATCCGTCAAGTACCGCATACCCAGTGGTACGCAGAGCGGTGCTGTATTCCGGCTCAAGGGATACGGGATTCCCAATCTGGGACGATCGGGTAAAGGTGATTTGATGGTTACCGTGCGTGTGGAAATTCCCAAAAAGCTAAACAACCGGCAGAAAGACCTGCTTAAGCAGTTTGAGGCTGCCTCCAAAAAATAAAACCATAGGCTTTTCTGTAACGGAAAAGCCATTTTGATATGGAGGGTATAGCATGCAATGGATGGAAGCAATTGTACATACCACCACCGAGGGCAGTGATCTGGTCAGCGATCTTTTGGTACGCTGCGGAGCACTGGGCACGCAGGTGATGGACCGCAAAGATGTAGCCGAGGCTAACAACGATCCCAGTTCGTGGGAATTATTTGATGAGACCCTGGTCAGCGATATGCCACAGGATGTGCAGGTGAAGGCATGGTTTTCTAAGGAAGATCGCAAAACGCTGGAAACGCTGGATCAGGAGTTTGAAACCCTCAAAAAGCAGTCCTCCGGAATCGACTTTGGCACGCTGCAGGTGGATGTCACCTCAGTCGCGGATGACGACTGGGCCGAAAGCTGGAAGCGGTATTACAAGCCGTTTCGGGTTGGTAAGCGCTTGATTGTCAAGCCGTCTTGGGAGCCGTTTACACCGGCCGGCAAGGATCTCATCATCGAAATTGATCCCGGCATGGCATTTGGCACCGGCACGCACGAGACCACCAACATGTGCATGGAGCTTTTAGAGACCTATCTGGAAGACGATATGCGCGTGATGGATGTGGGTACCGGCAGCGGCATTTTGGCCATCACAGCGGCCAAGCTTGGCGCGGCAGAGGTATTGGCAATCGATGTGGATGCCGATGCCGTGAAAGTCGCGCAAGAGAACATTGAGCGCAATGGCGTGGACCAAACCGCCAAAGCGGTCAAAGGGGACATGGTTCGCGGCGCGGCGATTGATTGCGATTTGGTTGTGGCCAACCTGGTCACGGGTGCGATCACCGTGCTGGCCGAACCTGTAAAGCGTTTTCTACGCGTCGGCGGCTATTTTGTGGCCTCTGGCATCATCAGAGAACGCGAACAGGAAGCGCTGGATGCCGTGCTCGGTGCCGGATTCCAGATACTCGAACGCAAAGAACAGGCCGAATGGGTTGCCCTGTGCGCCAGGAGACAGGCCTGATATGCATCGCTGTGTTGTTGATGTTGTCACCCCGCCGGCAGTAGGGGATAGCGTATATCTCTCCGGCGTGGAAAGTGACCATATTATGAAGTCCCTTCGGATGAAACCGGGCGATTCCGTGCAGCTCATCGCAGCGGAACGCTTGTTTTTGGCTGAAATCAGCGACACCAATGACGATTACATCCGTGTGCATATTTTGGAAGCATTGCCGTCTCCGGAGCCGCCTGTCAACATCACCCTGGTACAGGGGCTGCCCAAAGCCGACAAGCTGGAATGGATCGTGCAAAAGGCAACGGAACTAGGCGTATACGGCATTCAGCCGGTTGAAATGGCCCGCTCTGTTGCTCGTATCAGCGGGAAAGACGATAAGAAACGGGAGCGTCTACAGCGTATCGCGTTGGAAGCGGCCAAACAGGCCGGACGCGCCCATATACCGGAGGTATTACCGGCCCGGCGGCTGCACGATGTGGCAAAAACCTTGAAAGGCACGGTGTATGTCGCCTGGGAGGACGAAAACTCGCTACGCCTGTCGGAGGCGGTTGCAAACGAAAAACCCGCAGACATGACCCTGATCATCGGGCCGGAGGGCGGCATAGCCGCCGAAGAAGTGGAGCAGCTGAAAGCGCTGGGCGCAAAAACCGTCACGCTTGGCAAGCGCATCCTCCGCACGGAAACGGCGGGGCTTGTCGCGCTGGCTATTTGCCTGACAGCCCTTGGGGAGATGTGATATGTCTAAGACGATCAGGTTTTATACCCTGGGCTGCAAGGTAAATCAGTACGATTCCGAAGCGATGCTGGAGCAGTTTTTACAGAGCGGCTATACCCCGGCTAAACCGGGTGACCCGGCGGATGTGTATGTAGTCAATACCTGCATGGTGACCGGCACCGGTGAGAATAAAAGCATGCAGGCGGCACGCCGCTTTAAGCGGCAGAATCCTGATGGCGAGCTGATTGTGGCCGGTTGCCTGGCACAAAACAAAGGCGAACTCCTGCGAGAGCTGGGGCCAAGGCTCATCATCGGCACCCAGTACCGCGCCCGCATTGCCGAGCTGTTTGCACGCGCTATGGAAGAGGACAGTCAGATTGTCGCAGTGGAAAGCTTAAGCAGCGCAGCGTTTGAGCCTTTATCCATCCGGGGCCATCAGGGACATACACGCGCGCTGATGAAAATACAGGAAGGCTGCGACAATCGCTGCACCTTCTGCATTGTCCCTACGGTGCGCGGCGGCATCCGCTCCCGCACAATTACGGACATCCGCACCGAAGCGCTTGCACTACGGGATGCGGGCTTTAAGGAAGTTGTATTCACCGGTGTGCACCTTACAAGCTACGGGCGTGATCTGGAGGATACACCATCCTTAGCCGATGCAATTCGGGCCGTGGCCGCTGTGGATGGGTTGGAAAGAATACGCCTTGGCTCGCTGGAGCCAGTGATTGTGACCGATGCGTTTATCCGTGATATACAGACCATTCCAAAGCTCTGCCCGCAGTTCCACTTGGCGCTGCAATCGGGCAGCGATACAGTGCTGCGCCGCATGAAGCGCCGCTATAACACGACGCAGTTCTTGGCGGCGGCAAAGCGGCTTAAGGAAATGCGGGACGATGTTGCGCTGACCACCGATATCATCGTTGGCTTTCCGGGGGAAACGGAAGAGGAGTTTCAGCAGACGCTGGCGTTTTGCCATACCATCGGCTTTATGAAACTGCATGTGTTTCCCTATAGCCCGCGCGAAGGCACACCGGCGGCGGTGATGGACGACCAGATTGCCAAATCCGTCAAAGATGCGCGAGTACAAGCATTGATTGCGGTGGGGGAAGAGCTATCTACAGCATACCGCACCCGCATGCTGCAAACCGTGCAGCCTGTATTGATTGAGGAGAAGCGGCGCGGCGGCTTATTTGCCGGATATACGCCGCATTATGTTCCGGTGCTTACAAGCCGTGGAAGCATCGGCGAAATCATCCCCTTGCAGCTTACGCAGCTAAGCGGGGAAGGAATGTACGGCGAGCCCGCGAATGAAACATAGTATACAAAGGAGATGAACGGTATGGACGGTTGCCTGTTTTGCAAAATTATGCAAGGGGAAATCCCTTCCAAAAAGATCTACGAGGACGAACTGACCTATGCGTTTCACGATATCAGCCCACAGGCTTCTGTGCACGCGTTGGTCATCCCAAAGCAGCATGTGTCCGGCCTTTCGGCAGCCGCAGAGCTGAGCGATACGGCACTTGCCGCCTGTCTTCGCACCTGCCATACAGTGGCGAAAATGCTTGGCATTGACCAAAGCGGATACCGTGTGGTGTCCAATTGCGGCCCCGATGCCTGCCAGACGGTTAGCCATTTGCATTTCCATGTCATCGGCGGCAATGCGCTGTCATCCCAAATGGCATAGAGGAGACAGATGGTTAATTTACAGGATTTTGTAAATTGATAGTTGACGCAAAACCCTCAAAGCTGTATAATCAATCAGTAAGAGCCTGTTTCTGTACGCATTAGGCAGGAGACCGGCGAGATGAGCGAGGGGAGGGATAGCAGTGTCCGAGGTACGTATCCGAGAAAACGAATCCCTGGAAAGCGCTCTGAAGCGGTTTAAACGTCAATGTGCAAAATCGGGTGTTCTGGCGGAGGCGCGTAAACGCGAACATTACGAAAAGCCCAGCGTGAAGCGTAAGAAAAAAGCCGAAGCCGCGCGTAAACGCAAATACTAAGAAACCAAAAGCCCTTCCTGTTCCAACGGGAAGGACTTTTTTATTGCCGCGTTTGCTTGCTTTGATAAGCGGTTGACAAATCCGTACACCCGTGCTATTGTGCACCTAGGGTCAAGTCTTTATTTTCATCCATCATGTGAAGCGAGGAATCTTCTTGCAGTATGCTTTTGCAATAAAACCGCATGCGAATGCTCGCTATGCTCTTTCGATGGACAAACTCGCCCTGATTGAAATGCAGTGTTTACTGAGCGCTTTGAACGCGCAGGCTACTGTTACACAGGAAAAACTCGCAGGCACGCGATTCATCTTGATTGAGACAGAACCAATAGACGATCGGGGTTGGAAACTGCTTTCCAGTCATTCAGGCATCTATTTTGCGGCCTTGAAAGATGGAGAATGGTTAAAGCCCCTGCCGCTTCATCAGGCTGCATATCTGGGCGCAGATCTTGCGCAAGTACTTAAGTACAAAGGCAAAACGAATCCTGACTTTACCTTGATGATGATCCATTGTGCATTGGCAGCATCCGCCTTCGCGCAAACTGACAGTCCCCTGACGGTGATGGATCCGCTCTGTGGACGGGGCACAAGCTTGTTTTGTGCGCTGCAGGAAGGGCATCATGCCATCGGCGTGGAGATCGACAAGAAGTCTATTCACGAAGCGGATACGTATTTCAAGCGGTACTTGCAGTATCATCGCTGCAAACATACGCGGGAAACGCAATCTGCGACCCTGCCGGGCGGCGGGAACGCGCCGGAAATTCGCTACAGTTTCGCCGGTACGCTGGAGGCGTACAAGGCGGGAGACACGCGTAAACTGCGACTGTTCCATGGCGATGCCGCCCAGTGCGACCGGATGACCGGCACGGAGCATTGTCACCTGATTGTCACCGACCTGCCCTATGGCGTGCAGCATGCCGCCAGGGACGAAAAGGGGAAGGCCAGCATGCAGCGTCTCCTTGCGGAGAGTTTCCCCGCGTTTTACCGGGCACTGGTACCGGGCGGCGCAGCGGCAATATCCTTTAATACCTTTACGCTCAAGCGGGATACGCTATGTCAGGCGATGGAAGCAGCCGGCTTTCAAGTACTGACGGAAGAACCCTTCAACGATTTTTCACATTGGGTGGAACAGGCGGTTAACCGTGATATGGTGATCGCCGTGAAACGATAACACCAACCCCTACTCTTGGCGGCCACTTTTTTTCGGGTCGCAAGTACAGAATATGAGGAGGAATATCATTGTTGTCAAGCGATTTGCAGGCAATGACGGTTGTCCAGCTTCGCAAGCTGGCAAAGGAGAACAACATCAAACTGGCTGCCGGCGTGGATAAGGCGGCGATCATTGCAAAGATTGCCGAAGCCCTCGGCATAGAGGACACGCACACCGACGGACAAACCGACGCGCTTCAGGCTGCGCCGCTTTCGGCCGATGTAACGTCCGTTGCACCCAAAGGCGATTTGGCGGAAAGCTACCGCACGGCCTACCAGCAGGTGCGGCAGGCCCGTACCAATATGATGAACCGTCCGGCACTGAAAAACACACTCAACCGGGAATCGCATGGCGCGAATCCATCCCGGTTCGGCCCACGGGCGAATTATACCGCCCCTGCCGGCGACAGCGGTACCGGCTATGGCCCCCGCCAGCCGGAGCAGCAACCGCTGCCCCAGAAAACCATAGACGGCTATAAGCTCGGCTACCGCGCCGCGCCGCCGCGTGACTATGGCAGGCAGGATTACCGCGGCGGGAACCGCATGGACTATCACCGCCCCACGTATCAATCGAATGCAAACAACCATGCGCCCCAGCACAACCGCAATCCGGAAGTGTATTATAACGACAATTTGTATAAACCCGTGCGCGACCCCAAGATCATGGAAAGCCTGGAAAACGGCGAAATCCCCGATGCCCTGCAAGCCCAGGAGGGCGAACCCGGCGCCGGTATTTTGGAGATTCTACCCGACGGTTTCGGCTTTCTCCGTTCGTCCTCACTGCTGCCCGGCCGTAAAGATTTCTATGTTTCGGTCGCAACCATCCGCCGTTACGAATTGCGTACCGGGGATTATGTTGAGGGTAAAGTGCGCCCCGGCCGCGACCTGGATAAGTTCGCTGCGCTGATGTACGTGGACAAGGTCAACGGCAAACCGTACGACGCGGACGCAGAACGCCCGTTGTTTGACGAACTGACTGCCATTTACCCCAATCGCCGCATTAAACTGGAAAGCTGCGATACAGAGGGCAATTGGCCCATGCGTATTACCGACTTGATCGCGCCGATCGGCTTTGGTCAGCGGTCGATGATCGTTGCACCGCCGGAAAGCGGCAAGACCGTGATGATGCAGGAAATTTGCAAGGCGATCAAGCAAAACGATCAGGAAGCCGCGCTCATGATGCTGCTGATTGACGAACGCCCCGAAGCGGTCACCGAAGTCAGAGACGCATTGGACGGCATTGCGGATGTGTTTGCCACAACGTTTGATGAAGCACCCGATGCACAGACCCGCGTGGCCGATACCATGCTGGAACGTGCCCAGCGTTTGGTGGAACAGGGAAGAAACGTTGTCGTGCTGCTGGACAGCCTGACAAAACTTACCCGTGCATACCAGTCTGCGGCTACTCAGGGCAGCCGTACCATGACCAATACCGTTACGCCAACAGCGCTGGTCAAGCCCAAGCGGTTTTTCGGTGCGGCACGCAATACCCGCGAAGGCGGCAGCCTGACGGTAATTGCAACCATCCTGACCAATACGGGCTCCCGCGTGGATGATATTATCTTTGAGGAGTTCAAGGGGACGGCGAACATGACCCTCTGGCTGGACACGCCGGAAGAAAACGAGCCGATGTTCCCCGTAATCGACATGCGCCGCTCCGGCACCAAGCGGGAGGATATGCTCATGGAACCGCAGGCGATTGAAAGCCTGAAGGCCGTGCGCACGGTGCTTGGGAGTGCGACCAACCGTGAAGCGCTGGTTCAGCTGATTGATATGATGTCCAAAACCGGCTGCAACGCCGATTTGTTTGCAAGGCTGAAAGACTGGGTTGCGCTTTGGGAAAAAAGCGGATTCCTAAACAAGAAATAACGACACTGATAAAAGCCGTCCGATAGCATCGGGCGGCTTTTTGCATGGGGGAGAACTGTGGTATGAACAACCCGGTGGCGGGTCTGTGCGGAAATGCCAACAATTGACCGGACAATGCGTGCAGATTGATAAAATTGTTATGGTTTTATCAAACGTGAATTGACTTGCTTTACAAAATCATATATCATGTTATTCGTGGGAAATTGCTGATTCTTTATCGGCAAAATGAAAGAATCAGCCTCATCAAGAGGATACTATAGAAAAGGAGATATGGGTTTATGAAGTACGAGGAACTGTTGAAGCAACTAATGAGCGACGAGAGTTACCAGAAACTGACTGCGCTCAAAAATGAGAAAGTGATGGAGTTTGTCGGTTTTTTTGCCGATCATTGCCAGCCCGCTTCCATTTACATCTGCACTGACAGCGAAAGCGACATGCAGTATGTGCGTGACCAGGCGTTAAGCAAGGGCGAGGAAGTGCAGCTGAAAAACTCCAAGCAGACCATTCACTGGGACGGTTATGGAGACCAGGCGCGCGACAAGAAAAACACCAAGTATATTGTCAAGCAAGAGAATTATGAGAGCATGAAAGCCCTCAACTCTGTTGAATACGAACAGGGCCATGCCGAGATTATGGAAATCTCCAAAGGCATTATGAAGGGTAAGGACGCCGTTGTGCTGTTCTTCTCCGAAGGCCCCACAGAAAGCCCGTTTACCATTCCCTGTGTGCAGTTTACCGATAGCTGGTATGTTGCCCACTCTGAATTCATCTTGTACCGCTCGGCTTACAGCCACTTCCTGCAGATGAAGGATTCCGAGAAGGGCGATTTCTTCCGGTTCATTCATTCGGCAGGCGAGCTGGACGAAAACAACAACAGCAAAAACCTTGAAAAGCGCAGAATTTACATGGATACCCAGAACAACATCGTGTACTCCATGAACGCGCAGTACGCCGGCAACTCGGTCGGCCTCAAGAAGCACTCCATGCGCCTTGCTATCTCCAAGTCCGGCAAAGAGGACTGGCTGTGCGAGCATATGTTCATCATGGCAGCCGTGAACGAAGAAAAAGGCCGCAAAACCTACTTCTCCGGCGCGTATCCTTCCGCCTGTGGTAAAACGTCTACCGCGATGATCCCTGGCGAGCAGATTGTCGGCGATGATATCGCGTATTTCCGCAACATCGATGGCGAGTTCCGCGCCGTTAACGTGGAAGCGGGCATGTTCGGCATCATCAAGGATGTCAACGCCAAAGACGATCCGGTGATTTTTGAAAACCTGCGCAAAAACCAGGAAGTCATCTTCTCCAACGTCCTCATGGGTCCGGACGGCATGCCGTACTGGAAAGGCATGGATGTGGAAACGCCCACCGAAGGTCGCAACCATTTCGGTCAGTGGCACAAGGGCGTGAAGGACGCAAATGGCAACGAAGTGGACCTTGCCCATGGCAACGCCCGCTACACCATGCGTCTTGACTATCTGGACAACATCGATCAGGCCGGATTTGAAAACAAAAAAGGCGTGAAAATCGAAGGCGTTCTGTACGGCGGCCGCGACAGCGATACCACCGTGCCCGTAGAAGAATCGCCCAACTGGAAAGACGGCATCCTGCTGAAGGCTTGCACGCTCGAATCCGAAACCACCAGCGCGACCCTGGGCGCCGAGGGCGTACGTACCCCCAGTCCCATGGCGAACATGGACTTTGTTTCCTACCCGCTGGGCCACTACACCATGAACAACATCAAGTTCGGCGAAGGCGTGCAGAGCACCCCGAAGATCTTCTCCAACAACTACTTCATGCGCGATAAGGATGGCAACTTCGTTACCTCCAAACTCGCCAAGAAGGTTTGGCTGCACTGGGCGGAAGGCCGCATTCACGGCGAATACGATGCATATGACACGCCCACCGGCAAAATCCCCAAGTATGAGGATTTAAAAGTTCTCTTCAAGAAATATCTGGATGAGGATTTCACCGAGGAGACCTACACCTACCTGTTCACATTCCGCTGCACCAAGTGGATTGAAAAGCTGGAGCGCACCAAGGCATTCTTTGCCAAGATGGACGCCAACACCCCCAAGGAAATCTTCGATTACTGGGATGCGGCCATCGAAAAGATTACTGCCATCAGAGAGAAATTCGGCAACGAAATCAAACCCGGCGACTACAAGGCCTAACAGCTGCGGGTTTGGAAATCAGCCAAATGACAATCGCCCGGATGCGCTGCAAAGCGTATCCGGGCTTTCTGCATGCTTGGTTTCTAGACAGGGATATCAGCTTGTAAAAGATTGCAAACACAGGCCATTTCTTTGTTTCAGGTGTTGGTATTGTGGTGTAAATATGTTATAATCAGACCTAATGGTTTGGTGGGTTTAACCGCAAATCATGGGGGCAATAAAGCCCAGGATCACAAGGAGGACGGACGCTTGAAAAAATCGCAACGCGGCATGATGGGATATGTGGTGTTGATTGCTGCATTTATCTTGATCGCTATGGTGTTGAACGGCGGCCTCGGCCAAGTGGTGAATCTGCGAATTGAATACCCTGTATTGCTGCAGGCAATCAAGGACGATCGTGTCCAGGCGGTAGCCATTCGCGGAACCTCATTGGTTGGTTTATATAGCGATAGCACCGTGTCAGCAAACGAATTTCCCGACAGAAAATATGACTTCGAGACAACCATTGGTGAGGATTTCATTGAAACCGCTCGCCAGATTACAGCAGACAAGCTCGGAAAGCCGCTGGACGAGGTTAGCGTAAGCGACTTCTCCTTTGCGGTGCAGTACCGTGCGCCTGTAATCACACCCTGGTATGTCGATTTGCTACCGCTTCTGTTTATCGTCGCACTGAGCATGGGACTTTGGTATTTCCTGATTATGCGTCAGGGCGGCGGCAACAACAAAGTGATGAACTTCGGCAAGAGCCGTGCGCGCATGAGCGATCCCACCAAGGTGAAAGTCACCTTTAAGGATGTTGCTGGCGCAAAGGAAGAAAAAGAAGAGCTTGAGGAGATGGTTGATTTCCTCAAGAACCCCAAAGCCTATATTGAAATGGGCGCAAGAATCCCCAAGGGCGTGCTGCTTGTCGGCCCTCCCGGAACCGGTAAAACGCTGCTTGCCAAAGCCGTAGCCGGTGAAGCAAAAGCGCCGTTTTTCTCCATCAGCGGTTCGGACTTTGTTGAAATGTTCGTCGGCGTTGGCGCAAGCCGCGTCCGCGATCTGTTTGAACAGGCCAAAAAAGCCGCACCCGCGATTATCTTTATCGATGAGATTGACGCCGTTGGCCGTCACCGTGGCGCAGGCCTTGGCGGCGGACACGATGAGCGCGAACAGACCTTAAACCAGCTGCTCGTTGAGATGGACGGATTTGCCACCAATGAAGGTGTTATCGTAATGGCGGCAACCAACCGCCGCGACATTCTGGATCCCGCAATCCTGCGGCCGGGCCGGTTTGACCGCCAGGTCACCGTCAATTATCCGGACCTGCAAGGCCGCGTTGATATCTTGAAGGTACACTCCAGAGGCAAGCCTTTGGCCAAGAGTGTTGATTTTGAAAACATCGCCAAGCGTATGCCGTTTTCAACCGGTGCCGACATTGAAAACGTGATGAACGAAGCGGCCATCCTTGCCGTGCGCGATCGCAAGAAGAAGATTACACAGCGCTATCTTGTGGAAGCGATCAGCCGTGTGCAGATGGGCCCTGAAAAGAAGAGCCATAAAGTGACCGAGCGCGACAGACGGATGACCGCATTCCACGAAGCAGGTCATGCTGTGATCGCTAACCTCCTGCCCGAATGCGATGATGTGCACCTGGTGACCATCGTACCGCGCGGACAGAGCGGCGGCCATACCCTAAGTCTACCGGCGGAAGAGAGCGACTATCGCTCCAAGACCAAGCTCCTTGGTTTCATCGCCATGGCGCTGGGCGGCCACGCAGCGGAAGACGTTGCTATGGATGACATTACAACGGGATCTTCCAGTGACTTGAAACGCGCTACCGAAATTGCACGCCGCATGGTTACACAATATGGTATGAGCGACTTGGGCACGATGTACCTTTCCAGCGACAACGAAGTATTTGTCGGGATGGAATTTGGACAGAGTCGTGAGTTCAGCGAATCAACGGCAGCGTCTATCGACGCCGAAGTGAAACGCATCATGGACGAAGGATACAAACGCGCCGTACAGCTGCTGAAAGACAACGAAGATAAGCTGACTGCAGTCGCCGAAGCGCTGCTCAAACACCAGACACTCAACCAGAAGGAGTTCATAGCCGTAATGAATGGCGAAGAACTGCCGGATGTAATCCTGCCGGAATTTGCGGATGAAGAACCCGACGAAGAGGACGAAGAACCCATCCGCGAGTTGCCGATTAAAGAAAACGCGAACGGCGAAACCGTGCACAAACCTGCATTTGCCGAGGCACAGCCAGCTAGCAGCGCCGACGATTCTGAACCCTTTATTGAACCGTGAGACCTCCTGTAGACCTTCACATTCACAGCACCTTTAGCGATGGAACCCGCACCGTGGAAGAAATCGCTGTGCTGGCGCAAGCTGGCGGCATGCAGGTGATAACCCTGACCGATCACGACAATACCAACGGACTCAAACCGATGGCCGAAGCGCTTTTACAAAGTGGCTCCGGCATCCGGTTTATCCCGGGGATTGAACTGTCCAGCGGGGAAAACGGACTCACGCATATACTCGGGCTGGGCGTTGGAGACCAAAGCCAGCCTTTGCAGGACCAGCTTGCAGCACTTAGGCGCAAGCGCGTAGAACGTACGCGAAAAACCATCGCCGAATTGAACCGTCTGACCGGTGTTACGCTTTCAGAAAGCTTTCTTGAGGAGGCGGACGAGCAGGATCATGCGGTCGGCCGCTTGCATGTTGCACGGCAACTGGTTGCCTGGCAAATCGTGCGGACTGTGGAAGAAGCCTTTTCCAAGTATCTTGGACTGGGGAAGCCCGCATTCATCCCGCTGGAGCATATCTCCACGGAAGCTGCGATTGACACCCTGCGCAAGTCCTGCGCTGTACCTGTGCTGGCGCATCCCATGCGTACCGGGCTTAGGGGTGCGGAGCTGGAGCACCTGATTGTTCACCTGAAGGACGCGGGCCTGCGTGGCTTGGAAGTATTCCACCCGTCGGCCTCACGGGAGGACGCGCAGTGGCTGTACGGCCTGGCGCGCAAGCACCAGCTATTGGTCACCGGCGGTAGCGATTATCATGGCGACCGCAGTATGCGGACCAAAATCGGTGAGTATCCTGCGGGGTGGATCACCTGGCAGCAGGATGTTGAAACCCTGCAAGACGCGATTAACGATACTGACCTGTAAGTAAAGGAGCCCTGCTGGATGAACTACCGCGGATATAAGCCACCGCAATATACCCAGCCAACGGCACAACAGTGGAACCAGATGCAGCAGCAGGGTGTAAACCCCGCTGATATTCGTCGCGGTGTGTATCCACCTCCGATGCCGATGCCTGGCAACCCCAAAAAAAAGCGCGGTTTCCGCTGGCAGCTGATTAAGTTCCTACTGGTGCTCATCCTAGTCGGCGCGGTTGGCGGCGGCATCTATATCGGTAAAGCGTATTTGGATGTCAAACCCTATACATCGGTATTTTTGGACGGTGTATCGGTTGATGGTATTGATTTGGGCGGCATGACCTGGGAACAGGGGAACAAAGCCGTACGCAGCCAAATCTCACAGGATCTTGGTTCCTGGTATATCCGGCTTAAAAACGATAAAGGCACCTATCCGGATATTACAGCCGAGGAACTGAACATTCGCCGGGACCCGACCCAGGCACTGGAAGATGCCTGGGCTGTTGGACACGATACAGACGATGTAGACCGTAAAACCGTTTTTGAACTGCAACAGGAATTGCAGGAAGCCAAAGCCAATACCTACAGCTTTTCATCCGTCGCCTATGATGCGGATACCTCGCCGATAGATACGATTGTTGCCTCACTTGCCCAGGGTGCATATATCGCGCCGCAGGATGCTCAGATGATCTCCTTCAACCCCGATAGCATCACCGAGCCATTCACTTTCCAGCCCGAAGTAGTCGGGCGGAAGCTGCTCGACGCCGATGCGCTGAAAGCCCAAATTCTGGAGATGGTTTCATCCTTTGAATCCGGGGAAATCATGATGCAGACGGAAGAAATTATGCCGGAGACGACGGTTGCAGATCTGCATAAACTGTATGCACTGCGCGGGCGGGCTGTGACACCCATTGATTCGCATTCATCCGAAGCACGCAATGAAAATATCAAAAACGCGTTTCGAAAAATCAACAACCTGATCCTTGATGATCGCGATAAATTCTCCTTCAACGGTGTTGTGGGCAGACGTACGCTGGAAAACGGATTTTTCCATGCGTACGAATATAACTATGGTGATTTGACGATTGGTATCGGCGGCGGTGTATGCCAGGCGAGTACGACGGTATACCTGGCGGCGATGAAGGCCGGGTTGGAATTGCTGGATCACACACCGCATTCCGAAAAAGTAAGCTATACCGATCTGGGTATGGACGCTACTGTGGTCGATACCCGTGGGGCAGAGAAGGATATGGTATTCCGCAATAATAGCGGAGGCCAAATTTTCATTGCAGCGCATTTGTTGCAGGATCCCAACAACAGAAAGCGCTTCATGTGTGAAGTGCGTATTTACGGGCCGGATTTGGGCGATACTATATATCAGCTGACAACCGAACAGGTAAAGGTGCTGCAGCCGTCCAGCAAGGCCCGCTATTATGATGATGAAGACGGCGAACACGTCACCTATACCGATGAGTATGAAAAGCGAAGTGACGCTACGGTTGGTTATGTCTATGATACCTACCGCGAAACCTATGTAAACGGCGAGCTAGTCGACCGTGACAAACTAACCACCAGCACCTATCCGGCACGTTCGGAATCGTTCTGGCGAGGGGTTACGAAACGGTAAGCAGCGTTACCGCGGCTTTTTCGGCCCGCTTTTTTCCCACAGACTGTATTGATCATCATTCTTGAGCGCAGACAGCAACGTCTCCTGCAAATGGGGATAGCGTTTGGCCAGCTCATATAGAAGCTCTTTCATCTCCTGGCGCTTGGTGTTCCCGTTGGCGGGACACGAATTGTGCATCACGGGGAGGGAGAGCTTTTTTTGCATGTGGATAACATCCTTCTCCGGCATATAGACCATCGGCCTGATGACGGTGATATCGCTGCGGCTCATATAGGTTTTGGGATGGAACACATGAAAACGGCCTTCGAAAATCAAGCTCATTAACAATGTTTCCAATGCATCTTCCCGGTGATGTGCCAGCGCCAGCTTGTTACAGCCCAGCTCCTTGCTGATATCACACAGCATGGCCCGCCGCATTTTGGCGCATAGGGGACAGGGGCTGCGGTCGTTGCGCAGTTCGAATAAAATTTGGTACAAATCCGTATATCGCACAGTTAGGGGAACATCTTCCGCCTTGCAAAATTCTTCAACGGCCGTGGTATCAGGCGGCTCTTCTCCCATAGTCAGCATAATGGCCTGCAAGGTGAAATCCTTGCGTACTCTACGGTATAGCGACAGTCCGTGAGCTAAAAGCAGACTGTCCTTACCACCGGATACCCCGACGGCGACATGGTCGCCGGGTTGAATTAAATCGTAATCCTGATCGGCGCGCCGTATGCGCCCTAGTGTTGTCTTCAAATAAATATCCGTCCCTTCCCTGAATATTTCATCATTGTATCACACCGTAATTGCTGTGCAAAGTGCTATGTACGCGCAACTCTGGGTTAATGGCGGCGTTGAAGTGCCTGACAATGTTGTATACAGCGTTTGCATACAAGCTGCTTAAAAATGCAAAATACAAACAAGAAACCGATTGACCTGCCGGAAAAACTACAATATAATACATGACATACAAGGGGGTATATGCCATTCAAGCATTCATATGCTCTTTTGCCGTACCCATCGAATTTATTGGGTACGAGGGAAAACGAAATATCGAGGAGGAAAAGGTATGAAAATCAAACGGCTTGTATCCATTCTACTTTGCGTCATGATGCTCGCAATGGGTGCTTCTGCAGCACTTGCTGAAGACACCATCAAAATCGGTCACATCACCCCGCTGACCGGCGCTATTGCTGCGTACGGCGTTGCGGTGAGCAATGGTGTCAATCTGGCGGCGGCAGAGATCAACGCGGCGGGCGGTGTGCTCGGCAAGCAGATCGAAGTCATCACCAAAGACAACCAGTTCGACGTCGCCGAGACCGTCAGCGCGTTCAACACGCTGCTGGGTGAAGATGTTGTAGCCATGATCGGCGCAATCGCTTCGTCCAGAACCGCCGCTATCACAAGCTTGGCAAACGATGAGGGCATTGTGCTGATCACGGCAACCTCGACGGCTGATGCCATCACCACCGAGGATGACTACGTGTTCCGTGCCTGCTTCAAAGACAGCTTCCAGGGCAAGATGTGTGCTGCTTTTGCAGCTGATCAGGGCTGGACCAAAGCTGCCATCCTGTACGCTAACGGCGATGCCTATTCCTCCGGCCTGCGCGATGCATTTGTAGCCGCTGCACCCGATTATGGCATTGAAATCGTAGCCGAACAGTCCACCTCCGATACACAGGCAGTTGACTTCTCCTCGCAGCTGGCCACCATCACGGCCTCCGGCGCAGAAATGCTCTTTGCCCCCTACTATTATGACACCGTTGGCCCCAAAATCATCCCTCAGGCTCGCGAAGCCGGGTTTGAAGGCGCTATCGTTGGCGCAGATGGATTTGACGGCACCGAAGCGTATGCAGTTGGCGATCTGGCTGCCTACAGCGATGTGTACTTCACCAACCACTATTCTCCCGAAGATCCTGCTGAAAAAGTGCAGAACTTCATCGCCGCTTACAGCGAAGCGTATGATCCCGCATCTTTGAACGCACTGGCCGCACTGGCGTATGACGCCATGTACATGGTTGCCGATGCGATCGAGACTGCCGGTTCTACCGACCTTGACGCGATTCGCGATGCGATGGCCGGCATGCACTATGTTGGCGTCACCGGCGACATGACCTTGGACGAAACCGGCACACCGGCCAAGTCCGTTGCTATCCTGACCTTTGCTGAGAAGGACGGCGCTCTGGTGCAGAAGTTCGTGACCTCGCAGAACTAGGCAACCCAGCGTAGTATCTATCGGTGTGCGAAAGCGCCGCAAGGCGCTTTCGCACACAGTATTGTTTAGAAGGGCTTGATAACTGATGACAGAGTTTTTGCAGCAGGTCATCATTGGGCTTAGGATCGGCAGCGTATACGCATTGATCGCTTTAGGCTATACAATGGTCTACGGCATCATCCGCCTGATTAACTTTGCACATGGCGAGTTTATTATGGTGGGCGGCTATACGCTATTTTTCATGATCCCTCTCCTGATTGGCTTTGGCTTACCAGCATGGACCAGCGTTTTCATCGCGATTATTGTTTGCGCGTTGATCGGTGTTCTGGCGGAACTGCTTGCTTACCGGCCGGTGCGGAAAAAGGGAAACCGCATGACGGCATTGATTACCGCAATCGGCGTCAGCCTGTTACTGCAAAATCTTGCGCAGGCTATCCCATTCATCGGGCCGAACCAAAAACCTATTACCCAAGACATATTTCCGTCAGGAAGTATCGACCTGTTCGGTGTAACGACCAATACCACGGCTATATTTACGATAGTAATTGCTGCAGTCGTCATGGTGGTACTGCAACTGTTTATTCATAAAACAAAAATGGGGCGTGCAATGCGCGCTGTTTCAGAAAATAAGGCCGCATCCACGCTGGTGGGCATCAACGTCAACCGTACCATCGTTATTACCTTTGCTATTGGTGCCGGTTTGGCAGCTGTTGGTGCGCTGATGTACTGCGCGCAATACCGCTCGGTAACAACGACGATGGGCTCTATGCTCGGCCTGAAAGCGTTCGTAGCGGCCGTGCTGGGAGGCATCGGCTTGATTCCCGGCGCTATGCTTGGCGGTATGGTGATCGGCATGATCGAAGCGCTGGTGACAGCGTATATCAGCTCATCGCTTGCCAATGCACTCGTGTTCGCGGTTCTCATTATCGTGCTGCTTGTTAAACCCGCAGGCATCATGGGCAAGAATGTGGGTGAAAAAGTATGACAGACTTACGAAAGCAATCCCGCAGGGGCGTACTGACCAATATCACAGTCATTGCCTTGCTGATTCTACTGGTGTTCATTCTATCGGTTACGATGAGTAATAACAGTTATAAACGCAAGCTCGTACCGATTATCTGGCAATTATGCATATTTATCCTGCTTGGTACATCGCTTAACCTCACCATGGGCTTTCTGGGCCAGTTAACGCTCGGCCACATGGGCTTCATGGGCATCGGCGCATATACCGCTGCACTGACTGCGCTGGCACTGGAGCGTGCCGGAGTATTTAATACGAATACCGCTTCGCCGGTCATGCTGATTCTGGTCATGCTCGGCTGCTGCATTCTGGGTGCAATTCTGGCCGGACTCGTCAGTCTGCTGATGGGTATACCAGCGCTACGTATGCGTGGTGACTATTTGGCGATCGTTACGCTGGGCTTTGGCCTGATTATTGTCAATGTAATCGCAAACCTTCCGTTTGCGGGCGGCAATGGTCTGGCCGAGGGAACTGCCAGCTCGGTGCTGTATAAAAACGGCTTAGGGCTTAAATCATCCCTGCAAGCGGACTATGTGTATTTTCCGATTATTCTGACAATACTTTGCGTTGCATTCATGTTCATGTTCATTACATCCAAGTACGGCCGTGCGATTAAATCCATCCGCGAAGATGAAATCGCCGCGTCTGCTTCGGGCGTGAATACGACGTACTATAAAATCCTCACGTTTACGATTTCGGCGTTCTTCGCTGGTTTGGCCGGTGGGCTATTTGCCATTTGCACCTCCACACTGACGATAGACTCCTTCACGTTTGCCAGTTCTTCCATCTGGAACTCCACGTTCATTGTGGTGCTGGTGGTGCTGGGCGGTATGGGATCGCTGACCGGCTCCATTGTGGCAGCCATTGGCATGTATATGCTCAACTATGAAATTAAAAACGGCGCATGGGTACAGGCGATGCCAGGCTTCATCCAGAACATTTTTGCATTCCCAATGCTGATTTACGCGCTGGTGCTGACAGCTGTCATCATGTTTAAGCCCTATGGCTTAATGGGTACGTACGAGTTTTCTCTGCGCAGACTCTTGTTTAGAGAGAAAAAGCCTGCGATTGGAGGCGAAGCAAAATGAGTGATAATACTGTCATTCTCAAGACCGATAAACTCGGTATCGCCTTTGGTGGCCTAAAAGCTGTGAATGATTTCAATATTGAAATTCGCCAGGGCGAGCTGGTTGGGCTGATCGGGCCTAACGGTTCCGGTAAAACCACGGTGTTTAATCTTCTAACCGGCGTATACGTTCCCACGGAGGGGGATGTGTACCTGCTTGGCAAGAAAATCACCGGTATGAAAACCAACCGCATCGTACAGCATGGCATTGCCCGTACGTTCCAGAACATCCGCCTGTTTGGCGAGATGTCCGTGATCGAGAACGTGAAAATCGCATTCACCAAGGACATAAAATATAATCTGCTCGATACGATGCTGCGCACACCCAGATACTTTACCATTGAAGAGCAGATAGAAAAAAAGGCTATGGAATGCCTGAAAATCGTCAACCTGGACGACAAGGCGGACTACATGGCCAAGAGTTTGCCATACGGCCAGCAGCGCAAGCTGGAAATTGCCCGCGCTTTGGCCACGGACATGAAATTGCTTTTGCTGGACGAACCGGCAGCCGGCATGAACCCGACAGAAACAGCCGAGCTACTGGAATGTATCAACGATATCCGCAAGAAGTTTAATATCGCGATCTTCCTGATTGAGCATGATATGAGCCTCGTCATGAAGATCTGTGAGCGCATTCAGGTCATCAACTTTGGCAATACCATTGCGCATGGCTTTCCCAATGAGATCGCTCATAACCCCGACGTAATCGAGGCGTATCTCGGTGAGGAGGCTGTTGAGAATGCTTAAAATCGACAATCTGGTGGTTAATTACGGAGCCATCCAGGCATTGCGCGGCATCTCGCTGGAAGTGAACGAAGGCGAGGTTGTATCGCTGATCGGCGCTAACGGCGCAGGAAAAACAACCACACTGCACGCCATTACGGGATTGATTCCTATCAAGTCCGGAAAAGTGGAGTATATGGGCACAGATCTGCGCAAGGTGAATGCAAGCAATATCGTCACTCTGGGCATGGCCCACGTACCGGAAGGCCGCCAGGTGTTTACACGCATGACTGTTGTGGAAAACCTTTTGATGGGCGCTTACACCCGTAAGAACTATGCGGCGATCAATCGAGACCTGAAAAAGGTGTACAAACACTTTCCCAGGCTGGAAGAGCGCTCCAAGCAGTTGGCTGGTACCCTTTCGGGTGGTGAACAGCAAATGGTCGCCATGGGGCGCGCCATGATGTCGGCACCGAAGCTGATTGTTATGGATGAACCGTCTATGGGCCTTTCTCCGATTCTTGTCAAAGAGGTGTTCTCTATTATTGAGGACATGCACGCGGAAGGGATCACCATTCTACTGGTGGAACAGAACGCAAAAATGGCGCTGTCCGTAGCAGACCGCGCCTATGTGCTGGAGAACGGTACGATTTCCATGTCCGGTAACGCACATGATCTGCTGAACGA
Organism: Candidatus Limiplasma sp.; assembly: GCA_963678055.1. Taxonomy (GTDB): domain Bacteria; phylum Bacillota; class Clostridia; order Christensenellales; family Aristaeellaceae; genus CAXXOK01. The sequence goes on from OY782679.1 coordinate 1,282,476, forward strand.
CGAAAAGGTTCGCCAGGCATATCTGGGCGCGTAAGCCTTACTCTATCAATTTTAGCGCTGCCTCTTTTGCCGCCTTCATAGCGGTGGGAAGGGGCAGTGTTTTCAGTTGCGAAGCATTCACCATCTGGGCATCGTATTCGTCTAAGAAGCCCTGATTAGGTAGCTCTGTGAGTGAAAAGTGCATTAGGGTCATGTTCCACACGCGGTGGGTGAATATATGTTTGGCGTCACCCATATTGGCGCAATATTGCAGCGAAAGTCCGCGCTCTGCCCAGTAGGAATGCGCAGTATCGGGGGTCTCCATGCGCTCTACAAGACCAAATACATATAGACCCTGTAATAGTCGCTCGCTTCGCTTGAAAATTAAAATCGTGTTTTGGTATGTCATCAGGGATACTGCGACAGTGATCTCCACCGGTGGCTTTTTACGGTCAATCACGGGGAGCAGCGGGGCATCTCCGGCCAGGTAAGCATCGCAATAGTCCGTCAGTTGGCAGATCTCGCAGCGGGGCGCGCGGGGAATACAAACCGTAGCGCCCAGCTCCATCAGCGCTTGGTTGAAGGGATTGGTCTTGCCTTCAGGAATGGCGTGAATCAACTGGGTACGCATAGCGCGCAGCACTGCGGGCCTGTTGATGTTTTCCCGTATGCCGGACAGGCGCGATATCACGCGCTTTACATTGCCATCGATGGCGGGTACAGGTTCGCCGAACGATATGCTCGCAATGGCTCCGGCGGTATACTCGCCGATGCCGGGCAGTTTTCGCAGCTCTTCATAGCTGCTTGGAAATTTTCCTTGCATGGAATGGGATACGATTTTAGCGGCTTCGTGCAGGTTGCGGGCTCGACTATAGTAGCCAAGGCCCTCCCAGGCTTTGAGTACGTCTTCCTGCGGCGCGTCAGCCAGGGCGTGTACATCCGGGAACAGCGCGAGAAAACGCTTGTAATAGGCGATGACCGCCTCGACGCGCGTTTGCTGGAGCATAATTTCGGAAATCCATACGGTATAGGGGTCGTTGGTGCGCCGCCATGGCAGGTCGCGTTTAGCGCGATCATACCAGCGAAGCAGTTCGTTAACCCATGGGGTTTTCGGGGTCAAAACAGTCATCTCCCGGGACGCAAAAGTCTTTTACAGGGCAAGGTTTCCATTGCATTGTACCATGAACGGCAGCGCGAAATGGAGCACAGAAAGAAATTATTCAAGTTGCACAAAAATGGAATCAGAATTTTGACTTAAATAACGCTTGCACATTTGGCTGAAAAAGCGTAAACTAACAGTGCTGTTAGCACTCGTTCTAGTTGAGTGCTAACAAATGAAAATCTTGATCAACTATATCAATAAGGATAGGGAGGCACTCTCATGAAGGTAAAACCCCTGGGTGACCGCGTGGTCATTAAAAACCTTGAAATGGAAGAAACCACCAAAGGCGGCATACTTTTAACCAGCGCTGCAAAAGAAAAACCGCAGATGGCAGAAGTCATCGCAGTTGGCCCCGGTGGATTGGTGGACGGCAAAGAAGTGAAAATGATCGTCCAGCCTGGACAAAAAGTGATCTATTCCAAGTACGCCGGCACCGAAGTCAAGCTGGACGCCGAAGAGATCATCATTGTTCGCCAGAGCGATATTCTGGCAACTGTGGAATAACGTCATAGAATAGTAGGAGGAACACGAATATGGCAAAACAATTGAAATACGGTGAAGAGGCACGCCGCGCACTGCAAAAGGGCGTCGATGCTCTGGCCAATACCGTTAAAATCACCCTCGGCCCCAAAGGCCGCAATGTGGTGCTGGATAAGAAATACGGCGCTCCGCTGATCACCAACGACGGTGTAACCATCGCCAAGGAGATCGATCTGGAAGACGCGTTTGAAAACATGGGCGCACAGCTTGTAAAAGAAGTCGCCACCAAAACCAACGATGTTGCCGGCGACGGCACCACCACTGCCACCCTTTTGGCCCAGGCTATTGTCCGTGAAGGGCTGAAGAACCTGGCCGCGGGTGCAAATCCCATGGTACTCAAGCGCGGGCTTGAAGGCGCAGTTACCACCGCTGTCAACGCGCTGCGCGAGCTGAGCCAGCCGATTTCCTCCAAGCAGGAAATTACCCAGGTTGCCAGCATTTCCGCGTCTGATGAAACCATCGGCATGTTGATTTCCGATGCAATGGAAGTTGTCGGCAACGATGGCGTTATCACCGTAGAAGAGTCCAAGACCATGAAGACCGAGCTGACCACCGTGGAAGGCATGCAGTTTGACCGCGGCTATGCCAGCGCATACATGGTCACCGATCCTGATAAAATGGAAGCTGTGATGGAGAACCCCGCCATCCTGATTACCGATAAAAAGATCTCCAACATTCAGGAGATTCTGCCGATTCTTGAGCAGGTTGTGCAGGCCGGTCGTAAAATGCTCATCATTGCCGAGGACATCGAAGGCGAAGCCCTGGCAACGCTGGTGCTGAACAAACTGCGCGGTACCTTTAACTGTGTTGCCGTCAAAGCCCCCGGGTTTGGCGATCGCCGCAAGGAAATGCTCCGCGATATCGCTGTACTGACCGGTGGTCAGGTGATTACCGAAGAACTGGGTCTTTCCCTCAAGGAAGCCACCATGGATATGCTGGGTGAAGCCCGCCAGGTGAAGGTTGACAAGGAAAGCACCACCATCGTTGAAGGCAGCGGTGAAAAAGCCGAGATCGAAGCACGCGTGAAATCCATCCGCAAGCAGATCGACGACACCACCAGCGATTACGACCGTGAAAAACTGCAGGAACGCCTGGCAAAACTGGCCGGCGGCGTAGCAGTGATCGCCGTTGGCGCGGCCACCGAAGTGGAAATGAAGGAACGCAAGCTCCGCATTGAAGACGCTCTGGCAGCCACCCGCGCAGCGGTGGAAGAAGGCATTGTCCCCGGCGGCGGTATTGCACTGCTGAACGTGCTGGAAGCTGTTAAAGGCGAGCTCGATAAGTTCGAAGGCGATGCCAGGACCGGTGTGGATATCATCCTGCGCGCACTGGAAGAGCCCCTGCGCCAGATTTCGATTAACGCCGGTATTGACGGCAGCGTCATCGTAGACAAGATCAAAAACTCCGGCAAAAATGGCTATGGCTTTGATGCGCTGAAAGGCGAATATGTGAACATGGTCGAACGCGGCATTATCGACCCGACGAAGGTCACCCGCTCTGCTCTGCAGAACGCGGCCAGCATTGCGTCCATGATTCTGACCACCGAAAGCCTGGTCACCGATATCCCCGAACCGGAAGCTCCGGCAGCAGCAGCTGGCGGCGGAATGGGCGGTATGGGTGGTATGGGTGGCATGTACTAAGCCAAAACTCCATAAACAGAATCAAAAGACCGGGATGTATTTCCCGGTCTTTTTTTGCGCGTAAAAGGGATAGGCAGTTAGCAGGCAGAATACAACAAACACAATCGTAATCAATCGTAAAGGATGCATAAACCATGATCAGCAAGACAAAAAAGAACTTGACGAACTCGGAAGTTAAGGCACTGTGCGCATCGGCAGGATTTACAAACGCAGAAAACATTCATGCGCTGGGCGCGGGGGAGTTTAACGCGGTCTACGCGTTTGATGCCGATGGTAAACAGTACGCGTTGAAAGTCTCTCCCACGGTGGATACCCCGGTGATGACCTACGAAAAGAACATGATGCATTCGGAACTGTTCTGGTATGCGCAAATTGCTAAGCATACCGATATTTCGGTTCCGGATGTTATCTATACTGATATATCACGCAAGCTGCTGCCGTCGGATTTCTTTATCATGCAGCGCATCAGCGGTAAACAGATGAACGAAATGGAGTTTTCGCCGCAGGAAAGACAGCAGGCCTCCACGCTGATGCCGCAGCTGGCAGCCAAGATGCATCATATTAAAGGCGAAGGGTACGGCTATCCGCAAAATGGGCTGCACGATACCTGGACCAAGGCATTTAGCGCCATGACAGAAGCGTTGGTGCAGGATGCTGCGCAGATGGGGCAAGCTTGCGAAAACGGAGAGAAAACCCTTGGCTATATCCGAAAGCATGCAGCGGTGCTGGATCGCGTACCTTGCCGCATGGTGAATTTCGACCTGTGGGAGGCCAACATTCTCTGCAAACGAACGGAAACCGGACTTAGGTTTGTGTTGATTGACCCGGAGCGTGGCTTCTGGGGTGATCCTGTGATGGACTTCAACTGTTTGGGCTTTGGTCAATTCCTGCAAGAGAAGCAGGAGGCCCTGCAAGTGTATAACAGTGCTGCCCCGGAGCCGGTAGTGGCTGACCGTGGCGTAGCCATACGCAATGCATTTGCCCAGGCATACCTTGGCGTAATCATGGAAGTGGAGCGGTATTATCGCTATGTTCCGGGTGACGAAGGGTGGACGCGTAACGATCAGGCATGTGCATTTCTGTTTCAAAACGCCTTTGCCTGTCTGAACGAGATATAAACCTGTCATATCATGGAATATATGGACAAATAGCGGTTAATTATTGCATGTTTTAGTTGACAAATTATAAATTAGCCCAGTATACTATAAGTGAAGTATGCCAGTCACGTTATGCGAGGCTGGCAATGTAGAAACGTATCTGTTTGCAATGTAGCACGGTAGGATAGTAGGGCAAAGACGAACTGAGAGCACTTCTCTTTTGCACGTCATTGGCAGGCTATCTGCGACGGACAAAAAGGAGTGTATTTTTGTGTTTAAAAACCCCACGAAGTCCCTATCCGGGTTCCTCGCGTTGATTCTTCTCTGTAGCTTGGTTCTTGCATCGCTTACACCGGCGGCGCTCGGTGATTCAAACAAAACCTATCAGTTCAACCTGGCTCATTTCTTCCCGGGTACACATCCGGCGGAGACGGTATTCATTCAAGGCTGGATTCAGGCTATTGATGAAGCAACCGACGGGCAGGTCAAAATTACGAGCTATCCCGGACAAACGCTGCTCAAAGCGGCCGATGTGTATAACGGCGTGGTTCAGGGCATCGCAGATATCGGGCTTTCATGCTTTTCGTATACAAGAGGCCGTTTCCCGGTCTTGGAAGCTTTTGAACTGCCGGGGATTACCTACTTGAACTCCAAATCTGCCAGCATGGTTGCGTGGGAAGGCATTCAAACGCTGAATCCGCCTGAAGTGCAGGATACCCACCTAATGATGGTTATCGCCACCGGCCCCGGAGACCTGTTTACCAAAACCCCGGTTCGGTCGCTGGATGATCTGAAGGGAATGGAAATCAGGGCTACGGGGCTTAGCGCGACAACCATTTCGCTGCTGGGCGGAACCCCGGTTGCCATGGCGCAGGCGGAAACCTATGAATCGCTTCAAAAAGGCGTTGTCAAAGGCAACCTGTCTCCCGATGAAGTGCTCAAGGGCTGGAAGCATGCGGAAGTTACGGATTATATCACGGTAACACCGTTCCTATATAATACTTTGTTCTTTGTGACGTTCAACAAAGATAAGTGGAACGCTATGCCGGAAGAACTCAGAGAAAAGGTGACGGCCGCAACGGAAAAATTCCATGAAGAAGTCGGCATTGGTCTTTGGGATGCACAAAATGCACCGGCCATGGACTATGCTGTCAATGAAATGAACATGGAAGTTATCACGCTGTCCGATGAAGAAGCCGCGATTTGGATTGAAAAAGTGAAACCCATTCAGGATGAGTATACAAAGAGTGTCGCGGACTTAACGGATCGCGATGTCATTACACTGGTTGAAGAGCTGGCCCAGAAATACAATCAAATGTATCCCAACGACTGAGCAAGGGAACTTGATTTCGGGCAGGCTTGCTTGTATAGCATTGTCTGTTGTTTAAACAGAATCACAAACCACTGCGCATTCCGCTTTGCCTTTATTCACACTCTGTGAGTAAAGGCAAAGCGTTGCCAGAACATGTTGCGACCATACAATAAAGGATATTTGCGGAGGGAACAATGTACGACCGCGTCAATCATTTGATTAAAAAGGCCTCAAGAGTGCTTGCGGAAATTGCCGGATGGCTTTTATTCGCCTGTATGGCCATCGTTACGCTCAATGTAATATTGCGCAAGGTATTTGGCAGCCCGCTGCTGGGCACGTATGAGTGGGTTGGTATACTCACAGCTGTTGTAATCAGCTTCGGCCTTGCCTATTGCGCCGTTGTGGGGGGGCACATTGCCATTGATTTTATCGTCAACAAAATGAAACCCGGCCTGCAAAGGATGATAGCAATCATTTGCGGCGGAATTTCATGCCTGGTGATGGGTGGCGTTACCGTTAGCATTTTCCAGTATGCAAACAAGCTGGCATTGGCTGGCGAAGTCTCGCCGACGACCAAAATCCCATTCTATCTCTTTGTCTATGTAGCCGGGGTTGGGTTTGCGTTTTTGTTGGCTGTGCTCCTTTTGGATATTTATAAAACCGTTCGGAGGAAAAATCAAAATGAGTCCTGAATTGGTTGGTCTGTTCGGTATTCTATTATTGCTCGTCTTGATTGCACTGAAAGTGCCGATTTCGTTTGCCATGCTCATATCGGGCTTTCTGGGATTTGGCACGATTATTTCTTTCCCTGCCGCTATTAGTTTACTGCCGACAGAGATATATAGTACGTTTTCGTCCTACTCATTAAGCGTTATCCCCATGTTTATCTGGATGGGGTTTATTGCATACTATTCCGGCATTGGTGCGGGGCTGTTTCGCTTTGCTCACAAAATGGTGGGGCACAAACCGGGTGGGCTTGCGATGGCTACACAGGCTGCCTGCGCACTCTTTGGTGCCATTTGCGGATCGAACACCGCAACAGCCGCAACCATGGGCGCGATCGCGCTTCCCGAAATGCGCAAGTACGGATATGATGATTCGCTGTCTTCGGCAAGCATTGCCGCAGGAGGCGCGTTAGGCGTTATTATACCGCCCAGCGTAATCTTCATTGTGTATGGGATTGCGACTCAGCAATCAATCGGCAAGCTTTTCATTGCAGGGATTATCCCCGGCATTTTACTGATGTTGTTTTATATGCTGGCCATTTATATCGTTGTTAAGCGCACACCATCGGTTGGTCCCGTCAGCGTAAAGGCTGGATGGAAGGAAAGAGTACAGTCTTTGGGTGGCGGCCTGTTTGAAGTCATATTCATCTTCCTGTTTTCACTCGGCGGGCTGTTTGCCGGATGGTTTACGCCTACGGAAGCGGGCGCGATTGGCACAGCCTGTATACTGCTTGTTACCGTGCTTAGAAAACACATGAACCTGGCCAAGCTTAGAAAGTCATTGATCGATGCTGTGCGTACAACCGCCATGATTATGCTGATGGTTGCAGGAGCAATGGTGTTTGGCCGGTTTATTGCGGTAAGCCGTTTGCCGATCTTTTTAGCGCAATGGGCTGCCGGGCTGCCGCTGCCGTCCTTTGCCATCATCGGCGTGATTCTGGTTGTGTATTTAATTCTCGGTTGTTTTATTGATGCTTTGGCCTTGATACTGCTGACGATTCCCATCTTTTATCCGGTTGCCGTGACCACGCTAGGCTATGATCCGATTTGGTTTGGCGTTATCATCGTTCTCGTGGTTGCCATGGGCGTAATTACACCGCCCGTTGGGATGAACGTATTTATTGTCAAAGGTGTTGCCGGCGATATACCGACAGAGACGATTTTCAAAGGGGTTTGGCCGTTTGTGATGGCACTTGTGGCCTGTATTGCACTGCTGATCGCCTTTCCGCAAATCGTAACGTTCTTGCCAAATCTGCTGTAGCATTGCATCGTGCAGGGGATGATAGCATTTCCTACAAAATAACACCCCTTGCAGTGCAAGGGGTGTTATGCGCTCATTGTTATGGTTGCAGCAGCTTGAGTAGCGTAGGCAGTACACGCTCAAACTGTACGCCGTAGCGCAGGGGCTCGCCGTCTGCCAGCGTTAAGCTGATGGCTTCGTGCGTGCAATCCAGAGCCGTTTGGGCAGCTTGCTGCAGTGGCTGACCGCTTAACACACAGGCAATCAGGAAGCTTGCGAATGCGTCACCCGTGCCAAAGAATACACCATCAAACTTGGGCCTGTAAAACAGGTGAAATGCCTGATTTGCTTTCTGGTATACGGCGATTCCCGTCTGCCCGGCGCAGATACGTATATCTGTAATCACAACGCTTTCCGGGCCTAGTGCGGCAAGCTCTGCTGCCAGTTGCTGGACATAGGTCTCATCATACCCGTGCTCCAGATAGGGCTTATCCAGCAGGAAAGAAGCTTCGGTGAAGTTAGGGACGATGGTGCGTGCGCGGGAGCAGAGCGTTCGCATTTGCGCGGGCATATCTTTGCCCATGTGCGAATACAGCTTTCCGTGATCGGCAAACGCGGGGTCTACAAAGATATGCGTTTGATCGTCGCAGAGCTTGTCAATGGTATTAGAAACCAGCGCCACCTGCTGGGCGGAGGCCAGATAGCCGGAGTAAAACGCATCAAAATGCAGACCCAATGTGGCCAGGTGGGCTGTGATAGGCGCAAGTTGATCGGATAAATCCAGGTGCGTGTATCCTGTAAATTCGCCCGTATGCGTGGACAGCAGCGCAGTGGGGATGACCGAGGTATTGATGCCCGTCGCCGATAAAATCGGCAGGGCGACTGTGAGTGAGCAGCGGCCCACGCAGGAAATATCGTGGATGGCTAAGGCGCGTAATTGCATACTATTCCTCCGTGATGCTTGTAGAGTCTGTGTGGCAAGCCCGGCACCTTTTCCAGCGCTTTTTCAAGGTTCTTTGTGCGGAAAGGGCACTTGATTCGTCCGTGAAGGCACCAAAGACGGCCGATCCACTGCCGGACATTGCCGCATAGGCGGCACCGCAGGCATATAAGGCCGCAATGCCCTCGCTGATTTGTGGTTTCTGTGGTTCCAATGCTTGCTGTAGTACGTTGCCCGATGCATTGGAAAACGCGATAAAATCCGAGGCAAGCAGAGCGTGCTGCGCTGAAACTGTATCGGGATGCGTAACTTTTACAAGTGTATCAAACAGGGTAAAAACATCCTTGGTCGGCTGCGGACCGCACGGCTGCAGGATAACAAGCGGAATCTCCGGCAAAGGCGGCAAGGTGGTAATTTCCTCGCCAAAACCGCCGATGCGTGCAAACCCGCCCGTTAAAAAGAAGGGAACATCCGCACCAAGCGACTGTGCCAGCGCATGCAATGTGTCTTGCGAAAGGGCCAGTTTCCACAGCTTATTTAGACCGACCAGTGTAGCCGCGGCATCGGCACTGCCGCCGCCAAGCCCTGCGCCGTGGGGAATTCGCTTGTGTAAAACAATCTCTGCGCCGCCTGCGAAACCGGCAGCCTCCTGCAAGGCACTGGCGGCACGCAGCACAAGATTATCTTCAACCGACAGGCCGCCGCTGCCCTCAATACGGAGCGTAAGGCTTTCCTGCGGGAAAAAGGTTAAAGTATCGGCAAGGCTTATGTTGCTCATCAGCATATCCATCCGGTGGTAACCGTTTGGCAGTTGCCCCAGAATATCCAGCGACCAGTTGATCTTGGCCCGGGCGGTAAGCTTGAGCATTGCGCGCAGCCCCTTCATGTGCTATATTGAACTTATTATAACAGGTTTTTGGAGGATGGCAATGAACGCGTCCAAAGGAGTCCCGATTCTCATTTCGCTGGATGCACGGTTTACCGCCGAAGGACAGGCGGAAGATTCCATGCGCCTGATCACAACCGGCGAACTGGAAAAAAACGCGGACGGCTATGTCATCCGGTACGAAGAAAGCATCGACGAAGATGCGCCACCGCATCAGGTAGAGATCGCTATGAAAAACGATGTGATCTCCATGAACCGCAAAGGTACCATTGAAGCCGATATGGTTTTTGAAAAGGGCAAACGCTTTGAAAGCCGCTATCGCACCCCGTACGGTGCCATGGATATGGCTGTGTTTTGTACCAAAGCGGCCTATACTGTCGACCGCGACGGCGGGGAGATTGCCTTGCAGTATCAGCTGGATCTTGGTAACCAGTTTGCGGCGATGCACAATATGAACTACCACTTCATGCGCAAGAAGAGCACATGAGTACGCCACTGCCGGCAGAGGAGATCCGTACCCTACTGGGCGAACGCGGATTTTTACGCCTGTACGGGCAGGATACACACCTATTTGTCAGTGATATACCTCGCAGAGTGTCCCGGGATGCGCTTATCGGCATCCGGCAGGCATTATTGCAACACGGTTTTACCGCCACGGCTGATCCCAGCGACCTGCTTTTGATTGACATACAGCCGGAGCGCTGGAAAACCCTATTGAGTACATTCACGCCGCAGCAACCGGTGGTGTTTCCCCGGGATGAAGCGCTGCACGGCGTATACGCGCTGCTTAGGCTATTGCACTTGCATCCGGCTGGGTTTGAACACCAGCCGCTGCCCTTGCTTCGCAGCGTATTGAAGCGTTATACCGACAGAGATGAATTAATCAGGCTTGTTCCAAAGCTGCAGGCACACTGTGCGCAGCGCTTGCGCCAGGGTAAACCCTTACCCTCGGCCCTTGAGAATGTTTTTCATGTTTGGATTGATAAGCAGCTATAGGAGGTACGGTTATGCTACTTCGCTATTTCGGGCATTCTCTGTTTACCGTGACGCTGGACTCTGGCACAGTGATTTTGACGGACCCGTACAATAAGTTCTGCCGCTATCCGCGGCGGGAACTGCGTGCAGACATTGTGTCCATCAGTCATCACCACTATGATCACAATGCACTTGAAATTGTGGTGGGCAAGCCGTCTGTACTGGATGAGGCGGGGTATTACCTGCTGCAAGACGATGTGGTAATCACCGGCATACCCACGTTTCACGATAACCACGTTGGCGTTCGGCGGGGGAAGAATATCGTGTATGTGATTGAGGCCGAGGGCGTTCGTCTGGTGCACCTGGGCGATTTAGGGCACCTGCCGGATGAAGCGCAGCTGGAAGCCATTGGCAAGCCGGATGTGCTGTTTGTGCCGGTGGGCGGTACCTTTACGCTGGATGCCAAACGCGCCGCGCAATGTGTGGAGTTGCTATCCCCGCGCATGACCGTGCCCATGCACTATCAAACCCGCTTCAGCGAGGATCTTGGCATCGCGCCCGTGACCGACTTTTTAGCGCTGGTAGGCGCGTGCACGGAGCCGTTGATGGAGTATACAGTGAAAAAGGAAACGCTGGATACCCTGCCCAAGCTGTTAGTGATGGATATGCAGGAGTAAGGAGTGGCTGAATATGAAGTATATTTTTATCACAGGCGGCGTGGTATCCTCCATTGGTAAAGGCATTACGGCAGCGGCGCTGGGAAAGCTGCTGCATGCACGCGGGTATAAAACCAATTTGCTAAAACTGGATATTTATTATAATGCGGAACCGTCGCGGATGAACCCGCTTTTACACGGTGAAAGCTTTATTACCGACGACGGTACAGCGGCCGATCTGGACATTGGGCATTACGAGCGCATAGTCGATGTAACGCTTTCCGGGGAGTCCAGCTATACCACGGGGCGCATTCACCGCCGTATCATGGAAAAGGAGTGGCGCGGGGGGTACGAAGGTGCGAAAATCCAGGCCATTCCGCATGTGACTGATGAGATCAAGGCCTGTATTCAGGAAGTGGCCGAAAACTCCGGCGCGGATATTCAAATTGTGGAAATCGGCGGCACAGTCGGCGATATGGAGGTCATGGCGTATGTCGAGGCTATCCGCCAGATGCGCTGGGTATGCGATAGTCTGAGCGATTGCTGTTATATTCATGTCACGCTGATGCCGTTTATTGCTACGGCAGGAGAGCTGAAAACCAAGCCGATTCAAAATAGCGTTAAGGTGCTGCGCTCCATGGGCATCCAGCCGGATGTCATCGTATGCCGCACCGAAAAGGCGATGACGACCGAAGCCAGAGAAAAGGTAGCGCTGTTTTGCAATGTGAAAACGCAGAATGTGATTCAAAATCCGGAATCCGACAGCTTCTATGCATTGCCCATCAGCCTGGAGAAACAGGGTTTGGCTCAAATTGTGCTGGACGAACTGAAACTAAGCGATCCGGGTGCGGACCTTGCTGAGTGGAATGCGATGCTAAAGCGCAAAGCTGCCGCAACCGAAACGGTGTACCTTGCGCTGGTGTGTGCATACCCGGATTCGCCCAACGCGTACCTATCCGTGATGGAAGCGGCGCACCACGCAGCCTTAGCCGAGGGTGTACTGGCTGATATTTCTATTATCAGCGCCGAGGATTTGGACGACGAAACATCCGCCCAGATGCTGGCCGCCTTTGATGCATTTCTATTGCCGGGCGGTTATGAAACGCGCGGGGCGGAGGGTGTGATGATCGCGGCAAGGTTTGCAAGAGAGAGCAGGATTCCGGTTCTGGCAATCGGGCTTGGCATGCAACTGACCTTGGTTGAAGCCGTGCAGGATGTACTGGATATGCCGGATGCAAATTCCGTCGAGATTGATCCCGCGACACCAAATCCCGTCATATACTTGCCGGAAGACCGCAAGCTAAACGGCACCGAAGCACCCCTGCTGCGAATGGGTGGCGAGGAGATTACTTTAACCTGCGGCACATTGCAAAACGCCTACGGCGCGGATACGGCGCGGGAGCGCCATTCTAACGGCTACGAAGTGAATCCGGATTATGTGGGTAAGCTGGAGGAAGCGGGGCTTACGCTATGCGCCAAAAGCGCGGACGGAAAGCATGCCGAGGCGTTTATATTTGCGGGGCATCCGTTCTACTGCGCGGTGCTCTATCACCCGGAATACCTGTCACGTCCCAACCGCCCGCACCCGTTGTTTGTACAGCTAATTCGCCACGCGATTGAGAAATAAAGCACCTATCGTACGTAGCACATAATTTACAGCTATTGACTGAAATCAGCCTTTTCTGCGGTAGGCAGACAAGGTCTGATGTGTTATAATTCTGTTAATTGCTGACTGTGAAAAGTCAATGGATAAGGAGGGAAGACAATGCCCCCTAGCGAGCAGCAAAGGAAACGGCCGACCAAGGATTACGCGCCACGCAAGCGTAAATCTCAACTATTGTCCATCCTGCCGCTCATCGTGTTGTTTGTTGCGCTTCTGGCGCTGATGTATGTCATCTTCCCCAAGCAGGCAGGCCGCCAGATTGGCAAAACTGCCTACGAAGGACTGGTCATCAGCGAGGTAATGTCGGCCAACTCCACCGCCGTGCCCGATGAAAACGGAGAGTTTTCGGACTGGGTGGAGATATATAATGGCACCGGCGCGGACCTGGACCTGGAAGGTGTGATGATCACCAACCGCAGCGACCGCATTACATTCCCGTTCCCGTCCTATGTGCTGAAAGCGGGCGAGTTCGTTATCGTGTTTGCCACCAACAGCTATCAGCTGGATCCTGCTTTGCCATTCCACGGAAAGTTTAAAATCTCGTCCGTAGGGGAGACACTCTATCTCTACGATCCGGACTTGTACCTGATTGATCAGCTGGCTGTGCCGACCATGGTTGCCGATCAGAGCTATGCGCTGACGGGTATTACTCAAGAAGGCAGCAGGGTGTACGAGATTACGGACTTCTACAGCCCCGGCTTCATCAACAGCGAGGAAGGCTTTCTGGCATACCGCGCTAACAACGCCCGCGAAACCGGTGCGCTGATTATCAACGAAATTGCCCCCGACCCCAAAGTGGGTATCCCGGATGATGAAGGCGAGATTGTAGACTGGATCGAGCTGTATAATGCGACCGACCAAACCGTGTCGCTGGCAGGGTACTATTTAAGCGACAAAGAAAACAAACCGTTGAAATGGAAGTTCCCGTCCAACGCCGCCGTCTCGCCGCATGGGTATTACCTCATCTATTGCTCCGGCAAAGACAAAATGCAGCAAAACGGCATACCACACACGAACTTCTCCATCAGCGCAGAGCGTGAAACCGTTGTATTAAGCGACAGCGCAGGCCGATTGATCGACAGGGTCACCGTTGAAAACGTACCGGTTGACTATTCTGTGGGCCTGGATAAGAATGGAGCATGGACCCTCTTCCAGCAAGCAACCCCCGGTAACCCCAACACACCGGATGGGCAAAGCAAAGTGGATCAGCTGATCCGCGCGTTTAACCCCACAGGCGTGTATATTACCGAAGTGATGACATCCAACAGTAGCGCACCCATCGGCGTGACGGGTTTGACAGCCGACTATATCGAGTTGTACAACGCGTCCGCCGATGCGGTCGACCTTTCCAACTATGGCTTAAGCGACAACCTTGGTAGACCCCGCAAATGGCAATTCCCCCAGGGAGCAGTCATCGAACCCGGCGAGTACAAAGTAATTATTTGTGACAGCCAACCCGAACTTTCAAGCTATTATCAGTTTCATACCAATTTCAGCCTTGCAAAAACCGCTACTTCCGTGGTTTCTTTTTGTGATCCCAGCGGCAAGGTGCTGGACAGAGTTCCGGTTCCTTCCGATTTACCTACCGATGACAGTTACGGTCGCTCGCAAGGATATGCGGGCTTTTACTACTATTCCGCACCGACACCCGCTGCCGAAAACGGGCAGGGGTACTATGGCTATGTAAGCAGTCCGTCGTTTTCACAAAACGGCGGTGAATATACAGGCACCGTTGAGCTAACCATTAACGTTCCGGCCAATACAAGCGTTTACTACACCACCGATGGTTCCACGCCGACCACCAATGCCACGCCGTACTCACCCGGCGAGGTACTTTCGTTTAACCGCGTTACGCCCCTTAGAGCCCGCGCGTTCGACCCGACCGGCTTACTACAGCCCAGTCAGGTGATTACGCAAACCTATCTGGTCAATGTTTACCACCAGTTGCCCGTTGTGAGCATTGTAACTGAACCCGACAACCTGTGGAATCCAGAAACCGGAATGCTGACGATAGGCAATAATGTCATTAAAGAAAAGATACCCTTTAAAAATACTATTTACCGTCAGGTGAAAGAGTCAGAACCTGCAAGCCCGGGCAATGTTGAGCTTTATTTGGAAGATGGTACACAGCTGCTTGATCAGGGTATGGAGTTTAAACTGCAAGGAGACTTCAGTTTGGATATGCCGCAAAAATCTTTCAAGCTGAAAGCTAAATCCAAGTATGGAGAAAAGGTATTTGCAGCAACCTTGTTTGAAGATCGTCCTTTTACGGAATATAAGAGGTTTGTGCTTCGTTCCAGTGGCAACGATACAGCATGGACCCGACTAATAGACGGATTTCAGGATCATCTGATTGATCGTTTCAATGCGAGTTCGGATACGCCGACCACATTGATTTATCAAGCCTGGAGACCCGTGGCGGTCTACTTAAATGGTGCATACTGGGGCCATTATAATATGCGAGAGCGCGTGGATCGGTATTTTGTTGCCCAGCATGAAGGATTGAGTCTTGAAGAAGCCGACGGCATGGACATATTGCAATCCAGCGGATCGGTGGTTTTCGGTTCCAATAAAGAATACAGGGCTATGATCAGTAAAGTAAAAACGCTTTCACCAGGCAAGAATGCCGAAGATTTGCAATATATCTTGGATCATATTGACGTGGATAACTATTTTGACTATTTTGCGTTTGAGATGTTCTTTGGCAACTCTGATGCGGGTAATATTCGCTTTTATAAGCTGGACGCTGAAGGAAGCAAATGGAAGTGGATTATTTATGATTTGGATTATGGTCTGTTTAACAGTGGGTTTAATAGCCCCTATAGCTACCTAAAGGAAAAAGGTGCTGGTGACAAGCGCATTGATAATACACTCATCCGTAAACTGTTAGAAAATGATGAAATGCGGGATAAGTTCCTGACACGACTTGGCGAGATATATCAGCTGTTTACTACCGATTTCATGTTGCAGGAGCTAGATGTGATGGTCGCCAGAATCGAACCTGAGATGACCTTGCATTTCGCGCGCTGGGCAGAGGAAACCGATAAAGCGATTACATTTGATAATCCTGTTACACCGGAAGGGGCGATACGGTACTGGAACCAGCGATTGGATCGCTTACGCAATGTGCTGAAAAAGCGACCGACATACTTTTATGAAATGATCCAAGAGCAATTTGGTCTCTCAAATTCGCAAATGATTCCATATTTTGGCGATAAACCGCCTCTGCCTGATGATGCGGATGTAACCGAAGGCAAGAAGTGGGGTTAAGCATACAAGGTTGACATGCCACCGGTATCGAACTATGATACTAGGCAATTGATTTCAAGAAGGAGAATACGCCATGATTTCATCTCTTATGCAGCTGACCAGCATTACGGATATCGTCAGCAATACAGGTCTGGCAGCACAGTTTAAGGATATCGTGCCCGGCGATCTGTTCCTGGCACTGGGGCTGGGATTCGTGATCGGTATGGTCATTGCAATCGTCTATCGCAAAACCTATCGGGGTGTGCTCTATAGCCCGACGTTTGCCATCACGCTGATTATGCTCACGCTGATTACCACCCCGGTGGTTATGGTCATCAAGGGCGATATCGCACTTTCCATGGGTATGGTCGGCGCACTGTCCATTGTGCGTTTCCGTACCGCCGTGAAAGACCCGATGGATACGGCCTATATGTTCTGGGCGCTGACGATGGGCATCCTGCTGGGTGCGCAGCTGTATCTGGTGGCGCTGATTACGGTGCTGTGCATCAGTGTGCTGATGTTTGTGCTGTCGTTTATCAAATTCAACAATCCCAACTCCTATCTACTGGTCATCCATTATGATGAGTACGCAGAACCGGCCATTAAAACGGGGCTTAGCCGGTCTTCCAAGAACTTTAAACTGCGTTCTAAATCCCTGACGCGCGCCGGTGCCGAAATGACCTACGAAGTGCGCCTGAGTGATAGGCACGAGATTGTCACCCGTATGCTCGACATCGAAGGCGTACACGATGCGACTTTGGTTGCCTGCCAAAGCGATGTAGGGGTGTAGGGGACACAATCCCGTTTGCCTGCTACTTGGTTGAGAGGAGATAAACACACTTGGCTGTTGCGCTGCCACTGCGGCATGAAATGAAATTCTATATCAACCAGATGGAGTACAATCTCCTGTCGCGCGCCATCGACCGCGTATTGTTCCGCGACCCCAACGGCGACCCGGAGCACAATGAGTATCATATCCGTTCGCTGTACTTTGATGCCTATAACAACCAGGCGCTGCTGGACAAGATTAATGGTGTGCGCGACCGCGATAAATATCGCCTGCGCATTTACAATATGTCGGACGAGCTGATCCGCATGGAGTGCAAATCCAAAATCGGCAACCTGATCTCCAAACGCGCCATTTCCATTCCCAGAACGCTGGCCGAGCAGCTGATAGCGGGCGACCCGACAGGGCTGGAAAGAACGCGATCGGGCTTATTGCAGGATATGTTTCGGGAGATGACATTGCACCTTTTACACCCCGTGGTGATTGTCGACTATGTACGGGAGGCGTACCTGTACCCGGTCGACGAGGTTCGCGTAACCTTTGACAAACAACTGCGCACTGGGGTTAACTCCACGGAGTTGTTCAACCCCTTTGTGCCAACGGTGCCGCCGATTGGTGACGAGCGTATTATTTTGGAGATCAAGTACGACCGTTCGCTGCCGCCGTTTATCCGCGATCTGCTGTGTACCTATGTGCGAAGTGCGCAAAACAGCGCGATCTCCAAATATTGTATTTGCAGACGATTTGAAGATTTGGAGTATTAACATGCGTTTTACGAAATGGATACAAAAAACAGCCGCTGCTGCTGTAGCGGTTGTTTTACTGTGCGGTGGGATGAGCGTTGCTTTGGCCGAATCTGAGGCCAGAGACGCGTTTATTGATGATATTATCAACTTAGCGGAAACTTTGTATGACAAAGCAAACAATCGCCTGCAACGTGCACAGTACGCCGGTGACATTTATGTTTGCAAGAACTTTACCGTGCATTTATTTACGCAAACAGCGCAACCCTACCGCATGGCCGCCTATCCGGATGTGCCGCTGATTATCCCCAACAATCTTCCGCCGGATGAATGCGTGGACTTTGCCTACGGTCAGGTGTGGGAGGACATTTCTGCCTCACAGGGCAATCCGTTTGTTGTAGCAGCCGAGTTTCGTTATGATTCCAGCTTGTCCAAGGATGAAAACAAAGAAATTGCCCGCGAATTTATGATGCAGGTAGAGCGCGGCGATTATTTCCAAATGTCAGCAGATTACTATTATGGTGTCGGTGCACACAGCCTTGTTTTTATTGAAAATTATGATCCTGAATTTCAAACCGTACGCTGGACGGATTCCAACATGAAGGGTGAAAAGCGCGATGGCGTGCGCTACGGGAAGGTACAGTTTGAGGCCGAGAAAAATATCGACTGGTTCGTAGAAGCCTTTTGCCATCCCAAACGCGGGGCGACGTTGTACCGCCTGCGGGATGATATTATCTTCGCAGCCGGGCAAGACTGATCGTATTTCGTATATCATTAAATTGCGTTCACGATTTAACGCGAATACCGATGAAATACAAAATTGACTTGGGAAATCGTATTGCCAAGCGTTTTTATATGGGGTAGAATAGATGGGTATAAGTTGAAAACCTTGTATCGTCTGCCAAAATGTTTAAAGGGGGACATACCTTGGGCAAAATCCACATCTTTGATCATCCGCTGATTCAGCATAAGCTGGCTATCATGCGCGATAAAAATACCGGCGCGAAGGAATTTCGCGAATTGCTAGAAGAAATTTCCATGCTGATGGTGTTTGAGGTTACTCGCGGCTTACCCACCGAGGAAGTGGACGTGGAAACCCCGATCTGCCAGATGAAAACCAAAATGCTCGCCGGACACAAAATCGGCATTATTCCCATTTTGCGCGCCGGTCTTGGCATGGTGGAAGGCATTCTAAAGTTGATTCCCACGGCGCGTGTCGGCCATATAGGCCTGTACCGTGACCCGGATACCCTGCAACCTGTGGAGTATTACTGCAAATTGCCTGTAGACAGCGAAGAACGGGAACTGTTTATACTCGATCCCATGCTGGCAACAGGCGGCAGTGCATCGGCCGCAATTACGTTTTTAAAGCAGCGCAACTGCAAAAACATCCACCTGGTTTGCCTGATTGCCGCGCCTGAAGGTATTGAGCGCATTCAGAAAGACCACGACGATGTTGATGTATTTATTGCCGCCTGTGACGATCACCTGAACGATCACGGATATATCGTACCCGGCCTGGGCGACGCAGGTGACAGGCTTTTCGGCACGAAATAACGGCCCATCGTAAAGGAGTAACTATGGCACAAGAACTGTTTCTTTCGGTACAGCAGGCGGAGGAGAACGCAGACCAAACCCTGCAGGCCGCCCAGCAGCAAGCGCGCGATCTGATTAAAGAAACCGAGGCGCAGATCAAAGCGGAGGACCGCAAGGCTTCGCTTGAAAACCGGACACAGTATCAAACCATTCTTGACAACAAGCGCAAGGATGTAGAAAAGAGCATAGAGGACAAAGGTCCGCAGGTGCAGTCCTCGCAGGAGGAAAGCCTTGTCTCTGCGCGTAAAAACCTGGATAAAGCAGCGGAAATGATTTTTGAAAGGATCTGGAGCAATGGCGATCGTTGAGATGAAGCATGTGGACATGCTTGCGCTTCAGCGTGACAAGCATGCGCTGCTGCGCGCCTTGCAGAAACTGCAAAGCTTCCAGATCACCCAGCAGGAAACGGGCGAAAAAACCTTCAATCCTGCACAGGTGGAGGCCGAACTCCCGTCTGTGGAGGAAACGCTAACGCGCATTGAATGGGCGATTGCAAAGCTGCATCGCTATGATACGGTCAAACAACCGTTTTTAAGCGATAAGCCGACGATTGACGAGCAGGAAGCCGAGGAAACGCTACAGGAGCTTCCGGCGGCGCTGCAGACCATTCACAAGCTGGAACGCTATGAACGCAAAGCCGGCGATTTGCGCGGTCAGTCCGCAAGGATTGACGCGGCAATGGAGCAGCTTACGCCCTGGCAAACCCTGCAAGTGCCCCTGCATACGGTGCGTGATACCAAAACCACATTGCAAATGATTGGCACTGTGCAAAAAGAAGCGCTGGACAGCTGGCTGGCCGAAGGCGAGATTCCGCCCCTGTGCTACTTACAGGAGGTCTCCCAGCAGCGTGACCAAGCCTATATTTACATTGTTATGCACAAATCCTGCAAGGATACCGTGTTACCCAAGCTGAAAGAGCTGGGCTTTGCGCAGATCAACCTGCGGGACGTGTACGAGACAGCCGCCGAGCGGATTGAAGCGCTGAACAAAGAACAGGCTGATATTGAACAGCAACGCGCGGAAACCAACAAGCAGATTCAGGCATTGGCAGAGCACATGAATACACTGCGTAAGTTGTATGATCTGCTCGCTTCCAAACGTGATCGCCTGCAAGCTGCGAAGCAGCTGACAGAATCGGATAAAACCTTCTTCCTGCAGGGCTGGATTCCCGCCCCGATGATGCAAAAGGCAGAAGAAACGCTGAAAAAAGTATCGTCAACCGTTGCATTGGATTTCTACGATCCCCAGGAGGGTGAGGAACCCCCGGTGCTGCTGCATAACCCCAAGATTTCCACGCCGTTTGAATCCATCGTGTCGGGCTTCGCCCTGCCCAAGTTCGGCAGTTTCGACCCGACCACCATCATGATGCCCTTCTTCGTCAACTTCATGGGCATGATGATCTCGGACGCAGGCTATGGCCTGATGATGGCGCTGCTGATTCCGATTCTGATCTTTATACGTAAACCCGCCCCCGGCACCCGCAGAATGCTGTGGATACTGATGGCTGCGGGTATCGCGTCGCTGTTCTGGGGCGCGATGTACAACTCATGGTTTGGCTTTGCGCCGTTCCCATCGGTGTTCGATCCGGTACGAAACGCAATGCCGGTGATGATCGTCTGTATCGCGCTGGGTGCACTGCACCTGTTTACGGGGCTGTTCGTCGGCGCGTATATAAACATCCGCGACAAAAAGGTGATGGACGCCGTATACGACCAGCTCAGCTGGGCGCTGATCATGGTTGGTCTGGGCCTGATGCTCATTCTGGGTTCGGCCATCGGACAGTGGATGGCGATTGCCGGTGTACTGATTGTAATTTACTCTGCCGGACGGCATAAGAGTAACAACCCGTTCAAACGGCTCATCAGCGGTCTGGGCGCGATGTACGGCATTACAGGCTGGATCAGCGATCTGCTCAGCTACATGCGCCTGTTCGGTATGGGCCTTGCAACGGGCGTAATCGGCATGGTTATCAACATACTGATCGGCATGGTCATGCAATCGGGTATCTTCGGCATCATTATCGGTGCAGTATTGTTCGTGGGCGGGCATCTGTTCAACGCCGCCATTAATACACTGGGCGCGTATGTGCACAGCTGCCGCCTGCAATACATCGAATTCTTTTCCAAGTTCTACGAAGACGGCGGCAAACCGTTTATGCCGCTGTCAGAAACATCTCGGTATGTTTATGTTCGGGACGCGCAAAAGTCCTGACGTGAAGATAAACACGACTTTCAACACACGGTAGGAGGAAACCAATATGTCAATCGGTCAAATTCTGGCTCTTCTCGGCGCAGCAATTGCTGTCATCGGTGCAGGTATGGGTTCCAGCAAGGGCGTGGGTATCGCCGGCGAAACATCCGCGGGAGTCTCCACGGAAAACCCCGAAGTGAACTCCAAGCTCCTCGTGCTCCAGCTGCTGCCGGCCACGCAGGGTATCTACGGATTCCTGATCGCCGTTATCGTGCTGATCAACACCAACGTGCTAGGCGGCACCATGGCCGCTGTGGGCCTGTACCAGGGAATGGGCATCCTGATGGGCTGTCTGCCGATCGGGTTTGTGGGCTATTTCTCCGGCGCAAAGCAAGGTAAAGTGGCCGCTTCTGCCATGATCATGACTGGGCAACGTCCGGAAATGAGCGGTAAGGGCATCACAATGACCGTTATGGTCGAAACCTATGCGGTTCTCGCGCTGCTGGTCAGCTTCCTGGTGGTCAACGCCATCCAACTGTAAGGAGTGTGCAATGGACGCACAGGCGATTTTAACAAAAATCGAACAGGACGCTAAGGATGCCGCGCAGAAGGTGTTGGCCGACGCCCAGGAAAAGGCGAAGGCCATGACACTGGAAGCGCAGCAGACCCGCGATATGCTAAAGAAGACCATGCTCGCACATGCTGAACAGGAAAGCCAGCAGCTGGAAGAGCGTATGCACCGTATGGCGGAACTGGATAATCGCAAAGCAATGCTTGCGTTAAAACGTTCAGTCATTGACGAAGCCTTTGCCCTGGCCAAGGATAAGCTTGAACAAACCAAGGCAGGGGAGCAACGCGCTTTCTATCTGCGCAAAATTGCAGAGTATGCCGCCGGTACGGAAACGCTGATTGTCGGCGCAGAGCATGCGGACTTTTTGGACGATGCCTTTGTGGCAGACGCCAATCAAGCGCTGAAAGCGGCGGGGAAACCCGCAGAGCTGACCCTGCAATCCGAGCGCGAAGCGGGGTACGCGGGCGTAATTTTGTCGCACAAAGGCGCGCAGGTACGCATTAGCTTTACTGCCCTGCTGGACGAAGCGCGGGCCGAACTGGAACAGGCCGCCGCGCAGGTACTGTTTGATGAATGATTCCAAAACGGAGGATGACGCATGCCGCAGATGAGCATAGCCTATGCGTGCGGACGGGTCGGCGTACTTAGGCGGTCCGAGTTGCACACAGCGCAGATTGAGCGCTTATTTGCCGCACCGCAGCTTTCGGAAGCGCAGCGCGTATTGGCGGATATCGGGTTTGCCGGGGCAGAACAGGCGGATTTTCAGTCTGTAGCCGACAACCATGTCCGCAAAGCCTGCGAACTGATTAAAGCTGTCACAACCGATACGAAAATGACGGACTGCTTTTTCCTGCGCTATGATGTGCATAACCTGAAAGTGCTGATTAAGTCCCGTCA
Organism: Candidatus Limiplasma sp.; assembly: GCA_963678055.1. Classification (GTDB taxonomy): domain Bacteria; phylum Bacillota; class Clostridia; order Christensenellales; family Aristaeellaceae; genus CAXXOK01. The sequence continues at coordinate 1,305,324 of OY782679.1, forward strand.
TCTGGCGCACGCGCCGGAGTTTCTGTCGCCCAACGGCAGTCTGGATGTGGACATGTTAAAACACTGCGTAGCTGACCGCAGCTATGCCTTGCTTCCCACAGAGCTTGCCGAAGGGCTGAAAAAGCTGGAAAAGCGCATTGCAGTAGAGTTTGACCCCCTGCTGGTGGATGTCATGCTCGACCAGGCCATGTACCGCCAGATTTTCAAGAACCTGGAGGGCAAGGAAAGCTCGCTGGCGTACCGCTATTTTCAGGCGAAAGCCGATTTGCTCAACCTGACGATGCTTCTGCGGGTACGCGCCATGAAAGAAGACGCTGCTTATTTTGAAGCACTGGCACTGCCCGGCGGCAAAATTGCGATTCGCAGCTTTGTAAACGGCTTTGCAGACAACGAGCGTCTGGTGCGGTTGGTGGGCGTGTATGGTATGGCAGTCAAGCAGGCGGCGCAGGCCGCGGTAATGGATGCTAAGAAGCTGCCGTATTTTGAAAAGGTAGCCGATGACGCACTGTTTGCGATGTTCAAGCCCTATCGTTATGATACGGCGTGCATTGAAATGCTGCTTTCGTATCTGCTGCAGCGGCAGCGGGAAGCCGCAAACGTTCGGCTGATTTTAACGGGCAAGAAAAACAGCTTCCCCGATGAAGCCGTACAGGAAAGGGTGCGTGAGTTGAATGGCTGATATCCGAATGGGAGCCGTCGGCGAGCGCGACGCCGTTCTCTGCTTTAAAGCGCTGGGAATGACCGTAATCCCCACCGAGACACCGGAGGAGACGGCCAAAGCGTTGTTTTCTCTCACCAAACGCGGCGTGCGCTTGATTTTTATCACCGAAAGCACTGCCGCCAACGCAACCGAAGCGCTCATGCGTTATCAAACCGATCCGCAGGTTGCTATCATCCCCATTCCGGGGAGTACAGGGTCCAGCGGATATGCAATGTCGCGTATTAAGGCAAACGTTGAAAAAGCCATTGGCGCGGACATTTTATTCGGAAATAACACTACGGAGGACGTGTAGACATGCCACAGGGAACGATAGTTAAGGTCGCGGGACCGCTGATCGTGGCGGAGAATATGGCCGACGCGCGTATGTACGATGTGGTACGCGTCAGCAAAAACCGTCTTGTCGGCGAAGTGATTGAGCTGCGCGGCGACCGCGCCAGCATACAGGTGTATGAGGAAACCAGCGGTCTGGGCCCCGGCGAGCCGGTGGAGTCCACAGGCGCACCGCTTTCGGTGGAACTGGGCCCGGGATTGATCGAATCAATCTTCGACGGCATCCAGCGTCCGCTGACAAAGATTCGCGAAAAGGTGGGCGACCGCATTACCCGCGGCGTGGAAGTGCCTTCGCTTGATCGCGAAAAACAATGGGGCTTTGAGCCGAAGGTCAAGACTGGCGATACGGTATCACCGGGCGTCATCCTCGGCGTTGTGAAAGAAAACACGGTGGTCGAGCATCGCATAATGATGCCGGTTGGCATCAGTGGCGAGGTGACGGACATCAAGTCCGGCGACTTTACCATTACCGATACGATTTGCACCGTGAAAAGTGAAGACGGCAAACTGCATGAGATTACCATGATGCAGAAATGGCCTGTGCGCCGCGGCCGTCCTTACCAGGAAAAGCAAAGCCCGGCTGCGCCGATGATTACCGGCCAGCGCGTTATCGATACGTTTTTCCCTATTGCACGCGGTGGTGTAGCGGCGGTTCCCGGTCCGTTTGGTTCGGGTAAAACAGTCGTACAGCATCAGCTGGCCAAGTGGGCCGATGCCGATATCATCATCTACGTTGGCTGCGGCGAGCGCGGTAACGAAATGACCGACGTGCTGATGGAGTTCCCGGAGCTGCATGACCCGCGCACCGGCGAAAGCCTGATGAAGCGTACCGTGCTGATTGCAAACACCTCCGACATGCCTGTGGCAGCGCGTGAAGCGTCTATCTACACTGGCATTACCATTGCAGAATACTTCCGCGACATGGGATATAAAGTCGCCATCATGGCCGACTCCACCAGCCGCTGGGCCGAGGCGCTGCGCGAAATGAGCGGCCGCCTGGAAGAAATGCCCGGTGAAGAAGGCTACCCGGCATACCTGTCCAGCCGTATCGCAGAGTTTTACGAGCGGGCTGGCGTGGTTAAATGCCTGGGTGGTGATGACAGGCTTGGCAGCATCTCCGCCATCGGCGCTGTGTCGCCTCCCGGCGGTGATATTTCCGAGCCCGTATCGCAGGCTACCCTGCGCATTGTTAAAGTGTTCTGGGGCCTGTCGGCACAGCTGGCATACAAACGCCACTTCCCGGCCATTGACTGGCTGCAGTCCTATTCGCTGTATACCACGCACCTGGAAACATGGTTTAACGACAACGTCGCGCCTGAGTGGAACGAACTGCGTCAAAACGCCATGCTGGTGTTGCAGGAAGAAGCGGAACTACAGGAAATTGTTCAGCTCGTCGGTATGGATGCCCTCAGTTGGAAGGACAGGCTGACGATGGAAGTCGCCCGTGCACTGCGTGAGGATTATCTGCACCAGAACGCGTTTGACGATGTTGATACCTTTACTTCAACCAAAAAACAGTTCCTGATGCTTGGGTTGATTCTGGAGTTCTACGAAAAGGGCAAGCGGGCGCTGGACGCCGGTGCGAACCTGTCCGATGTCATTGATCTGCCTGTCCGTGAAAAGATTGGTAGAGCGAAGTACATCCCCGAAGATCAACTGTCGCAGTTCACCGATATTGAAAGCGAGCTGGCAGGCCAGATCGCTGCGATTGCAGAAGACGGGGAGGCGTAAACGATGTTAAAAGAGTACCGTACCATAAGAGAAGTCGTCGGCCCCCTGATGCTTGTGGATCAGGTGGAAGGCGTCACCTATAACGAACTGGTGGAAATCAAACAAGCCAATGGCGAGCTGCGGCGCGGCAAAGTGCTTGAAATTAACGGCGACAAAGCCATGGTGCAGCTGTTTGAAAGCTCCAATGGCTTGCAGATTGAAACGGCGTCCGCGCGTTTCCTGGGCCACTCCATTGAACTGGGTGTCAGCATGGATATGCTGGGCCGCGTGTTCGATGGCATGGGAAATCCCCGTGATAACGGACCCCAGCTGATTCCCGACAAACGCATGGATATCAACGGCGAGCCGCTAAACCCTGCGGCGCGCGACTATCCCAACGAGTTTATCCAAACCGGCGTCAGCGCGATTGACGGCCTGAATACGCTGGTTCGTGGTCAGAAACTGCCTGTGTTCTCCGGCAGTGGTTTGCCGCATGCGCAGCTTGCTACGCAAATCGCCCGCCAGGCGAAGGTGCTTGGCGCACATGAGAAATTCGCCGTGGTGTTTGGCGCGATTGGTATCACGTTTGAAGAAGCGGAATACTTTATCAGCGACTTCCGCCGTACCGGCGCAATCGAACGCGCTGTGCTGTTCATGAACCTGGCTAATGACCCCGCTATCGAGCGAATCGCCACCCCGCGTATGGCGCTGACCGCAGCGGAATACCTGGCCTATGAAAAAGACATGCATGTGCTGGTCATCTTGACCGATATCACCAACTATGCTGAAGCATTGCGCGAGGTATCGGCCGCCCGTAAGGAAGTGCCCGGTCGCCGTGGCTATCCCGGCTACCTGTATACCGACCTTGCCAGCATGTACGAACGGGCCGGTCGTGTTATCGGTAAAAAGGGTTCGATTACCCAGATTCCGATCCTGACCATGCCTGAAGACGACAAAACCCACCCGATTCCCGACTTGACCGGTTATATCACCGAAGGGCAGATTATTCTAAGCCGCGAATTGCACCGCAAGGGCATTTCGCCGCCAATTGATGTGCTGCCGTCTCTAAGCCGCCTCAAGGACAAAGGTATTGGTAAAGGCAAAACCCGTGAAGACCACGCCGCGACCATGAACCAGCTGTTTGCCGCCTATTCCCGTGGTAAAGATGCCAAGGAACTCGCGGTCATTCTGGGCGACGCGGCACTGACCGATGTCGATAAGAAATACGCTGCCTTTGCAGATGAGTTTGAGAAAAAGTATGTATCGCAGGGCTATCAAACCAACCGTACCATCGAAGAAACGCTGAACCTTGGCTGGGGGCTGCTATCCATGCTGCCGCGTAACGAGCTTAAGCGTATCCGCGATGATATGCTGGATAAATACCTGCATGATAACACGATTGAGGAAACCCGCGATGTAGTCGAGGAGGAGCATAGCTGATGGCAGCAGCGCTGCGCGTAAATCCCACGCGCATGGAGTTAACGCGTGTTAAACGCCGTCTGGTTACCGCAAAACGCGGGCACAAGCTGCTCAAGGACAAGCGGGACGAGATGGTACGCCAGTTTATCGCGCTTATCCGTGAAAACCACCGCTTGCGCAAAGAAGTGGAAGCTGAGCTTGGCTTTGCCTTGTCCGGCTTTGCCATGGCGCGCGCCGTGGTGGAACCCGCGTTTATGGAAGAAGCGCTTTTAAGCCCCGCCCGCAGCATAGCCGTGGATATGGGCGTGAAAAGTATTTTAAGCGTTCATGTTCCGACGCTGTCCACCAAGGAAGAGGAGTCCAAAACCACATTGAGTTACGGGCTGGCCGAAACCACAGCGCAGCTCGATGGTGCTATTGAAGGCCTTGCCGATCTTCTGCCCAAGCTGATCAAGCTGGCGGAAGTGGAAAAGACCTGCGATCTGCTGGCCGACGAGATTGAAAAAACCCGCCGCAGGGTAAACGCGCTGGAATATGTAATGATACCGCAGTTTCAGGAGACCATTCGTTTTATCACCATGAAGCTGGATGAAAACGAACGCGGCAATCTGACCCGCCTGATGAAAGTCAAAGACATGATTCAGGACCGGGAAACTGTGTAAAAGGACAAAAAGCACCAATGAGTAACATTGGTGCTTTTTCTTGCTAGGAGGTGTATTATGCCAAGCTTTATGGAAAACTGGCTGACAAGAGAATATAATCTTGTTGACGAGATAAATTCACTTAATGAGTTGATGTTTGGAGAAATGAGTGACGGATACGCTACAACATTCAGCGAGATCGTTGATTATGAATATCTTGAGTGGAAATGTAGAAACAATACAATAACAAGAGGAGAATTCGAAAGAAAATCTGGCATCAAAGAAGCATTTAGTAAAATGAATAGACCCCCGAAAGATAATGTTGATATGAAATTCGTCGCATTTTATCTTGAGTATGCCCTTAATCTTGCAAATTTTGTTTATAATAAAGCATCAGGATACCGATTTGCAGAAAAAAGCAAGGTAAGAGCTCAAGCGATTATTGACAATGTTAAATCGATTGTAGAGAAGTGCGGTTTGAAAATAGCCCGACATTCACAAGGCGTCCATATTATAGTTATTAAAGATGCAGTGGCTGATTTAGCTAGTGATATTGTTGGCGATAGCTATAACCTCGGCCAAGATATATTCTTATACCGACATAATTCTTTAGAAGGAAATCTTGTTAATAAAGCCGATATACTTGTTCGGATGGCAAAATACCTTGAGAAAGAAATAAAACCCAATATTAGTGATAAGGCCAATTTACGACAATTATATAGCAATGTTGGATTTCTTTCTAATGCATTGGATTTGCGGCATCCTCCAAATGAGAAAGAAGAACCAGTTATTAAACAATTAGTTCAGCAAGGCAAACTAGAACAATGGTATGATGATTTATACAGGCAAATAGTTTCTTTGATCGTACTATTTGATTGTGCCCAGAAACAACAGGGCATTGATGATTTAAAGGAGCAAATTAATCCGAAGAATTGATATATTGTTTAGGTGATTCAGGAACGGGAGCAATAATGCGGCTTTCAGGCACAAAACAGAGGAAGTGGAGCAAATCCACTTCCTTTTTTATTGGTTTATGGTATTCTGTACCCAGATGTAAATTTTCGGAGGTGTTTGTATGATACGCTTAGAGAATGTCTCTAAATCTTATGGCGGCGGCAAAGTAAAGGCTGTCGACGACCTAAGCATGACCGTGGAAAGCGGTAGAGTATTTGGGTTTTTGGGGCCGAACGGCGCCGGAAAAACCACGACAATTAAAATGATGACGGGTATACTCAATGCCGATACAGGCAGCCTGTGGCTGGAAGATGTCAACCTGACAAACAATCCCATGGAAGCCAAGCACATGTTTGGGTTTGTGCCTGATAGCTTTGAGATGTACGATCGTCTCACCGGTATGGAGTATTTAAACTTCCTGGCCGATGTGTACGGCGTAGGGCAGAACGAGCGCAAAGCGCATATCGACAGAATGCTGCCCCTGTACTCACTGGAAAAGGAGATTCACCAGCAAATCCGCAGCTTTTCTCACGGCATGAAGCAGAAACTGCAGGTGATTGGGTCCTTGATTCATCAGCCGCGCATCTGGATTTTGGATGAGCCGATGACGGGGCTGGACCCTGCCAGCATGCATGTGCTTAAGCAGGAAATGCAAACCCTTTGCGATGAGGGAAGAACTGTGTTTTTCTCCACTCATGTGCTGGACGTGGCCGAGCGGCTGTGTGACGAGATCGGTATTATCCGCAGCGGCAAACTGATCGCACAGGGCTCGACTGAATCCCTGCTCAAGAGCGACCAGAAGAAAACGCTGGAGGACTTGTTCCTGGACCTGACTTCGAAGGAGGCGTAACGCGTGTTTCCTTATGCGAAATTACTGCTCAAGCTGCGCCTCAAGTCCTGGAATCCTGTAACATATTTCAGTCTTGACCGCAGCAAGCGCAAATCTGTCGCCACAACAATCGGCGTTTTGCTGGGTGTTGCTGTGCTGGCTTTTTACCTGATTCTATTTGAAATGATGATGTTTGACGCCTTTGTGCAGATGAACGAGCCAACCACCATGCTTGCCGTTGTGGTGGCACTTGGTACCCTGATGATGCTGGTGACCAGCTTCTTCTATGTGCTGACTGAATTGTTCTTTGCCAAGGATGTGCTGTTCGTTTCCTCGCTTCCCATTCCGTCGCGCCAGCTACTGTGGGCGAAAATGATGCGAATCTGGCTTGGTGAAGCCCTGATTGCACTGGTGATATGCATGCCGGCGGTAATACTGTACGGCATTCACACAGGGGCGGGGATACTCTACTATCTGATGGGTACGCTGCTGTCGCTGTTTATGCCGCTGTTTCCCATAGCGGTCATTACGCTGTTATCCTTTGCGATCATTCGTATCTCCGGGTTATGGAAACACCGCGAAAAGCTGACGATTGTTGTAAGCGTCCTGTTCATGACGGGGATTATCTGGTTCCAAATGCAGTGGACCACCAACATGGGCAACGATACTTCTCTCAACGGCGCGGTATACCAGCTGGTACAAAGCCAGCAATCCACGCTGAACTTGTTTACCAGGTTGTATCCACCGGCGGGCTGGTTTGCTACGGCACTTTCGGCGCAGGGTATGGAAGCCATACTACCTTGGCTCGGGTTTGCAGCAATCAACCTGGGGGCGGCAGTTTTAGTGGCCGTAGCTCTTGGCGGCCGCTACCAACAGCTTGCCATACGGCAGAATGAAACCCGTGTCCGCATGAATACGTCTACCAAGCGCAGGGCGGAAACGCTGAAAGAGCGTACGCCGCTGATGGCACTGTACCGGCGCGAAATCCGTGAAATCTTCTCGTCTCCGTCATACGCGCTGAATTGTCTGGCTGCAGCGATTGTGTTTCCGGTGTTGTTTGTCGTAGCGTTTGTTGGAAAGTCGAGCAGTTTCAGCGCATTAGGCGAATTGATGCCCATGCTCGACACCTTACCGACGGCGATTATTCTGGCTGCCTTTACAGCCCTGTTTACCTTTGCCGGTGCCATGAACATGGCGGTGGGAACAGCGGTCTCCCGCGAGGGGATACGGCACGAGTTCTACCGTACACTGCCTGTGCCGCCCAGCCAACTCCTGCTGTCAAAGCTGATGATGGGTCTGACCGTTGGGATGATCAACAGCCTACCGTCGATGATACTGATATCGGTGCTGTTCCCATCGCTTTTGCAGTATGCCGTGATCGGGTGGCTGCTATCGCTGTTGTTTATAAGCTTTACCGCGATAATCAGCCTGATGATGGATGTTGGCCATCCCAAGTTCAGCTGGAAGAACGAAACCGAGGCCATTAAGCAGAATGGTATGGCGTCACTGTCGATGTTTGCTGGAATGGGCGTGGTCGCAGCCAGTGGTTTTCTATCCTACTGGATCGAGAAACTCGGTGTGTCGACAGCGATGATCTTTGGCGCGTTATGCGTACTTGCGGCAGCGGCGGATTTGCTGCTGTTGCGCAGGCTGGTAACGAAGTCCGCCATGAACTACATCCAAAAAGAAGTCAATCTGTAACGATCGTATAGCAAAAACACCGACGCAGCCCAGTTGCTGCGCCGGTGTTTTTTTGGTGGGGATTAAAGCTTTATGACTTCGACCACAGTCAGTCGATTGTCATCTACCTGAAACCGGACATCAAACCCGCCGTAGGAAAACCCGTACACGCGGTTTGGATCTTGTTGATAGGCGGGCCGTGGATCGCCAGTCAATACAGCGATCAAGGTGGCCTGTTTTTCCTGCGGAATCATGGATAGCCACCTGGCTGGGAAATCCACGGTCAATACGGCGTCCGGTGCGTCGTGGGCAAAGCCGCCTTCTGCAAAGGGGATGCTGTCGGCATACGGCAGGTAGGGTTTGATATCATAGATCGGGGTGCCGTCCATCAAATCGGCACCAACGACCGTCAATGTGGGGTTTGCTGGAGTGGTAAGGTTGATGGATTTCAATTCCACGCACGATAAGCCCAGTGGATTGGGGCGGAAGGGGGAGCGGGTGGCGAACACGCCCATTCTGGTGTTTCCGCCCAGCCTTGGCGGGCGTACCGTGGGGGACCAGTCCGCACGCATGTTTTTGGAAAACCCCCAGATTAGCCAAAGGTGGGAAATGCCATCCAGTCCGCGCAGTATGTCCGGGTTACGGAAATCTGGCTCAAATTCGATGGTCGATTCCAGCGTACAGATCATACCGCTTTGGCGCGGCAGACCGAACTTAGAGGGGAAATCATTGCGCAAACGGGCGACGACTTGTAAGCAAACCTCATCCATAGCATTCACACCTTTCCTATAGCCGCAGTATAGCGCGATAGTTTACACTCGCGCAATAGTATCGTGCCGAGTTTATGGTATAATAGGGGAAATCGAAATTTTCGGAAGGCGGGACACGCATGGGAATCATTAGCAGACTGCAGTACTGGGGAAACTGGCTGACGTCGGATCCGGTCGGATTCTTTATTTATATACTGTACTTCGCAGTCGCGGTACTGCTGACACTGATACTGCACGAAGTGGCACATGGCTACGTTGCATACCGCCATGGCGACCCGACAGCCAAAATGCTGGGCCGCTTATCGCTGGACCCGCGCAAGCATCTGGACCCCATTGGTACCATCGCGCTGGTTCTGGTTGGGTTCGGCTGGGCAAAACCCGTACCCATCAATCCGCGCAACTTTACCGGTAACCGTGTCCGGGCGGATTTTCTGGTGTCGATCGCCGGCATCGTAACGAACCTAACGCTGTTTATTGTTGCTACTTTCCTAACGGTGCTGATTAATCCGCTGCTGTGGAAGCCGGAAGTGCTGGCCAGCAATGGCGGCCCGGAAACCTTTTTAAGCATCTACGGGGTCGGCTATAACATTCTATTCAGCGGCGCAGGCGGCAACTATGTTCAGTACATGCAAACACCGTGGTTGATGCATGTGCAGCGCTTTTTGATGATGTTTTTAACCTTTAACTTAACTATTGGCGTTTTCAACCTGATTCCCATCCCGCCGCTGGACGGCTTTCACATCCTCAACGATCTGGCTTTTAAAGGCCGGCTGAACATGACGCCGCAGTTTATGCGCATGGCACAGATATTGTTCCTACTGCTGCTGTTCTCAGGTGCGATTGGCTCGGTACTGATTGCCGTAACCACGGCAGTGCATGGCGCAGTGCTCAATCTGTTCTTGCTCATTTTGGGGGCTTAAATGTCAATCCATATTCAGCTTAAGCAGTTTGATGGCCCGCTGGATCTGCTGCTGCACCTGATTGGCAAGGCGAAAATCGACATCAAGGATATTTTCGTCAGCGAAATCACCGAGCAGTTTATTGAAGCTGTCAGCAGTGCAACGGACTTTGATATGGACGAAGCCAGCGAGTTTATCACCATGGCGGCGCTGCTGGTGGAGATAAAGAGCAGGTCGCTGCTGCCCCGCATTCGTGAAGAGAGCGAAGATGATCCGGAGCAATTGCTGATCGATCGACTGACGGCCTATAAGCAGTTCAAGGAAAGCACCACTCATATGGCGGAATTTGAAAAGATCGCAAGACAGACCTTTGGCAAGCTGCCCGAAGAGATTCCCTTGCCGCCGCCGACCTTGGAAATTGACGGTCTGACGCTGGATATGCTCTGGGACGCGCTGCTGCGCATGGCGGACCGCAAACCCAAGGAACTGCCGGAGGAAGATCATACCCAGCGTGATATCCGGCGGGATCACTATTCGGTGGACCATTGTATCGAAACCATTCGCTACCGCTTGAAAAAGGGACCGGTGCCCTTTAACGAGCTGTTTTCCGAAAGACCCAGCCGACAGGAGGCCGTTACGCTGTTTATTGCCCTGCTGGAGCTGCTTAAGCGGGGGAAAGCGCATGTAACGCAGTCCGGTACATTTCAGCAGATGATACTTTATCCCGGAAGGAGAAAAGCCCATGGAAATGCATGAAGCCTGCCGTGCCATCGAGGCGATTTTGTTTGTATCGGGCGACGCAGTAGAGATTCGGGATATCGCCCAAGCGCTGGAAGTGACCGAAATGGAAGCATTAAGCGCAGCCGAAGCCCTGCAAAAGGAGTACGACAGCATGCCCCGGGGCATCCGGGTCGCACGCTACGGCGACCATTTGAAGCTTGAAACGCGTGCGGAATACGCACCGTATGTGGAACGGCTATTGCAGCCGGTGCAGCGCCAATCGCTTTCTCAGGCGGCGATGGAGACGCTGGCAGTGATCGCCTACCGCCAGCCGGTGACCAGGCTGGACATTGAAGAGATTCGCGGTGTGAAGTGCGATTATTCTGTGCAGTCGCTATTGCACAAAGGACTGATTCAAAACGTTGGCCGCAAGGAAGCGCTTGGCCGGCCGTATCTATATGCGACAACGGATTTCTTTTTGGAGCATTTCGGCATCACCGATATTCGGGAATTGCCGCCGCTGCCGGAAGCAGACCCAAACCCCGATGCGGAACCGATCATCCCGTAAAGCAAAACGCCTCTGCGCTACCATGTGCAGAGGCGTTTATATAGGCCGTTATTCTACTACAATCTGCTGCCTGTACATCAGCCCGGCCGGCAGTTGCGTGCCAAGCGCCCACAGGTCGTAGGCACGTTCATCCAGTTGATACAGCGGATTGGCAGGATCGCCGTCCGATGCTTTCGAAATGACCGGGATATCGGATTGCTTTAGCATCGAGAGCAGCGCTTCCTGATCTTTGCGAAAGCCGAGCAAACGAACATACGCAGGTTGCGGATACTGCTCGATCAGCTGCGCGTTCATTCCCAGCATGGCATGGGTGAGCAAACGGTTCAGCCGTGCACGGGTATAGCGCTTGGTTTTCAGCATATCCAGAAGCTCTGCCCGGCTGGTTGCTCTAGCGGCATACTTTATCAATCTGTTTTCCAGTCCCTCGGAGCAATCCGGCAGCTGTTGCAGCGCGGCGGGGGATGCGCAGCGAATGGTGTTAAGCATTACGCTGTCCAGCGCGTCCGGACGGTGGGCCGGGACAGCGTCCAGCCTGTACCCGCAGGCAGCTTCGGCAGCAGCAATGTCACCTGCCAGATACGCTTTGCGAACAGCACTGGCCGAGGGATAGCAACCATTTTGCAGGGCTTGGCTGTGGTAATCACCATTGCGCTCTATGGGCAGAGGTGTAATATCGCTGTGCTGGCGCAGCAGTGCCCGCAAATAGCAAATGCCCAGAATGTTATTGGGTGTCTGCATGATAGCATCTGCATCTTTTGTCGGCAGCGCCGCCGCAAGACCGGCTGCCTGCGCCGCGGCAAAGGGCTTGCCTTCGGAAAGCGCTTTTTGCAGCGCTTGCTTATAAGCTTTTGGTTCCTCTTCCAGCGTATGCGCAGCTGTATACAAAGCCTGTATATTCAGTGTTTCAACGCCAAACGAAAGAAGGGAAATGAACTTAATTCGGCGAATTATGTTCACAGCACCACTCGCGAAGTTTTCGCCATCGCGCACAGCCCAGGCACAGGGAAGCTCCAGTACCATTGATGCACCTGCCCGCAACGCGGCCCTTGCACGAAACGCGGGAGAAAAAAGTGCCGGCATTCCGCGCTGCGTAAAGCTTCCGCTCATCAGGCAAACGATAAGCGCATCCGGAAACTGCTCTTTGATCAGCGCAAATTGCCGTGCGTGACCTGTATGAAACGGGTCATATTCGCAGATGATTCCCGCAACTGGTTTCGCGTTCATAAAATCACACTTTTTCCTTGGTTTTTTCCCGTATATCCCTTTCAATTTCTATGGTTAACGTGTATAATCATTAGTTGTATATTATATGACAAAAGTAGTGTATCACATTGAGGAGGAAATCGCTATGTCTGTGATTGACCAAATCCGGGCAAAGGCTATGACGGATATCAAACGCATTGTCTTACCCGAAGGCGCGGAACCGCGCACCGTTCAGGCTGCACGCAGCATTACTGATTTGAAAATTGCCGAGGTAACGTTGCTGGGGGATCAGGCGGAAATCGAGAAAACAGCCAAGGAAACGGGTACGGACCTTACGGGCGTAGCGGTAGTAGACCCTAAAACCAGCGACAAGCTGGAAGCCTATACCGAGCTTCTATTCACCCTTCGCAAAGCCAAAGGCATGACCCAGGAAGATGCGAAAAAGCTTGCGGCAGGAAACACCTTGTACTTTGGAGCACTGATGGTGAAGGCAGACGATGCCGATGGTATGGTCGCAGGCGCGATCAATGCAACAGGCAACGTACTTCGCCCCGCGTTACAGATCATCAAAACAGAGCCGGGCATTTCAGTCGTCTCGAGCTCTTTTATTATGGAAATTCCCGATCACAGCTATGGCGCAGACGGCGTTATGATTTTCGGTGACTGCGCGGTGATTCCCGATCCCACAGCCGAGCAGCTGGCGGCGATCGCGGTCTCCAGTGCGCAGACCGGCAAACAGCTTGTGGGTATGGACCCGAAAGTGGCTATGCTTTCGTTCTCAACCAAGGGCAGTGCCAAACACGCCATGGTGGACAAAGTCCAGCAGGCGACCGCTTTGGCGCAGCAAAATGCGCCGGAGCTTGCATGCGATGGTGAATTGCAGGCCGATGCCGCACTGGTTAAAAGCGTAGGCGCGCTGAAATCTCCCGGCAGCAAAGTAGCGGGTCAGGCCAATGTATTGATTTTCCCCGACTTGCAGGCGGGCAATATTGGCTACAAACTCGTGCAGCGGCTGGCTGGCGCGGTTGCCGTAGGGCCCATCATTCAGGGTCTTGCTAAACCGGTGAACGATTTGAGCCGTGGCTGTTCAGTGGATGATATTATCAGCGTGGTTGCCATTACCGCGGTGAAAGCACAAGGATAGGAGTACACGATCAATGAAAATACTGATTCTCAACGCAGGTTCCTCATCACTTAAGTATCAGCTGATGGACATGGACGGCGAGAAAATTCTTGCCAAGGGCATTGTAGACCGTATCGGCATTGCCGGCAGTGGCATCAAACAAACGGTGGGGGACCAGGTGTACACCCTGACGGAAGCCATTCCCACGCATACCGATGCCATCCGTTTAATGCTCAAAGCCCTGATGGATGATGAAAAAGGCGCGATCAAATCTCTGGACGAGATCGCGGCGTTTGGTCATCGCGTATTGCACGGCGGTGAAAAGTTCACCGGCAGCATTCTGGTGACGGACGAAGTGAAAGCCACCATCCGGGAATACTTCCCGCTTGGTCCGCTGCACAATCCGCCCAACCTCATGGGTATCGAAGCCTGCCAGGAAGCCATGCCCGGCATGCCCAACGTGGCGGTGTTTGATACCTCCTTCCACCAGACCATGCCCAAGAAAGCATTTTTGTACGGCATTCCGCAGGATTACTACAAACGCCTGCAAATCCGCCGCTACGGCTTCCACGGCACCAGCCACCGCTATGTAAGCAAGCGCGTACGCGAGTTTTTAGACATGCCCCGCGAAGGCAGCCGTATTATTACCTGCCACTTGGGTAACGGATCCAGCTTGGCTGCGGTGAAAGACGGAAAGTGCGTGGATACAAGCATGGGCCTGACCCCGCTGGAAGGCGTTGTCATGGGCACGCGTTCAGGTAACCTGGACCCTGCTGTGGTGCAGTTTATCGCAAACTCCGACAACATGACTGTGGACGAAGTCATCAATATCTGCAATAAGAAATCCGGCCTGATCGGTATTTCCGGCATCTCCAGCGATATGCGCGATATTGATGCTGCTGCCGAAAAAGGCGATGAGAACGCGATTTTGGCCCAGGATATGTTGGTGCACAGCATCCGCAAGTACATCGGTGCGTATGCGGCGGTGCTGGGCGGCGTAGATGCCATCGTGTTTACCGCTGGCATCGGGGAAAACAACTTCGATATCCGCACGCAAATCATGGCAGACTTTGAATATCTCGGCGTGAAAATGGATCCGTCCAAGAACAATACCCGCGATGAAGCCGTGATTTCTGCAGACGACAGCAAGGTAAAGGTCTGCGTAATTCCTACCAACGAAGAGCTTGTTATTGCCCGCGATACCCTTGCGATCGTTACAGGCAAAGAAATTTCCGATTGACAACACAGGGCGCAATGCATATAATGTAGCATGGTCGCGTTTTGAGGAGGCATCTTATGAAACTGGATGTAACCCAAGCGCTTCGCAGGCCAGGGGAATCGTTCCCGTTCAAGGCGGAGATCAGTATTTCACCGCAAGAGGTGGGTACAGATCAGATCAGTTTCGAACCTGTTTCGTTGACTGGCACCTATTCTGCAATGGACGGCACGATAGAGCTCAATGGTGCGCTGCAGACCACAGCGCACGCCACTTGTGCCATGTGCCTGAAAAGCGTTGATCACCCGATGGACATCGACTTTCGGGAGAATTTCCGTAAAGACGCCGTGGAGACCGAAGACGAAGCCTTCCATTATGAAGGTAACGAGGTTTCCCTGGACCAGATGACCCTGACGCTTCTAATGCTCAACATCCCCATGCGCTTTCTGTGCCGGGATGATTGTACGGGCAGCGAAGCGCTCAAACCCTATCAGATGAATTCCAAGAGCTCATGCCAAGAGGACACACAACGTCCCTTTGAAGCATTGAAGCGATTGCTTGAAGAGGACGAGGAGGTGTAAGAACATGGCTCTGCCTAAAGGTAAAGTCTCGCGCGCTCGTGGCCGCCGTCGCCGCACCCACTGGAAGCTCACACTGCCCGGCATCGTGGAATGCCCGCAATGCCACCAGAAAAAGCTCGCACACCGTGTATGCAAAAACTGCGGCACCTACAACGGCACGCAGGTTATCGACATGACCGAGGATCAGGGAAACAAAGACGAGGAGTAACTCTACTCCTCGGTTTACCCTTGGAACGGGAGGAGTACGCACTCCGTCCGGCAGAGAGAACGGCCCTTAGGCTGGAAGGCTGTTTCGGATACGGCAGTGCGGAAAGTCGCCCGGGAGGGTGCGAAATGAACGGCTGCTTAGCCGCTAGTTTCGCCGGGTACGCCCGCTACAGCGTATTGAGGCGACGGGCAACCGTCGCAAAGCAAGGTGGTACCACGGAGCTGCTCCGTCCTTCGGACGTAGCGGCTTTTTTATATTGGAGGCAGCAAGCATGGAGTATTGGCAGGGCGTAATGGCCCGGGTGAACATCGTAGGCTTGATTTTGGTGCTGGTCGGTGCGGGCATCTCTTTCGGTGCCAAAAAACTGGCTCCGCTTATGTTCAAGGAGCCGGACGCAAAAGTACTTCCGGTGAAATTCGTCGGATTGGCACTGGCGCTTGCGGGCGCACTGATTACATTGTTTTGAGGTGAAAGAGTATGAATAAAGCATCGAATATGGAAACAGTCTACTCACCGGGCGAAATCGAAGGAAAGATATACGAAACCTGGGAAAGCTCCGGAGCGTTCCACGCCAAGCGTGTAGAAGGGAGGAAGCCTTTCACTATCGTTATGCCGCCGCCCAATATTACCGGACAGCTGCACATGGGGCATGCGATGGATGTGCTCTTTCAAGATGTGCCCACCCGCTATCACCGCATGAACGGCAGACCCACGCTGTGGCTGCCGGGTACCGACCATGCATCCATTGCCACCGAGGTTAAAATTGTTGAGCAGATGCGCAAAGAGGGGCTCACCAAAGATGACATCGGCCGGGATGGGTTTTTAGAACGCGCCTGGAAATGGAAGGAAGAGTACGGCGGCAAGATCAACCGTCAGCAGCGCCGTTTGGGCGCAAGCTGCGATTGGGAACGCGAGCGCTTTACCATGGATGAAGGCTGCAACAAGGCCGTGCGTACTGCCTTTGTGGATCTATATAATAAAGGCTACATTTACCGGGGCAACCGGATTATCAATTGGTGTCCGGTGTGCCTGACAGCGCTGTCAGACGCCGAGGTGGAATATGAGGAGCAGGACAGCCACCTGTGGCATATTCGCTATGCAGCCAAGGACGGGGGAGACGGCGTTGTCGTTGCAACCACCCGCCCGGAAACCATGCTGGGCGATACCGCAGTGGCAGTGCACCCCAAGGACAAACGCTATCAGCATTTGATCGGGAAAACCGTGATTCTGCCCATCATGAATCGCGAAATTCCTGTGGTTGCCGACGAGTATGTGGACCAAACATTTGGCACCGGCGTGGTGAAAATTACACCCGCCCACGACCCCAATGACTTTGAGGTCGCAAAGCGCCATGACTTGGAAGCCATTCTGGTTACCAACCCGGATGGTACCATGAACGACAAAACCGGCAAGTATCAGGGCATACCGGAGAAGAAAGCCCGCCATATGATTGCTGACGAGCTGAAGGAACTCGGCGTTTTAGTCAAAGTGGAAGACTATAAACACAATGTGGGGACCTGCTACCGCTGCCACACCACCGTGGACCCGATTACCAGCCTGCAGTGGTTTGTCAGCATGAAGCCGCTGGCGGAACCGGCCATTCAAGTGGTGCGCGAGGGCAAGACCAAGTTTGTGCCTGAACGCTTTTCCAAAATATACTTCAACTGGATGGAAAATATCCGCGATTGGTGCATCAGCCGGCAACTATGGTGGGGACACCGGATTCCTGCCTGGTACTGCGACGATTGCGGCGAGTTGATGGTGGCGTTTGACGCCCCGAATGCATGCACCAAATGCGGGTCCACAAATATGCATCAGGATGAGGATGTGCTCGATACCTGGTTTTCCTCCGGGCTCTGGCCATTCTCTACGCTGGGCTGGCCGGATGAAACCGAAGACCTGAAATACTTCTATCCCACATCCATGTTGGAAACAGGGTATGACATCATTTTCTTCTGGGTAGCGCGCATGATCTTTTCCGGCATCGCGGAGATGGGAGAAACCCCGTTTGAAACCGTACTGATTCACGGCTTGGTGCGCGATGCACAAGGCCGTAAGATGTCCAAAAGCCTCGGCAACGGCGTGGATCCGCTGGAGATTATCGACAAATACGGCGCGGATGCCCTGCGCTTTTCGCTGGCCATGGGCATCAGCCCCGGCAACGATACCCGCTATATGGACGAAAAAACGGAATCAGCTCGCAACTTCGTAAACAAAGTATGGAACGCCAGCCGCTTTGTCCTGATGAACATGGAGACCCGCGAGGAGATTGACCCTGCGCAGCTGACCCTGCCTGACCAGTGGATACTCTCGCGTCTGCAAACGGCGATTGCCGAGGTGAGTAAACACATCGAAGACTGCGATTTCGGCATGGCTGCCGGAAAACTGTACGACTTTACCTGGTCGGAATTTTGCGACTGGTATATTGAGCTGTCTAAAGGCCGCCTGATGGGCGAGGATGCAGAACAGAAGCGCAATGTCCGTGCAGTGCTTTACACGGTGCTGGAGAGCATCCTGAAGCTTCTACACCCCTTTATCCCGTATGTCACGGAAGAAGTGTACGGTTATCTACCGGATTCTAAAGGCCTGTTGATTTCGGCAGCCTGGCCAAAACTGCAAAGCGAATATGCGTTTACGACCGAAGCCAAGCAGATGGAAGGCATCATGGATATCATTCGCACCATCCGTAATCTGCGCGCTGAAATGAAAGTGGAGCACGGTAAGCGTACGCGTATCAAGCTCATTCCCCAGGCAGGCTGGGAGGACGTGCTTTCCATAGTCGAGCCCTACTTGCAGCGGCTGGCCGGTGCCAGCAGCGTGAGCATCGGCGCAGCCAATGATACCGAGACGGAGAAAACCGTATCCGCCGTGTGCGTTCCTGCGGAAATCCGTATTCCCCTTGGTGAACTGGTGGATTTCAAAAAAGAGCTGGCTCGCCTGAACAAAGAAAAAGATAATCTGGTCAACGAAATCAGCCGTTCGAATGCAAAACTTAACAACGAGGGCTTTGTAAAAAAGGCCCCGGCGGAACTGGTGGAGAAGGAAAAAGAAAAGATTGTCGTCAACCAGGGGATGCTGGAGAACGTAAGCAAGCGTATTGCAGAACTACAGGAAAATTAGTGATGACTACAAAGCCGGTTTACCATCTGCCTGTTCTGTTCCATGAAGTGATGGAATGGATGCGCCCGCAGCAAGGCGGCGTGTATTTGGATTGCACGCTGGGCGGCGGCGGCCATACGGCGGGTATTCTGGAGGCGTGCGGAGGCAAGGCGGAGGTTTACGGCATTGACCGTGACCCCGATGCCATTGCCGAAGCCAGCGAGCGCTTGAAGAGCTTTACGGGTTTTCATGCGATACGAGGTAACTTTCACGATATGGCGGCCATGAACCTGCCGCCGCTGGACGGTATACTGATCGATCTGGGTGTGTCCAGCCATCAGTTGGATACGCCGGAGCGTGGGTTTAGCTACCATGAGGATGCGCCGCTGGATATGCGCATGGACCCATCGCAGGAGATCACAGCCGAAACCTATCTGCAAACCGTATCCGTGAAGGAGTTCACACGGGTTTTGCAGCAGTACGGCGAGGAAAAGTGGGCCGCACGAATCGCGAATATACTCGATGAAAAACGCAAACAACACCCCATCAAGACCACGCTCGATCTGGTCGCTGTGGTGGATGCGGCCATCCCCAAAGCCGTACGCCGCCGCGACGATAGTCACCCGGCCCGCCGCACGTTCCAGGCGGTGCGTATTGCCGTCAACGACGAGCTGTTGCCGCTGGAAAAAGCTCTGCAGGATGCGGTCAGCTTGCTGAAGAACGAGGGACGTTTGTTGGTTATCACCTTCCATTCGCTGGAAGACCGAATTGTGAAAAAAACCCTGAGAACCATGCAGAACCCCTGCATTTGCCCGCCCAAAGCGCCAATCTGCACCTGTGGCAGAACACCGATTGGCAAGGTGCTCGGCGGCGGGGTGATTGCGCCAGGCCAGCAGGAAATCGCAGAGAACTCCCGTGCCCGCAGCGCAAAGCTGCGTGTGTTTGAAAAAAGGGGGACCTGATATGCCTACGCTGTACGTGGTCGCAACACCAATTGGAAATCTGAGCGACATGACACCCCGGGCAATCGAAACACTGCGCAGCGTTGCGCTTATCGCGGCAGAAGATACCCGCGTAACGCGCAGGCTGCTTTCCGCGTTTTCCATTCATACGCCGCTGACCAGTTGCCATGAGCACAACGAAGCGGGCAAGGCGCAGGCGATTGTGGCGCGCATGGTCAGTGAAGATATTGACGTTGCCCTGACCACCGATGCGGGCACGCCCTGCATCAGCGATCCAGGTAGTATATTGGTTGATCTTGCCATTCAAAACAACATCAACGTGATTGCGATTCCGGGTGCCAGCGCGATTATTGCAGCGCTCAGCATCAGCGGAATGGCACTGGATGAATTTACGTTTTACGGCTTTCTGCCGCGCCAAAAAAGCGCACTGAAAGAAAAGCTGATGGATATGGTAAAACATTCCGCTATTGCCGTCGTATACGAATCGCCACACCGTGTGGTCGAACTGGTGGAGACGATTGCGGCGGTGCTGCCCAATACTCTGTGTTCGGTCAGCTGCGATCTGACGAAAAAGTTTGAACTGACCCTGCACGGCACGGTGACCGAAATCTGTGAAACCCTGAAAAACAATCCCAAGGCGGATAAGGGCGAATATTGCCTGGTATTGAAGTGGCAGGATACGCTTGAAGAACCGGTCAAAGAAGCAGCATCGCTGGAAGCAATGCTGCTGGATTGTGTTTTGCAAGGCCTGACCATGCGCGAAGGCGTAGAAAAGCTTGTATCGCAGGGAGAACGGAAAAATGCGGTTTACGCAGCCAGCCTGCGCCTGAAAGAACTACTGAAATAAAACCATCGGATGGATTATATCAGCTTGGCCTCGCCACTGTGGAGGGTGCGGACTTCGCCTGTATCCAGCTGAACGATCAGTCCGCCGAGTGGATCGATGCCGGTAGCGGTCGCGGCGAAGTGGTCATCCCCAACGGCGCATTGCACGCGGTGGCCGATGGTCAGCGAACGTGCGCGATAGTCATCCAAAAAACCATAGCCGATGGTTTCGTATTGCAATAGACTATTGGCAATGTGGGCTGCCAGTTCATTGCGGATGGGTTTGCCCGGAGCAACAAAGCCGACGATATCCTGTAGTTCGGCTGGTACTTCGCAGGGCGTGATATTGATCCCGATACCGATGAAGACCGTTTCAATCAAGCCGCTTTCCAGGCTGGTGCTGGCTTCGGTAAGGATGCCACACACCTTTTTCCCGTCCATAAAAACATCGTTAACCCATTTAATGCGCGCTTGCTTCTCGGTCAGCGCTTCAATCGCCTGACATACACAGACGGCCGTATAGGCCGTGATGCTGGGTGCGGTCTCCACAGTGCAGGACAGGGGAAACGAAAGCGTAAGATACAACCCCGTACCTTGTGGGGAGAAAAACTGCCTGCCGCGCCTGCCGCGGCCGGCAGTTTGCATATCCGCGGCAATTAGAAAGCGTTTCTTACCATCCGCGAAGCGGCGTTTGGCTTCGCTTAGGGTCGAATCGACCGTATCATACGCATATACAGGTACATCCTGTGACAGTAGCGTGGCTATCGTCGCCTGCGACAGATGATCGTCATCTGCCGACAGCTGATAACCTCGATTGGTCGCGGAGCTGATGGCATAGCCCTGTGCTTTCAGTTCGCCGATGGCTTTCCACACAGCGGTGCGAGAGACAGAAAACTGTTTTGCCAGCACCTGACCGGATAGCGCTGTGCCGCGGTTTTCCTCCAAAGCGTTCAGCAGCTTGTCTTTCAGTGTCATGCGTTATCCCTCAATATCCAGTTCCAGACACGCGACATTTTCCACGCCGCCGGCATAGCAGAACATATCCACAGGCTGGCAGGCAGTCATGCGGTAGCCGCCTGGCGAAAGCTTGGCGATATCACGCGCCTGGGTAGGAGCGTGGCAGCTGATATAGACTATGCGCTTGGGTTTGGCTTCCAGCAGTGTATCGATTACAGGCTGTTCCACGCCTTTGCGGGGTGGGTCGAGCACGACTACATCGGGGCGCAGGCCATCGGCGACCAACTGTGGAAGCACATCTTCTACCGCGCCGGTCATGAATTCCGCATTTGAGATAGCGTTGGTTTTGGCGTTTGCAATCGCACTTTCCACCGCCTGGGCAACGATCTCCAAACCGATAACGCGCTTACACTGCCGGGCCATGCAAAGCGATACCGTACCCACACCGGCATAGGCATCGACCACGGTATCCGTGGTGGATAGTTTGGCAAAGTCGATAGCCGTCTGATACAGCACTTCCGTTTGTGCAGGATTGACCTGGAAGAACGAAAGAGGTGTGATATCAAACTGCAATTCTAATAGTGATTCCGTAATCGCGTCTACGCCGTACAGCTTGCGGCTGCCAGCCCCCAGAATTGCGTTACCTTTTTGTTTGTTTGCATTGATATGCAGACCTTTGCAGTGCGGCTCGTGTTCCAAGAGCAGCTGTACCAGCGCGTCTTTGGCAGGCAAAGTATCTGCAGTGGCGACCAAAATGACAAGTACATCCCCTTTACGATTTTGCCGCACCACCACATGGCGCAAAAAGCCGGTATGTGTCCGTTCGTCATAGGGTGCGATGTTGGTATCAAGCATCCACTGTTTTACGGCTTTTAGCACGCCGGTAAGGCTATGCAGCGTAATGGGGCAATCGTTAATCGACACCAGATCGTGCGAGCGTTTGCGGTAGAACCCCAGAATGGGTGCATGCTGACTGCCGCCCAATGGCAGGCTTGCCTTGTTGCGGCAATGGATCGGGCTTTTGGCCGGGAGCACCGCTGGTACATCGCTTTCCTGCAATGCAAGGCCGCCGACCCGCGTTAAACTATCAAACACATGCTGGCGCTTGGCTGATAAGGTCAGCTCATAGCGCATGTGCTGTCCGCTGCACCCGCCACAGCGCTCGTAAACCGGGCAAAACGGTTCGGCGCGATCCGGTGATGCGCAAAGCAGCGTTTCAATTCTGGCAAAGGCATAGTTGGGCTGTACCTTCAGCACTCTGGCATCAAAGGTTTCACCGGGTAGCGCGCCGGGTACAAATATAGTAAGGCCCTCAAAGCGACATACGCCTTCCAGATCGGCACCTAAGCGCTCGCAGGTCAGGCGTATGATTTGGTTTTTTCCAAGGATTTTATCTGCCATCTATTTAAACCTCTAATAGGGGATTGCGTTTTTTCTTCTGGGTTTCCGGCGCGATGAAGGAAATCTCCAGTCTGTCAAACGGGAAGGCGTCCAGAAAATGATCCGCCGTAAAACGAGTTAGCGAGAACTCCTGCCAATCCTTCTGGTGCCGGGGCAGCCATACGGGCATGCTTAAATCCAGCAAGTGCATGGCTTCGCGCAGGGCAAGCTCGGGTTGTTCGAAATCACAGGGCACGGTCAGGTCGCCCTTGGCACGATTGGCTTTCATCAGCCGCAGCCACATCCGCCCCTGTTGGTCGTCCTGCGTGCTCAAATTGCGTCCACCTCAAAATCTGCGGCGACAGAGCGTTCCATCACGCTGTGCATATGCTGTTTCACCGGCAGGTGTACAGGATGATCGTTATAGGCAGCCAGTGCCTCGCGGCTTTCCAGTACAGTATGCAGGCAAATGTCGCAGCTGCGCGGGCTGCGGGTGACATCCGGGGCGGCCTCCACCTTTAACACGCCGGGAATCTTCCCTTGCATGGAGTTTAAAATCCGCACGGATTCCTCGATGGCGGATGCATCTTTCAGCCAGAACATGACGATATGCCGTATCATTGAAAACCCTCCTACTTTTATGCACTCATTATACCGTGGAACCTTGCGCTTGTCGACATCACTTGTTCCAACCAACTGCCGATATATTCGGAAAGGGGAGAGTCACCTTGAAGAAACTTGGAATTTTGACGATCATTCTATTACTGCTGACTACAAGCTGCGCCGCAACGCAGTCCGATACCGTATCCTCGGCCACGATGAACCGCTACCGTGAAAACGAAATTATGGAGTACCAGGGTGCGCGACTGGACCCGGCGGTAGGACCGCGGGATAACTCCATCAAAGGCGTGCAGCAGGTGGATATGGCTAGCTATACGCTCACGATTGACGGGCTGGTCGACGAAGAAACAGTGCTGACCTACGATGAAGTGCTGGCCCTGCCGGAATACCAGCGCTTAATTACCCTGCACTGCGTGGAAGGATGGGATGCGACTATCCTATGGCAAGGCGTGCTTATCGAGGATATGCTTAACCTCGCGGGCGTGCAGCCGGAAGCCGTCACGGTTATTTTTTCGGCGGTCGACGGCTACACCACATCCTTGCCGCTGCAGACCATTTTGAGCAATCAGCTCATCATGGCATACGAAGCCAACAGCCTCCCGCTGCCGGCAGAAATGGGCTATCCTTTCATTGTCGTGGCGGAGGATAAACTGGGCTATAAATGGGCCAGATGGGTGAATAAAATTACCCTGTCCGACGACGAAAATTACCTGGGATACTGGGAAGCGTTTGGCTACTCCAACGATGCAGCCGTGGACGATGATAGGAAAAACTGATCGCATTTTGCACCTGAAACGTTTTGCCAATTTCAGGAAATGAGAACAACCCCTTGCAAATCTATGAAAAAAACCGTATGCTATGAGCATAGGTAAAACGTTTTCGTAGAGGAGCGGGTCTATGGGTACTTACGGTTATTTTGACGATCAAAACCGGGAGTTTATCATCACTCAGCCGGATACGCCATATCCCTGGATTAACTATCTGGGGAGCGAAGCGTTCTTTTCGCTTATGAGCAATACCTCCGGTGGATATTCATTTTACAAGGATGCGCGGCTGCTTCGGCTGACGCGATATCGCTATAACAATGTGCCGACCGATGCCGGCGGCAAGTACTATTACCTGCGTGATGGGGATACCGTGTGGAACCCCGGCTGGCAACCGACACAGACAAAACTGGACAGTTACCGGTGCCATCATGGTACGGGGTATACGCGCATCGTATCGGTTAAGAACGGGTTGAAAGCTGAGCAATGTGTCATGGTGCCGTTTGGGTTCCGCGCAGAAGTAACCAAGCTGACACTCACCAATGAAAGTGCGGCCGAAAAGCAAGTCAGCCTGTACAGCTTTGTGGAGTTCTGCCTTTGGAATGCATTGGATGATGCCACCAATTACCAGCGCAATTATGCCCTGGCAGAAATGGAAATCGAAAACGGCGGCGCGGTGCTGTACCACAAAACCGAATACCGGGAACGCCGCAACCACTACGCAGTCTATGCTGTCAATACAGATGTAGACGGCTTTGACACCGACCGTGAATCCTTTCTCGGTTTGTATAACGGATTTGGAAGTCCGCAGGTGGTAGCTGAAAACAAGTCCCGCAACAGCCATGCCCACGGCTGGGCACCCATCGGCAGTCATAACATTCGCCGCAGCTTAAAGCCTGGCGAGAGTATTAGCTTTGTGTTCGTACTGGGGTATTGTGAAAGCCCGAAAGACGATAAGTTCATTGCACCGGGCGTGATCAACAAAGAGGATGCGCACGCATTGCTTGCGGCGTTTAAGACAACGGATCAGTTCGATCAAAAACTGGAAGAACTCAAGGACTACTGGACCAAACTGCTCAGCCGCTTCTCTATCCAGTCGGAGGATGAAAAGTTCAACCGGCAGATCAATTTATGGAACCAATACCAGTGCATGGTAACCTTTAACATGAGTCGCTCCGCCAGCTACTTTGAAAGCGGGATCGGGCGCGGCATGGGCTTCCGCGATTGCAGCCAGGACCTGCTGGGCTTTGTGCACCTGATTCCCGAACGCGCCAGAGAGCGCATACTGGATATTGCCGCTACGCAGTTTCCCGATGGCAGCGCATACCACCAGTATCAACCCCTGACCAAGCGCGGCAACCAGGATGTGGGCCGCAACTTTAACGATGATCCGCTATGGCTGCTGTACGCTGTGAATGCGTATCTGAAAGAGACCGGAGATTTTGAAATTCTGGACGTGATGGTCGATTTTGATAACGATCCCGACCAAGCTGCGCCGCTGCTTGAGCACCTGCGCCGCGCGTTCCACTATACAGCTGATCACCTCGGCCCCCATGGCCTACCGCTAATCGGCCGTGCGGACTGGAACGACTGCCTGAACCTGAACTGCTTCTCGGAAGAACCCGGCGAGAGCTTCCAGACGGTGACCAATAACGATACGGGTATTGCCGAAAGCATCTTTATTGCGGGTATGTTCGTGGGCGCAGCTGACGACTATGCCGAGATATTTGCAAGCCTTGACGATGAACAGGAAGCGGCCTATGCCATGGCCCAAAAAGCGAAGATGACCCAAGCGGTTGAAAAACACGGCTGGGATGGACAATGGTTCCTTCGCGCTTACGATGCCAGCGGCGATAAGGTTGGCTCTGACGACTGCCAGGAAGGTAAAATCTTTATCGAACCGCAGGGAATGTGCGTGATGGCCGGTATCGGCAAGAATAACGGTATGGCGCAAAAGGCGCTGGATTCCGTGCGTGAGCATCTGTTGTTTGAGCATGGCGTTGTGCTGAACTGGCCGGCCTACAAACAGTATCACCTGAACCTGGGTGAAATCAGCTCCTATCCGCCGGGTTACAAGGAAAACGGCTCGGTGTTCTGCCATAACAATCCCTGGGTGGCGATCGGTGAAACGGTACTGGGTCACGGGGATAGAGCCTTTGATATATACCGCCGCATTGCGCCGGCCTATATTGAAGATCAGAAGCTGCACCGCACCGAGCCCTATGTGTACAGCCAGACGATCAACGGAATGGAAAGCGATAAACCCGGCGAAGCCCGCAACAGCTGGCTGACGGGTACGGCGGCCTATAACTTCTATGCCGCATCGCAGGCGATACTGGGCATCAAGCCGCAGTTTTCGGGCCTGATGATTGACCCGTGTCTGCCGGGGTACTTGAAGACCGTCACAGTACACCGCAGGTTCCGCGGGCGGGAGTATGAGATCGAAATTCAAAACAACAGCAATGGGGAAAAACACAAGGTGTCACTTATTGTTGATGGAAAGCCGATTGACGGTCAGATCATTCCGCTGTCTATGGATACAAAAAAGACCTGCAAAGTGCAGGCGATTGTGGAATAATCGAGCTTACTTGTGGTACCGCTGTCCAGCGTTGATTTTCGCAGCGCGGTATAGCTGCTCCAGCAGTACAATGCGCGCCAGCTGATGGGGGAAGGTCATCCTGCTCATAGACAGGCGCTCCTGCGCGCGGGATACAACGCTTTCGTGAAGCCCCAGCGAGCCGCCGATGACAAACACGATCTCGCTTTTTCCGGAGACAAACAAATCGCTTAGCTTGCCTGCCAGCTCCTCGCTGGCGGGCTGTTTTGCATTGATACACAGGGCAATAACATACGCCGAATCGGGAATGCGTTTCAGCATTTTAGCAGCTTCTGCTTCCTGTGTTTTCGCAATCGCCGTATCGGACAGTTGCTTGGGTTCGGGTTCATCCGCAACCTCAGTAACGGTGCAGGGCATCAGCTGAGAGAGGCGTTTCAGGTATTCCTTTTGTGCATCTTGAAAATAGCGCTCCCGGAGCTTGCCAACGCACAGTACGGTAATCAAACGGTACCCTCCTCAAGCAGGGTAAACAAGGTAGCGTCTATGCGGATATCGCGGAACAGGCGGTCAAAATAATTGGCATCACCACCGGCAATAAACAGGGTGATCAGCGTTTCCTGCGTACCGACATCTGTTACCGTATGTAGAGTGCCGCGGCAGTCGCGCAGGGTACAGCCGTCGTGGAGCGCCGGGGCGTCCTCAGCCATGGCAAACAGCATAACGCCGAACCCATCAATGGTTACTGTTTCATCCAGCACGTGAAACTCCATGCAGTCCTCCTATATACGGTACAGTTGCCCGGCCTGGAAGCGGCTGGCAAGATCCAAACTCACGTCCTCGCCAATGATGGCACCTTCTTGGGTCAGTGCGTCGGATACGACACGGTAGGCCATCTCCGGCGTGTTGTTTTCCTGGCTTAAGTGTCCAAGTAACAGGTGTTTTGTGCCGCTGTGCAATAGCTTTACGGCGGCCTGCGCACCGGCATCATTGCTCAGGTGACCCTTTCGCCCTAAAATGCGTGTTTTCAGGTGCGCTGGGTAAGATCGATTGTTTTGCAGCATCTCCGGATCATGGTTGCTCTCCAGCAGAACAATATCCGCGCTTTCTATCGCCTGAAAAACGGACTTGGAAAAATAGCCAAGGTCGGTGGCGACAGCAACGCTATGTCCGCCAGTAAAAAAGCGAAAGCCGGTCGGTTCGTTGGCATCGTGGGGGATAGCAAAGGGAACAGCTTCGATATCTTCAATAAAAAAGCTCTCGTCTGCACGCACGGTTATGCGGTGCTGGCTTGGCAGCTGGCCGATCTTGCGGGCCATACCGTCCCAGGTGCCTTCGGTGGCATAAATGGGGATGTTCAGCTTGCGGCTGATGATCCCCGCGCCTTTCATGTGATCCGTATGCTCATGGGTGATCAGTAGTGCGCGAATCGCGGCAATATCCAGCTTGGCTTTGACAAGCGCTTCCAGCAGTTGTTTGCCGCTCATGCCGCTGTCGATCAGCACAGCACCGCGATCGGTGGATAAATAGGCGCTATTGCCGCTGGAACCGGAAAACAGGGTACAGAATTGCAAGGGCTTACCGCCTTTCGGGGGAATGGGTTTGCGGGGATGTATCGGGGATAAAGCCTTCGAACATCACCGCGTCATAGCGCGTATGCGCCAGGTCAAGATCGTGTTGGTTGCGGACTGTCCAAGTGATCAGCAGTGGTCTAAACAACCTGCGAATCAGCTTCAGGGAAAGTGATTTGTCATGCTCAAAGCCGTAGGCAATGAAATGCGGGCGGGACAGAACATTAATCAGCAAATGCTTAAGCAGGAATGCTTTTGTCTTAGGGGTGTTTTGATCGAACTGCCCGGTCGATAGCTGCCCGCGCAGCTCATGCGGGGCGTGCCTGCGCAGGTAGCGCACAATGGAAGGATGAAACGATTCCAGGCAATAGTCTCCGCTATAGGTCTCCAGTATCACTAGCGCGGCACGCACCGTATGCAGGTACTGCTTATGGTGTTTCAACTCGATAATCAATGGAACTCTGCCGTCTATCATCGCAAGGAAATCAGCAAACAGGGGAATCGGGCTTCCGTCCGGCAGCGTGGGCAGATCGGCATAGTTTGTCTGCTCAATCTCAGTCTGCACACCGCAGACACGCAAAGTGTCCAGGTCATGGTGCACCACAATCTGCCCGTCGCGAGTGGATTGGATATCCATCTCGATACCGTATCCGCGCTCTTTGGCCAGCTTGAATGCCCGCATGCTGTTTTCGATTACGGATTGATTTCCATCATGCAGGCCGCGATGCGCATACAACACATCCCGCCTGAAGGTTTTAGGAAACGGCCTGCGTGCAGGCGCAATAAGCCAAAGGTATCCTGCAAAAAGCAGCAGCAATACCGAAAATCCAAATAGGAACCACAATGCAAAAACCATATCAATCGTCTCCGGCGTCAAAGGCTTCCAGCTTGCTCTTGGGCGGCAGCGGCTTGGAATCGCCATGTTTGGCCATGGAAATGGTCACAAGGGAAATCGCAACCATAATAGCGGCATAGGGTGCTAGTGTGTGGTAGCCGATGTGTTCCATCAGAAAGCCGCTCACCGTTGGTGTAATGGCCTGCGCGGCCATGGAGAAGGTGTAATAATACCCTGTAAACTGGCCGACATCGCCTGATTTGGAGATTTCCACGACCATCGGGTAGCTGTTGACATTGATGGACGCCCAGGCGATACCCACCAGGGCAAGGATGATGTAAATGAAGAAGTTATTGTTCTGAAACAGCGAGAAGGCCAGAAAGCTGAGTGAAAGCAGTGCGACCCCGAACTGAATCATGCGTTTGCGGCCGATTTTGGAGGAGATAATGCCGATGGGTATGAAGCAGATCAGCGCTGCGGCGTTTGCCACCAGCAGCAGGTCAGAGGCCGCTTTCAAACCCATACCCCATTGCTCCTGCACAAAGCGGGAGAAAGCCGAGGTTACGGCGTTATAACCCATAAACCAGAAGAACACCGAAAACAGGATGAAGAACAAGCTGCGCTTGACCGCCGGGTTCATGGAACGCAAGCTGGCCTTTTTGACATCGGTAGCGGGTTTTTCTTCTTTCGTTTCTTCGTCGTATGTATCATTAAATTCGGCGGTTTCCTTGGCCAGTTTGTTCTCGCGTATGGAGAGCACCACAATGATAACCGCAACCAGCATGAATGCAGCCACTGCGTAGATAATGCTGGTATAGTCTTCCGACCCATCAGCGCGTGTAACAAGCAAAAGCTTGGTCAGCACGAGCATCAGCACGCCGCCCAGCGAACCCATCAGGTTAATGACGGCGTTACCTTTAGACCGCAGAGGCTTAGGCGTTACATCCGGCATCAGCGCAACGGCGGGGGAGCGGTAGGTGCTCATTGCTACAAGCAGCAGGAACAGCACAACCATGAACAAAAGCAAACTTTGCTGATTGATAGCAAAGGGCAGGAATCCCATTAATACGACAGCGCCCAGCGTACCAAATACGATATACGGTGTACGCTTGCCAAAGCGTGTTTTGGTACGGTCGGATAACATACCGAAGAACGGCAGCAAAAAAAGCGCTAGAATATTATCCAGCGCCATGACCGCCCCAACGGCGGTGTCACCAATACCAAAGTCGTATTTGAGCACTTTCTGGATGATGCTGTCGTACATCTGCCAGAAAGCGCTAATGGACATGAAAGCGAAACCTACCAGGATCGTGCGGCTTTTGTTCAGTTTCATCAAAGCGTCCTCCTTTAAAGGCTTACCGCTATCATAGTATTACGCTTTTTGATTGTCAATATGGCGGCGGATAGCCTGAAAAGTTTCTTCGGATATATCGTGCTCAATCTTGCAGGCATCGTCCTGCGCGGTTTCCGAATTAACGCCTAAACTGATTAAAAACTGCGTCAGTGTCTGGTGCCGCTCATACATGCTTTTGGCAATCTCAAGGCCTTTTTCAGTGATGGTGATCAGGCCATCCTTTTCCATGGTGATATAGCCGTTTTCCCGAAGGCGCTTGGTGGCATAACTCACGCTGGGTTTGGTTACGCCCAGTTCGTTTGCAATGTCGATGGAGCGAATATACCCGTGCTGCAATTTCAGCATCAGCATAGTCTCCAGATAATCCTGGGAAGACTTGAGTATCTGCATGGGTTCACCTCCTTTCCTTCCAGATTTGCAAAATTACATATTGGTGTGACAGCCCATGCTGCAGTGGCCGCAGTCACCGCCACAGCTGCCTTTTCCTTTCTTTTTATCAGCGATCATCTTCCATACGATGCCGCCTACGATGAGCAGTACAATACCGCCTACAATATAGTTTGCCATGTTGTGTCTCCTTACGCAATGATATGCTTGTTCTTTCGTGCCAGTTGGAAAATCATGCCACCCAGCAGCAGGAATGCCACTGCCGTCCACAGGGTAAAACCACCACCGGCGATCAGCACACCGATGCGGAATACGATAAGCGATATCGCAAAGGCGTACAGGGTCTGGTAGCCAAGGGCAAACCAGGTCCATCTGGCGGAGTTCATTTCTCGCTTGATTGCACCCATAGCCGCAAAGCAGGGGGCGCACAGTAGGTTGAAGAGCAGGAAGCTGAATGCACCCAGTGCACCATACCCGCCGCTCGTCTCGTTAAACGCGTTGGCTACGGGGGAGAGCGACGCTTCTATTTCTTCCGGGCTGCCTTCTTCCAAAAGCGCCAGGGCATCGTCTTCACTGTCAGCTGTGTTAAACAATACGCCAAACACGCCGACAACGCCTTCCTTAGCCACCAGACCCATAACCGTTGCTACGGTGAACTGCCAGCCATCAAACCCGACAGGGCGGAAAACGGGGGATACGATACCGCCGGCTTTAGCCAGCATGCTTTCGTCCATATTATCAACAGCACCGAACGTAGCGCGCGCGCTTTCATCAATCGCTACGGCAGCGGTCTGTGATTCCGTAGTGGGCGTTTCAGCCGGTTTGGCCCAGCCGTAGCCGGAGGTAAACCAGATGAATATGCTGGCCACGACGATAACAGTACCGGCACGCTTAATGAAGCTCCAGCCGCGTTCCCAGGTGCTGCGCAGTACGTTGTTGGCCGAGGGGGTATGGTAGGGGGGCAGCTCCATAACAAACGGGGCGGGTCGACCCTGAAAGCGGCGGGTTTTGCGCAGCATGATGCCGGAGATAATCACCGACGCAACGCCGATAAAGTACGCTGCGGCAGCCACCCAGCCTGCGTTGTGGAACAATGCGCCCGCAATCAGTGCGACGATGGGCATTTTTGCTCCGCAGGGGATAAACGTGGCGGTGATAATGGTCATGCGGCGGTCGTGCTCGTTTTCAATCGTGCGCGAGGCCATGATGCCCGGTACCGTACAGCCCGAGGAGATCAGCATCGGGATGAAGCTCTTACCCGACAAACCGAACTTGCGGAACAGACGGTCCATGATGAACGCAACGCGTGACATATACCCGATGTCTTCCAGTATAGCCAGCAACAGGAACAAGACCAGCATTTGCGGTACAAAGCCCAGCACGGCACCGGCACCGCCGATGATTCCGTCGCCGATCAGTCCTACCAGCCAGCCAGCCGTGCCGATGTCAGTCAACCAGGTTACGACGGGTTCTTGAATCCACTGGGCGATGAACACATCGTTTGTGAAGTCTGTCGCCAGCGAGCCAACGGTAGTTACGGAGATGTAATAAACCAGGAACATGACGATCGCAAAAATCGGCAGGGCGAGAATACGGTTGGTGATAATGCGGTCAATTTTGTCCGTCATGCTGAGGACACCGGCCGCACGCCCCTTCTTCACAGAGGCCGAGACCAACTTCTCGATGTAGTCATAGCGCTGGTTGGTGATGATGGACTCTGCATCATCATCCATTTCCTGCTCGCAGGCAACGATCTTTTCTTCGATATGCTTTAAAATACCGGCAGGGAGGTTCAACTCCTGGGTCACTTTTTCATCGCGTTCAAAAAGCTTGATGGCATACCAGCGCGACAGGGAAGCATCCACGATGCTGCCTTCGTGCACCACGCCGCCGTCATGGTGGTGGTGCAGGGGTTCGTCGCCGTTATGGTGTGTGATCAAATCCTCAATGTGCGCAAGGGCGTGCTCTACGCTGCCGGCGAATACGTGCGGATGCTCAATATCCTTGTGCTTACCGGCAAGCTCGGCGGCCTTTTTAGCGACCACGACAGACCCTTCACCCTTCAGGGCGGAGGTTTCGATGACTTCGCACTTTAGTTCTTCGGCCAGTTTCAGAAGCTGGATGACATCACCGTTTTTACGGGTGACATCGATCATGTTCAGCGCAATGACCATGGGAATGTTGAGCTCTTTGAGCTGCGTGGTCAGGTACAGGTTGCGCTCGATATTACTGGCATCAACAATGTTGATGATGACATCCGGCTTTTCATTCACCAGAAAATTACGGGCCAGTACTTCTTCCAAGGTATAGGGGGATAGGGAGTAAATGCCGGGTAAATCCTGGATGATGATGTCCGAAGAGCCTTTCAGGCGCCCTTCTTTTTTCTCAACGGTTACACCGGGCCAGTTGCCAACGTATTGGTTACTGCCGGTTAATGCGTTGAACATGGTGGTCTTACCGGAGTTGGGGTTGCCTGCAAGCGCAATTTTGATGCTCACGTAAGGTCCTCCTGTACTAAGGTTAGTATAGTCTAACTATCGGGGAAAGGAAAAGCGGTTTTCACCGCAGTTGCTACTCTACCTCGATCTTTTCCGCATCGCCTTTGCGGATGGAAAGTTCATAGCCACGTACCATAAGCTCCAGCGGGTCGCCCAGGGGAGCTACCTTGCGAACGTAAACGTCCGTGCCTTTGGTCAGCCCCATGTCCATAATCCTGCGCCGCAGCGCGCCTTCGCCGTGCAGTTTTACGATGACTGCATGTTTGCCTACGGCGATGTTCTTGAGGGTTTTCATCGCGTCTCTCCTTAACTAAAGTGCAAATTCTGAGAAACAATCCCGGACGAGTTAGATGAGCCTAACATCATCCTTGGAAAGTTTAACACCTCTAACCTTGCTTGTCAAGAAGATATTCGCCACAAAATACGACTAAAATTTCTGTGCGAATTGTAAAATAAACGAGCTTACTGTTATCTTGACAGGGCGTATGCACTGCCGTATAATGCCTGTAACGCAAGGATGGGAAGCAGTACCCGCTTAACTAGCCTGAAGAGAGCCTTCGGTCGGTGCAAGAAGGTGGCCAAGCAGCGGCGAATACATCCCGGAGCGAGGCACTGAAAAAGTGATTGAGTAGGCTGCCAACGGTGCGCCGGTTACAGCGCGATAGAACGTAGTTCTTGGTAAGGATAGCCTCGTGAGAGGGTATCGAAGTGGAAGTGGTACCGCGTCATCACGCCTTCCCCGCATGGGGCAGGGCGGTTTTGTTTTATAAGGAGGGAAAATCATATGTTGCCAAAGGGTATATCGTTTGCTGACCGGTTTGAGGGAATCAGCGGCAGTGCGATTCGCGAGATTTTCAAAGTGCTGGCACGCCCGGGTATTATCAGCTTTGCGGGAGGCAATCCCTCCGGCGATGCACTGCCGGATGCGCAGTGCGCGGAGCTTGCACGCGATGTATTGCAGGCTGACGGCAAGCGTATATTACAGTACGGTGCAACCGAGGGATATCCGCCGTTTCTGGAAAGTCTGGAAGCGTATCTGCGGGAGGATTTTGATTTTCCGGTAGAACGCAAGAACATATTGCCGCTTTCGGGGTCCTCGCAGGGTGTGGATTTGCTCTGTAAAGCGCTGCTCAACCCCGGCGATACCGTGCTCACGGAAGACCCGACATTTCTTGGCAATATGCAGACTATGCGGCTATATCAGTTAAATCTGGTTCCCGTGGAAAGCGATGAGGACGGGCTTAAAATGGACGCGCTGGAAGCGGCGGTCAAAGCCCATCATCCCAAAGCCTTATACTGCATTCCGACCTTCCAAAACCCCACAGGGCGCACGCTGGCGGCGGACAGACGCAAGCGCATCGCCCAGATGGCGGAGGAGTACGGCTTTTTGGTGATCGAGGATGACCCTTACCGTGACTTGCGCTATGAAGGGCAACCCCAGCCGTCCGTCAAGCATTTTGATCAGTCCGGGCATGTAGTGTATCTGGGAAGCTTTTCTAAGCTTATCAGCCCTGGCCTTCGCGTAGGGTTCATGGTCGGGCACGAGGATATCATCCGCAAGTGCACCATCGGCAAGCAGGGGTCGGACTTGCATACGCCGCTGCTCACCCAGGCCATCATCGACCAGTTTTTACGCAGACAGCTTTTGCACCCGCATCTGCATTCCATTTTAGGCCCTTACCGCAATAAAATGCATGCGATGCTCGACGAGTTAAAGGCGTTTCCAGAAGGCACGCAGCACACAGTGCCGGAGGGCGGCCTGTTCGTATTTTGTACCTTGCCGGATGGCTACAACGCGACCGAGCGCTTTAAAGAGGCCGTAGAAAGCGGCGTGGCGTATGTGCCGGGCACGCATTTCTATCCGGGTGGAGGCCACCATAATACGTTGCGGCTGAACTTTTCCAACAGCAGTCTGGAACAGATTAAAACCGGGATGGGAATCCTGCAATCGCTGTTCCAAAACAAATAAGGAGTGACTGACAATGCATATACTGGATGAACTGAAAGAGCGCGGCATTATCGCGCAGGTGACCTTTGAAGAAGATTTATACAAGGCGATGGAAAAAGAATCCATGACCTTCTATGTCGGCATCGACCCCACGGCAGACAGCCTGCACATCGGCCATATCGTACCGGTAATCTTTGCACGGCGCCTGCAGCAGGCCGGACACCGGCCCATTATCCTCTGCGGGGGCGGCACGGCCATGGTTGGCGATCCCAGTGGCAAGTCCGAACTGCGCCAGATGCTTACAAAGGAAGTCATCGACGCCAATATCGTCACGATTAAAAAGCAGATCAGTCCGCTGCTGGACTTTGGCGAGGGCAAGGCTATTATGGAGAACAATGCGGATTGGCTACTAAAGCTCAATTATGTAGAGTTTCTGCGCGATATCGGTGTGTACTTCTCCGTAAACCGCATGCTGGCAGCCGAGTGCTACAAGCGCAGGCTGGAAGTGGGGCTTACATTCCTGGAGTTCAACTATATGCTCATGCAAGGGTACGACTTTTTAGAGTTGTTCCGTAGGCACAACTGCCGCTTGCAAATCGGCGGGGATGACCAGTGGAGCAATATTCTTGCAGGTGCCGACCTCATCCGCCGCAAGGAACGCGAGGATGCGTATGCCTTGACCAACAAACTGATTATGACCGCTTCCGGCCAGAAGATGGGCAAGACCGAAAAGGGTGCGCTGTGGCTGGACCCGAACCGCACTTCGCCTTACGAGTTCTATCAGTACTGGCGCAATGTACCCGATGCAGACGTGGAAATGTACCTGCGGCTTTTGACCTTTGTCCCCATGGACGAGGTACGCAGGCTTGGCGCACTTCAGGATAGCGAAATCAACGAAGCTAAGAAAGTACTCGCCTTTGAGATGACCAAGCTGATCCACGGCGAGGAAGAAGCCAACAAAGCAATAGATGCATCCAAAGCATTGTTTGGCGGCAAGGGTAGCATGGATAATGTGCCGACTTTTGATGTCGAGGCTGCCAAGCTGGCTGAGGACGGCCGGGTGACGACATGGCTTGCGGAATGCGGTCTTTGCAAAAGTCGTGGCGAAGCCCGTAAAATGGTGCAAGCCGGTGCCGTCACCATGAACGATGAAAAGGTGACCGATATCGACGCGCAGATCACCCCCGATCAGTTTGGTTCGGACGGGTTAATGCTACGCAAGGGTAAAAAGAGCTACTGCCGGTTAATGCTTATTGATTTTGATCCGTCAAAAATTGATATAGATACAATACTTCCGAATGTGTGATCGTATTATCTGGGATGCGTCGAAGGGTCGAAATCCTTCGACTGTAAATCCGAAACTAGGAACCGAGCTCTGCCCGTGAGAGATCGAACAAGAGCGAGGTGAAAGCTCGATTCAGTGCTGGAAGCACTGTATCGAAAGAGCCCCCTATATGCTGAGTATATAGGGGCCTTTTCTTGTGAAGGGGCACAAAATATGCTATAATTATAAGGCTGGAAACCTATGCATAACAAGTGAGGAGAGAGGGAATGGCCTCCTATAACGCAGACAAAATCAAGGTGCTGGAGGGGCTTGACGCCGTTCGTATGCGCCCAGGCATGTACATCGGTTCCACAGGTAGCCGCGGGCTGCATCATATGCTGTGGGAGATTGTGGACAATGCCGTGGACGAAGCCATGGGTGGCTTCGCTGATACCATCGATGTAACCCTGCACGAGGACGGTTCGGCCTCCGTGTGGGATAACGGCCGCGGCGTGCCCGTGGACGCGCATCCAACCCTAAAAATATCCGGCGTAGAAGTGATTTATACCAAGCTTCATGCAGGCGGCAAATTTGACAACGAAAACTACTCCTATTCGGGCGGCCTGCACGGCGTAGGCGGCAGCGTGGTTAATGCGCTGTCAGAGTGGATGCTGGTGGATGTATATAAAGAGTTTCGTCACTATCAGATTCGCTTTGAATCAATCTTCAATCAAAAAGAAAACAAAGTGCTTGCCGGCCATGTGGTCGAGCCGTTGCATGTAGTATCCAATACCCGCAAACGCGGTACCCTGGTGCGTTTTAAGCCCGATGGCAGAATATTTGAAACCACGGACTTCAACAGTGATCAGGTCATGCGGCGGCTGAAAGAGCTTGCCTACCTGAACAAGGGCGTGACGATCAGCTTTGAAGACGAGCGCAAGAAGACCCCGGTGGTCGAAGTCGATGAAAACGGCGAGGGTACGAACGGCGGGCGGATGGTTTTCCACTATGATGGCGGTCTGAAAGACTATGTTAAATACTTAAACGCCGAAAAAACTACTCTGTTCGATGAACCCATCTACCTGGAAGGGCAGAAGGACGATACTCTCTTCCGTATCGCGATTCAGTTTACTGACAGCTATACGGAGAACGTGTTTTCGTATGTGAATAACATTCCGACCTCCGAGGGCGGCACGCACGAAACGGGCTTCCGGGCGGCGTTTACCAAGGTGATGAACGATTTTGCCCGCAGGCTGGGTGCGCTGAAAGAAAAGGATGCCAATTTAGGCGGCGATGACTACCGTGAAGGGATGACCGCGGTCATGCTCGCCATGGTGAAAAACCCGCAGTTTGAAGGGCAAACCAAAGGCAAGCTCGGCAATACCGAGGTACGACCGGCGATTGAGGCGATTTTAACCCAGCAGCTGACCGCCTTTTTTGAAGATTTGAAAAATCAGGAGCTGGCAACCAAGCTGATCGAAAAAGCAGTCAAAGCCGCCCAAGTACGCGCGGCGGCCCGCAAAGCACGCGATGTTGCCCGCGCCAAAACCGCACTGGAAGCCGCGCCGCTGGTCGGTAAGCTGTCCAGCTGTACGGGGCGTAATCCGGAGCTGAACGAACTGTTCATCGTGGAGGGCGACAGTGCCGGTGGCAGTGCCAAACAGGGGCGCGACCGTAAATTTCAGGCCATCCTCCCGCTGCGCGGGAAACCACTCAACGCAGAAAAGAAACGCTTGGACCAGGTGCTGGCTAATGAGGAATTCCGCTCGGTGATTACCGCACTGGGTACCAATATTGACGAGAGCTTTAGTCTGGATAACCTGAAATATAACAAGGTGATCATTTTAAGCGATGCTGATCAGGACGGTGCGCATATCCGCGCGATTTTGCTGACGTTCTTTTACCGCTACATGCGCGAGCTGGTTGCCGAAGGGCATGTGTATATCGGCATGCCGCCGCTGTACCGCGTGACCCACGGCGGCAAAAACGCATATGCATACGATGATACGGAGCTGCTGAAGCTGACACAGGGTAAAAAGAATTACACCATCCAGCGCTACAAAGGGCTTGGGGAAATGAACCCGGAGCAGCTGTGGTCCACCACCATGGACCCGTCCAACCGCAAGCTTTTGCAGGTCACCATCGAGGACGCCGCGCAGGTGGAACACCGTGTGTCCGTGTTGATGGGGGACAAGGTGGAGCCGCGCCGCGCCTACATCAGCCAGTATGCCAATTTCAACCGCGAAGACACCTTTGTGGAAATCGCAGATACATTGAAGGCAGGTGAGAGCATTGCCTGAAGAAAACATGCAGGGCATCATCCAAATGTCCATGGCCGAGGTCATGCACAACTCGATGATACCCTATGCTGAACATGTTATAATGGAACGCGCCATTCCGCGCGTAGAAGACGGTCTCAAACCCGTACAGCGCCGCATACTCTTTACCATGCTGGAGCTGAACCTGCAGCCCGATCGCCCGCACAGAAAGTGCGCCCGCATCGTCGGTGATTGCCTAGGTAAGTTTCACCCGCATGGAGATTCCAGCGTGTACGATGCACTTGTGCGCATGGCGCAGAGCTTTAGCATGCGGCAGCCGCTGGTAGACGGGCATGGCAACTTCGGCTCAGTCGATGGCGACTCGGCCGCTGCCATGCGTTACACCGAAGCACGGATGCAGCCTCTGGCGCTTGAAATGCTGCGCGATATCGACAAGGATACCGTTCCGTTCCGTCTAAACTTTGACGATACGGTCAAAGAACCGGATATGCTGCCCTCGCGTTACCCCAACCTTCTGGTCAACGGGGCCAGCGGCATCGCCATCGGTCTTGCCACCAACATTCCGCCGCATAATTTGCGAGAATGTATTCATGCTGTGGTGGCACAGATTGCAAACCCCGACATCACCACAGACGAGCTGATGGAAATTATGCCCGCGCCGGACTTTCCCACGGGCGGGATCTTGCTGAAAACCGACGAGCTGAAAACCGCTTACGAAACCGGACGCGGCAAGCTGACCCTGCGTGCACGCACGAACATCGAAAAAGGGAAAAACGGCCGCAAACTGATTGTGATCACCGAGATTCCCTTCCAGGTGAACAAGTCGGCGATGCTGGAAAAAATCCTCAAGGTCAGCGAAGACAAGAAGGCTGTGTTTGCGGGTGTCTACGATATCCGCGACGAAAGCGACCGTACCGGGATGCGTGCCGTTGTGGAAGTCCGCAGCGGCTACGACGCGGAGAAAATCCTGGCTGGCTTGCTCAAGTATACCGATTTGCAGGTTACCTTCGGCGTGAACATGGTGGCGATTGCCAATGGCAAACCAAAGCAGCTCAGCCTGCACAGCGCCATTCGCTATTATATTGCCCACCAGAAAAACGTCATCACCGCCCGCACTCAGTACGAACTGGACAGGGCCAAAGCCCGTGCTCACATTCTGGAAGGCCTGATGATTGCGGTAGACAATCTGGACGCGATTATCGCCATGATTCGTGCCAGCCGTACTCCGAAAGAAGCGAAATTGAAGCTGATGGAAGGCTTTGATCTGGATGAAATCCAGGCACAGGCAATCCTCGATATGCGCTTGCAGCGGCTGACGGGGCTTGAAATAGAAACCCTGCGGCAGGAGTATACGGCACTGCTGGAAAAGATTGAATACCTTACGGGGATACTAGAGAGCGAACGGAAACTGATGCGGCTGGTCAAGCACGAGCTGATGGAAATTGCCGAGACCTATGGCAGCGAACGCCGTACCACTTTGGTCGATCCCGAACATGTGGTGGAAGCGGTGGTGGAAGAGGTGCACGTAGCAGAGCTTGCAACCGTTACTTTTTCACGCAGCGGCTATCTGCGGCGCACATACCCCAAGTTCTACCGCAAACTCCCGCCCATCAGTGCGGAGAACAATAATCTGGACGATATGCCCCTGTGGCGTTTTGATACGGATACCGACAGGACGCTGTACCTGTTTACAAACCTGGGTAACTGTTACCAGATTGGTGTGGACAGCCTTCCGGAGAGCAACAAACCCACACAGAAGGGCTCGCTGCTTTCAGGGGTTATCCTGGGCATTGAGAATGATGAAGTTCTCGTGCAAATTTTCTGCTGCACCAGTGATGAGCTCGCTGCCATGCCTGACCTGCTGTTTGTTACCAAAAACGGTATGCTCAAGCGCACGGCAGCGTCAGACTACAACATCAACAGGCAAAAGTATGCCGCCATCAACCTGAAAAACGGCGACGAGGTGCTTACCGTGTTCGCGCTCGACCCCGAATCAGATCTGTTGCTGTTTTCCCAGCAGTGCATGAGCATTCGCTGCCATTGCGACAAGATTCCTGTACAGGGGCGCACGACAGCCGGCGTGAAAGGCATGTCGCTGGATACGACAGACTCCCTCGTGTTTGCCGCCCAACCGCTGCCAAACGATCAAATTCTCACGATGACCGACCGCGGACATGCCAAACGCATGCTCTATATGGAGTTTGAACCGCAGGCCCGTGCAGGCAAAGGCGTGAAGATCTTTACGTTTAATAAAAACGGCTCCAATGGCTCAGGGCTGGCGGGCGCGCTGCTGGTACGCGCGCTGCCGCTTACGGCGCTGGTCACGCAAAAGTCCAGCGAACCGACCCTGCTGCAGGTGGACGAAATTCCGCTGCGTGATAAGCAGAATAGGGGAAAGGCCAGTGTGATCTCGGTACTGGACGATGTGGTCACCGGCATTCTGCCTATGATCGACGCCCAGCCTCCGGAAAATGATACTGCTGACGAGCCTGAACCAAAAGCGGCAAGCAGCAAGCAGGAAACACCTGCCATAAACGAAGAACAGGAACAACTGCGCCTGGATAGCAACGAAGAATAACCGAATACAACGACAAAAGAGGCTGACAGCTGTCAGTCTCTTTTTACTTTCATGCTTTTATTATTTGCCAATCGCTCGCTTAACTGCAAAAAAGCACAAAAAAAGAGACTGAATATTCAGTCTCTATTTTACAGAATAATTTACTGCGCGGCCTTGGCCATTTGCTTGGCCAGACGGGCCTTTTTACGGTTGGCCGTGTTCTTGTGGACGGTTCCTTTGGCAACGGCCTTATCGATAGCGGAGGTGGTTACGCTGTACTGTGCGCCTGCGTTTGCGGGGTTCTCCGCAATCTCCGCGTCAAACTTCTTCATCGCGGTCTTTACCTTGGACTTCACAATGCGGTTGCGTAGATTTTTCTTCTCGCTAACCTTCACGCGTTTCATGGCGGACTTGATATTTGGCAACGTGTTTCACCTCCTCTGATTCCTGAAATAGCAAGGCACATTTTATCATGCTGTATGCTAAATTGCAAGCGTATTTTCAAAATCTACCCTATGAATTACGGAAATAATTTGTTTTAGCGCTGGGAACCATTTTTGTTCCTTCAATATAGCGTAAACCCAATGGAGGATTGCATTTCGGTGAATAGAGTTCAGTTAGTTGCATTTTTGTCTGTATACAATTAGGGCTATCTGTTGACAATCGGTCTGTGCCTGTTATAATATTTCTCGGAGTAGTTTGCCCCTTTTCGTCAGAAAATTGTCAATCTTCTCTGACCGGTACCAGCTTTTACATTCAGCATTTTTTCAGCTGAATCCGCGTACTGGTGGTAAAGTAGTTTACTTATCGAGCGGGAAGTTCTTCCGCTTGGTTGGACGTCACAACGCACATACCGACCCCCAATGCAGTGTGGTAGAATACAGGATGTTCCCGGCGAGTCCGATTTTGATGCGGATTGTCTGTCTGAGGTTCTCTTCCTTTTTCTTGCCATGAACTTTGTATTGGGATGCGGCGCATAGCAAGGCATACGCCGCAAAACATTGATTTCCTGTTACTTGAGGAGGAAGGGTTAGGAATGGTTAAAAACATCGTCATTCTGGGCGGCGGCTACGCTGGCGTAATCGCGGCAAAGAAGCTGGAAAAAAAGCTCAAAGCACTACAAAAAAAGAAAAAGGTGGACGAGATCAATATTACTTTGATTGATCGCAATCCTTTCCACACAATGCTCACCGAGCTGCACGAAGTGGCGGCGGCGCGTGTGGAAGAAGAGTCCATCAAACTTTCGTTTGCCAAGATATTTGCGGGCCGCAAGGTAAATGTGGTGATGGATAAAATCGAGGACATCGATTTTACCAACAAAACGCTGACCGGCGTTTCCGGAACCTATACCTATGACATTTTGGTGCTCGCAGCCGGTTCAAAACCGACTTTCTTTGGTGTAAAGGGCGCAGAGGAATATGCTTACAAACTCTGGAGCTACGACGATGCTGTCGTCTTAAAAGAACGCATTTTGCATTGCTTCCGCGAAGCGTCCCGTGAAACGGACCCCGAAAAACGCGCAAAGCTGCTGACCTTCTTCACCGTTGGTGCAGGCTTTACCGGCACCGAAATGGCCGGCGAACTGGCTGAGTGGATTCCCTTCCTCTGCCATCAGTTTGGGGTTAAGCGGGAAGAAGTAAGCTTGTACATGGCCGATCTGCTCGACCGCGTCGTGCCGACCATGCCGCCTAAATACTGCATGCGCTGCCATAACCGCCTGACCAAAATGGGCGTTAAGGTGATGCTCAAACATAATGTTGTAGAAATCGGTGAAGATTTCATCGTCCTGCAGGACGGCGAAAACCTGCCCCGCATTGAAACATGCACCATTATCTGGGCTGCCGGTACCAATGGCGCAGCCATTGCACAAAAAGCGGCCGAAACCCTGCCCGGCACCCGCCGTGCGCGTTTGGAAGCCGATCCGTATCTGCGCTCCAAAGTTGATACCTCTGTGTATCTGGTTGGTGATGTGCTTCAATTTGTACCCGAAGGTGAAAGCGATCCGGTTCCGCAGGTTGTTGAAAACGCCGAATACAGCGCTGAGTGTGCTGTGCACAATATTCTGGTGGAGATCACCGGCGAAGGTGAAATGGAAGCGTACTCACCCAAGCTGCACGGCGTAATGGTTTGCGTTGGCGGCCGCTGGGGCAGCGCGTACGTTGGTACGCACAAGCATAAGTTTGGTCTGCCGTCGTTCCTGGCGATGTTCTCCAAGCACTTTATCAACATGTTCTACTTCGCCAAAGTCATGGGCTGGACCAAAATCATCAGCTACATGAAGCACGAGTTCTTTACCATCCGCAACCATCGCTCGTTCGTGGGTGGCCACTTCTCAAACGTTACCCCAAGCTTCCTGCTGGTGCCGCTGCGGCTGTGGCTGGGTGCTGTGTGGGTGTTTGAAGCGATTATGAAAATTGTCGAAGGCTGGTTTGGCGCAGCGAAGCTTTCCTCCTTCTTTGGCGGTGCAACAGCCTGGTTTGATTCCATTCTGGGTGTTTCAAGCAATACAGCCGAGGCTGTATCCGCCGCGACCGGCGCAGCTGAAGTTGCCGTAGAAACTGTTTCCAGCGCATCAGGCGTTGCGGAAACGGCCGCGACCTCAGTCGGTCACGTGCTGATCAACTTCGATTTCCTCAACCTCTTCCAGTTGATTCTGGTATCCGGTAAGGAGCTGGCACACTCCACCCTGGGCGATTTTGCATTGAGGCTGAATGTGCCGCTTATGAACTGGCTGCTGGACAACACAATCATGACCAGCGATGGTCTGCAGATCTTTATGCAGATTGTAATCGTGCTGATGGAACTTGCCGTTGGCCTGGCGCTAATGGGTGGCCTGCTCACCGCACCGGCCAGCGCCGTATCGCTGGTGCTGCAGTTCATGTTTATCACCACGACCGGCTTGTATCTCAACACTATATGGATGCTCTTTGCCAGCGTTGCCTGCCTGATCGGTGCGGGCCGTACCCTGGGCCTTGACTACTATGCCATGCCGTGGGCCAAACGCCGCTGGAAGAACATACCTTGGATCAAGAAATGGTATCTATACAATGACTGATACGTCCCAACTCGATGTAGCCGGAGAGTCGTTTACGGTTGCAGAGGGGCTTGCGCTTTCCAAACAATTTATGGATCAGGCGCTGGCATCCACGCCGGCACCGCTCCGGCCGCGCACAGCCTATCTGGCCAAAGCACATGGAAAATTTCTACGTGCTCAGGCACTGTTAATCTGTGCCCGGGATGAAACCGGCGTCAGCCGTTCGGCTGCCAAAGCGGCAGCAGCTGTTGAGCTTTTACACCTGGCCACGCTCGTACACGACGATGTGATGGATAATGCCGATACCCGCCGCAATCAGCCGACACTGTTTAAAAAGTTCGGCGCGCGGCAGGCGGTAATTACCGGAGACTATATCTTCTGCATGGCGCTGCGCCTAGCGGCGGAAGCAGCAGCCGAGACGGTCAAGCCGGAGGATGAC
This sequence comes from Candidatus Limiplasma sp., assembly GCA_963678055.1. Lineage (GTDB taxonomy): Bacteria > Bacillota > Clostridia > Christensenellales > Aristaeellaceae > CAXXOK01. Next base: position 1,350,224 of record OY782679.1, read on the forward strand.
ATCCCCTTCATAATGGAGAAAATCTGCATGGGGGAATTGCTCCAGACTATCCACCACCGCAATTTCGCGCTCAACGGCGTGGGATACCTGCGGATTATCTCGGGGAAAACAGCCGCGCTATTTGAAGGCAGCTTCTATACCGGCGCGATGCTCAATGAAGCTACCCGGGATCAGGCCAAGGCATTTGGCGAGATTGGATGGCTGCTGGGCATGGTGTTCCAGCTGGCGGACGATTGCATGGACTACGAAGCAACAAAGCAGCAGGCCCTAAAACCCGTCCTGTCCGACTATGAACAAGGGGTGGTCACCCTTCCGCTCATCTTTGCGCTCCACCATCAACCCGAACTGAAAAAGCGCGCGCAGGATGGAACACTGACCAAACAGGAAGTTCAGCAGACCGTGCAGCGTACCGGCGGTACCAGCTTTACAAGGCGCGTAGCCCGATTGTATTTTAACCGGGCCATGCGCAAACTGGACGCATTGGACGCGCCTGTGTTTCAGAAGGAACAAATCAGTTTACTTCTTAAACAGGCAGCCGGAGCTGTTCTGCAATAAAAGCTATCACTGCAGAACCGACGATTCCAAGCTCCCGTACGACAGTAACATAAGAATAGTTACCACTTAGGTTGAACTAGTTCGTTTGAACTATTCAATAATACGATTTGTGAGGTATAGGTTATGAAGAAAGTCTTATCTGGTCTCGTAGTCCTGGCGTTGTTGATCGGTATGATCGGCATGGCTACCGTCGGCTTTGCAGACGATGCCAGCGTGAAAACCGGCTTTGGTGTTGTGTCTGGATTCAGCGGCACCAAAAACGCCACCGCAGACGCCGATGGCGCTGTGCAGGTGTATCCCATGTATGCAGCCGTTATGGTTGACATGGATGGCAAAATTGTGAAATGCGTTATTGACAGCTATCAGGGCAAGGTCACATTTGACGCCGCCGGTGTGATCACCAGCGACGTGACTGCTCCGATTATGTCCAAGAACCAAAAGGGCGACGACTATGGCATGAAAGGTGCTTCCGGCATCGGCAAAGAATGGTACGAACAGGCTGCTGCGTTTGCAGAGTACTGCGTCGGCCTGACTGCCGAGGAAGTTGCCGCCATCCCCATGGATGAGTCCGGCCACGCCACCGGCGATGATGTCCTTGCAGGCGCTACCGTTTCTGTTGGCTCCATGGTTAAGGCCGTTGTGGCTGCCGTGGAAAGCGCAGAAGATCTGGGCGCGACCTCCGGCGATTCGCTGGGTCTGGCTGCGGAAGTTGAACTTGCCAGCCGCTCCAAGAACGCCACTGCCGAGGAAGATGGCGCAGGCTATGCCTATGCATACTATGCCGCCGCTACGTTCGATGCAGAAGGCAAAATCACCAGCGTTGTGCTGGATGCTTCTCAGTTCTCCGCCAACTTCAATAGCAAAGGCGAGATCACCACGGATCTGACTGTGCCCCAGCTGGCCAAGCAGACCCTCAAAGACGACTATGGCATGAAAGCCCGTTCCGGCATTGGCAAGGAATGGTACGAGCAGGCCAACTACTTCGCAAACTATGTCAAAGGCATGACTGCTGAAGAAGTTGCCGGCATGGCCATGGACGAATCCGGCTACGCCGCTGATGCGGACGTGCTTGCCGGCACCACCGTACACATTGGTGACTTCCTCAACGTGATCGTCGCGGCTTACGAGTCCGTGAAATAATCACCGTTTAGGAACCTAAAAGAGCCGGTTTCATATTCGTGTGAAACCGGCATCTTTCTTTGTATCACACCCACAGAAAGGTGGAATGACCCGCATGCGTGCATCCCTGCTGCGCCGTGTTTTGCTTGTTATGGGCACGGCTGCCATGGTTTTCCTGTTTACAAGCTGCGGCGCACAGTCCGTAGCCAAGGAAACCAAGTATAAGGCGACGTTTATTGATTTGTTTGATACCGTATCCCAAATTATCGGGTATGATACTGACAAAGACACATTTCAAGCCTTTGCCGACCGTACAAAAGCTGAGCTGGCCGAATATCATGATCTGTATGATATTTACCATGATGATGCGGTAACATCTATCAAAACGATTAACGATAATGCAGGCATTCAGGCGGTGAAGGTCGATCAGCGCATTATTGATTTACTGCTGCTAAGCCGTAGGATGTACGATGTAACCGGCGGAAAAACCAACATCGCGATGGGCGCGGTGCTTGACATATGGCATAACTACCGTAATGCGGGTATTGACGACCCGGTCAATGCCGAGCTGCCACCCATGGAACTTTTACAGGAAGCGGCCAAGCATACCAATATCGACGATATGATCATCGACGAAGACGCTTTGACCGTGTATCTGCAAGACCCTGACATGTCGCTGGATGTGGGGGCAATCGCCAAGGGCTATGCCACCGAGCGCGTCGCCAGGAGTATTGAGGAAAGCGGAAAAACAAGCGTGCTGCTTTCCATTGGTGGCAATGTGCGCGCAATCGGGGAAAAGCCGGGCGGTGAGACCTGGACTGTCGGGATACAAAACCCCGATCTGGATGCGGATACGGCTACGCTGTTCAGCTTGGACATCAACAATCTGTCGGTGGTGACCTCCGGGTCCTACCAGCGCTATTACACGGTGGACGGTGTGCGCTATAATCACATCATCGACCCGGTTACGCTGATGCCGACGACGTATTTTATTGGGATATCGGTCGTCACGGAGGATTCCGGCTTTGCGGACGGGCTTAGCACGGCGTTGTTCATTATGCCCCTGGAGGATGGACGCGCGCTGGTGGAAAGCCTGGACGGTGTGGAGGCCTGCTGGGTCTCGCCGGATGGTTCCATCACGATGACGGACGGCTTTGAAGCGTTAATTCAGAAATAATCGCCTTACAGGAGCGCTATAAGATACCCGGCCAGAAGGGTCAGAAGATATCCGTATAATAGAACGATATAGTTTTTGACTGAGAGGATGAAGGTTTCAGCTTTTACTGGATGGGCAATAAACGTGCGCATGTTGCGCAGCACAATGGGCGCGGTAAGCAGCGCCAGCAGCGAGACGGGGGAAACTACGCCGAAGATCACAGCAAGCACGATGCCTGCATACGCCGCTATGTACAAGGCGCGGTAGAGCTGCAGTGCATGGGTCTGCCCGATGTAATAGGGCAGTGTGTACCGCTTGCTCTCTACATCGCGGCTTACATCACAGATGTTATTAGCCAGCATGATATTGGATGTGCAGCACATATTGGGTAGCGCCAGCAGGAACAGCGCCAGCATGTTAATCCAATCGATGGAGGCTAACAGAGACCGTCCACTAAAATGCAGATCGACGTACTGCATATTGCCTGTATTTGCATTGACAAACACGGCCAGGAAGATGACCAAAAACCCTTCCGTAAGCCCCGAGGCGATTTCGCCGTAAGGTGTACGGGAGATGGAGATCGGGGTAAAGGAGTAGAAAATGCCAACGGCAAAGCTGATCGCCCCGGCCACCAGAACCGGGAGTCCATACAGATAGGTCAGCCAAAGGCCGAGCAGTAGGGAACTGCCGCCAATCCCGAAGATCAGGGCAAGCGATACGGCTTTGCTGAAATACTGCGCTTTGTTTTCCCGTTGCCTGTCAACATAGTTGTTGATCATCGTAACCGTCAGCGACCAGAAGAACACCGCAACAAATAGGATGCCCGTTGCCAGAAAATCAAGCGTTTTGTTTTGATACAGGCTATAGGCAACGCCGATGAAAAACGGTGTCAGGCTGACGAGTTTGGTGCTTAACTCCACATATTTAACCAGGCGGGAGATGACTGAGTCATTTGACTGCAAACATATCACTCTTTTCTGTAGGGTTTTTAAATCGTAAACCAGTGACCTGCATGTCTGCGATACGCCTTGCAATACAGATTACAGGTTCGGGTTATTATATCGTTCGGGGTTTAGAGCCGTCAAGGTAAAACCTTGTGTGGACACGGATAAACTAGTTGACAAGCGGCGTCATCGCTTGCTACACTGATAGCCGTTATAGATTTGAGGGGGAGGTTGACCCATGCCGAATTTCACGCTTCCCGATTCCGTGTATATGGATGCCTGCAAGGCATATGATACACCGTTTCACCTGTATGATGAACAGGGGATTCGTTCCACCGCCAGGCGCTGGCAACGAGCGTTTTCATGGTGCGAAGATTTCAAGGAGTATTTCGCAGTCAAAGCGCTGCCCACTCCCGCTATTTTACGCATTCTGCAAGAAGAAGGCTGTGGGGTAGACTGCGCCAGCCTGACCGAGCTGATGCTTGCACAGGCCTGCGGGTTCCAAAGCGGAGATATCATGTTTTCCGCTAACGTCGTTCCTCCGCAGGAGTTTGCACTGGCCCGCAAATTGGATGCTATCATTAATCTGGACGATATCACCCATATTCAGGAACTGAAGCAAAACGGCGGCATCCCCGAAACCATTTGCTTGCGGTACAATCCCGGCGGACATTTCCGTGTCGGTAACGCCATTATGGGCGATCCGGGTGATGCCAAATACGGTATGACCCGCGAGCAGCTGTCCGAAGCGATTATGATCTTAAAACATGAAGGCGTGAAGCGCTTTGGCCTGCACGCGTTTTTGTCCAGCAATACCACCGACCCGCACTACTATCCGGCACTGGCGGAGCTGCTGTTTGAAACCGGTGTTGAGCTGCGGCAGGAAAGCGGTTTGGAGCTTGCCTTTATCAATTTGTCCGGCGGTGTGGGCGTGCCATACAAGCCGGATGAGGACGAAGCCAACGTTGAAGCCATTGGCGCGGGTGTCCGCAAAGCCTATGACAAGGTTTTCGTCAAGAACAACATTGAAGGCGTCGCCATTAAAACCGAACTGGGCCGTTATATGACAGCCTCGCATGGCTGGCTGGTTACGCATGTCACCCATGAAAAGAATATCTACAAGCGCTATATCGGTGTGGATGCCAGCGCATGCGATTTGCTTCGTCCGGCGATGTATGGTGCGTATCACCACATCAGCATTGTTGGAAAGCGCGAGGAGTCGCAATTTGAGAAGGTGGATGTTATTGGTTCCCTGTGTGAGAATAACGATAAGTTCGCCGTCGATCGCATGTTGCCCAAGGCGGAGATCGGAGACATCCTCTTCATTCACGATACGGGCGCGCACGGCCTGAGCATGGGGTATAATTACAACGGTAAGCTGCGCAGCAAAGAAGTGCTATACAAAGAAGACGGCAGTTTTGCGCTCATCCGCCGCGCGGAAACCCCGGCTGACTATTTTGCGGTATTGGATGTAGATCCTGCGTTCAAGAAGCTCCAGCCATAATAGTACGAATCCGATACGTAAAAAAAGCCCCCGCTTAGCGGGGGCTTTTGTAATGGACTGGTATGGAATGAACCGCTTAGTTAGCGTCTGTCTCTGCGGTCAGTTCATCAATGGTCAGCAACGCTTCAGCCAGCGCAGTTTCCGAAGCTTCGAGCTTGGCATTGGCATTGGCCAGTCTGGATTCTGCCAGCGAAAGCTTGCCCTGGGTAAGCAGCAAGTTGCCGAGCTCGTTGTTCAGCTCGTTTTGCGCATCTTGTGCCGCGGCCTGGGCAGCGAGTAGCTCGGTTTGGTTATCGGCGAGAGTGGCTTGCGCTTCAGCCAGCTGGGTTTCCAGTTCAGCAATGCGCGCGGCATCGGCTTCCTGGGTCGTGGCTGTCGAGCTTTGCAGCTCATCCAGCGCTGCCTGGGTTTCAGTCAGCGTGGTCGTGGTTGCTGCGAGCGTTTCTTCACCTTTGGTTACTTTCTTTTGGGCGAGTGTTAACTGGCCTTCAAGCAGCGTCAATTTGCCCTGCAACGCGGTGAGTTCATCGGTTTTTGCGGCCAAATCGGATTCCACGGTGGATTGCGCGACTTTGGATGCGGCAAGTTCGGTTTCAAGCGTTACGGCGTTGGCTTCGGCTTCAGCTTTCGCGGTCGCCATTTCTTCGGCATTGGCTTCGGCTTCGGCCTTGGCGGTTGCCAATTCATCGGCTTCGGCCTGTACCATCGTAAGGCTTTCGCTGAGTTCATCTTTCTGGGCGGATAATTCGTTTTTATCCAATAGGGTGATAACGCCGAATACAATGGCCGCTACAAGGACAATGCATAGTAGCACAATCAGCGGGGAAAGTTTCGATTTGTTGGCTGTGGATTTCTCAGACATAGATTTCCCTCCGTATTCAAATTCATTTAGAACATCATTTTCTTTATTATACCATGAACGGCTTGAAAGGCAAATGAGGATTGTTAAAACTTTTGTTACAGTATTGTAAATACCTATTAAATAAGATATACTAATACGGCACATTTAGTATGAAAAGAGGCCATATTTTATGCTCAATCCAAGGCAGATCATCAGTGCTTTGAAACAAAATATCGGGCGTGTGATCGTCGGCAAAGAGGAAGCGATTGAGTTAGCCCTGATTGCCATGCTCTGCAAAGGGCATGTGCTTATTGAAGACGTCCCCGGCACAGGCAAAACCACCATGGTTTCCAGCCTGGCCAAGTCGCTTGATTGCAGCTTTAACCGCATCCAGTTCACGCCGGACGTTGTGCCTAGCGATGTTACGGGCTTTACGATGGTGAATTTTAAGACGGGGGAACTGGAATTCCACCCCGGCGCGGTGATGTGCCAGATCGTTCTGGCAGATGAAATCAACCGTACGTCACCCAAAACCCAGTCCTCGCTCTTGGAGGTCATGGAGGAGTTTCAGGTGACCGTCGACAGCGTAACCCATCCGCTGCCCAAGCCGTTTATGGTGCTGGCAACGCAAAACCCCGGCGAGTTCGTAGGTACGTATCCGCTGCCTGAGGCGCAGATGGACCGCTTTTTCCTGCGTATATCCATGGGATATCCGACTTTGGAAGAGGAAATGGCGGTTCTGGACCGCTTTTCCGGTAGCGAAAAGCCGCAGGACAGCCTCCAGCCCGTGTGCTCTGCGGAGGATGTAATCGCCATGCAGGACATGATAGGCACGGTGTATTGCTCCAAGGAAGTGCGCCACTATGTTGCCAATATCGCCGCGATGACCCGCACGCATCCCTCGTTGCAGCTGGGCGTTTCTACGCGCGGCTCGATTGCGCTAATCCGCGGCGCGCAGGCCTGCGCGCTGCTCAATGACCGCGATTATATTCTGCCGGAAGATGTACAGCGCATGGCGCTGCCGGTACTGTCTCACCGCGTGCTGCCCAACCCTGAAGCCAAGATGAAAGGGATCACCTCCGACCGCATTTTGATCGCCGTGATGGAAAACGTTCCTGTTCCCATCCGCCTTTCATAATAACGGCAGAAGGACGATAGCATGAAATCGACGCTGACGACCCTGGGTGTGAGCTTCGGCTTTTTACTTGTGAGTGCCCTGTCAATGGGTAACCGCATGTATCTTCTGCTTGCGCTTGTTATCATTATCGCCTGGGTGCTGGCATATATCAGCATCCGCATGGCGGAAAAAACGGTCCGTGTTTCACACGGGCTGAACAATACCCGCGTCAACCGCGGGGAAAGCGTTGCTATGCAGGTTTCTGTGTCCCACAGAAGCCTGTTACCCATTGCGCCGGTCAAGCTGAAAATGCGGGCAACGCGTAACACGCCTGCCGGTGTGCTGCACCTGACCGAGCTTGGGCACCGCACACAGAAAGTAGCCTATCAGTTTGCTGCCGAACATATCGGCGCGATGATTCCCGGTGTAGAAAGCTTTACCGTCAGCGATGTGTTCGGGTTTTTCAAAAAAGAGCATGTGCCCGACAATTCAACGGGAGAGCTGCTGGTACTGCCGGTGCCTTTCGAAGTGGAACCGCTGACCTTCGCCCCCGGGGACATGGGGGTGGAAACCATGAAACGCGCCATGGAAGATCCATCCAGCCCAAGCGACTTCCGGGCGTATCAGCAGGGTGATCCCCTCAAGCGGATACACTGGAAAATGTCAGCGCGGAAACAGGAGATTATGATCCGCCAGTTTGAGGAACCCGCCCTGCCGGATGCGCTGGTACTGATGGATATGTCACCGCCGCGCCTGCCCCCGGCTATGGATGAAAGCAAGCTGGCCTATTTGCAGGATGCGGTACTGGAAACCGCCGCATCGGTCGTGAAATGCCAGATCAACCTTGAAAACCCGGTTCGTCTGCCGCTGGCCGGTGACCGGCCTATGGAGTACATGGGCACGATGGGCTTGCCCATATTGCTGGAAGAACTGGCGCGTTGCAAATTCAACGAGGCAGAGAAGTTCGAACGCTTTTTGCTGATGCATATGGTGGACCTGCGACAAACCGGCGCGGTTGTTATCATCACAACACGGCTGACAAGCGTACTGGTAGATTTAATCGGTCGCATGAAGCGCATGGGACCCAATGTGAGATTGTATCTGGTCAGTTATGAGACGAAGGACCCGACCATACAGGATTTAGTCGCCAGATTGCAGCATCGTAGTGTGGATGTAAATTACGTATCCCCGCAGGGATAGATTGGAACAGGCATGAAGAAGCTACATTTCCTCAGGAGAGAACCGCTCACGCATTGCGGCGTGGCTTTTTTGCTTGCCTGCGGCCTGATACTGCCCATGCTGATGGCCATGAACCTGTCGGCCCATATTGCAAGCGCACTGCTGCTTAGCGTAGCGATCATTTTCATATTGTCCGTATTTTCATCCAATCGTAAATCCATGCTGGTTTTCTGGGTGATTGTCGCGTTTTTTGTCGTGCTGCAGTTCTTTTTACCTCGTATGGGTATATTCGGTAGTTGGCTGGAAGGCTTTAAGGCAGTCGGGCTGTATTTTGCAGCCAACCGTGTCGTTTTGCCGCTGTACGGCTCAGATGCGGCGTTCCTGTTTGCGGTGTTTGTCTCCGTAATCAGCTTTTTAGTCACCAAACGCGGGGTGGGTTTTCTACCTATGGCCCTGATGACGGTGCTGGCACTGTTTGGGCTGTGGAGCCTGGGTAAAGCCGGGTATCTGTGGTTTATCGCACCGGCACTGATTGCGATTCTTTTGCAAATGAGCATTGAGGCGCATGACCGCATAAACATACTGAGCGTTATACCGATGGCGCTGATCGTTGTCGTGCTGGCTTTGCTGATTTTGCCGACAGGCAAGGTAACGGTCGGTTTTATGGAAAAAACAGCCAGCGATCTGAAACAGCGAATTTCCGACTATTTGTTCTTTACAGAGCCGCGCAATGTTTTTACCATCGGCAATTACGGCTACTATCCCATGGGAAACGGGCAGCTTGGCGGCCCGGCAGAACCCAGCGATTATCCCGTCATGACCGTCAAAACCAGCGGGAAAACCCTGTTGCGTGCCATAGTTAAGGATGAATATACCGGCCGTGGGTTCCGCGATACCTCAAGCGCTAAACGCTATCTGTATATCAATCCTCGCTGGCGAGCGCAGCGGCTGAAAGCATTTTTAGAGGAGTATCCAAACGAAACTGTACGCAAGGCTAGCATGTTGATGAACGTGAAGGCCATCACCGTGCAAATGCAAAACAATGCCGTATCCACGGTGTTTACGCCGCTGTTTTTACGCGATGTGAGCATGGCGGGGGATATGGTGCCTTACTTTAACGATGCCAGCGAGCTGTTTATCACGCGCGATTTGCAAAACGGTGACCGCTACAGCGTATTCGCGCCTGTCTTTGAAGGCGGCGACGAGGGTCTCGGCACGCTGGTGAATGCCGCATCCGGTACGGAAGACAAGTATTACCAAGAGTTTTATGACTTGTACACGCGCTTGCCCGGGCATTTGGAACAAAAGCTGTTTGATGATGTTTTTAATATCGTAACCAACGCGCAAACGAAGTACGATCAAGCACTCACGCTGATGAACTACCTGAAAAAGTATTATCGCTATACCTTAACGCCGGACGAACCGCCGGAGAATCAGGATTTCGTTACCTATTTCCTGTACATCGAAAAAGAAGGGTATTGCACCTACTTTGCCTCGGCGTTAACGGTCATGTGCCGTATTGCCGGTCTGCCGGCACGCTATGTGGAAGGTTTTTTAGCACAGCCGTCTTCCGATGGATTCGCGTATGTAACGGGTTTGGAAGCCCATGCCTGGACGGAAGTTTATTTCGAAGGGTTTGGATGGGTACCGTTTGATGCCACACCTGGTCAAAATGATAGCAGCGAACCGCCACCCAACCAGGATCCTGAACCGACTCCAACACCCGAACCTACAGCGGAGCCGGATCAAAACAGTGATCTTCCTACACCCACACCGCAGCCCAATGAAAACCCAGACAATCAGGACACGCCGGAACCCAGCGTGGAACCGGATCCGCAGGACGAACCTGAAAAAGACGATACAAACAACAATGCGTTCCCATGGTGGATTCTGCTTGTAGTAGCGCTGATCGCTGCATCCATTGCGCGTGTTATGCTGCGGATGCCCGATCGTATCGCGCTGAGGCAGCAAACGGACAAAGAAAAGGTGTTTGTATACGGCGCGGCCACGGCCAGATTGCTCGGGATAGCTAACTATGCGCCTAAAACGGGCGAGACGCCCCTGAGCTTTGCCAAACGGGTGGACACCGTGCACTACTACCAAAAACAAATCACACCGCTGTGGCGCATTCTGTCGCTTTCCAACTATAGTCGCTTACAACCGGGCCCCCAGCAAACCCAAAAAGCACGGGAAACCTATCATGCCATCTATCAGGAAACCAAACCGCTGCGAAAGCTGCGCTTCCTGATGGCGCTACTGGTTTCCCAACGCTTCTATACGGCGCTTGATACCGCGCTTACGCATGAGGAACCCAAACCGCTATACCGCTGGAATCCTCGCAGTCTGAAAACCCTGCGCCAGGGCTCCGGTGACAAGTCCGCTGCTGCAAAGAGAAAAACGAAACCGGCACGCAGTAGAAAGAGAAAGCGTACCTGATCATGCGCGCTTTACGCCCTCTAGTGCAGATTGAAAAATGCAAGGGGAAAATTCCCAATTTCCCCTTGCATTTTGCGCGATACTCATGTATCATATCATCGTTGCGCTGATATAGCTCAGTCGGTAGAGCGCATCCTTGGTAAGGATGAGGTCCCCGGTTCGAATCCGGGTATCAGCTCCACATCAAAACCCTGTATCCATAACGGATACAGGGTTTTTACTTTTTTAAACAAAAACTTGTAGAATGGTAAGCCAGCTTATAACAAAAGCGTCAGTTCTCAAGGAGCGCTGACGCTTTTGTGCTTGGAATAACGATAACTTGCAAAACGAGTTGGACAAAAATATGGTGATTAGTAGGCGTACACATACGGCACTTCGGGCGGGGGGCTGTCTTCAACCGTATCCACGATAATCCTAAGCTCCTGATACTCCTCCATATCGACCATGGCAAGCGTACCCGTGACAGATACCCAGTCGCCTTCTGTAAGCGTGTCAATTTGATCGTACTGGCAGGGGAAGCCGATGGAATACATATCCGCTACACAGCAAGTGATCAGATCTCGGGTGGGAGCAAAACAATCGCTTGCAAGATAGGGGGTGTTGATAACGACTTGCCCCATTGTGCGAATTGTATAGCCTAAAAACGGCGTTGGATCATTATAGATTTCTGCCATCCAGAAATACGTTTCTGCTTCCATGATGGTAATCGTTTGATCGGCCTTGTTGTACCCGTGAATGACTCTTCCGAAGTATACAGGCGTTGTCATTGTATAGGTTTCCTCAAAATAGGCTAAATCGTTGAACTCGCTGCCATAAGAGCCCTGGCTTTCAGGCGCTTGCCAAAGCCCCTGGTCATAGGTGGATGCAGCCAGCAAGAGTAATGGTATAATCAGCACCGTTAAGTGCATATACCGCCGGGTATGCGTTAGCTTGAAAACCTTGGTGAAGCTGTAACTTCCCATCAGCAGGAACAACACCGCTGCGAAATACAGATAGGGGAGTGTTCTTGGCGTTACATAATACTGATAGTTCCGTGTTATGGAGAGCCAAAGAAACGCAAGTCCTGTAAGGGTCTCCAATAGGCCTTGGATCAGCTGTGCCGGGTTGATATATCGTTTCATGCAATCAATCCTCCCAGCCCAAGCGAGAAGGCAAGGTATACCACGACGAAGCTTACAGCAAAGGTAACGATGAGCAGCTTAATCATGAAGTGCTTGGTGAAGCTGGCCGACATCAGAATCATGTTCTTAACATCGATCATCGGACCGAAAACCATAAAACCCATCACCGCGCCAATTGGCAGCGATGCACCCATGTTTCTGCCTACAACCGCGTCAGAGGAGGAGCATAGGGACAGGAAGAATGCAAGAGCCATCATCACCAGCATAGAAATGGCCAGATCCGAAATCTGCATCGCCATGATTCGGCTGCCCATGACCAATTGCAACACGGTGGATACTCCGATGCCGATCAACAGAAAGCGGAACACCTCAAAAAACTCCGCTTGAAAATGTGTAAGCAAGGCTTTCAGCTTTCCAATAACGGTGCTTTTTTCGTGTGGTTCGGTGTGATGATGTCCACAGTCGCAGGTCTCGCCATCATGGTGGTGGTGATGATCATGGTTGTGATCATGATGGTGGTCATGGGACGCCGAATGGCTATGCTCAATCCCGCAGGCACAAACCGGCGCGGTCGCACCTGCAAGCAAGACCTGTTTTTTCTCCCTTGCAAAGAACAAACCGATGATTATCGAGCAAACGATACCAAAGCCCATGCGCGTCAGCATAATAGGCACGCTGCCACCAAACGCATAGTAGGTGGAAAGCAAAACCACGGGGTTGATAATAGGGGCAGCAATCATGAACGTAACTGCGGCTGGCAGCGGTACACCTTTGCGCAAGAGACTCCTGAACACCGGTATTGAAGCACAATCGCAAATCGGAAGCAGAAAGCCGCCCAGTACGCCAAATATCATGCCACCTAAGTGGCTTTTGGGGAAAATCCGCTGTAGCAGATCGGCGGGCACAAATACCTGAATCGCAGAAGAAAGCAAGATGCCGAGCATAAGGAACGGCAGCGCTTGCAAATAGGTGCCAAGGAAGGTTGCCATCGTATCCGGTACGGTATAGTTTAGCGTATGAAGCGCGAAAAACAGTAGGGCGATGATAGCAGCGAGTATCAGTACTTGCAGGCCTCGCCGGGTATCGCGACGATGGAGCGCTTTGGCTACTTGCGTGGTGTTTTCATACGAAATGAGCTTGATGTTCGGTTGTACCGGCAATACGCGATGGTAAAGTTTACGCAGTTCACGGCGCTGTGCTTGCGGCACGGCAAGTATGTCGCATTGGGCGAGTTGTGCTCTTTTATCCGTATCGTTTATGGCGGGCAGAATAGCGTCTCTATCAGCGCAGTAGATCATACGTTTTAACTTGCAACTGCGCTGAAAACTCGACTGCTGGCTGATCTGCAGCAACTGCTCAATCGGCCGGTCGCCCCAGTCCAGCCATACGGCATCATGGGTTTCGTATTCCATCCGTATAGCAATCTCTCGTCCGGCGTCCTTCGGCGTGATGTGGACTGGAAGTCGACAGTCGGTTTCCGTGCCCTCATTCATTAGCAAGGTATCGTCCATGAACGTAACATACAGTGGGGTTTTTGCTTGAGAAAATTGATGATAGAAAGCCAATCGGTATTGTGCATCAGCACCGCAAAGCACATAAACGGGGATCTTTTTGTTGTGCATGGTATAGTCTCCTCAACACGTACAGTACGCTATATTTGTCCGGTATAATTGCAGCATGAGCAACCTGAACCAAAGCAGCATGAACACACACCGGGATTGTTAAGCATCCACTGATCCCAGTCAAAATTCTCGTCAATGCCATTTTGGGGGTCGACGGGTGATGATACGATAAAACTGTTTGTTTTTACCTTGGGTAGTTCTTCTGTATTGACGATGGCACTTTGTGCAAACAGCTTTGCTTGCACTTCCGCGGTGGCCATACCATCTACATTCAAGCCGTTTTGACGCTGAAACATCATGACACGATCTATGCAGGTTTGGTTGTAACTTTCATTCATGTTCGATCCGGCGCGGTAGTATCCCAGTTCCATCAGGCGTTCCTTGAGTGCTACGACATCGCTGCCTGTATTGCCTCGGTAGAGCAGGCGGTAGTTTAAAATATCAGGGGTGTACTCGGTCATTGTGAGGTAATCCCGCATGGCATACCCTTGGTAGTCTCCGTATGCAATCTCCCAAAACACCTCTCCCTGCGCCAGCACGGTTACCAGGCTGCGGTTGGGAATGCGGGCAAGAATAGTTGCGCCAGCGTTTGCCTGATTGCGCAAATTGAGCGGGCCGACTTCAGTCGTTACCTGCGCGATGGATGCTTCGTCTGTCGTGTCTGAGGAAGCGAGATTCTCGCTATCATCGGTCTGTGCTGTGATTTCCGTATCTGTATCGGAGTCGACGAGCGTTAAAAACTCACGCATTGCGTATCCCTGTAAGTTCTCATACTGAATTTCCCAAAACACATCCCCCTGATTGATAACCGTGACCAAACTGCCATTGGGGATATAGCGAAGGATGGTTGCATCAGCTTGCGGCAAGCTTCGCATATTGAGCGGCCCCCGCTGGGTCGTCACCTGGGCAACAAGCGATGAGGATGAACTGCTGTCAATTTCATCGCCGGTCGCCATGCCAAAAAAGCAAATTGTTATTAGCAACAAGAGCAAGAACAAAACAAGCTTGTGATTCATCATTGTAATATAACCTCCATTTGGAGAGGAAAGAGCGGTCAGACAAACGCCGTATTTGCCTACTGACGATATGTGCTACAGAAATGTGTAATGCAAAAATCTGACTGTCTATGCTCTTTTTAAACGAAAAGCAACGCACTGAATGTGCGGCTCAATCATTCATCCGGTCAAACAACCGCACCGGGGATAATCTAAAACCAAGCTGCTTTGCCTGCGGTTTGATATATAGCAGTAAAGAATGAACCCATAGGATAAAGATCGCCAGGAACACGGCTTTGGCAATGGTATCCAGCAGCATCCAAAGCATATGAACATTGTGGCAGATCAAGCAGTGTTCGTGATGACAATCATGATCAATGCTGATGACCGAATAGGTGGCCGACACCAGTAAAAACGCAAGAAGGATGACGGCAAATAGGGTGGCGGCGGCACGCGCTGCTCGCTTGTTTGCGGTGTAAATGATGCGGCCACCTTCCTTCATAAAATCATCCAAATACGGAGTGTTATCTCGGTGTATCAAGTTTGTTCAACATAGCATTATTACGAATATATGTCAATAATATTTCGCGCGTGTCGGATGGCCTGTGCGTGTCAAACCGTACACAGAAAAAGTAGTATTCAAGCTGGTGAGATGAAAAAAGAAGTACGTTACTATAACCGGGAAGCAATTGAAATAGGAAGAAGATTCCGGGTAGAACTTATCTGTCAGAAACAACAAAAACCCCTGAATCCGCTATGGACTCAGGGGTCTGTATGGATCGACAGTCTGTGTGGTTGCCTCAATACACTTTCAGCATGATGGGCGCAAAATCCTCGCCATACATTTTCAGCAGGCAGCTGGCACGGTGCTGGCCGTCCAGAATGATGTTATCTTTATTAACAATGATTACATACCGTTCATCGTAGCCGTTGGCTTCCATGCTCTCGATCAGCGTATTAAAGCGCTCGCGTGTCATCATCGGCAGTTCGTGCTCCAGATGATAGCGGCTGTATTCCTCATAAACCGATTCATCACCGGTTAAGTACTTATAGGGGGCGCACTCGGTGAGGGGGTAGTCGATGCCATTAAACCAACGGCGCCGGATATCGCCAAGCCGAATGGGGACAAGCTCATAGGATTTGTAGCGCTGACTTTCCATGCTGTTATAAACAAATTCATCATCCAAAACGATACGCTTGTCCGCAAGCAGTTCAGGAACGATGGAACCGCTGAATGGCTTGCCTTGAAAACGCCTAAGCAGTGCGCGCAGGCGATTAGCTTTGGTGCCGTAGAGGGTATAGCCATTTTGCTGTGCAGCAAAACAAATGGCGCGCTCCATGCTGTGGGCTAATGAGAACACCCGCCTGCGAGACGGAGCGTATTTCAGCGTAAGGCTTTGAAACGGCTTGAGTAATTCTGCCTTTTCGGCAAAGCATGTGCCCGCGACGAAGAAATAATTATCCGGAACCTGTATCGGAACGTTAAAGTCTGCAAGCGCACGCTTTAAAAGGTTTTGTTTATGGCGGGGATCATGAACAATCAGCGAATCCAATGCGACCAGGCCGCAGTGCTCGTCTCCCATCAGCTTATCGATGGCGATGTGCACATTGCGCGCTCCGAGAACGCCTTCGAACAAATACAAAAACCAATCGCGTTTGCGGAAGAACTGATTGTACATATACAGCTGCTTGCGCGTAACGCCTTTGGAATGCAGCTTGAACACAATGTCATACTTGGACAGATCAACATGCTCAAGTGATGTATGAAACGCGCCTACATCAAAGCCCAGGTTCCCGACCGGAATAAACTGCGTGTCTGCATGGAATGCGCGGACCTGCTCAATCATTTCGTCGAATCCACCAAAGTCCTGATAGGCCAGAAGCAGTGTATAAGAATACGGGCCGAGATTCTTTAGGTATTCTTGGATTTCCGGCCAGCTGTGCGGATAGAACATCTGCAGGCAAACCAGAATGTGTGCATTGCGATTGCGGCGGATTTTAGCGTGGCAAACAATGCGTCCAAAAACACGGCGAATGCCCCGCAGAAGCTTTAGCGGCCGGTAGCGTCCCAGCCTGCTGATGCCGGCAATGCCGCCGGTGATGGGCCGCCCTTCACGCTTGCCGTGCACTACATAGTGCGCAAGCGGACACACACCCACAACATGGGTGTTGGTTTCAAAGTATGCATCGTTGATGAAGTCTTCGGACGGGTCGCTATTGCGCCATCCGCCCCGCAAATAGTGTAGCACCGCGTCTTCATCCGCTGCCGGGGGATGCGGAGAATGCGCACGATACCAATCTTCGTCGAAATACTTGCTATGACGAATGAGAAATGCGGTGATTGGCTCTTTCAGCTTTTGCTTCAGATAGTAAATCATCAATACCTCTGGCTATTTTAATGTTTTGTCTTGATACTGTTTCAAACTCGGCACAAAGCTTGCGCGCTCACTTGCGGGCATTTTGTTCCATTCCCTTGCAAACGTGTTATAGGGTTTTGTGATTCTTTCCGTTGGTTCCAGTCCCAGCATTTTTCCCTTGTGCAGCCACAGCACCCGATTGCAGAACCCTTCCATTTGCCGCGTGGAGTGGCTTACGAAGATAATGGTTTTTCCATCTTTGCGAAACTGCTGCATACGGTCTGTACATTTTTCCATAAAGCTGCTGTCACCAACGGCCAGCGCTTCATCAACAATCAAAATATCGGGATTGATGTGTACGGATACGGCAAACCCGACTCTGGAACGCATACCACTGGAATAGGTTCTTAGCGGTTGATCGATATAAAAGCCGATGTCAGCAAAATCAATAATCTGCTGCTCAATTTCCTGAATTTGCTTATTGTCAAACCCCAGCAGCAGGCATTTGTAGTATATATTCTGTCGACCTGTGAGGTTAGCATTCAGTCCAACACCGGCCGACAGCATGCTGACTTGACCTTGGATATCGATGGAACCTTCGCTTTGATGGGTAATCCCTGCGATGATTTGAGACAGGGTGGATTTGCCGGACCCGTTCAGGCCCACAAATCCGATGATTTCCCCTTTTTCAAACGTGAAGTTCACATCTTCCAGTGCTACGACATCCTTGCCTTTATGCCAGGGCAGGATAAAGCCCTTGAGGCGATCTTTCTCGTCTGCAAAGATTCTATACTTTTTCCATATATGGGACGCTGTAATCGCGATATCCGCCATGAAGACAGTCCTCTTTTCTAAATCAAGTCAATAAACCGGTCGCGCAGCTTCACATGAAGCTTGCTGCCGATAAAGAACATTACTAGCACGATGCCCCAGAAGAAAATCATCCGCGTAGGGTTGGCATAAAATGGCGTATCAAAGATCAGGCAGCTACGGTAGCCGTCAATTAAGTAAGAAAGGGGATTAAACTTGAACAGCTGCGCCCACGAACCGGCATCTGGCGAGGGTGCCCAGACAACGTTGGAGACATAGAACAGCAGCCTGATAATGGGCCCCAGAAACCGCTGAAAATCTTTGAAGACGGCTGTTATGGAAGAGGTGATTAAACCAAATGAAAACAGGAATGCATAGCCCGCAAATAAGTAATATGCAACTTCAAATGCCCGCCATTTGAGTTGAACGCCGCCGATTAAAAGCACTGCAAGCATGACCACGAGCATGTAAAGCTGCTCAATCCATGCTTCTAGTACCCGTTTGGCGGGGCATAGGGACAGGGGAAAGGCAACGTTTCGAAGTATGGAAGAAAAGCTCGTAATGGACGTCGCCGCCGATGTCATCGCCTGGTTGATCGACATCCAGGGCAATAGCCCGACTGTCAGCCAAATGGCATAGGGAACCCCATTGACGCTGCTCGTTTTTAACCCAACAGAGAAAACAAACCAGTACACCAATATCTGCAGCGCAGGGTTTAGAATATTCCAGATCCACCCGAATGTTGTATCACCCAGCTTTGCCTTATTTTCATAAAAGGCCAGTCTGAATAAACGTTTATAATTCAACCGCAATTCCTGCAGCACCGTTAACATTGCCCGCACTTCTATTTTCTCACCTTCACAATAATCCTCAAACAGAGTTATTCTAACATGAAGATTGCTCAGGTTCAAGCGCCTTCAATATGTATACTATCTGCATCGTTCATTAGGAAATCCTAGATTAAACAAATTGTTTGATTGACATGTTTTGGATATTGAGATATTATTAATATGCTTCTCAAGTACATTACTTAATTCTATATTTAAGTGATGAAAATTACGAAATGTTGATGAAGTTATTATCCTTGATTGGGAGAAAATTTATGAACTCGAAAATACCGCATGAGTTTCAGAAATTGAAAAATAAAGCATACAATTTCTTGGTTGATCGTAACTATTTTATAAAAAGAGATTATAAAAAGTTTGTTGAAAAAGAAAATAAAAGGAAGCATAAACGCATTCTAATATCGCTGATTTGCGTTATCTGGTTGAATTTCAAGTATCGTATTTTGCGAATAAATGATCAACCAGATAATGTAAAAAGAAAACAAACGACATCAAAACATCGTGAAGCATATGTCAATGGCCCTGAATCAAGTAGAATAAAAAGATCACTACCGATTCATTTAGCCGCACGACTAATTCCTTATGATATTATTTCGATGGATATATTTGATACGCTTATTTTTAGACCTTTTAGTAAACCTTCTGAGTTGTTTCGTTTTGTTGGGAAACAGCTTGATGTTCATGACTTTCATGATATACGAATAGGTGCCCAAAAGGAAGCAGTTAAACGTAAACAACAAGAAAATGGCATTTCAGAAGTAAATATATATGATATATATAAAGTGATTGAGGAAATAACAGGGATACCTGTTGAGATTGGCGTTGCAGCCGAGCTAGAGACAGAACTCGAATTCTGCTATCCTAATCCCTATATGCAAAGGGTATACAAGTTGCTTTCAAGCCTTAATAAGAAAATGATAGTCGTCTCGGATATGTATCTACCTCGGGATATGATAGATAAAATTCTTCAGAAATGCGGATATACATTTTCTGATATTATTGTATCCTGTGACGAAGGTTGTACAAAGAGAAGTGGCAAGCTGTTTGAAAAGATAAAAGAACGTTTTAAAGACCAAAAAATAATTCATATTGGGGACAATTGGGTATCTGATATTCAAAGCGCTAAAGCAGCACAAATTGATACTAATCATTACAAGAATGTTAATATTGCAGGTGGAAAGCATCGCCCCGATCAAATGACAAGAATAATTGCAAGCGCATATTCAGGCATTGTAAACGCTCATTTTTACAATGGCATAAAATCTTATACAGCCTCTTATGAGTATGGATTTGCAGTCGGTGGTATCTATGTATTAGGCTTCTGCACATGGATTAAAGAATATGCTATAAAGCATAAGGTGGATAAAATATTATTTCTAGCGCGTGATGGGAAAATATACCAGGAAGTTTTCAATAAACTGGATGTAAACATTCCCAATGAATACGTTTATTGGTCAAGAATTCCAGCGAACTTTGTTGAAGCGAAGAATGACAGAGCGTTGTTTCTTGATGAGTTTATTGATAATAAGGCAAGGCGTTCAGAAGAAGAGGCTACCAACTTGCGTACGATACTTGCGGCATTGAAGTTGATAGATTGGGAAGTTTATTGCCCACTATACGGGATAGAACCTTCTGCAGTAATCTGTGAAGAGAACAAAGACGCAATACGCTCATTATTTATTGATCATTGGAACGAGCTTCTAAGTACGCTTGAAAAAAAGTGTAATGATCTAGGAGACTATTTTAGAAATGTTATCGGAGATTCGAAAAACATACTATTAATCGATATTGGTTGGAGAGGGAGAAATACAAATGCGCTTAAGAAGTATTTGGTCAATGAAATTAATTCTGAATGCAATGTTTCCATTCTTCTAGCTGCTGGAGTACTCAAAAATGAAGAATGGCTGTTAGATGGGACAATCCAAACTTATATGTTTTCAAATCATTATAATCGAAACCTCTACAATTATCATCTGAAAAATCGGAATAGTAAATATCATACTTCAGCTATGTTTGAAATGTTGTCACAAGATTCAACGCCTTCATTTATTGGGATTGAGGACGGTAAATTTGTTTTTGATGAGCCTTTGGTAGAAAATAAAGCGATAATACAAGATATTCATAAAGGGATATCTGACTTTGCAGATATCTATCTTAAAACATTCCGAAACTATCAATTTATGTATCATATACCAGGACACGATGCATATACACCATTCTCATTCTACTTCAAAACCATAAGGTATTTTAATAGAAACTTTCCAGGGTACCGCATGAGTATTACTACACTTGCTACCGCATTCCAAGGAAAAACTATCAGAGAATTTGTATTAGCTAAGAATGAAGCAGCAAAAAAAACAATATCGAAATAAGTCTGAGGAGCAATGAGAAATGGTATTATATCATACAATTACGGTATATCAACTACTATGTGCGATTATTCATAAGCAGCTTCATCATAGAGAGGAAGAATCATTATTATTGTTTCCAAAAACTAATATTGAAAAACTTCCACAATATCAGGAATTAATAGATAGAGGATTTTTTAGTGATATATGTTTCATACCAAATGAAATGCTAAGAACAACGGAGAGAATGAAAAAAGAGGATATTGAAGCATACAATAAGCTCCTTCCATATAGCATTGGAGAATATTCTAATATATATGTAGGTGGCCTCCACTATAAATTCGCTATATATC
Source organism: Candidatus Limiplasma sp. (assembly GCA_963678055.1). GTDB lineage: Bacteria > Bacillota > Clostridia > Christensenellales > Aristaeellaceae > CAXXOK01. The sequence goes on from OY782679.1 coordinate 1,371,526, forward strand.
TTATAAAAAAAGATATTCGTTTTAGTGCTTTTGAGGAGGCAGCAGGTATAGCGAGTCGACCAGAAATTCTACGCTCGATTATCATGGGTATAAATACGATGAATGTCGACATCATTGACGAGTATCAGCTAATTGATATGAGAAATGAACATATTACAAAAGTATATTGCAACATGTCTGCACAAGCAGAAGGTTATATGGATAGTCGTGCAGAGGACTTTGATATAATTTCACTATTTAGCCTAATTGATGAGCAAATGTTGTCACAACTAAAAGAACTATTCCGTTGTCCATCAGTTAAATGCGATTCTGAAATAAAATCTGCTCTTGTTCTTACACAACACTTTGCAAATCTTAGAATACTCACTTTTGAGAATCAAATAACCATCTATCAATATTTATTTGATTATTTCCTTGAAGGGTACAAACTCTTTATAAAAACGCATCCAAGTGATATAATGTATTACGACTATTTATTTCCGCAAGCTTGCATTATCCGAGATAATTTTCCTTCAGAATTTGTCCCATACGTATTTGATAATTTGCCTCAAATGGTAGCAACGCTGACATCTACATCAATTAACCATCTTAAGGGATTTTTTACGGAAATAATATCATTTGATACTGAGATTGAGAGGGCATTCAGTTATTTGCATAGTTATTACTTTGCGATGCGAATAATTAGTTATCTGGGAAAAACGCAGTATTCAACTGTAGGTACTTTTGATACTATAATAAATAATTTTGAGCAACATAACAACGTTTTCGCTAATCTTACGCATGCTAATTATTCACAAGCATCCACAGATCTAAGTACTTTGTTAATTGATAAAATTTGTCAGGAAGATGAAGGATATATTCATAACCGCATTCAAGAACTGGATAACGATGAAGTTCTTATTTTCCTTAACTCTGACAGTTCGTTTTCATTTATCGATATTGAGAATAAAGAAGCGTACATGGAACACATTGTAACAATAACCATTGAGAAAAAATCAAACCGCAATGATGAAGTGTATTCGGATTTATCACAAGAAGTGATTTATATTATGACAAAAAATAAGGAGTGCCGCAGAATGATTTATGCCTTCGATGAGAAAAAAGAATTGAATAATTCTGGTTTGAGTTTATCAGTAAAAGTACCAAGAGATGAGCAAATGAGGATAAAAGTACTTGAAGGTATTCTTGAAGCGACTGAAAAGCGATTAGAAAAATATATCGGTGCATTTGAAGAGCTGAAATAAGAGAACCAAAGACACTTACAAGAAAACGACTAGCTTCAATTTAAGATCATAGTAAATATGGAGGACTGCATATGAAAACTATTGGAATTATTCCTGCTCGTTACGCATCGACTAGATTACCGGGGAAGCCTCTTGCAGACATTTGCGGCAAACCAATGATATGGTGGGTGTATCAGCAAGCAAAGAAAGCAACTCGACTTGATTATATTCTTGTTGCCGTTGATGATGACAAGGTCATAGATGTTTGTAATTCACTTGACATTCCTGCAATAATGACATCTGATAACCACACATCGCATTTCGGCCGTCTACATGAGGTCGCCACTATGGTGGAATCTGATCTATATGTATGCATCTGTGGTGATGAACCTTTGGTGCAAGCAGCAACAATTGAACAGATTATACCGAATGAGGACGAGAAGGAATTACCATTTATTGCACGTTCACTCATGAGAGTGATTACTGATCCGGCCGAGTTGGTTGATCCGTCTAATCTAAAGGTTGTAACTGATAAAAATGGATATGGCCTAATGGTTTCGAGAGGAATAATTCCTTATCCTCATAAGACGGTTATGTTCGATTATACCAAGGTTGTTGGCATTGAATGCTATAATAAAGCAGCGCTAGACTTCTTTGTGAGTACTCCATCAGGATTTCTTGAGGGAGTTGAAGATACAAATCTTCTGCGATTCATCGAGAATAGAAAACTCATGAAGTTCGTTATGACAAAGGCTTATCAACTTAGTGTAGATACTCAGCATGACCTAGATAAGGTGAGGAAGATCATTCAGGGGAAATTGGATAATGAAGGTTGGAGATGGATCGTTGAATAAGTTCGCAATTTTCGATGTTGATGGAACACTGCTTGATCCGCTAAAAGGTGTTTCTGATAGTATTTGTTATGCAACACAAACTATGGGGCTACCAGATATACCGGAATCAGTTATAAAGACTTTCATTGGACCACCCATTCAAATATCGATAGCGAAATACTATTCAATTAATAGTGATAAAGCAAATAAAATAGCAGCACTATTTCGAGAACAATATAAAAGACAAGATGTTTACAAAGCAGTAGTCTATCAAGGTATAAAGGAGTTGCTTCGCTTACTAGTAATCGATAACAAATTTATGTTAGCAATCGCATCAAACAAGCGACAGGACTACCTTATACCACTTCTCGAAGAAAAAGGTCTAGCATCTTACTTTCGTTTTATTCATGGTTCCGATTTCCAACAAACGCTTACAAAGATGGATATCATAAATAAATGTATTCAAGATATAGGTGAGAAGAATAAGCCGAATATTTTAATGATTGGCGATACATTGAATGATGCTATTGGGGCACAAAGTGCTGGCATTAAGTTTATAGGGGTTACTTATGGTTATGGTTTATCCAGTATTGATGATTTGAAGGGAATACCATTTATCAAAGTTGTTGATAATATCAAACAATTGAAAGAAGCTTTGCTTCAAGGAGTATGAAAATGAGAAAAATAAAAATATTGGATTGTACTTTGCGTGACGGCGGGTTTGTAAATGACTGGAGTTTCGGAGATTATGCTATCCGTGATATTATTCAGAAACTAGACATGGCAAACATTGATATTATTGAGATCGGCTATATTGATGGTTCCGTTTCTTACAATAAGGATCGGACACGATATCCTGGTACCTCAGATTCGCCAAAGTATTTAAAAAACATTGGAAAGCCAAATGCCATGGTAGTTGCAATGATAGACTATGGCACTTGTCCTATCGAAAATATTGGTAATAGAGAAGATTCGGTATTAGATGGTATTCGTATTACATTTAAAAAAGATGAGATTGATGATGCTCTATTATTTTTAGAAAGCATCAAGGATTTGGGTTATAAAGTATTTGCTCAACCAGTATCGTTGACTACCTATACTGATAGTGAACTACTTTCTTTGCTTGAAAAGATTAATACTCTACAACCTTATGCCATATCAATAGTAGATACCTATGGACTGATGTTTAAGGATGATCTGATTCACTACTTTTATTTGATTAATCACAATGTTGATGTGAATATATGTATTGGTTATCACTCACATAACAATTTTCAGTTGGCTTTTGCAAACTGTACTGAACTTGTACAAAACTCTGGAATAAAAAGAGACATTTTGCTTGACACTTCCATATATGGGATGGGAAAACGAGCTGGAAATGCGCAAACAGAATTGTTAGCAAATTATCTCAATATGCAATATACGAGTAGATATAATCTCGATTTCATATTAGATTTAATTGAGAATTATATCAAACCCATATATTCAAACAAACCATGGGGTTATAGCATGGAATATTTTCTCGCTGCACAAAGCAATTGCCATCCAAGCTATATTAGCTACTTACTTGAACAAGGAACACTTTCGATCAAATCGATTAATGAAATATTATCACAAATTGAGCCTAGCACACGACTAACTTATGACAAAGGTTTAATAGAGAACCTTTATATAAGCTATCAAACCCATACGATTAATGATGAAAATGCAATGATACAACTTAAAAATATGATTGCGAATAGGAATATTTTACTGCTTGCACCAGGAAAATGCATTTTGGATTATGCAACCAAGATTGAAGATTACTGTAAAGAAAATGACCCGTTCATTTTATCTATAAACTTTATTCCAATGAACTATAAGGCTGATTGTGTCTTTGTTTGTAATCCGTTAAGATATGGCGCAATGCTAGATCAATACATTGATGTAAAATTTAAACCAACAGTAATGGCTACTTCAAATATTGTACCTTCGCATGTTCCAATTGATTTAACATTTAACTTTGAGTCATTGCTAGAAGATGGTTCCGTGAAAATTGTTAATAGTGGATTGATGCTACTACGATTGCTTAGAAATATTGGAATAAAAAAAATAGCTTTAGCTGGGTTTGATGGTTACACTGGCCAAGACTATTTTATTGAACAGATGCAAACTTTGTCCACTATCACTGGTAAGGATGAGAAGAATAGAGTGATTAAAGAACAATTAGCCAGTATGAGAAATGAGATGCAGATGGTGTATATTACTCCTTCCTACTATAACTAATCAACAAGCAGACCAGTCAATAGAAATATAGCCAACTAAATACAATAGTCAAGCGAGCACCGTTCGATCCATATCGAGATGGTGCTCGCTTAGCATACGAAAATCGACGAGTGGTATGGTATCAGCTGCTTTTCAAATACCGCGCTAATGCGTCCTGCCAGGAAGGTAGTCTTGCAAAACCTGCGTCATCCAGGCTGCGCTTGGAAAGACGGGAATTGAAGGGCCGTTTGGCTGCGGTAGGATAATCGCTTGTTGCAATCGCCTCAACCTTGCATTTGAGCCCTGCCTGCTTCATGATTTCCTGTGCGAACTCTTGCCAGCTGCAATAGCCCTCATTGGTGGCGTGATACACGCCGTATTTCTCTGTTTGTATCATGTTGCACAGCAGCGGTGCTAAATCATTAACGTATGTGGGGGAGCCCACTTGGTCACTCACAACCTGAATCGAGTCTTTCTGGCTCCCAAGGCGGAGCATGGTCTTGACAAAATTATTCCCATGTAGCCCAAACACCCAGGAAATGCGGACAATAAAATAGTGATCCAACAGGGATGTTACTTCATGCTCACCTTGCGCCTTTGTCAGGCCATAGTGGTTGATCGGGGCAATAGCTGCGTCGGTTTCAAAAGCTGTATCACCCTGCCCATCAAACACATAGTCGGTGCTGATATAGAGCATGCGTGCGTTCAGCTTTTTACAGGCCTCTGCTACATGCTTTGTCCCAATCACATTGATTTGATAACACAAGTCTTTGTCCGTTTCAGCCAGATCAACCGCGGTATAGGCTGCGCAGTGGATAACACCATCGGGTTGGTACGCCTGTATGGCGTTTAGGGTGGCAGCTTCGTCGGTAAGATCGAAATCCTTGATATCGACACCCTTGAAGGGTATGTTGGCGGCTTTTAGACAATTGCAAACTTCCTGTCCCAACTGTCCCTTAGCGCCGGTCACCAGTATTTTCATGCTTGTCCTCTTTGGCCGTAGATACGGGCATAGTAGCTTTGGTATTCGCCGCTTGTTACGCTTTCTACCCACTGCTGGTTGTTTTGATACCATTGTATGGTCTGGACGATGCCGTCATCAAAGTTTGTCTTGGGTAGCCAGCCAAGTTCACGATGGATTTTCGCGGGATCAATAGCGTAGCGCATATCGTGGCCGGGCCTGTCGGTAACATAGCGGATCAGGCTTTCCGGCTTGCCCAGCACGCGTAGAATGGTTTTAACGACATCCAGGTTGGTACGCTCGTTGTGGCCGCCGACATTGTAAACCTCGCCTGCCTTGCCATTACGCATAACCAAATCAATCGCGGCGCAGTGATCTTCGACATACAGCCAGTCGCGGATGTTTTCACCTTTTCCATACACCGGAAGTGGCTGATCGTCCATCGCTTTGGTAATAATCAACGGGATCAGCTTTTCGGGGAAGTGATAGGGGCCGTAATTGTTGGAGCAACGCGTAATAGTGGCAGGAAGCTTGAAGGTTCTGCTATAGGCCTGCACCAGCAAATCGGCGGAGGCCTTACTGGCCGAATAGGGGCTGGATGTGTGGATGGGGGTATCCTCGCGGAAGAACAGCTCCGGCTGATCTAGCGGTAAATCGCCGTAAACCTCATCGGTGGACACCTGGTGATAGCGGCCAATACCGTACTTTCGGCACGCTTCCATGAGAACCTGTGTACCAATTACATTCGTGCACAGGAAGATCTCCGGATTCTCAATCGAACGGTCCACGTGGCTTTCCGCTGCAAAGTTCACCACGATATCCGGGTGTTCTTCCTCAAAAAGCGTGTTAACACAGTTGCGGTCGGCAATATTGCCTTTTACAAACCGGACATTCGGCTGCTCCAGCGCTTCGCTAAGCGTATGCAGGTTGCCAGCATAGGTTAAGGCATCCAGACACACGATACGGTCCTGTGGATGCTGTTGTAATTGATAGTAGATGAAATTGCTGCCGATAAAACCAGCGCCGCCAGTAACAAGAATGGTCATGTTGAGAACCTCCATATTGACTGAATAGGGGAGCGTTTACGCATAGCGGAAATTGCAATCGCTTTGGGCAAGCAGCGGTGCTGCGGCGTCCTTTTGTGAAAGCGATGGATCAGCTAGCGGCCAGGCAACGCCAATCTGTGGATCATCATAGCGGATGGACCGGTCATGCTCGAGAGAATAGGCGGCATCCACCTTATACAGAAATTCCACATTGTCGGTCAGGGTTTGAAATCCATGCGCAAACCCACGGGGAACATACAGCATTCTCCGGTTCTCCTCGGACAGTTCCACCAAAACCCATTGGAGGTAGGTTGGAGAGCCTTTGCGCAGATCGACCACTACATCCGCCACCGCGCCACGGTTGGCACGAACGAGTTTGGACTGTGCCATGGGGTTGTTTTGGAAATGGAGTGCTCGAATGGTTCCTTTGGCAGCGGTAAAGCTTTGATTATCCTGCACAAAGGTCTGATCGATACCAAAAGCCGATACCGTGGGATACGAATAGGTTTCCATAAAATAACCGCGGTGATCGCCGTGTACCACCGGCTCCAGAATCATCACGCCCGGCAGGGCGGTTTCAATCATTTTCATCAGTAGCGCACCTTTCCATCGGCAACAGCTTGCAGATGAACCCCGTAAGGCGATTTTCCGTACCGTTGCGCAGACTTGCATAACTCTTCCCGTGTAATCCAGCCAAGCCGATAGGAGATTTCCTCCGGGGCCGATATTTTAATGCCCTGGCGCTTTTCTATCGTCCGGATAAAATCGGCAGCCTCAACCAGCGTGTCAACAGTGCCGGTATCTAGCCACGCATAGCCGCGGCCCAGCAGCTGAACATCCAGCCTGTTCTGCTGGAGATACATTTCGTTTAGGGTGGTAATTTCCAGCTCGCCGCGAGCAGACGGTTTGACTTTCTTGGCAAGGTCGACGACGCTGTTATCATAAAAATACAGACCGGTGACGGCATAATTGCTTTTAGGTGTTTTAGGCTTTTCCTCAATGGATATGGCTTTGCCGGCATCATCAAACTCAACCACGCCAAAGCGCTCCGGATCGCTGACATAATAGCCAAATACGGTGGAGCGGTGGTTTTCTTCCGCATTCACTCTGGCAGCGTTCAGCATCCGTTTAAAACCGTTTCCGTAAAAGATATTGTCGCCCAGCACCATGGCGCAGCTATCGTCGCCAATAAAGTCCTCTCCCAGGATAAACGCCTGTGCCAGTCCATCGGGTGAAGGCTGCACTTTGTACTGCAGTGTAATACCAAACTGACTGCCGTCGCCAAGCAAAGCTTCAAAGTGCGGTAAATCTTCCGGCGTTGAAATGATGAGTATATCTCGAATTCCTGCCAGCATCAGCGTGGACAGCGGGTAGTAGATCATCGGCTTATCATAGACGGGCAGCAGTTGTTTGCTGGTTACCATTGTCAGGGGATACAAACGTGTACCAGCACCCCCGGCAAGTATAATTCCTTTCATACTGGGGACATCCTTTCAAAAGTGGTTGACGTGAATTGCCATTGTATTATTTTCAGGGTGAGCTTGAATTTCCACTCGTATTATCATAACTGTGTATTCGCCGATATTGTACAATAACCTTTCAATAATTGTAAAATGCCGAAACATTTTGTCGCTTCTGGGAATGTGAACCCCACTACTGTAACACGCCATTTCGAGTGTGCTATAATGGGTCATGAATCGTGTACATCGTTGATGAATATATAGAATATAGAAGGCGTAAGAGCAGCAATGCTGGCCGGGGAGAATAAAGAACAATGGCTGATGTGGAGATTCTGCTGGCAACGTATCACCCGAATATGGAATACTTTATAGAGCTTTTACAAAGCATTGAAGCGCAAAGCTATCAAAGCGCATGCTTGTCGGTCATCGACGACAGTGCGGACAAACAGGCCTATGCGATGATCGCGGATGCGCTGCAAGCGGAGATGCAGTCTATTCCGTACAGGCTGAATAAAAATGATAACAATCTGGGCAGCAATCAAACATTCGAGCGGCTAACACAAGAGGCAGACGGTAAGTACCTGGCCTATTGCGATCAGGATGATATTTGGGAGCCGGACAAACTTGAAAAACTCGTTGAAACACTTGAAGCTGAAAGGGCAACACTCTGCTATTCGGACCTATCGGTGATCGACGAAGCAGGACACAAGACGGCCGATAGCTTTACCGCAATCAACCACAGGGTGCGGCATATGGAAGGCGTGGGGCTGTTTCCCCGGTTTTTGCGGCGTAACAGCGCTACCGGCTGTACCATGTTAATCCGCGCTGCAATCGCAAAAAAAGCGCTTCCGTTCTGCAATCAGTATTATGTACACGATCATTGGCTGGCGCTGGTGGCCGCAGCTGCCGGGCGTATTGCCTATGTGCCAAAACCGCTGGTGCGCTACCGCATTCACAGTGGCAACCAGATTGGCAACAAGAAGCTGGTTGGAATCACCGACAGGCAAAGCTATGTTACCGTGAAAGTGAATCTGGAAGCTGCTAAATTTGACTGTTTGCTATCCAGCAAGCGATTTGGTGATGAAAACCAGGCGATTATCCGGCAAACATTGCAGTGGGTGAATGTGCGTAAGCGCTTTTTGCAGAAACACAGCCTGCGCAACACGATTTCCATGCTGCGCGTACTGCCGCGCGACCCGCAGCTGATTTTGCTGGAGATTGCCATTGGCTTTGCACCGGCCGCTATCGGCCGTGCGATTATTCGCGCGATTCAATAGAGGATAAGGTGACGAGTTTCATCATCACAAACCCGCGATATCCTTCCACTTCAATTTCATACCAGTTTGCGTCCTGACCGACGATCACAATCGGGGTTCCTGTTGCAAACTTCCCGATGATGGGGCCATCCGGTGTTAAGCGTACATTGATGCGGTCTTTACCGTTTGTTTTGCCGTTCAGGCTCAATACAGCCTGCGTGAAATCGGCTGGAGCCGATGGTAATATGGACAATGCGGAGTTGCGAATATAACCCAGTTCATCTTTGTATAGAATCAGCGAAAACTCGTCACCGGGAGTCACAATATACACAATCGCGCCGGACTGACATTGACGAAGGGTTTTAGCGTTGTTTGAAGCGCTTTGGCGGAGGGATGCTTTGCCTGTATTGGGTGCATAAATTGCGCCGAAGGCGGGCGTAATATCATCTGCAAACATCAGACTGTTGGTCGCTACGGTCGTGGTGGTCTTTCCTTGTTTTATCTGTGAATGCACGATCCCAAGCGCGTGCAACTGCGTTGGCTGGCCGTTTGAATCCGTAATCTGTACAGGTGGATGAACCTCCGGCGGCGGTGTGCTGGTTGCCGAGGTTTGTTTGGTATTGGTTTTACTGCTTGTACCGCCGGATGCATACGGACAAACCCCGCCCGGGTGCAGGTGCGCGGGATGCCCGCCGCAATGATAGTGGTACGAGCCAAGCCCGCTGACGTTGTTGTTATCCTTATGACCGCCGTTGGAATCCGTACGACCGGAATGCGCATAGGAAACAGAGCTCACCAGCAACATGAGCAGTGCGAGAATCAGCATGAAGAATCGCTTCATAACGTTCACCCCCATTCAAGGTGCAAGAAACAATGCTGTCAAACGAAATCTGTCTGACAGCAGTATACCATATCCATCAGTGTGATAAAAGTGAGCGATAAAGCGAGCTGATGCCACACAGTCCGTCAGGCTGCAAAGCCGGGCGAATTTGGCGGCTGATTGATTTATCGGTCAAAGCCTTGAAGCAGTTCGTAGGTAAAGCGAAACACCTTTGCAAGGGCATCTTCTGTAACGACCGCAACGCTATCGCGCGTGCCGTTGTGCATGGTTTCGATAATAGAGGGGAACTGGTCTTTGGAGACTTCACCTGGCCCGGAAAACAGCACGGACATCGGTTGCACATCCCGCTGCTCCAGAATGCAGACAGAGATATTGGGAATACCAGAATCCTCAAACGTGCCATCGTCACCGTCTGGCAGCTTTTTAAGAATTTGAAACGGTGCGGTTTCTTGATTGACCGTGCGCACGGCATCAGCCAGCATGCCGTCTATAAGGTTTTTCTGCGGTGCGATCAGCACCTGGTCGCCGACGCCGCAAATATCCAGGTTGATCATGGCAAGTACATCCATACCGCAGGTACGAACATACAGTTTACTGCCCAGCGCATGCGCTTCTTCCTGATCGAAGAACACAAAATCCATGCTGGTTTTCGGCGGATGGAGACAAAAGCGCTGAATCAGCTCCAGTAGAATGCTGACACCGGATGCGTTGTCATTTGCTCCGGTGCTGCCGTCAACGCTATCGTAGTGTGCGCCGATGACAATGCGTTTTTGAGCTTGACCAAAGGAGACGATGATGTTTTCAATTGGCAGGCCATTCTCGTTTGCGCATTGCGAGGAATACTTCGCACCGATACGACGCAGTTCTTGGATCAGGGCGGCTTTCCGATCTTGGTTGTCTTTCAGGGCGAGTTTTCTTACGGTGTCTAGCATGCTGACTCCTGTTAAATCGTAATTTCTGTTATCTATATGTCTTGTCCGTATACTTCCCACTGGCTGAGGGACTGATACGGGGAGGGGTGGTTGGCCTTGATCAGTGTGTCCAGCACCATCCAGCGTACGGTATGGAAGCCATCCAGCGATACATCCTGCGGGCCATCGAACTCCTGAAGATTAATGGTTGTCTCATACCCGTCGGACAGGTGCATCGTGGCGCGTTTCCAGTAGCCGCTGTGCTCGAAGTCTGCACGGAGGTAGAGTACTGCTTTGTCTACGCGCACGTCACGGCCAAAGTCCAGCCGGATGGCGGCATCAGCACGACCGCCGATACCCCAGCTGAGAAACGGCCACGCGCCATGTGAATGGGCGATGTGTTCACCGTCAATTACATTACGGGCAAAAAACACGCTTTCGTCCCGGGTCTCCACATTGGCGGAGGCATGCGGGTATGCGCCGCTATCGTGCCGCTGGTCGGCGGGGTTGCAGGCCAGGTTGCGGTACTCATTTTGGGTATCGTCTGCCAGAGTGATCAAATGCCTGTCGCCCTCAAACGCAAACGGCGGGTACATTTGCGGCAAATCATGCTCCAGAGGCAGCCGGAATGACCATTGTTTGTCTGGCAGGAACAGCCTTGCAGGGACGATGGTGTGATCCACCCGCACCACAACATGCTGCGCATCGCTTTCAAATACAATGACATCGCCCGGCTGATACACAGCGTTAAAACATAAAAGAGCCTCGCCCTGTGCCTTGGTCGACGCAATGGTTTCATCATTTCGCATAATGCTAATAGAATTCATGTGGATTCTCCTTATGGAATATCTGTTTAAGAGTACTATATCATTGTACCGAGTGACTGTCTATGACAGGAAGGGGCAACATGATAATGTTTCTACTCCAAGCAGAAAAGTTGTGATATGCTTTCATGGACAAATGTCATGGGAGGGATAGCTTCAATGCCAATACACTGTGATACCCATATTGAGACAAAACGGCTGCTGGATGCGGCTAGCTATAAGCAAATTCTTGCACTGCAACACGTGTGTGAAGAAGCAGATGACATTGCCTTCAAGCTGGAGCTAGCGTATAAGCTTGCCGATGCTGGAAACCTAGAAAGCAATCAAACCGACCCAGCTATAAATGAGTTCATGTTTTATGTTGACCGTGAGTTGATTGGATATGTTGGCATCTGCGGATTTGGAGAGGCATCCGGCCCGCTAGAGCTGAGCGGCATGGTGCACCCTGACTACAGACGAAACGGCATATTTAAAACACTGTCAGCGCTGGCTGAGGCCGAATGCAATCGCAGAAAAACGAAATCGGCACTGGGTCTTTGTGACCGCAAAGCATTAGCGGGTCAGGCGATGCTGAAAAATCACGGCAGAACACTGCACCACAGCGAATACGAAATGCACCTGCAAAGCAATCCGTACGATACGACTGACGAGACGCTCCATGGCATTTCGCTGCGAAAGGCTGAAAATAGCGATGCGGCGGAGCTGGCCAGGCAGGACAGCATCTATTTCGGCGAGGAATTCAGCGTGGAACCAGAGAATGAAAAAGCCCCTCACATACGGCTCCCGGAAGAGGAGGAAAAGAAAGGGTTTACCATCTATCTTGCAGTGAAAGACAATGCAGTCATCGGTAAAGTAAACCTGCAAATAAGCAACGATAGCGGCGGTATTTTTGGTTTGGGCGTGTTACCGGCAGAGCAGGGCAAGGGCTACGGACGTGCAACGTTGCGCTTAGCTGTGAAGAAGCTACAGGAAGCACAGGTGAAAACCATCTACTTGCAAGTGTTGACGGATAATGAAAAAGCACTTACACTATACCGTTCCTGCGGGTTTGAAACGAGCTCGGTGATGGATTACTTCAAGCTGTGAACCGGGATGATGTCGTGTGATGAAGGGGGAATCAATATGGATTTCAGAACGATTTTCGACAGGGTGCCTGAACAATTCGACAAATGGAGACCACGGTATTGTGACGAGCTGTATCGGGATCTGATAGAATACGCAGCGCTTGCGCCCGAAAAAACTGTGCTGGAGGTCGGACCTGGAACAGGACAAGCAACGGAACCAGTGCTGCAATCTGGCTGCCACTATACCGCGATCGAGTTAAGCGAAGTGTTCACCGGTATTATGCAGGATAAATTCGCGTCCTACCCAAACTTTCATATTTTGAACGCGGACTTTGAAACCTATAATTTTGGTGAAAGCAGCTTTGATCTGCTGTACTCGGCGGCGGCATTTCAGTGGATACCGGAGAAGATCGGTTATCCGAAAGCATATTCGCTTATCAAGAGTGGCGGTGCGTTTGCGATGCTTTTAATGCGTCCGGATATCCAGCCCGGCGGTGGCTATACGGATGAACCGCTGTATAGTAAAATACAGGAGGTGTACGCCGCTTACTTCCGCCCGGAGACGGAATATACCTGTAGTCTGGATTATGAAGCGTGCGAGAAATATGGTTTTGTGGATCTGGAACGCCATGAATACCGAAAAACGCGATGTTATACCGCAGATGAGTACATCGCGCTGATTGGCACACACAGCAATCACATCTCCCTGCAAGAGCCGTTCCGGGCCAGCTTCTACGATGGGATAAGAAAAGCTATTATCGAAGCGGGGAACAGCATTACCCTATATGACAAGATCACGATGTATCTGGCGCGAAAACTGTAGATAGTAAAAACCCTCGCTTTTCAGCGGGGGTTTTGTGACGGATCGTTTATGATAACCTGTTCTTAAAATCGGCATACCCGAACGAACGGATAATTTCTGTTTTGCCGTCTGTATGCATAAGCACAATGCCTGGCAGCGGCATACCGTTAAAGGTGTTGTTCTTCACCATGGTGTAGATGGCCATATCCTCAAACACCAGCATATCGCCTGGCTGGAGAGGATGATCGAAGGAATAGTCACCGATAATATCACCCGCAAGGCAGGTCGGCCCGGCCAAGCGATAAGTATGCGCTTTTTCGCCCGGCTGTCCTGCGCCATGCAGCGGCGGGCGGTAGGGCATCTCGATGACATCAGGCATGTGGCAGGCGGCGGAGGCATCCAAGATGGCGATTTTCATGCCGTTGTCAACAATATCCAATACACGGGCAGTCAGGTACCCGGCGTTGAGCGCAACGGCTTCGCCTGGCTCCAGATAGACCTCCACGTTATACTTGGCCTTGAAACGGCGAATGCAGGTAATGAGCGCGGGGATATCGTACCCCGGTTTGGTGATATGGTGACCGCCGCCGAAGTTCACCCAGCGCATTTGGGGCAGGAATTCGCCGAACTTATCCTCGACCATTGCAAGGGTTTCGATCAATGCATCTGCGCCCTGTTCGCACAGGGTGTGGAAGTGCAGGCCGTTTATGCCGTCCAGCAAATCCGCACGGAAGTTTTTGCGTGTCACTCCCATGCGGGAGAATGCCGCGCAGGGATCGTAAATGGCGTGATCCTGCGTGGAACATTCGGGGTTGATACGCATGCCGCAGTGTTTCCCGGCGGACAGGGCGCGTGTTTTATACTGCTGCCACTGGTTGAACGAGTTGAATACGATGTGATTACAAAGCGACAGTATTTCGTCAATCTCAGCCTCTTTGTACGCGGGGGAGAAGATGTGCGTTTCACCGCCCATTGCTTCATGCCCGAGTCGTGCTTCATACAGCCCGCTGGCCGTAGTGCCGGCAAGGTACTTGCCGATCAGCGGATAAACCCGGAATATGGAAAATGCCTTTTGTGCAAGCAGAATTTTGCATCCGGCCTGCTCCGCTACGGACTTTAGTATGGTTAAATTGTCACTCAATCTTTGCTCATCCACCACATAGCACGGGGTGGGGAGTTGCTTAAGATCGCTTATAAGTGTGTCCATCAGTCTACCAGCGTGGGGTTAAAGTCTTCCTGCCAGGGCAGACCCCATTTGTTGAGCGCGTCCATGAAGGGATCGGGATCAAACTCTTCCACGTTCCACACGCCGGGCTTGTTCCATGTGCCGTTCATCACCAGCATGGCGCCGATCATCGCGGGCACGCCGGTGGTGTAGGAAATGGCCTGGCTGCCGACCTCGCGGTAGCACTCCTGATGATCGCAGATATTATACAGGTAATAGGTTTTCTCTTTTCCGTCCTTTATGCCCTGAAAAATGCAGCCGATGTTGGTTTTGCCCTTGGTACGGGGGCCAAGCGACGCTGGATCGGGCAAAACGGCTTTCAGGAATTGCAGTGGAATAATTTGCTGGCCCTGAAACTCGATCGGCTCAATGGAGGTCATGCCGACATTTTCCAGGCACTTCAGGTGCGTCAGGTAGCTCTGCCCGAAGGTCATGAAAAAGCGGATGCGCTTGATGCCTTTCAGGTTCAGGCCGAGGCTTTCCAGTTCCTCATGGTGCAGCAGGTACATATCCTTCTGGCCGATGCCCTTGAAATTGTACTCGCGCTTAATTTCCATGGGTTCGGTTTCCACCCAGTGGCCGTCTTCCCAGTAGCTGCCCTTGGCTGTGACCTCGCGGATGTTGATTTCGGGGTTGAAGTTGGTGGCAAAGGGATAGCCGTGGTCGCCGCCGTTAGCATCGAGGATATCAAGATAATGAATTTCATCAAAATGATGCTTTTGTGCATAGGCGGAGAATACACCGGTGACGCCGGGATCAAACCCGCTGCCAAGCAGTGCGCAAATGCCGGCCTCCTTGAACTTTTCCCGGTACGCCCACTGCCAGCTGTACTCAAACTTGGCGGTGTCCTCCGGTTCGTAATTGGCGGTGTCTACATAATGCGTTTTAGTTTGCAGGCACGCATCCATAATCGTTAAATCCTGATAGGGGAGGGCAAGGTTCAAGACCACATCGGGCTTGAACTGGTTGATCAGCGCAACAAGTTCGTCCACATTGTCGGCGTTTACCTGCGCGGTTTGAATTTTGGTTTTGCCGCCGGAGAGCGTCTCTTTGAGCGCATCACATTTGCTTACGGTGCGGCTGGCGATTAAAATCTCCTCAAATACATCACTGTTTTGGCAGCATTTATGGATAGCAACCGAGGCCACGCCTCCGCAACCGATAATCATACATTTTCCCATGTTCGTTACGCTCCTTTCAGTTGGAGAAGAATCTCCCGGACCAGTTTGCAGCTGACGGCGGTCGATACGCCGCTCGTGTCGTAATGCGGGGCAAGTTCTACAATATCGCAGCCGACCAGATTAATCTTGTGCAGTTTCAAAACGGCAGATAATACCTCGCTAAACGATACGCCGCCGGGTTCCGGTGTGCCAGTGCCGGGGAAATACGCCGGGTCGAGGATATCTAAATCAAGGGTGAAATACACCGGCTTGCCCTTAAGTGCTTCCAGCGTTTCGGCAAAGCCGGACAGGGAAAAGCGGTGGATATCGGTATGTGCATCAGCGAACTGAAATTCTTCTTTTTCGCCGCTGCGGATGCCGAACTGGTGAATGCGCCCGTCGCCAACCAAATCCCATACCCGACGGATAACGGAGGCGTGGGACATGGTCTCGCCCATATAGTCATTCCGCAAATCAGTATGCGCATCCAGGTGGATGATGTGCAGATCGGGATAGGTTTTCAGCATGGCCCGAATGGCCCCAAGGGTCACCAGGTGCTCACCGCCGAGCATCACCGGCAGCTTTTTCTCTGCAAGAATGGCTGTGACTGTATCTTCCGTCATGGTCAGTACCGAATCGGGGTTGCCAAACGGCAGATCCAAATCGCCGATATCGCAAATCTTGTAATCTGCCAGATCGCGGTCGGCATAGGGGGAATAGGTTTCCAGCCCGTAGGAATCCTGCCGTATGGCGTTTGGTGCAAAGCGGGAACCGGGGCGAAACGAGGCCGTACCGTCAAACGGTACGCCAAACAAAACCATATCGGCCTGCGCATAGTCCGTATCGCAGCCGATGAAGGTCAGACTATTCTTATGCATCCTTCTGCAAAGCCTCCTCCACGTAGTTGGGCAGGGCAAACGCGCCCAGGTGCAGGTTGGTGTTGTAGTAGCGGGTTTGAATCTGCAGGGCATTCCACCTGGCGGCATCCAGATCATGTACGGGATGCAGGGTGTTGGACGCAAAGCCAAACAGCCAGTGACCGGTGGGGTAGGTGGGGATATGCGCTTGATATACTTTGTTGATGGGGAATACACTTCCGCAGCGCACATGCGCCCGCCGAAGCAGAATTTGGTCTTTCAGGTAGAATGGATCATCGTGCTGGCTGACGAGGATACCGTCAGCAGTCAAGGCATTGTGGCAGCCGCCGTAAAACTCCTTGGTGAACAGCACTTCGCCGGGGCCGGAGGGATCGTTGGAGTCGACGATAACCAAATCATACAGCTCTTTATTATGGCGGATGTATTTAAGTCCGTCCATAAAGTGTAGAGAAACACGCGGGTCGGAAAAACTCTCGGCTGTGTGGGGCATGAACTCCTTGGAGACTTCCACCACACGTTTGTCAATTTCTACGATATCGATTTTCTCTATCGTATCATACTTGCACAGTTCACGGGCCACGCCGCCGTCCGCTGCGCCAAATACCAGCACGGAACGGATGTTTGGGTTTACGGCCATGGGCACGTGCGTAATCATTTCATGGTAGATAAATTCGTCGCGCTCGGTGAGCATCAAAACGCCATCCAGCGTTAGAAAGCGGCCGAACTCCGGCGACAGGTATACGGAAATGCGCTGGTATTCACTGCGCTCCTGATGAAGCTGTGCCGAGACACGCACGGAAAAGCGTACGTCCGGTGTATGATATTCGCTGAACCAGAGATCATCCATGCGCGTTCACCTCATTTACAATATTCAGGTGTTCGATATCCATAGCCTCAGGACCTGTCAGGGTACAGCCCTTTTCCTTGGCGTAGCGGATATACTGAATTATTTTGTCCGTCACACGCTCACCCGGTGCCAGAATGGGGATTCCGGGTGGATAGCTCATAACAAACTCGGCAGAGATACCGCCAACGCAGGCATCCAGCGGCGTACTGACCTTTGTAGCGTAGAAAGCGGTCTGCGGTGAGTAGACAACTTCTGGGGTGATGTATTCGGATTCCCACAGGCCTTTACGCTCGCGTTTGTATAGCCTGCGGATATCCGACAGTGCGCTGATCAGCCGCTCGATATGCTTGCTTTTATCACCAACTGACAGATACGCCAGTATATTGCCCAAATCGCCGAACTCTACCTGAATATCGTACTTGTCGCGGAGTAGGTCGTACACCTCAATGCCTGCCAGCCCGACGTTTAGGGTGTTGACGGATAGCTTGGTTTCGTCAAAGTCGTACACGCTGTCGCCGTTAATCAGCTCTTTAGAGAAGGCGTAGTAGTCTCCCAAAACGTTGATTTCATCACGAGCGTAGCGCGCAAAGCGTGTCACTTTATGGAAAATATCCTTGCCGTGCAAGGCCAGGTTACGGCGGGAGATATCAAGGCTTGATAACAGCAGGTAACTGGCACTGGTGGTTTGCGTGATGTTGATAATCTGGCGTACATAGTCGGCGTTTACGTTCGGGCCGCATAGCAGCATGGAGCTTTGTGTCAGCGATCCGCCGGATTTATGCAGGCTCACAGCCGCCATGTCCGCGCCAGATGTAATGGCCGCGGCCGGCATATCCTTGCCGAAGTACAGGTGCGTGCCATGAGCTTCATCTGCCAGGAAGTACATATTATGGGCGTGTGCCAGCGCGCAGATGCGTGGCACATCGGAACAGATGCCGTAATAGGTTGGGTTGTTGATGAGTATTGCTTTGGCGTCAGGTGTCTCCAGCACAGCGCGCTCGATTGACGCAAACGACATTCCCAGCGCAATGCCCAAATTGGCATCGGTCTCCGGGTTTACGTATACGGGCACTGCGCCGCACAGCACCATGGAATTGATCACGCTCTGGTGCACGTTGCGGGGGAGGATGATCTTATCTCCGCTTTTCAGAGTAGAGAGGATCATCGCCTGCACAGCGGAGGTGGTGCCACCGACCATGAAAAACGCATGCGCCGCGCCAAAGGCTTCGGCCGCCAGCTTTTCAGCTTCGCGGATCACCGATACCGGATGGCACAGATTATCCAGCGATTTCATGGAATTAACGTCCACGCTTAAACACTGTTCACCTAAAAACTCTGTGAGCAGTTTATTACCGCGCCCGCGCTTGTGGCCGGGGACATCAAAGGGTACGATTCGTTCCGACCGTACGGCCTCAAGTGCGGTTGCCAGGGGCGTTTGGGACTGATCGAGCAATATTCCATCCTCCTGTATTCAGCATATACGCATACAAAAAAGTGCGCCTTTGTAGCAAAGGCACATCTTGTAAAGGCTTTAGCCTGCGAACGCAGCTTGTTATCAATCAAGCGGACAAGCACATACTGTGCTTCCGGCGCCTATGGACCATCCAGAGCTTATACAGTAAGAACTTACTTTACCTACTCTTTTTGACCGTTTTACAAGCGTGTACCCAAGTACACTTGGTTATGAAGTAACCAACTGGCTATTTAGTAGCCAACTCATAAAATTTGCGCTTTCAACGCAATCAAACCTGCGGTTCCATCCGCAATCGGCAGTGACCCGGCTGTCCGTATGGCCGTAGTCTTCCCAAAGGAAGGTGGGTCTGTAAGTTCTTGCCGCCAAGGCGACACGAAACATGAATATCGTAATATGGATGACCGGAATTGTCAATGTGTTCTAAGTGTTTGCATTTAAAATTCCTGTAAAACAAAAGCACTGTGTTGACAATCGTTCGTAGCGGCAGTATACTGACGGCGAATAATGAATTGGAGTTCACTAATGCCGCAAATACTGAAACCCGGAATTAAAGACAAAATACTGGAAAGCGCACTGGACAGCTTTCTGGAAAACGGATACCGCAATACGTCCATGAAGGCGATTGCGCACAAAGCCGGCATTGCGACAGGGAACATCTATCGCTATTTCAGAAACAAGGAAACAGTGTTTACCACACTGGTGACACCGGTTGCAGAGGAAGTCAAAGCACTATTTGGGATGTTTATCGGAGAGCTGCCTACGCTTAACCCGCAAGGTAGGATGGATATTGCCGAATGGAAACTTGATGAGTTTATTGCAATCTATCGCAATAATCGAAGGGTGTTTGTACTGCTGTTTGAAAAAAGCGATGCAACCCAGTATGAGGCCATACGCGACGATGTGATACAGAATATATGCACTTCTGTCAACCGTCTCAAACGCGCAGTGACCGACCAGCCGCTTACTTCACAGCAAGAGGTACTGGTACAAGCCTATGTGACAGCCTATATCCAGGGCCTGATCAGTATTCTGGTCGCCAAAATCGACGAAGATGAAAAGCTGGATACGTTGCAGAAGTTCCTGCCGTTTATGCGGGGGAAACTGGTAGAGAGTTTATAGTAAGTGAGGATAGGAACATGAAACTGGAAAAACTTTTAAAAAGCCTAATTCAAAACCGCAAGATCACGCTGTTCTTTGTGGTATTGGTGATCGCTACGGGCGTGCTTGCATTTTCGGCAACACCCAAACAGGAAACGCCGGATATCACCGCGCCGTATGCATTGATAACGACCGTTTATCCGGGTGCATCACAGGCTGATGTGGACGCGTATGTGACCAAGCCGATTAACGATGTGATTCAAGCGCTGCCTGGGTATAGGGAAGCATCATCTTTCAGCATGAGTAACATGTCGCTCATTTTGCTGGAGTTTGATTTTGCAATGGATAGTGACGAGGCCTTCCAAAAGCTTCGCAGCAGCCTGATAGAGCTGCAAAGCAAGCTGCCGGAGAGCTGCGGCACAATCAACGTTAATACCAATATTACCGACACAGCCGGGGTGCTGATCAGCCTGTCCTCGGACAATCTAAGCAACGCACAGGTTGTGGAGCAGGCCAAAGCGATACGCGATAAGCTTGACACCATTGACGGATTTCAGCGCTTTGAGATTGTCGGAAATCTGGAGCGCGAAGTATGGGTCACGGTAGATCAAACCCGTATGCAGAGCGCGGGGCTTACGCTAAGCCAAATCACTACGCTGCTGCAGGCGGGCGGGATGGATTTACCGCTTGGAACCATCTCCGCAAACGAGCAGACGACCATTGTGGATTATGCCGGTGGCTATAACAGCGTAGGCGATGTCGCAGATACAGGTATCGGGTATTCTGCGCAGCTTGGCAGGGTTATACAGCTCAAGGATATTGCAACAGTGACCGAAGTACCGGCGCAGCGAAATACATATTATACCCACAACGGAAGTCAGGCCGTGATTTTGGCCGGGTACTTTAAAGACGATATCAACGTATTGCCGATGAAAAATGAAATACAAACTGTGCTGGACACGATGGCTGCAGACTTTCCTGCCGGGCTGGATGTCTCGCTGATCATGTCCCAGCCACAGGAGATTCACGATTCGCTGATCAATTTCATGCGCAATCTGCTGCTATCAGTTGGATTGGTGATCCTGGTGGTTTTGGTTGGCATGGGACTGAAAAATGCTGTGGTGGTCTCGGTATCGCTGCCGCTGTCGGTGCTGATGTCGTTTATCGCCATGAACCTATTCGGCGTGAAAATCCATCAGATATCCATCGCCGCTCTGGTGCTCAGTCTGGGCATGCTGGTGGATAACTCCATTGTCGTAAGCGATGCAATACAATACTATCTGGACGCGGGTGAGAGCAGACTTTCGGCCTGTTCTAAGGGCGTACAAAGCGTTGCGATGCCAGTACTGACCTCGACACTGACCACAGTTGCGGCGTTTGCACCGTTCCTGTTCCTCAACTCGCTTGCGGGTGACTATATCCGCTCCCTGCCGCAAATTGTGATTATCGCACTGATAGCATCCTACCTATCGGCGGTCTTGGTCATTCCAGTTTTAGGCTTCATCTTTTTCAGGAAGAAGACCGAAACAAAAACAAAGCGGAAAAAGCGCGGATTGCAAACGGTACTGGAATCGGCGCTGAGGCACAGGTGGGCAGTCATTGCCATAGTGCTTGTGCTGCTGGCCGGTAGTGCGGTTCTGGTCATGAATCTGAATGTGATCTTTTTCCCGGCAGCGGAGAAGAATGTGTTGTATATTGATATCCAAAACAATACCGCCAACGCGCCGGACAGTACCCGGGCGATTGTGAATGCGGTAGCAGACGCCGTATTGGAAGAACCGGGCGTGACCGAGGTGACCGCTTCATCAGGCGGTGGTCTGCCGAGATTTAACGATATTATGTTTATCAACACCCAAACACCGGATTTGGGTCAGCTCCTGTTGCGCGTGGAT
This sequence comes from Candidatus Limiplasma sp., assembly GCA_963678055.1. Lineage (GTDB taxonomy): Bacteria > Bacillota > Clostridia > Christensenellales > Aristaeellaceae > CAXXOK01. Next base: position 1,393,565 of record OY782679.1, read on the forward strand.
CTCGAAAAAGCGGGTTTGAAAACCAACAATGCCTATTTGCAGCGTTTGCAGCAGAAACTAGACGACCTGAATTTGGATGCCGAAATCACCGTTAAAGAGCTGATGTATGCATTTCCCACCAATGAGGATCTCAAAATCAAAATCATTGGCAGTGACATCAATACCCTGAAAGACTACGAAGATCAGGTGTATGAATTGCTGACCGGGATGGACGGGTTCATCAACGAGAGCAGGGGAAACAACGACCATGAAACCATTGATACGCTTACAATCGACCAGACGGCAGCGCTGTCTGCCGGTGTCATCCCCGCTGAAGCGCTAAACGAACTCAGCATTGCCATGATGGGCCGTGAAGCGGCATCCTTTATGGATGGAGACAGCCGGGTGCCGGTTAAGGTGACCGGAGGCGCGGACACGGAAGCGGCCGTAAACGCTGTACTGCTGAAACCTGCTGCCGGGGCGTATATCAAGGCAGGGGATATCATCCAGTTTGCGCAGGAGGAAGCGCTGGTCAGCATTCCCAGAATAGACGGTGATTACGCCGTCATTGTCAGCGCGGATTATGACCCGCAGTTTTCCAAAACCGAAACCAAGCGCAGCATGCAGCAGCAGCTGGATGCACTGGCCATGCCGGATGCGCATATCGAGTTTGACGGCGAGGATGTAAAGATCGCCGAGAATTTCGGACAAATCGGTGTACTGGGCGTATTTGCGCTGGCAGCTGTGTTTATCATACTGCTGTTGCAATTCAAGTCCTTCCGTATGCCGCTGATCATCTTTATTACAATCCCGCTGTCGGTCATTGGGTCGGCAATTGGGCTGTATATCACGGGGCAGCCGCTGTCGTTCACAGCGCTGCTTGGCGTAGTCAGCTTACTGGGGATTGTGGTTAACAATGCGATTATCCTGGTGGACTATATCGACAAAGAATTGCAGGATGGCACGGCCTTGCAACTGGCTTGTGTGCATGCTTCCTTAAGACGGCTGCGCCCCATTGTACTGAGTTCGGTCACTACGGTCATCGGGCTGATTCCCTTGGCAACTGGCGTAAGTGAACTATTCAAGCCGATGGCTGTTGCGCTGATGAGCGGACTGTTGGTATCGGCATTGCTGACGCTGGTGGTGCTCCCTGTGTTTGTCAGCTTTACCGGTAAAAAGGCGAAACCGTGACGCATACTCCTGATTTGAAGTTTACGCCGATCCGCGTTATACTCTGTGTGTAAATACGCAGGTAAGAGGGGTTTTCAATGACGGATACCAGCAATGTATATGCGATGCTGCGGGCAAATGGCCAGCGCATAACGGCGGCGAAACAGCAGATTCTGGATGTGTTTTTAAACAATCAGGATCGTATGCTGTCGATTGCTGATGTAGCGGCGCTGCTGGAAGGCCGGTATACCATCGACAATGCGACCATTTATCGCAATATTCAGAAATTCATGAAGATCGGCTTACTGGAAAGCCTGAACGATGAACAGGGCGTAAACCGCTATACGCTCTTTGAAAAAGAACATCACCATTATCTCATCTGCACGGGCTGCGGAAAGATGATTAAAATTCCCTGCATGACAGGCTATTGGAAAACGCATGTCCGCGAGAGTGGCTTTGAGGAAACACACCACAAGCTAGAAGTTTACGGCAAATGTACCCAGTGTGCGGTAGACCCTAAAACGCAATAAATGGAGTCCACCCTTTGGAACATCGAAAGGGTGGCCTTTCTTTCAAAGGAATATCAGCTATATTTCTCGACTTACGCTTAGTCTAGAGCATCTGTATGGATAGCTCCCTGCCATTTGTGTGAAAATATAGCCACTAAACATTGAAACTTTCTATTGACAAAGCGAAAACCTGTGTGCTACCATCCTTATTGCAAACTAATTGCAATAAGGAGAGAAATCATTATGAAGTTTCAAAAGTTGTTTTCAGTTCTCATGTTCGTGTGTATCCTAGTTATGGTGTCACCGGCAGCCATGGCCCAAAGTGATACGCCTGCGATCAACATCGCGGTCGGCATTGTACCCGAAGCTACCTTCGTAGATGCCGTAGCAGGAGATCTGGCCAATGTAATCACCATGATCCCGTCCGGCTACAGCCCGGCCAACTACCAGCCAACCGCTATGGAAATGCAAGCGCTTTCCGATGCGGCAATCTACTTCACCTTGCAGATGCCGACCGAACAGGCCAACATCCTGCCCAAGCTCGCGGATTTCAACCCGGATATCATCACGGTTGATCTGCGTGAGGCCGCTGCTGCGGAATACCCGCTGCTGCACATGGCAGCGCACGAGCATCATGATGAAGATGAAGACCACGATGAAGATGAACATCATGACGAAGATGAAGCGCATGAAGATGGCGACGATCACGATCACGAAGGCGTGGATCCGCACCTGTGGCTGTCCCCGCGGCGTGCGATGGTGATGGTCCAGACCATTGCCGATACGCTGGCAGAGTACGACCCGGCAAACGCCAATACGTACCAAAGCAACGCTGCTGACTATATTGCCAGCCTGGAAACCCTGGATGCTACCGTTCAGGAAAAAATCGCGGACTTGCCAAACAAGGCATTCCTGATTTATCATGGTTCGTACGGTTATTTCTCCGATGACTATGGCCTGACGATGATTGCCATCGAAATTGAGGGCAAGCAGGCAACGGCGGAAGAACTGCAACAGGTGATTGATACCGCGCGGGAGAAAAATATTACGACCGTGTTCTATCAGGCGGAGTTCGACGACCATCAGGCCGCAACCGTCGCCCAGGAAATTGGTGGTACGGTAGCACAGGTTGCGCCGCTTTCACCGGACTATATTCAAAGCTTGGAGGATTTTGTAAACGCGCTTGCGCAGTCTGCAAATTAATATGGAAACAACAACTGACATACGCCTGGATAATATCAGGTTCTGCTATGGAGAAGTTTGCGCCGTTCGCGACGCAAGCTTTTCTCTACCCACAAACAGCCTTACTGTGCTCGTGGGTCCAAACGGCGGGGGAAAGAGTACGCTGATTAAAATGCTGACGGGGCTCATGAAACCCGACCACGGCACCATTGCCTACCGCAAAGGCCTGACAACCGGGTATGTTCCCCAGAACTTTGCATTTGATACGACATTTCCCCTGACAGTGGAGGATTTGGTCTTGCAAGGAACGCTGCCAAAGAACATTCAACTGTTCAGCCGCTATACGGCAGTTCAGAAACAGCGTGCACGCGAGGCGATCGCCCAGGCGGGACTCTCCGGCTTTGAACGCCGTGGTATCGGCCAACTATCCGGCGGACAGCTGAAACGTGCCGTGATCGCGCGGGTGTTTGCATCCGACGCCGGGCTAATCGCGCTGGACGAGCCGGACGCAGGCTTGGACATTGAAGCGTCCAAGGAACTACTGGAAATCCTCAATATAATGAAACTGGAGAAAACCATTGTGCTGGCCAGCCATAACCTCAGCCATATTTTCGGCATCGCCGATCAGGCGTTGTACGTAAACCAGAGCGTGCAGGCCTTTACATCTCCTGATGAACTGCAGGAGAAACTCAAAGGGGGAATATCCCTGTGATTGACGCCATTCTCAACTATCGTTTTATGCAAAACGCCCTGTATGCAGCGTTACTGGCCAGCATAGTCACCGGTATTATCGGAACCATAGCCATTGAAAAAAAGCTGATCAGTATGTCCGGTGGAATTGCCCATGCCTCCTTTGGCGGCATCGGGCTTGGGTATCTGCTGGGGTTTGAACCGATTTGGGGTGGACTGCTGTTTGCGGTAAGCGCATCGGGCCTGATTTCCAAACTGCCGAAAAACTCGCGCCTGAAGGCTGACACGATGGTCGGCATTCTGTGGTCGTTTGGCATGGCGCTGGGTATTTTGTTTATCGCACTGGCACCGGGCTATATGCCGGATATGACCAGTTATCTGTTTGGCGATATTCTGTCGGTCTCCAGCGGGTTTATTCTTTACATATTGATTTTTACGGTGATTGTCGTTGCGTTGTTTGCGATGCTGTATCATCCGCTAATCCTATACCTCTTTGACGAAGAATACGCCAGAGCGCGTGGGATCAACGTGCGCTTACTGCAGTGGATTGTCTACTTGATGATTCCGGTCGGTATCATCGTGCTGGTCAAAGTGGTCGGTATCATTTTAACCATTGCCCTGATGACCATTCCGGTGTCCATTGCCAAGCTTTACTTTAACTCGATGGGGAAGGTGGTCGGGTTTTCCATGCTGTTCAGCTTCGTGTTCTGCGTAGCGGGACTTACGCTTGCATATTACTTGAACATTCCCTCCGGCGTTTGTATCGTGATTGTATCGACCGTCGTATACCTCTTGCTGATGTTCACCCGGGGAGGGGTGCAAAAGCGCCATCACCGGCAGCGCGTCCACGGAGAATAAACACCTGTAACAAGCCCCGCCTGTGCATACATTGCGCAGGCGGGTATTTTTATGCCTTCTATTGAAAAATGATACCAAAGCGTGTTCGCTGCAATGGTGGAACAGGCGCCATAGCCATGATAGGGTTACAGTTTGGGAATAGATTGAAATTGTACATTCTTTGTTTTTTTAGTAATCGTGAATTAGTAATTGTTGTATTGCGTTGTCTGCAACTAATAAATATCCGAGATAGTTGAATAATCGAATGCTAATTCGGTGGAAATATACAATATGTGCATACCGTGTTTCCACTGGATACAACAGGTAGAAAAAGTGGAAATAGAAAAACGCTGAAAGCCTTATATTATAAGCAATAGAGCATTTGGAGATTTGCTTGTTTACATTCTCAATAATATATGCTAAATTTAGGATAGTATTTCTATACGAATATAACAAGGAGGAAAAACTATGCTTAAAAAATCTCTCGCATTACTTCTGACGATTGCAATGCTGGTTGGCGTTGCACTCCCGATCGCTGCGTTTGCAGAGGGTGAAGAGATGCCTATTGTTTCCGGCATTGATACACTTTCCGAAAAATTCAGCCCCTTCTTTGCACAGTCCGGCTACGATGTAGACGCGACCGCATTGACACAGGAAATCCTGATGACCATGGACCGCTCCGGCGGTATTGTTTACAACGCTATTGAGGGCGAAACCCGCTCCTACAATGGTGTTGATTACTTCTATCACGGCATCGCCGACCTCAGCGTGAAATATGACGAGGCCGCCGATATGACCAAATACACCGCCAAGATCAAGCCTGGCGTCCTCTTCTCTGATGGCGAAGAAATGACTGCCGACGACCTGATCTTCACCTATTATGTATATCTGGATCCGTCTTACACCGGTTCCACGCAGCTTGCGTCCTTCAACATCATCGGTGTTGCGGACTATCGTACGCAGACCACTGCGGACGTGTATGCCAAGTATGCTGACCTGAGTGTTTCGATCTATGAAGCCGGCAAAGACCACGAATGGTCTGCCGACGACGCATGGACCCAGGAACAGCAGACGTTCTTCTGGACAGCGCTTGAAGAGGGCTGGAAAAACGACGTTGCCAGCATCATCAACACTTGCCTGACTGCTTATGCCGGCTATATTGAGCAGTTTGTTGGCGTCACCCCTGAAGAAGCCCTCGAAAATGACGGCTACGGCGTGATCGCCGGTATGGCGCTGTGGGGCTTTGGTGATATGGATCTCGAAACCGGTATGTTCACCGCTAAAGCTTCCGGCACCGTGTATGACACTAAAAACGGTGAATTCCCCACGCTTGATGATTACTATAACGAAACTGTGATGGCGTATGGAGGCGATCCGGTTGCCTATGCATCCGTTGAAAGCCCCGACGGCGTTGACGTTCTTGGAGAAGCGTACAATGGCTTTATTGCCGAGTATGGCCCCAAGGACGATTCCATGACTGGCGGCATCCCCAACATCGCCGGCATCAAGAAGCTTGATGACTACACCGTGGAAGTGACGACCATCGGCTTTGAAGCCCCCGCCGTCTACTCCATCCTCGGTTTGGAAGTTGCTCCGCTGCATTACTACGGCGACGCTGCCTTGTATGACTATGACAACAACATGTTCGGACATCCCTTCGGCGATCTGTCTTTGGTGCAGTCCAAGACCACCATGCCGATGGGCGCTGGCCCCTACAAGTTCGTGAAGTACGAAAACCGCGTTGTGTACTACGAAGCCAACGAAAACTACTACAAGGGTGCACCCGTAACCAAGTACTTCCAGTATAAAGAAACCAACAATGCCGACGTTATCCCCGGCATCACCACCGGCACCATTGACGCCAGCGAATTGAACGGCACGAAGACGAACTTCGAAAGCGTCATGGCGCTCAACTCCAATGGCGAAATCACCGGCGACGTGATTACCACCAGCAAAGTGGATAACCGCGGCTATGGCTACATCGGCATGAATGCAGAAAACATCAGTGTTGGCGGAGAAGCCAGCTCCGAAGCGTCCAAGAACCTTCGTAAAGCCTTGGCGACCGTGCTGGCCATCCACCGTGCCACCGCGTATGACAGCTACTACGGCGAAGCCGCATCTGTCATCCAGTACCCGATTTCCAACACCTCCTGGGCAGCCCCGCAGCCGACCGACCCCGACTTCAAAGTCGCGTTCTCTGTCGACGTGGACGGCAATCCCATCTACACCGCTGATATGACCCCCGAAGAGACCTATGCCGCCGCAATTGAAGCTGCTAAAGGCTACCTGATCGCCGCTGGTTACACCTTCGACGAAGCGACCGGTATGTTCACCGAAGCTCCCGAAGGCGCAAAACTCTCTTACGAAGTCATCATCCCTGGCGACGGCCTGGGCGACCATCCGTCGTTTGCAGTGTTGACCTCTGCTAAAGAAGCACTTGCCGCTATCGGTATTGAGCTGATCATCAATGACCCCGCCGATTCCAATGTTCTGTGGGATGCGCTTGATGCAGGCGCCGCCGAAATGTGGTGCGCAGCATGGCAGACCACCGTGGATCCTGATATGTATCAGATCTACCACGGCAGCAATGCTCTGGGCATGGGCGGCACAGACTCCAACCGCTACATGATCATGGACGACGAACTGGACAAGCTGATTGTTGACGCCCGTAAGAGCGACGACCAGGCTTACCGCAAGGCCCTGTACAAGCAGGCGCTGGATATCGTTGTTGATTGGGCCGTCGAAGTTCCCGCATATCAGCGGCAGAACAGCGTGGTCTTCTCCACCGAACGTCTCGATATCGACAGCATCACCCCCGCAATCACCACGTATTGGGGCTGGCTGTCCGACATCGAAACTCTGATGGCCAAATAAAATCAATCACCGACAATGATTGGACATTGACAGGTGAGCCTGCTGCAAAGCAGGCTCACCTTCCCAATGGCCTTTCATTGTTTGTATAAAGGGCGGTTTCAGTCATATGCTCAAATTCCTGATTCGAAGAATACTGATGGGACTTCTTATTATATTCTTCGGTGCGTTTATCGTTTACGCAGTGCTTCGCTTCCTGCCGGCCTCGTTTGTTGAAAAACAGGCCCGTATGCTAGCGACCAATGTTCCGGGCGCACCACGTTACCAGGATCTGCTGGCGCAGCTTAACGCGCTGTACGGCATGGATAAAAATGTATTTCAAGGCTACATGATGTGGTTTGGGAATGCGATTCAAGGCAACTTTGGTGATTCCTGGCTGTACGGCGGCACCGTAGTAGCCAAGTTTAAAGACGTAATCTGGTATTCCGTCGCACTCAACGTCGTCACGCTGATCGTTCAGCTGGTGACCTGTATTCCGCTGGGTATTCTGGCGGCTAGAAAACAGTATTCAAAAACAGACTATTTTGTTACTGTCTTTGCATTAATCGGTCTATCGCTGCCTTCTTTCTTCCTGGCAACGATGCTGAAATATGTATTCTCTATTCAGCTGGGATGGCTGGATCTATACGGCATGGTTGGCCGATACTTCGACCAGCTAAGCTTCTGGGGTAAACTGGGCGATATGGGAGTCCATATGATCATGCCCGTTATCACCCTGGCCATGCTGTCCATCGGCGGATTGATGCGCTATACACGCACCAATATGCTGGAGGTATTAAATTCTGATTATATACGCACTGCGCGGGCCAAGGGCCTTTCGGAACGAATCGTCATCAACCGCCATGCGTTTCGCAATACGCTCATTCCACTTGTTACCTATATGAGCTATCTGATACCCAGTATGTTTGCAGGATCCATGATTACGGAGATCCTGTTCCAGATTCCGGGTATCGGGTATATATCGTTTAATGCGATTGTAGCAGGCGATATTCCGTTTACAATGTTTTACTCTGTCCTAATTATCCTACTTACGCAGGTCAGCCTGATCGTCGCGGATATTATGTATGCCGTTGTCGATCCGCGCGTCCGCATTAATTAAGGAGGTGGCGACATGAGTGAAAACAATAACAACAACAACAATCAAACGCCCGATGTGCAGCAAGATGAAAGCTGTACGATAAACGTGCAAAACTTAAGCGATGAACGGCGCGTGAAAGTGCTGTCACCTTCTATGCTGGTGATGAAGCGCTTCATCCGCAACAAGCTGGCCATTACCGGATTAATTATCCTGGTGGTCATGTTTCTGTTTTCTTTCCTTGGCGGCGTGTTAATGTCGTACAGGCAGGACCAGGTGTTCACAAAGCAGGAGTTTATTCCCAAAGAGTACGCAGCTGCGCTGTATAATTCGGAACTGCGTACCATTAGTGCTCCCGAAGAAGATTTTGATAAGGCAGCATTTGCACAGCTGATTCTGGCGATCAACAACGGGGAATCAACCTTCAACTCTGGGGATGTAAGCTACTTCTATACCAAGGAAAACGATTATTATCTGATTTCCAGAATTGATATCGTTGCGTCGGTTATGGCGCGTAAGCTTTTATATGCCTACACACCGGCTGAAGGCGTAACGCTTTCGGATGAACTTAAGGCTGCGTATGAAGCTGCCGTGAAAGCCGGTGAAGAAAGCTTTACCTTGGATGGCGTAAACTACATTGCCAGTCAAGGCAAAAACGCATTTATTGGTATTCCGGTGGAAGTTGCAATCGCATCGCTGAATGTGTTTGACAGCGCATCCGCGGAAGATAACCCCGTGGTGTCGTCCTATGCGTTCCACCTGGCTGTGGAGCGGGCGATTGCCACAGAAGACACATCCTTCACGCTGGATGGTGTGACCTATACGGTGGAAGCTGAAAACTTGTCGCATCGTATTTTGCAGGGCGACCGTACGGTGGCGCTGGCGTCGAGCATGATCGTCAATCCTTATATTGCCAGCAACTTCCTGTCGCTGGACTTGAAGGAAGCCATCCGCGCAGCCGTGTATGACAACGTGAGCCAATTTACCTACCCTAATGCGGATGGGGAAGAAACGATCTATACCATTTCCTTGGTCAACCAAACCTATAACATTAAAACACTGACCATCGCTCAGCTGCTGGACAGCTACGCCTTCCCGACAACTGCCCATGTGCTTGGCACTGATAACAACGGCATGGATGTACTGACGCGACTTATGTACGGCGGCCGTATCTCGCTGATGGTCGGGTTTGTGGTTATCTTCTTTGAGCTGATCATCGGTGTTGTCATCGGTGGTATTGCCGGGTACTTCGGCAACTGGGTCGATATGCTGCTGATGCGTTTTATTGACTTGTTCAACGCCATTCCGTATTGGCCGATCATGGTCATCACCGGCGCGGTTTTGGATGCCAACAAGGTGGATCCCATCCCAAGAATTATGATTTTAATGCTGATACTCGGCTTAATGGGCTGGACTGGGATTGCGCGTATCGTGCGCGGCCAGATCCTCACCCTGCGCGAGCAGGACTTTATGGTCGCTGCGGAAGCAACGGGTATTAGCGTGAGACGGCGCATATTCAAGCATCTGGTACCAAACGTTATGCCCCTGCTGATCGTCAACGCCACCATGGGCCTTGGCAGCATTATCATTACAGAAGCAGTGCTGAGCTTCCTGGGCCTGGGTATTAAATACCCGATGGCTTCCTGGGGTTCCATTATCAATGCGGCCAGCGATGTGTATGTAATGACAAACTTCTGGTTTATCTGGATTCCGGCAGGCCTACTGATACTGCTTACCGTGCTTGGTTTCAACTTTGTCGGTGACGGACTGCGCGATGCGTTCGACCCGAGAATGAAAAGGTAGGTAAGCAGCAATGATATTTAAAAAGAGCAACAACAAAGGGCAAGACTATATCTCTATGCACGAGTCCAGGAAGATCAGCCGTGAAAACCGGCGGATCACCAACGAAATGGAGAAACGCCGCAACCGCAAACGTGCAGATAAAAGCGAGTACATGACACAAATGCGCGACGATAACAACGTTGTGGAGTTTGATAACGTACATACCTACTTCTTCACCGATATCGGAACCGTGAAAGCCGTCAACGGCATCTCGTTTGATGTTCCGGAGGGGAAAACGGTCGGCGTTGTGGGCGAATCCGGATGCGGAAAATCCGTGACCAGTCTGTCACTGATGCAACTTGTGCAGCGGCCTCAGGGGCAAACCGTGGAGGGCGAAATTCGCTTAAAAACATCCGATGGCGTGTATAACGTCATCAATACTCCAACATCTGAAATGCAGAATATCCGCGGTAACGTAGTATCCATGATCTTTCAGGAACCGATGACCAGCTTAAACCCCGTGTTTAGAATCGGCAAGCAGATTGATGAAGTCATCAAACTGCATCAGCCGGAGCTGAGCAAAGAGGATGTCAAACAGCGCTCAATCGAGTCGCTGGATATGGTTGGAATCGCCAACGCCGAAGGCGTGTATATGCGGTACCCGCATGAGCTTTCCGGCGGTATGCGCCAGCGTGTGATGATTGCCATGGCGCTTTCGTGTAACCCGCGCCTGATCATTGCCGATGAGCCGACCACCGCGCTGGATGTCACCATTCAGGCACAGATACTGGATCTGCTTCGTACCCTGAAAGACAAGATTAACGCCAGCATCATGCTGATTACGCATGACCTTGGTGTCATTGCCGAAATGGCAGACTATGTCGTGGTTATGTATGCGGGCCGTATTGTGGAAAAGGGCACAGCTTCCGAAATCTTCCACGATCCGAAACACCCGTATACTATCGGCCTGATGCAGTCCAAACCCAATGTAGCCAAGCATGTTGATCGGCTGTTTTCCATCGTTGGCAGCGTTCCCAATCCCATCAATATGCCGGACTACTGCTATTTCAAAGACAGGTGTGAACACTGCCTTGCAGCTTGCAACGGCAAGTATCCGCCAGAAATCTCCTTATCGCCAACGCATAAGGTGAGTTGTTATCTCTATTCCGAGGGGAGCGAACCCGTATGAGCAACGCGCTGGTCCAGGTTAAAGACCTGAAGAAATATTTCCCGATTAAAAACGGCCTGTTCAGTCAGGTAACCGGTTATGTCCGCGCGGTTGATGGCATCAGCTTTACCATTGAGCGCGGCCGTACGCTGGGTATCGTGGGTGAGTCCGGCTGTGGTAAAACTACGGTTGGTAAAACACTGCTGCGCCTGAACGACAAAACAGATGGTGCCGTGCTGTTTGACGGTGTCGATATCTTCGGCCTTCATAAGGACGAACTGCGCAGCATCCGCCCGCGCATGCAGATTATCTTTCAGGATCCCTTTTCCAGTCTATCTCCCCGGCTTCCGGTCGGTGAGATCATCGGCGAGGGTGTACGCGAGCACAACATTGTGCCGCCAGAAGAATTTGACGATTATATCACCAAAATCATGGAAGACTGCGGTTTGCAGTCCTACCATAAAGACCGTTACCCGCATGAGTTCTCCGGTGGACAACGGCAGAGAATTTGCATTGCTCGTGCGCTGGCCCTGAAACCGGATTTCATCGTTTGCGACGAACCTGTGTCGGCACTGGATGTATCCATTCAGGCACAGATTATCAATTTGCTCAGCGATATACAGCGTGAGTACGGGATGGCGTACCTGTTCATCTCGCACGATTTGTCGGTTGTTGAGCATATCTCAAGCGATGTCGGCGTAATGTATCTTGGGTCCATGGTGGAATACGGCGACCGTGAAGTCATCTTCAAAAAGCCGCTGCATCCCTATACCAAGGCACTGTTTTCGGCCATTCCCATGCCCGATCCCGATGTGAAAATGAACCGCATTATCTTACAGGGCAGCATCCCGTCACCTGCCAATCCGCCATCCGGCTGCAAGTTCCACACCCGCTGTTCGGAGTGCATGGAACGCTGTAAGCACGAGATTCCGGAGCTCAAGACTGTGGAAGGCCGCCAAGTTGCCTGCCATTTGTATGATTGATCATGAAGAAACAATACGATGACGATGACGGTCGCGTTATCGTCAGTATGGATGTGGATGGGCTAAGACCTCGGAAAACATTCCGGAAAGTCAAGGCAGATAAGCTCAGGCCGACAACCAGCGCAACCAAGAAGGAAGCATGGCATGTGGCATACAACGCAACCCTGGCCGGGCTTTTCGTCGGGTTGACCATAATGGGTGCAATCGCCTTGGTGGTCTTCTTACTGACATTGATTTGGTAGCGTAAGCAGTAACATGAAACAACGGCGGTGGTGTCCGCCGTTGTTTTTATATCAGCAGCATTACGTGGTAATGTAAGTTTGTGATTGTAAATATTGGTGAAATATCCGCTTGATTGGTTGCGGGTCATTACTGGTAAGAGTCTTACAAACCCATGTATTACAAGGGATATAGGGGATCGTGCTATCATAAAGACCAGTCGTTAAATGCTTAATCATTATGTATACAGAGATGGGTACTTGATAATTTCTTCAGAAGGTGTATACTGATATTGAGCCCGAGAAAATCGGAAAAGAATGGCTCAGAAAGCGGGGGGATTCCGTTGTACAACAAAGACGAAGACCAAACCACCAGTGGTATGGCCGCAGACGAAATGGAGAACGTGGATCTCATTGAAGCTGTCGACGAAGACGGCAATACCCTTCTCCTGGAAGTCATCCGCTATTTCTTTTATAACGGTGAAGAGTACGTTATCCTGGGCGATGTCCAAGAAGCGGACAGCGACCATGACCACTGCGATTGCGGACACGAAGATTGCCAAGACGAAGTAACGATGGAACTCTATGTGATGAAGGTCGTACCTTCGGAAGAAGACGATGAATCGGAAGAGTTCGTGCCCGTAGAAGACCAGGATCTGCTGGATCAATTAATCCGCGTAGCGGAAGCAACGTTCGATGAGGATGCACTCGAAGGCGACGAAGAATAAAGCCTAATCCCGGTGACGTTGAAACCTTTACAGGCAGATCGGGACAAATGAATACGGTAATAAAAATCGGGCGGCCAACAGGCCGCCCGTGTTTTTATGTTGATATCATGGTTTAGGTGTATCATTTACGATATCTCTATGAATCGCTGCGGCGGCTCGTTTTCCGGCACCCATTGCCAGAATCACGGTCGCAGCCCCGATCACCACATCGCCTCCGGCGTATACATGATCGCAGCTGGTCAGTCCGTCCTCGTTTCGGGTTATCAAACACCCACGGTTGTTGGTGTACAGCCCTTCCGTTGCCTGACTAAGTAGGGGATTGGGGCTGGTGCCGATTGCCATAATCATGGTATCGATAGCAAGTACAAACTCGCTGCCGGGCTTGACGATCGGGCTGCGGCGCCCGCTTTCGTCCGGCTCTCCAAGCGTCATTTCAGTGCACTTGAGGCCGGTAACCCAGCCCTGCTCATCGCCCAGCACTTCCACAGGGTTGGTCAGCAGTTTGAATTGTATGCCTTCTTCCTCAGCGTGTTCAATTTCTTCAAGCCTTGCAGGAAGCTCTTCCCGGCCGCGTCTGTAAACAATGTATACCGTTTCAGCGCCCATACGCCGGGCGCAGCGAGCAGCGTCCATCGCCACGTTGCCGCCGCCAACAACGGCTACGGCATGGCTTTTCTGAATGGGAGTGCGGCTGGACGCTTCATACGCTTTCATCAAGTTGATGCGCGTCAGGTATTCGTTTGCGCTGTAGACACCCTTTAGGCTCTCGCCGGGGATATGCATAAAGTTTGGCAGGCCTGCACCGCTGCCGATAAAAACGGCCTCATATCCCTGGGCAAACAGCTCGTCAATGGTCAAGGTTTTACCGATGACCACATTGGTTTCAATCTTAACACCGAGCGCTTTCAGATTATCAATCTCGGAAGACACGATGGCTTTGGGAAGTCGGAATTCCGGAATACCGTACACCAACACACCGCCAGCCATATGCAGTGCTTCGAAAATCGTGGTTTCATATCCCAGTTTAGCCAAATCTCCAGCGCAGGTTAGACCAGCCGGTCCGGCACCGATCACGGCAACCTTATGGCCGTTGGATTCTGTAGGGTGGGGTAAGGCTTTGCTGTGCTCACGATGCCAGTCGGCAACAAAGCGTTCCAGCCTGCCAATGCCGACACTGTCGCCCTTCAGTTTGCGTACGCAGGCTTTTTCACACTGCACCTCCTGCGGACATACGCGTCCGCAAACAGCGGGCAAAGCAGTGCTGGCGCTGAGGATTTCGTAAGCGGCTTTCATATCATCCTTCGCGACTTTCTCAATAAAGCCGGGAATATCGATCATCACGGGGCATTGCGATACGCAGGGTTTATGTTTGCATTGCAGGCAGCGCTTTGCTTCTGCAATCGCCATGTCTTTAGTATATCCGGAGGTCACTTCCTGAAAATTGCGTACGCGGACATCCGGGTCCTGTGCGGGCATTGGGGTTTGCTTGGGGCTTAGATTGCGGTCGGGCATATCAGGTTTCCTCCGTACGCATCAGCCTGCAGGCGGCGTTCCGCGCGTGGGCTTCGTTTTCGTCATACATACGGCTGCGGCTGATCGCTTCGTCAAAATCGACTAAATGGCCGTCAAAATCAGGCCCGTCAACACAGGCAAATTTGGTTTCGCCACCGACGGTCAGTCTACAACCACCGCACATGCCCGTACCATCGACCATGATCGGATTCATGCTGACAATGGTCTTGACTGCGTATTTCTTTGTGAGCAAGCTGACGAATTTCATCATTACCAAAGGCCCGATGGCAATGACGGCATCGTACTGGTTTCCTGCCTGGATTAACGCCTCCAGCGCAGTTGTGACCAGGCCTTTTTCGCCGCGGCTGCCGTCATCGGTCATCAATCGCATTTCCTGGCTGATATCCCGAAACTCCTGCTCGAGTATAACCAGGTCTTGATTGCGAAACCCGACCACGGAATGGACGGTCGCACCCAGATCATGCAGTTTCTTTGCAATGGGGAGTGCAATGGCGCATCCCACGCCGCCACCGACAACGCATACTTTATGCAGCCCTTCCACATGGGTGGGCTGACCGAGAGGGCCGACAAAATCCTGAATTGCGTCGCCTTGCTGCAAGGTAGACAGTTCGGCGGTGCCGTCGCCCACAATTTGGAAGATCAGCATGATGGTTCCGGTTTTCCGGTCATAGCCCGCAATGGTCAGGGGCATGCGCTCGCTGTTATCCTTAGCGCGGAGTATGACAAATTGACCCGCTTCCGCTTTTCTGGCAATCAATGGCGCATCAACAATAATCTGCGCAACGGTCGGGTTCAGCATTCTTTTTTCAAGTATCGTGAACATTATATTTCCTTTATGCAGTTGCGATGCATTCGATTTCCACACTGCCACCAAGCGGCAGCGCGGCAACCTGCACAGTGCTCCGCGCAGGGAAATCAGCAGTAAAAAAGCTTTGGTAAACAGCGTTGACTGCTTTAAAATCAGCCATGTCCGTCAGGAATATTGTGGTCTTGATGATATTAGCGTGGGTGAGGCCTTTTTCCTTTAAAATCGAGCCGATATGCGTCATGGCGAGTTTGGCCTGGGCTTCCACGCCCTGGGCAAGCGTACCGGTTTGCAAATCAATACCCAACTGGCCGGAGGTAAATACAAAATCACCAATAGAGACAGCCTGCGAATACGGGCCGATCGCTTTGGGTGCATGCGTGGATTGAATGGTTTGTTTCATGGGATAACCCCTTTCTGTGATCAATCAATGCCAATAAAACGGGATAAAGGGTATGAAAAAATCAAACCCTGTACTATTGTATCATTATTTATAGGGGATGCAAGAACATTGCCAGTGAGATACGGTAAAAAATCAATCCTGTTATGATGTGAACAGGTCAATTAAACCCTGATCGGTCAGCCGCAGTGTGGGAATTACAGGTAGCGCCATAAATGAAAGACTGATGAACGGATCGATGCCATCGGCAATGTGCAGCGTACGCGCGGCGGCAAGGACAGTTTCTGTCAGCTGTTCCACTTGTGTATGGGATTCCAGGCTCATCAGCCCGGCAACTTGCAAGGGTAAAGACCCGATAACAGTACCATTGTTTACGACCACATATCCGCCGCCGATGGTGCGTAGATGGTTCACAGCCAGTACGATATCGCTATCGTTGTCTCCGGCTACGATGATATTATGACTGTCGTGGGCAACCGAGGTTGCGACCGCGCCGCCCTGTATGCCGTACCCTTTCAACGGGGCAACAGCGATATTGCCATTCTTACCGTGTCTTTCCAGCACGCAGAGCTTGGCATAGGTCTGCGATGGCTTGAAAAAGCCGTTTTCAACCGGAACCGCTTCTTGCAGATGCCGGGTTAGGATTTGCCCCGGTATCATACCCATGACATCGGTTACGCCGTCCGCTTTGAGCTGGATATCGGCCTCCGTAATTAACTTAAGATGAATGGAGTTCAGGATGTCGGAGGGAACTTCACGCTTTGTAGAGGGGGACTGAAGCAGCGTATCCGCAGACGTACCATTTTGGTAAACGGCTTCGATTTTCATGGTTTGTAAGTCAGAAACCAGCAGAAGATCGGCACGCCGCCCGGCGGCAATAGCTCCGCGATCCCGCAGACCGAAATGCTCCGCCGTGTTATAGCTGGCCATGGTGATGGCTTCGATCGGGGGAAACCCAAGATCAATCGCCATGCGTATGTTGTGTACAATATGCCCGTAGCGGTGGATATCATCCAGATGTTTGTCATCCGTGCACATCATAAACCGTCGGGTTGATAGCTTCTCCTGCAGAACACCGGACAGTAACGCTTCTAAATCCTGCGCAGCGCTTCCCTGACGCACCAGTACGGCAAGTCCGGCGCGTGCTTTTTCTAACGCTTCGGCAAAACCTGTCGCCTCGTGATCGCTGGCAATACCGGCGGCAACATAGGCTTGTAGCGCATTGCCGCTTATGCCGGGGGCATGGCCGTCGATCATCATACGATCAAACAACTTGATTTTGTCTAACATCGCCGTTTCGGCTGACAGAACGCCGGGGAAGTTCATCACCTCAGCAAGGCCGAGTACCCGCGGATGCTGTAGAAAAGGCTGCATATCGGCGGCGCTGAAATCCGCGCCGGATGTTTCAAACTCCGTTGCGGGCACGCAGGATGGCAGCATATACAGAATGTCGCAAACGGCATGGTCCGCAGCGTCCAGCATAAATTGTAAGCCGCGTGCACCGCAGACATTCACTATTTCATGTGGATCGGCAATCAAGGTTGTAGTACCGGAGGGCAGAACCGCACGGGAAAACTCCGCAGGCGTTGCCATGGAGCTTTCAATATGGCAATGTGCGTCAATCAGACCCGGGCATAGGGTTAAGCCGGTGCAATCAACCTGGTTTGCAGCACTGTAGTTACCAACACCGGCAATTCTGCCATCGACAACGGCAACATCCGCCCGGAGGATCTCCTGGGTGAAAACGTTGAGCACATCGGCATTCTTAAACACCAAGTCAGCTTCCTGTTTTCCGGTGGCGGTGTGGATCAGCGGCTCGATAGGATGGGACTGTTTTCGCATAGCTAAAACTCCGTGATTTGAGAAAGTAGTGGTTGATAGGGGAAAAGGCTTACAAACGAAAAAAACGCCGTCCTCTTACTGAGGAACGGCGGTAGCTTCGGGGAGGGGATTATCGATCAGGACTTGCCACCTCTGGTAGCAGGCGATCACGCCGTTAATGACAGCCGAGGACGAAACAGTCGTTCCGCTAATCGTATCGACATTAACATCCATCTCCGGCATTACGGAGAGACCGACAAACTGATCTGTGAACGCAGGTTCTTTTACCTTGGTTCCCAGTCCGGCGGTTTCGGCAAACTTGCTGCCACCGACGGTGATGCCGTTGATTACGCCCTGCATATCAACGCCCAGAATAATTTCAATCGGTCCGCCATAGCCGCCGACGGTGTTTTGCAGAATATACCCCAGCGTTTCAGTCCCGGATTTGGCAAGGGTGATGCTGTCAAATTCGCTGTCTGCTTCCAATACCAGTTCACTGAAGCTGGTGGCAGCGGGGAATACGGATTTCCGGGCCGCTTCAATGGCGGCAATGCGTTGCTGTTCGATGGGATCGGCCGTGACCATGTTGGTGGTCGCAAGCGCTAGGCCAGCAACCAGAGCGATGATACATAGGATGAGCCAGGCGTGTTTCTTCACGTTTGAGTCCTCCGTTTTATTGATTGGTTTGCCGATTCAGATATCGGCTGGGTGGGAAGTGCTTAAGCAGTGTTTTGGCAATCATGCCGGTGAGAAACCCCATCACCGCGCCGGCAGGCATTAACAAGCCAAGGTAGTACAAGAGCGATGGGGTGGACAGGATGATTCTGGCCAGAAGGATCTGACCGACATTGTGCATCACGCCGCCAGCGATACTGACCCCAATGGGGCTAAAGCCCTTACGCTTGAATAACAGGCTCATCACCGTCAGGCTGAGGGTACCGCCGGCTATACTGTAGGGAATCAACATGGGATTGCCTAAAAATACGCCAAGCAGTACGTTTTTAATGAGCATGATTTGGAAACTGGCCGGTATGCCAAGCCAATACAGGGCGACGATTAATGCGCTGTTGGCAAGCCCCAGTTTGATGCCCGGAACCGAGGAGACCGGCAACAAGCTTTCCACATACCCAAGCACCATCATGATGGAGATCAGAACGGCGGCGAGCGCTAGCCTGCGAGTTTTGATCATGGGTTAGTCTCCGGCAGGGATTCATCCTTGGTGACCATTGAAAGTACCAGTTTGTGTGGAAGGCAGATTACTTCGTTGCCCAGAGCGCGCTCACCAATGTTGTCCAGTGTGACTTCACCCTGATGGATGCAGTCCTGGTTATAACAGTTGGCTTCGATGACGGCAAACCCGTTTGGTTGAACGTGTACGATGTTATAATCCCCGTTTTCCTGTTCAATGCGGATGTCGCGTTCCTGGGAAAGCGGAATCAACTCCTGTGTTTCCCCGGCAATGGACACCTTCAGGTACACCGTTGACTGGGCATCGTCGATGCCCTTGGGACGAAGAAGATATAAGGTCAAACTTGCAACCAGTACGATAGCAAGAATGATGATGTCCTTGCGCTTCATGGCCCCTCCAATCTGCCGTTTCCGTAAGCAAACGGTAATGACTATTATACCATTTCAGGTAGAGGGATTCAATGGAGTCACAGCATTTCATGTAAAACTGCGCAAGCGTTTTGTGAGCACGATTTGCGCAACAAAACGTGTTTGATTGCAAAAAAAAAGCGTACCCGACGGTACGCAGTAGTGGTGGTTACTGATCCTTTTCCCACTCAGAGAGGTTGTCTTGGATCGTGGTCAGGATTTCCTTGAGCGCGGTGCGCTGTTGGTTGCTTAAACCCTGCGGCATCGGGCCAATCACGCTGTTGTTGATGCTGCCGGACAGTAAATAGTCCACGCTGACATCCAATGCGTTGGCCATCGAAACCAAGGTTTCAAGGCTGGCTTTACGGGAACCGCGCTCTACGTGACCCACAAAAGAGGTGGATACATTTACACGTTCCGCTAAAGTTTCCTGCGTCCACCCATGCTGTGTACGCTGTTTCCTAATCCGGCGTCCGAGGTCGATATAATCCATTTCTCACTCATCCCCATTGTTAAAGTTGGTATTACAGGTTCTAAAATGAACCAAACCTAGAGTTCAATATAGCGAATCGTTTGTGGTTTGAAAAGTGTCTAACAGTCGCATATAGGACCAATTAGTGCATGCCGTTACGCTGCGGCGGTCAAAAAGGGAAAGGTTATCACGGGCCAACAGTTTTATGAAAAATAGGAAATAGAGCTATACAAAGGCCGTGGATCATGATATAATGTCGCAGATGACCCAGCCAAGGTATAAGGTATCGGTTCTTCCTCCTTCGTTCATCCATGTCCGGAAGTTTGGAAATCCACACCGTAAACACTGAGAAGCTTGGGACACAGATTATCGATTTGGAGGAGACCCATCATGTTTGAAGACAAAACACTGACCTGTCGGGATTGTGGCGAGGAGTTCGTATTCTCTGCCAGCGAACAGCAATTCTTTGCTGACAAAGGATTTCAGAACGAGCCCAGCCGTTGCCCCGGTTGCCGTGCCGCGCGTCGCGCGTCGCAGAACCCCAACCGCGGTGAGCGCCAGATGTACGAAGTGATCTGCGATGGTTGCGGCGTGACCACGCAGGTGCCTTTCCAGCCCCGTGGCGACCGTCCCGTGTACTGCCGCGAGTGCTTTGACCGGAATCGTCAGTCTCAGTACTGAGAATAACCGACAAGACCAGCGCTTCCTCTTTACGGAGGAAGCGCTTTTCGTTTGTCAATCAAGCGAAAAACGAGTCACATTGATTGTTGGTATAAAATAGTTTTCAGGATTACTGTACGCGTTTAATCGTCTCTCGTACTTGTGCAAACACATCCAGGAAGTCGCTTCTGAAACCAAGCGGGTAGGTAATCTGAATACAGTACAAAACGTTGTCAAGCGTTACGGCATGTACGCGTCCACCGACTTCTACACCAGTAACGAGTTTACCGGTATACTGTGCATATACGCCTTTGCTGCCCATCAGGTAGCGGGTGGCGGTATAGCTGGGTTTCCATTCCACAAAGTTCAAGGAACCGATTGTGTTCAAACGCTGTTTAATCTCCTGTTCCAACTCAGCGATTGAATAGTCGCTGACGACAGGCACAGCATAGACATTGATAATACCAAGCTGACCGTCCTTCATTTGGCTTTCCGGCTCGGACAGGGTAAAGACTTCGTTGTAGGTTTCATCGGGAATCCAGCCTGCAGGCGCTTCAAACGTTACACCGACGGTGGTCGGGCTATAGGTGATATACGTAAAGTTGAGCGGCGCTTTGGGTGTTGGGGTCGGCGCGTCAATCGGGTCCAGCGGGATGGGCGCGCTGCCTGTGTAGGGGTAGGTTGTCGCATCGGCATCGGTGCTGACGTTGGCAGAGGTGAACAAGCTGGTCTGTGCTTCCAGTCCTGCATCAAAACCAACATTGGTTGCAGGCTCGTTAAGCGTAGTATCTTCTTCGGCCAGTGCGTCTTCTTCGGTAAATGTGGCTTCCACAGTTTCAGTCGGGGTTGTCGTTGGCGCGGGGGTATCTGTGGCGGCAGGGCCGATAAACTGGGTGACTTCGGGAATCACATCTTCAGGTTGACTCTGGCAACCGGTTAAGAGCAATACAAAAGCCGCAAGACAAAGCAGTACAAGGGCTGTTCGCTTCATATGGATTTCCTCCGATTCATGGCAAGCGCTGCTTGCGGAGTGGGGATCGTATGAGCAGGTTTCAATTTACGTGCTGTGAATACAGTTGTATTCTAACATTTTGCACAAAACGCGTCAACATTCCCAAATCACAAGGACGGTTTAAGGGGCTCTTTTTACAATATTGACCTACGAATCCTGCTCAAGCTGATCATAGTGGGGCTGATACAGCCTGCGTTCCAGCGACCATATCTTTTCAGAGAACACGCCGGGCGGTACTTTGGCCAGCGCCGTGCTGATCTCATTCATACGGGCATCCAGAATATCCACCCAGTGCAGTACTTCGGCTTCAGGGAACATGGGCTTCCTGGGACTTCCGTACATATCCTCGCCGTGATGGCTGAGCAGCATGTGCTGCAAAAGGAGCAGCGGCTCTCCCGAGATATCCAGTGTCGCGGCGATTTCGCCAAGACGGGTCACGCCAATGGAGATGTGGCCAAGCAACAGGCCAGGCGCGGTATAGTCCTTCACAACGCCCAGGGCGTTGGAATCCAGCTCCTCCATTTTGCACAGGTCATGAATGATGACGCCCGACAGTAGCAAATCGGCATTCAGATGCGGGTACAGCGGCAATACGCCTTTAGCAAGCCGGAGCATGCCCAGTGTGTGGTGCAATAGTCCACCACGCTCTGCATGGTGAATGCGCTGGGCGGCCGGGAAGTAAGGGAGCTTTTCCTGATACAAATCAAGCATCCCTTGTACAATGGCTCGAAGCGGGGGACTGCTGATTTCAGAAACGGTCTGGTTCAGATATTCCAACATGGCTTCCGGGGTTTCCGGTGCGCTGGGGGTTAGCAGACTCATGTCCACTTTGTCGGTTTCTTCCAGCGGGCGCATTTTCTCAATGCGCAGCTGCAGGCGGCCGTTATATTCCAACGTAATGCCGCGAACTTTGATTACGCTGCCAACGGGCGGCGGATCGGTATTCCCGTCCCATAGTTTGCCGTTGAGTTCTCCGGTACTGTCGCCGAGGGTTAAGTCCAGATACTTGCGGCCTGTGTTACCGGTACGCTGCTCGCTCATGCGAACAAGAACATACCCTTCAAAACGCATATCTTTTGCAAGAGTCATGATACTCTGCTGTTTCATGTCAAACTCCGTTCTCGTTAATATAGGCTGGTACACGAACGCCTGGCGGATTGATGAAGCGTGCAAATTCATCTTGCCACTCCACCTCTACGGTGCCGACGGGGCCGTTTCTCTGCTTAGAAACGATGATTTCCGCATCGCCGTCATCGGCAATGGGTTCTTCGTCCGGGTCATCACTCTGATAATATTTTTCGCGGTGTATAAAAAGCACCACGTCGGCATCCTGTTCAATGCTGCCCGAGTCGCGCAGATCGCTGAGCTGCGGGCGTTTGTTGCGCCGCTGCGTGTTCGCACGTGCCAGCTGCGCGGCGGCCAGCACAGGTATTTTCAGCTCCAGCGCGATGGCTTTCAGTCCCCGGCTGATATCGGAAACTTCCTGTTGGCGGTTGTCCTGGCGCTTGTCCGAAGACATCAAGCCAAGGTAGTCTACCACAACCAGGTCCAGTCCGTTTTGCTCCATCATCAGGCGGCGTACACGGCTGCGCATTTTGGAGGGGGAAAGGCCGGGCGTGTCATCGATAAAGATTTTACACGCGCTGAGGCGGTTTAAGGTATCGCCGACTTTCATCCATTCGTCGTCGCTGAGCATACCACTGCGCAAACGCTGCATATTAATATTGGCGGCGTTGGCTAAAATACGCATACCAATCTGCTCTTTGGGCATTTCCATGGTAAACACGGCGATGCGGCTGCCCACGTGCTCGGCCGCAAATAAAACGATACCCAAAGCAAACGCAGTTTTACCCATACCGGGCCTTGCACCCGCGATTATCAGCTCGCCGCCATGCAGGCAGGTGAGCTTGCGGTCTAACTCATATAAGCCTGTAGGCACGCCACTGAGCTTGCCTTTCAGGCGGCTGAGCTGTTCCAGCTTATCAAAGGTTTCCATCAGCACAGCGCTAATCGGGGTTAAGGTATCTCCGCCGCCGCGCCGCATAACGATATCAAAAATAAGCTTCTCGGCATTGCTTAGAAGCGTATCCATATCATCCATCTGGGTATAACATTCGCCCTCAATGCGGCGACAAGCTGTAATCAGCTTTCGCAGTGTGCTTTTTTCCTGCACGATACGAATGTATGAAGCGGTATTAGCGGTAGTGGGCACATAGCGGCATGCCGATAACAAATAGGCGGAACCGCCGATGCCGTCCAGCGTGCCCTTGCGGGCCAGTTCGTTAGAGACCGTCATCACGTCGATAGACGCACTGGACGAAAACAAGGCCTGAATCGCGGTGAATATTTCCCGGTTCTCGGGAGAATAGAAATCGTCTTCTTGCAGGGTTTCCACGGTCAGGGTGGCCGCGCCGGAGTCCTGCATCGCAGCGCCGAGCACAGACCGTTCCGCATCTACGCTATTGGGTGGGGTGATGCTTACAAGCTCCTGCTGTTCCATACGACGCTGCCTCCCTTCTGGCGTTGATACATTCCGGTTTATTTATCGCCGATGCTTGTGACTAAAACTTTCATTTTAGCGGTAATACCCGAATATACACCGACGCTTACATCGTACTCGCCGGTTTGGCGTATGGGCTCGCACTCGACTTTGCGTTTGTCGGCCTCAAATCCGAACTGTTTTTTCAACTCGTCCGCAATTTCCTGGTTGGTTACACTGCCGTATAAGCGGCCTGTGTCACCGGACTTGGCTGTAATGCGGATCACCTTATCGTTCAGGGCGTTTGCCTGTTCCTGCGCCTCTTGGCGGCGTTCCTTTTCCAGTTGCTCCTCGGCAGCGCGCTTGCGCTCGATCTCCTTGATGGATGCGGGGGTGGCTTCTACCGCCCATTTTCGCGGAAACAGGTAATTCCGGGCATACCCGCTGGATACGTTAAGAATATCCTCTTTTTTACCTTGACCTTTTACATCACAAAGTAAAATAACCTTCATCCGTTGCTTCCTCCTTCACTTTGAATTGCTCAAGATCCATTGAACCGTAACGTTAATTATATCGTCCCGCGTCGGCTTCGTCAATGCTCGCCGGCAGTCTCCTCCATTAACGGAATTTTCGGCAGCATCACGGTAAAGCGCGTGGTTTTTGAAGTGCTTGCAAGCGTAACATCGCCACCATAGGGCATGAGCGTGTTTTTAACGATGGAAAGGCCCATACCGTGGTTATCGCCTTTGGTGCTGACACCCTCTTCGAATATCGTTGATAGCAGCTCCTCAGGTATCAGCGCACCGTTGTTTTCAATACAGAAAATAAACGACCGTATATCTTCCCGTATTGTTAGGTGAATACATGGCTTACTATCATGCTTGGCGGCGTCCATTGCGTTATCAATCAGGTTGCCCAGCACGCGGCAAAGCTCCCAGGCGGGCATGGGCAGGTTGAGTAGCGGGCTGTTGATGTGCAGTTGCAAGTCGATTTTCTCGTGTGCGCAGGCACCGGCTTTCACCTTCAGCAAGGCGTTTATCGGCGTAGACCGGGTGGACAAAAAGCTGGATACCGCCCGAATCTCTCCGTATACCTTTTCCAGATAATCGGTTGCTTCGACATACTCGTTCATTTCCATCAAGCTATACACAACCTGCAGGTGATTAAGAAAGTCATGCCGCTGCACGCGCAAAGTTCGGTTGAGTTCGTCCATCTGGGTGTTGGATTGTTCCAAATCCTGTATCTGCATCTGCCGCCGTCGTGCCTGCAGCGCTTCACGAATATCCAGAAACGCGCCCCAGCTGGCCATCAGGCCGCCGACGATAGCAACGACCTGAATAAACTGACGGTTTTCCGGGGTGATACCCACAATCATGGTATATACAACAAACCCCATCAACACGGTGATTTCCGATATATTGACGATGATGGCGTAGAGTGATGCTTTGCTGACATCGATCTGGCGAGTTGGTAGTCTTCTTCTCACAGTTTTTTATCCTTCCCGAATCTGCGTTCCAAACGTGCTTTGAGCTTTGCTTCGTTTCCCTGATCGCTGGGGTGGTAGTACACACGGGTTTCAAAGCCTTTTGGCATATACGTTTGTTTTACGAAATGCTCCGGAAATATATGTGGATAGAGGTAGTCATTGCTTTTTTCGTTCTTTGGAACCATGATCTGGTCCCGCAGGTATACAGGAACAGCAGAGTAATTGCCGTTTTGTGCGTCGGCCTCTGCTGCACCGAGGGCGTCTACCACGCTATTGCTCTTTTCCGCCATGCAGATGGCTAGTATCGCCTGGGCGATGGGGATACGCGCTTCCGGCATACCCACAGTTTCCAGCGCATTTGCTGCGGCATGCGCCTGTAGCATGGCGACGGGGTCTGCCAGGCCCACATCCTCACTGGCGTGTACGATGATACGGCGCACAATCAACCGTGGATCGACACCGGCGTACATCAGCCGGGCAAACCATAAAAGGGCCGCGTCCGGGTCGCTGCCGCGCATGCTTTTAATAAACGCTGACAACATATCGTAATATAAGCTCTCGTCCAGCTTCATGATGGGCTTTTGTACGCTTTCCTGAGCAACGTCAAGTGTGATGTGCTTAACGCCTTTGGCATCCTCTTTCGTGGTTAAAAAGGCAAGCTCCAGTGCAGAAAGCGCGGTGCGTACATCGCCGCCGGACATCCGGGCGATGTAAGACAGTGCATCTTCACCGCAGTCGACTAAGTAGCGGCCGTAACCGCGTTCTTTGTCCTCTAGCGCGGTGGAGAGGGCTTTGCGGATATCCTCTGTTGCCAGCGGCTGAAACGCAAACACGCGGCAGCGGCTGACAATGGCGGGGGTCATGCTCGCCATGGGGTTTTCGGTGGTCGAGCCGATAAAGCGAATCAAGCCGGACTCTATCGCCGGGAGTATGGAATCGCTCTGGGCTTTCGACCAGCGATGACATTCATCCAGCAGCAGGTACGTTGCCTTGCCTAGCCGGACACGGCGTTCCTCGGCAGCTTTTAAAACCTTGCGCACATCTGCAACGCCGCTGGTAACGGCGTTAAGTTTTACAAATTCGCTTCCAGTCATCCCGGCGATGATATGGGCAAGCGAGGTCTTTCCGCAGCCCGGAGGGCCCCAGAATATGCTGGATTGCAGTTTATCTGCCATAATGGCACGGCGAAGAAGCTTGCCTTCGCCGACTAAATGCTCCTGTCCAACGAACTCGTCCAGCGTGCGCGGACGCATACGGTCGGCAAGCGGCGCTTGTGTGGGGTGGTCGTCCATCGTGCTCCACAGCGTCTGCTGATCAAACTCTTTCATATCGTCGATTCCAATGGCGGGACCTTACGGAATGCCCGTATAATTGGCTTTCCCGGTACCCGGCAACCTCCATCCGAACAGTTGTTTTCCTTGGTTTACTATACCATAAAACAAAAACTTTGGGAACCGAAAATGGGGAGTATACCGCGATATTGGAAGGCTGCGCGCATTGCTTTTTTAGGAGAAACCTGTATAATTTAAGGGAGCATGCAAGAACTAATTTGACACAAGTCTATCGACATAAAGGGGGAGCGTACCTTGGAACGCAACGAAACCTTTCAGACAGGGGAGCTTCATGAGATCGTTACACGCCTGGCGTGGGCGCAACTGGAAATATTTGCCGACGATATTGAGCAAATACAGGTGCTGGCTTCAGGTGACGAGCGCACAGTGAGCGAACTGAAAATTGCAGCAGAAAACGGCACATTGACCATTGAGCAGCCACAGTATGGACTGTCGCTGGATATTACCCACGGGCACTGGATGGAAATTGTCGTGCGGGTTCCCCGCAACTGGGACCAGAACCTGAACCTGCACACGATTAGCGGGCCGGCCCGGATTCGCGGCTTGGGCGGCGATAGTATATCGGTGGAAACCATCACCGGGGACTTAAAAGCCTTGAAGCTGACTGCCGGGGCGCTGTCCCTGCGTACAACGGCCGGTGCCATCAAGGGTGAAACGCTTATGTGTGAGGCATTTACAGCACGCACGGTTAGCGGGAACATCATGCTGGATAGTCTGTCTGCCAAGCGCTACCGCTTTACTACGGTCAGCGGCGATATTGATATGGATATTAGCGCCGGGTTTGAGCAAATGGAAATCCGTACGGTATCGGGCGACTGCAAGATGGTGACGGACCTTGATACAGTCAATGTTTCGCTGCGTACGGTAAGTGGACAGCAATCAATCAGAGGTGTTGAGCTGACACAAGAAAGCACAGCATCCTCGGTGCGCTTGACCGGCGTATCGGGTAATTTGAAAATCACCAGACGGGAAGTATAGGAGGAAGCGTATGGCTAAAAAACAATTTGGCGGATTCGGCGGTGGCGGAGGCAATATGCAGCAGCTGATGCGGCAGGCCCAGAAACTGCAGGAGCAAATGGCAAAAACGCAGGAAGAATTAGATGAGCGCGAATACACCGCACAGGCGGGCGGCGGCATGGTTACAGTGACCGCAGCAGGCAAAGGCGAGTTAAAATCCATCGTCATCAACCCCGAGTGTGTGGATCCGGACGATGTCGAAATACTGCAAGATATGATTCTGGCAGCGGTGAACGAAGCGGTTCGTTTGGGCAAAGAAGCCCGCGAACAGGAACTTGGCAAGCTGTCCCCCGGTATGGGAGGTATGTTCTAAGCTATGGCCAAACCGCTTGAGCCCATTACGCGGATGGTAACCCAGCTGTCCAAGCTCCCCAGCATCGGGCAAAAGAGTGCGCAGCGGCTGGCGTATTACATCATCTCCATGGAATTGGATGATGTGCGTGAGCTTGCCTCGGCCATTTATCAGGGCCGCAAGGAGATACGCTATTGCTCGGTTTGCGGTAACTATGCCGTGGATGATTTGTGCGATGTCTGTGATGATGACAGCCGTAAGAACGGCCAGATCTGTGTGGTACGCGACCCGCGCGATGTAGCGGCGATCGAGCGTATGCACGATTTTGAAGGCGCTTACCACGTGCTGCACGGCACCTTATCGCCTATGGAGGGAATCGGGCCGGAGGATATCCGCATCAAAGAACTGCTCAAGCGCTTGTCGGACGGAGCGATTCAGGAAGTGATTCTTGCCACCAACCCCGACATTGAGGGCGAAGCGACGGCCAGTTATATTGCAAGGCTGATTAAGCCCATGGGCATTCTGGTCACCCGCATTGCTCACGGTGTGCCGGTCGGCAGCGATTTGGAATATACCGATGAAATCACCCTGTCCAAGGCCATGGAAGGCCGACGGGAACTATAATGCAAACAGCCTGCTGACGCAGGTTGTTTCAATATGCTCTACAACTTCATGAGAACGGGAGGATGACCGATGTTCCCACTGGAACCGTGGCAGTGGCTGATTACAGGGCTGCTTGGGCTTATCGTGATTCTTATCATTGCAGCACTTATCTTGCTGGCTAAACGCAAAAGCGGAGACGGGTTCACACAGCATCTGCGTATGCTGCAATCCGCCCTCAATGAGGATGGCCTTCGTCAGCGGGAAGAGCTGATGCGAACCCTGCATGCAATGAATGAAAGCATATCGGGGAATTTGACCCGGAATGCAGAATATCAGGTGAACCAGTTCTCTGCGCAGGAGAGGCGCCAGGCCCGCATGTACAGCTTTACCGAGGAAAGCTTAAACAAGTTTGAAACCCGCATGCAAGCGATTGATAAAACCTTGGAGCAGGAACTGGCCAAGAACGAGACCCGCATCAAGGGAATGCAGGAAATGATTGAAAAATCCATCACAGGGATGCGCGCCGATAACGAGAAAAAACTCGATGAAATGCGCAAGACCGTTGATGAAAAACTGCAGGATACCCTCAACAAGCGCTTAACCCAGAGCTTTACCCAGGTCAGCGAGCGGCTGGAGCAGGTGTATAAATCGCTTGGTGAAGTACACAGGCTGGCCGAAGGCGTGGGGGATTTACGGCGTGTGCTGGGTAACGTAAAGCGGCGCGGCATATGGGGCGAAATACAGCTTGGGAACCTGCTTGCCGAGGTGCTAACCGAAAAGCAGTTTGAAAGCAATGTCCAGCTGCGCCCCGGCGCAAAGGAACGCGTTGAGTTTGCCGTGTGCCTGCCTGGGAAAGAGGGGGAGCATCGGGTGTATTTGCCGATTGACTCCAAATTCCCACAGGAGGACTATGCACGGCTTGCCGAGGCCAGCGAACAGGGCGATGCGGTAGCCACTGAAGCGGCCCGCGCTGCGCTGGTCAATGCAGTGAAAACCGAGGCAAAGCGTATCGCAAGCAAGTATATTGATCCGCCATATACCACGGATTTTGCCATGATGTTCTTGCCACTGGAAAGTTTGTATGCCGAGGTCGTGCGCAATGCTGCGCTGGTAGAAACCATACAGCGAGAACAGCGCGTCGTAATCGCGGGGCCGAGTACCCTGCTGGCCATGCTCAATAGCCTGCAAATGGGATTCCGTACACTGGCCATCGAGAAGCGTTCGGCGGAGGTTTGGCGGCTGCTGGGTGCGGTGAAAAGTGACTTTGGGCTATTCTCCCAGGTATTGCAGAGTACGCAGGATAAGCTCAATCAGGCCAGTAAAACGATTGATAAAGCGTTTGTACGTACGCGCAGCATCGCCCGTAAACTGCGCAGCGTGGAAGAACTGGACGAGGGCGAAAGC
The DNA here is from genome assembly GCA_963678055.1 of Candidatus Limiplasma sp. Classification (GTDB taxonomy): domain Bacteria; phylum Bacillota; class Clostridia; order Christensenellales; family Aristaeellaceae; genus CAXXOK01. The sequence goes on from OY782679.1 coordinate 1,423,689, forward strand.
AAAAAGCTTCTTGGAGATATTTACGAGGATACGGATGTTGGTTCGCCAGAAGACGATTCAGATACTGTATAATCGCTTGTATGCGTTTTTCTTAAAGAATAGTTGGATTTAAATCATGCAGCCTCAGGCGTAGCAAAGCCTTGCAGCACAAAAGCTTGCAGGGCTTTGTAACAAGAGGAAGAAAATCTTGCTATTTTCAGCAATCAATGGTTTAATTGGATAGACTTGCAATGAAAGGGGGCTCCCCTTTTGGATATACAATGGTATCCAGGGCATATGGCCAAAGCGAAGCGGCTGTTAATGCAACAGCTGTCAAAAGCCGACATCGCTGTGGAGCTTTGCGACGCACGGATTCCGCTGTCCAGCCGTAACCCGGATCTGGATCGCTTATTGGCGGGGAAAACCAGAATACTGCTATTATGCAAGGCCGATCTGGCTGATGCCGGGGCAACCGGTCGCTGGCTGCAGTACTTTGAAACCAAAGGCATACAGGCCATGGCCTACGACACCACACCACAGAAAACCAAACGGGTTCGCAATTTGATGGATGTGGCTGCCAAGGCATTTTACGAGCGCGCTGAACGGCGTGGTATTAAGAAAACCTTGCGGGGTATGGTGGTTGGTGTGCCAAACGTTGGCAAAAGCACCTTAATCAACCGCCTGACCGGGACTTCCACAACCGATGTGGGCGACCGGCCCGGTATAACCCGCGCTAATCGCTGGGTAAAGGTCAACCCATATCTGGAACTGCTGGATACCCCCGGCATGCTGTGGCCGAAAATCTCCGATAACAAAGCCGCGATGCGGCTTGCCTATATCGGAACCATCCGCGATGCCGTGTACGACCAGCTGGAGCTTAGCATCCGCTTGCTGAAAGAACTGCTGGACGACCGCAAAGACGTAACCTGCGAACGCTTCAAAATTAAGAATCCCGATGCCGAGGGCTTGGAACTTCTGGATGAAGTCTGCCGCGGGCGGGGATTTTTACTGAAAGGCGGCGTATCGCATTACGACCGTGCCTGCGCAGTTATCCTGGATGAATTCCGCGCCGGTAAGCTTGGCCGAATCACTCTGGAGCTTCCGCCTGCGGGCAACGGGGACAAGCGGGGATGATGAAACCCAGCGCAAAACGTTTGCAGCGTTCGCAAGAACTGTATCAGCACGATTGTGCGATTGTTGGCTTTGGCCAGTCTCTGGCTGGAATGGATGAGGTCGGCCGTGGCCCGCTGCTGGGATCGGTTGTTGCCGCCTGCGTGATTATGCCATCAGCACCGGTATTGCCCTGGGTGGATGATTCCAAAAAGCTATCACCCAAGCGGCGTGATGAGGTCTTTTCGGAGATTGTTGCCCACGCACTCTATATTGGCGTAGGGGAAGCAAGCGCAGAGGAAATCGACGAGATGAATATCCTCAACGCTACTAAGCTGGCTATGCAGCGCGCGGCAGCGGAAGCGCCAGCGACACTCTGTCTGGTCGACGCGATGCGCGGATTAGACGTACCCTTTGCCGTTAAGTCGATTATTCACGGCGACGCGGTGAGCTATTCCATCGCAGCGGCGAGTATTGTAGCCAAGGTAACGCGCGATAGGCGGCTGTGCGAACTGGCAGCGTTGTACCCGCAGTACGCCCTTGCGCAAAACAAGGGATATGGCACACCAGAACACATTGAAGCGCTGAAACGCTTTGGCCCTTGCCCTGAACACAGGCGCACATTTATCGGAAAATTCATCGGGGAGACTGCAAGATGAAAAAACTGCTGCTTGGGCTACTGATCGCGCTGATGCTGCTTGGTAGTGCATCCGCCGATGGTGACAACTTACTGAAAAACGGTAGTTTTGAAAACATCAACAATGCGGGCATGCCGGATGATTGGTATACGCTGTCCTATGATAGCATCAGCGGCAACACGCAATTTTCTGTGACCGATGAGCAAGCCCATTCAGGCAACTACAGCGCGAAAATAGTCAACCAAAACCTGAACGACGCACGCTTTGTGACCATCGTCAATGTAAAACCCGAAAGCGTGTATCGCCTTTCGGGATATATTCTTGTAGAGGACATTGCGGATGTAGGCGCTGGGGCGAACTTTGCGCTGGAAGAGGTTTATGCGCGCTCCGATGGTGTGTATGATACCGATGGCCAGTGGCGCTATGTTGAGTGGTACGGTGAGACGAATTCGGGGCAAACTTCTGTTGAAATCGGCATCCGTTTGGGCGGGTACGGCTCCGAAAGCAGCGGAACAGCGTATTTTGATGATCTGCGCCTGGAAAAAGTAGATTCCGTTCCTACGGACGTATATGCTGACCTCTGGTTTAGCTATACAGTGCAGGACGATACAATGGGTCAACAGGCGCTGGACGAGGAAGAATCGGAATCATCAAAAGGCTGGTTTATTGTCCTTGGCCTACTGTTTCTTGCGCTCGTCTCGCTGGGTATGAAAACATTGCTTGCCGGGGATACGAAAACCCTAAAACCAAAACAGGACAACGCTGTAATTGGTGTGTTTGCACTTGCAATGGTGGCGGCGTTTGCGCTGCGGTTGATACTGGCTGGAACGATATACGGGTACGAGGTGGATATCGGTTGTTTCTCGGCCTGGAGTCAGCGCATAGCCACAGTGGGGCCGATCAACTTCTATACATCCGACTATTTCTGCGATTATCCGCCGGGATATATGTTGTTGCTTTGGCCTGTGGGGCAGTTCAAAGCACTGCTGGGATCGACGGATTCGGCTGGCGTTCTCATCTTGCTTAAGAGCATTCCCATCCTTTGCGACATAATAACGGCGATGCTGCTGTTCGCCTACGCTAAAAAACGGCTTCCTCTCAAAGCGGCGGCATTTGTCGGCCTGTTCTTTGCATTCAATCCTGCGGTACTGGTTACCGGTTCGGCGTGGGGACAGGTGGATTCCGTTCTGACCCTGCTTATCGTGATTGCAGCCATACAGGCGATGAAACACCGTTGGCGCATTGCACTACCGGCCTATGTACTGGCAGTGCTAGTAAAACCCCAGGCACTTTTATTCGGCCCGGTCGCGCTTGCATGGCTGCTGGTCGTCCTGATAAAAACCCCCAAAGCCACGCGCAAAACGCAATGGACGCAGCTGTGGCAAGGTATCGTGCTCGCCATTGTGGCAGCCGCCGCCGTGGTGCTTCCGTTCCAGCTCAAACAGAATGACCCGCTCTGGCTTTTCAAGCTGTATGAGCAGACCCTGTCTTCGTATAACTACGCTGTGCTTAACACCGCAAACCTCGCCTTCCTGCTGAAGGGGAACTGGTCCCCGCTCTCGGCAGATATTGGCATGGTGAAACTACTCAGCCAATGGATTCCGGTGATTACAGGCATTGTTTTACTGTCCTTTGGGCTTATCAAGCTGAATATTCTTACGTTGTTTAAAGGTTTCCGTGCACGCCTGCAAACGCTATGGCTGGAGCTTAAAAACAAAGAGACAGGTTCGGACGATAGCCGCAAACTGGTGCTGGCATTGCTATGCGCTGTATTCGGGCTTGCATTCCTGCTATCTGCCTTCTGGCCGAGCACGTTCTTACTTTACGGAACAATGTGGATGGTCTGTGTCTATACTGTCGTGCTTTGCTTGCTCGTGATAGAACGGAAAACGGAAGCGCTGCCGTTTTACATGGCGCTGATGTTGATTGGCGTATACGTGCTGGGGCTTAAAATTCATGAACGCTATCTGTTTGCGGCCACGGCGTTGCTGCCGCTTGCCTATATCGGAACGAAAGACAAGCGCTTGCTGTGGCTATGCGCCGGGCTGTCGGTAACCACATTTATCAACATCGCAATTGTGCTGGATAACTCCATTTTACTGGGAGCGGCAGGGGGTCACCTGAGCACGGATACAAACACCGTCAACGTACTGCTTTGTATCGCTAATCTGCTGCTATGCGGCTATGCTGCAATCATTGCGTATACTGGGTTAAAACCATCAAAGCCTGTAAGTACTGAGGCCGGGATATGGCCGTCCGGCAGGGAGAACCATCGCAATCGCCTGCTGCATCCAAAAGACGCAAGGCTGCATGTATCCGCGCGCGATGTGCTGATTATGGGCATTACTTTTGTGGTGTACTGCGTGGTGGCGTTCACAAATCTGGGTAGTACAAAAGCGCCGCAAACGGCGTGGGTGGCGGCGAGTGCTGATGATCAGGTGGTGCTGGAGCTGGAGGAAAACACCACGTTTTCTATGCTCTACTATGCTGGTGTCAGCTACAATAACTTCACCGTGTCTGTCAGCGATGATGGGGAAACCTGGTCGGATCCCGCCATCTGCCGCATGCGCCAGGGCCTGTGTTACCGCTGGTTGTATGCCACCACAGCGCTGACCGATGATATCAATTCCGAAAGCTTTGCCTCCGATAGCCTGGCTAATATCGTATGGTTTTCGGGCAAGTATTTGCGCATAAATGCAGAGTTTGCTGGATTGAACCTATGGGAGGTCGTGCTACGTGATGAAAATGGCAACCGCATACCGGTTAGCCTGTTGTCCGGTTCGGCTGCTGATGTCGCATCTTTAGCGGCTAACCTGATCGACGAGCAGGATACCATCACCGGCGAACCCAGCGCTTTCAACGGTACCTATTTTGATGAAATCTACCACGCCCGTACGGCATACGAGCATTTGCATGGTCAAGCACCGTACGAAACATCCCATCCGCCGCTGGGCAAGGAGATCATGTCCATCGGAATCGCTATCTTTGGTATGACGCCGTTCGGGTGGCGCTTTATGGGTACGCTGTTTGGTGCATTGATGCTACCGGCTATGTATCTGTTCGGGCTACAGCTTACCGGTAAACGGAAGTTTGCAGCATTTGCCATGCTGCTGATGTCGCTGGATCTGATGCACTTTACCCAGACCCGTATTGCCACCATCGACTCGTTCCCGACCTTGTTTATCCTGCTATCCTACTTGTGTATGGCACGCTATATTCTCTCCGATCCGTTTGCCGTATCGATAGGCAAACCGCGCGTGCTAAGCAAGCAGTATCTCAAGTCGCTTATACCGCTGCTGCTGTCGGGTGTGTTTATCGGCTGTGCCATTGCGGCAAAATGGATAGGCTTGTATGCGGGTGCAGGGCTGGCGGTACTGCTATTCTATGGGATATACAGGCAATTCCGTGCGGGACTGATGGCGTATGAGCAAAGCCTTGACAATCTCAGCAAAGCGGAAGCCGATAGGGTGCTGGAAGCGCGGGCAATGCTGCTGAAACGCATCTTTACTACGCTCGGTTTTTGCGTGTTGTTCTTCCTGATCATCCCGGCGGTTATCTATTACCTGAGCTATATTCCGTATCTAGCGCCGACAGGCGCGGTGAACCTGCAGCGACTATGGCGCGCACAGGAAGGGATGCTGGCCTATCACTCCACGCCGGGTTTGGGTATGGATCATCCGTTCTATTCACCCTGGTGGCAGTGGCCGCTGATTATCAAACCGATGTGGTATGCCAAGGCTGCCTTTGTTGCTACCGGCTACGGTGCGAACATTGTTTGTCTTGGCAACCCGGCGGTGTTCTACCTTGGTGCCATTTCGATGATTGCAGTGTTTGTGATACTGTTTAAAAAATATGTCCGGCCACAGCGACATAACAGCGGCGGTAGAAAGTGGATTGTGTATGTGGTTTGGTTAATGTGCATTTTCATTATGAATACGGTTGTCCTCAATCTGATTGTGGTATCAATGTCATGGAACTGGGCGAAGCAATACATGCCGTATTATGCGATTCTGATCAATATTTTGCTGGATGTGCCGCTCCTCATTCTGATCTTCAAGAGCTGGAAAAACCGCAGATCAATTCTGGGTAACAACGCGGCTTTAGTACAAGTTCATCCACAAACACGAGACGATGATCCCGCACTGGCTATCGTGGCTATCAGCTTTTTAACGCAGTACCTGCCGTGGGTGCTGGTGCCGCGTTCCATGTTCATCTATCACTATTTTGCCAGCCTTCCGTTTATCATTTTGGCAACGATGTTGATGGCCAAGTACATCAAAAGCGAGAAGCTGAAAAACGCGCTGATGATCGCGCTGCTGGCAATTGCGCTGGTGCTGTTTATTATGTTCTATCCCTATGCGTCGGGGCTTACGGTGTCCAGCGGTTATATGCAATTCCTGCACTGGTTCCCCAACCTGCCAGTATAAGCGGAGGATAATGATGTTAGCTAGAACGGTTTCAGGCGGTCTGGAAGGCGTAAACGGGTTTTTGGTGGATGTCGAGGCCTTTTTAGGCAAAGGCATGATTGGTTTTGATATCGTCGGGCTTCCCAGCACATCCGTGAAGGAAAGCCGCGACCGTATTCGTGCTGCGATGCTGAATCTCGGCTTCGCCTGGCCGATGAAAAAGCTGACCATCAATCTGGCCCCGGCCGATGTGAAAAAAGAAGGCACAAGCCTGGAACTTTCTATTGCCGTTGCACTGCTGGCCGCACAAAATCCGGAAGAGTATGCAGATCTGGACAAAGTGTTGCTTCTGGGGGAACTGACGCTGCATGGTGAGCTATCGCCCGTACGGGGTGTGTTATCCATGGTTCTGGCGGCGCGGGACAAGGGGATTATCTCCGTAATCCTGCCTGCGCAAAACGCCAAAGAGGTGCAGTGCCTAAGCGATGTGACCATCTATCCGGCGGATACCCTGAAACAGGCGGTGGATCACCTGACCGGATGGGCACCCATTCAGCCGCAGGTGCAAATCGGGTATGAACAGCTGCTCAATACCGGCAAACCCGGGCACGACCTTCGCCATGTGAAAGGGCAACTCATCGCGCGAAAAGCGCTGGAAATTGCCGCAGCAGGCGGTCACAACATGCTGATGGTCGGCGTGCCGGGCAGCGGGAAAACGATGCTCGCTCGCTGTATGCCGGGCATATTACCGCCGCTTTCGTACGAGGAAGCGCTGGAAACCACCTGCATCCATTCAGCGGCAGGCGTGCTGGAAGCGGAAACCGGATTGATGACGGAACGCCCGTTTCGCTCACCACACCATAATGTATCGCTTCCGGCTGTTGTCGGCGGCGGGGTGAAAGCAAAACCCGGTGAGGTTTCGCTTGCACATAACGGGGTATTGTTTTTAGATGAGCTGCCGGAGTATCAGCGGCAAACACTGGAAGCCCTGCGTCAGCCGCTGGAGGACGGATTTGTCAACGTCACCCGTGTCAGTGGGCAGGCCAGGTACCAAAGCCGCTGTATGCTGGTGGCAAGCATGAATCCCTGTCCTTGCGGCAACCACGGAAGCCGTTCCAAACCATGCCGCTGCAAGCCGGGGGAGATCAAACGCTACCTTGCGCGTATCTCCGGTCCGCTGCTGGATCGCATCGACATTCAGGTGGAGATGGATGCCGTTGAACTTGGTGATATTCAGTCTGCGCAGGAACAGGAAGATACTGCGGCTGTGCAAAACCGTGTCATCGCAGCGCGTAAGCTGCAACTCAAGCGCTATGCAGGCGAAAGCTTCTATTGCAATGCGCAAATGCCGCAAGAAGGCATTGACAAGTATTGTATGATGGAACCGGCCGCCAAAGGCCTGCTGCACAATGCCGTTGAGAAGTTCCACATCAGCATGCGAACGTATAGCCGCATTTGCAAGGTGGCACGCACGATTGCCGATTTGGGCGGACATGAGTTGATTCAACCCCAGGACGTTGCCCAGGCCATTCATCTTCGTAACCTCGACGGACGCTATTGGAGGTAGTATGACTTTATCAAAAGAAAAACTTAGCCTCCTGTGGCTGTCGTGTGCGGAAATCACGGCCGACCGCGTGCAAAAGCTGATAGCCGCTGCGGGATCCGCGACTGCCTTGTGGGAGCAATTTGCGGCAGGAAAACGCTTTTCCAAGCAGGGGGAAGCCAACAAAATCCTGGGCTACTACCAGCGAGATGGCGTGCTGCAACAGCATGCCGAGCGCATGGAAAACAGAGGGATTGAGTTGCTGTTTCAGGATGATGAGCGCTATCCGCAGCTTTTGCAAAGTATTGACGATCCTCCGTATCTCCTGTACTGTATGGGAGACGCGGCGGCGTTGGGACTTGCCGGTGTGGCAGTCGTTGGCACGCGTCACCCCAGCGGGTACGGCGCGGACATGGCCAAAACCATCGGCACAACGCTGGGAGCAGCCGGGGTAAGCGTGGTCAGCGGTATGGCAATCGGCATTGATACCAATGCGCATAAAGGTGCGCTGGTAGCCGGAGGCAAAACGGTCGCGGTGCTTGGCAGCGGATTGAGCGTACCTTATCCACCCGAAAACGTCGGGCTGATGCAGGAGATACTGGCATCAGGCGGCGCAGTGATATCGGAGTATCCGCCCGATGCGCGGCCTCACAGCTATCACTTTCCACATCGCAACCGCGTGATCAGCGGACTTTGCCGCGGTATCGTGTTTGTAGAAGGGCGCGTAAAAAGCGGCGGGATGATCACGGTGCGAACGGCGCTGGATCAGGGCCGAGAGGTGTTTGCGGTGCCGGGCAACATCGGCCAGTACTACGCCGAAGGGCCCAATACCATTATCCGCGAAGGGGCGGTTATGCTTTCGTCCGCCCAAGACATACTAGACGATCTGGATATCCGGGCAGCGGCGGTGCCGCAGCAGGTAGAAGACCCGACCCAAACCGATGCCGTTGTACAGGCGCTTCAAAAAGAAGCCATGGGCATGGACGCGCTCCAGATCGCAACAGGACTTAAAGCCGACGCGCTGATAACACGGCTTTGTATGCTGGAAATCAGCGGAGAGATAACGCGGGACAGCGGTAACATATACCGGCTGCTGAACCGCTCGTAAAATGTAGGAGGAGTTATTGTGGCAGCAGCAACCAAACATAAGCTGGTCATCGTCGAATCGCCGGCCAAAGCCAAAACAGTGGAAAAATTTCTGGGGAAAGGGTATAAGGTCACAGCCTCGCAGGGACATGTGCGCGATCTGCCCAAATCCCAGCTCGGTGTGGATACAGAGAATAACTATGCGATGAAGTATATCACCATCCGGGGGCGCGGCGATATTATCGCTAAGCTAAAAAAAGAAGCAAAAAACGCATCGCGTATCTACCTTGCGACTGACCCTGACCGCGAGGGAGAAGCTATTTCCTGGCATTTGGCAAACATCCTGAAAATGGACGATACCCAGCCCTGCCGCATTGAATTCCATGAGATCACTAAAAAAGCCGTAAAAGAATCCATTAGCAAAGTCCGTGCCATTGATATGGACCGTGTGGATGCCCAGCAGGCCCGGCGTGCGCTGGACAGGTTGGTGGGCTATAAAATCAGCCCGCTGCTCTGGGCGAAGATTAAAAAAGGCCTGTCCGCCGGGCGCGTACAGAGCGTTGCGACCAAGTTGGTTGTACAGCGTGAAGAAGAAATTGAACGCTTTATCCCTGAGGAGTTCTGGGATATTCTGGTCAGCTCTACTGTAAAAAATCAGAAGGGTAAACAACTGCACTTACAAGCAAAACTGACCCAGCTGGATGGCAAAAAAGCAGTCATTCAAGACGAAAAAACTGCCATGGCTGCCAAAGACCTGATTATGCAATCTACGTTTGCGGTATCGGATGTTAAACACAAAGAAAAGTTGAAGCGTCCTCAGCCGCCGTTTACCACGTCCAGCCTCCAGCAGGAAGCCAGCCGCAAGCTGAACTTCTCCACCGGCAGAACCATGCAGGTGGTGCAGTCGCTGTATGAGGGCGTTGATATTGGCCGGGGAACAGTCGGTTTGGTTACTTATATCCGTACCGACAGCGTGCGCGTGTCAGACGAGGCACTGTCGGCAGTGCGCGATAAAATCAACAGCGACTACGGTACGGAGTACTGCCCGGCCAAGCCGAATGTCTATAAAGGCCGTAAGAATGCGCAGGATGCGCATGAAGCAATCCGCCCGACGGATTTGGCCTTGTCTCCGGATGTCGTGAAAAAGAACCTGACGCGCGACCAGTTTAATCTGTATAAGCTGATTTATACCCGCTTTATGGCCAGCCAGATGAAACCTGCGGTATTTGAAACCGTGACCATCGAAATGCACGGTGCACCAAAGAGTGATGCCAAACGCAGCGCGGTTATACGGTACTATGGTGAACACATGGTGTTTCCCGGCTACCGCGCCTTGTACACCGAAAGCAATGACGACGAAGAACAGAAACCCGAGACCGCCATTCCGGCACTGGAAGCCGGGGATGCGGTATCGGTGGACGGCGTGGACACAAACCAGCGTTTTACCCAGCCACCGTCCCGGTTTACGGAAGCATCGCTGGTGCGCATGCTGGAGGAAAAAGGCATTGGCCGTCCAAGCACCTATGCACCGACAATTACCACCATTATTTCTCGCGGCTATGTGGCGCGTGAAAAGCGCAGGCTGTATCCCACAGAGCTTGGCCGCATGGTCACCAGCATGATGCTTGAATATTTTGCGCCCATCATGGACACCGCTTTCACCGCGCAAATGGAAGACGAGCTGGACAACGTGGAAGAAGGCAAGGAAGACTGGCACAAGATTCTGCAGGAGTTCTATCCGCCGTTTGAAAAGATGCTCGGCGTTGCTGAGGAACAAATCGAGAAAATCGAAGTCAAGGACGAAGTCAGCGATGTACCCTGCGATAAGTGCGGCGCGATGATGGTCTACAAAATGGGACGGTATGGCAGATTTCTAGCTTGCCCGAACTTTCCCGAATGCCGAAACACCAAACCGATCATCAAGTATATTGATGTGCCTTGCCCCAAGTGCGGTGCACGCCTGATGGAGAAAATCTCCAAGAAAAACCGCAAGTTCTATGGTTGCGAGCGTTACCCCGACTGTGATTTTGTCAGCTGGGAGATGCCTGCCAAGGAGAAATGCTCCCAGTGCGGCAGCTATATGACCGAAAAGCGCAATAAGAAGGGCGAACGTATTTTGCTGTGCGCTAATGAAACATGCCGCCACAAGGAGAAAATAGCGGCGGAAGACGACGAATGAAAGCAACAGTCATTGGTGGGGGATTAGCAGGCTGCGAGGCGGCCTGGCAGTTAGCCAACCGCGGGATTGCGGTGACGCTCTATGAAATGAAACCGCACCAAAAAACGCCCGCGCAAACGCTGGATACCATGGCGGAGCTCGTGTGTTCCAATAGCCTTCGTTCCGACAGGCTGACCAACGCGGTCGGACTGCTGAAGGAAGAAATGCGCAGGCTTGGTTCGCTGATTCTTCATGTTGCCGATGATGCCAGCGTACCGGCTGGTGGCGCGCTGGCAGTGGATAGGAACTTATTTTCTAGCGGCGTGGAAAGTGAGATCACCCAGCACAGGAACATCACCGTTGTGCGGGAGGAAATCACCAGCATTCCGCAGGGCAATGTGATTGTGGCGACCGGCCCGCTCACCAGCGATGCACTCAGTAACGCGATAGGGCAGCTGGACGGTTTAGAGACCCTTCATTTCTACGATGCGGCCGCACCGATTGTAACAATCGAGTCGCTGGATATGGACAAGGTGTTTTCCATGTCGCGTTATGGCCGCGGGGACGATTACCTGAACTGCCCCATGGACAAGGCGGAGTACGAGGCGTTTGAACAAGCGCTGAGAACAGCGGAAACCGTTGCCGTCAAAGGCTTTGAGGAAAAAGCGGTGTTCGAGGGCTGCATGCCGATTGAAAGTTTGGCTAAGCGCGGCGACCAGGCGATTGCCTTTGGCCCGCTGAAACCGGTGGGGCTGATGGACCCCCGTACGGGCAAGCGGCCCTATGCTGTCGTACAGCTTAGGCAGGACAATGCGTCTGCATCGTTGTATAATATGGTTGGCTTCCAAACGCGGCTTACGTTTCCAGAGCAACGGCGGGTTTTCCGCATGATACCGGGACTGGAGAATGCTGAGTTTGCCCGCCTTGGTGTCATGCACCGCAATACCTTTTTAAACAGCCCCGGCTTTTTAGATGCCACATTCCGCGTGATTAACCAGCCATCCTTGTATTTCGCAGGTCAAATGACTGGCGTAGAAGGCTATGTAGAAAGCGCGGCTAGCGGTATGCTGGCGGGTATCAGCATGGCGTATCGACTGTGGCAAAAGGATGCGCCGTATTTCTCCGGCAAAACCGCCATCGGGGCAATGGGGCGCTATGTCGCCACAAAGAACAAACGCTTTCAGCCCATGAACTGCGCATTCGGGCTGATTGACCCGCTGGAACTGCCACCGGGAGTCAAGAAGATTCGAAACAAACAGGAACGCTATCAGAAGATCGCTGAACGAGCATTGGCGGAAGTCGACAGCTTACAGCGACAGATGGAACAAGAAGACTTTACACAGTCAACGGTCGGTGATACGATCGCCATGGATAAGGAGTGACCCACATGATGAAAGGAACTACCATTTGCGCTGTGCGCCGCGGAGACCAGGTTGCCATCGCCGGAGACGGCCAGGTAACCATGGGCGAGCACACGGTATTTAAATCCACTGCTAAAAAAGTACGCAAGCTGTTCGACGGCAAGGTGATTACCGGGTTTGCAGGCTCGGTAGCCGATTCGTTTGCACTTTGCGAGCGTTTTGAAGAAAAATTGACCCAATGCGGCGGCAATTTAGAGCGCGCAGCCGTGAACCTGGCGCAGGAATGGCGCAGCGACAAGGTGATGCGCAAGCTTGAAAGCATGCTCATCGTCGCCGATAAAGAGTCCATGCTGGTGCTTAGCGGCAATGGCGAAGTGATCGACCCGGACGACGGCGTAGTTGCCGTAGGCTCGGGCGGTAATTATGCACTGTCCGCTGCGCGTGCGCTGATACAGAATACCGATTTGTCGGCCAAGGAGATCGCCGTCAAAGCGCTGGAGATTGCAGCGTCTATCTGTGTATATACCAATAACAATATCAACGTTGAAACCGTGGGAGCGTAAGAATATGAAACAACTGACGCCCAGAGAAATAGTCCGTGAACTAAACCGCTATATCATCGGCCAGGACGACGCCAAACGCGCCGTGGCCATTGCGCTGCGCAACCGCTACCGCCGGGCTCAACTGCCCGAAGAGCTGCGCGCTGAAATCAGCCCCAAAAACATTTTGATGATCGGCCCGACAGGCGTAGGTAAAACGGAAATCGCCCGCAGGCTGGCAAAACTGGTGGATGCACCGTTTGTCAAAGTGGAAGCAACCAAGTTTACCGAAGTCGGCTATGTAGGCCGTGATGTGGAAAGCATCATCCGCGATCTGATGGAAAACGCTATCCGCCTGGTACGCGACGAGTATAAGAAAAAAGTAGAAGTCCGCGCACAGGTGCTGGCCGAGGACAGGCTGGTCAGCTTGCTAGTCACGCCGCCTAAAAAGAGCAGCGGCAACCCGTTTGAGTTGCTAATGGGCGGGAAAAAAGAGCCGGATATTCCCCCGGAAGAGAAACAGCAGATACACGGCAAGCGCGAAGAAGTGCGCCAGCAGCTGCAAAAAGGCCTGCTGGAAGACCGGGAGCTGGAGATTGAGGTCGAGGAGACCACGCCGCAGCTGGAAGTTGGCGGCAATTCCATCAACATCGGGGATATGATGGGCGGCATGCTGCCTAAAAAAACCAAAATCCGCCGCGTGAAGGTCAAAGATGCGCGCAAGATTCTGTTTGAAGAAGAAGCGGCCAAGCTGATTGATGATGACGATGTACAGCAGGAAGCCATCAACCGCGTAGAGCAGCACGGCATCGTGTTTATTGACGAGATTGATAAAGTGGCAGGCCGTTCATCCAGCCACAGTGGCCCGGATGTCAGCCGTGAAGGCGTACAGCGCGATATACTGCCCATCGTAGAAGGCTCGACCGTGAACACCAAGTACGGCGCGGTCAAGACCGATTTCATTTTGTTCATCGCGGCAGGTGCGTTCCATGTTGCCAAGGTGACGGATTTAATCCCCGAACTGCAGGGCCGCTTTCCGGTGCATGTTACACTGAAAAGCCTGTCACAGGATGATTTCAGGCTTATACTGACCCAGCCTGACAACGCATTGACACGCCAGTATGAAGCGTTATTGGGTGTGGATAAGGTCAAACTCAGTTTTGATGAAAAAGCCATCGTCGCCATTGCGCACGCTGCCTATGTGATTAACGAAAACAAGGAAGATATCGGCGCGCGCCGTCTGCTGGCGGTCTTTGAAAAACTGCTGGAGGACATTTCCTATCATGCCGGTGGTGACGATATGCCGGAAGTGGATTTAAACATCACCGAAGAGTATGTACTGGAGCATTTGGCTAAGGACGAAGCCGCGTTTGATACCCGGCGGTTTATCCTCTAAACCCGCCTGCGAAATGGTTTCTTTCGTTGTATGCTCAGGATAGAAACAAATACAATCAATATAGCCACCATTTGAATCGCGCTGAAGGATCGTTTGAAGAAAACGAAATCCATCAGCGCGATTTCCATTAGCATAAGGCTGTTGATGCTGCTGGATTCAAATGCGGTCAGTTCCTGCTGGCTTTTATCCACGCCTGTGTAACTGAGCATGGAAACAATAAAAAAGCAAAACAAAGTGTCCCATACATGATTTTCAAGGCCGATTTGTGCAGTTTGTTGCATGCGGTTTCATTGCAATTTTGTTGTCGCCATTGTATAATACTCTCGCCGTGTGCATGATGACGGTTGAGTCCCGTGCGATTTCATGGTGTGAATCCTGTCAGGACCGGAAGGTAGCAGCAGTAAGCGCTTTCTGGAATGTGCTGCGGGGTCGCTCAGCCGGAGTGCACACGGTATTTTTAGTTTTAAGGGGGAGATGCCATTGAATTTCAGCCATGTGATGAAAAGCGACCCGGAACTCTTTCAAACCATCGTAGACGAGGTCCAGCGGCAACGGGATCACATCGAACTGATCGCTTCGGAGAATTTTGTATCCAGTGCCGTACTGGAGGCAATGGGGTCACCCTTAACCAATAAGTACGCCGAAGGCTATCCAGGCCACCGTTACTACGGCGGCTGTGAGCATGTGGATGTGTCAGAGGATCTTGCGCGGGATCGCCTCAAGAAGATTTTCGGCGCAGAGCATGCAAACGTGCAGCCCCACAGCGGTGCGCAGGCAAACTTTGCCGTATATTTTGCGGTTTTGCAGCCCGGCGATACCGTAATGGGCATGAACCTGAATCACGGTGGCCATTTAACCCATGGCAGCCGGGTGAATGTTTCCGGTAAGTATTTCAATTTCATTGCCTATGGTGTGGACGAGACTACCGGCCGCATTGACTATGACGTTCTCCGCGACCTGGCACTTGAGCACAAGCCCAAGCTGCTGGTTGCCGGTGCATCCGCCTATCCGCGTGCAATTGATTTTAAACGCATGAAGGAAATCTGCGATGAAGCCGGTTGCCTGTTCATGGTGGATATGGCGCATATCGCCGGTTTGGTTGCGGCAGGCGAGCACCAAAGCCCGGTGCCGTATGCCGACTTTGTTACCTCAACCACGCATAAAACACTGCGCGGCCCGCGCGGCGGCATGATTCTGTGCAAACAAGAATATGCCAAGGCGATTGACAAGGCGATCTTCCCCGGCACACAGGGCGGCCCGCTGATGCATGTGATTGCTGCCAAAGCCGTCAGCTTCCGTGAAGCGCTCCAGCCGGAGTTCAAAGCCTATCAGCAACAGGTGATTAAAAACGCCAAAGCGCTGGAAAATGCATTCCGTAAAAACGGCATCGAGATGGTGTCCGGCGGTACGGATAACCACCTGATTTTGCTGGATCTGACAAACACCGGCAGAACCGGCAAAGAAATGGAAGATTTGTTAAGCCGCTGCCGCATTACCACCAATAAAAACACCATCCCCGGCGAAAAGCTGAAGCCGACCATCACAAGTGGTATCCGCGTGGGGACACCGGCTGTTACCACCCGCGGCATGGTGGAACGGGACATGGAAACCATCGCCGGTTTCTTTGCCCGCGTTATCCAAGGCGGCGAGGCGGCTTGCGCTTCGGTTGAAAAGGACGTAATCGAAATGATGAAAGCGTTCCCGTTATATGAAACGTTCCCAAACGACTGACACAACATACAATAAAGGCCTGGCTGGAGAAAGCCAGGCTCTTTCATATCTCGAAAAACAGGGGATGCAGCTTGTGCACAGGCGCTACCGTGCGCCTGGCGGCGAGGCTGACCTGATCATGCTGGATCAGGACACTCTGGTGTTTGTCGAGGTCAAGCTGCGCGCAACCGGCAGTGCCGGAGACGGCTTGATGGCGGTAACGAAAAAGAAACAGCGTAGAATTATCAATACTGCGCTGTACTATCTGGCCGCTAACGACCACGAGGGGCCGGTGCGCTTCGATGTTATCGAGGAAACGGCCGCTGGTTTGCGCCATATCAAGGACGCATTCCAGGGCAAAGAATACTAATTAAGGTCTATAGGTATAGCGCACAATCAGCCATGGAACCTGGCTGTACATACCGTAAATATCACCGTATAGGCGATATTGCTCGCCGACTTCCCAAACGGTTTTGGTTTGGTTTTCTACGTATACCTTCACCGTGCCGCTTGCAAGATCACTGGTGCATTCCATAAACGCACGCTGCGGGCGTGTGGTTTCAACGGACAGAATGGTGCCAACGCACTTATAGATCTTATTTTGCGACACACGCATGGGCATATTGTCCATCAAGTCTTTATAATCGCGGACGATATCCCACGCCGCGCGGCTGTACTTATCGATATCCGGTACATAGTATACCGAGTATTCAAGCTTTGTTTGGGCTTTGCCCGGGTAATCCGCTGTGATGATAATGGTATTGCTCCCGATGGTGTCAAACAGCGCTTTGAAGCTAAAGGTGCCATCGCGGTCGACATCGGTTATGTTCAGATCGCTGTAGGGCGACAGTACATGAATCATCGCGCCGGGGATGGTGGCCGCGCGGATGGTCATCACTTCATAGTTACTGATGCTGGAAATATCGCTGGACAAGTCAAGCGGAATATCCTGCTTTTCACGGTAGAGTGTCACAGTCATGGAGTTTTCACGGCAGTGCGGACTGCGGACAACTATGTCAAAGTTGTTTTCGCCAATGGGTTGTACGGTCGCGTTGTAGCTGACCTGCCCGGTGGTTTTGGCAACCAGATCGGAAAAATCAGCACCGTTGATATACACTTTACTGCCTTCGGAGACATAAAACACAATGGTATACAGCGCGGTGGATACCACGGAGTATGGATTATTGGGGCTGTATAGCTCGATATACGAAAGCGGGATATCCACCGTGTATTCTATGGTTTCCAGCGGGGTTTGCTTACCGTTATCCTCAATCAGGTAAGGCGACAGGGTGACATCCATGCTTTCCTGCAGGGAGGTGTCGGTATCGTCGTACCAGCTGTAGTCCATAATATCAAAGGTTGCAATGCCGTCCATGACGATGGCGGAAGTGCGCAGCTCGCGCAGCGATATCCGGTCGCCGTCTTTGCCGGAAATGGTAATGGTATGGGCGGCCAAGTCGTCGCGAATGGTCGGCGTAATGGTGATTTCTGCCTGCTGCTCGGTATTGGAGTGCTGCAGCATCGGTAGAATATAGGTAATGCCAACCCAGCCAAGCAGCGCAAGAAACGCGGCCAAAAGAATGAGTATGAGTATGCGGCGAACTCGCATACGCTTTTTCAGTTCCCGCTGAGGAATGGCGGTTGTCGGCTGCCGGTGGTGTTCATACTCGTCGGAGCGTTGGTACTCAGGGATATAGTCTTCCACATCATCAAAGCCATCATACAGTTGGCGGCTTTGATAAGGATCGGTATCCTGGGGCTGGTGGTTTTGCCGCTGATAGGGCGGTGTACGTACCAGTTTTGCATCGGAGGCAATGGGGGAACCGTCCTCTAACAAACGGGAGTCTACCGGCCGCAGGGTGGTGTCGGGATTATCCTGCACTTTGGAAAAGAAGGTAGACCGATTGGAGGTGGTTCGCACGGTACGCGCGGATGGAGCCACCCCGCGCTTTACGGCATGCTCTCGCAGTTCTCTTTGGCGCTGCTCGCCTTGCTGTTTCCGGCGGTGCAGGTTCACCATTTCATCGGCGAGTGTATCGCGGAATTCGGCTTTTGTTTCGGCTTGGCCGCTTTCGTCTACCAGAACATACTTCTTAGGCTCATCTTGCAGCTCGTTTTGCCAGGTTGGAGACACCGCCGGGCCCAGTTGTTTTTCCGGCGACAGCTCCGCGCCGCAGTATTGGCAGTGTGGGTAGGTAGCGCGGTTCCAGCGCCCGCATTCAGGACACTTCAACGGCACACCTCCCCTAAAAAGATTACAATTTGATGACTATATTCGCGAACCGGAGTAAAATCCCTGTTCCAATTCGCTTTATTTACTTTGATTGCTGGCATCATGCGCCTCTTTCTGCAGCATTCTGCGATACCGCTTGCGCAGTATGGTATTGCGGATAACAGCTACCCTGCGTAGCATTTGCGTGGATGTATCGGTACGCATCCCTTTGACGGCTCCTGCCAGCGTTTGCGACCCCTCTTCGTGGATGCGCGGCAGGAAGACCACAAGCACCAAAATGCGCAGAACGATGGACGTAAGGATCATCCAATGCATTTTTGAGACCGTTATACCAAGGATGTCCGGGAACTTTGTTGTAAGCACTGCAAATGGCGATTGCATTAGGAACCCGCCGATGGCGTTTGGCAGCGCGATGCCAAACAAGTTAAAGCAGGCAAAAAATATCGCAATGTACATGGAACGGTGCGTGCGGGGCGACTGCGACAGGTACAGGTTCTGCTGGCTTATATCAATCACAGGCCAGGTCGCGCCGGAAATCACGCTGGTGATGATGATCATATACGTGGAGGAGCTGGTAGCAAACAGCCAGGGGATGGGCGCGAGCACGAGGAACATGGCTGCAATCTGCAAAATGGGTTTATTGCCATAACGGTCGATTAAGCGACCCCAGCGTGTGACGAGTAGAATGGATGACAGGCTGGAAACAATCTGCGAATAGAGTGTCATTTGCGTAAAGCTCATGTCCAGGTATTCCAGCATGTGAATATTCCAAAACGGCGCTGCAATGTTGATGGCGAACACCCATGAAGAATAAAAGACGATGACTTTCACAAAACGCTTATTAGAGAATACGTCTTTGAGCAGCGTGCGCAGGGGTGGCAGGTGGGTTTCGTCCATCTCTGGCCATTTCACAAAGAAATAGCTTGCGATATCCAGTATCATGGTAATGCCGGCAATGATCAGCGCAATGGAATACCCAATCAGCCCGACTTTGTCGATCATCACGGATATCAGCAGGCCGGTAATCACGCCGGAAATCAGGCTGATTCTGGAACGAACGCCGAAATACGAACCACGAATGCCAATGGGAACCAAATCGCCCATCAGACTGCCAAAGGCCAGGTTAGCACCGCTGTTTGCCCCTGCGATGATGACCACAAACACGATGACAAGCCATATACGCAAATCAACAGGAAAGGACGGAAATAGGTAGGGAACTAGCGCGATTAACAGCCAAAACGCTCTGCCAAAGAGCCCTAGAAACAGAAAGATGAAGCGTCTATTACGCTTCTTTTCCATATAGTAGCTGATAAAGACCTGGAATACGCACACGGCAACCGGAATGGCGGAGATTAAGCCGATTTGCAAGTCATTCGCACCCAACACTTCACGTTGAAACGCACTCCAAACCGGGCCGGTGGTGATTACAAACCCGACCATACCGATGGTTACCGACCAGATAACCCAGTAAAGGTTCTTGCGCAGTTCCTCGGCCATCCCGTTGTCGTTAAAAAAACGCAAACGGATGGGCGCGCGCCGCGAGTTTCGCCTCATACTCATACCTCCGCCGGTTTGCCTCGTATCGTAAAGCGGCAATACAGCGATTTAAGATATTCTAGCGTATTCCCATACAGCATGCAAGAGAATAAAGCGTGAATATCAGTGCGCTATTGTACCATAGTTTCATGCGTATGCTATCATAAATTTACAGTGATTTTGTAACTTTCTTGCACACGATATGGAATTTTGATATGCTATCGGTGGATGATGGTACAGGAGGTAAGCGGCATGCGCAGACCCATCTACGAAATGCTGGCCGGAGTGACCGGACGTGTTTCGCTTCATATGCCGGCCGCACAGGGAAAGGCACCGTTTGAGACGCTTTCACCCTATACCATTGAAACCACGGAATTACCTGTGACGGATGACCTGTACAACCCTTCCGGTGCTATTCTGGAAGCGGAAACATTGCTTGCAAGGAGCGCAAAGACCAAGGCGTCATTCATGCTGTCAGGTGGCTCGACCGCCGGGATTCATGCGATGATACTGTATGCCTGTAAACGCGGCGACAGCATTATACTGCCGCGCAATGTCCACCTTAGCGCGCTGAGCGTCTGTGCGATTGCCGGGGTTAATCCGGTGTTTGCCAGACCTGAGGAACTGCCGGGTGGCTACCTGACCACAACGCCGGAGGCGTATGGCAAAGCCCTGCGCGATACTCCACAGGCCACCGCAGTGCTGGCGCTGTCCAGTGATTACTACGGCGTACTGTCCGATGTACCGGCGATTGCGGAAATCGTACATGCGCAGGGAAAACTGCTGCTCTGTGACGAAGCGCACGGCGCATACTTTAACTGGCGAGAAGACATGCAAAACGCCGGGCAGCGCGGCGCGGACCTGTTTGTACAATCAGCCCATAAAACACTGCCGGCACTCAATGCGGCGGCATGGCTGCATGCCATGGATGGTGTGGACAGCCATCGCTTGCGCGATATTCTTCGCATGGTGCAAACATCCAGTCCGGCTTTTACGCTATTGCAATCCATGGACGACGCCCGCGCGTGGATGGACCACTATGGCAGCAAAGCTTGTAAGCACCTTGAGGCAGCCATCGGGGCGTTTCTTGTAAAAGCATCCAAGCTGGGCATAGAAGACGACAGGGGTGAGCTGCCAGCGGATGCGCTTCGGCTGGTACTGCGTTGCCAGCAGGGCGGAGAGTGGATGCAGCAGCGATTGCAGGATGCTGGGTTCGATGTCGAAATGAACGATGCGCACCGCGTTGTGTGTATCCTGTCTCTGCTGGATGGTGAAGCACGACTGCAAAAGCTGCTGGAAGCGCTTGAAGCAATTACGAGTGCGGGCGATACAGCGCCTGCTATACCGGCTCCCATTCGATTTGTGCCGGAAACCTGGCCGGTACGCGCGATGCCGCTGCACGAGGCGGCCTTTGTGGATATGGAAACGCTGGAACCGCGAAAAGCCATCGGTCGTATCAGCGCAACAACGGTCGGCATCTACCCGCCCGGCACAGCCTGGCTAACGGCAGGCGAGACGATCACGGAAGAAATAGTGGATATGATTATCACAACCCCGGCACACCGCCTGTTTGGCGTTAATGGCGGTATCCGGTGCGTGAAATGAGGAACAATATGAACAAAACCATGCCTTATGATGCGGTAGTCTTCGATTTGGATGGAACATTAACCTGTTCGGAGGACGGTATTCTGGCTTCGCTGCGCTATGCGCTTGCCCAGCTTAAAGTCCCTGCCATTGCCGATGAGAGGCTTAAGCAGTTCATCGGGCCTCCGCTGCGCGAAACCTTTATCAATGTTGCGGGCCTATCCCAAAGCCTTGCTGATGAGGCGATAGCGCACTATGTAAAACATTTTGATGAACATGGCATGTTTCTCTACAGCGTATACCCGCATATTCGGCGCTTGCTCGCAACGCTGAAACGGCAGGGTGTATATCTTGCTGTCGCTACATCCAAGCCGTACTCCCGCACGGTGCGTTTGTTTGAGCATTATCATCTGGATCGCTACTTCGATTGTGTCATCGGTGAGAACAATAACGATGCCCACATCGGCAAAGCCGAGATGATACGGCGCGCATTGCCCAAGTCTTACAAAAACGCTGTGATGATAGGCGACCGGAAGTATGATATAGAAGGCGCGAAAGCAAACGGCATTGATTCCATCGGCGTTCGCTACGGCTATGGTCTGGAAGGCGAGCTGGAAGCTGCACAGCCAACGGCAATCGTTGACAGCACTCAAGCGCTGTTCCATACACTTTGCCCGGATTGCGCAGTTTCACGCGGGTACTTTTTAAGCATCGAAGGCTTGGACGGCAGCGGAAAAACGACGCAGATACAGCTTCTTGTCAAAAAACTGGCACTGTATGGTTATGATTTGGTGCAGACACGCGAGCCTGGTGGCTGTAAAATCAGCGAGGCGATTCGCAATTTAGTGCTGACGACCGATCATATGGAGATGTCAGATGCCTGTGAAGCACTGTTGTATGCCGCAGCCCGAGCTCAGCATGTACACGAAGTGATTCGTCCTGCCGTGGAAGCGGGTAAACTCGTAGTTTGTGATCGCTTTGTGGATAGTTCCATTGCGTATCAGGGCGCGGGCCGGGAGCTTGGGGTTGTGGAGGTCGGCCAGATTAACGCGTTTGCGATTCAAAACATGATTCCCGATGCAACGATATACCTGCAAATGAATGACAGCGGCGAAGCGCTGAAACGGCGCCGTGATGCGAGCAAACCCGACAGGCTGGAAAGCCAGCCGGCTGACTTTTACGAGCGCACGCGTCTGGCATACGAACAGCTGATCGCGCAGGACCCCAATCGCTTCATTGTCGTCAACGCCGCTCAGTCGGTGGAAGACCTTGCCGATGATATCCTGTCGGCTGTATTGCAGCAGCTGGAAGCCGCAGAGGGCTTATAATGGAACGTATAGTTGTTGGTATGTCCGGCGGGGTGGATTCCTCGGTCGCTGCCTTGCTGCTCAAACAGCAGGGCTATGAAGTTGTCGGCGTTTTTATGAAGAACTGGGATGAAAAGGATGAAGACGGCGTATGCACTTCCACCGCTGATTGGGAGGATGTGCAGGATGTATGTCACACCATTGGCATTCCCTGTTATTCCGTTAATTTTGAAAAAGAGTATATGGATAATGTATTCCACCATTTTCTCAGCGAATATGAAAAGGGCAGAACCCCCAACCCCGATGTACTGTGTAACAGGGAGATAAAATTCAAGGCCTTTTTACATTTTGCTCATAAGCTTGGCGCAAGCAAGCTTGCCACCGGGCACTTTGTGCAAACGGACACCATAGACGGCCATCAGCGCTTACTGCGCGGCGTGGATGGGAACAAGGACCAAAGCTATTTTCTGTATATGCTCAAGGAACATCAGCTTGCACAAGCCGTGTTTCCGGTTGGCGGAATGACCAAAGCACAGGTGCGCGAACTAGCACAGGAGCACGGTCTATCTGTCAGCAAGAAGAAAGACTCCACCGGCATTTGCTTTATCGGGGAGCGGAATTTCCGTTCATTTTTACAAAATTACCTAGCGGCCAAGCCCGGACCCATGCAAACGGAAACGGGCGAAACAGTCGGAAAGCATATTGGGCTTGCATACTACACGCTCGGTCAGCGCAAAGGGCTGGGTATTGGCGGGCGCGGCGACGGGCGCAGCTGGTTTGTGCTGGCTAAGGATCTGAAAAACAATGTGCTGGTCGTTGGCCAGGGTGACGATCATCCCTTGCTGTATTCAACGCATATTCAGGCCAGTGAAATTACGTGGATTGCTGAAAGTGCACCCATGGCCGAAGGCGAAACCTTCCGCTGCACGGCAAAATTCAGGTATCGGCAGCCGGATCAGGCGGTTTCAATTCGCCAAAATGGGGATACATTATTCATAGAAGCCGACGCACCCCAGCGGGCAGTGACCCCGGGACAGAGCGCGGTATTCTACCGGGGTGACCAATGCCTGGGCGGAGCAATCGTGGATGAAGCGGTTCCTCTACAGGAAAGTGACCAATAGAGGAAGCAACCACCCTGATGTCGAAATACTCTATATGGAAATCGCGGACCCGTGAAAGGAGTGTGGTTCCCTTGGCACAGCAATCGCTGAACCGTGCCGGGGCGGATGCCATCGCCGGACTACGGATGTCCGCGATGTGATGTATCCGGGATAATCACCGCCGCGGCACAGTTTCATAGCAATTACGAACCCTGATGGAATGAACAAAGGGTTTCAAAGTCTACCCGGAAATAAAGTCAAAGGAGTCCTTACACATGAAGACAAACATCGTTGGAAAAAATATGAGCGTGTCCGAGGCCGTTACGACCCGCGTACTGCGCAAGACTGAGAAAATGAGCCGCTACCTGCACCAGGAGGCCGAAATGACCGTGCGTCTGGCACGGGAGAAGAACCATCGCCGCACCTGTGAGATCACCGTACCGATCGACGGTGTGGTGCTGCGCGCAGAAGCCGGAAGTGACGATAACCTCTACATCAGCATCGACCATGCGCTGGCAAAGATGGAGCGGCAAATTCACAAGCACCGCGCCAAGCTTTCCAAACGCCTGCGGGATGATGCGTTCCACTCTCAGGAGCTGGAGTTCACCGAGGAAATTGACGATAGCGAAGACGGAAAACGCAAGGTTGTTCGCTATAAGACCTTCCCTGTGCGGCCCATGGCGGTAGACGATGCCATTTTCCAGATGGAGTTGCTGGGGCACAGCTTCTTTGTATTCATCAATATTGATACCGACCAAACCAACGTGCTCTATCTGCGCAAGGACGGTGACCTGGGTTTACTGGAACCGGAAGCATAATAATTTCAACTTTTTTCAAAGGCGGGGGAAGCCCCGCCTTTTTTCATTCGTATAGATGGGTGAGAGACCAGATATATTTACAAAACATGAAAGAAATGTTAAGATAATCAATAATTGACGCAAGAGAATCGGGGGTGCATTCATGGCCAATGATATCATCAAACAACTAACGGTCGGGCTATCGGAAATACTGGTGTATTCTACCATTGCGCTGATCTTTATTTTCGGCGTGGTGAAGTGTGTTTATCCGGTTTACCGCAATGCAACGCTCCTCAACCGCGCTGTAATCAAGCTGGAACGTACAACCGGCAGCAAGAAAAAGCCGGTTTGGCAGGAGCCTCGCTTTTTAGGGCGTGCACTGCGCCAGGATTGGCAGCGTTTCTTGCTCAATGCCGATCAACTGGACTTGCGTGGACTGCCGTGCAATGCCGAAGAGTATATCAACGAAGACACGGTTGTATATAAGCCGGGCCATGCGCAGATTGCCGAAATCTTGCCCAATCTGCTTACATCGCTTGGTATATTGGGAACGTTTTTGGGTATGATGGACGGCCTGACAAACCTGAACTTTGCCGACAGCGCTACGACGATTTCGAGCATCCCCACACTGCTGGGCGGCATGCGCTTTGCGTTTTCCACATCCATTGTCGGTATCGTATGCTCGATCACCTTTAATGTGCTGTATCATTCAATCAAAGGCCGCGCCTTCAAATCGCTGGATGCATTTGACGAAACCTTTTATGAACTGGCTATGCCCCGTCCGCTGGATGCCGATGTGCAGATGATCATCCAAAAACAGGATGAGGATATCACCATGCAGCAAACCATAGGCCAGCTTGGCGGTCAGATTGCCGGTGCCGTAGAATTGGCGGTCAGCCGTGCAACCCACCCGCTGACGATGTCGATGGATAACTTTATTCAAGGCACCACGCGCGAGCAGGTAGATGGCATACAGCGTATTGTCAACCGCTTTATGCAGCAGATGGATGCCTCCATGAATGGTAAGTTTGGCGCATTTGCCGATGCGGTTGACAGGATGAACCATAGCATGCAGGAAGCGCAACAGAGCATGAACTATACGCTGGAGGCAATTCGTGAGCTGGCCCTTGACCGTGAGATGGACAGTGCAGCTGCGCAGTACCGTCAGGAAATTGAAGCCATGCTTCGCCAAAACGAGGAAACCATGGCCTATCTTGCAAAGGGTATTGAAGCCATGCAGCAAAGCATTGCAAAAACAGCTGCGCAAGCAGATGGGGAAACAGCCAACAAAGAACTGCATTCAAAGCTTGATTCGCTGACCGATTCGGCGCGTCGTATGAGTGAAGCGGTCGATAAATTGCAGGCTACGCTCACTGCGCAGGACGATGATAAGCCCCAGGGTAGGCACGGTGGAGGCAAACAGGCATGAGTCGATACACGCGGAAACGCGGGCGGTCTTCAAGGGTAGACGGCGGTGCGGCCTGGATATCGTATTCCGATATGATGGCGGCGCTGCTGCTTGTTTTCGTGCTTGTGCTCTGCTACACCATATTTCAATACTTTTCGCTGCTGGAGACTAAAACAGCAGAACTGGACGCACAGGCTGCATTGCTGCAATCGCAGCAGGACACGCTGGACGACCAGCGCGCACAGCTACTTGACCAACAAAATAGTCTGGACAGCGCGTTAACAGAAATTGATGTGCAAAAAGGCCTGCTGAATGTGCAGGAGCAGACACTGACCGAACAGGAAGCCAAAATAGCGGCCGCCAACGCGGCCCTAACCGAAAAGGAAGACGCGCTCAACGAGACGCAGACGACCTTGGCGCAGCAGGAAGCCAAACTCAATTCTGCCATGGA
The DNA here is from genome assembly GCA_963678055.1 of Candidatus Limiplasma sp. Lineage (GTDB taxonomy): Bacteria > Bacillota > Clostridia > Christensenellales > Aristaeellaceae > CAXXOK01. The sequence continues at coordinate 1,450,031 of OY782679.1, forward strand.
TTTGCTGGAAGCCCAGCAGATTGCCATGGACGAGCAGCAAAAGAAGCTGGAAGATTTAGTTGGCGTTCGCACTAAGATTATCCGCGACCTGTCGGAGGCGCTGACCAGCGCGAACCTAAAGGCGAGTGTTGATGCCAATACCGGCGATATTATGCTGGAGTCTACGGTATTCTTTGACTATAACTCCAACACCATCAAACAGGAAGGACGAAACTTCCTGAACAACTTCCTGCCGGTGTACCTATCGGTGCTGCTTAGCGATGAATATGCGGAATATCTGGGTGAGATCGTGATAGAAGGACATACCGATACGGTTGGGTCGTATCTGTATAATTTGGACCTCTCACAAAGACGCGCCTTGGAAGTGGTCACGTTTTGTTTGGAACTGCCGCAGCTTACACAAAAGCAGCAGGACTTACTATACAAAATCCTAACAGCAAAAGGACGCAGTTATTCCGACCCGGTGTATGATGCAAACGGCAACGTGGATATGGATGCGTCCCGCCGGGTGGAGTTCAAGTTCCGCCTTAAGGATTCGGAAATGATCGACGAAATCCGCAACATACTGTCACAGGGCGATTAAGAGAGCAGGAGGCAACGGATGACCTTTTTAAAGTATTTGATGCTGTTCATGATCGCTCTTGTGATCGTAGTGCTCGGTATCGTTGGGTATTTCTTTTTTACGGCAAAGGTTACGGTGGCAGATTGCGAGATCACAGGCCGCGAAGCTGTGACCCAGCCGGATTTATTTCAGCAGGTGAACCAATATGTTTCGCTTGGCGCATTCCCGGGTGTTATCTTTACAGATGTCGGCATCGGGGAAGCCTCGGAGTATGCATTTATCACCTATACGCTGGAACTGTCCAACCAATGCCTTGTACCCATTGAAATGATTGAGGTGCAGGTCATCCCGGAGGACGGCGATGTGCTGCAACTGGGCGATTTCAAACTGCATAAGCTGGAGCCAAAAACCAGCGGCAGCATATCAGCCACCATACTCACCCGTAAGGATAGCCATTCGGTGCGGGAAGTGTTGATCACCTACTATGTGTGGGGCGTGAGTTTTTCCATCAGAACAACGTGCGGATAACGTGTAAGGAAGTGTTGTTATGACCAAGTTATGGGCAGGACGGTTTGAAAAACAAACGGCGAAATTGATGGATGATTTTCATTCGTCGATTCCTTTTGATCAGCGATTATTACACTGCGATCTATTAGGCTCAATCGCGCACGCAACCATGCTCAAAGAGCAGGGCGTGATATCGGCGCAGGATGGCGAGCAGATTGTGCAGGGCTTGCAGGATATTCTCAAAGACGAAGAAGCCGGAAAACTAACGATAGACATGAGCGCAGAGGATGTGCACATGTTTGCCGAAACCGAACTGACCCGCCGTATTGGCGAAGCAGGCAAGCGACTGCATACCGGAAGAAGCCGTAACGATCAGGTCGCGCTGGATACGCGCATGTATGCCAAGTACGCCTGCGAAACGGTGGAAAGCTCGCTTACAGAACTACTGGAAACCTTGCTGACACTAACCAAGCAGCATACCCAAACAGTGATGCCCGGGTATACCCACCTGCAAAAGGCACAGCCGGTTACGCTGGGGTTCCATCTGATGGCCTATGCACAAATGGTGATGCGCGACCTGGCCCGCTTTCGCACAGTGTATGCTGAAGCCGATGTCATGCCGCTGGGTTCCGGTGCGCTGGCGGGAACGGTATACGATTTGAACCGGGAACGCGTCGCAGAGCTGCTTGGGTTTACAAAGGTCAGCGATAACGCGATGGATGCCGTCAGCGACAGGGATTATTTAGTGTCATTCTTATCGGCTGCAAGCCTTGTGATGATGCATGTAAGCCGCTTCTGCGAGGAACTGATACTGTGGTCCAGCAACGAGTTTGCGACCGTAACCATGGACGATGCCTACGCAACCGGTTCCAGCATTATGCCCCAGAAGAAGAACCCGGACGCATGTGAATTGATTCGTGGGAAAACGGGACGTGTGTATGGCGATTTGACGGCGCTGCTGACCGTGATGAAAGGCCTCCCAATGGCCTATAACAAGGATATGCAGGAGGATAAGGAAGCGTTTTTCGATGCTTTCGATACCGTGCAGAAATGCCTGACCGTATTTACGGCGATGCTTTCGACGGTTAGCTTCCATAAAGACCGGATGGAACAAAGTGCTAAGCTGGGCTTTACCAACGCAACCGATCTGGCGGACTATCTGGTCGCCAAGGGCTTGCCATTCCGGGATGCGCACCATGTATCAGGTTCGCTTGTTAAACAGTGTATTTCAGAGGGCAGAGGCCTGGAAGAGCTGAGTTTGGCCGAACTGCGCAAGGAAAGCGAGCTGTTTGAAGAGGATGTGTACCATGCCATCGCGCTGCAAACCTGCGTTTCGCGCCGTAGCTTGCGCGGCGGTACTGCCGAAAGCGCTGTGCTCGATAGTATTGCAGTCGCCGAGGCTTGGCTGAAAGAATTTAGGAAATAAACAGCCGCAAGCTGTGTAGCTGCGACTGCCTATGACCCGGGCGAAGATGTTTCGTCCGGGTTAATCTTTTTGTTTTTCCCGAAGAATGAAACGAATTGGCGTTCCTGCAAATTCGAAGCTTTTCCGCAGGTGATTTTCAAGGTAGCGTTCGTAGGCGAAGTGCATCATTTCTTTGTCGTTGATAAAGAACACAAAGGTTGGCGGGCAAACGGATTGCTGGGTCACATAGTAGATTTTCAGCTTGCGTCCGCTTTGAATGGGCGGTTGCAGGGTCATCTGTGCGTCGGCCAGCGCTTCGTTCAGTACACCGGTAGGGATGCGGCGGCGGTAGTTTTCCACCAGCACCTTGACTTTGGATAGCACGGTGTTAACGCGCCTGCCTGTGAGGGCGGATAGGAACAGCACCGGAACATAACTCATAAATTTCAAATCGTTAAGGATAACCTTTTCCATTTTTGCCATGGTGTTGGTCTCTTTATCAATCAAGTCCCACTTGTTGACCACAACGATAACAGCCTTGCCGGCATCCAGAATCAAGCTGGCGATTTTGGTGTCCTGTTCGGTTACGCCGTCCTGCGCGTCAATCATGAGCAGTGCAACATCGCAGCGATCAATAGCTGTAATGGACCGCAGTACCGAGTAGCGCTCCAGGCTTTCGTCCGCGATCACTTTTTTCTTGCGCATACCCGCTGTATCAATAATATTGAATTTCGTGCCGTCTTCATCCACAAAAGCGGAGTCGATCGCGTCGCGCGTGGTGCCGGGAATATCGGACACCATAGTGCGTTCCTCGGCCAAAATGCGGTTACATAACGAGCTTTTTCCTACATTGGGGCGGCCGACCACTGCCAGTTGTATCACATCACCGGCTTCTTCCTCTTCGTCCGGGTCGGCTGGCGGCAGCTTTTGGACAATCTCTTCCAGTAAATCGCCAAGGCCCAGCATATTGGTTGAGGAAATGGCGATGGGATCACCCAGACCAAGGCTATAATACTCGTACAGGGCATCGCTTAGGCTTTGACTGTCAATTTTATTCACTACCAGCAAGATGGGTTTGCGCGTTCTGCGAAGTAGAGAGGCAACATCCTCGTCCTCGGTTGTCAGCCCGACCCGGCCATCGCAAAACAGGCAGATGACATCCGCTGTTTCCATGGCAATTTGTGCCTGACGGCGCATATTCTGCAAAAGCAGATCATCGCTTTGCAGGTCCAAGCCGCCGGTATCGATCAGGGTGAAATGTCTGCCCATCCAATCGGTATCGGCGTAAATGCGGTCGCGGGTTACACCGGGAGTATCCTCCACAATCGAGATCCGTTTCCCGGCGATTTTATTAAAGAACGTCGATTTTCCTACGTTGGGGCGGCCCACAATGGCCACAAGTGGTTTTGGCATACAATTTCTCCTTATCGGTTTCGCAATGCGTTGTAAAAATCTTCGCCGTTGTCCACAATGCGGACGGGCGCAGGGAGTGCGGCTTCAAACTCTTTGAGTGTCAGGCCATCCAGAAACATATCGCGGTCGTGGCGCAGCATGTTGGCGGGAATCAAAATGACATCGGTGCCTTGCAGGCGGTCTGCAGTCAGCTGGGAAAGCGTGTCCCGACCTGTAAGCAGCCCAGCCACCGTGACCGTTTCGCCAAAAAAGTGATTGATAATCCGTTCCACCCGGACTGTGGCATTTGGCGGGGCATACGCTTTGGCCCATTGGCGCATGAACGGTGCTGCCGCAACGCCGGTGACTATAGTGTAGCTTATGGGATTGGGTTGATCTACCAAATCGTCGTCCGCAGCAGCTTGTTTGATGTCACCCTCGAACTGCCTAAGCAGTCCGACGCCGTTTTCAATCTGCGGATAGTCTTCATACCAATCTTCTGCCGGTAGGGGGTCTCCGCTCAGGCAGTAAAACTCGTCCGATGCGAACACGAAGGATGTTCCCATCGTTTTCCGGCAGGTTTCCTGTAACGGTTTCAGCTGTTCCAGCAGCTCTTTGGCCGAGGCAGCATCAAAGGGTGTCAGCTCAGCCAGTCCCTGGCGAAACTTGGTTAGGCCGACCGGCACCACCGCAACGGAGCTAGCGGCGGGTGCTAATGCGGCGAGATCGGTGATAGTACGCGTCAGCTCTTGACCATCATTCAGGCCAGGGCAGCACACAATCTGGCAGTGAAAGCGTATGCCTTCGTCCTTCAAACGCTGCAAGCGGAGCAAAATATCCCCGGCATGCTTGTTGTTCATCATACGGCGTCGAATTTCCGGATTGGTGGAGTGAACGCTGATGAACAGCGGTGACGCGTGCCGCTTGATAATGCGCTCAAATTCTGCTTCGCTGACATTGGTTAAGGTGATATAGTTGCCCATCATCAGGGAGAATCGCCAGTCGTCATCCTTTACGTATAGGGTGGACCGTAATTTTGGAGGCATCTGGTCGATAAAGCAGAACACGCATTGGTTGCGGCACGGGCGGGGTTTTAAGGTCATACTTTCGCCAAAGCATAGACCCAGCGGTTGCCAGTCTTCCTTATGAATAGAAACCGTAATCTCCTGATTGTCTCTTTCCACGACCAACGAGACATACTCCTGCGCTGTCAGCGCCTGATAGTCAATTTCGTCGGTAATGCTTTCTCCGTTTATCGTCAGCAGCATATCTCCGGTTTGAAGGCCATGTGCCTGTGCAACCGAGCCTTCCTGTACCGAGGTAATTTCATGCCGCATGGTATGTCTCCTTCCGTTAAATGAATGCAGTCCATTATTCGTTGTTTTGCCAAGAAAGTCAATACATTTACGGCAGGATGGCAGAATCGGTCAATGCGTAGAACGCGGGTTTGGCGGTTCCGTCACCATTAAACAGCAATGGATAATTGCCGGATTTCCAGCTTTGGGTGTCAAACGTGCCCCAGGTTTGCACGGCGATAATGGAATCAGCATAGCGGAGCATTACGCCCATTAAATCGGCATAGCGTACGGCTTGCTTTTCAAAGGATGCCTGGGTGTTGTCATCTACTAAGATGTCCAGCTCCGTCATACGGATTTTTAATCCGCGCTTTACAATGCGCTTGATGGCGGTTTCAAACTGCGAAAGCGACGGCGTGGTCATCTGATAGTGACACTGCATGCCGCAGACATCCACCAGGTCTTCTGCAATCAGTTCATCCAGCAGGTTCATAATACCGGCCGATTTGGGGTTATAGGGTACGGAATAGTCGTTATACACCAGCAGCATGTCTTTGGGTGCATATTTACGCGCAAAGCGAAATGCCTGCAATACCCAGTCGTCGCCGACAATGCGGGTATAGTTGCTTTCTCTCAGCTTCCCGGTAGCGTCGTCAATGGCTTCGTTTACGACATCGAAGGACACAACAATACCGGGATAGTTATCATTCAAATACTCCATGACGAGCCGCACGTAGGTTTCCATGCGTGAAAGCATAACGTCGCGACTGACATAGGGTTTGCTTTTATCATAATTTTCTCTGAAAAACCGATCCGGGGTCTGCTGATGCCAAAACAACACATGGCCGTTGACTTGCAAGCCGTTTCTTTTGGCCAGATCAAGCAAGGATTTCACCGCCTGAAAGTGCACAGCAACGCTGCCCTGGTCGGTCTTGGTAGCCTTAGCAGAATTGTATAAATCAATGACGCTTTCAGGTTTCAGGGCGTTTTCCGGGGTAACGATACTATATTGCGCGGCGTAAAAGGCTTCCCGGTCTGTGTCGGCTGCTTCCTTGCTGCTTATCGCACTGCCAAAATCAAAGTACGGCGCGTAAAATTCTTGTAAAGACGGTAAAGCTTCGATTGCCCCGGCAACAGCGGCCGGAAGCATAGACAATACAAGGCAGATTGCCAGTATGAATCGTATCGCTTTTTGCATTGGTTGTCCGTTCCTTTCGTCCTGCTGCCACAGCCCATATCAGTATTCACAATTTAGCATACAAAGGTTGGTTTGTCCAGCAGAGCAACGCTTATGGGGCATACAATACAACCCTTGTAAGGCCTTGATTATCTATGCTATAATAAACGCCAGTCACTGCAAAGGATACCCGATGCAAAACAGCTGGTGCCCAGCGGCACGGAGGCAAATAATTCATGAACTTCTGCTATGAGGAAAGAAACGACCAACTGCGGCACTTGGATAGAGATCTAACGTGGTTGGAGTTTAACCATAGAGTGCAAAAAGAAGCGGAAAACCCGGAAAACCCGCTGTTGGAGCGGGCAAAGTTTCTGGGGATTGTTACATCCAACCTGGATGAATTTATGCAGGTTCGGTATGTTGGCATTTTCCGCAACGGCCGGAGTGAGCAACGCCAGATGAAGCTATCCAGCGGCCTAACGCTGGAAGAAAAGCTGGATCGTGTTGATGTTGCGGTCACCGAGCAGGAAAAAATGCAATATGTCCTCTATCATAATATCGTAGATGAGATGGCAGGGCAGGGCATACAGTTCTTTCCGAATCTGGAACTGACGGATGCCATGAATGCCGAGATCAAACGCATTTTCTGGGCCGAGATTATGCCCAAGCTGAAAATTATCCCCTGGGGCGAAGAGTATTGGCCCATGAACCAGAAAAAACTGCGCTTGATGGTCAAGTTGCAGCCGAAAAACGGTAGCGATATTCGCTATGCCATGGTGTCCTATCCCGGGTCGCCAAGGGTGTTTCAGCTGCCAAGTGATGATGGCAATATCTGCCTGATCCGGCATGAAGATCTGCTGCGCCAGTGGCTGTGGATGATGTTTTCTCAGGATGACATTGTAGAAGCGAGCGCGTTTCGTATTATCCGCAATCAGGATTTTCCGCTGGACCCGGATGAAGATGTGGCTACAGCGGTGCGGGAGATGCTAGTCAAGCGCACCACAGGCGATGTAATGCGTCTGGAAGCCGAAGAAGACATCAGCGAGGAAGCGCTGAAGATACTGGCCCGGCATTATGAAGTACCGGACGATCAGCTGTTTCGCGTGGCGGGGCCGCTGGATTTAAGCAAACTGATGCTGACCAGCTACGGTATGATTCACAGAAGCGATCTGAAATACCCCAAGGCAGAGCAGGTACAGGTAGAGGAACTGATGGACGCGGATATCTTTAAGCGTCTGGAAGAGCGCGACTGGCTGCTGTTTCATCCGTACCACAGTTTTAATCCCATTTTGAATCTGTTCAAGCAAGCGGCGACTGACCCTGCGGTGGTTTCTATCAAATCAACCTTATACCGCGTCGGTAAAAACAGCCAGGTTGTAAGCGCGCTGGTGAAGGCCGCTGAATCGGGTAAAGAAGTGGAAGTCGTTATGGAAACGCAAGCCCGCTTTGACGAGGATGCAAACCTGACAAACAGCGAGCGTCTTCGCCGTGCCGGTGCCCGTGTTATTTGCGGCATTCCCGGCCTGAAAACACATTCCAAAGCCATCATCATTACCCGCAAAGAAAAAGGCAAATTGAAGCAATATGTGCACCTTGGCACCGGCAATTACCATGACGGCAATGCCAAGCTGTATACCGATATGGGTCTGTTAACCAGCGATCAGCTGGTTTGCACCGATGTGCAACGGTTTTTCCTTGCGCTGGAACACGAAAGCCGCGACTTGGACACCGAAGCACTGATCGCCGCGCCGACGAACTTAAAATCCAAAGTGTTTGAGCTCATCGCACGCGAAAAAGAACATGCGCTGGCCGGACGGCCAAGCGGCATCATCGCCAAGATGAACTCACTGTTAGATGAATCGGTCACCGAAGCGCTGTACGATGCGTCTGCCGCCGGTGTGAAAATCCGGCTGATTGTACGCGGCATTTGCACCCTGATCCCCGGAGACGAAAGCATGAGCAAGAATATTCAGGTGATTTCCATTGTTGGACGGCACCTGGAACATGCTCGCGCATTTTTATTTGAAAACGGGGGAGACAAAGAAGTCTACCTATCATCAGCGGACTGGATGCCCCGCAATTTAGACAGGCGTTATGAACTCATGTTCCTCATCCGCGACCAGCGATGTCGCCTTGCCATTGAAAATGTATTAAAGCTCCAGCTTATGGACAACCAAAAAAGTTGGATTATGGACAAGTGTGGAGACTACACCCGCAAACAGGCAAATGGAGACATGCCCGTCAACGCCCAGGAAGTTTTGATTGCTTCGATTGACGATGTGTTTTCAGGCCGGTGGGATGGCTTTCAACAGATGAAGAATTGAGGATTATCCATCATGAATTGGAAAGAAAGAAGAATGCTGGCGCGGGAAGACGTGGAAGCGGTCATGCTTCGCGATCCCGCAGCTGTTAACAAGCTGGAAGTACGCTTATGCTATCCGGGCCTGCAAGCGCTGCGCAGACACCGACACGCACATTCGCTGCTGGAAAAAGGGCATCCGACCCTCGCCCGTATCCTTAGTCAGCGAACGCGTAACAAGACAAGCATTGAAATTCACCCAGGTGCGACCATCGGCCGCCGGGTGTTTATCGACCATGGTGACGGTATTGTGATTGGTGAAACCGCTGTCGTCGGCGATGATGTGACCATTTACCAGGGGGTTACGCTGGGCGGTACGGGCAAGGATATCGGCAAGCGCCACCCGACGATTGGCAACGGCGTAACCATCGGTGCGGGCGCCAAGGTGCTGGGGCCGATCACGATTGGAGATCATTCTAAAATCGGCGCGGGTGCTATTGTGCTTAAAAATGTTCCGCCGTATTGTACGGTGGTCGGCAATCCTGGCCGTATCGTGCGCAAGGCCAACCAAATTACCGACGTCGACCTTGACCAAATCAACTTGCCCGATCCGATACAAGATCGGATGGAGGGTATGTATAATCGCTTGCGTTCGCTTGAAGAATGTCTGGTGAGGCACGCAAAAAGGCTGGGCTGCGAGGACGAGGATATTGCCAGCATAGGGAAATGCCCAATCAACTTTAACAACGATGATGAGCCGGTACGGCTGGAGGATGAGAAGTAACATGAGGATTTATAACAGCAAAACCAGAAAAAAAGAAGAGTTCATCCCGGTACACGAAGGCAAGGTCGGCATCTACGCCTGCGGCCCTACCGTGTACGATTATTTCCATATTGGCAATGCCCGCCCGTTTATTCTGTTTGATGTCCTGCGCCGCTACCTTGAATCCGTCGGGTATGACGTAACGTTTGTGCAGAATTTCACCGATATTGACGACAAGATGATCACCCGCGCCAACGAAGAAGGTATCACAGTAAAAGAACTGGCCGAGCGTTACATCAAGGAATATTTTATCGATGCGAAAAACCTCGGCATTCGTCCGGCGACGGTACACCCGCGTGCGACCGAGCATATTTCGCAGATTATTGCGATCATCGAAAAGCTAATAGAAAACAAGTTGGCTTATGCAAAAAAAGGCAACGTGTATTATCGCGTGCACGCATTCAAGGATTATGGTCATCTATGCGGCCAAAACTTAGAGGATTTGGAAAGTGGCGCACGGATTGATGTGAACGAGCAGAAGGAAAACCCGATGGACTTTGCCCTTTGGAAAGCGCAAAAACCCGGCGAACCGGCATGGGACAGCCCTTGGGGCCCCGGCCGACCCGGCTGGCATATCGAGTGTTCCGCCATGAGTATGGAATACCTTGGTGAGACTTTTGACATCCACACAGGCGGCAAGGATCTGCTTTTCCCGCACCATGAAAACGAAATCGCGCAAAGTGAAGGTGCGACAGGAAAACCGTATGTGAATTACTGGATGCACAACGGTTTCATTAACATCGATAACGAAAAGATGAGCAAATCACAGGGCAACTTCTTTACCGTGCGTGATATAGCCGCCGAGTATGATTTGGAAAACGTGCGTATGTTTATGCTCTCGTCACATTATCGCAGTCCTGTGAACTTCTCACGGGAGTTGATTGCCCAGGCCGCCAGCGCACTGGAGCGTTTATACGGCGCGCGGGATCAGCTAAGCTTCCTGCAAAAAACTGCGGAGAACAGAGAGCCGAATCAAGCCGAAATTACGCTGATGCAAGAAGCGGACAAAGCGCAGGAGAAGTTCAACGCCGCCATGGCCGACGACCTGAACACGGCCGATGCCATTGGTGCGCTGTTTGAGCTGGTTCGCGAAATATTCAAACTGCCGCAGGCTGGCGTCAGCAAGGCCGCGCTGGACAAAGCACAGCAGACGATGCTGCGTATGACCGACGTGCTGGGTCTGTTACTTAAGAAAACCGATGAGATTCCGCAAGAAATTAGCGATATGCTTGCAGAACGCGAAACGGCACGCAAGGAAAAGAACTGGAAACGCTCCGATGAACTGCGCGACGCGGTGCAGGCTGCCGGTTATATTCTGGAAGATACAGCGGCAGGACAGAAAGTTCGCAAAAGCGTATGACGCGACGGGCGTGGGCAGCCGTTTTGATAGCGCTGCTCATACTATCGGCAGGTGTACTGCTTACAATGCACTGGGATCACCCAGAAACTGTACAGTATCTGCAAGGCAGTCAAAAGCCTGTGGTTTCCGTGCCGCCCTATACGTGGCCAAGTGGAACGGTCAATGTGAACACAGCGGATGAGGACACCCTACAATCTCTTGTAGGGATCAACGCCGGGCAAATCAGAGCGCTGCTGGCCGATCGGGAGATCAACGGGCCGTTTGACTATCCGGAAGATTTAATCTATGTCAAAGGCATCGGCGAAAAAACGCTTGTAAAAATTTATGATCAGCTGGATTTCACCTGGCGCACAATAGCACCCTAATTCTCTGCGGGATCATCAGTGAGGATAACAGCGGATGAAACAAACCAACACATCGGTTATATTTCATACGGAACTGGATGCCTTGCAGAGGCTATATCACACTGCCCAGCAAAAACTGAAACACAATATCCGCGATTTTGCCGGCCGACGCGTGCTGGTGGAGGGCGGCGGCTATGAGAAAATATGGCTTGAAACCCAGCCTATGGGCGGGGAGATGTATGCAAAGCGCGATGTGGAAGTTGCGCTGAACAACCAGCTGTTGTTTATGGAGTGTCAGCGGGAAGATGGACGCTTGCCGGGAAGCATCACCGTAGAAAACGGCAAGCTGTTACCCCAGTTCAACAAGGTGCAGGGCTTCTGTTTTCCGGAACCGGCACTCAACCTGTATTACTGGATTGGGCAGGACAAGGAGTACCTAACGCGCCTATATACATGCCTGGAACGTTTTGATGGCTGGCTTTGGCGCGAGCGCGATTCCACCGGTAACGGCTGTCTGGAATCATGGTGCGTGTATGACACGGGGGAGGACAACGCCAAGCGATACGGCGATGCGCCCCGCTGGTGGGAATCGCCTAAAGCGCCGCAAGGCTACCAGTATGTGCCCATTCAGTCGATGGACTTTATGAGTTATTCTTTTTCCTCCCGTAGCACCTTAGCAGCGATTGCCCGTATCCTGAATAACGGGCAGGAAACACACTGGACAGCGCAGGAAAATGCGGTATCCAGGAAAGTTCGTTCATATTTATGGGATGAAACAAGCGGTGCCTGTTATGACCGCGATAAAAATGGTAACAAACTGAAAACACTGCTGCATAACAACTTGCGTTGTATGTATTGGGGTTCGTTTTCGCAGAAAATGGCAGATCGCTTTGTCAACGAACATCTTCTTAATCCGGCGGAGTTTTGGACGCTGTTTCCTTTGCCATCTGTCGCGATGAATGATCCGCTATATTTTGATAGCGCGGATAATAACTGGAGCGGCCAACCGCAGGGGCTAACCTACCAGCGGGCCATCCGTGCGCTAGAACAGTATGGCTACGAGCCAATAGTCACGAAGCTGGGCTTGAAACTTTTCAAAGCGCTGGAAAACGATTGCATCTTTCCCCAGCAGTTCGACCCCGTAAGCGGGAGGCGGCAAGGAGAGGTGGACGGCTACGGCCCTGTGATGCTGTCCGTACTTGAGTATGTATCGCGGCTCTATGGCATTCATATGCAGCGGGGAGAGCTTTGGTGGAGCCACATTGGCGGAAGTGAATCAGAATACACACAAATTTGGAATGAAAATACTTACACACTGCGCACTTTTGGGAGTATAATGGAAGGGTCGATCAACGGAAAACCCGTATGGAAGGCTGAAACCGGGCAGCGGATTATAAGCGATCTGCAAGGTGAAATCATCTGTCGGGTTCCCATCCTATAGAAAGTACCGGGAGGACAATCATGCAAATTGATCAGGGGCGTGTAAAGGATCTCAAAATAGCGTATATCGGCGGCGGTTCCAGAGGCTGGGCGTGGGGGTTGATGAGCGACCTGGCCATGGAAGACAGTTTATCCGGAACGGTCGCTTTATTCGATATTGATCAGGAGGCTGCCGATAAAAACGAGCATATTGGCAACAGCCTTCGCGGCCGCAGCGATGTGAAGGGCGACTGGCATTACCAGGCCTGCCAAACGCGCAAGGAAGCGCTGCAAGATGCGGATGTGGTTGTGATTTCCATCCTGCCCGGTACCTTTGACGAAATGGAATCCGATGTGCACGCACCGGAAACATACGGCGTCTATCAACCGGTAGGCGATACCACCGGCCCGGGTGGACTGGTGCGGGCGCTTCGAACCGGGCCGATGTTTCAGGAGATTGCCGAAGATATCAAACAGATTTGTCCTGAGGCGTTTGTCATTAACTATACCAACCCCATGGCACTGTGCATGCGGGTACTATATGACACCTTTCCCGCCATCAAAGCAGTCGGCTGCTGCCACGAGGTATTTCATACACAGTCGCTGTTATGCAAAGCACTGGCGGAGTTCCATGGCATTGAAAACGTAACACGGCAGGAGCTCCAAACCACCGTGCAGGGCGTGAATCATTTTACGTTCATTACCAAGGTTAACTACCGGGGTATGGATTTGTATCCAGTGTACCAACAGTTTGTTGAAACCTATGCCCAGACCGGGTATACCGAGGGAAGCGATGATAACTGGATGAACCGCTTTTTTGACAGCGCACAGATGGTGAAAATGGATCTGTTTTTACGCACCGGGCAAATTGCAGCGGCGGGTGACCGGCATTTAGCGGAGTTCAACCCGGCATCGCGTTATCTTGCCTCGCCGGAGAAGGCTCACAGCTACCGCTTTACCCTCACGCCGGTATCGTGGCGCAAGAAAAACCGGGATGAACTGCTCAAGAAGTCTGAAAAGCTGTTTACAGGCGAAGAGCGTTTTGAAATCAAACCGACGGGGGAGGAAGGCGTAGCGATGATCAAGGCGTTTTGCGGCCTTGAACCGCTGGTCTCCAACGTGAACCTGCCAAACACCGGGCAAATCGCCAATCTGCCGCTGGGCACCGTGGTTGAAACCAACGCTGTGTTTGCCGACCACCGTGTAACGCCTATCCTCAGTGGTTCCATGCAGGGGGTTGCCTATGCCTTAACCATGCCGGCGGCTCTGGCACAGGATGATATTCTGGCCGCCATCAAGCATAGGGATGCGTCCCTAGCATTTCTCGTATTCGCGGGAGACCCGCTGATGGAATCCGTCTCGCTTGCCGATGCAAAAACCTTGTACCAAACCATGCTGGAAAATACAAAAGAGTATCTGCCGGGATGGACGGTGAAATGGTGAACGTGGTTCACCAAAGTGTGAAGATTTATGTTCGCTGAAACGGCCGATTTTTGTATACAAAAAAAGTACAGCGTTTCCGTGAAATCTGACTAACAAACAGCCGTTTGGTTGACAATAACTTGTCAAGTTTCTATAATATATGATTGGAAATAGCCTTACGGAAATTCCCGTTTGCGGTGCGAATCGGCATGGCAGATGGCTTTCAAATAACTAAACTTGGAGGTAGCTCAATGTCGATCAAAATGACTGTAGACGGCAATACCGGGGTAAGCCATGTAGCGTACGCGTTCAGCGAAGTGGCCGCAATCTATCCGATTACGCCGTCCTCATCCATGGCGGAAGTCGTGGACGCCTGGGCCGCAAAAGGCCAGAAGAATCTCTTCGGGCAAACGGTACTGGTACAGGAGATGCAATCGGAGGCCGGTGCTGCCGGCGCCGTGCACGGTAGCCTTGCTGCCGGTGCTTGCACCACAACCTTTACTGCCAGCCAGGGTCTGCTGCTGATGATCCCCAACATGTACAAGATCAGTGGTGAACTGCTGCCCTGCGTGTTCCATGTCAGCGCTCGTTCACTGGCCGCACATGCCCTGAGCATCTTCGGCGACCATGCCGATGTTATGGCCTGCCGCCAGACCGGCTTTGCCATGCTGGCCAGCAACAGCGTTCAGGAAGCCCAGGATATGGCCATCGTAGCCCACCTGGCGACGCTGGAAACCAGCGTGCCCTTCCTGCACTTCTTCGATGGTTTCCGTACCTCTTCGGAAGTACAGAAGATCGACGCCGTCGATTATGAAGAACTTGCGCCGCTTATGCCCTGGGATAAAGTGAAGGCGTTCCGCGAACGCGCGCTCAACCCCGATCATCCCCACCAGGCAGGCACCGCGCAGAACCCCGACATCTACTTCCAAAACCGTGAAGCCGCCAACAAGCACTATCAGGATGCCCCTGAAATCATTGAAAATGTGATGGCAAAGGTATCCAAGCTCGTCGGCCGCGAATATAAACCGTTTGACTACGTTGGCGCACCGGATGCCGACCGCGTTATAATGGCGATGGGTTCGGGCTGCGAAACCATCGAAGAGACCGTTAATTACTTGAACAGCAAAGGCGAAAAGCTTGGCTTGATCAAAGTCCGCATGTACCGCCCTTTCTCGGCGAAACATATGCTGGCCGCGATTCCCAAGACCTGCAAAAAGCTGGCCGTGTTGGACCGCACCAAAGAGCCCGGTTCGCTGGGTGAGCCGCTGTATGCAGACGTGATGACCGCACTGCTTGAAAACGACATGACGGACATCAAGGTTGTTGGCGGCCGCTATGGTCTGGGCAGCAAAGAGTTCAACCCCACCATGGTCAAAGCCGTGTACGACAACCTGGCCGGCGAAATGAAGAACCACTTCACCGTCGGTATTGATGACGATGTTACCGGCACCAGCCTGCCGCTTGGCGAGCAGCTTGTTACCACGCCGGAAGGCACCATCTGCTGCAAGTTCTACGGCCTTGGCTCGGATGGTACAGTTGGCGCGAACAAGAACTCCATCAAAATCATCGGCGACCATACCGATATGTATGCGCAGGGCTATTTCAGCTATGACTCCAAAAAGTCCGGCGGTATCACCGTCAGCCACCTGCGTTTTGGCAAAAAGCCCATTCAGTCCACCTACCTGATTGACGCGGCGGACTTTGTGGCTTGCCACAACCCCAGCTATGTTACCCGCTATGATATGGTGTCCAGCCTCAAAGAAGGCGGCGTGTTCCTTTTGAACAGCCAGTGGTCTGCCGAGGACATGGAAACCCAGCTGCCTGTGGTAATGAAGCGTATTCTGGCACAGAAAAAAGCGCGTTTCTTTAACATCAATGCGACCGAGATCGCGCTGAAAGCCGGCATGGGTAACCGTATCAACACCACCATGCAAGCAGCATTCTTCAAACTCGCCGATATTATTCCTTACGAAAAAGCCGACGAGTACATGAAGGCGTATGCAAAGAAAACCTATGGCAAAAAGGGCGATGCGATTGTTAAGAAGAACTACGACGCCATTGACCACGCCATTGACGGCCTTGTTGAGATCAAAGTGCCGCAAGAATGGGCGAACACTGAGTTTGGCTCCGCCTGCGCAACCGTAGAAACCACCCCGTACTACGAAGCGGTCATCGAGCCCATTCTGGTACAGGAAGGCGACAAACTGCCCGTCAGCTCCTTCAGCCCGGACGGTTTCGTGCCCACCGGTACCTCCAAGTACGAAAAGCGCGGTATCGCTGTTAATGTGCCCGAGTGGGACATCACCAGCTGCATCCAGTGCGGCACCTGCTCGCTGGTCTGCCCGCATGCCTGCATCCGCTCCACGTATCTGGATGACGAACACAAAAAGGACGCTCCCGAAGCGTTTGAAACCAAGAAAGCCACCGGTAAAGATTTTGCCGGCATGCAGTTCCGCATTCAGGTCAGTCCACTGGACTGCACCGGTTGTGGCAACTGTGAACAGGTATGCCCGGCCAAAGGCAAGGCGCTGTTCATGAAACCGCTGGAAACGCAGGATATCCAGAACGCAAACTGGAAATTCGCGACCTCGCTGCCGGAAGTCCGCCCCGAAGGCCTCGGCTCCATCAAGAACACGCAGGCATGCAAACCGCTGTTTGAGTTCTCCGGTGCATGCGCAGGCTGTGGCGAGACCCCCTATGTGAAACTTGCCACCCAGCTGTTTGGCGACCGCATGGTCATTGCCAATGCAACGGGCTGCTCCTCCATCTACGGCGGCAGCGCGCCCACATGCCCCTATACCGTTAACGAAGAAGGCCATGGTCCCGCCTGGGCAAACAGCCTGTTTGAAGATAACGCAGAGTACGGCTTTGGTATGAACCTGGCCTACACCCAGCGCCGCGACAAGCTGGCCGCGACCGTAACGGCTCTCAGTGAGCTCGACTGGACGGTTCCCGCGCTCAAAGAAGCCTGCAAAGCATGGCTGGAAGCCATGAACGACGGCAATCTTTCCAAGACCACCGGCGATGCACTGCTGGCTGCATGCAAAGACGGCATTGAAGACGGCTGCGACTGCGAAGCCTGCAAACTCGCCTCCACCGTGGTGGAAGAAGCCGATATGCTGACCAAGAAATCCGTCTGGATCATCGGCGGCGATGGCTGGGCGTACGATATCGGGTACGGCGGTCTGGATCACGTTCTGGCGATGAACCAGGATGTCAACGTTCTGGTGCTGGATACCGAAGTGTACTCCAATACCGGCGGTCAGGCTTCCAAATCAACGCCCACCGGCTCGGTTGCTAAATTTGCAGCCTCCGGTAAGCGCACCAAGAAAAAAGACCTGGGCATGATGGCGATGAGCTATGGCTACGTGTACGTTGCCTGTGTCGGCATGAGTGCCAACAACGCTCAGTTGATCAAAGCCATGAACGAAGCGGAAGCGTATCCTGGCCCGTCGCTGATCATCGCATACGCGCCCTGCATCAACCACGGCATCAACATGACCAACTCGCAGGAAGAGATCAAGCGCGCCGTGGCCTCCGGCTACTGGACGCTGTATCGCTACAATCCGCTGCTGGCCGAAGAAGGCAAGAATCCGCTGATCCTCGACAGCAAAGAGCCCGACGGCACGTATCAGGACTTCATCAAGTCCGAAATCCGCTACACCACCCTGCAAAAGCAGTTCCCCGAAATTGCCAAGAAGCTTTTTGTGGAAAACGAAGCGGAAGCGCTGCAGAAATACGAGACCTACAAGAAACTCGCGGAATAAACAATCGTTTATCCCTGCAAACCCCGCGCAATTGCGCGGGGTTTTCCTATTGTTTATTTTCACGCGTTAGCTTGACAGAGTCATGAGGACTGGTTTATAATGCGCGCAAGGCAATGAAGGGATGAGTACCTTCGGATCGTGTCTTACAGAGAGCCGCAGGTGCTGGAAACGCGGCAGACACCCCAAAGCGAAGAACGCCCCTGAGCATCCGCTTGAAACGCTGCAAGGCTGAGTAGACGCGGACGGGTACGCCCGATATAGCGGAGGGAAATGTAAGTTTCCGTAATCGAGAGGGCCAATAGGCCAACGCGGGTGGTACCGCGGAAGAGCGTTTATCTTCCGTCCCAGAGTATGGGCGGAAGTTTTTTGTTTTCCAAAGGAGGAATCAGGATGTACAGAACGGAGTATTGCGGTTGTTTCCGCAAGGACCATATCGGGCAGAAAGCCACGGTGTGCGGCTGGGTGTACACGCGGCGCGATATGGGCGGCATCATCTTTGTGGATGTGCACGACCGGGAAGGTACCTTGCAAACGGTGATCGATAAGTCAAGCATCGACAGCGAAGGCTTTGCCCTGGCAGAGCGGCTGCATAATCAAACCGTGGTACAGATTACCGGCACGATTCGTCACCGGGATGAGGAAACCTACAATCCTCTGATTCCCACGGGCGAGGTTGAGCTGGTCGCCGAAAGTCTGTCCATACTTTCAGAGGCAGACACCCTGCCATTTCCGATTGAAGATTCCGAAACCGTGCGGGAAGAACTGCGGCTTAAGTACCGCTATCTGGATCTGCGGCGCACGCACATGCTGCGTAACTTACAACTGCGTGCTAAAATACAGCGCGAAACGGAAACTATACTCACCAATGACGGATTTTTGAATGTCGATACACCCATTTTGTGCAAATCCACACCGGAGGGCGCGCGTGATTATCTGGTACCCAGCCGGATTCATCCGGGAACTTTCTACGCATTACCGCAAAGCCCGCAAATTTATAAACAGCTGCTCATGGTGTCCGGGATTGATAAGTACTATCAGGTCGCCAGGTGCTTTCGAGACGAAGACCTGCGCGCTGATCGTCAGCCGGAGTTTACGCAGGTTGATTTAGAGTGCAGCTTTGTCCATCAGGAAGATATGCTAACGTATCTTGAAACCATGTTTACGCAAATTTATGAACGGGTGATGGAACGCAAGCTGGAAAGACCCTTCAAGCGTATAACCTGGCAGGAAGCCATGGATGGTTACGGCAACGATAAACCTGACCTGCGCTTTGATCTGCCGATTGTGGATGTATCGGACATCGCCGCACAATCGTCCTTCAGCGTATTTAAGTCGGCCTTACAGGCTGGCGGTGTAGTACGCGCAATCAACGTCAAGGGCGGGGGAAACGTCTTTACGCGGACAACCATCGAGCAATTGACGAAGTTTGCGATCAACCATGGTGCAAAAGGCATGGCTTGGGTGCTTTGTAAGGACGAATGCGAAATCAACTCCATTTTGCCCAAGTATTTCAGCGAAGATGCTTGGAAAGCGCTGGAAGCGGCTACGGACTTGCAGGCGGGCGACTTTCTTCTGTTTTGCGCAGATGAGTTGGATGTGGCCCGCAAAACACTGTCTGCCCTGCGTGTCCGCTGCGCGGAGTTGATGAACTTGATCGACAAACACGCATTTCAGTTTGCACTGGTTACGGATTTCCCGATGTTCGAATACAAAAAAGATGAAAAACGCTTCGCCGCCATGCATCATCCCTTTACGATGCCGTTTTTAGAGGATATTGACCTGATGGCCGACGATGCCACCAAGGCGCAGGTGCGCTCTCAGGCGTACGATGTGGTCTTGAACGGTATCGAGCTTGGCAGCGGCAGCGTGAGAATACACAGACACGATATTCAAAGCAAGGTATTCGATGCCCTGGGCTTTTCCAAAGAGGAAGCCAAAGAACGCTTCGGCTTTATGATGGGGGCTTTCCGCTATGGAACGCCGCCGCATGCCGGGTTTGCCTTTGGGCTGGATCGCTTCTGTATGCTGATGACGGGAGCAAGCTCCGTGCGTGAGGTAATTGCCTTCCCCAAAACCAAGGATGCAAGCTGCCTGATGACCGACGCGCCGGATTTTGTTGATGCCAAACAGCTGGAAGAACTGAAACTCGGCGTGAACTCCGCCGATGAACTACGGGAAGAGCACTTGCAGCAAATGACGCGGGAGACGGTGCAGAATACAGCGCTTCTTAGCATGCTCAGTCTATCGGATAGCGATGAGCAAGCCTTGGATAAGGACTTCCTTGGCATTGTGGAGTTTGCCGGTGAGCTGGAAACACTGGAGAAAAAAGCGCCGCCTGTACCGTATGACCCTACACAAAAAAGTGTGAATGTACGGCCGGACAAAGTGGGAGACAGCTTTAAGGTAGCACAAGTGCTGATGAACGCTAAGACGACGGTCGGCCAATGCATTACTGTACCAAAGACATTTGAGTAGGAGGTGGAAAGCAGATGAAACAAGCACAGAAGATATGCCAAATGACGGTGAAAGCGCTTGTAGACGCGCTGGAAAGCGGAGACCTGACTTCCACCGCGATTACACAGGCCTGCCTGGACCGTATTGCAGAGCTAGATAGCGACATTCATGCGTTTTTAGCAGTGTATACGCAGTCTGCCTTAGCGGAAGCTAAGCTAAGTGACCAGCGGCGCGCGGAAGGGGAATTGTTATCAAAGCTTGATGGCATTCCCGTTGCCTTAAAGGACAACATTTTAGTCAAGGACAAGGTTTCCACCTGCGCGTCTCAAATGCTTAAAGACTTTGTATCGCCGTATGATGCGACCGTGACTGAAAAAATCAAAGCGGCTGGTATGCCGATTCTTGGTAAGTTGAACATGGACGAATATGCGATGGGTTCATCCAACGAAAACAGTGCGTTTGGCGTATGCCGTAACCCCTGGGCGCTTCAGCGCGTGCCGGGCGGTTCGTCCGGTGGTGTGGCGGCCGCAGTAGCAGCTGGCATGGTGCCGGTTGCACTTGGCAGCGATACGGGCGGCAGCATACGGCAGCCTGCATCGTTTTGCGGCGTAGCCGGTGTAAAACCCGCCTATGGCACCGTGAGCCGCTATGGGCTGGTGGCGTTTGGCAGCTCGCTGGACCAAATCGGGCCGATCACGAAGATTGCAGAGGATGCCGCGCTGATGATGGAGATCATCAGCGGATACGATACGCACGATGCCACCAGTGATCAAACTATCCCGCTTGATTTCTCGCTGATGCCCGGCGATTCGTTGATCGGGACGACCATCGGAATGCCTGAGGAATGCTTTGGTGAAGGCTTATCACCCGCGGTGAACGATGCCATTCAAAAGGCCGTCCAGCAACTAAAAGATTTAGGGGCAACGATCACCACAGTTAGCATCCCCTCCATCCGCTATGCGCTGTCGGCGTATTATGTGCTTTCCAGCGCGGAAGCATCCAGCAATTTAGCGCGCTTTGACGGCATTCGCTATGGCTACCGCACATCACACTATGAATCGCTGGACGAACTGTACCGCAAAAGTCGCGAAGAGGGCTTTGGACTGGAAGTAAAGCGCCGTATCATGCTGGGAACCTTTGCGCTATCCAGCGGGTATCAGGATCAGTACTATCTCAAAGCACAGCAGGCGCGTGATTTGCTGCGGCACGAGTATATGGAAGTGCTGCAAAGCTGCGACGCGGTGCTTACGCCCGTTGCACCAACGGTTGCATTCCGCATTGGTGCTAAAACAGATGATCCCATGGAAATGTACATGGGGGATTTGTACACCGTGACGGCCAATCTGACCGGCCTGCCAGCGCTGAGCGTGCCCTGCGGGACTACGGTTGATGATGGAGATACGCTTCCGGTCGGCATGAGTTTGCTGGGTGCAAAGAACAGCCTGCAAAAGCTGCTTTCCATTGCCAATACCTATGAAATACACTGCAAACCCAACGCCGGATTACGGCCCTACGAACAACACAAAGGGGGCAGCGAGCAATGAGCTGGGAAATGGTCATAGGACTGGAAGCCCATGTGGAACTGCAAACCGAAAGCAAAGTGTTCTGTACGTGCAGGGCGGAGTTCGGTGCCGAGCCGAATACCAACGTATGCCCGGTGTGTATGGGCTTGCCCGGTGCATTGCCTGTGTTCAACGAACAGGTACTACATTATGCAGCCAAAGCCGGATTTGCGCTCAACTGCAATGTGCATCACCGCAGCCGGTTTGACCGGAAAAACTACTTTTATCCCGATCTGCCAAAGGCCTATCAAATCAGCCAGTTTTATCAACCGATTTGTGAAAATGGATGGCTGACGGTGCAAACATCAAAGGGAGAAAAGAAAATCGGCATTACGCGCATCCATATTGAGGAGGATGCCGGAAAACTGCTCCATGATGAGGAGAACGGCACACTGCTGGATATGAACCGCTGCGGCATTCCGCTGATTGAAATCGTATCCGAGCCGGATATGCGCTCTGCTGAGGAGGCGGTCGCCTATCTGCGCAAAATTCGCGCGATACTTACCTATATTGGGGTCAGTGACTGCCGGATGAACGAAGGCAGTTTGCGCTGCGATGTCAACCTTTCCATTCGGCAGCCGGGAGAGCCTTTCGGCGTACGCACCGAGATGAAGAACCTGAACTCTTTCCAGAGTGTGGAGCGTGCCATTAAAGCCGAGTTTGATCGGCAAGTGGCGGCCGTGGAAAGTGACGAGGAGATCGTTCAGGAAACCAGGCGCTACGATCAAAAAACGGGGAAGACCTCCAGCATGCGTCGTAAGGAGAACTCCGCCGACTATCGCTATTTTCCGGACCCTGATCTGCCGGAAGTTCGGCTGACCGATGCACAAATGGAACAGATCAAAGCGGAAATTCCAGCGCTGCCCGATGCTCGCAGAGACGCGTATATGTCAAACTATGGTCTTTCTGCCTATGCGGCGGAACAGCTGACCAGCGAACGCTGGCTGGCGGATTACTTTGAACTTGCAGCCGCTGCGGCCAAGTCAGCCATCAGCGTTGCCAACTTGCTGCAAGGTGAGGTCTTTGCCATCCTGTCCGCCAAGGCAGCCGAAGCTGAGAAAAACGGTGAAGCTGCGGTAGAAGGCATCGAATCGCTACCGATCTCGCCTGTCAATCTGGCAAAGCTAAGCGATCTATTGGTGGACAGCCGCGTCAACAGCTCAACTGGAAAGAAAATCCTGGCCGAGATGTTTGTATCCGACTGCGATCCCGAGGCTTACGCAGAAGCCAATTCACTGTTTGCCGTATCAGATGATGCTATGTTGATGGAGGCAGTTAACGCAGTACTGTTGCAAAACACGGCCATGGTTGAAAGCTACAAAAAGGGCAAAGTCACCGTGGAACGCGCCCTCATGGGTAAGGCTATGGCAGCGACGAAAGGCAAGGCCGATCCGGAGCGTTTATCAGCGCTTTTACATACCGCGCTAGAGGCGCTGTAAAGCCTTGAGCGTAATTGACAACGTAGGCAGGGCATGCTAAACTCGTGGAACAATCAGGCGAAAGTAGGGGAACGCTATGGTTCGTGTAGGAATTATTGGGGCGACCGGTATGGTAGGGCAGCGCTTTGTGCTGCTACTGAAGGATCACCCTTGGTTTCAGGTTACCTGTCTTGCTGCCAGCAAGCGCAGCGCAGGCAAAACGTATCGTGATGTGATGGAAGGCCGCTGGGCATTTTCGACGCCCATTCCGCAGGCCATCGGAGATATGACTGTGATGGATGCAGCGGATATCCAAGCGATACAACAGAAGGTTGATTTTGTATTTTGTGCCATCGCACTGTCTAAACCCGAAACCCGCGCGCTGGAAGATGCGTATGCCATGGCGGAAATCCCTGTCATCAGCAACAACAGCGCCTGCCGTGGCTTAGATGATGTGCCGATGCTGATTCCCGAAATAAACGGCAATCATGCCCAGGCGATTGAAGCCCAGCGAAAACGGCTGGGAACCAAACATGGGTTTATCGCTGTCAAGCCCAATTGCAGCATTCAAAGCTATGTGCCGGCACTCTGGCCGCTTATGCAGTTTGAGCCGCTTGCGATGAATGTGTGCACCTATCAGGCGATCAGCGGCGCAGGAAAAACCTTTGAAACCTGGCCGGAAATGATTGATAATATCAATCCGCTGATTCCCGGTGAGGATGAAAAGAGCGAAGTTGAACCGATGAAGATATTCGGTAAGGTAAAAGATGGGCATATTGCAAGTGCCAGTTTACCTATCATCAGTGCGCAGTGCCTGCGTGTTCCCTGCTCGGATGGCCACCTGGCCGCCGTCAGCGTGAAATTTAAGCATAAACCGACCATGGAACAGATTCTGGAGTGCTGGAAAACGGCTGTTCCGGCTACCGCCGGGATGGATTTGCCGTCCAGCCCCGCTCAGTTTTTAAAGTATATGTCCGAACCGGACCGACCGCAAACCCGCCTGGACCGTGATTTTGAAAACGGCATGGGTATTACCATCGGCAGGCTGCGTGAAGACGCCGTTATGGATTACAAGTTTGTTTGTCTAAGCCATAACACCGTGCGCGGCGCGGCTGGCGGCGGCGTACTCAGCGCAGAATACCTGCACAAGCTTGGCTATATCTAGAGGGAGCGAAACAATGGCTGCAATTTTTCAAGGCAGCGGTGTTGCACTGGTAACACCGTTTCGAGATGGCAAGGTAGATATTGACGCGGTAAAGCGTTTGGTTGAAATGCAAATCAAAGCGGGAACGGCCGCGATTATCGCCTGCGGTACAACCGGCGAACCGGCCACTATGACGGCTGACGAATGCGAACTGGTTGTCCGCACCTGCTGTGAAGTGGCGGATGGCCGCTTGCAGATTATCGCAGGAACAGGCAGCAACGATACGCGCCATGTCATTGAAACGGCGAAGCGTTACGAAGGAATGGGCTGCGCGGCGCAGCTTGTGGTAACGCCGTACTATAATAAGTCTAACCGCGAAGGCCTATACAGGCACTTTATGACCATTGCGGAGAGCACCGAGCTTCCAATCGTCATCTATAACGTTCCCACCCGTACCGGGATTGATATCCAGCCGGATTTGCTGCATCAACTGGCGCAGTGTGAGAAGTTTGTCGGTGTCAAGGAATCCAGCTACGACTATCCAACCATTATGGAGAAGTTTGCAGCCGTCAAAGGCACGCAGGTGTCCATGTACTCCGGCAACGATGACATGAACTACGCGCTGCTGTCCATGGGTGCACAGGGTACGGTGTCCGTAGCAGCGAACTTTATCCCGGACAAGCTGTATGCGATGGTTAACGCGTACCTGCAAGGAGATACGGAAAAAGCGCTGGCACTGGAAATGGAACTGATGCCCATCAACCGTGCGCTGTTTAACGAGGTCAATCCCATTCCGTGCAAAGCCGCAATGGAAATTCTGGGTTTGTGCAGCGGAGAACTCCGCCTGCCGCTTTACGAGATCAGCAGTTCAAACCGTGAAATCCTGATGGATGCGCTCATCGGTCTGGGCCTGGTATAGAGGAATACGCTATGAAGATTATCATCAGTGGTGCACTTGGCCGCATGGGCAAAGAACTGACCCAGGCTGCGAAAGCCTCGGCGATCGATATTGTGTGCGGTGTGGACGCTACACTGCAAGTACAAACGGGCGATTTTCCGCTGGTCCGTACTTACCAGCAGATTCCGGACAAAGCAGATGTGTTGATTGATTTTTCCGTTGCGGACAACCTGGACGCATTGCTTGACTTTGGACAAAAGTCCGGCACGCCGTTGGTGCTTTGCGTGACCGGGTATACAAAGCAGCAACTGGCGCAGATTAAAAAAGCAGCGGAAACGCTGCCCATTTTGCAAAGTGCAAATATGAGCTTCGGGGTGCATGTACTGGCTCAACTGGCTGCCATGGCCTCGCATATGCTTGGAGATGATTTTGATATTGAGATCATTGAAAAGCATCACAACCGTAAGGTGGATAGCCCCAGCGGTACTGCGCTGATGCTGTCTGATGCGATTCGCGAGGATCGCGATTGGTTATCGCCGGTATTCGGTCGGCATGGGAACATAGGGGAGCGGCACACCAATGAGATCGGCATTCACGCCGTTCGCGGTGGAACCGTATCCGGCGAGCACGAAGTGGGGTTCTACGGCGACGGAGAAGAAATCATCTTCACACACCGCGCGGAAAACCGTGCATTGTTTGCCAGAGGCGCGCTTCGCGGCGCAGCGTACCTGATTCACCAACCACCGGGACTCTACAGCCTGAAAGACGCTGTTGCAGACAGCATTAAAAAGGGATGAAGCGCAATGCTTCATCCCTTTTCTATAGCGTGTAAACTGATTAGGTTTCCATGATAATCGGCAGGATCATCGGATTCCGTTTAATCTTTTCAAAGATATAGCGGTGCAGTTCGTCCTTGATTCGATTCTTCATGGTCTGCCACTCGCTGCCATCAAGGCTTGAATAGCTGGCGATGATGAAGCGTGTCAGTTCGCGCGCGTTTTCAATAATGTCTTCGCTTTCGCGTACATACACAAAGCCGCGGCTGACAATATCCGGGCCGCTGACGAGTTTACCTTCGTCGCGGTTGATAGCCATGACGACGATAATCAGACCATCCTGGCTCAAGTGCTTGCGGTCACGCAGAACGACATTACCAACATCGCCGATACCCAAACCGTCAACCAGTACGCCGCCAGTGGGCACGATACCGGTAATGGCAAGGCTATCTTCGCTCATCTCAATCACTTGTCCGCGCTCAGGGATCACAATGTTTTCACTGGGCGTGCCAACGGATTCTGCAAGCTCAGCATGCTGCCAAAGCTTGGAGTATTCGCCGTGGACAGGGACAAAGTATTTGGGTTTGAGCAGTACATGCAATAGCTTTAGCTCTTCCTGGCAAGCGTGGCCGGAAACGTGCACTTCGGCAATCTGGCCGTAGATCACGTTGGCGCCGCAGCGGTACAGCTGGTTGATGACGCGCGCAATCGGCTTCTCATTGCCGGGAATGGGACTGGCGGAAATGATAACCATGTCCGTTGGCTTAATCTGCAGCTTGCGGTGTTCGCCGTAGGCCATACGTGTCAGGCCTGCCATGGCTTCGCCCTGGCTGCCGGTGGTAATGATTAAAATTTCTTCATCGGCGTAATTGTTCAAATCATCAATGTCCACCAGATTCTCTGATGGGATGACAAGCTCGCCGATGGACATAGCCACGCGGGAAACGTTAACCATACTACGGCCCACAAAGCAGACCTTGCGACCAAACAGCAAACCGGAATCCACAACCATTTGAACGCGGTGCACATTGCTGGCAAACATCGCCACAAACACGCGTCCTTTGGCCAGTTGGAACTGGTCAATGAAGGTCTGGGAAATGCGGGTTTCACTCATGGTGTAGCCTTTGCGTTCAACGTTCGTCGAATCGCACATAAAGGCGAGCACGCCTTTTCGGCCGAGCTCTGCGAAGGTGGCAAGATCGGTTACATCGCTCTTGATGGGCGTATAGTCAATCTTAAAGTCACCGGAAAACACCACGGTACCCGCCGGGCTGGTAATCGCCAGCGATACGGCATCGGCAATGGAGTGGTTGACGTGTACAAACTGTACAGAGAAGCAACCGACCTGAACAACATCCGGTGCTTTGACAACATTGAGCTGTACACCGGGCAGGCGATGCTCTTTGAGTTTTAAATCAATGAGCGCCAGGGTCAGCTTCGTACCATACAGCGGCACAGGTACTTGTCTAAGCACATAGGGGGTAGCCCCGATGTGGTCCTCGTGTCCGTGCGTAATAAACATGCCGCGAATCTTTTCCCTGTTCTTAATCAGATACGAAACATCGGGAATAACCAGATCCACACCTAGCATGTCCGCTTCCGGGAATATGGAGCCGCAATCGACGACGATGATATCGTCACCATATTCTACGACGGTGATATTTTTACCGAATTCGTCAACGCCGCCGAGTGGGATGATTTTCAGTTTCGTCTGCGCAGCGTCTGTCATAGTATTTCCTCCTTTTATGCTGCGGGATCTTCAGCATCCGAAAAAAGCAAATGCCTTTCAAGCGTATGTTCTTTGCAGCGCAAGAATACTCCGTATGTTAATGTTAATGGCATACCGTGTTCATTCGCCATTTTCTATAAACAGCCCAATAACATGGGCATACTATACGATTATCGGCTACGGTTCGCACAATTATTAACAAACGCATTATAACATAAGTATACTAAAAAGAATACAAAGAAATCTCAAACGGAATGAATTTGTCATAACCTCACAGTGAACACGCTGTTTTGCTGTGCTCTTATATTATGATACTCCGCAATCCATGCCTGACTCGCTTGGTTTCTCCGGGTAAACGGCGGTGATGACAGGGGTCCATTCGGGCTTTTTAGACACGAACTTATCGATTAGATAGAGTATTACAAATGCTACGAGCAGACCGACGACCGCGCTGACTACCATGACCAGATCGGAGCCTCCGGCAATCAGCCAGCCCAGTAAAAGACCAAGAAACAGGCCGACCAGGGGAATGATGTACACTAGGGTGGTTGCCTGTACAAAGCGGTTTTCTGGAAGCTCTACACGCACCCATTCACCAACATTGTGCTCGGATGGAAAGCTGACTTCGCTGTTGCCGGCCCCTGTGCCGCAGGCTTTGCAGCTGCCACAGGCTTCCGGCCGGGAAAAGCGAACGGTGATTCTGCCGGTTTGGTTGTTTTTGTCCGTGATTTGACCGTATTTTACCATATTTTTCTCCTGCTTATGCAATGTGCGAATATAGTCTGCGAATTTCGCGGAATCGCTTGACTATAGACTGGTTCAATGCTAAAATATAAAATTGCATTAGTATCGTCTGTTTGCGGTGGAAAATAAGCCCGCAATCAGTATTTTACAGCTTGCTAAAGCAAAAAGCAACTGTCAAATCCTGGCGGCATAGAAACGCAGGCATACGGTCCGGTGCAAGAACATGAGGGGTGATATCATTTATGGTGCACGAGGTTCAAATGGGGAAACTGAGAAAGCGAATGAGCTTCTCTCGCATCGAAGAAGTTTTGGATATGCCAGATCTGATAGAGGTGCAAAAGAACAGTTATCGACGCTTCCTGCAAGAAGACCTCCGCGAGGTGCTAGCCGATGTCTCACCGATAAACGATTATACGGATAATTTGGTCCTTGAATTCGTAGATTACTCACTTGATGAGCCGAAAAACAGCGTGGAACGCTGCAAGGAACGCGACATGACCTATGCCGCGCCTTTGAAAGTGTTTGCACGGCTTAAGAATCGCGAAACGGGCGAAATTAAGGAATCCGATGTCTTCATGGGTGATTTCCCGCTGATGACCGAACATGGCACGTTTGTAATCAACGGTGCGGAGCGTGTTATCGTCAGCCAGCTGGTTCGCTCGCCGGGCGTCTATTATTCCGATTCGATCGACAAAACAGGTAAACACCTGTTTTCAACGACCGTAATCCCCAATCGCGGTGCATGGCTGGAGTTTGAGACAGATTCCAACGACGTACTCTGGGTACGCATTGACCGTGCGCGCAAGTTGCCGATTACGGTTCTTTTGCGTGCGCTTGGCTACGGCACCGATTCGGACATCGTCAACCTCTTTGGTGAGGAAGAACGCTTAATGTCCACGCTGCAGCGCGGCGATAATGCTCAAAACCAGGACGAAGGCCTGATCGAAATCTACAAGCGGCAGAAGCCCGGCGAACCGCCGACGCGCGACAGCGCACAGAGCCTGCTCAACTCGTTGTTCTTCGACCCGAAGCGCTACGATTTGATGCGTGTGGGCCGCTATAAGTTCAATAAAAAGCTTTCCATTGCCAAGCGCATTCAGGATCAGGTGGCTGCTGATGATATTGTCAGCCCGCAGGATGGTGAAGTGTTTGTCAAGGCTGGCAAAAAAATCGACAAAGAAACAGCCAAGGCCATCCAGAACAGCGGAATCAACTCCGTTACGATCAAGCTGGAAAGCCGCACGCTGAAGGTTGTCGGTAACAACTTTGTGGAAGCAAACGAGTATCTACCGTTTGATCCCAAGGATGTTGGTGTGCTGGAAATGGTGCACTATCCGACACTGATGCAGATTCTGGAAGCCAGCGGCGACAGTGAAGAACTGCTCAAGCAGAACATCGCAGAAAACCTGAACAGCCTGGTACCCAAGCGTATTTTGACGGACGACATCGTCGCCTCTGTCAGCTATCTGCTGGGTCTGCCGTATGGCGTGGGTCACACCGATGATATCGATCACCTGGGCAATCGCCGCCTGCGCAGCGTAGGTGAGCTGCTGCAAAACCAGATTCGTATCGGCCTGTCCCGCTTAGAGCGCGTTGTGCGCGAACGTATGGCCATTCAGGATGCCAATGATGTGCGCCCCGGCGAGCTGATTAACATCCGTCCGGTCAGCGCAGCGATCAAGGAGTTCTTCGGGTCTTCGCAGCTGTCGCAGTTCATGGATCAGCCCAACCCGCTGGCAGAACTGACGCACAAACGCCGTTTGTCGGCCCTTGGGCCTGGCGGTCTGAACCGCGATCGCGCTTCATTTGAAGTCCGCGATGTGCACTACAGCCACTACGCGCGCATCTGTCCTATTGAAACGCCTGAAGGCCCCAACATCGGTCTGATCGGCTCGCTGGCGACCTATGCCCGCATCAATGAGTACGGCTTCATTGAAGCCCCGTACCGCCGTGTGAACAAGAAAAACGGCCGTGTAACCGAAGAAATCGTCTACATGACTGCCGATGAAGAAGACTTTTACAAAGTCGCACAGGCAAATGAGCCGCTTGAGAAAAACGGCGCGTTTGTCAACGAACGTGTTACGGTTCGTGACAAGTCTGAAATCATCGAAGTGCATGCCGATCAGGTTGACTTCATTGATGTCAGCCCCCGGCAGGTGGTATCCGTTGCAACGGCAATGATTCCGTTCCTTGAAAACGACGATGCCAACCGTGCGCTGATGGGCTCCAACATGCAGCGCCAGGCGGTTCCGCTGCTCAAGCCGGAAGCACCGATTATCGGTACCGGTATGGAGTTCAAGGCTGCACAGGATTCCGGCGTGGTCTTGCTCGCCAAAGAAGACGGCGTAGTCAAGAAAGTCGCCGGCGATCAGGTAATCGTTGCTGACAAGAACAATGAAGAACATACCTATCACTTGCAAAAGTTTGCTCGTAGCAACCAGGGAACTTGCATCAATCAGCGTCCGCGCGTATACGCCGGAGAAACGATTACTAAAGGCGATCTGATTGCTGACGGACCTTCGACGGAATATGGCGAAATCGGCCTCGGCCGTAACGTGCTGATTGGGTTCATGTCCTGGGAGGGTTATAACTTCGAGGATGCAATCCTGATCAGTGAAGAGCTGGTACGCGAAGATAAGTACACCTCCATACATATTGAAGAGTTCGAATCCGAAGCCCGCGAAACCAAGCTCGGTTCCGAAGAAATCACCCGCGATATTCCAAACGTCGGCGAGGATGCCGTGAAAGACTTGGATGAGTTCGGTGTCGTTCGTATCGGCGCGGAAGTCCAGGCCGGTGATATTCTGGTCGGTAAAGTGACGCCCAAGGGCGAAACCGATCTGACGGCAGAAGAACGCCTCCTGCGCGCAATCTTCGGTGAAAAAGCCCGCGAAGTGCGCGATACAAGCTTGCGCGTACCGCACGGTGAAGGCGGCATCGTGGTGGACGTGAAAACCTTCACCCGTGAAAGCAAGGATGAGCTCAGCCCCGGCGTGAACGAAATGGTTCGCGTCTATATTGCACAGAAGCGCAAAATCAGCGTTGGCGATAAAATGGCAGGCCGCCACGGTAACAAAGGTGTTGTCAGCCGCATTCTGCGGCAGGAAGACATGCCTTTCATGCCCGATGGCACCCCCCTGCAAATCGTGTTGAACCCGATGGGCGTGCCTTCGCGCATGAACATTGGTCAGGTGCTGGAAGTGCACTTGGGCATGGCTGCTAAAGCCCTTGGCTGGCATGTGGCGACCCCGGTATTTGATGGGGCGCACTACTCCGAAATCAGGGAGACGCTTGAAAAAGCCAATATGAATCCCGACGGCAAAACGATGCTATACGACGGCCGCACAGGCGATGCCTTTGAAAACCGCGTCACCGTTGGCATCATGTACTTCTTGAAACTTCACCACTTGGTGGACGACAAAATGCATGCGCGTTCCGTCGGCCCCTACTCGCTGGTTACGCAGCAGCCACTTGGCGGTAAAGCCCAGTTCGGTGGTCAGCGTTTCGGTGAAATGGAAGTCTGGGCGCTGGAAGCCTACGGGGCGGCCAATACGTTGCAGGAAATCCTCACCGTCAAATCCGATGATATTGTCGGTCGTGTGAAGACCTACGAAGCCATCGTAAAAGGCACCAACATCCCCTCGCCGGGCGTGCCGGAGAGCTTCAAGGTTCTGCTGAAGGAACTGCAATCGCTTTCGCTGGATATCCGCGTGATGGACAGCATGAAAAACGAGATCATCATCCGCGAACTGGAAGACGACGATGCCGAAGAAATCACCATGCCGGTGCGTCAAGTCGAGCAGGAACAGGAAGACAAGCCTGTTGAGACGGAAGACGTGGAAGAGACCATCGATGAAGAAGCGCTGGAAGACATCGACTTTATCGAAGACGACGATCTGGATGATTTCAACATGGATCTGGACGATGATCTGGAAATCGACCTGGACGGGGAAGACGATCACAGCCCGGACGACAAAGCTGCGGACGATATTGATACCAAATAACGTTTCCGGCAACGCCGTAAAGATCGTACCATTAACATGATTGTCCAATACCCGAAAGGAGTGTCAAACTTTGTTTGAACTGACGAACCTTGATTCGATACAGATAGGAATGGCATCGCCGGAGAAGATCCTCAACTGGAGCTTTGGTGAAGTCTCGAAGCCCGAAACCATTAACTACCGCACCTTGAAGCCCGAACGAGATGGACTGTTCTGCGAACGCATCTTTGGGCCGACGAAGGACTGGGAATGTAACTGCGGTAAGTATAAAAGAATCAAATTCAAAGACAAAAACAAGATTTGCGACAAGTGCGGTGTGCAGGTAACGCGTGCCAAGGTACGCCGTGAGCGTATGGGCCACATCCAACTGGCCGCACCCGTCAGCCACATCTGGTATTTCAAGGGGATTCCCAGCCGTATGGGTATGCTGCTTGATATCAGCCCTCGTGCGCTGGAAAAAGTACTCTACTTTGCAAGCTTCATCGTGCTGGATCCCGGCGATTCCAAGGTGACAGGTCTGAAAAAGTATGAGCTGATCACCGATGCAAAGTATCGTGAGCTGGAAGCTCAGCACGGCCGTGGTTCGTTCCGCGCCGGTATGGGTGCCGAAGCTGTGAAGAATATGCTGCTGGAGTTAGATCTGGACGCAATCAGCGAAAAGCTCAAGAAGGATATTGCCGAGCTCGTTGAAAAAGAACGCGACCGCGAAACCGAAGGCCAGAAACGCTCCCGCGCAGTCAAACGCCTGGAAGTGGTCGAAGCCTTCCGCCAGAGCGGCAACCGCCCCGAGTGGATGATTCTGGATGTTGTTCCGGTCATCCCGCCGGATCTGCGCCCCATGGTGCAGCTGGATGGTGGCCGTTTCGCCACCAGTGACCTGAATGACCTGTACCGCCGCGTTATCAACCGCAACAACCGCCTGAAACGGCTGTTGGAGCTTGATGCGCCGGATATCATTGTTCGCAATGAAAAGCGCATGCTGCAGGAAGCTGTCGATGCACTGATTGATAATGGCCGTCGCGGCCGTGCGGTCACCGGCCCCGGTAACCGTGCTCTTAAATCACTGTCCGACCTGTTGCGTGGTAAGCAAGGCCGTTTCCGCCAGAACCTGCTGGGTAAACGTGTTGACTATTCCGGCCGTTCGGTTATCGTTGTTGGTCCGGAACTCAAGCTTTACCAGTGCGGCTTGCCCAAGGAAATGGCGCTGGAGCTGTTTAAGCCGTTCGTAATTGAACGCCTGGTCGCGCTGAAATACGCACACCATGGTAAAAACGCCAAGCGTATGGTGGAAAAAGGCCGTCCCGAAGTTTGGGATATCCTTGAAAACGTGATTAAAGAGCATCCCGTGCTCCTCAACCGCGCACCTACACTGCACCGCTTGGGCATTCAGGCCTTTGAACCTGTATTGGTCGAAGGTCGCGCCATCAAACTGCATCCGCTGGTCTGTACGGCCT
This sequence comes from Candidatus Limiplasma sp., assembly GCA_963678055.1. Lineage (GTDB taxonomy): Bacteria > Bacillota > Clostridia > Christensenellales > Aristaeellaceae > CAXXOK01. The sequence goes on from OY782679.1 coordinate 1,483,983, forward strand.
ACAACGCCGACTTTGACGGTGACCAGATGGCCGTGCACGTACCGCTGTCTATGGAAGCACAGGCGGAAGCCCGCTTCCTGATGCTGGCGCATAACAATATCTTAAAACCGCAGGACGGCAAACCCGTCATGTCGCCTTCGCAGGACATGGTTATTGGCTGCTATTATCTGACAATGACCTGGCCGAAACGCGAAACGCTGGAGCTTAAGGACATCCCTGTTTTCTCTAACTATGAAGAGGCAATGATGGCCTACCAGACAAAAAACATCACCCTGCAGCAGCCGATTCGCGTGCGCCTTACCCGCACATTCGAAGGCCAAACCGGGACAAAAGTTGTTGACTGCACTCTGGGTACGCTGATCCTCAACGAAGTTATCCCACAGGATATCGGCCGCAAACCGCGTAAAAACCTGGACGATATGTTCGCCTTGGAAGTCGATACCCTCTGCGGCAAAAAAGACCTTGGCAAAATTGTTGACCAGGTCTACCAGCAGCACGGCATTCATGTAACGGCAGAAGTGCTGGATGCCATGAAAGCCCTCGGCTTCCAGTATTCCACACGCGGCGCGATCACCGTATCCGTTGCCGACATCAAAGTACCGCCGGAAAAGGCAGAAATGCTGGAAGAAGCCGAAGAACAGGTTACCGAGATCAACGATAACTTCTTCATGGGCATGCTTTCCGAAGACGAGCGTTACCGCGCAGTTATTGATGTATGGAGCGGCACTACCGCAAAGCTCAGAAGTATGATTCTGCCGGGCCTGGACGAACGCAATCCTATCCGTATGATGACAGACTCCGGCGCCCGTGGTAGTGCATCACAGATTGCACAGCTCGCCGGTATGCGTGGCCTGATGGCATCGCCCTCCGGTAAAACCATCGAGCTTCCTATCCGCGCCAACTTCCGCGAAGGTCTGTCGGTGCTTGAGTTCTTCCTGTCTTCACATGGTAGCCGCAAATCGCTGGCTGACACCGCGCTGCGTACCGCAGACTCCGGTTATCTGACCCGTCGTCTGGTCGACGTATCACAGGAAGTTATCGTTCGTGAACTGGATTGCTTTGCCCATGGCAGTGAAAAGGTTCGCGGCATCACGCTGGAGGAAATCTCCATCAACAATCAGGTGATTGAGAGCTTGGACGACCGTCTGGTCGGCCGTGTTGCGGCAGAGGATATCGTAGATCCCGAAACCGGGGAAATTCTGGTCGCGCTCAACGAACTGATTACCAACCAGAAAGCCAAAAACATCGTAAACGCCGGCGTGAAAAAAGCGCAGGTCCGCAGCGTGCTAACTTGCCGCAATGAAACGGGCGTTTGTGCCCGTTGCTATGGCGCTAACCTTGCCACCGGCGAGCCGGTAGATGTGGGTGAAGCGGTAGGTATCGTCGCAGCACAGGCCATCGGCGAACCGGGCACGCAGCTGACCATGCGTACATTCCATACCGGCGGCGTTGCTGGCGGCGATGATATTACACAGGGTCTTCCCCGTGTTGAAGAGCTGTTTGAAGCCCGTAAACCCAAGCGCGATGCGACCCTTGCAGAAATCAGCGGTAAGGTGTCCATCGGCGAGAACAAGCGTAAGCGTGAAGTGACTGTCACCAACCCGGATGACGTTACAGAGCAGAAATCCTATACGATTAACTACGGCAGCCGCCTGAAGGTTGAAGAAGGCCAGATGGTTGAAGCCGGTGACGAGCTGATCGAAGGCTCGATCAACCCGCACGATTTGCTGCGCATCCTCGGCGTGAAAGCCGTTCAGGATTACCTGCTGCGTGAAGTGCTTAGCGTATACCGCCAGCAGGGCGTTAACATCTCCGATAAGCATATCGAGATTATCGTTCGCCAGATGCTGCGCAAGGTTCGCGTAGAGGACTGCGGCGATACCAACCTCCTGCCCGGAGCGCTTGTGGATATCTTCCGCTTTGAAGAAGCCAACCGCGCACCGATTGAAGCAGGTCTGCGTCCTGCCATCGCCAAGCGTATCCTGCTGGGTATTACCAAGGCATCGCTGGCAACGGAAAGCTTCCTCTCGGCAGCGTCCTTCCAGGAAACCACACGCGTACTCACCGATGCCGCCATCAAAGGCAAGGTGGATCCACTGCTGGGCCTGAAAGAGAACGTTATCATTGGTAAGCTGATCCCCGCCGGGACTGGTATGCCCAAGTACAAGGACATTGAACTTGTAGAAAACTTCTAATCAACCGTTTCTTAAACCCCCATCTGCAGTGTCAGCTTCAGGATGGCAAGGGGCGTCACTTACAGATGAGTAAGCTTCGCCTCTTGCCTCCTTTGCTTTTGGTAGATAGGGGTTTTAGAAACTGCTAATCGTTTCATCATCGCATTTTACTTACTATAACAATCGGAGGGTGCCATGGCTTATCGCGCGTTATACCGGGAATGGAGACCCAATGTGTTTGCCGATGTCATCGGCCAGGGCGCTGTCGTTAAGACATTGCTTCGGCAGATTACTACGAGCAGAATTGCACATGCGTATCTGTTCTGCGGGTCTAAGGGCACAGGGAAGACCACGCTGGCGAAGATTATGAGCCGCGCTATTAATTGCTTGCAGCCGAACCAGGGGGAACCCTGCGGTGTTTGTGAGGTATGCAAGGCCATTTTGTCCGAAAGTACGCTGGATGTTGTTGAACTGGATGCGGCAAGCAATAACTCCGTGGATAATATTCGCGATTTGCTGGAACAAGTACGCTATCCGGCTCAACTTGGCAAGTACAAGGTGTATATCATCGATGAAGTCCATATGCTATCTACAGCGGCGTTCAACGCGCTGCTGAAAACGCTGGAAGAACCGCCGGAACATGTGGTGTTCATTTTAGCAACCACCGAACCACAGCGTATTCCGGCAACCATACTCAGCCGTGTTCAGCGCTTTGATATTTCGCGTATTCCCGCTGTATTGATACAGGAACGCATGGAGCAGGCACTGGCGCAGCTGCATATTACCGCAGAGCCTGAAGCCCTGCAAATGATAGCCCGTGCAGCCGAAGGTGCCATGCGCGATGCTTGGAGCATTCTAGACATGGCCGTATCTGCGGCAGTGGATGATACCGTTACAGCAGAAATCGTACGCGATATCCTCGGCGCGGCGGATAAGGACTTTCTATTCGAATTTGCCGATGCGCTGGCGGCAAGGGATGTACGCATGGTTATGGAGCGTATCGATCAGCTGATTCGCGCCGGTTTTGAAGCACAAATCTTTCTGCGCGAATTGACACGCCATCTACGCGCCCTGTTAATCGTGAAAGTGGTAAAGGAAGATGCTTCTAAACTTTTACAGAGCACAGAGGAAGACGAGAAGCGCTATCGCGAGCAAACAGAAAAGTTCTCGCAGGAACGCCTGATTTGCATGATGAACGGTCTGATGACCGCTGACAGCGAACTGCGTTATGCATCCTCACCGCGCATCGGGCTGGAGATTGCCGCCATGAAAGCCTGCCGGGATGATATCGGCGAAGATAATGCAGCGCTGGCAGAGCGCGTAGCGGAGTTGGAAATCAAACTGCGTGAGCAGCCGCAGATTGCGCTACAAGCACAGGTGCCTGTAACCAAACAAGAGACACAGGCAGAGGACACGCAGGCAGTCACAAGCTATCCTCAGCCGCCAAAGCGGGAACCGGTGCGGGCAGAAGCATCAGTTGCAAAAGAAACCGTAGCCGCTGACGACAAACAACCGCTCTATAGCGATACCGATATATGGAGTCAAGCGCTGAAACGCCTGGCTTCAAAAGAACCTGCGATTTACGGACTCCTGAAACGGGAACATTTCTTGGGAGAGGAAAACGCTGTCTTCCGTGTTCGTGTAGCGAAGGCGCGGGAGGGATTTTCCTACGCCAACCTAAGAAAACCGGAAAAGACCGATACGATCGCGAAAACACTCACCGAAGTTGCGGGCCGCCCGGTTGGGTTTGAAGCAGTGTTGGAAGGCACAACTGTACAAAAGGCGGATGTGAAGCAGAGCATACAAATGCTGGCCGATGCAGTCGGGCGCGATCTATTGCAGATCGACGATACGGAGGATTGACGTGAAACGTAAATCCGGCAATAGGAAGAATCCTAAACCATTTGCTGTTCAGCATAAAAAAGACCTTGGACAGCATTTTTTATACGATATGGAACTGCTCCGCTCACTCGTGCTAAAATCCGGGGTTAAGGCGGGGGATGATGTGCTGGAAATCGGCCCGGGTGCCGGTACGCTGACACGCGCACTGTGTGAATCCGGCGCGCAGGTTGTGGCCGTGGAAGTTGATACAGCACTACTCCCAAACTTGATTCGCATGCAGGAAGAGTTTTCGAATCTAACAGTAATTCGCAGCGATATCCGCAAACTGAATTTTAACGATCTACCGTTTACCGGAGAGTTTAGCGTAGTTGCCAATATACCTTATAGTATTACAACCCCGATTTTTGATCTCTTTTTTCAAAACAACCAAAGCGTACGGCAAATGTCCGTGATGGTGCAAAAAGAAGTAGGGGACAAGCTGGTGGCCATGCCCGGAGATAAAGCGTTTGGTTTGATGAGCCTTCGTGCGGCCTATTACAGCCAGCCGGAAATTATTACGATTGTTCCGGCATCAGCCTTCACGCCGCCGCCTAAGGTGGATAGTGCGTTTGTAACGCTCACGTTCCGGCATGCTCCGCCGCTGCCGGTTAAAAATGAAACACTGCTATGGCGCTTGATTAGTGCCAGTTTTGCCATGCGACGCAAAACCATGCAGAACGCCCTGAAAGGCGTTCTACCGATTACGGCGGAAGCATTTCAGGGCGTTCTGGAATCGCAGGGCTTAAGCCCTCAGGTACGGGGTGAAACGTTGAGCATGGAACAGTGGATTACCCTGTCCAACGCTATCGCATTAGAATCCACCCGCACCCATGTCTAGCATCAGTGGTTCACTTATTTCAGGTGGCAGGTTATCAATCACGTTCAAAACCGTCATCATCAAACCATTCTGCAGGGTGAACATATAGCTTTCCATTTCTTCATCATTCATCGTCAATAACTGCACAGAAGACTCAGGCGTCACATTTTCCAGCGCTGCAAAGAAACCGCTGTCGGGCTGTGTAACGGTATTGATTTTCATGGAAATCAAGTGCATATCCTGCTGTGTGGCTTTGATTTCTTCCACTGTGCCACCAACAAACACATCGATCGCCGTATCGGTTACAGACTCAGCTCTGTTTTGGTCGAGCATGAGGTATACGGACTGTGCCTCGCCGGAAAAGGAATCAAACACTGTAAATGACATATCGGCATTGGTGTGGTTGGCCTCTTCACGATCGCAGTTCATAGCAATCTGCAAAAGCGGTACGTTGGGCATGTTAAATAGCGTATATTGACCGGTAGAATAATTGTCGGCCATATACAGCGATCCGGATTCCATGAGCACGAACTCGTCTCCTACGGTGAAGGTGGCTTCCATTTGATAGAATTTAGCGGTATCAATGGTCGTGCGCGTGACCTGTGCGTAAATGACCATCGGGATTGTTGCACCCTCATAATCATCTGCATCTGCAGTCAGATCGAACGTAAAGGCGATGAGCTCATCGTCGCTGGTGTACGCAATCATCTCAGCACTGAGGTTGCTGGCGAGAATATCTTTTTCCATTTGTGCGAGTTGCTCGTAGACCATCGTATCCACTTCTGCTTGTGTAAGCTCGGGATCGGTCATAGCAAGCTGGCTGGCAACGTTTTCCCGAACCATGGGCATTTGAATAATACGAACGGCATCTTCAGCTGTGAAAACCGTAACGGTTTTAAGCGTAGCTGCATCACTGCCCTCTACAAAGAAGGTGCCTTCTTCTGTGGTAGCTCTTGCTTCAATTTCATTGGCAAATTCGATCAGTTCTTCGTCATAGAACATCATGGCGCTGATATCCTCTTCCGTCAGCGTGCCATCCATCATGCCTTGCATCATCTTGAATGCCTCAGGATCCATGGTGTCCATGTCCATAGAGGCTTCCATTTGCTGCTCGACAAAGGTTTGAATATCGTCCCAGGTAAAGTAAAGAGGCTGGGTACCAAAGACGCCGCTTTGTACGTACACGCCGTCCTGTTCCATCTTAAACAGGCTTTTGAACACATCCGTGTCGTTCAGCGTGAGTACGAACGCGCCGAGTTGATCGGCCATAGAATGGAAACGGACGGTGGCCATATCCATAACCTTTGCGACATCATCACCGAGTTCGGCCATCAACGGGCCGGACTTGAGCGAGATGGTGGTGACAGTTTCCATACCGTCTGCGGTCGCTGCCGCAAGACTGGAAACCAAGAGTGCCATGCATAGCAGCAGAGCTAAGAGTTTACGGTTCATCATATTTCCTCCTTGAATACTTAAGCATTACCTATAGTATACACAATATCTAACGTTTGTTGCTAGAAAAAGCGTATAAGCCGTGAAACAGCGCGTAAAATGTCGCTAGAATCGTTTTAGACAACGATTTCGCTATAGTACTATGATACCCGATAGTACTGATTTGGGTCAAGTGTTATTAATTGTATTCGACGGTACGCTGATAAGCACGATAGGTGGAGGTGTGGAGTAACTCGCGCTTGAATTCCTCTCCGTTGCGATACCACACTTTATAAGTCTCGACAACATACCCGGTGCGGAGCTTAATGGTTTCCTTGCTGGTGCCAACGGGCAGATCGGGATTGTATACGTAATTGATCTCCAGCGGTGGCTCGATGGTTTTCACCACTTTAGAAGTCAGGTCAATCGTCACATTGTCGCCCAGACTCACGCCCCAGATTTCAGCCGTGCACTTCCGGTTCTTATAGTAGGCGATCACGAAGATCGGCGCTTCGGTATTGTTTTTAAACTTGAAATCGAGATTCGGCCAGTTCACGGTCGCATCTTCACCACGATTGACATAGGTGCTGGGCCAGGCGTGCGGACTACGGTAGACAATCTCCAAATTCGCGCGTGCCACAGCGTTGAACAGGGTGGAACTGACCTGGCAGATGCCGCCGCCGACTTCATCAACGAGCTGACCACCGGAAATCGCTCCGGCTTCCAGGTAGCCGTTGGCAAAGGTTCGCTGACCAACCGTGCCGTTGAACGAGAACGTTTCACCCGGCAGTAGAACCGTACCGTTAATGGTCTGGCTGGCTAGACTAATATTGTTATTGCGGTTGGCGTCAGATGAAGTCTTGGTTGTAAAGGCGGAGATCATTTTAAACGTGTTTTGAAGAGCTTCTTTTGTAATGGACGGGAAGCTCAGCGTGGGGGAAACGGAAATGGAGCGGTTGATGGCTCCCTGCCCAAGCAGTCCAACAATATTGTTATATAGCTCCTCTGCATCGATAGAAACACCTGGCTGAGCATCGGAGAAGGTAAAGCTTCTGGTGTTAAAATCGAAACTCACGATCTGTGCATCAATCGGATCGCGTGTTACGAAGGCTTCTATGTCATCCACAATGCTTTTCACAGCAGCCAAGTCATACGCTTGCTTGCTGTAAATGTTGGCATAGTTCTCTCGTAAATTGATGACTGTTTCCGCGCGTTCCATAAACGGCGTGCGCTGCGTACCCAAAATGGAGGTCGAGTTTGTCCGGCCGTAGGAATATGCTTTGAGAAGTGCGCCGTTAACATCGCGGCTGGCGGGAACGTTTTGGTTATTCAAGGTCCAGGACTTGTCACCGATGTTTACGGTAATAGAGAACGAAGACGAAGCGGAATTCTCATCCCCCAGTTTATCTCTGGCTTGTTCCGGTGTCAGCCCGCCAACATGGATACCATCGACGAACACGCCGGGATAAATCACATCCAGCTGCAAGTAATCGCGGTAGCGTTTGTATGTGGTATCCGCCGTTTTGTCGTATTGGAGCATCTCACCGTTTATAAACGCGTAATTGCCAAAATCTTTCCAGAAATAGCCGGTCAGTTGAGGCATCATCATGATGCCGACGGCGGCAACGATGCCAAAACAAATCACAATAACAGTTGTATATACCGCAATTCGAAAAGACCGCTGTTTTTTATTTTTGATTTTTCTCGGATCCGGAGGAACTCGTTTTTGCGCAAAGGGATTCTCACCAACATGCCCTATCGTTTGGACAGGTTGATCAATCGAAATCTGTTCCATGGGCTGATCCCATGATAAGGTATCGTCAAAACTAAAGTCCAGCGCGTCTGCCGTTTCCGGCGTAACAGCATCTAAGTAGGGGGATTGCGAACTGAAGACGCGCGGCTCTGCAGGGACTGCTTTACGCGGAGTGTGGTCCGGCATGCGGTGGAGTGCCTCCTCTCAAAAGGTTGGCGAGGCGTGTGGGATTACGGATGGCTTTCCTTGATCTTGTAGGACAGAACCTGCAGCCCTTCTTCCAAATGGACGCTGACAATGGTAGCGTCGCCTGGAATCGTCAGGTCGGCGGGAACAAAGTTCCAGTAGGCGGTTACGCCAAGCTCGTGAAGCTTGTCAACAACGGGCTGCCCATAGGCGTGCGGTACGGCAAGAACTGCGATATCCACGGCATTGTTTTCCAGGAACGCAGCGATGTCGTTATAATTCAATACGGTCAGCGGACCGATTTTCTTCCCGATTTTCTGTGGATCGACATCGAATATTGCAACCGTGTCGAAGTTGCTGGAACGGAACGAATCCGAAAGTGCCACGGCACTACCGATATTGCCCGCGCCGATGATAATCATATGCTGCTTTTTGTGGATACCAAGAACCTTGCCAATATGCTCACGTAGTTTGGGCACAGAGTACCCAAAGCCCTGACGGCCTTCACCGCCGCTGCAGTTGATATCCTGCCGAATTTGGGATGCCGTAAGACCCATGCGTTCTCCAAGCTCCTTGGAAGATATTTGCATGATATGGTCCGCTTCCAGGTCACTTAAGTATCGATAATATCGCGGCAATCTACGTAGGACAGCTTCAGATATACAGCCGGCCATGAGATCTCCTCCCTTACACTATATATTCATGGAATAGCCATAGACATTGATTGTAAATGCTAAGCTTAATTATACCATAATGCAGGCACATCATAAAGTATGAACTGTAAAACTCCCGGAAGCGTATGCAACCGGGAGTGTATAAGTGGCTGAATGGGGGAAAGCCGCGTGGACCGTGATTAGGACTTGAGTGTAATCACGACGTGACGATTGGGATCATCACCCTCACTGTGGGTGGAAACCGAATCGTTATTTTGTAGCGCACTGTGCAAAATGCGGCGTTCGTAGGGGTTCATCGGCTCCAGCACAACTTTGCGGCCGGTTTTCACGGCACGGTTCGCCATGCGATTGGCCAGGCGTTTGAGGGCTTCTTCGCGCTTGGCACGATAGTTTTCCGTGTCCAGAGTTACGCGCGTGTAGTCATCTTTGCCGTGGTTTACGTTCAGGCTGGTCAGGTACTGCAGCGCATCCAGCGTTTCTCCGCGGCGGCCTATCAGGATTCCCAGCGTGTCGCCGTGAATGTTCACGCGAACATTGCCTTCATCATCCGTTCCGGATTCCACGGAAACATCAAGGTTCATCAGCTTGGTGACATTGACAAGGAACTCCTGTGCAACACCGGCGGATGTGGCAGGATCAACCTTCGTATACTGCTTGACAGGTTCTTTGGGTGCCTTGGCAACTTCGGCTTTGGGCTTTTGCTGCTTAACCGGTTTGTCAACCACTTCGGCAGTCTTTTTAGGCGCGGGTTTGCGACTTTTCCTGGGTTGCTTGGCGGCGGGAGCAGGCTTGGCTTTCTGTTTGGCTTTGGGAGCGTCATTTGATAAAGCGGAGAGAATGCTGGATTCCTGCTCGTCTTCCTTTACGGTCAGCCGGACTTTGGCATCCTTGCTGCCCATGAAACCAAACAGGCCCTTGGAACCCTCGTGGATAATATCAATCGCAACATCGCCAAGAGAAACATCGAGTTTTTCTAAACCTTGCCGGATTGCGTCTTCTATTGTTTTTGCAGAAGATTCGATGCTTTTCATTTCAGACTATCCTCCTGGACGGTTGTTTTCGCGGTCAGTGCTCTGTTTTCCATCATTTTGTTGATAACGATGCCTTCAACTGCTGCAATTATGTTTGCCGTGACCCAGTAAATGGAGAAACCGGCGTTAAACGTGGAGCAGATGTACAGCGAGAACAGCGGGAAGAAGTACTTCATGAACTGGCCGGTGCCCTTACTGCCGTTCGCACTGGGTGTTTGCGGCTGGGTGACGGTCATCAGGTACTGCGTGACGGCTGCCAGAATCGGAGTAATGAACAAACCGTTGTTCTTTGCAAAGATTTCAAGCTTGAATACCAGCAAGTTAATCTCCGGCAATGCAGCCCACTTTGTGAGAAGTTCCGTATACTCGGGCATCAGCTGCAGCTGCGACAGGAAAAGCTGATAGGTATTAGTATCAATGTTGTCGATCACAATGCCGACGCTTGCAAGCTGTTTTATAACGTCAGGCGTAAGGACACTCGTCCAGATATCCGGGGGAATCGCTTTGAGCTGGGTTTCCGTGGCGACGAAGGACGAAAAGGGGCTGTCGGGCATCCACAGGTTTTGAACCCAGAGCCAGCCCTGGTTTTGCTGCGTACCGGTTACGACAAATTCAATGGTCTGTTTGGCAAGCTCGGTGTTTGCCACCATACGCATGGCACCGAACATCGCAATCAGCACCGGGAAGCTGAGCAGCATCGGCAAACAACCGGACAAAGGGCTGATGTGCTCTTTGCGGTACAGCTCGGCCGTTTTTTGGTTGAGCTTTTCTTTATCGTTGGCATACTTCTTTTGCAGCTTGGCAACTTGCGGCTGCAAATCAGACATGCGGCGCATGCTTTTGCGGCTTTTGAAATCCAAAGGCAGCAACAGCGTTTTGATGATGATCGTAAAGATAACGATCGACCACCCGTAGTTGCCGATAAAACCATTGATTCCACTGAGAATATTAAACAAGAATGTATTTATCGCACCCATACGGCAATCAATTCCTCCTTATAGAAACATCGGTATTTTCTGGAACGGGGTCATACCCGCCTTTACCAAAGGGATTGCACCGAAGTACGCGCCATATCGCAAGCCGAAGACCTTTTAGGACACCGAATCGCTGCAGGGCTGTAATGGCATACTCCGAACATGTGGGTAGAAACCTGCAAGAAGCATGGGTATGAGTGGAGATACGCTTTTGATAAAACCGTATCAGGCCGATGAATAACCTACTCATACTTTGTGACGATCTCCCTGGTACAGGGAAAGCTTTCGCAACATCAATTCCATACAGGTTTTGATTTGGCTGAACGAGCGCTGTGTTACGCCGGGGTGGGCGATAACCACATACAATCCGGGTTTTAAATCCGGCATCAGGGGCCGGACGCATTCCCGGAGTCTGCGCTTGATCAAATTGCGAACCACTGCGCCGCCGACCTTTTTGCTGACGGAAAACCCGATGCGTTTTTGACCGCTTCTGGCGTAGATCAGCGTGAGGTCCTTACAGGACGTCCGCATCCCGCGACGGTATACATAGCTGAATTGCCGGTTAAGGCACAGCCGATACTGCTTCTGCAAACGAATGCCTCACTTCATAGGGCCGGTTTTGGCTAACATTGAAAAACCCGTGCCCATTTTACTTCAGCATTGAAGTAAAAGATGGGTGCGGGTAGCCTTTACATCGTCAATAACCGATGCATTATGCGCTGAGAACTTTGCGACCGCGGCGACGGCGGGCTGCCAGAACGCGACGACCGTTTTTGGTGGACATCCGTTTACGGAAACCGTGAACCTTGCTGCGCTGTCTTTTCTTGGGCTGAAATGTACGTACCATTTTGCACAACTCCTTATCGTATCCTGTATGCCAAAAGGCATACATAATCACATAGACTAACCATTTTATTATAATGGTTCGGGGTTTGTTTGTCAATATAGTAATGTCGAATGCGCTGTATTTTTGATGGGGTAGAATTACTTGTCGATCTTGATTTTGAGCATGTCGAGCTGCTCCTGGCTGACAGGGGCAGGTGTGTCCATCATCGGGTCAATGCCGCCCTGGCTTTTGGGGAAGGCGAGCACATCGCGAAGGCTGTCAGCGCCGCATAGTACCATGATCAGCCGATCAATACCAAAGGCAAATCCGCCGTGCGGGGGCGTGCCGTATTGGAAGGCTTCCAAAAGGAACCCGAACTTGCTTTGGGCTTCTTCAGGGGTCAGGCCGATCGTTTCAAACATCTTCGCCTGCAAATCGCTGCGGTGGATACGAATCGATCCGCTGCCCATCTCCACACCGTTCATGACCAAATCGTATGCTTTGGCACGCACAGAACCAATATCGGTCTCCATCAGGTGGATATCTTCGTCCATCACAGAGGTGAAGGGGTGATGCTCGGCCACAAAGCGCTGGTCTTCTTCATCCCAGGAAACCAGCGGGAACTCGGTAATCCAAAGCAGGTTATATTGGCTTTTGTCAATCAGGTTCAGCTCGTGTCCGAGTTTCAGACGGAGCTGCCCCATAGCAGTCTGCGCGGTCAGTGTTTTGTCTGCGATGACAAACATCGCATCATCCACGCCGCAGTCCACGGCAGACAGCAGTTTGTTCATGCTGTCGCCCTGCATGGCTTTGGCAAAACTGGAGCGGATCGTACCGTCTTCTTTGGGAATCGCCCAGGCAAGACCCTTAACATGGTAGGTTTTCACAAACTCGCCTAAACCGTCCAGTTGTTTACGGGTCAGGTTGCCGGCACCTTTTGCGCAAATCGCTACAATGCTTTGGCCGCTTTCCAGGGCGTTTTCAAACACCGCAAAGCCGCAGTCTTTCACGGTTTCACTCACGTCTTTGAGCTCCATGCCAAAGCGCAGATCCGGTTTGTCGCTGCCAAAACGCTTCATCGCATCGCGCCAGGTTAAACGGGGGAAAGGTAAACTAAGCTCCACATCCATCACGGTCTTGAAAACATGCTGATAGATGGACTCAATCACATCCTGAATGTCTTTGGGTTCAACGAAGCTCATTTCCATGTCGAACTGGGTAAACTCCGCCTGGCGGTCGGCGCGGCCGTCCTCATCGCGGAAACAGCGCGCCAGCTGATAGTAGCGGTCAATGCCACCGACCATGAGCAGCTGTTTATAAATCTGCGGGCTTTGGGGCAGCGCATAAAACATGCCGGGTTTTTGGCGGTAAGGCACCAAATAATCGCGTGCACCCTCCGGGGTTGATTTGGTCATAATGGGGGTTTCAACTTCGATGAAGTCTTTTTGATCAATGCTGTCGCGAATGGCCTTGAGCACGCGGTGGCGCAGCCGCAGTATCTTTTGCACTTCCGGCTTGCGCAAGTCAAGGTAGCGGTACTTCAGGCGAACGGCTTCCTGCTCGTTTGCGCCGTCTTCAATGTAAATCGGCGGGGTTTTGCTAGCGTTGATCACCGTGACATTGTCTGCAAACACCTCGATGTCGCCGGTTTTCATTTGCGGGTTTACGGCATCCTGTGCACGCAAGCTGACGGTACCGGAAATCTCCACCACATATTCGCCGCGCAGGCTTTCAGCCGTTTTGAAACTGGTTGCGTCCATTTTAGTGGAATCGGCCACAACCTGAACGATGCCGCTGCGGTCTCTGACCTGAATAAAAATCAAACCACCCAGGTTACGGGCGCGCTGCACCCAGCCTTTGAGTAATACGTGCTGTCCGGCAGCCTGTTTGGTTATTTCACCACAATAGTGTGTACGCTGTTTCATTAAGAGTTTGCCTCCTCATTGCTGTTTTCAATCCGATCTTTTACCTGTTGAGGAGCATCCGCCAGTGTGGCTTCCCATTCTTCGCCGCTTTGCATATTGCGCAGTTTGACAACACCCTTTTGGGCTTCCTCTTCGCCGAGTATAGCCACAAATGAGGCACCAATCTTATTGGCATATTTGAACTGTGCTTTTAAGCCACGGGAGGTGTGATTCATATCTGCCTTCACGCCAAGGCTTCGAAGCTGCAATAAAAGCTGAAACGCTGTGGGGGCCAGTGACCTGTCCAGTGGGGCGATATAGATATCAGGTACGGAACTGATAACGTGCAGCTTCTTTTGATCATCTGACAAGGATTCCAGATGTGCCAGTACGCGTTCCATGCCCATACCAAATCCAACGCCGGGGATGCTCGGTCCACCGATTTCTTCCACGAGTCCGTCGTATCGCCCGCCGCCCGTGAGGGTCAGCGGGCCATGATCAGCATCGGAGACGATCTCAAACACCGTTTTGGTGTAATAGTCAAGTCCGCGTACCAGTCCCGTATCCACCGTATAGGCCAGACCGGCAGCGGTAAGCAGTGATTGCAGAGACGCAAAATGGTCCTTGCACTCATCGCAGAGGTGATCAATCATGCGCGGCGCGTCTTTCAGCTGCGCCTGACAACTCGGCACTTTGCAATCCAGCACGCGCAGCGGATTGATATCCATTCTGTCTGTGCAGTCGCCGCAAAGCAGGTCTTTCTTGCTATGCAGATAATCCAGCAGTGTTTGCCGGTATGCAGGGCGGCAAACAGGACAGCCGATGGAATTAATCAGCAGCCGAACATCCATGATGCCCATGCTGCGCAACAGATCCATCCCAAGCCAGATGATTTCTGCATCGGCGGATGCTTCCTTTGCGCCAAAACACTCCACTCCGAACTGATGGTGCTCGCGCAGCCTGCCGGACTGGGGCGCTTCATAGCGGAAGTGCGGAGAATACAGGTAATAAAACTTGGCCGGCATTGCCTGGTTGTGCAAGCCGGATTCCAAAAACGCGCGGACTACGCCGGCTGTCGTTTCCGGTTTCAGGGTGATGGAGCGGCCGCCTTTATCCTCGAAAGTGTACATTTCTTTTCGTACGATATCGCTGGATTCGCCCACGGAACGCGTAAACAGCACCGTATGCTCAAAGACGGGTGTTCGTATTTCCTGATAACCCGCAAGCCGTGTCTTTTCACGGATTAGCGTTTCCATCGCCTGATACCGGGCGGTCTCGGCGGGAAGAACATCCTTTGTGCCTTTGGGGACTTGCGTTAGCATTCCGTTCACCTCAAACATTTAGATTAGGGGGATTATACCGTGTTTGCCAGCTCAGCGTCAACTGAGATACACGTTTTTATCCGCAATATATTGTTCATAGGAAATCAATACCTCGCGGGGCTTGGAACCGGCGCTTTGGCTGATGATGCCGCGCTGGGCCATATCATCAATCAGGCGGCCAGCACGGGCGTAGCCGATTTTCATGCGCCGCTGCAGCATGGAGATACTTGCTTGCCCGTCTGAAAGCACCATTTCAATCGCTTCTTCCATGCGGTTGTCCAGCGTCTCGTCTCCGCTGCCGCCAAGTGCTGCGGGGATGCCGGATTCGGACCCTTCCATCAGCTCGCTGATAGCATCGTCGTAATCCGGCTCGGAGTTGTTGACAATATAATCAACCACATCACGGATTTCCTGATCGCTGACAAAGCAGCCTTGCACGCGGATGGGGGCGTTACTGCCAGTGGGGTAGTAGAACATATCGCCGCTGCCCAGCAGCTTTTCAGCGCCATTGGCATCCAAAATGGTACGGCTGTCGATGCTGGACGCCACGGCAAAGGAAATGCGGGAGGGGAAGTTGGCTTTGATTAGCCCGGTAATAACGTTAACTGTGGGGCGCTGCGTGGCAATAATCACATGGATACCAGCCGCGCGGGCCAGCTGTGCCAAACGAATGATGGAGTCTTCCACTTCGCGCTTGCAGGCAAGCATCAAATCGGCTAATTCGTCGATCACCACAACAATGCGGGGAAGTGCGGGTTCGTCTCCGGCACGGCGCGCATTATACGAGGTAATATTGCGAACGCCTTTAGACTGCATTTTGTGGTAGCGATCCAGCATTTCCTGCACCGCCCAGGCTAGCGCACCAGCGGCTTTGTGGGGGTCGGTAACGACTGGAATCAGCAGGTGAGGAATTTCATTATAGCCTTGTAGCTCAACAACCTTAGGATCAATCAGAATCATGCGCAGTTCCTGTGGTGACTGCCGGAAAATCAGGCTGTTGATAATAGTATTGATGCACACGCTTTTACCGCTGCCGGTTTGGCCGGCAATCAGTAGATGCGGCATTTTCTCCAAATCGCAGATGACGGACTTCCCGGCAATATCCTTGCCCAGCGCAATGCATAACGTGCCCTTGGCGCGTTCCATTTCCGGGCTGGTGAGTACTTCTGCAAGAGAAACCTTGGAAATATCGCGGTTGGGGACTTCAATACCGAATAGATTTGTACCGGGAATTGGGACTTCAATACGCACCTGACCGTTGGCGGCCAGTTGGAGCGCAATGGTCTCGGATATGCCGAGGATTTTTTTAACGTTAACGCCGCTGGACGTAAGGCCCAGCTCATACCGCGTCACGGCAGGGCCGTGGGTTACGCGCTGTACTACGGCAGGAATATCAAAACTCGCGAGGGTGTCCTCAAGCGTCTGCACACTTTGCGCATCGAACTGCTTGTCCACAGGCGGAGCAAACCGTGTGTGGTCCAGCAGCTCGATCATGGGATAGGGATAGGAGGGCACTCTTGGCTTTGTGACCACCTTTTTCTCTTGCGGTGCCGGGCGTTTGTTCAGTACAAGCGTGGGGTCATCCAAGCGCTTGCCGCTTGGCGGGAATTCTTTTGGTGGTGCTGTACGCTTTTTCGGCGCTTTATAGGCTTCAAACGGATCTTTGGCCGGTGCGGGTTCTTGCTTTGGCTGTGCGGCCGGAGCCGGCGGCCAGTATTCAAGAGTCTCGGCAGGTTCTTCACCCATTTGTCTTGCGATTTGTGATTTTCGTTGACGGATTTCATCCATCCGTTTCATGACTTTCCCTGTATCGCCGCCAACCTTTGCTTTTCCAGCAGGCGATGGTGAAACGATGGTTTCATCATAAAGCGATACAGGAGGCGGATTGACAGGTTGGCGTTTCTTTGGCGCAGGGCGGGGTTGCCGGCGCACGGCGGGTGCAGGCTGCGTATCAAAAGGAGCCTGTTGCTGAGGGTGTACCTGCATTTGCTGCTGTTGCTGCTGTTTTCTACGCATGAACGCGGGAAGCTGCCTGCTGCGTTTGTCACGCTCTTCATCCGCTTGTTGTTTTTCAATCTTTTTCAGGTGCATCTGCTGGCGTTTGGCCAGAGCGCGCTGGTCCTTATTGGCAGAGCGGCCGTTTCGTATTTGCCTGAGCGAGCCGATAAAATCGAACCGGGAGAAGAACAACAGGCAAAGTAGGCTTAGGAGCGACAACACAATCACTCCGCCAACCATGCCAACAAACGTGAGCAGCGGCCAGGCTGTGATCATCCCCAGCATACCGCCAAGGCTGCCCTGGTAGGAGTCAAAGCGATAACTTGTGCCTAATACTGAGAGATAGTCAGGTTTACCAAGTTTACTGAAATAGTCAATTACAGTTTCACTGGAAATCTTGGACAGGATGTTGATAATACCAAGAACGAACAGGAAAAACAAAAAAAGCAGCGTAAATGCACGCAGCGATATTCTGCGATAGGCGGATAGCGTGACGAGTAAACCGCCCCAGATAATGAACAGAGGCACGCCCAGCGCCATAGACCCGCCAAGGCCCTGCATAATGCGGCGGATTGCCATAAACACGCTGCCTTGCACAAGGTTAAGCGACGATACGGCGGCAAGCACGCCGAGCGCCATTATCAGAATACCAAAAATATTCCGAAACAGGATTGTATCGGAACTGTAATTCTTCGCACGCGTCCGTCTTCTTGCTGCCATAAGACCTCCGGTTTAATTCTTGAGTTGGATGGCGTATAGCACGCCGTTTTCATCGGCATAAAGCATCAACTGCTTGTCGCCAATGGAATAATAGTCCGCTGTGCCAACAGGCAAACCATAATCGGGAGCAATCGCGGAATCATAGTCAACGACCGGGTCGGGGTTTTCGCCCAGAATCTTTCGCCACTGGCTTTGCGTTGTGACGCCGGTTTGAATGCCGTATAGATTCATGCGTCTTGCCAGAATACCTTCCACTGTGGACGCATCGTAATCAGCCGTCAGTGCGTCAGACAGGATTAACACCTGCCGGAATGCAGCGTCCTCAAACTGGAAATAGCGACCGCCGGGGAACTGGTCCGGGGTGTTCGGCAAGCGGAAATTGTCGATCAATTCAGGAATCGAATCGCCCAGATGAACCGGAAGATAGGGAAGCGTGCCTTTAGAAACAATCGCTTCAATAGCAGCTTTGATATCAGCATCGCTTTGCTGCGGCAAAAGCGCATCAAGGCGCGCCGGAACCGCGTCTGCTTCGGTAATCAGCAGTGGTTGCAGCTCACCGTATTGAAACTGCACAGCGCCGCTATAGCCTGAAAGTAGAGAGAATTGCTTGTTTGGATAATAGAACGTGATGCCGTTTTGATCAAAATAGAAATTGTCTATCGGCAGCGGGGTCAGTTCGGCATACATCAGATAGTTGGACAGCTCATCTTCCAAACTATCGCTTATCTGCTGCTCCATCCATGCCAGTGCTTCGTCTGGATTAATAAAAATATCCAAAAGCGTTATGCGATTGCCGGTTCTTAGATCAAAGGAAAGCGCGGTGTACTCCTGTCCTTTACGCAAATTGGCCATCACACCGTTTGCGTCGATCACGACAGACAATAGCATACCCTGTTGATAGACGGTGTAAGAGACCTGCAAACCCGTGCCGCCAGGTTGTAATGTGCTAAGCGTCGTCAAGCGCTGTGCAATGTTCGCCTCTTCAACAATGGCGTTGTTTATCGCGGTTTGTATAGCGAGGTTTTCCATGCCGCTTAACTGCGGATAGTGAACGTAGTTATCGCCGAAATCAATTTGAATATCATCTATTGTGACAGACGGAAGTGCTTCTTCCGCTTGTATGGAGACGGGCATAATCAAAAAAGAAGCGCAAAGCAAAATAAGGATGGAAATGGATCGATGTCCAAGTGATTTCACGTGCATCTTTGCCCGCTCCTTTCTCAAAAAAGTATACCGTATCGGGTGGTTTGTTGCAAGTATGTTACAAAACAAAGAAATAGCGCAAGCACACGGCTTGCGCTATGGTTTTATGCCGGTTTCTACAGAATATAACGGGGTTCAGCAGCCGTTTGTTCCTGCATTTCTTTGGCCTTGTCGACATATTTCTGCTCGTTGGCGTTACCAAGCACGGCAAAGCTCGCGATTTTTGAATTTTCCACGCCGGGCTGGTTAAACGCATCGATATTCAATAGCTCGCCCATGTAGGCCGTTGACAGTTCAAAGAAGTATAGCAGCTGACCGATGGTGTATGCATTCACTTCTGGCAGCACGATGGTTTGATTCATGCGTCCGGCCTGGCAAAGTGCGAACTCGGTGCCTTGCAGCTCCGCATCCAGCAGCTGGTTCAAGGTCTTACCACCCAGGAACGCGACGTTTTTGAACTCCTCGCAGCCATGGGGGATGGTATATTCCGTACGGAACTGACCCACCTTTAAGAAGGTGATGACCTTGTCATACGGCCCTTCGGTGTAAAGCTGTAGCTGGCTGTGCTGGTCTGTCACGCCCAGTGCTTTGGTGGGAGTCTGTCCGTAGTTGACGGCTTTTCCATCGCGGGTTATATTCTTGCCAAGGCTTTCGGCCCAGAGCTGGCAGAACCAGTCCGCCATGTATTTCAAACTATCAGCATAGGGCATCACGACCTGCACATTCGCGTTGTGGGTTTCGGTCGCAATATATTGCAAAACTGCTTGCATCAATGCCGGATTTTGCCAAACATCGCCGGAGTTACAGCGATCATCCATAGCAGCAGCCCCGTCCAGCATGGCACGGATATCAATACCGCAGACCGCTGCGGGGAGAAGACCGACAGGGGAAAGCTCGCTAAAGCGGCCACCAACGCCATCTGGAATGACAAACATACGGAATCCTTCGGCTTTGCCGATCTTGATCAGGTTGCCGTTTACAGCGTCGGTCGTTGCAATGATGTGTTTCTGCCAGCCTTCGCCGACCTCTTTTTTCAGCAGATCGGAAATGATCAGGTACTGGCTCATGGTTTCGGCAGTCGCGCCGCTTTTGGTGATGATGTTAAAGCAGGTTGTTTTTACATCAATCACATCCAGCAGCGAAGCCATGCGCTCCGGATCAATATTATCTTCCACGTAGAATTTCGGGCCGTTGCGGTGTGCATACTCGTTCCAGCGAAGGTGGCTGAGAGCATTCTGTACAGCAATCGGGCCCAGTGCGCTGCCGCCAATGCCTAAAACGACAAAGGACTGATAGGTATTGCGCACGTAGGCGGCGGCTTCTTCTATCTGCGCTACGATCTGCGACTGGTTTTTATGCAGTTCCGTCCAGCCCAGCATTAAGTCGTTGTTGCCGCGGTTTTTTTCTATGGCTTGATGGGCGTCTTTGGCACGGGCAGACAGTGCGTCAATTTCACTTGCCTGTATTCCGTGTTCGGCGTCTAGCCGTCCGCGCATCATATTGTTGAAGTCCAGGGTGATTTGCGGGTGATTTGCGTGTTTCATACCGGTTCCTCCTCTTTTTCTACTTGCGATTATAGCACATTGAAACGGGATACAAAAGAGCGTTTCCGCAATGGAAACGCTCAATGATTGGTTTTAGGTTTTTACGGCTGTTTGCCGATGTAGGCTAATATGCCGCCGTCCACATACAAAATGTGTCCGTTGACGAAGTTGGATGCTTCACTTGCAAGGAACACAGCCGGTCCGACTAAATCTTCCGGGTCGCCCCAGCGGTTGGCCGGGGTTTTGGCACGGATGAAGGAATCGAACGGATGCATGGAGCCGTCCGCTTGCTTTTCACGCAGCGGCGCAGTCTGCGGGGTGGCAATATAGCCGGGACCCAGACCGTTGCACTGTATGTTGTAGGAACCGTATTCCGAACAGATGTTGCGCGTTAGCATCTTCAGGCCGCCCTTGGCAGCGGCGTAAGCGGATACTGTTTCGCGGCCGAGCTCGCTCATCATCGAACAGATGTTGATGATCTTGCCGTGGCCTTTTTTGATCATGGAGGGGATCACAGCTTTGGATACGATGAACGGCGCATTCAAATCCACGTCGATCACCTTGCGGAAGTCCGCGGCGGACATCTTTGTCATCGGCATACGCTTGATGATGCCTGCATTATTGACCAGAATATCGATCACGCCGACTTCCTTCTCAATTTGCGCAACCAAAGCATTCACGGCATCTTCGTCCGTCACGTCGCAAACATAGCCATAGGCTTTGATTCCGGCTTCCTTGTATGCCTGCAGGCCTTTATCGACCAAATCTTGATTGATGTCGTTGAAAACGATTGTCGCCCCGGCTTTGGCGTAGCCTTGTGCAATGGCAAAGCCAATGCCGTAGCTGGCTCCGGTCACCAATGCAACTTTGTTATTTAATGAAAATGCGGATGGCATGGTATTCCTCCTTATCGCTGCACACGGCCGGAGCCGCTGCCCTTCATGAGGCTTTCGACCTCTGAAACGGTAACACGGTTGAAATCACCGGAAATGGTATGTTTCAGGCAGCTTGCGGCGACAGCAAACTCCAGCGCAGATTGTTCATCATCGTAATGCGTCAGGCCGTAAATCAGACCGGCACCGAAGCTATCGCCACCGCCGACACGATCTACAATGTGGGTCATGCTGTATTTACGGCTGAGGTAGAAGTCTTTGCCGTTGTACAGGCATGCGCTCCAGTCGTTATGGTTGGCGCTTTTGGATTCTCTAAGTGTGATAGCAACCCGTTTCACATTTGGGTAAGTATCCATGGCAAGCTTTGCGATGGCTTGGTACTGCGCGACATTTAACTCGCCGGATTCCACAGCCGCTTGGCTTTCAGCTTTGAGCAAGAGGGATTTCTGAAAATCCTCCTCGTTTGCGATGATGGTGTCCACGTACTGCACCAGCTCGGTCATGACCTGGTCGGCTGTTTTCCCGTATTTCCACAGGTTTTTACGGTAGTTTAGGTCACAGCTTACATGCAAACCACGTTGCTTAGCGGCTTTCACCGCCGCCAGGCTGAGTTCTGCCGCGCTTTGGCTGATGGCCGGTGTGATTCCGGTGATATGGAACCACTGTGCATCGCTAAAAGCGGCATCCCAATCGATATCGGAAAACGACGCTTCGGCAATCGCACTGCCGGCACGGTCGTATATTACTTTGCTGGGACGCTGCACAGCGCCTGTTTCCAGATAATAGATTCCCATTCGCCCGGGTTTGCGCACGATGCTTGCGGTATCCACACCCAAGCCGCGCAGATCGCGCAAGCACGCATCACCAACAGCATTATCGGGCAATACGGTGACAAACCGGGCATCCATGCCGTAATTGGCTAAGCTGACTGCGACATTCGCCTCGCCGCCGCCAAAGGTGGCTTCCAGCACGGGGGATTGGAAAAAGCGCTCATAACCGGGACTTTTCAGGCGAAGCATAATTTCGCCGAAGGTTACAACTTTCATCCGTTATTCATCCTTTATCCGTTACTTTTGCAGGAGATGGAAAGCAAACCCAGCAATTTCATCCTTGAAGTATACGGCCATAAGCTTTCCGTCTTTATAGCTAGCGCTTTCGTCGTCGAAAGCAAATCCTTTTTGCTCCAAGTACCAACGCGCACGCTGAATATAGTTGGTGCCCAGCGCGATGTGCCCGTGTGTACCGCGAAACGGCTTTTTCATGAACTCCATCGCAGTTCCGGTAAAGGTGGAACTGTTTCCATCCTTAATCGGCCAGCCGAGCATGGTGGCTAGGGCCTTTGCATCGCGCATGGCCTGGTCCGGGGTGCCGGAGTTGATGCCGATATGCTTGAGCTCAAATCCCAGCATACGGTTTACAGCGCTTGCAGTAAGCTCTTCGATTTTCGCCCAGTCTTTATTGTCAATCGCTTTTTTATCGATCATCCAACTGCCGCCGCAGGCGACGATTTTGGAAAAGCTGAGATAATCCAGAAGATTGGCTTCATTGATTCCGCCGGTAGGAATGAAATGAACATCGACATATGGGCCGCTGAGCGCTTTGATCGTTTTCAGACCACCGACAGCTTCGGCCGGAAAGAATTTCACGGTTGTCAGGCCCAGCGAGAGCGCGATTTCGATCTCGGATGCAGTGGAACAACCCGGAATGATGGGAATGCCTACCGCTTGACAGTGCTTGACGACCGCGGGGTTGATACCGGGGCTGACAATATAGCTTGCCCCGGCCGCGACAGCGCGGTCAACCTGCTCGGTCGTAAGTACGGTGCCTGCACCAAGCAGTACATTTGGAAGCTCTTTGTGTACCCGGCGGATGGATTCCTCAGCCGCATCGGTGCGGAAGGTGATCTCCGCCACTGGCAAGCCGCCATTGGATAGCGCCTTGCAAAGGGGTACGGCGTCATTGGTGTCGGTGATTTTGATTACAGGAATCATACCGGCTAACGATAGCTGTTTGATCATATCCATAGTCAATCACATCGCTTTCTTGTACATCCAATCTATTTGAGATCGTGCATGGAAACGGCGTCCATGTCATCAAATGCCTGGTTTTCGCCAACCATGCCCCAGATAAAGGAGTACCCCTGCGTGCCGCTGGCACTGTGGATGGACCAGCTGGGGTTGATCACTGCCTGACGATTGCGCACAACCAGATGGCGGGTTTCCGACGGTTCGCCCATGTAGTGGAAAACGACGGCATCATCGGAAAGGTTAAAGTACAGATAGACTTCCATGCGACGGTCATGCGTGTGGCAGGGCATGGTATTCCAAACATTGCCGGGCATCAGGTTGGTCATGCCCATCACCAGCTGACAGCTTTCCACTTGTCCGGGAAGGATATATTTGCAAATCGTGCGGTGATTACTTTGTTCTTGAGAGCCGAGTTCAACTTTTGCACAGTTCTCCGGCTCAATCAGCGTGGTCGGGTATTCGCGGTGTGCCGGTGCGGAGTTGAGGTAGAACATGGCAGGTTCGCTGCTGTCCTCGCTTGCAAACGTCACGTCGCCAGCGCCCATGCCAACATACAGGCCATCCTTATGGCGAAGGGAGTAGGTGCTACCGTCCACTGTAATGGTACCGGCACCGCCGATATTGATTACACCCAGCTCACGGCGCTCTAAAAAGCTTTTGGCGTGCAGTTCATCGCCAGCGGGGAGCGACAAGCTGCCCTTGACCGGAACCGCGCTGCCTGTGATGATGCGGTCTATGTGGCTGTATACCATTTTCACCGAATCCGGCGAGAATAAATCCTCAATCAGAAACTCCTGACGCAGGCGCGTTGTGTCATAAGTCCTGGCATCCTTCGGGTTCGTTGCGTTACGCACTTCCATGTGAATACATCCTCCTTCAGTATATATACAACTGTGTATAAAAATGATATTCGTCACCATGAATTGGATTTCCTTTTAGATTCTCAATTTCTTCCATAATGCGT
The DNA here is from genome assembly GCA_963678055.1 of Candidatus Limiplasma sp. GTDB lineage: Bacteria > Bacillota > Clostridia > Christensenellales > Aristaeellaceae > CAXXOK01. Next base: position 1,508,305 of record OY782679.1, read on the forward strand.
GGAAAGCGCTTGTATCATCCCGTTTCTCTTTATGTCATCCAGCGCATGTGACACGGTTTGCGAAAGCCCTGGAAATGAAGACAAGTTTTGACCCCAGAACGTTTTATTCTGTAAAAACAGCACCGTCTGCTCCTGTGCAGGCAGTACGGACGTATCCCTAAAGAACGTTAAAACCGCCTCATCGTCAAGGATTGAGTAGGGCATACCGTCTCTTTGGCATAGCAGCGCACCATCTACAATCGTATCTCCCTGATATAGCGCCATAAGCGCAGCCAGCGAGAATGTGAGGTGCGGGGGAAGCATGCCATGCCTGTCAATGTAAGCAAGAAAGCTTGGCAGGCAACGTGCCCGCCATTTGGACACGGAGTTGAGAGAAATTGATAACAGCTTATGCTCGATAAACGGGTTTTCAAAACGGCTGATGACAGCGTTGGCAAAGGCCTCCAAGTCAGCTTTGGGTAGGCTGAGCGTCGGAATGACTTCCTTGTGCAGTGTTTCCAGAATGAAGGATTTAATTGCTGTATCGGCCATGGCCTGCTTGACCGTATCGTGACCGCATAAAAACGCCGCAGGGACAAATGATGTATGTGCACCGTTAAGGATTCTGACTTTACGCTGTTTATAGGGTTTTTGATTGTCTGTGAAAATCACCGGAAGGCCGCAATCGGGCAGGGGAAGCTCAGCTTGTATGTCTTTCTTGGATTCAATCACCCATAAACCAAAAGGCTCTGCCGTATCCAGCAGCTGATCTTCATACCCAAGCGTTTCCCAGAGTGCTTCCGCTTCGCTTGAAGGATACCCTGTAACGATGCGATCTACCAGTGTTGATGTGAATACGCACGCGTCCTCCAACCACCGGAGAAAACGGTCGCCGAGCTCCCAATGCTTTGCGAGTTCTGCAACACAGCGCTTGAGCTCAATCCCGTTATCGTCAATCAGTTCAACCGGTAAAATGATCAAACCTTTGTCCGGGGCATAGTCAAATGCCTCTGCGCGTTCAAATAGGAACTTGGTCAGCTTGCCTGGGTATGTATGTGGTGGTTCATATACAAACTTGTCTGATGTATCCAGTACAATTCCCGCTTCGGTCGTGTTGCTGACAATGAAACGAAGGCTGTCAAGCGCTGCAAACGCAGCATACTTTTGATACTCTGTATAACAGTCAACAGCATCCTGAATACTGGTAATAAGTCTGGTTGTTTCAACTTGCTTTCCGTCTTGCATGCCGCGCAGCAGCACCGTGTAACGGCAGTCCTGTGCATGAAAGCGATCCAGTGTGCCATGTGCAATTGGCTTGACGACGACGATGCTGCCATCGAATTTGCCTTTTTCTACAGCGATATCCAGAAAATAGTCTACAAACGCGCGCAAGAAATTGCCTTCACCAAATTGAAGTACTTTTATGTCGCGTTTTTCGGCCGGGGCAAGCGCTTTAGATAGTCTTTGCATTGCCGCGCACCTCCGTTTCTATACTAATGTAAATAGTTACATGGATTCGTATTCATTCTACCCCTATTTCAAAGGGCAGTCAATGGACAGCTGAAGATATTATAGAAAGTGGCACGCCGGAAACAAAGGCTACAAGCGTATCCTCTTGCGTTTTCAAAATAATCCTATATACTGTAAGTTGTGTAAGAAACAGTGAAACTAGTATCAATATGACAGGGATGATAGTACATGAATATATATGATATTTCAGAAAAGGCCGGGGTATCCATTGCAACGGTATCGCGTGTCATCAACAACAGCGCCAGGGTCAGCCCTAAGACAAGGGAAAAGGTTCTGTCCGTGATGGCGCAGTATGAATATGTGCCCAATCCCTTTGCACGCGGACTGGGACTGAAAACCATGCGCACCATTGGACTGCTTTGCCCAAACGCTGCGGATTATTATTTGGCCAATGCCTTAAGCAATCTGGAGCGCAGGCTGCGCTTGCAAGGGTATGACAGTATGCTGCTATGTACCGGCAAAGCCCTGGCAGACCGCGAAAAAGGCGTGGAATGGCTGATCTCCAAGCATGTGGACGGCATCATCCTGATGGGGTCCACATTTGTTGAAGACAGCGAGGAAGGAAACCAATACCTGCGAAACGCGTCCAAGCATCTTCCGGTTGTACTGTTAAACGCATCCTATGCCGGGGAGAATATCTACAGCATACTCTGTGACGATTTTCATGCAACGCAGAATGCGACGCAGTACTTGATCGAGCAGGGCCGCAAAAACATCTTATATTTGTACCATAACCGCAACTACAGCGGACTGAAGAAATTTGCCGGGTATAAAGCCGCATTGAAAAGCGCTGGACTGCCTGTACAGGATAAGCTGATCCATTATTATACGGAAGATAAAATGAGCATTCCGGGAGTCCGGGACTATATGCTGGGTCTTGAGAAAAAAGGCATACAGTTTGATGCCGTGATGACATCGGAGGATGTGCTGGCTGTTGGCGTGTTCAAGTACGCACGCATTGTGGGCCGCAGTGTACCGGAGGATTTACCGATCATCGGGTACAACAATTCCTCTTACTGCCTGTGCTGCGAACCGGAGCTTTCCAGCGTGGATAACAAGCTGGATATGCTCTGCGAACAATCCGTGAGTACGCTGCTAAAAGTGCTGTCCGGGGAGAGCGTTCCCCAGAAGATGGTGTTCATGGGCGAGCTGGTTAAACGTGGCAGTACCTGAACTAAGCGCGCAACAAAAACGGCGCTAGCGGCAGATTGTTTTTCCCGTACACATTAATTTCACCATAGTTGACAAAGGCATACCGTACAAAGCGTGGATTTATCACCTGCGGTGTGCTGATGCGGATCTCCGTTCCGCTGATTTCGGCTTCTGCCGATACAAAAACACCATCCTCTCCGGCCAGTTCAAACAGCCGGGGAGTATTATTATCCCGCAGCGGCGCGGATACGGTCACAAGCATTGTATCTTCGGCGGCGCGGGCACTGATAGCATAAGGATTGCTCTGTGCCGGGGTATGGTAGATAAGCTGCAAGGCTTGCGAAAACAGCCTTTCGGCAACGGTGACTTTATCCTGCGGGTGAATGTCTTCTTGCTCACCGCCGTCGATCATCACAGCCATGCCGGTGTTGCGCACACTTTTTTGCACTGCGTCCTGTGCCAGGCGCAGCACTGGCCAGCTGCCTTCAGCATCCCGTTGGTTGTACATTGGGAGCTGCACAAACAGAAACGGCAAGGCGGGGGAACGGAACAAATCGCGCCATAGTGCGATAAGTGCAGTGAAAAACATATTGTAAAGATGTGGATGACGATAATCGGACTCGCCCTGATAATATAAAATGCCTGTTAGGGTATACGGCGCGATGCGCTTGACCATGGTTTCGACCAGTCCACAGGGACGGAAAAGACTTTTTCGCCCTTCAGGTGGGGGATAAGGGCAGGGACCGAGTGCGGATTCCAATTCTGCAAAGCATATGGAGGGTGTTTCACGTTTCAATGCATTGGCACTGCGGTTCCATCTGGCAAATGCCTTTTGCTGCGCGCTGTAGGCCCTTTGATATTCTTCATCCGTTTGCCCTTGGATGCGTTCCATGTAAGCGTCATAGTATACCTTGCCACCAGTAGTTGCAGTCAACGTTTCTTCATCCAGCCACGCCGTGATCGACGTGCCGCCTAAGTAGCAACCGATGATACCGATGGGAATATTGAATTGGTTTTGCAGTTTTCTGGCAAAGTGAAACGCTATCGCGCTCATATTTCCGCAGGCATTTGGCTGCACAACATGCCACTTTGTTTTTCGTTCCCAGGCCAATGTAGACTCATCCAATACGGCCTGCACCGGATAGGTACAAAATCGCATCAAAGGCATATCGGCATCGTTTGCATACTGTATGCCATCCTGCGTATCTTTCAGGCGCATTTCCATATTGCTTTGCCCGCCGGCAAAATACACATCGCCGATCATGACATCAGAAAATGCTATGGTTGATTCACCATCGGTAATATGCAGTGTATACGGGCCGCCATGCTCCATCGGCGGGAGCAGCGCTTCAAAATGCCCCTTGACAGCCACACCCGTTGCGGTATGATGATGAATAGAGATTGAAATTGTTCTACCGCTGACTGCCTCGCCAAAAATGCGAATGGGCTGTCTTCGGCATAGTACCATATGGTCACTAAAGATCGGAGCGAGCCTTAAAGTATCGGGCACGATGATATCCTCCACTGCTTTTCTGTATCTATTATAATGCAGAAACAAAGAGATGAACAGGTTGTAAAATTTGGTTCGATGAATATATCTTGTGCTATTGACGAACCGATACCTCAACTGCTAGAATAATGCTTGTTATTTTTGAGATCGGAGGGGGCAGAAAGGTATGGATACGAAATTTATCTTTGTCACCGGCGGGGTGGTATCGTCGCTGGGAAAAGGAATTACGGCAGCGTCGCTTGGGAGGTTGCTCAAAGCACGGGGCCTGCGGGTTTCCATCCAGAAATTTGACCCCTATCTGAATGTAGATCCCGGTACAATGAACCCTTACCAGCACGGTGAGGTGTTTGTGACCGACGACGGCGCAGAAACCGATCTCGATCTTGGCCACTACGAACGCTTTATCGACGAAAGCCTAACACAGGCCAGCAACGTAACCAGCGGTCGCGTGTATAAAACCGTAATCGACCGCGAACGCAAAGGCGAATATCTGGGAGCGACCATCCAGGTCATCCCGCACATTACCAACGAAATTAAAAGAAATATCATTGCCGTCAGCCGCACCGAAGCTGCGCCGGACGTCGTGATTACAGAAATCGGCGGAACGGTGGGCGATATCGAAAGCCTACCGTTTATTGAAGCAGTCCGCCAAATGCGCGCAGAAGTCGGCAGAGAAAATTGCCTGTACCTGCATGTTACGCTGATTCCGTATCTGAACGCCGCGGGTGAGCTGAAAACCAAACCCACCCAGCACAGCGTAAAAGAGCTATCGGGCATCGGCATCTCACCCGATATTTTGGTGTGCCGCAGTGATCACGAACTGCCTTATGAAGTCCGCGAAAAGATTAGCATGTTCTGTAACCTGCCCGTGGAACGCGTATTCCAGAACCTGAATGCAAGCTCTTTGTACGCAGTGCCGCTGATGCTGCACGAAGAAGGTCTGGATATTCAGGTTGTTAAGCTCCTCGGGCTTGAATGCGGAGATGCCGATTTAACCGAATGGCGCAGCATGGTTGACCGCCACATCGCCAGTGAAGATGATGTCACCATCGGTCTGGTCGGCAAGTATGTCGAGCTTCCGGATGCTTACTTAAGCGTTGTGGAAGCGCTGACCCACGGCGGCATTCACAACGGTGTGAAAGTGAAAATCAACTGGATTTCAGCAGAATCCATCACGCCGGAAAACGTTGAAGAGAAACTGGCGGGTGTTAACGGCATTGTCGTGCCTGGCGGGTTCGGTTCTCGCGGATTAGAAGGCAAAATGAACGCAATACAATACGTACGCGAAAACAATATTCCCTTCCTGGGCCTGTGCCTGGGTATGCAAATGGCAGTGATTGAATTTGCCCGCCATGTGCTGGAAATGCGCGACGCCCATACAACGGAAATGGAACCACACACCACCTATCCTGTAATTGATTTGATGGCTGGACAGGATCTGGAAAACCTCGGCGGCACCATGCGCCTTGGTAAGTACCATTGCGTGCTCGCACCCGGTTCAAAAAGCGAAAAAGCCTATAACCAGAGCGACATTTGGGAGCGCCACCGCCATCGCTATGAGTTTAATAACGAGTATACTGATCGGTTTATCGCATCCGGGATGATCATGGCCGGTCGTAATCCGGAACGTGATTTGGTCGAAATCGTGGAAATTCCGGAGCATCCGTTCTTTGTTGGCGTACAGTTCCACCCGGAACTCAAGAGCCGTCCCAACCGGCCTCATCCGCTGTTCCGCGATTTTATCAGCGCTGCTGTACAAGAAAAGAATAAATAAACACAAACAAAAACTGCCGCATCAGTGATGCGGCAGTTTCTTTATGGATTAGTTTTGCTCTTGTTCCTGCTCCTGATCATACGCTTCCCAAAGTGGACGGTAGATCGCAACGGCGGCGTTGTGTTCTTCCAGCGTTTTGGAAAATGCCAGTTCTCCGGAATTGGGGTCTTTGGCGCAGAAGTACAGGTACTGCTCGGCGACAAACACAGCATCGGGGTATAATGCGGCGCGTATAGCATCGGGCGAGGGGTTGCAGATCGGCCCAAGCGGAAGACCTTTGTTGATATAGGTATTATAAGGGGAGTCTATGGCAAGCTCGCTGGTTGTCAGGACCAAACGGCTTTCACCTGTCAGATAGTTCACGGTTACATCGCTGCCAAGCGTCATCCCTTTTTTCAGGCGGTTATGGAATATTGCTGATACACGGGCAAAATCCTCGGTCTTGGCTTCCCGCTCGATCATGGACGCCAGCGTAAGTACCTGGTCCATTGTCATCCCAATTTCTGCTGCACGCTGCTGCCACGCATAGTCAAACACTACATCGGTTTGATCCAGCAGCTTTTTCAGCAAAGCAGTCGGGGTGGTATCGGTATAGATTTCATAGGTGTTGGGGGCCAGATAGCCCTCCAGCAGATACTTGCGCTGCTCAACGCGGGCGGTTGTTAACTCTTCCCGAATGAAATAGTAATCCGAAAGCCCATCGCCGGATTTGCACAGCGAAAGGAATACCGATGCATCTTTGAATACGCCTTCTTCTTTAAGCATCTGGGCAATGTCGTCAATCGTCCAGCCCGGAATAATCGTGATCCTCATGGTCAGCGGTTTGCCGTCGCCTGTTGTCAGCAACTCGGCGATCTCAAACACGTTCATGTTTTTCTTGATTACATAATCGCCAGCCTGTATCTTTTGACCAAAGCCAACGAAATCGCAGTAATACTTAAATACAGTACGATTATGAATCAAGCCCTGTTTTTCAAGGTTATCGGCCACGCGCGTCAGGCTTTGCCCGCTGGCTATGGAGAAGGGAACCCCGGTGTCATCCAGCGGGTCGACCGCGCTGAAGTAATTATCGTTGATGGTATTATAGAACCCCGTTAATAAGCCAAACACCAGCACCAGTGCCGTGATAATGATGAGTACCGACCGAAGAACACGCCAAAGCGAGGCATACCAATAAAAACCATATTGGCGTTCCTCTTGGATTGGTTCTTCTTCATAGGGCTGATAAGGATCGGTATGGCGTGCCATGCATCCTCCTACATACCGGGAAGGTTAATATCAATTTCGGCAGCTTGCGTTATGGTTTGAAAGACTTCACTTAGCATTTGTTGCAGGCGAAGCTGGGCCATAAAATACTGCGAAACGCTCGCGTTCATCATCAGCAGTGCCGATAGTTGCTGAAAGCGCTGTACATCATCGCTGGTTGAATCCGCTCCCGTGACGGCAGCCATTTGCAGCTTGGTCTGCAGGCGCGTGTACTCCTGAATCAATGCCTGATTGGTGGCATCGGCCATCACATCGTCTTTAATCTGTTTATATGCGGAATATTCTTCGCTATTTCGAATGGCTTCCGCCAGCGTATTTGACGCGGTTTGTATTTCATAGCTAGCCATCGGCATGCCTCCGTATCAGGCTTGGAAGGTTCGGAGTACCGAGCCGTCAAACGCCTTGATTTCAAATAGACTTGTATCCCAGTCCAGTGTCATATAACTTTTGGGTTGCCCTTCGTGGGGAAGTGCGGACGAACCGGGGTTGATGTAGGTCACACCGGCATGGTCTTCCACCATATGGATGTGGGTGTGCCCGTGAATGATAAGATCGCCGGGGGAAAGATTGGGCATATGATGGATATTGTACAGGTGACCGTGCGTGATGAACGCCATGCGCCCCGACCGCAGTGGCAGCAGCGTATAGTCTGCCATCATGGGGAAATTCAGTACCATCTGGTCAACCTCGGAATCGCAGTTGCCGCGTACGGCCAGGGGTTTGACTGCAAGCTTGTTCAGCGCTTCGGACACTGCCATCGGATCATACTTTTCCGGCAGGGGGTTGCGGGGGCCGTGGTACAAAAGATCACCAAGCAGAATCAGTCTGTCGGCTTTCTCCGCATCAAAGCGATCGAGAATATCATTACAGGCGGCAAACGAGCCGTGCATATCGCTGGCAAATAAAAACTTCATCAAATTTCCTCCTTAGGAAAGGTCGAGTTCAAGGGTCACGGGGCAATGGTCGCTGCCAAATACCTGGTCTTCAATGTCGGCAACCAACACCTTATCGGCAAGCCGCTTGCTAATCAGGAAATAGTCAATACGCCAGCCAACATTCCGGTCCCGTGCCGCCATACGGTAAGACCACCAGGAATACCGGTCAACCGCATCGGGATATAACAGTCGGAAGGTATCGACAAAACCGTTAGATAACAGTACGGTCATCTTTTCGCGCTCTTCCGGGGTGAAGCCCGCGTTCTTTGTATTGGTTTTCGGGTTTTTCAAGTCTATTTCTTTATGGGCAACATTCAGATCGCCACAAACGATAACAGGTTTCTTTTTGTCCAGTGCTTTCAGGTAATCGCGAAACGCATCTTCCCAGGTCATGCGGTAATCCAGTCGTTTCAGTTCGTTCTGGCTGTTTGGCGTATAGACCGTGACCATATAGAATGCAGGGTATTCCAGCGTGATGACGCGGCCTTCCTGATCGTGCTCTTCAATACCGATACCCAACACAACGCTTAGCGGCTCGTGCTTGGTGAAAATCGCAGTGCCGGAATAGCCTTTTTTCACAGCGCTGTTCCAGTAAACATGATAGCCTTCCGGATTTAAGTCGATTTGATCAGGCTGCAATTTAGTTTCCTGCACACAGAAGAAATCGGCGTCTTTTGTATCAAAGTACTCTATAAACCCTTTTTTTACACAGGCCCGTAAGCCGTTTACATTCCAAGATACAAACTTCATTGTAACCCTCCTATTGCATACATATCATAGCATATTTCGTATGTGTCAACAATGCGTGCGGTAGACTGTTACAGGTTCATTTTCCCACGCAAAACGAGGAAAAGATTTCGTCCAGCAGTTGATCGTCCACACTTTCGCCGGTAATACGGCCAAGCAGCCAAAGCGCCTCGCGTAAATCAACGGCAATTAGATCCAGCTGCGTACCGCTTTTCAGCGCGTCCGCTGCTTGTGTAAGCTTAGCGGCCGTTTGCTGCGCCAGTGCAATATGGCGCTGGTGCGTGAGGGTATCTTCCTGCGGTTGGGTGAGAAACTGCGATAAGTAATCAAGGACTTGCTGCATGCCGCTGCCGGTTTGCGCCGATACAGAAAACACGGGGGAATGCTGTGTCAGCGCCTGAATTTGCTGGATGGAGACAGCCGCCGGTTTATCTTCCTTTGTCGCAATAACAGCGCAGGGGCAGTGAAGCTTTAGCGTAAGCAGGTCGCGCTCAGCGTCGTCCAGCGGTCTGGCGGCATCAATCAGTAAAAGGGCAACGTCGGCATTTTTAATCACCTGCCGCGCGCGCTGCACGCCGATGATCTCTACCGCGTCTTCACTGTCGCGCAGACCCGCCGTATCCATCAAGATGACATTGAAACCTTGAAGGGTGAAACTTCCTTCCAGTACATCGCGCGTAGTGCCGGGGATGTCGGTCACGATGGCGCGATCCTCGGACAACAAGGTGTTGAACAGCGTGCTCTTTCCGGTGTTGGGCGTGCCGTATAATGCAACGCGCAGCCCAGAGCGCAGAATACGCGACGCTCGCTCGTCCGCTGCGGTAGATAAGGTTTTGATTAGGGTATCCAATCCGGCGGACAGCGAAACCATCGCCTCATCTTCGCCGACTTCTTCGGGGTAATCTATATACGCTTCAATGCCAGCAATCAGGCGAAGCAGGGTTTGCTGTGCATCGTGGATAAAGCGGCTCGCTCCGCCAGATAACAATGCTTCCTGGCTGCGCAGCGCAGCGGATGAACGGGCACTGATGATACCCATGACGGCTTCGGCTTGCGCCAAATCAATTCGTCCGTTCATAAAAGCTCTTCGTGTAAATTCACCGGGCTCGGACGGACGGACGTCGTGCTGAATCAGCAGTTTCATTACGAGCGACGCAGCAGCATGGCCGCCGTGTATGTGGAGCTCACAAACATCTTCTTTGGTATAGCTGTGGGGAGCGGCCATCACCACACCCATGGCCTCATCAACCGTTTCTCCCTGCTGATCTACAATGGTTCCGTGCATCAGCAGATGGTCGGGGAAGGGCGGGTTATTACCGCTAGCGTGAAACATAGCGGAGAAAACAGGAATGGCGTTTTCGCCGCTGATGCGAACTATGGCAATGCCGCCTTCGCCCAGTGCGGTCGCGATTCCGGCTATGGTTTCCGTCATTGCTGTCACTCCCCAAATCGTCTTTTCTGTGATATCATATCATATAGAGAACAGACAAAGCAAAAGGAGGAATTGCATGTCGAATGTCCGTGTAATGACTGCCCGTCCGCACCGCCTTTTGCCGCAAATCATCAAGTCAATCGGAGAGCACATCCGCACCGGAAACGAATGCGTATTGCTGGTTCCTGAGCAGTTTACCCTGCAAGCGGAGCGAGAGATTATCACGCGGTTGCAGCGTCCGGGACTATTCTCTGTAGAGGTTATATCCCCAACGCGTTTACGGCATCGTGTTACCGAAGCAGTAGGCGCAGATGACCGCACCGCCTTATCCGCTGCCGGGCAGCAGATGGCAGTGCATTTTACGTTGCAGCAATGCGCGCAGGAGCTGAAGTTTTACCAGGGTTCCGTGAATCGCCGCGGCTTTGCCCAAAAACTGACTGCCCTGATCGCCGATATGAAACGGGGCGGCCTTCAGCCTGATGCGCTCTCAGAATACGCAAAGGCGCAGCCGGAGGGGATGGAAAAGGATAAACTGCAGGATTTGGCCGTGCTCTATACGGCGTACTACCAAACACTTGCCGATAAACTGGACGACAGCGATGATCTAAACCAATTTGTAACCGATCATTTAGCTGAAAGCGAAATCCTGGCAGGTAAGCATATCCTCACCTTTGGGTTTGATGCCATGTCCGAGCCGTTAATTGTTCTGCTGTGCGCCATGGCCCGCTGTGGCGAGAGCCTGACTGTCGGCTTGATCTGCGATACCAGCAATGCAGCTGATGAAGCATTATACCTCCCGGTTCGTCAAAGTATTGCGCGCTTCCGGGCTGCACTGGACGGTTTCGGCATTTCGCTTCAGGAGTTACCTGTTGAAAATAAACCGCTTACACACGCACCGGCGATACGTTTTCTGGATGATGTTGTCTATGCGTATCCACAATACAAATTCGAGGAAGAACAGGACAGCGTGTATGTATCGCAGTTCCATTCTCCGTTTGAAGAAGCAAGCTTTGCCGCCCGCAAAGTATTGCAGCTGCAGGAGCAGGGCGTGTCGCTGGAGCGCATTGCCGTGCTGTATCCGGATCAGAACGGCTATCCGTTTGCGGTAACCGCCGCTTTAACGGATAGTGGCCTGCCCTTTTATACAGACGATAAACTTCCGGCACTGTCGCACGCACTGGTGCAATATCTTCTAGCAGCGCTTCGCTGTATGGCCAATGGGTACCAAATCGAGGATGTCTTATCGCTATTAAAATCCGGCTATGCAGGAATAGCGTTTGACGATGCGTGTCTGCTGGAAAACTATGCGCTGGAATTTGGCATCCGCCACAGCCGCTGGCTCAAACCGTTTACAATGGGGGAAGAGGAAACACTCGCCCGTGCCGAAACGCTGCGAAAGGCAGTCATATCACCGCTGATGGATGTTCGTGCCATGCTGGTACAGGCGAAAACCACTGTACAGTCATTGGAAGCGGTCATGCAGTTACTCACCAGCGCGAATGCTTACGAAAAGTTAAAGCAAGAAGAAGCAGCTCTTTTGGAGGCGAATCTCCTGGTTCGCGCTGGGCAGAATAGTCAAATTTGGCAGGCAGTGCTGGAGTTGATGGATCAACTGCTGATTCTTTCCGATGGTAAACGAATTCCGCTCAACTCAATTGCCGATCGTTTGGAAAGCGGGTTTTCCGCAATTACGCTTGCAGCACTCCCACCGGCAGCCAACATGCTGCACGCTGGCATACTGGGGCATTCGTTAACCGGTGAAGTGGATTACGTATTTTTGCTGGGAATGAACGATGGGATTCTATCGCGCGGCTCGGAAAGCCTGCTAACGGAACTTGAACGGGCAAAGGCGCAGGAAGACACCGAGACGTTTTTGGGGTTAACGGAGGAAAGCCGTCTGGCGTTTGCAAGGCTGGATATCAAACGCGCGATGACCCTGCCACGAAAGGTACTTTTCCTCAGCTACGCCAAGACCGATCCAGCGGGGAATGCCTTGCAGCCGCTTGATTTGGTGGTTGATATGGAGCAACAACTGTTTGCTGTATTGCCGGATGCCACCGATGAAATTAATTCTCTGCCCGTTTCGTCCAGACAAGCGCTGGCGGAGCTTAGTGATAAGCTACGGATACTATCCGGCGGGGAGGGTGACAGTCTACCTGATCTGTGGAGGGAACGACTTGGCCGGCTTTTATCGTCACCCGCAACAACATCGCAGGCCTTTGGCTTACTCCAAGCCGCTGGATTCCGTGTGGAAACGCTGCCGCTTTCCCTTGCAACCGCACAAATGCTGTTTGGTGACCGGGCACTGTCAGTCAGCCGCTTGGAATCGTACGCAGCCTGCCCGTTTCGGCATTATGTCACATACGGCCTGCTGCCCCAGGAGCGCAGCGAATGGGAAGTCACGCCCATTGAACGGGGGAACTTCTTCCATGCCAGTTTGCAGCGTTTTGCGCAGATTGCGGCCAATACGCCGCAGTTTCCAAACTGCACGCAGGAACAAGTTGCCGCCATGGCTGAGGATGCCACAGCGGGTTTGGTTGATGATCTGATCACCGGGCCCATGGGTGATGGGTCCCGCAGCCAGGCATCGCTCGTACAGGCCAAAAGTATTGTAAACCGCGCATGCCAGGCGGTTACCGATCATCTGGCATCGGGAGCCTTCGCGCTGGAAAGCGCGGAAGCCAGTTTTGGGTTTTCGGGGGAAGATAGTTTTCCGCCTGTAGTTCTCACCTTGCCAAATGGTACGGAAATATCCCTGCATGGCCGCATAGACCGCATTGACCGCTATGACACGCCGGACGCAGTGTATCGCCGGGTGGTGGATTACAAAAGCGGTTCATATGCGTCGCTGGATGCATCCAAGCTGTGGCATGGCCTGCAACTGCAACTGGTTTTGTACATGGATGCGGCCACTCGCAACCGGGGGGATGCCAAACCGGCGGGCGCGTTCTATTTCCATTTAATCAATCCGCTTTCCAAAGCGGACGAAGCTAAACCCGAAACTGTAGATGCAGATATTCAAAAACAATTGCAGATGGACGGCGTTGCGCTGGCGGATGTCGCGATACTGGACGCGATGGATGCAGGCGAAACTAAAGTTTCCATTCCACAGGCGATTACGGCTAAAGGTGAGATTCGTAAAGGGGCTAAGGTACTGGATACCGCGCATTTAGATGCCTTGATGACGCATTCGCGCACCAAAGCGGCTGACTTTGCCCAGCGCATGCTATCTGGGGACATTGATATTAATCCCGTAAAGCAGGGAGCAAGCCAAAGTTGTGATTATTGCCAGTACCGCGCCATCTGCGGCTACGATCCCCTGGCCCGCGGCGCGCATAGCACCGAGATCCGGTCTATGTCCATGGAAGAGCTTGCACAGAATCTAGATCCATCAGACGATGGAAGCTGATGAATATTTCGTTTTTTCATGAATGAAACAACCCCCGTAAACATTGGACAAACCGCCGATCAAACGGTATAATTATGGCTTGCAATAACAAGCGGGGGAGGGCTGCGGTTGAAGTGGAACAGTCGGCGTGTTTTACTCGCAATCATAGCAGCCTTTTTGTCCGCTTTTGTACTACTTGGCGAGCTTCCGGCCGCTTTTGCACAGGATATTCTTCCCGAAGCACGGTACATTGAGCCGCAGTTGCCAGCCGGTGCACAGGAATACGATCCCGAGCATCCTGAAATTCTGCTGCCGGAGCAGTTACATGCCAAATCCGCAATTTTGATAGAAGCTTCGAGCGGCAAAATTATTTTTGAGAAAAATGCCGATCAGGTCATGTACCCGGCATCGACCACAAAGATTATGACGGTGTTTTTGGGCATCATCAAGGGCGATCTAGATGCGACTGTCACAGCCAGCGCTGAAACGGTCAATTTACCGCCACGCAGTTCCAGCATACCCTTGGAGCTTGGTGAGACAATCAATTTCAAAGACTTACTGTACGCCACCATGATACGATCCGGTAACGATGGCGCACGCCTGATTGCCGAAACCATCGCTGGCAATATACCAGCCTTTGCCGATGCTATGAATCAGGCGGCGGCGATTATGGGCTGCACCAATACACATTTCAACAATCCCAGTGGGCTAGATGATTTAGACCACTACACAACAGCGCATGATATGGCGTTAATCGCCAAAGAAGCGATGCAAAACGACTTGTTTCGCGATATTGCATCCACCTTTACCTACAGTCTGCCGCGCAGCAATATTCGCGGGTCACGCGTCATGGTTGGTACAGATACCAACTGGATTAACGGGGCGGAAGGTAACGAATATTACTATCCCTATGCCAGCGGTATTAAAACCGGGTTTCTAAACCGGGCCGGGTACTGCTTTGTCGGGTCGGCCGAAAAAGACGGCGTAGAGCTCATATCCGTCGTGTTCTATTCATCAAAACCAGGCCGCTGGACGGATTCCAAAAAGCTAATGGAATACGGTTTCACGCAATTTCTGAGCGTCACCCCAATGGAATTGTATTTAATGAATCCCACGATTATTGCTACGTCCGGATACTCGTTGGATGATACGGATATCGGCCGACTGCAGCTGGGTATTCGTGCCAAAATGGATACACGGCCATTCCAAATCGTATCCACCATTGCCGAAGTCGAGGCCATGGCGCGCAACCTGCGCGAAAATGTGCTGATTGAGTATACGCGCGATACCTTTGCAACCCCGGTCACGATGGGTGAGACCTTCGGGACATTGACCTATTTCCCCGAAGACGGTAGCGAACCGGCTGTATACGAGCTATACGCTACGCGTTCCATTGCCCGCCGTGAAAACGCACCCAAGACCATTGCAGAACTCAAGGAAGAGGCGTACGCAGATCCCAATCCACTGCCGCCGTTTTCGCTGGAAGTACTGTTCCTGCTTGGGTGGCCGTTCCTGATTCTGATTGCACTGATTTGGGTTCTAAGGCGCAAATTCCGCAAGAAAACCAACCGCGGCCGCAAAAAGAGCATCCCCAAGCCCAAGAACCGCTATTTCCGTTGAGGTATAAACATTGATCGCGCATGTAATTGTAGACGTTGTTCACACAAACGTTGCCAAGCCGTTTTCCTACCTGATACCGCAAGGTATGCAGGCGGAATCCGGCGTGCGCGTCAACGTCCCGCTGGCCAACCGCTATGTCGATGGTGTAATTGTGGATGTCACTGAAACCTGCGATGTTCCAGCAAATAAACTCAAGCCGATTCGCAAGCTTTTAGATGAATATTCTGTGATTTTACCGCATATGCTTTCGCTGGCCCAAGAGATAGCAAGCGAAGTACATTGTCCGCTATCCGAAACACTGCGGTTGATGCTGCCTGCTGCTATGCGAACTGGCCGCACCCATGCCAAACAGGTATCTGTGTATCAAATCGCGGATACTGATACCATTGAGCAGCAAGTGGAAGCGCAGGGCCGGTCAGAGAAACGAAAAATGATACTCCGTGCCCTGCAAGACGGGCAGGAACATTCTGCGCAGGAACTATCCCAATGGGTGAACGCCCCTGCTGAAGCCCTGCGCAAACTGATTGCAGATGGCTACGTGCGTCAAGCGACACGCAGGGAACTACGGAGGCCGTATGAAGATATGGAAATCACCCGCAATGAGGCCCCGACGCTGACCGACGAGCAAAAACAGGCATTGTCCGTAATGCTTCCGGACCTTCGCAAGGGGCGGGGCGCTTATCTATTGCATGGCGTAACAGGCAGCGGGAAAACCGAAGTCTATCTGGCTATGGTGGAAACAACGCTTGCGATGGGCAAAACCGCGATTATACTGGTGCCTGAAATCGCACTGACACCGCAAATGGTATTGTGGTTTCGCAACCGCTTTGGGCCTAGAACCGCCGTACTGCACAGCCGCCTGTCCGATGGTGAACGTGTGGACGAATGGCACCGTATTCGCTTGGGCGATGCAAATGTGGTCATCGGGGCACGCTCGGCTATCTTTGCGCCGCTGATGAACCTTGGGTTGATCGTCATCGATGAAGAACACGAGCAAAGCTACCAAAGTGACCGTCACCCGCGGTACGATGCCCGTAAAATTGCCAAGAGCCGTGCAATGCGGGAGGGCGCGACCCTGTTGCTATCCAGTGCGACACCAAGCATTACAAGCTTTTCACAGGCGCAGAACGGCGACTACACATTGGTGGAAATGCGCAGTCGTGTCAACAATGTGCCCATGCCGCAGGTATCGGTTGTGGATATGCGAATGGAGCTTGCCGCTGGTAACCGTTCCATGATCTCCGCCATGCTGCGGCAAAAACTGGCGGCGTGCTTCGCGCGAGGTGAGCAGGCCATGCTGTTTATCAATCGCAGAGGGTATCACACCTTTGTCAGTTGCCGAAATTGCGGTTATGTAATGCGCTGTGATCAGTGCGATGTGAGCCTGACCTTGCATCAACCCAAAGATGGGTCCAAAGGCGTATTGCACTGCCATTTTTGCGGGAAAACGGAAACACCACCTTCCACTTGCCCAAGCTGCGGCAGCCAATACATTCGCTACTTTGGTGCGGGCACGCAAAAAGTGGAAGAGGAAATTCACAAGTCGTTCCCGCAGATTCAAACCATCCGCATGGATATTGATACGACGCAGAAGAAAGATGCGCACTATCATATGCTGACAGCATTTCGGGAAGGCAAGGCGCAAGCGCTGATCGGAACGCAGATGATTGCCAAGGGGCTTGACTACCCCAACGTTACCCTTGTTGGCATCATCGCGGCGGATTTGTCCCTGTTTGTGCAGGATTACCGGGCACAGGAACGCACCTTTCAACTGATTACGCAAATGGCCGGAAGAGCGGGACGGGCTAAAAACCCGGGCGAAGTCATTGTGCAGACGTACAAACCCGATCATCCCTGTATTATTGCGGCGGCGGCCCAGGACTACCGCACCTTTTTCACGGATGAAATCGACCGCAGACGCACGGGACTTTACCCGCCGTTTACCCAGTTTGCCAGACTGCTGGTCGAAAGCATGGATCCCGATACGGCAAAGGCAATGAACGAAGCACTGTTTGCCAAGGTGAACGATTATGTGGACGCACATCCTGCGCAGAAAAAGCGGATACTGTTCATCCGCGCGGATGAAGCACCTGTGAAAATGATACGCGGTAAAACACGCTATCATGTACTGCTGAAACTGTTTGATCATGAAGATGTAAAGCCGCTATTGTTTATGCTAAGTGATCTGGCACTGGACAGCAACGATACCTGTCAGGTATATTACGAACTGAACCCATCAACATTGATGTAGGAGACTGTAACGATGGCAATACGGAAAATTATCACAATCGGCAACGATAAACTACGTAAAGTATCCAAGCCGGTAACCAAATTCAACGCACGCTTGCAGACGTTTATGGACGATCTGGTTGATACCATGCGCGAAAACAATGGCGCAGGGCTTGCAGCGCCGCAGGTCGGTGTACTGAAACGCTGCTGCGTGGTCGAGGTTGAAGATCAGCTGTTTCAGCTTGTCAATCCCGAAATCATCGCCCGTGAGGGTGAACAAGCCGGCTCGGAAGGGTGTTTGAGCGTGCCGGAACGGATGGGCTTTGTAAAACGGCCGATGAAAGTCATGGTCAAAGCTCAAAATGCCAAAGGCGAAGAAATTGTCGCGACAGGCGAAGGGCTTTGCGCCCGCGCACTGTGTCACGAGATTGATCACCTCAACGGTGTTTTGTATGTGGATATCATGGACTATGAAATCGATCTGGATAAAATGGAATATGAAGACGACCCGGATCAGGATCAGCTATGAGAATCGTATTCATGGGTACGCCGGAATTTTCAGTGCCGTCTTTGCGTGCGCTGATTGAATCCGACCATCAAGTGGTTGGTGTATTTACCCAGCCGGATCGCCCGAAAGGGCGGGGTGGCAAAGTGCAGATGAGCCCTGTGAAGGAGCTCGCCCTCCAGTTTGACATTCCGGTGTTTCAGCCGCTGAAAATCCGCAAGGATGGCGTAGAGGATTTGAAAGCACTCGCGCCCGACCTGTGTGTCACCGCCGCGTTTGGCCAAATCTTAAGTCAGGAAATTCTTGATGTACCCAAGATGGGTACGGTGAATGTACATGCATCGCTATTGCCACGCCATCGCGGAAGCGCGCCGATCAACTGGGCGATTCTGCAAGATGAAGAGAAAACAGGCGTGACAACCATGATGACCGATGCCGGGATTGATACCGGAGATATGCTTTTGAAGCATGAAGTCCCCATACAGGACTCCGATACGGCTAAAAGCCTGACCCTGTCACTGGCAAATGTTGGGGCTGAGCTGTTGCTTGAGACCATAACAAAGCTTAGCACTGGCACCTGCCCCAGCATAAAGCAGAATGAAGCAGAGATGACCTACGATCCTATGCTGCGAAAAGATATGGGCGAGCTGGATTTGGCGCAAACTTCACGCTCGCTGTTTTGCCGCGTTCGCGCGATGAATCCCTGGCCGTGTGCGTATATACCCTGCGCCAATGGAAACTTAAAAGTATGGCAGGCGCAGCTCAAAGAAACAAACCAGACAGCGAGACCGGGAACTGTGCTTGCAGCTGACCCAAAGCAGGGGTTGATAATCGCCACAGGCGTTGGCGCGCTTGAACTATTGGAAATTCAAGCACCAAACGCCAAACGGATGATGGCCAAGTCTTTTTTGCTTGGCCGCAGCATTGAACCCGGAATATTGATAAATGAGGCCACGATATGAACCCTAACTTTCCACCCAATGCCAGGATGATCGCACTGGATGTGCTTAGAGACGTTCACGAAAAAGGAGCATATGCTTCGCTTGCGCTGCAAAACAGGCTGCGCCTGCATAGAATCAACCCAAACGACCGCAGGCTTGTAACCAGTATCGTCTATACGACACTGGAACGCAGGGAGCAGCTTGATTATGTACTGGACAAGCTCATGCATCACCCGACGGAAGACCTTGTTCTGCGCGATATACTGCGCCTGAGCGCGTGTCAGATTCTGTTTCATGAACGCGTTCCCGACAGTGCAGCCGTAAACGAAGGTGTGAAACTGGCTAAAGTCGCCGGAAAAGACAATGCCACCGGCTTTTTAAATGGTGTACTGCGCAATTTGGTGCGCAGTAAAGATGATATTCAGTGGCCGGACCGCGATGCGGATGTCATTACATACATCCACGTTATGGGCAATATGCCCGTCTGGCTTGTGAAGAAGCTGATTGCAGTCTATGGACAGGAAACAGCAGAAGAAATGATACTCTATCGTCCGCCGATAAAAGGGATCGTTGTACGCCCCAATATGCTGCGGCTGGATGACGAGGACTTTGAATCACTTTTGCGTGTCAAGCCCTGGGATTGGACGCCTGGCATCGTACCGCACGCGTATCTGATCAAAGGTGCGGTGGAAATCGCCATGGATGAGGATTTTCAAAAAGGGATGTTCTCAATTCAGGGGCAATCCAGCATGCTGGCCGCCGAAGCCATGCAGGTGAAGCCTGGTATGCGTGTATTGGATGTTTGCGCAGCTCCCGGCGGCAAAACGGCGTATCTGGCCGAGACCATGCAGGACACTGGGCGTGTATTTGCCTGGGACATTCATGAACACCGCGTCAAGCTGATAGAAGCGATGAAGAAACGTCTACATCTAGAAAATCTTAGAGTTTCTATGCGCGATGGCTTGGATCCGAGATCAGACTTGGAAGGGATGTTGGATGCTGTACTGTTGGATGCACCTTGTACAGGGTTAGGTGTGCTGTCTGAAAAACCGGACCTGCCGTACCGCTTACAGGAAAGCGAACTGCCGAACATTGTAGAAACCCAGGCAAAGCTGCTGGATACAGTATCAAATTACGTGAAGCCGGGCGGAACGCTGGTGTACTCCACCTGTTCCATTTTGCCGGAAGAAAACGAACAGCAAATCATCGCATTTCTAAGCACACATCCAAATTTCACGGTGCAGCCACTGCCTACAAGCTTTCCCGAAGCGCTGCGCAAGCACCAGAATGCGAACGGATTGCAGATATTCAATCATCGCGATGGGATAGAAGGTTTTTTCATCACACGCTTGCAGCGACAGAGGATGTAATATGGCCGATCAAACGATGTTATTACAATTGACGCCGGAAGAGATGCAAGTCTATTTTAAATCGCTGTCTCAGCCTGCCTACCGCGCTAAGCAGGTGTTTGCGTGGCTACATGCCGGTGTACCGTTTTCTAAGATGTCAAATCTGCCGAAAACGCTACGGGAGCAGCTGCAAACCGAAGCCATTGATTTCCCTTTGACCATCGAAGAAACATTTGAATCGAAACGGGACGATACCGTCAAGTTTCTGTTTCGTTGTATGGACGGCAATATCATTGAAGGCGTTCTCATGCACTATCACTACGGCTATTCGCTGTGCATTTCCACACAAATTGGCTGCAGGATGGGCTGTAAGTTTTGCGCAAGCACCCTAACCGGCTGTGTCCGCAACCTGACGGCTGCGGAAATGCTGTGCCAGGTGCTTCTTGCTAATCGCTATTTAGGGAATCAAGACAAGGTCGGCCATGTGGTGCTTATGGGAAGCGGCGAGCCGCTTGAAAACTACGACGAAGTTGTTCGCTTTCTCCGTTTGGTGAATCACCCGGATGGTGTCAACATCAGCATGCGTGCGCTGTCGCTGAGCACTTGCGGACTTGTTCCGCAAATCGATCAGCTGGCGCAGGAGGGACTTGGCGTCACGCTGAGTATATCTCTACATGCGCCAAACGACGAAATACGCAGCCAACTCATGCCCATTGCCAAGCGATATCCGATTGAAGATTTAATGGCTGCTGTGCGCCGGTATGTGAAGCAAACCGGCAGACGTGTATTGATTGAATACGCGATGATTGATCAGCTGAACGCAAAACCGGAGCATGCGGTGGAGCTTTCTGAACTACTCCGCAACCTACAGTGCCATGTTAACCTCATCCCGCTGAATCCTGTGAAAGAAAGCCCGTTACAACCGGCTTCCACAGAGGCGATGAAAGCGTTTGTTAGCACCCTGGAATCAAGGCATATATCGGTTACCGTTCGCCGGGAAATGGGCC
Organism: Candidatus Limiplasma sp.; assembly: GCA_963678055.1. GTDB lineage: Bacteria > Bacillota > Clostridia > Christensenellales > Aristaeellaceae > CAXXOK01. Next base: position 1,529,669 of record OY782679.1, read on the forward strand.
GTGATATCAGCGGTGCATGCGGGCAGCTACGCAATCACTACTTGAAAGCGACTGCCAAAACTGCTATCATGAAAGACAGCGAAAACCCTTGATCGGAAAAGAGGTGCGCCGTGCAGATCTACTCAAGAACGCATAGGGGAATGGTCCGGCCAACCAATCAGGATACCCTGCTAATCCGCAGCAATCTGTTTGGTGTTGCCGATGGCATGGGCGGCCATCAAGGCGGAGAAACCGCCAGCAAACTTGCCGTGCAGGTCATTGAAAATATGCTGGCCAATAAAGCCCCTTCTAAGACAATTCTGCGCATCGGTATGGAAGCTGCAAACCGCCGCGTGTACGAGCGCCAACGCTACGATTTTGCCCTGCGCGGTATGGGCACAACCCTGACCATTTTATGGGAAGACGATACCGTGATTTATATTGCCCATGTTGGCGACAGCCGTGCCTATCTTTTAAGGGACGGCGAGTTTCGCTGTGTTACAGCCGACCACAGCGTGGTTGGCGAAATGATTCGCAATCATACCCTGACACCGGAAGAAGCCAAACAACACCCTTACCGCAGCGTTATTACGCGTGCTATCGGTACGTCGCCTGTTGTTGAGGTGGATATCATGGAACTGGAGAAAAAGCTCGGCGATGTATGGCTTATATGCTCGGACGGGCTATCCAATATGCTAGAAAATAAAGAGATAGAAACGATTTTGCAAAATACAAAAGAAGAAGCAGCGATTAACAAGCTGCTGGAACTCACGCTGGAACGCGGCGCCATAGATAACGTAAGCATTCTGCTTGGTTATGTACCGGAGGTGTCCGCGACATGATCAAAGGAATGGTCTTTGCCGAGCGCTACAAGCTAGTGGATTTTCTCGGCCAGGGTGGCATGTCGCTGGTGTACCGCGCCATTGATATCCGTACCGGCCACAATGTAGCTATTAAAATTCTGAAATCCGAATATAACAACGATGTTGAATTTCTGGAACGCTTTCAGCGGGAGGCCCATGCCGCCGGGCGCATGTCGCACCACAACATTGTCAACCTTTTAGATGTCGGCACCGAGGGGGATTTCCGCTATCTGGTGCTGGAGTATATCAACGGCAATACCCTGAAAGATATTATCAAGGAAAAAGGCGCACTCCATCCCAATACCGCCATACAGATTACCATTCGTATTCTCAGCGCGCTGCAGCATGCCCATGAAAACGGGATTATCCATAGGGATATCAAGCCGCAAAACGTGCTGGTGAACACCAATGGGCATATTAAGGTGGCGGATTTTGGCATAGCCAGAATTACCAATACCAAAACGATATCCAAAAAAGACATGGTGATTGGGTCGGTGCATTACTCCTCGCCGGAACAAGCGCGTGGCAACATTGTGCAGGCGACCAGCGATATCTATTCCACGGGCATCGTTCTGTATGAACTGCTGACCGGGCGTGTGCCCTTTACAGGCGACAATCCCGTAACCGTTGCCATGCAGCAGGTAAACGCCGCGCCGCCCAATATACGCGAGCTGAACCCCAGCATACCGCCAGCCATTGCATCAGTGGTGATGAAAGCTATTGAAAAGTCTCCGCTCCGCCGCTTTCAAAGCGCGCGAGAAATGGCGGATGCATTGTTAAAGGCCAAAGAAGGGGTTATCATCGAGCAATCCCCGCCACTGCAAAACAGCCCAAATAGTAACGCAGGGTCCGGCGATACCGATGCTAAGGCCGCTACCGCTTCGCAAGTCTCGCAGTCCGGCGCAAGACCCCAGCCGCAGAAAAAGCGTATGGACCGCCGCAGCCGTATCGCCATCACCACCACCATATTAGCCGCATGCGTAATTATTGCAGGGTTAATTATTGGGACTATTCTTATTTATCATTCCGTTGTTAATTCTACCGTCGCGCCTGATATTGTCGGCCTGAATGTCCAGGAAGCCCAGAATGTCGCAAAACGCGCGGATTTAGTTTTGGATATCACCAACGAAGTCAACCACGATACGGTTCCGGCTAATGTGGTCATCGATCAAATACCACTGGCCGACACTACGATGCGCAAAGGTGATAGCGTTGTTGCAACCATCAGCCTGGGCCCGGTCACGTTATTGATGCCGGATCTCGGTAACTTGACACGCGACGAGGCCGTGGCAAAACTGAAAGACCGTAAAGTGACTGTGCTAGTTTCCAAAGAGCCGTCTACATTGCCGGTGGATACGGTCATAGCACAAAAGCCGGAGAAAAACGAGCCTTATGTTGCAGGGCAGGAAGTTGAGCTTACCCTGTCCGGCGGAAGCGCGATCATTCCGGAACTGACAAACATCCCGCTGGATACTGCCCAGACATTGATTGATCAGGACACATTGGAAATCGGACCGATTACGCTGGAGAAAGTGGAAAAGAACGAAAGCGTCGGCATTGTCCTTTCACAAACGCCGATTGCCGGGGCTGTCGTTACACTGGATACCAGTATTTCCATGACTGTTGGCGTGCCGGCTGCCATGCACAGTGCGATTGTTTCTGTGCCAATTCCTGAAATGCAGGAGAGCAAAGAATTAGAGCTTATCCTGACTTACGGCGATACAAAAGAGATAGAATACAGCGGCATGACCCGCGTTGGCAACGCGTATACAACGGTAATCTTAGTCAGCAATGCTGAAGAGGGTGCCTTTATGTGTCGCGCCTATTTGGATGGAGAGATGATTTTGGAGCAAGAGGTGGAGTTCCATTGACAGCCATGAAGGGCGTGATTGTCAAAGGTATTGGCGGCTTTTACTATATTCGCGCAACCGATGGTCAGATTTATACCTTACGGGCCAGGGGCGTGTTTCGTAAAGATAAGATTACACCGATGATCGGCGATAGCGTTCGTTTCACGCTGGGCTTAGGCGAGGACGAAAGCTGGATAGACGAGATACTGGAGCGTAAAAACGAACTGGTTCGGCCGCCTGTGGCAAACATCGCTTATTTGTTTATTGTCATTGCACCCAAACCCAAACCCGATCTGCTGCTGACGGATTCTCTGATGATTGAAGCGCGAAAGCAAAACATCGCGCCGGTTCTTATCATCAACAAGTCGGATTTAGATCCAGCATTGTGTACCGAAATCAAGCAGCAGTATGCCGCGACCGGTGATCCGGTTGCCATCACCAGTGTCAAAAACGGCGAAGGCCTTACGCAGCTGCAAGCGCTGATGCGTAAGGGGATATGCTGTTTTGCCGGTCAAAGCGGTGTGGGGAAGAGCTCACTAGTCGCAGCGGTGACGGGAATCGATTTAGATGTCGGTGAAATCAGTCAAAAGATAGGCCGGGGCAAGCACACAACGCGCCATGCGGAACTGCTGATGAAGGACGGCTTTGAAGTCCTCGATACCGCCGGTTTCAGCTTACTGGCACAGGCACAGCCGGAAGACCCGGTCATGCTCAAGGACTATTACCCGGAATTTAGCGAGTATGAGTCTCAATGCCGTTTCCAGCCTTGCTACCATTATTCAGAACCCGGCTGCGCGGTGCTAAAAGCACGCGACGCGGGAGACATCCCAACAGAGCGGCTGGAGCGTTATCATCAATTATTGGCAAACGCGAAACAAGCGTGGGAAGGACGTTATGAGTAAATTAGCAGCCTCCATTTTGGCGGCCAATGCCATGCATATGGCAGATGCAGTAAACCGCATTTTAGACAGCGGTTGTGATGCCGTGCATTTCGATGTCATGGACGGAGTTTTCGTACCTAATATATCGTTTGGGCCAAACCTGCTTAGGGACATGAGCAAGGAATTTAAAGCGTATTTTGATGTACATTTGATGCTGCACGACCCACTGCGCTACATTGATATCTTTGCAGACAGTGGCGCTGATGCCATCACCGTTCATGTGGAAAGTGACAGCTTTGCAAAATCAATCGAGAAGATCAAAGCCAGAGGCCTTCGCGCCGGAGCATCCCTAAAACCGGGCACACCCGCGTCCATTCTCCAGACGCTGGATACACCGCCGGATCAGGTGCTGGTCATGACCGTAGAACCCGGCTTTGGCGGGCAAAAGCTAATGCCAGATATGGTGCGTAAAATAGCGGAAATCCGTTCCTTAGGCTATCAGGGCATCATTGAAGCGGACGGCGGCATTAACGCGGATAATGCCGGGTTGCTTGCGCAGGCCGGCGCGGACATGCTCGTACTGGGGACGACCTTCTTTCAAAGTCCGGACCCAAAAGCATTGGTACAACTAATTCACAGCTTATAAACAAAAAACTCCCGGCATTTCGCCGGGAGTTTTTTATTATCTATTGCGTGACTTGTTTTTCAACCAAATGCTCAACTCCATAGAGATGGCGCAGTTTGGGTTTTTCAATTTTGCCGGTCGGGTTCCGCGGTACCTTGGCAAAGATGATGCGCCGTGGCCGTTTATACCGGGGCAAGTCCATGCAGAACGTAATGATATCATCTTCATTAGCGCTGCCGTCTTCCTTGAGCTCAACGATGGCGGCAGATATTTCGCCAAGTCTATCATCAGGCATACCAATTACGGCAACATCTTTAATCTTGTCATGTGACCGCAGGAAATCTTCAATCTGCACAGGATAGATATTTTCTCCGCCGGAAATGATGACGTCCTTTTTACGATCAACCAGGTAGATAAAGCCGTCTTCATCCATTTTGGCCATATCGCCGGTGCGCAGCCAGCCGTTTACCAGAATTTCGTCCGTGGCTTCCTGATTATGATAATAACATTTCATCAACCCGGGGCCTTTGACGGCCAGTTCGCCGACATCGCCATGATCAACATCACACATAGCATCATCCACAATGCGTGTCTGCCATTGATATCCGGCGATACCGATCGCGCCGACCTTGTGAACATTCTCAACGCCCAAATGCACGCAACCCGGTCCGGCTGACTCACTCAGGCCATAGTTCGTATCATATTGCTGGTGGGGGAACACCGTCAGCCAGCGCGTAATCAGGCTGGGTGGCACAGGCTGGGCACCGATATGCATCAAACGCCACTGGGACAGCTGATAATCATTCAAATCCAGATCGCCACGTTCAATACTATCTAAAATGTCCTGCGCCCAGGGCACCAGCAGCCATACGATGGTTGCTTTTTCATCGGATACGGACTGCAATACCCATTTTGCATTGATACCGCGCAAAAGCACGGCTTTGCTGCCGACCATCAAACTGCCAAACCAGTGCATTTTCGCCCCGGTGTGGTACAGCGGGGGAATGCACAGAAACACATCGTCCTTGGTTTGTCCATGATGTTTCTGCTCTGCCAGGCACGCTGCCAGCAAGCCCTCATGGCTGTGCAGAATGGCTTTAGGGAAGCCTGTTGTCCCGGAGGAGAAGTAGATAGCGGCATCGTCCTTCTCAACCACTTCTACTGCCGGCGCTGTTGAAGAGCAGAAGGTTATATAGTGTTCAAAATTATCGCAAAAAGCGGGGGTATCGTTACCAACAAAAAAGAAATGACGAATATCCGAAAGGGTACTTTGCGTCTGTTCTACGCGCCCGGTGAACTCTGGTCCGAATATCAGGACAGAAGCATCGGACAGATGTAAACAGTAGTCGATTTCTTCAGCGGTATAGCGGAAATTGAGCGGCACAGCCAATGCGCCGGTTTTCAGAATACCGAAATAGAGCGGCAGCCATTCCAGACAGTTCATCAGCAAAATGGCGACCTTGTCACCTTTTTTAACGCCGCGCGATAAAAGCAAATTCGCAAACCGGTTGGCGGTTTGGTCAAACTCTCTCCAGGTGATTTCTCTGCGGTATTTACCACCGGACGCGGACTCAATCAGGTTGAACTCCCGCCATGATATGGTATGATCTGGCTGCAACGCCGGGTTGATTTCCACTAACGCTGCATTGTCGGGCGTGAATTTAGCATTTTTCTCCAGAAACTCGGTGATGATCACTCTACCATCCTCCTGCACTACATTGACATCACTTTTCTTTCAAAAAGTATAGTCCAGCGAATACAGCCTGTCAATTGCAGACGGCTATTTTATCTACAGATTCTCATGATATTCTCATGAAACCATAAAGCGTGTCTCAAGCATCTCATCTATAGCCATGATATGCTTACAGCGTCGAATAAACAACCTTGCAATACTAAGGAGGAATACAAAGCAATGGAAGAAAAGAAACAAAACGGCGGATTCTTCAAGGTCATGTACAGGACAAGGGTGAAAATCAGGCGCGGAGACATGCCGATTGTGAACCTGTCGGTTCTCTTCTCCGTAATCGCACTGCTTACAGCCCCCTGGCTGGTAATCGGCGGCGTAATTGCCTCACTGATCTTAGGGTATCGTCTGTCGGTGGATTCCAGCGGCGAAGGATTTGAGACCAGCTTTGATGAAGTGGTGAAGACCGGGACGCAGACTGTGAAACGTGTTTTCAACAGTGATGAAGAATAAGCCGTATAGTAAAGGCGAGCGCTTGCTGTAAGCGCTCGCCTTATTGTTTGCTATTGATTTACCACGTTGCGTTGGAGGCAACTTTCACCGCATTCTGATGGCCGGAATCCACTACATTGGTTTCATGCGTTTTCGAATCCTTGAAGTGAATACAGAAGTGACCATCAAAATCATTCGAGATCGTAGAAGTGCCATGCGGCATACCGTTCATGGACGCTGCATACACATTTCCGCGATACATAATCAAAATCGGTCTGCGAGCCCAGCTCCATTTCCCGCGATAGATGGATTTAAAGGCCTCCGTATCCTTCGTGGAAGCAGGTTCTGCATCCAAGTGGTTAACACCGCTCCAGCGAACTGCAGAAAAGGTTTTGCCGGTGCGAACATCCTTGATGGTGAACGTAGCGCCTTTGGGAATCACATTGGTCACATGGTCGTCAAACCAGCTCAGCACGCGCGTTTTATACGTTTTGGTTGCGGACTTGATATTGTTTTTCACTCCGGTACCGCTGAACATAACGCGTATGGTAGCAGCACCGGCGATGCCGTCAGCATTCATGCCGCGGTTTTCCTGAAAGCGGATGACAGCAGCTTTCGTTAGTTCGCCAAAATCACCGTCAATGGTTTGGGAATAATACCCCAGCAGTGACAATGCTTGCTGCACTTTGATCACGTTGGAGCCGCTATCGCCTTCTTTGCAAGCAGACGGCACGGATTTAATATCGGAGAAGTTTGATACGGCGTTCTTGGTGCTTTTGACCGCCGTTGTAGGCTTTGGCGTGGTTTTTTCAGCATCCTGCTTTTCTGCATCCCGTCCGGATACGGTAATATCAGCTTTTTTCGCGCATTTCCCGAAAATAGATGTAATCGTTTGTTTTCCGGCAATGCCGTCCGGTTCAAGGTTTTGAGACTGTTGATACAGCGCTACGGCTGCGGTAGTCCCGGTGCCGTAATCACCATCAACCCGCAGGGTATAGTAGCCCAGGATTTTCATGGCGTTTTGCAGTTTCTTTACATCAGGCCCCTGATCGCCGATATACAGCGGTCCGGGCGCGCTGCCCAGTGCCTTTATTTTATTCTGATTCAGAATAAGCGAATTGTCTGAAAGATCGATATAGGTTTTTACAATATATCCGGTGAAGTTGCCGTACCGAACACGATACCAATCGTCAAGAGACTGGAGAACCGTAACTTCTTCATCTTCCGGCAGCGTTTGCAGCGCTGTGGATTCAGTCGAGGTGGATTTTCGAAGGACGACTCTTGCGTTGGTTGTTCCAACGTCTCCCGCCAGTGCGGCTGAAAAGGGGAGAACGGATACGAGTAAAATTAACACTGTGACAATGGACAAATACCGGGTCCACGGATACCGATGCATGTGGATGACCTCCTTGCGTAATTTTACGCTATGACTAATATATTACAGCGGTATGAACTGGTCAAGTCATAATCAAACAATGTCACAAATGTTTCGTAATAATTCAACTGCTTCACTTAGTACAATAAAAGACCAATGTTCATATTATGTAAACTATTGACAAATTGTAGCAATCGTTTAAACTAGTAGTGGTATACAAGCAACCATATCAGCCATGCTTTCAAACGGCTGTTGTGTTGCTTCCGCGTTGATAGTTATTCTTCACACAGAATGTGTGGCTGTATTACTTACTTTGAATACAGCTATTATTGGCGAATATCTACATCATCCGGAATGATTCCAAGTATCCCTAAAGTTCGAGAAGCTACCGGAGGCTCGATTTGCAATGAAAAGACTGGACGGGACCATTACACTATCCCTGCTTGACGAAGATAATAGTCAGCGAATGATTTTTCGGATTTTCCCACTTTGTACCAAGGACGGTTTAATTTTTGGTAACAGAAAACAATCCTATCCCGATTTTGGGAGTTTGCGCATTATCCCCGATAAGCGCGAGCAATCAAGCTTTAAGGAACGCATGCGGGAAATGGGTTCTCTTTGTTGTGTGCAATTGAGCAGTGATGGCAAAGAATTAACCAAGGTGCGCCAAAATCGCAACTATGATCCAAACCAGGGAGAATGCAACCAATACGCCATTTATTCCGATGTCATCTGCGGCTTTGAGCCCAGTTCGGTATTCGAGGTATTTCAGGAAAATCAGCCCATTTCTTCTGCATTAACCGAAAACGTTTTATTGCAGCGCGGGAAGGTCCTGTACGGGCCAATTCAAAAGGATACTGTTGCGGACTGGGATGAGCTAAAACCCTTTGGCAATGAACAATTTTTGTTGCACACCGTGGAAGACAGTGACGGCAATCAGCGCTGCTTTTACTGGAATCCGGACGCAATCGTCACCTGGCGGCAGCGGAAACGGGAGCAGAAGCGTAACAATACGCAAAAACAAGACAAGCCTGTAGTGTCGGAACCTGCAGCACCTTCACCGGTACAAGAACCCATACCCCAGCCCATACCGGAAATAAAGGCCGAAGAGGTATCGGAGTCGATTCCGATTGGTACAAAGCTTGAAATTCTCGATGATGATTTGACGGCGATCGAGCATATATCAGAACTTAATAAACCGGTTTCCGTAAGTGCGAACCGGCTTGTGGATACCCCTGTACCGGTTGTTAACGATCAGCCGAAGGAAGCGCCGAAGTTCCACGGTACCCCGATGAGCGAATCGCCTAAAAACGGGAAACCCAATCACAACGGCCATGGGTATGTGCACGGTGTGGTAGAAAAACAAATCAATCAAAAGCAACAGCAATCTGATGTTGTTCGGCCGGATCGACGTATGATTGAAAATCCGATCGAAAACCTGCGTATAGCATTGCAGCAAGTGTGGAGTATTCCGTCTCTGCAACAGCAAGCACTGGGTATTTTGGGGAACAATCAGGAACTGATTGATTCCATGATGGCGTCCAAGTTTATGGATCGTCAAACCAAAACAGCATACTCTGCCGCCAAAGCAGAGCTGGATGAAATTGAAGGCGAGAGAATCGCCCTCTTGGTGGAGCTGGATAAAGTTAAGAATAATTACCAGCAAATCAAAGAAAAAATGTACACGGAGCTGGCAAAGCAAAAGCAGAAAGAGCTGGAGACGCTCTCCAGCCGCCTGGAAGAGCTGACTGCTCAGCAGCAAACAGTTGAAGAAACGCTGTCTCAGCTTGGAGACAGCGTACAAGACGGCACACTTGAACTGCTAAAAACCAAAGCGGCCATGGATATACAAAGCAACGGCGCGGATTTGACACTCTCGCCAACGATGGGCGTATCGGTTGAAACCAATGCGATTGTAGAAGCTGTTTGGAACACCATGAGCGCGATGGGCTTTAAGTGCAAACATGACTGCGTTACGGAGTTTATGGTATTTCTGTCCACACATGATGAAATCTGTGTAGCCGGAGACACTGTAGCTGAAGCGGAGCTCTATGTTAAAAACGTATTGCGAGCGCTTGGATTGCTGAACGTTACGGCGTGGTCAAATAGCAATCAGAATTTGCGAATTGTAAGCATACTGCCTGAAACTGATCAGCGTACACCAACGTTTGAAATCATCAAAGATGACCGTGCCGCTATCCGCGCCTACGGCCATAAAACAATTCGATTACTGGACCAAAACCGTATGGAAACTGCCGGTTCACTGCCAGTGGTACGCGTTCCCGAATACAATAGAAACCGTGAACTGGAACGCATGAACGAGACCAGACGCCCGGTGTCGCTGCATTCCATTCATGCGTTTGCCAATCGCGCAGACCTGCTCTACAAAGACGGGGAAGAGTGGTTGGTCAGTCTTAGAAACAGACTGCTATCGCAAAACGTTGAGATTCCTGACGATATCAGCATGGCAGCCTATACCTTTGTCCGGGCAGCAGCTCCGCAGCTAAACGGAGGTCTGATGGAGGCTGTGGATACGGCTGCGCTGGCCTGGATTGTTCCAAAGCTGGCCGCACTACAGTTCCCCCCAGAGCTCACAGAAGCGCTGATCGGCAATATGCCAAAATGTATGCATGTTATGGCAAAATTGAGTCATTAACTTTTTTAGTACGCAGCGGCCATCGCCTGTGTAAGCAGGCTCATTGCACCGGCGACATCCGCGCTGCTGGGTGATTCCCCAGAAATTACCATTTCCAGATTTTGAATTGCATTGACAATATTCATATAAATAGTACTTGTGGCATCCAAGCCCCCAAGCATCGCTTGCGCGTTCGCAATCAGGGTTTGTGCATCGGGTATCAAGGTGTTTTGCACCAGTGGGTCGATTCCGCCGGTGGTTGCACTTTGATGCAGTGTACACACGCCAAGTTCTCCGGCGATTCCCAGATATTCCGATAGTACGCGTGAATACGTGCTATCGTGTACAAACCGATGCAGCGGGTGCCCTTCCGGAATGACGACAATACCCTTAGTGACCACAGTGGGGCAGAACGGCGTTGCGATCATATTGGTTTGCGCGCATACATCTGCTAATACGTGCATTTGGCAATCTATCGTCGGTACCATCATCGTGTACCAATAGTCCGTCACCGTGCCATATCCCATCACATCGTTGCGGCAGGCATCGGTTGCGCGCTGCCCGCTGACGGCGCAAGTGGTGACCTTTGTCAGCTCGTAGTCTTCCGGTGAACCCTCCAGAATATCCCGGTTTCCGAGGTTCTTGGCATCGTGAATTTTCGTCATATACGATTTCCAAAGCGGAGCAGCACTGTTGCCGCCTGTAACTTTAGAGGAGAGCGGTTTATAGTTATCGTGCCCAATCCATAGGGAAGACGCGTACCAGCCTGTCATCCCGCTGAAGAACACGCCGCGCTGATCGCTGTTGGTGCCAGTTTTCCCAGCCACGGTTTGGCCGGATATTTTAGCCTTGGTGCCCGTGCCGCCGGATACAACATCTTTCATCATATCCACGACCAACCAAGCGGTGGATTGTCGGTACACCTGGCGGCGTTCCTGCTGCTGGTGTCCGTCCCAGATCACATTGCCTTCGCTGTCGGAAATGCCAAGCACTGACAGCGGCGCTTGATACACACCACCATTGCCAAGCACGCCGAAGGCTACGGCCATCTGTACAGGGGTAATCCCACTGGATCCAAGCGCCAGCCCAAACGGGGTGGCGTTTATGTTTTCAGGATCGACACCGGATTTCACCAGAAAATCGACAGACCGTTCCACGCCGACATAGTTCATCAGGGTTTGAGCGGCGCCAACGTTATAACTGTACTTCATTGCCTTACGCAGGGTAACCGGCCCGGTATACTGGCTGCCGCCGTAGTTACGCGGCCAGGTTTCGCGCAGGTTCTCATCAAGCCATCCCGATACCGGGAGCGGCATGTTATACACCACTGTAGCGGGCGACTGACCAAGCTCAATGGCCGGTGCGTAAACGGCGATGGGCTTGATAGCAGACCCGACGGGCATATTCATATCGGTAGCGCGGTTCAGGGTTTTGCGCTGGGTGGGTTTCGTGCGCCCGCCAACTATCGCTTTCAATTCGCCGGTACGGTAATCCAGCACCACGGCCGAAGCCTGCGGTTGCACAATTTCGGTATAGGTTCCGTTCGCGTTTTTTGCGCGGTATACTTTGTCGCTGGGGTCGCGCATGGCGGGGTAGTCCGTCCAGTTTTCCAAGGTGTCTTCTACGATTTGCTGTATTTGCGTGTCAATGGCCAAGGTGACGTGATACCCGCCCGTACGAAGTTCGTTTTCCATTTTGGCGCGGTTTTCACTGGTATCTTCCAGGCCGTTAATGGTCAGGAAGCTGTCGATAACCTCTTTCACGGCATACTCAACATAGTGTGCATAGCTGTACATGCCTTCGCCTTCAACCGCGGAATCCGGCAAAACACGCGCTGTTTCCGGATTGAGCGCATCCTGATATTCCTGGTAGGTAATAAACTCGTTGATGTACATTTGGTTGAGTACATAATCGGTGCGATTATTGGTCAGCGCCGCATAGTCGGTTGTGTCCGACTTTCGAAGGTAATAGTTACGACGGGGATTATAGTAGTAGGGATTATTGGTCAGTCCTGCCAGCATGGCACACTCGCGCAGCGTAAGCTCGGACAGCTCTTTACCAAAATACCCTTCCGCGCCGACAACAACGCCGTAATAGTTTTCGCCCATATAGATGGTGTTTAAATACGCTTCCAGAATTTCAGCTTTTGAGTACATCGTTTCCAGTTGCATAGCCAGATATGCTTCCTGGATTTTTCGCTTATAGCTGAGTTCATTGGAGAGTATGGTATTTTTAATCAGCTGCTGCGTGATGGTGGACGCACCCTGGTTTCTGTTGGAGATAAAGTTTTGAATCAGCGATCCGAATATACGCTTGAAATCGACGCCGTTATGCGTGAAGAATCGCACATCTTCTACAGCAATAAATGCATATTGCAGCGACTCTGGAATTTGATAAATGTTAACCATCACGCGGTTTTCGGTACCTTTATAGTCGGTAATCAATGCACCGTTTGCATCATAAATAAAGCTGGTCTTCGCCTGATCGCTCAGTAGCGCTAAATCAAGCGAAGGCGCGGTGCCAACGTAGGCCTTACCTATACCGATCACAGCGCCGCCCGCAGCCAGTATCGCCATTAAAGCAAGCACGAGTAGTATCCTTACTGCGTTGACCAAAACCGAAAAGATGAAATTCGGTTTGGAGCGCCTGGGCTTAAAGATACTAAACGGTTTGTGTGATTGCGTGGGAGTATCGGTTGCAGGTTGATCATAGCCTGAATAACCGCTTCCGTAAGGCTCGGCGTAGGAGCTTTCCGTATCGGTATCGTATGTTTGCGGCAACCCTTTGCGCGGCTTTGGCAACTGCATCCCTCCGATAAAACGAGAACTGTATTTCGAGCACATTATAGCATATGCTTTGCTCATTTCATAGCAGACAACGGTGCATGAGAGCATTGTAACATTTGTGAGGATTGCCTTTTTACTTCCATATTCGCTGTGTATGAGGCCACAGGTATGCTTGACACAAAATCCCATATGAACTACAATATGCATAAGTATGGACAGAATGTTGTAAGCTATGCGGCAAGGTGCTTAGGTAAATTGGCTGCAGTCTTGAAATACTGTCATACATACTGTTGTTCCAATGATCGATGTCGGCTTCATCCGCCGAAGGGAGGCAGGGCGTAACAGTATACGCCCGCAATTGACATGAAACATAAATTGATCGTCCTGGCGCTTCTGGTTATGGCGACGTTGGCGGTGTGTTCCATGGCGTCAGCAGCCACCGAACCGATTGTCTGCACAATGGAAGTGCTGCCGGCCGAATTGTCCGAACCTGGCGATGTAACCATCACCATCACGATCTCCAACGCCGGAGAAACTGATATGACCAGCCCGCTTACGCTGTTCGATCCCACAAGCCAGATTGTAACGGACTTTGGTGACAACGGATCTGTGACGCTGAAAGCCGGAGAGGTGAAAACCTGGTCCGGTACTTGGCCTGTCAACCAGCGTACGCTGGAAAACGGCCAAATCGTGTTTTTCATTAAGTATACGATCGTTACCGATGACGGCGCCAGCAAAACCCAAAGCCAGCCCATTCGCGGTGAGATTAAGCAAGTCACTTATGAAGCGAAAGTCAATGTAGAGCGGACTATTATCCCGGAAACCGCCCGCAAAGACCAGACCGTAAATGTTATTTACAACATTACCAATGAGGGTACTGTTTCTATTAAAAACGTGACGCTAGAAGAATCGAAAGATATTCTTGTGGACAAGGTTACTGTGATTGAAGAACTGAAAGCAGGCAAAACCGCCAAGGTCAGCCTGCCGGTTGTGATGGCTGCAAAAGACCTGACAAGCAAAGGCACGGTTACCTATACCATTGCAGACGGCACCAAAGAGCAGGTTGTTGAGCTGGATGAGCAGACCATCGTATATGCCGAGCCGGTTGTCGTTGCGTCCCTGACAGCTGATAAAAAGGGCGTTTTGATGAACGATACCATCAAATTGACGCTTAAACTGGACAATACCGGAAACGTGGACTACTCCGATGTCCGCGTCACCGATGAAACTCTTGGTGATGTATTTACCAACCTGTCTTTACCCGCCGGTGAATCGCTGACGCTTGAAAAAGAAATCACGCTGACGAAAACGACTGATTTCATGTTTAAGATTCTTGCGATTGATAAGACCGGCACGGAAGTCAGCTTTAACAGTGATGTGGTTTCGCTGATCGCAATGGATCCCGATCAGGCGCTGAACCTGACGCTTACCCTTTCATCCAGCAAAGCCGAAGTGTATTCGACGGATGAAGTGGTGCGTTTTGAAGCGACTATTTCCAATGACAGCACGGTGGATGCCACCGATGTCAGCGTATATCAAGGCACGACCTTGATATATACGTTTGATTCCATCCCGGCAGGGGAGTCGCGCAAACTCACCCGCAATTTTACACTCAACATGGCCGGGCAGTTCCAGTACACCGCGGAAGCTAAGGATACGCTGGAGACTGAGTGGACATTCAAATCCAACATTCTCCAAATTGCATTCCTTACGCCAACACCTGCGCCCATTACGCCGGACCCCAATATTACACCGACGCCGGAGCCGACGTTTGTCAAAGCCACCTATCCTAAAATCAGCGATCCGAATATTGCTGCGGTACCGAAGTTGCTGCGCTCTATCTTCTATCCGCTGATGATCGTCGGTTTGGTTTTGCTGCTGGTTGCTATCGTCATTCTGGCAATTGCAACCAAAAAGCGCATCGATCTGCGTAAGGCATCCGAAAATGCACTGGATCATCTGGAGCGCTCCACCCATCGCGATTATATTGCGCCGGCGGACGAAAAAGAGGAAGAGCCAGAAGTCGTTGAGCCTCAGCCAGAGGACGATCCTATCCAGCCTGTAGACACTGAACCTGATGTACTCACCGATGAAGAGCTGCCGCATATGAAGTATGTTCGCAGCGCGTATCAGATTGCCGATCACAAGGATGATACTGCTGCGCAGCCTGAAGATGTGACACCCAATACGCCGGCAGAAGCCCCTGCGGAAGAACCTGCGCCAAGTGATGATGGAGAATCAACCCATCGACGCAGAGCCAGCAGAGTTTCTCCCTATGCACGGCCAACTGCCGAGCCTCCTGCAGAAGACGCACCAACACAGGACGAATCCAAAGGTGACGCATGATAATCTCATGTACGGAAAACCCGTGGCAGTCCTATCGTTAGCCAGTACACAGTATACGGTTCATTCATTTTGAATCCAACGTAAAAGGGGTGATACCGTTGTTTAACGGTTTTCCGGAGGAAACAATCCGTTTCTTTCTTGGGCTTCGGTTTCACAATGATGCTTCTTATTTTAACGAACACAGAGACGAATATGAGGCTTTTGTAAAAAAGCCTTTTTTCGCATTCATTCAAGCCATGACCCCGGCAATGGAAACCATCGCCGATGATTTTGAACTACGGCCCGGTAAATGCCTGGCACGTATCCGGCGTGACACACGCTTTTCTAAGGATAAAACACCATACCGCGACCATATGTGGTTACTATTCAGGCGGGGAGGCGAACCCCGGGATGAATCCGTAATGTACTGGTTTGAATTGTCGCCAGAAACGGTCAACTGGGGTCTGGGATTTTGGGGACCGAACAGGCCCGCGATGGACGCGATGCGCACTATGATAGAGCAGCGTCCCTCCGAAATACTGCATGCATTTAAACAGGCGAACCTTCCGCATGAGGATTTTCGAATCGAAGGCGATGTGTATAAACGGCGCAAAATTCCTGATGGTGTGCCAGCCGATTTACAAAGCCTGTACATCCGTAAGGAACTGTACATCAGCCGCCTTGGACTCAAGCTAGGCGATGCCTACACCGATGAAATCGTAAAGCAGTGTAGCCGAGACTTTATACGCCTCAAGCCTGTCTATCTGCTGTTTCGCAGGTTAGCGGATATCGGTAAAGCGAAACTGGACGCATAAACTTATTCTTGGAGATGAACACATGACTGTCGATTATCACAAACTGAAAAGCGGGTCGGATATCCGGGGAATCGCAATCGGAGACGGTACTATTCTTTCAAAAGAAGTTGTGCGCAATTTTGGCGCGGCTTTTGCTTTATTTTTAGCGGAACGGGGCAATAGCAGTATTGAAGCCGTTTCCGTTGCAATCGGTCGAGATTCCAGACTTTCCGGTCCGGAACTGGTCCAAGCTGCCTGTGAAGGCGTTGCTTCGACAGGTGCCAAGGCGTATGACTGTACTATGTGCACCACGCCATCCATGTATATGGCCATATTAGAACCAGGGTTTAACCCGACCGGCTCCATTATGGTGACGGCCAGCCATCATCCCTGGAATATCAACGGGATGAAGTTTTTCACGCTGGACGGCGGACTGGGACACGATGAGCTGGACCGCGTAACAGCGCTGGCAGAAAAGCAAACTTCACAGCCTGTCACCCAGCAGAACGCTATCGAAGAATATCCTTATATTCCGCTATATCAAAAGCATCTGGAGACCTTGATTCGTAGTGGCATGCCCGATGCTGAAAAGCTTCCGCTGCAAGGCTTGCATGTAGTTGTAGATGCCGGCAATGGCGCGGGCGGGTTTTACGCGGATATGCTTAAGGCACTGGGTGCTAGCACTGATGGCAGCCAGTTTCTGGAGCCGGACGGGAATTTCCCCAATCATTCGCCTAACCCGGAAAATGAAGTCGCTATGGAGTCTATAGCAGCAGCGGTAGTGAAGAGCCATGCCGACCTGGGCGTGATTTTCGATGCGGATTGCGACCGTGCTGCGATTGTGGATGCAAGCGGGAAAGAAATTAACCGCAACCGTCTGATTGCCTTAATTAGCGCAATATTACTGCAAAGCAATCCGGGTGCAACCATCGTAACCGATTCGGTTACATCCTCTGGTCTTGCTGCATTTATAGAAAAGCACGGCGGGGTGCACTACCGTTTCAAGCGTGGATACCGCAATGTGATTGACGAAGCCATTCGCCTGAACGAGGAAGGTATTGATTGTCCCTTAGCCATCGAAACCAGCGGTCACGCCGCTATGCGCGAAAACCGCTTTCTGGATGACGGCATGTACCTGGTGACCTATCTCATCATCCGGGCCATGCTGCTCAAGCAAGAGGGGAAATCGCTGTCCACCCTGATCGACGATCTGCGCGAACCTGTGGAAAGTGCAGAATACAGGCTCAAGATACTGACTGAGGGTTTCCGCAGCTATGGAGAAGCGGTGATTGCATCCGTATTACAGCAAGCGTCTGCAAAAGATGATTGCCATATTGCCCCGGATAACCGCGAAGGGGTACGTATCAGCTTTGATTTACACGGCGGAACAAACAACGGGTGGGTGTTGCTCCGGCTTTCTGTGCACGACCCCGTAATGCCTTTGAATGTCGAAAGCGACGTAGCTGGCGGCAGCAAAGTTATGCTCAAGGCACTCTACGATATGCTTGCAACGCATACGCAGCTCGATACAACGGGAATCGCAAACGCCCTTGAGATCTGAGGTGATTCAGCATGATTCGTAAACGGTCTGACGGTCACAGGGATATGCTTAAGCAGCACTACATTCGGCCTGAGCGTGTATTAGCGCTCGGTTTTTTAGGGCTTATCATACTCGGAACAATTCTTTTATCGCTCCCGATTGCATCTGTCACCAAACAATCTATTGGACTGCACAAAGCGCTGTTTACAGCCACATCATCCGTCTGCGTAACGGGTTTAGTCGTGCTGGATACCGGTACATCCTTCACATTCTTTGGCAGAATGGTGATTATGGTGCTGATTCAAATCGGTGGACTGGGACTGATGATTTTCGCGACACTCGTAATGATCGCGCTGGGACGGCGTATTTCCCTGCGCAATCGCGTGCTAATTCGTGAGTCCATGAACACGACCAGCCTGTCAGGCTTGATTCGCTTGATCAAGTGGTTCACGCTGATGGCGTTTCTGTTTGAGCTAGCCGGAGCGATCATCCTGTCCACTCGGTTCATACCAATGTATGGTGTGGTAAAGGGCATTGAAAATAGCGTCTTTCATTCAATCAGCGCGTTTTGCAATGCCGGGTTTGATTTGTTTGGCGGGTTTAAAAGCATTACCGAGTTTTCCAGCGATCCGGTAGTCGTGCTGACTATGGCGGTGCTAACCGTAATCGGCGGCCTTGGGTTTTTCGTTCTGCTGGATATTTATCAAAGCAAAATGCATTTCGCAAAGTTTAGCCTGCATACTAAGCTGGTGCTGGTTATTACAACCACGCTCCTCGTGCTTGGGTTTATATTCACGGTTTCCTTTGAATGGGATAATCAGGCAACGCTTGGCAGCATGAACTTCTTTGAAAAGCTACTCAATGGACTGTTCCAGTCGGTCACCCTGCGTACAGCCGGATTTTCCACTATTGATCAGGCACAGCTAACCGATAGCTCCAAGCTGATCGGCATTATCTTCATGTTCATCGGCGCTTCGCCTGCATCAACCGGCGGCGGTGTGAAAACTACCACTATTGGCGTTTTGGTTTTGATGGTGATCAGCATCGTTCGCGCAAATGATTCGGTGGTTGTCTTTGGTAAACAAATTCCCGTAAACGTATTTAAACGCGCATTGACTGTTGTGTTAATCAGTCTGTTTATCATGATGAGTGGTGCCATTGTACTATCGCTTGCGGAACGCAGTTCCGGCATGAAGATGATTGATCTGCTGTTTGAATCCACCTCGGCTTTCGGTACAGTGGGCTTATCCTCGGCAGGTACGCCGAGCTTATCGCGATTCTCGCAAATATTCTTAATCCCTGTTATGTTCTTAGGACGGGTGGGGCCGCTTACCTTGGCATTTGCACTGGCAAACCGCTTGGAGCACAATGCTAAAAATCGCCTGCATTATCCTGAAGATAAACCGATGATCGGCTAAGGAGGAAACCCGGAATGAAAGGCAAATCAAAGCAATTTATGGTGCTGGGTATGGGTCTGTTTGGTTCAAGCCTGGCAAAATCTCTACACCAATTGGGCCATGAGGTGCTTGCCGTGGATGCGGATGCGGATCTTGTTGAGGCCATTGCACCGCATGTAACCCAGGCTGTGCAGATCGACGCGACTGATGAAGCAGCCCTGCAGGAGCTCGGCGTGCGCAATTTTGACGCGGTCATCGTATCTATCGGTAAAAACCTGCGCGACAGCATTCTGGTCTGTGTCATCATTAAGGAGCTTGGCGTTCCGTACTTGATTGCGAAAGCAACCGATGAAATTCACGCCAAAGTTCTGCGCAAAATTGGCGTGGACAAGGTGGTATTCCCAGAGCGCGATATGGGTGTCCGCGTTGCCAAATCGCTGATTACGCCCAATGTACTGGAAATGATGGAGTTCTCCGGGGATTACCGCCTGATTGAGATTATTCTTCCGGCAAAATGGGTCGGCAATTCGATCATCGAGGTAGATGTACGCCGTAGATACGGCATCAGCATTCTGGCCATTCAACGCGATGGACAGTTCATTGTCTCTCCGTCTCCCGATGAAATCTTTCAGACCGGGGATATTCTGTTGGTCCTTGGCCAGAAGGATGAAGTGTTGGGCATAGGGGACTGACGCCATGAAACCAAGAGATGCGAACTATTTTGATACCGAAGTCTGCCAGCCGTTTTTCTCTAAAGGCGGCGACACTGGCATTGTATTGATTCATGGATTTACCGGCAGCGTTGCCCATATGCGCCCCCTGGGCGATGCACTGGCTGCGCTTGGGTATACTGTAATGGGCATCAACCTGCCCGGACATGCCACAACAGAAGCCGATATGGCCCGCTATGGCCGCAGAGAGTGGCTGCAAGCCGCTGTAGACGCTCAGACGTTTATGCGCTTTCACGCCTCAAAGGTCGTACTGTGCGGGCTTTCGATGGGCGCATTGCTTTCGCTTTTGGTTGCCGAGCAAGGAAAGGCGGATGCCTGCGTTGCGATTTCTACGCCGCTGCCGGCTACCAATCGCTTGCTGCCGCTAACAGGGCTCTTTGGTCATGTTTTGCCACGCGTTGCATGGAATATCAAAGAAGAGCGTGCAATTCAGCTGGATCCGCAGTACGATAAAGGCTATACCGGCTTTCCAATGCGAAAAGGTGCGGATTTATACAAGTTAAGCCGAAAAGCGGAAACCCATCTGCACGATATTCATTGCCCGACGCTTATAATACAAAGCCTGGACGACCATACGGTGTCCAGGCAAAGTGCGGATACGATTGAGCAAGGTGTTTCAAGCGAGATAAAGGAAAAGTTGATCCTTTCCGGCGTTCCACACGTTTGTACGATCTCCAAGAAACTCCCGGAGATTGTACAGGCAGTGGATGCGTTTGTAAAACCCCTTTAACGCTTATCCTTTGATAAATTTATCCATGATTTTCGGGTTGGCTTGAGGGTTGAGCAATAAGATTTGCGCTTTGATAGCTTCGGCGGCTTCCTCACTTGTGAGGGATGCCGCTTTTTTAAATACCGTCTCCGGGAAGAATGTTTCCACCGCCGTAAACACTGTGGACGACCAGCCGTAGCTTTCGCCGGACTTGGATTGTTTTTGCTGTCTTGCACACATCGTGATAAACAGCTTCATTTGCAGTTCCGTTAGGGCGCGATCAAAACGCGATTTATGCTCCTTGTTTTGCAACCCCGAAAGCGCTTTGAGCGTATGCAACGGCACCGTACCTTGATCCCGAATACCATCATAAATGCGCTTTGCATCGTGTGACATCAAGCCGTCTTCATAGGCTTCGTCAAAGCTGCGGTTTTGCCTGCGAACCGCCAGAAAGTACGGATACCATTCCTGAGTAATGTATCCGCTCTTTTTAAAGAAGAGCTTTGCATAGGCGATATCGTCTCTTTCTTCCAGCACACGCATACGCCACTCCCAAGGATCGGTTTCAACTTCGCCGGTATGCCAGCGCACGGGTGTATCATATGGCGGCGCTTCGTTCCAGGACCAGTTGATTATCGAGTAGATGCCGTCACTTCCACCGCCACCCATCGAGAAACCGGCGTTTTGCAGCGCTTTGATAAAGTCATCGTAATGGCGAATCATCGGCTTTTCATCCTTTCTCACTTTGCTTTTTCAGCGTTCTGGCTGCGTTTGCAATAGCAATCATACTGACACCGACATCGGCAAACACGGCCATCCATAATTCTGTTACCCCAGCGCTGGCCAAAACCAGTACTAACGCTTTCACACCAAGTGCAAACACAATGTTTTGCCTGGCAATAGCAATGGTGCGCTTGGCAAGCCGGATAGCAAGCGATAGTTTTCGGGGATCATCGTCCATCAGAACTATGTCAGCTGCTTCGACGGCGGCATCGCTGCCGAGCGCGCCCATGGCAACACCCACATCCGCCCGCGCCAGCACAGGAGCATCGTTAACACCGTCGCCAACAAAGAGAAGTGTTCCCTTATCTTGCTTCTGTAATAGCTGCTCTACGTGGGCTACCTTATCAGCCGGGAGCAGCTCCGCATGGACAGTTTGAATTGATAACTGTTTCCCAATCTTATCAGCGATATCTTTCCGGTCGCCAGTGAGCAAAACAGTATGCTGTACACCGGCGCTGTACAGACTTTGGATTGCCCCGGCAGCGCTCGGTTTAATCTCATCAGAAATCTCAATATGTCCAAGATATTCGCCGTCCCTGGCCAGATGCACCACAACGCCGATGTGTGGGCAGTAGGGGAGGTCGATGTGATGTTGCTCCATCAACGCATTATTCCCGATTAAGTATTGATGGCCTTGGTATTCTGCGGCAATACCGTAACCCTGCAGTTCCTCTAATCCGGTTAAGGTTTGCGTTTCCACCGGGAGCTTGTTATGGTTACGGATTGACTGTGCAATGGGGTGAGTGGAGTACTGCTCAAGCGTTGCTGCGAGCTGTAACAGTTCTTCCGAGGTCAGCGCTTGTGGATGAATGCTGGTGACGTGGAATATGCCTTGGGTTAGCGTACCAGTCTTATCAAACACGACAGTATCCGCCCGCGCCAGTAGTTCCAAATAGTTGCTTCCCTTGATTAAAATACCATTTCTGGAGGCACCGCCGATGCCGCCAAAGAAGGTAAGCGGAACCGAAATAACCAGTGCGCAGGGACAGGACACCACCAAAAAGCTTAACGCTCGTTCCAGCCACACTCGAAACTCCTGCGCAAACAGTAAGGTGGGAATGGCGACCAATAATACAGCAGCAGCGCAGACCAGCGGTGTATACACACGGGCAAACCGTGTAATAAACGCCTCAGACTTGGCTTTGTTTTCGGCGGCATGCTCTACCAGCTCCAGAATCTGTGATACGGTTGAGTTTTCATAGGTCTTGGTGATAGAAACCTTAAGCAAACCCGTAATATTAATGCAACCGGAAATAACCTCGCCGCCTTCAACCACTTCGCGCGGAAGGCTTTCACCGGTAAGTGCGGATGTATCCAGCGTGGAGTTTCCTGCCATAACAATACCGTCCAGTGGGATACGCTCTCCGGGCTTAATCACAATGATATCGCCAACTTGAACAGTCTCCGGCGAAACAGAAACCACAGCGCCGTCGCGCTCTACATTGGCAGTATCCGGCCGGATATCCATGAGTGATGCAATCGATTCGCGGCTCTTATCCACAGCACGATCCTGAAAGTACTCGCCGATTTGGTAAAGGAGCATAACAGCAACTGCTTCAGGGTATTCACCAATCAGCAGCGCGCCGATGGTCGCAACCGTCATCAAAAAGTGTTCGTCAAAAAGGTTGCCCCGTACAATATGCCGAACAGCTTTCCAGAGAATATCCCAGCCGATCAGTGCGTAGGCGGCAATGTAGAGTGTTAAAGACACCGGAAATATAGGAACCAGTATACCTGCCAGGAACAAAATGGCGGACACAATGATCCGCCATGGTAAGCGTTTCATATACTAAAGCCTCTTTCGCTCAGGATAGGGTTGCACCGGGTACAGAGTGATCCACCGCGCGCTTTACACGTTTGAGAATTGCTTCAAACTGTGCATCATCGGCTTCCAGGTAGAGTTGTTTTAGAAAATAGTTGATTTTCGCACTCGTCACCCCGGTAATGGTGTTGAGCTTAGTTTCCAGCGCAACGGCGCAGGACGCGCAGTCCAGTTCGCTGATTTTGTATGTTTTCTTCATCGTTATCTCCTATTCCATCACATGGTCCATTCCTTCGTTGATGATGCTGCGGACATGGTCATCAGCCAAGGAATAAAAGATCGCTTTCCCTTCGCGCCGGGCTTTAATCAGTTTCAGCCGTTTAAGGCCTGACAGCTGATGAGAAATGGCGCTTTGCGACATGTGCAGTAAATTTGCAATATCGCAAACGCACATCTCGTCGATAAACAGGCAGAATAGAATGCGAATACGAGTGGTGTCGCCAAAGGTTTTAAACAGCTCCGCAAGGTCGAACAAAGCATCTTCGCTGGGCATGGTTTTTTCTACATGCTGCACGGTATCCTGATGAACATGAATCAGGTCACAGCATTGTACAGTTGAATCCGTCACTTTCTCACCTCCACATATGAGCATATATACATATGTATTATAAATCTGAACGGAAGCGTTGTCAATTAAAAAAAGCCGCTGCAAAGCGGCCTTTTTTAACCCTGTCTATCTTACAGAGTAATTATGATTTCATTTTCATCGGTAAGATCCGAAGCTTTGATGATACCCGGCTGCATTGTTACGCCATTAAGCGACATCGACTGCACACCGCTTTGCCTATGATTTGGATTTTGCACGGTGATGTGCAGTGTTTTACCACGGAACAGTTTATTCATCGTAAAACCATCCCACTCGGCCGGGATGGAAGGGGAGATTGCGATACCCTCCGGCGTAGGCCTAAGACCCAGAATACCCTCCACACATCCAACCATTACTGTTGATGCTGTACCAGTAAGCCAATGTACTTGCGCGCGGCCAAAGTAATCTGATTCGACGCTTTCGATAAACTGGCTGTGCGCATAGGGTTCTAAGCAGCGCACGTCTGCATTGTCGTTAAAGCTGGCGGGGGAGGATTCCGCGAAGTACTGATACGCTCTGTCGCCATGGCCTAGCAATGCTTCGGCAAGAATGGCCCAACCCTGCGGTTGACAGAAGATGCCGCCGTTCTCTTTCGAACCCGGGTTGAACAAAACCATGCGCGTATCCTTATACCCTTCATGGCGATAAGGCGGCGCCATCAAACGGATGCCGTACTGTGTGTTGAGTTCATCATACGCTGTTTGCATCACAGTTTCTTTGAATGCCGTATCCGCGCAGCCGGAGATCACCGCCCAGCTTTGAGGGTTTAGCCACATGGATGCTTCGTTATGACTCCGCGAGCCGATGACCTTCCCGTTTTCGGATATTCCGCGGATATAGCGGTCTTCTTCTTTGCATACGGACTCGATAATCCCTTTCAGCTTTTCGCTTTCTTCTTCCAGATATCCGGCATATGTCGAATCCAATTCTGCAGTCAACGTATGCAGAATTTTCATGGCGTAATACAGCTGGAAAGCAACAAATACACTCTCACCCTTTTCTCCAAGTTGCAGGCAATCGTTCCAGTCTGCATGCAAGCCAGCCGGCATGCCATGGCTGCCAAGGCGGTTCATGTTAAAAGAAATTGCGCGCTTTAGGTGATCAAACACCGTTCCCTCGTCCTGATCGGCAAAGGGGATGACCTCGTTTAAAAAGGCAGTGTCACCGGTCTCTGCAATGTACTTATAAATGGTGGGGAACAACCATAGCGCATCGTCAGCACGATAGTGCGGGTGGCCGGTATCTTTAACATAGCTTTCATCGTCTGGCGTGTCCTCATGACCCGGGTTGTGGGTATAGCGAACCAGCGGTAGGCCCCCTCCGTGGTGGACTTGCGCTGACAGCATAAAGCGAAGTCTGTCCTTGGCCATAGCGGGGTTCAAATGGATAATACCCTGAATATCCTGTACCGTGTCACGATAGCCATAGCCATTGCGCTGACCGCAATAGTACAGCGATGCCGCGCGGCTCCACACCACGGTAATAAAGCACTGGAATGCATTCCAAGTGTTAACCATCGTGTTGAGCTCCGCGCTAGGTGTGTTGATGTTCAGGTTCTCCAGTTTATGATACCAATAAGTTTTCAGATCGCTCAGTTCTTTGCTGACGGTTTCTTTTGGCGCATTTTCATAGCGCGCAATAATATCCCGCGCCTCGGTTTCGGTCTTTTCGCCGAGCAGAAATACGAATGTTGTCTCTTCACCGGCACGCAGGGTGAACTTGGTCTGTAATGCGCCGCAAGGATTGCCGTTATAGCACTGACTGCCGTCGCATTGGCCTTGCTGCAGCGCCTGTGGCGCGTCAAAACGGTTTCTTCCAAGGAACGCTTCGCGTCTGCCTGTACCGCTTGCAACTTTGCTGCCGGCCAATGCGAAAAAGCGCGTATCCTTCTGCGGACAATTCTCATTGATATATTGCAGAATGCGGTTGTCCTTCAACTCCGTACGGCTGATAAACTGTGTATATTGCAGGTTGACAAGATCCTGCTCATAGTTATTCTCGTTGGAAAACTCGCAATATCCAAACGTGGACAGCTCTCTGTCTCTATCGGATGTATTGATTACCGTTACACTCCAAACTTCGTACGTAGCATCCAGCGGTACATAGTACTGCGCCAGAGAGTGAATCCCTTGGTATTCGCTGTCAAACGCGGCATAGCCCATACCAAAGTGACACTTGGTTTTGTACTGCTCTAGCGGCTTTTTCACAGGTTTCCAGGAAGCGCTCCAGAAATCGCCGCTCTGGTCATCCCGAAGGTAAATATAACGACCGGGTTCATCAAACTGGTTGAAGGTATAGCGGAGAATGCGGCCCATGGCACCGGACTTAACAAAACTATACCCGCCAGCATTCACGGTGATAATCGCGCCGTATTCCGGGGAACCCAGGTAGTTCGTCCACGGTGCAGGCGTGTTTGGATTGGTGATGACATATTCTTTGTTTGCTTCATCAAAATAACCGTATTGCATGCTGTTCCCTCCGCTTGTCTATACAATAAAATGAGGTTGAGTTTTTTAAAGCATAGCATAGCAAATGCCAAAACTCAACCTCACAGGAGAGGAAAATTAAAACGTTTTCGTGCTAATTGGACGGTGCGCTTTTAATCTCCAGCCAGAAGGTGTTGTAGACTTCGATAAAGTCCTGAATATCGAGTAGCACTTCACAGTTGGCAACGGTTTCCGAAGGCGGATTCAATGTGGGATTTTCGGTATAGTCTTCACCCATCAGCGTAACAGCCTCGGTATTGGGGGTAGAGTACCAAATTTCTTCGCAGTTCATGACGGCGATATCAGGGCGGCTTAGGAAATTGATAAACGCTTCGGCGTTTTCTTTATTCTTGGCCGCTTTGGGAATGACCATGCCATCCACCCAGATGTTTGACCCTTCCACAGGCACAACATAGGCAAGGTCTTCATTGAGCTCAATTGCGTACTGCGCATCGCCGCTCCACATCACAGCCATAGCTGCTTCCCCGGAGGCCATTTTGTCTTTGATTTCATCCACTTGATAGGCTTTGACGATGCCGTCTTTCTTTTGCTGAACGAGCAGATCTTTGGCCGCGCTCAACTCCAGTGGGTTACGTGTGTTCATGGAATATCCCAGGTATTTCAGCGCCAGCCCGATGCTATCGCGCGGGGAATCCAGCATCAAAACAGCTTTCTGGTACTGGGGATCAAACAGCGATTCCCAGCTGGTAACCGGCTCTGCAACCATGGTGGTATTGTACAAAATACCAACGGTACCCCACATATACGGTACGCTGTATAGGTTGCCGGGGTCATACGCCGGGTCCAAAAGGTTTGCATCGATGTACTGTAGGTTAGGGATATTGTCAAAGTTAAGCTCAGCCAGCAACCCCTCGCTGATCATCCGTTCGATCGCATAATCCGAAGGGAATAAAACGTCGAACGACTGGGGCGAATTGCGAACTTTGACCAGCATATCTTCATTGGTCGTGAAATTCATCATGTTGACTTTGATTCCGGTTTCCGCTTCGAACATTTCCAGCACATCTTCGTTGATATAGTCTTCCCAGTTGAAGACATTCACAACGCCGTCGGCCATGGCGGAAACGGAGACGCTTAGAATGAGTACCAGCAGCACGGTGACAATGGTTTTCTTCATGCGGGTATCCTCCAGTATCGGTAATATATAAACGCGCTTGCGTTTATTCTATAGGGAATCGGTGTGTCCAGTCCGGCGGTTGATGGTCAAAAGCAAAATCAGCAAGGAGAGGAACATCAGCGCGCTTAATGCGTTCAGCGTCGGCTCGATACCGATGCGTGCTTTGGAGTAAATTAAGGTCGATAGGTTTTGCACCATTGGGCTGGTCGTAAAGTAACTGATAACAAAGTCATCCAGCGATAGGGTAAACGCAAGCAGGCCGCCTGTGATGATTCCGGGGACAATCTCCGGCAGAATAACATGGATAAGCGCGTATGATGGAGTCGCACCAAGATCCAACGCCGCTTCATAGGTGAACTTGTTCATTTGTTTTAGCTTTGGCATCACAGACAGTATCACAAACGGTGTATTGAAGGTGATATGAGCAAGCAGCATGGTCACATAGCCGCGCTCGATACTGGCAAACGTAAACAATATCATCAGCGAAATACCGGTAACGATATCCGGCATGGTCATGGGAAGGGTGGTCATCGTCATCATTAAACCCTGGGGACGTTTGCGCATGGCATAGATGCCGATGGCTGCCAGCGTACCCAGTATGGTGGCAGCAACCGCCGCAATAACAGCAACTGATAAAGTAACGTATAGCGCTTTTAAGATCGCTGCGTCTTGGAAAAGCTCGGCATACCAATGAAAGGAAAACCCTTCCCACCTTGCGCGGCTTTTTCCGGCGTTGAAACTGTACACTATTAGCACGATGATGGGCACATACAAAAAGAACAATATTAAAGACAAATACAGTCGTTTAATCAACTTATTCATACAATGCCGCTCCCTTCGCCTTCCGGGTCAGCCCGGCGCAGTATGCCCAGACTTAGCAGAATCAGTGCCATCATAACCAAGCTGAGCGCGCTGCCAAGATTCCAGTTGCCCTGAAACAGGAAGCGGTTTTCAATCAGATCGCCGAACATCATGGTGTTGCCACCGCCCAATATGCGGGGAATGAAAAACGTAGTGACCGACGGCATAAACACCATGGTAATCCCGGACACGATACCGGGTATGCTTAAAGGGACCGTTACCGTCCAGAATGTGCGGGTTGGGTTAGCACCAAGGTCCTGGGCAGCTTCCAGCAAGCGGTAATCCATTTTGTTCAGGGATGTATAAATGGGGAAGACCATAAACGGCAGGAAGTTGTAGACCATACCAAGCAAAACGGCGGTGTTGTTGTACATGAGCTGCGCTTTGGGTAGCCCCAGCCACTGCAGCACCGTGTTAATCAGCCCGGAGTCCTCCAGTATCGACATCCAGGCGATGGTGCGCAGCAGAAAGTTCATCCACATAGGGATAATGAACAGCACCACGAGTATCGCGCCATACTTCATATGGCGATCTGCCATAAAGTAGGCGGCCGGGTATCCGAGCACAAGGCAAATCACGGTGCACAGCAGCGCCATCCATAGTGAATACACCAAAATGCTGATATTGACCGTACCGCGCGTGATCAGCACGGCGTATTCGGGGCCCATTTCTTCATAGAGCTTATTTACGGTATAGTTGCTATCCCAGAAGTTCTTAAAATTATCTAAAGTAAACGCACCGGTTGCATCTGTAAGTGCATAGTAGGTGATCAGAATCACAGGAACAACGGTGAAAAGTATCATCCACAGCGTATACGGCGATGCGAAAAGAGAGCGCTTCATACCGCCGGAGCGGCGCGCGGACAGGAAAACCAGCGCAGCAAACCCCAGCACGATCACCGCAATACCGTCAATCATCCATATGCTCATCGTAGCACCGGGCATTACTCGTTCTCTCCTTCAATGGAATCATCATCATCCTGCGTTTGTAGCATCGGTTTCATGATATGAATGTTGAAGGGAATCACCGTCAGCCCGACGCGCGAGCCCGCCTCTTGCATCACAGTGGAATGCACTTTGAAATCCAACTCGCCGACTTTGATTATCATTTCGTAGTGTACGCCCTTGAACAATACGCTTTCAACAACCCCAGTGATATGGCCGTCCTGCTCGGGTACGATGGTAATATCCTCCGGGCGAATGACGACATCAACCGGCTGATTGGAACCAAAACCCTTATCAACACAGGGGAAGTTATGCCCGGCAAAACGAACGAGCTTGTCTTCCAGCATCGTCCCGGAATAGATATTGCTTTCGCCGATAAAATCGGCAACGAAGGCGTTGCTGGGCTCATCGTACACATCTTTGGGTGTGCCGATTTGCAGTATTTTGCCGTGGTTCATGACTACCACCGTATCGCTCATGGTCAGCGCTTCTTCCTGGTCATGGGTAACATACAAAAAAGTGATACCCAAAGTTTGCTGCATCCGCTTGAGCTCCAATTGCATTTCCTTGCGGAGCTTCAAGTCCAGCGCACCAAGCGGCTCATCCAGCAACAAGACCTGTGGCTCGTTAATCAATGCGCGAGCGATGGCTATACGCTGCTGCTGACCGCCGGACAGTTGATCGACACGGCGCTTGCCGTAGCCTTTCAAATCGACCAAATCGAGCATCTTTGCAACGCGTTTTTTGATCTCAGCCTCCGGCACTTTGGCAATTCGCTGTCCAAAGGCAATGTTATCCTGCACATTCAGGTGGGGGAAGAGCGCGTACTTTTGAAATATGGTATTCACCTTGCGTTTGTAGGGCGGTAAATTGGTGATATCCTTCCCTTCAAACAAAACTACGCCGTCCGTGGGGTTTTCAAAACCGCCAATAATGCGAAGCGTGGTTGTTTTCCCACATCCGCTGGGGCCGAGCAGCGTGACAAACTCGTTTCTGCGGATATAAAGGTTAATATTTTGCAGCACGAAGGTACCGTTGTACTCTTTAGCTATGTTTTTCAGGTCAATCAGGCGCACTTTCTCGGTCATGTGGCGGTCTCCTTATGCAATATATTAGAAACTGGGCGGATTGCTGACCCAGATCACACGCGCGGTACCTGTACCGATATTACGTAGTGTATGGGCCGAGGACGGGTGAATGCAAAAGCTTGCAGCTTTCTTGATGATATATTGGCGGCTCCCTACACGCAGCATAACGCGCCCGGAGAGCACATAGCCGAACTCCTCGCCATCGTGCGGGGGAATCTCCATGCTTTCACCACCGGCTGCCAATTCCAGCAGAATTGGCTCCATCGCGTTCTTTTGTGCGCCGGGCACCAGCCAGGTGATTTGCCCGTGTTTTTCCTCATCGTCCGGCTTGGTGAACATATCCGCCTGGGTGAAGGCGACCTTCTGGGGACTGTTATCGGTGAAAAAAGACTGGGGACTTGAACCCAAATTCTCCAGAATATCAATCAATGTCGCAATCGAAGGGGAAGTCAGGTCGCGTTCGACTTGGGAAATAAAGCCCTTGCTCAGCTCGCAGCGGGAAGCAAGTTCTTCCTGTGTCAGGTTTTTCTGCACGCGCAGTTCCCGTAGTTTTGCACCGATATTCAAAGTAAGTTCATCCTTTCGCCTGTTTAGTGTAACTAAACATTGAAGCGTACTATATTAAACCACATTTTCATTTTTTGTGTCAATATTTCCAAAGGTGAAACTTGTGTATTTCTTGTACTTGACACAAAATTCAACATGTCGTATGATGAGCGTGCGCAAAAGCGCAAGGGGTGCTGAGAAATCGGCTGAGATCGGGCAATCGCCCGGGACCCTGGAACCTGATCCGGGTAATGCCGGCGTAGGAATCAATCAGCATATTCTGATTTCCCGCGTTGCATACCCGCAACGGCGGGAATTTTTATGTTTGGAGGAATCACAATGAACTACACCCTTCGGAGAATTACGGAAACGGCTATCATGCTGGCTGTGGCAACTGTCCTCAGTCTGCTGCAATTTGCCGGACCCTGGGCACTTGGCGGCAGCATTACCGTATGCAGCATGCTGCCGATTATTCTGATCGCACATCGCTACGGTACCAAATGGGGCTTGCTTACAGCGCTTACCTATAGCCTGCTGCAGCTGCTGCTGGGTTTAAACAATATTCAGTACGCACCTAATGCAATTACAGCCGTCGGCATCATACTGCTTGACTACGTGCTGGCATATGGTGTGCTAGGTTTTGCTGCTGCGTTTGATTCGGTTTTCAAGTCTAAGAAGACATCCTTCGTCGTAGGTGTTGTTGTGACCATGATGCTGCGGTTTTTCTTCCACTTCTTAAGCGGCATTATCATCTGGGAAGCTCTTTGGCCCAATGAGCTTGGCTGGGCAAGCTGGATTTGGTCGATATCGTACAATGGCTCCTACATGATCCCGGAAATTCTGATTACATTGGTTGTTGGTATTTTGCTGTATAAACCGCTGGAATCCTATTTTCAGAGAAGCACACCGCCGATCAAAACGGTATAACGTTTCTGATATTTCCACATACAAAAAAACCGCCGCATAGCGGCGGTTTTTGTATTGCGATTAGTTTTCGGGTGTTTCCGTAATGTAGCTCAGCAGATCAGCCCACAGGGGATGATTCTGATCCAGCACCAAGGTAGCATTTTCGTTGATTGACATCTCCAATGCTTGCAAGGAACGCCAGAAGCTATAGAATTCAACATCCGCGCTGTATGCCGAGGCATAGATGCGCATGGATTCTGCCTGTGCATCGGCGCGTACGGAACCGGCTTCGGTTACAGCATCGGCCTGAATCTGCCGTGCCTGCAAGTCGGTAGCGGACAATGCCTTGCGGTACTCTTCTTCACCTTCACTGCGCAGCTGCTGGGCGACCTTAGCGCGGTCAGCCTGCATGCGGGCGTAGGTGGATTCGAGGTTGGCCATAGGCAGGATGGTACGGTGCACCTGAATGTCTTTGATTTCGATACCGCGCGATGCCATATCCTGATTGAGCTGTTTAAGCCCCTTGCTCAGGGCGGCGTTGAGCATATCTTTGTTCGAAACAAAGTCTTCGGCTACCAGGCGGTTGATGGCCTGTACGATAACCGGATGAATCAGGTTATCCAGTTGATTTTCCGCAGCGATCATGCTGCCAAGTTTTAACGAAAACAGCGCCGGGTCGGCAATGTACCACTGTGCGTAGGTTTGGATGTAGTACTGCTTCTTTTCGGACGTGTTGACGATTTCAGAATCACTGATGTAAGTGTACAGCCTGGATGAATAAGTTTCCACATTGTCAACGAAAGGAAGCTTAAATTGCAGGCCACTGCCGACAACAACCTTCACATCTTCATCGAAGGGGATTTCATCTTGCAGCAGCTCGCCGTAGCGGTCGTGGAAATCGTTATCACGGTTGATGACGATGCGTTTAATGACACCAAAACGGGTGACAACACTCTGCTCGGCTTCACCAACGACAAATGTGCTTTGGCTAATCAGAATCGCCAGCACCACAAGGAAGATGGCCAAACCGATAATTTTGTTGCGGGAACGCTTGAAGAATGCGTTAAACTCCGCACTTGCGTAGTTTACAGGACGCTGTTTATCCATTAGTTCCCACCTCCTTCAACGGCAGATACGTTAGTAACAGTACCCGCTCCTGCTTCATCCAGATCTAAAATCTTGATGACGTCACTGGTGTTATCGGCAACGATGATTTTACCGCTGCTTTGCAGTATGCTTTCCAGCGTGTCGATCAGCAAGCGTTTGCGCGTGACATCGGGCGCGAGTTTGTACTCGGCAAGAACCGCGCTAAACACGGCCGTATCGCTGTTAGCCTGGGCGACGACTTCTGCCTTGAACGCTTCGGCCTGCTTCACGGTTTCATACGCGGTAGAACGGGCTTTGGGCAGAATTTCGTTTGAGTAGCGCTCGGCTTCATCCAAACGCTTGGTTTTTTCGTTCTTGGCATTGTTTACATCTTCGTATGCCGCGGATACTTCCATGGGCACGGAAATGTTTTGAATGCGAACATCGTTGATTTTCACGCCCATCGCATAGGTATCGATCAACGCCTGGAAATCCGGCAGCACTTGCAGCTCGATTTCCTCCTTGTTGAGCAATGCGTCATCCAACGGTCTGTTTTGAATGTTGCGGCGGATAACGGCCTCAAACGCGATTTGCAGCGTGCCTTCGGGATCATCAATATCAAAATGATATTGTTTCACGTCACGAATGGTGTACTGGTAAATCGCCTCGATGGATACGATGGAGTTGTCATTGGTGAGCATTACGCTTTCGTCGGTCTCGTCAGAATACTGCGCGGCTCTGCCAGCGGACCCCGATCTGGTCGTACGAAACCCGTACTCCACCGTATGGATGGTTGTTACGCTTTCGCTGATGATATCTTGCACAAAAGGCATGTGCCAGTATAATCCGGGTCCGTTTTGATCCGTTACACGGCCAAAGGTCAGAACCAAGGCTTGTTCACCCTGTCCGACTCTGTAAAATCCGGTGGCTGCGACGATTAAGACGAGTACAATCAAGACGCCAACAATCACCAGCCCCGGTTTAGGTGCTTTCCGCATAGAATATCTCCTTTCATAAACGGTATAGTACCAGCATATCACAGTTTGAAACAAACCGATAGGGGAGCGTTCTCTAAACCGTCAAATCCTGTTTTAAAACCACAATTCAGGCGTTATCCGCCACAAGTGGCAGGCGCACATAGAAGGTTGTGCCGACATCGACTTTGCTGCGCACGGTGATTGTACCACCATGAGCAACCACAATAATGCGCGCAATGGACAGCCCGAGGCCGTGGCCGCCGTTTTGCACCTTGCGTGCGTTATCGCTGCGGTAAAAACGGTCAAATATTCGGCTGAGTTCTTCTTTGGTCACACCCTGACCGGTATCCTGCACGGCAAATACACAGTCCTTTTCTTCCACTTTCATGGAAATGGTTATCCGGCCACCAGACGGCGTATATTTGATGGCATTGTCAACCAAAATACGCAAAAGCTGCTTGAGCATGCCTTTGTCGCCGTTGATCATGCAATGCTGGTCGGCTTTCATTTCAAACTTGTGCATAGCCGACAATAGCTGTGCGTCACGGAAAACCGTAAATATGATCTCTGTCGGGTCAAAATGCTCCATTTCCAAAAGCAGGGACTTTTTATCATGCCGGGCGAGAAACAATAGCCGTTCTACCAGTTCCTTCATGGATGCCGTTTCCTGGGTAATCGCCGTAATGCCTTCATCCAGTACCGAGGTATCGGTCTTGCCCCAGCGTTCCAGCATGTTGGCATAGCCTTGAATTACGGCAATCGGCGTGCGAAGCTCATGCGATGCATCGCTGACGAACTGCTTTTGGCTGTTATAGCTGCGTTCGATACGATCCAGCATTTTATTAATCACGGCTGCCAGATCTTTGAATTCGTTTTTTGTGCCCGCCAGATTGATGCGGTCGGACAAATTGTTTGCGCTCATCTTTTCGGCAGCGGCCGTCATATCGGCAATAGGGCGCAGCACGTGCCGGTTCAGGCGGCGGCGATGCCGCAGGAAATACAGTATTCGAATCAAATCTGCTCCAAGCAAAGCAAGCAGGGACAGTAGATAGACATGCACCCTGTCTTGCAGATCAAACACGACAACCAATCCGCCACCGGCGGTACTGCGATACAGCGGCAGCTGCGTAAAACCGGAGTTAAACAGCTGCCCGACTGTGAGTGTAACGCGGTCGACTATGCCGTTAAAATCATCCGTGAAGGGCGCATCTTTGTAATACGCCTCCATAACAGGCAGCCGAATCAACTGCTCCTGCGTGTAGGCGCCGTCTTGTTCCGGCGTCATTGCTTCAACCGTATCCATGGTGCGGGTCATGCCGGGGACCTGAGCAATGGAAAACACAACCGTAAACAGAAACGCAATCAATAGTATGGTACGCATTAACTGTATGCTGGAGTGTACGGCAATGCGCAGGGTCAGTGAAAAGCGAAGGGTGCTGAACAACCTGCTGAGCAGTGTGCCGATATAGCGAAAAAACCGGAGTATAAAATTCGGTTTCTTCGGCTGATTAGTTTTCGTTTTCTTATTCGAAGGTTTCATATTTGAACATATAGCCAACCGAACGGATGGTATGTATGATTTTCACGCCGAATTTATCGTCAATCTTCTGGCGCAGATAGCGCACATACACGTCGACGATATTGGTATCCCCGGCAAAATCATATCCCCATACGTTCAGCAGCAAATCGTCGCGGGTGACGGCCGTACGGTCGTTCATCCACAGGTAATGGAGCAGATCAAATTCCTTTTTAGTCAGTGAAATCGGCTGATCGTCATAGCACACGGAGTAGCTTGCAGCATTTAAGTACAGTTTGCCTGCATGCAGTTCGCTGGCAGTATGGCCCTGATCTAGCCGGGTCTTCTTCAGGCAGACGCGAATGCGCGCCAGCAATTCTTCAATGGCAAAGGGCTTGGTAATGTAGTCATCCGCGCCCATATCCAGCCCCATCACCTTGTCGGAAACATCGTCCTTGGCGGTGAGCATGATAATGGGGATGTCGCTGTTTTGGCGCAAGCGACGGCAGACTTCGATACCGGACAGTTCCGGCAGCATCAAGTCCAAAATCAGAAGATCCGGCTTCCAGCTGTCGCACAGGGCAAGCCCTGTGCGACCGTCGTGCGCTGCCTGGACCTCGTACCCTTCATGGGTGAGTTCTAGTTCAATAAAGCGCGCAATCTTCTTTTCGTCTTCAATAATCAATATCTTGCTCATGGGTGCTCCCTCCGGTTAGCCGATGCTGGCCTCGTGGTATCCGTCATCGTCTTCCTTGATGGTATATTCACCGTCTTCCGGCAGTTCTACATCCACAGGTTTGGTGCCGCTGGCAGGCGATTCGTTGCGGGTTTCTTTCACTTCCGGGACTTCGGACTGCATCTCTTCATCGTCCTTGGCAGATTCACGGATAATGTTATCCACCGTTTGTTTAATGTTTTCTCCCGCGTGTTTGATGTTTTGCTCCAAAGAGACATCCTCAAACTCTTTGCTCCGGCGGTCAATACGAATGTGATAGCCCATCACCAGTGCAAATAGCATGCCCACGATGACAACCCACGGCGCAAACAACAGTGCGAAGATCATAAACAGGGCGGACAGATTGAGGATCACAATGTTTTCTTTGCTGATCTTCAGCCGCAGACGATAGAGAATGTAGAAGATGTTACGGTTTCTGCCTCTGCCGGTCGTGCTGGTCTTGGTTTCGTGTTCCCGAATTTTGCCGTTCTTTTCAAGATCGAGCAGTGCCTGGGTCAGGCTGCCGTTATGATACTTAAGAATGGAAACGGCCTCGTTGTAGGTCAGTCCGCTCTTGCGGCGGATGATATCAATGTCTTGTATGGTGTATTTAGCCATGTTCAACTCTCCTTTGTTGGTGTTTGTATTGGTACTGTGAACCGATATCATCGTACCATACGCACCATGGCGTTGCTTGAGAATACCCTAACGCTTTGATGAGAATTTCATGAGGATTTATAAAGCATATTACAAGGGTCTTTTGCCCATCGTGCTCACAATTCTGGGGCGATTTGTCCCTCGTGTTTGATTGCCGGATTGCTTGCGGCCCTTTGGTTGATTTACGGATGTATTGCTTGGATAATGGGAATAATCCGGTTTCGACGGACGCATAAACTGCTCCTGTGCTGATAATACCGCGTCGTTTCGCATCAGCTTTTCCCCGTCCGTCTCGGCCGATTCATCGTCCACATCATCCGTGTCCGTTATGAGCTCGATTTTCGGTAGCTTCATCGTGGTGCTGACCAGTGGCGATGCGTTTTGCGTTTCATCCGGCATGATCGGCGGCTCTGCACCACCGGGATAATACACTGGTTTTGGTGCAGAAGCCGGTTCCAGCGGTTTCATAGCAATCTCGTGCACAGTCTCTTGTTTTGTCTCCGCTTTTTGCAGTTTATGCGCGGATGTGCTGATCAGCCCACCCGCAATTGTGACCGAGATACCGCAAAATAGCAGAAAATAGCCAGAACGCAGGCAGAATAGCACAATAGCGTTCAGCGTGTTGGTCAGTGGATCGGCGCTTGGTTCCTGAAAAGAGCTGAGAATCAGCTTGAGTTGTTCGTTTTCAATCAGCGGTAAAATCGAGGTAAGAACGCCAAGCAGCGTTAAAATACACCCGAAAACACAAAAAACCGCACCCAGAACCCTAAAGGTTTTCATACTCTTTGTTGTCCCTCCGCATGCACTGTGTTTTGAGTTGATTTCGACATCCTACACTGTGCTTCCTTCTTACAAAAGCCTACGCGCTTTTCCTGTTTCAACAAGGAGAACACTGTATGCATGCAGAATAGTAGCAGTAAACATCTGGATACAGAGGATGGTTTCATGGAGAAGTATCAGCTTAGCTATCATGTGGATATGGTGCTGTGCATCGATGCCACAGGCAGCATGCGGCACGTGATTGATTTTGTGAAGGAAAACGCCCTGCATTTTTACCGGGACGTGACCGAAACAATGCAAAAAAAGAATAAAGTCATCAGCCAACTTCGCGTGCGTGTGATTACCTTCCGCGATTATATGGCCGACGGAGAACGCGCGATGATGTCCAGCGAGTTTTTTACCCTGCCACAGGATGAACAAAAACTCGACGACAGTGTTCATAGCATATCCGCTTCCGGCGGCGGCGATATTCCCGAAGACGGCCTGGAAGCGCTTGGCTATGCTATTCGCAGCGAGTGGACCAAGGATGGCATTAAAAAACGCCATATTATTGTCATGTGGTCCGATGCCCCGACCCACGAAATTGGCTTTGGTAAGGACGCACCCTGGTATCCCGAAGGGATGGCGAAGGATTTTGATGAACTGAGCCTGTGGTGGGAAGATGAACAGCTCGGCGGCGCAATGGATGAAAACGCAAAGCGCTTACTGATTTTCGCACCGGACGCACCGGAGTGGAACCGTATTTCGTCCGAATGGGCGCAGGTTATTCATGTGCAAACCGTCAGCGAAGGGCTGGGGGAACTAGACTATCAGCAGGTCATTGACGCAATCTGCAATACGATATAAGGCATTTGCCATGCAAATCGGCAATTACACTGTAATAACACCCTTTGCAACAGCCGGTAGCGGTAACGCTCGCTGGTGTGTTGCTCAAAAAGATAATACAGACTACTTTCTAAAAGAGTTTCTGGGCCCTGTGCAGCCTGTGCAAACCACAGAGCAGCCAACACGCCATGTAAGCATGCGCAGGAAACAATGTGCACTGTTTGAAACACGCAAACTCGCTCTGTATGATGCCCTAAAGCGTGTTTCACCTGATTACGTTGTCCATGTGGACGACTTTTTTGTGCATGAAGGACACTACTATTCCGCGTCATTGTATTTGGGCGCGGAGTATCAAACACTGGATAACTTTCAGCCTGCGCAAGAAAGCGACAAGGTGAAAGTGCTGATTGCTTTAGCAGAAAGTTTGCAAGCGCTGCATGCTGTGGGCATCGTGCACGCTGATTTGAAGCCGGAGCACGTTATTGTGGAGTTAGCAGACGGCACTGTACGGGCGCGGCTGATCGATTTTGATTCCAGCTATGCCGAAATCGCGCCGCCGGAGGCCAGCGATGAGCTTGCCATCGACCCGGTCTACTTGTCACCCGAAGCCTATCGGCTGGCAACCGGGAAAAACCTGCGGCTCAACCGGAAGGTCGATACATTCGCGCTAGGTATTTTGATGCATCAAGCGCTTTGTGCTAAGCTTCCGGCATTTGATTTGAAGCAATACAGCTATCCCTATGCCGCAGTGCTGGACGGTGCGGCCCTAGCGCTATCGGATACGATCGACGCACAGTTACAACTACTCATTCGCAGACTGCTGCAAAAACACCCGGCTTTGCGGCCGGGCGATCAGACAATCGTAAAACAGCTTAAATCAATCGCTTATAAACGCTTTGCGATTTCCTGAATATATAGGTCGATGATATCAATATCGCTCACCTGATAGAGCATCCGGCTGCCGACGACATCTTCCACTTCGCTAACAACCGGTTTGCCGTTGTGATAGAGCATATCAACACCTGCAAACGACAGGGGAGCACCGTGCTCTGCAAAGTGCTGTAGAACCTTTCT
Source organism: Candidatus Limiplasma sp. (assembly GCA_963678055.1). Taxonomy (GTDB): domain Bacteria; phylum Bacillota; class Clostridia; order Christensenellales; family Aristaeellaceae; genus CAXXOK01. The sequence goes on from OY782679.1 coordinate 1,569,125, forward strand.
GACAAGCGCCGTTTCTGCCTTCGTTATCGTATGCAGTTCGATCGTCCCGCCGCGTTTGTAATTGCTGACAATGCCCTCTTTGGCAGTGCGCATAACAGCCGCCACGATATTTCCAAAAAGCACATAAACACGCAAATCGCGGCCTGCTTCGCTGGCCGTTGCCTGTACAAGAGCCGGCTTTGGAAGAATCGTTGCTAGCGCACTCCCTAGCTCGGCTTCGTTGCCTGCTAATACAACGCGGTCACCGCCATGTCCAATGGCTGGTTTGACGACTACTGGATACGTATCTCTAGTGGGTCGATACGATGAATCGCTATCTATAAAATGTGTTTCCATCTGCGGCAATCCCTGAAGAAACGTATGTGTCGCACGCTTATCATTACAGATTTCACAAACCTTGGCAGAGTTAAAGACGGGAATCCCTTCCCGTTCCAAGGCTTGGCTGATTTTTTGGTTGCGTTGCCGAGAGATTACAAAACCCGGTCGGTTATGCAGCGGAAATGCAAGGGTATGGGTGAGCACAACTTGCAGCTCCAGGCCTAACGGTTGTGCCTTGTCTTGTATATGTGCGGCAAACATGCGGTTATCTTCATAATCGCCTGCATCGTACAAAAGCCATCCGCTTTTTTTAGCTTTCACTGCAAACTCTTTCGAATATGGTCAAAAATAGCATCTGCCATGTTGATTCCCGTACAATCCAGCGTTGATTTAAAATGGGCGTTTGAGTTAACTTCACAAATCAGCGGCCCTTCGTCACCAAACAATACGTCCACTCCGGCAAACGCAAGACCCAGTTCTTTTACTGCACGCACGGCGATATCTGTTTCCTGCTGCGATGGGGTATAGGGTTCCATACTGCCGCCCAGCGTAATATTGCTGCGGAAATCGCCGTGTTCATTATGGCGAAATATACTGGCAACCACCGCATCACCGACTACATTAATCCGGATATCGCGGCCAAAGCTTGACTGCACCATTTCCTGCAGCATCATGGGCGTTGAACGGAGCGCAATCACCTTCTCCCGCAGGGATTCCATATCCTGAAACTGGTATACCTGCTTACCAAATGAGCCAAAGCACTCCTTAAGAACCAGGGGGAATCCCAGCTGGGCTGCGGCTTCATCCAGAAAGTTGGTGTCCGTATAACCGACATTGGGGAAGGTTTTTGGAACCAAAACGGTTTTTGGCATCGGAATACCTGCTTGTTTTAGCGCAAGATAGGTCAGCGCTTTATCATCGCACTGCAATATGCTGTCCGCCGGATTGAACACGGGTATACCAAGCTGTTCCATCAGCCGTGCGGCCTTGACATCTTTATCCCAATACAGCACAAAATCCGGCATATCCTTACGGAAGTCCGGATTGTTGATTTGCAGTAAAACATTAGCATTGTTGGTCATCGAAAGTTCAATACCGCTGCGCTTAGCGGAATCGACCAGAATTTGATAGAGTTCGTCAAACTTCGAAACATGCAAAAACGCGTTGACGACCAGAAGACCCTTGAGCATCCGCAAGTCCCCTTTATTTCAATGCGTTCAGTCTGTCCGCTAATTCTTGCAGTGATTTCAGTACATCGGACAGGCGATACCCATCCGAACCCTGAATGAGAAGATTGGAGTTAATCTCCAGCTGGATGGCTGGAATATCACAACAACTGGCTACAGTCGCGCAGACCGTATTGCGGTTTCCCACAAGAGAGGGTTTATCTACGGTGATGTTTTTAATGCCGTTTGGTACAAAGCATTCACGAATGATAGCAACCAGTTCTTTTTTGCCAAAGATGTTCTTACCATTCCCGGTACCCACGCAAACATCCATTTCGCGACCGGGATTAAGTTGGTGCAGATCGATGAGGTAGCGAATATTGTTTTTGTGCAGGAAGCGGCAAAGCGCTTCACGGTAGTCGCTGACCTGGTCATAATTGGCATCGTCCATTAAATGACGGGTTTTATAGATCACAGGGTATTTATATTCTTCATTGAGGATTTTACAGAGTATACCGGTATAGCGTTCAGCCGCTTTATTGGTGCCATTGCGGGTCTGGAGCACTGAATGCGGAGCAGAGAACATCACCGCACCGTTTCCGTTTAATATTTCAAAACTGGCTTTGTGGTCTTGGTCGGTAAAATATGCTAGTGCACGATCCAGTTGCTGCTCACAGGTCATGGATTTCCCTCCTAAAAAGGTGAACAATAACGACGTATTACACGCCAAACAGTACTGTAGCACGACTGAGATTGATTGTCAATTTACCGATGTTGATGTATGATAATAGCAATATAATTGCTTATAAAGAAAGGTGAAATCGATGCAAAACGGCAGTGCGGAACCTCGCGAGATGAGAACAGCACTGCTGCTGTCTAAAGAGCAGCTTGCATTGCTTCATACCGCGCATGTCATGATCTTCGGTCTTGGCGGCGTTGGCAGCTATGCAGCGGAAGCCTTGGCCCGTATGGGCGTTGGTAAACTGACGATCGTGGATAAAGATGTTTTTGACGAAAGCAATATCAATCGTCAGCTTGGCGCGCTGCAGTCCACCGTTGGACAAAGCAAGGTCAGCGTTACCCGCGCGCGCTTGCTGGACATCAACCCAAATCTCATCATTCAAGGCGTGGAGCAGTTTCATCTGCCGGACTCGCTGGTGGAAATCGACACGGATGTAAATCTTGTCATCGACGCCGTAGACACCATAGCGGCGAAGCTTCTCATCATCGAAACCTGCAACAAACGCAATATTCCCGTTATCTCCAGTATGGGTATGGGAAACCGGCTGAATCCTACCATGATTCAGCTTGGCGATATATATCAGACCAGCAACTGCGCCTTGTCGCGTGTCATGCGTAAGGAACTTCGCAAGCGTGGTGTTAAGGCCCTGCGCTGTGTTTACTCCACCGAGGAAGCGCTTACGACGGCCGAAAGCATACCGGCGAAAAATGGCACACGCCCGGCGCCGGGTTCGGTTGCCTATGTGCCGTCCGTAGCAGGATTGTACATGGCGTATGACGGGGTGGAAACCTTGCTGCAACGCAGGACTATGGAGGATCGACATTGAAACCGAAAATCGTAATCATCGGAGGCGGCGTCATCGGCTGTGCAGTCGCCAGAGAGTTGAGCGCGTATCAGGCCGACATTTTGCTTGTTGAGCGCGCGGCGGATGTATCCGAAGGCGCGAGCAAGGCCAACAGCGGCTTGGTTCACGCAGGATTTGACAATAAAAAAGGCACAAACAAGGCCAAATTCAACGTGCTGGGCAGCCGTATGTATGAATCGCTCTGTAAGGAGCTATCCGTACCATACACCCGCAACGGCGCTTTGGTTTTGGCCTTTGATGACGAACAAATTTCCGTACTCCATCAGTTACTGGAGCAGGGCATCGAAAATGGTGTCGAGGAGATAGAAATCATAGGAAGCGAGCAGGTACTCGCGCTAGAACCGCACACTAATCCGGCCGTAAAGGCCGCGCTGCATGTAAAAAGTGCTGCATCCGTCTCCCCGTACGAGCTTACCTATGCCCTGGCCGATCACGCAAAGGTGAACGGTGTTGCGTTTCAGTTCAATACAAATGTCCTAGCCATTCAAAAACAAGAAGACGGATTCATTCTTTCGACAAACTGCGGGGATATTCAAGCGGATATCATTGTCAACTGCGCCGGTATCGGGTCGGGTGAGCTGCACAATCAACTGTCCGAGACCAAGGTAAGCATCACACCGCGCAAAGGGGAATATTACCTGCTGGACCGCAAGGACAAACCCATGTTTTCGCACTCCATGTTTCAAACGCCGTCCAAAATGGGCAAGGGAGTGCTGATTACACCAACCCTGCACAACGGTCTGCTTTTGGGGCCGACGGCCAAAGATATAGAAGATGGCTTCGATGTTTCTACGACAGCTGATGCCCTGAAAACAATACGCGAGATTACAACATTGACCTGGCCGGAAGAATCGGTCAAATCGGCCATTACAACTTTTTCGGGCATACGCGCACACGAAGCCGGTGGGGATTTCATCATCGGCGCGGTTGACGGCGCACCCGGTGCATATGAAACGGTCGGGATTGAAAGCCCCGGTCTGTCGTCAGCTCCAGCTATTGGACAGTATCTGGCGGAGATGATTGCCAGCGATACAGGTCTATCCCGCAAGGAGACATTTTTACCGCCACCAGCCTATCCCACACCGTTTACCGAAATGAGTGCCGAGGAAAAGCAGCAGGCATATCAGGCGAATCCTGCTTATGGCAATGTTGTGTGCCGCTGTGAACATATCACCGAAGCAGAAATCCGGTTTGCCATTAACAGGCCGGTCGGTGCAACCACGGTCGACGGCGTCAAGCGGCGTGTTCGCGCCGGGATGGGCCGCTGCCAGGGTGGGTTCTGCTCACCACGCGTAATGGAAATCCTTAGCGAAGAGCTCTCTGTCAGCTTACCGAAGGTTACTAAAAGCGGTGGCAACAGTCATATTGTACTGGGCAGAATTGAAGACAAGACACCGGAAGGAGATGACCAGCATGCATAAGATCAAAACTGACGTGCTGATCATCGGCGCAGGTCCGGCTGGCATGGCGGCTGCTATCGCGGTCAGAGAACAGGGTATCGAGAATTTAACCGTGCTGGAACGGGAATCCGAATTCGGGGGCATTTTAAAGCAATGCATTCATAACGGCTTTGGTCTGCACCGCTTTAAGGAAGAATTGACAGGACCGGAATACGCCCAGCGTGACATCGACCGTATGCATGAACTGGGAATTACGGTGCAGTGCGATACAATGGTCATTGATATTGACGAAAACAAACAGGTGACCGCCGTTAGCCGCAAGCACGGTGTACAGCTGTTCCAAGCTAAAGCAATCATACTGGCTATGGGCTGCCGTGAACGGCCTAGGGGCGCACTGGCAATCCCCGGCACGCGCCCTGCGGGTATATTTTCCGCGGGTACAGCGCAAAAGCTTGTCAATATGCATGGCTACCTGCCCGGGAAGCGGATCGTGATTCTCGGCAGCGGCGATATTGGGCTGATTATGGCGCGCAGAATGACCCTGCAAGGTGCCACTGTACTGGCCTGCGCGGAGATTATGCCATACTCCTCAGGCCTGAACCGCAACATCGTTCAATGCTTGCATGATTATGATATTCCTTTGCTGCTAAGCCATACCGTAATCGATATTCAGGGCAAGGAACGGGTTGAAAGCGTCACCATCGCTAAGGTGGATAAGCATCTGCAGCCGATCCCCGGAACGGAAACCGTATATGCGTGCGATACGCTTTTATTATCGGTCGGTCTGGTTCCCGAAAACGAACTGACCCGTTTGATTGATGTGAAACTATCCGCAGCAACCCAGGGTGCGGTGGTGGATGATATGCTGCAAACCAGCATGGACGGTGTGTTTGCCTGCGGCAATGTATTGCATGTACATGATCTGGTCGATTTTGTTAGCGAGGAAAGCCAAAAAGCCGGTGAGTCGGCTGCTCGCTATGTGCTGAAATCTAAAATGCAATCTGCCAAAACCATCAAGGTGAAAGATGGGTCAGGCGTTCGCGGGGTGGTTCCACAACGCTTGCGCGTTCTCAGCGACAGTACCATAAAAAAGGACATACGCTTTATGTTCCGCCCGGACAAGGTGTATCAAAATTGTAAGGTGCAGCTGCTGGACGGCGACCGCGTTGTAAAATCCGTTGTCAAGCGCATTCTGTCGCCCGGTGAAATGGCCGAAGTGCTTCTCCCGGCGGATGTTGTAAAGACGCTCACAGCAGACACATTTACGATACGTATCGCGGAATAAGGAGTACGCATGAAACAAACCATAACTTGTATAAACTGCCCGATCGGCTGCCGTATGACTGTGGAAACAGAGGGAGATCAGGTTATCAGTGTGGAAGGTGCCAGCTGTAAGCGCGGCAAGGACTATGCAAAGCAAGAAGCCATAGCCCCAAAACGTATGGTTACTGCTGTTGTCAATGTCCCCGGTAAATCGCTGCCTTTAAGTGTGAAGACCAGCTGTCCGATTCCAAAAGACAAGATATTCGACTGCATGAAAGCCATTGAATGCTGCAATTTGCAAGTACCGATTAAAATGGGTGACGTGATTTGTGAAAACGTATGCGGTACCGGCGCGGATGTTGTTTCAACACGCGATATAGAATAAATAAACTTGCGGCAAGACCCGTTTCATGCTATGCTTGCCCTGAAGATGAACCCGTGTAATTGAGAGGGTGACAACGTGCCCGTCAGAGTAAGATTGATTGCCGTCATCGCGATCATTGTTGTGATCACGATTGGGTTTACGTTTCTGTTTTTCCAGAAAAAGAGTGACATGAAAAAACTGGACGAACAGTATTTTGAAGCGTTATCGTATCATCAGTTTTTAGAGAAAAAAGAAAACACCCTGCGTGAGACGCTGGATGCAATGGGAACAGATGCCTTTATCGAAAATCTGGCGCGTACGCTGTACGGCTATATGAAAGCGGATGAAATCCGTTTTGTGATAACCAATCCCGAAGAACTCTACGGATTTCAGGAGTAGGGGAACCTATGCGAGCAGCAGCTATCGGTATAGGCTCTAACTCACTGCGGCTATTGGTCGCCGATGAGGGCAAACAGCAACACATACCACTCCTGCGCAAGCGTATCGGCTTGCGTATGTTTGCGTCCCTGACATCAAACATGGAAATCGAGCCTTCTATGATGGCCGATGCTTGCCGGGCTATTGTAGAACTAAAACAATACGCTTTCGCAGAAGGCGTTAAAACAGTACACTTATTTGCTACCAGCGCGGTGCGCGATGCCAAAAACCAGAATGCATTCCGCGATATGATTTTACATAAGACCGGCTTGACATTGGAAATCCTCTCCGGCAAAGAGGAAGCCCGGCTATCCTTTCTGGGAGCGGCAGGGGAAAGCAGCGCGGGGATGATTGATATCGGCGGCGGCTCCACCGAAGTTGTGATCGGCGATCATGGTATCCCTGCGCTTGCATTCAGTCTCCAGGCCGGTGCCGTGCGTATGTTTCAGCAGTATCCAATCACATCACCATCAGATATACAGCCGGTAACAAACGCAGTGCAGGGTTTACTAAGGCCGTATATGGCGCAATTACAGCAAACAAAAACGCCGGCCCGTTGGGTCGGCGTGGGCGGCACCATGACGGCTGCCGCGACCTGTATTCAAAGCGTTGACTGGCATTCCAGCCAGGCTGCACACGGCTTTTCTGTAAGCCGCGAAGAACTTTGGTGCGTACTGGAGCGGTTATCCGCTATGCCGCTGGCAAAGCGTAAGGCTCTTGGTACGATACCGCCGGATCGTGCGGATATCGTTGTACACGGGTTTGCCATTCTGTATGCCTGCATGGATGCTTTATCGATTGATCACATTATCATTTCAGAACATACAAATCTGGATGGGTATCTGCAAGCTCTTACAGCGGACGAATGAGAATCAGCGGGGTGAGTTCGTCGCCCTGACCGCTGGGGTTATCATGCATCGCATCCTGAATCTGCTCGTCGGTCAGCGGGAAGTTTTTGGACTTGCCCAGCTGGTCGCGCTGAATATCGTTGGCGTCCATCAATACAATGGGGATGCCTGTTTCTGCTAAAAGCGCATCGCAAAGCTCATCCGGGTTAGGCGGGTTAATGGTGGCCAGTTCGTGGTAGCACTTGAAGCTGGAACGGAAGTAAAATCCATCAATCCCGCCAACGCCTTTACCGCACACCTTATAAAACAGGCCTTTGACGCCAAAGGGGCGAGTCACCGCACTAAGGCCCGCTGCCAGCAATACGCGCGGCAGGCCGACCATATCAATTACCAGTTGCAGTTTATACGGCTCATGCATGCCCACACCGGTAGAGTTGATGCCGGCAAAACGCCACATCACTTTAGCAAAGAAACCGGGTTTAACTTCATCGCGATTGCGCACATTGCCAGAGCACATGCACATCACTTTTGCACCAAACGACAATACATCGCCTTCCTGATACAGGGGACGCACATACTTTTCCACCAGCGCTGTCTGGCTTTCACCAACCTCTACAAAATGGGTTTGAATCGCATAACGCTGGTACTGTTTTCCATCTTTTCCTTGAATGACACCGCGGTCGAAATAAACAATCCCATCCTGTTCGCGCCGCTGTGAAGCCAGATTTCTGCCTTGGTCCTCGGCCATCGTGTCAGCCTCCCTAAATATGGTCAAAGAAGGCTGTGCCTTCCTCGCCGCAAAGAATGCCAAGATCGTTAAAATGCAGGGGAACGGGTTTTGCATCGATATATTTCAGTATCGTATCAAAGCGCACACTTTCGGTAAAGGTGAGCAGCGTAAACGCCACGCCGTGTTTTTTGGCGCGACCGGTACGGCCGATACGGTGCAGGTAATACTCGTTTTCGTTTGGCAGATCGTAGTTGATGACCGCTTCTACATCATCTACATCAATCCCGCGCGCTGCGACATCGGTCGCCAGCAGAATGTTGAACTTGCCCTTGCGAAATGCATCCATTACCTGGTTTCTGGCGCCCTGGCGCATATCGCCATGCAGGCATTCCGCCTGATAACCCGCTTTTTGCATGCGGTTGGTTAAGCGTTGGGTCATGTCCTTGGTGTTGATAAACACCATCACACGGCTGAACTCATCGCTGTCGAGCAGATATAAAAGATGCTCGTACTTATTCTTAGATTCAGTCTCTATGACATATTGTGTAATCTGCGGGCGGTTTTCCTTGGTGGCCGGGATCAGCACTTCAACAGAGTCCTGCTGATATTTCCAAGCGATGGTTTGCACATCCGGGTTGGTTGTCGCGGAGAACAAAACCAGCTGGCGATCTGGCGGCGTTGCTTCAATGATGCGCGTTACATCCTTGACAAACCCCATGTTGAGCATCTCATCGGCTTCATCCAGCACCATCGTGTGCACATGATCCAGCCGGATGTTACCGCGGTTCATATGGTCGAGCAAGCGCCCGGGCGTTGCAATAATAATCTGCGGATTGCGTTTCAGCTGGTTAATCTGCTTGACTATCGGCTGACCACCGTACAAAACCGCGATTTTCACCTCTTTAATATACTGGGCGAGGTTGCGAATTTCTTCAGCGATTTGCAGGCTGAGCTCACGGGTAGGGGCAATGACCAGCTCCTGCACGCGACGATCAGATAGGTTCACGTATTCCAGCATGGGAATACCAAACGCAACGGTTTTACCGGTTCCTGTGGGCGCGATAGCGATTACGTCGCGGCCTTCCATCATCAAAGGCAGGGTCTGTGCCTGTACGGGGGTCATGTTTTGGATATTCATGGCTTCCAGCGCGCGAAGCACCTCTTTACTGATATCCGCACCGGAAAATGGTATTTGTTCTTTGGGCAAAATGTACTCCTTTTTTCCACTCTTACTACTGGTTGACAAAAACAACCAAGTTCCTGTATTCGACAGAATTGCATTTTTTCCTGCTATGCGCTACTATACTAAGCGACCAAAGGCACGGAGGAATTACATATGAGCAGATTGGGCGACCTTCTACAAACCGAACGCCTGCGCCGTGAAATGACACTTAAACAGGTATCTAAGCTTTCCGGTGTCAGCGCGGCGTACCTGAAAGCAGTAGAAGAGGGCAAAAAAATTATCCCTGATGATCAGGCTCGCAGAATACTGAAAAAGATTGGCCTGACCGAACATACGGAGCAAGGCTTTACACTGAACGATATAGCCGCGACCGTTGATTTGCAGACAGCCGCACCAACCATTAAAACACCGAGCCAGACGCGCGTGGATGCCACACCGGCGTATACGGATGATTCCGCAAAGGATTCCACCGTACAAGGCAGCGTGTGGCTGGACGCGCTTCAGAGCGTCTTAAAGCGTGTGCCGGTGCTAAACGCGGTTATGGAAGAGGTAGACCATCGTATGCTCCCGGTACTACAAGGGCGTATTGAAGGTGCATCACCGGATAAGGTCTTCTATTTTAAAGTACCGGATGACAGTATACGCGGGTTTCGTATAATGAAAGGCGACCTGTGTTTCATGGTTCCGGCTGCAAGCCCCATAGACGGAGCCATTATGCTCGTAGATGTAAATGGGCAACGTGCACTTCGCAAGATAAAGAAGCTCAATTCGATGACGATACTATTGCAAAGCTATGACCGAGAATATGCCGCGCAGACTCTTGCATTGCCTGATGTCTCATTCCTGGGGCATGTGGTACGGGTAGAATTTACCCTGCCGGAATGATATAATTAAGCTATAGATACCAAAGGAGTTGCCTACCTATGATTTATAAACCGTTTGGGAACACCGGCATTGAGCTATCCGCACTCGGGTTTGGGGGCATGCGCCTGCCGATGTTGGATGAAACCCATATCAACGATGAAAAAGCTGTACCGCTGATGCAAAAGGCATTTGAACTGGGCGTCAACTATGTTGATACCGCGCCTTACTACTGCGGCAAAGACAGCGAACGTGCCGTAGGCCTTGCGCTCAAGGGCTGGCGGGACAAAGTGTACCTGTCTACCAAAAACCCCGCCACCGATTCCAACGGTGAAACCTGGCGCAAGAATCTGGAAGCTTCGCTAACCAAATTGGATACCGATTACATCGATTTTTACCACTTCTGGGGTATTGATCTGGAAAGCTTTCGTGCCATGGAAAAACCCGGCGGCCCAGTGGATGAAGCACGTAAAGCACTCTCCGAAGGCTTAATCAAGCACCTTTGCTTCTCGTTCCACGATAAAGAAGCCGCTAACATGAAGCCAATTATCGACAGCGGCTTGTTTAGCTCCGTTTTATGTCAATACAATCTGCTGGACCGCAGCAACGAAGAAAACATCGCCTATGCAAACAAAAAGGGCCTTGGTGTCATTATCATGGGTCCGGTTGGCGGCGGCCGTCTGGGTGCACCGTCCGATGCCGTCAAAGCGTTGCTTAAGGATAAGGTTGTTAGCTCGGCTGAGATGGCGCTGCGCTTTGTTCTGGCCAATACGGGTGTCAATATGGCACTGTCCGGTATGGAAGATGAGCAGATGCTCAAAGAGAATGTGAAGATTGCCTCCATTGGCGGTGTGTTGACCGATGACGAGCGCGCGCAGGTCACCGCGATGCTGGATGAAAACAAGCGCTTGATGGATTTGTACTGCACTGGCTGCAACTATTGTATGCCATGCCCCCAGAAGATCAACATTCCGCACCTGTTCCGGCTGATGAATTATCATAGGGTGTACAAACTGACTGATTACGCCAAAGCCGAGTACAGCAAAACCGTTGTCCCTATGGAAGATCGGACAGCCGATTGGCAGAAACATAGCGGCGTGGATGTATCTCACTGCGTGGAATGCGGTGCATGCGAAAGAAAATGTCCGCAAAGTCTGGAGATTATCAAGCAGTTAAAGGAAACACAAAAGGCGCTTGGATAAAGACAAAACAAAAAAGGCCGTGCGATTTGCACGGCTTTTTTGCTATATTGCTAGCGCCTGCCTTTGTCGTAAGGAATGCCCTCGGATTTCGGTGCTCTACTGCGCTTACTGGTTAGAATGAGCACGATCATCGTCACTAAATAGGGCATGATCAAGTAGATATACTCGCTGGAGACGAGGTTTTCAAACTTCGGCAGGAAGCTGATGGAGTTGGAATAGAACGATATGATTCTGAAAAACGCGAAGAAGAAACTCGCAAACAGGATATTAACGGGTTTCCAGTTACCAAAGATCATAACAGCCAGCGCCAGGAAGCCGTATCCGGCAACCGTAGAGGTAAATCCGCTGCCGGCCGCCAGTATGTATGCCAGTCCGCCGATGCCTGCCAGGAATCCGGATATCCCGACGCCCAGATAGCGCATGCGGTAAACATTCACGCCCACACTGTCTGCGGCCTGCGGATGCTCGCCACAGGCACGAAGCCTGAGCCCTGTTTTGGTATAGTACAGGAATACGATGGAAAGTATCAGGATCAGAATTGCAATCGGCGTTGTCAGAAACAGACTTTTGAATAAGAACGTCGTGAAAATGTTATCCGTTGCAATGCCTAGGCTTTCTGGTGCAATGCGCACCCAGTTGGGGATATAAATCGTTGATTGTGCAGTGCCCTGAATGTTCCAGGTAACCACGACTGCCAATGCCGGTGCCAGCATGTTCAGCGCTGTGCCGGAGATAACCTGATTAGATTTCAGCTTGATCGACGCAAAAGCCAGCAGTTGGCTATATAGGATACCGACCAGACCGGCAATGCCAATCGCTGCCAGCACATAGAGCTGTGTATGCCCTTTTCCTAAGCCAGCATCATCCACATAGCGCAGGAACAGGCTTGCAGCCAGTGCGCCAACGATCATGATGCCTTCCAGCGCGATGTTTACCACACCGCTGCGCTCCGAAAACATGCCGCCCAGTGCAACCAGCATCAGCGGGATGGCAAAAATCAACGTTGCGCTTAAAATATCGCCGATAATCATGCCGCATCACCATCCTTTCCAGTCTCTTTGGGTGGGACAGGATCCGGCGGGGAACCAGAGCTGTCAAGCAAGCTATTGGCAGACAGTGAACGCTTTAAGAATAGTTTTTCAAACCATAGCTTCAGCACCAACGCAAACGCACTGACATAAATAATCACACCAATGATGATATCAATGTTCTCGCGAACAAAGCGGGGCTGCAGTGCATCACCGCCAACCTGAATATAGCTGATGAACAAGGCGCTGACGATAACCCCGATGGGGTGCGAGTTTGCCAGCAGTGCGACCGGTATGCCGTTAAACCCGGCCGGCAGCAATAGTTTCACAAAGGTGTACTGGCCTGTGCCGCTTAAATAGTACAGAGCGCCTCCAAGGCCGGCCATTGCACCCGCGATCATGAACGATAGAATGATACTGCGTTTGGCGTTAATGCCTGCGTATTGGCTGGCATCGCGGTTATAGCCGCAGGCTTTAATCTCATAGCCAAAGGTGGTCTTTTGCAACAGCACCCAGATAATCACTGCCACCAGTATTGCAACAAAGATGCCGATATTAATCAGGTCACTGTGCATCAGTTCATCGAGTCCCAGCTTCGGTAGGACTGCATTGGCGTTTGCATCCGCCAAAACTGGTGTACGGTCGCGGATTGAGGATTTACCCCAGTAATCCACCATCAGCATGGGGAAGTTGTTAAAGGCCATATTCACGGCAAACACTGCGATCCAGTTGAACATGATACTCGTGATGACCTCATTGACATTGAACAGCGCTTTGCAGATGCCCGGTATCGCGCCCCAAATGGCGCCGCCGATCATCCCTGCGATGATGGCAAGGTACCACGGCAGCTGTAACTGGATGCCCGCAAAGAGGGCAAAGAACGCACCGACGGTGTACTGTCCGGTTGCCCCGATGTTGAACAGACCGGTTTTAAACGCAAAAGCAACCGATAACCCTGTACAAATCAGCGGCATGGCCTGATACAATACTTTCGCAAGCTTCGTCGGATCGGAAAAACCGACCGTTAAAATACGCATCATGCCCCACAAAGAGCGCTCCGGCTTGGTGACCAATAGTAGCAGATAGCCGATAAACAGGCCGATAATGACGGCTCCGACCGCAGACAGAATGGTTGTCAGCAGCGAAGCGTTGAACGTGCGTTTCAGTTTCATGCTACATCACCTCCCGTTCCATATCGCTGGGCGTTGCCCCGGCCATATACAGCCCAAGTTCCTGGCGCACAGCGTGTTCGCCTTCCACTTCGGCCACTATTTTTCCTTCGTACATGACTAATATGCGGTCGGAGATGTTCATAACCTCTTCCAGTTCCAAACTGACCAGCAACACCGCCCGGCCGGAATCACGCGCAGCAATGAGCTGCTTTTGTATATACTCAATCGCACCGACATCCAGCCCGCGTGTCGGCTGCACAGCAATCAGCAGGTCGGGGGAGAGCGAAACCTCACGGGCGATGATCGCCTTTTGCTGGTTACCGCCGCTCATGCTGCGTGCAGGTGTATCCGGGCCTTCACCGGCGCGGATATCAAAATCTTGAATCAACTTTTTCGCATGGGTTCGGATTTCATCAAAGCGAAGGAATCCGTTTTTGTTGAAGGTATGGTGGTGATAGCTTTTTAAAATCAGGTTTTCCGAAAGGGAATAATCCAGCACCAGACCAAAGCGGTGCCTGTCTTCGGGAATATGAGCGATTCCCAAATCGTTACGCTTACGAATGGAATCATTGCTGATATCATGCTCGCCAAAGGTGATGGTCCCGCTGCTGGGTTTGAGCATGCCTGTTAGCGCATACACAAGCTCGCTTTGTCCGTTACCTTCGATGCCCGCAATGCCGACAATTTCACCGGCGCGAACACTGAAGGATACATTGTGGAGTTGGTGTTTACCACTGGCAGCCGTTGACAGCGAGAGGTTGTTAACGCGTAAGATCGTGTTTTTCGGTTTGCACGGTGCTTTATCCACTTTGAAGTTGACCTTGCGGCCAACCATCATCTCTGCCAGTAAATCTACCGACGTGTCTTTCACATCCACCGTGCCGATATACTTTCCTTTACGCAGCACCGTGCAGCGATCTGCAACCGCCATGATTTCGTTGAGTTTATGGGTGATGAAAAGAATCGACTTACCCTCATTGGCGAAGTTCCGCATGGTCTGCATTAACTCCTCAATCTCCTGAGGGGTCAGCACGGCCGTCGGTTCATCAAAAATCAGAATATCATTTTCGCGGTAGAGCATTTTAAGGATCTCAACACGCTGCTGCATGCCCACGCTGATGTCCTCAATCACCGCGTCTAAATCTACTTTCAGTTTATACTGCTCACTGAGCTTCATTATCTTTTCGCGTGCTGTCGACTTCCGCAGCATGCCATAGCGCGTATCTTCTGCGCCAAGCATGATATTGTCCAGCACCGAAAACACTTCCACCAGCTTAAAATGCTGGTGTACCATACCGATGCCTAAGCTGTTGGCATCGTTGGGATCGTGTATACGAACAGGTTTACCATTTTTTCGTATTTCACCGGCATCCGGCTGATACATACCGAACAAAACACCCATCAGCGTGGATTTGCCCGCACCGTTTTCACCAAGCAGAGCGTGAATTTCGCCCTTTTTCAACCCCAGTGTAATATTGTCATTGGCGACAACGCCCGGAAATACTTTGCGTATCCCGGCCATTTCGATGATATATTCACTCATTACAATACCCCTTATTGGATTGGTACCCCAACCTTGAAAGAAAGGCCAGGCGCATGCCTGGCCTTTCTAAAAAGGTGAATTGCTTAGTTCTGATAGTCAACCGTGGTGGCAACCGTTTCCGGCGCAGTTACGGTATCATTGGAAATCGTCACATCACCGGCGAGGACTTTGTCCAGAATCATCTGGTAGTCATCTTTGGTGAAGGTCTTAAAGCGCCAGCTGTCATCAGCAGTCGGCAGGCCACAAGCGCCATCAGCAATGCTGAGAACGGTGTCATGTCCAACATACTCTTCCGGCAGTTTGTAGTCGCCGTCATAGATCTTCTGGAGAATTACGCTCAGGGGAGCGGGGATGATCTTCATAGCGGACGTGATAAAACGTTCGTTGATGTGACCCTGGTCGGAGTCAACACCGATCATCACGCCATCGGCCGTTTCTGCTGCAGACAAAGCGCTCAGGAAGATGCCGCCGCCGCAAGCAAACACAACTTCGGTGCCTTCGGCATACCAGCTGTCCATTTTGGCTTTGATTTCGTCAGTGGGGCCGAAGGTGCCGGAATACCAGTACTTCACTTCAGGGGTGACGCCCATCTGCTCAGCGGCGTATTCAACGCCCTGCACAAAGCCGTAGCCATAGCGGACAACGGCGGGTACGTCAATGCCGCCCAGGAAGCCAAGGCTGGTGTAGCCGTCCATCACAGCGGCGTAGCCGGCCATGAAACCGGACTGTTCTTCTTTGAAGACGAGGTTTGCAATGTTCGAGGGATACGGATCGGCTTCAACGGTCAGGTCAACACCGACAAACAGGACATCGGGGTTGTCTTCTGCTACGGTAACCACAGCCGTGTTGAACAGGTACCCGGGAACGACGACAACTTTCGCGCCATACTCGATGGCGGTCGTGATGCTTTCGATACGGGCTGCATCGCTGTCTTCGAAGGGTTTGTAGTACGCGTAGTCTTCATCCTTGACAAAATCATTGGCCTCTGCAAAGGCAACAAGGCCTTCCCAGGTGCTCTGGTTGAAGGACTGGTCATCAATGTTACCCACATCGGTAACAAGGGCAAACTTGACGCCTTCATCTTCTTTGGGACCGGTAAGCAGAATCACAGCAACTACGGCCGCTGCGACAACAACCACAGCCAGCACGATGAGCAGAAGCTGCTTCTTAGATAAGCCTTTCTTGGACTTAGTTTCAGACATATTAAATCTCCTCCAGTTTTATTTATGTATTCCTTGCATACAATATAGCACAATGAAAATACCAAGTCAACTAGCTGATAATGCTTGTATGATAAGAAATATCGCTGTTTTTAACGAATATACTACTTGTGAATATTTTAGACCAAAATACCCAAATGCTCCAGTAGTATTTTCAGACCAATACTAATCAATACACCTCCGCCGAAGTATTCAGCGGTTGTTTTAAACCTGGCCCCAAACATCTGCCCGATGATAACACCGCCAAACGAAATGACAAAGGTTGTCACGCCAATCACGCCGGTGGCAAGCAGGATGGATGTATCTAAAAAAGCAAAGGTGACACCGGCCGCTAGCGCATCGATACTGGTGGCGATGGCCAGCACCAGCAGCTCGCGGTAGTTGACCGTTAGGTCACAGGCTTCTTCTTCCTTATTCTTATCGCGATACGCGCCCCAGATCATTTTCAGCCCAATGAGAGATAACAGTATAAAGGCTACCCAGTGATCCAGAAATATGATCTGCGCTGCAAACTGCTTACCCAGCAGCCAGCCGATGGCAGGCATCAACGCTTGAAAGCCCCCGAAAAAGAGGGCTATCACTGTTGCATATCCATATTGAATTTTCCGCATACACAGGCCTTTTCCCATGGCTACAGCAAAGGCATCCATAGACAGGCCAAAAGCAATCACTAGCAGTTCAAGCAATAGGGGGACAACTCCTTCGTAGGATTAAATTACATGGAGGATATCGTTTGATCAACCTGCTGTCGAATCATACGGATCTCCGTCAGTTTTTCGCTCACAGCGCGATCCAGCTGTTTCATGACTTCGTCAATATGCTGGAAGACGTCCTTGTAGAGTGCGTCTACTTCATCCTGCGTAGACTGTTTCAGGTCATCGGCTTCCAGGCGCGCACGGGCGACGATTTCCTGTTCGTTGATCATCTGCTTGGCCCGAGCATCGGCATCGGCCAACATACGATCGGCATTTTGTTTTGCATCAGCCATCATCTGGCGTGCCTGGTCCTGCGCGCGCTTGAGCATTTCCTGTGCCTGCGCCTGTGCGGCATTGAGTGTGTTTTGCGCTTTCACATTGGCATCGTTCACGGTGGCGGTTGCTGCGCCATTGGCTTCACTTTTTGCCTGTTCTGCCATTTTGCGTGCTTCGGTAATGATGGCATTTTGGTTTTCAATCACGCCCTGGGCTGCTGTGATATCCACCGGCAAGCTTTCCCGGATATCCTGTACCAGCTTAAAACAATGCTCACGATCGATAACCACGGAATTGCTTAAAGGAATCCGCTTTCCGTTGGATATAAGATCATTGAGCTCATCAAGATAGATATTGGTTTGAGACATATTCATCGTTGTCGGCCTCCTGCACCATTATTCATTTCGGAATCGTTTGATAACCTGAGCTTGGACACCAGCTGGCACGAAGGCAGATATATCACCGCCAAATGCTGCAACTTGCCTGACCATGCTGGACGATATATGGGCATACTGCGGTTCGGTCATTAAAAATATGCTGTCTATAGCAGTATACAGCTGCCGGTTCATCTGCGCCATCTGAAATTCTACTTCAAAATCCCCGGCGCTTCTAAGCCCGCGCACAACAACGCCTGCACCCGATTGTTTCATATACTCGACCAGCAATCCACTGAAACTGTCCACCCGGACATTGGAAAGGTGTGCACAGGCTGTTTGCAGCATATCCATTCGTTCTTGTACAGAGAATGCTTTTGTTTTTTCCGGATTATCCAGTACGGCTACACGGACTTCAGCAAACATGGCGCTGGCGCGCTCAATAATGTTTATATGCCCGCATGTAACCGGATCGAAACTGCCGGGGTAAACGCAGAGCTTAGATTGCATGATCGTGTCCTCCCGCATGAAAGCGATAAAAGCGTATGCCAGTGTCACCATAGTGTCTTTGGTCTTGCAGGGTAAATGTGGGGGAGAGTGAAAAGCTTTCGTTTTTCCGATGCTCGATGATGATCAGCGCATCCTCCCTGAGCAGGTTCTGCTCGGCCAGCATATCTGTAATCTCCTGATACAGGGTTAAGCTGTAGGGTGGATCCAGAAACACTAGGTCAAATGTCTTTGGCAGCGGCTTTTGCAGAGCTTTGCGCCAGTCCGCCTGCAAACATAGTGTACTTTCGCAAGCCCCCAGTGTGCTGATATTGCGGCGTATACAATCCATAGCTGGCCGTGCTTTGTCCACCAGCACGGCATAGTCTGCACCGCGGCTGAGTGCTTCCAGCGCCAACGCACCACTGCCCGCAAACAAATCCAAGACAACAGCGCCGGGCACATCCCGCTGGATGATATTGAATAGCGCCTCACGAACATAGTCCTGCGTCGGCCTAGTGCTTTGCCCTTTGGGGGCGATAATGGTACGCCCTTTGGCATCTCCGGCTATAATGCGCATCGCCGTTAAATCAGCTGTTCGGGTTTTCTGGCAGCGTTACGTGCTTTGCGTTCCTTGCGCTGTTTGCGGCGCTTGTTACGCAGCCCGATAGCGATACCCGTGTTGATTTTCACGCGCAGCCTTGGGCCCTGCCTGTACCCAAATCCGTATGCCAGCGGCGCAACCAGTATCCACAGCGGGGTTAGGCGTTCGGCCCACAGTACGGCATTGGAGCCGAGTAGGAGCGAAACGTTGATAAACGGCATCGTCATCGAACGGACAATAATACGCAGAATCGACAAAAACATGTTCGATTCCTGCATACCATAATACGAAAGTGCCTCTCCAACATGCGTTTGCTGCGTAGTACCGTCCAGCCAGGACGGTAGCGCGCCAAGCGTATAGTGAATCGGCTGTGCAGTAAAGGCGAATAGCAGGGTTATCAGCAGAAAAGGGGCAACACCGATTAACGCAATGTATAAGCCCTTATTGGGATGGTAGCAGCGTTCCAGATCGCTGGGGACAACCGTTCTGCCGTCCGCCTGATGCTGATACATAATTTCGGCAAATCCCGTATCGCTTTCTCCGGTGTTTGCACCCTGGAAAAACATATACATAGCCGCAAACGCTACGATTACAAACGATGTTATCGCCCGAAGTGCAACAGAATTAAAGCTTAAAAGCACTCCCAGCAATAAGTACAGAAACGAAACGAACAGGATGCTCAGGATCATTTTAATGCCTTTTTGTTTGGCATCTCTCCCGTTCCAGGAACCCTGAAGATAGGGTTTGACGACAGGTTTTACCGGTTTAGTTGCCATGTTGCGGTCTCCTTTGGTTACAGCGTGGCCGGGTCGACAGGAATATATCGGCGGTCTACGCGGGTCGTTATACTCAATAGTACTTCATAGCTGATGGTATGGTTCCAGCCGGCAAGTTCGTCTGCGCCGATAGAGTCATCGCCTTGCTTGCCGATTAAAACGGCCATGTCGCCCTTTTGCACATCCGGAATATGCGTCACATCGACCATGATCTGATCCATACACACCCGGCCGACAATGCGCGCGCGCTGTCCGTGAATCAAAACTTGTCCACGGTTGCTGGCTGTGCGGTGATAGCCGTCGCCATAGCCGACAGCAATCGTCGCTATACGCATCGGCGCATCCGATGTGAAGGTACATCCATAACCAATGCTGCTGCCTGCGGGAATTTGCTTGACCAGCACAATTTCCGCTTCCCATTGCAGTGCCTTTAGAAAGGGCAGGTCGGTCGGTACAGGCGGATAGCCATAGAGCGATATACCCTCACGAATCATAGAATAGTTCGCATCCGGCGATGCCAAACTCATAGCGCTGTTGGACGCATGCACGGGTATGGCCGGATCAAAACAGGCTTTCAATTCTTCAAAACGCTTAAGCTGCTTGCTTGAGTAATTGCACAGGCCGCCGCAATCGCCCAGATGATCGGCATCGGCAAAGTGCGTATAAATGCCAGTACATTGGACATGCGGGGACGCTTGCAAAGCGTTGGCCAATGCCTGAGCTTCTTCCACCGTCCGCAGGCCAATCCGGTTCATGCCGGTATCCAGCTTAATATGGATAAACGCTGTTTTGTCAAGGGCTGCCGCTGTGCTTTCTATCAAAGCCAGCGTATCGGTATCAAAAACGGTCATGGTCAAGCGGTTTTGAATACACGCTTCAATGCTTTGCCGGTTGACCGCGCCAAGCACCAGAATGTTGGCCTGGTCGATTGCGCTTTCACGCAGCGCGATTCCCTCCTCAGGGATGGCAATCGCCAAATCTGTGCAGCCTGCGTTTGTAACGGTATCGGCAACTTCCACCATACCGTGTCCGTAAGCGTTTGCCTTGACAACTGCCATGACACGGACAGAGTCTGGCAAATAGTCAGCCATCAGGCGGTAATTATGCCGTATCGCGTTTAAATCAATCGTGATGCGATTCTGTCGAAACACTTTCAGTATAGCCTCCAACGTGAGCTGTCGTTTTCCGGTTCAACAAAATAAGGAAGTCAAACCGTTTGCAAATCTTCTTGCGACAGCATGCGAATGCCTGCATCGCCAAGGGCTTTTGCGCCGTCTTCCGGTTTGTCCACCCGCATAATGATCAAAGCATGATCGCGGTGACTGCGAAAAAACGAATACAGATACTCCAGCCCGATTCCATTCTCGGAAAGAATCGAAAGCACATTGGCAAGTGCACCCGGATGATCGGGCACACTGACACAGAGTACATCCGACACCTTCACGGAGTATCCGGCGTCTTGGAGTACGGTCTGTGCTTTCTTATAATCTGCTACGATGCCGCGCAGAATGCCGAAATCTGTTGTATCTGCAATGGATAAAGACATCAGATCAAAGCCGTTTTCGCCCAATAGCCGGGTTACACCGGCCAGGCTTCCGGCCCGGTTTTCCAGAAATACGGAGATTTGCTTTACATACATGTTGCCCGCCTCCAAGCTGAATTATAGCATTTACAGTTTACGGTTGTCTATAACGCGCTTAGCCTTGCCCTCGCTGCGGGGCAGTGACCCCGGCTGACACAGTTTAATTCTGGCCGATACCAGCGCATGGGCTGCCACGGAATTAGCAATCTTGCGCTCCAGCGCTTCCAGTTCGCGCACGGTGTCGCTCATGGTGCCTTGCGCCAGTTCTACTTGAATCTCCAGCGTGTCCAACAGGTTTTCACGGCTGACCACGATTTGATACTGGGGTTGGATGCCGCTGACCTGCAAAAGTGCATGCTCAATCTGCGATGGGAACACATTCACGCCGCGAATAATGAGCATATCATCGGTACGTCCCATAATGCGCCCCATGCGGACATGGGTTCTGCCGCAATCGCACAGCTCATCCGTGAGCGTACATAAATCGTGTGTGCGATAGCGCAGCAAGGGCATGCCGTGCTTGGAAAGCGTGGTAAAGGTTAAGTCACCCTGACTGCCATAGGGCAGCCCTTTGTCGTCCGGTCCGATGATTTCGGGCAGGAAATGATCTTCCCAAATATGCATGCCCTGTTTGCACATACATTCCATGGAAACACCCGGGCCCATCACTTCGCTCAGACCGTAAATATTCAGCGCTTCAATGCCCAGCATGCTTTCGATGGTCTCGCGCATGCCTTCCGTCCACGGTTCCGCGCCGAATATACCCACCTTCAGCTTTGTTTCTTTCACGCCGTTTTGCTCCAGCGCCTCCGCCAAATTCAATGCATACGAGGGAGTACAACATAGCGCAGTCGCACCAAAATCCTGCATAAGCATCAGCTGCCGTGTCGTATTGCCACCGCTGATCGGCACCACGACCGCGCCAACGCGCTCCGCGCCGTAATGTGCGCCCAGGCCGCCCGTAAACAGGCCGTAACCATAGGCCACCTGCACGATATCGCCCTTGGCAACATTGGCACAGTGCATACTGCGCGCCATCAGTTCCGTCCAGCGGTCGATATCACCGCTGGTATAGCCAACGACCGTCGGCTTTCCGGTTGTGCCGCTGGATGCATGCACGCGGACAATTTCACTCATGGGCACCGCAAACATATTGAAGGGATAATGGTCGCGCAGATCCTGTTTTTCGGTAAAAGGAAGCAACTCAATATCATCCACGCCATGGATATCGGCCGGCGTCAGCCCGCGTTCCTGCATTTTATGCCGGTAAAACGGCACACTTTCATACACCCTGCGGACAACATCCTGCAGCAGGCCATCCTGCAGTGCGCGGAGTTGCTCTCTGGGCATACATTCCATGGTCGGATTCCAAATCATGTGCTGCACGGTATCGTCACTCCGTTTCCTGCTTACTCAGCATGCTCCCGGCCCGCTGTAAAGGCCTTAATGTTCACTTCCAGTGTGCGTGGGGGAACGCAGGCCGTGATCGCATCAACCCAGTTTTCACGGCTGAAGTCCATATACTTACTCAAAACGCCGAGCAGTACAATATTGACCGCTTTAAAACTGCCTGCTTTTACCGCCATGGTGTGGGCATCCAGCGCTTGTACGGTCTGTTTAGATCCTAGTAGCGCCTGATAGGGTTCGTCCGGATACACAGCCGCACCCGAAAGCACGGTCATGGGGGAGATTTGCTGGGTGCTGACGATCAAGCGCCCATCCGATTTGAGATAGGAAAGCGAGCGTCCGGCTTCCAAGGGTTCAAAGGCCAGCAGATAGTCCGCTTCGCCCTCCGCCACCAGTGGGGCGTAGACTTCCTGTCCAAAGCGCACATGCGTAATCACGCTGCCGCCACGCTGGGCCATGCCGTGTACCTCGCTGACTTTGACCGAAAGGTTTTGCGCCTTGGCGAGTTCCGCCAGAATTTTACTGGTTAAAAGCGATCCCTGACCGCCAACGCCGACGATTACAATATTCAAGCATTTTGCGTTCATTTCGCATCGCCTCCTTTGACTATCGCGTTGAACGGGCATACCTGCGAGCACATCCCGCAGCCGGTACAAAGCGATGCATTGATTTCCACATGGTCACCCTTGCGTTCTATCGCCTGGCAGCCGACCTTCAGGCACGCCCCGCAGTTTCTGCACCCGTCGGTATGATAGGGCACATTTTTCGTTTTCTCGATCAGCGCACAGGGGCGGCGTGCAATCACAACGCTGACCGCATCACGCTGGGTTTCTTCCAGGATTACACGCTTCGTTTCAGCCAAATCCAGCGGATCGACCACAGCGATATGCTCAACACCACAGGCACGGCATAATGCTTCTATATCCAGCATTGGCGCAGGATTACCGTGAATATCAAACCCTGTGGCCGGGTGGTGCTGGTGACCGGTCATCCCAGTAATACGGTTATCCAGAATCAGCACGGTAATTGCTTCTCTGCCATACACCGCATCAATCAAGCCAGTGACGCCGGAGTGGATGAACGTACTATCACCAATGACAGCAACGGTCTTTTTAGAAAACTCCTTGCCTTGTGCGCGTTCTGCGCCGCTGGCCATGCCAATGCTTGCGCCCATGCACAGCGTAGCATCCATGGCTGACAGTGGGGGAAGCGACGCCAGTGTATAGCAGCCGATATCACCCATTACATGCATTTTCAGCTTGCTGAGCACATGGAAAATACCACGGTGCGGGCAGCCCGGGCAAAGTGCAGGCGGACGGCCGGGGAGTTCCGCTTGCGAAATATCGGGCAGCGGGGTACCCAGCACAGCGTGCTTGATTTTCTCTACAGTCAACTCACCCTGAATCCCAGTGAGTGCTTTGCCTTCACAGGCTATACCGGCAGCTTTCAGATCTTTCTCAATCAGGCCTTCCAGCTCTTCAATTACAACCAGACGGTCCACCTGCTTAGCAAACTCTGCAATGCTTTGTATAGGCAGGGGATAGACAACCCCCAGTTTAAAGACGCTCGCCTCAGGCAGGGCATCCCGCACATAGTGGTAGTTTACGCCGCTGGTGATAATGCCGACTGTCGTATCCCGCATTTCCACACGGTTCAGCGGAGACGTATTCACAGCCTCTGCATAAGCGTTTTCGCGCTGTTCCACTGCCACATGGCGTTTCCGAGCCATGGCAGGGATCATCACATATTTCGCCATGTTTTTTTCATACGGCTTTGTCGTAATCTCATCCCGCTGTTCCTGCGTCACCAAACTGCGGGCATGCGCAATGCGTGTCGTGATGCGGATGATAACAGGGGAGTCCAATTCTTCACTGAGTGCGAATGCATACTTGGTGAAGTCTTTGCATTCCTGACTATCAGACGGCTCTAAAATGGGCAAATGCGCCGCACGGGCATAATAGCGCGTGTCCTGCTCGTTCTGGCTGGAATGCATGGCGGGGTCATCGGCCACGGCAATGACAAATCCGGCGTTCACGCCGGTATAGGCCGCTGTAAACATGGGGTCTGCGGCAACGTTCACGCCGACATGCTTCATGCATACCATGGCGCGCGCACCGGCCAGAGACGCACCAAACGCGACCTCCATTGCGACCTTTTCATTGGGTGCCCATTGCGTGTTAATTTCCGGGAACTTTGCCGCGGCTTCCGTAATCTCGGTGCTGGGCGTGCCCGGATACGCTGTTACGACCCGCACACCGGCTTCCCATGCGCCGCGCGCGATGGCCTGGTCGCCCAGTAATAGTGCCGATCCATTGTTTGACTGATTCATTTGCATGTCAGTATCCTTTCAGAAGCTGATTTTGCGCTGCGAAACAGCGTGCTTACCATACTAAGCAAGCAGTTGGTATTAAATTATAGTATACCATAGGGCTATGCGATAGAAAAGAATAAAACGGTTATCAATGCGTATATATGCAACTTTATCCAAAATAAAAAACGCAGGCTTTCGCCTGCGTTTTGTTAGACTTGTAGAAATCAGTCTACCGAGTAGGGCATCAACGCGATGGCACGTGCGCGTTTAATGGACTCCGATAACTGACGCTGATGTTTGGCGCAGTTGCCGCTCATACGACGGGGAACAATCTTCCCGCGTTCGTTAATGAAGCGGCGCAGGCGGTTGACATCTTTGTAATCGATGTACTCGATTTTATCTACGCAGAAAGCGCATACCTTACGGCGCGGTTTGCGTCCGCGGGGCCTAGGCCTTCTTTCAGAACGATCTTCAGGCATGGGGTAGCCTCCTTTTTTCAGCGTTTAGAACGGCAGATCGTCGTCGTCTACTTCCTGGAAGCCTTTGTTCGAGCCGGAATCATCGGCATCGGACGGGGCGTAAGATCCTCCGCCGCCCGAGTTCTCGGAACGAGGAGTCAGGAATTCGACGTCTTCGGCATGCACGTCAAGGGAGAAACGGGTTGAACCGTCTTTTGCTTCATAACTGGAAACTGATACGTTGCCTACCACGCAGACCTTGCGGCCTTTGGCCAGGTAACGCTGGCATACTTCGCCCAGTTTATTCCAGGCCGACACACGGAAGAAATCCGCATCCGGCTGGCCGTTATTCTGCGATGAACGACGGCGGTTGACCGCGAGTGTGAAGGAGCATACAGTACTGCCCGATGCAACGGTACGGGTTTCCGGATCGCGCGTCAGGTTTCCGATGATGGTCAGTTTATTCATTACGTATTACCGTCCTCATTCGGTCTTTTCTGCAGGTTTAACTTCAGCATTTGCAGCGGGTTCCGCTTTGGCGTCTTCAACGACGGGCTCAGCTTTTGCGACTTCCGGGGCGGGTGCCGCTTTTTCTTCCGTTACTGCTTTAACAACAACGGGAGCGGGGCGGACGGCCTTGGGTTTGACGCTCTGCTTTTTATCCAGCAGTTTGATGATGAGATAACGAAGAATGTTATCGTTGATCTCAAGATTACGCTGAATTTCCTTGTTCTTTTCTCCCGTGGCGGTAAACGTTGTTAAAACGTAGTAACCTTCCTGCATATCGTCAATCAGATATGCCAGGCGGCGCTTGCCCCAGGATTCATCAACTTTCTCGATTTTGCCGCCGTTTTGCTTGATCAGTTCTGTGAACTTTTCGATCAGCTCATTTCTGGCGGTTTCCTCCAGTGCTACGTTGATGATATAGGTCAATTCGTACCTATTCATGCTTTCACCTCCTCTTGGACTTATGGCATCGCACGTCGTGGCGCGGTGCAAGGATGTGCCAATTTCGTATTATAGCAAAGACGGGGTTTGATTGCAAGCCATTTCCTTGTATTTCCTTATATTTTGGTCGTTACAGGGGCGCATATTTGGGATTGAGGATTGATTTTTACCGTATGATAGGGTACACTGAAACAGAGGAAACTATGGGAGGGATACGTATGAAGCTAATCGTCGCAATCGTTCAGGATGAGGACTCTCAGCGACTCATCAGCGAGCTGATGACGGACGGATTCCGCGTAACCAAATTGGCAACAACCGGCGGCTTTCTACGCTCCGGTAACACCACACTGCTTGTTGGTGTGGAAGACAAGCAAGTTGAAAACGCGATGAAAGTAATCGAAGACATTTGCAAAAGCCACAAGCAGGTTACCTCGTCGCCTTCACCGATGGTCAATTCCACCGGTACCTACACGCCATTTCCCTTTGAAGTTATGGTCGGCGGCGCAACTGTGTTTGTGCTGACGGTTGATGAATTCAAGAAATTCTAGAAAAGTGGGGTGCGCTTGTGTCCGGTATAGCTGATAACGCGGGCTCGATGCCCGCGTTTATGGATTATCGCCGGCTTGGCGCACGGTACAAACGCCTGATCGACCAGTTTCAGGCATCGCGGCAAGTGCACGCTTATTTATTGGCGGGTCCACAGGGAATCGGCAAGAAAACTTTTGCCCGCTACCTGGCCAGCACCTTACTGTGCGAAAGCGAAACCAAGCCCTGCGGCACGTGCAGCCAATGTTCGGCCATTTTCAGCGGAAAGCACTCCTCGGTGCTCGAAATTGAACCGGTTGATACAAAGACCATTTCGGTCGACCGCATCCGCGACCTGATTGCAACATCGTCCATGCACACACTGGATGGCCGGGAAAGAATTGTCATCATCGAACCAACCGAAAGCATGACACCTCAGGCACAGAACGGTTTGCTGAAGTCACTGGAAGAACCAGACACCAACGTGATATACTTTTTACTGTCACACGATACCAGCTCACTGCTGGATACCATTCAGTCCCGCTGCTCGGTATTTAAGCTTACACCGTGGCCGGCAGATATACTGACTGAAATCCTCGCCCGGCAATCCTGCCCGGGTGATGAAGCCCAACGGGCCATTGCACTATCCGGCGGAAACGTGGGGGAGGCACTGGCCATCCTATCCGAGAAACCCGAAGGACAGCAGGAAACCGCACTGCGCCAACTGCTGTCTGTAACCACTGCGAAAGACGCTGTACGCTGCTCCACCATGCTCAAGGATATGGCCGGAAACGCTGAAGCGATTATGCTGCGACTGGAACGCTATTTGCAGCAGTGTATGCTGGTTAAATCCGGCTTGCTGCCGGCTGATGCGCTCAAATCAACCCCTTGGAGTGAGGTTATTCAATCCGCCACCATGGATGATTTGATCACGCTGACCGATCAGTTGTTCCAGACACGAAGACGAAAGATGTCCAATGTCAACTGGCAGTCCAACATAGACCAGCTGGCAGGCAAACTATTGGAGGCTAAGAATAAATGGCAAAGATGGTAGGCGTTCGTTTCAAAAACGCCGGAAAACTGTTTTATTTTGATCCGGGCGAGCTTTGGCCAAGCCCCGGTGCGTTCGTGATTGTGGATACGGTGCGCGGACAGACCTTTGGCCAGGTCATTACCGGCATGCGGGAGACCGACGAACAGCTTTTGGATACACCGCTCAAACCGATACTGCGTATTGCATCGGATGAAGATATCGATCACATGCATGAAAACGAGGCATTTGAGAAGAAGGCCTATGATATCTGCCACCGTAAGATTGACGAACACCAGTTGGAAATGAAGCTGGTGTCGGTAGAACAGACCTTTGATAACTCAAAGCTCGTGTTTTACTTCACCGCTAACGGCCGCGTGGATTTCCGATCCTTGGTTAAGGATCTGGCATCGGTCTTTCATACACGCATTGAACTGCGCCAAATCGGCGTACGCGACGAAGCCAGGATGATCGGCGGGCTCGGCCCGTGTGGGCTGCCAATCTGCTGTGGAACCTTCCTGGGTGATTTCCAGCCGGTATCAATCAAGATGGCCAAAGAGCAGAACCTGTCGCTGAACCCCACAAAAATCTCCGGCGTATGCGGGCGGCTGATGTGTTGCCTGAAATACGAGGACGATAACTACGTGCAAACCCGCAAACGTATGCCTAAGATTGGCAAAGACGTGGAAACGCCGGATGGCTTTGGCACAGTGATCGACCTGAATATCCTGAAAGAAACCGTCACCGTGCGCGTGCGTCATGGCGACGGAAGCGAAATCAATTCCTATCCGCTGGAGAGCATTGTATGGTTTAAGATGGATCGGGACGGAAGCCGTGGAAAAGCTGCACCCGAACCCAAACGCCGCAATGAAAAGGCCGCCAAGCCCAAGGAGAAGGAAAAAGACGAAAAACCTGCCGCAAAAGAAGAGCCCGTTGTTCAGGTCATTGAAGCCGACGAAGAAGATGTGCCCGATGATACTGACACTGATAACGAGGATTTCCAGCCTGATGACGCTGCGTTCCAGCCGGAGCCGCTGTCCGAAGAAATTGTCGAAAACGACAAGCCGAATGATACCTGGCAGGATGAAGTCGCCAAGGCGCTACGCAACGAAGGTAGCAAGAATTAACATTCACCGTATTGCAAATAGGGTAGACCCATGCTATGATAAACACGAAATAGCGAATCAATGGAGGTGACCGTATGGCATATTCAATTAATGACGATTGCATCAGCTGCGGCGCATGCGCGCCGGAGTGCCCGGTAGATGCAATTTCCGAAGGTGACACCAAGTACGTAATCGACGCAGATAAGTGCATTGATTGCGGCGCGTGCGCGGACGTATGTCCCGTAGATGCTCCCAAGGAAGGCTAATCTTTAACCAATCCGCAAAAAGTGGCTAAGCCACTTTTTTTATTATACGTATATAAGCATTCAGTCGGTAGGGGGCTGATAATTGTAGAGCAAATATCAGCAGAATATACCCGCTTGACATATGAATTCCTTATGATATACTTTTATTAACTATTCGCTAAAGAATACTTTAACGAATAGTTACGGGTATAATGATAGTATCTCAAGGGGTTTGCTACGTATACCATACTTTCGTTTTCTGGATCTGGTCTGCGGCTTTAGTTACAGTCTATCGCATCCGCTGTATCGAATTGTGAAACTGCTTTGCTGCAACTTAAAGCAGGAACGTTCATCGTTCACTACTTGAGTATCGTATCGAAGAACTTTCTCAATCACATTTGATGGATTACCAAACGGCCTGCTAACGTGAAACAAATCCGAGGTGATTTTAAGTGCCGGACAAACGCTATCAGGAACAAATCGATCAAAAGCGCATGTTGATGATCCGGTCCATGCTGGCCGGTCTGCCGCGCTCCTGCTCCGATTTTATTCGCAGCCTGCTGACAACCACCAGTATTTTAACCCGGCTTGCGTATACAATTGATTTAAACACGTTTTTTACCTTTGCAGGCCGGGAACTGTCCACCTTTGCCGACAAAAACGTCTCTGAATTGACCGACGATGATATCGCGCTGCTGAAAGCACGTGACATTGAAATGTATTCAGAGTACCTGACATTGTATTTTAAGGACGACGGTACGGACGACGAACAGCAACAGCGCATGCTTAAAAATCAATCCTACGGTGTCATGCGTAAGCTATCCTCATTACGATCGTTTTTCAATTATCTGTTTCGCACTGAGCGCATTCCAAGCAATACCGCCGCGCTGGTACCGCTGCCGAAAATTCATAAAAAGCCCATTCTTCTGCTGGAGCCTGATGAAATGCGTCGTCTGATTGAAGCAGTCTCCACCGGCGAACAATTAACCGCGCGCCAACAGGCCTATCACAAGTCCGTTGGTGTTCGCGACTTTGCCATCATCATGCTGTTTCTTGGTACCGGCATTCGCGTTTCCGAATGCGTGGGCGTTGATCTGCAGGATTTTGATTTCGAAACTAATGCTCTGCTCGTCACCCGCAAAGGCGGTAATCAGGTGATTGTATATTTCCCAGATGAAACCGCCAAAGCGCTTTTAGCGTATCTGGACGTGCGCAAGGAAATAGAAACATTGGAAGGCCATGAAAATGCGTTTTTCCTATCCTTGCAGCGGCGAAGAATCACCCAGCGCGCCGTAGAAATGATGGTAAAAAAGTACGCGGAGATCGTTGTACCCTTAAAAAAGAAGTTAAGCCCTCACAAGCTACGCTCTACGTATGCCACTAACCTCTACCGCGAAACACAGGATATTTACCTTGTTGCCGAAGCGCTGGGCCATTCCGATATCAATACCACCCGTAAACACTACGCCAGTATGAGCGATAAACGCATGCGCGAGGCAGCTGCCAATACCAAACTTATGGATTCTGATGAAAACACTGATTAGCCTTGTAAACACCACATTTGTGTGATATGCTAAAGTAAGAACATATGTTTGCAAGGAAGTGATCGGTATGAGCAATCCTCGCGGCGAAAGCCAGGATAAGATCTATGCCTATATTAAAAAAGTTGTCAAAGCGAAGGGCTACCCGCCTTCGGTACGCGAAATCTGCGAAGCAACAGGACTGCGGTCAACATCCACGGTGCATGCACACCTAAAACGCCTGGAACGCCGTGGTATGATTACCCGGGATTCGATGAAGCCGCGCGCTATCTCGCTTCCGCTGGATGTACAGCCCAACGATACCGTGACCGTGCCCGTACTAGGCCGCGTTACGGCTGGCACGCCAATACTGGCCAGCGAAAATATTGAAGAATACATGTCTATCCCCAATGCTTTGCTTGGCGATGGAGAACATTATATCCTTGGTGTTCGCGGCGAAAGCATGATCGAGGCCGGCATCAACGATGGCGATTTTGTGGTTGTCAGGAAACAGCAGGAAGCCAATAACGGCGATATCGTTGTCGCCATGATCGACGATGAAGCCACAGTCAAACGCTTCTACCGGGAGGACGGGTATATTCGCCTCCAGCCGGAAAATGCGACCATGTCCCCCATTTTAACCAAACAAGTGACCATCCTGGGCAGAGTTGTTTCCCTGTACCGGCTGTACTGAGGATCGTTACCATGCATAAGCGATTTGGCGTTGTCGGCGCCAGTTGTACCGATGTATTTGCAACCACTGCAAAGCCCTTGATCGTGCACGATTCAAACCCCGGCACTGTGCGGTTTGGCTTTGGCGGCGTTGGCAGAAACATTGCAGAAAACCTGGCAAGACTGGCGCAAACTGTCCAACTCTTCGCTGCTTTTGGCAGCGATCCTTTTGCGCTATCCATGCTTGAACATACGAAATCCGCAGGCGTTTTAACCGACGGCTGCCTTATTGCTGCGTCCGGAGCTTCTCCCTATTATATTGCCGTAAACGATCCGACCGGCGATATGTCTGTGGCCGTGAATGATATGGCGATTTGCAACGATATCACGCCGGATTTCATTGCAGGTCACTTACAAACCCTTAACGCCTGCGATGCGGTCGTACTCGATACCAACATCCCCGCTAGCACTGTGGCGTTTTTAGCCAAAGAGTGCAAAGCGCCGCTCCTTGCGGATTCTGTCTCCGTCAGCAAAGCAGAAAAGTTAGTCGGAATCCTCCCTCGCCTGCATGCGCTTAACACAAACCTGCGCGAAGCCAGAGCCTTGCTGCAATGTGAAATCACGAGCGATATACACTCGTTGCAGCATGCAGCAAACCGGTTTCATGCGCTCGGCATCCAATGGGTCCTCATTACCCTTGGTGCCGGCGGCGCGTTTCTCTCCGGTCAAAATGAGCAAATCATACAACCCGCATTCCCTGTGAAAACAGCCAATACAAATGGCTGTGGCGATGCATTCAGCGCTGCGGCTTTTGCTGGGATACTATCCGGCGAAGACCCGGAAACCATACTGCTGAGCGCGCTGGCTGCCGCCGCTATCACAGCAACGGCCGTTGAATCCGTCTCCGGTCAGCTTTCCCCCACCGCTATTAAGCAATACATAACAAACACAAGGAGGTTATCATGAATCCGTATTTGCAAATCTCCGAGGAAGTCACAAAAGCAATCCGGGAAAATCGCCCGATCGTCGCGCTGGAATCGACCATCATTTCTCATGGTATGCCATATCCGCAAAATGTAGAAACTGCGTTGCTGGTTGAGCAAACCGTACGAAACAGCGGTGCTTTACCCGCCACCATTGCCATCATCAAAGGTGTACTCACGGTCGGAATCGATCAGGAACAAATCGAATACCTTGGCAAGACCGGAACGGATATTATCAAAGCCAGTCGCAGAGATTTACCTGTGCTACTGTCTAAAAACATCAGCGGAGCTACGACCGTTGCCGCCACTATGATTGCCGCGCAAATGGCCGGTATTAAAGTGTTTGCAACCGGAGGCATCGGTGGCGTGCACCGCGGCGCGGAAACAAGCATGGATATATCAGCCGATCTTGAGGAGCTGGCAACAACCGATGTCACGGTTGTATGTGCAGGCCCCAAGTCCATCCTCGACATTGGTTTAACACTGGAATACTTAGAAACCAAAGGTGTGCCTGTCCTTGGATATCAAACCGATGAACTTCCGGCATTTTACTGCCGCAAGAGCGGGTTTTCTGTCGATGCTCGCATGGACACGCCGCTGGATATCGCCCTGAGCATGCTTGCCAAATACGCCTGTGGCTTACATGGCGGTATGGTGATCGCCAATCCCATTTCACCGGACTATGCCATGCCTGAAGATGTAATGGACAAAGCCATTCATACGGCTTTACAAATGGCCGATGATAACAATATCCGTGGGAAAGCCATCACACCGTTCCTATTGGAAACCGTGAAGGAGCTTACGCACGGACAATCGTTAGACGCGAATATTCAGCTGGTCTTAAGCAATGCAGCCTTGGCTGCGCAGATTGCGGCAGAATACTGCAATCTTATCAGTCGCTAGAATAAATCTGTTTAATTTCCTCTGTTTCGGTTCCGTCTTCATGATGAACAATCAGCGGCGGCAGCCAATGCAGCATAGGGCTGGCATTCTTGATGCCCTCCACCAGGAATAAATACGGTGCTTTGCTGGCTTTACCGCAAATCATGCGTATCCGCTTGGGTTCCAAGCGGTGTTTACGCATACAATCAAGCAATTCAAGCAGCCGCTGTGCCGGAAATACCAGGTAGAAACGACCCTGGTTTTTCAGTAAAGTCGAAGCCGTCTTCACAATATCATCAATTTCACAATCGGTTTCATGCCGGGATAAACGCTTGTTTTCTGTTTGATTGAGCAAAATCGTATTCTTTTTCCCGTAGGGAGGATTGCAAACAACGACCTGCACACTTGCTTTGCCTATGGTATCGGGAGCGTTGCGCAGATCATCACAATACACGGATATTCTACGATCTAAATCGTTCATCGTAACGCTGCGTGCCGCCATCTCGGCAATATCCGCTTGCCATTCAAAGGCTGAAAACTTTGCGGATGACTGTTTTTGGCTTAAGAGTATCGGTAAAATAGCGGACCCTGTTCCAAGGTCGGCGATATGTTCATTGGGTTTAATTCGCACGAAGTCCTTCAACAGAATAGAATCCATGCCAAAACGGAAACCTTGCTTTTTTTGCAGAATGAATAAGCCGTGATTTTGCAAATCTTCTACGCGTTCGTCCGGGCGAACTTCTACATTAGTCTTCAAAGAAGGAAAGCCCATCACGCAGGCAGTAACCCTGCTGGTTTTCATAGCGCACTTCACACCAAACCGCACCGGCCTGCAGCACTTCCACCTCGCTGCCCTCCGGCATGTTTTCCAGCACTTTTGCGCTTTCCTTGCATTCATCATACAGTTTCAGTGTTGCCTGCCCTGCAGCCGGCCGTATATAGACAACCGTCTTCTTGCTTACTGTTTGTAAAGACGGATCCAGTGTTTTTTTCTCGCTGGTGCTTGGCGCTGTTGTCGGTGCAGGCGTTGAAGCCGCAGTTTGGCTCGGCTTGGATGTGGACAGGTACTTCGATACCGTATAGCCTATAATATTGTTGTAATTGGTTTTGGCCCAGGTATCTTTCAAGCCGGATAGTAACGAGACCTGTGCATATTGCGGTATGGTCGTCAGTACATCCCCGTTAGGCTCAGATCGCAGGTTGAGCGACCCTTCCGGCGTCATGACCCAGGCAGTCACCCCGGTTTGCGTGTCGGCAGGCGTATCAGCCTTCGGTTCTTCGCTGGGTTTTTTCGTTGTCAGGTACTTCGATACTGTATACCCCGTTATGCTGTTGTACTGGGTTTTACACCATGTGTTGGAAAGGTCAGTAAGCACGGCCACCTGCGCATACTGCGGTATGGTCAGCAGCACATTGCCATTGGGCTTGCTGCGAAGGTTGAGTGAACCGTCATCCGGTGTACTCACCCACGCTGTTGTGCCTGTTGCACCAGAAGTATCGGTTTGCTCCGGCGCAGGCGTCTGATCCGGTTCTTTTGTTGTCAGGTATTTTGATACCGTATAGCCAACTGTTGAACCATACTGCGTTTTACACCAGGTATTGCTGATGTCTGTGAGCACAGTTACCTGCGCGCTTTGCGGTATGGTCAGCAGCACACTGCCATTGGGCTTGGTTCGAAGGTTCAGCGATCCATCATCGGGGGTCTTCACCCATGCAAACAGCTGATCGGCCTGTGTGGTCGGCGCCGGTGTTGCGCTGGGCACTGCTGTTGTGCCGGGTTCTGCCGTTGTCAGATATTGCGACATCGTGTACCCAGTCTGATCACCGTATTGCGTTTGGCACCAGGTATCGCTGATATCCGTCAAAACCGTCACCTGTGCATGCTGTGGCATGGCTGTAATCACTTTGCCGCTAGGAACTGTACGCAAGTTGAGGGTGCCATCATTGGGTGTTTTCACCCAGGCTGTTACAGCGTAAGGGTCTTGCTTCGGTTTCGTGGTTGTCAGGTATTTGGTCATGGTATAGCCTGTATAGCTGCCATATTGCGTTTTACACCAGGTTTCAGTGAACCCGGACAATACAGTCACTTCGGCATATTGCGGTATTGCTGTGGTCACTCTGCCGCTTGGTACATTGCGCATATTGAGTGAACCCTCAGGTGTATTCACCCACGCTGTGAGCACGCTTGGTGGCTGGGTAGCTGTTGGCGACGGTGTGGGTTCAGCTTGCGTATCAAAGCTTAAGAACTTGCTTTGTACATACCCCTGATATGCGCCATGACTTACCTTGCACCAATCGCTTTCATAAGTCATCAGCGTTACAACGGTTTTAGCGGGTATTGTCGTCAGTACCTCTGCTGCATCGGACTTGCTGGCACGAAGGTTCAGCGACCCCGTCTCCAAAGCAACTGTCGCACTGTCTCCGGCAGCCGGTGTGTCGTTATCATCTGCAGTCTGATCGCCGGGAGACGGCGTGCCTGCCGGGACAAAGGACAAGTACTGTGTCATCACGTATCCGTTAACATTGTTATAAGCAAGGTAACTCCACGAGGTCCCTTTTTGATAGACGCTGACGGCAGCATTCTGCGGAATAGTCACCAACACACGTCCGTAAGGCTCTTTGCGAAGATTGAGTGAACCCGAAACCGTATTGACGGTCGCAGGTATCGCATCGCCTGCATCCCCACTCGTATCACCGCTACTGGAGAATGTAAGATAGGTGTTCATCACATAGCCGAACTGATCCTGATATTTCGTATATGTCCAGGTGTTCATCTTCTGCAGAACCGGTATGGTCGTCCCCTGCGGTATGCGAATTAGCACGCGGCTACCAGGCAGGGCATCAAACCGCAAATTGAGTGACCCGGATGTGGTGGAAACAACGGCCGACGGGCCATCGGTACCGGGTTCATCGGAATCTCCTGTCGCCGGGTCCTCCGGCTGTTCTTCCGGGTCCGGTTGATTTTCAGCTTCGGATGCATCGACCACTGTTAAAAAGGCCGTCATAACATAGCCGGTCGTACTGTCGTACGTTACATTGCTCCAGCTGCTGTTCATGGAATGAACGGTGATAATTGAATACTGCGGAATAGTCTTGTAGATCGCGCTGCCGGCCTTTGGCTGCTGACGAAGGTTGAGCGACCCGGACTTGGTTGTCACCTTGGCATACTGGTTTTGGGTTTGTTGATCGTCCTGCGGAGCACTTGCGCCGTCAAACGATAAGAACTCCGTCATCACAAAGCCGCTGTATCCGTAATACCGTACAGCACTCCAGGTGCTGCCGCGATCTGTGACGGCAACCGTTGCGCCCTGCGGGATTGTGGTCAGCACAGTACTGCCAGCCTTGGCCTGCTGGCGCATGTTGAGCGACCCAACTTTGGTGGCTACGATTGCAGACAGCGAATCGGCTGTTCCACTTCCCGGGTCGGTTTGTGATATTGTTTCAGGATAGTCTTTAGAAAAATCCAGGAAATCGGTCGCAGCATAGGCTGTTAGCTTGCCATATTGTATTTTCGCCCATTCGCTTCCCTGTTCCAGCACAGTCAATATGGTACCGCCACGCGCTGTGGACAGAATCTTCGCCGAATAGCTGCCGGACTGGCGCAGGTTTAAATAGCTGGATGAGGTAACCACAGCATACCCGGCAATGCTGGATACGGAGGTATCATCGCTGCTGGGCGCGGTGCCAACAATGGTTAACGCACTGGTGGGAACATAGCCAACAATGCTTCCGTATTTAATTTTGCAGTAAGACCCTAAGTTCGCCAGTACTGTTACCGGCGTTGCGTTATCAATGACGGTCAATATATCAGCAGTTGTCGATTGTGCATTGCGGATGGCAAGCTGTGAGCCGTTCCCAAGGGCGACAATGCCGCGAATTCCGGTTTCATCATCCATGGTAATCGGGTCTTCATCCGTCGTGATGACCTCGGATGAGTTCGCCGACAGAATGGTATTGGTAAACGTACAACCGACCCGTTTGCTGCCGACATAGTAAAATCCCAGTATTTCATCATAGCTGAACCCCAGCTGGCCCATATACATCGCGCCGCGCTGGCTCATGCCGATGCCGTGTCCATACCGTCTGGCTTGCAATGCAAAGGAGCTGGAATTTTTCACAACCGTCCAAAGCTCGTTGCTTCCGGACTGAATGCTCATGGTGAGCATGCTTTCCAGCTCGTTGAATATATCACAGGTCACGGTGGTGCTGATGGACACCTTTGTATTGCTTGCATTGTAGGTCGATACGGTCAAGGTAAAGTCCATTTTGGTATACAGCTTACTCGGCGAGCTGTACTTGGGTGAATTCGGCGTAATATTATCAACGGTGAGGACTGTGGTATTGGCACTGGTTGCCTTATACCCGGCCGCACTTAAAAGCGATACTGCTTTTTTCTGTAACAGCGTCATCAAACTTGCATTGTTGTAGGAACTGGACGCGTTTTTATATACAGTCGCCTGCCGCACTACGCTGCTGGGGTTGGCATAGTCAAACGGATCATCATGAACATCCAAATAGCTGTAGCCGGACGAACCCCATGCGTTTTTTATCGATTCGGTCTGCCCACCGTTGGACGATGAGTAATAGGTCGCCGTAAAAGAAGACCCGTTTTTAAGGATGATGCCCTTGGTGCGGTCAACCGCTGTGTTGCAGTTGGTTACGCTCGTTGGCGTGCCGTTATAGGTTTGATCACCGGTGGTGTCTACCACATCGTATAGCGAGGATTGACGCGCGTTCATCCTGCGTACGGTGTAGGTTCTTGCCGCGACAGCCTGCGCTTTCAAGGCTTCCATCGGAGCACTGGAACCCATTTCGTACGGCAGAACGCCGTAAAGATAGTTTTCTATATAGATATGCGCAATGGTGTACAGCTTATATTTCCCGCCGGACGAAACTGCTTTAAACTGCAAATCGCCCGGATAGAGATTGCGCGATTTACGCGCCTGTGCGATCTTGATACCGTTAGACCCGGTTGTGGAATGCCGCCTAAGCGTAAACGACTTTCCCATGGAGTAGGATGTGCCGTTGCGCTTTAGCGTTAAGCTGCCGTTTGAACTATTAAAGGATACCGTAAGCGTTTCTCCGCTGGACAGATTTGTTCCGTCACTGAGGGAGTAACTCCCTGATATCGTCAGTGAAAGTGAGCTGGGACTGCCCAGGGAGGACAAATAAACGCGCACCATGCCATCCATCGAGGAAGACTGGGTAACAAGGGGTGCGGAATTGACCGATACATTGGAAAGTGTATCTGCACTGGCGTATGTGAAAAAGAGCAATCCTGCAATCAGGGCTGCAATTATTATGCCTCGTAACATTCTGAGCATTAAATCACTCCAACAGTTAACACTTCCGTAACTATTGAAATTGTAGCATAGACAATCCCTTTTGTCCAGTAGGATTACGAGATATTCAGTTTGTAATAATTAGAAATATATACAGTCTGTACTACACATTTTATGTCTTATTCGGCTATCCCGTTTGACTTGCGATATGCAATAATTGCGTCCTTCGCTAGTGTATCGCAACGTATGTTCTGCGGGTGATCGGCGTGGCCTTTCACTTTGATGTATTTCACATCGTGTTTCTTAATTTTGATAATCTGGAGCAGCAACTTCCATAGGTCTTCATTTTCCACCGGTTTTTTGTCCGATGTTTTCCAGCCATTGGTTTGCCATTTGTCGATCCATTTCTTGTTAAACGCGTTCACCACATACGCAGAGTCCGAATAAACTTCCACGTTGCAAGGTTCCTTCAGCGCGCCCAGACCGGAGATAACCGCAAACAGTTCCATGCGGTTGTTGGTGGTATTGGGCATGCTGCCGGATAGTTCTTTTTCCTTGCCGTTAAAGGTTAAAATAGCGGCCCAGCCACCCGGACCCGGGTTACCTGAGCACGCACCATCGGTATAAATCTGAACATTTCGCATCGTATCTGCCATATCGTTAGTCTTTGGGCTGCTGAGAAAGCTTCATGCTTTTATCAGCGCACACGGTAGCCGCTTGGATGATCGCATTGCGGAAGCCACTGTGTTCCAGCGATGCGATCGCTTCAATGGTCGTTCCTCCGGGAGAGCAGACCATATCCTTGAGTTTTGCGGGATGTTCACCTGTTTCAATCAGCAGCTTCGCCGCGCCAAGCACCGTTTGCTCGCAAGCTTTGGTGGCAATCTCTCTGGGCAGACCCAGTTTAATGCCGGCATCAATCAGCGCTTCCACAAATACAAACACATAGGCCGGTGCGCTGCCAGCGACCGCAACCACGGCATCAAACAGGCGTTCCGGCAGCACGGCGACTTTGCCCAAGGTTTCAAACAAGGCTTTGACATAGTCCATATCAGCTGATTCAAAGCTGGTATCATCACAAAGCGCCGTAAAGCCTTCCCCCACCATAAGCGGTGTGTTGGGCATACAGCGAAGGACAGAAGCAGAAGGCTCATCCAGTGCGCTTTGCAGCATGGAGACTGTCCAACCGGCTGCGATGGAGACGAATTTCTTCCCCTTGGCCTGCTTCGATGCCTTTGTGAGTACATCGTTCATGTATACCGGTTTTACGGCGAGTACAATAAACTCGCATTGCTGAATCAGTGCATCCTGTGATGCCGCGGCAATCACACCATAGCGCTCCGATACCGTTTGCATCTGCTTTTGGGAGACATCGAATACACCGATGTCTTCCGCTGCAACAAACCTCGCTTGAATCAGCCCTGAAATGATCGCACTGGCCATATTGCCCGCGCCGATAAACCCGATTTTCATGCTATTCTTCCTTTGCTGTGTCCTTTTTAGGAATCGCTGCAACCGTCTCCGATGTACCGACTTTTGCATTGGCATCCCGCACATGCTCTCGAACAGTTAAGGTAATGCATTTTTTAGGACATTTCGCCACACACTGACCACAGCCGGTACACGCATCTAATATCTTATGAATGCTCTTGCGCTCGCCGGAAATGGCCTCAAATTGGCAGGTTCTCTTACAAATGGTGCAACCGATGCACTCGTTAGGATCGATCTTGGCGATTTTACGGTGATCGAAATCGCCCCAGATCGCTGTCGTCGGGCAGACCTCAGCGCACATCATGCAGCCAACACATTTGTCATAGTCAAACTGCGGTAGATTGTTTTTCATGGTGATGGCATCAAACTTACAGTTATCATGGCATAGTCCACAGCCGATGCAGCCTGTTTTGCAGTTGTCACTGACCAGTACACCTTCGTCTGCAGCGCGGCAAAGCACGCGTGCCGGCAATTCAACCGGCTGCATAACCAGTACGTTTTTCGGACAAGCCTTTATGCAGGCTTCGCAGCCCGTGCACTTGTCAGGATCCACTTTGGCAATCTTGTCATGTGGATCAATCGTAATGGCACCAAACTTACAGGCGTTTACACAGGTGCCCAAACCCAAGCAGGCATATTTACAGGCTTTATTGCCATCATTCACCATGGTTGCGGCAACACAGTCGTGAATACCCACATAGGGAAACTTTTCCTTGCAGCGGTCTGCAGTACCCTGACAGATCACCGTTGCCACGTTTTTGGCCTGCTCCTCCGGCGATTCTGCGCCGATAATTTCGGCAATCGCGCGGGTCAGATCTACACCGCCAACGGGACAGGCATCCACAGGCGCGGTTCCGGCGGCAATCGCATCCGCCAATGCATCACAGCCTGCATAGCCGCAGGCACCGCAGTTGGCACCCGGCAGCGCTTCGCGTACTGCATCACGGCGGGGATCGCTTGGTACCTGAAACACTTTATTGACCAGCATCAGCAGCAAGCCAAAAACCAGTGCAATGCCTGCCAGTGTGCCGGCTCCAATTAAAATATCGGTCATATATGCGTCTCCTTACTTAAATCAATCCGGAGAAGCCCTGAAATGCGATAGCCATCAGGCCCGCAGCGATCAGTGCGCCGGGGAAGCCATCCATCCATTTGGGCAGTTCATTCATCGAAAGCTTTTCGCGGATGGCCGCAAATGCAACCAGCGCCAGTGTGAAGCCGAGCGCACCCGCCAGGCCGTTTACCGCGGACTGCATCAGGTCGTACCCGCCCTTAATGGCCGTGGTATTGTTGATTGCAACACCAAGAACCGCGCAGTTGGTGGTAATCAGC
Source organism: Candidatus Limiplasma sp. (assembly GCA_963678055.1). Classification (GTDB taxonomy): domain Bacteria; phylum Bacillota; class Clostridia; order Christensenellales; family Aristaeellaceae; genus CAXXOK01. The sequence goes on from OY782679.1 coordinate 1,610,453, forward strand.
GGCAGGTAAACACCAAGCGCCTGATAGAGCGAGCGGGAAACCTTCTTCAGCACGATTTCAACCGTTTGCACCAATACGGCGATGACCAGAATGAACGCGATGGTTTGCATGTATTCCAGCTCAAACGGCATCAGCAGATAGGTACGAATCAGATAGGTAATGACCGAAGCCAGTACCATAACAAACGTAACTGCCATACCCATACCAAACGCTGTTTCGGTTTTCTTGGAGATCCCCAGGAACGGGCAAATCCCCAAGAACTGTGACATGACAAGGTTGTTAACCAAAACACCGGAGATGATGATCAGAACGAAACTGGTCATAATTCAGCCTCCTTTGCTTTTGCAGCCTTGCGTCTGGCCATCGCTTTTCCGGTAGCATTAATCACCAGAAGCAGGAGACCCAGCATAATAAACCCGCCCGGCGGGCGCAGTGCGATAGCCATGGGCTGGAAGCTTTCCGGCATGATCTGTGCACCCAGCAGCGTGCCATTACCCAGCAGTTCCCTGCAGGCTGACAGCAGCGTAATGCCCAGCGTAAATCCAAGCCCCATGCCCAGTCCGTCCGTAATCGACAGAAGCACACCGTTTTTGGATGCAAACGCTTCCGCTCTGGCAAAGATAACGCAGTTGACAACGATCAACGGAATAAATATGCCAAGCGATTGGCTAAGCGACGGCAGGAACGCTTTCAGCATAAGATCGACAATCGTCACAAAGGTCGCGATGACGACGATGAACGCAGGAATGCGAACCTTGTCCGGAATCACATTGCGCAGCAGCGCAATAACGAAATTGGAGAACACGAGCACAAAAGTGGTGGCCAGCCCCATACCGATCCCCTGAAACACGGCTGTGGATACGGCCAAGGTGGGACACATGCCCAGCAACAGGCGGAAAATGGGGTTTTCTGCAAAGATACCGTTTGCGAAAACGGATTTCATGCTCTTCTTTTTCATGCGCTTGCCTCCTTTGCAGGAGCAGAAGGTTTCTGCGGTTTTTCATATCCAAAGGGTTTGGATGTCGTGAACCGGTCGATGAGCGGTGTCAGCACATTCATAAACAAAATGGCGAACGAGCAGCCTTCCGGATAGCTGGAATATTCACGAATCACAAACAGCAACAGGCCGCAGCCAATGCCCATAATCAGTTTCCCCAGGCCGCTGATCGGCGAGGTAACATAGTCTGTAGCCATAAAGAACACGCCGATAATCAAACCGCCGGACAGCAGTTGGAACAGCACATTCTGTGCGCCGGATTCAACAGAATACAGCGTTCCGGTCGAAATCCAGTACGCAATGGCGACCGTGCCCAGGAACGATACCGGAATGCGCCAGTCGATTACCTTACGAATCAGAAGGTATACTCCGCCAAGCAGCAGCGCGAGTTTGGATGTTTCCCCCAACATGCCCGGAACATCGCCGATGAACAGCTGCCAGAGAGTAAAGCCGGTTGCGCCGCTGGCAAGCGGTGTTGCGACCGAAAGCGTATCGATAGCCGCCGGTGCGTTCCAAAGTCCGCCATGCGGTAATACGCTGGCAGCCATCAGCCCGGTCCAAGACAGCATCAAAATCGCGCGGGATGTGAGTGCCGGGTTCATAAAGTTCTGGCCTAAACCGCCAAACAGCTGCTTGACCAAAATCACAGCCAGTACAGACCCGACGGCAGCAAGCCACCACGGAGCGTTGGCCGGAAGGTTATATGCCAGCAGCAAGCCGGTAACAACCGCACTCAAATCCGACACCGTAACCGGTTGATGGGTTAGTTTTTGATAGACATATTCCGCGGCGATCGCGCTGATGACTGAAACAACAATGAGCATCAGTGCACTGCCACCAAAGAACCAGACCGCAGCCGCTGCCGCAGGCAGCAATGCGATGACTACATCCAGCATAATGCGCTGCGTAGTCGCCGCATGGTTGTGCAGGTGTGGCGCCGGGGAAACGATTAGTTTTTTCTGCATATCACTTCGCCTCCGCTTTCTGCTGCCGCTGGGCACGCAGTTTGTCCCCGATCACCTTTTTACAGGTTTTGCAGCTTTGTGTCAGGCTGCGCTTGGCCGGGCAGCTCCAGGAGCATGCGCCGCATTCCAGGCAGTTCATCGCGCCGAGTTTCTCGGCTTCGTCGTACCAGCCTTTACGCATCGCCTTATCAATATCAGTTGGGCATAATAACATCGGGCAGACTTCCACGCAGCGTCCGCAGCGTATGCACGCGGTCTCCGGCGCGTTCATCAGCGCTTTTTCAAGCACCGTGATGCCCGAGCAGCCTTTGGTTACGGGAATATCCGTGCGATTGATGGTCACGCCCATCATGGGACCGCCGTAAATCATCATCCTGGCCTGCGGTAACAAGCCTTCAGACGCATCCAAAAGCCACTGTACGGGCGTGCCGACACGCACAAGATAGTTGGCAGGCTTGCCAACAGCGCCGCCGACGGTTACCACGCGGTCGATCAGCGGCATTCCTTCGTAAATAGCGCGGTAGAGCGCATAAGCGCTGCCGACGTTTACAACCAGCACGCCTTTTTCCAGCGGCAGTCCGCCGGTGCGCACCTTACGCTTGGTGATGGCATACACCAGCTGTTTCTCACCGCCCTGCGGGTAGACAACCGGCAGCGGCGTTACGATAAAGCTGGGGTCGTCCTTGCAAAGCTCTGTCATCAGCGCAATGGCATCGGGTTTGTTTTTTTCAATCCCGATATAGACTTTGTCTATCCCCATCGCCAGCTGCATGCGTCGCGTGCCTTCCAGTATCTCCTTGCCCTTAGTCAGCATTAGCTGATGATCAGCAGAGAGATACGGCTCGCATTCCGCGCCATTGACAATCAATGTATCCAGCTTGACTTTGGGCGGCATCAACTTAACCGAATACGGAAAGGTTGCTCCGCCAAGGCCCACCAGACCCATTTCTTTTGCAAGTTCTGACAGCGAAGCGGCATCGAGCGCTTCGGGGTTTGCAACCGGATGCAACTCCACCATATCATCTTTAAAATCATTATCGATGATAACGCAAACCGACTGCATGCCGTTTGCCAGTACACATGGCGCAACATCCACCACAGTGCCGGAGACGCTGGAGTGAATCGAGGAACTTACAAAACTAGCCGGCTCCCCGATCTTCATGCCCATTTTGACGCTGTCGCCCTTTTTGACCAGCGGCTTTGCAGGCGCGCCGATATGCTGCTGCATCGGAATCGATACACGGGATGGCGGAAGGGTTTCGGTGATTGGCAACGCTGCAGTAAGCTTTTTGCCGTTCATACCCTCATGCGGATGAATTCCGCCCGGAAACCGAGTATACAGGCTCATTCAATTCTGTCCTTCCTAAACAATATAAAGTGTTTTATACAAATAATACCACCGTCTATAGTACCTTAGATTCGATTAAAAATCAAGTTGAGCAGCCATGCCCTTGTAAGCCTATGCTATGGGGTTTTCAAGCGTATTGACTGCGTCAAGCAGTGGTCTCCAGGCCTGCAATAATTTTTCAAGCGTGAACACTGCGTTAGCCGGGCTGGTTGACGGGAGTATGCTCACCGGCATTGTTGTGATGGGCTGGATATGTTTGCGGTAGAGCTTGCCTGCCGTTTGTCCATTGGCAAAGATTTGCCGTATATCCGTCTTTTGAAGCAGGGACTGGATATCGCTAAACTGATAAGGCTTTAACGTACTATCTGCGCTGCCGGTGATGGTGCAGTCGGCAACAACATCCCACAGCGCAATGCGATGGGATTGTAAAAACGTAGTCTTTTCCGGGATCGACCCAGGTACACGGGCCTCAAACAGTGCAGCCAACAGTTTCCAGAAGCGGTTCTGCGGATGGCCGTAGTAAAATGTATTGACTCTGGACTGAACCGACGGGAACGACCCCAGCACAAGCACTTTGGACTGCGCAGAAAACACCGGGGCAAACGGATGCGAGATCCTAGCCGATTCACTGTTTAGTTCATGGTTACTCTGTTTCATCATCATTCTTTTCATAAAGAACGCCCGCATATGCTATGCGGGCGTTTAATGGACTGTGTATGATTAGTTGACGCTGTCCTTGAGGCCTTTGCCTGCTTTGAAAACGGGCGCTTTGGAAGCGGCAATTTTGATCTGTTCGCCGGTGCGGGGGTTCCTGGCAACGCGCGCAGGACGATTGCGAACCTCAAAAGAGCCAAAGCCAACGATCTGAACTTTGTCGCCTTCTTTGAGAGCGGCTGCGATGACGTCGGTCACGGCGCTGAGCGCTTTTTCCGCGTCTTTCTTGGTAAATCCGGTCTGTTTCACGATGGCTGCGGTTAATTCAGCTTTGTTCATGTGATAGATCCTCCTTATTTGTGATTATGCAAGGTTTACGCTGGTTTTTCCAGCAGAAAAGCGCAAATCAATCTTCATCGTTCATGGAAATGTGCTTCTCTTCGTTCCAGTATACATCCATTTCGCTCAAAGTCAAGTCCTCCATTGATTTTCCTTCACTTCGCACCCTGTTTTCAAGCCCCCGGAAACGGCGAATGAATTTGTCCGTGGCGGCGTAAAGTGCGATGTCCGGATTCACGCCGGACAGTCTGCACACATTGATGACTGAAAAGAGCAAATCTCCAAGTTCTTCCTCGGTATCGGTGCCCTCATTCAGGCACTGCAGAACCTCGGCAGTCTCTTCGGTAATCTTGTCCAGTGCGGAGCGGGCGTCCGGGAAGTCAAACCCAACTTTAGCGGCTTTGTGCTGCACTTTGGATGCACGCATGGCGGCACTTAAGCCTATAGATACATTGTCCATTGCGGCGGCAACTGAATCAATGCCGCGTTGTTTACGCTTAATGCTTTCCCAATTATCCAGCACCTGTGACGCGGTATCCGCCTTAACGGTGCCAAATACATGCGGGTGACGCTCAATGAGTTTCGCGGTCACGGCTGTGGTGACATCCGGCAGGGTGAACTCACCGCACTGGTCCGCAATCACCGCATGGAAGATCACCTGCAAAAGCACATCGCCGATTTCCTCACACATATGCTCGGTATCCTGCTCTCTGGCGGCTTCGATAAACTCATAGCTCTCTTCCAGCAGGTTGGGTAGCAAGCTTTCATGGGTTTGCTCCTGGTCCCAAGGGCACCCGCCCTTGCCGCGCAGGCGGCGCATGACGGCACATAGATCATCCGTGCTGAAGCGTTTGCGCGCTTCCAGTGGCTGAGCGGTATAGAGAACTGCCGTTAAGTGATCGTAGTGTTCCTGCCGGTCCAAGTCATACAGCGGGATTCTGCGCAGCGTTAAGCCACCGTCTTCATCGCCTGTAAACACGCATACATCCGTATCGTCTGCCAGCAGCTGCATCAGCTTGATTTTGCAGGCACCTGCGCAAGTTTGCGAATGCAGTTCCGACAGAAAAAGAGAGTTGCGGGGTGAGAATGTATCGCCTGACAGAAATCCCTCAGCCGACGACAGGCGAATGCTTTGCATATCTGCCTGTGCCAGTGTCATGCAGCGTACCGCATGGCTGATACCGGGCAGAATTGTAATCGTATCTCTGTCGGGTGTTATCTCCAGCAGCGCTGCAACGGTTGTGTCAAGCGTCGCATCCGCAACAACATACAGCGTTTCTTTTTCACGCGCTGCTTGTACCAAGTGCTTTGCCGCCGCTTGATTGAACTGATCAAACGTCTCCGCCTGATCATACAACGCGTCCAGTGCTTCAAACGCAATCCCGCGCTGCGTTAAGTACTGCGCCACCGGATGACGCGCCGTTCGTAGGATAATTGAATTTCCGGTTTCCAGGCTATCCAAAGCGGCTTTGGACAGCAGATTGATATCGCCTGTAGATACCGAAACAATGGTCAGTTGATACAATGGTACAGCCTCCGTTATCGTTTAATCTTGCGGTACAGCATCATGAATTCATCCTTAGTAAGCGAACCGATCAGAATTGATACCCCGCCATACACAATCGCGCCGATGAGGATCAGAGCGAAGGTAATCAGCCTTGTCTCCGGCAGTATCATCATCAACCCGTATAGGACTGCGGCCATCACGACCGATGCCAGCAACGGTTTCAGGAAAATCGGTACCGGCTGCAGTTTCAGGCCGGTGTACTTATGCACAAAGTAGAGGTTTGGTACCATGCTGACACCGTAACACACCAGCGACCCGATACTTGCGCCCAGAATATTGATGGATGGTATGGCGATCAGGAAATAGTTAATCAGTACTTTCAGGCCCACGCCGACCAGCAGCGTATACATGGGTATGCGTTGCTTGTGCATGCCCTGCAGAATGCCGCTGGTGGCCTGTACAACCGTGAACAGGATGATGGTATAGCTTGAAAATGAAAGCAGTTGTGCGGTTTGCTGCAACGCTTCCGGCGAGGAAAACGGGTATACGGCCGCCAGAATCGGCTCGGCCAGAATGCTCATGCCGAAGCTGCACGGCAACCCTAGAATAAATGCCATCCGTAGCCCTGCAAACGTAGAGCGTTTGACCGCAGCGGAATCCCCCTTGGCCATGTTCGCAGATATTGCCGGCACCATGCTCATAGAAATTGCAAGCGCCAACGCTGTAGGCACATTGATCAGCGTGATAACATACCCGGAAAACCGCCCGTACATGGCCCGGGCCACATCGCGCAGGATGCCCGCACCACCGACCAATCGGGTGACGATCATGCCGGAGTCGATAAACGCCGCCAGCGGTATGATACTCGCGCCGATGGTGATGGGTATCGCCAGCGTAAGCAGTTTCTTTGTAATCTCGGAAGGCGACTGCAAGCCAATTTCGGGGTTTTGTACTAAACTATCGTTTTCCTGCCGCCTGCGGCGGTAAACGATGTACATGTATAGCAGCGCAACCGCTTCGGCCAGCGAGGTGCCCAGCAGCGCACCGGCAGCCGCGTAACCGATGTTGATACCTTCCACGCCGTCCATCCCGGTACGAGCCCCCAACCAGGCCAGTGGCAGCGCGATGATGATTTTACCGATGGATTCAATCAGCTGGCTGAATGCAGTCGGTCGCATATCGTGCTGGCCTTGCATATAGCCGCGAAACGCGCTCATGATGCACACAATGGCAACCGACGGCGCAATGGCCGCAAAGCCGGATACCGTAAGCGGATCGCCTACGCGGCTTGCCAAAAACGTACGAAACGCAATCATCAGCACCGTACCGACAATACCGACCACCGTTAGTATGATCAGCGCGTATTTGAGCGTACGGCGGGTGTTGAGGATATCGTCTTTCACCAGATTAAAGCTGACAATACGGCTGATCGCCACCGGCAAACCAGCAGACGAGATCGTCAGCAACAGCGCATAGGTCGGAAATATCAGCTGATATGTACCCATACCCTGATCGCCAATCAGCCAGGCCAGCGGAATACGGTATAGCACAGCTATCAGCTTGCAAATCAACCCTGTAATACCAAGCACCGTGACGCCGCCGATGACGGACTGTTGTTTCGTGCTCAATTGATTGCCTCCAACCACATTTTCCGTCTTATTATAGCAGATATTTATCCCGTGTGGACAGTTCCGGCGTGTAAAAAAGCGCTTCACATACTGTGAAGCGCTGTGATCGTTATGCTTTCGTTAATCGTTCAGCTTGTCCAGATAGATGGTCGCATCGGCATCGGTGACCCACTGGCTGACGGTTTCGTTATACACGGTGGTTTGTTTTTCAGTCAGCATCTTTTCGGCAATTTCATCATGAATCGAGCTCAGGGGAACTTTGCCGTCATCCAGATCGCTGGCATATTGCACAAAGTGCACGCCGTAGTTGGTGCGGAACGGCGGAGAAATCTCGCCAATCGTTTGCAGCAGCATAGACTGGGTAACAAACTCTTCGACATAGGTTGTCAGGCCAAGGCAAACCAGGTAGCCCTGGGATTTCTGCGGCTCGGTCATCATACCGGTATCTTCGCCATAAACCTCAAGCAAAGCATCAAATTCCTTGCCTTCATCAATCTTTGCCTGCACCTCAGCAACCTTGTCTTCAATTGCGCCGTACGCAGTGACCGTCAGTTCCTCTACCTGGGCAGTCAGATCTTCGATCTCAGCCGTTAGGCTTTCCTGCTGGGCCAGAAGCTCCGTGCGGCTCTGCTTTTCTTCATCGGTATCGGCAGTCGGATCTTCCGGCAGGTCTGCCAGCGCTGTCTCAATCGAGCTAAGGCTGTTTTGGTCGTCGGACAGCATGTTGGTCAGGTTGCTCAGCTGTGTTCTATCCTCATCGCTGATTTTAATCAGCAAATTCTTCACATAGCGATAATCGTGAGGATGGAAGTAGATAATTTCGCCGTTGTTCACATCGGCGGCATACTGGGTCAGATCTTCTGCATAGGCAGCCATCTGGCGACCCAGACCCTCGTTATAGTTGGCGGTAATATCATCTTCCGAAACCGAAACATCTTCAACAGCCTTTGCTCTCAGCCGCGAAAGTTCTTCTGTCTTCTTGTTTTGCTCTATCAGCTCATCTTTGGTGCTGTAGCCAAGGGTAACAAGCTGTTCTTCAACCGCTGCATCCAGTGCTTCACCGGTTAGATCAGTCCCGTCAAAGTACTGCGATTTGACCGTTTCCAAATACCCGGTATAGGTATCTTCGGCTTTCTGGGTCAGCGCAGCCAGTTCCTCGTCGGTAAACTGATCCAGGCCATATTCGGCAATCTTTTGATCGGTCACGGCTTCTTGAATCAGGGAGTTGATCGCTGATTCCTGCGCAGATGCGATAGCATCGGCATCGGTGCGATCGTAAGGATAGCCGTAGAGGCTGTACATGTATTCCTGATAATCCAGAATGTTCTCTGTGGTTTGTTTAACGACGGACTTAACGAAAGTCTCACCCGCCACCTCAATAATCACGGTTTGGGCGTCCACCGCTTCATCCTTAATAACCAGGCCGCAGCCGGCTGTCACGGAGACGATAAAAGCCATTAGAACCACCAAAATCGCATACTTGCGCATTATACAGGTCTCTCCTTATTGTGTCTATTTTTCTACGCCAGCGTATTATACAGAATTTCCGCTCAATGGGCAAGCTATTCGATGTTTCGCATGCTATCAAATGGGAAGAATACATAGCGTACATGCCCGCGTATCTGGTCTCGTGTCAGCGTACCCACGCTGGAGGACCGGCTGTCGCGGCTATTGTCGCGATTATCCCCCATCACGAAAAACTCGTCCGGGCCCATGGTTCTGGCCGGCATATTGGCATAAAATGCACCATCGTTCCTCTCCGGGGTGAGGTAGGTTTCCGGCTGTGCTTCTCCGTTGATGTATACCGTATGATCGATAATCTCAATGGTATCACCCGGCATGGCAATCAGGCGTTTGACATAGTTTTTCGTGCTTTCGGGATATTTACAGATGACCACATCTCCGTTTTCCGGCTCCCCGAAGACATAGTCAAACTTCGTTACAAACATCATCTCGCGGTCGTGCAGGGTATCCCGCATGCTGTTGCCGTCTACGATGACGGGCTCGAACACGAACCCACGAATACAAAGCGCAATAATGACAGCGGAACCGAGTGTCAGTATCCAGCTGATCGTTTCTTTGATGATCAATTTTCGTTTCTCTTCCCGTGTCATCTCGGAGAATTTTTTCTTAGGCTTTCTAGTCTTGGCCACTAAGGTCGTCTCCCTTCGTTTTGCATCAGCTTCAATGATTCGGCTTCAGGCACCGGCCCTGCCTGCAGAACCTTTTTTCTGCGTTTAACGAACACAGACCGGTCCAGCATGACAATTCTGCCGCAGCCAAGGCATTTGATTTTAACATCGGCTCCAATACGAATCACTTTCCACTGGTCACTGCCGCAGGGGTGTGTTTTTCGCATTTGCACGACATCATCCAAACGGATCTCGTCCATCATTGCCTCCTGTATTGCGCTTAGCTATGGAACATTATACAACCCAAACTGTAAAGAAACAAGCCGCCGAAACGGATTTCCGCTTCCACGGCTTGTAACATTTTTACAGTGCTTAGTGGGTCAGGTAGTTATGGCAGGCTGCGGCCGCGATCTGCCCTTCGTTAATAGCGCGTACGACCAGGCTTTGGCCGGAGTGCATATCGCCTGCGACAAACACGCCTGTTTGGCTTGTTTCAAAGCATTCGGCTTCTACGTTGCTGCGCCCATCCCGCTTAAGCTCCAGCGCGTTAGGCAGGGTGTCCTCCGGGCCAAGATAGCCCATTGCAAGCAGAATGAGGTCCGCTTTCCATTCCTTTTGGGAACCAGGCACGGGTTTTGGCATCATGCGGCCGGTATCACCTTTCACCCATTCGATGGATTCGGTAATTACTTTGTCGATAGAACCATCCGGTTTACGGACGATTTCCTTTGTGCTCAGCAAGTAATTACGCGGATCGCTGCCATATTTGGCAATGGCTTCTTCCTGGGCATAATCCACTTTCAAAATGCGCGGATATTCAGGCCAGGGGTTGCTTGGGGCGCGTTCTTTGCCGGGCTCTGGCATAATTTCAAACTGAACTACCGTTTCACAGCCCTGTCGCAATGCCGTACCAACACAGTCCGTACCTGTATCGCCGCCGCCGATCACGATGACATGCTTGCCCTTGGCATTCATATCATCTGGAACCTCCACAGAGGGGTTTAAAAGCTTCTTGGTGGCGAGTGTCAGGTAGTCAACCGCAAACTGAACACCGCTGCCATCGCGGCCTGGCACGCTTAAATCGCGCGCTTTGGTGCTGCCGCAGCAGAGTACGATTGCGTCAAACTCGTTTTGCAGGTCTTTCACAGGCACAGTAACGCCGATATGTGCGTTCACAGTAAACGTGATGCCTTCCTCTTCCATGATGGCAGCGCGGCGGTCAATCACCGATTTATCCAGTTTCATGTTGGGAATACCATACATCAGCAGTCCGCCGATATGGTCTTCCCTCTCAAACACCGTCACCTGATGGCCGTACTGATTGAGCACATCAGCCGCAGCCATACCGGCCGGGCCGGACCCAACCACTGCCACACGCTTGCCGGTGCGCTTTTTCGGAATGCGCGCTTTTAAATGCCCGCTTGCAAACGCGCGCTCTACAATCATCAGTTCATTCTGGCGAATGGTTACCGGTGGCTGATGAATGCCGCAGGTGCATGCACCTTCGCACGGCGCGGGACATACGCGGCCGGTAAATTCCGGAAAACTGTCGGTACGAAGCAGCCTGTCGGCCGCTGCATTCCATTGCTCCCGGTAGATCAAATCGTTCCATTCGGGAATCAGGTTACCCAGCGGGCAGCCGGATACCGCCCCGTTCATCATGGTGCCGCTATGGCAGAACGGGATGCCGCAATACATGCAGCGCGCGGCCTGTTCCTTTTGCTGCTCTACCGGCAGGGTTAAGTGAATCTCGTTCCAGTCTTTCAGCCGCTCCAGCGGATCGCGATCCGTGGGCAGGCGGCGTTCGTATTCCAAAAATCCTAACAGCTTACCCATTGTTGCGCACCTCCTGCTGCTGGAGAAGGTATCGTTTGTACTCAAACGGTATAACCTTCACGAATTTAGACGCGACGGAACCCCAGTTGTCCATCAGTCGTCTGCCAAGGGGACTGCCCGTATAGCGGACATGTTTGTGGATTAAATGCTTGACGAGTATCTCTTCTTCCGGATCGTCCAACGCTTCCAGCGAGACCATTTCCGGGTTACACAGATCTTTGAAATTACCGTGCTCGTCATACACATAAGCGATACCGCCGGACATACCCGCCGCGAAGTTGCGCCCGGTTCCGCCCAGTACCACCACACGGCCGCCGGTCATGTACTCGCAGCCATGGTCGCCCACGCCTTCAACTACGGCCAGTGCGCCGGAGTTGCGTACGCAGAAGCGCTCGCCTGCAATGCCGTTTACATAGGCTTCACCGCTGGTTGCGCCGTACAGGGCCACGTTACCGATGATGACATTCTCTTCGGGAACAAAGGTGCTGGTCTTGGGCGGGCGTACACACAGGATGCCGCCGGACAACCCCTTGCCCATATAGTCGTTTGCGTCACCTGACAGCGAGAAGGTAATACCTTTGGACATAAACGCGCCAAAGCTTTGTCCAGCGCTGCCTTCAAAGTTGATTTGAATGGAATGGTCATCCATGCCCTTGGATCCAAAGCGCCTGGTCAGCTCGCTGCCAAGGATGGTGCCTGCGGCACGGTCGATGTTATGAATCGCAAGGTTAGCCACCACGCGATGTTTGCCTTCGAACGCCGGTTGTGCCAGCGTTTCCAGCATGCTTTCGTCCAGTGTCTCTCCCAGCGGATTATACTGCTTTTCACTGGCAAAGCGCGGCTGCGAAAGGAAATCGTCCGGTGCGTACAGCACGGGTGACAGATCAATCTCTTCGTGTTTCCAGTTGTTCAGGTTTTGGGATTTGCGAAGCATATCCACGCGCCCGACCATTTCGTTGATGGTACGAACCCCGATCTGCGCCATAATTTCGCGCAGTTCCTGGGCCACAAATTGCATAAAGTTGACAACATATTCCGGCTTACCCTTAAACCGCTTGCGCAGTTCCGGGTTTTGCGTGGCCACACCGGCGGGACAGCTGTCCAGATTGCACACGCGCATCATGATACAGCCCATGGTGATCAGCGGCACGGTAGCAAAGCCGAATTCCTCCGCGCCGAGCATGGCGGCAACGGCCACATCGTGTGCAGTCATCAGCTTGCCGTCGGTCTCCAGTACTACGCGGCTGCGGAGCTTGTTTAGCATCAGGGTTTGATGGGTTTCCGCAAGGCCGAGTTCCCACGGCAGCCCCGCATGCTTGATGCTGGAGCGCGGAGACGCGCCTGTACCGCCGTCAAACCCTGAAATCAGGATCAGATCGGACAAGCCTTTGGCCACACCGGCGGCGATGGTACCAACACCGGCTTCCGATACCAGCTTGACGCTGACGCGTGCTCTGGTGTTTGCATTTTTCAAATCGTAAATGAGTTCCGCCAGATCTTCAATGGAATAAATGTCATGATGCGGCGGCGGTGAAATCAAACCCACGCCTGCTGTAGAGTGCCGGGTTTTGGCAATCCATGGATATACCTTTTTACCGGGCAGCTGTCCGCCTTCGCCGGGTTTTGCACCCTGTGCCATTTTAATTTGCAGTTCTTTGGCGTGCACCAGATAGTTGCTAGTCACACCGAAGCGACCGGATGCCACCTGTTTGATGGCCGAACATTTGTTATCGCCGTTGGGCATAAGCTCAAAGCGTGCTTCATCTTCGCCGCCCTCGCCGGAGTTGCTCTTGCCGCCAATGCGGTTCATGGCTATGGCGAGGCATTCGTGGGCTTCCTGGCTGAGCGAGCCATAGCTCATGGCACCGGTCTTAAAGCGCTTGCAGATGTCCTCAACGCTTTCGACTTCATCAATGGGAATGGCCTGCCCGGGGATAACCTCCAAAAGGCTTCTAAGGTTTGCTTTTTGCTGGCTCTGGTTCAGCTTTTCGGAATATTGCTTATACAGCTTGTAATCGCCCTGCCAGCAGGCCTGCTGCAACAGATAGATGGTTTCAGGGTTATAGAGGTGATATTCCTCGCCTTTGCGCCACTGCATCACGCTGCCGGCGGGCAGTGTTTCGTCATCCCTGGGATCAAAGAACGCTGTTTGGTGACGCACAGCGCTTTCTTTTGCCACGCCATCCAAGCAGATACCGCCGATGGGCGATACAGTTTCGGGGAAGTATTCGTCAATCAGTTCCTTGCCAAGTCCGACAGCTTCAAAAATCTGTGAGCCTCGGTAGCTTTGCACGGTGGAAATACCCATCTTGGACATGCCCTTAACAATGCCCTTGACGTTGGCTTTGATATACATCTTCTGGGCATGCTCGGCGCTTTCATCACTCAGCAGGCCGTTTTGCACGCAATCGGTAATGGTAGCCAGCGCCAGATACGGGTTAATCGCTGTACAGCCATAGCCGATCAGCAGTGCGTAGTGGTGCACTTCGGTCGGTTCGCCGGATTCCAGCAATATGCTAAGGCGCGTGCGGATTCCTTTGCGAATGGTATAGGCCTGCACGCCTGACACCGCAAGTAGCGCAGGGATGGCTGCCCGCTCCGGCGTTACGCCACGGTCGGACAGGATAAAGATGGACGAACCCTTGGCAAAATGCTCGTCGATTTCCTTGTAAATGCGCTGCATCGCGCTTTCGATGCCCTTGCCGTCTTCCTTCACATCGTAGAGAATCGACAGCGTAACGGGATTGAACCCTTCCACGTCCACTGCTTTGATGCGGGCCAGTTCCTCGTCGGTGATAATCGGCTGCATCAGCTTAATTTGACGGCTGGAGTTGGGCGATGGTTTGATCAGGTTGCCTTCTCCGCCGATATAAACACGGGTCGAGGTGACAATCTCCTCGCGAATGGCATCGATCGGCGGGTTGGTGACCTGCGCAAACAGCTGATGGAAATAATCGTACAGCAGCTGTGGTTTATCCGACAGTACGGCCAGCGGCATATCCGCGCCCATGGCACCGGTCGGCTCAATGCCCTTTTCCGCCATCGGAATCAGCACATCGTTGATCTGCTCATAGGTATAGCCAAAGTTCTTTTGCAGCTTCCAAAGCGGCTGTTCCAGCTCCGGCAATGGGCCATTGGGCTGGGGCAGCGTATCCATATTGACTTGCAACTGGGAAATCCAGCGCGAATAGGGATACATGGACGCCATTTTGGATTTAATTTCTTTGTCGCTGACAACGCGGCCTTCCACGGTATCCACCAACAGCATTCTGCCGGGGCGCAGGCGGTCCTTATATAGTACTTTTTCCGGCGGGATATCCAGTACACCGGTTTCACTGGCGAGGATAAGCATATCATCGCTGGTGACCAGGTAGCGTGCGGGGCGCAGGCCATTGCGGTCCAGCATGGCAAGCGACTGTACGCCGTTGGTGGCACAAATGGCCGCAGGGCCGTCCCACGCGTCCATCACATGGCTGTGGAACTCGTAAAATGCACGCAGTTCATCCGACAGCGTGGTATTCTTCTCCCAGGGCTCAGGGATCATCATCATGGCCGAGTGCGGCAGGGTGCGTCCCGTCAGCAGCAGAAACTCCAGCGCATTATCAAACATGGCGGAGTCGCTGCCGTCTTCATTGACAATCGGGAACACATTGGTTACATCCGCGCCGAATAGATTGGTTTCAATATTGCTTTGCCGGGCGTTCATCCGCTTTTGGTTGCCCAAAATGGTGTTGATCTCGCCGTTGTGGATGGTAAAGCGGTTGGGGTGGGCACGTTCCCAGCTGGGGAAAGTATTGGTAGAATAGCGGCTATGCACCAGTGCGACGGCCGTTTGGTAATCCAAATCGCTCAAATCAAGGTACAGCTCGGCCACCTGCTTGGCTTGCAGCATACCTTTGTACACAATTGTCCGGCAGCTTAAGCTGGCCGCGTAAAAGTAGGAATGATGGCCGCTTTCGCCGTAGCGCAGTGCCTTTTCCGCAATTTTACGAATCAGGTACAGTCTGCGTTCAAAGGCAGCTTCGTCTTTCAAATCTGCACTTTTCTGGATAAACGCCTGACAGATGTACGGCATGCACGCCTTAGATGTAAACCCAAGCGTGGAGGGGTTCACCGGCACCTTGCGCCAGCCGATAAATGTCTGCCCGTTTTCTTGTACAATCGTCTCAAAGGTCGCTTGCGCTTCCTTGCGTTTCTCATCATCATCAGACAAAAAGAACATGCCAACGCCATAGGCACCCGGTGCAGGCAGCACCATGCCATCCAGCGCGCATACCTTGCGGAAAAACGCGTCCGGAATCTGCGTTAATATACCGGCGCCGTCACCGGTATCCAGTTCCGCACCGGTGCCGCCACGGTGCGACAAGTGCACCAGTGCATCCAGCGCATCCGTAAGCACCCTATGAGAGCGTACGCCTTTGATGTTGGCAAGCATGGCAATACCGCAGGCATCATGCTCGTATCGAGGTGAATATAAGCCTCGCTGGCCGGGGTTCTCCTGTTGAATCATGCAGATTCCTCCGCTTCGAATTGAATAATAAAAAAGCGCGCAAAATGCGACGTCGTCTTTGAGCGCCTTGCCATTATATCATCGCAAAACTTCTAATACAACTCGGATACAGAATAAGTACAGTGTTGTTTACACTGATTTTGGCAATAATACAAGTTGTATTTTAATGTTATGTTTTTGGTGACTCTTCCCCTGCTATTTCCCGCTAATTTCGCTATATTTCTGTCGATGAATGTAAATTCGGCTTACGGGTCGAATAGAAAGCTATCCATTGCTTGTCTTTTTACGCCATGTGCGTATAATAGGGTCTGAAATCTCAGGAAGGCGTGATTCTTTGCCATTACCGCATATTAAAGACTATTTGCATAAGCATATTCACATGATTGGCATTGGCGGCAGCAGCATGAGCGGGCTGGCACGGATGCTGTTTGAAAAAGGCTATGCCGTATCCGGCAGCGACAGCCTGGAAACCTACACCACCAAAGGCCTTCGGTCTATGGGGATTCCCGTAGCCATCGGGCACGATAAAAGCAATGTCCAAAACGCAGAGTTGATCGTGTATACGGTCGCAGTATCCGCCGATAATGCAGAGCGTGTTGAAGCGACGCGGCTGGGTATCCCTTCACTGGAACGGGCAGAACTGCTCGGACAGCTGATGGAGGGCTGCCCCACCGCCATTGGCGTGTGCGGTACACACGGCAAGACCACCACCACATCCATGATAGCGCAGGTTCTCATGGCGGCGGAAGTTGATCCCACCATTCACATTGGCGGATCGCTGAATGTGATCGGCGGCAACGTACGCACCGGGAAAGGCGATATCTTTTTAACGGAAGCCTGTGAATTCAACCTAAGCTTTATGCAGTTAAAGCCGGATATTGCCGTCATTACCAATATTGATGAAGATCATTTAGATTTTTTCCGCGATATCGACCATATTCAGTCCACTTTTAAGGAATTCCTTTCCTTAGTACCCGGCAGCGGCACCGTAATCGGCAACGGGGACGATTCCCGTGTCATCACTGTTTTGCGAAGCCTATCCTGCAAGACCATGACATACGGCTTGGATGCTGATTCCGATGTGTACGCCTCAAGCCTCACATACAACACTTTGGGCCACGGCTCGTTTGATGTTATCTCCCACGGCAAACCGCTGGGCCATGTGTCCTTGCAGGTCGGCGGGGAGTTTAACGTGTACGATGCACTGGCAGCGGCCGCCTGTGCCCTCTCCCTTGGGCTGGACATGACAACCGTGTGTGATGCACTGTCGCAGTTCCAAGGCGCAAAGCGCCGGTTTGAGTTAACCGGTGAGATTGACGGCGTAAAGCTATACCATGATTACGGTCACAACCCCACCGAGATGCAAAATGCCCTATCCATCGCCAAACTTCAACCGCACAATAGATTATGGGCCGTAATGCAGCCCCATACCTACAGCCGCGTAAAGAAAATGCTGCCGCAGTATTTCACCTGCACACAGGCTGCCGACATCACCCTGGTGACCGATATTTATGCAGCCCGTGAAAAAGACCCCGGTGATATTTCCACCGCACAAATCATAGACGGCATGAAGCAAAACGGCGTACATGCCGTTCACACGCCTACGTTTGACGATACGGAAACCTATCTGCGCACCCATTGGCAGCCGGGCGATCTGGTGCTGACCATGGGCTGTGGCAATATCAACCAGCTTAACGAACAGATGAATGAACACGAGCTCCGCAAACAAGGAGGATCCCAGCATGCGTAATCGATTCCTTGCCATTCTAATCGCCGCCGTTTTATGCGCAACACCCCTCGCCTCGGCCGCCGCGCTGACCATGACCGGATTTGACGGCGAAGGCAGCAACCATGTTTGGTCGGACAACAGTTTCTTTAAGCGTATGGAAACCCGCACCGGCCTTACGTTCGACTTTACGCAATATACCGATGCAGGCCAGTGGCAAGACGCGAAAGACGCGATGTTCTCCTCGGGCGAGCTTCCGGATGTTTTGTTCAAAGCCGCCCTCAGTGTTGAGGAACAAATACGCTATGCTGACTCGGGTCAGCTTATTGATCTGCTTCCGCTGCTGCCCGAATACGCCCCGACCCTATGGGCGCAACTAGAAGCCAACCCAGAATGGCTGGCCGCAATTACGCTGCCAAACGGCAAAGTGGTCGCGCTGCCGACCATTAGCCCCATGTCGATGCAAAACGCGATTTGGATTAATCAGGAATGGCTAGATACCCTGGAACTGGACATGCCAACAGATTGGGATTCGCTTATCAGTGTGCTGCAAGCCTTTAAAACAAGCGACCCCAACCAAAATGGCAAAGATGATGAGATTCCGCTTTCGTTCCTGGGCCCCTGGGATTTGAAGTTCCTGATGCATGCGTTTGGCATCAATGCCAATGACTATAATATTTACGTTGACGAAAATGGCCAGGTTCGCTTTCTGTCGGAGCATGAAAACTTTTTGGATTTTATCGCTGCGCTTGTCTCTTTGCAAGATTTGGAACTCCTAGATCCGAACGGGTTTGCTACGGCCGATGCGCTTCGCGCCGAGACCGACGATAAAAAGCCCGTTACCTATGGCATGTTCTTCGGCCCCAACCCTTATACCCTGTTTACAGTTGACCGCGGCGAGCAGTTTGCCATGCTTCCCCCGCTGGTTTATGACGGCAAGCAAGTGTACCGGGATCTCTTTGGCCCGATTAAAACCGGCAGCTTTGCCATTACCTCCGCTTGTGAAGATCCTGCCGCTATGCTGGGCTGGGTGGATATTCTCTACTCGCAGGACGGCGCGATTGAAGCCATGGCGGGTCTGGAAGGCGAAGATTATCAATGGAACGATGACGGTACATGGGAATACGTTGTGGACCTGGAAGTAAACTCTGCCTTTGTGCTCTATGATTTAAGCGTTTATGATACCGGCAACATGCCCTGGCTGTCTCCTGTGGATTTCTATGCAGCTTACGATACCCAGGGCATGCGTAAAACCACAGAATCGCTGTTATCTCTGAAAACGCTGGTGAAAAGCCCCTTCCCCTATTACTATGTGCTCACACCCGAGCAAAGCGAAACCCTTGCCACCATGCAGTTTGCTTTGGCATCATACATGGATGCAAGCATCGCCCGATTCGTCCTTGGCGAACTAGATATTCACTCCCAAGATGATGTAGAAGCCTTCTATGCCGGCTTAGACGAACGCGGTCTAAAAGATTTTTTAAATTTCTGGCAGGATATTTACGATCAACAAAGAATTCGGTGAGACACTCATTTTAACTTCCACAGGAGGCTGGGCATAGTATGAAAAGATGTCCTCGTTGTGAACTCAACTACATTGCCGATGATGATAAGCTGTGCAAGGTTTGCATCCGCGAAATCAAAGGCGGGCAAAAACAGGATGAAATCGAACCTTGTTCCATTTGCAGTGCCGCACCCGCGTTACCCGGCAAGGATGTTTGCCTGGGCTGTTACAAAGAACTGACCGACCAACAGAAATCCGACCACAAACGTGCCTCGTCCGTTGACGAGGAAATTGAACTGTCCAGCGCAAGCACGATGGACGAAATCATCCCCAATGTCAAAAATGATCCCGATGACGCCGACTTTGATGAAGACGATGCTGATTTGTCGCTGGAGTCAATTATTGAAGATGAAGACATCGACGACGATGAGGATGAAGACGATTATAATTAGTGCCTGACCGCGCAACTAGAAAGGCTTGACATGGCAATCTTTGCAATTGGCGACCTGCATCTACCCGGCGGACAAGATAAGCCGATGAATGTGTTTGGGAACCAATGGGATAACCATGCCGAGCGCATTTTTTCAAGCTGGCGCGAGATGATTCACCCGGGAGACCTGGTTTTAATCCCCGGTGATATCAGCTGGGCAATGCACTTTGATCAAGCCAAGGCCGATCTGCAAACCATAGCGGACCTTCCCGGTACCAAGCTCATTTTGCGTGGCAACCACGATTACTGGTGGTCTTCTATCGGCAAAATCCGCGCATGGCTGCCCGAAGGGTTGGTTGCGCTCCAAAACGATGCGTTCCAGTGGCAGGACTTTGTCATTTGCGGTACCCGGGGCTGGGTCTTCCCTACCGAACTCAATCCGCTAGAAGAGCAGGATGCAAAGATTTATGACCGGGAACTCATCCGGCTGGAGCTTTCACTGCAACAGGCAGCCGCCTATCAGCTGCCTATTGTGGCCATGCTGCACTATCCACCGCTGCTAAAAGACACCGTATCCACGGCATTTACCCGCCTGCTGGAAACCTATCATGTAGAGACCTGTTGTTTCGGTCACCTGCACGATGTCGGCATTCAAAACGCCTTCCAGGGCAGGAAGAACGATATCGATTATCATTTGGTATCGTGCGATGCCATCAATTTCACCCCAAAATTGTTATATCCCTAATATAATCAAATCCCATAACCATGGCCGCCGCAAGGCGGCTTTTTTTCGTATGTAGTGCTCCGGTGGCATGTCGTTCCCAAAAAAGCACAAAATGCGGGGATTTTCCCTTTCGTGTCACATTGCCCCCACAACGCACCACTCCTGTTTTGCAATGCTTGCAAAGTCTTATTTCATAAGCGTTTCAGCGCAACATAAAGTTAATATTTTCAGCCAAAATAGTGCCCAAAAACTCTTGACAAGTGGTAGATTGTGCGAGATAATGGGGATAGATAAAAACATTGTGGTAGATTGTGGGGAAAGGAGCGAGTCTTCTTGGACGATCAGAACATCCAGCCGACCAACGTTCCGGCTCCCGAGAATTATGGTTTTTTCGGCTGTCACACCCATTCGATTGATGACAAGGGCCGCATCATCATCCCCAATGCCTACCGTGAAGCCCTGGGAGACAGTTTCTGCATTGGCCCGACCCGCTCGTTTGACGGCGTCGCCCTCTACCCCAATGCCGTATACGACCAAATCCTCCACGAGCTAAACTCACTCAACCAACGTAAGCCGCACGTACAGCAGTACACCATGCAGTTTTACAAGCTTTCCAACCGCGATATGCAAAAGGATAGCCAAGGCCGCATTCTTCTCCCGCAGAAAATTCGGCAGCGCTTCCTGGAAGACGCTAAGGAAGTTGAAATCAGCGGTAGCAACAACTTCATCCGCATTATGGACGCCGCCATGGCAGCCGAGATCGAAGCAAGCTTCAACCAGAATCTCCCGACGATACTCGAACAGATGGGCAACAACGAACCGTAAACCGGAAAGGAGCTCGCACCATGTCACAGTTTGTGTTAACACCACCGGTCAGGAACAAGTTTTATACAGGCACGCAGCAAACAGGACGGCTGTATGTGCGTCCCAATGTGTATTTGCCCAACAGCGAAATCAATACAGAAACTGGTATGGTTTGCGATGCCGTACGCCGTACAGGCCGTACCCAGGCACTGCGCCAGGAAGCACGTCGCTTGGACACCGAATATCAAAAGCTGCAGTCCATGCTTAAGGCCCGTGCCGATGAAAAAGGCAGGCGCGTGTCTCTGCGCTCAGCACTGGTGCTGATCTTTGCCGTCGTTATGCTGTTTTCTGTCATTCTTCTGGTACAGCAGGGCACGGTAATAGCCAAGCAGGAATCACTGCGTATGATGAACCAGCAAGTCAAATCCACGCGGGAAGATATTGCCGGCATTCAGGCACAGATTGACGAAGTCTCCGACCCTGTTACGGTCTGCTATACTGCTGCCAGAGACCTGGATATGATTCCGGCCGAATCCGCGCAGGCGATCTACCTGTCAGCGCTTTCCACACGCCCGGCGCAAGACCCCATTGCCATTCGCGCCGGAAACGATTAGCCACGCCCTTCAAACATTTCAATTATGTTTTTGCCGGGTAAAATCATTGCCAAACCATCGACTATACAGTACAATAGTTTAGCAATACCGAGCCTTTTGTTTTTTCGGTTTGGAGGATAGTAAAATGTTGCTCAAAGACCTTGTACTAAGCGTTCCCGGCACCTTGGAAACCCGCGGGGACCTGAACACCGTAATCGGCGATTTAACCATGAACAGCCGCGATGTGACCCCAAAAGGACTTTTCTTTTGCATCAGCGGTGCCAAAGTAGACGCCCATGATTTTGCGCCACAAGCTGTGGAAAACGGCTGCGTGGCGCTTGTCGTAAGTCATTTTATTGATGCGCTTGATGTACCACAGCTAAAAGTAACCAATGTTCGATCTGCGATGGGGTACATCTCGTCTGCGTTTTTCGGACACCCGTCTCGCAGTCTGCGATTGATCGGGGTCTCCGGCACCAAGGGCAAAACGACAACCACCTATCTGGTCAAATCCATTATGGAGGCGGCCGGTTTTAAAGTCGGGCTGATCGGTACCACCGGCAACATGATCGGTGACCAGTACATTAAAAGCACGCTGACCACGCCGGATTCCATCGACCTTCACCGCACCTTCCGCATGATGCTCAACGAAGGGGTGGAGATTGTCTGCATGGAAGTCAGCGCACATGCAATCGATATGCACCGCATAGACGGTCTGTTTTTCGAGGCCGCCTGCTACACCAACCTCTCGCAGGATCACCTTGATTACTTCCACACGATGGAGCAGTATTTCCAAGCAAAGAAGAAGTTCTTCACCAGCAATTTTGCGCTCAATGTTTCCCTGAACATTGACGATGAAACCAGCCTGCAGGTGCTGGAGGACATGACCGTCCCTTACCTCACCTACGGCATTCGCGCTAACGCTGATCTGTTTGCCCGGGACATCGAGATATCCGAAAATGGGATCAACTTCTCTATACAGCTGCGCAATATTGAAACCTTTGGTGTCAATATGCAGATGACGGGTATGTTTAACGTGTATAATGCGCTGGCCGCTGCGTCGCTTGCGATGATCTTCGGTGTAGAGGTATCCGCCATTCAGGAAGGACTGCACAACGTGAAGTCCGTTCCCGGCCGAATTGAGCTGCTTGATTTGCCCGTACCGTTCAAAGTGATTTTGGATTACTCCCACTCGCCCGACGCTCTGGAAAACATTCTAAGCACGGTGCGTACCTTTACCCAGAACCGCCTGATTGTACTGTTTGGCTGCGGCGGCGACCGTGACCAGGGTAAGCGCCCCATAATGGGCGAAATCGGCGGTCAGCTGGCGGATTTCTGTATTTTGACCAGCGATAATCCCCGCACCGAAGATCCCAACCGCATTCTGGAAGCCATTGAAGACGGCATGAAACAGACGGCGGGTAAATATACCATTATCGAGAACCGCCGCGATGCCATCCGCTATGCACTGGATATGGCTGAAGACGGCGATATCGTCATCCTGGCAGGTAAGGGACATGAAACCTATCAGGAGATCATGGGTGTAAAACGCCCGTTTGATGAAAAGGCGGTCGTCAGCGAACTGCTGGAAGAACGGCTGCCCAAACACTGACTATAAATGGCTGAGGTGAACCCATGTTTTTATCCCTGTTGATTTTTCTTCTATCTGTCGGCGGCACCATGCTGATTGGCCGCTATTTTCTGCCGCTGCTTAAACGTTTGAAGTTTGGACAACCCATTCATGAACTGGCCTTGGAATCACAAAAAGCCAAACAAGGTACCCCAACCATGGGCGGATTCATGTTTGCCGCCGTGACCTCGGTGCTCACACTGATCTTTACGGCGATCAAAGGGTTTTCTGTCGATATTCTGGTACTGATTATATTTGCGCTGCTTGCGCTGTTCATCGGCTTTGCGGATGACTATACCAAAATCAAGCGCCAGCATAACCGCGGCCTATTGTGGTGGCAAAAAATTATCGGGCAGGTTGTCATCGGCTTTCTGTTTACGCTGTACTGCTACCTCTCCCCCGCTATCGGCAGTTCGATTGTTATTCCATTTACAAATATCAGCTGGGATCTGGGGATATGGTATCTGCCCGTCATCACGCTTTTTGTTATCTTTATTGTCAACAGCGCTAATCTTTTGGACGGGATGGACGGTTTGCTCACCAGCACGTCGTCCATTGCATCGGTTGCCTGGGCCGCCATCGCCATGTTCATGTTGGTTACTTCGGCGTCCGACGCTCGCACCGATTTGCAGGGCATACTGTTCTTTAACCTAGCGCTTGCCGGTTCGCTGTTTGCGTTCCTGCGCTTCAACTATCATCCCGCCAAGGTATTCATGGGCGATACCGGCAGCATGTTTCTGGGCGCTGCCATGGCCGGTGTAGCGTTGCTTTTGCGCCAGCCCCTGTTGCTTGTGCTCATTGCCTTTACCATGATTATGAGCTCCGTTACGGTCATCATGCAGCGCATCTACTTCAAGCTTACGCACGGCAGACGCATTTTCCTCGTCTCGCCGATTCACTATCATTTTGAGAAAAAAGGCATGACGGAACCGCAGATTGTCGCTATGTACGCTGCGATTGAGAGCATTCTTGCCGTTGTGGCTGTACTGTCCCTACCTTGGATGTAATCTGGAGGCGCGCATTGTGAGCTTCAAGCAAAAACGGGTTTTGGTGGTCGGTATGGCACGCAGCGGTATCGCGGCCGCAGCGCTTCTGCTTCGGGAAGACGCGATTCCTCTGCTCAATGATACAAAAACACTGGATGCATTCGGTCACGACCTGGATGCATTTTTGCATACGCCCTGCGAGTTCCACCTGGGAGACGATCCCCTGCCGCTGATTACACAATGTGATCTCGTGGTACTCAGCCCCGGTGTGCCGATTGATGCACCGGTTGTTCAGGAAGCAAATCGCAGGGGTATCCCGCTGATTGGCGAAATGGAGCTTGCCTTTTCGCTGCTCAAAGGAACTGTTATCGCAGTGACCGGTACCAACGGCAAGACCACCACCGTTTCCCTGCTTGGTGAGCTGTTCCGCAATGCCGGGTTTACCACCCATGTCGGCGGCAATATCGGCTATCCGCTAACCGCTATTGCCATGGACAGCAAGGACGGGGATATAGTAATCACCGAGGTGTCCAGTTTTCAGCTGGAAACCGTGCAATCTTTTCATCCCAAAACTGCCGCGCTGCTCAATATTACCGAAGATCATCTCAACCGGCATCACAACATGGAAACCTATACCGCCATGAAACAGCGCATCTTTGCAAACCAAACGCGTGATGATGTAGCCGTGCTGAACTACGATGATCCTGCAGTACGCGCGATGGCGGACACTCTTTCATCCAGCATTTTATGGTTTTCCAGACAGCAGCCTTTGCATCATGGGATTTGCCTGCAAAACGCCACTGTAATATCCGTGGAAGACGGAACCGTGACCCCGATCTGCCTAACCAGCGAAATCCGCATTCCAGGCCCGCATAATCTTGAAAATGCCCTGGCTGCCACAGCCATCGGGTTAACGCACGGCATTGCACCAGAAATTATACGGCATACCTTGCAAAGCTTTGCAGGGGTAGAACACCGCATTGAAACCGTACGCACAGTCGGCGGTGTCACCTATATTAACGACTCCAAAGGCACCAATGTCGCAAGCACCCTGAAAGCCATCCAGAGCATGACGACACCGACAGTGATCATTTTAGGCGGCTACGACAAGCACACGAGTTTTGATGAACTGTCCAACGCCATTGCAAACTCCAGCGCTATCCATCATGCGGTGCTGCTGGGTGAAACAGCCGGGCAAATTGCCGCTTCGCTGACAAAAAGCGGATTCCATGCGTTCACTCGCTGCGAAACCCTGCACGATGCCGTAGACGCTGCGCGTACCGCTGCCGAACCTGACGGCGTTGTACTATTTTCCCCCGCTTGTGCGAGTTTTGATATGTTCCGCGACTATGAACACCGCGGCGCGGTCTTTAAAGATATTGTCAACCGTTTAAGCGAAGACAAGCTGACAGGAGTGTAGCATGCGAAGGGATCGCCGGCAAATAGAGCCATACCCATCACAGGGCTATCCCCCCGTACCGGAAAACGGCGCGGCCTATTACGGCGCGCCGGTAACGGCCTCGCCCTATACGACCGTTCCTGTTCACCATCCAAACCGCACTGTATTTCGCCTGGTTGCCTTTTTACTGATTATCAGCATCGCGCTCATCATACTGCAAACCGTTGTCTTCCGGCTCAAAACCGTGTATGTCGTTGGCAACGATACCATTACATCCGAGCACATTGCTGCACTCTCCGGTCTGACCCGTGGTGACAATATCTTTACCGTCTCCGAGGATACCGTCCGCAAGAACCTGCAGGAAGACCACTGGATTGTGTTTAACCGCATGTATAAGCAGTATCCGGGAGAAGTGTTCCTGTTCATTAGCGAGCGTGAGATTGTTGCGACCATGCAATGGCTTGGCATTCAATACACGCTGGATATTGATGGCATGGTACTGGAAGAGTATGTAGATATGGATTACAGCGGCAAGGTGCCTACCGTGTATGGGTTTGGCGTATCCAATGCGATCGTCGGTGATTTTCTGGCCGTACGCAGCAAGGAACAAATGGTCGCATATTCCAGCATTGTTTCAGAGCTCACCATTCAGCGCTACGCCGATCAGGTTGTCAGCATAAACGTATCCGACCCCGAACAGCTTTCGCTGATGACAGCAAACAATATCACCGTGCAGCTTGGCAACAGTGATTATATGCGCGCAAAAATCGGTGCCATGCGTACCGATATTGCATATTTACAGCAACTGGGCGAGGCATCCGGCGTGCTGGATGTTTCCAAGCCCGAAGACGGCAAATTCAGACGGGAGTAAAGCATGAACCGACAAACCATCACGGACAAACTGGCACCGATTCGTTGTTTCTTACTGGATATGGACGGCACCATTTACCTCGGCAATAACCTGCTGGACGGCTCTATTGATTTCTTACAGCATGCCCACGCAAGCGGACGGGAGACGATGTTTCTAACGAACAACTCTTCTAAATCCGCCGCCGTGTATGTCGATAAGCTCACGCGCATGGGGATAGGTGAGCCGTTTTTACGCGTACTGACCTCCGGCCAGGCTGCTGCCCAATACGTACTGAAAACCTTTCCGGGGAAACGTGCCTTTGTGCTGGGAACGGATATGCTGCGTACTGAGCTGATCAAAACTGGGATCGCGGTCGATAACGAAAACCCGGACTATGTGCTGATCGGCTACGATACGACACTGGATTACGCAAAAATGACCGCCGTGTGCGACTTTGTACGCGCGGGACTTCCGTATATTGCAACACACCCTGATTTCAACTGCCCGACCGAAACCGGCTATGCACCGGATATCGGTGCGATTATCGCATTCATTCATGCCAGCACGGGGAGAAACCCCGATACGGTGATTGGCAAACCCAATCGCGGTATTGTCGATGAGGCCGTACGCCTGACTGGATTGCAGCCCTCCCAGCTTGCCATGGTCGGCGATCGCTTATATACCGATATCGCCATGAGCGCGCTGCATGGCATGCTCGGCATTTTAGTCCTCACCGGTGAGTCAAAAGAAGAAGATATTGTAAATTCTGCGTATAAACCCGATTTGGTCTTCCCTCGCCTTTCAGATATGATAGAATACCTATAAACGACTTATGGAAGGTGTACCCGATGAAACGCTTTGTTAGTCTGTCCCTGTGCCTGGTGCTTTGTTTTGCGTTGCAAGCGGTATTTGCTGAAGAATCGGCTGAAACCAGCTATCAGCCCATACAATATGGCGATAGCAATGAACGTGTCCTGCTCATTCAGGAGCAGTTATCCACGCTTGGCTACTACGCAGGCAAGATCACTGGCAATTATCTGGATGGCACACTTGATGCCGTTACTCAGTTTCAAACGGACTATGGCCTGGAGCCCACCGGCCTTTTGGACGGCGAAACCGAAGCTCTTTTGTTCAGTGCGCAATACCGCGAGCTGACCACAGGTGATTCAGGTGATGACGTAAAACGCATTCAGGAGCGCTTAATCGCGCTGGAATACTATAAAGGTAAAGTCTCCGGCGACTATCTGGAGGGCACCACTTACGGCATCAAGCTGTTTCAGGAGAAAAGCGGCCTGCCCGCGACTGGTACGGCAGATATCGAAACCCAGCGCAAGCTGTTTTCATCCACTGCGCTATCCCGGTTTCAAAAGGAAGAGTCACAATCGACTGATTTAGGCGATATCAACGATGTCGTCATCGCGCCCGACGGTGCCGATTCCCAGCAAACAAACTATACCATGCAGTACAGCGGTAAAATTACCCGCGGTGCACAGGGTAAGCGCGTAAAGCAGATTCAGGAACGGCTCACAGAGCTGCACTATTTTGACGGCCCGATCAGCGGCAATTATATGAACATGACCATTGCGGCTATTAAGGCATTTCAGGAAAACAATGGTCTGACAGTGGATGGCATTACAGGCACCGAAACCTGGAATGCGCTCTTTGATCTGGATTTTGCGTTGGATGCATCCACTACCCCGCGCCCCACGCCTGTGCCAACGCCGATTCCCTATTCAATGACGGTGGACGTAAAGAATCAGGCCGTAATCGTGTACGGGCTGGACGAAAATGGCGAACATACCGTGCCTGTGCGGTTTATGGTCTGTTCAACCGGTAAAACAGGCACCCCCAGTGATGTTGGCCAGTTCACCCTTAGCGGGACCAAAGCGCGCTGGGCGTTCTTCTCCCTGTATGGCAGCTATGCGCAGTTTTGGACTAAGATCAATGAAAACATTGCGTTCCATTCTGTGATTTACAATGAAGTGGATTTAAACGCCTTAAACCGTAAGAGCTATAACATGCTGGGCTCGCGTGCTTCGCATGGCTGTATTCGGCTTCTGAACCACGATGCACTCTGGATTTATGAAAACATCGGCGAAGGCACGCTGGTCACGATTACAGAAGATTTACCCCTGGACAGGGAACTGCGTGCGGCGCTGAAACCCAATTCGCTTTCTTCCAGTTGGAACAGCGCACCAGTCACCCCTGTGCCGACCGCCTCCCCGGTCTATCAAAGCGATGCGATGCCGCCGCAGCCATTTCGGACATTGAAAAAGAACTCCAAAGGTGAGGATGTATACTGGCTGCAAATGAAGCTTAAAGAGCTTGGCTACTATACCGGCTATATGGCGACAGGAACCTATTTGGATGGCACACAGAAAGCCGTCAAAGCGTTCCAGAAGGATCACGATCTGGGCATGGACGGCGTGGCCGGTGTGAAGACCCTCAATGCGATTTATGACGATGTTCTCAACCCCCAAACACCCACGCCTGCCGTGACCGATTCCCCCACTCCGGTCGCGACCACTACACCGACGACGGCACCGTTACCGACACTTGCGCCCACGCCTGCGCCGTAAAACACAATCTATCTTTGTTAATTTCTTCACGATAAGACGCGGAACACTTTATGGTTTCGCGTCTTTATGATATACTGTGTTTTGGATTTTAGTTTTTACACCCAAGAATAGGAGGCAATCATCCATGCATTATTCCAGAGAAGTGGAAGAAATGGTTTGCGTCAAGCAGGGCCCCAACCACGGCCCGGCACCCATCCCCGAAGAAGGCGCGTGGGTACAAAGCAGGCAGATCGGCGATATTTCAGGCTTCACCCACGGTGTGGGCTGGTGCGCACCGCAGCAGGGCGCTTGTAAGCTATCCCTCAACGTGAAAAAAGGCGTGATCGTCGAAGCATTGGTCGAGACCATCGGCTGCTCCGGCATGACCCATTCAGCGGCCATGGCCAGCGAAATCCTGCCCGGTAAAACGGTGCTGGAAGCCATGAACACCGACCTGGTTTGCGACGCGATTAATACCGCGATGCGCGAACTCTTTTTGCAAATCGCCTATGGCCGTACGCAGAGCGCGTTCTCCGAAGGCGGTCTGGAAATCGGCGCTGGTCTTGAAGACCTTGGCAAAGGCCACCGCAGCCAAATCGGCACGATGTACGGAACCATTGCCAAAGGCCCCCGCTATTTGGAAATGGCCGAAGGCTATGTAATGGGTCTTGCCCTGGATAAGGATAGAGAGATTATCGGCTACAAGTACGTGCACCTTGGCAAAATGATGGAAGCCATCCGCAATGGCATGAACCCCACCGAGGCGTACGAAAAGAACGTCGGTACCTACGGACGTTTTGACGAAGCGGTCGAAGTGATCGACCCGCGCAAACAATAATTCCGAAAGAACGAGGTGAGAGATATGGCTACATTTGAAGGATATGACAGAAGAATAGCGCAGATCGAAAAAGTTCTTGCGGAATATGGTTTCAAAGATCTTGATTCGATGGCCGAGTTTGTCACAAGCAAAGGCGTAGATGTACGCGGCATTGTGCAGGGCGTACAGAAGATTGCGTTTGAGAACGCCGTTTGGGCCTATATGCTGGGCGCGGCTATCGCGCTGAAAAAAGGCGTGAAGTCCGCAGCCGAAGCTGCCGAATGCCTTGGCGAGGGCCTGCAAACATTTTGCATTCCCGGTTCGGTTGCCGATCAGCGCAAGGTTGGCCTGGGTCATGGTAACCTGGGCGCTATGCTGCTGCGGGAAGAAACCAACTGCTTTGCCTTCCTGGCCGGTCACGAAAGCTTTGCCGCTGCCGAAGGCGCAATCGGCATCGCCCGCACCGCCAACAAAGTGCGCAAGCAGCCCCTGCGCGTCATTCTCAACGGTCTTGGCAAAGACGCGGCCTTTATCATCAGCCGCATCAATGGCTTTACCTATGTGAAGACCGAGATGGATTACACCACCGGTACCGCCAAGATTGCCAAGGAAACCGCATATTCCAATGGAGAGCGCGCCAAAGTGCGCTGTTATGGCTGTGACGATGTGGTTGAAGGCGTTTCTGTGATGATTCAGGAGAAGGTTGATGTTTCCATCACCGGTAACTCCACCAATCCCACGCGCTTTCAGCACCCGGTGGCCGGCACCTATAAAAAGTGGTGCAATGAAAACGGCAGAAAGTACTTCTCCGTTGCCAGCGGCGGCGGCACAGGCCGCACCCTGCACCCCGATAACATGGCCGCCGGTCCCGCCAGCTATGGCATGACCGATACCCTTGGCCGTATGCACTCGGATGCGCAGTTTGCCGGTTCCTCTTCCGTACCCGCTCACGTGGAAATGATGGGCCTCATCGGCATGGGCAACAACCCCATGGTCGGCGCGACTGTCGCGGTGGCCGTGGCGATTGAAGAAGCATCAAAGTAAGCAAAACAAATAAAAGACCTCCGATTAATCGGGGGTCTTTTTTATTACACTTGACACAACTAAATATTCGCTATATATTGTAGATATAGTATCTTTTGTTACTTATAGTCTTTTCTTATAGGAGGAAAACAGAATGAGTCAATCTTATTACTTGAATGAGGATACTTCACAAAATCCAAATAACGATCATGAAGTTCACACTTCGGATTGTATTTGGTTTCCAAGTCTTAGCAACCGTACTTATCTTGGAGTCTTCAACAATTGTTTTGATGCGATGGTTAAAGCCAAAACACATTATAGCAATGTAGACGGATGTAAAACGTGCTGTTCTGAATGCAACCATGATTAAGGTCTAAGTATTCGAACCTATAATATTTGCGTCTATTCTACTCTTGTCTATACTCCGAATAGTGTGTAAGGTGGCCAATTATGCTCCCGTGTTGGGCACAAAGAATACTGTTCTGTTTGGTTTGCGCTACACTAGCATGAGAAATAATACGCTTGGGTTGAATATCTAGTCGCCGCAGTATATTCTATATGTGGCTTGTTCACATCTTACAAACTTCTGCATTTACTAAATATTGGTCTTTTAGGTATTGATTGGTTAATTATAATTCTATATAGCAGGTTTCGCACTAAATACAGGCACTTCATAGAATAACTATAAAGATATTAACAGATTACTTAAGAATAGTCTTTATACCGAGTCTCTACTTTCCTATAAATACACTATTGGTAAAGTTATGTTATGTTTTGATAGTAGTTTTATTAGCTGTAACAGTTGATAACAGTCGTCTGTATATGTTTAGCAACCCAAAATTGATGTGCTTGTTTCTGAAATAGTAACGATTAATTAAGCCATCACACTATACTATTCGCTACACTTCACTATACAGTTTGAATTAAAAGCAAGCAGGGATTCTCCTCACCCCATAGCGTTGGGAAACATTCCACAGGTAAAAACCCCATGCCTTTATAAAATAACCGTGTTTTCGCATATCCGGGATCAGGATGAGATGCATCCAGTGTTTTCACTTGCAATAATTTATATCCATGTTCCTTTGCCAATGCCTTACCTGCGTCTACCAGCACCTTACCAACACCGTTTCGATGCCATGTAGGCAGTACTCCCATGAAATGAATATCGACAGTTACAGGGGATGTTTCATGCAGCGCCATACAGCCAACTATCTCGTTGCCCACCTGAGCTGCCAAGAATAGCATCGATTGGCAGTCCTTGATATAATTCTCATTTGCCTGCGGGATTCCAAACCACTCCGGAAGCGCGTCAATCACCATACGGCAGATCGTAGCTTTTTCCGCTGCTGTTTCGATTTCAAGTACTTTTATCATGTTCACAGTCCTTCACAAGTATTGATTGCTATGCCGTGGTCTTTTACATATTCACGCTAAACCATAGCAGAGTAAAAGGCTTGCGCAATTGCAAGCCTTTTTATTTTGCATAACAAATGGATTATTCTACCTTCTGTCCGCATTCCGGGCAGAATTTTGCGTCCGAGGCCAGCTTGGCACCGCAGTTGGTACAGGTATCATCCGGTTTGGTTTGCGCCACGCCGCAGTGAGAGCAGAACTTGCTGCCCTTGGTAATCTGCTCGCCGCAGTTTACGCACGGCATCATCGGGATGGCTGCCGGAGCGGACGGCTGATTGGCGGCGTTCATGCTCTGGGCAAACATCTGCCCCATCGCTGCACCAGCACCCATGCCAACGCCCATACCGGCCATACCACCGGATGGATTGTTGGCGGCCTCACGCATGGCTTCAGCAGCCTGATACTGGGTGTATTTGTTCAGGTCGCCTGCCACGCCCATGGAGGTGCGCTTGTCGATGGCTTTCTCCACCTCTTCCGGCAGGCTGATGTTTTCGATAATGAAATTGGTCAGCGTAAGCCCCAGTGTTTCCACCTGCGGGTTGAGCGCTTTTTGCACAAACGCGCTGAGCTCCTGGTAGTTGGCTGCCATGTCCAGTGCCGGAATTTTACTTTCGGCAATCGCATCGCTCAAGCCAGATACCAGCGTACGCTTGATTTGGCCTTCCACATCTTCCACGGTAAACATACCGTTGGTGCCAAAGACCTCTTTTAAGAATACTTCCGGGTCTTTGACGCGGAACGCAAAGATACCAAACGCGCGGACGCGAATCATGCCGAACTCGGCATCGCGCATCATGACCGGGTTGCTGGTGCCCCATTTGCGGTCGAGAAACTGCTTGGTATTAATAAAGTACAAATCAGATTTGAACGGCGAATTAAAGCCAAACTTCCACGCCTTCAGCTTGGTCAGTATCGGCATGTTGCTGGTGCTTAGTTCATAACGGCCGGGCTGAAATATATCGGCCAGCTGGCCTTCGTTGACAAAGACGGCAACCTGGCTTTCGCGCACGGTAAGCTGCGCGCCCATCATAATCTCTTTGCCGTCCATGTCGTAGCGGTGCACCATAGTATTTTGAGTAGCGTCTTTCCACTCAATAACGTCAACAAACTGACTGGTAATGATCTTTTTAAAGAATCCCATGCCCGTGTCCTCCTGCCTGTTAATCAGACCACTGTGTATCAGCAGCAAAATCCGTAAGACCGTTGAGTACTCTAAGCTCGGACAGGCTCATCGAAAGGCCAAGATAATGCTGTATTTGTTCCATTGTTTCCAGTATAAACTCGCGTGTCTTCGTATCGGGTGTGATGCCCGCCGGGCTGTCCGGCCTGGGGCTGAACACGATGCGGACCTCTTCTGGCGATACGACCGCGATGTGGATATTCATTTGATGGTATTCTTCCCCAAAAAAGTTCCTAAGCGCGGTTCCCAGGCGTTCGCTGCCGTAATGCCAGCGTTCGGTGATAAACATATCGCCTTGCGGAATCACGATGCGTGCATAAATGCAGGGTTTTTGGGGATCGTCTGTGCAGCGGTACAAACGCTGCTGCTTGAGTATTTCGTCCTTTGTCGGCGCAAGGCGCGACAGCAGATACTTCATCCAGCGTTCGCGCGCGGCGGCAAAGTTGCTTTCTTCGTTATAGTCATCATTCGAGTCATCGGTGTGGATTTGGTTGAGCAAAAGCTCCACTTCGCGAATCACCGCAAGCTGGAGGTCCGGATCATCCAAAAGCATGAACATCGGAATGTTAGGTTGATGCTCATTCATCCACTGTTCAAGATCTTCAAATTCCGTATCGATTCCGATGGCATCGATATGGTGCTTACGCATACATTCAATTGCGTCATCGAAGGACTTGCGTATTCTGGGCGGCTTAAAGCCCATGGTTTCCCAGCCTTCGACCTCGTTGAAAATCTTTTCTATCGTCGGTGACTTCGTTACAATCAAGAGTCTATACACTAACGCCAACCTCCAATAGTTCAGAATATGGAATCATTATACCTAATTATGCCGCATATTTCAATTGAATCAGAAAAACAGCATGTACTTTGTGCCTGTAAATCGCCCAACCACCATATTTCCTTGCAAGATTGGGCAGTTCTGCTATAATATCTAGATGAAATATGCACCACAGAAAGGGTCAAACATAATGAAGAATCCAACATTTGTCATCACCATGAAAAACGGGGATACCATGTCCGGCGAACTGTACCCCGATATT
The DNA here is from genome assembly GCA_963678055.1 of Candidatus Limiplasma sp. Lineage (GTDB taxonomy): Bacteria > Bacillota > Clostridia > Christensenellales > Aristaeellaceae > CAXXOK01. Next base: position 1,645,046 of record OY782679.1, read on the forward strand.
GCCCCCCAGTCCGTTGGTAATTTTACCGAACTTGCCAATAAAGGCTATTACGACGGCCTGACCTTCCACCGCTGCATTCCCGGCTTTATGATTCAGGGCGGCTGCCCCCAGGGCACCGGTACCGGCGGCCCGGGCTATAGCATCAAAGGTGAGTTTTCCCAAAACGGTCATACCAATGCACTTAAGCACACCAAAGGCGTACTCAGCATGGCGCGCAGTTCCATGCCCAATAGCGCGGGGTCGCAGTTCTTTGTCATGACCAGCGACAGCCCCCACCTGGATGGCTCGTATGCGGCGTTTGGCAAGGTGCTGTCTGGCATCGAAACGGCCGACAAAATCGTCAGCACGCCGACGGACTTCCGTGACAAGCCCCAAACCCCGCAGGTGATTGCATCCATCCGCGTGGAAACCGACGGGGAGGCCTATCCGTTCACTAAACTTTAAGTATCGTTAAGGAGCAGTACATGAAGATACAGCGTGAGTTTCGTGTGCTGGAGTTTGACAAAATCAGAGAAAAGCTTGCCGCCTACAGCGTCACGCCGCTGGGCGAAGCGCTTTGCCTGCGGCTGACACCGGAAGCTGATTTTGATCAGGTTCAGCGCAATTTGAACGAAACGCAGGAAGCGGTCACACTGACCGCTTATTCCGGCGGAAACCCGATTCATTCTTTTCAAGACGTAACAGACGAACTATCGCTTGCACGCAAGGGCGCTATGCTGTCGCCCCGCTCTCTTTTGCATGTCGCAGGCTGTATGTCCGCCGCCAGAGCAGCACGCAGCATGCTAAACAAGGACGACAGTCAAACGCCCATACTCTCCTCCCTCGCCTCGCTGATGACCGTAGACCACGGTCTGGAGCAGGAGATTACCAATGCCATTTTGGGTGAAGATGAGATTGCCGACCGTGCATCGACCGAGCTTTCGCAAATTCGAAAGAAAATGCGCGTTGTCAGCGACCGCGTACGCGACAAACTCAATTCCATCATCCGTGGCAGCGGGTATGCCAAGTTTTTGCAGGAAGCGATTATCACCGTGCGCAACGGCCGGTACTGTGTGCCAGTCAAGGCGGAGTACCGCGGCAATGTTCCCGGTCTGGTACACGACCAAAGCGCGACCGGCGCGACCTTGTTTATTGAGCCCATGAGCGTTGTGGAGCTTGGCAACGACCTGAAACAGCTGCAAGCTGCCGAGAAAAAAGAAATTGAACGCATACTGCAAGCGCTTAGCGATCAGGTTGGCCTCGTCGCAGACGATTTGACCGCCAATATCGACATACTTGCCAAGTTGGACTTTGCCTTTGCCAAGGCAATTCTCGCCAGGGCTATGGATGCCGTACCCCCAAAGGTGAATGCCTCCGGCTATGTGAACATTATCCGTGGCCGCCACCCGTTGCTGGACCCCCATACCGTTGTGCCCAGCAATATTCATATCGGCAAGGACTTCACCACGCTGATTATTACCGGCCCCAATACCGGCGGTAAAACGGTCACGCTGAAAACCGTCGGCCTGTTTGCCACGATGGTGCAGGCCGGCTTGCATGTGCCTGCTGAAAACGGTACGGAACTGGCGGTGTTTGATCACATCTATGCCGATATCGGCGACGAGCAATCCATCGAGCAATCGCTGTCCACCTTCTCCGGACATATGACGAATATCGTGGATATCCTCTCCAAAGTCGGCAAGAACGATTTGGTCTTGTTTGATGAGCTTGGCGCGGGTACCGACCCCACGGAAGGTGCTGCGCTGGCACAAACCATACTCCTGTTTATGCTGGAGCGGAACATCCGTACCATGGCAACCACGCACTACAGTGAGCTGAAAGTATTCGCCATGACAACCAAGGGCGCGGAGAATGCGAGCGTGGAGTTCGATATCGAAACCCTGCGGCCAACCTACCGCTTGTCTATCGGGATTCCCGGTAAATCTAACGCCTTTGAAATCAGCGCAAAACTCGGCTTGAGTGCTGATTTGATTGCCAGCGCGAAGGAGCTGCTGTCGAAAAACGATATCCGCTTTGAAGATGTCATCGCAAACGCCGAGTACCACCGTGGCATTGCCGAGAAGGAACGTGTGATTGCCGAGTCAGCCCGGCAGGAGACCATCCGCCTGCGCGACGAGGCAGAGAAACTGCGTAACGAAATTGAAAACAAGCGCAGCGATAACATTCGCCGTGCCAAGGACGATGCCAAGCGCATTTTGGAAAACGCCCGCAGAGAAGCCGAATCCGTGCTGGCCGACCTGAAAAAGATGCGCAAGGAGGCCTCCTCGCCCAACGCCGAGGCCATCGCCCTGCGCAAGCGCCTGAACGATGGGATTGATTCGCTCAGTGAAGAGCTTTCCAAGAAGACCACGTCCAAGCATCAAGCCCCCAAAACCCTGCGGGTTGGCGAGCATGTGGAAATCGTACACCTGAACACCATGGGGACTGTACTAAGCCTACCAAACAATAAAGGCGAAGTCGAAATCCAGGCGGGTATTCTTAAAATCAAAGTCCACATCAGTCAGCTTCGCTTACTGGATAAAAAACCGCAGAAGAAAACATCCGTCAATGCCAAAACCAGCGCACTCAGCCGTAGCGTACCGCTGGAACTGGATGTGCGCGGCCAGGCCGTGGACGAAGCGCTGCCGGAAGTTGACCAATATCTGGATGAAGCGATGATGGCAGGTATGCACGAGGTTAGCATCATCCATGGTAAAGGTACCGGCGTGCTACGCGCCGGGGTACAGCGCCATTTGAAGTCTCACATGAATGTAAAAAGTTATCGCCTCGGCGTCTATGGTGAAGGAGAAGACGGCGTTACTGTGGTAACCCTCAAATAGAATTGGATGTATAAAGGAGCAGCGCTATGGATACACAGTCTATCCTGCTGGTCGACGATGATCAGAACGTCAGCCACCTGATTCGCCTATACCTGGAAAAGGAAGGCTATCAGGTTTACGAGGCATCCCGGGGTGACGAAGGGATTGCGGCATTCAAGCAGCATGCTCCTTCGCTTGTCTTGCTGGACATTATGCTTCCCGGCATCGACGGGCTGGATGTGTTGCGTGAAATACGCAAGGTGAGTAAAACGCCCGTGATTATGCTGACCGCCAAGGATGAAACCTTTGATAAGGTGCTTGGGCTAGAGCTTGGCGCAGACGATTATATTACAAAGCCGTTTAAGAACAAAGAACTGGTCGCCCGTGTCAAGGCCGTATTGCGCCGTACGCGCGATACCGAGGAAACCAAGGAAGAATCGGACACCCTGCAGTTTCCAAAGCTCAGCATCAGCTTACAGAGCTACGAGGTTATGTTTGAAGACAAACCCGTGGAGATGCCGCCAAAAGAGCTGGAGCTGCTGCACTATCTGGCCTCACACCCCAACATGGTGTTCACGCGGGAACAGCTCTTACAGCGTGTATGGGGCTTTGATTTCTATGGCGATAGCCGCACGGTGGATGTGCATGTAAAGCGCCTTAGGGAAAAGCTGGTCGGCTGCGAGCAGTACGGCTGGGAAATACACACCGTATGGCGCGTGGGCTATAAGTTTGAAGTCAAACGCTGATGGCGTAAAATACCGGGTAGAAGGAGCGAAACCAATGCAAACGAACGCAGCGCTACGTAAACAGGCATGGAAAACCTACATTCATAATCGCAGACAACTGTGGACCCTCTTTCTCATCTTCACGGTGCTAACAACAGGCAGGTATGCCTTGCAGCGATATTTTCTGCCTGCCGGGTCTCTTTCATCCGTTATCTACCAGTTATGCAGCTTTGTCGTCATGCCTTTCACAACATTTGGCCTTGATCTTGTGCTGCTTCGCCTGATACGTAAGAAGAAGACGACGGTTGCAATGGGGCTTGATCCGTTAAGAGCACCATTTCACCCGCTCAAGACATATGCCGCCAGCACTGTTCTTATACTCCCCACTCTTGCAATCACTTTTTTTACGGTTTTAGATCTACAAGCTCCGGAGACCATTACATTAACGCAGCTGATCGTTCAACTGATCTTAATACTCGGCATCATTATTCTGGGGATTTGGGTATCACTTCGCTTGTTTCTGTTTCCTTACTTATTTGTCACGCAACCCGATGCGGGAATCTGGGAGCTGCTTAAGACATCGTTCCAAAAAATGAAAGGGCAGGTTCGACATCTGCTTTGGTTTGTGATCACCGTAACGTTTCCGGTCGCCATTGTAGTGATCGTGATGATTGTTCTATTCTTTAATAACATTTACCAACCTAACATCGCGCAGACTGCTTTGACTGTATTTTTAATATCTAACGCGCTTGTCTCATTGTTTGTGCTCCCGTATTTTTATCTGGCCTATACTGCATTTGCCAACAATCTTCTACTTTCCAAGCATTGATGCATCCCCTAAGCTCCCAATTATCAAGGTGAAATGAATGTTTAACGGGTTATTTTCCAAACTGTTTCTGGTTCTGCTGGCTATTGTGCTGGTCGTTGTGCTGATTGGCGCAGGCTTTTCGGCCTATACAATCCGCAACAATATGATTGAAAGCCGCATGGATCACCTGCTGCTGCAAGCGCGCGAGATTGCGCACCTTGTCAGCCAGGAGACCGATGCCAAGCTCAACCAGTACTTCGATGTACAATCATCCTTTTCCCAGTATTTACAGTGGAAGGCCAACCAGGTCTATCGCGATTATGATGCGTATATCCTGATTGTCGACCGCAACGGCCGTAAGCGAGATAACTTAAACAGAGTACTCATTCAAAATCCCAATACCGTTTCCAACTTAACTGTGAATGATACGCGCGAAGCATTCCGCGAGGTGCTATCCGGCAAGGAAGTCATTACAAAAATCGTCAACGAGGCCGAGGGCACGGTGTTTACCGTCGCGGTGCCGATGAAGGAAAACCGCACTGTACTTGGCGCTGTATTCATTCATACCGGGGCACAGATCATTGAAACGGAATACAGGGATATCGTCATCCAAATTGTGCTGGGCTTTACAATTGCCGCAGTGCTTGCGCTGCTGTTTGCGGTATTTTTCACCCGCATCATCGTCAAGCCCCTCACGACCATGACCAAAGCTGCCGAAACCATGAGCCAGGGCGACTTCTCCGTCCGTACCGATGTGTCCGGCTTCTATGAAGTGGATAACCTCGCCAACTCGTTCAACCTCATGGCCAGCAAACTCAACACAATCGAAGAAAACCGCAGGGAGTTTGTCGGCAATGTCAGCCACGAGCTGCGCTCCCCCATCACCAGCATTCATGGGTTTATTGATGGCATGCTTGATGGTACGATACCCGAAAGCGACTATCCCAAATACCTGCACATCGTATCAGACGAAACCACGCGCATGAAGCGCTTGATTGCTGATTTATTGGAGTTAAGCCGCATGGAAGACGGCGTAGCAACACTGGACCAACAGGCGTATGACATTCACGAGTCCATTCGCCGCGTGCTCATCGGGCGCATGAATGATATTGACAAAAAGAACATTCAACTGCACCTGGAATTTGCAGATGAGCCTGTCTATGTCGTCGCCGATCAGGCACGCATTGAGCAAGTGGTTTTTAATATCACAGATAATGCCATCAAGTTCCTGCACAACGGCGGAAACTTGACAATTCGTACGGCTATAGTGCATGATATAGTAACGGTTTCGGTGATCAACGACGGTGCATCCATTCTGCCGGAAGACCAGCCCCATGTATTCGAGCGCTTCTATAAATCCGACAAAGCGCACACCATTGGCAAGGACTCCGGAACTGGACTTGGCCTAAGTATCTGTAAACGCATCATCGAAATGCATGGGCAAGTGATTCGCTTAGTGCCCATGCCAAAAGGCGCGGCCTTTGAGTTTACATTGCGCAAAGCAACGGTTGCACGCAAATCAAGCAACCGGAATGCTGAGTAAGCCCTGAGAGGAGAGGACCGGATATGGAACGGCATATCTTTTTAGTGGGTATGCCCGGGAGCGGGAAAAGCGCACTGGGGCGCCGTGTTGCGCTCGAGCTACAAATGCCGTATCTGGATACCGATGCTTATCTATCCGAGATTACCGGCATGAACACCGCGCAGATTTACGAAGCCTTTGGCGAAAATGCCTTCCGCGACGGGGAAACGAGGCTTCTGCGCGAGCTGATCAACGCGACACCGGGTATCATATCCACAGGCGGCGGTACCGCGCTCAGGGAAGAAAACCAGCGGATTATGAAAGCCCACGGCTATATTGTTCTGATTGATCGCCCTATCGACGACATTCTCATGGACATCCGTGCGGAAAAACGTCCTCTGCTGGCACAGAAGGGCCGCGAAGAGATCGAGCGCATCTACAAAGAACGTATTCCAACATACAAACGGATTGCCGATATCGTATTGGATAACGGAAATGGTTTCCACAACGGACTGACAGCGCTTGCAGGGATTGCCAAACGCCTGAGAGCATAATATAGTGTTTCACCCCGGCAACTGATGCCGGGGCTTATTCTATACAAATGAAAGGATGCAGCATGGAACATTTTACCGTAACCCAGCCCCTACCGGACGTGTTTCACATTCAAGATGTCGGGAAAGTCTGCATGACGCTCATTCGCGGTGACAGCGCAACACTGCTTTGGGATACGGGCATGGGCTTTTACGATGTTGCCGCCTGTATTGCGCCGTATGTGCGCGGCCAGTTACACGTTGTGCTTTCGCACGGACACTATGACCATGCCTGCGGTCAGCACTACTTCAGCGAATCTCTTGTTCACCCTGTTGATTTAAATCGTTGTCGGCGAATTGTCAGCCGACCGTCCCGTACCGCCATACTCAAGCGGATGAGCGAGCGCGGGATGCTGGAACCTGATTATACGGCGAATAACTTTCTAAACGGTACACCGAAAACCATACAGCCCCTGACAGAAATGACACTGGATCTTGGCGGTCTGGACGTTCAGTTCATCCTCGCACCAGGGCATACTGGCGGATCAATTGTGGCGTTGATAGAGCAAAAGAAGCTCTTGCTGACCGGCGATACCTGGAACCCGCATACCTGGCTTTTCTTTCGGGAGAGCAAATCCCTGGCCACGTATACCAAGACTGCCAAAAAGCTATATACTCTGCCTGCTGAGCATGTGCTGCGGTCGCACGATTTGGCCATGCTCCCCATGCAAACATTCCGCAACTACATTGATGGCCTGACCCAAGACACTTTCGACAAAGCAGAACCATGCCCCATTCCCCCGTATACAAATATCCGTACCTACTGCTGTTCTCCAGAACCGGGCAGCAAGCTGGTATTCAACGCAGACAAGCTGGGATAAATCACAAACCCTTACAAGCAAAAAGCCCGTGATTTGATTCACAGGCTTTTTTTGTACGGTTATGGCTTTTTAGCCTTCATTAGGTGTAGGTTCAGGTTCCATTGTCGATTCCGGCACAGGCGTTGCAGTGGGTTCCGTTGTTGGTACTGCTGTTGGTGCAGGTTCCGGTGTCGGCGTTGGTGACGGTTCAGGTGTCGGCTCCGGCGTTGGGGTCTCTACAACCACAGTCATCATCGCCATGGCAGGCGCTGGCGTGGGCGATACGGTTTCCTCAGGCGTCGGCTCGGCTGTCGGCACTTCGGTCGGCGTAGCGGTCGGTGCCTCCGTCGGCTCGGCTGTTGGCGCTTCAGTCGGCGTAGCCGTCGGTGCCTGCGACGGTTCGTCCGTTGGCACTTCGGTCGGTGTATCCGTCGGCGCCTGCGTCGGCTCGTCTGTTGGTTCTTCGGTCGGTGTCTCAGTCGGTGTCTCAGTCGGTGTTTCCGTTGGCGCACCAGTCGGTGTATCCGTCGGCTCAATGGTTATTGTTATCGTCGGTGTAGCGGTCGGTTCCTCGGTTGGCGTTACCGTCGGCGTTACCGTAACGACAGGTGTTTCTGTGGGTGTTGGTGTAGGCGCTTGTGTTGCTGTTGCCTCCGGTGTTGGCGACGGTGTAGGTTGCGCCGGCAGGATCAACGTGATTTTAGCGGTGATGGTGTACTTCTGCGTGAAGTACCAAGGATCGTAATCCACAGTGACCCCAACATTGGTGTAGGAATCCTTCAGGGTCAGTACAACCGTGTTGCCTTCCGCATTATAGCTGGGTACATTCCACGAGCCGCCGGTGAAATATAGGTTCACGCTATCGCTGCTGGCTCCTGCCGGTAAGCTAAGGTTTTGCAGCTGTGCCTGCCCGGTGCCGTTTGACGTCGTACCGCTGTCTGCAATGCTGACAGCGCCGTCGTAGCCGTTCTTGGCATACAGACGCAATTTGAAATCGCTGAACCACTGGGGATGCGCAGCCAGATATTCCATAGAATACGCTTCCGGCAGTGTAAAGGTTAGGGCGAAATCCAGTTTATGCCTGGAATTATCCACCTTCATCGTTCCGCCGGTGAAGTCCCCGGTATACGCCCCGTTCCAGTTTACGTTTTGAAGCTTAAAAGTATTTTCGAAGGTAAGCTCCCCAGCGGTTGTGGGTTCGGGCGTTGGCGTGGGTGTCGGACTCGGGGTCGGTGTGGGTTCAGGTGTAGGCGTCGGTGTTGGCGTTGGTGTGGGTGTAGGACTTAACGTAGGCGTCGGCGACGGCGTTTCCTCCAAAAGCTGTGGTTCAGCCTTCAAGGTATCACCCATCGTATCGAAGCTGGCCATCGACATCAGCATAGGTTCGTCCATGCTTCTTTGTGTCGAGCCTACAAGCTCTCCTTCTTCGACTATCGTTATTTCATCATTCTTCCCTGGTAGCACCAGCGTAATATCCGCGTCGACATAGTAGTTTTCTGTGGTATACCAGGGGAAGTAACTCACCGAGCGACCGATTCTAGTATAGGATGTTTTCAAACTGACCGTGTAACTGTTGCCGTTCTTATCATAATCGGGAACATACCATGTCGTTCCGTAGAAATAGATGTCGACATTCTTGCTTTCACCCGGTGCAAAGTTTGCGTTTTGCAGCTGGGCCTGGCCTGTGCCAAAGGTCGTAACACCGTTGCCAGCCGTTGAGATCGACTCTTCATAGAAATTGGTTGCAGGCACACTGAGCTTAAAGGAGTAGAACCAACCGGGGTTCCATCTCAGATGTCGTTTGCTATAGTTTTCCGGCAGGGTGAAAGTTAAATCAAAATGCAGTTTGTGGTTCACGTTATCCGCTGTCATTGATCCACCGCTGAAATACCCATCGTAGGCATTGTTCCAGTTCGCAGTCACAAAGCTGAAACTATTGCCAAAGACTAACCCGTTTCCGGTTGGTGTAGGTTCCGGTGTCGGGGTTGGCGTCGGTGTCGGCGTTGGCGTCGGCGTTGGCGTCGGCGTGGGAGTAGGCGTCGGAACGCTAGAGAGATCCGGTACAACACCGGCCGTAAACGTACGGGATTTAAAGTATCCGGCAAGCGCTTGGGACGCAAACAGCACAATAAGGCCAGTCGCCAGCAAAGCAGCGACTCGCCTGATCCTGTTGGCCTTACGTCCTCGTGCGTTCATGTTCTAACTCCTATTGATTCGTATCGTTTAATTATCAGCCTGTGCGGATACATAAATCTGAACAGGAAACTTCTGCCCGGTGCTGCCAGCTTCGGTTTGCAGCGCAGAATCACCATTATCAGCCCAACGGGCTGTTAAGCGGTACTCGCTTGTCTTGCTGACATTGGCGGGAAAATACAAACCGTTGAGTGCCAGTTCACCGGACGATACAGATAATACCGGTGCACCGCCTTCATTGGACACATCGTACAGGTAGAAGGTTAAGCCACTCATCGATGAGATGGCATCGGCCATGCCGGATGACCATATTTTAACCGTCATCCCATAATCGCTGATGGTTCCGTTCTGCGTGTTTGTCAGCGTAAAGCGATACAGTTCCTGTTCGCTCTGCCCAGGCGACAGTCGCAGTCCGCCAAGCCCGAACTCGTAATTGGTGGTTATCTCATCTCCGGACAATAGAAAGATGCGCGTGTACAGCTGGCCGCGCAGCGTTTGCGTCTGCGTATAAATCGCCAGCGAACCGGAACTCATCGCTACCACAACCAAAGCCAGTAAAATAATAGGCAGCAGCGTTCTCATTTTTTTCACAGGGCATCCTCCTTTCTACTCTAACCGTTACTACTCTATTATTGGTAAGCCGAAACGTTGAACTCAATATCCGACACTTCAAACTCTTCCAATTTTATCGTGCCTAGATACTCCATGTCCATGTCCTGCCAGGTCAGGCGCAGCGTATACGCATCGCTTGTCTGGGTTCCGCCCGGCAGCGTGCTGCCGGTTGCAGCCAGTGTACCGGATCCCAAGTCGCTTGCCAGTAAGTCCTCACCATGGTACAACTCCGCTTTGATGGTTCCCGTACCTGCCAGTTTTTCCGGAAATTTAATTTCAATAGAGACACGCAGGTCAACCTGCGCGGTACCGTCCTGGTTATAGTTCTTGACCGAGAACCGGTACTCAACACTATTCCCCGGTGCCAGGCTTTTTGTGGCCGTATCGCCATCCAGCTCAAAGGCAAAGTACTTGGGGCCTACCCAGCCATCGTCAAACAGGTTCACTTGTTTTACATATGCACTCAAAGTCAGACCCAGCATGGATAGCGCAATCAATGCCAAAATGCTGAGTATGACCATGTACGGCCTTGTTTTTTTATTCTGAAGAAGATACATGCTGTACTCCCTTCACGTAAATCGTTAACGGTAATGCGGCGCTGCCGGAAGTTGGCAAAGTACCGGACCCTTGAGCATCATTCCAGTAAAATGTAAGGTAATAATTCACCGTTTTAGGCTGGGATGCACGGAACAAGCGGGTATCCGAGTAGCTGAGCTGTCCCGAGGCATTTGCCGAGGCCACTTCAGCGTCGCCTTTCAGCAGTTTGATGTCAATATCCGGCAGATTCGCGTGAATCTGTGAAAAGTCCGCATTTATGATTAAGTCCATGTCCACTTCGGACACTTCGTTATTCGCATTCTCATTTGTAACGACAAACTGATAGCTTACCAGTTCACCGGGTCCTATTTGTAAAGTGAATTCGTCCTGCCCGCCCTGGTTTACGCCCAGTGCAAAGCGTTTGGCGGCAACCTTTACGGGTGCCAGGTCAATTCTGCTTGTATAAACGGCCAGCGTGCCGGCGGTCAGCGATGTAAACAGCATTAAAACCAGTATGAGGATTCGCACTGATTTGCGCATGCCGTTTCATCCCCTTCTCGATTTCGTTTCTGGATCCACTGCGGATCGATCTTTAAAGTGAAGGATGCGCCGTGCAGGGATATCGCCCTGCACGGCGCGCATCTACTTTAGTACGTACCGTGCTGCCTGATTAAGCAGGATCGGGTGCGACAACCTGTTCAGCAACGACGACGACCTTGAGGCCTTCTGTTACGGACGTTTTGGCAGCGCCCGTCGTGGTCTGAACATCGTCATCAGCTGTGTCGGCCCAAGTCATGGTGACAACATAGCTTTCGTCAAACAGTATGCCCGCTTTGGACTCTGCAGAGAACTTGATTTGTCCTTCGGTGTAGTCTCCAACCTTTTCCCCGTCCTGGTACAGCGTAACCGTCAAGCCGGGCATCGCTTCAAGCGCGCCACCGAACGTGATCGTCACATCGTACTTCAGGGGAACTTCGGCAACGGGACCATTCTTTGTGGCAACGTTGGCGATGGAAAAATTATAATCCATCGATTCGGTCGGCGCAAGACTGATCTCCTCTTTGCCACCCTCGATGCTGCCATCAGCGCTGAACGCAAACCGCTTGGCTTCAACCGTTGCGGTCTTCGTCACAGTCCTGGTGTAGACAGCCAGGGTACCGGCAGTAAGAGACGTCAGGATGGCGAGTGCGAGTACTACCAGTAGCAGTTTCTTTTTCATGTTTCTACGCTCCTCTTGTCTTTAGAGCAAGTCGCTGCATACTTTGATACCATCTCAGTACTTCGGATTGATCGATCCGCGTGCATCGCTTGCATCTTTATATGGAGTATATACCATTTGTTTCTAAATGTAAACATATTCGTAACAATTTATCGTTAATTTATTACGATTCTACGCAATACTGGCATAATAACCAATTTATACAATCGTATATTGGTTATTATGCCAGTACTTTGTGCCTATATATTCTATTTCATACGCATAGTGTTAACATTTGCGTAATTGTTTACTCACTTTGACCACTTTCCACTTTTTCTTTGCTGATCGTTTTGAAGAATCCGGTAATCGGTTCATAGAAGAAAATCAGGAACGTGGGTATCAGCAGTAAAATCAAACGCCCGATAATGGTATTGGCGAACAATACAATCGCGCCAAACCATCGGTTGTTGCTGGTATGGACACCATATACTTTTTCGCGATTCACCGTTTGGGCTGCCATACCGCGGTAGCGTTCATCTGCATAGTACAGAATGTCGGTTTCCAGTTCCCCCGTCGGCTCGCCGGTTTCCGCATCCAGAACAAAGTCTTTTAGTTCGCCAACGCTGACACTTTCCGCATTATCTTTATAAAGTAGGATATCCCCCACCTGCAGTTTCTCCTGCGTGTCCACTTTACGGAAAAACGCTACATCATTGTACATAATTGCAGGTTCCATGGTGTAGGACTGGAAAATGTATGGGATCACGCCGGAAATACTGGTCTCCTTATCCGGCGAAGCGTAGCCAAACGCCAGCACGACGATGTTCACAAGCACCATAGCCACAATAGCAACAATGACAAGGATACTGGAAATTAAACTGGGCAGATTCCACCGTTTGGGATTGCCTCGTGGTGAGGTATATGCTTCCAGCACACGTTCGTTCTTTTTCGTTTTGTCGCTAGCCACGCCAACAACGACTGTGCCTTCCGGCTTTTGCTTTAGCAGCGGCAGCGTGCGCAGCATCGGCGCATTATAAGTTCTGGCAAGATAAATGCCCTTGACCATACACAATACGATACACACCAATATAATGAAGCCAACCACCGCCATATAAATGGTTTGGGTGGAATCAAACATATTGGCCAGGTTGCCCATGCGCGCCCTGTCCGATAGTACGGCAAAGTACTGACTAATCAGCTTAAACCCGATCACGCAGATCGCCACGATGCCGACCATATACCGCGCGTTGTACATATCCCGGATAAACAGCGACATCGTCAGCGACAGCATCGCCAAGAGGACAACGTCCAGCATGCCCATTAAATACATGGTGAATAAATAATCTGTGACCAGCGGGAACTTGAGGAACGATGTCAGGAAGATGGTTGCAATATACCCCACGGTGTAAATACCAAGCTGCGCCAAAATGCGTGCAACGATTTTGGATGCGATCAAGCGCATGGGGCTGTACCAGAGCTGCACCAGCGCATACCAGCGGTTCTCCTGCACCTCCAGCAGTGTCATGTATTCGTAGTTGGCAATATACAGCCAGACATTGAAAAGCAGAGATACAAACAGATAGATGTATAGCGTTGAAAAGAAGCTCGGCAGCAACAGATACGGCGCGGCTGTATTGAGTACGCTTTCTTTAAGTGTTTGCAGGCTGAAATACAGCGCAAACGTCAGCAGACCCAGAAATACGCCAAGCGCCACCTGCCGCCGGTAGGAAAAACTTTGCTGCGTATAGGAGTTTCGAAACTCTTTGCGGATAAAGCTTGTATTATATAACATGACCGGCAAGCACCTCCCGATACGCGTTTTCCAGTGTTGGTTTGCTTGTTTTGATGGTGTCCACCGTTACCCCGGTCCTGAGTAATAGCTGCATCAGCTGCGCCTGCGAAATTGACTCGCCTCTGCGGACATAGAGATGGACTTCATTGTCAAACCGGTAGGTTTGCAGGTTCGGGGCTTCACGGTTGATTGCCTCTTCCAGCACCTTTGGTGTTTTGCTGATCAGAATAAACGCGCGTTGGTCCAAGGTTTTGAGCATTACATCGACCCGACCGCTTTTTCTAAACTCGCCGCCAACCATAAACGCTGCGTGCGTGCAGGCTTCCTGCACCAGATCGCAATCCTGTGCGCCGATCAGTACCGCGCCGCCACGTTTTTTAATTAGCTCAACAATGTAATGGATTCCCTTGGCCAGTGCCGGTGGAAAGCTGAGTTCAGCCACGGAGAACACCACCAGCAACGCTTTGGACATGGCCGCCGATAACAGGCAAATGGCTGCACGCTCTGATTGTGTTAATTGTTTCATCGGTACCAGTGTCAGGTAGTACAGGCCCGAATCCAGCAACGCTTGCAAGATCGATGCCTGCCGTTTGCGGTCGGGAATGCGCCGGCGCGCTGTGACATACATCAGGTACTCCAGCGTGTTCAGGTTGCCGGGTACCGTGTCGCCGCCGGAGATAAAAAACACATGCGGCAGTATACGGCGCTTGCGCCTCATCATGCCCTGCTCGGCCAGCGAACAGCGACCGCTGCCATAAGGCCGTACGTTGCCGATGATCTGCATCAGCAGTTCAACCTCAAACGGCTCATTATCGATAATGCCCCAGCATTCTCCGATTTTTACATCAAAGCTGATATTCTTGAGTACTGGTTCTTCGTGTTCATCAGGGTAGCGGTACATCTCGCCGGAGGTAACATCCGTCGCCTGAACAATATAGGTTTCAGGCTGCGGCTGTTTAAAGTTTTGCTTTAATATCTTCGACTGCATACTCTACTCCTAATTCCCAAACAGACTGGATAGTGAGAAGTGGCCTACCACGATACCGCGTATATCCTCGCGTTCAACCAGCCACGGGTCCTTGGAGTTGTCCGGGTTATCGCCCTTGGTTTGGTATCGGAGAATGCCATCTTCCCCGGGGACAAGTTCAATAATTCGGTGCGTGACGGCCGTGTCTCCGTGCGAATAGGTTACGATATCGTCTACCTGCAGTTCCATGCTGTCATTGAGCTGCCTGACCAAAATATTGGTTCCGATCGGCAGCGTAGGCACCATGCTGCCGGTTTCAACAACATATAGCTGATAGCCAAACAAACTTGGAATTTCGTTATTGATTTTTTGATACCATACTTTGCCAAGCATGGCTAACATGACAGCGATAATCAAAAAATAAATACCGCGTCTTATATATTTTTTCCGCTTCTGGGCAGTTTTTTCTTTGGATCCGGTTTCATCCTTGGTTTCCTTGCCTTCGAGAGTCTCTTTGAGCAAGGCTTCGGCTTCTTCCCGGGAAGTATAGAAATCGTTGCCTGTTTGCATGTACAAATCCCTCATTCAGGTTTTTATTATTGTATCATGGGATGTATATGAACACAACATGTATATAAATGAAAAACCCCTGACAGGATCAGGGGTTCTTGGTGGGATTAAATGGGCTCGAACCATCGACCTCCACGATGTCAACGTGGCACTCTAACCAACTGAGCTATAATCCCAAGGCTGTTACAGCCAAAATATCGTAGCATAGTTTCTATATTTTTGCAAGATGAGAATGCGATTTTCTGTCTGGAAATCGCGCATTTTTCTACAGCGGAACATTGATATTATTCATGCGATACGCTTATAATGAAAAGGCGATGCTTTGGCGGTTAGATTGAGCGACTATTTAATTACTCCATCCACACTGCCACTGCCGCACTATACTTTGCATTTCTCATTGTTTGCCATCAAGCGCAATGTACTATAGGAGGAGTTTACGTGTCATTCACTATTCATCCCTGGAAGCTTTTGCAGCATGGTATTGATCTGGATGCGATACGATTGTCAGAAAGCCTGATGTCTCTTGGCAACGGCTATATGGGTATGCGCGGCAACTTTGAAGAAGACTTCTCCGGCGATGCGCATGTCGGTACCTATATCGGCGGCGTGTGGTTCCCCGACAAAACCCGCGTCGGCTGGTGGAAAAACGGATATCCGGAATATTTCGGCAAAGTCATCAATGCCGTGCGCATGAACGGTATCCGCGTAATCATTGATGGCGAAACCGTTGATTTGGCCGCCATGCTCTATGAGGACTATAGCTGCGAGCTGAATATGCAAACCGGTGTCCTGCGCCGCAGTTTTACCGTGACAACCAGCAAAGGCAAAACAGCCATCAAAGTGCAGCGGTTTTTATCCGCTGCGCAAAAAGAACTGATGGCGATTTCCTATACCGTAACGCCAGACCACGAAGCGGAGATCGAAATGGTTCCCTACCTGGACGGGCATGTGAAAAACCTGGACAGCAATTACGATGAAACCTTTTGGGATCATCTGCAGGAAGAAGAAACCGAAAACGCCTTAGGCTTATTGACCCGCACCAAAGAAAACCCGTTTGGTACCCCGCGCTTTACCGTAGCAGCGGCCATGAGTCTTTGGGCCGACGAACTGGACCTGTCCGAGAAAACGCTCAATGAAGGCTATGTAGAAGCCCGCTATACAGGCACAGTCGCCGCAGGACAAACAGCATCCATCGAAAAATACGTATTGTGCTTTACCGACCGCGATCAGGATATTAAACTGCTGATTACCCTTGCGCTGAAAGCCGCCGCCAGAGCGCGGGAGACCGGTTTTCACAGTCTGCTGGATACCCACAGCAGTGTGTGGAAGGGCCGCTGGGCAGCCTGCGATGTGGAAATCACCGGGGATGAAAAAGCCCAGCAAGGCATACGCTATAACCTCTTCCAGCTGCTGAGCACCTATACCGGTGAGGACGCACGGCTGAACATTGGCCCCAAGGGCTTTTCGGGCGAGAAATACGGCGGTGGCACCTATTGGGATACGGAGGCCTATTGCTTTGCCATGTATATGGCGGTGTCCGGCGAGCAAGTGGCAAAGCAGTTGCTGCTCTATCGGCATATGCAGCTTCCCGGTGCCTATCACAACGCCCGTATGCAGGGCCTGCCCGGCGCGCTGTTCCCCATGGTCACCTTCACCGGCGTGGAATGCCACAACGAATGGGAAATCACCTTTGAGGAAATTCACCGAAACGCAGCCATTGCGCACGCGATATTTGACTATATCACCTACACCGGGGATGACAGCTATGCCCTTGCAGAAGGACTGGATGTGCTGTTTGGTGTTGCTGCCTTTTATGCTGGGCGCGCGCACTATAACCAACGCACACAGCGGTTTATGATTCATGGTGTCACCGGCCCCAACGAGTACGAAAACAATGTTAATAACAACTGGTACACCAACCGCATGGCGGCATGGAGCATCGAATTCTTCTGCGATATGTATCAAAAGGCCAGTCCCGCCAGGCAGGAAGCCCTTGGCGTATCCGCTGATACCGTGGATCGTATGCGGACCGTGGCCGACAATATGTATTACCCCGAAGATACGGATATGGGCATTTTCATTCAGCATGACACCTTTATGGATAAGGCGCTGGTGTCAGCCTCCGCCCTGCCCAAAAACAACAGACCCATCAACAAGCACTGGTCCTGGGACCGCATCCTTCGCTCCTGCTTTATCAAGCAAGCGGATGTACTGCAGGGCCTGTATTTCCTCAATCATCTCTACGATGCGGACACCAAAAAGCGCAATTTCGACTTCTATGAACCGATGACCGTGCATGAGTCCAGCCTCTCGCCCTGCGTGCATGCCATTCTCGCGGCCGAGCTGCACTATCACGACAAAGCTGTGGAAATGTTTGAACGCACCGCACGGCTGGATTTGGATAACATCAACCACGATACCGACGACGGTCTGCACATTACCAGCATGGCGGGAAGCTGGCTGTCCATCGTGCACGGGTTTGCCGGAATGCGTACCGTGGATGGCCTGCACTTTACACCCTTCCTGCCCGGCAAATGGGAAGGCTATGCGTTCCAGATTCAGTACCGTGGCCGGCGGCTGCGTGTGGAGGTAGCAAACAGCGTAAGCATTCGCCTATTAGAAGGCAAACCACTTACGCTGACGCTGTATGGTAAAGAACATGAACTGACCGATATGATTACCGTACCAGTCCAATAACCTACCTTTACTTATTAGTTGAGCGCATGATAGCGCTTGTACATATCCTCCGCGCCCGTATTGGCGTCGCGGAGGGTTTTTTCTGCGTCTATCGTTGTATACTCCCCGTTTTGGTACAGCACCTTGCCATCGACCATCGTCATGGCGACATCGCTGCCCTGCAAGGCATAGATCAAGTTGGATTCCAGATGCATACTCGGTGTCATCTGCGGCGTGTGGATGTTCACTAAAATCAAATCGGCAATATAGCCCGCTTTCAGTAAGCCGAGGTTTTCATACCCCATTGCTTTG
Organism: Candidatus Limiplasma sp.; assembly: GCA_963678055.1. GTDB lineage: Bacteria > Bacillota > Clostridia > Christensenellales > Aristaeellaceae > CAXXOK01. The sequence goes on from OY782679.1 coordinate 1,663,146, forward strand.
GCACCGATACGGGTTGCCGCCGCAAGTGTCTGTGCCGGTGTAACCACTGTCGGGTCATGGGTCGTTCCCTTTTGCAGCATCGGCATCAGTTTGATTTCTTCCCATAGGTTCAGGTTATCGTTGCTGGCAACACCGTCTGTACCCAGCGCAACCTTGCATCCGTTTTTCAGCATAGCCGCAACCGGCGCGATGCCGCTGGCAAGCTTTAGATTGCTGACCGGGTTATGCGCGATGGTTACACCGTGCTTTGCTGCCAGTGCAATATCTTCCTTGGAAAGCCACACACAGTGCGCGGCAATAACATTGGCGTCCAGCGCCCCACAGGCATCCAGATACTGCAGCGGTGTCATGCCTCTGCGGGTAATACAGCCTTCGTGCTCGGCCTTGGTTTCGCTCACATGAACATGGAACGGCAGATTCATCTCAATAGCGGCCTTGGCAGCGGCTTTCATCAGTTCAGGGGTCGAGGTATATTCGGCATGTGGTGCGATGGCGATACGAATACGATCATTGCAGCAATGGTTCCAGTCCTTGGCGAGCTTCACGCCGATCTCCAGATCCTTGCAGCTTCCGTCCGTGTCAATCAGCCCATAGCCAATCAACGCGCGCATTCCGTTTTCCCGCACGGACTGAACTATGGTATCGGTGTACATGTACATATCGCAAAACGATGTCGTTCCGAACCGGAGCATTTCCATGCACCCCAGGTCGGTCGCTGTGCGGATCAGATCATGATCCCACTGCGCTTCCAGTTTGAAAATCACTTGGTTGAGCCAGTCGTCCAGCGTCAGATCGGCACCGGCGGAACGCAGCAGCGTCATCGGCGTATGGGTGTGCAGGTTGACAAGCCCCGGCATGCAGATATTGCCACTTGCGTCAATCTCCTGTTCCGCTGCAAATGCAGGGGCGCTATCGGCAGGTCCGGCATATGCAATCAGACTGCCGTCTACCTGTACCTCGGCGTTTTTGATAAACGTGATATGGTCTTCGGCTTCCACGCCGGGCACTAAAATGCAGTTACTAATTCGGGTACGCAAGTTGTTTGCCCTCCCCTTCCTAATCTGCCTTGATTATAGCATTCTTACACCAGCGAAGCAACGCGTATACAGCTTGCTGTGCCGCCTGTTTTCTGTTACGATACGAGTACTGAAATTGCGCGGAGGCAGACGATGAAATATCAGATCGATACCATCCCCGTATGGGACGCATTGGAGCACGGGGGCAGCTGCATGCTGTGTACCTTGCAGGCTAAAACCGAGGCAAGCGAGGTTGAACGCACACTGGGTGCCAGCGTGATGGAGCCGGAGGTCCGTGTACAAACCAACGAAATCGGCGTCTGCCAGAAGCATCAGCAGATGATGTTCCAGTTCGGCAACCGCCTGCCCCACGCACTGATGCTGGATACGCACGCTGCGCAGGTGATGACTAAACTTGAAAAACTAAGCATCCTGCCCACACGCGGACGGGATTTGGACGTAAAAAAGATCGCCGAAGGGCTGCGCGCGCTCACCGATGGCTGTATTGTATGCCAAACCATTGACGCACATATGCAGCGCTATATTTATACGCTGATATATCTGTGGAAAACCGATACGAAATTCCAGCAAACCTTCAGCCAGAGCAAAGGCCTGTGCATTCCCCATGCCGCCGCTTTGATTGAAGCAAGCGAAAAACAGCTAAAGGCGGACAAGCGCAGGGAGTTCGTCGCGCTCTGCTTTGAACTGATGCAAACAAGTCTTTCCAGCGATGAATCCGACCTGCAATGGTTCATCCAGAAATTCGATTATAAAAACAAGGATCTCTCCTGGGGCAACTCAAAAAACGCCATCGAACGCACGGTGAACCGGCTGCGCGGCTATTGCCTGGGAGAGCTCCCGTTTGAAAAACCGAAGAAGTAATTATTCTTCCGTATATTGTTCCATTTTTACGCCCGCTTCTTTGAATAGCTCCAGCGTAAACGCATCAGGATAGCTGTGCTGATAAATCACGCGCTTGATCCCGACATTGACAATCATTTTGGCACACACTGAGCAGGGCTGGTGCGTGCAATACAGCGTTGCGCCGTCCACCGAAATGCCCAGCTTGGCCGCCTGAATAATGGCGTTTTGCTCGGCGTGGATGGCGTAGCAGGTCTCTGCATGCGTACCGGAGGGGATGTTCAGCTTATCGCGCAGGCATTCGCCCCGTTCGCGGCAGGTTTTAATACCTGCCGGTGCGCCATTATACCCCGTGGTCATGATGCGCTTATCCTTGACAATCACCGCTCCTATAGCACGGCCTTTGCGATAGCAGCTGGTCCACCCCGCAATCAGCTGTGCCATTTCCATAAACCGTTTATCCCACTTATTCATACTTCCACCTCGTTTTGCCAGTATTATACCATGAACAAGCACCCCGTGAAAACGCCCGCATGCCATGTTCACGTTTGCGAATCGATAAAAGCGTGATATAATTTGCAATGACTATGTAAGCATAAGGAGTATCCGCATGGATCGTAAAGACGAGATAATAAAACTTCAAATGGATGTCATCCAGGAGATGACGGAATCCAACCTCAAGCGCATTGCAGACGATTTATGGGGATTGCCCACCTTGCAGGCCGGCGGCGAACCCGTTGTTAAGCAAAACGCTGAAAAGACGACGGCCCAGCCGGATACGTCCGCCCCGCAGGATACACCTGAACCTCAGCCGGAAGTGCAGGAGACAATCGAAGACCTGAAAAAAGAGCTGGAAAGCTATATCGGCCTTCGCATTGTAAAGGATGAAGTTGAAAGCCTGGTCAACCTGGTTACGATTCAGGAACTCCGTAAAAAGAACGATCTCCCGGTGGATGAACTATCACTCCATCTGGTATTTTCCGGAAACCCCGGTACCGGCAAAACCATGATCGCCCGGCTGATGGCACGCATTTATAAAGTGCTTGGGATTTTGTCCAAGGGTCATCTAGTGGAAACCGACCGCAGTGGACTGGTTGCCGGGTTTGTCGGCCAAACCGCCATTAAAACCTCTGAAATCATCCAAAAAGCGCTGGGCGGTGTACTGTTTATAGACGAGGCCTATGCCCTGACCGGTACAACCGAGAATGATTACGGCCAGGAAGCGGTGAATACGCTGCTTAAGGCTATGGAAGATCACCGGGACGATTTGGTCATCATCGTTGCAGGCTACCCGGCACTGATGCGCGGGTTTATCGCCTCCAACCCCGGGCTGGAAAGCCGCTTTAACCGCTTTTTGTATTTTGCCGATTATACCGCCAAAGAAATGCTGGATATCTTCGACATGCGCTGCAAGCAAAGTGGCTATACCGTGGATGAAGAAACCCATGCATTGCTGGAAAATTATTTACAAACCTTCTCTGAAAACAACCGCAGCTTTGGCAACGCGCGCGGGGTACGCAACTTGTTCGAACGTGCCGTGAGTGCGCAGGCCAACCGCCTTGCCAAGCAAAGCGACATAACCAAGGACGAACTCATGACCCTGACCGCAGAGGATATCCGTATCGCCGCCGGTGATGAGAAGAAAGCGGAGAAACCCGCTCCAGCATTGACAAACGAATGATTTGCGGTATGATTACGATACATTGATAGATTCGGAGGATTGCTTTTGGCACAAGGAACACAGGCTGTCATTACATTGGAAAGCATGGACTCATGCTTGTCGCTGTTTGGCACAAACGACCAGAATGTCCCGTTGTTTGAAACAGAACTGGGCGTAACCCTGTCTGTTCGGGGAGCCGAGCTTCGCGTTACAGGCTCGCAGGAAAGCGTCGACATGGCTTGTGCTGTGGTTGAAAAGCTAAGTGATTTGCTTAGCCGAAACGCCCAGGTGGATCGCATCACCCTCCGCTACGCTTTAGCGCTGGCTAAACGCGGAGAGCTTGACCGTATCGACGATATCGCCTTTGAAATCGTCGCCATCACCCACCGCGGCAAACCCATCCGCTGTAAAACACTGGGCCAGTACGACTATGTAAAAGCAATCCGCGAACATGAGCTGACCTTTGCCGTCGGCCCGGCGGGTACAGGTAAAACCTATTTGGCCATGGCACTTGCCATTGTCGCACTTCGCAACAAGCAGGTGGAGCGCATCGTACTCACCCGCCCAGCCGTGGAAGCGGGCGAAAAGCTCGGTTTTCTGCCCGGCGATTTGAGCCAGAAGGTTGACCCCTATCTGCGTCCTTTATATGACGCGTTATTTGATATGATGGGTGCGGAGTCCTACCAGCGCTTGCAGGAACGAGGCATACTGGAAATTGCCCCGCTGGCCTATATGCGCGGACGCACCTTATCAGACAGCTTCATTATTTTAGACGAAGCACAAAACACCACCCCCGAACAGATGAAAATGTTTCTCACCCGCATGGGAAGCGGTTCCCATACTGTTGTCACCGGTGATGCCACCCAAACCGACCTGCCGTCCGGAAAACAATCCGGTTTGTTGCAAGCGATGTCTGTCTTGCGGGATATCCCGGACATCGGCATTGTAAAGCTGGATCATTCCGACGTCGTGCGCCACGATATGGTGCAGACCATCGTCAGGGCTTATGAAAAACATGAGGAGGCCCTTTTGAGGAGGAACGCGGAACATGGCGCTTAACTTGCCCCAAACCCCGCAGCCGAGTCAATCATTGTCGGCCGCAATACTGCTCAAACGCGTTTGGAACGCGCTGAAAACAAAAACAGCACAATGTTTTTACATACTCATCGCAGCATCGCTGGTGTTGATCGTATTGTTTTCCGTTGCGATTATACCGGAACGCTACCATTTGCAAGTCGGCGATATCGCCAACAAAACCATAACCGCCACCAAGGATGTTGTCGACCAGACCGCGACTGCCAGGCAGCAGGAAGAAGCCGCCAGACTGGTGGAGCCTACCTACCTGCATAAAGAAGGCGTCGCGGCCGATGTATTGCAAAATCTGGCGACCATTTTAACGCAGATCAATGCAGTGCAGCAATACGGCAGCAGCACCCTGGAGCAGGCAGCCCCCGGCGATGCCAAGGGCCAGCGTGCCTATGTGTTTAACGCCGCCGAGCTTGAATATGCCGAGTCGCTCATCCCTTCAATGGTACTGGCATCCTATCAAATGGATACGCTGCTGCGGGCAAGCGACGGGGATATGCTGGCCCTGAACGATAACATCAATTCAGCAGTACAAAACACGATGAACTCCACCGTGCGCGAAGGCTATGTCAGTGAAGCCATTCAGTACTTGCAGCAGATTATCGGGTATAAAACCGAAATTGATCTATTGCAAAATGTAGTCACCCCGATTTTGCGCAAAGTGATCCAGCCCAACATGATCATTGATCTGGAAGCCACCGAAGCCATGCGTCAGGAAGCTCGCGACGCAGTCGAGCCTATCGTATACAAGCAGGGGCAAAACATTATTGTAGCGCGGGAGCGCGTCACGGCCAACCAGCTGGAAATGCTGCGCAGTCTTGGCTTGCTGGACGATCAGGAGTTCGACATCGCTTCGTATTTCGGAGGGGCACTCATTGTGCTGCTGGCTATGGCGGTCCTTACTGTCATCATCTGGCTGTTTGGCAAAGAGTATTTTGTCAACCCGATGAAGCTGACGATTTTAATGATCGTGCTCATCATCTCCTTTGGCATTTGTATCGGCGGGCGCTTGATTCACGTATCCGCTACACCGGTTTTACTGGGTGCGATGGTCATCACAAGCCTGCTGGGCATGGCATACGGCATCGCCGGTAACATCACGCTTTCCATCCTCGTCAGCTCTTTAATTCTGGGCGGGGATTCCACCTTCTCCACCGAAATGGTCAACCTCATTCTACCGGCACTGATCAGTGGGTTTATTGTCATCCTGATGATTAAGCGCAGGCCCAACAGGCAGCAAATTTTGATTGCCGGTGTTGTTGCGGCAGCGATCAACATGCTGATTATTTTGTCCATCAGCCTGATGACCAACACCTCGATTGCGGAAGGGTTCAGAGGCGGTCTGTGGAGCGCTGCGGCTGCTGTGGTCGCGTCCCTGCTGTGCGTGGGGCTGGATTTGGTGTTTGAGACCGTGTTCCAGATCGCTACCCCCGGCAAACTGCTGGAGCTATCCAACCCCAACCACCCGTTATTGCGCAGGTTGCTGCTGGAAGCGCCGGGAACGTATCACCATTCCATTATCGTGGCAAACCTGGCCGAAAGCGCTGCCGAGGCGATTGGTGCTAATCCCCTGCTGGCTCGCGTGGGCGCATACTTCCACGACATTGGAAAAATGAAGCGCCCCGTGTATTTCAAGGAAAACCAGTTTGGGGAAGACCCCCATCAGATGACCAATCCCTTTGTATCCTCCGCGATTTTGATTGCGCACACGACCGACGGCCTGGCGCTGGCGCAGAGCTATCGCCTGCCCCATGAGATACAGGATATTATTATAGAGCACCACGGCGATACCCCGGTGATTTACTTCTACCAAAAGGCGTTGGAAGAGTCCGACGACCAAATGGTGGATATTGATGATTTCCGCTACGACGGCCAACGCCCTCGCAGCAAGGAAAGCGCCATCATTATGCTGGCTGATACCGTGGAAGCCGCTGTACGGTCCATGTCGAACCCAAACCCCAAAACCATTCGCTCGTTTATTGAAAAGCTTGTTTCCAACAAGATTTTGGATGGCCAGTTGAGTCAAGCTCCGATTACATTATCGGACATAGACAAGATTTCCGAGGCCTTCTCCACAGTTCTCAACGGTGTATTCCACGAACGCATTGAATATCCCGATCCACCCGCTAAACGGCAAGAACCGAAGGCAGACGGCAAAGACAAGGGTAAGGACAACGCTGATGTTGAATCTGCGAAACCTGTAACAACTGCCAAGCCAAAGCCAGCCCCTGTAAAGAAACCCCGGGCCAGCACGGCGAAAAAGAAGCCCGCTGCTTCCGGCAAGGCCACCACGGCAACCGTGAAAAAAGCCAGAACCGTTACGGCAAAAAAGAAACCCGCCACCCCCCAAACCGAAGGAGCCCAAACGCGATGAAACTAATCCGCCTGCAGGGCAATAAGCTATATACACTGGCGCCACTGGATTTGGTCGCAGATGCCTCTGCCGCCGTTGAGGGAATATCGCTGCCCTGTGCAGTGAGTGTATCCCTTGTAGATGATGCAGAAATTCGCACAATTAACCAGCAACAGCGCGGCATTGATAAAGCAACCGATGTGCTTTCATTCCCGACAGTCAACTATGCAAGCGGTATGACCGCGGCTACTGCAAATGCGCGCATTAAACGTGAATACTCTGCCGATGAACAAGCCTATCTGTTGGGTGACATTGTCATTTCGATTGACCATGTGCGGACCCAGGCCGAAGCATACGGGCACAGTGCCGAGCGAGAGCTCTGCTATCTGTTGGCGCATGGCATATTTCACTGTTTCGGCTACGACCATATGAACCCCACGGAACAAACGGAGATGAGAACCATGGAAGAAAAGGCCTTGAACCTGGCCGGTGTTACCCGCGACGGCGACAGAGAATCACTTCCCACCGACGCGCAACTAATCGCCCTGGCCAAAGAAGCCATGCATCGGTCCTACAGCCCCTACAGCCATTTCAAAGTCGGTGCCTGCTTGATGAGCGAGGACGGCCGCGTGTTTACCGGTACTAATATCGAAAATGCGTCTTTCGGCTTGACCATATGCGCAGAGCGTTCCGCCGTATTCAAAGCTGTCGGCGAAGGTATAACCGCTTTTTCTACCATTGCCATCGCCGCCGAAAGTGCTCCACCCTGGCCCTGTGGCGCATGCCGCCAGGTGCTCAACGAGTTTGCCCCGGATATCCGCGTTCTCGTTGCCTGGGGTGACGAGCAAAAAGACGAATCCACATTATCCAAACTACTCCCCCACGGCTTCGGCCCTAAAGACCTTCCTTGAAAGGAAATTCAATGAGCGAAACAACAACTTTCCATTCCGGTTTTATCGCGATTATCGGCCGCCCGAACGTCGGCAAAAGCACGCTGCTTAACAGCCTGCTTGGCGAAAAGCTTGCCATTGTGTCCGATAAACCACAAACCACACGCAACCGTATTATGGGCATCCTAACCGGCGATACATACCAGGCTGTATTTCTGGATACGCCCGGCATCCATCAGCCGCACAACCGCCTTGGCGAGTATATGATGAAATCCGTGCACGATTCCTTGCAGGGAATTGATGCACTTGTCATGGTTGTCGATGCTTCCCGTGCCGGGGATATGGAACACAAGCTTGCCGAAGAAATGAGCAAGCAGTCTGTCTATAAGATTCTTGTCCTCAACAAGATTGATCTTCTGCCCAAGCAAAAGCTGCTGACCATGATCCAGTCCTTTTCGCAAGCCGGATATGACGAGATCGTGCCCCTCAGCGCGCTGACGGGCGATGGTACCGATCTACTGAAAAGCGTGTTGGTCAAAGCCCTTCCGGAAGGCCCGCGCTACTTCCCTGATGATGCGCTAACCGATCAACCGGAACGGTTCATTTGCGGGGAAATGATACGCGAAAAAGCACTCCATCTGCTAAAGGATGAAGTGCCTCATGGTATTGGTATTGAAGTCCTCGGTGTGGAAAAGGTGTCCGATACGCTAACGGAGATCAATGCGACCATCTACTGTGAACGTGCCTCGCACAAAGGCATTATTATCGGCAAGCAAGGCTCCATGCTGCGGCAAATCGGCACCGGAGCCAGGCAGGATATTGAGAAATTGCTCAATACACATGTGAATTTAAAGCTCTGGGTGAAAATTCGCCTGAATTGGCGCAACCAGCCGGGCGATTTACGCACGCTGGGTTATACGCAAAAGGACTAATTACTTCCGCTTGCGGGTCTGCGCTGCCTCCACCATGTTCGCAGCGTGCACTCTGCCGCTTTCCTCTCCAGCAGCCTGCATACCCAGCAGGCTGGCAACAGCGTCAATCCGCTGCTCCTTGGTTAACTCACGCAGGGTCGTTATGGTACGGCCCTGCTTTACTTTTTTCTCCACCAGGTACTGGTGGTCCGCCATGGCAGCAATTTGCGGTAAATGCGACACGCAAATCACCTGATGATAGCGCGCAATATCATCCATCTTCTCGGCAACCACACCGGCCACACGGCCGCTGATTCCGGTGTCAATTTCATCAAAGATCATGGTGGGAATCAGCTTTTTATCCGCAGCAGCGGCTTTCATCGCCAGCATAATGCGCGACATTTCACCGCCGGATGCGATGCGCCGAAGCGGTTTTCCCGGTTCGCCGATGTTGGGGGCAATATAGAACGCCACATGATCATCGCCATCCGGTGAGGGCTGCTGCCGACCGCTGGGATCATGCGGGGTAAATACGCACTCAAACTGTGTTCGCTCCATGCCTAAATCATTGAGCTGTTGTTCAATAATCGCCTGCAAGCGGCCCGCCGTCTGCTTGCGCGACGCTGTCAGCGCGGCAGCCGCACTGCGATACTGCGATAGGGTTTGCTTATACAGCGTTTCGGCTTTCTTTAGCGACTCATCCATCGTTTGGATGGTCTCCAGCTCCTGAGACAGCTCCTCAAAGTACCGGCTCAGCTCGTCGGCCTCCATGCCAAAGCGCTTTTCAAGCTTACGGTATCCGTCCAGACGAACCGATACCTGTTCATACGTTTCTTCGTCATAGGCTTCATCATCCGCCATGGCGCGCACATCCAGAGAGATTTCCTCCGCTTCGTAAAACGCGCTTTGCAGGCGTTCCGCCAAGGCTTTGAAGCGCTCACTGTATTCTCCGATACGCTGGCTTTCTTCCAAGGCATCGCGCAGCTGCGCATTGACACCTAAGCTGGTGCCTTCACTGGCTGTCAGGTTTTGATAGATTGCTTTAAGGGCGTTTGCAATCTTTTCATGGTCGGCAAACCTTGTGCGCTGGGCAACGAGCGTTTCTTTTTCCCCGACAACCGGTTTAAACTCTCTCAAATCACGGATACGCAGTTCCAAAAATTCCTGCCGCTGGGCGCGCTGGGCGTTTTCCTTGCGCAGGGCGTTAAACTTTGCCCCGGCCTCGCGCCATGCTGCGTAACGCATTTTCACCTGCGCACATTGTGTTTGGTGTGCATCGTCGCCAAACGCATCTAAAAATGCGCGGTGATATTCCTCGTTAAACAAACTTTGGTGCTCATGCTGGCCATGAATATCGACAAGGATTTCTGTGATATTTTTCAAAAACGCAAGCGGCACAATCACGCCGCAAACACGGCACACATTGCGGCCTGAACTGCTGATTTCACGGTACACGGACATCAGTCCGCCGTCCGCTTCCAGCGATTCATCTGTGAGCAGCTTTTGAATACTGTTATTCCCGGAAATATCAAAAATCGCTTCCACGGTTGCTTTATCACAGCCGGAGCGAATTAACCCTCTGTCAGCCCGCTCCCCCAGCACCAAATTGATAGAATCCACCACGATGGATTTCCCCGCGCCGGTTTCACCTGTCAATACATGCAGGCCTGTATGAAAATCGACGATGAGTTCTTCAATCAGCGCTACGTTGCGAACCGTCATGGATTTGAGCATAGTGGTGTACGTCCCTTTCCAAGCGGATTAGCGCAGCATTTCGTTGATTTTCGATACGATCTCTGCAACATCGTCAATCGATCGTAAAATCAGCAGCACCGTATTATCGCCTGCCAGCGTACCGATGACTTCTGACCAGCCTAAGCTGTCCAGCATTTCCGCTGCCACATTCGCGCTGCCCGAAAGGGTGCGAATCACAACCTGATTATAGGCCGATGATACCGACAGTACCGACTCGCCGAAAATTCTGCGGAAGCGTTCATCCAGCGTGTGTTCAACGTTCTCCACCATGGTATAGCGATATACCCCATCATTGGATAGGGTTTTCAGCAAACGCAGCTCCTTGATATCGCGCGAGACTGTCGCCTGGGTTACATTGAAATTCAGCTTCTTGAGCGCTTCGGCGAGCTCTTCCTGGGTATTGATGTCCTGTTGGCGGATAATTTCGAGGATCGCCTTTTGTCTGGTTGCTTTCATTCGATTCCCTCCTGTTTAACAGCTCCACTCGGATAACTTGTCACGTATACGGTGAAAAAAGCTTTGCGTACCAAAGCGAATGAGTTTCACGGTCTTTTGCGACCGTTTTACGGTAATCTTTTCGCAGATATCCAGCTTGCATAGGCTTCTGCCGTCCACATCGAGCTGTACCTGTTGGTCGGGTTCGCAGTCCAGTTCAATGGTAATGACCTGCGATGCATCGGCAACAACTGGTCGGTGCTGCAAAGAATGCGGGCAAATCGGCGACAGCAGTATGCAGTCCACACCCGGATATACAATCGGCCCACCTGCGGACAGTGAATACCCCGTCGACCCGGTCGGGGTGGATATAATCAGTCCGTCCGCCTTGTAGCGGGCCACCAGATCACTTTCCACCGAGGCTTTAACCGTGATCAGCCTTGCATAACCGGCGCGGCTGATGACCACATCGTTAAGCGCTGTCTTCATGGTTTCGCCATTGCGCAGTACATCCAGCGTCATCCGGGGTTCGATGGCATAATCATCGGCTTTCAGCCGCCCGCAGATCTCCTCAATCTGATCCAGTGCAACCTCGATCAGGAACCCGATATGCCCTGTGTTAATCCCAAGCAGCGGAACATCCCACTGCAGGGCCAGCTGTACGGCGGATAAAAATGTTCCGTCCCCGCCGACCGCTATCACAAACTCCGGAGTAGACACATGATCAAACAGGGAATCGCTACCCAGCGCTTCTTCAAGCCATGGCTCTGTTGATACCGTTAAACCCTGCGCATGGAAAACCGATACGATCTGCTCGGCAATCGTAAACTGGTCCGTACGGTTGGGGTGCATCAGCAGATAAGCATTGCGCATTTGGCCACTCCTGTTTCATACTTGTCCTGTATATTATATTGTGAATATTCATTCATTGCAAGACAAACGATTTTCCGACTGTTCCACAGTCTGGTCGACCATAGTATCCGAAATCATTGCTTTGCCGCTTGCAGCAGGCTGTAGCATGGCCAGAAACTCCACATTGCCTGCCGGTCCCTTAATGGGTGAGAAGTCCAGCTTTGTCATGGTATACCCTATTTGCACTGCAAAATCGCGCACATCTTTAATGACACCGGCCCGCACGCTGCTATCGCGTACCACGCCGTGTTTCCCCACATTTTCCCGTCCGGCTTCAAACTGGGGTTTAATTAATATGCAAAATATACCTTGATGGTTCATCAATGCGGCCGCTGCTGGCAAAATGAGTTTTACGGAAATAAAGGACACGTCCATAACCGTAATGTCGGGAACCCGACCGCCGATCATTTCGCTGGTGATGTACCGGGCATTGGTGCGCTCCAGAACCGTTACACGCTCGTCGTTGCGGATTTTCAGGTCCAGTTGGCCATACCCCACATCAACGGCGACGACATGCTTTGCGCCTTTTTGCAGCAGCACATCCGTAAACCCGCCGGTCGCCGCGCCGATATCCAGTGCTATCATGCCGGTGACATCCAACGCAAAACTATGCAGCGCTTTTTCCAGCTTCAGTCCGCCACGGCTGACATACGGGTGTGATTTCAGCCCGCGCACGATGATTCCATCGGTTTCAGAAACCTTTTCGGAGGGCTTTAAGACCTTCTGTTCTTTAATATATACGACACCGCTCATAATCAGCGCTTGCGCTTTAGCTCGGCTGTCGGCAAAGCCCTGCTCGACCATGGCGATGTCAATGCGTGTTTTATCGCTCATCGGTCTGCCCTGCAGGTTGCATTATGCTCGCGATGGTTCTCTGAACCGATTCCGCGTCCAGCCCGGTTTCTTTAAGCAACGTTTTATGGTCACCGTGTTTGACAAATTGAGACGCAATCGCAATCGGGTGCACGGTCAGACCCTGTTGCTGTGTTGCAGCGTATTCCAGCACAGCGCTGCCAAATCCGCCTTCAAGCACATGTTCTTCCAAGGTGAACACAGGCCTTCCTGCTTTCGCCAGGCGTGCCAGTACGGCCGTATCCAGTGGTTTCACTGTGGACGCATTGATCACTTCAAGGGCTATCCCTTGCCTGCGCAGTGCGGCAGCAGCATCCATCGCCGCTGCCACCATGCTGCCAACCGCTAATATCGCGCCCTGATCCCCTTGTATCAAGGTTTTCCATGATCCAAGCACAAACGGGTCGCTCGGCGTGTCCGCATCGCTGACCACGGCTCGCTTGGGATAGCGGATGGCGCAGGGGCCATCAAACTGCAGGCTGGCCTTGATCATTTCCGTTAACTCCCGGGTATCCGCAGGCGCAAGTATGCGCATATTAGGGATATGGCGCAGATAGGCGATATCAAACAAGCCCTGATGCGTTTCCCCGTCACCATTGGCAAGTCCCGCACGGTCGAGCATGAAGATGACTGGCAGGTTTTGAATGCAAACATCGTGCATTACCTGATCATACCCGCGTTGCAGGAAGGTGGAATACACAAAGAAATACGGGCGCATGCCGCCTTTGGCAAGCCCGGCACACAGCGTTACCGCGTGCTCTTCGGCAATCCCCACATCAAAATAGCGACGCGGATAATTGGCCGCAAATCCATCGGTTGCGGTGCCAAGCGTCATGGCGGCAGTAACCAGGGTGATGCGGGAATCTGTCTCGGCCATTTCGGACAGCAAGTCGGAGGCAATATGCCCGTAGCTGGTTTTTGCGTCCTTTTGGGTCATGCCATTATCAATGAAAAACGGCGGCGTACCATGAAACGCGGCGGGATTCTCTTCTGCGTTTTGATAACCGTAGCCTTTCACCGTATTCAGGTGAATGGCAACCGGCGTATCCATCTTCTGGGCCTGACGGAACACCTTTTCCATGGCCGGAATATCATGGCCGTTGATTGGGCCTAAATAGTCAAACCCAAGGGTTGTAAAAAAGCTTTCGTCCACAAACAGGGTACGCAGCGCTTTTTTCAAGGTATGCAGCATACGCGCCAACGGCTCGCCAATCCAGGGGATGCGGTGCAAGCCTTTTTCCACCTTACGCTTGGCCGTATACCACCCGCCGCTGGCCCGCAGCTTGGTTAAGTGTTTGCTAAGCGCACCGACGTTTTTGGTGATGGACATTTCATTGTCGTTGATGACCACGATGAGTTTGGTTTTTGAGTTTCCGCAATCGTTCAGCGCTTCATAGCACATCCCGCCGGTCAGCGCGCCATCGCCTACCACGGCAACCACATGGTGGGTTTCGCCCCGTAAGTCCCGCGCACGTGCCAGCCCCAATGCAGCGGATATGCCTGTACTCGCGTGTCCGGTTTCAAAGCAATCGTGCTCGCTTTCGCAGCACTTGGGAAAGCCAGACAAGCCACCATACTGTCGCAGCGTATGAAATTCACCATAGCGCCCGGTGAGTAATTTATGAGTATAGGCCTGATGACCCACATCAAACACAATGCGGTCCTGCGGGGTATGAAAGGCGCGGTGAAGGGCAATGGTCATATCCACCACACCGAGATTTGAGGCCAAATGGCCTCCGTTTTCCGATACGGTATGGATAATGGTTTCCCGTATGTCCTTGGCCAGCGTTTTGCATTCCTCAGCAGTCAGGCCGGATATATCCATCGGTTGTTTAATTTCGCAAAGATCCAAACTGTATCTCCTTTACGGCAGCTTCGCGTCAGTTTTGCCACCGTTTTTCGCGCCGAGCTTCGCTTCTTTCAGAATGCTGGATGAAAAGGCGTAATTGCTCGCATTTTTCTCCTCGTGCGCGTTGAGTGCATACCCGACAAGCCTGTCGATCAGCTCCGGGTATTTGATACCCGCTTCGTTCCACAGGTAAAACGCCATGGAACCGGGTATGGTGTTAATCTCGGTAATATAAAGTTCGTTCGACGACGCATCGTACATGTAGTCGATACGCACTAAGCCCTTACAATCCATCGACTGGAAAATTTTCTTGGATAAGGTCTGGATTCTCTCGGTCAGCTCCGGTTCAATGGGGGCGGGCAGTACGCGTTTGAGCGAGGCCATCCCCTTGCTTGCATTTTTACCGCTCTGCAAATACTTGTCCATAAAGCTGAGCAAGTCGCCGCCGAGGACAGGCATCTCGATGGGCGAAGCGGATACATCATCATTGTAGCCCATCACCGAGCAGTTCAGTTCAATGGGATCATTTAAGCCTTTTTCAATCAATACCTTGCGGTCAAACTCAAAGGCAAGCTCCAATGCTTGACGCAGTTCAGTAAAGTCTTTCGCCTTGCTTACACCGATGGAGGAACCCAGCGAGGATGGCTTGACGAACACGGGATACGAAAGTGTTTCTTCAATGGTCTTGATGACCTCAACCGAGTCCTTTTCCCACTGGCTGCGCAGCGCCCAGCAGCTGTCCAGCACCGGGAAACCGCAGCCCCGGAAGAAATCCTTCATATAGGCTTTGTCCAGACCGACGGCCGATGCTGCCACGCCAGAGCTTGTATAGGGAATGTTGCACATCTCAAGCATTCCCTGGAGCGTACCATCCTCCCCATGCATACCATGGAGAACGGGAATCACGCAATCAAGCCTGGCAACAAGGCGCTGTTTTTCTTTCTTGAATAAGCCTTTGGGTGCTTCCAAGGTCATCAACGCCCCGGTACCAGCTGTGGTATCCAAAAATACGCGGGTGATTCCTTTGGCATAGGGATCAAAATTCTGAAAGGTTTTGATGTCCATCAATGGATCGCCTGTAAACCATTCGCCGCGCATGTTGATGTACATGGGAATGACCGTATATTTTTCGCTGTCCACCGCGTTCATCAATTGCAGAGCGCTGATCACGGAAACTTCGTGCTCACAGGATCGGCTTCCGAAAATGACACCTAATTTCATTGTGGCCATAGTATCCTCCACTAGTTTTCCTGATAATTGTCCGGTAGGTCGTTTTCGTACAAAACGGTATCGTCCTTGTGGACCAGTGTTTGCAGCACCTTGGTGGACTGCTCCAGGCTGTCCACATGGTGAATATTCTCTTTGGGAAATCCAGCTTCGTTCAGACCATCCAAAATGGGCTGAACGCGTTTTTTCCCAACGATGATCGCAATATCAACCGCCTTGGCAATTTGCCTGCCAAAGGCTTGATTGAAGGCCGCTTCCTTCGCGCCGAGTTCCACCATGCCGGGGGTAATAATAATCCGCCGCTTGGGAAACTGACTGAGGATAGAAAGCGCAGCCTGTGCACTGACAGGGTTAGCGTTGAAACCATCGTTGATAATTGTATAAGAATTCGGATTCTTTATCAACTCCATGCGGCTGGGCACTGGTTCAATCTGGCGAATGCCGCGCAGTATCTGGTTTTTCGTCAGCCCCAGATGTTTAGCTACCGACGCTGCCAGAAGAATGTTTTGAATGCTGTGTTCACCCAGCAAGCGTGTTGATGCCTGCAAGCGCTCCCCATCCCTAAAACACAGATCAAACGTGCTGCCTTCGGCCGATATTGCCGTGTTTTCGCACCACAGGTCCGCACTGCCCGCCGCTAGGGCGACCAGCGTCTTGGTTTTCCCCGTGCGGTCGTACAGCTGCTTGCAAATCGCGCCGTCATCGGCAAAAAAGCTATGCCCGTCGGCCGGCAGCGCATCAATCAGTTCATATTTGGTACCGGCAACACGGTCCAGCGTTTTAAAGGTATCCAAATGCTGTGGGCCCACCGAGGACAAAATACCGATTTCCGGTTTGACCAGACGGCAAAGCTCTTTGATATCCCCCACATGCCGCGCTCCCATCTCGGCAATGAAAACCTGATGCGCAGGCAGCAGCCTTTCGCGTATAGTCCGTGTCACACCCATCGGCGTATTATAGCTTTTGGGGGTAATCAGAACAGAGTACTTCTCTTCTAGTATAGTGCCAAGAATCTGCTTGACGGAGGTTTTGCCGTAGCTACCCGTAATGCCAATACGGATCAAATCGCTCTGAGAAAGCAGTTTCCTGCGAGCGCTGCGAAAGTACGCTTCACTGATGATTTTTTCCAGTCCCCAGGCAACCAAAGCGCACACGGAAATCCATACAGGCAACAGCACAGGCCACAGCGACACAAGAATAACGCCGCTCGCCTGCCCCACAAAAAAGGCGGCTGTTCCCAGCATGATAATGCAAAATCCATACAGACGTTTTACACGCGCTGTATAGACAAACGGCTTTTTCGCTTTTTGTAAGCCCAATATAAAGCGGATGAAAGTTCCAAGCGCAACGGCAGCGGCAAATGCAAGTGCAAGCACCAGTAGCTGTAAAATTATACTATGCTCTCCGGGCAGGAGTACCCGCGCAATGGCCACTAGTACCAGCGAAGCGATTGCCGATAGTACGCCCGGCATCCATGCCTGCACAGGGTTGCGTTTGACCGATCGATAAAAGCCCGGGAACTGATAGCTTTCCAGCTGAAACAGGTGCAATAGCCCTTTAACGGATAACAGGGAGATGATCACCGGTATCAGCCCCGTAAGGCCATGATACAGCGCTTGCGTCATGCGCTTTCCCCTCCCCAAAATAATTGCTTGACGATGGTTGCAAATCGTGCGCCCTCTTCTAAAAAAGCAAAGTGAGACCCGCCATCGAACACGACCAATCCGGCGTCGGCAATCTCTTTTTCCATGGTTTGCCCCATCCACAGCGGTGTTTCGGTATCATTGCTTCCCCAAATCAATAGCGTCGGTGCTTTGATCTGTGGCAGCAGCGGCGTTAAGTCTTCGGAGATAATTTTTACAAATGTGGGCCGCATAGTTTGACTTAGCGCGGCATAGTCACGCGAGCCATAGGCTTGAATCAATTGCTCCTGCAACGCTTTCATCGGTTTTTGCAAAGGCTGGACCTTCGTAAGAGTCCGCACAACTGCGCTCAGGCGCTTGTAGTTCTTCGTTTTGCGGCTGCTTTTCGGATTTTCAGGTTTCTTTACCCCTGCGCCCCCGGTAATCACCAATTTATGCACACGCTGTGGGTGGTTTGCTGCCAGATATATCGCCACCCTGGCCCCAAACGAATGCGATACAATATCAACGGTTTCAATCCCTTGTGTATCCAGAAATTCAAGCACAAGGTTCGCAAAATCAGAAACATCCCAGGGTTTGGGCGGTTCTGAGCTTTCCCCATGGGCCGGAAAATCCAGCGTCAGCAAGGTTGCACTGTCCTGTAGTGCATCCATCAGGCCGTGATACATTGTACCGTCACAGCCCCAGCCGTGTAAAAGCAGTACAGGCAGAGCCTTGGACCCGTCGTTATCTCTGCGTTCATAATGGATAGTGCATCCACATATTGTTTGAATCAAATTCACACCTCGGCGTTCATCAATCCTTGCTATTTTACATCAAATCGGTTGAAAAGGAAAGCTGCCCTACGGCTCTAGCTTCAAACAGAAAAGCAACTGTAAAAGATTGACACTGGTATTTGACAGTGCTACAATTACCGGGATATATAGTAATGCTATCAGTCACAATTCAGATATGGGGGTACGTCAACTGTGAAAAAGTGGTCGAGTCTTATGATCGCTATGGTCTTGGTGCTATCAATGGTTGTTCCGGCATTGGCTTCTACGCATTCCAACAACGCATTCACATTACCGCTGGAAGGTACTGTGCTTCAAAATGAAGAGGATCGCGATATAACCCCCTTGACCCCGCCGCAGCGTAACCCCATCATTTCCGGCGAAAGCCCAACCACCGGCCAAAGCTGGATGGGCTTTTACCTGCCTATGCTTGTTCAGTACTCCAATGGCCTGGACAGCGTTAAAGTGAATAATAAAACTGTCGAACTGGCCGGCGTTGCAAACCGTGCCCCCTGGGGCGCACAGTATGCAGATATAGTCTATGAAGGAATATTATACCGCACCGGCAATACACGTATGACCTTTCTATTCAGCGATAGCCTGGATAACGGATATCCCCTCTCGTTCGGCCCTGTACGCTCGGCGCGTGTTGGACATGTAAACCTGCGGGAGGAATGGCAGGGCGGGCTGGTGTTCCGCGGCGGCCCCGAGCAAGAGGATAACGATATTCAGAAGCTTCTGCGCAAGCTTGATGCTTATGAAAAAGGCGTTGCCTTCGACTTGGAGACCAACCTGACACGCAACTACTCCACACGCGTTAAGGGCGTTAAGGGACCGGAGAATCTGGATGCGGATATCATTGGTTTACGGTCTTTGGTTCCATCCAGCTATATGTCCACACCGCGTGCGTTCCTGTTTGCAGACCTCAACCCCTATACCGACGGGTACGATTTCGCCTACAAAATCAATCTGGACTGGGGCTTGGATTCTTATGTATCGCACTTCTTGTATGATGAGATGAGCAATGTTTACTATCGCTATTCCGGCGATGTACTGTTTAAAAGCTTCGCCTCTGCAGACGACCGCGAAGAAGCCGATATGATTCCGCTGACCTTTACCAATGTCATTGTGCAGCGCGTTGAATACGAATACGCCCACAACAACAAACTAGCCCCCATCATGCAAAGCGTTGGCAAAGGCAATGCCGATATTTTCATCGGTGGCCGCTATGTTCCCGGCTACTGGATTCGAGAGTCTCTGGAGGACCCGACCATCTACTACGACGATCAGGGGAACGAAATCCAACTGTCCCGCGGCAAAACGTTTATCGCACAACTGCCCCCGGATTGCATTTTGACTTTTGATTCGGTTGTGGACTAAACACATGTACAAAAGCCTCTCAGAAATGAGAGGCTTTTTTCATACGCTCCAAGGGTGAAAGAATGGATCTTCTATTTGCTTAGGGGAAAGCTTGCCTTCCGATATTCTGATAAGCTCTCCGGTTACATGCGTTTGATCTTCGCTGCGACAAAGCAAGGTGACCGTCACCGTATCGCTGTACTGTGTCGTTTCAACAAGAATGGGCAGCGATTGCAAGCTATACTCTACCCTATCCCATAGCGGATACGGCACCTGCATACCAAGCCGCGCTGTTTTATGCATGGCGCATACACCCGCCGCTTCTATCGCTAGCGATGCTGCGTGCGCATAGGCACGTGTTAGGCCGCCCGCGCCGAGCAATGTACCGCCAAAGTAGCGGGTGATGACTACGAGGCAATCGACGATATCTTTGGCGGTCATCACTTCGAGGATGGGTTTGCCCGCTGTGCCGGAGGGTTCTCCATCGTCGCTATAACGCTGTATGCCCTTGTTGGGGCCGATGATATAGGCAAAGCAGTGATGCGACGCATCCCGACTGCTTTTTTTAATGTCATCAAGCAGTTGCAGGGCTTGTTCTGCGCTGGTTACCGGCGCGGCAAACCCAAGGAAACGACTTTTTTTGACGACGGACTCTGTCTCCGCCTGTTTTGCAAGGGTTACATACACATTCATCCGTATTCTCCACTCCGATTTCTATGGTTTATTGTATAAATTATGGCGGCTTCAGGCAATAGAACATCTGTTTGCTTTGTGGAATTATTTACGGTATAATGGGATGTGCACATTCATTGACAAAAACACGCACTCTCCGTATGATGGAGAAAACGAGCAGGAGGGAACGCATGGTTATACTCGGCATCGATCCGGGCCTTGCTACACTGGGTTGGGGCGTAATCAACGATCAGCAGGGAAAGCAAACCCTGGTGGATGTCGGATGCATCCTCACCACGCCGGATCAGTCGTTTCCACAGCGCCTTCTTGCCATCCATACGGAGTTTCGAGCGCTACTTCAGCGCTATTCTCCCGATGAAATCGCCTTTGAAGAGTTGTTTTTTGCCAAAAACGTGACGACTGCCTTTACGGTAGGCGCAGCCAGAGGTGTTTGCGTTGCGTTATCGGCAGAGTATACCAACCGTGTATACGAATATACCCCACCCCAGGTGAAACAAGCCATCACCGGGTATGGTCGCGCCGAGAAAAAGCAAATTCAGGAAATGGTCCGGCTTTTGCTGTCCATGGAAACAATCCCCAAGCCTGATGATGCCGCAGATGCGTTAGCCGTTGCGCTCACCCACGCGGCTATGGGCGCGATGCGTACCCAGTTTATCATGAAATGAGGTCGTAAGATGATCGCGTTGGTCGAAGGAACGGTTTATGAAAAGACCGTGCATGAAGTACTGCTGATGACAGGCGGCGTGGCATTTCGTTTGTTGTGCAGCATGAATACCATAGCGTCCGTGCCCCCCGCCGGACAGCCATGTACGTTGTATACACACCTGATAGCCCGCGAAGACACGCTGGAGCTATACGGCTTTTTAACCAGCGAAGAACGGGAGCTGTTTTTGGATTTGATCAGCGTCGGCGGTGTCGGCCCGAAATCAGCGCTAGGCGTACTGGGCAGCATGCCGCTACAGGATCTGCGGCTGGCCATACTAACCGGCGATGTGAGTATGCTCAGCCGTGCTCAGGGCGTGGGTAAAAAGACTGCGCAGCGCATTTCACTGGAGCTAAAGGATAAGCTTTCGAAAGCTGCCCTATCATCAGATGTCCCATCCGGCGCGTTTTCGGAATCCTCATCGGATGCAGCGGCCAAGGATATGCTATCCGAAGCGATGCTGGCACTGAAAACCCTGGGGTATTCTCCGGTGGAAGCAGCCGATGCGATTAAGAACGTAAAGGGTCAGATTGAGACCTCGGACGAGCTCATCAAGCAAGCACTGCGCTACATGGCGCAGAAACAGTAGCGGTAAAGGAGCACAGGCATGGACGACGATCGTTTGATCACAACAGATTTCAAGCAGGGTGAGGATGACCACGAACCAACCCTGCGCCCCAAAGCGCTGCGCGATTATGTAGGGCAAGAACCGATCAAAAAGAATCTACGCATTTCCATTAAAGCGGCACTGGAGCGGCGGGAAGCCATCGACCATCTGCTGCTATATGGCCCGCCGGGACTTGGTAAAACCACGCTGGCAGGCATTATCGCCGCCGAAATGGGACAGAACATCCGCATCACCAGCGGCCCGGCCATCGACCGCCCCGGCGATTTGGCCAGCATTCTGACCAATTTAAGCGACGGCGATTTATTATTCATTGATGAAATCCATCGGCTCAGCCGCTCGGTAGAAGAAGTGCTGTACCCCGCCATGGAAGACTGTGCTTTGGATATTATGATCGGCAAAGGGCCGTCCGCCCGCAGCATACGCCTGGATTTACCGAAGTTCACTCTGGTCGGCGCGACGACCCGACCGGGTCTGATCTCCGCCCCGCTGCGAGACCGCTTTGGCATGCTGTTCCGGCTGGAGTTATATTCCAATGTAGAACTATCCTCTATCCTCCGTCGTAATGCGTCTATTTTGCATGTAGAGGCTGAGGACGACGGTATATTGGAGATTGCATCCCGCAGCCGCGGTACCCCGCGTATTGCCAACCGCATGCTGCGCCGTGTGCGCGACTATGCACAGGTCAAGTGTGATGGGTGTATCACCCCGCAAACGGCCAGAGACGCGCTTGATCTTCTTGACGTAGACCACATCGGGCTTGACCGCGTTGACCGCACGATGCTTAATACCATGATTGATAAATTCGGCGGCGGCCCTGTCGGGCTTGATACCTTAAGCGCGATGACTGGAGAGGATGTCAATACCATCGAAGATGTGTACGAACCCTATCTGATGCAGCTTGGGTTCATCGTCCGTACGCCACGCGGCCGCGTTGTTACGCGTTTGGCGTATGAGCATTTAGGCCGTACCCCGATTGAAGACGATTCTGACAACACTGACCAAATGAGGATATAACGCTTGAAAACCAGCGACTTTCATTACGATCTGCCCCCGGAACTGATTGCCCAAACCCCTGTCAACCCACGGGATCACTCCCGCCTTTTGGTGTATGACCGCGCAGACAAGAGCATTCGTCACCAGCACTTTTATGATCTTCCTGATCTGCTAACGCCGGGTGATGCCTTGGTGCTGAACGAAACGCGGGTGCTGCCCGCACGCCTGCTGGGCGAAAAGGAAGGCACCGGCGTTCCTGTGGAGATTCTGCTTTTAAAACGGCACAGCCAAACGGACTGGGAAGCACTTGTGCGTCCCGGCAGGCGCTTATTGCCCGGCACCTTTTGCAGCTTTGGGGATGGCAAACTGCGCGCGGAAATTCTGCAAACGCTTGATCAAGGGCTTAGGATGGTGCGCTTTCACTATCAAGGCGTGTTTGAAGCGCTTCTGGATGAGCTGGGCCGTATGCCGCTGCCCCCCTATATTCAAACACAGCTTCAGGATAACAGCCTGTACCAAACCGTGTACGCCAAGCAGGACGGCAGTGCTGCTGCGCCAACCGCCGGGCTACACTTTACGCCGCAGCTACTGACAGCCATTCGTGATGCCGGTGTGGATATCGTCCCCGTGCTATTACATGTGGGGCTAGGCACGTTCCGCCCAGTGAAAGTGGAGAACGTGGAAGAACACCAAATGCATGCGGAGTACTATGAAGTAACCTCCGAGTCTGCCAGCCGCATCAATTCTGCGCGGCAGGCCGGACATCGCTGCATTTGCGTGGGAACAACCAGCGTCCGCACATTGGAATCCGCCGCCGATGAAGACGGGCAAATCCTCGACAAACGTGGCGACACGAGCATTTTCATCACGCCGGGATATCGCTTCCGGGCCGTGGACGCGCTGATCACCAATTTTCACCTGCCGGAAAGCACCTTACTCATGCTTGTTTCGGCATTGGTTGGCAAAGAAGAAGCGATGCGTATCTATCGCATCGCCGTACAAGAGCGTTACCGATTCTTTTCATTTGGAGACGCAATGATACTCCTTTAACCCCGTCCCCAGCACCGCCTGTTTAGGCGGTTTTTTTACGTCCAATTTTATTTTCTGTTCCTTCGCGCAGTCGCTGGATATTCGTCCGGTGTCTCAGTATGCCAAGCAATAAAAGCACAGCCGTAAACGCAATAGCAAACCACTGGTCTGCATGTGTAATCCAGGTCAGCACAAAGTAGGTTAGCAGCATGGTGATGCTACCTACGCTAATATATCGGGTCAGCAGAATGACCAAACCGAATACAGCAATCGAGATCACTCCAAGTAACGGATCGACAAATATCAGTACCGCCGTGGAAGACGCAATGCCTTTGCCGCCTTTGAAGCCGAAAAACAGCGGCCAGTTATGGCCCAGAATGGCGCTGAAGCCGCCGACCATCACGCCGAAACGCTCGATACCGAAGGTCGTGCCGGGTAAAATCAGTCCGCCAATCCAGCAGGCCACCACCGCCTTAAGCGCGTCACCCAGAAAGGTCAGCGCGCCACGGCCGATGCCCAGCACCCGCAGTACATTGCTGGCGCCGGTGTTTTTGCTGCCGGCCTGACGGATATTCACGCCTGCCTGCCTGGAAATCAGAATCCCGGTAGAAAAGCAACCCAGAATATAGCCGACAACAATCACAGCAATTGTCAAAAGGATATCGTTCATAAAGTCTCCCATTCATCGTTTTCATTCACAGGCAATTCCTGTTCCACACGGATAATGCTGGCCACAGTACCAAGCTCCGGCGATATGGACCCCAGCGCTTTATGAATGGCCTGTTCGTTTGCCATGTGTGTAATGATGACCAGCGTGACCTTGCCATCGGTCTGGATGCCCTTTTGCTGCACAGCGGCAATGCTGACATCCGCTTTGGAAAACGCGCTTGCAATTGAGCTGAGAACACCGGGTTCGTCAAGCGCTTGCATACGAATATAGAAGGGGCATTTCCAGTCCTTGTTGTTATGCAGCGGTTCAATCGGGTTGTTTTCATTGGCAAAGGAGGGATAGCGATGCATGGTTGTGGTCGCTGCACGTTCCATGTCGCTTACGATTGCGCTGGCCGTCGGCAGGTCGCCCGCGCCTCTGCCCAGCAGCATCATTTCCTTGCAGGCATGGCCGTACAGGTATACCGCGTTGAACGATCCGTTTACGTTAGCCAAAGGATGGTCGCTTGCAATAAAAGTCGGATGCACGCGCGTTTCCACGTTCATACCGTCGCGCTTGGCTATGGCCAGCAGCTTAAGCGTGTAGCCCAGTTCCTGTCCGCAGCGAATATCTTCAGCAGTTACCTTGGTAATGCCTTCGACATACACATCTTCAAAGGCTACGCGACCATGGAAAGCCATCGACGCTAAAATACTCAGTTTATAGGCTGCATCAAGCCCCTCTACATCGGACGAGGGATCAGGCTCCGCAAGCCCCAGCCGCTGAGCGTCCTTTAGCACATCATCATAATCGGCGTTTTCTTTGCTCATACGCGAGAGAATATAGTTGGTCGTGCCGTTGATGATGCCCAGCACGCTGGAAATACGGTTTGCCTGCAGGCTTTCTTCCAGGGTATGGATAATGGGGATCGCTGCGCAGACAGCCGCCTCGTAGTACAGGCCGGCACCGGAGGTAACGGCGGCCTTCTGTAGCTCACTCCAGTGTAGTGCAAAGGCGACCTTGTTGGCGGTGATCACCGTTTTGCCGTTTTTCAGCGCTTGTAGCATGTAGGTATATGCCGGTTCTTCGCCGCCTAAGAATTCGACGACCATTTCAATGTCCGGGTCGTTTAGCACGTCGTTGGGTTCGGTCGTCAGTACATCGGCAGGGAACTGGATGCCGCGCTGCTTGTCAAGCGAGCGCACTAGTACTTTTTTTACTTCAAATATCAGCCCCGCACGGTGGGCAATATCCCCCGCAAAGTTTGAAAGGAGCCGCCATGCTCCGCTTCCGACATTTCCGCAGCCCAGAAACCCGACGGTTACTTTTTTGCTCATTGCTGCGATTTCCTTTCGTTTTTGCGGTTTCTGTGGTACAGAATCCGTAGTCCTTTGAGGGTAAGCAGTCCGTCGAAGTGGTCAATCACCTGATCTTCTTCTCGAATCAGGATCGCCAGACCGCCGGTTGCAACTACTTTTGCATTGGGCTGGTTAATTTCATCGCGCATACGGCGGACAATGTAATCTACCATGCCTACTGTACCATAAATAATGCCGGATTGCAGGTTGGTAATAGTAGTTCGTCCGATCACCGTTTCCGGCCGTATCAGCTCAAAACGTGGCAGCTTGGATGCGTTACCCACCAGCGCTTCGCTGGATAGCTTGACACCCGGGCAGATGCAACCGCCCAGAAAACTGCCTTGTGCATCAATGGCTCCAAATGTTGTGGCTGTACCGAAATCGATAAAGATGCACGGGCCGCCATATTCTTCAAATACCGCCACCGCGTTGACAATACGATCGCTTCCCAGTTCGCGCGGATTTTCATATTTAATGTTAATGCCGGTTTTGATGCCCGGTTCAATCATCAGCGGCGACATGCCAAAGTAGTTCCTGCACATGTGCTCCAAAGTGAAGTTCATGGTGGGAACAACGCTTGAAATCGCAATGCCGTCTACTTCAGAGAGCTTTAATCCGATTTGCGAAAAGAGATTGGAAAACAAGATGCCATATTCGTCGGATGTGTAGGTGGTGTTGGTGGAAAAGCGACCGTACTTCACCATTTCTTCCCCGTTGAACACGGCGGCCTTGATATTCATATTGCCAACATCGATGGTCAGTATCATGTACGTCGTCCCCTTTACTTATGCTTTTGAATGGCGGCAACCGCAACCATGATTGCCGGGACCAGAATCATTGTTGCAATCGCTTCCGGAATGCCGTTTGGCAGTGCTACGCCAAAGAACAGGAACTTGCCAGCGGCGTTAGCGTACTGGTCCAGCCCAACGTTGGCAAGAATATCCTCAATACGAACCCGGTATGTCAGGTACAGGGCCAGCAGCACAAATGCCGTATTGGCCAGGCTACCACTAAGCGCCGATACGGACCAGGCAACCGAGCGCATGGGTTTGGTTTTGGGCAGCAGGGATATCATTAGTTTATACACACCCCAGGCGATGATAGGCATCAGCAGCCGGGGCAGTACAGAAATCAGTGGATTGATAAACAGGGGATCAAACGGTGTAGCCGGGGCAATCAGGCCTTTGAGCATGGTGCCTGCGCCAAATACGAAAGCGAGGATCAGCCCGACGAGCGGCCCTTCTGCCAGTAACCCGATCAGCACCGGGATTGTGATCAAAGTAATTTCGATGGATGTTCCGGGAAGCCGCAGCAGTCCGATGGGGGTATAAATCATAATGAGGATCAGTGCAGCGAGCATACCCGTAATGGTGATGCGGACGATTTGTTTCCTGGTGAGATTCCTTTCGTTTGTAGCCATGGTTGTTTCCTCCGTTCGGGTTCGTAATAGATACCCGACATCGTTGAGTGACGAGAGACCGTGGAATGACCAGTGTCCAATCAAAACTGTATTAGCACCGGACCCGTCTATTATACCGAGATTCTAAAGTCTTGTAAACAAGATAGGCAAGCACGGTATCCTACCTTTCTATTTTGCTGAAACTGGGGTATAATCAAACCAGAGAGGGGGCACGCAAGTGGCACAAAGCAGGATAGGCATTATGGGTGGAAGCTTTAACCCGATTCATCGACGTCATCTGCAAATTGCCGAGCATGCCCTACGCGAGCTGCACTTAGACCGCGTTGTGTTCATACCCAACGGGAATCCCCCGCATAAACAGCATAAATTGATCAATCCTGCGCATCGCTATGCCATGACGCAGCTTGCCATACTCCCCTATGAAAACTTCACAGCTTCCGATATCGAGATCATCCGAAGCGGTGTGATCTATACGGTTGATACGCTCAAACTACTCCGCACGCTATATCCGGATGCGGAGTTTATATGCCTGATCGGCGAGGACACGCTATACGACCTGCCCCATTGGCGCCAGCCGCTGGAGGTGTTTTCGCTATGCTCTTTTGCGGTCTGCAAACGGGATTCAAAAGACCTTGAAGACCACCAAGGGGTGGCTGATCTGCGGGCCAAAGGCGCAAACATCAGTTTTCTGTCGCTTGCACCGCTAAAAATCAGTGCAACGGACATTCGCAAGCGCTTACAAGCAGGCGAGCCTGTCGACACACTACTGACACCGGAAGTGCATGAATATATCCGGATAGCCGGTTTATACGGCTGTCCCGCATTGCCCGGAACGGACGTGGGAAGCTTTTCGAATTTGCAAAATAGACTCAGCGACGACAGGCTTTTGCATTCCATGGCCGTGGCACGAACAGCCGCGCACCTGGCTGCCGTCCACAATCTGCCGGTTGACCAGTGCGAACTGGCCGGGCTTTTGCATGACTGTGCCAAGTGCATGGATATAGACTCTCTACGCCAGATCGCAATCAGCCATCATCTGAAGCTCACAGATGTGGAACTACAATCAAACGGACTGCTGCACGGGCCTGTCGGCGCTGTAATCGCCCATGAGGTATTCGGCATTGAAGACCCCATCGTGCTAAACGCCATTGCCGTACACACCACAGGGTACGCCGGTATGAGCGATATTGAAATGGTGGTCTTCTTGGCCGATAAAATTGAACCCTACCGGAATCATATCCCGGATCTGGATGAAATACGACAGCTGGCCCAAACCGATCTGTACAAAGCGACCTATGAAATGCTGCTGCATTCCAAAGCATATCTGACCAGAATACACAGACCCCTGCACCCCGATACCGATACAACCATACAATGGATGCGCAAGCGCATTCAATAAAAGGAGAGAACAGTGAAAATGACATCCAACGAAATTGCCATTAAAGCCGCTGAAATTCTACACAAGAAAGGCGCGCAGAACATTACGGTGCTTGATGTATCCAATATGACGGTGGTGACCGAAGCCATGGTCATTGCATCCGGCCGCAATGCACTGCAGGCCAGAGCGCTGGCTGACGATCTGGACGAACAGCTGGAAAAATCCGGGATCTCCCCCATCCGTAAAGACGGGCATCCCGGCAGCCGCTGGGTCGTACTGGATTACGGCGCTGTGTTTGTGCATATTTTTCTTCCGCAGGAACGCGAATTTTATCATCTTGATAAACTTTGGGAGCAGGAAGACAATCGCCTCCCGCTCCCGTTTGATACCGAAGAATAAGTTTTACTGTAAGGCCCTGGCTACCGTGGCGGTCCATCCCAGGTCAATCGTTTTTTGATGCGAGGTCGCATACGGCCCGATGGCCGCTACCTGTTCTGCTGTGCGCGGGAAGTGGACACACAGATGGCCGGGGAAGTTATTTGTCAGGTTGTGATCCACACCATGGGGCGTATTATGTGTGGACGCCATATAGACACTGCCGTTTGAGAACACTACCCACACGGGTTTGGGTGTCCAGGTCACCGTATTGCCAAAGGCCTTGTTCATTTTTTCGGTGTCTTCGGCTGTGGTGGGATATCCGTCGGCGTGCGCGCCGAAGGAGAAGAAGGTAACATGCCAGCTAATTCCAGTGTTATAGTCGTAGAGTGTAACATTGGGATATTTTCTTGTCAGGGAACGCACTTCATCATACCAGTTCGCATACTTCACGCTTGCGGGGTTAATGCCGCCTGAAATAACAGGTGGCTTCGCTGCCAGGGTTGTATCGCTTTGTTTCTGTGCCTGACTGACCAGCGCGTTCAGCGTAAGCGAACCCGCGATTCCGTCAGCCGTTAAACGCTGCGCCTTTTGAAATGAGATCAGCGCTAAGCTTGTTAACGGGCCAAACATACCATCCGCATTGCCGTTCAGGTAACCAAGGGTTTTTAAGTGTTCCTGCATCTGGCGTACAGTACTGGATGCCATTCCCTCTTTTAGAACACGGGAGGTATCCAGTTCAACCGCCGCACTTACAAAGAGTGCCGTCTGGGTATTGTTACCGGCGATGCCGTCGCGTATCAGGCTGTTTTCACGCTGGAATGCCAGTACTGCGGCCTTGGTTTTCAGGCCGAATTTCCCGTCTGCACTGCCGCCTAAGTACCCTAGCTCAATCAAACGCGCCTGCATGGTGGTGACTTCCGAACCACTGTCGCCGTAGCGCAGGGTTTTATATTCGCCTTCTTCAGCATCCGCACTGACGGGGGCCGGTTTGGCTTCATCCGAAAACAGGAGTTTAAGCGTTTCATAGCCTGCTTTACCGTCCGCCGTCAAGCCGTTGACCGTCTGGAACAGTTTAACAGCGCTTTCGTCTTCTTCAAGGAATACGCCGTCCAGGCGGGAGATATAGTAGCCCAGCTCAAATAGCTTGTTCTGCATATTCCGTACGGACGATCCCATTGAGCCAATTTCCAAGGTGGTTACACTATCTTCATTAATGACAATCTTTTGTGTCGGTGCCGGTGTGGGCATGTTACCGTTATAGATGGCGGTATCGGAAAACAAGATCCCGGCGGTCTCACTACCGCAAATACCATCGGCGGTAATAAAGTTATTCTCCTGGAAAGTTTTCAGCGCTTCATAGGTACCGCTGCCAAACTTACCATCAACCTTGCCGGTATAGTAGCCAAGCGTGTACAGGCGGGATTGGACTAGCGATACATCGCTGCCACTGTCCCCTCTGCGCACCGTACCGGATGGCGGCTGTAGCGTGGCAGTAGGCACTGGGGACGGTGTAACGATTTCCGACTCCGAGCGGGCCGCTGCGCTGTACAGAATGGCTTGCACATCTGTTGTGGCAATACCGTCAACCGAAATTCCCATTTTTCTCTGGAATGCTTTCAAGGCTGATGTGGTGGAAGAGCCGAATGTACCCGACACCGTTGCCGAATAGTAGCCAAGGGTCTGCAAACGGGTTTGTAACTGCTTGACCAGATCGCCCTTATCGCCACTGCGCAGGGTGATGCCGTATACCGGAGGAACGATCTTGACTTCCTGGCGGTAGCCGCGATAGTTTTTCGGTTTTCCTTCAAATACCAGGTACAAAAGCGCTGGATCAGCAATGCCGTCAATCGTCAGGCCGTTTCGTTTTTCAAGCAGCTCAACCGCCGCTTTGGTTGCAGGGCCGAACTTACCGTCGACCGTGGTTTTGTAAAATTTGAGTTCTTTGAGCGCTTCCTGCAGCGCCGTAACGAATATTCCGCTGTCACCTGCCGTCAGTTGTTCGTATTTTTGGGCTTCCGGGTTGATCGTCGGTTCGGGAATCGGCGTGGGTGTCGGAATCGGCGACAAAACAAAATTGTCGCTTAGGATATAGCCGGTTTTCCCATTATAGCTAACCTTGGCGTACCGATCGGCACTGATAGAGCGTACGATAATAATCGCATTATCGGGAATGGTCAGCACTGCGGAAGCCGATGGGCTTGCGGTTTTACGCATAACAGCACTGGCCGTGGTTGCGGTTTGATAGGGATACTTCGTGACAGCCGAAAGCTGATTGATAATATACTGCGGGTCTTCCAGCAAACTGTCTCCATTGATATATTTCGCAACGGCATAGCCTGTTACGTTGCCGAACTTCACTTTGTAATACGAGCCGGATTCACCCAGCACCGTAACCGTATCGCCTTCTTTGATATAGGCAAGGATGGTGGATGAGCTTGACGCGTATTTACGCAAATTCACGCTGTCCGCCGATGGAATCTCGTACGGATAGGTGATTGCCAAAGCAGGCGCAGTCACCGATATAATAAATATTACACCGCATACCAGCGCGATGCTTCTGAGCAAGCGATTTCTCATGCTTATTCCTCCGTAATTCCGGAAATGCAGACGATTCCATTAAACATGTATATTTTATTAAATTATGTAAATTATGTCAAGTATATTTTTAATATTTACGTAATATTTAATCCGTGAGCGCTTGCCCGTCCAGCAAACGATGAATGAGCTGCTCCACATAGCGCTGTGCGAATTGCGAATCCTGCAATATTTCGTCCTGTGAACGTACCTGATCCCCCATCAGCGCGGTAAACTGGCTGACCTTGAGGCCAAGGGCATCCTGCATGTCCTGATCGCTTCCGCCCTTGGATACCAGGTAGTAGCACAGAATGCTGTCCTTCTGCCCCATGCGGTGTGCCCTATCCTCCGCCTGGCTGTGTACGGCGGGTGACCAATCCAGCTCGCCAAACACCACGCAGGTCGCCTGCTGTAGGTTGAGTCCCGAAGCTGATCGCAGGGATATACAGCACAGGTTTGTTTTCCCGTTCATAAAGCGGTCCAGCGAGCCTTCCTTCTGCTTTTGTGTTTCGCGGCCTGTAATAAACGCAGGCGAATATGAATGCAAATCCTTTTTATAGCTGTCCATCACCTGATGGTGATGTGCAAACAGCAGTACTTTTTCTCCGCCATCGAGCAAAGCGCGCACAAACTGGGCAACAAACGGCGCTTTGGCGATACCCGTCGCCTGCCGCTCCCCCTGCTCGATTTCCATTTTCAAGATGGAGCGCTGCGAGCCGGATAATTCCCCATCGTCTCTAAGCTGCATCACCTTTTGCGTGATGGGTTCCATCAGCTTTTGGTACATGGCATGGTTTGACTCTATCGTCATCACCAGGCGGCGTTTGGGCGGCAGATCATTGAGTACATCCTGCTTGGTACGCCGCAGCATGATGCCCTCCCGCCGCAGGTAATCGCCAAGGAGCTCAGGTTTGGCAACAATCTGATTTCCGTACCCGTAGCACCATTCGCGGGTGAAGCTTTCGTAGTTCCCTAAAAAGTGAAAATCAAGAATATTGATGACGTTCCATATTTCTGCACCCCGATTATAAATCGGCGTACCGCTGAGCCCTACAACCCGCTTGGCTTGATCTGCCAGCAGGCTTGCAGCGGAATACTTTTCCGTGCCGCTGTGGCGCAGTTCCTGAATTTCATCAAAAATCACATTGTCAAACGCTGCATCCTGCAAATATTGCTTCCAACCGCGCAGCAGCAGATAGTGCATCAGGTAGATATCCGCCTGCGGCAGGGTATACGGCTTTAAGCCTTTGACCACATGCACCGTAAGCGGCTTGCCGTCGTCCTTTTGCACAAAGCGGGCGATTTCGTTTTCCCAGTTGGACATCAGATGCGCGGGCGCAACCACAATCGCAGGATAGGCAGAAACATGGGACAGCAGCGCCAGCGTCTGCACGGTTTTGCCTAGCCCCATCTCGTCAGCCAGCAAGCAGCGGTCCGTGCGCAGCAGAAAGGCAAGCCCCTCCTCCTGAAACGGCGTCAGCGTTCCCCGAAAGTTGATCTTGTCCGGTTTAATACGTGCAGGTGTCCGCAGCGCGGCCTGGCGCATGCGCACATACTCTCTGGCCTGTTCCAGCGCTTCGGTCCAGCGTTTTTGGTCGCGCTCTGCAACAACCAGCGGGTATCGCATCATGAGCCAGTTTAAATCCGCAATCAGCCTTCGGTGCGCGGTAAAGCGCGCCTCTCCCCTGCGGCGCGATACCGTGCCGGGAAACAGGCGCTTACATAGCTCGGTGACATTGGGATCGGCCTTAATCACCCAGCATTTACTTCTGCGGTTGTAGCTTACGCTGCCGTAGGTTTGCTCTCCATCCACCTGAGTTCCGTCCATACGCAGATACGGCGGTAAATCGTGGGTTTTCTTCATGGCAGGCTGACCCCCCATAGCTGCGACAATACCAGCTGCTGCGTTTGCTTACCGGCGATAGTCTCGGGCAGCTTCACGCTATGCCAGCTGACGACAATCAGGCTGTCCAGCTGGTCGCTTGCCAGATAACGGGACAATTGCGCAATCAAACGCTTGGCGTTGGGTTTTCCTTTTTTGATTTCGATACCGACCCTGCCCGCCAGATAATCAATGCGGCAGCCTTTATTCAGCTTGGCTTCATGAACAAATGGAATATTGCGTGCCAAAAGCGCCTGCTCAACGTGCCGATGGATATCCATCTCGTAGAGTGCATACGGAAGCCGTATCTCCCTAAGCGCGCTCAGCACCACATCGGTCACGATTCAACCGCCTTCCCACTTTGTATTCTTACAAATCGATTTTCTTGTTTGAATTGCTTTCCCGGTAAATCACAAACCGGCGGCCGATGGTCTGCACCGGTTCGGCGTTGGTTTTCTCACACAGGAGCGCGCTGGCTTCCTTTGCGCTAAGCTCGCTGCTTTGCTGCACAGCGCACTTAATCAGCTCGCGTGCTTCCAGCGCGTCGTACGCTTCTTTCAGCGTGGCATCGGTTATGCCATCCTTACCGATGAATAATATCGTTTCCAGTCCGTTTGCCATGGAACGCAGGACTGCTCTTTGTTTACCTGTCATACTCTACTCCTAATCAATGAAGTCAAACTCCATATTGTCGATACGCACGGTACTGCCTTCGCTCGCGCCGGCCTCTCGCAGTGCATCGATGATGCCGCGTTCGCGCAGGGTGCGGTGGAACCAGTTCATGCTTTCTCCGTCGTCGAAATTCACACTATCGAGAATATACTCAATCATCGTACCGGATACGACGAACACTTCGCCGTCTCTGGTGATTTCAAACTTATTGCGCTGCGGCAGTTCCAAGGCCTCGGTTTCGAGGTAGGTCATGGGCGGGGGCAGCTCTTTAAGCAGCTTGATGACCTCGTTTAAAATCGGTTCAAAGCCCTTGTGCGTCGCCGCACTGATGGGATACGCCTGATAGCCCATGGAATCGAAGGTTTTGACCAGCGCATCAATCGTTTCCTGATCGGGGATCAGGTCGCATTTATTGAGAACAATCAGCTGCGGCCTGCCCACAGGCTCGCCATAGGCTGTCAGCTCACGGTTGATGGTTTGAAAGTCCTCTACCGGGTCTCTACCTTCGCTGCCGGATGCATCCAGCACGTGCAAAAGCAAGCGCGTGCGCTCGACATGGCGAAGGAATTCATGCCCAAGGCCGATACCCTCGCTCGCGCCTTCGACCAATCCAGGGATATCCGCCATAACAAAGCTGCTATCGTGCCATTTCACGATGCCCAGATTGGGCGATAATGTCGTGAAGTGGTAATTGGCAATCTTGGGCTTAGCCGCCGTCACGGATGCCAGCAAGGTGGACTTGCCCACATTGGGGAAGCCGACCAGGCCCACATCTGCAATGGTTTTCAGTTCCAACCGAACTTCCACGATTTCGGTTTTAAAGCCGGGCTTGGCAAAGTTTGGCGCTTGCCGGGTCGGTGTGGCAAAGCGTGCGTTGCCGTGGCCGCCATGTCCGCCTTTAAACAGAATCTTTTTCATGCCCGGCGTATTCATATCAGCCAGGACGGCATCGTCAGCCGTACGGATAAACACCGTACCGACCGGTACCTTGATAATCAGGTCTTCCCCGTTTTTACCGGTGCAATGCCCTGAGCTGCCGTCTCCGCCGTTTTCGGCGAAATACTTGCCCGTATAGCGGAAGTCCAGCAACGTGTTCATGTTATCGTCGGCAATAAGCACGATATTACCGCCTGCGCCTCCGTCTCCGCCATCCGGCCCGCCGTTGGATATGTATTTTTCTCGGTGGAAGGACACGCAGCCGTTTCCGCCATTGCCTGCCTTTACCTTAATGGTTACACGATCGACAAATGATGCCATAAGCCCTCTCAGTTGTTGTTTAAATAGTTACAGTACGGCGCAATGGCACAATCCTCGCAATTTGGTTTGCGCGCCTTGCAAACCCGCCTGCCGTGATAGATCAGCCAGTGATGTGCTTCAATCCAGTCCTCTTTGGGAATCACTTGCATGAGCTGGCGTTCTGTTTCTTCCACATTTTTGGCATTGGCCAGACCAATACGGTTGCTGACACGGAATACATGGGTATCCACAGCAATGGTTGGAACGTGAAAGGCATTTGCCAGCACTACGTTTGCGGTTTTCCGGCCTACGCCGGGCAACGTAACCAGGTCCTCCATGGTTCCGGGTATCTGTCCGCCATAGCGCAGCATGATCTGCTTTGATGACTCCACAATGTTACTTGCTTTGCTTTTAAAACCGCAGCTTCGCACAATCCGAAATACATCGTCCACCTTGGCCCCAGCCAGTGACTCCACATCGGGGTACTTGGAAAACAGTTCCGGCGTGACTTTGTTCACCTGCACATCCGTACTCTGCGCTGATAGCATAACGGAAATCAGCGTTTCGTAGGGATTGCTGAAATGCAGTTCCGGTTTGGCATCCGGGTACAAATCCCTGAAAATCTCCAGCACCGTGTGAATGTTATTTTGTTTCATGGCTTTTCCATAATGTTCTTTCGAACTTCATCGGGCAGCAGCATGCGCGGCAACCGTTTCATCTGCGAACAGATAATGGTGATAACCACCGCAAAGATCGGGATTTCAATCGCGTAGAACGGCAGGCGGCCAACCAGTATCAGCCAGTAGCCTTTTTGGATGAAAAATGTCAGCCAGTAGGAGTTGAGCAATGCATAGATAACCGCCGCGATGATTGACGCCATAATCGCACGAATCAGCAAGCCGCCAACTCTCTTTTTACAGCAGCGATCCGCCCATTTGAAATACCGGGGATGCAGTACAAACCCGTACACAATACCTGCCAGCGCTGCTGTGACCGTGAACCCCGGAAAATACGCACCGGTGCCAAACAACAGTGTACCGATCATATCGCCAAACGCCGCAACCAGCAGACCGCCCGCAGGCCCAAACAAATAACCGCCAACGGCGATGGGCAAAAAACCGAAGTTCATCTGCTTGGTCAGCATGGCAATTTGAACCAGGTTACCAAGCACCACTTGCAGGGCAATCAAAGCGCCGATATAGGCAATATTGACCAGCAAAAACCGATTGTTTTTCATAGCCTTACGCTCCTAAACGGGTGGTCGAAAACAGGAAACATAAATCGAATGTATTGTACAGGAAGCGGCGGGCTAACGCAAGCAATAGTATTACTGATTGCCTGTAAGCGCGGCATATGGTACAGGCGGCTTAGGGTTGTCCGGTTGCATGCCGAGGGTTTTCTGCATCCACACCACGTCCAACCACTCGCCGTTTTTATGCCCCATGCGCTTAAAGCGGCCAACCTCTTCAAAGCCCATGTTCAAATGCATTTGCTGGCTGGGTTGGTTGCTTGCCGTGATTACGCCAAACACCGTTTGTATGCCCATAGTCTGGAGCGTGTCCAGCAGTTGCTGGTATAGCAGCCGGCCCAGTCCCCTGCGTTTTGGCGCTTCGGGAGACAGGTACACCGTTCCCTCCGCCGTCCACTGGTAGGCCTCATGCGGGCGTATCTGCCCGGCGTAGGCAAAGCCGCAGGCCACGCCGTCCGCTTCCAGAATGAAAAAGGGGTAGCGCGTAAGCGTATGCTCGATTTTCTCCCCATAAGCTTCCACAGACGGGTTCACCGTGGTAAAGGTCACGTTGGTATGTTCTACATAGTAACCATATACATCGTGCACAAACTGTGCATCCGCCCGATTGGCCTTTCGGATCGCGATCTCCATTTACATGCCTCCCGCCGATTTCATCGCCTGCTGCCGAATGATTTCGATATCCTTTGTTTCCAGCCCAATGAGTATGGTTTTAAAATGATCGTAGATCACAAATCCAGACGGTGTTCCGGATTTCTTTTTTACATACTTACGCAGGGTATAGTCAATCGGAAACGCCGGATGATTGCGCCCTTTGCTATAGTATGCGGCCAGCTTGGCTGCAAACAAAAGGGTTTCGTCCGCCGGGGTATCAAGGGAGCGAATCACCACATGCGAGCCCGCAACATTTTGGGCGTGCAGCCAGGTTTCCTCCGGCCGGGCATGCAGCGTGATGCGGTCGTTCTGCACCGCGTTCTTGCCAACCAATATTTCCGTTCCGTCCGACGCGGTAAAGCGGTATGGCTGACCTTCCTTGCGCTTTTTACGCTTGGTGACCCCTGCATCAGGCCGCAAAAAGCCGTTATCGGTCAGAAAGTCCTTGATTTCGGTTAAATCGGTTGTCGTGGTGCATTTATCCAAATCCTCCAGCACCGACTCCAGCACTTCCAGATCGTTTTCTATGGTACCGAGTTCTTTTTGCGCATACTGCTGTGCGCCTTTGGCCTTGCGGTATTTTTTATAGTAGTTTTGCGCATTGCGGGAAGGTGAGAGTTTCGAGCTGAGTGGAATGGTGACGGTCGCCTGCTGTGGATCGTAATAATTGATCACCTGGACCGATTCTGTGCCCTTTTCAATGCTGTGGAGATTGGCTGTCAGCAGTTCGCCATAGATGCGGTTCTCCTCGGCGCGTTCGTTTGTTGACAGGGTTTCCAGCATTTTCGCCCGTTTCTTTTCCAGTTTGCTGATATTGCTCTTCACCCGCTTGCGGATACCCGCACCCCGCTGGCTGATACGCGCATGCAGTTCTCGCTCGGCGTAAAAAGCATCCATCGCTTGGCTCAGCGTTGGGTATTCCGTTTGCAGGCTGAGCGCAAAGCTACGGTAGGGATACGGCAGGAACTCAATCGTCTTACCGTTTTGATCGCTGATTACGACTGGCGAGCGCTTTTCATGAAAGTTTGCATAAAAGGCCACAATGGCCTTGGCAACCGCCGGAAGCAGCTCGGGGGCGCATGTAAGTCCGTCCTCCACACCGGCTTGCAGGCAGAGTTCCTTTGCGCTGATGGTGGAAAGCCCGCTAACAGCTTCAATCAGCCCTTTATACAGTGGGCTGGATAGCGTGGACAAACGCTCCGCAAGCGCATCCGCCGTCATGGTAAAGGGATTGAGCTTATCCTGCTCCGGTGGCAGTGAAAACGTCTTGCCGGGCATCACAACACGGACACGGCTGATATCAGCATTCACATGGTGAACACTGTCAATCGTCGTATTGTTTTCATCTACCAGCGTAATGTTGCTGTAGCGGCCCATTGCCTCCAGTACCAGGGTCTTTTGTACCTCGTCGCCCATTTCATTCAGGGCCTGAAAGGTAAACAGCAGTACCCTGTCGCAGCCAAGCTGCTCTATTGCCGTCAATCGCGCACCGGACAGGTGCTTGCGCAGCAGCATACAAAACACCGGCGGTTCTGCTGGGTTTTCCATGGATTGCACCGTAATCTGCGTCCGCGCGGAGTTGGCATTCGCACTCAAAAGTAATCTATGGTTCGCCCCCTGATTGCGGATCAGCAAAAGGAGAACATCGCGTTCAGGTTGGTTGACTTTATCCACGCGCCCGCCAACCAGCGTTTCTTGCAGTTCGCGCGCTAAAAAAGAAAGCGTGAAACCGTCCATCGCCATACCCTTCGCCTCCTTTCCTTCCAATGTATTGATGATAGCATACAACGCCGCCGCTGGACAACAGGAAACCCAAAACGTATAATAGCGACAGAATGTTGCAAGTTGAAAGGATGTGCCGGTATTGAAGCGGACAGACGGGCGATTGGCAGCGCAGGCAAGGGCATGCGCCATAGAGACAGATTTTGTAAAAACGGCGGATGGTAGCTGCCTGATTACCGTTGGAAATACAAAGGTGATTTGCACCGCAAGTGTTGAAGAAGGTGTACCGCCGTTCCTGCGCGGAAAAGAGCAGGGCTGGGTTACCGCAGAGTATGCGATGCTCCCAGCCTCAACCGGCTCGCGCAAAAAGCGTGACGGCATTAAAAAAGACGGACGCAGCGTGGAAATCCAACGCATCATCGGCCGTTCCCTGCGGCAGGCAGTCGATATGGCGCTGCTGGGGCCGCGTACGATTACGCTGGACTGCGATGTATTGCAGGCAGACGGTGGCACGCGCACCGCATCAATTACCGGCGCATTTGTCGCCCTAAGCCTGGCTGTGCAGAAGCTGATACAAAATGGTTTGTTGCAGAAAAATCCGATTGTTGGCCAAATCGCGGCAATCAGTGTTGGCGTGGTGGATGATCAACCCATGCTCGACCTGTGCTATAGCGAGGACTCCGCTGCGCAAACCGATATGAACCTGGTGATGAATCACGAGGGCGCGTTTATTGAGCTGCAAGGCACCGGGGAAGGCCGCGCCTTTACCCAGCAGGAATTGCAGGTGCTATTGCAATATGGCCGCCGTGGCATACTCAGCCTGATGAAAGACCAGCGCAAAGCCCTGCAGGAGGCAGCCCATCTCTTACCACTGCCACGCCTGGCCGTTGCCACTGCAAACGAGCACAAACTGCAAGAGCTTCGCTCGCTGCTGCGCGGTGTGTGCCAGCCTGTGAGCATGAAGGAACTTGGCTATACCGATGAAATTGATGAAACTGGCACAAACTTTGCCGAAAACGCCGCGTTGAAAGCCGATGCTGTGATGAAAGCGACGGGTTTGCCCGCCCTGGCCGACGACAGCGGCTTGGCCGTCGATGCTTTACAGGGTGCCCCCGGTGTACACAGTGCACGCTATGCCGGCACGCACGGAGACGACCAGGCGAACAACGCCCTGTTGCTGCGTAACATGGAAGGGCAAAACAACCGCGCCTGCAAATTCGTTTGCTCCATGGCACTGGCGCTTCCCGCTGCACCAACCGAAACCGTGACCGGCGAATGCCACGGCACACTGCTTACCGCCCCGCGCGGCGAAAGCGGCTTTGGGTACGATCCGCTGTTTCTGTATGATAACAATCAAACCTTTGCAGAGCTCTCGCAGGCGGAGAAGAATAAGGTCAGCCACCGCGCTGTGGCCGCCGAGAAAATGCTAAGCGTGCTCCGCGACCTGTTCTGGGCATGAGAATCGTCGTCTTTTCCGATACCCATCAAAACAAAGCACTGCTAGCACAATCGGTCCGTCAGGCAATCGCCGATGGGCCGATTGATGTGCTCATCCACTGCGGCGACGGGGTGCGCGATTTGGAAGAAGTTGAAGCAGCGCTGCTTGGCGCTAACCAGTGTATCCGCTTCATCGCTGTGCGCGGCAACTGCGACCTTGCTGCCCAGCACTACCCCGCAACTGATACCGCAGACCTGAATGGTGTCAGGACAATGGTCACACATGGGCATTTATACGCGGTCAAGTACGGCCTTGATTCGCTTTCCAAATCAGCGCGGGATATGGGCATGCGTTTGGTTTTCTTTGGTCATACGCATCAGCCTGTTGTCAAGGAAAAACACGGGGTACTGCTCATCAATCCCGGTTCGCTGACGGCCGTTTCCATGAATGGATATGCCTATCTGCAAGTGGAGATTGATGATAATCAAAATATTCAAGAAATGTATGTCAAACATCGATCATAAATCGTTGACAAGTGCAAATAAGCGTGCTATCATTACCTTGATACCCGACCAGAATACTATGGTATCAAGAGGCAGGTACACATGAGGTTATCCACCCGCGGCAAATATGGGCTGTACGCCATGCATTATTTAGCCCAGCATGAGAACGACGGCCCCCAGAGCCTGAGTCATATCGCCGATATCGGCGTTCCCAAGCAGTACTTGGAGCAGCTGCTGGGCGGCTTGCGGCGCAGCGGTCTCATTCGTTCTGTTCGCGGGGTAAACGGCGGATACCAAATCGCCAAACCGTCATCAGAGATTACGGTGCTGGATATACTGGACGCGATGGAAGGCCCGCTGGAGCTGAGTGATTGTATTGCCAATGGTCGGTGTTGCTCCAAAGCACCCCAATGCCGTGTACGCGATATGTGGGAGAAATTGACCGACACCATCAACCATGAACTTAACAGCGTAACATTGAAAGACATGCTCTAAGCATCGAGAGGACACAGTATGAACCATAAGATGATCTATCTGGACAACGCAGCAACCACTCCGGTACGGCCGGAGGTGCTTTCGGCCATGCTGCCCTGGTTTACCGAGCATTACGGAAATCCCAGTTCTATTCATACCGCCGGGCGGGAAGCCAAAATTGCTGTGGAAACCGCCCGCAAGCAGGTAGCTGCTGCCATTGGCGCGAAACCTCAAGAGGTATATTTCACCGGTTGCGGTTCCGAAAGCGACAACTGGGCGATTCGCGGATTAGCAGATGTCGCCAAGGGCAAACACATAATCACCAGCGCGATTGAGCATCACGCCGTGCTGCACCCTTGTGAGTACTTAGAGAAGAAGGGTTACGAAGTCACCTATCTGCCGGTGGACGAGTTCGGCCATGTCAGCCCTCAGGCCGTAAAGGATGCGATTCGCGAAGACACCATGCTGATTACGATCATGACCGCCAACAACGAAATCGGCACCATTCAGCCGATTGCTGAAATCGGTGAGATTGCAAAAGCGGCAGGCGTGCCCTTCCATACCGACGCAGTACAGGCCGTTGGCGCGATCCCGGTTGATGTCAAAGACATGAACGTGGATATGCTGTCGCTCTCGGCTCACAAATTTAACGGGCCTAAGGGCGTTGGTGCGCTGTACATCCGCAAAGGCTTGCGCGTTTCACCGTTCATGCTGGGCGGCGCGCAGGAGCACAACAAGCGGGCCGGTACGGAAAACCTGGCATCCATCGTCGGGCTGGGTAAGGCCATTGAAATCGCCGTGTCCGAAATGGACGAGCATTCCAAGGTTCTTGCAAAAATGCGCGACCGGCTGATTGCCGGGGTTACGGAAACCATCCCCGATGTACGCCTGAACGGTCACCCCACCGATCGACTGCCCAACAACTTCAATATGTGCTTCCGGTTTATTGAAGGGGAAAGCTTGCTGATGCGGCTTGACCTGGCCGGGATCGAAGGTTCCAGCGGCTCGGCCTGCACCAGCGGCAGCTTGGACCCCTCGCACGTACTGCTGGCGATTGGGCTCCCCCACGAAATTGCCCACGGCAGCCTGCGCCTCACCCTGGGACATGACACCACGGAAGAGGATATTGACTATGTGCTGGAGAAACTACCCGGCATTGTAAAAGTTCTACGGGACATGAGCCCGCTGTATCATTTGGAGAAAGTGAAGGAGAATGCCTGATGTACACTGAAAAGGTAATGGACCATTTTGAAAACCCCCGCAATGTGGGTGAAATCGAGAACGCTTCGGGTTCCGGCACGGTTGGCAATGCCAAATGCGGGGACATCATGAAGATGGATATCAAGGTTGAAAACGACGTAATCGTCGATGCGAAATTCAAGACCTTCGGTTGCTGCGCTGCGGTTGCAACATCCAGCATGGCCACCGAAATGATCATCGGAAAAACAATTGAGGAAGCCCTGGCGCTGACAAACAAACAGGTAATGGATGAACTGGGCGGCCTGCCGCCTGTGAAAGTCCACTGCTCGGTGCTCGCGGAAGAATCCATCCGTGCCGCACTGGAAGATTACAAAAAGAGCCACGCCTAAGCCGCTTCCCGAAAGGACACGGTATGCCCGAACTTAACGGCAACCTGGACGGCATTAAACAATCCATGCTCAACGAGCTGAAAACCCTATACGACGAGCAAATCCCCACGGACTCTTTTATACCGTACGAGCTTTTACAAAGGCTCTGCGGTTTTTCCGCGTCCACAAATCGTGAAATCGCCCTGTATATCTCCCGCTATGGGGATATTGTGGATGTAATCGTCGGTAAATCCGACCGCATTGATCTGCCCGACATTCGCATGCGGCGCAGCGCTGCGCGCCTGTCTATGGTACGCTGCGTGCATACGCATCCGCGCTATGGCGGCGAGCTAAGCGATGTGGATATCTCCGCACTGGTCACCATACAGCTGGACGCGATGTGCGCTGTAGGCGTGAGTGAGAGCGGCAACCCCACAACCGTGCAGTGCGCATTCCTGGACCCGTTTAAAC
This sequence comes from Candidatus Limiplasma sp., assembly GCA_963678055.1. Taxonomy (GTDB): domain Bacteria; phylum Bacillota; class Clostridia; order Christensenellales; family Aristaeellaceae; genus CAXXOK01. Next base: position 1,706,400 of record OY782679.1, read on the forward strand.
ATAGCGGAACTACCCTTACGGAGCTCCTCCCCGCCAAATCGTTACCGGATGCCAAGTGGCTGCAACAAATAGACGATGTAGACAGCGAATACCGCGCCGCGCTTCCGGCATCGGAATCCGAGCAGGAACAGGCCATTCTTGTCGGCATTGATAACGAAGATTCTCTGGCCGAGCTATCCATGCTACTGGAAACCGCCGGTGCGGTCACGCTGGATACTGTGCTGCAAAAGCGCGACAAGCCGGATTCGCAGTTTTGCATCGGCAAGGGCAAGGCAGAAGACCTGGCAATGGATGTGCAAACCCTGCAAGCGAACCTTGTAGTGTTTGATGAGGAATTGACCGGTGTTATGCAGCGTAACTTGGAAGAACTTTTACAAGTCAAAGTCATCGACCGGACAGCGCTGATTCTGGACATCTTCGCCATGCGCGCCAAGACCAGCGAAGGCAAGCTGCAAGTTGAAATGGCACAGCTGAAATACCGCTCGCAGCGTCTGCTTGGTCAAGGGCTGGTGCTCAGCCGACTGGCCGGTGGCATTGGTACACGCGGCCCCGGCGAAAGCAAGCTAGAGGTCAGCCGCCGCCGCATCCGCGAGCGGACGAACGATCTGCAGCGCCAATTAAACGGCTTGGAAAGCCAGCGCTCCCTGCGCCGCAAACGCCGGGAGAAAAACCGTATTCCCATCGTCGCATTAGTCGGCTATACCAATGCCGGTAAATCCACCCTGTTTAATCAACTCACCGGCGCGGATGTGTATGTGAAAGACGCACTGTTTGCAACGCTGGACAACGTATCCCGCCCCATCACCCTGCCGCGCGGTGGCCACGCTTTGCTGATTGATACCGTCGGCTTTATTCACAAGCTCCCCCATGATTTGGTGAAAGCCTTTCATGCTACGCTGGAAGAAGCCGCCTTGGCGGATGTGATTGTCGTAGTGTCCGACGGCGCAAGCCCCTACCTGCTTAAGCATCAAAAAACCGTACAGGAAACGCTGGAGAGCCTGGGTGCCGGAGACAAGCCGCAGATTCAAGTTTTGAACAAGTCCGATCTGATGCCCGCCGACCAAAACTCCGACCCGGACGCACTCACCATCAGCGCACTGCGTGGAGATGGTCTGGATACGCTGCTTAGTGCGATTGAAACCGCCGTGTCGGCCGATTTGCAAACGCTGCACCTGTTTGTGCCGTTTTCCGCCTATCATGTGCTCAACAAAATTCGCAATGGCGGTGTCATCCGCTCGCAAGAGTATTTAGATGACGGTGTTAAGCTGGTAGTCGAAGCCGAAAGCAGCCTGGTTAGCAGCCTCGCCAAAGAAGGGATACGGATACTGAATGACGAAATTGTATAGTCAATTGTCAGTGTAAAGAAAGGTGTGCGTTCTCGTTGCTGGAAAAGGCTGTTTCCGTAATATTATTAACTGCATCGCTGCTTAAAGGCGGCGTGGATGCCGCCATCCCCGATAAGAATATTGACGGCACTTTTTTTCTGGTGAATCGCAGCCAGATGCTGAGCGAATCCTTTGAACCCGAGATCCGAAAAACAAATTTGCCGGGTATATCTCAGTCCATGCGCGAAGATGCTGCCGTGGCACTGGAAGCCATGTTTGCCGCAGCCAAAGAAGACGGCATCCGCCTTTCGACCGTATCGGGCTATCGGAGTTATTCCAAACAAAACTCCATCTACGCCCGCAAAGTCGCGTCCGCCGGTACAAAGGTTGCTGATGCTTATGTGGCCAAGCCCGGCTGTAGCGAACACCAACTGGGACAGGCGATGGATGTGTCCAAAGCGTCCTCCTCCAGCCTGACCAGCAAGTTCGGCACCACCAAGGAAGGCCAATGGGTCGCTGAAAACGCACATTTATATGGCTTTATCATCCGCTATCCTGAAGGCATGGAGGATATTACCGGCTATGCCTACGAACCCTGGCACCTGCGCTATATCGGCACAGACTTTGCCATGGATGTGTATGAGTCCGGCTTACCACTGGATTTATATGCATCGCTACACCGCCTAGAAGTCTATACCTTCCTGATTCGGCAATCCGCAGAGGTGCAACCATGAAACGACTACTCTCCCTGACGCTCCTGGTTATGATTTGCTTTGGCACCGTTTCAGCGCTAGCTGAAGCAGAATGGACTTTCCCGGTACCGCTCTCCCAGCTCACAAGCGAGTATGCTATCCTCGTCAACCGTGATCACAAGCTGACGAAAGACGATAAACCCACCAACCTTGTCAGTGTTAATCTGCGCAAGCGCACCAGTACCGCAGTGCAAATGGATGCAGTTGCCGCCAAAGCACTGAGTGACCTGTTTGAAGAAGCATCCGGCGTTACAGACTACACCTACCGCGTAGAAACCAGCGACGGCAGCTGGGAGACAAAACAATTCTCCGATAGCGCAGGGCTTAAGCTTTTGCTGGTCAGCGGATACCGGTCGTATAGTTCTCAGTACACAATTTACAATAATTACCTGGAACGCAACAACGGTGTGGACGATGGTATATCCGCACCGCCCGGCGCCAGCGAGCACCAAAGCGGACTAGCCTGCGACGTGCTAAGCGTTGGCTATAACAACACCCATAAGTATATGAATGAATCCTTTTATGAAACCCCGGAAGCACAATGGATGGAAGCAAACGCCCCAGCTTTCGGCTTCATCATCCGCTATCCCAGAGGCAAGGATGATATTACGCAAGTTCCGTATGAGCCCTGGCATTTACGCTATGTCGGGCGGGAGATTGCCGTCTATATTCAAAACAGCGGGCTAACCTTTGAAGAGTTTACCGACGAGTGGCAGGAAGCGCTTGTCGCTTTTGAGAAAGACGGCGGCAGTGTGCAGGCTCAATTGCTTTTGGAAAGCACCGTAGTGCCCGTAGCCGTAACCACCACCGTGCTTGATATTTACGGCGAAGACGGCGACCCCGAAGTCTCGCTGTCGATGTGGTAACAGACTTTACAAACCTCGCAAAAGACGATAGAATGAATCTGATTCTTTTGCGAGGTGAACTTATATATGGGCAAAGTGATTGCCATCGCCAATCAAAAAGGCGGCGTGGGCAAAACAACAACGGCAATCAACCTGAGCGCCTGCCTCGCAGACTTGGGAAAAAAGATACTCCTGGTGGATTTTGATCCGCAGGGTAATTCTTCCAGCGGGCTGAATGTTAAGGCCGACGATAGCACCGTATACGAAGCACTGCTTGGCGAAGTGCCGATTTCGCGCTGTATCTTCCCCACTATGCTCAATACCCTGCATGTTGTGCCGTCGGATATCCGGCTCGCCAACGCAGAACCCGCCTTGGTTAGCGCGCAGGAGCGGGAGTATCATTTAAAGAACGCACTAAAACCGGTCGTCAGCCGGTACGACTATATATTTATTGATTGTCCCCCATCGCTTGGGCTGTTAACCGTCAACGCTTTAACCGCCGCGCAGCAGCTTCTGGTTCCCATTCAGTGCGAATACTATGCGCTGGAAGGTCTCACAAGCCTGACCTACACCATTGATCTGATCAAACGCCGGTCCAACCCGGGTTTGGAGATTGAAGGTATGCTGCTAACCATGCTGGACGGGCGCACCAACCTGGGCATCCAGGTTGTGGATACGGTGAAAAAACACTTTAAGAAGAAAGTCTATGCAACCGCCATTCCGCGCAATGTACGCCTCGGCGAAGCGCCGAGCCACGGACTACCGATTCATCTGTACGATCCGCGAAGCTTAGGCGCAGAATCCTACCGAAGGCTAGCCAACGAATTCCTTCGTCGCAACGCATAGTATACAAAGGATAAAGGGGTGTCCCGATGACAAAACCACGGCTGGGCAGAAGCTTGGATATCCTGCTTCCGCAAACCGATACCGTTGATGACTCAATGGTGACGGAACTGCCCATATCCAAGATAGACCCCAACCAAGCGCAGCCCCGCAAGGCCTTTGACAACGACAGGCTGGAAGAACTTGCCGAAAGTATCCGGCAAAAGGGCTTACTGCAACCCATTTTAGTTGTTAAGCAGGGGCCGCGCTATCGCATTATCGCCGGTGAGCGCCGCTACCGTGCCAGCCGCATCGCCGGGCTGGAAATGATCCCCTGCCTGGTTCGTGATTTTGACGAAGCACAGCAGCTGGAAGCCGCCCTGATTGAAAACATTCAGCGCGAAGACTTAAACCCGATTGAAGAAGCCAAGGCGATACAAAGCCTGATTCAGCAGTGCGGCTACACACAGGATGAAGCCGCCAAGCGGCTGCAGAAAAGCCGCCCCGTCGTTGCCAACCTCCTGCGCCTTCTGGCGCTGCCGGATGTTGTACAGGCCATGGTTGTCAGCGGAGACTTATCCGCCGGTCACGCCCGCGTACTGGCAGGTGTTTCGCCGGAAAGCAAGCAAGTAGAACTGGCACACCAATGCCTGCTGCACTCCTACTCCGTACGCAAGCTGGAACAGCTGGCAAAGCAGCCGCTTCCCAAAGCCCGCCCGGCCAAACGCAAGTCCCTCTCGGGCGAGCTATCCGGGTTTAAAGAAACACTACGCGAAACCGTAGGTGTAAAAACGGACATTGTCGGGAACGAAAGCAAGGGTAAAATCGTATTTTCTTATAGCAGCAGTGACGAACTGGAACACCTCTACGACGTGTTTACCAAATTAACCAAATCGCTTGATCGAGCTGGGAAGGGCAGGTAAGAAAGATGACTGCACCAAATAATCGTAAAAAGGATCCGTACAAACTGTTTGTTCGGATCACCATTGCCGTCGCGATTGTCGCGGTGATCAGCCTCGCGGTTTTCCTGATCACCAATGCATGGGTGGATGCCAACTTCCGCGCCGTTGTGAAAGATATTCACGATCAGAACATCGCCGACGAGCAAGCATTCAATCTTGAATTGGACGCACTGCGCGAAAGCGCTGCCGAGAGTGAAACGGACGGAGAAACCCCGGTCGTCAATCTGCAAGCATGGGAGTCCAACATCGGCGATACCACCTGGCGCATCGAGGATGAAGGCAACCAGGGGCTTGAAAACACTTATAACATCACCGTGAGCAACTCCACCCTCTGTCAGGGCGGGCTCATGCTGGTCAATGCGTGGCACCCGGTGCCGGATTTCTTCTCCGGTGAAGATCTGGTCAGCATTGGTACGGCCAGCGGTTATAAAATCCCTGTACAGAATGCCTCCGTTGTTATCTTCCCCAGCGCTTTTACGGCACTGGAGGCTATGCTCACCGATGCCATGACTGCCGGTATGAAAGACTATATCGTACGTGAGGCCTTCCGTTCCAACGATACCCAGACAGAGTATTTTAACAACAGAATGGATAAGTTGTCGGATAAATATTCCGGTAACATCCTGATTGAAGAGACGAAAAAGTACGTTAACTATCCCGGCACCAGCGAGTACCAGTCGGGTTTATCGTTTCAGTTGGGTCTGTATAACCGCGAAGATCCCGATGTTGCCAGGCAGCAGTTTCAGGAGACCGATCAAGGGAAATGGGTCACCGAGAACAGCTGGAAGTACGGTGTTATCTTCCGCTTCCCCTCGGACAATTACCCCACCCCCCAGTGGGAAGACAAGTCGTATAAAACCGGCGTTTCCGTTCATCTGGACTTGTACCGCTTTGTAGGCAAACCGCATGCAACCGCAATGAAGCTGCTGGATTTCTGCCACGAGGAGTATATTGAGTTCCTGATGGATCACCCGCACATCTCCATTTATGAAAACGGCGAGCTGCGGTATGAAATCGTTCGGATCAAAGTTGCTGATCAGGATGCATACATTCTACCCATTACCAACATGTCCAGTTCCTACATGGCTAGTATTGATAATATGGGCGGCGTCGTGATCGGGTACACCTACGGAGAGTAACACTGCTACATTACAACTGCGGTGGCTGTTTTTGTTTGCTCCCGTGTTATGATTCCGCCAAAGCACAACACGCCTTTACTATATTGCGCACTAAAAAACCCCACCGCATAAGCGGTGGGGTTTTTTGTGTTGCGGGTAAGATTACTGAATCTCGATGGTTGCGCCGACTTCGGCGAACTTCTCTTTGATCTTCTCGGCATCTTCCTTGGACACGCCTTCTTTGAGGGTCTTGGGCGCGCTTTCGACGATGTCCTTGGCTTCTTTCAGGCCCAGGCCGCTGACGATTTCGCGAACCGCTTTGATGACCTTGATCTTCTCGGAGCCGGCTTCTTTGAGCACGACGTCGAATTCGGTCTTCTCCTCAGCTGCTGCGGCGCCGCCGCCTGCTGCCGGAGCTGCTACGACGGCTGCTGCCGCCGATACGCCAAACTTCTCTTCCAGGGCTTTTACCAGATCGTTGAGCTCGAGAACCGTCATTTTCTCAATTGCCGCAATAAACTCTTCATGTGTCATGATAATATCCTCCCATTCACTTTAATTCAATGTGGTGTTAGTTGGCTTCCGCCTGATTCTTTGCAATTGCATCCAGTACGCGGACAAAGCCGCCAATGCTGGACTGCAAGCTGCCCAGCAGCCGTGCAAGCAGTTCGTTCCGGGAAGGCGTTTTCGCCAGTTCTTCCACCATGGCAACGTCGATGACTTTGCTGCCCATCAGGCCGGCTTTCACGTTCAGGAACTTAATCTTGGACTTGGTTTTGAACTCCGAGACCACTTTGGCCGGTGATACGACGTCGTTCATACCGAACGCAAACGCCGACGGGCCTTTCAGTACATCGTCCAAACCTTCGATCTTGGCTTCTGCAAGCGCGCGCTTTACCAGCGTATTTTTCAGTACGCAGTATTCCACACCCGCTTCACGGAACATCGCGCGCAATTCGGTGACCTGATCCACGGTAATTCCCATGTAGTCAACGATTACAACGCTCTGTGCGGCATCAAACTTTTGTTTGATCGCTTCGACCGTCTCTTTCTTCAGCTCGAGGTTCTTGCTCATTCCTTGGCACCTCCTTCTTGAAATGTCATTTCAAAAAGAACACCCTTGCAGGCGCAAGGGCGAATTATCTTCGCAAGGGATTTCTCCCGCCTTACACCTCGGCGAGAGAAGCACTGCTTCCTTATGGCATGGCCACTCGCTGTCTTCGGCATAGGTTTCCTAATGAAACATTTGAATTATATAAGGTTTTGCATGGCTTGTCAATAGGAATTCTGTGGATTGCTATCCTCTGAGGACCAGCACATCTTTTTCGTACTGTTTCACTGTGTCAAACCAGGCTGCATCGCTTTTAATGCCCTCGCGGCGGCAGTACTCGTTCCAAACCGCGCCAACCGGCATCATCTTAAGCGCTTCCTGTTTTGCCATCAGCTCGGTCCACTGTTGCTGATCCTGCAAGGACTTTAGGTCCTTGTGCGGAGTGAGCAATGCGTGCAGCAGCGCTTTTTGCATGTTGCGTGTCCCGATCACCCACGCCGCAACGCGGTTGATTGACGCGTCAAAGAAGTCCAGCCCAATCATCACCTTATCCAGTGCGTCGTTACGGACAATCTCAGTGGCGATTTCCTTAAGCTCGTCATCCAGCCTGACGACATGATCTGAATCCCAGCGAACGGGGCGGGTGACGTGCAGCGGAATGCGGTCGAAATAGCAAAGCATTGCTGGAATCTTATCGCTGATCACTTCCGTGGGGTGATAGTGTCCGCTGTCCATCAAATCGTACACACCTTCGTGTGTCGCGGCATAGCCCAGATAGAACTCCGAAGAGCCCACTGTGTAGGCCTCGACCCCGATGCCAAACACCTTGCTCTCCACACTGTCGATCACGCCGTCCAGTTTTTCTGAAAAGATTTCGTCAAGGCTTTTTTGCAGGGTCAGTCGCGGCGTCAAGCGATCGGCTGGTACATCCTTAAAGCCGTCGGGAATCCAGACATTGCAAAGGCTGGGCGTACCAAGCTCCTTGGCAAAGTATGCCGCAATGCGGCGGCAGGCAATGCCATGACGCACCCAGAATGCACGAACCGTTTCATCGGGTGAGGACAGCGTTAATCCGCCTTTGACCATCGGATGGCTGAAAAAGGTTGGGTTGAAGTCAATACCAAGATGATTCTTCTTGGCAAAGGCTACCCACGGCGCAAAGTGCTTTGGCAGCAACTGATCGCGATCTACCTTCTCCCCCGCTTCAAAGATCGCGTAGCAAGCATGCAGATTGATACGTTTCTGTCCGCCAATCAGCGAGATGGCCTTCTCAAAATCCGCCATCAGCTCTTCCGGTGTACGCGCTTTGCCGACATAGTTGCCGGTCGCCTGAATGCCGCCCGACAGCGCTTCGCCGGTGTTTTCAAAGCCCCCGACATCATCACCCTGCCAGCAATGAATGCTGATGGCTGTTTGTTGCAGGGTTTGCATCGCACTTTCGGTGTCGATTCCGATCCCCTTAAATTGCTCTTTGGCCAGTTCGTACATATTGCTCATGCTATTACCTCCGCTGCCGAGTATAGTTTTGAATGTCAAAGCTTTCGGCGATCAAGCGCCGGGCCGATGCCAGGTCCTGAAGCTCGCCGGATGTAATCATCTGGGCAATCAGGTTACCAAGCGCGGTTCCTTCCGTTGGCCCCGCCAGCACCGGCAAACCGGTAACATCCGCTGTCATCTGGTTCAGGGTCTTGTTGCGGCTGCCACCGCCGACAATATTGACGGATGTGAATGTCTTCCCTGTCAGGGTTTCTATTTCCCGTATGCTATCACGGTAGCAAATCGCAAGGCTTAGGAACACTGCGCGATACAGGTCCTTATCCTCCTGCGGCACCGGCGCGCCTTGTTCACACAAGGCTTCGCGCACAGCATCGGCCATGCTTTGGGGTGCAAAAAACCGCTGGTCCGTCGCATCCACATAGTGCGCATAGGTCGATTCGGCAGCAAGCTTTGCTATCGTATCGTAGCTGCAGCCGCAGTCAATTTCCTTGCGGATATTTTGGAGCATCCACATCCCCATGATATTTTTCAGGTAGCGTGTGGTATTGCCGTAGCCCATCTCGTTGGAAAAGCCCAAAACACGGCTTTGCTCGCTGGTCTGCGGGGAATTCAGTTCTGTTCCAAGCAAACTCCATGTACCGCTGGACAAAAACGCCGCATGCTCATCTCTGGCAGGTACCGCCATAAAGGCCGAACCGGTATCATGCGTAGCGGGCAGGATGACCGTTGTATCAAAGCCAAGTGCTTTACTATGCTCGGGGAGCAACGTGCCCAGTTTGGTGCCGGCTTTCACAATCGGCGTTTGGAACCAATGCCTTGGAAGGCCGGCAGCCTCGATAGCATGAAAGTCCCAGTCTCTGGTTTCGGCTTCCAGTAGTGCACCGGTGGACAGGTTTGTTTCCTCGTGCGCCCTCTGGCCCGTCAGCCGGTAGCTCAGATACTCCGATGTGAGCAGAAAGTCCTGCACTATATCGCTATACTCCGGATGTTCCTTGATCACAGCCATCAATTGATAAATGGTGTTGAACGGTTGCTTGGCAATACCGGTTCTTTGGTACAGCTCTGCAAACGGCATGGTCTGTTCCATCAGCGTGTCCATGCCTTCTGTGCGGCTATCACGATAGGCAACAATCTCGCCTACCCGCTTGCCGCCTGCATCCAGCAGGGCAAAATCCACGCCCCAGGTATCAATCCCCATGCTGATCGGGTGAATGCCGCGCTTCCCGCACTCCGCCAGTCCTTGCATGACATGCGAAAACAAGGCCTCGGCATCCCAGCAAAGGTGCTTGCCTTTCATGGTCGCGGTATTGTCAAAGCGATATACTTCTTGGGTCGTCAGTTTTCCGTTGTCGACTACGCCGAGGATATGCCTGCCGCTCGACGCTCCGATATCGACAGCCAGATAGTAGGCTTTGTCTGTCATCAGTGCTTCAACAGCCTTTATTACACCCCGTAGTCGCACCAAAAATCATTGACCGGCCTGTTGGCCGATCAATGATCATGGCGTTTTCAGGGCTTATTCTGCTTCGAACTCGTCCTTGCTTGCGCCGCAATCCGGGCAAACCCACTCTTCAGGAACATCTTCCCATTTGGTGCTGGGTGCTACGCCGTTATCCGGATCTCCCTTTGCTTCGTCATACACGTATCCGCAAACAGTGCAAGTGTACTTTTTCATTGTTTTTTCCTCCGAATCTTTCCCGCGATGCGGGTGTTTTTTCATTATATACAATTCGCCGCAGCCTTCATCGCTTCCTCTTTTTTACTGCGATATTTGACTATCTTTTTATGATCTCAATCGCCTTTTCCGGGCAGAGTTCATGACAGCAAAAACAGGAAATACACCCCTTTTTGGGGATGAAGGCAACCTTGTCCGTAATGGTTATGATTTGCTTGGGACACCCGACCATACATTTGCCGCATCCCACGCATTTTTCTTTGATAACAACCGGCCTGGTGGAGGTTCTCCCCCACAGCCATTTCCCGATGCCCCCACCGGAGCGGGATGTGGACTTGTCCACATAGCTATCCGGGAGCTGAAACGGCGGCTCGGCCGGTGTTACGGTGTCACCCACAGTCATCACGGTTTTGGGATCAACAAGCCCACGCCTGCGCGCCAGCAGTATGGTGCGTACCATATGGGGATTGATGTTCATCAGCTGCGCGCAGATCTCATCGGCATCGTATGCGCTTTTGGATGCCAGGGTATAGCCCATATGCCGTACCGTGCCGCCACTGGGGCCGTTGCCTTCCATGCAGTCGATGGCATCAACCAGGTTCAGTTGCGGCTTGACCGTTTCATGTAAATCCAAAAGCAGTTTGGTAAAGGGCTCAATCGTCGCTTTTGTGCAATGATACTCGGCTTTTTTGATGCCAGGTACGCTGCCGAACATATTTTTGACGGCGGCGGTCATCAGCATCAGGGCATGTGTTTTCAGCTTGGAACAGTTGATAACATAGTCAGACTCCTGAATCGGTGTGATGATTAGAAAGCCGTTCTTCTTGCTGCTGGAGGTATCAAAATTCAGCGTCAATACATCTTCCAGGGCCGAAAAGCCGCAGGTATCATAGGTTTTTCGCAGGGTGCGTTCGTTGTACAGGCCGCCGGCACTATCGGCCAGCACAATGTCCTTTACGCCCAGCTCCCTAAGACGTATGGCAACAGCCCGCAAAAACACGGGATGTGAGGTAGCTGCATCCGCCGGGTCTTTCGCCAGCAACATATTGGGTTTGAGCAGCACACGTGTGTCAGGTGTCAAGTCTTTGGCAACATCCAGCGCGTCAAAATGCTTGCAGATTGCCGGGTATATCGCATCCACATCGTATGTGTTTGCTTTTTGCACAGATACTATGGCCATGCGGAACATCCATCCTTCATTTTTCATTTATTTTAGGGTGTATTCGGTGCACATCCACCGTTCCCCTGCCTTGTTGCATGTATGAAGACTTTACGGTATAATCATCATGTTTTTATGCAGCAATTATACCGGAGGAACCTTAGTGAAAAAGGGTACCGTTTGGATCATCGGCGGCTCCAGCGGGCTTGGGCTTGCTACTGCGAATGCGTTTGCGACGGACGGTTGGTTTGTCATATCCGGCGCACGCTCATTTCAGGGTGAAGTGCAGGACCATGGCGTTCGCCAACTACATTTGGATGTAACAGACCAGCAAAGCCGCGCAGCGTTTGTAAAGGAAGCGTTTGCACTATCAGAGCGTGTTGACGTTTTGATTTACTGTGCAGCGATTTTGGTGCTGTCCCCCTGTGAACTGACATCGCAGGATGAGTTCACCCGCGTAATGCAGACGAATTTCATTGGCATGACGGCGCTGGTATCGCAGGTCATGCCGGTGATGCGCCGGCAACACAGCGGGAAAATTGTTCTGTTCTCCTCCATCAACGGTCTGCTGGGCATTCCGTTCCAAAGCGCGTATGTCGCATCCAAGCACGCGGTGGAAGGCTACGCCGAATGCCTTGCCATGGAATGCAAGGCGATGGGGATTCAGGTATCAGTGATTGAACCGGGAGACCACCGCGGTGGCAGCCAGCGCTGCCGCTTATCCGCCGCTGTGGATGATGCATCCCCCTACTATGCCGCCTATGGTTCCGCTATCGAGAAGATTCGTCAAGATGAAGCCAATGGGCTGGATCCATTCAAGCTGGCAAAGGCTGTACTGCGCAACACAAACCGCAAACGGATGCGTTTCCGTGTCCGTGTCGCCAAAGCGGATCAAAAAGCCGCTGTGATTCTGCACGATGCTTTACCCCCCAATATGAATATGAGAATACTACGCAATTATTACGGAAAGAAGGGATGACCATCTTACCCGTTCACGACATCAAGAAAAACAGCGATTTACTTCGCTCGAATAAATCGCTGAAAAACCTATTTGATATCATCTCAAAATACGATGATACGGAAGCCGCAGTGTGGCTGGAAGACGGCAAAACCAAGACCCTGACCTATGCGGATTACCTCCGTATGACGAAAAACTATGCAGCCTACCTGCACAAGGCAATCGACGTGGAACCCGGTTCCTATGTCGTGATTTCCCTTGACACCTGCAAGGAATGGTTCCCCGTGTTTTGGGGCGTCATTCAGGCGGGGTTTAATGCGCTTTTGGTGGATGTCAACCTCTCTGATGAGATGGTCAATTTTCAAATCAAGCAATCCGGTGCCAAGGCGATTGTCACCACTGCGCAGCGGCCACTGCTGGATTCGTCCATCTGCTATGTAAATGCTAGTGATTTGTTCAAAGCCCCGGAAGTCGATGAATTTGTTTCCGGCAAATGGGGCGATCATGCCGCGCTGTGCACCAGCGGCACCACAGGCACCAGCCGGATTTTTGATTACAACGGCGAAGCGATTATCGAACAGGTTCTTTCATCCGAACTCTTACATCACAACCTCAAACGCGCTGTGACCAATAAGAATATCCGTTCGTTTGCGTTTCTGCCCTACCACCATGTATTTGGCTTTATCGTCAACTTAATGTGGAGCTGCTTTTTGGGCTACTCCAACATCTACCCCGCCAACCGCACCCCGCAGGCCATACTGGAAACCGCGCAGAAATGCCAGCCCCAGCTGCTGGTCACCGTGCCGTTGGTTGCCAACAATTTCTGTAGCGGACTCCTCAAAAAAGTGGCCAAAGAGAGCGCTATCAAGCGCGCTTTGTTCCACAGCATGACAGCCGTCAGCCTTGGCATCCAGCGGATTGCACCGGATTTCGGACTGACAATTGCTGAAAAGCTGTTTTTCGGCAGTCTGACTTCCAAGCTGCTGGGCTCTAGTATCTCCTGCATTATTCTGGGCGGCGCGTATACCCCTATGGAGCATCTTAAGCTCCTTAATTCCATCGGCTACTATACCATTTGCGGCTTTGGGATGACGGAAACCGCGATTACCAGCGTGGAAACCAGCTTAAACCTGCATAAGCGTATTTCCGGTTCCGTCGGCAAACCGCTGAGCAATGTGGAATACCGCGTCAATCCAAGCGACGGCCATGGCCGCCGGGGTGAAATGTTTATCCGCGGAAAGAGCCTGCATACAGGCCGCCTGGTGGATGGCAAGCTGATGCCGCCCGATACGATTGACGGCGGTTGGTACCCCACCGGTGATGTGGTTCGGCTGGAACGCGGCGACCGCATGTTTGTGGAAGGCCGCGTCAAGGACGTTATCATTAACGAATCGGGCGAAAACGTATATCCCGATGAACTGGATAATTTTTTCTCTGCCATGACGGGAGTGGAACAGTCCACCGTGCTGGGCGTGCTGAAACCCGGTAAAAAGCAAAAGTACGAGGATATCGTACTGGTAATGAACGTGGGCGCGGCCTACAAAGACGATGAATATCTGGAAACCTTGATGCAGGAAATCAACACCCGCAACGCCAAGCTGCCCACACTGAAACGCTTGTCCCGTGTCATTGTCACGCCGGAACCTCTGCCGCTGGTCAATGGCATTAAAGTAAAGCGGGTTGCGCTCAAAGCGCTGATTGAGGATAACAAACTCGCCTACCGCGACCTGCGCATGAACGCCTCGAAAGTTGTCATCACAGAAGCGCCGAAAGAAGTCGTTGCCCGCGAGGTACAACCCAGCGATTTACAGGTAGAGGAAATCAAGCAAAAGGTACGTGCACTGTATGCAGAAGCGCTGGATATCGACGCTGGATCCATTGGCGACGACGCACACTTTATTGATGAACTGGACGGCGACAGCCTGCAGGTACTGTCTGCGGCGCTGAAAACCGAAGAACAGTTCTCCATCACCATTCCGGTGGAAGAATATGGCCAGTGCACTACGGTTAACGATATGTCCGCACTGATTTACGCCAAGCTGAACGGCCGTACCGCCTATGAAAAACAAACCCAGCCGGACGAGGCGATTCAGCCCATCGAACGCTTTGAAGATACCCCCGAATACATTGCCTTCAAAAAGCGCATGGACGGGCTGATAGAACTCGGCGGTATGAATCCGTACTTTGTCTGTCACGAATCTCCGCTGCGCGATACCAGCATAATGGATGGTCAGGAAGCGCTGAACTTTGGTTCCTATAACTATGCCGGCATGAGTGGCCGCCCGGAAGTTGTGCAGGCCGCCAAGGACGCCATTGATAAATACGGCACCAGCGACAGCGGCAGCCGCCTGCTGGCCGGTGAAAAAGAGTTAAACATCGAACTGGAAAAAGAGATTGCTGCCTGGAAGCACACGGAGGACGCGCTTGTGCTCGTCGGCGGGCATTCAACCAATGTCACGTTTGTGGGTAATTTCTGCGACCAGAACGACCTGATTCTCTACGATGTTCTGGCACATAACTCCATCGAGCAGGGTTGCCGCCTGAGCCGCGCAACCACCAAGCCCTTCCCCCATAATGATTCCGAAGCATTAGAACGCATTTTGCGTGTGCAGCGTGAGCGCTTTGCCAAGGTGCTGATCATTATCGAAGGCGCATACTCCATGGACGGCGATATCGCCGATGTACCGGCCTTTGTGGAAATCAAAAAGAAATATGGCTGCTTCCTGCTGGTGGACGAAGCACACTCTGCTTGCGTCATCGGCAAAACCGGCGGCGGTGTGGATGAGTACTTCGGCCTGGAACCCGATGATGTTGATATCAAAATGGGTACGCTGTCCAAGGGTCTTGGCACCTGCGGCGGCTATCTGGCCGGATCAAGCGCACTGATTACCTATCTGCGCTATAGCCTGCCCGGCTTTGTATTCAGCGTAGGTATCTCACCGGCGCTTGCGGGCGCTACGCTTGAAAGTATCCGCCAGCTTCGCAAGAATCCGCAGATTATGAAGGATATGAAGCGCAATATTGATGTCTTCGTCGCCGAAGCGAAAAAGCGCAACCTTGATATTTGCCTGGCCGGACATTCGGCCATCATTCCGGTCATGGTCGGTCAGGATGAGCATGCCTTCTACCTGTCCAACGCAATGCGTGAAAACGGTGTGTTTGTTCCTCCCGCGGTATACCCTGCCGTTCCTAAAAACAAAGCGCGCCTGCGTTTCTGCGTGATTAGCGAACATAAGCCCGAGCAGATTGTAAAAGCGCTGGATACCCTGCTTGCAATCGCCAAGGAAGCCGATATCAAACTCCCGTCTCCCCAATAATTCAGTAAACAAAAAAGAACGCTCCGTTTGGAGCGTTCTTTTTGTATTGCTATATTGTGTTTCCAAGCATTAGTGCGTCCACCAGCTTGATCGCTCTGGTTAAGCGCTGTTCGTAGTTACCCGACAGGATGACGATCTTATCACCGAAGCCAAACTCCCTGTACATTCCAAGCAGTCGGTCGCTGAGCATTTTGCGGCGTTCCTGATCGCCGTTTAAACGCTGCCCGTCAGCCACCCAGCGGACATCCGGGAGCAGGAATAATACCATATCATACTTATCGGGATCGATATACGCTTCCACCAGCTCGTTGCGGTGACCCAGAAATAATTCCGAAAAGTAATCGGTGTAGGTCGCATCCGTATCGAAAAAACAGACGCGGTTGGCCGAACGCAGGGCGTGGTAATCTTGCTCGTATTGCAGATGGGCAATGCGGGAAAAGTCCGTATCGGTGAAAATGCTCTCGTCGTTGCCCAGGTAGTCGCGCGCATAGTAGCGGCCAACCTCTTCCGACCAGGATGTATTATACAGCTTGGCCAGACATTTCGTCAGCGTTGTTTTACCACAGCTCTCCGTACCGGCAATGAGCACTTTCTTTGCAAAAAACGGTCTGGCAGACCCTAAAATGTAGTCCCAGTTCCCCAGAATATCGTTACGAATGGCCGTAGCCGATATCGGGTAGCGTGTACGTTTGGGATCGAAAATCTCCACAGCGGATTCCGGGAAATGCTGCTTGAGCATCGCTTCGAACTTCACATCGCCTGCAAAAAACGCGTCTATCGGTTCGGGCACCACGCGGCGCATTTCCTTACACCACTCATCCCAGCCTGAAGGATAGCGCGGGATACTGTCTTCATTCAAGACACGCACCGTGATGTGCTCCACATCCTGCACCTGCTGGGAAATCCACTGTTTACGCAGCTGGTAGGTGATAATCGGCAATCCGGCCTGGCGACAGATGTCGATCGTCTCCTGCTCGTTATCGGATATGACTACGATCAGTTTTTCGCAGCGCACAGACGCTTCAATGATTTGATATAGATGTCCTCTGTGCGGTGGGCAGAAGCGCCCGAAATACACGCCGATTTTATACATAGTGGGGTCTCCCTTCGGCTGTCAGTGGACTTCAGTATAGCGTTTTTTATGCATCATGACAAGATTGGGATTAGATTTTATACTGATTGGCATCCAGCTTCGGCGCGTGCTGCAACAGGTACTGTTCCGCCTCCGCATTCCACAAGCCGCCAGTTGTCTGACACCATTCTGCAAGCTTTGCAAACAGCGGATCTGTTTTCCCTTTTTCAGCAAAATCGTCAATCGCCGTCAGCGGCATGCTGATGTGTGTGTACAGCAGCTTTTTGCCGCCGGGCACATGGGGCAGGTTGAGTATGGTGTCCTTGGCTGCATCGATACCGCCGATATGCGTAACTAAAATGGCGGGCGTGATGCGCCCTTCCCCTGCCAGCTGCAAGGCCTCGCGCATATCATCGGTATTCCCACCGGATGTACCCACGATGTGGGTCGCGTTATAGTGAACATTATAGAAGTTAAACGGTGCGGAAAATCCCGTATCGGTCGGCCCGGCAAAGAAGTTCAGGCAGCCGTCATGGGCAAGAATCGCGTCTCCCTGGGCAATGACCGCAGGCACAGGCGCAAAGACAAATACCTCGTCGTAGCCATCGTTTCCCGATATTGTTTTCAGCTCTGCTATAGGGTCGGGGAGCTTCTTTGTGTTCAGGTAAATCAGCTCGATACCCTGCTTCTTCGCTTCTTCCGGCGAAAGAATGGTTCTAGCATGCAAAAGCCGCTTTTCATCGATATCGGTCACCACAATTTTGCCGGGATGCCGGTCGCGGTGGACCAGATAGTCGATCATGGCAAGGCCCATCGGCCCTGCACCGGCTAGAATCGCCGCAACGCCGCCCGGCTTGATATCCATAGCGTGGGTATACTCGCCCTGCGTGGTGTGGTAACAGGCATGCACCGCGCCGATAACACAGGACAGCGGCTCGGACAGTGATGCACCGTAAAATGCATCCCCCGTAAAGGGCAGCACATTCCCCTGCTCAATGTAAATCGACGGAATGATGGCATAGGTCGCATCGCCGCCGATGTGCTGGAAGGTATACCCCGCCGCATCGTACGTGCCTTTGAGCGCAGGCTGGAGCGAAACACGCTGTCCCGCTTTATATTGCGCGGCGTATTTTGCGCCGACTTCCACGATTTCCGCAGAAAACTCATGGCCGACGATGACAGGATTTTGCGCCACATCATTTGGCACACGCTTGTGGTCACTGCCCTGCATGGCAGCCTTGTACGTGGACATGCAGATGGAGTCGGATATAATTTTAATGAGAATTTCATCCTCTTGTATTTGCGGGAGTTCAAAGCTTTCCAGCCGCAGATCATTTTTTCCGTACAGTCTCAACGCAGTTGTCAGCATATTATTCATCCTTTCGCAGCCTTGGCAAAATGTGCGATGCGGTCCGTTAATACTGGATACTTTCGTATTGTTTTTTCTGAAAACAGTCCATCGT
Organism: Candidatus Limiplasma sp.; assembly: GCA_963678055.1. Taxonomy (GTDB): domain Bacteria; phylum Bacillota; class Clostridia; order Christensenellales; family Aristaeellaceae; genus CAXXOK01. The sequence continues at coordinate 1,724,416 of OY782679.1, forward strand.
TCAGGTCTTGGCTTGCTAACTGTTCATGACCGATCAGCGCCCAGGCTGCGTCAGCCAGGTGGGTAAATTCCGGCTGTGCCAGTTGCTTGCAAATGAAGGACTGGAACGGCGTGTTGATGTCCTCACCGGAGATTTGGAACAGGTCCTGCTCACGGCACAGGCGCATGATGCGTGTCAGCTGCTGCGTACTATTACGCGTAGGCATGAATGTGACGGCATGGAAGCCCGCCTTTTTCAGCCACGCAACTAAATCATCCAAGAATGCGTCCTCAAACGTTTGCGACTTTTTATCCCCCGTCACGCTTTGGCCAACATCGCCCAGATAGGCATACGCGGCGACCGCGCCGATCGAGCGAACAAACGCGATAAAGTCCAATATTGGCGGGCATTCATCCGTCGCGTCGATATAAAACTTCTGCACCAGATGGCTCTTGAACACGCCCAGCAGGCGATAATCGTAATAGGGATCCTCTGCATTCAGCAGTATCTCGCGTGTGCTACCCTGAAGTTCAATCCCATAGGTATCTTTCAGCAGTGTAAGGATCGCTTCTCCCGGCGCGGCTATAGCAAGCGCTTTCTTTGAAAGCGCGTACAGAATATGCCGCTCCGTGACCGATCCCCCGTCATGTGCCTGGCTGATCGGGCGAATGTCACTGTCGTAATCCAGCTGCAACGCAGCATGATCGCACAAGCTGTTAAGCCGCTCCACCATCTTCCGGTTGCGCTGTTCCCGCTTGTTTCGATAGGGTGTAAGCCAGGCATCCGCCTTGGCAATGCTCTGGTGCGGGATACCATGGCAGGCCACATACGCAACGCCAATCTGATCCGGGTTGTTCAGCCTGACCGATTCAAACGGTGTCCCCTGCATGCCGCAGCGGCACTCAAAGCCGTTGGTCACGCTGATGCCAATGCGCTTGCCTGCCGCTAAAAACTCCTTCGCACCCGATACAGAATCGTGATCCATGATGCCCGCAGTTGCAAGTCCGTTCAGCCAAGCATGGTAGGCTGCGGAGGTTGGAGAATACGGCGAAAAGGAGTAGCTGGTGTGAATGTGGTTATTTACATAGGCCGTCCGCTCCGGCTGGACATTTTGCTGGGTAAGCAGGGTGTCTAAATTGTCCAGGCGTTCCGTTGCTGTCGCGGCGTTCAGTTTTGCAATCTCTGTCATTTGTTCTCCCATCAGCTGAGCATAACCTGGCCGCCAGTCACCGGCAAAGCCTGCCCCGTTTCATACTGCTGTTCCACCAGATAAACAATCGCTTTGGCAACATCAGCTTCCGTGCATCCGCGCCCCAGCGGCACCTTGCCCTCGTAAAAGCGGCGAACATCTTCCACCGTTTTCGCACCTGGTACCTTGCCCGCATCCAGATACTGCTTGAACAATCCGCGTTCAGGGTCGCTCCACAGCGGGCCATCCAGCAGGTTTCCGGGGCATACAGCGTTTACCTTGATGCCAAATGGTGCCAGTTCCAGCGCAAAGCTTTGCGTAAGGCCGATTCCGCCGAACTTGCTGCCTGCATAGGCAAAGTTAGCCTTGCTGCCCTCAAGACCGCTCTTGGAGTTAATCTCGATGATATCGCTCATATAGGCCGAATCCGCAGCGCGCTGCTGTTTCATGACAGCGGATGCATACTTGGCGCACAGATAGTAGCCTGTATAGTTGACCTTCGTTACTTTTTCAAACTGGTCAAGCGTCAGCTTGGACAGATCCCCGGCGATCAATATTCCCGCACAGGAGATCATCACATCCAGACCGCCGTACTTTGCAACAGCGTCCTCAACCATGTGTTTGACGGATGCTTCATCCGTTACATTGACCTGCACAGCGGTTGCGGTGCCTGCGCCGTATTCTGCACACAGGGATGCGGCGACAGATTGTACACCATTCTCATTCATATCCGCGGCGATCACATAGCCACCCTGCGCGGCAATTGCTCTAGCAATGCCTTCACCAAAGCCTTGCGCTGCGCCGGTGACAATGCAGATTTTCCCGTCCATCCGCAGCGCATTTCCGGCGGAAAACGCCACCTTCTGTCGGTAGTTTTCCACTTCCCATGCTAGGATGAAGTTCGTAAACGCATCGGTTAGCGGCAGTGGTCCGCCAAACCCCTTGGCGTAGTATGCAATTTTGGCTGCATCCAAAAATAGCGCAAGCGCGGTATCGGCTTCAGCCTTCGTCTTGCCCAGTCCGAACACACCCACGCCGTGCAGCACGGCTACCTTGGGGGCGTATCCGTGTGTGTCTGTAAATGTGTCAAATGCCTTCTGCACATCACTGCCGGGTTGCAGTTCCAGTATGGCTGCTTTGCAATATACAATCTGGTCGGGATTGAACGGTTTGCGTATCCAATTCATCGGCAAGTTGAACACCGCAGCAGAGCGGTGGAACACCGTGCAGGCTTTGCCAGCCTGTTTGCGGTATAGCATCCGCAATACCGGCGCAATCAGTAGCGCACTTTCCGGTACGGCTTGCGGGGTGAAATCTTCCAGCGTGCCTGCTTGCTTGGCAATAGCGCTCATGACACGCTCCATCAGCGCGTCGATCTCTTCAACGGTTTCAGCTGCAACAATCACGCCGTGATTTTGCATAAATAAGATGCTTGGCACGGTTCCGCTTTTCTGTTTTTGTTCTTCAAATAGATCGTAGCAGGCTTTTGCCAGCGTATAGCCAGGCTTGGTTAGCGGGACCCATACAGCGTCCTTGCCAAATAGTGTTTCGCAGGCTTTATGACCTTCCCCCCCACAGGTCATACCATTAACCAGTGCGGGGTGTAAATGCAGCACAAATGCTTGGGGAAATAGTCCGTGCAGCATGCATTCTACGCTTGGGCGCATGGTCTCTCCGGGAAGGCGTGCGTCCATCATATCCTGCAGCGCCTGGGCTTCGCGCTGTGCATCTTCCTGCGGGTAGGCTTTCTGGAACATGGCAGAAATCTTTGCCATATCCATTTTCACAAAGCCCGGTTCCTCAATCGTAGCAAGCTTGGTGCCTGATGCTTTTACATACAGCACACCATTTGCTTTTAGCGATGTATTGCCGCCGCCCGCCAGTACGTAGCGCGCGTCGCTGCCGTACTGGCGTGACATGGCAATCAGTTTTTTCATTCCATCGGTCATGGTTTCACCTCCGGCTAAATCCCCAAGCCTTCGCGGCGCATTTTTTCCAGTGTCTGATAGTTAAACTCCGGCACATAGCCCTTCAGCGGCAAAATCTTCTGGTGTACGGCGGACAGCACCCAGCTTGCCTGCGGATAGTAATAGTGCTCCAGTTCCGGGCAGGGGCTGATGCCATTGCTTGCGCCGACAACGACGGGCGGTGCATCCAGATAGCCAAAGCAGAACTCGGTCACGTTGCGGGCGATATCGTTCATGTGGCTGCCGCGCTCACAGGCGTCGGAGATCAACACAAGGCGTCCGGTTTTCTTTACGCTCTCATTGACAAGCTCGTAATTGAACGGTACCAGGCTACGTGCATCAATAACCTCGGCTGATACGCCATAGTCTTCCAGCTCATTGGCGGCCTGTATGGCGGTGTACAGCGACGCGCCTACGGACAGAATAGTCAGGTCCGTACCCGCACGCTTGATATCCGGCTCACCCAGGGGGATTTCATAGTATTCCTCGGGTACGCCTTCCTTGCGGAATTCTTCGCCTTTATCGTACAGTTTTTGACTTTCAAAGAACACCACAGGGTCGCTGCCAGCCAGTGCCGCGTTCATCAAACCCTTGGCATCGTACGGGGTAACAGGGAAGCACACCTTGAGGCCGGGAATGTGGGTCACAAGGCTGGTCCAATCCTGCGAGTGCTGTGCACCGTATTTGTTACCGACCGATACACGCAGTACCACCGGCATTTTCAGCGCGCCTGCGCTCATGGCCTGCCACTTGGCAAGCTGGTTGAACACATCATCGCCGGCACGGCCCAGGAAATCGCAATACATCAATTCTGGAATCGCCCGGCCGCCCATGAGTGCATAGCCGACAGCGCTGGAAACGATGGTCCCTTCACTGATCGGGGCGTTGAAGAAACGGTGATATGGCAGCGATTCGGTCAGCCCGACATACACGCCGAACGCGCCGCCCCAATCGCGGTTATCTTCGCCAAAGGCGATCAGGGTCGGGTCCTGATAAAACTTGTGGATGATGGCTTCAAACAGCGCATCACGCACATTGAACTGTTTGATTTTTGAAATCGCTTTGCCGTTTTCATCAAACGCATAGCGGGCTTTTTTCTTGTTTTTGATGACGCGGGGATTCTCTTCCAGTGGCATGAGCACATCCGGCTTACCTTCAGCACACGCTTCAATGCGCTCATTGCTGAAGTTATAGCCGCGAATGGCATCAGGATTCTGTTTCAGATCGGCGCGCGGCGATACGGCATCGTCGATGGTGATTTTCAAAATCTCGGTCACATCGGTTTTGATATTTTCCTCAATCGCGGTCAGTTGCTCGTCCGTCGCTACGCCCGCTTCAATCAGCTGCTTGCGGTAGCTGGCGATTGCATCCTGCGCCTGCCAGGTTTCGATTTCCTCTTTGGTGCGATAGGTGGACGCATCGGTGGTGGAATGGCCGACATAGCGGTAGGTAACCACATCCAGAAGCACCGGGCCTTTCCCCTCTTCCAGCAGCTTACGTTTGCGCTTGTACGCGTCGATCACCGCCAGGGGGTTATAGCCGTCCACGCGCTCGGCGTGCATTGCATCTGCATTGATACCTGCGCCGACCCGTGCCAATGTGCCAAAGGCCATGGTTTCGCCGTCGGTCTGGCCGCCCATGCCGTAGCCGTTGTTAAAGAAGTTGAAGACCAGCTTCAGTCCGCCCTTGTGAGCGTCATCCCACAGCTTGGTGAACTGCTCCATTGAGGCATAGTTCATGGCCTCCCACACTGGACCGCAGCCAAGTGACCCGTCGCCGATGTTGCAAACGACCAGGCCTTTTTCTTTCATCACTTTTTTATACAGCGCTGCGCCAACTGTGACCCCTGCACTGCCGCCGACGATGGCGTTGTTTGGGTAAATGCCAAACGGTGTAAAGAATACGTGCATGGAGTTACCAAGGCCGCGCGTAAAGCCGTTTTCGCGGCCAAACAGCTCGGCCATGAACCCGTACAACAGAAAGTCCTGCGCGACCTTTTTCACATTACCTTTGGCGCGGCTTTCGATGGCGGCAAGCGTTTTGCCGTTATTAAACCCACGCATAATGTCCATCAGCTTTTCGTCACTCAGCTGGCGGATCGCGCTGTAACCGCGTGCAAGTACCTCGCCATGGCTGCGGTGCGATCCGAAGATCGCATCATCCAGATCCAGCGTATACGCCATGCCGACGGCCGCTGCCTCCTGCCCGGTATACAGGTGCGCGGGCCCGGTATAGAGATATTCCACACCGTTGTACTGCTTGGTTGTGCGCACGTTGAAAATCATGGTTTCCAACTCGCGGATGGCCTGCATGTCGTGGAATATGTTGATAAGCTGCTCATCGGTGAAGTTTTCGCGCTCGTCCTTCACGCTCTTTTGGTAAGTGTTGAGCGGGATGGACGGAATGTTCAGTTCCCCTTTGGCACGAACGACATTAGGATCATAAAATTGACTTTGCGGCATAAGGCCCTCCTAAAATATGACTTCTCTGAAGATTTCGCTAACGGTAGGATGCGGGAATACGATGCGTTGCAAGTCTTTAGTGCGCATTTCTTTGCCAATCATCATGGCCGCGCCGAAGATAATCTCGCTGGCGGGATTACCGATCATGGATACGCCCAGAAGCCTGCCGGACGGTTCCATCACGACCTTGAGCATGCCTTCGCCGCCCTCGTTTTCGGCTACGAAGCGGCCTGCATAGGCCATCGGTACTTTCTTTTCAATCGCATCCAGCCCCTTGGCTTTGGCTGATGCCAGCGTATCGCCGCATCCGGCGACTTCGGGATTGGTATAGATTACATACGGAATCGCCGTATAGTCCATCGTGTCGTTCTTGCCTGCCATGTGATTGACGGCAACTTCCGCCTCGCGGTAGGCCGTGTGGGCGAGCATGCTTTTACCATTCATGTCGCCCGCTGCGTACACGTTCAGCTCGCTGGTGAGCATATGCTCATCGGTCACTACCGCGCCGCGTTCAACCGTTAGCTTCAGGGTATCGACACCCTTAGGCAGTACGGGGCGGCGGCCGATGCTGACCAGCACCTTATCGCAGGCAAGCTCCTGCGTCTGTCCGTCTTGTTCAACTATTACCTGCCCGTTTGCAAAACTCTTGGCTGTCGTGTTCAAAAGGAAGGTGATGCCCTTCTTTGCATAGGATTTTTGCAGCATGGCGGCGATTTCGCCGTCAATCGGGCCGCCGATGCTCGATAGCATCTCCACGACTGTAACCGCGCTGCCTGCCGAGGCATAGTAGCTGGCCATTTCCAGTCCGATGACCCCGCCGCCGACCACAACCAGTGCTTTTGGAATCTCAGTCAAGTCCAGCACCTCACGGTTGGTAAGTGCAAAGCCGGATTGCAATGCGTCCAGTAAGCCGTCAATCGGGGGCAGCGTGGGGGTCGACCCGGTAGCCAGCAGCAGCCGTGTGCCCAGGTACTCCTCGCCGCCTGCCGTCACTTTGATACCGCTGTCCGTGCGCCCCGCAATCTCTGCTTCCTCGCTTACAACAGTTACGTGTCCTGCTTTCAGCTGGGCGGCGATGCCCATGGTCAGCTTTTTAACCACCTTGTTTTTGCGGCGTAATACCACCTGCTGGTCTAACTTAGCATTTTCGCAGGTCACACCGTATTTTGCGCCGCCGCCTTTGGCGTAATCAAAAATCTTGGCTGAATACAAAAAGGTTTTGGAGGGAATACAACCTTCATTGAGGCATACGCCGCCGATGGCGCGTTTTTCAAACAGCAGGGTGCTAAGTCCCTCGTCCGCAGCGCGTTCCGCTGCGCGGTATCCGGCCGGTCCGCCACCGATAATGATGAGATCGAATTGTTTTTCCGTCATGCGTTTTTGCCTCCCAGCAACGATTGAAAAGTTTCAAGGTTTTGACATAGGGCTTGCAGGAAGCGGCTGGCGGGTGCGCCATCCACCGCGCGGTGATCGTACGTCAGCGACAGCGTCATGCAGTCGTAGAAGCCCACCGTGCCGTTATCCGCCCTGCGGGGTCTAAGGGTAATGGTATCCACACCCAGTATGCCGACCTGCGGCGGATTGATGATCGGCGTGAAGCTTTCAATGCCCAGGTTGCCAAGATTGGACACAGTAAACGATCCGCCGGTCAGCAGCTCCGGTGCTATGCTGCCATCCTGGCAGGCTGCCGCCAGCCGTTTCATTTCATTGGAAATTTGTAGCAGGCTTAACTTGTCCGCATTGCGGATGACCGGCACAACCAGCCCGGCGGGAATATCAACCGCCACGGCAAGATTCACGCCCTGAAACCTGCGAATTGTATCATCCAGGAAATGTGCGTTCATCTCCGGGAATTGCAATAGTGTGCGGGATACGGCAAAGAGCACCATATCGCCAAGGGTAATGCCTTTTATGTCCGGCTGCGCTTTGCACTGCGCCCGGTAGGCCAAAAGCTGTGTCGCATCAAAACTGGCCGTGTGGGTCAGCTGTGCCATGGACTGGATGGACTGATGCATCGCCTTGGCGATGGTTTTACGCATCATGGTAAGCGGAATATCCTGATACGCGCCGTCTGCGGCAGCGGGTGCGGCTGCCATTTCGCCGGTATCCAGCATACGCTTAACATCGCGCTCAATAATCAGCCCTTCTGCGCCTGTGGGCCGTGCCTGCGATACATTGACCCCTGCCTTATCCGCCAGTGTGCGGGCGCGGGGAGATGAAAGCGCATCCTGCGCTGCGCCCGTAAAGACCGGCTCAGCTGCCGCCACCGGTTTGGGTGCACTATCGGCTTTCTCTTTCTTTGCAGCTTGCGGTTTATTCGCTTCTGCTTTCGGCGCTTCGTAGGTTTCCCCCGCCTCGCCGATCACCATCACAGGCGCTTGAATAGGCAGCTCGTCGCCTTCTTCACAGAAAAACGCAAGCACTTCGCCTTCAAACTCGCTTTCCACATCAAACACGCTCTTACCCGTCTCAATGGAAAACAGTCTGGTTCCAACCTTTACAGCATCCCCGACGCTGACATAAAACTCGCCGATAACAGCGCTTTCTTCCGATAGCCCCATCTGCGGCAGTTGTACCTGATTTGCCATCCAATCCCTCCGTTCGTCATGCACTCTATCTTGACATGACAATGCCCCTTCATTATACTGAGATTACGCGTTTTTGTCCATTATCCCCTACTATATTGCGTAACTGCGCGCATATGTGCACGATTTGTGAACATTCGCGCACGATACGAAAGGAAATAGCTATGATTCCGTTTGAACGCAGGGAGCATATCGTTGCGCTGCTGGAAGAGAGAAAAACGGTGACCGTGGAAGCGCTCTCCAAAGAACTATTTGTCAGCGGGGCCACTCTGCGGCGAGATTTGCAAACCCTGGAAGAGGAAGGGCGTATCCGCCGCACGCACGGCGGTGCAGCCTTGCCCCTGCAAACCATGCAAGATATGCCACTGCTATCCCGGCGCATGGAACACAAAGCAGAGAAACAGGCGATTGGCAAAGCGGCCGCAAGCTTTGTCTCCCCCGGTGATACGCTGATCCTCGATGCCAGCACCACTGTACTTGCCATCAGCGAAGCGCTGCGGGATATGGGGTCGCTGACCATTATCTCCTCCGGGCTTGTTACCGTGCAGGCCTTTGCCGAGCAGGGCCGCCATGTGATGTGCACCGGAGGCATGCTGCGGGAAAACTCCGCGTCACTTGCCGGTGTGGACGCTGCCGATTTCCTGCGCGATCACCACGGAACATGGAGCATAGTATCCTGCCGCGGCCTGACGACCGATGGCCTTTGGGAAAGTGTTCCGGAGGAGGCCGCCATCAAACGCGCCATGCTCGATGCCGGAAACAAACATATGCTGCTGTGTGATGCCGGCAAGTTTGAACAATACTATCTTTGCAAGACCTGCGATCTCAAGCGTATTGATGTCCTGGTCACGGACCGGCAGCCTCAAGGTGCGTTGCTGCATGCGCTCCAAAATGCAAACGTGCAGATTGTTATTGCCTAAGAGAAAACCATTTTCATATCGACAATTGCTTGTATTTATATTACTATATTCATAGAACATCGTTCGGCGGTCCATTTCAGCACCGGGGTTTCCTCCGGTGTGTGGCTGACGTGACTGAATAAGGAGTGCGCAATATGAAAATAATTGACCTGAATAAAGACTACGAAAAGCTGTACTTCGTATGTCTTGAGGACTGGTCTCCCGAAATGAAGGAAGCCGGCAACCACAAAGAAACCTGGTATAATCGCATGAAGGATCAGGGCCTGCGCGTGAAACTGGCCATCGACGATCAGAACCAGGCTGTAGGGATGATTGAATATGTACCCATCGAACATGCACCCGCCAACGGCAAGGACATTTACTATATCAACTGTATATGGGTGCATGGTCATAAAAAAGGCGTTGGCGATAACCAAAAACGCGGCTATGGCAAGGCACTGCTAAAAGCCGCTGAGGCCGATGCCAAAGCCTTGGGTGCTAAAGGCATTGCCGCCCATGGCATTACCCTGCCCTACTGGATTCCCGCAGCGTTTTATAAGAAGCAGGGCTACAAGGTCGTTGACCGGACCAATGTGATGCGGCTTTTATTCAAGCCTTTCACCGACGATGCCCAGCCGCCCAAGTTCTTCCGGCATTCGAAAACCCCGCCCAAGAACACAAACCCCGGTAAGGTGACGGTTACATACTTTCTCAACGGCTGCTGCCCGTCGTGCAATATTGTATGCGAACGGGCAAAGCGCGCTACGCAGTCCTTTGGCAAGAAGGCCGTGTTCCAGACTGTGGACACGCTGGACAGAGATAATTATCTGGAATGGGGCGCATACAACGAGCTGTTTATTGAGGATCAGCGCACCGGTACCGGTCAGCCGCTAACCGTGGACAGGATTAAAGGCTTGATCGAAAAGCGTGCGAAAAAACTGAAGTAAGTAAAACGGAGGTAGGCATGAGCGATTCTATTGCGTGGCTGCTTGGCAGCGAGCCCTATATACGATACCGCACGATGCTGGACCTGCAGGAACGCTCTCCCGAGGATAGCGAGGTTTTACACGCGCGGGCAGAGATGCTCGCAATGCCGCTGGTGAAGAGCTTGCTTGCCGATCTCTCCTCCTGGCCCGGCGACACCATTACGAATCATAAAAAAGCCACTTTGCACTATCACAAGCTCGCGTTTCTAGCCGATATCGGTGTTCATGCAGACGATCCGGGCATGCAGGATATTATCGGAAGAATACTGGAGCATGTATCTGACCAAGGCGTGCTGGAGCTGCCGCTGACCATTCCCGTTGTATTCGGCGGCACAGGCAACGATCAATGGTCGTGGGTACTCTGTGATACGCCGCGGCTGTATGCCTCGCTGCTGAAAATGGGTGTGCCACAGGTCACGCTGCAACAGGGCTTGGACGTTCTATCCTCTCTGGTTAGAGACAACGGATTTCCCTGCGCTGGTTCGCCGCTTAACGGTCGATTCCGGGGGCCGGGTAAGCAAAGCGATCCCTGCCCGTATGCAACGCTTATGATGATCTCTGCGCTTTTGCAGGTTGGGGATGCCTATAGTGCTGAACTGGACACCGCAGCGGAAGGCTTGCTGACGTTATGGCAGCATAGCCGGGAACACGCTCCCTACCTGTTTAAAACAGGCACTGATTTCCGCAAACTGAAAGCACCGTTCGTCTGGTACGATATTCTCCATGTTACCGATGCGCTGTCGCAGATCAACCGGGTAAAAACCGATCCCCGCTTTCTGGAAATGATCGATATCATCCGGGATAAAGCAAACAGCGACGGACAGTATACCCCAGAATCCATCTGGATGGCATGGAAGGGCTGGGATTTCGCGCAAAAAAAGCAGCCGTCACCATGGATCACGTTTTTGGTTCTCAGAATTTTCAAACGTATCGGTACCCACGCCTAATACAATGATACATCGTTTCAGATTTCGCGTGATCGTATCAAAGAGCATCCCGGAACCAACATTCCGCGATGCTCTATTCATATGCGCCAAGGCGTTTGATCTTATTCCTTCATAGCGTTTTGCAGGGCATTTTGTATAGCCAGCAGGATAACCTTGCTGGAATATGTAGCCCCGGCAATGATATCGACTTGCGTGGATTGCGCATCCACAACCATCTGCAGGATGCCTTCCGCATCCCCACCCTGGCCGTTGTTGTGCCGGAGCAGATCAATGGATACAATCCTGTGGTCCGTTACAGTTACCGCCACCTCCACCGCGATTGGGAACGCTTTATATTCCCAGCTGTATGTGCCGTTTGGTATGGTTTCCAAATTGATTGCCTCAATTTGGATGTCGGATAGCTTTTGCAGATTTTTATTGGCAACGATCACCGCTCCGCCGAGCAGTGCCGCCAGCAATACGATGATCACAATGACAATCATCAAGATTTTCTTTCGTCTGCTCACAGACAATCCCCTCATTATCCTATTGTCTAATACATGCTTGCTTTGTTCGGCCTGCATCTATTATACATGACGCAAGCCGGGTTTGCATTAACGATTGGTAAATCTTTAATTCATTGATTAAAATACCCGATCTGCCATGCACCGCTGCGCCCTTTACAGCGTTATGCACTTACTGTATGATTGGGACAGGAAATTAAATGCAGGAGACGTGACCCATGTCAACGCAAAGCAAAAACACCGTATCAGAAATCAAAACCGTATCCATTGTGGGGCTTGGTGCGCTGGGAACGCTGTTTGGGGATATTCTTTCTTTGTCCAGGCCCAAAAGCGACTTGCGTATCCTGGCTGACCCTAAACGCATCGCCCGCTATCAGGCTGACGGCGTGTTTGCCAATGGCAAGGCCTGCGATTTTCAATATGTATCCACTGATGACCCCGCCAAAGCAGCGGATTTGATTCTCGTCGCCGTCAAGGCCCCGCAGCTTCCCGATGCGCTTGCGGTCATGCGCGGCCACGTTGGCGAAAGCACGCTGATCCTGTCCCTGCTCAACGGCATCAGCAGCGAGGAAATCATCGGCAAGCAGTTTGGTATTGACAAGGTTGTCGATTGCGTTGCTTACGGCATGGATGCGGTTAAGGAAGGTAATCACCTGACCTACAGCCACGCCGGAAAGCTGTGCATCGGCACACGCATCAGCGGTCATCCAACGGAAGCCGTTGCAAAGATCGAGCGCTTTTTTCAGCGTACCAACTTCCCCTATGAGATCAGCGAAACTATGGGCAAGCGCATGTGGGGTAAGTTTATGCTCAATGTTGGCGTAAACCAGACGGTTGCAGTTTTCGGCCCGGATTACGGGTCCATACAAGCCCCCGGCCCGGCGCGGGATACCATGATCGCCGCCATGCGCGAAGTGATTACACTCTCTGCCTTTGAAGGCGTTACCCTGACGGAAGATGACCTCAGCTATTGGCTGAACGTGCTGGCAGGCCTAAATCCACAGGGAAAACCATCCATGCGACAGGATGTGGAAGCCAAGCGCAAAAGCGAAGTCGATTTGTTTTCCGGTACGGTTCTTACGCTGTCAAAGAAACATCAACTGGACACGCCCGTCAACCGTATGCTCTATCAGCGCATTCTAGAAATCGAAGCCGCATACCCAGCCGCTTCTGCATAACTCAATTCAATTGGAGGCGATTCACTTGTTTTCACTGCCCACGTATACCGCGCCGGATTTTTCAGAAAAGCGCTTTGTGTCCGCACCCGATGTTGTAACCGTACCGGCCCCCGGCGACGGCATTTTGCCGGATAACTTTTATGCAACGAATATCTACCCGGAGTATTTTAAACTGGACGGTAGCTGGGTGCTGATCAGCGCGGCGCGTATGGACTGCGCTGTGGTCATCAAAGACGGCAAGCCTACCGCCACCGAAGCCCGCAAAGTAATGCAGGGTGATCGTATTGTTGTCGGTCGGGAGGAAGACCTGAGTAACGGCGTATTTACGCATACCGAAGCGTTTCAAAGCGTAAACGGCCGCGGCGATGCGCAAAGCTTTGCCTTCCGTACCGGGAAATCCCGCGAGACTTCGTACTCCAGAGACTATGATGAGTTATACGAAGTACTGCGTCACGACCGCGATCATGGCTCCATTGTCTGGGTGCTCGGCCCTGCGGTTGCCTTTGATCATGATTCCCGCAAATCGCTGTCCGGATTAATCGAAAGCGGGTATGTGCACGCCGTACTGGCTGGGAATGCCCTGGCAACGCACGATATGGAAGCCGGGCTGTTCCACACAGGCCTAGGACAAGATATTTACACCAAAGAACTGAAATACAACGGCCACTATTACCATTTGCAGACCATCAACGATGTGCGTTCCGCAGGCTCGATTGAGCAGTATATTGAAGACCACCCAGAACAGGATGGTATTGTCGCCGCCTGCGTACGCAAGAACGTGCCGATGGTTCTGGCCGGGTCGATCCGGGATGACGGCCCCCTGCCCGGTGTGATCAGCGATGTGTATCAGGCGCAAAACGCCATGCGCCAGCATACCATGCAGGCCACCACCGTAATTGCATTGGCCACACAGCTGCATACCATTGCCACCGGGAATATGTCCCCCTCCTGGCAAATCCGCGATGGCAAGCTGCGCCCCGTGTATTTTTACACGGTCGATGTTTCGGAGTTTGCCGTTGGCAAGCTGCGCGACCGGGGCAGCCTTTCCACCATCAGCATTGTAACCAACGCACAGGATTTTCTTATCAATACAGCGCGCAGTTTAGGCGTGCTATAAAAAACATGCCGGAGTATACTCCGGCATGTTTTTGTTCAAGCTCAAATAAAGACGAACGCAATCCTTCACTAGCGCACCCGCTATTGGGTGCGTTTTGTTTCGAAATGTTTCTAATACTTGAGCACCGATAACAATTAAAATGGCCCGTAATTGATGGAAACGCCGATCAGCAGGAAGACCGCGGCAAGCACCAGCGAGATCAACTGCAATTTCAAGGTCCACTTAATCCATTTGGGGTACGTGACGACCGTCAGCCCCAGGCAAATCAGCAACACCGGATTGGTGGGATAGATCATATTGGAAAACCCATCCCCAAAGCTGAACGCCAGCACCGAGGTCTGCGCGAAATGGAACATGTTGGCCAGCGGCGCGACAATCGGCATGACCAGAAACGCCTTAGCAGAAGACGAGCCAACGAACAGCTCCAGCACCAGAATGAATACGAAAATCAGTAGGATGGCTACATACGGCGACGTGGACTCGATCAAGCCCGCAGCATGATACAAAATGGTATCCATGATCCCGCCATTGGAAATGATGAATTTTATGCTCATCGCCATGAGTATCAGCACAATACCGGGTGCGATGCCCGCAGCTGCGCTGCCGATGATTTTCAGTTTCCGTTTATTCGCAATCCCTGCAATACCGCTGGCAGTCAAGCCGCCCACAAGCAGCAGAACACCGAGGATGGGAAGCATCAACTCAGACAAAATGGAGACAAAGGACGAAAGAACAAACAACAATAGCATCAGCGAAAGGAAGATGCCAAATGCAAGGCTGGCTTTTTTGAGCCGGGCATATTCCTCCGGTGTTTTTTCGGCGAGCACTTGATCAAGGCTGCCCGTATCGCTGTACTTATCACGCAGGGCTGCGTCATCACCATAAACCTTGGATTGTGTCGGGTCTTTTTCTATTTTTCGCGCGTAGCGGTATAAAAACAGGAACAGCACGCCGAAATACACCGCAAAGATCAGTATGCGGTAACCGGAGCCCGAGTACAGCGGCAAGCCCGCCAGCTTCTGGGTAATCGCAATAGAAAAGGGATTGGTAATCGCCGCTGTAAACCCAAAGCAGGATGCCAGCATACTCATGCCCAGCCCCACCAGCGAATCCCAGCCCAGGCAGTAGGCCAGCGCGAGGATGATCGGCACCAGCGCGATGTTTTCCTCAAACGTACCCAGCACCGCGCCCATCAGCATGAATACAAACACGATGATCGCCATCAGCATATATTTATGTCTGCCAAAACGGCGCACCACGCCTGAGATAAACAAAAGCATAATACTGCTTTTCTCCAGCAGTGAAAACGCCATGCTCACCGCCAGCAAAAAGAAGATGATAACAATAACCACCGCGCCGTCCGCACTGAACAGAACCTCGATAGGCGCGGTAAACCAGCGGTATACGGGGAATTTCGCCACATCGGTTTGCTGATAGTCCAGCAGCATCTCCCGGCCGTCTACCATCTCCCGCGTATAGCTTCCCGTTGGGATGATCTGGGTCAGGACACCAACGGTAATCATCAGCAGGAACAGAATCACGAACGCAACGATAAACGTGCGCTTTTCGATTTTCAGGGACGCCTCCTCGTGTTTGTTTTGCAAAGTGCCGCCCTCCAATGTCCGGCTCATAGAATGCCGGGTTATTTTCCATGTCAAATCCTATAATACTATTGCCATTATAAAAATGCAGCTATATAAAGTCAATCGTCGCAAGCCTAATATCCTGCTTAAGTGCTTTAATACCGTCCCTGATTTGAGCAATGGATAGATGCCCGTACCCTAGCAACAGAGTATCCTGATAGTCTGCGCCGTTGCTACTATACTTTGAGACCGGCTGCATACGAATGCCGGTTTTTTTGCATTGTTCCATAAAGTCATCCCCGAATATATACCCCGGAAACTGCAGCGCAATGTGCAGGCCGGATGCATCACCCTGTGGAATGACTGTATCCCCAAAGACATGCGTAAGGGCTGCAAGGAGTGCATCCCGTTTTTCACTGTACACGTGTTTCATACGCCGGATATGCTTATCCATCTTCCGTGTCTGTAAAAACCATGCCATTGCCGCCTGTTCCAGCATAGGGTTTTGTACATCCAAATAGGTGCGGCTGTGCCGCCACTGTTTTTGAAGGGCTTTTGGGAGCACCACAAAGCCTATCCGCAGTGCCGGGAACAAGGTTTTGGAAAAGGTGCCGACATAAATCACGCGGGATGCGCTCATAGATCGAATCGGGCTGATCGGAGACCCGGTGTAGCGGAATTCGCTGTCATAATCGTCCTCAATGATATAGAAATCCTTCTCCTTCGCTAGGCGAATCAATGTAGCCCGGCGATCCGCTGGCATTATACTGCCCAACGGAAACTGATGCGAAGGCGTAACATAAACCGCCGATAGCGCATGTCCACGCAGTCCGGCTATCTCCGCACCCTGCTGCGTCACAGGCATCCAGTGCAGTGGATAGCCTTGATCCTTTATCACGGTTCGTATGCCGGGGTGGGACGGATCTTCCAGCGCAAATGCATGTCCCTCACGGCGCAGCAACTGCACCATTAGGAACAGCGCTTGCGTAGAACCCGAGGTAATATAAATGTCGCGCTTGTCAACATCCAAGTTTCGCGCACGCTTCAGCCAAAGGGCAATCTCTCTGCACAGCGGTTCGTACCCCTTCGTGCCGGTATAGGTGAACTGCTCCCCGGTCAGGCTGTCCGCCGCGTACCTGATTCCCTCGTTCCACTGTTTCCAGGGAAAGGCTGATAGGTCCGGTTGACCCGTTTTAAAATCCCAGCGGATATTCGTTTCCGTTGGCACGGAATCCTCTGCTGATTCCGTCTCCACTGCCCGATCAAGGGTGAGTCCTTCCGCGACCTTCGATGGCGCGCCCTGCCGTGTGATGATGAAGCCTTCCGTCCATAGCATATCGTACGCAGCGCAAACAGTATTGCGCGATACCCCAAGCTCTGCCGCCAGGTCCCTCGTGGATGGAAGGAGTTCCCCCGCCGCCATTTTGCCCGACAATATGCTGTCCTTTAGCGTTTGGTACAGCTGATGCTGCAAACTGATGCCTGATTTACGGTCAAGCGGGATATCCCACATCGTTTTTTCCTCCACTGGTACTATGATACTTCACTATATCTGGCTCTTTACTGGTCCAGTTAATCACTTATCATTATACCTGTGCAGCAAAATCATGCAAGGGGATGTGGCGTATCAACCAAGCAACACAGGGAAAACTCTACCTAACAGGTGCGTTTGCACTGGCCGGAACTTCGGTCGTGATGGGATATATGCTAACCGAAACACTTGGCACCTTCACCATTACAGCCATCAGTATGCTGATTGTGATAGCCGGATTGTTCCCATTTCTCTTTCGAAAAACACTGCAAGCCATGCAAACCCTCACCAAGGGACAATGGCTGCTGATATTCGCCCAGGCGTTTTTCGGCATCTTCCTGTTTCGTATGTTTCTTTTACTAGGCGTGCGGCACACAAGCACTGCGGAAGCCGGTATCCTGACCGGCGCCATTCCCGCCCTGACCGCCGTTGGCGCGTACTTTGTCCTGCGAGAGCGGCCCACCCGGCGCACCATACTCGGCGTTACTGCAACCGTTTTGGGTATTGTCCTACTGTAAGGAAATGATTTATTCACCGCAAAGCTATCCACCAGCCATTGGCTTGGTAATCTGCTGGTTCTGCTTGGCGCGGCCAGCGAGTCGGCATTTCGAATCATCTCCCGCAAACAAAAACGCGTTGAGACCCAGATATCCGCCATCCACCCCATGGTACAAACATTGCTGGTATCAAGCTTTGCACTGCTACTGTCGCTAGTCCCGGCACTTCTGGAACAGCCATGGACAGCGCTACGCACGCTATCTATGCGGGATGCCTTTGTCCTTCTCTGGTACGGTTTGGTCATCACAGCACTTTCGTTTGGTTTCTTTTACGCCGGAGCCAAGCGTTGCAGCGCGTATACCATCGCCGCGTATTCCGGCGTGATGCCGTTAACCTCTATGCTGCTTTCTGTCGTAGTCCTGCACGAGCCAATCGGCTTTCCACACTTTGCCGGCGGGTTTCTGGTCCTATCCGGTATGCTGTTGATCGGGATGCGTTTCAATCAGCGGCTGTCCCGGTATAGTCCAGGCATCACAAGGAAAGGATGATCGCAATGAAACGAAATCCCATTCAACCTCCACAACTTGCTACAAGCCCTGCCTTTTCACAAGCGATTGAGGTTACCGCACCATCTTCTCTATTGTTCATCGGCGGCCAGAATGCCCTGGATGCAGAGGGAAATCTTGTCGGCGGGAAAGATTTTGCAGCGCAGGTCAAACAAACACTGCTCAACGTTAAAACCATATTGGATCACGCCGGTTACACCATCGACAACGTAGTCGACATGACTATTTACTATAAAAACGGCAATGACGGCCGACTCGGCTATCAAGGGTTTTTGGATGTATTCGGAAAACCGGAGGTTCCCCCGACCGTATCCGCCATTCAGGTTGAAAATATGGGCATCCCGGAACGCCTTGTTGAAATCAAAGCGGTTGCCGTGAAATAAACCTAAGGAGCGTGACTATGCTTATAGTGGATTCCGCCGTTGAAAAGCACCATCCCGGCACGCAGATGGGCGTACTTGCCATGCGCAACGTTCAGCCCAAAACGCCGCTTGCGCCGGAGCTTGCAGCCAGCGCCATGGAGGCAATCCGCAACCACTACGGGCAGTTAAGCCGCGCCGAGCTTAAAGCACTGCACCCGGTAAAGGCCTATGTGGACTATTACCGCAAGTTTGGCTATAGCTACCATGTACTGGGACAGCTGGAAAGCGTGCTGTCCGGCAAGCGCAAGGTCAGCAATGCCTCCGGCCTTTTGGCCTCCATGTTCTTAAGCGAACTGGAAAGCATGATTTTAACTGCCGGGCACGATCTGGACACGCTTACTACCCCGCTTACTTTGGGTGTGACAAGCGGGGACGAGCAGTTTCAGTCAATCTCCGGGAAAGTCGTTGCAACAGTCCCCGGTGATTTGATGGTTCAAAGCGGAAACACAGTCATCTCCTCCATCCTGCGCGGCCCGGACTTGGGCAGCCGAATCACCGATGCGACAACATCTGTGCTGTTTACCCTGTATGCGCCGCGGAGCGTTGAAACAAGCGCCCTTACGAGCGCTTTGCATCATTTAGAAAATCGGCTGCGGAGTGTATCACCAAATGCCGAAACCATAGAATCTCGTGTCTATCCGTCTGCGTAAGAAAAGCAATTGCACGCCATGCGGTCGTCCCTTTATCGGCCCTTCTCCATGACAATTTCCACGCCCGCTGTTTCCGTTTGTCCGCTGTGGCTTAGCCCGTGTTCCTTCAGGGCGAAAGATAATTTGCCATACAAACCTTCCTTGATCGTATGAACCATCTGCCCTTTGTGCGGGGCACGGAGTGTCGCCCCGGCCACCTGCTCAGCCGATATTCTTAGTTCACTATCATGGTTTGTTAGGGTAATGTCCACCTGTCGATCCTTTGCTTGCAGCTGGCAGTTGCCGCGTGTATAGGTGGCATAGCGATAGTGCTTTCCTTTATATACCAGATGGGCTATATACCCCTGAAAACTCATGCCGAGCATGGGAATATCCGCCCAGGAAAAGAATAACGCAGTATCCCCCGTAAAATGATTGGATTGCAGCCATACATAGCGTTTTGGAAACGAGCTGCCCCAGTCTTTTTCTATATACCCTTTTCCGCCGCTGAAATCTACGTGCCTGCCGCCAATGGTCAGCGCTCCGTGTAAATCATGGTTTACGCTGATTACGGAGTGAATGCACTCCATGCCGGGCAGGTAGCTGAACGGCCCCATGATCGTCGGTGCCCAGATTGAAGTCTTCGGCGCAAGCATGCCTGTAAACCGGAGCTCGCCCGAAATTTGCAGTTGCTCTCCCTGCAAAGAGATGGCGATACCGTCTCTGCGGAATTGATTGCCGTCCGCTTGCAATACAAATGGTTCGTCCTGTGCCTGAAAATCCTCGATGTGTATAAAATCCGTGGTCTGCTTCCACGCACCAACGGTGTTGTCTGCCAGTATCACCTGAAGAAAATGCGTTTTTTCACCTGCCGAAACGCTAACGCCGGGGATGAAACACAGTACCGTCTTCTCATCGGCTGAAACCTGCTTGAAGTACCAGCCTTCAAAGTAGTGCTTCCTGTGCAGGTTCTGAAAACGCATGGTGCTATATTGCCTGCGGTTTTTCAATACGGTTCTCCCTTCCATCGTTTCTTCAGCGCGGGTCGCACACATACCAGGCCGCGTGCTCGCCGACATCAACGACTTTAACCTCACTAAAGCACGCCCCCATAGCGGACAGGCAATCCCGCATTTCCGTCTCGGCGGTTTGAATAAAACGGAAATAGTCACCGCGCTCTAGCCACTCGATCAGCGAGGTCAATGGTCTGCGGCGCTGATTATAATCATAAATAATCACTTTATGCTTGGCTACCCGCCGCATCTCTTCATACAGCCGCTTGCGCTCCGGTTTCCCCATTCCATGGGCAACATAAGATGCGATGGCTACATCAAACTGCTTGTCGGCAAATGGCAGCGGCTGGTCTGCACTTGTTTTCTGAAAATTCACAGCACGATTTTCGGGGTTTCTCCTGGCCGAATCGAGCATCTTCTGCGCCGTATCCACGCCCGTGACCTGCAAGCCAAACGCAGCCATGGCAGCGCACAGTGCACCCGTGCCGCAGCCAACATCCAGCACAGTTTGATAGTCCCTTAGGTCCAGCTCCGCAGCGGATGCCTGAAGCACCTGCGTAAAGGCTCTTTTTTGTTTATGGTAAAACAAGCGGTACACCGGCGCAATCCGATTGAATAGCGTTTCACTACTTTCTTTGCTCAACAGGCTGCTCCCCTTTCCACTGTGTTCGTTACTTTTATTATACCAGACCAAGGTAATCGTGCTCGATTACACCCTGCATCGCATCGATCTCTTTAAAGCTTTCTTTCAGGGCTGCGCTTTCCACCTTGCCCAGGCGGCTGGAATCGATATAGTTATCCAACTTCTCATTTCTCTCAATGGACAAAATCTGATTCCACAACCGTAGCCGCAGTAGCAGCTCGTACGAGGCCACAATTTCACGGTGACGCGCGTCCGATATGGCACCCAAACGCTTGATGGCATCCAGCTGCCGCAGGGTGTTGACTTCTTTCACCGCGTGGCGTATGGCGTACAGCCTGGCGAAGCTAACAATGGCGATCTCCGGGGTTTTGATATCAATCCCGTCACTACCGGCTGACAGGATACCGCCAAACAGCCGCAGCGGTGTTTTAAAGGACACGGCACTTTGCGCCAGCAGCTTGATGAACCGGCGGTCATCGGTCACGTCCGCGTAAATCGTACTTCGAATTTCTTCTTCCAGCATGGTATTCCCGTACACCGTGCGGAAGTCCAGCAGGGTGGAAAACTCCATAATCTGCTGCGGTTCTCCGGTTTCAATCCGCTCTTTAAAGTCCGCTTTCCATCCGCTGAGGGGCTTGCACCATTTCAGATTGGCCGCAATCATGCCGCCTTTGCATTTCACGTAACCGGCCAGCTCTAAATTATCGCAGACAATGGTTGCCAGTTGATGAAAATACGCCTGTGTGTCCGCTGCGTTGTCGCCTTCACCAAGCTTATACACTAAGGCGTTATCCTGATCGCTGTAGAGCGACTGGGCTTGCCTTCCCTGGCTGCCCAGGGCCAGAAACGCAAAGGGTACCGGCGGTTTGCCGATGTCCCGTATAGCAAGCTCAATCAGTTTTTGGGTGGCGATATCGGTAATCAGCGCCACCATATTGCCAATCGCGATGGAGGATGTACCAATTTCCAGCAATGAACCGACAAACTCCGGCGTTTTTTTGCACAGCGCGGCAATTCTGTGTGGCTGATCTGCGTTGGTTATCGCCTCCGCCAGCTCCGAAGCCATCATACTGGGTATATGCAGCAGCCTGTTCAGCGCTGCCTGCGAGCCGGTGTGCCCGGCGTGTTCTGTTTTCCGCTTAACCAGTATCATCAGGCCGTCAACCGAGTCGATCGCATCGTGCTTCACGGTCAGTGTGCACTGCTCCAGTGTGCCGTCACAGCGCTTGATTACGCCGTCCACCGTGCTTTCCGCATTTCCATCCCCGCCGCTGCTAAGCAGCTGCAGCCATTCGGCGTTGCCTTCCACATCCGGAAATATATCGCTTAGGTACAGTAAATCAATACGGCCATACGCACAGCCGAGGATTTCATACACAACAGCATTGGCATAGCGGCACCGCCCACCGGCAATAAACAGCGCGCCTTCGGTGGCAGCCTCCGACAGGGCTTTATAGCGGTGTGTGGATTCCAGCAGCAATTTTTCCGCATCCTGCCTGGACCGTTCCAGGAATATTCCGTGATGAATTAAATAGGCCAGCAAAATCAGTACAATCCCGATTACACCGCCGGAAATAATGATGATATATCCGCGCAGGGTCGCAATTTCCGATTGCACATCATGCGCGTAGATGCCCGTGCCAATCACCCAGCCCCAGGGTTCAAAATAACGGATGTAGGATTCCTTGGCTTCCACCCTGCCCGGGTCATCCATCCACTGAAAAACGTAACTGATATACCCCTCGCCCTCTTTTTTTGCCAGGTCGGCAAACTCCACAAAGATTTGGTTGCCTTGCGTATCAACAAACTCCGATACATCCTGATTGTTCAGGTCTGTGCGATATGGATGCATCAGTATTTTGGGACTCAGATCTTGAATCCAGAAATAATCCTTGTCATCCACGCCATAACGCATGGCAGAAATGCGATCCTTGGCTAGTGCCTGCGCCTCCGCAAGCGTCATTCTCCCGGCCCGTTCTTCCTGCACGGCTTCGTTCAATACGCCGTACGCAGCCTGAGATAACTGACGGATGGTTTCCCGCTTGATGTCCATGAGCGTATCTTCAAAATACGGCAGGAAAAACACAAACAGCGATACCACAAACAACGCCAGCGACAGCACCGCAGGCAAAATGATATTGAGCGAAAACGAAAACCAGTCGCTCTTCTTCTTTTTCTGTTTGGTTTGCGCTTCTTCAACTGTGTTGGCGGCATAAGCCGTATGCAAGAGCGCGTCGCGGAACATATCCCATTCATTACGTTCCACGGATATGCCGGGCGTGTCTGTCGCCAAATCGTGAAAGTCCGTGCCCATGGATGAAGCCAGTTTATACTGCTTTGCCATGGCACGCACTATATCGTTTTGTTCCTTGGCATAAGGGCCGTATATGGCCTCAATGCCGTCCAGCCCCAGGTTTTTCAGCTCGCTGACGAGTTTTTCTAGCTTTGCGGGATCAGGTTGGGTTGAAAGCGGGTGTGCCAGTACAGTAATCCCGCCAGCTTTGTGAATCATGGCAATGACATCCGCCGAGGCGATGTGGTCGGGCTGCACCAGTTCATCCGACACGGTTACGGATCTGCCACTCAGCATTGCCTTGAGCATTTCGTTCTCTTCATCAAAGCCGTATGCCAGAATATGTACCGCGTCTCCCTGATGGTTTGTTGTAATTTCCACCCCGGAAATATACCCGATGTCATACTGCGCAAGCGCTTTGCTAAATGCCTTGAGACCGATCATCGTATCATGGTCGGTTAGGGCGGCAATCTTCACGCCGTTTTGATACATGGCATAGGCCACCTCCGCCGGTGGCAGTATACCATCGCTCCAGGAAGAGTGGCTGTGCAGATCGATATGGATTGTTCTGTGGTCCTGCGCTTCGCCGTCTTGCGTAGCAGGCTTTTGTGTGGACAGGTTATGCTCTTTTTTCATAGGCCCTCATCAAAGTTGTCCGTGCTTGGCTGCTTCTGCCGCAGCAATCTACTTGTATTATACCATATGAAAAGCGCAGCGGTTTATGCAATGCATTCAGCGTTTACACGCAGCGCTCCTGCGCAGCAAAGCTCAGCATGCTTGCAAAATGGAACCGAAAAGAGTATATTGGCTTTTATAATGTAAATTTATGCGCATAAACGCGCGCATAGACACAATTCTTTCGCACTGATTAAATTGAAAAGGTGGTTTTTTCATGCAACACGAGAACGTGACCGACCGCAAAAAAGACTACGCAGCCCCCTACAAGGCCAAGCTTGGGCTATGGATGTTTCTGCTCTACACCATTGTCTACGCCGGATTCATCATCATCACGGCATTCTCACCGGAGACAATGGGCCTGGACATCGGCAACATCAACCTGGCCATTCTTTATGGCTTGTTCCTGATTGCGTTCGCCGTGGTACTAGCGCTGATTTACAACCTTCTTTGCACGCGCTGTGAAAAGCGCATGAACGCTGAAGCAGAAGAGGAGGGCACACCATGAATTACCAACCATCTGTTTGGGCCGTGGTCATCTTCTTCTCCTTTGTGGCTTTCGTCTTGCTGATCTCCCGCTTCTTTGCCAAGCGCTCGCAAAGCGCGAAGGGCTACTACACCGCAGGCGGTTCCGTTCCCTGGATGGTCAACGGCATTGCGTTTGCCGGCGATTATCTCTCCGCTGCGTCCTTCCTTGGCATCTGCGGGATGATTGCGTTTTATGGCTTTGATGGCTTTTTATATTCCATCGGCTATCTTGCCGGGTGGATGGTCGCGCTGTTTGTGGTGGCCGAGCCGCTCAAGCGTATGGGCAAGTATACCTTTGCCGATGCGCTGGACGCTCGCTTCAAATCTAAGGGCATCAAAATTGCCGCCGGTGTCAGCACGCTGATCGTTTCGGTGTTCTACCTGATACCGCAAATGGTTGGTGCAGGCTCGCTGGTGACACCGCTGCTGGGCTGGCCGCATTGGCTGGGCGTGGTGTTGGTCGGTGCTGTGGTTATCTTCATCGTTGCCACGGCCGGTATGGCCTCCACCACCTATGTGCAGTTTTTAAAGGGCGCGTTGTTAATCATTTTCTCCTGCGTACTGGTGTTTATGGTGCTCAACAAAGGGTTGTTCACTGATGAATATAAAACATTGGAAGTTGAAAACACAGCAAGCGGCACCGTGACGCTTATCGACCCTGACTATACAGTGGAGAGTGAATGGACCGTCGGCGATCTTCTGTTCGTCGCCGTACGCTCGGCCGAAGGTGAGCAGAGCATATGGGCCTACAACGCGCAAAAAGACCTGCTGGAAGAAACGCTGTTCATTACCCACAAAGCCGACGGTACGGAGCTGTTCAACGGAGCGCCAAAGGAAGACAACAAGTTCTTCCAGGTGGGTAACCTGACCGATATCCGCGGCGTTCCCAATACGCAAACCGGCCCCATCGGCCCGTTCGCCTATTTAGGTGCGATCAAAAATAGTACAGTCGTCCGCTGGGACAAGGCCATTGTGATGGATGACGGCGATAAAATCACCATTTATTATCAACATCCGACCTCCGGCGCAGAAGTGATGCAGCCCGGGCAGAAATTCCCCCTGGATACCATGCGGCATAAGCTAAACTTTATCTCGCTGATGCTGGCACTGTTCTTTGGTACCGCTGCCCTGCCGCACATCCTCATCCGCTACTACACGGTGAAGAACCCGGCAGCCGCGCGTAAATCCACTATTGTTGCGATTGTCTCCATCGGGTTTTTCTACCTATTGACGCTATTCCTGGGCTTCGGCTCCATGATCAGCGGCGGGCTGGACTTAACCAACTCCAACATGGCTGCGCCGCTGCTGGCTAAAAACTTCAGCGTGGCGATCTTTGCCATAATCTCGGCCATCGCCTTTGCCACGGTGCTTGGTACCGTAAGCGGCCTGCTGGTGGCTTCCTCCGGCGCGGTGGTGCACGATCTGGTCGGCAGCACCAAGCACAAAACCATGTCCGATAAAACAGAGGTCAAAATCGGCAAAATCGCAGCCATCGTCGTAGGCTGCATCGCCATTGTTTTGGGTATTGTGTTCAAGAACATGAACGTCAGTTTCCTGGTTGGGTGGGCATTCGCCGTTGCTGCATCGGCCAACTTACCGGCCATCATTATGGTGCTGTTCTGGAAACGCACCACGGCCAAAGGCGTTATAGCGTCGATCATTGTGGGGCTGGTTTCCGCCATGGCCATCATTCTACTGTCGCAGAGCACCTATAACGATGTGTATCATCTTGTCAATGTCACCGCCCCCATGCCGATTGATAACCCGGCCATTATTTCCATACCGCTCAGTTTCCTAACGCTGATCGTCGTATCGCTGATGACAAAGCAAAAGGAAACAAGCGAGCAGCTATAGCCTTCATCAATCTTTGTAACAACGCGGGAAAGGGGGTACTTTTCCCGCGTTGTTTGTTTCGACACCGTTGTTTTTGTTTATGTTACATACCATACAGCAGCCGTAAAAAACGGATTGCGTATGCATGCCTCTTCTTCCAACAAGAGAAATGAAAAGGAGACAACATCAATGAAAAAACGAGTCTTAAGTATCGCAGTGCTGCTTCTGGCAGCTTTAGTCTTATCCGCCTGTACCACTACAAACACGCCAGCCGCTACGGATACCCCCACGGCAACGGAAACGCCGGCGGCGACTGATGCCCCTGCCGCAACCGACACGCCAGCCGTGACCGAAGACCCTGCCCAGAGTGAGGATCCCGCCAGCATGAGCGGTGATATGACCTTCACCGCAGATGAACTGGCAAAGTATGACGGCACAGATGGCAATCCCGCCTACATCGCTGTTGACGGCGTCGTGTACGATGTAACCGATGTGCCGCAGTGGCGCGAAGGCTTGCACAACGGCTTTACCGCCGGTCGCGATCTCACCGAGGAGATTAAAACCGTGTCCCCTCACGGCCTGTCTAAACTGACCGGCCTGACTGTCGTAGGATCATATGTAGAGTAAAAAAGTAGGAGATATACGCCATGTATGCAGTTCTTGGCTGGTTAAATGTCGGGTTTATCGCCGTGATGACGGCACCGTACTGGTTGCGCTTTATCAACAACCACACCTTGCACCTCAAAGGCGGACTATATGCAAAGACCATCAAGGTATTGCGTACTGTGCATAAGCCGCTGGGAGCGGCTGTCCTTCTGATCATGCTCATCCACGGCTATCTTGCGCTTGGCGCGCTCAGGCTGCATACCGGCACCATTACAGGTGTGCTCCTGCTGCTGACCGCTATGCTGGGCAGTGTGTTCTTTTTCACCAAAAAGAAAGCAGCGTTTGTATGGCATAAGCGTATGGTGGGTCTGCTGGTGATTTTTATCGCCATCCACCTTTTGTTCCCAAGCGCCGTCTATTATCTGCTGAACTAGCTACTGAAACTTAAAAAGTCCTGTGCCTTCGGGTACAGGACTTTTTGCTTTCCAGCCTTTATTATACAACCATTGTATAGGCCTCCCCGCCATTGTATAGTCCAGTCGTCCATATCCAATATTTTACATTTATCCACAAGATATAGTATTTTGCTTATCTCCGCACTATCCTATTTTGTGTTAATATCACCAACGACTTTACAGTAAAACAATACAATCTTAACCAATATAGTATAGAATTATTCATAAAGGTAGGGTATCATTAAGTATATTCTTCTACAATAAAAAGGAGGAAACCAACGTGAAAAGGACTCTATCTCTAGTTTTGGCAATCCTGTTGGTTGCCAACGTATCGTTTGCGATGGCAGATACCATCAAAATGGAAAAGCTCACTCTTGAATTTGTTCCGTCGAAAGATGCCGATGTTATCATTACCGGCACCAAAAACCTTCCCGAACTGCTGCAGGCCGAGATGCTCAATCAAGGCTATGACATTGGCGAAGTCGACATTACCGTAGGCACCTCCTACGAAGCGACCGGCGAAGCCATGGCTGCCGGTTCTGTGGATCTCGGTTGGCTGCCCGGCGGCACCTATGCCCTGTTCTCCGACGAAGTGGACGTCATTCTGACGGCCACCCGCGCGGGCCTGAGCAACGATTCCACCGATCCGACCACCTGGAACGGTGAAGCCAACAAAACAGTACCCACTGAAGATCAGGTCACTTTCTACCGCTCCCTGATTTTCGCCACGCCGTCCGAATATGGTAAAGAACTGGCCGCCAAAGTAAACGCCGGCGAAACCCTGACCTGGGAAGATCTCGACAAGGCCAACTGGGCTGTGATGAGAACATCCTCTTCTGCCGGTTACATCTACCCCACACTGTGGCTGATGGACAACTACGAAGGCAAGAAGCTGATCGATCTCAGCACTGTGGTTACCCTGTCGGGCTATGGCGAAGCGTTTGCGCAGGCCGCTGCCGAAGCCGTTGATATCACCGTTTGCTATGCTGACGGCCGCCGCGACTACGAAGACGCATGGATGCTCCCCACCACCGAAGCGGATGCCACCGGCAAAGCCGGCATGGGCCGCGACGTGAACATTTGGGACGAGATGAACGTTATCGGCGTCACCGAAGGCATCTATAACGACACCGTATCCATCACCAAGGCCAACCCCGAAGTGTACAACCCCGAGTTTATTGCGGCCATTCAGAATGCCCTGATCAACATCATCGCAACCGAAGAAGGCCAGGCCATCTTCTCGGTGTATAGCCACTCCGGCTACGCACTTGCAACCGATGCTGATTACGAAGGCGCGCGCAAAGCCCTGAGCGCTGTGCAATAAGCACAAGTTCCTTATATCACGCCAAAGGCGGTACGGTTCCTACCGTATCGCCTCTCTTTTTTGTTTTGCGGATGTAAATTGCAGGGGAACAGGCCATGCTTGTGTTTCCGTTTGCTTTTTGTTATGCTGACCAGACAGAATATAATCCATGAACGGACGTGCTTTCATGATGGACCTTCGCCCTATTGATACAAGTACTGAAGCGCTGTATGACCGGATTGATAACCGGTATACAGCCCATGAAACCATCAGCATTCAATACAGCGACGATAGCGGATTTTCGCTTTCTTTTACGTCACTTCGGTCACCGGTTTTGCGTACATACCCGGATGACAGTGTGCATACTGCGCAGGAATTAATCCGCCGCACAGACGCTGAATGCTTCTTTGTCTGGATGGACGGTCAATTGGTGGGCCAGGCCGTTGTCACAGCCGACTGGAACAAAATTGCCAACCTATGGGATATCCGGGTGGAGGAATCCGCCCGTGGAAAAGGCGTTGGCAAAGCGCTGATTGATGCCTGCTTGCAATGGGCCAGGCAGCAGGGTCTGAAAGGCCTATCAGCAGAAACGCAATCGCTCAACCCTTCGGCTTGCAGGTTCTATCAAAAAAAAGGGTTTACGCTGGGTGGCGTAGATCGGCTATTGTATGCAGGCATCCAGCAGCAAGCTGCGGGGCCCGCGCATCCGGTAGAATATGCACTTTTTTTCTACATTCTGTTTTAAGCACGTAAACAATGCCGCACGCATCGCGGCATCAAACTATAAATAGTAATGAGGCGTATCCATGATCGAGTTTATCCATGCAGGTAAAACCTATCCAAACGGCGTACGGGGCCTGGACGATGTCAACCTGAAGATCGACCAGGGTGAATTTGTAGCAATCATCGGTCTGTCCGGTGCGGGAAAATCGACCCTGATCCGCACCATTAATCGCATGATCGACGTAACCGACGGTCAGGTGGTTGTGGACGATGTGGATGTGATGTCGCTGCGTGGGAAATCACTGCGTCGGTTTCGCAGGCACATCGGTATGGTGTTTCAGAGCTTTAATCTGGTCACGCGTTCAACGGTGATCAAGAATGTGCTCACCTCCATGGTGCCGGATATGAACTTCTTTGCCGCGCTGTTTGGTATTTTCACCAAAAAACAGGAGTTAGCCGCACTGGAGGCGCTGGATAAGGTCGGCATTCTCGACAAGGCCTATACCCGCTGCGATCAGCTGTCCGGCGGGCAGCAGCAGCGCGTAGCACTGGCCCGCACGCTAAACCAGGACCCGACCATCATCCTGGCGGATGAACCCGTTGCCGCGCTGGACCCCGTAACCGCCAACCAGGTGATGAACGACTTTAAGCGCATAAATAAGGAGATGAACATCTCCATTCTGATTAATATCCATCACGTTGATCTGGCGCTGGAATTTGCCGATCGTATTATCGGCATCCGCGACGGCCATATCGTATACGATGGCCCTGTAGAGCAGGTCACCGAGTCGGTACTGGACAGCATCTACAGCGGTGCGCCGATTCCAAAAGTAACCGATCCTGTGACAGAGACAGATAGCAACCCTGAGAAACCGGCAGACGCTCCTCTGGAAAAGGAGGTTCTGCCCTGATGGCCAAGCAAAAATACAAGCAGGCAAAGCCGCTGTTGTTTGACCGCCTGTTCCCGCCGCGAACGATGGTTGTCGGCGAGCATACCGTGCAAAAACCACGGTCGCGTGCCTGGCTGATCTCGGCCGCACTTCTTATTGTCGTAGCTGCATCGGTAATCATTACGGAGTTTGATGTCGGCATCCTGATCAGGCGCGGCCATCAGCTATGGGTCATTCTTGGTAAGATTTTCCACCCCAAATGGGAGTATTTCTCCAGAGTCGTCGATCCGCTGCTGGACACCATTAAAATGTCAGTCATGGGCTCGGTCATCGGGTCGGCGCTTGCCTTACCTTTCTCCATCATCGCATCGGCGAACATCGTGAAGAACGGCATCGTGGTCGCTATTCTGCGCGTGCTGCTCAACATTGTCCGCACGCTACCTACGCTGGTGATTGCCTCCATCTCTGCGCTGATGTTCGGCCTTGGTACCTTTGCCGGTACCGTGGCAATTTCCATCTTCACATTCGGCATCGTCAGCAAAATGATGTATGAAAGCATTGAAACCGTTGATATGGGCGCATTTGAAGCCATGGAGGCTTTGGGCTCGACCAAGTTTCGGGCCTTTTGGAGCGCTGTGTTCCCGCAGATTCTGCCTACCTATCTGTCGCACTGCCTGTACTCGTTTGAAATCAACATTCGCGCCGCGTCCATTCTGGGCTATGTCGGTGCGGGCGGTCTGGGCATCCTGATCAATGACCGGGTTGGTTTCCGGGATTACGAAGGCCTGGGCATGGTACTGCTAACGCTGTTCGTGGTCGTACTGATCATCGACAACACCAGCCAGTACCTGCGCAGAAAGCTTAGTTAGGAGGATTCAGGCATGCAAACAACACTCAACCCCATCGAGGCCATGTATGATACCCGGCCCAAACGCTGGTGGATGTATACCCTGATTGTGCTAATGCTGACGATCATCCTCGGCTGGTCATCTACAGCGATCGAGTTTAAAGGCATTGCCGCCAAAGGCGCGGAAGTTGCCTATGGCATTGTCTACGGCATATTCCACCCGGATACCAATTTGCTATGGACCTTATCTCCCGATGGCGTTCCCTTTCTGCTGCTGGAAACAGTCGGCATTGCTGTACTGGGCACGCTGATCGGCGGCCTGCTGGCCATCCCCTTCAGCTTTCTGGCAGCCGAAAATGTTGTCCCCAAGTGGGTGGCGTTCATCATCCGCGCATTTGTCCTGCTTATCCGTACCATTCCAAGCCTTGTCTGGGCGCTGGTATGGATTCGTGTTACCGGACCGGGCCCGTTTTGCGGCGTGGTCACGCAGAGCATTTGCTCCATCGGCATGATCTCCAAAATGTACGTCAACGCCATTGAGGATCTGGACACCAAAATACTGGAAAGTCTGGATGCCGCCGGGTGCAATACCTTCCAGAAAATCCGCTACGGTATTTTGCCGCAGCTTTACGCTAACTTCATCTCCACCATCATCTACCGCTTTGATATTAATATAAAAGATGCGACCACACTTGGCATCGTCGGCGCGGGCGGCATCGGCGCTGCGCT
Organism: Candidatus Limiplasma sp.; assembly: GCA_963678055.1. Lineage (GTDB taxonomy): Bacteria > Bacillota > Clostridia > Christensenellales > Aristaeellaceae > CAXXOK01. The sequence continues at coordinate 1,755,995 of OY782679.1, forward strand.
GATTCAGTGCATCAACAGCCGCCGCTGGGGCATGGTTGGTGCGTTTTTATTCGGCTTGATCATCCTGATGCTGATCATTGATTTCTTCTCCACCCGCGTACGTAAACGGCTGGCAAGAGGGTAATATGGCAAACCGCTTAACGCTGTATTTTACTTCGGATACCCACGGGTATGTGTATCCGACCGATTTCGTAAGCCCCGGCACGCTCAAACAGGGGCTTTTACGCATGCCTTTTCAAAAGGACGGCAATACCCTGATTATCGACGGCGGCGATACCCTGCAAGGGTCGCCGCTGACCTATTACTGTCATGCCAAGAACAAACCCCTGCCCTGCGCCGATGTGATGAACGATTTACAGTATGATTACTTTACGCTGGGCAACCATGACTTCAACTATGGCTATACAGCGCTGAAAGATTATCTTGATCGTTCCAACGCCCAGTGCCTGTGTGCCAACGTAGAGGACAAGACAGGCCAAATGCCTATTCTCCCCTATACCGTGCATACGCTGCAAAACGGCCTGCGTGTGGGCTTAATTGGCATAGTCACCAACTGGATTACCGTGTGGGAAAAGCCGGAACACCTTGACAATATACGCATATCGGACCCGATGGACGCTGCCAAAAACGCAATCAACGCCCTTGCGGGGCGCTACGATGTATTGATCGGCACCTATCATGGTGGGTTTGAGCGCGACCTGGATACCGGCGTACTGACCAGCACCACCGATGAAAACATCGGCTGGAAACTGTGCGAGGCGCTTCCCTTCGATGTCCTCCTGACGGGACACCAGCACATTCCCACCGCCAATCGTGTGATTCACGGCACGCACATCGCGCAAGCCCCTGGCAACGCCAAAGCATACGTTCGCCTGACCATCGACGAGGACGGCAGCATCACCTCCGGTTTGCACCTACCGGATGCAGACCCCCGCATCAAGCCGTGGGAAGAAACGTTATACAACACCCTGAGCCACTGGCTGGATACACCAATCGGTCAACTGTCCCGCGCCCTGACACCCAAGCCCAAGCTCGACATGGCCCTGCATGGGTCACCGATTGCAGATTTTATCAACCGCGTACAGCTGGAAGCCTCCGGGGCGCAAATCTCCTGCACAGCCCTCAGCAACGATGTCAGCGGATTCAAGGCCGAGGTTACGGTGCGCGACGTGGTATCGAGCTATCCCTTTGCCAATACCCTGGTCGTGCTGCAGGTCAGCGGACAGGTGCTCAAAGCTGCGCTGGAGCAAAGCGCATCGTATTTTCAGGTATCGCCGGACGGTTCCCTGTCCATCAGCGATTTCTTTGTAAAGCCTAAGGAAGCCCATTACAACTATGATTATTTTTCCGGGATATCCTATGCTTTCGACTTGTACAAACCCGTAGGCGCGCGCGTTGTCGCGCTGGAATATCAAAACAAGCCTGTTCTGCCCGGCGACAGTTTTTCGCTGGTGATGAACAACTACCGCGCGACTGGTGCAGGCGGGTATGATTGCTATCTCCCCTGCCCACGGAAAAAGGAAATTTTAACCGAAGTCAGTGAACTGATTCTAAATTACCTCAGCTCTCATTCCCCCATTCACATTGCCGATACTGCTCCTTATACCGTCATTGTGCCGACTACAGCTTAGAAATAGCAAGCCTATTTTTCTATCTTCGTCAAGTGTGGTACAATGAGTCCACACGAAAGCACAACATGCTAACCGTCCGCGTTTTCCACTTTTTGACCGGTACCGGGAGGAATTGCGATGGATAACGAGCAAATACTGCTCAACCTGTATAAGCAGCAGCAATACAGTGAAACCCGTTCTAAAATTCAAAAGTTGTTTATGGTCCTCAGCGGCGTTGGCAGCGCGATTGTGCTTGCCATGTCCATCATCTACTTTTCTAGGTGGATATATATCGCTGCCTTCGGCGGGACGGTCATTTGCGTCACCATCGCTTCGTTACTAGTCCAGCTGAAGCGAATCAAGCTGAGTACAGCCTGCTTTGTCACGCTGCTGTATTCCTGTTTTATATTTGTGCCGCCGTTTTGGTTTGTGACCGGCATCGCAGGCGGTGCGCCTTATGTTGCTATCATTATTTTGGTTGCTATGGTTACGCTGTACTCCGATAACACACTCAAATGGCTGCTATCGTTGTACGGGGTGGTTCTTGCCGCTCTGGTCAGCTATTCACTTATCTCCGGTCTGCCCAACGCAGAATATGCGTATACGCTTTCGTATAATATCGCCGGGTTTGTAACAGCTGTCATCTCCATTGTGCTGTATATGCTGTTTAAGCAAAATCAGTTCAATGAGCTAAATGATAAGTTCTTGCGCAGCTCCTTTCGGGATGAGCTGACACAGCTGTATAACCGCAAGCTGCTGGACTTGATTATTGATTTTCAGGAAACCCAGTTCAAGCATCAGCATGAGGATTACAGCATGATGATGATGGATGTAGATGGCTTTAAGGAGATGAACGACAAGCACGGGCATGTGTTTGGTGATATCGTGCTGCGCAGTATTGCAGAGTGTATCAGCGAAATAACCCGGAATTCCGATTTCGTCGTTCGCTTTGGCGGGGACGAGGTTGTGGTCATTCAATCCAATGCATCCCCCACAAGCATTGAGAATTTCTTCCGTCGCCTTGAAGAAAAGATGAAAGCCTCCTGCCAGCTGGAAATTCCCATTTCGATTAGTTATGGCTATGCCATGCGTACTGAGTGCGAAACACCCGAAGCGGTGCTAAAGCTGGCAGATGAAAGAATGTATACACAAAAAGCAGAGAAGAAAGCCAAACAATAAAATAGCATCCGCATCAGCGGCTGTTTTTTGTTGACCCGGTATGCAGCGCTTCATCAAGCATACGCACTTTTTCCGCTTGATTCATTAGCTTGTAATTACGCCTCCATACGACCAGGGAATGCAGTGGTATGGTTTCCCCGCCGATTTGGACGCTATCTTCAATCTCGTCTTCCTGCAAAGAGCAGTCGTGCGCTACTTGGTCTTTCACAATCGTAAACCCTGCAATAACATCAACATCCACACCGTCAATCGTCAGCTCATAAAACGCTTTTGACTTATACATTTCGCTTGGTTTTGACAATTTCAGCGTTCCAAGCTCTGCAAGGACTGCTTTTGCCATTTCGCTATCTTCGGTTTTTACCAGGATATCAATATCATGAAAGTCTGGCATAATCCCTTTAAAGTATAGCAGCATAGACCCGCCGACCGCCCATACAACACGAGCCGCATTGAAGCGTCTGGCAATCGCCGTCAACACTTGTAAATATGTATCGGTATCCATACCCACCATCCTTGCTATAGCATGTGGAAATATTGTATCATAGTTTTAAGAAACCGTCTCCTTGATAGGCCCACAAACTCTAACGAGAGCAGGTACCAAGCGATGATGATTCTCAAGGCAACCAAGGATGATTTGCCCGGCATTCTGGCCCTTCAATACCTGGCGTACCAAAGCGAAGCAAAACTGCTAAGCAACCCCGATATTCCCCCGCTGAAACAAACGCTGGATGCAGTCGCCATGGAGTTTGACCGAGGGTTCATACTCAAAGCAGTTGACGAAAACGCTACGATCATCGGATCGGTGCGCGGATACGAGGACGCCGGAACATTCCACATCGGTAAGCTGATCGTACGGCCGGACCTGCAAGGACAAGGAATTGGGTCTGCACTGATACAGGAAATTGAAAGCCTGACTGCCTGTAAGCGCTTTGAATTGTTCACCAGTTCCAAGAGCATACGCAATATCAAGCTGTACGAGCGCTTGGGCTATCATGCATTCAGGACGGAAACCATTCATGACGGTTTGGAATTTGTGTATATGGAGAAATTCCTCCCGAAAGCACAACGAAAACCAGCAGGAGAGATACTATGAGCAACCATCCCGTATATGATGCCATTTTGGCACGGCGAAGCATTCGAAACTTTCTTGACAAGCCCGTAGAGCATTCTCAAATCGAGCGACTACTTAAGGCGGCCATGGCAGCACCATCGGCCTGCAATTTACAGCCATGGGCTTTCATCGTCGTGAATGATCCGGAAACACTATCAAGTGTTAAGGATGCCACCGAACAGGGAAAGTACAACGCTACGCTCGCTATTGTGGTATGCGGTATCAATCAGCATATCCCATGGGGTGGAGATGGCTGGATGCAGGAATGCGGCGCAGCGGTTGAGAACATGCTGCTTGCCGGAACCGAAATGGGTTTGGCTTCGGTATGGATCGGCGGCTTCAATTCGGAGGCTCTCTGCAATGCTTTGCATATCCCCGATGGCGTTCAACCTATGTGTATCGTAGAAATCGGTTATCCCGCCTACGAACGGGAACCGCTCACATGGTACACGGAAGAAGCGGTTCACTGGCAGACTTTTGACAGCAGCAAACCCCGGACAATGCGTACCATGCAAATGCTTCAGGACGATATTGCATCAGGAAAGATGTAACGCCACATACCCTACTTAAAAGAATGACGTCCGCTTAGGCTATCACGTTTTCAAAGGAGCGCCTGTAAACACAAACTTGACTTTCGTATATATGGAGAAGACTATCGGGTAGCATCCTTTTGCTTGCCGCGGTATTATGAAGTTGAGTTTCACTAAAACGTTTCTGACTATAGCCAATTAAGCGAAACGCCAGCTTTCCCCCACCGTTTCCCACACCACGGTAACTACCGCTGTGTCCACGTTTTGCCACGCTTCACGGCGTAACATGCGCCATTTAGGCGCGTACGAGAGTGTGCCTTTGGTTTGTTGCCGTGTGCCACACCACGGGCAGTACGGGGTGTTTGACTGGAGTTCTTTCATGCATTTACGACAAGTCATTCGACAACCTCCATTTTCAAGTCATGAACATTCTAATATATTAGTGAGCCTATCTATGTATTTCTCCGAAATTCGGGAAATGGGGAAATGAGAATTCATACTGTAAAAAACTTGAGAGATCTTGAAAATACACTCCTGGTGTGTATCCGTATCGTTTTGCACAATACTCCCGTAAATTCGTGAAAGTATTGGTAATATTATCACTGGTAGTAGAGATTGCTATATCATTTGGAAGAGATAAAACAAATCCTCGCATAAAACTATCAATCTCGTATTCTATAGAATTCGATTGCATATTGCTCGAATTAAGAAGAGCAAGTATACGACTTGCAAATGCTACATCACTTTCACTAAACGCTGCGTTCCATATATGTTCAAATATTGCTTTTGAAAGAATCAACGAAGAACATTCATAGACAAAGCTCTCTGCTATTGACTGAATACATTCTTGTTGAAAACCTATTGTTGCCTTCATGGTAAAATTTTCATCAGTCACTATATTTAGTTCTTTCTTCGCATCTTCTAGCTGTTGATTTAATTCCATGTTTTGAACACCAAGTGCGATTTTCTCCTCGTTTAAACTCTCAAACTGCTCATGTAGTTTAGAGTTCTCATTATTAAGCGATAGATTCATTTCGTTCAGCTGCCTTAGCTCATCCTCTTTTTGAAATGTTGGATAAATATTATATGTATATGAGAACACCGCATACGCTAATGTTAAAATGACAGCTATGTAGGACAAAGCTTCTAGTACATCATGCAAACGCCTTTTTCTCTGTTGTGTCTTTATTGAAATAAGAAAGATGAAAAAAATGAATACTGCTATCAAACAAATAATAATCACCGTGTTTAGACTCATAATAAACCTACCTTCAATGTTCTTCTTTATTTGATTCTGTAGATAAATACCTATCCAGTTCAGAATAGATCATTTTTGCCAAATTTAACATTTTTAAGCTTACAAACATCTCACGGCCATGCACTAAATAGTTCCTATACTCGTTCACCTCATATATCTGCCCAATTAATGATTTGGGAATATTTGATGAAGCCTCTAATATTTTCAAATTTATCGTCATACTATGGTGATGAATTATATTCCTGTTATCCTCGTTATATGCGTTATACTTATATGCAATTTTTTCCAGATTTATATCTATTGCATTATACACTTTCAAAAACTCAGCAAGATGATTTTCACTTTCTATCTCCCCTTTTCTTTTGTGCCTCCATTCCTTTTTTTCGTCACTATTCATACGATCTAATTCATTTGTGCTTGTGTTCTTTATACTATTGGGATTTACCACTTGCCACACAAACAGAACTATAAGAAGGACGGATAATATGGTGAATGCAACACTTTCCGAAAAAAGCATTTGATTCCACCAGCCCTCTGGTGTTCTTATTTTTTCATGATATATAAGGATATTTAGAATATTTGCAATGATGGCAACTGAACAAAATAGACTTAATAAACACAATAACCTATAAAACGATTTTCTCATTACATCAACAATATATACCAACGTACTATCTTTCTCTACTGACAGGCTTAATCGGTTATCATAGAAAATAAATCCTGTTACAATTAGACCAAATAAAGCTGCTACCACTTGAGCGCTAGAGGATGATATATACATCACCATTGTTTCACTGAGTGTTGATGCAATCCTAACTCCACAAGTGAATACTATTATCTGTGAAATAATAAATAGCAAGCTATAAATAATATATATCAACCAACGCCCAAGAGATATTCTATCTACCATCATTTCTATCATCGCGACAGCAAACTGTATACCCATACGCTTTTTTCTTTTCAATATCGCCAACTCCTAATACACTTCATTCGTTATTTATCAAACTATTGTGACTGCCCCATAATATGATAACCCAATAACCATATATAGCGATTGACGCGGTGGGATGTTCGGTGTATACCGCGAACAGTAACGTATGTTTGCTTTTTGGGATGTTCTAAGAATGCAGGAAAGGGAGTACTGGATTGAGAAGATTTGTGAGATGGTTAGAAAAGTGGTATCTCTTAAGACGATAAAGCGTATTTACCTATTTGTTCAACGGTTATATAAGAAGGAATTGGATTAGTCATTCACTTAAATTCTTGCAATCAATTCATATGTACTAGATAATTCTAATTGGTCACATTCACTATGTCAACATGCTTTAGTCTGTTCTTTTACGCTCGAAGCCCACTTTGGCTTCAACTCCCTCACAATAGAAAAACGCCCGCTATTGCGGACGTTTTCTTTTGGCGGAGAAGGAGAGAGTCGAACTCTCGCGGCGCTTATCGCACCCTACTCCCTTAGCAGGGGAGCCCCTTCGGCCACTTGGGTACTTCTCCATGGCCAGGTGATTGTCTTGGAAAGTGGCGGAGAGAGAGGGATTCGAACCCCCGGTACATTGCTGTATCACTGGTTTTCAAGACCAGCGCCTTCAACCGCTCGGCCATCTCTCCATGGAACAAATAACCAGCGAAAGCTATTATAGCAGGGAATGATTTGATAGTCAACGCGCTTTTTCATCAAACTGAAAAAGGATGCAAATAAATTAGTATGGCAATCCCTCCCAGCAGCTTCTGCATCAGCAACCGGGAGGGATACAATGCCGCCCTCATGATGAAAACAGCTTAGAACGTTGTGGTATCCGGATCAGCGGAAAGCCCGGCCGCACCCGTAAGTCCGGCAATCAGCGCGGCATCGCTTTCGCTGATTTCAAAATCGAAAACATCGAGATTTTCCTTGATTCTGTCGGCATGGGTAGACTTTGGCAGCGGCAGATATCCGCGCTGCAAGCTCCAGCGAATGGCGATTTGCGCAATGGACTTATTGTATTTCTTGGCCATGTCCTGCATTTCCGGTATGCTGAAGATTTTACCCACGCCCAGCGGGCTGTATGCCTCCAGCAGCATGCCCTGGCTGCGGCTGTAGTCTACCAGCGCGTCCTGCGTATCGCCCGGGCAGAGGCGAATCTGGTTGACCATAGGCTTGATGGTCGCGGTCTTGAGCAATTCCTCGATATGGTGCTTGTGAAAGTTGCTGATGCCGATGCTTTTAATCCGCCCAGCTTTGTAAAGTTCCTCAAACGCTTTCCAGGTGCCGGCATTAGCTTCCTGCCAGTGATCGCGGTACATGACGGGATTTGGCCAGTGAATCAGGAACAGGTCTAAGTAGTCCATGCCCAGCTGCTGCAAGCTCTTGTCAAACGCCGCCATGGTTTTATCATAGCCATGCTGGCTGTTCCAAAGCTTTGAGGTGATAAACACATCCTCGCGTTTCAGGCCGCTGCGCTTTACCGCCTCGCCCACGCTTTGTTCGTTGCCGTAGCCCTGCGCCGTGTCGATATGACGATAGCCCAGCGAAAGCGCGGTTTGCACCGACGAAATCGCTTCCTCCCCGTTACTGACCTGCCAGGTGCCAAAGCCGATGCTGGGTATTTTCACCCCATTGGATAGCGTATATTTGTCTGAAACAGATTGCATGTAAAATCCTCCTTACTATTCGGTTCGCTTCTTATAAAGCTATATAAACATGATACGGTATTTGCTGTCAAATGAAACGGAAACATTGCGCTGCCCTGCTATTTGCACCGGTGTGTGTAAAGCACTGCAAGCAACCCCAGTAAAGCATTTGCCGTGCTGGAAACCAGTTGACTTTACCGCCTTGATACAGTATAATTTCATGGAGTTTAGATACACCGTTGTATTCTGTGCAGCGGTGTATACTCTATTCTTCAAAAGCTGCATGAGACTCATGCCGTGAAAGGGGATTGTTACATGGCGGAACCAAGAGAAAAGAAGATTGTTCTGACCAAAGAAGGCCACAAGAAACTTGAGGCTGATTTGGACTATTATATCCGCGTAAAACGAAACGAAGTTGCCGAGCAGATTGCTACGGCCCGCGGTTTTGGCGACCTGAGCGAAAACGCCGAATATGACGAAGCGAAAAATGAACAAAGCCGCATTGAGGCGCGTATTGTAGAAATGGAAAACATACTGCGCAACTGTGTGGTGGTTGACGACAATGATATTACGACCAACGCTGTCAATGTCGGTACGACTGTTAAGGTAAAAAACATCAGCATGAACAAAGAGTTCAGCTATACGATTGTCGGAGCGAACGAAACCAATCACCGCGAGATGAAAATCTCCTCCGAAAGCCCCATTGGGTCTGCACTCATGGGCAAAAAGGTTGGCCAGCAGGTGTCGGTAACTACACCTGGCGGTGTTTTAAAGCTGAAAGTTTTGCAAATATCCAGATAGTTTTTGTCTATCTCCGAAAGGATGACCATAATGGACCCCGTTTCCCAAAACCCCATAAAGGAGCCGCTTTCGCAGCAGCAGCTTAGTGAGCAGGAAAACATTCGACGTGAGAAGCTGACGAAGTTGATGGAAGCCGGCCAAAGTCCGTATGCCATTACACACTTTGATGTGTCCAAAACCAGCCAGGAAATTCTGGATCAGTTTGATTCACTTGAAAACACCACTGCCAGCCTTGCCGGGCGCCTTGTTTCCAAGCGCGTCATGGGCAAGGCTTCGTTTGCGCATGTTCTGGACGCGGACGGCCGTATGCAGATTTATGTTCGCCGCGACGATATCGGCGTGGACGAATACATGACATTCAAATCCTTTGACATTGGCGATGTCGTGGGCGTAACCGGTACGGTGTTTCGTACCCAGAAGGGCGAAATCAGCCTGCATGTACAAAGCATCACCTTGCTTGCCAAAAGCTTGAAGGTTCTGCCGGAGAAGTTTCACGGGCTGAAAGACCCGGATCTGCGCTACCGGCAGCGTTACATGGACATGATCGTAAACCCGGAAGTCCGCGATACCTTCCGCAAGCGTACCCAGATTTTGAAGGCCGTACGCGCATTTTTGGACGCACGCGGTTTTCTGGAAGTGGACACACCCGTGCTGCAGACCCTTGAAATCGGCGCGGCGGCCCGCACCTTTAAAACGCATCTAAACGCGCTGGATCTGGACATGTTCCTTCGCATTGAAACGGAACTGTACTTAAAGCGTCTCATCGTAGGCGGGTTTGATAAGGTATACGAGGTCGGACGCCTGTTCCGCAACGAGGGCATGGATTCGACCCACAACCCGGAGTTCACCTCTGTGGAGACCTATCAGGCGTATGTGGACTACCAAACCGTGATGGAAATGGTAGAACAGCTGTATGCCTATGTGGCAGAGCAGGTGTGCGGTTCAACCCTCGTTTCCTATCAGGGGGACGAAATCGAACTGAAAGCGCCCTGGAAGCGCATCACCATGGCTGATGCCGTGGAGGCGGCCTGCGGCATCCGTTATGCCAACTGGGCAAGCGATGAAGACGCGCGCGCTGCTTTACAGGCCAAAGAACTTCACTGCGAAAAGAACTGGAAACGCGGCGACTGCCTGGCAGCGCTGTTTGACGAATATGTTGAAGCTACCCTGGTTCAACCGACCTTCATCACCGATTATCCTGTGGATATTTCTCCGCTGGCCAAGCGCAAGCCCGAAAACCCGGATTTGACCGAGCGGTTTGAGTTTTTCATCAGCGGACACGAGATGGGCAATGCCTTCTCCGAGCTGAACGATCCGCTGGACCAGCGCAAGCGCTTTGAAGAACAAGTGCGCGTGCGCAAGGCCGAAGGCATTCACGCCGAGGTGGACGAGGACTTCCTCAACGCCCTCGAACTGGGTATGCCGCCCACAGGCGGCCTTGGCTTTGGTATTGACCGTATGGTGATGCTGCTGACCGATAATGCGTCCATCCGCGATGTACTGCTCTTCCCCACCATGAAACCGATGAAATAAGGCCTCACAGCTTCGGAGGGTGACCCATGTCTTTGCATATGCCTATTACCAAACGTAGAATAAGCCACCACTTGCAATACTCCATCTGGATGTACCTTGTGCTGGCCATAGTTGCTTTATTTGGTTGGAATCTGATTTATACCACCACACGCTATCAGCCACCGGAAGATATGCGGGTGGAGTTTTACGTGCAGTCGTCCATCGCGACAGAGGATAGCCTCAAAGCGCTGGCAGACCGCATTCATGAAGACGTACTCCCGGATATGGAACTGGTCACCGCCGAACCGGTGACCATTACCAATGACTATTACGGCGACATGCAGCTCACCGTGTGGATCAGCGCTGCGCAGGGTGATTTGTACATGATCTCTGCGGATTACTTTCACCGTTTCGCCGGTGCCGGTGCGTTCTTAGACCTGCAACCCTACGTTGATGCCGGAAAGCTGTCCGCAGGTGGGTTGGATCTGACCACCGGGTATGCCACGCTGGATGATCCTGAACCCGGCCAGGACGGCAGACATCTATACGGTATCCCGACGGATGAATTGACCGGCCTGACCGAGTATACGATCGTTCCCGACGATATGGTGCTATGCATCCTCTACCGCAACGGAAACGACGAGAATTCGGTTAAGTTTCTGAATTATCTGCTGGAGACACTCCGGTAAGCGCATCTCTTTGTTCGATGGCGAAAATCGCCATCGCGCATTCCAGGCGCTTTTGTTCCAAACTGCATTCCAGCTCATAGGGCTGTCCGATATCACCATTAAATGCATGCGCATTGGCGGCACACCCGCCGCTGCAATAGAAACGTGCCCAGCAACTGCGGCACTTTTCTTTTGCCAACACATGGTTGCCTTTGAAATGCGCTTGTTTTTCACGGTCGAATTCACTCGTAAGCACCGAACCCATGCGCATATTCTCTCTGCCCACAAACTGGTGGCAGGGGTAAATGTCACCCGCCGGTGTGACTGCAACATATTCATTCCCGGCCCCGCAGCCCGTCAGCCGCTTTTGCAGGCAGGGTCCGCCGGTTAAGTCCAGCATGAAGTGGAAGAAGTTAAACCAGCGTCCGTCTTTGCGGCGCTTGATATATTCTTTACCAAGGCGTTCGTACTCTTCCCCGATCTGTGGTATATCCTCCATACGCAGCGCGTACGGCTTATCCGCAGTGGTCACCACAGGCTCAATCGAAAGCTGTTCAAAGCCTTCCTCGGCCAAATGCAGCACATCGCTGGCGAAATCGAGGTTATAGCGGGTATAGGTGCCGCGAATATAATACTGCTGCTGCTTGCGTGCGTTGACCAGCTTTTTTGCATGGTCAATGATCAGCGCATAGCTGCCCTTGCCATTGGCTGTGGGACGCATTCTATCGTGAACGGCTTCTCTTCCGTCGATAGAAATGACGACATTATCCATCTCACGGTTCAAAAACGCGATCATCTCGTCATTGAGGTTCACGCCGTTGGTGGTTGTGGTGAACTTAAAGCGTTTATGGTGCTCTTTTTCCAGTTCGCGGCCGTAGGCGACAATCTCTTTGATGGCCGGAAAGTTCATCAGCGGTTCACCACCGAAGAAGTCAACCTCCAGATTGTAGCGGTTGCCGCTGTGGGCCACCAGCCAGTCCAGCGCCTTCTTACCGGTTTCCGGCGGCAGCAGCGCTTTGTCGCGCATGTGGTACTCCCCCGCATCGGCAAAGCAGTACGAGCACCTTAGGTTGCAGTCATGCGCCGCGTGGATGCACATCGCCTTTACGATGCCGTCGGTGTTGATGTCAATCTCCGGCTCTGCGTCAGGGGTGAACAAATACCCCTGGTCGATCATCTCACGGAGTTCCTCGATGGTCTCGGCTGACCGCTGCGCGTCGTGCTCCTCTTTGAGAACTGCCAGAATATCTGCATCGGTGGCATCCGGATGCGCGATATAATAGTTCAGTGCCTGAAAAGCAATCTCATCCAGCGCATACACATTACCGCTGCCAACATCCAGTGCGACAGCCTGCCCCAGCGCTTTAAATACATGTACCAAGTTATATCCTCCAGTCAATCAAAAACCGCGGCTTTCACTGAAGCGCCGCGGTCTGATCTAAAACTTTGGAACCTTACCGCTTTACCGAGCGGTTGATTTTTCCGTCGCGTCCCGCAATGAGTTCCTGTTCCTTCTGCGCGCAGCTCTGGTTGGCTACCGTGCAGCTGGTTTTACATGCGCTCTGGCAGGAGCTTTGGCATTCACCGCAACCGCCGTGTTTGACCGTATCCTGCAAGCAGGGCTGAGCGACCGTTTGAAAATGTTTCATTTTGATTGCCTCCATGCGGTTTATCGGTAATTAGTTCAACACTTCGGAGTCGTTCTCCACGGGAACATCTTCCACCTGGCGGATGGCCCAACGCGCCATGATAAGCTTGACGCTGTCTTTACCGACGGTCAGCTCGATGGTTTCGTCCTTGATGTCGGTGATCGTGCCGAAAATACCGCCGATTGTGGAAATCCTGTCGCCTACTTTCAGCGCTGCGAGCATGGACTTAACTTTCTTGTCCTTTTTCCGCTGCGGCCGGATAAGCAGGAAGTAGAACACGGCAAACATGAGCACCATGGGCAGCAATAGCCCCAACAGGCTTCCTCCTCCGGTCGGATCGGCGGCGGCGCCGGCTGCGGTGCCGTCAAGCCCCATCAAGAGTTGTGCAATATTCATCTACTATTTGGCTCCTTTCAAAAATCCATGTGATATCAGTACTGTATTATAGCAAAGGCCAACATAAATAGCAAGCAAAAGGCAGGCTTGCGGATGTAAAACCCGGAATACACAAAAACGGCGCATAACCGTGTATGCGCCGTCTGCGTGCCAGTCCTTGAACCAGCCAATGGAGGTGCCACCCAGATTCGAACTGGGGGTAAAGGTTTTGCAGACCTTGGCCTTACCACTTGGCGATGGCACCGGGAAATGGAGCGGTAGACGAGATTCGGACTCGCGACATCCACCTTGGCAAGGTGGCACTCTACCACTGAGCTACTACCGCATCCGTATACTGGATCCAACCATCACATGCGGGTTGGAAGGAGTATCATGGTGCCTTGGGGCGGAATCGAACCACCGACACGTAGATTTTCAGTCTACTGCTCTACCGACTGAGCTACCAAGGCATAATGGCGACCAAGAAGGGGCTCGAACCCTCGACCTCCAGCGTGACAGGCTGGCATTCTAACCAACTGAACTACTTGGCCATGAACCATAAGATGGTGGGAACAACAGGGCTCGAACCTGTGACCCCTTGCTTGTAAGGCAAGTGCTCTCCCAACTGAGCTATGCTCCCAGGAATAAATACCTGATGCTCCTGTGCCGCTTATTTAATGGCGGCGACGGATAATATCTTAACCCGCTTCCCAGCTTTTGTCAAGGAATAAATCTGCGATTTTCGCAAATTTCAGGGCAAGTTTTGCGGCGATTCATTCTCCGCGGTTCCGGTCCTTGAAAACCGTTGCGGCGGCAGTCAGAATATGGTCTGCCAGCGTGCGTTTACTCATCTGTTCGTAGGCGACTTCATTGTCTTTCGAAACCAGCGTTGCAATGTTGGTATCCGAGGCAAATCCGGCACCTTGTTTTGTCACATCGTTGGCTACGACAATATCCAAATTCTTGGACGCAAGCTTTTTGCGGGCGTTTTCAATCAAGTGATCGGTTTCGGCGGCAAAGCCAACCAGCACCTGGCTGCTTGTTTTGCGCTCCCCTACGGCCTTGGCAACATCGGGATTGGGCACCATGGCAAGCGTGATGCCTTGACCGTCCTTCTTGATTTTCTGGTCGCTCTGCTCTGCAAACCGATAGTCCGACGGCGCGGCGGCCTGCACCACAATATCAAACTGCGACGACAGGGCGGTCATTTCGGTGTACAAATCCTGTGTCGTTTCGATGGGTTTCACTGTAACACCACTTGGCGCGGCAAGCGAAGTCGGTCCGGAAATCAGCGTAACCTCCGCGCCACGCTCACTGGCTGCCTGGGCAATAGCATACCCCATCTTCCCAGTGGAAGGGTTAGAGATAAAGCGGACAGGATCCAGCTTTTCACGCGTCGCACCGGCTGTAACCAGCACACGCAGGCCCTGCAGATCGTTTTGCAAGCCCAGTAGTCTTTCCACTTCCTGTGCAATAAACTCGGGTTCCGGCATACGGCCTGCCCCAACCTCGCCGCAGGCCAGCATTCCGCTGTCAGGGGTGAGGATCATCACACCGCGCTGCTGCAATATGGCAATGTTCTTTTGCGTAGCATCCGCCTGCCACATGACGGTATTCATTGCAGGGGCCAGCAGTACCGGCGCTTTGGTGGCCAGCAGTGTTGTAGACAGCATATCATCGGCGATGCCGTTTGCCATCTTAGCGATACAGTTGGCCGTAGCGGGTGCAACCACAAACAGATCGGCCTTGCGTGCCAGGGCAATATGTTCAATCTCCCAGCTGCGCTCCCGTTTAAAGGTATCTGTCGTTACGGGGTTTTGGCTGATGTTCTCAAAGCTTAGCGGCGTGACAAACTCCTGGGCGTTCTTCGTCATGATGACATCGACGTTCAAACCCAGTTTCTTCAGCTTGGAGACCAGCATGACTGCTTTATAGGCTGCGATGCCGCCTGTAACGCCCACAACGACATTCTTTGGCATGTTTATTCGCCGTCCGTCCGCACGTAGGTCAGCAGTCCGCGGTTGATTTCGTCTACCGCAACATGCAGGGGTTTCATGTCTTTGTCGTCAATCAGCGGCTGTGCGCCACCCAAAAGCTGGCGTGCGCGTTTGCTGGCTTCCACCACCAAAGTGTAACGACTGTCCACCTTTTCGCTAAGTTCGACAATCGTCGGTTTAATAATGGCCATACCCGTTCCTCCTCAATCCTCGTCTATCGTCGGTAAAAATCGAACTGTTTTATGTTTTTCGGCGTTCACTATGCATTGCAATTCCTGGAACGCACGGTCCACATCATCATTAACGATTACATAATCGTATAGGGTTACCTTTTGAAACTCGCCATAGGCATTCCTTAAACGGCGCTCGATATCCTCAGGCCGTTCGGCATTGCGCTTCTCCAGGCGGCTGCGCAACTCTTCAAAGCTTGGGGCAATGACAAACACGCTGACATAGTCCTTGGTATTGCGCATCACGTTCATCGCGCCCTGCGAATCAATATCCAGCAGTACATTTTGGCACTCATTAAGCAGCGTGTCAATTTCGCTTCGGGGTGTGCCGTAGTGATTCCCATGTACGGTGGCGTACTCCAGCAGCTCGTCGTTTTGCACCATGCGCTGGAACTCCGCATCGTCGATAAAGCGATAATCGACACCGTCTACCTCGCCGTTTCGCGGAGCCCGTGTGGTCACGCTGCAGGAAAAAGCAAAGCTTGGGTCGCTTGCCAGCAGCCGTTTGCACAGGGTGCCCTTGCCCGCACCGGATGGACCGGAGATGATCAGTAACATACCTTTGCGTTTGATGGTTATGCCCATGTCAGTCCTGCCTCTCGTCTGTATCTTTGCTGGATGCACGGCTTGCTATGGTTTCCGGCTGGATAGCCGATAACACAATTTGGTTGGAACTCATCACAATCACAGCGCGTGTACGGCGGCCTTGGGTGGCATCCAGCAGGCGTTTTTCGTCCCGCGCTTCCTGCACCAGGCGTTTGACCGGTGCACTGTCGGGATTCACTACCGCGGCGATACGATCCACGCTTATCATGTTTCCAAATCCGATATTGATCAGGCGCATCCGTTTTGGTCCTCACTCAACGTTTTGAACCTGCTCACGCAATTTCTCCAATACGCTCTTCATCTCCACAACGCTCTTGGTAATCTCCGCATGCGATGCTTTGGAGCCGATGGTGTTGATTTCGCGGTTCATCTCCTGAAGGAGAAAATCCATTCTGCGTCCCGTTTCACCCTGCTGTGTAAGGCAAGCGTCAAACTGCTGAAAATGGCTTTGCAGGCGCGATAGTTCCTCATCAATGGCGCATTTGTCGGCCAAGAGCGCTACTTCCTGGGCGATGCGAGCCGGGTCTGCCACATCCACTTTCCACTCAAGCAAGCGTGCGTCCAGGCGTTCGCGGTATTCCTTGGGAACACTGGGTGCGATCTCCTCTACGCGCTTGGCTGCGGCTTTCACGCTCTGCAAGTTGCTATGCAGATCGTCCCGCAGCGCTCCACCTTCCCGGTCCCGCATGGTTTGCAGGGCTTTGTTTGCATCCGCAAAGGCATCCTTAAGCAGGGCCAGCACTTCGTCCGTGTCCTCCTCGGCCTGCGTTACCGTTACCGCATCGCTGAGTTTAATCAGCTCATACAAGGAAAGGGCGTTCATTTGCAGGTCGCTGGCGGCGGTTTGGGTCTGGGCTGCGGTCAGGGCCAGCAATTCCCGATCCAGCGTAATTACTCTGGCATCGTTTCTGTTGTTGCGGTACGAGACCGATACATCCAGATGACCGCGCTTGATGCCGCTTTCGCGAATCCACTGGCGCAGCGGTTCTTCGGCAAAGGTCAGGGCTTTGGGCAAGCGGAAGTTTACATCCAAATACCGGTGATTTACCGATTTCAGCTCCAAAACGATATCGCGGCCGTCGCGGCTTTGGTGGCCGCTGCCGAAACCCGTCATACTGCGCAAGCGTGTCCCGCCTTTCCAAAGTTTTACTGCCTAAATGGTTTCAAATTCCATTATACTACACAAATATATACTTGAAAAGCATTGCTTGCCTTTTTACGGCAAATAAGCGTGGTGGTTTTACATCCCAAACCGCGCTGAATGCTTGCAGTTCAGCCATTTAGATGGTATACTGAGTGGTACGGCTCGTTTGGGTTTATGCAAACTTGCCGTGGCAAGAATAACCCCAAGACGGAGGAAGAAAATGCAGTATTCAGTAGAGAAGCTTACAGGGAACAAAGTCAAAATTTCGTTCACAGCGCCGGCCTCAACTTTTGAGGAAGCGGTGCAGAAAGCCTATATTCAACATCGCGGTCATTTTCAGGTGCAGGGATTCCGCAAAGGTAAAGCCCCTCGCAAACTGATTGAGCGCATGTACGGCGCATCGGTTTTCTATGATGACGCACTGGAACTCCTGTTCCCGGACGCCTATCTGGACGCAGTCAAGAAGGAAGACCTTCAGCCTGTGGACCGCCCCAAGGTGGACGTGGAAGAGATTAAACCCGGTGAAGATGTAAAATTCACCTGCGAAGTGTATGTGTACCCCGAGATCAAGCTTGGCGAGTACAAAGGCGTGGAAGTCGCCCGCACAATGCATACCGTTTCCAAGGACGAGCTGAACGCCCGTCTGGAAAGCGAGCAGAAACAGATGGCCCGTTCGGTGGATATCACCGACCGTGCTGTGATCAACGGCGATGAAGTGAACCTGGATTACTCCGGTTCTGTCGATGGCGTGAAGTTTGACGGCGGCACGGCCGAAGGCCAGCGCCTTGTGATTGGTTCCAAGTCGTTTATCCCCGGCTTTGAAGATCAGCTGGTCGGCATGAACATCGGCGAGGAACGGGACATCACCGTCACCTTCCCCGAAGAATACCATGCCGAAGAGCTCAAAGGTAAGGACGCTGTCTTCCATGTGAAGATCAACGGCATTAAGAATGACGAGCTTCCCACGCTGGATGACGATTTCGCCGCCGATGTCAGCGAGTTTGAAACGCTGAAAGAGTACACCGACGATCTGAAAAAGAAGATGCAGGAAACCGCCGACGAGCAGGCAACCGCACAGGCCAAGCAGGCGCTGGTGCAGAAAATCACCGAGAATGCAGAAATCGATCTTCCCGATTCTATGGTGGAAGACAAGCTCAATGACCAGCTCAAAGAAATGGACTGGCGTTTGCGCCAGCAGGGGCTGGATTTGCAGAAATACATGGAACTCACCGGCCAGACCGAGACCCAAATGCGGGATATGTACCGCTCGGAAGCACGCAATAACCTGAAAACCGAGCTGGTGATCGCAGAGATTATCAAGCTGGAAGATGTGCAGGCGGATGCCGAAAAGGTTGACGAAATGCTCACAGAGTACGGCGAGGCCATGGGCAAATCGCTGGAAGACCTGAAAAAAGAGCTCAACGAAAACCAGCTGCACTACTTTGAAGACCGCGTGAAAACCAATGCCGCTTTGGATATGCTGTGGAACAGCGCCAAGGTGACCGACGAGAAAGAAAAGAAAGCACCGGCCAAGAAAGCCGAGGCTGACGGCAAGAACGCCGAACCCAAGAAAGCGGCAGCGAAAAAGCCCGCTGCTAAGAAACCCGCAGCCAAGAAGCCTGCTGCCAAAAAAGAGAAAACCGAGGAGTAATCTCCTCCTTTCTCCCCCTCAATTACAGGAGTGAATCAAATGAGTTATTTAGTCCCCATGGTCATCGAGCAAACCAACCGCGGTGAGCGTTCGTTTGACATATATTCCCGCCTCTTAAAGGATCGTATTGTGTTCCTGGGCGGCGAGATTAACGATGACGTTGCCAACCTCGTCGTTGCACAGATGCTGTTTTTGGAAATGGATAATCCGGATGCGGATATCTCACTGTACATCAACAGCCCCGGCGGCAGCGTAACAGCCGGTATGGCAATTTACGACACGATGAACTACGTTAAATCCCCCGTGCGCACGGTGTGCATCGGCATGGCGGCCTCAATGGGCGCATTCCTGCTGATGGCGGGCGAAAAGGGCAAGCGCCTTGCGCTCCCCAATTCCGAAGTGATGATTCATCAGCCGCTGGGCGGTGCCTCCGGCCAGGCGTCGGATGTGCAAATCCGCGCGGAATGGCTGCTGAAAACCAAACAGAAGATGAACAAGCTGATTGCCGATATGACTGGGCAGCCGCTTACCCGTGTGGAAAAAGACGCCGACCGTGATTTCTTCATGGACGCCAAGGAAGCCTTGAAATATGGCATCATTGATGAGATCTATGAACCACGGAGCGGTAAAAAGGAGTAACGCATGTCCGATACAATGAACCCAAGCCTCCCTAAGCTCAAGCGCTGCAGCTTCTGCAATAAAACCTCCGAGCAGGTTCACCGCCTGGTCGCTGGTCCCAACGCGCAGATTTGCGATGAATGCATCGCGCTTTGTAATGAGATTATCCAGGACGATTATCAAGCGCTGGATGAGCTCAAAGCGATCGAACTGCCGCGCCCCAAAGAACTCAAGGAGATTCTGGATCAGTATGTCATCGGCCAGGAGGATGCCAAGCGCACCCTCAGTGTCGCGGTATACAATCACTATAAACGGATTGATTCTCCCCCGCCCGCCGGCGATTTGGATTTGCAGAAGAGCAACATCCTCATGCTCGGCCCCACAGGCTGCGGTAAAACCTTTCTGGCACAAACCCTGGCAAAGATACTGCAAGTACCCTTTGCCATTGCGGATGCAACCAGCCTGACCGAAGCCGGGTATGTAGGCGAGGACGTAGAAAACATTCTGCTCCGCTTGATTCAAAACGCGGACTACGACATCAAGGCCGCTCAGCGCGGGATTATCTACATCGACGAAATTGATAAGGTAGCCCGCAAGTCTGAAAACCCCTCCATTACCCGCGATGTCAGCGGCGAGGGCGTACAGCAGACCCTGCTGAAAATTCTGGAAGGTACGATTGCCAACGTTCCTCCGCAGGGTGGGCGCAAGCACCCCCATCAGGAGTTTTTGCAGATCGATACCACCAACATACTCTTCATTTGCGGTGGTGCGTTTGATGGGCTGGACACCATTATCGAGCAGCGTGCCGGTAAAAAGTCGATGGGCTTTGGCGCGGATGTGAAAACCTTGACCGCGCAGGATACGGGACGCCTGTTTAAGGAAGCCCGTACCGAAGACCTAATCAAATTCGGGCTGATTCCTGAATTCGTTGGCCGTCTGCCCATCGTGGTCTCCCTAAATCAACTGGACGAAGACGAGCTGATCCGTATCCTGACCGAGCCCAGAAACGCGCTGGTCAAACAGTACGTTTACTTGATGGATTTGGATGGTGTGGAGCTCTTGTTCGAGCCGGAAGCATTGAAAATGATCGCAACCCAGTCGCTGGAACGCAAATCCGGTGCACGCGGCCTACGCTCCATCATAGAAAACATCATGCTGGATACGATGTTCGATCTGCCCAGCCGCAATGATGTGGCACAGTGCCTGATCACCGCCAAGAGCGTGGAAGGCAAAGAAAAACCCAAACTCGTCCATAGCGACGAACCCGTTCGTAAACCTAGAACCGTTCATCATTCGGAACCGGCTAAAAAACAAAGCCACGCCGGGTGACATACTATAGGAGGAACATATGGAACAGGCCAAGCGTAAAAAACCATTGACCCGCCTCCCCGTCCTGCCGCTCAGAGGAACAATGGTCTTTCCGCATATGGTGCTGCATTTTGACGTGGGACGCGCCAAAAGCGTATCCGCGCTAGAAAAAGCAATGCTTGAAGACCAGCGTATCTTTTTGGTCGCGCAGCGTGACGCTGACGTGGACAACCCTTCGCTGGATGACTTATACACCGTAGGCACCATTGCCAAAGTAAAACAGGTGCTCAATCTGCCGGGAGACAGCCTTCGAGTGCTGGTCGCCGGTGAGAAGCGCGCTAAACTGAAAAACATCGTCCAGGAGGACCCGTTTCTTCTGGCGGAAATAAGCGTTGTACCCAACCGCCGCCCTAAGGATACCGACGAAATGCAGGCGCTGGTGCGTACGACCCATGCGATTTTTGAGGAATATTGTTCCCAGAGCAATCGTGTGTCGCAGGAAACGCTGCAAAACGTAATGGCTATCAATAAACCCAATCAACTGGCTGATGTCATCGCCGCCAATGCGCTTACGCAGTTCTCTGCCCGGCAGGAATTATTGGAAATCACCAATGTGCAAAAGCGGCTGGAGAAGCTCTGCACGATTTTGCTTAGGGAAACCGAGCTAAGCGAGCTGGAGAAAAATATCCAGGCACGCATTAAAGTACAGATCGAAAAAAACCAGAAAGACTTTTACCTGCGCGAGCAGATTAAAGCCATTCAGACCGAGCTGGGCGATAAAGACCAGACCGATGTGGAAGATCTGCGCGAGCGGCTGCAAAATGCCCCGCTCAACGATGAAGCCCGCCAAAAGGCCGAGCGTGAGCTGGACAGGCTGTCGCACATGATGCCCGGCACCCCCGAGATCAACATCAGCCGCACCTATGTGGAGTGGATTTTGGATCTGCCCTGGGGCGTTACCACGGAAGACAACCTGAACCTCAAACATGCACGTAAAATTCTGGATACCGATCACTACGGCCTCATGGACGTAAAGGACCGGATTATCGAATACCTTGCCGTGCTGCGCATGAAAAAAGATATGCGCGGGCCCATCCTGTGCTTTGTCGGCCCTCCGGGCATTGGCAAAACCAGTATTGTCCGCGCTGTGGCATCCGCAGTTGGCCGCAAGTTTGTGCAAATGTCGCTGGGCGGCGTACGCGATGAAGCGGAAATCCGCGGTCACAGGCGTACCTACGTCGGTGCCATCCCCGGTCGTATCATCGCCGGGCTGAAACAGGCAGGCAGCATGAACCCTGTGTTCCTGTTTGATGAAATTGATAAAATGTCCAGCGATTTCCGCGGCAATCCCGCGGCAGCCATGCTGGAAGTACTCGATGGCGAGCAGAACAATGCGTTCCGCGATCACTACATGGAATTGCCTGTTGATTTAAGCCGCGTCATGTTCATTACCACGGCCAACACGATTGATTCCATTCCCCCGGCGCTTTTGGACAGGCTGGAGATTATCGAAGTCCCCAGCTACACCGAGCTGGACAAGTTGAAGATCGCGTCCAAGCATCTGTTGCCAAAGCAAATCAAAGAACACGGCCTTAGCCCCCGGAGCGTAACCATGTCCAGCGCTGTAATGCTCAAGCTGATTGACGGCTACACCCGCGAAGCGGGCGTCCGTACGCTGGAGCGCCAGGTCGCGCGCATTGTGCGCAAGGCTGCAGTAGAAATACTCGATACCTCGGTGAAGTCCGTCAGCGTGACGGCTGCAAAACTGAAGGCATACCTGGGTGCACCCCGCTTTACACGCGAGGATTTGGAGACGGAAAACCTGGTCGGTATTGTCAACGGCCTGGCCGTTACCTCCTTCGGCGGTGAAACGCTGGCGGTGGAATGCTCCATCATGCAAGGCAACGGCGCGTTGCAGCTGACCGGTAAACTCGGCGATGTGATGCAGGAAAGCGCGAAAGCTGCCCTGTCCTGGGTTCGTACCAACTCCGAAGCCTGGGGCATCCCCGTGAATTACTTCAAAGAACACGATATTCACTTCCATGTGCCCGAAGGTGCTGTGCCCAAGGATGGCCCTTCCGCCGGTACGGCCATGACCACCGCATTGACCAGTGCGATTCTCACCATCCCCGTCCGTCAGGATGTGGCCATGACCGGTGAGATTACCCTGCGCGGTCGCATACTGCCCATCGGCGGTCTGAAGGAAAAGCTGCTGGCTGCAAGCCGTGCCAACCTGAAGACTGTGCTCATCCCCAAAGGCAACATCAAGGACTTGGAAAATGTGCCCGATGTGGTATTGAATAAACTGTGCGTCATCCCCGTTGAGCGGATGACCGACGTACTCCCCCACGCGCTGACATCTCCGCCTGAAAACAAGCCAAACCCAGGCGACTTTACCGCTATACCTGCACAGCTACCACAGTGTGAACGCCCGTCCTACCCAAGGGCTTAAGCGATGGAAATTCAAAGCGCAGTCTTTGTCACCAGCATGGCGGATTACCACGAACAGCCGCCCATCACCCTGCCCCAGTTGGCAGTGGTGGGGCGCAGCAACGTGGGAAAAAGCTCACTGATCAATACCCTGTGCCGGCAAAGAAAGCTTTGCAAAATTTCCGGTACGCCGGGCAAAACCCGGCTGATTAACGTATTTTTAATCAACGATACCTTTCATCTAGTCGACCTGCCCGGCTACGGCTTTGCCAAAGTGAATAAAGCCGAAAAGAAACGCTGGGGTCAAATGATGGAAACTTATTTTCACGAAAGCAGCTTGCTGAAACATGCCCTGCAGCTGGTAGACATCCGGCACGAGCCCTCAGCGGACGATGCCGCAATGGCCGCATTCTACCGCAGTGCCGGCATCCCCTTTACGGTGGTTGCCACCAAGGCGGATAAAATCAGCCGTGGCGCGCGCATGAAACACATTGCCCCCATTTGCCGCATTATGCAAAAACAGCCCTGGGAAGTGATTCCCTTTTCTGCTGAAGACGGTACAGGCCGCCAAGAATTACTTAAGCACATCCAGGACATCCTGTCCTGATCCACGCATCATCCCATTTTATATATAGGGAGAGATCATTATGATTCATGTGGAAACGCTTCAGAAAACCCCGCAGGGCGTACGCCCGTTTTTAGCGCTGCCCAAGCGACTGTACCGCAAGGACCCGTACTGGGTACCACCGATGAAACGCATGGAAGTCCATCACCTGATCGGGGTGCATAATCCCTGGCGTAACGGCCCGCATGAGCTGTTTTTAGCCTATGACGATGAACGCCCCGTTGCCAGAGTGCTGGCTGGCGTGGACGAACGCATAAACGAACGGCTGGGGCAACAGCGCGGCTATATTGCGCTGTTTGAAAGCGAAAATAACATGGAATATGCCCGTGCCGTACTGGACGCTGCCGTGCATTTTCTAAAGGAACAGGGTGCCACGGTAATTATCGGTCCAAGCGAACCGGGCTTTGACGATTACACTGAAGGACTGCTTTACGAAGGCTTTGACAGTCTTAACTCCCTGTTTAATCCCTACAATCCCCCCTACTACCACCATTTCTTTACCGAATACGGCTTTGAAAAGTTCCGTGACCACCATGCCTATCTGCTGAAGATGAGCGAGTTCCCTGCCGACATGTACCAACGGCTGTCGAACATGGCGCAAAAGCGCTTTGGGTTCCGTGTGGTTCCAGCAGACATTCGCCCTGATAACCAGGAAGAGCTTGCACGCGATGTGGCAAACATGATTGCCAAAGCCCTGCCGCCCGATTCCGAGGTTACGCCCCCGACGATTGACGATATTCTGTATGAGCTGAAATCGCTGCTGCGGTACACCAAAGCGGATCTTCCGGTCATTGCCTACGCGGGCGACCGTATGGTTGGCGTTGCAGTGGCGTTTTCGGACTTCTCCCGCCTGGCCAAGGCCATCAACGGCAGCCTGTTTCCCTTTGGCTGGGTGACGCGGATTTTCCACAAGGTGCGCTCCGCACGCTGTTCCATGGTATTTGTTGCGCCGGACTTTCACAATAAAGCCGTCAACGCCGCCATGATTTTGGAAATGTACAAGCGTGCCAAGCAGCTCGGCATTACTGCGTTTGAACTATCCGCCATCGATGAAACCAACTTGCAGAGCGCAATCTCTCTGGAGCGCGCAGGGGCAAGGCATTACCGCACCTACCGCCAGTATCAGCTTACGCTGTAAGTAGATAAACAAAA
This sequence comes from Candidatus Limiplasma sp., assembly GCA_963678055.1. Lineage (GTDB taxonomy): Bacteria > Bacillota > Clostridia > Christensenellales > Aristaeellaceae > CAXXOK01. The sequence continues at coordinate 1,781,068 of OY782679.1, forward strand.
CCAGCCCCGCCAAATGGCGGGGCTGGTTTGTTTCTCTTATTTACTTGGTCGGTGCGTTACACACCAGACAGGGTATGAGCGATTTGTACGGCGATTCGCCAAGCTCCCCGAAGGTGAAGGCATCCATAGGCAGGTACTTTTCATTAACCGATCTGCAAGAGGGGTCTGCGTGATAGTATTTGCCACCATCGGCGTTGTAGTACAGCGGTGTATTATCCGGTGGAATCGGCGTAACCGTTGTGCGCGGAGCCGGAGTATAAATCGCTGCAATATTATCCGGCAGCGGTGTATCGGTCGCGGTTGACTCGTTAGTCGCCAGCGTGTTGGGATCAACAAACCAGTCTCCCGATTCCTGCACCATCAAAATGTTGAAGCGATAGCGTACAGGATCGTTGCCATTATTTTTATCAATGGTCGCGCTCATGGTCACAGCTCTGGACGTATCGGTGCTGGAGCCGGATATGGACTCGATTGTATAGTCAATCGGCGTCCGGTTCGCGGCCACATTGAACAGCGATACCGCCGCATCCGTCTGTGCCGCTCGCCATGTAGGCATTACGTAATTGAGCATCGATTCAATGTCATTGTTGGCCCAGTAATCCATAAAGGCAGCCAGCCTGAGACCCGTATCGGTTTCCGCGGGGGGCACCTCGACAGGTTTTTCGGTCGGTGCCTGGTCCGGTAGATATCCCATGGCTTCATCGGAGGGTTCTTCCGTGATGGCCGGCGTCGGCTGGGGCGTGATATTCAAGTTATTGTTCACAGGATCGCCACTGGCACCTGACAGCATGATAACCAGCAGGATAACACACATCAGTCCATATCCGATGGTGATCCCTGTACGCAGCGACGAGGTGAACGCCTGCCGATACCAAAGCATACCGACTGATGCCGCACTGGCTGTCATAAACAGATAACGAAGCAAATCAAATCCTTCGTCCCGCAGTGCAATACAAACAACAAACGCTAGCGGTAAAATGATATATAACAGCATTTTCAGCCAGTTTTCAATATTAAACGGTTGTTTTGGTTGCCGTACAGGCGGTTGCTCCGGCGGCATACCACCGCCACCGTTTCCGTAGGCGGGATACCCTCCCATGGAATCGTTTGGCATCATGGGCGCCTGTTGCCTGTTAAACAGCGGCTGCCCATATTGCGGATAGGCCATACCTTGCGGCGGCGGGCTTTGCTGTGGCATATGCTGCTGTTGTGGCATTTGCTGCATCACAGGCATCGCAGGTTCCGCCTGCATCACAGCGGGCGGTACATACCCCTGCGCTCTGACACCGGCTGCCATAGGCTGTTGGCCTCGGGCTGCGGCATTTGCCAGCGGCGGCATGGGTGCACCGGTATACGGAGCCGAATAGCTGGGAGTACCGCCAGGGTACCCCCCCTGCATACCCGCATTTTGCTGCGGATACGGCATATTGTTTGCGCCGGGATTTTGCGGTGGATAGGCCGCAAACGGCATCGCATTTTGCTGAGGCAAGGGGTTTGCGTAAATGCTCTGGGGCATTGTAAGCGGATCGGCCGAACCATCTGGAGGCGCGCTAAATTCCGGTTTGGGTTTCTGCGTGAAATCCAAATCCGGATTGGGTTCTGCCTGTCGTTTATTGAATCCTCGTCTTTGCATACCATAAGTTGGCGTAGAGGTATACTTCGTACGGCCTGAGTTCATGCACAGTCTCCTTAGAGCGTCTCAACCAGTTGATTTTGGAAGACTTACATTATATCATATATTTCTTTTTTGTAAACAAGATGATGTAAATTATTAATTTCCTTCACCGGTTGTAACAATTTAGAAGTTTCCGGGTGGTATTATTCTATCATTGCCCGCTGGCCTTGGCCTCGGTATCCAGCTGTAGCTTCGGCTCGTGATACTCCGCGCCTTCATTGTAATACACCTTTTCCGGAGGCGTTTCTAAGATCTCCGGGTTTTTCAGGCATTGGTTCATAATGGTGAACATCTTGGCAAAGGTCGCCCCGGCGCATACGCGCTCGTCCACCGTAACCCCAACCGGGATTTTGGCATAGCGTACGGGCTCGCCCTTGGCATTGACCGTATACCCGCGGTTCGGCGTACCCAGACCGAAAAACATGCTGGTGTTGCCGAAATTATAAATATGATGGTACACGCTTTTCAGCCCGATGGATGCATTGTTCGTCAGCCACAGCCCAACATGGAAGGGCAGCTCATCAATCAATACGCCGGGCATAATTCCGTAGCGATCCAAAAAGCGCAGTACCCATACCAGGCACGAGGTCAACCCCGGTACTTTCAGCACAAAGCGCGCAATCTTAATCGCGCCGCCGGGCATCTCATTTTTGCGGTTTTCCAGAACCTTCTTATGCACGCGCGCCTGCACATCGTAAATGGTGTCGCTGGGGTCAAAGCGGACTTTGATCGTGTTTTCCTTGATGCTTCCGTCCTCGGTGTCCATCAGCACAACGAGAGCGCAGGTCAGTTCCGTGCGATTATAGTACTGCTTATTGATGATGAAACGGTTGATCTCCGGAACCTGCGATATCGCCCGCACATAGGCAGCGATGAGAAGCTGCAAGAATGTGATCTTAATATTCTCATCTCTGGCCTTCTTGGCGATATAACGCATCATCGGTTCATAGTCCAAATCATGGTTTAAATATACCATCGCATCGCAGCGCATTGGCATTACATAAGGCGTAGCCTCAATAATGGGGTCCAAATGGCGTACGCGGCGACCATCATGCCGACGTCCAAACAAAATGTTTCTTCCTCTCATTAGTCAGTATAAAACTTAATCATTGTATCGTTTTGTATTTCATTCGTCAAGGCAACCTTGACCCACCAGCCGCCCTGCGCTATACTGGAGGAAATTTCTGTCGGAGGAATATCATGCAAATTGTAAAAAAGGCTTACGGAAAAAACAAGAATAATCAACCTGTAACGGAATACACCCTCACCAATGCGGTCGGCGCATCTGTATCGATACTGGATCTGGGCGGAACGGTAACCCGCATGCTGATGCCCGATAAATTCGGCATCCTCGGTGATGTGGTACTGGGGTACGACGATGCCCAGGGCTATATTGAAAACGGCGGGTACTTAGGTGCACTCATCGGGCGGGTCGGAAACCGCATCGGCGGTGCTACGTTTGATTTGGACGGGAAGACCTATCCCCTACAAGCCAACAACGGGCCCAACAACCTGCATGGCGGGCCGGATGGCTTTGACCAGCGGATGTTTGCCGTTGAAGAAATTGAAGGCGGTCTCCGCCTGTCGCTGACAAGCCCGGACGGCGACCAAGGCTTCCCCGGAACCCTGCAAGTAACGGCGGACTATCTGTTTAGTGACGATAACGCGCTGACCATACGCTATCATGCGACGACGGATCAGCCGACGATTGTTAACCTGACCAATCACAGCTATTTCAACCTGAACGGACATGGTTCGGGCGATGTTAAAAACCTGGTTCTGCAAGTGTTTGCCGATACCGTGACCGAAGTGGACAAGGGTTTGATTCCCACCGGAAAGTTCCTTCAGGCCAAAGACCTGGTCTATGGATTCCAGACACCGACACGCCTTGGCGATGTGCTGAATAACCCGGACGCCACCATGGAAAACGCCGGTGGTGTGGACTTTAATTACTGCGCGGGGCAAGAGGGCCAGCGCAAGCTCATCGCAACGCTCTACTCCCCCAAAACCGGCCGGTATATGGAAACCTTCACCGATTTACCCGGCGTACAGGTGTATACGGGGCAGGGCCTTAATCAGCCCGGCAAGTGCGGCGTGCTGTTTAAGCCCTACAACGGCATTTGCCTGGAAACCCAGGGCTATCCCGATGCCATCCACCACGATAACTTCCCAAGCGTTGTCTTACGCCCCGGTCAGGAGTATACCACCGAGACGACCTATCGCTTTTCAGCACGTTAAAAATTGACAAATAACCATACTGCGTGCTAAGATTTGAATAGCACTTTAAGAAACGGAGTTGAAACGATGCGTAAATAAGCCTGCCACCCTAACCCATTAGGGACACGCACCAATCAGCCAAATATTTTGGCCTGTTTGCGTTTGGCGGGATTGCGCAGCCGTTAGGCTCTGTTTTTCTTTGCCGTCCCGTGCTTTATCACCGAGGTAATTTCGATGGCACTACTACAAGTTAATACCCTGAGCTTTACCTACGAAGGCAGCTATGACCCTGTATTTGACAAGCTTTCCTTTCAGGCAGATACCGCCTGGCATTTGGGGCTGCTCGGCCGCAATGGCCGTGGAAAAACCACACTGCTGCGTATACTCGCCGGGCAGCTTTCAACGCAGGGCACGATTACCCTACCCCTGAAACCCGTGCTGTTTCCCTTTGCCATGACCGATTCGGCATATACCGCCAAAGAGGTGATGCTTTCCTTTGCGCCCGATGAACCGGAATGGCGTGTGATGGCCGAGGCCTATCCGCTGGGGCTTTCGGATGAACTGCTTTCACGCCCGTATACGACTTTAAGCCGAGGCGAGCAAACTAAACTGCAGCTGGCAGCGCTGTTTGCCCGCGAGGACAGCTACCCCCTGATTGACGAACCCACCAATCACCTGGACCTGGCCGGACGCGAGATGGTCGCAGACTACCTGGCTAGAAAGCAAGGCTTTCTGCTGGTCAGCCATGACCGCCATTTTCTAAACCGCTGTATCACCCATACCCTGTCGCTAAACCGCTCGACCGTTACCGTTCAGCGCGGCGATTACGATAGCTGGGAACTGGATTTCAACCGTAAAAACGCTGCCGAGGCCGCCCGTAACGTGCAACTAAAAAAAGAGATCGTCACCCTGCAAAAAAGTGCACGCAGGCAGGCCGATTTTTCCAACAAAGCAGAGAAAGCGAAGTTCCACGTTGCCGAAAGCAAAGTAGCGGCTGTCGACCGCGGATATGTCGGCGCAAGGGCAGCCGCCATGATGAAACGATCTTTGGTGACACGGGCCAAAATCGAACGCGACATCCAAGAGCGCGAAAGTCTGCTCAAGGATGCAGAACGCACCGGCAACTTGAAGCTTAAACTGCTCAAGCACCCCAAACAGCGCCTGATCGAAGTGCGGGATGGCGTAGTCCGCTATGGCGACCACACGGTATGCACCGAACTGAACTTCTCGGTTGAGCGCGGCGAATGTGTCGCACTGGCCGGGGCCAATGGCTGTGGCAAATCCAGCGTGCTGAAAACCCTGTGTGGACTATCAACTGCGCTACAAGGGAAAGTCAGCATCGCAAGCGGCCTGCAAATCAGCTATGTTCCACAATCCACCGAGCACCTACGCGGCGAACTGGATGCTTTCATCGCCGAAACCGGCACTGACGAAACCCTGTTCAAGGCTATACTCCGCAATATGGATTTCGGCCGTCAGCAGTTTGACAAGAATATCGCGCAGTATTCCGAAGGGCAAAAAAAGAAGCTGCTTCTGGCCCGCAGTTTGTGCGAGGAAGCGCATCTTTTTATATGGGACGAACCCTTAAACTATATTGATGTTTACAGTCGTGTGCAGATGGAAGAACTTCTGCTGACGTTTAAGCCCACGCTTTTGCTGGTGGAGCACGACCGCGCGTTTTTGGACCGGGTATCCACGAAGATCATTCAGATGACGTAGGCCTTATCCCTCGAACTGTTTCAACAATTCGGCCGGTGTTACTCCCGCAAACCCGGGCATGTTGTAGTCCGCCATCGGCAATGCTTCTTTGCTGCCGATGCCAACGGCCAGCATGCCCGCGTTGTGTGCCGCCATAACCCCCGCCTCGGCATCCTCAAACACCAGGCAGTTATTTGCCGGTACGCCCAGGTCGCTGGCACAGCGGGCAAAGACTTCGGGATTGGGCTTTGCTTTTTGCACCTTGTTGCCGTCGATCACGGCATCAAACAGCTGTGTAATCTTGAGTTTTTCCAGCACCAAATCCGTGTTCTTGCTGGCACTGCCAAGCCCCACGCGGTATCCGGCATTGCGCGCGTCCGTTAAAAACGCCTTCACACCGGGGAGAATTTCATCCTCCCGGAGTTTATGAATATACTCCAAATACCGGTCATTTTTCCATGTTGCGTATTTGGTTTTTTCATCGTCTGAAAGTGTTACGCCGCCAATCTCCAAAATGATTTCCAGCGAGCGAACACGGCTGACGCCTTTCAGGCGTTCGTTATCTTTCAGTGTGAACGGAATATGCAGGGACTCCGCCAGTTCTTTCCATGCGGCAAAGTGATATTTCGCTGTGTCGACAATGACACCATCCAGATCAAATATCAATCCGTTAATCACAGATTATCGTCCTCATTTTCTGTCGGGCTGGGTGTAGCCTACCTTCTTTTTCACTTTACTCAGTGTGCGCACTGCCCGGCGGGACACCGTTTCAGCATTACGGCTCAATACACCCTGCACATACGCTTTATCAGCCATCAAGCGCTCAAACTCGCTTTGGATGGGGCGCAGCGCTTCAATCACAATCTCGGTCACGACGCTTTTCAGGTCGCCGTATCCCTTACCGGACAGGCTTTCCACCACAGCTTCAATGCTTTGTCCGGACAGCGCCGCTGCGATGGACAGCAGGTTGCTAACGCCGGGTTTGTTTTGCACATCATAGCGGATGTCAGCCTCGGAATCGGTCACGGCACGCTTAATCTTGCGGCGAATATCATCAGGCCGGTCCAGCATACTGATGTAGGTATCCTCGGTATCGGACTTGCTCATCTTGCTGGTAGGCTCCTGCAAGCTCATGATGCGGCTGCCAACCTTGCCGATATAGGCCTCCGGCACGGTGAAAACATTGCCGTATATGTTGTTAAAACGAATGGCGATATCACGCGTCAGTTCCAGGTGCTGCTTCTGATCCGAGCCGACGGGTACGAGGTTGGACTGATACAAAAGAATATCCGCCGCCATCAGCACCGGGTAGGTAAACAATCCCGCGTTAATATTGGCCTCGTTTTTGGCGGACTTCTCTTTGAACTGCGTCATGCGCTGCAACTCGCCCATATAGGTAAAGCAGTTTAAAATCCATGCCAGTTCCGCATGTGCCGGAACATGGCTCTGGCAATATATCATATTCTTATCGGGGTCAAGCCCGGAGGCGATATACAGCGCTGCAAGTTCCAGCGTGCGCCGGCGCAGATCAGCCGCGTTTTGGCGCAGCGTAATGGCGTGCATATCGACGATTGCATAAAAACACTCATACTCATTTTCCAGCAGCTTGAAGTTTTTAATCGCGCCAATATAGTTGCCGATCGTCAGCACACCGGACGGCTGAATACCGGAATAGATGATAGGTTTCTTTTGCGGGGTTTGATCGGTCATAGTATACCCTCCGTAACGCAATTCAATACAGAAACATGAGATGCTTACTAAGCATCCCATGTTTCTAATCTTTCATGATTCTATTGTAACACTGATAAGGGAAATGTAAAACCCCTACACGAAAGAATTGCGAGCTGCTTATGCCTGCAGCGCCCGGATGATTTTGTCAGTCATCTCTTTAGTGCCGATAGCCGGCTTACCAGCGGCGATATCGCTGGTGCGATAGCCCTGTCCAAGCACTGTCTCAATTGCAGCTTCCACGGCATCGGCTTCCTTGTCCAGATTAAAGGACATTCGAAGCATCATCGCCGCCGAGAGTATGGTTGCAATGGGATTGGCAATGCCCTTGCCTGCGATATCCGGCGCAGAGCCGTGGATGGGCTCATACATGCCGCAAGTGCTTTTCCCCAGCGATGCAGACGCCAACAGACCGATGGAGCCGGTAAGCTGGGAGGCTTCATCCGACAGAATATCCCCAAACAGGTTCGAGGTCACCATCACATCAAACTGCGATGGATCCTTGATCAGCTGCATGGCGGCGTTGTCCACCAGCATATCGGAGTATTCGACCTCCGGGTACTCCTTGGCCAGTTCGTGCATCACTTCGCGCCAAAGGCGGGAGGATTCCAGCACGTTTGCCTTGTCCACGTTGCAAATCTTGTTTCTGCGTTTTTTAGCGGCTTCGAAGGCCACCACGCCGATGCGATGGATTTCTTCCACAGCATACTTTTCGGTATCGTAGGCGAAGGGGCCCATGTCGCCCTCGCCCCTGCCGCGCTCGCCAAAGTACAGGCCACCGGTCAGTTCGCGCACGATCAGCACATCAACTCCGCGGGCGGTGATATCCTGCCGAAGTGGCGAGGCCGCCGCCAGCACTTGTTGAAGCTTTACCGGGCGCAGGTTGGCAAACAGGCCCATTTCCTTACGCAAGCCGAGCAACGCCCGCTCCGGGCGCAGGTGCCCGGGCAGGGTTTCCCACTTCGCGCCGCCGACCGCGCCCAGCAAAACGCTGTCGCTTTCCAGGGCGGCTTTCAGGGTGTCTGCGGGTAAGGGCTCGCCGCATTTATCAATCGCGCAGCCACCGGCATCCTTCTCGGTCATGGTAAAGCTGTGGCCGAACTTTTCACCGATGACATTGAGCACCTTGGCGGCGCTGTCCGTGATTTCCGGGCCGATGCCGTCGCCGGGGATGAGGACGAGATTGTAATTCATTCGAATACGCCCTCCTTCATCGCCTTCATTAGGCCGCCCGATTCAATGATGCCCTGCAGGAACGGCGGGAAGGACGGAAACTCGGCCGTTTCGCCCGTGGTTTCATTCTTGAGCACACCGCCGGACAAATCAACACTCAGCTTGTCGCCCGTGTGGATATCCGCGTCACAAACGATGATGGGCAGCCCGATATTGATGGCGTTGCGGTAGAAAATACGCGCAAAGCTTTTGGCAACCACGCAGCTGATGCCCGCCGCTTTGATGGCGATGGGTGCATGCTCGCGTGAGGAACCGCAGCCGAAGTTCGATCCGGCGGCGAGGATGTCGCCCGGTTCGATTTTCGACAGGAACTCTTTGTCGATATCTTCCATGCAGTGCTTGGCCAGTTCTACCGGGTCCGAGGTTGTCAGATACCGAGCAGGGATGATGACGTCGGTATCGATGTTATCTCCGTAGCAAATTGCTTTTCCGTTGAGTTTCATATCTTCTTCCTCCCTTACGCCAGCATATCCGGCGTGGCGAGTTTCCCCATCACGGCGGACGCCGCAGCAACAGCCGCGCTGGACAGGTAGACTTCGCTTTCCGTATCGCCCATGCGGCCTACAAAGTTGCGGTTGGTGGTAGCAACGCAGCGTTCACCCTTGGCGAGTATCCCCATATGCCCGCCCAGACACGGCCCGCAGGTGGGTGTGGATACGGCGCAGCCCGCGTTGACGAAGATATCGAACAGGCCTTCATGCATCGAGTCCATCCAGATTTTCTGGGTGGCGGGGATGACAATCACGCGCACGCCGGGGGCGACCTTGCGGCCTTTGAGCACTTTGGCGGCAGCTTGCAGGTCGGACAGCCTGCCGTTGGTGCAGGACCCGATCACAACCTGGTCGATTTTCACATCGCCAATCTCGTCAAAGGTTTTGCCGTTTTCAGGCAAATGCGGGAAGGCGACGATGGGTGTCAGTTTGGACAAATCCATCTCGATAGTGCGGGCATACACCGCATCTTCATCCGCAGCAAAGACCTTGGGTGCTTTCGCGCCATGATCCTTTAAGTAGGTAAGCGTCTGCTCATCTACCGGGAAGATGCCGTTCTTGCCGCCAGCTTCAATCGCCATATTGCAGATGCAAAGGCGGTCGTCCATGGTCATTTCCTTCACGCCCTCGCCGGAAAACTCCAGCGACTGGTACAGCGCGCCATCCACACCGATCATCTTGATCAGGTGGAGGATCACATCCTTGCCGGATATATCGGGGCTGGGTTTGCCTTTGAGCACCACGGAGATAGCCTCCGGCACGCGCAGCCATACCTTGCCCGATGACATGGCCGCAGCCATATCAGTGGAACCCACGCCCGTGGAAAATGCGCCCAATGCGCCGTAGGTGCAGGTGTGGCTGTCCGCACCGATGACCAGATCACCGGCGGTTACCATGCCGCGTTCCGGCAGCAGCGCATGCTCCACGCCGACCTCGCCGACGTCAAAGAAGTTTTTCACTTTCATGCTGCCAGCGAATTCGCGAACCTTTTTCACCTGTTCGGCAGCTTTAATATCTTTATTGGGGGTGAAGTGATCCATTACCAGGGCAATCTTTTCGCCGTCGAACACGCAGTTGCAACCACATTTATTGAACTCGTTTACCGCGACCGGCGCGGTGATATCGTTGCCCAATACCAGATCGCAGTTGGCTACAATCATATCCCCCGCCTGTACGGCATCCTTGCCGCAATGCGCGGCCAGAACTTTCTGGGTCATTGTCATAGACATTTGGCAGTCCCCTCCTTATGATGCAGATAATACTCAATTGAATCCGCCAACGCTTCCCAGCTGGCGGCGATAATATCGGCATTCACGCCGATCGTTGTCCAGTCCATTTCTCCGTCCGTGCTTTCAATCAGCACGCGAACGCGGGATGCCGTGGCATCTTTCCCGGTCAGTACACGCACCTTGTAATCCACAAGGCGTACGTTGTTGAGCTGCGGGTAGAACACGCTCAGCGCTTTGCGCAGTGCCGTATCCAGTGCGTGCACAGGGCCGTTGCCCATGGCGGCAGTCATTTCATGCACATCCTCGACCTGAACCGACAGCATGGCGGATGCGCTCTGGTTTTCATCCGGATGCGGAAACTCGCCGCTGGTACGGTACATGCCCAGGCTGAAATGCGGGTGGAAGCAATCCAGAATCTTCAGTGCCATCAGTTCAAAGCTTGCGTCCGCACTTTCAAACTGGTAGCCTTCGTGTTCCATTTCCTTGGTTTTTTCAACAATCCGGGTCACTTCCGGTGAGTTCTTTTTGAGTTTCGGTGCCAGTGCTGCAACTTTCGCAAGCACTGTGGTGCGGCCAGATACCTCACTCATCAGGAAGCGGCGCACATTGCCCACGCTCTCGGGCGTAACATGCTCAAACGAACGGCTTACCTTCGATACGCCGTCGATATGCATGCCGCCTTTATGGGCAAATGCACTGTCGCCAACGTAAGGCTCATTGCGGCTCAGGCGCATGTTGCAAAGCTCAGAAAGCTTTGCGGCCGTATCCCTGAGCATTTCCAAATCACCGGAACAATCAAAGCCCATTTTCAGGCGCAAATTGCCAATGATTGTGGACAAATCCGTGTTGCCGCAGCGTTCGCCAATGCCGATGAACGTGCCTTGCACCTGCACTGCGCCGTTTGAAACCGCACTCATGCTCGATGCCACCGCGCAGCCGATATCATTATGGCAGTGGATGCCGATTCGTTGTTTGGGGAAGGCATCGCATACGGTTTTGACAACCTCGCCGATGCGCTGGGGTGTTGTGCCGCCATTGGTATCGCACAGCACCAGGCTGTCGGCACCAGCTTCATTGGCAGCAGCCAGCACCTGCATGGCAAACTGTTCATTTTCTTTGTAGCCGTCAAAGAAGTGCTCTGCGTCAAATATCACTTCCTTGCCCTTGGCTTTGAAGTACGCTATGGTATCCTTCACCAGTCGCAGGTTTTCTTCCAGAGTCGTACCCAGAACCTGCAGCACATGCAAATCCCAGGACTTGCCGAAAATCACCACAACATCGGTCTTGGCATCCATCAGGGATTGGACGTTAGCGTCCTCCTCCGGACTGCTGCCTTTGCGGCAGGTGGACCCAAAGGCGCATAGCTTGGCATGCCTTAACTTCAGGGTGTGAACCTGCGCAAAGAACTCAATGTCTTTGGGATTGGATCCGGGGTTACCCGCTTCGATATAATCGACACCGAACGCATCCAGCGTTTTTACGATGTTGAGCTTATCGACCACGGAAAAGGCTACACCTTCCCCCTGCGCGCCATCACGAAGCATGCTGTCGAAGATTTCGATCCGTTTCATGGCCGCCCCCTTACAACTTATTCATGCCATTGATATAGGCGAGAATACTGGCCTCCAGTATATCGGTGGAAAGACCGCGTCCCGTAACCACCTGATCGCCGCAGCGGATTTTGACGATGGCTTCACCCTGGGCATCGTTGCCTTCGGATATGGTCTGAATCACATAATCCTCCAGCGAATGCTCCGGCGCAGCAATCAGCTTATCCACAGCGTTAAAGGCGGCGTCAATCGGGCCGTCGCCCAGGGCGACTTCCTCGGTGCTTTCCCCGTTATGGGTGACCGATACCACGGCGTTGGACGTGGAGAAGTTGCCGGAGTTCACCGTAAAGCGTTCCAGCTGGTAGTTGTTGGGCATGGAAGAGTGCGTGTGCCGATGCAGCGCCAGCGCTTCCAAGTCCTTATCGGTAATCAGCTTTTTACGGTCGCACAGCGCTTTGAACTGCTCATACAGCTTGGTAAACTCATCCTTGGATAGCGAATAGCCAAGGGTGTTGAGCCGTTCTTCAATCGCGTGGTGGCCGGAATGCTTGCCCAGCACCATTTGGTTTTGGCGCAGGCCGATGGACTCCGGTGTCATAATTTCATAGGTGGTGCGGTTGGCCATTACGCCGTGCTGATGGATACCCGCTTCATGCGCAAAGGCATTCTGACCGACAATGGCTTTGTTGATCGGTGCATTCACGCCCAGAATGCTATATACCAGGCGGCTGGTCGGTGCGATGCGCTTGGTATCGATATTGCACTCCTGCGTATATAGATCCGGGCGCGTATGCATGGACATAACCAGCTCTTCCAGTGCCGCGTTACCGGCACGCTCGCCGATGCCGTTGATGGTGCATTCCATCTGCCGTGCCCCGGCAGAGACAGCCGCCAAGGAATTGGCTACCGCCATACCCAAATCGTTATGACAATGCACAGACAGCGTAATATCATTAACATTGTCCACGTTTTGTTTCAGGTAGTGGATGATTGAGGCCATCTCGCTGGGCGTGGCATAGCCGACAGTATCGGGAATATTGACCACAGTCGCACCTGCCCGAATGGCAGCATCCACCGCTTTGGCGAGGAATGCCGGCTCGGAGCGCAGGGCATCCTCAGCGGAAAACTCCACCTGCGGGCAGAGGTTGCGCGCGTAAGAGACCATCTCTTTAATCGTGGCGAGTACATCGTCCTCCGACATGCGCAGTTTATACTGCATATGGGTCGGTGAGGTCGCAAGAAAGGTGTGAATCAGCGGCGATTTTGCCTGTCGTACCGCTTGCCAGGCCGCGTCGATATCCTTTTTCGTGGCGCGGGACAAGCTTGCGATGGTACAGTTCTTGATGGCTTTGGAAATCGCTTCTACGGACTCGAAATCGCCTTTGGAGGCAATGGCAAAACCCGCTTCGATTACATCCACCTTCATACGCTCCAGCGCATAGGCAACCTCCAGCTTTTCGGACAAGTCCATACTGCAACCGGGTGCCTGCTCGCCATCGCGAAGCGTGGTATCAAAAAACTTTACTGGATCTGGCATTACATACCATCCTTCCATACTGCGCCTTGATCGGCGGAGGATACCAGTGCGGCATAGCGCTTCAGGTATCCGGTCAGTTCTTTGCGTTTGGGGGCGACAAACTTTTCTTTTCTGCGTTTTAGCTCTTCGTCCGACACTTTCAGGGTCATGGATTTATTGGGAATATCGATCTGGATGAGATCGCCCTCTTCCACCAGTGCAATGGTGCCGCCAGACGCTGCTTCGGGTGATATATGCCCGATGGCCGCGCCGCGCGTAGCGCCGGAGAAGCGCCCGTCGGTAATCAGCGCGACCTGCTGGTCAAGCTGCATGCCGGCAATGGCCGAGGTCGGCGTAAGCATTTCACGCATACCGGGGCCTCCTGCGGGGCCTTCGTAACGGATTACCACCACATCGCCCGGGACAATTTCCTTGGCGTAGATGGCCTTGACCGCCGCTTCCTCGCCGTCAAACACTCTGGCGCGGCATTCGCGGGTCAGCATATCCTTGCCGACAGCGCTCTGTTTTACCACCGCGCCGTTGGGGCAGATGTTACCAAACAGAATCGCCAGCCCGCCGAAGCTTGAGTACGGGTCGGTCAGCGGCCGGATAACGGTTTGGTTCAAAACCATGGCCTTTTCAATGTTCTCACCTACGGTTTTCCCGGTGACTGTGATGCAGTCCGTATTGATGAAATCATTCTTATTCAGTTCTGCCATCACCGCGGGGATGCCGCCAGATTCGTGCAGATCCTGCATATGATGCTTACCAGCAGGGGCCAGTTTGCACAGGTTGGGGGTTTTCTCGCTGACCTCGTTTACCGTTTGCAGCGAAAACGCCAATCCCGCTTCCTTGGCGATGGCCGGAAGGTGCAAGATGGTATTGGTGGAACAACCAAGCGCCATATCCACCGTCAGCGCGTTTTCAAGTGCTTGCGGCGTTAAGATATCGCGCACGCAGATGTTTTGCTCATACAGCTTCATCACCTGCATACCGGCCTGTTTGGCCAAGCGGATACGCGCGGCATACGGCGCGGGCAGGGTGCCGTTACCAGGCAGGCCAAGGCCCACAACCTCCGTTAAGCAGTTCATGGAATTGGCAGTGAACATGCCGGAGCACGATCCGCAGGTCGGGCATACTTCATTTTCAATGGAACACAGTTCGCACTCATCAATGTTACCGGCCATGTACGCGCCGACTGCCTCAAACGCCGTGTTCAGGTCTTTGCCTCCAAGCGACAGCATCGGCCCGCCGGATACAAAGATGCTGGGCAGGTTCAGTCTGGCAGCCGCCATCAGCATACCGGGCACTACTTTATCGCAGTTGGGGATGAACACCAACGCGTCAAACGCGTGGGCGCGCACCATGCTTTCTACGGTGTCGGCAATCAGCTCGCGGGTGCAAAGCGAATAATGCATCCCCTCGTGCCCCATGGCAATCCCGTCGCACACGCCGATGGTATTAAACTCAAATGGTGTGCCGCCTGCAGCGAGTACTCCGTCCTTGACGGCGCGTGCAATTTGATTGAGGTGCACATGACCCGGCACAATCTCGTTAAACGAGTTGACGATGCCGATGAACGGACGGCTGATCTGGTCGTCTGTATAGCCGCAGGCTTTGAGCAGCGCGCGGTGCGGCGCGCGTTCCGCGCCGACCTTTACGGTGTCAGAGCGGCTCATTTCTCTTCACCGCTTTCCTTTTTCCAGCTCATCTTGGCGCGGAGTTCCGCACCGGTTTTTTCGACTAAAGAGGTCTGTGCCGCTTTACGCATGGCGTTGAAGCCGGGACGCTTGACCTGGTTTTCCAAAATCCAGTTGCGGGCAAAGGTACCGTTTTGAATCTCGTCGAGTACCTTTTTCATTTCTTTTTTGGTTTCATCGGTGATGATGCGCTGCCCGGTGACATAGTCGCCGTACTCAGCGGTATCGGAGATGGAATAGCGCATATAGCTCAAGCCGCCCTGAATAACCAGGTCGATGATGAGTTTCATTTCGTGTACGCACTCAAAGTATGCGTTCTCGGGCTGATAGCCCGCTTCCACCAGCGTATCAAAGCCTGCTTTCATCAGCGCGGTTACACCGCCGCAAAGCACAGCCTGCTCGCCGAAGAGATCGGTTTCGGTTTCTTCACGGAAGGTGGTCTCCAAAATACCTGCACGCGCGCCGCCAACGCCTGCCGCATACGCCAGGGCAACTTCCTTGGCATTGCCGCTGGCATCCTGTTGGACGGCGATCAGGCAGGGTACGCCTTTGCCTTCCTGGAACTGCGAGCGCACGGTGTGGCCGGGGCCTTTGGGTGCGATCATGATGACGGATACATCCTCCGGCACAACGATCTGCCCGAAGTGAATGTTAAAGCCGTGGGCAAACGCCAGCGTTTTACCGGCTTTCAGGTTAGGCGCGATATCCTTTTCATAGAGGGCGGCCTGTTTCTCGTCGTTGACAAGAATCATAATTACATCGGAAGCTGCCACGGCATCGGCGGTGAGCATGACCGTAAGGCCGTCTGCCTTGGCTTTCGCCGCGGATTTGGATCCTTCATACAGGCCGACGACAACATCGTGACCGCTATCGTGGAGATTCTGTGCATGAGCGTGACCCTGGCTACCATAGCCGATCACCGCGATTTTCTTGCCATTGAGTACGGCGGGGTTGCAATCCTCTTGATAATACATTTTAGCCATTTTAAATATCCTCCTCATTCTTCTTCAGCGTATATTCTCCGCGGCCGATGGCCGTGATACCCGTGCGGCAGGTTTCCAGAATTTGAAACGGTTCCAGGAAGGTAACAAACGCGTCGATCTTGTCGGTATCGCCTGTCAGTTCCATGGTAACAGTGGTCGGGGTCAGGTCGCACACCTTGGCACGAAACACGTTTGCACCCTCCAGCACCTGGCTGCGTGTCGCGCTGCCCGCGCAGACCTTGATGAGCAACAGCTCGCGGCACACGGTTTGCTCCAGCTCCATGCTTTCGACAACCTTTACATCGTGAAGCTTACGAAGCTGATGGACCAGCTGCATGCGTACATACTCGTCTCCCACGGCCTGAATGGTAATGCGTGAGTATTGCGGGTCCTGCGTTTCTCCGACAGACAGCGAGGAAATATTAAATCCTCTGCGAGCAAACAGCCCGGATACCCGCGTAAGCACTCCGGCTTCGTTGTTGACCAGTAATGACAGTATCAGTTTTCTCATGTCCTCACCCCCTGATAATCATTTGGTTGATAGTGCCGTTGGGCGGAATCATGGGGAACACCATTTCATCACGGTCGATGACGATATCCACCACGACCGGGCCATCCTGATTCAGCGCCTCGTCCAGCACCGCGTCCATCTCGTCAAGTTTTTCAATGCGGTAGCCTTTGGCACCAAATGCCTCGGCAAACTTCACATAATCGGTTTGACGCTCCAGCGTAGTCGATGAATAGCGCTTGTCAAAAAACATCGTCTGCCACTGACGCACCATGCCCAACACAGCGTTGTTGAGTACGAGCACAACCAGAGGCAGACGAGTAGAAACGGCAGTCGCCAATTCATTCATATTCATATGGAAGCTACCATCACTGGTGACCAACACAGTTTTTTGGCCGGACCCGATGCACGCGCCGATAGCCGCGCCCATACCAAAGCCCATCGTGCCCAATCCACCGGACGTGATGAACGTGCGCGGCTTTTGGAAGGGATAGAACTGCGCCGTCCACATTTGGTGCTGGCCCACGTCGGTTGCAATGCGGGCATCATCCGACATCCGTTTAGACACGCTCTTTAACACCAAATAGGGGTTTAGCACATCGTGGTTCATCACGGACTGGTTGTCGTTTGAGTGTTTAAACTCGTTGACTTCCTTCAACCATTCGGGATCGCTCTTTTGCAAATCCATCTGGTTGAGCGCTTGCAGCGCTTCCTTCACATCGGCATGCATGGCAACATAAGCGGGGATGTTTTTGCCGATCTCCGCCGGGTCGATATCGATGTGCAGTACTTTGCGATTTTTGGAAAACTCCGATTTTTTACCCGTTGCACGGTCGGAAAACCGTGCGCCGATGCCGATAATCAAATCGGAACGGCCCATGGCCTTGGTCGAGGCAAAATTACCGTGCATGCCGGACATCCCCAGCATCAGCGGATGCGAGCGCGGCACTGCCGACAAGCCCATCATGCTGGTGCCGATGGGTGCACCGAGTTTTTCAGCAAACTCCAGCAAATCCTTGCTGGCATCGGTGGCAATCACGCCGCCGCCTGCATAGATGAAAGGACGCTTGGATGCTGCAATCAGCTCCGCCGCTTCACGCAGCATATCGGCGCTGGGTTTTTTGGGGTGGAATGCCAGCGGCTGTGCCGCAGGGGTATACTCGCACATGGCCAGCTGTACATCCTTGGGAATGTCAATCAAAACCGGGCCTTTGCGGCCGGTGGACGCCAGGAAGAAGGCTTCCCGCACGATATCGGCCAGCTTTTCCACGTCCTTGACCATGTAGTTATGCTTGGTAATCGGCATGGTAATGCCTTTGATATCGACTTCCTGAAAACTATCCCTGCCAATAAAATTCTGCGGCACATTGCCGGTGATGGCAACCAAGGGAATGGAGTCCAAATACGCATTGGCAATACCGGTGACAAGGTTGGTTGCGCCGGGGCCGGATGTGGCAATCACAACGCCGGTCTTGCCGGTTGCGCGGGCATAGCCATCCGCAGCGTGCGCCGCGCCCTGCTCGTGGCAGGTTATGATGTGGTTCAGCCAGTCCGCCGCACCGTAAATCTCGTCGTAGATGTTCAATACAAATCCGCCGGGGTAGCCGAAGATCGTATCCACTTGTTGCTCTTTCAGCACTTGCAATAAAATTTGTGCGCCGTTTAGCATAGTCCCCCTCCTTCTTAAAAAAACTCCCTAAACCGCTTTGCGCAGTTTAGGGAGTGTGCTGTGAGTTTGGTTTGCCTTATGCCTTAACCTCGCACGCCTGCCTAAACTTACGCGTAAGAATGTTGCCTACTACTACCAGAAGGAGCAGTACAGCAAGGCTAAGAATAATCAGGCTGAGGTTCATGGGCTGGACAATCATCGAAAAATCTCCTTCGTATGATTTGTTGTATACAATAGCACATACACACTTTGTTGTCAAGCAGATTGCATACAATTAACCGAATTTTAGCATAATCATGCATGATTCTGAGAATACACCGTTTCGATGTTATCTCTTTGTCAGCCGATCATCATCATCTAAGAGCATCATTTGGCTGCCATCCTCATTGGTTTTGGCCAGATAATCTGTCGCTGCTGCCACAAGCTCTCCAAGCAGTGGATCATCCTGATCAATATTCGTGAAGACCAGTAACGGGTTGGTCAGCGTGCCTCTGCACAGCATTCGGTTGAGCACGACCACGGCCTCGCCCTTGGTGATCACAGCATCCGGTTGGAGTGCCTGATCGCTAAAAGCTGTAAGTAAGCCGTATCGGTACGCTTCTTCAATCGTACTGCGCTGTGTATGCGCCTGAATATCCGTATAATGGTACAGGAGCGGCTCAATTTCGTAATTGCGCTCAATCCCGATATATTTTGCGACCATTGCAATAAACTCTGCCCTGCTCAGTTCGCGATCCGGATACACCTTTCCGTTTTCGTCGCTTTCAAGGTAACCGGCTTGCACAGCTGCCCGGATTGCATCCAGCCGTGGGTCGCCCCTCTGCACATCTGCAAATGTTGTATTGTTACCCTCAGCGGACAGATTCAATATCGAAGCAAATATCTCTGCCGCCTCACCCCTCGTCAATCCATCGGCAACCGGGAAGTCGCTCCCATATTGGGTGAGCATATAGGCCTGATGTGCGCTGGCATTGTATCTGGAGGCGATTACGATCGTTTTAAACGATGTATCATCCTCCGGCACGATAACAGGATGTTGGCTGGATATATTCGCAGTGATGGTAGCCGGTGTCTGTGCCAATACAGGATCGATATCCGCTACTTTCAGCAGCACAGTATGTGTCCGAACCTCATCGGGCTGTAGGTCTTTGGCATACCAGATCACCATTTGGTCGTGTGCACTTTCAACAAATCCATCCGTATCACGCAGCAGCGCGGTACGATACCAGTGCTCGGTTTTCGAGTACAGCGCGCCGCCGTCTTCATCTACCACCATAATCCCTGCTGGGAGGTTTAGGCGAATAACAGCTGTAGGCAGAACCTGATCTGTTTTATTGCCGTAGGTCACCGTGCAGCTGATTGTCCCATCTTCCAAAACGCGGTTCTTATCGGTACTGATGAATATAGCGGGATCATATGCAGTGCTTGCGACAACTTCCTCTTCAACCGGAGTCATTTGGAAGTTGTAATTCACAATGGCTTCACCCACAGCGATCGGATGATCCTTATTTGAGAAGGTTTCGTATCCGTCTTTGGTTGCTACAATGTAATAGGATGTATGTGGATAGACCATAAACGCGTATTCCCCTGCTCCATCAGACAGCTGCGGGTTTGCGTTGTTTGCCGGCGGGAAGCCTTGCACCAACGGCAGTGAGACCAATGTATTCGTTCCTGCATAATACAACTTCACATCTGCACCACTGATCACTTTGCCCGTTTTGCTGTCTGTAATGATGCCATAGGGATCGATCAGAACCTCGCTGATGTTGGTTTCTCCGTTGTTGGATATCGTTATTTTCTGGCTGCCGACAATAATCTTTCTGCCATCCTCGTGCTGATAGTAAACATTCAGTGTGTAGCTGCCTTCTCCCAGGTTATTTGCGCTGAATGTGCCGCTGCCCGTATTCAGGTCAACTTTTTCCTTTTTGCCGTTGCCGACAATTTCCATCAACATGCCGCTTTTAAGCAATTGGCCGCATCCTGAACTGGAACCGTTTTGCAAAGTAACGATGCCAACGGCGCATTTGTTCGGGTTGTTGGTTTCTCCCCCGCCTCCGTTGATATCGCCAACATGAACGGTTTGGTGGAAAGTAACACCACTGGCACTGCCAGTCGCAGGACGGGTAATTGAGATAGAATATTCCACATTCCCTTTCGGCACTGCAACTTTGTATTTGCCGTCTGCCTTTGTAATGACCGTTTCTGAGAAATCGACCGTTCCATCTCCGTCAAAGTCCTTGTAGACGGTAACGATTGCACCCTCCAGCGGATGATTCCCTGTACGCGTGGTTATAATGCCTTCCACAAATCCGGGTACAAAGCGCTCATAAATCACTGCCGTACCATATAGTAGCAGCGTATCATCATGCACTGTGACCGTGATTGGAATCTTCAGCTCTTCCGTACCGGATAGCTTATCAGAAATAAAGGTGATATTGCAGGTCCCGTCTTGGCCGGTGACAGCGGTATTAACACCGCCTTTGAATGTACCTGAAGGACAGTCAAACACCACTTCCACGCCGCTGATCGGTTGCCCATCATCATTTTGCACGGTGGCAGTAATCACCGCTTCCGCCTTTCCGTCTCCCAGAATGGCTGACGGCTCGGCTGTGATCGTGAGGTTGAATTTAGAGAGCATAATATTCCTTGTAACCGTACCGCTTACTTCCCGATCAAAGGAAACCTCGGTTACAACACTATTTTTTTGATAGCCATCAGCCGAAACGGCAAGTGTAAGCGTATCATTGCTGCTTGTCAGCCCGGTAAACCGATACACACCGTCATTGCCGACGACTTCGGATGCGATTTCATCTCCGTTGGCATCAAGCAATTGCACCGTAGCGCCATTGATTGGCATCAGCGTTCTAACATCGTACACGGTGCCGGTCAGCACCAGTTCACTATTGCCAACAACCTGAATGCTAAACTGCTGCTGCTGGCTGGTGTCAACGCCGCCATTGTCTGTGCCGCCATCATCTTGCAGCGTTACAGTCATTTTCGCCGTTCCGCTTATTGTGGCACTTGGCGTAAAGCTGAGTGTTCCTTCCGGGGTGATAGCAGGTTGCACTTCAAACAACGCGGGCTTATCAACCGTTACGGTAAAGCTGAGTGCCTGCAATGCTTCGTCTTCTGGCCCTGCGGAGATATCCACAGCCCAGGTATCCTGTGTATATGCCCCTGTGCCGCTGCCGACTGTAATATCCTCCCCGGCTGTAAAGACAGGCGCATCGTTGACTGTTTTGACAGTAATCAGGAATGTGTGCGCCTCTGATGTATCTTCCCCATCATTATCGGTGCCGTCCGTATCGATAAGCCAAACGGTAGCATTCACAAAGCCATAGGCGTTCTCCGCTGGTGTAAATGTGATTTCACCCGTGTTTGAATCAATCACCGGGCCGGTTGCAAACAACTGTGAGTTGCCAAATACGGTCAAAGTGGATTCGTCAAGTTTAAGAGAGAATGCCGCTTCCTGCGCCTCATTAGCAGGCCCTGCGGACACGGTTCCTGTCGTAATCCACGCCGTAGAATATTCACCGCTGTCTTCGTTGACGGTCAAGTCTCCGGTATCCGTAAACACCGGGGCATCGTTAACGGAGAGTATCGTTATCGTGAATGTGTGTTCAACAGACGTATCCAAGCCCTCGTTATCCGTGCCGTCGCCATCTTTGAGTACAACGGTAACCTCAGCGCTGCCAAATGCATCTGCAGCCGGTGTGAAGCTGATAACGCCCGTCTGTGCATCAATGACCGGGGCCTCGCTAAATAGCGTTACACCGTCAGCAACTACAGTATCGGTGATCATATACTGATACGTTTGCAGTTCATTATCCGGGCCAACGTAGCGCGTAGCATCGTCTGCCCATGCAGCGCTGTATCGGCCGCTATCCTCCGAAACGGTAACATCTCCGGAATCAGAGAAACTGGGTTGATCGTTTACGGAATTGATCGTAATTAAGAACGTGCCGTCACTGCTGGTATCTCCATCTGACAGTGTTACGTCAATCTGCGTAGTGCCAAATACATTCGCAGCCGGTGTGAAGGTGAGCTGACCCGTGTTTGTGAGCACAGGCTGCTCACTGAACAGCGATTGGTCGTAATTTGACAGCGTAAAGGTCAGCGTTTGGCTGTCTTCATCCATACCGCCGCCGGGCGTAATGCCCGTGGCGAAGGTCGCGTTGCTGTATTCTCCGCTGTCTTCATCCACCGTCACATCGCCCGAGAGCGCGAAGGCCGGCAGATCGTTGACTGCGGTTACTGTGATGACCAGCGTATGTCCCTGGGACGTATCCACGCCATCTCGCAGCGTACCGTCTTCATCCTTCATGTAAACGGTGTAGGTCGCCGAACCGTTTGCGTCCTCAGCAGGCGTAAAGCTAATTCTGCCCGTATCCGGATCAATCGCGGGTTCATCGGTAAACAGGTTTGTATTGCCATTGGTTACCCGTGCTTCGGCGTTTTCCACCATAGAGAATGCATAGGCTTGCGTTTCATTCACCGGGCCTGGATTGATGCTTGTCGCATTCACCCAAAGCGCGGAATACGCGCCCGAATCTTCCCCTACGGTAATATCGCCAGTATCCGTAAAGCTTGGTTGGTCGTTAACCGATTCCACGGTGATGGTGAAGGAATCGCTTACGGAGTTTAACCCATCGTTCAGTTTCACGGTGACGGTCGCCGTACCAAACGCATCGTCGGCCGGTGTAAAGCGAAGCATCCCATCGCTTGTCATAGCAGGCTGCTGGCTAAACAGCAGCGGATTGGTATTGGTCAGTGCAAAGGTCAGCGTTTGTCCGGCTTCATCCGTACCGCCGCCAGCTGTGATACCCGTTGCAAAGGTCTCGTCGCTGTATTCCCCGCTGTCTTCATTCACTGTCACATCGCCGTCAAGGGTAAAGGCAGGCTGATCATCCACAGCGGTAACGGTGATCGTGAGCTGGTGCTGCAGTGATGTATCGTTTCCGCCGTTATCCGTACCATCCATATCCGATAGTATCACGGTGAATACTGCCGATCCGTTGGCATTGGCTGCCGGTGTGAAGCTGATCACACCGGTATCCGGATGGATTGAAGGCTGCACACTGAATAGCTGCGTGTTTCCGTTAACGACGCGCTGATCCTCGTTTTCCTGCATGGAAAACGCGTATGTTTGCGTTTCGTTGTCCGGTCCGATATCAATACTTTCAGCATCTACCCAAGCACCTGTATAAGCAGCCGAATCTTCCCCAACAGTGATATCGCCAGTATCGTCAAACGATGGCCGATCATTCACCGGGCGTATCGTAATGGTAAATTCTTCGATTTTACTGCTGTCGTCGCCGTTATTGGCCGTGCCGCCGTCATCTGTGTATTGTACGGTCACAGTTGCCACGCCGTATGCATCTGCCTTGGGTGTAAACCGCAACACGCCTGTTAGCGAAACATCCGGCAGACCCGTTTCGCCGTCGAACAGCTCCGTATCGTTGCAAATAGTTTTCACAGATAAGGTCTGTGCGTTTTCGTTCCACGGTCCGATGGAAATATCAGTCGCCCATTTATACATCGTTTGCGGACCGCAATCTTCCAATACACTCACATCACCGCTTGCGGTAAACGTAGGCGCGTCATTGACAGAGTTTACTGTAATCTCAAAAGTCTTATCAACTTCGTCAATGCCATCTGACAGTGTTACTTTTATCTGCGTCGTGCCAAATACATTCGCAGCCGGTGTGAAGGTAAGCTCACCCGTGTTTGTAAGCACAGGCTGCTCACTAAACAGCGATTGGTCGTAATTTGACAGCGTAAAGGTAAGCGTTTGGCTGTCTTCATCCGTACCGCCGCCGGGCGTAATGCCCGTGGCGAAGGTCGCGTTGCTGTAGTCTCCGCTGTCTTCATCCACCGCCACATCGCCTAAGAGCGTGTAGGCCGGCAGATCGTTGACTGCGGATACTGTGATGACCAGCGTATGTCCCTGGGATGTATCCACGCCCTCTCGCAGCGTACCGTCTTCATCCTTCATGTAAACGGTGTAGGTCGCCGAACCGTTTGCGTGCAGAGCAGGCGTAAAGCTAATCCTGCCCGTATCCGGATCAATCACGGGTTCATCGGTAAACAGGTCTGTATTGCCATTGGTTACCCGTGCTTCGGCGTTTTCCACCATAGAGAATGCATAGGCTTGCGTTTCATTCACTGGGCCTGGATTGATGCTTGTCGCATTCACCCAAAGCGCGGAATATGCGCCCGAATCCTCCCCTACGGTGATATCGCCAGTATCCGTAAAGCTTGGTTGGTCGTTAACCGATTCCACGGTGATGGTGAACGTTATGGTTGCACTGGTATCGTCACCGCTGTTTGCAGTACCGCCGTCATCCATCAAATACACACTGACTTCCGCTTCGCCAAACTGATTGTCAGAAGGTGTGTAGCGCAGTGTGCCATCACTGTCTATTATGGGTTGACCCGCATCGGTAAAGAGTTGATGATTGTCATTTTCAACATGGAAAGTCAGCGATTGTCCGCTTTCGTTTTCTGTTCCCTTGTGCAGATTGGTTGCCCAAGCTGTTACGGTTTGTGCACCACAATCCTCCCACACGGTTTGATCTGATCCTGGTGTGAAGGTTGGTTCATCATTGACGGATGCAATGATGATTATGAAGCTATCCTCCACAGCATTGGTGCCGTCGCTCAGGGATACATTAACCGTTGTACTGCCATGCACATTCGCCGCCGGGGTGAATAACAACTCACCGTCATTGGAAATCGTGACAGCCCCGTCAAACAAGGTCGCATCATACCCCGAGAGGCTAAATGCCAGTGTTTGTCCGGCTTCATCCGTTCCTCCGCCAGTGGTGATGCCCGTTGCAAATGTTTCGTCTCTATATTCACCGCTGTCTTCATACACATCGACATCATCAGGAATGGTATAAGTCGGCTCATCATTCACTGCATTGATTACAATCGTCAGCGAGTGCGACTGCGATACATCCACGCCATCGCGCTCTGTGCCGCCATTGTCCTGAAGGGTTACGGTGAAGGTAATCGTTCCGTTGGCGTTTGCTGCCGGTGTAAAGCTCACAGCACCGGTTGTTTCATTGATCGAAGGACCACTGCTAAACAACGCTGTATTGCCGTAGGTCGTTCTGGATTCTTCCGTCATCGTGAACAGTGGCGTCTGGGTTTCATTATTCGGTCCTAGCGTGTAGCCACTAACCCAATCCACTGTTTTCGAGCCGCAGTCTTCATTAAAGACGATGTCCCCGATATCAGTAAACGACGGCTGATCATTAACCGGCTCCACAACGATAGTAAAGGTTTTCTCAACCGTCCTATCGCCATCGCTTAGTACGGCAGTTACGAGGGTTGTGCCGTTGGCATCATCCGCCGGTGTGAATGTCAAAGCGCCTGCACTGGTTATTGCGGGCTGGACAGCAAACAGGGATTGGTCGGCTGCAGTCAGCGTAAAGGACAGTGTTTGTCCGGCTTCATCCGTACCACCGCCTGTGGTGATGCCGGTGACATAGGTCAGGTTTTGGTAAGCACCGCTGTCTTCGTTCACCCTTACGGTGCCGCCCAGCGTGTAGGTGGGATCGTCGTTTACAGCTTGGACGGTAATTGTCAGCGGATGCCCGATAGACGTATCAATGCCTTCACGATCCGTACCACCACTGTCCTTCATGTACACGGTATAACTTGCCGATCCGTTCGCGTTTTCCGCCGCTGTGAAACTGATATCGCCAGTATCCGGATCGATGGCTGGTTCTACGCTGAACAGGTTCGTGTTGCCATAGGTTTCACGCTGCGCTTCATCCTCAACCATATAGAAGGTATAGGTCTGCGCTGCTTCGTTAGCAGGGCCAACGGAAATGCTGCCGTTTTGCACCCAAGCTTCATCATACGCCTGGGCATCCTCTTGGACTGTAATATCTCCCAAATCCGTAAAGCTCGGTTGATCGTTAACCGGCAAGACGGTGATCGAATTCACCTCGTAGTATGTTCTGTCTACCCCTTCGTACTCCGTCCCGCCGTTATCAATCAAGTACAGCGTAACACCGGATTCCCCATTGGCATCTGTATCCGGCGTGAAGGTCAGTGTGCCCGATGGATCCATGGCCGGTTGCCCGCCTGTTGTAAACAGCGTACTGCGCAGCGCGGTAAGGGCAAAGGATAAGCTTTGGCTGCTTTCATTGTCTGCGCCAGTGTACAGATCACTGCCCCATCCGGTCACAGTCTGCATGCCGCAGTCTTCCCAAACAACCAGTGGATCGCCGTAGGTAAAGGTCGGTGCATCGTTCACTGAATTGACCGTGATCGTGAAGCTTTTGGTCACTTCATTCGTTTCATCGTCCAATACAACGGACACCTCGGTGACACCGTGTTGGTCTTGTGCCGTGGTAAAGCGCAGCACACCATCCGTCGTCATGGTAGGCTGTATCGAGAACAGCGATTGATTATCAGCGTTCAGGGTGAAGGTCAATGTTTGAATCTCTTCATCGGTTCCACCGCCCGTTGTGATGCCTGTAGCAAAAGCTGCGGAGTACGCGCCGCTGTCTTCATTGACAGCAAAATCGGCTCCCAGGGTATACGTGGGATCGTCGTTGACGCTAGTTACGGTAATCGTAAACGTATGCGCGACCGAAGTATCCACCCCGCCGTTTGCAGTGCCATCATCATCTTTGAGCACAACGGTAACTTCCGCAGTACCGTTGGCATTTTCAGCAGGTGTAAAGCTGATAACACCGGTTTGGGAATCGATCGCCGGAGCTTCGCTAAACAGGTCTGTGTTCCCGTATACATCCACTGCTCCAAGCGTCAAGAGGAAATTATAGGTTTGGGTCTCGTTGTTATCCGGCCCGATAAACAACGTACTTGTATCTGCCCAAGCGCTTTCATACGCACCGCTGTCCTCGTTTACGGTGATATCTTCCTCCGAATTGAGTGCCGAGAACACAGGGCGGTCATTGACAGAGAGAACCGTAATAACAAAGGTATCTACAATGCTTTCAGCACTGGGATCGTTATCGCTGGTATCATCCCCGCCGTTTGCCGTTCCACCATCATCTGTAAGGTACACGGTAACGGTGGCTGTTCCGTACATATCATCCGCAGGGGTATATGTCAGCTGTCCCGAAGCATCCAGCGCTGGCTGTCCCTGCGCAGTAAACAGATCGTTGTTGTCATTTTCCAGATGGAAGGACAGCGTTTGATAGTCCTCATTATCAGGGCCTTTGGATATATCGGTCGCCCAGGCAGCAACTGTTTGCTGATGGCAATCTTCAAGCACCGTTTGGTCATCGCCACCGGTAAAAGTAGGTTCATCGTTCACCGGTGTGATGTTCACCGTAAACGGCGAGGAAGCCGTTAACCCGCCGGGATCTTCCACGGTCAGCGCTACGGCAACACTGCCATTTTGATCGGCAAGCGGCGTTATCGTCACGGTACGCTCGCCGCCGTTACCCGTAAACACAAAGCTTTGCTCAGGAATGATGCTTGTATCTGCGGAGCTTCCCACCACATCCAATTCCAACACATCGTTATCCACGTCGGCGATATTGAAGGTGATCGCAGCCGTACGGCCATCTTCCAGAATGGTTTGATCGGCAATCGCGGTTATGGTTGGTGCATCGTTAACCGGCGTTACGTTCAGTGTAAAGCTGATGGTTTTATATTTTCCGCTCTCGTCAACCACCTTCACGGTAATCAAAGCTGCACCGTTGGCATTCGTCTTCGGCGTGAGCGTAATATAGTTCTGCCCGGTTTCTTCGTCCTTGGAAAACACGATACAGCTATCGTCCACCAAGGATGGATTGCTGGAGATTGCCGAAAGTGTGAGTGCGGAAAGCTCATCGTCGATATCGGCAATATAAACAGGAATCGCAGCGGTAGCGCTGTCTTCCAATATCGTTACATCCGCAATATCTTCAATCGTCGGTGTGTCGTTGACGGCGAGTACATGCAGCACAAAGCTTGCGCTGCCAGTGTTGTTCACGTCCCCTTGGTCGTCCGCGGTCAGGGTAATGGTCACATCGCCGTTCATGTTTGCCAGTGGTGTAATATTGACCACACGGTCGTTAGCGTTACCGCTGCGAACGATGTCAACCGGCAGCAACAGCGTTTCATTATCCGAAACCGCTTCGACGGTGATATTCGTAATCGTACTGTCGATATCCGTAATCGAGTAATACAGATCGCCTGTGTTACCATCCTCAGCAATGGTTTGATCATCCGGTGGTGTAATGATAGGCGCATCGTTGACAGGATTGACGACCAATATAAAATATGCTGATCTTGTTGTGTTGCCGTCTGATGCATAGATGCGTATCGTTGCAGAGCCGTAACGATCGGCAGCTGGTGTAATTTTTATCGTACGCGCTTCACCCTCGCCGGAAAGTTCGATTCCGGAACTCGGCACCAGCGTTGTGTTGGACGCCGATGCGGTAACCGTAACACCTGCTCCATATGTTTCTTCATCGTCAACCGTGAATGCTATCGCATCGGTAGAGGTATCCTCGTCAATGACGACATTTGAAGAAACGATCTTGGTCCAGTTCGTTGAATGATCATTGATCGTAGGTGTATCGTTGACAGGTGCAACGGTAACAAGTACATCGGTCGTTGCCGATTTCACATCCCCGGTCAGTGTATTATCCACTCCGGTATCGGTTACCTTGATGGTGATGGTGGTATCGGATTGATAGCTGTCCACCGGCGTTACTTTCATCCAGCGGTTATTGCCGCTGCCACCGAATACCAGGCTTTCGATTTCCGTTTCATCCCACACGGCACTTAGGGTAAGTACATCGGGGTTATCTTCAATGTCGTCGACCGTGAAATAGAACATCTGGTCCTTGCTGTCTTCATTGATGGTCCAGGCATCGGCAGCAACAATCGTCGGCACGTCATTTTCCGGTGTAATCGTCACTGTGACCAAGGCGACGTTGGATTTCAGCCCCGCCGTGTCCGTTGTGCGGTAGCTGAAGTAATCTGTGCCGTTTTTATTTTCATCCGGTGTATAGGTAAACGTTCCGTCCGTATTAAACTCAATCGTACCTTTTTCAGGCTCCTGCAGGGTGCTGAAGGTTTGTGCATCGCCGTCCACATCATCATACAGCGAGGCCAGCGCGCCTTCTACGCTTGCATCTTCACCCACTGTAATTGTACTATCTTCCACAGTCGGCGCATCGTTTTGCGGCTCAATAACGACTGTCATCAGAGCGGGTTCTGAATCTGCGGTTCCATCGTTTGCGATAAAGTAGAACGAATCGGTACCATTGGCATTGAGCGCAGGCGTATAGGTGTATTGGCCTGTTTGTGAATCCAATACAATATCGCCTTTCAGCAGCGTCGAACCTGTTTCTACGATGCTGTAGGTCAGCGTTTCATTTTCATCTGCATCGGAAGCGATCAGGTATCCCTGCAATGGCAAATCTTCGTATGTTGTAACAGTTTTGGCAGCTGCAACCGGCTGATCATTCACTGCGGTGATGTTTACCGTAACCGTTGCGATTGAGGAATACAGTGTGGTCGGTCCTTCTGTTTTAAACGTGAATACATCGGTGCCGTTCACATTTTCATTGGGTGTGTAGGTAAAGGAACCATCATCAGCGATCACCGCAGTACCCAGGGTACCGTTGGAAACCAAATAGAATGCTATCGGCACGCCTTCCGGTGAGTTGCCAGTCAGCTGTCCGTCGATAATCGCCGTATCCTCGGGCGTTGTAAACTCTGCATTATCGGCAGATGGCGCACTGGGTATCCCGGTCACATGGATGGAAACTGTCGCAGGATCGGATGTCTGCTCCGCATTGGAAGCGGTAAAGGTGAAGCTGTCATCCCCGCTGTAACCCGTCTCCGGCTTATAATAGAACGTGCCGTTGGACGAAAACTCCAGCGTACCATGGCTTGGCTGGCTTGCGGCTGCAAAGTTAATCCAATCGCCATTGAGATCGGATCCGCTTACATACTCATACATTTCCGTGTTTTCATCGATGGTGCGCTCCAAATCGTACGCCGTTGGTTTGAAATATCTATGGGTCACGGTCAATATGAAGGTACGGGTGTGCCAAATTTCATTGGTGTCCTTTACCTGCACGGTGATAACCGAGCGACCGCTGCGATAGGCTGTTGGTATTAGAATAATAGAATACTCACCGTCAATGTTTGTGACTATAATATTAACATTGCTTTGCAGCCAAGTGTTGGATGACGTTACCTGTACCTGCGCGATATTGATATCGGTAACGACGATCGGAATAAAATCAGAGGAAGTATTCTGCGGTATGGTTACATCGCTAAATCCATGCAGTCCGCCGCCATTTCCATCCCCGTAAATGTGTACATACATCGTAGCGATGTTGGATTCGCCGCCCTGGCTATCCACCGCCTGATATAGGATTTCATCTGTCTCACCGGCCATCGTAATGTTTGGCGTATATGTAAAGGTGATGTTGTCAGTTGTTGAAATCGAACCATGGTCAGGCGTAGATACGATATTGTAGGTCATCGAGTTGCCGTCCGGATCGTATCCGACGGGCGATAGCGTAATGGGCGTCTCTTCATTCGTGTAATAGTGCAGCGTATAAGCCGTGGGATTATCGTTGACAAAGGTAACGTGGATGGACACGCGATAAATCCCTGTGCTCAGGGCATCTTCCGCTTTGTCCTCCGTTGCGATGAACGTAAAATAGTCCGTACCGTTATAGTTTCCATACGGTGTATAGGTAAAGCTGCCTGTTGCTGTATCAAAGCTGGACAGTGTACCGTGGTTGGGACCATTCAATACTGTATAGAGTAGCGCATCGCCATCTGGATCCACGGCAGCTACACTGCCACTGAGTGGGGTATCTTCAGCTGTTGTAATATCCAAAGACATCGAGGGATGCAGATAGGGTGCATCGTTGATATTGCGAATGATTATAGTGATCGTTCCTGTTGTGAAATCCCCACTGGGGTCTTCAGCCTGAAACTCTGCTGTTACGGTTACGCTTTCTTCCGCACCCATTACAGGCGGTGTGTAGGTATACGCCCCTGTGGCCGCGTTAAGCAGCGTCAACGTGCCGGACGCAGGCGGGGTCACGATAGAATATGTAATGGTGTCCGACTCGATATCAGTTGCCTTGAAAGTGCTGCTGATCGTTTTACCCTCGTCCAGGTTGATCGTTTCATCCTGAGCAACCGGCGCATCGTTAACCGCGTTTACAGTCACGGTAACGGTAGCCGTATTAGAATAGGTGGCTGCATCATACGCCCGGAAGGTAAAGCGTTCGGTGCCGAAATAGTCGGCGGGAGGTGTATAGGTATACGCCCCTGTTTCGCTGTTCAGGGTGACCGTACCGCCTTCATTGGGTGCGTTGACGATGGAATATTCCAAAGTTATATTGTCAACATCCGTAACCAATCCAGCCAGCGAGCCCGCGCTAGCAACCGCATCTTCGTCTACTGTGAGCGCGCCATCCTCTGCTACGGGAGGATCGTTGATCCCCGTCATCTCGATGGTGACTTGTGCATCGTTACTGTATACAGTACCGTCGAACACACGGAAGGAAAAGCTGTCCGGCCCTTCAAAGTAATCCTGATAGGGTACGTAAACAAACGTTCCGGTTGATGCATTCAGCGTAACGATGCCGCCGGATGCCGTGGTCAGCGAGGTTACACCGTGGTCTTCACCCGATACCAGCTCATAGGTGATCGGGTTAGTATCCGGATCGTAAATCACCAGGCTGCCCTTTAATTGCTGATCCTCGTCCGTATCCAAGCCGGTCGTTTTATCATAAGCGACCGGAACATCGTTTACCGGAGATAGGATAATTGAGAACGTAATAGACCCTGAAGTTGCTCCGCCTGCATCGGACAGGTATGCGGTGATAGTCCCTGTGCCGTTTGCGTTGCTTGCGGGTGTAAAGGTGAGCGTGCCGTTTGCATCAATAGCGGGCTGCACTGCGAACATAGCGGCCATATCAGCCTGCACGTGGAAGGTCAGCTCCTCGGTCTCATTCGCTGCCCCGGCAGAGATTCCGCTGGCCCAGTTTGTAAATGTTTGTGCACCGCAGTCTTCCTGCACTGTAATATCTGCACCCGGTGTAAAGTATGGCGCATCGTTCACCGCATACACGGTGAACAAGAACCGGCGCGTTGCAACCGTTTCGCCGCCATCGGATACCTGCAATGTGATATAGGTCGATCCATTTTGATTGGCTAGCGGCGTCAAGCGCACTGTGCGCGTTCCTGTTGTACCGGAGAGGGTAATATGCTCATCATCCAGCGGCAGAAGCGCCTCATTGCTTGATTCAATCGCGGTCACCGTCAAGGCGGATGTGCTGGTATCAATATCGGCGATATAAACGCTAAAAGACCTGACATTATCCTCATTGGCACTCTGATTTGAAATGCTCGACATCGTCGGCGGATCGTTTACCGGGGCCGCTGTCAGCAGGAATGATTCCGTGCTGAGCGCTCCACTTTGGTCTTTGACAGTTAATGTGATGGTAGAGGTTCCGTTGTAGTTGGCAACAGGCGTTACGGTTACCGTTGCTTTACCATCCTGATCGATATCCGAAACTACGATATTGCTTTTGGGTACCATCGCCGTATTGTTGGCGGCTGCCGATACCGTAAGCTGCGAAAACGCATGATCGATATCAGCAACATAAAATTCAATGGCCCCGGTGTTGGTGTCTTCGTCAATTGTTACATCATCCACCTGTGAGATGGTCGGTTTATCGTTGACCGCGTCGACAGTCAGGGTAAATGTGGTTTCCGCTGTCAGGCTGCCGTCGCTGACGGTCAGAGTAATATCGGCAGTTCCGTACGCATCCTTGGCAGGCAGTAGCATAACGGTGCGGTTGGCAGTCGTGCCGCTAACGGTAATGTTGTCTTCATCGTTAGGTATCAGTGTGGTGTTTTGCGAAACTGCCGTTACCGTGCAGTTTGCCATCGCTGTATCTACATCGGCTATGGTAAATCCGATTGCGCCGGTGGAAGTATCCTCATAGGTTGTCCGATCGGCAATCACGCTGATCGTTGGTGCGTCATTGACCGCAGTAACGTTGAGTGTAAGCGTTTTGGTTGCCTTGCCGCCCTGTGTATCGGTAATGGTGAACGATATATCCACTGTTCCGCTGCGGTTCTCCTCAGGAGACAGGGTCAGGGTGCGGCTTGCACCGCTGCCGCCAAGCTGCATGCTTCCGTTTTCCAAAAGGGCCGTATTATTGCTCTTGAATGCCACGGTCAGCGAATCCAAATCGCCTTCCACATCTTGCAGCGTAAAGTCATAAACATATGGGACATCTTCCGGTGTTTGCACAATCGACAGGCCGGTAATCACCGGCTGATCATTGACCGGGGTAATGGTGATGGTGAACGTTTGCGCTGCGGATGTATCGTTATCCCCGCCGCCGCTATCCTGCACAAAGATGGAAAGCGTTGCCGAGCCGTATGCATTATCCGCAGGCGTATAGGTCAGCGTTCCATCGGGGCTCACTTCCGGGTCTGCCGCAAACAACGACAGGCTGTCGGTTACGGTTTCCTGGGTAATGGCAACCGTATATGCAAGTGTTTGAGCGCTCTCGTTTTCCGGGCCTTTGGACATGGTCGATATCCAATTGGTTACGGATTGTGTGCCGCAGTCTTCCAGTACGCTTTGGTCGCTGCCAACGGTAAAGGACGGCAGGTCATTCACGGCGTTGATCGTAACCGCAACGGTGACACTGTTATATCCTTCATGTCCGTCGTTGACGGTAATCTCGAAGCTGTCGCTGCCATTATCATCGGCATTTGGCGTATAGGTAATCTGCCCCGTCGTTTCATCAATGACGGCTGTGCCGCGCGTGCCCTGCTCCGTTACAGACCAGGTAAGGGTATCGGTATCGACATCCGTTGCATGCAGGGTCAGCGTCTGCGTGGCATCTTCTTGCGTTGTGATAGTCGGGGTGAGTTCCGTGATAACAGGGTTTGTATTGTTTACATAGGTCCATGCCGAGCTTGCCTGCGGCTCCAGCGTGCCGGAAGCGTCGGTATCTGTAACCGTGACCAAAACACGAACATACTGGTGGCTTTCCGCGTCAGTCAGCACATACGTTGCTCCTGTACCAATATTGGCAATATCAGCGCCCTGATCATCCGAAGCCCGCTGCCACTGGTAGCTGTAAACAAGCGTGACCAGATTATCATCGGCGTCATCGGTCCAGGTGCCGGTTGAAGCAGTCAGCGTGTTGCCAAACATATGGGTTCCACTTACCGTCGGCAGCTCCGTATTGATGGGAACGTCGTTGACAGCATTCACCGTAACCGGGATTACAAGCTCGTCTGTACCGCTATAGGCATCGGCAACTTGAACGGTGAAAGAATCATTACCGCGGTAGTTGAACGCTGGCGAGTAGGTTACCGCGCCCGTTGTAGCATTGACTTGAGCAATACCATGCTGCGCCGCCGAAGATATACTCCAGGTTAAGGTATCGGCATCGGCATCAGTTGCATGCAGGGTAAAGGAATGCTCGGTGTCCTCATCCGTTGCAAAGGACGGATCGGTTTCCGTAATCACAGGCGCCGTGTTTTCAACAAAATACCAAGGCGTATAGTCCTGTGTCTGTGTAGTGCCGGTCTCATCGGTATTGGTAACACCGACCAGCACACGCACATAGGTATGGCTTTGTGTGCTCGTAAGTGCATACTCGTTTGTGCCTGCTTGCGATACGACGTTTGTCCCCAGATCGCTATCCGCAAAATACCAGGTATAGTCGTAAACGATCGTGCCGGCATTCTCGTCGATCTCGTCGCTCCATACGCCGCTGCTGGCGGTAATGGTATTCCCAGCTGCAAACGTGCCGATGATTGCCGGATCGCTAACCAACTCCGGGGTATCGTTGACAGCGTTAACGGTAATCGTGAAGGTTTGTTTAACAGTATTCACGCCGCCTTTGCTGTCCGACACGCTGACGGATACCTCTGTGCTGCCGTTTTGGTTAGCCGCCAGCACATAATACAACGTTCCGCTTGAAGTCACATGAGGTACCTGTGAAAAGAGAGCTGTATTGGTAATATCAGAAACCGTAAAGGTTAATGTCTGGTCGCTTTCATCCGCAGGCCCGGGAGACATTGCCTGTATCCAACCGCTTATATACTGTCCACCGTCATCTTCGGTATCTACCTGATCTGCACCGATGGTAAAGCTTGGAATATCGTTGACAGCATGAATGATAATCGTGAATACCATGCTGCACTGGCCGCCGTTGCCATCTGAAGCGGTGACCGTGAATTCGTCTTCCCCGTTTGCATCCGCATTTGGCTGATAACGAACAACACCATCATCGACAGATGCCGTACCAATGGATGCCGCAGTAACCGCCCAGGTTAGGGTATCGCCATCCGCATCCGTTGCTTCTAAGACGATGCTTTGCACAGCGCCATCCTCATAAAATTCCATAATCGGGTTTTGCTGCGAAGTCATCACTGGCGCTTCATTTGTAACCAGAACAGTTTGCGAGACCGCGTTTGCCGAGGCAGGCTGGGCATCGCTGTCGGAACAAGTGACGAATGCGCGGATGTACAGATCGTTTTCATCTGGGGTCAGCGTATACTGGGCTTGGGTTGCTCCCGCCAGGTTGCTCCAGGGCCCGGTTTCGCTCTCGGCCGATTGCCACTGATAGCTGTAGCTCAAAGCGGTTGCGTTTTCACTATCGGCAGCATCGCTCCATGTGCCTGTGGAAACGCTAAGAATTTGCCCGTTGTGCGCCGTACCGCTAATCACAGGCGTTTGTGAATTGCGCGGTGCGTCATTAACGCTGTTTATCGTTATGGTAAAGCTTTGCGTAGCACTGTTTGTTGCGCCTGCGCTGTCGGAAACTGATACAGTAATCAGCGCGCTGCCAAATGCATCCGTCGCCGGAGTATATGTCAGTACACCATTTCTGTTAATCTCTGGCGCTGCGGCAAACAAGGACGGATTGGAGTTTTCCGTCACTTGGAATGTAAGCGTTTGTTCGCCTTCATTAGCCGGACCGGCAGACATGGCCTGGATAAATGGATCTACTGTTTGCGCCAGGCTGTCCTCATCCACCGCTTGATCTACGCCGATCGTGAATGTTGGGATATCGTTGACGGATTCCACTGTGACGCTGACTTCAGCGCTGTCGCTGCCCTCATGCCCGTCCGAAACGCTGACGGTGAAGTTGTCCGTCCCGTTATAGTTTGCATCCGGCGAATAGGTGACATTGCCGGTCAGTGCATCCACAGCCGCTGTACCATGGCTTGCTTGTGAAGCAATGCTCCATGTCAGCGTATCACTATCTGCATCAAGCGCGCTAAATGCCACACTTCCATCTGTATCTTCATTTGTTGCGATTGCCGGTGAGACATTTTGGATTGCAGGGGCTGTATTCTCCACTGCATACCAAGCGGAATAAGCATTTTCGGTCACCGTTCCGCTTGCATCCGTATCGTTGGCCATGACCAATACACGTATGAACCGATGGGCATCGGAGGCCTTCAGGGTGTAATTCCAACCTGAGCCTGCCATAGATAACCCTGCGCCATCCGCATTGGCAGCCGTATACCATATGACTGTGAAATCCTCTTCGTCCAGTACATTATTATCAGCAGAATCGTCCCAGGTACCGGCATCTACCGATAAATCTCCACCCGTCGCGAACACACCGCTGATGGAAGGCAGCACCGTATTCACCGGCTTATCATTGACCCGATTAACAGTGATGGTGAAACTCTGCGGCTCACTGGTTGCACCTTCGCTATCG
Source organism: Candidatus Limiplasma sp. (assembly GCA_963678055.1). Classification (GTDB taxonomy): domain Bacteria; phylum Bacillota; class Clostridia; order Christensenellales; family Aristaeellaceae; genus CAXXOK01. Next base: position 1,817,984 of record OY782679.1, read on the forward strand.
AATACATACAGCGCAATGGTTGCCTGCCCGTTTGCATTGGTTGCTGGTGTATAGCGCAGTTCACCCGTGCTGCTGATTGTCGGTCCGGAAGCCAGCAACGCTTCATTACTCATACTAAGCACTCTAAATGTTAGCGTTTGATCGCTCTCATTCAACGCGCCTGCGCTTATTTCTGTGATCCAGTTTTCAACAACCTGCTCTCCGCAATCCTCGTCAACTGTTTGGTTCGCTCCGATGGTAAACGAGGGCGTATCGTTATCCGGGGCAATGTCGACAATCACAGTGATCGTTTCCACGCCTGCGTTTCCATCGTCAACTGTGACAATAAAACTGTCTTCCCCGTTTTCATCGGCATTCGGCGTGTATACGATTTCGCATTGCGTTCCCAGATGCTCGCTAAACGACGCCGTTCCCTTGCTGCCTTGCGTTGTAATAGACCACACAAGATCATCACCATCCGCATCGCTTGCTAAAAGTTGCATGGTTACCTGCGCGGCATCTTCCCAGATATTGATCGTAACGCTTTCTCCCTGACTGATCACAGGGGCGTTGTTGGTGACACGAATCGGATTTGAATACACCGCAGCCGATGCTGGCTCCGCTTCGGTTTCCGTGCATGTTTCCATTACACGAATATACAAATCATTCTGCGCTTCAGTCAGCGTAAAGCTTTCGCCTTGCGCGCCGCTGATATCGTTCCAGGGCCCCGCTTCACTGCTGGCCGACTGCCATTGATAGCTATAGCTAAGCGATGCAGCAAGCCCGCCGTCTGCCGTGTCATTCCAGGTCCCCGCAGCAACAGACAGGGTTTCCCCGTTGTGCGGCGTGCCGGAGATGGTTGGCACACCCGTGTTCACCGGTACATCATTCACCGGATCGACGGTGATGATAAAGGTCTGTGGCTGGCTGCTTGCACCGCCGCTATCTGTAGCATAAAGCGATATTGTTGCCGATCCGTATGCGTTTTTCGCAGGTGTATACGTAAGGATACCATCGCTGCTTACAGCCGGTTCAGCGGAAAACAATGCTGCGTTGCTATTGCTTTCGATGTTGAATTGCAGCGTTTGCTGGCTTTCGTTGGCCGGTCCGACAGCCATAGCAGATATCCATCCGCTCACGCTTTGCCCGCCGCAATCCTCCGATACCGCTTGATCTGCGCCGATGGTAAACGAAGGTATATCGTTTACTGCGGTGATAGTTACACCGATGGTGATTGCATCCGTACCGCCGTTACCGTCTGCTACTGTAACAACAAAGCTGTCTTCTCCGTTTTCGTCAGCATTGGGCGTATACAAGATTTGGCAATCGGTTCCGTTGTCTACCGAGATGACCGCATTGCCTTTGGTTCCCCCGTTTGTAATTGCCCACGACAACGTGTCGCCATCCTCATCGTTGGCTATCAATTGAATGAGATCTTGGGTGTCATCCTCGGTGAATGTCATACTCAAGTTCCCGCTGCGGTCAATCAGCGGGTTTCGGTTTTCAACCTCTATCGGGTCCGAATACGCCACGACAGATAAAGGAGTCCCTTCGGTTTCTGTACAAGTGACCTTCACGCGAATGTATAGACCGTTTTGCGCAGTGGTCAACTCAAGCTCATCGCCTGATTCGATGTTTTTCCACTCACCATTAACGATTTCAGCGGATTGCCACTGATAGCTGTACGTGAGCAACGCTGCATTTGCACCGTCCGCATCATCATTCCAACTGCCAGAACTTGCCCTTAATATTTCTCCAATGCGGGCAATGCCGGTAATCAAAGGCACAGCCGTGTTCACCGGTGGATCGTTAACCGGCTCTACGGTGATTGTGACAGTATACAAACCGGAGCTTGCGCCACCGCTGTCGGAAAGGGAAATATCCAAGGTCGCCGTTCCGTTTGCATTGTCCGCAGGTGTATAGCTTAAAACACCGGCGTTGCTCACTGCGGGACCAGCGGAAAACAACGCCGCGTTGGTGTTATTGTTGATTTTGAATGTAAGTGTTTGATCGCTTTCATTATCCGCACCGGCAGATATGTCAGTGGCCCAGCCTTCAACCGTCTGTGCACCACAGTCTTCCGTAACGAACTGATCCATGCCTTTGGTAAAGGAGGGTGGGTCATTCACTGCTGAGACCGTAACATCGATAGCAATCGTATCCACCCCGCCGTTGCCATCCGAAACCGCCACTACAAAACTGTCTGCACCAAAATAATCAGCTTCTGTGGGAGTATAGCTCGTGAGGCCCGTGGCAGCATTCACCGCAGCCAGGCCATGACTGCTCTGGGTATCAATGCTCCAGCTGAGCGAGTCTTCATCCGCATCATCGGCGCTGAGCGAAAGCTGCTGCGCACTTCCATCTTCTTCACACACGAAGTATGCAATTTCCCCTTGCCGGATGACTGGTACATCGTTTTCAGCGGTGATCGTTACACTGACCGTGCCCGTAGAACTATTTGCACCGTCTGTTACATCAAACGCAAAGCTATCTTCCCCATACCGATTGGCATCGGGCGTGTAGGTATATGCACCTGTTGCCGCATCTATAACGACAGACCCCAAAACAGGTTCTTGGGACACAGAAAAGGTTACGGGTGTGGTATCGCCAGCTATCGGAAGTACGCCGCTGGCTTTGCCGTCCTCCGTAACGGTAACGCTATCGTTTTGCGCGATCGGGGAAACATCATCGATAAAGACCGTGAATGTTTCCTGCCCGCTGCTGTCCTCATCGCCGGTAGCCTCAACCACAACGGTGTAGCTGTCTTTGATTTCATAGTCAAATGCCGCTGCGGAATACAGCGAAGTACCCGACACAGAGAATGCCGCGTTATCTCCCTGGCCGGACGGCAGAGAATACACTAGATTCTGAATTTCAGAGGATACTTGAAGCCCTCCGACCAGCGTTCCGGTCGCAGCATCCTCGGATATTGTGTTATGATCGAGTACAAAGGTGATGGATTCTCCAGCGATTGCAGGAAACCCGAATCCCAATACAACAAAAAAAATAGCGGACAGAATGACCTTCCATTTGGATAATATTCTATTCACGTTAGAATTGCTCCTTGAATATATACATATACTATTCAGGACAGCCCGACAACTCATAACATGATATAGATCCTGATGGCCCACTCAGACACTATATATATGTTAATACTACAATATAACCAGATATTGTCAATCCAATATCTGGTGTATTATGTAAAATTTGTATTAAGTTTTTATGAAATATTGACCAAGAGTATGAATTCGCAACGTATTCCAGTTTTCATATAGGAACACGATGAAGCAATAGCAACGGTTTGCCCCCGATAGGGGGTGTTGCTGCTTACTCGGCGATTCCCAAGGTGGATAACTGCTCCTGAACCATTTCCTTTGTCGCATGATTCAGCGGCGAGAACCGGCCTTTGAGCGCGGTTTTCAGCTTTTCTGCCGCTTCTTCTTTCTTCCCGTCTGCTATATCGTACTGGGCCAGGAAATACAGCGTATCAATCTGCCCGGGTTTGATGGCAAGTGCTTTTTCAAAGTATTTCTTGGCGGTTTTTTTATCGCCTTCGACAATATAGTAGGCCTGGGCCAGGTTATCCAGCGTGATGGGGTCTTCATCATCATACTCCATGGCTTCCAGGTTAAAGGATACCGCGTTTTCCTTGTTGCCGGTAGCCACATACAGGTACCCCAACGTCTGGTACACCAAGCCGGAGGGGTCTTTTTTATGCTGGCTTTCCAGTACGCTGATTGCCTTGTCATTCTCGCCGATCTTATACATGCATACGGCGTAGTTGACAAACAACTGCTTTTTGGTTTCAGCGTTGAGCATCGGGTTTTTTTGGTGCTGCACCAGCAGCTCTCTTGCTTTTTGATACTCGCCGCTGCGCAGCAGCAGTACGGAATAACTTAAAATATAACGGGGGTCTTTGAGCCCCGACTGCAGTGCTTCTTCATATAGTTTTCTTGCGGCTTCGATATCTCCGCTCTGATATTTCCGTCCGGCCGATTGGGCTTTGAAATTCGCCATGAAACTATTCATCCGAGGGAACCTCCTGCGATTTTGCGGCGTAAACGCGCGTAACGGTATTGTAACGCATTTCGCCTGGATTGTACAGCCTCATCAGGCTGCAGACCCGGCTCTGATAAGATGAGCAGCGCTTGCCGGGTATAGAGCAGCGCCTGCGGTAGATCTTTGATCTGGTGTTCATACAATTTCGCAAGAGCTTCGCACACCGCTACGGTATCTTCCCTTCGCGAAAGCATGGCCCGATATAGCTTGATGGCGCGGTCTGCATGCCCTTCCCGTTTTTCCTGCTCGGCCATGGCATGGAAAGCAGGCCTACGCAATCCATCCCGTGCCGACAGGCGGAAGCACTTTTTTGCTTTTTGCTTTTCGCCGCGCTTGTGCATGGTGCGGGCCAGCGAAAACAGGTCCTGCGCTTCGCTTGCAGTCTCCGGTTTTTCATGCAGTCTGCATAAGAAGAAAAACAGCTGCGCCAGGCTGACAATATCCTGCCTGTTGTGCGCCATAATGCTGCGAATCGGTTCAAAATCCCGATTGTCCAGATACTTAAAATAGGTCTGCGGAATCATCGCGCCGGGGATATCGTCCTCACGGGCAACGCCCAGTACGCTTTCCTCCAGCGTTTGCAGGGTGCAGCTGCCAAGCCGGAGTTTCCATACCCTACGGGAGGGATAGAGCACATCGGCATGAACACTTTCAACGGAATCGCGGTAGCGATTGAGCAAAAAGCGGTTTTGCAGCACAGGCATATCAAAGGTGCGGCCGTTAAAGGTGGCCAGCACCGGAAAGGCTTGCAGCAAGCGGTAAATATCTTTGAGTAGAAACGGTTCTTCATCGTAATCGCGCATCAGATACTGCTCGACTACAAAATGCTCCTGCGAGAAATACCCAACACCGACCAGAAACGCCACCGTGCCCGCCCCGCGTGAAAGCCCTGTGGTTTCCGTATCCAAAAATAGTATATCCTGCATGCGGACAGACGCGGGAAACGCCGTGCCGTAAATTTCTTGCAGAATCCCGGCGCTCATGTGTTTGGCATCGGGGAATGATGCCAGCGGGTAGCGCTCCGAAACCCGGTAGCATTCGCGTGCGGCAGGTTTTGTCGGAGACTGCTTTTGTGATTTGGTTTCCGCACCGATCATGCGCAGTTTGTCCTTCAGGCTCGGCATTTGAGAAGCTCCCGCAGAATATGAATCGCTGCGTTCTTGCCGTGTGCGTCCTCATCGTTCATGGGACCGACACAGCTTGGACAGCCGTCCCGGCAATCGCAGCTTTCTACCACATTCAAGGCATGCTCCAGCAGCATATCCTGCATTTCATAGGCTTTTTCGCTCAGACCGATGCCGCCGGGGTACTGATCGTACAGGAAGATCGTCGGCCTGTCGGTGTGCGGCGCTTTGACCTGATACACGATCTTGATATCGCGCGGTGCGCACATCAGGTAGATGGGCGCAACAATCGCCAGCAGATTGGAAATCCCCATCATGGCGTTTTGCAGTTCATCGTTTCGGTAATGCTCGGAGATGCTTTCCGGCAGCGTCCACCACATGCCTGTCGTATGCATGTTGCTCTCTGGCAGCATAACCTCGCCAAAACCCAGGTTTTCATGGGTGTCCAGCTTCATCTTCTTGAAGATTTTCACAATCGTGGTCACCTTGAGTTCCCCAAGGGTCAGCTGCGCACCGCAATCCAGCGCTTTTTCCTTCATCTCGTCCAGTACACCGATAGCAACATTCATATCCGCATCGGTATAATAATCCACATCCACGGCGCGGATATAGGCCTTGCAGGCATCAAAGTCTAACTTCTCAACTTGATACTGGTTTCCGCCGTGCAGGTAGATGGCGTTTTCGTGCAAGAGCATGGGCACGGTAAAGCGATCCATTTCGCCGATTACACGGTGATGGGTCGGGTCGGAGATATCAATGATGACAAAATTTTCGGTCGTGGCCGAACGCAGGTTGATTTCGCTGGCAGGAAATTCTTCCGCCGACCAGTGGTAGCGGGTACCCACATGCCGCAGAATACCGCCTTCGGTCAGGAACTCCAAAAACTGCTGTGTATCGCTTACATTGCCAAACTGCTCCCCGTCTTCAAAGGGCAGCTCAAACGCGGCACATTTCACATGCGATAAGAGGATGTATAGGTTATCCGGGTGCAGCAGCGCATGCTCCGGCGACTGGTTCAAAAAGTACTCCGGGTGCCCCACAATGTACTGGTCGATCGGCGCAGAGGACGCAACCATGATGGTAAGCGCCGTTTCGTTGCGCCTGCCTGCACGCCCGGCCTGCTGCCAGGTGCTGGCGATAGTTCCGGGATAGCCGCACAGCACACAGGCCGTCAGCGATCCGATATCCACGCCCAGCTCCAGCGCATTGGTAGAGACCACCAGCTTGATTTCTCCGGCGCGCAGCTGGCGCTGAATTTTCTGCCGTTCGCTGGGCAGATAGCCACCGCGATACCCGCGCACGGCATCGCCGTTTTTGCCGCTGGTCTTTAGCGCACGGGTTAGTACTTCGACCTGTACACGGCTTTTAGCAAATACGATGGTCGGAATATCGTTATGCAGCAGCGTTTGTGCCAGTGTGCGGGTTTCATTCAGCGCACCTTTGCGGATACCCAGTTGCTTGTTGACCACCGGCGGATTGTAAAACACAAAATGCTTTTCCCCTACCGGTGCGCCGTTGTTGTCAATCATATCAATGTGGCGGCCCGTGAGCGTTTCTCCAAGCTCTGCGGGGTTAGCGATGGTGGCAGAGCACAAAATAAACTTGGGTTTGCTGCCGTAAAAGTCGCACAGACGCATCAGGCGGCGCAGAACATTGGCCAGGTGGCTGCCGAACACACCTCTGTACATATGAATTTCGTCAATGACAATGTATTTCAGGTTTTCAAACAACTTCACCCATTTGGTGTGGTGCGGCAGAATGTTGGAATGCATCATATCCGGGTTGGTGACCACGATATGACCCGCCTGGCGAATGGCTTTGCGGGCCGACACTTGGGTGTCACCGTCGTATGTGTAGGCTTTCACATCCACGTCCATGGCCTCGATCAGATCATACAGCGACCCGGCCTGATCCAGCGCCAGCGCTTTGGTGGGAAACAGGTACAGCGCGCGCGAATCCCGATCCTGTAAAATGGCGGACAGCACCGGCAGGTTATAGCACAGGGTTTTGCCGCTTGCTGTGGGCGTAACGACCACATAATCCTTCCCCTGCGCTGCTGCATCCCAGGCCGAAGCCTGATGGGTATACAGCTTCTTGATGCCGCGCTTTTGCAAAACGGCTGTCAGCCGCGTATCCATGGACGCGGGAAAGTCCACCATCTGCCCTTCGCGAGCCGGTATGGTTTCCCAGGTCGTTACATTGTCCATGAAGGCGGGATCCTGTTTGAGCTTAGCCGTCAATTGATCGATATTCATGCTGTCCTCCGCGAATGAATCGTTCGCTGCTCTTGTGTTCTACCGGCGGATTGAGGGCATTCGGCAGAAAAGAACATGTGTTTGCTTACCTATTATAGCATACCTTCCGTTGCCATCGCAAAAGCTTTTTTCAGAAAAAACAAAAACCGCTTGCGCGGTTTTTGTTGGGTTTTCGTTTGCTTATGCCTTGGCTGGTTGACTGATGAGATCGGTAATGCGGCAGGAGCGTTCAAACTCCAGTTTTCCATCCTTAACAAACAGATGCACCATATCACCCAGGGCAATGCGGCCCGCGATAATTTCTTCGCTTAAGGAATCCTCCACAACACGCTGGATAGTACGCCGCAGTGGACGCGCACCGTAGTTCACATCGTAACCCTCGGTCGCCAGCAGGTTGACCACATCCTGGTCGTATTCCAGGCTGATATTTTGCTCTTCCAAGCGCTTGGTCACGTTACGTAGCATCAGGCCTGCAATCTTGACCATATCGTCTGCTTCGAGTGCATGGAATACGATCAATTCGTCCACACGGTTGATAAACTCCGGCCGGAACACATCCTTGACCTCCGTCATGATGCGTTCTTTCATCTTTTCGTAATCGCGCACGGTTTCAATCATGCCGCCAAAGCCAAGGCTTTGCTTGCCGATAATGGAATGGGCGCCTGCGTTACTGGTCATAACGACGATGGTGTTTTTGAAGTTCACCACGCGCCCGTCACTATCGGTCAGGCGGCCGTCATCCATAATCTGCAATAGGATATTAAACACATCGGGATGGGCTTTTTCAACCTCGTCAAACAGCACAACGCTGTACGGCTGCTGGCGCACCTGTTTGGTGAGCTGACCGCCTTCTTCAAAGCCGACATATCCGGGAGGTGAGCCTACCAGGCGGGATACGCTGTGTTTTTCCATGTATTCGCTCATGTCGATGCGAATGACGGCTTTTTCATCGCCGAATATCGCCTCGCCAAGTGCGCGGCACAGTTCCGTTTTACCAACGCCCGTGGGGCCGAGGAAAATAAACGAGCCGATAGGCCGTTTGGGGTCTTGCAATCCGGCGCGTGCTCTGCGCAGCGCACGGCTGACTGCCGATATGGCTTCTTCCTGCCCGATGACACGCTTGTGCAGGGTGTCTTCCATCTGTAGCAGGCGCTTACCTTCATTCAGTGTCATGCGCTTAAGGGGAATCCCCGTCCAGCTGGACACGATTTGGGCAATGTCTTCTTCCTTGACCGAGGAATGGATTTTGGCGCGGCGCGCCTGCCATTCCGCTTTTTTCTTTTCAATGGTTTCTTCCAGCTGCTTGATGATATCCTTGAGTTCTAAAATGCGCTTGTCATCGTCCGCCTGTATAGCGTCCTTCAAGTCGTTTTTCAGGCAATGCAGCTGTTCTTCCAGCTCGCGAACCTTGGGGGTTTTCTTATAGCGGCGCAAGCGCACATGCGAACCGGCTTCATCCATCAGGTCGATGGCCTTGTCAGGCAAGCGACGGTCGGAAATATAGCGGTCGGACAGCGTTACGGATGCGCGCAAGGCATCATCGGTGATTTTCACCTGATGGTGCTTTTCATAGCTTTCGCGCAGACCTTCGAGTATTGCCAGGGTTTCGTCCACCGACGGCTCAAACACCTTAACGGGCTGGAAGCGGCGTTCCAGTGCCGGGTCTTTTTCAATATGCTTGCGGTATTCCTCGATGGTCGTCGCGCCGATGCATTGCAGCTCACCACGCGCCAGGGCGGGTTTCAGTATATTGGCGGCATCAATGCTGCCCTCGGCTTTGCCCGCACCGACCAATGTATGGAACTCATCAATAAAGATAATGATGTTTCCTTCTTTTTTAATCTCCTTGAGCGTATCCTTGAGGCGTTCTTCAAACTCGCCACGGTACTTGCTGCCGGCAATCATGCTGCCCAAATCCAGCGACAGAATGCGCTTATTGGCAACGGTCTCCGGCGCTTTACCGGCAGCGATCATCATGGTCAGGCCTTCGACCACAGCGCTTTTACCAACGCCGGGCTCGCCGACCAGAACGGGGTTGTTTTTGGTGCGGCGGCTTAAGATTTGGATAATGCGTTCCATTTCCTTGGTCCGGCCGACCACAGGGTCCAGCTCGCCGCTTTGGGCGGCTTTGGTCAAATCACGGCAGTATTTCTCCAGAGGGGATTCGCTGTCTTCTTTTTCTTTGACTTTGGCCGGAATCAGATCGGGGTTTACCTTATCCGACTGTAAAACCTTGGTTAATGCCTGGGACAGGGCTTCGGTATCGACATCCAAATCACGCAGGATGGTCACAGCAACGCTTTCCTCTTCCCGCAGCATGGCAAGCCAGAAGTGCTCCGTGCCGACATAGGCATGGTTGAAGCGCTTGGACTGAATAATGCTGGCCTCTAACAGCTTTTTAGACCGGGGGGTCAGTTCCAAAATACCACGCACGGTGGATGTGCCCTCGCCCAGGTCACGCACGCGTTCCATGACGCTTGCATAGGTCACCTGCTCTGGCAGCAGCCGGGTCATTGTATGGTCAGGATCTTTGAGCAAACCGAGCAAAATATGCTCAGTGCCCACGTATTGTTGTTTCAGGGCGACAGACGCCTGTTGTGCATAGGCTATGGTTTGCTGCGCCCGCTGGGTAAACCTTCCGAATATCGCCATGTTATCCTCCTAAGGAAGTTTCGCTCTTCCTGGCAATCTGTAAAAGCATCGCTTTGAGTATCTTTGCGCGCAGTGCATCCTTCACCGCGGCATGGATGGGAAGTGTGTAGCTGGATTCTTCAACCGCTGCTTTCATCACGCCCGCTTCCATGGGTGAGAGCACTTCACGCTCCTTGAGCTGGGTAATCAGGTGATCGGCCTTTAAGGCTGATATCTGATCTCCGACGCGCTCCTCCAATAGGTATACGAGCTGCTCGCTGGTGTCCTGGTGCATGCGGAAAATGCGGATGTACCCTCCCCCGCCGCGGCGGCTTTGGATTAAATACCCATGGTCGGGTGTGAACCGCGTTGCAAGCACGTAGTTAATCTGCGAAGGTGCGCAGTTAAAATACTCAGCCAGCTCGTTGCGCTTTAGCTCGATTTCGTTTTCATCATGCGTCAGCATGGTTTTGATAAACTGTTCGATCGTGTCGCTCAGGCGCATACTTGACTCCTCCTCGCCAAAGTGTTGACTATCTTTGACCATTATAGTATAGCATGGATTTTGAAAAATGCAACGCTTTCCCGTGCCGGTTTTGCGCTTTTTACATTCCAAAACCGGTGAGTTGTCAGCACGTTGCGGTGTCTTGTTCCCCTTATGCGCATGTGCTATAATGCCGCTATACTTGAACGTTACGGAGGGTAATTCATGGCTAAAAAGACCAGCGCTAAATCCAGGCAGAAGCGCAAGAAACTCCTGTACCGGATTGCAACGATTATCATCGCGGTTGTTATGGTTGGTGGCATATTACTGGCAACGCTGCTATCCAACTGGTAAGCGATGATGTCTGACCTTCAAACCAGCACCGCCGATACAAGGCCGCGCATTGCGGGAAATACCGATACTTCGCTGCTGAAGCTGATCGCGCTTTTCTTCATGATCATCGATCATGTCGGACTGGTATTTTTCCCCCAGGTGATGGAATTTCGGGTTTTTGGCCGCATCGCCATGCCGCTGTACGCCTGGTGCCTGGTTGTGGGCAGCGAATTCACGCGCAGTGCGCTGCGGTATGCGCTTCGGCTGTTCCTCCTTGGGGCAATCTCCCAGCCGGTATACGTGATGGCACTGGGCCATAGCTGGACGGATTTCAACATCCTGTTCCTGTTTAGTATTGCGGTACTGGCGATTGCAGGCATCAAAGCCATGGTACACGGCAGTCAATATTGGGCACCGGCGCTGTGCATCGTGCTTTTGCAGTATATCCATGTCGATTACGGCCTGAATGGCTTTTTATTCATATTGGTCTTATACGCAGCCAGACGTTCGCGTCCGGCACTTGCGGCTACCTTCCTTGCGTTTGCCGCCTACTGGGGGTCTATCAGCTTCCCCGTATCGTCCCTGTTCGGTGTCTCGCTTTCATTTATGAATCAGGGACTACTGGGCACAATTAAAGAGCTGTTCTTCCAAATGCAGGCGTTTATGTGGATGGCGCTACCACTGATCCTGATCCAAACCAAATCCGAACTCCGTATACCAAAATGGATGGGATACGGTTTGTATCCCATCCATTTACTTGCGATTGTGCTGGTCGGTTTGCTGCTTGGCATACCGCTTTCGCACTACATCAGCTTGCTTGCAGGGTCTTAAGCGTCGCTGCGATCGCATCCATAAACGCTTCGGTATTCAGGGTTTTCGCTTCGCCTTCATACAATAGCGCAAGATCTTTGGTCATTTCGCCGCTCTCAATGGTTTGCAGGGTGGCTTTTTCAAGCGATTTGGCAAACGTACACAGCGCATCAATGCCATCCAGCTCGCCGCGCTTATGCAGTGCGCCGGTCCATGCGAAGATGGTTGCGACCGGGTTGGTGCTGGTTTCCTTGCCATCGCGGTGGCGGTAGTAGTGGCGGGTCACGGTGCCGTGCGCCGCTTCGTACTCAAACTGACCCGTGGGCGATACCAGCACGCTGGTCATCATGGCCAGGCTGCCAAAGGCCATGGCAACCATATCGCTGAGCACATCGCCATCATAGTTTTTCAGCGCCCATACAAAGCCGCCTTCACTGCGCATAACACGGGCGACGGCATCATCGATCAGGGTATAGAAATACTCAATCCCGGCATCTTCAAACGCCTGCTTGTATTGGCTTTCATAAAGCTCGGCAAAGATATCTTTGAAGTGATGGTCATAAACTTTGGAAATCGTATCCTTGGTGGAAAACCAAAGATCGCGTTTCTTTTCCAGCGCATACCGGAAGCAGGCGTTGGCAAAGCCCACAATGCTTTTATCGGTATTGAACAGCCCCTGGATGATGCCCGGGCCATCAAAATCGTGGATGGTTTGAGACGAGCGGTTCCCCTCAGCATCGGTAAAGCTAAGTTCTGCCTTGCCCGTGCCGGGTACCTGGAATTCCACATCTTTATAAATATCGCCATAGGCGTGACGCGCAACGGTGATAGGCTTGCACCAGGTTCGCACCGTGGGGCTGATTCCCTTGACGAAAATCGGCTCGCGGAACACCGTGCCATCCATAATGGCGCGGATGGTACCGTTGGGGCTTTTCCACATCTGCTTGAGGCCGAACTCCTCCACGCGCTGGGCGTTGGGGGTGATGGTTGCACACTTGACCGCCACACCGTACTTCATCGCCGCGTTGGCGGAATCCACAGTGATCTGGTCATCGGTCTCGTCACGCTTTTCAAGGCCAAGGTCATAGTACTCGGTCTTCAAATCCACATACGGCAAAATGAGCTTATCTTTAATCATCTGCCAGAGAATGCGAGTCATCTCATCGCCGTCCATCTCGACAAGCGGGGTGGTCATGGGTATCTTTTGCATCGAATTCCTCTTTCCTTTTTGCTTGCAATCCATACAAAAACTGCCTATCCATTGTATAGGCAGCGGTGTCTGTTTTCAAGGCTCATACAGTAAAAGAACAGGGCATCAGAGTGATTTCAGCGTTTGAATTTCCGCCTCCGTCAGCTCGCGCCATTGGCCGCGCTTGAGTTCGCCAAGCGTTAGCGGGCCGAAGCGTACGCGCCGAAGCATGAGCACCTCATGGCCGACAGACTGCACCATTTTACGCACCTGGCGGTTGCGCCCTTCGTGAATGGTGATGAGGATATCGGACACGCCTCCATCCACACGCAGTTCGCGAACTCTGGCGCGGCTGGTGCGGCGGCCATCAATGTTCACACCACGAATGAGCTGTGCCGTTTCCTCATCGCTCAGGCGGCCGGTGATACGTGCCAGATAGGTCTTTTCCACCTCTTTGGACGGGTGGAGCATCTGCTCGGTCAGGTCGCCATCGTTGGTTAAGAGCAGCAGCCCTTCCGAATCATAATCCAGTCGCCCCACCGGGTACAGCCTGGCGGGAAAGTCGGTAAACTTGTCCAGCACCGTTGCGCGGCCTTCCGGGTCGCTGGCGGTGCTCATTTCACCGGCAGGCTTATGGTAGAGGATGTAATACTTGTGCTCTTCCGGTGCAATCTGCTTGCCGTCCACGCAGACACGTTGGCCCTCTTCCACCTGCACGCCCATGGCGGTGACTATTTTCCCGTCCACGGTTACGCGCCCTGCGGCGATCATCTCTTCGCTGGCACGGCGCGAAGCCACACCGCATAACGCCATGTATTTCTGTAGTCGCATCATAATAATCCCTGCTCTTCCATGGATTCCAGTGTTTGAATCAGTGCAATTTTCCCGTGGCTGTAGCTAAGCCCACCCTGCAAATACACGGTAAAGGGCTCCCGCAGCGGGGCATCGGCGGATAGCTCAATGCTCGCGCCGGATACAAAGGTGCCCGCCGCCATAATGACCTGTTCCTGATATCCCGGCATATCCCAGGGCTCCGGCATGGCCATACTGTCCACAGGCGATGCTGCCTGAATGCCTTGGCAAAACGCTATCAGCCGCTCTGGTGTTCCCAGCTCCAGCGCCTGAATAATATCGCTTCTTTTGTCATCAATTCCGGGCGTTGTTTTCATATCCATGCTATCAAACACGGCGGCGGCAAGCACTGCCACCTTCAGCGCCTGTGCCACCACATGCGGCGCTAAAAACAAGCCCTGATACAATGCCTGATAGCCGGCGGCGTAGCTGCCAACCTCCAAGCCGACCGATGGTGCCGTCAGGCGGCAGGCAATGCGGTCGATAGCCGACTGCGACCCAGCAATATAGCCGCCTGTTTGCGCCAGTCCCCCGCCGGGGTTTTTGATCAGACTGCCGATGCATACATCCGCGCCGTAGTGTGTCGGTTCCTTCGTCTGGGTGAACTCGCCATAGCAGTTATCCACCACCAATAGCGCTTTGGAATGCAAGCTTTGCAGCAACGCTTTCAGCGGTGCAAAATCCTTGGGCATCAGTGGTATACGCGCGGCATACCCCCGGCTGCGCTGGACATAGACCACCTTGGTTTTAGGGGTGATCGCGTTTGCAATCGCCTCAAGGTCCAAACCGGCGACATTCATGTCAACCTGGGCGTAGGTAACGCCCATCTCCCGCAGCGATCCCATGTTGCTTTCGCTGATGCCGATCACGCCATCCAGCGTGTCGTACGGCTTTCCGGTCACGCTTAGCAGCTCATCGCCGGGCAACAGTAGTCCAAACAATGCAAGCGACAGCGCATGCGTACCCGAAGCGATCTGCGGCCTTACGATAGCCGCCTCGGCTGCAAAGATATCCGCGTACATCGCTTCCAGTGTATCCCTCCCGATATCATCGTAGCCGTAGCCTGTGGTTTGGCTGAAATGACGCGCGGCAACCTGATGGGCACGAAATACACTCAGCACGCGCTGCGTGTTATCCAGTTCAATTGCTTCTATGCGCTCAAATGCACTGGCACATGTATGCTCAGCCTGCGCTATCGTCTCCCGTATGTTCATACGTTCGTCCCTTCTACAAAGGCTTGTATCGTTTCCAAGGCCTTATCATAAGCAGCCGGGCTCGCCATGTCCAGCCAATGTATGCGATCTTCACGGCGAAACCAGGTCCACTGCCGCTTGGCATAGCGGCGCGAGTTTTGCTTGATCTGTGCGACCGCGCCTTGTAGCGATGCGCCCTGCGCAATCACAGGAACCAGCTCCTTATAGCCAATCCCCTGCATGGCCTGCGCTTCTTTGGGTACGCCGCTGCTTAGCAGCGCCTGAACCTCATCCAGCAACCCTGCCGCCATCATTTGGTCAACGCGGGCATCAATGCGGCGGTACAATGCCGCCCGCTCAAAGTCCGTTCCCAGAATGCAAAAGGCAAAAGGACTGTTATAGGCCGGCTGCTCAAGCGTTGAAATGGGTTTACCCGTCAACTCGAACACTTCCAGCGCGCGGGATACCCGTGTCACATCGTTTTCATGCAGGCGGGCCGCAGATACAGGATCAACGGCTTTTAGCCTGTCGTGCAGGCGTTTACGGCCCGCTTCATCGCTTGCTTCGGCTTTCAGCTTTTCACGCAAATCCGGGTCGCTGGGCACACCACCAAGGTGCAGCCCGTGGGTCAATGCACGCAGGTAAAAGCCGGTACCGCCAACCAGTATGGGCACATGCCCGCGCGACAGAATACTTTCAATGGCCTGCGTAGCATCAGCAGCATACTGCGCTACGGAGTAGGCTGCATCCGGCTGCCGGATATCCACCAAGTGGTGTGGAATCTGCTTGCGTTCCTCTGCCGTGGGTTTGGCGGTACCGATATCCATGCGCCGATACACCTGCATGGAGTCCATACAGACGATCTCGCCGCCAAGTTGCTTTGCCAGCGCCATGCCCAGCGCGGATTTACCGCTGGCCGTAGGCCCGGCAACAACCAGTACTTGCGGTTTGCTCATGGGATGCGCTTAAAGCGCTTTTCCAGCTCGCGCTTGGTCATTTGTTGCACAATAGGTCTGCCGTGTGGGCAGGTGGGCTGTACGCCGGTATCCAGCATTTGGCGAATGAGCATCGCCACATCGCTGTGCGACAAAATATCGCCGCCTTTGATAGCATGCTTGCAAGCCATTTGTGCAACCCGCTGTTTCAGACGCTCCTCCGGAATGCCTTTGGCTTTCCCGTAGCTAGCATCCAGAATATCGATCAATAGCTCCCGTACCGGGTCGGCTTCTCCCAAAATAACCGGGGTAGCTCTAACGGCAACGGAGTTTGCATCAAATATATCCAGCTCAAAGCCGATGGACTGCAGCTCCTGCGCAATCTCGGCAACCTTTTCAATATCCTTGGCTGTCAGGGGGATCAGCATCGGGGTTAACAATCGCTGGGACTGCAACTGCCCCTGATAGCGTTTCATCAGCCTGTCAAACAGTACCCGCTCGTGAGCGGCATGCTGGTCAATCAGCAGCATGCTCTCCCCCGCTTCAAACAACAGAAACGTGTTGAATACCTGCCCGATATAGCGGACATTGACGGCCGCTTCCGTGCCGGGAATGTTCTCCTGCACGACATCCTCCGGTTCCGGCACAACAGGCACGGGCTCGTGCTCGTCGATTTCATCATGCAATTGCACACGCGCCTCATCGCGCAGTACCGGGCGGCTGCTTTGAATCACCTGGGAAACGAACGGTGTCTCGCTATCGTCTGTCAGGTGTACCACCTCAATGGGCGGCGGTGCGGCCTTGGGCGGATCGGGCGCAGGGGCCAACTTGGCGGCGATGGTTTCTTCCTGCATGGCTTCACGAACCACTGTTTCAATTGCTTCGGCCACAGCCTGCGGGTTTTGGAAACGAACTTCCAGCTTGTTGGGGTGGACGTTTACATCCACCTGCTCGTAGGCCATGGTCAGGTTCAGCGCGCAGATCGGATAGCGCCCGATCATCACATAGCCTTCCACGCCCGCTTCCAGTGCTCTGGAGAGCAAATCGTCGCGGAAATAACGGCCGTTAACAAAAAAGCTCTGTTGCTGGCGGTTGCCGCGTGATAGTTCCTGCACACCGACATAGCCGTCAATCAATACGCCGCCAGCGTTCCCGGACACGGGCTTCATGGTCTGGGCGGCATCTTTACCGTACACAGCATAAATGGCGGAAAGCAGCTTGCCGTCGCCTGTGGAGCGATAAATGGTTTTCCCCTGACTGACAAAGCGGAATGCGATATCCGGGCGGCTTAATATCAGCCGAACCAGATAGTCCGATACCAGTGCAGCCTCAGCAGCCGGTTTTTTCAGGAATTTCAAGCGCACAGGCGCATTGAAAAACAACTCACTTACTGTAATGGCTGTGCCTACGGGGCTGGCCGCTTCGCGAAAGTCCACAAACTGCCCGGCCTCTAGCTGCGCTTTCATGCCATATTCGGCTTCGGCAGTTTTGGAAACACAGCTGACCTTGGACACTGCCGCAATGGATGCAAGCGCTTCACCGCGAAAGCCCAGCGTATGGACACGGAACAGTTCCTCGGCCGTATCCAACTTGCTGGTCGCGTGTCGCTCAAAGGCCATTTTCATTTGCTGGGCGGGTATCCCGGAGCCGTTGTCCGATACGCGAAGCGAACTAATGCCCCCGTCGGTCAGCTCCACGGTTACGGCAGTTGCCCCCGCATCGATGGCGTTTTCTACGAGCTCCTTCACGGCCGCAGCCGGACGTTCTACTACCTCACCGGCGGCAATTTTGCCTACGATGTCCGGGGATAGTTTATGTATGGGTCTGTTGAATTCGGTATTCATTAAAGTTTCCTGGCTTTCTCGCGCAGACGGTAGAGGTGGTTGAGTGCATCCATAGGGGTCAAGGCGTTTACATCAAGTGCTTGCAGTTCTTCCACCAGTTCGTCATGTTCCAAGTGAAACAGGTCCACCTGCCTGTCCTTCTTCTTTTTCGTCTCTAGTATGTTTTGGCTGATGGTTTCCTGGTTGATATCGCTGACTTCCAGTCGCGCCTGAATTTCATGCGCGCGGGACACCACTTTTGGCGGAATCCCTGCAATGCGCGCCACATGCACGCCATAGCTCTTGTCCGCACCGCCGGGCATAATCTTGCGCAGGAAAATCACATCTTCGCCGTGTTCCTTTACGGTAATACAGTAATTTTTCACGCCCTTATAGCGGCCTTCCAGCTCGCTGAGTTCGTGATAATGTGTAGCAAACAGCGTTTTGGCACCGAGTTTTTTTGGATCGAGAATATATTCCACCACCGCCCAGGCGATGCTTAGCCCGTCAAAGGTGCTGGTTCCCCGGCCGATCTCGTCCAGAATAATCAGCGAATCGGCTGTGGCATTTCGAAGTATGCTCGCCGTTTCGCTCATTTCCACCATAAAGGTGCTCTGCCCGCCTGCCAGATCGTCCGATGCGCCGATCCGGGTGAAAATACGGTCAACAATGCCAATTCTGGCACTGTCTGCCGGAACAAAGCTGCCGATCTGCGCCATGGCTACAATCTGCGCCACTTGTCGCATATACGTGCTCTTTCCGGCCATGTTGGGGCCGGTTACGATCAACATGCGGTGATCCGCCGTGTCCATCAAGGTATCGTTTGGCACAAATGGCTCCTGCGTGAGCATGCGCTCTACAATGGGGTGCCTGCCGTTTTTAATTTCCAGTACCCCGTTTTGCAGCATATCCGGCTTTACATACCCGTACTCCCGCGCCACCTTGGACAGGGATAAAAGGGCATCCAGCGTTTTGAGCGCCAGGGCATTTTTCTGAATGGCGGGAATCTCGCGCTCAATGAGTTTGCGAACTTCGGCAAACAGCTTCGTTTCCAGCGCGATCGCCGCTTGCTGCGCGCCGGTAATTTTGCGCTCGATCTCGTTTAACTCCTGGGTAATGTAGCGCTCGGCATTGGCCAGCGTCTGCCTGCGGGTATAGCGATCCGGCACCAATGCGAGGTTGGACTTCGTCACCTCGATATAGTACCCAAAGACCCGATTGTACTGGATTTTCAGGTTCTTGATGCCCGTTTCTTCCCGTTCTTTGGCTTCCAGCTCCATCAGCCATTGCTTGCCATGGAGGGCCGCATTGCGATACTCATCCAGCTCTTCATTGTAGCCGTCTGCAATAATACCACCCTCGGTAATCGCAGGCGGCGCATCCGGATGAATGGCCTTTCCGATCAAATCACATAGGCTCTGCAAGGGGGCCAGCGAATGCCACAGCACTTCAATACCGGAAACCGTGAAGGGTTTCAGCTTGTCTTTGACAGGCTTTACGCACAGCAGCGAACGGCGCAGCGCCAAACTATCGCGCGCATTAAAGCTCTGGTAGCTGAGCTTGGACAATAGCCGCTCCAGATCGGATACGTTTGCCAGCTCCTGCGTCAAATCATCAGCGGCCAGCACATCGGTTTTCAGCGCTTCCACAGCATCAAGACGCATGTCAATGCGCTCTTTGCTGATGAGCGGTTCTTCCACCCAGGTTTTTAAAAGCCTGGCGCCCATGGCCGTTTTGGTTCTGTCCAGCAGCCATAGCAGCGAGCCTTTACGCTCGCCTGCACGCATGGTCTGGGTCAATTCCAGGTTGCGGCGCGTAGCGCTGTCCAGCAGCATGGTGCTTTGTCCCTGATGGAACGATACCTGGGTGATGTGCGACAGTGCGTTCTTTTGCGTATCGTTTAGATACTTAAGCAGCGCTCCTGCCGCATTGACGCGAATATCCCTGTCCTCAAAGCCCAGGGCGTTTAGGAACGCAACCTGAAAGTGCTCTTTCAGTTCTCTTTCGGCGTTCTTTCTATCAAACGCGACCGAGGGAATGTCCGAAACCGGAAGCTCTTCTTTTATTGCATCCAGCAATGCCTGCTCGTCGCTGACCAGCATCTCGCGCGGCGCAATGCGGGCCAGTTCATCGCGCAGGCGTTTGCCGGTGTTTTCAATTAAACCCACGGTGAACTCGCCGGTTGAAACATCCGTATACGCCAAAGCAACGCCCTTTCCCCTGAAATACAAACAGAGGATATAGGCGTTTGCTTTTTCGTCGAGCATGGCGCTGTCGGCCACGGTACCGGGCGTGATAATGCGTACCACGTCGCGTTCCACCGGCTGCTTGCCCTTGGTGGGCTCAGTCAGCTGCTCGCAAATGGCGACTTTATAGCCTTTTTCAATCAGACGCTGTACATACGTATTCACCGCATGATGCGGAACGCCGCACATCGGCGCACGTTCCGAAAGTCCGCAATCCTTGCCGGTTAAAACGAGTTCCAGTTCCTTGGAGGCGATTTTCGCGTCCTCAAAGAACATTTCATAGAAATCTCCGACACGGTAAAATAACAAACAGTGCTCATGCTTCTGCTTGATGTTCAGGTATTGCTGCATCATGGGTGAAATCGGCATGTGTACCTCTGACTATACGATTGATTTAGTGGCTGCAAGACCCTCCGCAACCTTCGCACCCGCCGGAACAGCTGGCCTCTTCCGGTTCGCCATTCACTACGCGGCCGATGACGGCGTTGAGCTCCTGCATCAGATCGGAATACGCACCGCTTTTTTCGCGCATGGTATTGATCAGTTCGTTGCCTGCAAGCTTTTCTTCCGTGGCTTTCACGGCTTCGCCGGCTTTGGTAATGGCTTCATTATCCAGCGGCTTTTTGGTCATTTCTTCCTGAAATGCATCCTTGAGCTCAGAGTATTCCTGGATCAGCTGTTGCGCTTCTTTGTTATCGAGAACCGCCTGTTCTGCCAGGCGCATAGAAACGTATTCTTCGCTTTCGAGGATAGCCTCCCCCAGTAGTTCTGCCTGTACAAGTACCTTATTCATTCCATAGTCTCCTTTTCTCCCCGGAGCGTATTGGTCGCTACCGAGATGATCTTCACCTGTAATAGTTTACCGATATCCCGCTGATCTCCTGCTAAGGTTACGGTGATATTTCGCCGTCCCTTGCCTGACACCATGGACTTAGAGCGTTTCGACACGCCTTCCACCAGTACCTGCTCGGTGGTTCCAACCAGCGACTGGTTCACGCGCTGTGTGCTCTGTTCCATGACCTTGATCAGGGTTTGGATACGCTCGGCGGATACATCCGCCGGCACTTGATCCTTCATCTTCGCAGCGGCAGTGCCAATGCGCGGGCTATAGATAAAGGTGAAAGCAGAATCATACCCGATTTCGTCGACCAGTGAAACACTATCCATAAATTGCTGCTGTGTTTCACCCGGAAATCCGACAATAAAATCGGTGGTGATACCGATATCCGGCACCGCGCTTCGTAAATCCTGCACGCGCTGGATGTACTGCTCGCGCGTGTAGCCGCGGTTCATGGCTTTGAGAATTGCGTTGGACCCGCTCTGCACGGGCAGGTGCAAATGATTGCAGATATGCTTGCCACCGGCCATGACCGCAATCAGTTCATCGGACAGGTCCTTGGGGTGCGAGGTCATAAAGCGGATGCGGGGAATGCCGATTTGATCCAGCGCTTGTAAAAGCTTTGGAAATTCGCGCCCATCGCCATAGCTGTTTACGTTTTGGCCCAGCAGCATAATCTCCTGCACGCCTGCCTTTTGCAGGGTTTCAGCCTCGCGTAAAATATCGTCCATACGGCGGCTGCGCTCCCGCCCGCGTACATAGGGCACAACGCAATAGGTGCAAAAGTTATCGCAGCCGTACATGATGTTGATAAAAGCTTTGTAGTTATTCAGCCGCTTCACCGGCATGCCTTCAGCGATCAGGGATTCCTCCCGGCTGATCGAAATCACCCGCTGCCGTTTTTCCACCAAGGCTGTCAGCAGCGACGGCAGTTGGTACAGGTTGTGCGTACCGAAAGCCAGGTCGATAAACGGGTATTGCTTGAGTACTCTCTCTGCCATGTGCGCTTGCTGAATCATGCAGCCGCAAACGGCGATCAGCAGATCGGGCTTATTCTTTTTCAGCTGTTTCAGCCATATGACATTGCCAAGGGCGCGGCGCTCGGCGTTTTCACGCACGCAACAGGTGTTAAAAATCACCAGGTCAGCGTCCCGCCTATCCTGTGCTTCCTCCATGCCCATGCGCTCCATCATGCCGGAAATGGTTTCCGAATCATGGGCGTTCATCTGGCAGCCGAAGGTTACGATATGGTAGCTTCTTGGGCAGGCGTCCAGGGTGCGAAACGCATCCATTGCCATCGCCTGCGAATCCATCTCCTCTTTGGAGATCTGTACTGGTTCCTTACGCAACTGTGTGCTTCCCTTTCCGCTTGTAGCCTGTGCCCCCGCAAACATCGCAGGGTTCTTTGAGCTGGTCACGCAGGGTCAAACCCATGCGTTTGCGCGTTATTTCTAAAAGTCCCAGGCTGGTAAAGCCGTGGATAACGGTTTTTTGCCGTTCCCGCGAGAGGTAATTCTGCAATGCGGCCGATACCTGCGATCGCTGCTCGTCGGTATCCATATCCACAAAGTCGATGATGATAATGCCCGATAGGTTGCGCAGCCGAATCTGCGCGGCAATCTCCCCGCAGGCAGACATGTTCAGCTGATACGCGGCATCTTCATTGGCGGTGAACGAGCCGGAGTTGACATCAATGGTCGTAAGCGCTTCCCGCTCGTCTATGGTTAAGGTGCCGCCGTTTGCAAGGGGTACCCGGCGGGATAGTGCCGTACGTACCTGCTGGTCAATTGCGTGCTTAGCCCATAGGATGTCCAGCTCCTCGTCGCCGATTTGCTCCCATAGGATGCCAATTGGCGCAGCGGGCATGCGGTTCACCTGATCGTTGCAGGTGATTGTCAGGTTATAACGGGCCGCATAATCGCGCACCAGCACGGACAAAAGCGAATCCTCCTGATAGAGCAGCTCCGGCGCTTTGAAATGCTCGGCTTTTTCCTGAATCAGCGTCCAGCGCGATTGCAGGGATTCCAGCTCAAGGCGCAAGGCCTTTTCGCTCTGCTCTACAGCCGCATGGCGCAGGATGATTCCAAACGCATGGTTTGCAAGCTTTTTCCCGATCTCCACCAGTGTTTTTCGCTGTGCTTCGTCCGTTACCCGTTCGGATACGCCAATGTGGCGATTGAGCGGCATCAAAATCACATACTGCCCCGGCAAAGCGATATCGCGGGTGAGAAATGCGCCCTTATCGCCCTTGGCGTCCTTTTTCACCTGCACAATCACCTGTGCACCTGCTGAAAGCGCTGGTTCGCCCGATGTTTTTGTATAGCTGTCCATCTCTTTAAGGGGCAGAAAGCCCGCCTTGGGCTGGCCGAATTTCACAAAGGCAGCGTCAAGCCCCTTCATAACCCGGTCGACCTTACCCAGAAATATGGAGTTAACGAGGGAATCCTCCGACCCGCTTTCCTGATAGTACTCCACCAGGCGGTCGTTTTCTTCTACAGCAATACCGCGCCCTTTTGCATCAGCCTGCACGAGGATATGCAGCTTATCCTTCAATCGAAAGCACCTCCAGAGGAATCAGGTGGTCGTCCTTGTCTTTGGCAAGTATGGCTTCACGAATGACTTTGGCATAGCAGGGCTCAATACCAGCAATCGCAAACAATGCGCCCAGTAGCACAGCGGGTTTCAGCGATCCGTTTTGCAGGTTGAACGCGGTAAACGCCAGCGCGTTTCCCTCTATTGCTAGGGTCTTGATAAACGGACGGATATTGGCCATATTTTTGCCGCTTTTGGTTTTGCGGATTGCCATGTATTCGTCCATCGCCAGCAATGACTCGATTGCCTTGCCAAGCGCTTCAACCGGCATGTCCGGCTCGATACGGAACCGGCTGCCCGCCGCAAGCCGCATCAGCGTTGGGAACTTGTCCTCTATCGCCCGTGCCATCTTCACACGCATACCGGGGGGCATTACGCGGTCCAGCGCCGCGGCAAAATCATCTTCCGTGACTTCGCCGTCCATGGAAACATCCATAATCTCGCGCTCTCCGGCGATACCAACACTCAGCGGTGAAGCAAAACTCAACTTGATATGTGGGTTAAACCCCTGGCTGTAGCGAACCGGCAAGCCACTGCGCCGCAAGGCACGCTGTATGGTACGCATCAAGTCCAGATGGCCGATATGCCGCAGTGCATAGGGCTTTTCAAACACAACCATCATTCGCATGCGGCACACAATCCTTTCACACGCTGCAAACCGCAGGCGTTGCAATGCTGCCGGCAGTCCGGCGTGACTTCCGCACGCTGTGCGCGCTGCCATTCCCTGAGGAGAAATTCCTTGGACACGCCAATATCAACGAAGTCCCAGGGCAAAATTTCGTCCTCGTTACGGGCGCGGTTGGCATAGAATGCGAGATCAACCCCCGTATCTGCAAAGGCCTGCAACCACAGATCGTTGCGGTATTGCTCGCTCCAGCCATCCAGCTTGCAGCCCAGCTCAAAGGCCCGGTACAGCACATCGGCCATACGGCGGTCACCCAGCGCAAAGCAGGCTTCCATGCGGCTGGTCAGCGAATCGTGCCAGTTATAGTGTACGGCGCGCAGTGAGCCCAGCATGTTTTTTAATGCAATCTGCTTTTCCCGCATGGCTTCGGGCGTATCCTGCGCACACCACTGAAACGGCGTAAAGGGCTTGGGTACGAACACTGATGTACTCACCGTGATGCGCAGTCCCTTGGCACGCTGGGGCTTTGGAACCGCGTAGTAGGTATCCATCGCCGTTTTCGACAGCTTAAATATCCCTTCGATGTCCTCCATGGTTTCGGTGGGCAGCCCTGTCATAAAATACAATTTCACGCTGTTCCAGCCGTTTTCAAAGGAGTCCTTCAGCTTATCGGTCAGGTCGTCCTGATTGACGCCCTTGTTGATAACATCGCGCAGCCGCTGCGTTCCCGCTTCCGGGGCGAAGGTGAGGCTGGATTTTCGAACATTCTGGGAATCGACCAGGGTATCCTTGAGCACGCTGTCAATGCGAAGCGACGGCAGCGATAAGTTCACATGCTGGCCTTCAAACTGCTCCTGCAGCCGCTTACAAAGCTCCGGCAAGTGGGAATAATCCCCTGTCGACAGCGATGAAAGCGATATTTCCTCGTAGCCGGTGTTGTCCACCAGCTCCTGGGCCAGCTGTACCAGCTTGTCCACGCTGCGCTCGCGCACAGGGCGGTAGAACATTCCCGCGTGGCAAAAGCGGCAGCCCTGGGTGCAGCCACGCATAATCTCCAGCACAATTCTATCATGCACGACCTGTGTATAAGGCACGGGCGGCGCTGTCGGATAAAAGGCATTTTCCAAATCGGTCACAAAGCGCTTGCGGACCGTGGCGGGGACTGTTTCGTCCACCGGCGTAAAACTTTGGATGGTTCCGTCTTCGTGATACGTTACAGTATAGAGTGACGGCACATACACGCCTTCCACCTGTGCAAGCCTGCGAAGCTTTTCTTTGCGCGATACACCCGCTTGTTTCATCTCCCGCAGCAGGGTGGTCACTTCGGTGATTACATCCTCGCCATCGCCGATCATGAATGCGTCGATAAACGCGTGCAGCGGCTCGGGATTGGCCGCGCAGGGCCCGCCGGCCACGACGATCGCGTCATCCTCTCCCCTGTCCGCCGATTTAACAGGGACGCCGCCCATCTGAAGCATATGCAGGATGTTGGAATAGCTCATTTCATATTGCAGGGTAAAGCCGACGATATCAAACTGGTGCAGCGGCGTACGGCTCTCCAGTGAAAACAGCGGAATGTTCTCTGCTTTTAGTTCAGCAATCATATCCACCCAGGGCATGCAAACGCGCTCGCAAACCACACCCGGCATGGCGTTTAGAATGCCATAGAGTATCTTCATTCCAAGATGAGACATGGCTACTTCGTAGGTATCCGGGAAGCAAAACGCAAAGGAAACCTCTGCCTGGGCAAACGGTATTACCTCGGCATTCAGTTCTCCGCCTATATAGCGTACGGGTTTTTCCACCCGCTCCAGTATCTGTTCAATCCGATCAGTCATCCAGTTCCTCCGCCCGTGTATTTTCCAGCTTTCAATGTACCATGTAACCATGTGATTTTCAAGCCAAAACCGCCACCGTCGACCTGTAACAACCTGGCCTGTAAGTTGCCGATGCAGCGTAACCCATGCTATACTACGCGGGAAGGAGAAAGCACGATAGCGTATGCCTTGGCCGCCGATATAGCGCAGTCTCCTGCAGTGCCGTGCCGAAACAGCGAAATAACGGCCGAAAATAAGGCAAACAAATGAAAAAAAGAAGCGCTTCCTATTGCGAAATCCTTATAAAAAGGATACAATAAAATATGGCGCTCTCTAAATATTCATGATATTCATGAATTTTATACAAGCGAAAGCCTGTAGGGGAGCATACGGACACTTGAATGAGCAATGTCGCTTGCAATATGAACCATAGACCATAAAGGAACAGGGGAATGTTTAGCAATGAAATCGACAATCGCTGCGATTGACTTTGGCACAAGCAAAATCGTTACGCTGATCTCCGAGACCAGCGGAAACCAACGGTGCGATATCGTCGGCGCCGGTATAGCTGCATACGAGGGCTATATCGACGGCGAATGGAACAATCCGGTCGTGCTCAACGACGCGATTTTGCAGTCGATCTCCGAGGCGGAGTCCCAGGCCCGGCGGAAACTGCGGGAGATTAACGTCGGGGTTCCCGGCGAGTTTACCCGCGTATATGTAGTGGAGGCTTCCGTCACCATTCAGGGCGCAGACCCGCGCGTGTCGCCCAAGCATGTGGAGAAGATCTTCAACGAGGCGGACAAACAGCTCTCCCCCGTGCGCGGCGTAGTTGTGCACAGAAGCCCCGCCTGGTTTATGGTGGACGGCGGAAAAAAGACCCTGGAACCTGTCGGCATGAAAGGATCGGAGCTAAAAGCTTTGGTCTCCTTCGTGGTGGCCGATACCTTCTTCCTTGATGATGTAATGGCCAGGCTGCGCGATTTAAACATCGCAGTCAGCGGCTTTTTCTCAAGCTGCACGGGCGAAGCCATGCTGTACCTGCTGGAAGAGGACCGCGACCGCACCGCTGTTTTAATTGATATCGGTTACACCTCCACCGACGTTATGGTTGTTGAAGGTGATGCTGTCATTTATCAGAAATCCATGCCGGTAGGCGGCGGCCATATCGCGGCTGATATTGCCGAAGGGTTAAGCATTCCCATGACCTCGGCCGAGCAGATTAAACGCGAGTATGTGTACGGCGTTTCGGGCAAAGGCCAGTCCTACGATGTATCGCTGGGCGAGGGCGTAAAACAGGAAAGCTTCACCCAGGACGCCGTTGCGGCCGTGCTGGAACCCCGCGTGGACGAAATTTCCGATATGGTTAAAACCGCGCTGGAAGAAAGCGGCATCAAGCCCGGCAACTGGTCCACCATCTTTTTAACCGGTGGCGGACTGGCCCTTAACCGCGGCGGACGCGACTACCTCTCCGGCAGACTTGGAAAGCCGGTGCGGGAAACCGTCAAGCGCACAATCAAGCTATCCTCCCCCATTTATGCCAGCGCCATGGGGCTGATGGATTTAATTATCGACACCGTGGAAGCCCGCACCGCTCCCAGCGCATCCGGCAATGGTGTCAAAGGCTTCTTCAAAAGTCTGCTGGGCAACTAACCATCTAAACCAACCATTTCCGATATGCTACCGCATGTTGTATAGGAGGAAACACTGTGCTAGAGTTTCAGATTGAGGATCAGCAAAACTTTGCCAATATCAAAGTGATCGGCTGCGGCGGTGCCGGCAACAATGCCATCAACCGTATGGTGGAATCCGGCCTCAAAGGCGTGGATTTCATCGCCGTGAACACTGACCGTCAAACCTTAGCGTTGAGCAAAGCGGGGACGACCATCCAGATCGGTGAAAAATTGACCAAGGGTCTGGGCGCCGGTGCGGTTCCCGATATCGGCCGCAGAGCCGCCGAGGAAAGCCGGGAAGAAATTGCCCAGGCTATCCGCGGCGCAGACCTGGTATTCGTAACCGCCGGTATGGGCGGTGGCACCGGCACAGGCGCATCGCCCGTGATTGCCGAAATCGCCAGGGATTTGAACTGCCTGACCATCGCGGTGGTCACCAAGCCGTTCCAATTTGAAGGCAAACAACGCATGAAGAACGCCGAAGTCGGCGTGATCGAGCTGAAACAGCGCGTGGATACTCTGGTTGTTGTTCCTAACGACAGGCTTTTGCAGGTTGTTTCGAAAGGCACAACCATGCTTGATGCATTCCGCATCGCTGACGATGTACTCCGTCAGGGTATTCAGGGCATATCGGACCTCATTGCCGTACCTGCGCTGATTAATCTGGACTTTGCCGATGTGAAGACCATTATGGAATCCGGCGGTCTGGCGCACATGGGCATTGGTGTTGGCAAAGGCGAGAACAAACTCGTTGAAGCCGCCAGAAACGCTATTTTAAGCCCGCTGCTGGAGACCAACATTGAAGGCGCACGCGCCATCTTGATCAATGTGACCGGCGGCAACGATATGAGCATTATTGATATCAACGAGGCCGCAAGCCTTGTCATGGAAGAAGCCGACGACGACGCCAACATTATCTTCGGTGCCGGTGTGAGCGAGGAAATGGACGACGAAGTCCGTATTACGGTCATCGCCACCGGGTTTGAAAAAGTTCCCTTCCCGCAGAAGCAGGAATCCGCCAGAGCTGTGGATAGCGGCAGTGACTGGACCCACTCCTTTGGCAGCGATTTGAACGCAGGCTATTCCGGCAGCTACGGCGCGACCCCCTATGTGCAGCAGAATTATCCGGCCACCGGCTATGATGATGTACCCGAGGGCATTCCGGAAACCCCTCCTGCTGGCTACTACGGCGGCTACGGCAACGCGCAGACCCCCGCCGCCATGCCGCAGATGATGCAAGGCATGCCCGGACAAGCCCCTTATGGCGGTGCACCGGGACAGCAGCTCAATGGCACACCGTATCAGAATGTACCGCAGATGGAATACGGCCAGTCCTACGGGGCAAAGCAGCAACCTGATTTCACACAGCAGGAGCCTGCCGCCGAGCCGCCCTCCCGTTCGGGCCGCCAGCCTGCCCAGCAACCGGACAACAAAGCATCGGAGCGCGATGAGCTGGGCATCCCGGCCTTCCTGCGCCGCCCGACCAAGAAATAGCATAACGGCTATGGGAACAATGATATAACAAACACACAGCACAGCAGGGCATTCCCCTGCTGTGCTTTTACACAGAAACATGTACGGATGATTAAAACAAAGGAGGTATAACAGGTGGAACAGACCCGACCGGATTTCAGCTCCTTAAGCGCGAAAGCCCAGGCGACCGTTTTACAAAGCCAGAAAGACGAGGAAACCGGCGCACTGGTCTATGCGTTCATTGCTAAAAAGGAGAAACGCCCGGAAAACGCCGCACTTCTGACTAAAATGAGCGAAGACGAACGCTCTCACGCGGCCTATTGGCAATCCATCAGCCACCAAAAAGTACGGCCTGATCGTTTGAAGCTGTTCTGGCTTAAGCTGCTAACGGTTTTGCTGGGATATACCTTTGTCATCAAGAGTCTCATCAACGCCGAATCCGGTGCCGTGGATGTGTACGAGGAGTTAAAACAGGAGATTCCGAACGCTGCAGCCGTCCAGGCCGATGAAATGCGCCACGAACATGAACTGGCCGAAACGCTGGATGAGGAGCGCTTACAGTATGTCGGAGCGATGGTGCTGGGCCTAAACGATGCACTGGTAGAGCTCACAGGTACCATTGCGGGGCTTAGCTTTGCGCTGCAAAATACGCGCATCGTTGCCCTGAGCGGTATTATCACCGGCATTAGCGCAACGCTGTCCATGGCGGCGAGCAATTATCTGGCTGAACGGGCAGATGGCAACGAAAACGCCTTGAAATCAAGCGTCTATACAGGTGTAGCGTATCTGATCACCGTGGCACTGCTGGTACTGCCCTATTTGCTGTTACCCGATACCCTTTGGATGGTCGCGCTGGTGGCCATGATTGGCATCGTGGTGCTGGTGATTTTAGCGTTTAACTATTACATCAGCGTTGCCAAAACACTGCCGTTTCGCAGGCGGTTTACGGAAATGGTTTCCATCAGCCTGGGCGTTGCTGTAATCGCGTTTCTGATCGGCCTGCTGGCTAAAGCCCTGCTGGGTGTGGATGTCTGATACCAGGCTGACCGAGGCCACGATTTATCAGCCGCCTTTACGCGAGATAATGTTGCCTTTCTTCCTTGCAACATCACCCGTACAAGCCCTTATTCAGCCACAATTTTCCCATAACAAAAAACTGCATATTTCATCTTGAAAAGCGCACGCTTTTACCTTTACTTTATAGGATTGCTGTGTTACGCTAAGACAGGCCTTGATGTAAACGAACTGTTAATATCACATGAGGGTCATGTAAAATCTCGGATGTTTCTTAAGCATTCTGTCGTTGGAGGGTTTTCATGCAATTCATGGATGTGCTTAAGCTGTTTGCAGGTCTCGCTTTGTTCCTCTACGGAATTAAGGAAATGGGCGAAGGTCTGGAAAAAGCAGCAGGCCACCGTATGCAGCGCTTGCTGGAAGTGCTGACTAAGAACAAATTTTCAGCCGTCCTGGTCGGCGCGCTGGTCACAGGTGTGATCCAGTCGTCCAGTGCAACCACCGTTATGGTGGTCGGTTTCGTAAATGCAGGGCTTTTACCCTTGCGCAATGCCATCGGCGTGATCATGGGTGCCAACATTGGTACAACCGTGACCTCCCTGATGCTTTCGGTCAAACTCGACTTCGGCGTAATCTTCGCTGTAATCGGTTTGATTTTTCTTTTGCTGTCAAGCCGTTCGAGCTTCAAAATGCTCGGTCAGATTTTCATCGGCTTAGGCATACTGTTTGTAGGTATGCAGACCATGACCGGTGCCATGGAGCCCATGCGCGAATGGGAAGGCTTCCGTACGATGATTACGGGAGTTTCCAATCCTCTTGTGGGTGTTATTGTCGGCGCGCTGATTACGGCGCTGCTGCAATCCTCGTCGGCGTCCATTGGTATTTTGCAAGCACTGGCCAGCGCCAACCTGATTGGCTTGCAATCGTCGGTCTTCATCCTGTTCGGGCAGAACATTGGTACCTGTATCACAGCGCTGCTGGCGTCTATCGGCACAAACAAAACGGCGCGCCGCACAGCGATTGTGCATTTACTGTTTAATGTCATCGGGTCGGGTTTGTTCATCATCATCGCGCTGACCCTACCCTTTGCCAGCTGGATCGAGCAACTGGCCGGCGATAACCTGCGCCTGCAAATCGCCCTTGCGCACATTGTTTTCAATGTAGCAACAACACTCATCCTGCTGCCGATGTCCAGAATTCTGGAGAAAGCGGCGTACTTCGTGGTACGTGGGCAGGACCCGGAAGAAGAGCCGATGCGCCTGACGTATTTCGACGATCGCCTGTTCTCCACACCGCCGATCGCCGCCAAGCAGCTCTTCCAGGAAGTCATGCGTATGGGCGAACTGGTCAAGCAAAATTTCGCCGCAGCGATGGAGTACTTCTTTGCCCAAAAAGATAAACCATTGGACGAATTCAACAACCGTGAAAACGTAATTGACTACTTAAACACCGAGGTAACGGCCAAGCTGATAGAGCTGCGCGGCATGACACTGTCCGCACGCGACGTGCACCTGATGGGTTCGTTGTTCCATGTGGTCAACGATTTGGAACGCATCGGCGACCATGCCGTGAACATCACCGAGATTGCCACCGCCCGCCGCAAAGCCAAGAAGGCCTTTACATCCAAAGCACTGCTGGAGCTGGAAACGCTGTACCAGACGGTTACACAATCGCTGGAACAGTCTCTGGATATTGTCAACCAGCAGATTATCGATGCGGCCGTCATCAAGAAAGTATCAGAGCTTGAAGCGGAAATCGATCGTATGTGCGACGATATGACCAACCACCATATGTCACGCGTAAAGGATAAGAAGTGCTCGCCAACCAACGGTATGCTGTTCCTGGATATGCTCAACAACTTGGAGCGTATCGGCGATCATGCAGAAAACCTGGCGACCTCTGTAGGCACGCAGGGAGACGACGACAAACGCTTGCTTTGGTAAAGCTACCGCCACCATACACGATAGATATAACGACCCCCCGCCTATGCGGGGGTTTTTTCTTTTCAGTTTACAGTATTTCATACACCAGCAGCGTACCCTGCCTGACAGTGATCACAGGCGTGTCTCCAGTGGTTTCGTTGCTGATCCCCAGGGGAGCGTCCGCCGTGAGCGTCGCATCATTTAGGGGGTATTTCAGCCCTTGCAGCGTGACACCCGTTGCCAAGCTTCCATGGGAGAATACGGAAACCGTTTTGCCGGGCTGCAGCTTGGGAAGGTGTAGCGTGTCGTTCGTCACGGCATACACGTTGAAGGTCGGGCAGACCATCTTGCAGGTCAAACCTTTACGGCTCGCGCCACCTAGCAGCTGCAAGTTGGCATAGCTATGATCCTGCCTCCCGCCGCTGGCACCATAGACGTGAAATATACGGTACCCGCGCGCTATTCCCTCGTCCAAAGCGATGGCCATATCGGTCAAGTCCTTTTCCGGAGGGAAGGCCTTTACAGGAATATCTGAGGGGACTGTTACAAGCGAATCAAAGTCCCCCACCAGAAGGTCGGGTGTGATTCCCGCCGCGCTAAGGGCTGTAAATCCGCCATCGGCAGCGATAATGAAATCGCCCTCCTGCCGCTTAAGATCGCGCTGCGTAAACGAACCTGCGCCCACCAAATAACATACAGGCATCATCACACCTCCCAAATACAGGATGGGAGCTGCCTTTGCAAGGCAACTCCCATCCGAAGTAACATTTGATTAGCGCTTGGAAAACTGCGGTGCGCGGCGTGCGGCTTTCAGGCCGTACTTCTTACGCTCCTTCATACGCGGATCGCGTGTGAGGAAACCGGCTTTCTTCAGGCTATCGCGAAGTTCAGGATTCACCTTCAGCAATGCGCGGCTGATGCCGTGGCGGATAGCACCCGCCTGGCCCGTAAGGCCGCCACCGGTCACGGTGACAAGGATATCCATGTCGCCAGCGGCTTTGGTCAGCTCTAAGGGCTGACGCACATTCATTTTCAGCGTTTCCAGGCCGAAATACTCGTCCAGATCGCGCTTGTTTACGATGATTTTACCATCACCAGCCACGAGGCGAACACGAGCAATTGCACTCTTGCGGCGGCCGACGGCGCTGTATTCAATCTTAGCCATGCTTATCTATCTCCTTACTTGAGTTCGAGCGTTTCAGGTTTCTTCGCCGCATACTCATGCTCAGTGCCGGCATACACACGCAGTTTCTTTGCCATGCTGCGGCCGAGCGGGCCTTTGGGAAGCATGCCAACGATTGCCTTTTTCACAGCAAACTCAGGCTTTTCAGTCATCAGACGGCGGTACGGCGTTTCTTTCAGGCCGCCCGGATAACCCGAGTGGTGATAATAAAATTTCTGATCCAGCTTTTTGCCGGTCAGCACCGCCTTGTCGGCGTTGATAATAATAACATAGTCGCCCGTATCAACATGCGGGGTATAGGTGGGCTTATGTTTTCCGCGCAGCACAGTAGCAACGCGCGTGGCTAACCGGCCCAGGACAACGTCCTGCGCATCCACAATGTACCATTTGCGCTGTACATTCGCGGGTTTTTCCATATAGGTGTTCAAAGTTGATATCCTCCTTCATAAGGAAACAATCAAGGTTTTTGGCCGCGTCTGATGGTCAGCAAACGCACACCGTTCAATAAACATCCGGGGCAAATGGAGTCTATTGATGCCAACGAAAATAATACCAAAGGAACCTATTGTTTGTCAAGCACTTTCTAGTTTTCTTCTATTTAAATTAACTGAGCTAAATCGTGACGAAACCGCAAATCCGTTATTGACAAACAAGCTAAAAACCCATATAATAGCCGTTGCCTGCGGTCGTGGCGGAATTGGCATACGCGCACGTTTGAGGGGCGTGTTCTTAACCGAGTATGGGTTCAAGTCCCATCGACCGCACCATAGCATCACCTGTGAAGTAATACAATTCACAGGTGATGTTTTTATCTGCAAAAATGCCTGGATGCGGAGTGACCAACACCACCTTCACCGCCAAGAGTTTCATGAATTTCAATCATCCCAATATTCGGTTGCCATTTTATGGTTTCAGTTTGCGCGAAGTGTAACACAATAGGAATGATACTTTTTTAAATCACTTGGAGGTTTTTTTATGAGTAAATATACCGTTGGTATTTTTATCGGCAGCCTGCGGAAAGACGCTTTCACTCGCTCCGTGGCTAACTATTTTGTTTCCAATGCACCCCATGATGTGCAGTTCAAGATTGTTGAGATCAATCAACTATCGATGTACAATCAGGATCTGGATGGCACCCCGCCTGCGGAGTGGGTCAAGTTCCGTGAGCAGGTAAGTGCGCTTGACGGCCTGTTGTTTGTAACACCGGAGCATAACCGCTCTTTCCCCGCCGCGCTTAAAAACGCGCTGGATATAGCATCCCGCCCCTATGGTGCAAGCGTATGGAATGGAAAGCCCGGTGGCGTGATCAGCGTATCCCCCGGTGCGCTGGGCGGCTTTGGTGCCAATCACCAGCTGCGGCAGGTACTCTCGTTTCTGAACATTCCCATCATGCAACAGCCGGAAGCCTACATTGGCAACATCATGGCTTCACTGGATACAGATGGCGTCGTGGCTGATGACAGCCTCAAGGGCTTCCTCAAGCAATATCAAGATGCTCTTGCGAAATGGGTCACTGTGATTAACGCGGATCAGTAATGCCTGACCGATCGGAACAGCGACGAAGATAAAGAAAAACCGTGTATCCTAAGCGATACACGGTTTTTTATTTGCACTTCTTCAATCCCTTATAATCATCGGCGCTGTTGATGTATCTTTTGAATTAAAACAATTCTGCCCATACGGCGACATTGGTGATATCGAACATAATGGGGTTATCCAGCACGACTTCCAAGCCACCTCCGGGGCTGGGCGTAATGACACGCTCTCCTAGAGACCCGGCCGTGAAGATCTCTCCTTCCTCGACTGTCAGTTCTCCTGTGTTTGACAAATCGGCGGCGTACACAGCCAGATAGCCCAAATCCGAAGGGTTCCACAGATACATCCACGGGCATGTGCCGGAGATGATATGCGCTTGCATATCCGATGGCAGTCCAAGGCCCGTCACCACGACATCGGACCCGGCATCCTCTATGGCATCGGCCGCAGCTAATAGCCCTACGGTTGTAATCGCGATAATCAGGTCCAGTTCCGGGTAGGTCTGCATCAGCTCATGCGTGACTTGGTAGGATGCTAAATAGTCATCTTCGCCATAGGCAATCTGCTGCAGTTTCAGCTCTGCATAGTCTTCCGGTTGATCTGCAAGTTCCTTTTCCATCCAGCGTAACCAACTGCTTTGGTTGGGTGCGTCCGGGGTCGTCGTCAGTATGACGAACTCCCCTTTCCCCTTTAAAATCGAATCGCCAGCCTGCATTAAAACGCGTCCGATCACATCGGCCGGAGCCTGTTCAATGTGCAGCATTCTGTCCTTTGGATACACCGCCGAATCTAGCGAGACGATAACCACACCCTGTATTAGCGCATGCTGCAATACACCGGATATTTCATCGCGATTGTTGGCAGCCACACAGATTGCATCGACCCCATCATCGATTAATTGGAGGATGATGTCCTCTTGCTTGGGCAAGCCGTTTTCATCCGGGCCCGCCAGCAGCGGCGACACGCCAAGCTCTTCACAGGCTTTGGAAAAGCCGCTGAACATCACCTGCATATACGGGTTCACCGTATCTTTCACCACCAGGGCAAATACGGGTACGGGGGTTGCCGCCAGAGTGACTTCCGCTTGCTGCACAGCAGTGGGCTGGCAACCCGTTAGGACAATCATCAGGCACAGGGCCAAAGCGAGAACCATGCGTTTCACCAACTACACTCCCTATCCTTTATATTCCGTGGGCCATTGCCCTTCGTTTTTCTTAAATACGCGGGAAAAATGGTATGGGTTCTTAAAACCGACCTGCTCAGCTACTTCGCGGATTAATAGCGTCGGCTGGCTGCTCATAAGCTCCTTAGCCTTGCTGATGCGCAGTGTCGTCAGGTAATCGGCCGGAGATTGTCCGTACGCCTGACGGAACAGAAAGGAAATATAACTGGGTACATAGCCGAACTTGCGGGCAAGCGTCTGTCCCGTGATATGCTCCCGATACGACGCATTCAGGTACGAAAGTACCTTGGCTGTAGTATCGTTTTTCTCATCAATAACAGGCGTTGTATGCTCCAGCGAGCGGACGATCTCCGAAAGCTCCTCAAAAGACGATGCCATGCTAACGGCGTTATAGAACCATTCACGGCTGATCGGCGCTTTGCCCGGGTCCGGCAACTTGGCATCGAGCAGAGTACCCACCCGCTGATAAAAGGACAGAATCCGCCGATGCGTCCATCGCTCCTGCGTAAAGCGCTCAAACAATGTACGCCGGAAGGCAGACATTAGCTGCGGATTGTTTCCGGCTATTGTATCGGCATATTGCAGCGCAACGTTTGCATCCTCCACAAAATCTCCGCCTTCTGGCTTCCTTGTCTCCAGCGTTTGATATTCGACGGCAGAAAAGCCATCCTCCCCGATTACAATACGATCTGCCAGCAAGCGACGAAGCCGCTTGTACGCACTGGCAATCTCCGAAACAGGCACGCTGTCCTGCAAACAAACACAGTTGATGAACAGCTTACGCTGCTTTAGCACATTGTGATAGAGCTGCTGCGTCCAAAGAGGATCGATTGCGTCCGACTGCTGGTATACGATGACCCGCTCTGCCGGAGACTCACCAGTAAACTCTTGCAGGAAGGAAAGATTGTCACGGCATAGCGATTTGGCCATGGCGGTAAGCGATACCGCCTGCCATATATCCGGAATCTCATCAAACAGGGCCGCATCAGCGCTTTGCGGCAGCGCACCCGCACAAAACAGGCATATTCCCAGGTTGACCGCCTGTAAGCCGTCCGGCGCAGAATCGGGCAGCGTATGATGCAGTCTGGCCGCGACGCTTAGCTGAATGTGCTCTTGTTTTTGTGCGATAAATCGCTCTTTCAGCTTGAATAAAAGCTTTTCCAGCGTTTCCTCGGCAATGGGTTTGAGCAGATAATCCACCGCCTGCGCGCGGACAGCCGCAGAAACATAGTCAAAATCCTGGTATCCGGATAGTACCACAATCGAACAATCCGGATAGTGCTCACGCACCTGTGTCATCAGCTTCATGCCGTTCATAACCGGCATACGGATATCCGTAAACAGCACATCGAAATGTTCTGCACGCATCTTCTCCAGTGCTTCTTCCCCGTCT
The DNA here is from genome assembly GCA_963678055.1 of Candidatus Limiplasma sp. GTDB lineage: Bacteria > Bacillota > Clostridia > Christensenellales > Aristaeellaceae > CAXXOK01. The sequence continues at coordinate 1,855,149 of OY782679.1, forward strand.
CCGGCGATGGCGGCAACGCTGAAATTCTCATCGATATGCTCAATCATCCGTTTCGTGCGGCGCTGGATAGGTGGTTCGTCTTCAACGATCAGGACCCGTATCATCCACTTCACCCCCAATTCTAATAATCGTCCCGCCGTCCGGCACATTGCGTATCTCGTAATCCGGCGGCGTTTTTTGTAAAAGCGTCAGGCGGAGAATGCTGTTGATCAGCCCCATGCCCTCAGCTTTGAGGTTGTCAAAATTCCCGGACATGTCTTTGGTAAAGTCTACCACGCGCTGGTGAATTTCTGTAATCTTTCTCTGGGTCATGCCCGCGCCGTTATCCTGCACGGTCAGCTCCCATCCCCCTTCTGTGCGATGGAGGCGGATGTCGATATGCCACGGCGGGCGGCAGCCCGCAAAGCCGTGTTTGAAGCAGTTTTCAGCCAGTGGCTGCACGATGAGCTTGGGTACCAAAATCGAAAGTGCGCCATCATCTGCGGTGATTTGGTAGGTAAAGCGGCTTTCGTAACGCTCTTTCATCAAATCCAGATAATTACGCGTATGCTGCAATTCCTGCTCAAAGCTGACGCGGTCACTGTTGTAATCGGCGATATAGCGCATCATATCTGTCAGTTTCATACACATAGCCACCGTCCGTGGGCTGTTTTCCTCCTCGCCGGATTCAATGATGGCCGACAGCATATTGTACAGGAAATGCGGGTTCATTTGCGACTGCAATGCCCGAAGATAAGCCCGCATCTCAATGGAAATGGATGTGTTAATCCTAAGCAGCATCTGCCGATAAGCCGCATCCAGCTGTTTCAGCTCCACGACGGAATAACTGCGTTCCGGCGAGGTGAGTACATGGCTGATGTTGTGCAGACTGATGTTGCCGATATCCGCCGACAACGTGGATAAGGGCTTTGCAATCCTGTCCGCCGTCAGGTTAATCGCCAGCAGCAAAAGCAAAAGTAAACCGGCACTGATACCGATCATCAGATAGTAGCTTCCCATGTAGGGCTGATTCAGCTGCGCTGTGGGAATCAGGCAGTACAGGTACCAATTCGTAGGATCTACCCTGGAACCGATCGCCAGTTTTTGTCTGCCGTTTTCTTTCAGGTATCCCGTTGCGGCCGCCGTATTCTCGGCCTCCATGGATGGCAGCGCGAGTAGCTGCGAATTGATCTCTGTAATGTCGCGCGTCGCGTCCGTCGAATAAATAATGGCCCCGTTTGAACCGATGAGCAGGTATTCAGGCTGGGATGCGTCCGCAGAAAAGAAGCTGTAGGAAGAAAAGATATGGATATCCATCTCGATGGACAGTATGGCAAACACCTTGGATGAATAAGGCGGTGAGAATGCGTACAACACGGTGAATGTCGTCGTTTTGGGGTTATTGGACCAGCGGTCAGGCTGCGGATTCAATATCAGCCGCCGCTGTTTATTTTCGGCTAAGCGTTCCATTGTACTTTGGATTGTCTGTTTGTCGCTGAGTATGGCTTCAATGTTTTCCTGTGTTTCGTATAGCGGGCCGGAGGCGACAAAATCCCCCGCCTGGTTGTATATGCAAATTCGCGCAGCAAACGCATCCGTTCCGTTAATGCTGGCGAGGATGGATTCCACGCGGATACCATCCAGCAAATTATCGGTAAAGTAATTGCTATTGTCCGCATCCGAGGATAATAGTACAAAATAGTTGAGTAGTTCGTTATTAGAAATCACCTGGGAAGCCAGCTGATCCACGCGGCTCAGCATTTGCTTAAGTTCCGAAACATTGGCATTGTGCAGCTGCTGCTGGTGATAAATTTCTCTTTCCCGGTTCAGCCGGGATGTGGTACCGATCAGAAACGCGCCAAAAATCAGCACTACGCAGAACCCGACGATTGCGTAGGACAAAAACAACCTATTCTTGAACGGTTTGACGGTAAAGAATCGTTTCATCTGTCGTGCTTTGGCAGGCGTTGTCGCCCGCTCCACCACACCGCCCGGCGCGAGTACGCTTACAATGAATTGCCTGTTTGCCGGTAAGCCGCACGATATGATGTCCTTTCATGGATATGCAACCATTATAATGCGGGCCTGGCCGCAAAGCAACCAGGCCCGTCGGTTAAAGAAACCGATGATGGAAATGGGACGGTTTAATACACGTCTTTCCACTGGTCGATGTTGGACGCATCGAAGCGATAGGGATCGCCAACGATGGTGAAGGGATTGCCATCGGCATCCACCATGATGGTGATGGTGCCAAGGCGTCCGGCTTCAAATGTTTCGTTTTCCACGGGGACAAAGCCTTCTACCAGGTTGTAGGCGGCATAGCCTGCGCACAGGCCCAGATCGATGGGATTCCACAGGTACATGCCTTCGCAAACGCCTGCGGTGATGTAATCAGCCATTTCACTGGGGAGGCCGAGGCCGGTTAGCTTGATAACGCCTGTAAGGTCGTTATCCTGAATGCAGTTGGCAGCCGCAGCGATACCGACTGTCGTGGGCGAGATAACACCCTTCAGGTCGGGATAGCTGTCGATGAGACCCTGCATTTCCTGATAGGATTTGTCAGTCAGGTCATCGCCATAAGCGATGGTGACCAGTTCCATGTTTTCGTACTTGGGATCTTTGAGTTCTTCTTTCATCCAGCCGATCCAGGTGTTCTGGTTGTCATGCGTGGAAGCGGAAGACAGGATGGCAATCTGGCCTTCGTAGCCGATTTGTTCTGCGATTTCCTTGACTTCAACACGGCCGATGTTTTCAGCAACGGACGGGTCGATGTTCAGTTCGCGCCCTTCGGGCAGCACAGCGGAGTCCCAGGACAGAACATGAATGCCCTGTTCCATGGCGGACTGCAGCACGGGCACTACGCCAGCTGCATCGTTGGATGAGATCGCAATCGCATCCACACCCTGTTGGATGAAGCCTTCAATGATCTGAATCTGTCCTTCGTTGGAGCTGTCGGCGGGGCCATTATGCACCAGGGTATAGCCCAGGTCGTCTGCGGCTTCCTGGAAGCCCTTTACGGCTGCTTCAAAGAAGGGGTTACCGGTCTGCTTGTACACAACACCGATAGTCATTGCGCCGGCGACGGCGGGAATGAGCATCAGAAGCATCATCGCGGCCAGTGCCAGTGAGAGTAGTTTACGCATGATGGGTTCCTCCTTGTTCGATTGTTTTATTTCTCAACAGGGGTTCCTCCCTGCTGGGTTCTCAGGAATGAAGCGACAGCAGCTGCTGCTGCCGGATTCGCCTTCTTTGCTTAAGCATCTGGTAGATGTTTGGGAGCAGCACCATGCCAATAAGCAATACGCCGATGGCAAGGTTTAGAATAAACGAATCGTTAAACGCGATCATCAGCCCGTTTTTCAAGCAGGTTAAGAGGATGAGCGATAAGAGCACGCCAACAACGGAGCCTTTACCCCCGGAGGTAGATGCCCCCGAAAGTACCGCAACGGCGATGGCTTGCATTTCGTACCCGGTAGCGATGTTGTATTTTACCGACCCGGTGCGGCTGAGCAGCATAATGCCGCCGACAGCCGCTAAAATACCGTTCATCATAAAGACGGCAACTTTAATTCTATCGGTATGAATACCGGAATACCGCGCGGCGGTGATATTGGTGCCCGTGGCAAACAAGCGGCGGCCAAATACCGTGTGGTGCAATAGGAAGTAAAACACCGGGAAGGCAGCCAGCAGGCACAATAGCATGACCGGAACACCGCCCAGAACACGCCCGTAGCCGAGCGTTTTGGTAAACCAGCTTGGAAAGCCGCCTGCTGCGCTATCTTTCAAAATAATGTAGGCAATGCCGCGGTAAATGGTCAGGGTTGACAGTGTGATGATCATCGCAAACAGTTCTTTGAACTTCACCACGAGCAAGCCATTGATCAACCCGCACAATGCGCCGGTTAGAATGGCAAGCGCTACCGACACCCAGAAGGGAAGGCCATTGCCTGCGTTGTAGGCAACCCCCATCACCGTGACCGATAGCGCCGCAGTTGAACCCACGGAGATATCAATATCGCCCAGAATCAACACCATCATCGTACCAATGGCCATAAAGCCGATATCTACGACATACACGCGGGTTTGGTCGACCAGCTTCATCACGGTATAGCTGTCGCCAAGCCGCGCCTGGAAGAACAAATACACAAGCACCGTGAGGCCGACGACCAGCCATTCCCAGCGGAAGAATACCTTACGCAATGCTTTCATGCTAGATCTTCCTCCTTTGCAGTTCACGGCGTATGGTAATGCGTCTGAGAACGACGTTGGATATGACGGCAATCAGGATTAACAGCCCCTGAATGAGCTTTTTCCAAAATTCCGCATTGCCGGTCAGCCGCATCATCGGCAGTCCGTTGTTGATTACACCAATCATCAAAGCTCCTAGCAGCACAGCTGTGATTTTCCCCACGCCGCCCGTGACCGATACGCCGCCGATCACGCAGGCAGCGATTACATACATCTCGTAGCCCATTTTCAAGTCCTGTGTCACCTTGGTATCGTGCGAACCGAACATCACACCGGCCAGCCCCGCAAGCACGCCCATAATGATATGCGCCGCCAGCATTGAACGCTCTGCATTAACGCCGCGCATCTGGGCCGCTTCACGGTTAGAACCTACGGCATACATATGCCGCCCGGAGCGAAAATAGGTCACAAAGACGAACATCACCAAAAGGCAGAGGAGCATAATCCATATCTGGGCATTGATTCCCAGAATATCCACACGCGTGAAATCCACAAACGCGTCCGTCATATCTTTTTTATATACGGCCTGTCCATTGCTCACAACATGTGTCAGGCCGTAGAGAATATATTGCATGCCCAGTGTCGCCACAACCGGCAGCACCTTGCCATACGCGATGATCGCCCCGTTGGCCGCGCCGCAGAGGCCGCCAACCCCCATCGCGACTACGACGACCAAAAGCAGCGACATCCCGGTTTTTGTCCGCACTGCGGTTTCCACCCCGTCAATCACGACGGTCGTATCGGTCACGACCAGCGCCTGACGCATCAGCATGGTCGCAACCATCGCCGAGAGTGCCATAATGCCTGTGATGGAAATATCAATGGAGCCAACCAGCAGCACGCACATCATGCCCGCCGCAAGGATGAACAGAGGTGTCGTATCTTTGAGAATAAATAGTAGTTTGTCCCCTGTTAAAAACAACGGATTGCGCAGCCCGATCAGCGCGACCAGCGTCGCGAGAATCAACAGCAAACCAATTTCGCGATGTTTGGAAAACATTGCGATGAGATAATTCTGCAGACCTTTGTCTTTTCTCATGCTGTCTCTCCTCACTCTGTTTTTTCCGCGGGCAAGGCCGCCGCGAGTACGGCTTCCTGTGTTGCTTCCTGTTTGGACAGGGTCGCTGCCACGCGGCCTTCCCGCATCACGACAATGCGATCGCACATGTTGATGACTTCCGGCAGTTCCGACGAAACCATGAGGATGCCGAATCCCTGCGCCGTCAGCTCGCACATCACTTCATAAATCTGCGCTTTGCTGCCAACATCCACGCCCTTGGTCGGTTCATCCATGATGAGTATGCGCGACTCTCCGCTGAGAAGCTTTCCGATGACCACCTTTTGCTGGTTGCCGCCGGATAACGACTCCGCAGATGTCTCTACCGATACCGCGCGCACCTTTAACAGTTCAAAGAACCGCTGGCTTTCCTCGTACTCAAGCTTTGACTGGAGCATTTTCTTGCGCGTATAGCGGTGGATCGTCGGCAGGGTGATATTATGGTTGATAGACCACGGCAAGAGCAGCCCCTGCTTCTGTCTATCCTCCGGCAGCATGCCGATGGAATGGGTCATCGCATCGTGCGGGTCCCGTATCATTGTCTTCTCGCCACGGATATAGACATCGCCGCTTGCTTTGGTCACGCCGCAAATCGCCTGTACGACCTCGGTGCGTCCTGCGCCGACCAGGCCGGTCAACCCCAAAATCTCTCCTTCGTGTAGCGTAAAGCTGATATCGGCAAAGCGGCCCATTTGCGACAGCCCTTCCACACGAAGCAGCTCTTCACCGATCGGGTTGTTCTTTACGGGAAAGAACTGGTCGATGGAGCGGCCAACCATGTGTTTAACCAGTTCTGTGTCCGTAACATCGCCAATATCCCATGTGCCGATATACTGCCCGTCCCGGAGGATGCTGACGCGGTCAGCCAGCTTGAAGGTATCTTCCAGGCGATGAGAGATGAGGATAATGGAAACGCCTTGCTTGCGCAAAGAGAGCGCGATTTCATAGAGTTCCTCGGATTCCTGGCGTGTCAGGGCGGCCGTCGGTTCATCCATGATGAGTATTTTCATGTTCTGCGACAGCGCTTTGGCAATCTCCACCATTTGCTGCTGGGCGATGCTGAGCGTACCCATAATATCGGTCGGCTTAATGGTCGCCCCCATTTTATCCAGCAACGCCTGCGCCGCCTGATTGGTCTTCTTCCAGTTGATACCTTTGATGCCTTTGACCAACTTTTCATGCCCCATGAAGATGTTTTCAGCCACGCTCAAGTCGGGGTAAATCGCCAAATGCTGGTAGATGGCGGCAATCCCGTGCCGCGCAGCGACCAAAGGATTGCTCATCTGTATGGTTTTACCTTCCAGGATAATCTTACCACCGTCCGGCTGATGGACGCCTGTCAGCACCTGAATGAAGGTGGATTTACCGGCACCGTTCTCCCCCATCAAGGCATGAATTTCCCCCGGATACAGGGTAAAATGGACATTATCAAGCGCCTTCACACCCGGGAAGGTTTTGGTAATATTCTTCATTTCCAACAGAAATTGATTCATGTGTTCTGCTCGCATTTCAAAATATTGTGTAGTACTGTTGTTTTAACCTTTACGAAACGACTATTTTATAACCATATTTTACATGTTTGTCCGCTTGGCTTAAATGACTGAATCTAAAAACATGATATCTGATTTGTAAATCTGGCCCTTGAAACAGACATCCCATCGGTACAGGTCCAGATACGTTTATAGCACTTGCAGGCAGGCGATGGAAGGTTGTTCTTTGCTGGCGAACAGGCCGCAAGTGGCTGCTCTATCACGGGTTTCACCATGCCGCCCTATCCAATCAGCATGCCAATCATTTCACAAAGCAGTTTCAAATCGACAATTTTTGTCCAAATACTAAGTATAGGCTTGCTACATTTCCAAGTTCAGGCGCAAGATACTTCTTGTAAGTGACCCCCAAGGAAACGGCAGGCAAACGAAGGAGGATTTTTTCATGAAAGCACTATACACCACCACAGCCCTTTCCACCGGCGGACGCGCCGGCCATGTTGCCGTCAACGGTACAACACTAGAGTTCGATATGTCCCCACCCGCTGAAATGGGCGGCAACAAACCGGGATTCAACCCCGAGCAGCTGTTTGCAGCCGGGTATGCCGCATGCTTTGGCAGCGCATTGCAGCATGTAGTCCGGGTGCGTAAACTACCCATTCCCGCGCCGGATGTACGCCTGACCGTGGGCATTGATAAGGACGAAAACGGCGGATTTTTCCTCAGTGCCGACATCGTAGGCATTGTAAAGGATGTTGAGCAGTCCGTGGCAGATGAGCTAGTACGGGAAGCTCATACCGTGTGCCCCTACTCCAAGGCGACGATGGGCAATATCAAAGTGAACCTTTCTGCCGAAGTTAAGTAAGCGCAAGTTCGTTATACCTTACTAGCCAAACGAAAGGAGCACGTAGCCAATGAATGTATTGCAATTTGCACTTGAAATGGAACAGGACGGCGAGGCGTATTACTACAAACAAGCCGAAACGTTTGCAGACACCCCGCTGAAACCGGTGTTTGAGACCCTGGCTAAACAGGAGCACAAACACGCCGACCTTCTCCGCAGCAAGATGGAAGGAACCCCCTACGAGCTCAAAGAGAGCGAGGAGTTCGCCGATCGGGAGAACCTGTTCAGCGGCATGAAAGATTACAAACCGAAAGTTGAAGCCAATCTGGCACAGGCCGAGCTGTACCGCGAAGCCCGCGAGCTGGAGCAAAAAAGCATTGACCTGTATACTGATCTGCTTGGGAAGACCGACGATGCCGAAACCAAGGCATTGCTGGATTTCCTTGTGAAGGAAGAAACCCTGCATTACGAGATACTGGAAGAGCTGTTCCGCTTTGTCAATCGCCCCAACGAATGGGTGGAGGATGCGGAGTTCGGCCTGCGCGAAGAGTACTGATTTTCTGCGGCCGTTCCCAAGCTCAAGGCTGTATGGGCTGCAATGGATTGCTATAAAAAAGAACCGGAGATCTCTCTCCGGTTCTTTTGTTATGCATCATGCAATAGAGTTTTTCGTTCCGGGTTATACCATCACAATAGCGATGGATTACAGCGGAATATTACCGTGTTTTTTCACGATTATATCGGTGCTCTTTTTGTTGCGGAGCGACCACAGCGCCATAAACAGCGTGTCGCGGGTCTGATCCATCTCGATGACTTCATCTACATAGCCGTTCCTGGCCGCCACATCGGGCGAGAGGAACTTGGCATTGTACTCATCCAGCTTCTGTTGGCGGAGCGCCGCAGGATCGGCCGATTTCGCCATATCCTTGGAGTATAGAATGTCCACCGCACCGGGGCCACCCATGACGGCGATCTCGGCACTGGGCCATGCAAATACGAAGTCCGCACCCAGATGCTTGGAGCACATGGCGATGTACGCGCCGCCGTAGGCTTTGCGCATGACCAGCGTCAGCTTGGGTACATTCGCCTCGGAATAGGCATACAGCACCTTAGCGCCATGGCGGATGATGCCCTTGGTTTCCTCACCCGTGCCGGGCAGGTAACCGGGGACGTCCACCAGTGTCACCAGCGGAATCTCATACGCGTCGCAATAGCGGATGAAGCGTGCAACCTTATCGGATGCATTGGTATCCAGCACGCCGCCCATCACCTTGGGCTGATTGGCTACGATACCTACCTTCACACCGGCAAGCATCGCCAAGCCGACAACCGCGTTGCGCGCGAAATTTTCGTGAACTTCCAGAAAGCTTCCGCTATCGAATACTTCAGCAATGATATCGCGCACATCGTAGCCTTTTGCATCTTCCTTGGGCAGAATGCTCGCGATTTCACAATTCTTTTTCTGGGCCTTGGTATCCCGCTCGGTCCATGAACTTTCAAAGCGGCTATGCGGTATGCTTTTGAGTAGCTTTTTAATCTGCACAAAACATTCTTTTTCATCCTTGGAGATGAAATGCGCCACGCCGCTGGTACCGGAGTGCATGGTTGCACCGCCCAGCTGTTCGTCCGTCACGTCTTCGTTCATAACGCGCTTGACCACTTTCGGGCCGGTCACAAACATCTTGGATACGGAATCGATCACGAACACGAAATCCGTCAGGCCCGGGGAATACACCGCACCGCCGGCACAAGGGCCTGCGATGACTGAAATCTGGGGAATGTAGCCGGATGCGCGTGTGTTTTGGTAGAAGATGTCGCCGTAGCTCGCCAGAGAGTCTACACCCTCCTGAATACGGGCTCCGCCGGAATCGTTAATGCCGATTACAGGGCAACGCGATTTGATGCACAGTTCAATCAACCGTGCGATCTTCTTACCATGTTCACAGCCAAGGGAACCGCCCATGATCGTGAAATCCTGCGCATAGATGCCGACCTGGCGGCCTTCTACAAGGCCCAGACCGGTGATCACGCCGTCGTACGGCGTGGTCACCTTGTCCATACCAAAATCGTGACACTTGTGCGTGATACTCTGTCCGATTTCCATAAAGGAGCCGGCATCCACAAGAAGATTAATCCGCTCGATTGCGTGCAGTTTACCCTTCTTGTGCTGCTTTTCTAAATCGTAATTCACTTTGCTAAATCTCCAAATAGCTCTTCATCACTGGGGATTTGCTCCGGAATGGGATAGGCAACCCAAGTCGTGTTGTAAAAATGTTTGAGCGAAATATTCTCCGAAGAGATGTTTCCGCCCCAGGTGCCGCAACCCAGTGTCAGCGTGAACGGCATACCGTTAATCCAGTCACCGCTGTTGGCATAACACTGCGGCTGACGAACCATAACACGGCTGGTTTTGGTTCCGGTGCTCAGCTCCAGGATGTTCGCGTCGCTAGTAGAATGGATACCACAGGAGTGGCCAGCGCCCATGTACCCGGTGATCTCATTCACCTTGGCAACGGCTTCGCTGAATTCCTTGTACTTGAACAATGTTACCACAACAGACATTTTTTCGCCAGAGAACGGATATTCTCTGCCAACTCCGGTCTCTTCGACCATCAAGAAGCTCTTGTCGCTGTCCATTTTCAGGCCGGCAAGCTGGGCAATGCTACTTGCGGGCTGGGCAACCACTTTGGTGTTGAGGTGGCCTTCGGGGAACATGGCCTCCTGCAGCTGGGCTTTTTCGTCTGCGTTAAGCAGATAACCGCCTTCACCCTGCAACGCCTTGACCAGTTCATCATACACGGATTCGTGCACGACCAGCGAGTTTTCTGCGCTGCAGCTGGTGGCATAGTCAAAGGTTTTGGAGAGCTTAATTTTGTGCGCTGCATCGGCAATGTCTGCGGTGTCGTCTACGACAACAACAGCATTACCAACACCCACGCCGTACGCGGGTTTGCCGGAGCTGTAGGCAGCCTTCACCATCGGTTTGCCGCCGGTAGCGACAACCAGGTCACACTGCTGCATCACTTCGCGGCTGATATCCAGACTCACCTGTTCCACCGTGAGTACCAGGTCTTCCGGTGCACCGTATTTACGGAACACTTCGTGCATGATATCCACGATCAGCATGTTGGTTTCCTTGGAACGGGGATGCGGGGAGAACACGACGGCGTTGCGAGCTTTGATTGCAAACATCGCCTTGATGAAGGGCGTTGCTTCCGGGTTGGTGCAGGGCACGATTGCGCCGATAACGCCAACGGGCTTGGCAATCTTGAGCAGGCCGCGTTCTTTGTCTTCTTCGATCACGCCAACGGTTGTCTTGTCTTTAATGTCCCGGAGCGCGCCACGGATTTTCTTTTGGAGCTTGCTGTATTTGGCATCGTAATAGCCAAGGCGGGTTTCCTCCACAGCTTTTGTGCTGATTTTCTCGGCATTACCGGGTTCTACACCGGCCCACGCAAGCGCAGTAACGAGCTCGTCAATCTGTTCCTGAGTATAGTTTTCAATCACCTGTTGGGCAGCTCTGGCACGTGCCATCAAACCACTGACATATTCTGCCGCTTGTAATCCATCCATAATGTTTCTCCTCTCGGGTAGCGTTCTCAACTGTGTTTTTTTACAGCACAAACTAGACCTTGGCCTATTTTGATACTATTTTGCCATCAAATTGGGTAGGAAGGTAACCAGGTCCGGAATCACAATCATCAGCAAGGTAGACAACACCAGCGCAATCCAGAACGGGATAACGCCTTTGAATACAGTCTCCAGCTTGATCTTTGTGATACCGGATGTAACGATTGCAACCACACCGACAGGAGGCGTAAGGAAGCCGATGAGGAGCATAAGAATCGTAACAACACCGTACCAGATGCCGCTGTAGCCAGCCTGGATAATCAACGGGTAGAACAGTCCGGTGAAGATAATCAGAATTGCCATGGCATCCATGAAGAAGCCGGCAACAAAGTAGCAGGCAAAGATCGCCAGCATCAGTACGAAGGGAGGCAGCTCGATGAAGTAGGTGCCCAGCCACTGCGGGATTTTGGTAACAGACAGGAAGTTACCAAACACAACGCCGCCGATGAGCAAAACCATGAGCATAGCAACGATACGAACCGTGCCAAGCAAGGCATCGCCAAAGCCTTTCCAAGTGAAACGCTTGCCGATAATGCTAACAATCAACGCAACGAACGCACCGATGGCACCACCCTCGGTCGGGGTGAAGAAACCAAGGTAAATACCGCCCATACTGATCAGGAAGATAACCGGTACCGGCCAGATCAGCTTGATGGACTGGAATCTTTCCTTCATCGTCGCTTTATAGGTCTCGGGAGCCAGCTCAGGCTTGAGTCGAACAACGATATATGCGGTTAACGCCAGCAATGTGGCAGTGATCAAACCGGGAATGACGCCGCCGATCAGAAGCTGGCCGATTGATTCCTCAGTCAACAAGCCGTAAATGATCAATACGGAACTTGGCGGGATCAAAATACCCAGGGTACTGCCGGAAGCCACGCAGCCCGCATTGAGTGAATCGTGATAGTGCTTTTTACGCATTTCAGGTACGGCCACGTTTGCGATGGTAGCAGTGGTGGCGATAACAGAACCGGACACAGCCGCAAAGGCTGCACAGGTTGCGATGGTGGCAATGGCCAGGCCACCGCGGATAAAGCCCAGCCAGGCATTGAAGCCTTTAAACAAGTCGCTGCCGAGGCCTGTATGCCCCAGAATCATACCCATGAGTGTAAACATCGGTATAACGGTTAACCCGTAGTTATGTGTGTTGTTAAACAGGTCGGTACCAAGTTTGGCGGCCGCCGCCGTGGGGTTGATGACTGCCGCATATCCGACTGCGCCTACGATCAGCATCGAAAAACCGATGGGAACCTTCAGGAACATCAGTACGAACAGCGCAATAATTCCGATTAAACCAATCAACTCTGGGCTCATTGGTCTATCACACCTTTCTCATCAGCCGCTACCAAGTTTTTGCCGCTGGCCTTATCTTTAAAATACTGGACTGCGTTATAAGAATTTCGGATTAAGTCAAAGCACAGTGCGATAATCAGGAATCCAACGCCTATCGCGCTGACATAAATCCAGGGAGAAAGCGGAATTCTCAGCACGCTGGTAATCTGGTTGGATCTTGAAACACGCTCGGCATATTTGAACACGTTCAGGAATACAACCGTGAACAGCCCGATGCTCATCAAATTGATGATGACTTCGAGAACCACTTGAACCGCTTTATTGAATTTATCAAAAAGAATGTTGATGCCGATGTTTTCTCCTTCAGACTGGGCGTGAGCCAGACCGAACGAAACCAACATAACCAGTGAGAACTTTACAAGCTCGAATGCACCGGTAACCGGAGCGTTAAAAAAGCGCCGTCCGAAAACGTCTGCTACCGTGATGAGCATCATCACGGCGGTGATAACCGCGCCGATATAGGCAACTGCCTTAGACAATTTTTTGCCTATTCCAAGGAATGTTTGCATCAGTAATCCCACCTATCTGTAAACTATAGAAATATCCGCATGTCCAAGGCGGCACGCCGCCCCGGACATGCGGGAGGAAAAGGGTTTACTTGTACATTTCAGCCGCTTCTTTCAGCGTCTCATAGGTTTCGGTGCCCGGCAGGCCCTGTTCGTCCATCACAGACAGCCAGTTGGCAACGATCGGTTCGACGACGGCATGGAACTCAGCCATTTCTTCATCGGTGAAGTCGGAGAAGATCACGCCTTTTTCAGTCGCGAAATCAATGGCGGGCTGCACTTCTTCGTCATACAGTTTGCCGATCTTTTCGGGGAACTCGGCCAGCAATTCTTCGATCACAGCCTGGTCTTCTGCGGACATCTTGTCCCAGCTGTCCCAGTTCATAACCATGACCAGCGGGGTGACATACATATTGCACATGTAAACGTGCGATACAACTTCGCCAAGTTTGAAGGATTTCAGCGCGGAGATCGCCATGAAGGTGCCATCCACGATACTGCGGTCAAGGGCGTCATACAGGTCGCTGACGGGCAGCGAGACTTCGGTGGCGCCAAGGCCTTTCACAACGTCGTTGTAGAAGGTGCCCGGGGATCTGAGTTTTTTACCGACCAGGTCAGCTGCAGAGTCCAGCTCCATCTTGGAGAAGATCTGGCCAACGTCGGTGCTGCCGAACCACAGGAGCTTCAGGGTGGTGTAGTCGTACTCCTGCAGCACATCCTGAATCTGGGCTGCCGCCATGTTCGCCTGATACGAGGTATCGAACATGAAGGGGAATTCTTCGATCATAGACAGCAGAAATCTGCCGGGGGTATATGCGGGCAGAATGAAGGAGATGTCGACGATGCCGGCTTCGGCGGCGTCGATGGCATCGGTGGCCGCTACGAGCGAGTTACCGCCATGGATGACGATTTCTACGCGGCCGTCAGTCTTTTCTTCCACTTCGTCAGCGAAAGGCTGGAGAATGTGCACATGCAGGGGGTGCATGTTAGACATAAAATGGCTGAGGTTCAGGGTCAATGCACCTGCGCTTGCCATCAATGCAAAAGTCAGTACGACTGACAGCAAAATGGTAACGTTCCTTTTGAGAGTTTTGTTCATTCTGGTATCCTCCTTATTTTTTGTGCAAACGGATTCACTTAGCGAATGTTGAGATCATTCCGATCTTTCGGTAATGATACCACCACAGAACTTGTTCACCCCCCGTACAACTATACTATTCTAATCCGTGACTGTGGTTTGCGTTGACATCATTCACCGAAACCATTCATTCTAATTACAGATTATTCGATAGGTTTGCGTTTGTCAAGCGTTTTTTTCTTCAAACACTTTACAAAAGCAAAAGAGTAATATATAATTATTGCATAACACAATGAACATAGTTCGATGAACGCGTTCATCATGCTATAATTTAATACCTTAAGGAGAAAAAGGAGGAAGCAGCTTTGGCAAGCATCAAAAAAGAACTCGTTGGCATTGTCGGGGAACAGAATGTGATCGATAGCCCGGAAGTTCTGGAGTCGTTTTCCAGTGACCTGAGTTTTGCCACGCCTATGATGCCGGTGATGGTTGTAAAACCTGAAAACGCCGCACAGGTCCAGGAATTGGTCAAATGGGCGAACACTACCAAAACACCGCTTGTCCCGATCAGCTCGGCAGGGCCCCACTTCAAAGGAGACACGGTGCCCAGCGTGCCAGAATCGGTCATCGTAGACCTCAGTGGCATGAACAAAATCCTCAGCATCAACCGCCAGCAGAGGATGGCCATTATCGAGCCCGGCGTCACCTACGAACAGCTTTTACCCGCTCTGGCCAAGGAAGGCATGACCATCGCAATGCCCCTGACCCCCAAAGCAGGCAAATCCGTATTGACCAGCATGCTGGAAGTCGAACCCCGGCTCAACGTGCTGCATCAGTTCAACTATACCGAGCCCCTGCGCTGCACCGAAGTCACCTATGGCGACGGCAACCAGATCTACACCGGTGAAGCCGGCAACGCACCCAAAGATCTGGGCAAGCAGTGGGACCTTGCCAAGTGGCAGGTACACCCCAACGGCCCGCAGATGACCGACATGCTCCGCATGGTCATGCAGGCACAGGGCAGCATGGGTATCGTCACCTGGGCATCGTTCAAGTGCGAACTCGTTCCTACTATTAAAAAGATGGTTCTTGCATCCGCCACCAAGTCCACCGATTTGGAAGCGTTTATGTATAAGGTCATCTGGTCGCGTTTTGGCGATAAGATCTTCATGATGAACCGCGCCTATCTTGCCTCGCTGGTTGCTGAAAGCTGTGAGCAAATTGCCGATTTGAAAACAAAACTGCCCAACTGGGTAGCGGCAGTCGGCGTATCCGGCGATATCATTTTGCCGGAAATGAAAGTAGACGGTCAGATGAAGGATTTGGAAGACATTTCCCAGCTGACCGGTGCCAATCTTGATTCCTCCGTACCCGGCCTCGTCGGCGATGACCTGAACGAAAAGGTCACCAGCGTATCCGGCGAAACGTACTGGAAACAGACCCAGAAGGGCGCTTTCCAGGAGATTTTCTTTGTCACTACGCTTGATAAAACGTCCAAGTTCATCGCCCTGATGTATGAACTGGCCGTGGAAGCGGGCTATCCTTCCGAGGATATCGGCGTGTACATCCAGCCCCAGCACATGGGTACGTCCGTGCACCTGGAGTTCGTCCTGCCCTACGATCCTTCCAGTGTCAGCGAAGTGAAAAAGACCAAGGCGCTGTACGAAAAGGCCAGCCGCGAAATGTCCAAGCTCGGCGCTTACTACGCACGGCCCTATGGCATTTGGAACAATATTCAACTCAATAAAGATGCACAGTCCTATGTGCTGCTGCAACGGATGAAGAATATCTTTGATCCGAACAATATCATGAACACCGGCAAACTCACCCTGCATTAATCGGTTGAAAAGGAGGATACAGAGATGGCTTTAAAGGATTACAGACCCATGATGGAGCGTTGCAGCAACTGCGCCGGCTGTAAATTTATCCCGTTTGATAAAGTGCAGAGCCTCAGATTCGCTGAGAACTGCCCCAGCATCGGTTACTACAATTTTATGACCTATTCGGCCCGTGGCCGCTTTCAACTCAGCCAGAGCCTGCTGGACGGCAGGGCCGAAATGGATGAGACCGTCACCGACCTGATCCACTCCTGCACATCCTGTGGTTACTGCGATATCGGCTGCAAAGTCACCCGCTATAACCTGGACGTGCTGGACCATAATATTGAGCAGAAAGCCTACGCCGTAGAAAATGGCAAAATTCTGCCCGGTCAGCGGCCCATTATGGATACCCTCGCCAAAGAAAACAGCATGATCCCCGGCACCAAGAAGCAAAACCGCATGGATTGGGCCGAAGGCCTGAACATGAAGGACTTAATGAAGGAACAGGGCGAAGTCGCGTTCTTTGCCGGCTGTAAATACAGCTACACCCCCAAACTGCAGGATGCAGCGCGTGCCGCTGTGAAATTGCTGCAAAAAGCGGGCGTCGACGTAGGCACTCTGGGCGCAGCGGACAACTGCTGCACTGGCCGCGCCAAGCAAATGGGCTTTTTCAAAGAGTTTGAAAAAGGTGCCACCAACAACATCAAAGCATTCCAGACTGCAGGCGTGAAAACCATCATCACCCCCTGCTCGGACTGCTACCATTCCTTCAAGCGCCAGTACGCCAAACTCGGCCTGGATGTCAAGGTTCTCCATGTTGTTGAATACATTGACCAACTGATTCAGGAAGGCAAACTGACCTTCACCAAGGAAGTGCCCATGACCGTGACCTATCACGATCCCTGCCACCTTGGCCGCCTGGGCGAATCCTATGTGCCGTGGGAAGGTAAAGAAAAGAAAATCTTCAACCAAATCCACACCTGGGAACCCCGCAAACCCAGATACAACGGCGCGTACGGCATTTACGATGCCCCCCGCAACATCCTCAAAGCCATTCCCGGCGTCAAGCTCGTGGAAATGGAAAGAATTCGTGAGTACTCCTGGTGCTGCGGCGCCGGCGCCAACTGCCAAGAGTCCAACCCGGAATTCTCCGCCTGGACTGCCGGCGAGCGCGTGACCGAAGCAAACGCAACCGGAGCAGAAGCCCTGGTTACCGCTTGCCCCTGGTGCCAAGACAATTTTGACAATGCTGTAGACGAGAATGGCAACAAGATTAACGTTGTTGACATTATTGATCTCGTACAGCAAGCACTGTGAGAGGAGGCAGAGTATGACTTTATCGAATGAGATTTATCAAGCACTGGAAGCTGTCGTTGGTAAACGCAATATCTCCAGGAACTTGGGTGTCCGTGAATCCTACCGGAACGTTCCTTCTCAGTCTTCGGCTCACTATGGCCCGTCTGAGCACTGGACTCCCCTGCCCCAGGCCGTGGTTCTGCCCGGCAACACCGAAGAAGTGCAGGGCGTAATCCGCCTTTGCAACAAATACGGCATCGAGTTCAAAGCATCCACCACCTTCTGGTCCACCATGGGTTACATTGGCGGCGATTACGCCATCCAGTTGGACACCCGGCGCATGAAGAGCGTTGAAATCGACCAGAAAAACATGACCGCAGTCATCGAGCCCTTCGCCATCGGTGCCACGGTACAGGCTGAAGCCCTGAAGTATGGCTTGAACCTGAACATCCCCGGCGTAGGCTGCAGCTCCTCCACCCTGGCCAACTTCTCCTCCTGGGCGGCCTTCGGCCCCAACTCCATCTCCATGGGCGCGGGTTCTGAAAACATGCTCGGCGTGGAATGGGTTCTGCCCTCCGGCGAAGTAATGCGTACAGGCTCCTGGGGATCCGGCGATGGCTGGTTCTGCGGCGAAGGCCCCGGCCCCAGCCAAAGGGGTATGCTCAGAGGTATCTTCGGTGCCGCCGGCACGTTCGGCGTCTGCACGAAGATGGCTGTCAGGCTGCATCCGTGGCCGGGTCCCAAAGTACTGCCCACCTATGGCACCATTCCCGCCTACAAAGCGGATCTGGGCGATAACTTCCGCTGCTACACCCTGTGTTTCCCTGATTGGCAAGCCTGGGCGCGCTCCACGCAGTATTTCTATGAGTGCGATGTGCTCTACACCGGTCACCGCCAGTTCAACATGTTCGGCCGCGATCTGAAAGCATTCATGCTCAAGATCATCACCAATCCGGACGCACAGCTGGCCGACCTCCCCGGTATGCTGGATGATCCGTACCTGCAGGAGCAGAACAAGAGCATGAAGCTTGAGTATCAGGTCATCATCGCGGGCATCACCGAGCGCGATATGGCATACAAAGAAGCGGCCGTGAACTACATTCTGGAACAGACCGGCGGCTGGAAGAACGAAATGATGCTCGAAAAAGACATGCACGATTTCGCACTTCTGTACCTGACGCGTCTTGGCCACAAAAACCTCAACTACGTCATGTGCGGCGCGTACGAAGGCACCTTCGGCCTGACCGGCAACGTATGGAAAGCCGTCGAAGTCGCCGAAGAAGCAGCCGCCATCAAGAAAGAATGGGAACAGAAATACACCCACATCGCAGCCACCGGCGGCGACTCCTCCATGGGTGGTGTGTCCAGCCTCGGCGGCGGCGGATCGACCGGTTGGGAATTCTTCACCAACTTCGACTCCTACGACAAAGACTCTGTCCACGGCACCGCCAAGTTTGTTGACGGCAACCAGTTGTTCCACAACAAGTATGCCTTTGGTCCGGACTTCTGCCGTTGGAACTCCGACGTGCGTCATATGGACGGCTACTACTTTAAGCAGGAAGAGCACAACGAAATGTTCTCCAAAGCGCCGCAGCCCTGGGTATTCGCCTATCAATACAAGATTCGTGAAGCGATCAACCCCAACAATCTCTGCGGTTCCTATGTCAGAACGCTGGATCCCGACACGATGGAAAAAGCGTAATCAATGTCACTCAAAAAACCGGATGGAAGGGTTTCGCCTTCCATCCGGTTTTTCACTACAGCCTTGTTTATTTGGGTTGAAGCAGCGACACCTGCATGGTCATGATTTCTATGGTTTTCTCTTCGACATCATACTGACCGTCCCGTAGGCCCCAGTCAAATACAATGCCTCTGGCAATCAGGAATAGAAAGTCCACCAGCTCGTCCGGCGTTTTGGTTTGAATCAGTTCGTTCTTCTCCTGCCCCTGGCGGATAATATCAGCCAGCACCGTTTGCATCAGGCGGCCTTTTTTGAGGAAGTATTTATTTTCGATATTATACAGATGCGTTGTGAACCCCACGGTATTGCGCTCGGAGTATTTGGCATAGTAGCGGAAGTACTCAATAATGCGCTCCGGCGCGGTTTCGGCCTCCATTCCCGCCATCATTTGCCTGAAATATTCGTCGGCCTTGTAGTATATTTCGTAAAGAATATCATCCTTAGATTTGTAGTAATGGTAAAACGTACCGATGGATACCCCGGCCTTCTTGGCGATATCCTTGATGGTGATCTTATTAAAGCCCTTTTTTGTCATCAAGCCAAAGGCTGTATTGTAGATCCGCTTGTGCGTCTCCTCTGCCTGGAACTGCCTGCTGGTCAAATCTCTGGTTTGCAATACAATCACCTTTTTATTTATTTCTAACACTTAGCATAGTAGCAAAAATACCTCGCCTTGGCAACAAATTTCCTTTCGTTCGTTCACCATGCTGTCACGAAAACCAATAGGCAATGGACTTACAGCGCATCCACATATTGACTTATTCTGCAATCTGGGTATGATAGAATAGGAAGAATAATTCGCCTCGTTAGAAGGAGATCCTGTCCATGATGACCTCACGCGATTATCAAGCGCAGCAAACCAAAAACCGAATCTATGACGCCGCTATTTTGCTGATGCAAACCAACGGTGTGAAACAAACTACGATTGAAGGCATCTGTAAAAAAGCGAAAGTATCTGTCGGCTCTTTTTATAATTATTTTAAATCTAAGGATGATATACTATATTCAGTCTTTGAATCCGCCGATCGTTATTTTGCGGATGTTGTTGTACCGGATATCTATAAACTGTCAGGAAAAGAACAGCTCAGCCGCTATTTCTGGCACTATGGCCACTATGTATCCAGCCGTGGGCTGGACTTTGCCCGGCATTTGTTCTTCAACAGCGATAACAAAGCATTTATCGACCAACGCCGCTATATGCACACACTACTATCCATCATTTTGCAGCAGCAGATTGACGAAGGCATACTAAACGTGCAAATGCAAGCCAACGAGCTGGAAGAGTTCCTGTTTATTATAGCCCGCGGCATTGTAAACGACTGGTGCCTGCGCGAAGGCAAGCATGACCTGACCTTACGTATGCAGGCGATGATGGATAAGGTGCTGGATTTATACTATCAATAAATCACAATCCAACCCCCTAAACCAAATGGTCTTTACAGCACCGGTAGATAATTCTGCCGGTGTTTTGCATCCATTAGGTATTGGCAGTACCTAAAAAGCTGCCATTCAGCCGTATAAACAACGCTAATAGCTTCAAACTACGCCCAAATAGCGCTAAACCTGTATCCTGCAACACCTTCGTGTATTGACACAGGTTCTTTACCTATGATAAATTTAAGGGTAAGAGATTGTATCCAAAGCATGACCCGGTACAATCCAGCAACCCATCGCAGTAGTACGGTATCCGGACGACGCAACTCCCGCCTGAATCCGGCAGGCACACACACTCCATCGGGAGTCTTGGGACATGTGAGGCAAGCCTTGCATGCCCTCATTATTACAAAGTAGGTGCAGTAGTATGGTAGCAGTATTGAAAACAGGTGTCCCACAGGAAAAAATCGACAACCTCATCGAATGGTTCCGCAGCCGCAACTTGGATGTGCACGTCTCTCAAGGCGAATATCACACGATATTGGGCTTGATTGGCGATACCACTTCCATTGATATTGATTTGCTCAGAAGTCTGGACATCATCGAATCGGTGATGCGGATTACCGAACCTTTCAAAAGCGCGAACCGCAAATTCCATCCCGACCCCTCGGTGGTGGAGATCGGCAATCTGAAAATCGGCGGCGGCCATTTCCAGATCATTGCGGGTCCGTGTTCGGTGGAAAACAAAGAACAAATAATCGGCATTGCCCAGAGCATCAAGGCCTCCGGCGCAGGGCTGCTGCGCGGCGGTGCATTCAAACCAAGAACCTCCCCCTATGATTTTCAGGGTCTGAAAGCCGAGGGACTTGATTTGCTGTTTGAAGCGCGCAAGCTGACCGGCATGCCGATCGTAACCGAGATTATGAATGCCAATCATATTCCGCTGTTTGAAGACGTGGATGTGATTCAGGTCGGCGCACGGAATATGCAGAATTTTGAATTGCTGAAAGAACTCGGCAAGACAAAGAAACCGATTCTATTAAAGCGCGGCCTTGCCAACACGCTCAAAGAGCTGTTGATGAGTGCCGAATATATTATGAGCGAAGGCAACCCCAACATTATGCTGTGCGAACGCGGCATACGCACCTTTGAAACCTATACCCGCAACACGCTCGATCTATCAGCGGTTCCCATGCTCAAAGAGCTATCCCACTTGCCGGTGGTTATTGACCCAAGCCACGCCACCGGGATTGCCAAGCTGGTCAAGCCCATGGCGATGGCCGCTGTGGCCGCCGGGGCGGACGCTGTGATGATTGAAGTACATAACGACCCGCAAAATGCCATGTCTGATGGACCCCAGTCCGTTACCCCTGCGGAATTCAGCGAAATTGCGCAGCAGATGATGAAGGTTCGCGAGGTGCTGCAAAGTGGCACCCAAGCATAGCAACCTGACCATTGGCATTGCAGGCCTGGGATTGATTGGCGGCTCGCTGGCTAAAGCCTATAAACGGGCGCAGGTGACCGCTGTGTACGGGTATGACCATAACAAATCCGTTCAGGATACCGCGCAGCTGCATGGCGCCATTGACGGCGAACTCAATGAAGAAACCATTGCGCAATGCGACGCGATTCTCATTGCGGTTTACCCAGCTGGTGCGATCACCTACCTGGAAAGCATTGCCCCCTATATCAAAAATACAACAATCGTGTTTGATTGCTGCGGTGTTAAGCGCGCGGTGTGCGAGCAATGCTTTGCGATTGCACACAAGCACGGATTTACATTCGTGGGCGGTCATCCCATGGCGGGTAAACACACCTCCGGCTTTAAAAGCAGCTCGGCCGATCTGTTCGACGATGCATCAATGGTGCTTGTCCCGGAAGTGACCGACGATATCCGTCTGTTTGACCATATGGAAACCGCGTTAAAGCCCGTTGGTTTTGGTCGCCTGACCGTAACCACCCCGGACATGCACGATAAGATGATCGCTTTCACCTCGCAACTGGCGCATATCGTGTCCAATGCGTATATCAAAAGCCCCACCGCACGCGCGCACGACGGGTTTTCCGCCGGTAGCTACCGCGATCTGACCAGGGTAGCCTGGCTGGATCCGTCTATGTGGATGGAGTTGTTTTTCTTAAACCGCGATATGCTGGTGGAAGAACTCGATATATTCATCAACTCCCTGACCAAATACAAGCAAGCACTGGTCGATAACGATACCGACGCGATGCTTGCCCTGTTATCCGAAGGCGTAAAGATCAAAGAGGAGGTGGACGGTTGATGGAAACCGTAACCGTACAGGCGTCCACAGCTTACGACGTTTTGATCGGCGACGATCTGCTGCAATCAGCCGCTTCCATCCTATCCCCCATTGTGAAAAGCGGCCCGGTGACCATCGTATCCGACGATACCGTCTATGCACTCTACGGTGATACGCTCAAACAACAGCTGACCGCAAACGGAAGCACCGTGCATTCGTTCGTGTTTCCAAGCGGCGAAGCCTCTAAAAATTCAAGCACCTATATTAGGCTCTTAAACTTTCTAGCCAGCCACGGCATGAGCCGCGCTGATACCATTGTGGCCCTAGGCGGCGGCGTTGTCGGTGATATGGCCGGCTTTGCAGCCGCAACCTATATGCGGGGGATCAAAGTCGTGCAAATGCCCACCACACTTTTATCCGCGGTGGATTCCTCCGTTGGCGGGAAAACGGGTATTGATTTGCAGGCAGGCAAAAACCTGGCCGGTGCGTTCTATCAGCCCAGTCTGGTACTATGCGATTACCGCCTGTTCGACACGCTAGAGCCAGCCGTGTTTGCCAGCGGTATGGGCGAAGTCATTAAGCACGCGGTACTTGCAGGCGGAGAGCTGAAAACCTTGCTTGAAACCCCCATCCGGGAAAACCTTGCGCAAATCGTGAAGCTGAATGTGCAAATCAAGCGCGATGTGGTGCAGGCCGACGAACGGGAAGCAGGCACACGAAAGCTGCTAAACCTTGGTCATACCATTGGCCATGCGGTGGAAACGCTAAGCCACTATACCCTCTCCCACGGGCAATGCGTTGCCATTGGCACCAGCATGACAGCCCGCATTTGCGCAGCGCAAGGCGTATGCAGCCAGGCCGTCGCCAGCGATGTCATCCGCCTTTTCCAATTGCATGGACTGCCGACCGAAACCGAATTTACCGCCAAGCAGATTGCTGAAACCGCACGCATGGATAAAAAGCGCCAGACTGATACCATCACTTGGGTATGGATTGAAGATTTCGGCCGCTGTATTCTCAAAGATATCCCCATGAACGATTTTGAGTCACTTGTCAGCCTCGGACTCTCCCCAGACCATTGAGGGTAACTGTATGAAAGTAAGCATTCAAAGCCCGCCACGCGGCGGTACCGTAAAAGCCGTGTCCTCCAAATCGCACGCGCACCGCATGTTGATTGCCGCTGCGCTTGCCGATCAGGAAACGCGTATTTTGTGCAGTGATCAAAACGACGATATCCGCGCAACAGTCAAATGCTTGGAAGCGCTTGGTGCACACACCCGCTATGCCGATGGTGCTTTCACAGTCAGCCCTATGGCGCGTCCTGTTGATGCAAGCGCGCGAACGCTTCCCTGCGGGGAGAGTGGTTCCACGCTGCGGTTTATGCTGCCGATTGCCTGCGCACTGGGTGCTAACGCAGAATTAACCATGCAGGGCAGGCTGCCGCTGCGCCCCCTGTCCCCCTTATATGAAGAACTGGTCGCCCACCAGTGCAAACTATCGGCACAGGGCGTATCGCCGCTCATAACTTCAGGTAAGCTGACAGGCGGCACGTTTAGCATTATGGGCAATGTATCCTCACAGTATATTACGGGCCTGCTGTTTGCCCTTCCATTATTGCAGGCCGATAGCCAGATCGATGTCTTAGGCAAACTGGAATCCCGCCCGTATGTCGATTTGACCCTGAAAGTGCTTAAGAGCTTTGGTATCGAAATTGAAGACCGCGCCGGAAGCTTCTTCATACGCGGCGGGCAGCAGTATCGCTCGCCCGGAACGCAGACCGTGGAGGGCGACTGGAGCAACGCTGCCCCCTGGCTGGTGCTGGGTGCCGTGTCCGATACGCCTGTTACCATTACAGGCCTTTCTATGCAAAGCATGCAGGGCGATAAAACCTTTATGAATGTATTGCAGCGCTTTGGTGCAAACGTAAGTGCTGATGCGTCCAGTGTCACCGTAAGCGGCGGCACCCTAAAGGGCATTGATATGGGCGTACGCGATATCCCGGATCTGGTACCAATGATCACCATTGCCGCACTGGCTGCCCAGGGTGATACACGCATTTTAAGTGCGGCACGCCTGCGGCTTAAGGAAAGTGACCGACTGAGCACAACCAGCGAAACACTACGCGCCTTTGGCGCTGAGATTACCGAAACGCAGGATTCCCTGCTGATTCAAGGCGTGCAGCAGCTACATGGCGGCAAAGTGGACTCGCACAACGATCACCGCATAGTAATGATGGCTGCTGTAGCATCCGCGCTGTGCAGCGGCCCGGTGGAAATCGTGCATGCCGAAGCTGTGAGGAAATCCTATCCCCGCTTCTTTGATGATTTACGCGCACTTGGCGGCGTGGTTACGGAGGAACAGGAATGAACACATATGGTGAAACGCTGAAAATAACCATTTTCGGGCAATCGCACGGCCCGGCCATCGGTGTGGTAATCGACGGGCTCCCCGTCGGCATAGCGATTGATATGGAGGCACTCCAGCGCTTTTTAACCCGGCGTGCGCCCGGCGGTGCCAGCTACGCCACCCCGCGTAAGGAAGCTGATCAGCCCGAGTTTATCGCGGGCCTGGCCGATGGCAAAACCTGCGGCGCGCCGCTTACGGCCATCATCCGCAATACCGATACGCGCTCCTTTGATTACAGCGCACTGCGCGATGTACCCCGCCCCTCGCAGGCGGACTATGCCGCGTATAAGAAATTCCATGGCCAGAATGATATCGCCGGCAGCGGGCAGTTTTCCGGCAGGCTGACTGCACCGCTTTGCATCGCAGGCGGCATCTGTCTACAACTGCTGGAAAGCCGCGGTATTGCAGTCGGCGCGCATATCCTGTCCATCGGCAACGTGGATGATGATGCGTTTGATCCCATCCATCCCGATTTCAGCGGTTTCTCCGCTGACACCCCGCATGTACTCAGTCCCAAAGCATGGGATGCTATGCTAAAGACCATTGAAGTCACCAAAGCGGAGGAAGATTCGGTTGGCGGCGTAGTCGAATGCGCCGTTACGGGCTTGCCCGCCGGGTATGGCAGCCCGATGTTTGACGGGATTGAAAACCGTATCGCCCAAATGGTATTCGGTATTCCCGCTGTAAAGGGCGTCTCCTTTGGTAGCGGGTTTGAAGGCTCACGCCTTCGCGGGTCCCAAAACAACGACCCGTATGTGATGGATGGCGGCGACGTGCGCACTAAAACCAACAACCATGGCGGTATTTTGGGCGGCATCACCACCGGCATGCCGCTGCTGTTCAAGGCAGCGTTTAAACCGACCTCATCCATCGGCATGGAGCAGGACAGCGTAAGCCTGTCCAAGCGTGAAAATGTAAAACTGACTATCGAAGGCAGGCACGACCCGTGCATCGTCCCCCGCGCCGTACCGGTGGTGGAAGCCGCCGCTGCGGTCGCGGTTTGCGATATACTACTTGGCAATCAAGAGCGTTAGGAGAATAAGCATGGACATGAAAGATTTCCGGGAGCAAATCGACAAGGCGGACGACAGGCTGATTCATTCCTTTATCGACAGGATGCAGACATCCGCCGATATCGCCCGCTTTAAGCACGAGAACAAGATTCCGATCTTTGATTCGGAGCGTGAACGGCACAAAATTGCAAGCATTCTGGAGCAAACGCCCCAGGAGCTGAAATCTTACGCCTCAGCGCTGTATCACCAACTGTTTGATCTGTCCCGCAACTACCAGGAGCAGACCCTAAGGCCCGTTTCTCCGCTTGTAGAAGCCATCCGGGATGCGATTGACAATACCGACAAGAGCTTTCCCAAGAATCCACCGGTCGCCTGCCAGGGTATTGAAGGTGCGTACAGCCAGTTGGCCTGCGAAAAGCTGTTTGCCATGCCCAACATTATGTACTGTTCCACCTGGGAAAGCGTATTTGCCGCCGTGGATTCCGGCCTGTGCCGTTATGGCGTGCTTCCCATTGAAAACTCCACCGCCGGTTCCATCAACCTAATCTATGACTTGATGATGCATTATCACTTTTATGTTGTGCGCTCTACGCGCCTGAAGGTGAACCATAACCTGCTGGCCAAGCCCGGCACCAAGATGGAGGATATCAAGGAGATTTTCTCCCATGAGCAGGCCATTACCCAAAGCTCCGGGCTGCTGAAAACCCTGAAGAACGTGAAAGTCACCACCGTTGCCAATACCGCCATGGCCGCTCAGAAGGTGGCCGAGTCCGACCGCAGCGACGTCGCAGCCCTGTCCTCGCGCCCTTGCGCTGCGCTATACGGGCTGGATTGCCTGAAGGAGTCCGTACAGGATACGGGCAGCAACTTCACGCGTTTTATCACCATCTCCAAGAAAATGGAAATCTATCCCGGGTCGGACAAATCAAGCGTGAAGCTTGTCGTATCGCATAAACCCGGTTCTCTGTACCGCATTTTGTCGCTGTTCAATGCACTGGGCATCAACATCAATAAACTGGAAAGCCGCCCCATCCCGGATCGCGACTTTGAGTTTATGCTGTACTTCGATTTGGATACGCCCATCTACTCTGAGGAGTTTTTGGAGATGATCAACTCGCTGGATTTGACCTGCGAGCAATTTGAATACCTCGGCAGTTATCTGGAAGTGATCTGAGCATGTACGGTCTGCTGGGCGAAACGCTGAAGCATAGCTTTTCACCTCAAATCCACGCTCGTCTTGGCACTTATGAATACCGGCTGTTTGAAGTTAAGCCGGAAGATGTGAACACCTTTATGGACGCGCGGGATTTTGATGGCATCAACGTAACCATCCCCTATAAAAAGACCGTAATTCCTTATTGTGCGAAGCTTTCTGACCGTGCCAAGCGCATCGGCAGCGTGAATACTATCCTGAAACGAGCGGATGGCACGCTATACGGTGATAATACCGATTATTTCGGCTTTGCCGCGCTTTTAGATGAAACAGGCTTTGACCCTGCTGGAAAAAAAGCCGTAATCTTGGGCAGTGGCGGGTCTGCGCTCACGGTGCAAGCTGTGCTGGAAGACCGTGGTGCCGGTGAAATCATCGTTATCTCCCGCAGGGGTGAAAACAACTACCAAAACCTGCATTTACATGCCGATGCCGCTCTGCTGGTCAACACCACGCCGGTCGGCATGTACCCAAATACCGGCGTTGCTCCGGTCTCGCTTGATGCTTTCCCGTCCTGCCAGGCCGTGATTGACATCATCTATAACCCGGCGAAAACAACGCTTTTATTGACCGCAGAGGCCAAAGGTCTTCCCCATCGCAATGGCCTAACCATGCTGGTAGCGCAAGCCAAGTATGCTGCCGCGCTGTTTACCGGCCAGGCGATTGATGACGCTCTGATTGGCGAGATCACCCAGAGTATCGCAAGGCAAACGATGAACATTGTGCTGATCGGTATGCCATCCTGCGGGAAATCTACTGTCGGCAAAGCGCTTGCCAAGCTCACAAACCGAACGTTTTTGGATACGGATACGTGGATTGAGCAAAGCACCGGAGAGCCGATTCCACAGATCATCGAAACGCACGGCGAGGCCGCTTTCCGAACACTGGAAACCGCCGCACTGGCCGAGCTTGCTAAACAAAGCGGGAAGGTGATAGCGACCGGCGGCGGCATTGTGACAATCCCAGATAACCTGCCGCTGATTCGCCAGAATAGTGTATGCGTTTTTTTGCACCGCGATGTGCAAAGCTTAAGCAACAAAGGCAGACCGCTATCCAAACGATACGGCGTGGAAGCACTGTACACCGCACGCCTGCCCCTGTACCGGGAATTTTGTGAGTTTGAAATTGAAGCCAACGAGAGCATTCAAGATATTGCAGAAACCATCAAGGAGGCTTTGCAGTTATGAAATGTCTAGTCATCAATGGTCCCAACCTGAATATGCTGGGCGTACGCGAGCCGGATATTTACGGCAAGCAAAGCTATGCCAGTCTGGTGAAGACTCTGCAGCAGGCAGCCGATGCCCGGCAGATTGCAATCGAAATCGTGCAAAGCAACCACGAAGGCGTGATTGTGGATACGATTCAGTCCGCGTACAAGAATTTCGACGGCATTATCATCAACCCGGCCGCCTATACCCATACCAGTGTCGCCATTCTGGACGCATTAAAAGCCGTGGGAATCCCCACGGTTGAAGTGCATCTGTCGGATATTCAATCTCGAGAAGCGTTTCGCAGGCACTCCTACATATCACCCGCGTGCATCCGCACCATTGCGGGCAAGGGCTTTGATGGCTATGTGGAAGCGTTGGATGTGCTGCTGACGACTATCACAAAAAAAGTGGAGCATTAAGCTCCACTTTTTTATCTGGCAATGTATGAGAATTGGTGTTTGCAGTTGCCACAGGTGACCTTCACCTGCCCGGCCTTGCGCGGCACGCGCAGCCAGGACTTGCAGTTTGGGCACTTGAAATAGTGGTACTGTTTGCGGTTTTTAAGGCGATTGCGCTTATGCGCGATCGCTTTTTTAACTTTCGTTGCCTGGCTTACATAGCGCAGGTTTTCCTTGCTGCGCTTGATGGTATTTTTGGACAAAATACGTGCAATCGCCAGCACATAAATGATCATCGAAAGGATGTTCAGCAGCGCGCTGGAGACGATCATCGAAACGAACAAAAGCGCGATACCCAGCCATAGCATGTGTACCGATAGCTTGTCCGCCCCGTAGCGGCCGGCCATGAATGTACGCAGTTTATATTTCAATCGTTCCATCAGGTTCATTCCATCTTACCCCCGAATATTATAGGCAGCCCCCGCGGCAGCAAAAGCTGCACGCGCAGTTAACGGCAATACAGGTCAGGCACGGGTTGCTGCATATGCCGCCCATGAATCCCTGCCGCATGCTGGACTGGCGGTAGGCCTGTCCCCCGGACTGCAGCTGGTTATACAATGCGCGAAACACGGGCTGCCCAGGGTTCATCTGCACGGCCATACGCGCATGGTTCAGCGCTGACATGCGGTTCCCCTGTGCCAGGTCAACCATCGCGCTCCAATAGTGCCACCCGGCTTGCCGGTCGGTAATACCCAATAGCAGTTGTCTAGCCAGGGCAAAGTTCTTTTGTATATAGGCGGCTTCTACCTGGCGCAAGCGCGGGTCTGTTTCATTGTAGGTAGCATACGAGGAATATTGGCTGGATTGCTGCGCGCGGCGGAAAAACTCCTCAAATCCTGCAAAAGGATTGGCCTGTCCCCCGCCGGTGTAGGTATAACGCTGTCCGCCATAGCCGCCAAACGGGCTGGATTGGCTGTAGGCTCCACCCGGCTGTGCCTGGCCTTTGTGCTTGATGAGGATGTTATAGGCTTCGTTAATTTCCTTCATCTTGTTCTCGGATGCAATACTGCCGCCATTGAGGTCCGGGTGATATTGTTTGGCCAGCTTACGGTACGCCACCTTGATTTCATCATCGGTAGCGGTCGCAGGCACACCAAGCACCTCATACGGACTTCTGTTCATTGTTGTTCTCCTTGTTGCTCTTCTTCTTTTTGCTCACAAGCGCCGTTCTTCTGCCAGTAGCGCACCCAAACGCCAGAGTATAATACATTGCGCAAAATGGACAGGTGCTTTTCCAGTGGCATGGTTTCAAACACCTGGGCAGACTCGGAAATCATCATCAGCAGGCCGTCCTCACAGAAGGACTCAAAATGCTCCTGATCGCTGAAGGATTTCAGCGGATTGTACCTGCCTTTTTTCACATCCGTGGTCAGGTCGTCGTACGCGTCCATCAGGTAGATGAACCGGCCCAGCGCTTCACCCAGTTTTTGCAGGTCTTCCCCCCAGGCATCGTCCCGGTAGCGAAACACCTCGCCCAGAAACTGCCCCGAAAGATTGACGGGAACATCGATATTGTCGCCGCCTTGCGCTTCATAGTCGTTGATTTGACCAATCAGCGAGGTGATGGCTTCCGTCTTTTCCGGATACAGGGCTTTGACCTTCTGATAGGACTTCTTCAGCACCGCAGCGCCCGCTTTGGCACGAAGGCCACCGTCATCAGCGCGGTCGTCTAAGGCCTTCAGGTAGGCCAGCAGCACGGTCATATCGGCGCAGTATGCCACCGGCTCACTAATCACATACTCCATCCTTTTTACGGGATGCAACAGGCAGCGATTGGCAGCGGTCTGCTCCTCCGGCTCGTACAGCGAACTTAGGAGGATGTACAAAAAGGTCATGTCGTTGTTCAGGGTTAACCGGCTCAAGTTGCCGTAGCGCGTTTGCAACGCGCGACACAGACCACAGTAGTACTTGCGATACTCTGCACGGTCTTCTTCGGACAGCGCTTTATAATTGGCTGTCACATATCCAAACATGAATCACGCTCCCCTTTCCCTTTCAATGTACGTTCCAGTATATCATACATGCTTGCGGTGTTGTGCCGCAAGCATGTAACAATGGTTTTCATTCACGATTTCCGACAATTCAGCGCTTTTAGCCCTTCGCGCCCTCCGGATTAGCCGTGCGCATCCAGCTAATAAACAGTGCACCGCTGCCAAGACCCAGCAGCACATCGCCAATGCTGGCAAACCCGCCGATGCGTTTGAGCGGCACGACAATCACATCGCCAAGCCACCAGAAGGGATCGCTTGAGGTGGCCATGGTATAACGGAAATACTCGCCAGACTCAATTTTCGCGATCACAGCCGTCATTTCCGGATAGTTCACGGCATACGGCGCTACCGGCATTTGAAAGCCAAACAGCGCGATCACAAAAAAATTTAGTGCACATGCTGCAAACACGACCCAAACGGGTTTAGAGCGTATGTTGAGCGCGCAGAATATGAATAGCAGCAGATACTCCACCACAACGATGATCCAGTGCCATTGCGAGGTCGGTGCGGCGATCAGTTTGCGCAAAAAAGGGGCCGCCGCTTCCAGCAGAAATGCTGCAATCGGCAATCCCAATGCGCGTGTTTGATAGTTTTTAATATGCTTCAGTTTGCCGCCCATCAGGTACCCAACCGGGATGGACAGAACAATGAATACTGCGATGATCATGCGGTTGTATGTTGGCTTTGGTGCAGGCGGGGTGTCTCCTGCGCATAGAGATAGTCCTTCATTGCGCGGACAACCTCGGGGTGGAACTGCTTGCCGCTTTCCTTTTCCAGTATCGTCATCGCCACATGTGTTGACATGGCGGTACGGTACGGGCGATCGCTGGTCATGGCATCAAACGCATCGGCAACGCCCAGGATATACGCTTCAAACGATACCTTGGTATGGTCCAGCCCATCGGGATAACCGCCGCCCTCGTATCGCTCGTGATGGTGGCGGATCATTTCGGTGATCTCGTCGGAAATACCGACGCGCTGCACCGTTTCCACACCAATCAGCGGATGAGCCTGAATGCGCTTCTGCTCTTCCAGGTTCAGGCGGTTGGGTTTTTGCAGGATGGTTTCTTCAATACCGATCTTGCCGATATCGTGCAGCAGTGCTGCAATTTCAATCTGTTTAATCTTCGCGCTGGAAAACCGCAGCTGACGCGCAATTTGCACTGCCAGTGCGCCCACACGGCGGGAATGACCTTCGGTGTAGTGGTCCTTGGCTTCCATCGAGGAGACAAACGCCTCGATCAAGCGCATGTGCTGTACCTGGCTTTCGATGTACAGCGACCATGCATAGCGGGCCAGCAGCAACGGAAACAGCATAACCATGGCAATCCAATGGCCGCCTTCCATGGCAAACAGCCACGCCATTAACAGGCCAAGCGGCATGGTGAACAGCACGTTAGGTAATATGCCCTTAATGGTATTGGATGCGTCTGCAAGCTTCATGCGCTTGTTCGCGATGAAAAATACCATAATAATCGTGCTATTGAGTAGAAAAGTAAGTGTGGTGAATATTGCGGCCGGCAAAGCGGCGTTGGGTAGTAATTCACCAACATACCCGGTGTCGCCAAACAGTAAAACGCCGGGTACGAATATCGCAATCATTAAATTCGAGGTATTAAATGCCGTTTTGTAAAACGGTGTATTCAGGATGTGTTGATGATTGTTCTGCACTTTACGCACGACGAACAGCGAGGAGATGAAGTACACCACCATGGCAGCGTAGGTGCCTTTGATAAGGACGGCAGCTAGAATACTGATAATGGTGATATCCAAACCCTGTTGCTTTCTGGATATAACAATCGGCAGCGAGCCACAGCAGACACACAGAATGATCAGGCAGACCATCTGCTGCACTTCCAGGGCGATATTCGTCATATCAATCGACATGGCATAACGATAGCCAGCATACCCTAACAAGACCATACCACACAATGTGATAAAACCAAGATATGCTTTCACCCCTTTAGTCATTCCTAACACCTCGGATCTTCAATCGAATAGTACTGTTGAAAACAGGTTTGCCGCGCCTGGGGTCTTACCTACCTGGATATCACCGGGCAAATAAGATTTACTCTTACAGCCAGATGATGTAAGCGCCACTAGACAGAACCAGGGCTACCATTGCGCTAACGGCCATGATGATCTTTTTCACGGATATAGCCTCCTTCGATATGGCTCCGGCCATTCTCTAAACAGACCAGGCTATTTCCGCTTCGCTATGCTATCAGGCACGGCAAACCTATTTTCAACTGTTTTCTGGTGCCATAAAGGTTAACTTCCTGTTGATGGCGGACAGAGTCGAACGGATAACGGTGTGCGTTTCATCGTGGTTGTACAGGGCGCTGCCCACCAGCATGGTGGACGCATCCGGTCCGGAGCACTCGATCGCGGTCAGTGCTACGCGGGTGCCGGCAATTTGCATCTGCTCAACAGAGAGCAGAATAAATACGTTGTGAGTTCCAAAAAAGCTATGTACAGCTTCCAGCGTGGCAATGGACGCCGCACGCATGCGCTGGGCAAATGTATTGCCGCTGGTGGACGTACCTTCATACTCCTGATCGCCAAAGCGAAGGGAGACTTTGATAGTGTACTGCCGGTTTTGCACGCTCTGCCAAACACCGTTGACAAGAAAGCGCATTGCCGGGTCCTTGCTGCTCGCCAATTCATCCTGTTCCTGTTTAAAAATCGGATCGGACGGTATTTGCGCAATGCTGATAATCCGATGGTCGATCCGTACGTCGAAAGCGCTGGCCAAGGCGGACTGTACATCGCGTGCAATCTGCTTGGGGTTGCGGCTCTGACTTCCCAGGATATGGATTTCTCTGATGCTTCCATCCTCAGCAATATCAACGTTGGATGCGAAAACACCAGTCAGGTTGGATAGTAGTTCGCGATAGCGGTCCTTTATGCTATCGATCTTTCCGCGAGACTCTTCCATATGCTAATCTCCTTGTGGCACTCAACTCTGTTAACAACTCGTTGCAATTTATTATAAAATATTATTCAACAAATTGCAATAGCAAAATTGAATTTTTTATTATTTTATAAGGGATACGCATCCCTTCGACTGGTTTGTTACCCTATTCACAAACTATTCTTTTTTAAGAAAGTGTTACGATATTGTTTCGTTATGCGTTGAAATGTTAAGCCCCGCAAGGGTTTGCCGTTCATCGCATTCGCACTATGATTCTAAATTTTCTGAATCAGGCGCTGATAGAACGCTACAATCTTTATAAGCGTTTCCACAGAAATTCTTTCATTATGGCCGTGAATTGTCTTGCGCATTGCCGGTGGCATCTCCATGGGAGAGAAGCGGTACACCCTATCCGATATTCTGGCATAGTGCCGGGAATCGGAGGCGGCCATCATCAAATACGGTGAAACGATCACACCCGGCCAGGTCTGCGAGATGGCTTCCTTCAGCGTTTCCCAGCCTTCCCCTTCCGAGCGGGAATAGCGTGACGGCGAAGTGCCAAGCACCAAGTTCACCTGCACCTGATCGTTATTAATCTTGCGTTTCAGCTCCTGCACCGCCACATCCGGTGTCTGGTTGAGCAGGCGCAGGTTGGCCCCGGCCTCAACCTTTGGCGGAATCACATTCCACGCCTTGCTTCCCTCAATTTTGGTAAAGGCAACCGTGGTGCGGAACATCGCATTGAGTTCTCCGCCCCTGCGTCTGGCTAATGCAAACAGCAGCGGTTTAAAACACCAGAGATTGGCAAAGATCAGCTTCATGCCAAACGAGGCATGGCGGCCGAGGGTATCAAACAAGTCCTTAACAGGCGGCACCATGGTGGCCTTAAAGGGCTTGTTTTCAATGGCGGATATGGCCCGTGCCATGACACCGACCGGCGTATGCGGCGCAGGCGTGGATGCATGGCCGCCTTTCCCTTCCAGGGCAAAGCCAATGTTGGTGATGCCCTTCTCGCCCGTGCCAATAACCGCAGTGGAACCGCCAACACCGGGGAATACCCCTTCGACAATCGCGCCGCCTTCGTCAATCACAGTCGGGCTGATGCCTTGGTCTTCAAACCACTTGACCATCGCAATCGCAGACGCGCCGGAGAGTTCCTCATCGCCACCAAAGCAGAGATAGATATCGTTTTTCGGGGTGAAGCCATCCGCAATCAGCGTTTCTGCGGCTTCCATCACGCCCAGCAGTGTAGATTTGGTATCAACCGTCCCTCGGCCCCAGATTTCTCCGTCCTTGAGCACTGCGGAAAACGGTTCTTCGTCCCACATCGTTTCCTCGACCGGGACCACGTCGTAATGAGACATCAACACCCAGGGTGTGTCGCTGCTCTGCCCCTTCCAGTGGTAGATTACGCCCGCAGGTGCGATAGTATGCTTGCTGCACTGCCCGGCAATGTTTGGGTAACGCGCGTCCAGCAGTGCACGAAACGCTTCAAACGCGCTGGCATCCTTCATGGCTTCGTCTTCATAGCTAATGGTCCGGCAGCGGATCATCGCCTGAAAATTATCAACCGCACGGTCGCTGTCTACAGCGACTTCCAGCGCAGGGGCTGCTTTGCCTTTCCGGGGATTGAACAACAGGGCTTTTACAATCAGGATCAGGATAAAGGCCGCCAGGGCAATAAGCACATACAGCATAGGGTTCTCCTTACAGAAGATTCTTCTTATATAGAATACGGGCGGTACCGATTGCAATGAGCGCTCCGACAGGCACCAGAATGCCCACAGAGCCCGCCAGCGACGGTACCAGCACAAACAGGACGATCATGAACACCAGCGGCGCAATGGCGATTTTCCAGTTCTTGGAGATAAACACCACGCCTAGCCCGCCAAACAACGCCGGAAGGATGTTTTCAAACGCCGGTTGCAGCGTGGGCGATTCAATCAGCGGTTCGATTTGTGTCAGCAGCAGCACGCCCAAAGCGATAATTGCCATTGTCACAAAGGAGGATACGGCCACCGCGATTGTGGAGAGTACCTCAGCTTCCTCGGTTCCCTGCTTCACATCGGCAGCTTGCAGGGCGTTGATTACACAAGGCACCTTGAGGTTGGTCAGGTTTCCTGTGATAAACGCCAAATAGGTTCCGCCCACACCAAGCATGGGTGTATAGGTAAACACCTCAATCGCGCCAACTGTCCAGAATATCGGCACGACACCCAGTAGCCCGCGCCAAAGCCCGTTCATATCGGGAAGCGTGCCGTAGTATACCCCGATGGCAACCGGGACCAGCAAAAGCAGTACGATGACCGTTGTCACCCAGAAGCGTCCATACCGGTGCGTGTTATTTTTATAATCCATACTTCCGCCTCCTTACTGCGCCAGCATCGTAACGATATTGGTAATCGGTATCGCAAGCGCCATACCGCCGAGCATGGAAATTGGCAAGGCATAATCCTGCAGCCATTTCCACTTAAGCAGTTTCATCAGCGCGCCGAGAATCAGCATCAGCAGCATGGCCGAAAGCATGACCAGCACGGGAATCCAGCCCGTAAGCCCTTTTCCCACATCGGCAAACACCAACCCCAGAAAAGCGGATATCATGCCTAAAAACAGGCCGTTAACCAGTATGCCGCTCCATTTCTCATCCCGGGTGCGTATCTTGCTCATGCCGCTTTCAATGCGTTTGGCCAGAAACACTACCATCACCAGGCTGAACAGGATACCGATTGTCATCACCCATACGATCGTCAGAAACGCAGATGAATCCGTAATCAGGGTACCCAGCGACAAGCCCAGCGC
Organism: Candidatus Limiplasma sp.; assembly: GCA_963678055.1. Classification (GTDB taxonomy): domain Bacteria; phylum Bacillota; class Clostridia; order Christensenellales; family Aristaeellaceae; genus CAXXOK01. The sequence goes on from OY782679.1 coordinate 1,891,825, forward strand.
ATTGGTCGCCGCCCCGGCTGCCGCCGTTTCGTACGTGATGGCGCCGATGACTGATAAACGCAGCCATGGCAGCGGAAACCCGAGCGATTTTGACAGGGTAATCACGCCCAGCAAGATGGCAACGGCTGGTGCGATGGTATACACCGCGCTGGATAGTATGGTTTTTTTCAGCGTCGCCATAGGAATGCCAATTGCCTTGGCACGCCGCATAGCCCGCACGAGAAAAAACACAGATTGTCCTGTGATGATCACAAGTACAACAGCCGTCAGGATGTATAGAAACGAATCGTTGGGACTGAACATAGGCAGCCTCCTTTGGGTTTGTTTTGCTTACTACTATGTATAACATACATCCACGCAGAAAGAAAGCGGCATTCGAGCTTTCGTAAGCGTATGCCGCGTTTGCTTGCTTCCAAATCCCATTTATGGGTTGCCGTCTTATCGTGGCTGCCGGGTTATTTAATCACGCTGGGGCGTTTGTGCTGCTTGGCCTGGTACAGGTATTGGTCAGCCTGGTTGATAATGGCTCTGATCTCCAGGTTTTCCTCGCACTCAAAATCGGTAATACCCACGGAAATATCCACATAATACGGCTTACCGGAGGTCTCATTATACAGGTCGCTGGCTTGCTTAAGCCGCCTTTCAAAGTTGGTACGAAATCCCGTATCATCGACAATAAACATGCCCACAAACTCATCCCCGCTAATGCGGGCGATCAGGTCGCCGCTGCGGATCACGCTTTTAAAGATATCGCTCACGGTAAAGATGGCATCATCCCCGGCGGCATGGCCGAAGTTATCGTTGATTTTCTTCAAGTAATCCAGGTCGGCAAACACCAAAAAACCCTTTCGCCCAACGTTTCTCCGGTTGAGGCGAAGCGCTTGTTGGATGAATCCCCTGCGGTTATAAATGTTGCATAGCGAATCAAACTCCGACAGATAGTTCAGCTCTTCGTTTTTCTTTTGTATATGTTCAATTTCCTGCGCTACGATTCTTTCCTTGCGCTTGAGATTCAGAAAATTAAACAGGATGCCAAGCTGCAACCCAACAATGTGCATCAGCGGGTTTGTATTCCGGTCCGTTTCGCACAGGCAGATGCCAAATTGCAGATCGCCGGAGAAAATACTAAAGCTGATCATATGGGCCGTGCTGTCCAAATCCTGTAGACTGCACAGCGGGTGATCGCGGTCGATCACCGGCATGCGTTGGCGCGGGAACGCCTTAACGCTTGTCCCGCTCAGGTAGGCTGCCAGCAGCAGCTTATCGGCGTTGAAATCCCCCTGCTCAGACCGGCGAATTTGCGGCTCTGGAAGCAGGCAGATATACAGCGATTTCAGCCCTACGCTCCGCAGCTTACTGACGACATTGTAATATACACGCTCGTCCTCGTCGACGATCACGACCATATCGCGGATGAACTCGGGCACAAACCATGTCTGCGTGCGAATGCGTTCCACAAGGCGGACGTTTTCCCGCATGGCATATTTAAACAGGAATCCTTGTACCCGAAGCAGGATAATATAAAACTGTTTCAGTACCGGGTCAATTGTCCCGCTTGCCAGCAGTATCAGGCAATCGTAAATCCGTTCCGCTACAACGCCACTGGCCGATTGCAGCTGGGCAACGATTTCCACAAGCCATGCATCCAGTGCGCGCGTATCCAGTAATTCCTTATCCTCCGAAAGCGCAAGCAACTTCACATGATCTAAAAGCTTTGCAATGACGGCCGCCTGCTCCTCCTGCCCGGGCTGGGCAAACAATGCCATTAGCTTCTCCCGAATGCTTTGCAGTACCTCGTCGATATACGCCTGATAGGTCTGTCCTGAGGCATGTTCATATTCGTAGGCCGCTTGACCGTCGTGGCAGCCACAGGAGTTTCGGATCATCAGGCTTGTGTTTAGTTTAATCGAGCAGGTTTCGTTTCCCTCCAGCAGAGAAAGCACCTGCTGTATAGCCGTTTCACCTGTTCTGTAGGCATCCTGCGACACGGTCGTCAGCGGCGGCGTCATAGTTTGGCCTGTGACAAAGTCATCAAACCCGGTAATCGCCACATCAATCCCGACACGCAAACCACGCGCTTCGCAAACTTTGTAGGCAGTTTTCGCCATTTCATCGTTGCAGCAGGCGATCGCCTCCAGCTCCGGGTGCTTGCTTACGATCTCCGTAACCTGTTCTTCCACAAACCCGGATAGATCCCCATAGGCAATCATGCTCTCATCCAACGACAGGCCGTGCCGGGCCATCGCATCGCGGTAAGCCCGCTCGCGCTCCCTGGCTTCCGGGTGTTGTTTGGGCCCGGCAATATATGCTATTTTCTGATATCCATGGTGCACAATCAGGTGTTCCATGCATTGCATGAAAATTTTATGGTTATCAATGGTAATGGAACATTTCCCGTCTTTATCGTCCGGGAGTTCCTGTTGCAGCAATACACACGGCATATCTTCAAACCGTTCAAAAAAGCGCTTGTACTCTTCTTCGCTCCCCAGCACCGATACCGATCCGGAGGAGATAATATAGGCGTCTGCACCGACAAGGCTTGTATAATCATAGATACTGTTATAGCGGGAGACAATCTCCTGCTCATGGCTGGCATCATCCGGCGCGATATGGCGCTGCATGCCCGTCATATATAAAAGCTGTATGCCGTGTCGCGTCGCGGCATCGTTGAGTCCGCGCATCAACTCTAAAGCGAAGTCGTAGCTTACATCGCCGATCATCACGCCAATTGTTCTTGTCTTGGTCAGATGGTTTTGACTCATTACAGCCTACTCCTGTTTCGCCTCCAATGCATACAAGAAGCGAAAGTATATCTCACTATTATTCTTTCTGGGCAACGAAGAAACCCATCCTACCTATAATCGTAAGTATGATGGGTTGTTTTGTCAAGTGATTCTTATTTTATGACAGTAGATACACCCTCGCTTCATAGGGGCGCAGATCGGCATCGACGCTCTGTTCCTGTTCATAATTTCCCAGCAGTCGGCTGCAGTTTTGCTGCGCACAAAGCGATTTGACATGAGCAGTGGATTGCACAATACTACTGAAATTGCACAGTACCAGTAGCGTCTCTCCCTCCGCCTTACGCAGATAGGTGTATACCTGCGGGTTGGCTTCATCCAGCAGTTGGTACTCGCCGCTTGTAATGCTATCGTACTCCTTGCGAAGCGCAATCAGCTGGCGGTAATAATTGAAAATGGAATCAGGCTTTTGAACCTGCGTCTCGGCATTGATCTGCGTGTAGTTTTCGTTAATCCCAATCCAAGGCTCTCCCTTGGTAAAGCCCGCCCCTTTCCGGCCGGACCACTGCATAGGCGTACGCGCGTTGTCTCGTCCGCGCCGGTTGATATAACGCATCATGTCTTCATGAGAGATCACTTTCAGCTGCTCCACATACAGCTGATACGCATTAAACGATTCCACATCCCGTACATCCGTCATATCGCTGAAGTGCGTGTTCGTCATGCCGATTTCATCACCCTGATATACATAGGGTGTACCCTGCAGCATGTGCAGGAAGGTTGCGATCATTTTAGCGCTCTTTTCCCAGAAAAGCGGCGTGGAAGTATCCCCAAAACGGCTGACACAGCGGGCCTGATCGTGATTGCCGAGATACTGGCTGTTCCAGGCTTTGCCATACAGCCCCTCCTGCCAGCGGCTTACCACGCGCTTTACATCCAGCAAGTCAAAGCGCTTGTCCGTCCATTTGCCATAGGTGCCGTTATCCACGTCCATCAACTCAAAATGAAAAACCATATTGAGTTCCTTTTGATCAAGGCTTGCATAGCGAACCGCTTCCTCTACTGATACGCCCGGCGTTTCCCCGACGGTCATGCAGTTGAAGTGGGAAAAGGTTTCCCGCTGCATTTCCTGAAGATAGTCATGGACTTTCGGGCCGTTTTCACAGCTGGCACCCGCGCCGCCATCCCGCGCTATAGCCTGTTTTGGCTTGGAAATGCAATTGATGACATCCATCCGAAAGCCGTCAATTCCCTTTTGCAGCCACCAGTTCATCATCGTATAGATATCCCGGCGTACACTTACATTGTCCCAATTCAAATCCACCTGTCCGGTTGTAAACAGATGCATATAGTACTGCTGTGTTGTCTCGTCAAGCTCCCAGGCAGGTTCGCTGAAATAACCCATCAGGCGATTCGGCGGCCCGCCGTTTAGCCCGTCGCGCCAGATATAGTAATCCCGCTTATCATTGTCACGGGAACTGCGCGACTGCATAAACCAGGGATGCTTGTCCGATGTATGATTGACGACCAAGTCCATCACGACTTTGAGACCCAGCTGGTGCGCCGTATCCAGCAGTGCGTCAAAATCCTCCATCGTACCAAACGCCGGTTCAATTTTATAATAATCGCTGATATCGTAGCCGTTGTCCTGCCCGCCGGATTGATAGATCGGGCTCAGCCACACCACATCCGCGCCAAGGTCCCGAATATGGGGCAAGCGTTGCGTGATACCCTGCAAATCGCCAATCCCGTCTCCGTTTGAGTCCATAAAGCTGCGAGGGTATACCTGATAGACAACCGACCGTTTCCACCAATTTTCCATAGACAATCCCTCATTGTTCTTTCACTATTTAATGGAGCCTTCTACCATGCCTTTGATAATGTAACGCTGCGCGAAGATGAACAGCACGATAATCGGCAGCATCGCAAGCAGGGTCGAGGTTAGGATCAAATCCCATTGCTTGAGATACGAGCCCGCAAACGATGTAACGGCCAGCGGAATGGTTTGCACTTTTCCGTTAGACCCCAGTACCAGCAAAGGCAGCAGAAAGTCGTTCCATATCCAGATGCCGTTTAAGATCAACACCGTAATAAACGCGGGCTGCAAAAGCGGAAGCACCACGCTGAAAAACGTACGCGCCTGGCTGCAGCCGTCAATGGTGGCGGCTTCTTCAAGCTCCAGAGGAACATTCTTGATGAAGCCATGCAAGATGAATATGGACATGGAACAGCCAAACCCCAGATACGCAAATACTATCCCATGATAGGTTCCCAGCAACGGAATGTGCAGGAAATCGCCGACAATTTTAAACCAGCGAACCAGCGGGAACATGACCACCTGAAAGGGAATCACCATAGCGGCGACAAACATCAAAAAGATAATCGTTGACCACTTCTTTTTGTTGCGTACCAGCGCCCAGGCGCACATCGCCGAAAAGATGGTAATCACCGCAAGCGAGAATGTTGTGATGATCATGGAGTCAAAAAACGCACCGATGTAATCTGTCGTGGGGTTTTCAAAAATCAGCTTAATGTTTACAAATAGCTGCCCCCAGTTCTGCGGCAAACCAATTGGAGATTCAATGATTTCCTTGGCAGTTCTGGCAGAGCTAAGCAATACCATGAGGAAGGGAACCATGAAGAGCAGAAATAATAGAAAACTCGCAACTTCCAGCACGACCGGCCAGGCATGGCTTTTTCTTTTGCCCACCAGCCCTGCGGGATGAATGGATTTTGTATGCTGCAGGTTCATGCTTCCACCTCCCTGCGTTTATTGATATAGACCTGTACCAATGAAAACACCACAAGGACGATGAAGAATACCACAGCTTTCGCCTGTGCCTCCGCCATCCTGTTTTGTCCATTGGCGGTGGAATAGATATCCATCGCCAGCAACTGGCTGGAACGAATTGCCTTGCCCATAAAGCGCAGCGCCGGTCCCCCGTTGGTTAGGGAGAAGTTCAGATCAAATTGCTTAAATGATGTCGTGAGCGTTAGGAAAATCGTAATCGTAAACGCGTTGGCCATCATCGGTATCAATATTTTCCGGATTCGTGTGAAGTAATTCGCACCGTCGACGCTGGCCGCTTCCATGATACTTTCAGAAATCGACTGAATGGCCGCCACATAGATCATCATAATATAGCCGGCGTACTGCCATGTGTTGACAAAGGACATGGCCCAGATCACAGTGGAGGGTTTTGAGATGAGTGAGCTTGATAAAAACCCGATCCCAAGGTTGTTTCCCAGCCAATAAATGGCATTGTTAAACAAAAACTGCCAGATATAGCCCAGCACAATGCCGCCGATCAAATTCGGCACGAAAAACCCGGCACGGTACAAGTTGCGCAAGCGTACTTTGCTTGTCGCAAGCAGCGACAGCAAAAACCCCACCAGATTAACAAATACAATGTTGATCGCCGTAAACATCAGCGTCATCAGGAACGAGTAGATAAACTGCGGCTGGCTGAACATACCTTGAAAATTAGTAAAGCCCACCCAGGAAATGATAGGGTTGACACCGTTCCAGTCCGTCATGGAATAGTATATGCCAATGAAAAACGGACATACGATGACCATTACAAACGCCAGCGCGCAGGGGAAAATAAACAGAGCATCCATCCATCCCCGTCTTTTCAAGCTGCATCAGCCTCCATCCTCGTTGTAGTAAAAACAGGGGAGATTATTTTGTGTCTCCCCTATTCGCCGCGTCCGGCCATGCACAGGCAAACCAGCGGATGCCTGCAAGAGCCAAGGGGAGAACCGTTTAGGCTCTCCCCTTGCAATGCTATGATTATTCTGCGATGGATTCAAACGCTGCTGTTACATCCGCGATGAACGCATCTTTATCGCCATCCACAGCCAGCAGTTCAAAGATCGGGGCCAGGGTATACTGGTTGAATCCGTCCGGGTTCATCCCGAAATACCAGTTATAGTTGCCGCCGCGTGCGCTGGCTTCCACCAATGCTCTGGACAGCGGGCCGGAGGGCAGCATGGATACCGATTTGAACGCCGGTACCATGCCAGCTTCTTTAACCATGTAGTTGGCACCTTCAGGGCTTGTCGCCATGAAGTCCAGGAATGCAAACGCTGCGGCTTGTTGCTCCGGCGTTGCCTGACTGTTGACTACAAACCAAGACGGCGCAGCCATGAACAGGCCCTGGGTCGGTTCCTCAAGGTAGCAGTGCGAGATATAACCCATGGGGAACGTTGCTTCCAGCTGGGCAAGGTTTGGATCAATCCAGTTGCCCTGCGTAATGAACGCTGCTTTGCCGGATGCAAACGCTGCAACCTGAGAGTCGTAATTGCCGTTGGCCAGGATTTCCGGATCGGAATACTGGTACAGCATGGCAAGATAATCGGCGAATGCCGCAAGGCGCTCGGTATCCATCTTACCGGCACGCGCCATGTCGTACACGGAGGAATCGTTATAGCCCAGGTACCCTGCATAGTACGCGTTAAACACGTGCTGCGAGGTGACCCACCATAACCCGCCAGAGGTTGAGGTTCCGCAGGAAACCACGGAATCCAATCCCAGATCCGCCTTCATGCCATCCAGGGTTTCAAAGGCCGCTTTAACCGCAGAGAAGGTGGTCAGGGTTGCGGGGTCAATGCCGGCTGCCGCGAGGATATCGGCATTGTAGGCCAGGCCGAAGCCTTCCATGGCAATCGGGAACCCGACCGGCACGCCTTCCGGCGAATAGTAGGCCAGATCCGTATCCGCTACCCATGCGCTGGAAGACATATCCGCAATATAGTCTTTCCACAGTTCGTAGCCGCCAGCACCTTCGATCATAAAGATGACAGGCATTTGGTCGGCCGCGAGCTTGGCTTTGATTGCGCCGCCGTAATCCGCGCCGCCGCCCAGCGTTTCCGCTGTAACCGTTACGCCATCGGTCATATCGGAGTAGAGCGCAACGAAGTCCTGCAGCATAGGATCGATTTCGACTTTGAGTTGGAATACGTCGATTGCGACTTCAGCCGAAGCAGCGCTTACAACGCCAATCAACATAAACACGACAATTAGGATAGACAACAGTTTCTTCATGAGTAAATCCCCCTTATTTAATTTCATTGAACGGTGTCTCGATTTGTGCTTTAATTATATGCAATCCGAAAACCATAATATGTCATTATTCTTAGTTTTATGTTATATTATTTATATATTGTATGATTTGCAATAGAAATATGGGGATGAGGTGTGTAAAATGTCGTATGAAGCCTGGCTGCAAATCGCTCATATGCTGCATTTTGCAATTCGACTTCCTATTCGGGTATATGATCAGGATCAACCCCTGCTGACCTTGCCGGAAACGCAAGACCCCATATGGGCGCTGCTACGCTGCGGTGGTCCGCCATCCACTTGGCCGGCAGACCGGCAAAGTACAACCGTGCAGTATATTCTGGGCCGGACAGGCGAGCGCTATATCTGTCAGTTCCCGGGCAACGATTTGTCCTTGTGCATTGGCCCGTTCAGTACAAACACCCCGCTGGACAAAGACCTAAACCGCCAGTTGCGGATTTACTTTGCTTCCGTGAAGGACAGGGAGGCCGTACGCGGTAGTATACGGATGCTCCCTACGCTTTCCGAAGATAGTTTTTTCTATATCGGACAGCTGTTACCCATCCTCCAGGGCGCGCAGGTTCCGCCACAGACCAGTTCGCAGACCGGTATACCAGCTGACGGGGTTCAGACCTCCGATACACTGTACCGGCATCCACCATACTTCTTGGAGCGCGAAATCACCCAGAGCATCGCTGACCAGGATGAAAAAAACGCGCTTACCGTGCTGAGCTCCATCAACCGCCTGCACCGCGCAAACCTGGCCGACGATCCGCTGCGGTCGCTGAAAAACTCACTGATTTGCAGCTGCTCCCTGTTTGCCAGAGCCGCTATCGCCGGCGGCGCGATGCCCGATGCTGCGTTTTCTCACAGTGATGCATGCATACGCGCTATCGAAGAAATGTATGATATGAAACGCCTGGCCGATTACGAGTATGCTATGGTCCGCGAGTTCATTCACCTGGTGCGCCATCGCCGGGAAGGCGGCGTATCAGCGCTGGTCCGATCGGCCATTATTTTCGCCAGTGAACACCTGCTCGAACCCATTACCGTACAAAGCATTGCCGCCCGTATCTATGTCAATCCCTCCTACCTGTCTTCGGAGTTTAAGCAGGAGATTGGCGAATCGCTGTCGCATTATATACGGCGCAAACGAATACGGTATGCAGAAAGATTGCTACTGGAAGGCAAAGTCAAAACAGCCGATATCGCCGCCATTTGCCAGTTCTGCTCGCAAAGCCATTTCATTCAGGTTTTTAAGAAGATGAAAGGGTTGACACCGGAGCAGTTCCGCCGTATGGAGGGTACGCAGTTCCGACCGGAACGTTTGGAAGACCCCATTGAAATGAATACGGAGGAAACTGATGAAACTTACGCGCACGGGATATAAACCAGACGAAACCGCCTTACGGGAAACGCTATTCCATGTAGCCAACGGCTATCTGGGAGTACGCGGATGCCAGGAAGAAGGCGTGCCCGCTGCCGTACGCAGTATCCGTGGTGCCTATCTGAATGCATTTTATGATACCTATCCCATGCAATATACAGAAAAACTACATGGCTTCCCCGACCAGAGTGAAACCATTGTCAATCTGCCGGATATGCAGGGCGTTGCGCTGCAACTGGCCGGAGAGCTTTTCGACCCCGAATACGGAACGCTGCTCAGCTATGAGCAAACGCTGGATATGGAAGCCGGTCTGTATATCCGTCATCTTGTCTGGCGCTCGCCACAGGGGCGGGAGACGGAAATTACATTCCGCCGTATGGCCTCGTTCACGGCACGAGAACTGCTGACCATCCACATCACCGTGCTACCGCTCAATTGGGATGGCGACATTAAAATCGTGTCCGGACAAAAGGGCGATGTCAGCAACGACGGCGATCCCAACGACCCACGCAAGGCATCCGAAGTCAAGCGGATGCTGCACATTAGCGAAAGCGGCGTTCGGGACAATTACCTGTATATGCAGTGTGAAACCATGAGCTCCGCTCAAACTGTTGCCTGCGCGACCATTCACACCTCGGCCAATGTGCTGTCCTTGCAGCTTCACCACAACCCGGTTGAAAACTCTGCCACGATGGAAAGCCTTGTAAAGCAAGGCCAGCCTTTTTCTCTGGTCAAGTGGTGCGTGTATACTGACAACCGCAGGCATACCTCGACCCTGTCCACCGCGGTGCAGCTGGTCAATGAGTTTGCTCAAACGCCGATTGAAACCTGGTATGAGTGGCAGCGCGCGTTCCTGTCCGGCTTTTGGAAAGCCTCACGCGTCCTGCTGCAAGGGGAAGCGTCCATGCAATTCGGCTTGGACTTCGCAGTCTACAGCCTGTTGCAGTCAGCCGGGCAGGATGGTCTATCTTCCATCGCCTCCAAAGGCCTAAGCGGTGAAGGCTACGAGGGCCACTATTTCTGGGATACGGAGATTTACATGTTTCCGTTCTTCCTGTTCACCCAGCCGCATATCGCCAAAGCACTACTGTCGTTTCGCTTTTCCACACTGGATGGTGCCAGAGCGCACGCACGGACACTCGGCCATCCATCAGGCGCGCTGTACCCCTGGCGCACGATTACAGGCAAAGAGTGTTCCTCGTATTTCCCGTCCGGCTCGGCGCAGTACCACATCAACAGCGATATCGCCCACGCGGTGTACACCTATTATTTTGTCACAGGCGACCTGGAGTTCATACGCGATCAGGGGGCGGAAATTCTGCTGGAAACCGCGCGCCTGTGGCTGGATATCGGGCACTGGTACGAGGATTCCTTCCGCATTGACGGCGTGACCGGCCCGGACGAATACAGCTGCCTGGTGAACAACAACTATTACACCAACCTGTCCGTGAAATACCATTTAGAGTACACCATCATGCTGTGCAATTTGCTCAAGGACAGCTACCCCGATATGAGCCTGCAGGAACGCTTCGGGCTGACCGACGCGGAATTAGCCTCGTTTGAGGCCGCCTCCAAGGCCATGTACTTACCCTATGACAAGACACTCGGCATTTATGCCCAGGATGATTCCTTTCTTAAGCAAGAATGGGTTGATCTACCCGCTCTGGGCAAAGACGCGCTACCGATGCTATTGCACTATCATCCGCTCTATCTGTACCGCAAGCAAGTTTGCAAGCAGGCCGATGCGGTGCTGGCGCATTTCCTCTACGAGGACGGCATTGCCGATGACGTCATCCAGCGCACCTATGCGTATTACGAAGCGATTACCACGCACGATTCGTCGCTGTCGCCCTGTGTATTCTCCATGATGGCTGCGCGGGTCGGCGATGCTGAAAAGGCTATAGACTATTTCCTGCATACCCTGCACCTGGATTTGGATGACAAGCAGGCAAACACCAAGGACGGCATACATGCCGCCAACATGGGCGGCAGTTATATGGGGATTGTGTTTGGGTTTGCGGGACTGCGCATTCACCCGGATATCCTCTCACTGCGCCCCACCATTCCCGGCGCGATCGAGGCCTACGAATTCCCGCTTTTGTGGCGCGGGATACGGATTCATGTCAAGGTCACACAGACCTCGATAATGGTGAAAAAAGACGGCAACGAACCCGTCAGCGTGCAGGTGTATGATACGGTATACCCCATCACCGGCAAGCCCACCGAGATTGCACTACGGCTGTGAACCAGCCAGCACAGTAGCACACACAAACGGACATGAGCACGCTCATGTCCGTTTGTGTATTGGCCCTATTACAATTCCTTTGTTTTTACCTGAGGAAGCAATGCTTCAAAGCGCTCTGCGGAAAACGCGGGTATGCTTCCACCCTCCACGCAGGTCGCGCCGGCAGCGATGCCGTAGCGTAAGCTCATGAAGATGTCCTCTCCCCTGTCCAATCCGTACAGAAGCCCCGCTAAAAACGAATCCCCCGCGCCGACAGTAAAGGAGGCTTTCACGGGCAAAGCCTCGGCAAACAGAGTCCGTTTCCCATCAGTGATCAGCGCTCCCTGTTCGCCCAGCGAGACTGCTACATTGCCTGCGCCATTTTGGCATAGTGCGGCCGCTGTGCTTTGAATGTCCTCCATCGTATGAAGCGCTTTTCCGACAATCTCTTCCAGCTCCACCTTGTTGGGTTTGATGAGAAACGGCTTGGCCTTTAATGCATGCCGCATAGCCGCGCCCGATGCATCAACAATCCATCGCTTGCCTGGCAGACCTTGCATCATGGTTTGATAGCTATCCTCCGGACAGCCCGGCGGCAGGCTGCCGCATAGTGCATAATAGCCTCCTGAACTATTTTTAGAAGCCAGCGTGGACGTAATCGTTTCCAGGTCAGCCGTGCTGGTCTTCATACCTTGTTGGTTCATCTCCGTGACCGCATGGCTGCCCGTTTCCAGCAGTTTCAGGTTGCGGCGTACACTGCCGGAGATAATAACAGGCTCAAACCAAACGCCTTCCTGTTGCATGCTGTGCTTGAAATACCACTCGTCCGCATCGCCGACAACGCTAACACTCTGCGCCTGCACGCCTAGCCTCGCCAGCACGATCGCTACATTGATGCCCTTACCGGCAGCAAACGCCTGCAGGTTTTGCAGCCGGTTCATACCGCCAATCTGCAGCCGTTCCACCTCGGCATTCTGGTCGATTGCCGGGTTGAGGCACACGGTTGTAATCATCGCTGTCTCCTTTACATGAAAGACCCTTCCCTGAATCGGGAAGGGTCAGGGGTATTTCGTTCATTGCTCGTCAATGTGCAAAATCTCTGTTTTGTTCATGCGGCATTGACTGGCGTTGGATTAATCTTCGTCTTCCTCGTCCTTGGCTGCGTTTTCAATAATCTTCTGGGCAACGTTGGCGGGTACTTCCTCGTACCGCACAAACTTCATGGAGAAGTTACCGCGTGCCTGGGTCATGGAGCGAAGGTCTGTGGCATACTTGAACATCTCAGCCAGCGGCGCTTCAGCTTCCAGCTTCTGCATGCCGTCCACCTGGTTCATGCCCATGATGCGGCCACGGCGTTTGTTCATATCACCCATGATATCGCCCATGTACTCGTCGGGCACAAACACATCCACATGCATAATCGGCTCCAGCAGCGCTGGGCTGGCATCCATACAGCCCTTTTTATAAGCAATACGGGCCGCTGTTTTAAACGCCATTTCGGAGGAGTCTACCGCGTGGTAAGAACCATCGTACAGCTTTGCATGCAGGCCAACCATGGGATAGCCCGCCAGCACACCTTTGACGATGTTCTCGCGCAGGCCTTTTTCCACCGAAGGAATAAAGTTGCGGGGCACAACACCGCCGACGACGGCATCTTCAAACTCGAAATCAATATTCGTGTCGCCGATGGGCGAGAACTCAATCCACACATCACCGAACTGACCGTGTCCGCCGGACTGCTTCTTGTGGCGACCCTGCGCCTTGACGGTCTTTTTAATGGTTTCACGGTAGGGAATGCGCGGGTCGTGCATTTCGGCATTGGCACCGAACTTGGATGCAAGCTTGTTTTTGACCACATCCAGGTGCAGGTCGCCCTGCGCAGACACCAGCGTTTCGCCGGTCTCGGTGTTCTTTTCCACGCTGATAGAGGGATCTTCTTCCAGCAGCTTGGCAAGGCCTGAGAATACTTTATCTTCTTCACCCTGCTTGGTGGCAAATATTGCCTTGGAAATGCAGGGTTCCGGGAATTCAATTTTGGGATAGACCACCGGGTTTGCCTGATCGCAAAGCGTATCGCCGGTGTTGGTTACCTGTAGCTTGGCAATGGCACCCAGATCGCCAGCGTTTAGCTGATCGACGGGGATGAGCTTTTTGCCGCGCAGGATGTTGACGCTTGCAACCTTTTCGGTTTTTCCAGCTTGGGCATTGTATACCGCAGTGCTGGCGGTAAATGTGCCGCTCATCACCTTGAACAGCGACAGCTTACCGACAAACGGGTCAGCAATGGTCTTGTAGATGAGTGCCGAGAACGGTTCATCGTTTTTGCACTCGCGCGTAACATCGGCATCCGTTTTGGGGTCTTTCCCCTCGTACACATTGCCTTCCGGCGAGGGAAGAAAATCAGCAATAACATCCAGCAGCATCGTCACACCAACCGTGGTGACTGCCGAGCACGGCACCACCGGGGTGATCTCACCCTTGGTCATGCCCGTAGAAAAGCCCGTAAGCAGCTCTTCGGATGTCAGTTCTTCCCCTTCGAGGTACTTCATCATCAGCTCGTCGTCGGCAGCCGCGGCCGCCTCGGTGATTTCTTCCAGCGCAGACGATATCCTGTCTTTCATATCGTCGGGAACGGGGATCTCCGTAGGCTCTTTGGTTGTGCAATCGTACGCTTTGTTTTCCAGCACGTTGACAAGGCCCTTAAAGTCGTCGCCCTTGCCGATGGGCAGCAAAATCGGCACAACACTGGAGCCGAACATCTCGCGCAGCTGCGCAAATACCTTGTTATAGTCCGCATGCTCGCGGTCCATCTGGTTAACAATCAGCAGCTTGCCGACATTGTACTTGGTGGCATACTGCCAAGCTTTTTCCGTACCAACGGCTACGCCGCCGCTGGCGTTTACGAGTATACCTACGGTCTCTGATACCCGCAGCGGGCCGATCATCTCTCCGATAAAGTCAAAATAACCGGGAACATCAATGATGTTCAACCGTTTTTTCTTCCATTCAATCGGCGCGACTGCCGCACTGATGGAAATGTTACGTTTCGTTTCTTCCGGGTCGAAGTCCGTCACCGTGGCGCCGTCCTCTACCCTGCCCTGCCGGTCGGTAACTCCCGCAGCAAAGAGCAGGCCTTCCACAAGCGTTGTTTTGCCCTCGCTGCCATGCCCCAGGATGGCAATGTTCCGGATGTCCTTGGTTTCAAAACCAGCCATGATGATCCCCCTTCAATATGATGAACATTAACATCATACAACAATCAATGCTTTTGCAGCAGATTGCGTAATGATGCCTTCGATTTGATATCAGCCTTCAAATTATAGCAGAACCACGCAGAAAAATAAAGCGGAAGTTCCGCTCTATTGCGTATCTGTACTATTTTGGTTTCTCACAGCAGAAATCCATATTCGATCAGTCCCGTTTCATACGATTATCCCTATTATTTCAGGGCCGGAGCAGCTACTGCACAACACACCAACGCATTCTTTCGCTGCGCTCTTGCCCGCGAGAAAGCCGCAGTTTTATTCGCCTGTTACATCATTTGTAAAACTTACGATTCCGGTATCGATAAACGAATCCGGCAGATTTGTAAAGCCCCGGGCTTCCTTGCGGCTGACCAGTTTTTTCAGCATCGCGCTGCGTTCTTTTTCGTCCGTCAGTATATAGGGTCTATAATCACCCGCCCCCTGCGTGCGGCAGGGCACGACTGAAAATGAGCTGAGCGAAGGGCCGTCCTCGCCAATTTGATATTCCAGCTGAAAGATGCCGGTATCGGGATCGACTTTACTCATGGTGCCAAAGGTGAAATTGCCGGTGGAGTACATTACCGGTTTATCGCCGTAAAACTGTATCGGCTGCAATACGTGAGGATGGTGTCCCCAGATCACATCCGCGCCGGCTTTCATGATCGCACGAGCGTACTTGGTCTGGTAGGACGCATGCTTCAGGTTGGTTTCTCTGCCCCAGTGCATGCTGACGATAACCAGATCGCAGCCCTGATCGCGCAGGCTTTGAATGCGACTTGCGATCTTGGTCATATCGCTATCCTGCGGATAGCTGAATCCGGTCGCACCAATGGTTACACCTTTCACCGTCGTAACAAACAGCAGATCCTGCGCCAGCCTTGTATTCAGGTTAAAGCTGCCAAAATGCGGGACTTGCAGATCATCCAGCGTCTGCATGG
Organism: Candidatus Limiplasma sp.; assembly: GCA_963678055.1. Classification (GTDB taxonomy): domain Bacteria; phylum Bacillota; class Clostridia; order Christensenellales; family Aristaeellaceae; genus CAXXOK01. The sequence continues at coordinate 1,907,422 of OY782679.1, forward strand.
AATCGTTATACCCTTCCACAAAATAATCATAAGCATGGTTGTTGGCGGTGTTTAGAACATCGATACCAGAATGCTGTAGCGTCTGTGCATACATTGGCAGCGCACGCAGCGGAAAGCGCTTGTCCTGATGGTTGTCTCTTTCGGTGAATACCACTTCTAGGTTGGCAAATGTCAGGTCATCCTCAGATAGAATGGGATACACCAGCGAAAATGGCCAGTCGAAGCCCTTATCATCCAGTACATTGGTGTAGGCGGTTTCGGAGGTATCATACTGAATGGCCTGCCCGATACTGCAATCGCCCACAAACGAAAGCGTCAAAGTTTCCGCCATCGCCCCTGGCAGCCAAAACAGCAGAACCATCAGTACTATCGCGCCCGCTTTTTTACCCAATGTTACACACCCCTGTACATCTTTTTTGCGTTTCCATATTTTGTAGAATACCATAGCCATCAAATGATGGGAAGAGGTTTACTGTATTTTTACAGATGATTGACGAGACTGCTGAAATACGGTATCGTTTGGATGAACATCACAGTTGCGACATGCAAAGGAAGATAGAATGAATCGTAGTCACCTGTTTGTAAGCCTGCTGGCAGCCTTGCTGCTGTGCCTGTACTTGGGCGTAGCAAGCGGCGAAGATGTGGACAGCTTGACCCTGACCGGCGATGAAGTACAGAGTCTGGAGGGTCTAACCGCCTATCCCGCCCTGAAATCGCTAACCCTGATCGATTGTCCGGCATTGGATCTGACACCGCTTGCAGACTGCGGCAAACTTAGCTCGCTGACCCTGCTATGGAGTGACGATTATACAGGCGAGGGCGTGTATGATCTGACACCGCTGCAAAAGTGCACGCGTCTAAGCACGCTATCGCTTGGAGGCAAAGGCATAGCTGATTTGTCTGTACTTCCCAAACTGAAAAAGCTAAAAACATTGTCGCTTGCATCCATCGCGGCGACGGACTATTCCCCTTTGGAGGCCTTAAGTCTCAAGCATCTGAGCCTGTACGGCGCGGACGCGGATAGCGTTACCGCTGTCTCTTCGGCTATCGGGCGCGGCTTAACCAGCGCAACCATCGGCGGCTGCACACTAACAGCCGATGCCAGCGATGCCATCCTGTCGTGTACGCGGCTTGTTTCACTCCGCTTCACGGATGCCGAAAACATCGACGGCCAATCTGCGCGCTGGGCCAAGCTGAAAAAACTAACCAGCCTGACGATCACGGGTGGCTCTGTAAGCAGTCTTTCGTTTACAGACTCCTATGTCTCCACTGTCGGGGTGAAACTGACCGATGTTTTTGTCGGCGGCGCGATATGTTCCCTCGATTTTGACAAGTACTTCCTCCATACCACAAACGTGCCCGAATCCGAGCTGCTCAAGCTGCTACAGGGCAAGGATCGCAGCTGGCAGTATGTGACCATCCGCAACCAAAACGCGCTGTATTCCCCCACCGCTATCCAAGCGATCGGGACTATATCGGGGCTTATTTCCCTGGATATACAAGCGCTGGCCACCGATGCATTTGGCTCCGATCTATGGGACGGGTTTCAAGCACTGGAACAGCTAAAACTCTCCGATTGCCCGGCCGTATCCCTATCTATGTTGCAGCGCACACCCGCCCTGAAGCGGCTACTTATACAAAACGCATCCATCAGCGCTTCGGCGCAGATCGCGGCCTTGTCCAAACTGGAGCAACTATCGCTGCTCCGCTGCACGGTGGACGACTGGGCTTACCTTAGCTCCCTGCCGGCCGCCAGAATGACGCACATCAGCCTTGCCCACTGCAACGGCCCCGAAACGTTGGCATTTGTAAAGGACCTTGCAAAGCTCAAGGTCCTTGTGCTGGAAGATGCGCCGACCACGGATATCACACCGCTGTCCGGGGTAACCCTCGAAACGCTATCCCTATATGGTTGTACAGTCTCTGATTATTCGGGTCTGCAAACGCTTGCGTCACTGAAACGCCTGTATTGCAATGCGGACGCCGAATTGCCCGCGCTTTCCTGCCGGGTTATACCAAGGCCCGTTACTCCTGCGGAGTGATGGATATCCACGCATAGTCCCGGTATTGATCCGTTTCCGCGTCCAGCGCGGGAGCGGTTTTTGGTTTGCTGTCGCGGTCAAGCAAGTAGTATACATCCTTCGCCTGCGCACCCTCGACCAGCACCGGCTGATAGTTGTTGTCATATACACTCTCTGCATTGTCCCCCGCAACGTGCGCAGGGTAAATGCGCAGTTGCATTCCCAGCAGTTCCTTGTCGTCAGAAAATCGCAGGGAGATGCGCGGAATGATGGTTTCCAGCGCACGAACTTTGGCGTTTCCACCAAACACAAAATTGCCAAGACTATACAGGATGAGCCGTTCTTTGTACACTTCCATGCCCTGCACCACATGCGGATGCGTGCCGATAATCAAATCCGCACCCGCGTCAATCAGGCGGTAGGCTTTTTTCGCCTGTGCCTCACTGTGAAACCCGCCATACTCATCACCGGCGTGCAGGGTCGCAATCACCATATGGATGGTTTCGTCCGCTTTCAGGCTTCGGATTGTCTCGACAACCGCCCCTCCATGAGCTTTATAATCGTCCCAGGACACGCCATCCAGCCCGACAAACGCAATGCGAACGCCATCTTTTTCATAAATATAAACGTCGTCTCGATCAAAGTAGCCGATTCCGGCATCACCAAGGGCCTGTTTGGTATCTGCAAGGCCCTCCATCCCGAAATCCATCGTATGGTTATTTTCCAGCCCCACTACTTCAACACTACCCAGTTGCAGGATTTTTGTATTTTCCGTATCACCGCGAAAATTATACACACTGTTGCGTTTCTGCACGGCCCCGGAGCGGTCATCACGCAGTACGCCTTCTAAGTTGGCAACCGTGATATCATCCTCGGCAAGCAACGCTTCAACATTCCTGAAGTAATAGCCGTATCCTTCCTCACCTCGGACGGCGTTAAAGGAATACGACTTATCCAGAAATTGATCTTCTCCCCCCAGGGTACAGTCACCCAGAAAACTTATCACAATCTGTTGATCGGCCAGTGCATGTCCCACAAGTAAACCTATCATCAGCAGACAGAGGCTCATAATCGTACGATATTTCAAACGCAATACAGTGTTACTCCTCAAGCGGCGGTACGGAAGTCGATGTTCCGACACCCAATAGTTCCGTGGCACGACGCGCGCTGGTTTTGCCGTCATACGCGCCGATTTCATTGAGCTGCCTTCCCATAAACATCATGACGGCTGTTTGTCCGCCATCCATATTGAAGGCAACCTGACAGCCCTTCTGCTCCATGAGCAGGGCCAGGTGACGCATGGATACGCCTTCGCTTTCCGCAATGCGGCCTTCTGCTATGATTGCAGCGTAATGCCCCGGTTCGATCATCCCAACCGCCAGACGCGGGTTTTTCGACGTTCGCCAGTTCTCAGCCGCGGGATTGATCTCCCCAGCCTTAATCAGCCAGGGGCCAAAGGAGAAGACATCGCTTGCACCCATATCAATATAATCCTGCGCACCGAGCTCCCAGGAGCCGTGCACTTGCATGCTGCCGTCGGGCAGCAGCGCAAGGGTATCCAGCGGCGGGAAATAGTTATTGGGCTCGCTATAGGGATCGTCGATGAGTATCTCACCGTCGCGCACTTCAATGCCTTCGGCGCGCGGACCGGAAATTCTATAAGTGTAGTAGTCAGCGCTGGTCGCAAACACAGTGCTGTGTTTTTTGGCGATCACAGCAGGATTTTTTCCGTTGTTTATGCTCATGCTCGGTTTATCCAGCACCTGCAACGTGCTCAGCTGCTCACCTGCTTCAATATCGCACCAAATCTCCGCTTCAAACCAGCGCATGGGGGTTGCCGCATCGAACTTGCGCTCGATCACCACTTTCAGCGTGGGCGAAATATACACCCACTGACCGCTGTTATCGTTTTCATAGATGAACTCACCAATGTCGATGTACCCCTTGTCGTTGAGTTCGGGGTATACATCCGCAAGCTTGTCCACGGGAGAGGGAACGGGATCGGGCTGTACGAGCTCAGGTGCCGGTACATAGTCCACAGGGTCGAGCACGTTCTCCAGAAAATCGTTCTTTAATACATCCTCGCCGACCTGCGAATGCACTAGCCCAAATACTCGATTGTCGTACTCAGCGCCGGTTTCCTCCACGCTGTACTTATTCCCTTGTTGGGTAACATGCAGCGCATAGGCCTCTATAGCCAGTTCCTGCCCAGTCTTACCGCCCATGTTCCTTAGCGGCTTGGACCAATCCAGCACAATTTGGTTTTCAGGGTACAAATGCGAGTAGAGCTTCAGCGGTTGCCAAACACCGTACTCTTTGGCGGATGTTGTATAGTACTCCGCATCACCGGCGTAATTATATGCCCGCTCGGCTACATTGGCCGTCACCATATGGGCACCGTGGCCGTATTCGCCTTTATAGTCATGGGTGACAATCACCTTGGGTTTATACTTGCGGACGACCTCCACCCCAAAGGAGTTGGCCTTCTTTATACCCCAGGCATCTGCCACCGTTTTTTCTTTTTTGCTGTACTTATCCCAGAACGTACCCAGCACCGGATACTGCCGCAAGCCCATCGCCCACAGCCCGTTGAGCAATTCCGAGCTTCTGGTGGTGTTGGAGTACGTCATGTATACAACTACAACCTTGCGCTGCTGTTCCACAGCGTAGGTCGGTATGGCCCCGCCCATGAAAATTAGCTCGTCATCCGGATGGGCGACCAGAAACATCAAATCGGCGTTCTCGGGCGTCGGCTCCCAGCGCTGCACCCAATCCGGGATATCGCCATCGGTGAACACGAAAATCTCGTTGATTGAAATCTCCTGCCGCTTCCCGTTTTCTACGGCGATAATACGGAACATTTTTGTGCCATACAGCGGGATGTACACATGCATATACTCATTTTCCATCTCGGCGACGGTGTACCATTCTCCCTTGACCATCGTCTGCAAAAGCCAATTGTCCGGCTGCACCGCAAAGCAAATATAGACCCCGTACGCATCAATGCCTGCGGGGGTATTTACGGTGACATAGGGCTGGCGTACCCCTTCGGTCTGGAAAAAGGTTGTATACTGTCCGTCGGTCATCTGGTTGACGCTGCGTGTGGTTTTGGATGCTTCAAACGTGCATTCACTCGACATATCTCTGGCTTCCGCAGCCAGTGCGCAGCCAGCCGCTAACACAAATGCCGCAAGCACGCAGATAAACACCGCTTGTTTCATTACTTTTTTCATGGGTTTCCGAAGCCTCCCAACAATCCGATTTGATATGGGTCCTGCAGTGTGCCGTTACCACCGGTGATCGTAACGCTGTCCAACTTGAGGTAGCAGGCAGGTCTGCATCCTTCATTTTGCACAACCACACGGATATAGCCGAGATTCCCCTCGGCCTTGGTGCAAATGGCCGCGTACGCATGCGACGCGCTTTGCGAGCGCGTCCAATACGGGCTGGAGCCGTTGCGGTACTGAAACAGCCCATTTTGCAACGCTTGCGGCGTAGCATAGCCCCGCCGTTGCCTGTCACCGGTAAACCCGTACGATTTGTTTTTTAAATCCTCTGATGGCAGCAGGGTGAACAGCCCGCCGTCCACTGCTTGCAGCATACTGATTTCCTCCGCGGTAAAGTGCGACAGGAACTCGGCGTTTAGGTAGGCATACAACTCTGTCGATGAAAACGCGCCGCCAGCCAGCTCGTAGGCGACATCATCGTGATGCAAGCGCGCATTGTGCAGCACATACTCGCTGAGCAGGTACGCACTGCCATCCTCCACGGATAGCACACGCCACACGATGCCCTCTTGCCCCGCTTCAATCGTTTGGGGAAAGCTGCCAAGCTCCACATATTGATAGCCGTTTTTCGCCGAATACCCGGTGAGTTCCGCTGCCGATGCGGATGCCCAGCACCCAAAAATAGACACTGCAGCCGCTAGCAAACACGCGATCCTTCGCTTGATCCCGGGTGCATGCGCAACCATAGTGTCTCCCCCGTTTGTCCATTTCACAGTCTTGAAAATTATACAGGAGCGGAAATTCGTTGTCAACGAACCGAAGAAATGTTACATCGTAACCCTATCGTATCACACATCCTATTGATGATACGATATTCTCGACTTGTTTATCAATCGTGTACTGGCATCTACCACGAGTAAACTCGCACTAAAACAGGGATGAAGTTTAGGTTCAAACAAAGCAAGAAACAATCATCCCCCACCGTTACACTACTCACCATTGTGACAAACATGCTACGTTAAGCTGAGAACAATAGATTAAATGAATGGTTGATATTATTTGGGTCACTTTAAACAAGGAAAAAACATGATCTCTTGCAGGTGGAGTAATACCTATGGTAAATTATTACAAATGAGGCAATTCCTATCACTATAGGGTTTACTAAACAACATACATCACAATTTCTTTATCAAGAACAGAATGTTGAGATAAACAAGGAGCAGCTCACGTGTTAAACAAAAAATTATTAATCATCTTTACAATAATTATATGTTCTATCTCAGTAGCTTTCACAACCGTATATGCCACATCGGTTCCGATTGAGATTAATGAAACCACATTCCCGGATCCGAACTTTCGTGCCATTGTATTAGCAGATTACAGCGATGGAAACGGTCACGTAGATGTGAGTGTAACGGAAATTTACGTTGACAATCAAAACATTGCCAGTTTGGCTGGCATAGAATATTTCCCGGAATTAACTCTATTGTATTGCTCTAATAACCAGCTCACTTCACTGGATCTTTCTCAAAACACTAGATTGGATTTGCTGAATTGTGACAACAACCAGCTTACATCGCTTGATTTATCTGCATGCACAGCGTTGACATACTTAACATGCACATCAAATTCTTTGACAAAGCTTGATCTTTCCCATAATGCTAAGTTGGATTCTTTGTTCTGCTACAGCAATCAACTTACAGCGTTGGATGTTCCAAATAACCCATATCTGCACTTTTTATTTTGTCAAAACAATAATCTAGCAACCCTTGACGTCTCAAATATCCCTTATTTGTTGGAGCTGGAATACAACAACAACGCTCTTTCATCACTTGATCTTTCAAATAACTCAGGTCTTATGGATCACATCAGAGAGAAAACAGCGCACGTCACACGGCCTCTTGATTTATATATGCTTGGATCAGTTTATTGGATCAATCTCAAAGATCTTCCTTACAGTAACCTGATTGATTTCAATCGAGTTACCATGACAAATACAGGGTCACTCAACGTATCAAACGGAATCGTCACCTTCTCAACAATCCCCTCTGCAATAGCTTATGAATATGATGTACCGTCTCATAAGAACGACTTTAACCACTATTCTCTTAGCGTGAAAATTCCTATCTCAAACCATATATCGGTTGATAGCAGTGATCTTGAAGCATATATAATCAAAGCAATGCCGGCAAGCCATGGTACTATTTCGGTTTCCACGACAATTGCAACACCCGGCTCTTTGATCTCTGTCACGATCAATCCAGAAAGCGGGTATCAATTGAAAGAGGGATCGCTAAAATACAACACCACAGCCATACATGGTATGCTTTTTACGATGCCAAATCAAAATGTAACTATTTCATGTGAATTTGAAGCAATTCCTGAAGTTAAAATTGAACCAATTGTTTTTTCAGGGTATGTGGATTTAGGTTATCGAAAAACTCACCTTTTCTCCAACGACAACAGCGTTCCACCAATCCCGAAAAACGTTCATAAACAAAGCACAAACGCAAACTATGCACAGGAGCTTATGTCCTGGGCTGATGCGCTGGGGTATGATCTTAGCGGATTGGATTTGGAAACACTACTGGATATTCCGTTTGCTATGCCTTATATGACAACCGATAACGAGATTGTATTTGAAGTGAGTCAAACCCAAACAGTAAAAGATATAATGGCGGATATTATTATGCTTGGCAAATTACAGGAATATATTATCGCTGAAGAAGCAATTGCTATTGATTCTGGTGGCAGCTTGCAAATTTTGAACGATTCAACCACACGGATGCTTGAATATCTCGAAAGATATCATAAGTATATTAGTGAAAAACCCGCGGTCAAATACAATCCCCGTACCGTAGCCTCTGGACTGTCTGTAATCAACGAAATCATCAAATCAACCTGGTTTCCCGATTTGAATACGTCGTTAATTGATATTTTTGCAAATGTAGTCATAAGTACAAATCCTGAATATAATTCTGTAATCAACGCATTGCATAATGTTGATACTGATCAGGAGCTGATTGCTGCACAAGATGGTATTATCAATACGGTTGGATTCGGTATTGATGTTTATAAGCTAGTCAATGAATTTTTACCAAATAAGGATGCTGCTATGTGGGATCTTTTTTCGTGGGACAATAAATTGGCTTCCACCGATTTCATCTATGATATTGCAGCAAATACACTGCAAGACAAATATAATCCTGGGGCTTACGCATTGCTTGAGTTCGGTAAGTTGGGTTATGACTTTCTCAAGGCAACTGACAAAGCATTCGGTCCTGTAACAAAGTCCGTTAAGCTTTTTGCAACATATTTAAGATTTGCGGTGTCGTGCATTCAATATATTGAAGAGCAATACCCATCTTGGCTCTTTTATACACACTACTATGTTTTACCGAATTATCCGCAGTATTTCAAGCAAATCGGGTTTAACGATAAGGGAATATATGATTTTGACGCCCATGTGAATATAGCAAACGCGAAAGTCAATTGCGATGAACTAGCATATACCCTGCTAGGCGCAACAGTTTGGTCTGAAGGAACAAGTCGGAATTTATTCGGCTCACAGAAGGTATATTTATCCGACAGTGAAAGAAGAATTTTAATTGCCAACGCGTTAACACTGGCTGAAATCAGGCACACCAACTATAAAGATGCTCAAAGATACTTGCTTGAATATATTTTTGCTCAAGTCAACGCTACCGAGGAACCAGCGGCAGTAAGCGTCAACTGCCCCGTAGAAGTGCAATTGATCGATGCTAACGGTGATATTGCTTTCAGTCTGAATACCAATGATGAGTATTCACAAAACTACACCGGATTCTGCACATACTATCTTTCAGGTGACGACAGAGATCAAAAAAATCTGATCATTTCTGGTGATTACGATGTGAAAATCATTCCTCTCGAGAACGGAACCATGACCCTTTCAATTAATCCTTCTGATAATTCCAATACAGAATATACTTTTGGTCCCATGGCAATTACAACAGATGATATCTATCTGCTGAAGTATGAAAGCGATCATACTCCATATCTCCAAAAAATCAGTGCTGTAGGAGACATACAAATCATTAAGCCGAGCTCGACTGTTGTTTTGCCGAATCGTCTGATTATAAGTGAAGATTATATCGAGATATACAATGCTGAAACGTATAGCTTGTCATGCGAGGTTGACCCAAGTTCTTTAGCAGACATTACGGTACATTGGACATCAACTGATCCAGCGATTGCTAGTGTAGACCAGAATGGATTTATTACAGCTAATGCCCCAGGGAATGCTGTAATTTCGGCCTCGTTCGGTACAACCGCAGCCCTGTGTAAAGTAACAGTTTTACCGCGAGATGAAGATCTGGTTTCAATGAGTTTTTCTACAAGCATTGGAGGGACAATATACGGTGATTTTGAAGACGCGTATGTGATTGGTTCGCAGTTGTCATTCATAGCAAAAGCTGATGATGGTTATGCTTTCCTGCAATGGGAACCATCTGACAATCAATTAATAGGCAGCTTAGACTCACCAATAGCTTCAATCACAATCCCATCAACTTCACAATCAATCAGAGCATCCTTTGAACCGGTAACGACTTACTATCTGAATGTTTTAGATATAGCAAACGGAACAATTCTTATGAATCCATCTGGTTACTATCAGGCGGGCGATCAAATTGTCCTCAGTATTTTATCGGAACAAGATCATTATTTCAAAGAATGGACAAGCACAAATGGCGGAGAGTTCATAGATCCCACCAGTGTAGACACCATTTTCACTATGCCATCGAGCAATACCACTATCACGGCAACATTGGGTCAATTTGGCGACTTAATACCGCAAACTAGAGATCACAATCATTATATCTTGTGGATAGCGGTCGCATGCTTTGCCAGCACTGGAATCATAACACTTATTCTAAAAATGCATCACCGAAGATATAAAAGAGATTGATGAGACTAAAGTTGAGAGACACCTCACTACGCACGCTCATGATATGTTTTCTTGACGCGCGATTAGCAACGCTATAGACAATATAATTATCTCAAGACCGCTGCCAGCCCATTAAGGTACTGCGAAACACCTTGCGCACCTATGCGGTGGCTGAGAGCCCGGGATATGTCTAGTTTTTACGAAAATTTTAATGATTTCATTCAGGTTCTATGAGTGCAAAAAAGGGGGTAGATTTTTTTGATGAAAGCCAATTTAGTACGACGAAAAGATGAAATCACTATAGCCCGACATTTCATTTTTTCATACACATGAAATGATATCATTTTTAAGCATAAAAATAGCCGGGATTTATTACAATCCCGGCTATCTTTTTTACTGTTCTTCTCTTGAGAAGATACAGCCGAACACACCATTTACGAAAACAAATACTGGTTCGGATTTGGAATGGTCTGGCAGGGGCAGAAGGACTCGAACCCTCAACAAAGGTTTTGGAGACCCACGTGTTACCATTACACCATGCCCCTAAGTGCTTGAACAGTATAATAGAATTACCATTTGATGTCAACCACAAAACGCGATTTTTGTGTTGGTTTCAACGCGTTTCTATACATGCTGTATAGAGCTTTGCAGGATTTGCGAGTAAGGAGTTGCATTTACTTTCTCGTCCGGCAATGCAAACAGCTCAAACCGTCCTTTTGCTTCACTGAACCTGGGCGATATTCTTTTCCATCAGGTAAAACAATCCCTTGCGCCAATGCGCCGTGCCCGTGATACGATACCCAAGATTGCGATAGAGCTTCAGGGCATGCGGATTTTGTGAGAACGCGTCCAGTCGCAGGCTTTTCACGCCGCTGTCTTTCAGCATTGCCTCCGCCAGTTGCATCATCTGCCTGCCGATACCCTGCCCCTGCAGCGCAGGTGATACGCACAGCCTGTGGATTACGCGGTAGTCTGGGCCGTTATATTGCCAATCTGCCGTCTCATACTCCGGATCGCTATCCCGGTTCAGGGTGATGATCCCGGCAAGCGTTCCCCCGGCTTTAGCAAGATAGAGTTGCCCGTTTTGCAAATCCTCATCCACATGGCTTTCGTTAGGGTAGACTTCGTCCCATTGCGCAATGCCACTTCGGCTTAGATGATCCACCACCGCATGTACCAGTGCGACAATCGCATCCCGATCGTCTGCCATTGCCTGTTGTAATGCCGTAATCCTCATGGTGCGTCCTCCGCATATCCGTATCTCATTGCTTTTCATGCTACCAGAGATGCCCAGGGCAGTAAAGCCGTAAACAGTATCTTTACACGGCACATTCACCGTGCTACACTGCTATTACCAACTGCGAATAAGGAGCATTTTGATGAAAACAAGGCTGAGCGTCCGGAGGCATGAACGCGTTTTCGCCTATGTACAAATCGTTTTGGGGTGCGCCATCGGCGCACTGGCCTTTCCCATGTTTTTAGTGCAGCACGATATTGCCCCCGGCGGATTGACCGGTGTTTCCACCATCCTGCATTATCTGTTCTCGCTACCCATCGGCTTAACATCACTGGCACTGAACGTACCGCTATTTATTATGGGGTATCGCTTGCTGGGGCGCGTATTTGCCTTCCGCACGCTGATTGCGACCATTCTGTTTTCGCTGTTTATCGACTGGCTGCCTGTACAGCCTTTCCCGGCGGATATCCTGCTGAGCTCAGTTTTCGGCGGTGTGCTGATGGGCGTGGGCATCGGGCTCATCCTGCGCGGCAGTGCCACCACGGGCGGCAGCGACCTGATTGCCAAGATGATTCACGCGCATTTTCAGCATATCTCGGTCGGGGTAATTCTGTTTGCTATTGATTTCTGCGTGGTGGTTTCGGCGGCGTTCCTCATCACCCCCAAAGCGGCGCTGTACGCGCTGATTTCCATCTTCATCACCGCGCGCGTGATTGATATGGTCGTACAGGGATTTGAACGCCATAAGGCCTGTTATATTATTACGGAATACCATGAGACCATCAAGCAAAAGCTGTTTGAAGGTCTGGACCGCGGCTTGACCATCCTTAATGCAAAAGGCGGGTTCTCTAACGCCGATCGCCCGGTACTGCTGTGCATTATCTCGGCGCAGGAACTGGCACGACTAAAGTTGATTGTCCGCATGGAAGATGAAAAGGCGTTTATTTTCATTACAGCCGCGCATGAAGTGCTCGGCGAAGGATTTGACCAACTGGGAGAGACCTGATAGTAAGCCTATCGCTCGTCCACTATCTGCTCACATTCGTTGAACTTTGCGAACTTTTTAAGACGCATATTAACGGCGTGGGCTATTTTTTTGGTCTGACGGATGCCGTCTTCATACCAGAAATTCTTGACTTGCAGTGTGCTGGTTTTGGTGTGAGCTACCGCCTCGATACGGCCAATAAAGCGATCGCCATACAGTACCGGCAACACATAATAGCCGTATTTCCGCTTGGCTGCGGGTGTGTAGATTTCCCAGGTATACGCAAACCCAAACAGCGCGTGTATCAACTCGCGGTCCCACATCATGCAGTCCAGCGGGGCGATAAACTCACACCGGGTTTTCAGGGTTTCCTCAGAGCAGGCTACATCCAGCAAAGGCGCATCCTCTACGCGGCAGTAAAGCGGTTCTTTGATACCCTCCACTTGGAGTTCCATGATTTTCTTCTCCGCTATCAGGTCTTGAAACACCTGTTGCCGTTCCCCCGCCTTCAAGCCGCGAATGAACAGATAGGCATCGGAGTTTTTATTCCACAGCATACCCACCGCACCGATGCGCCGCAGCACACGCCATTTGCGGTGTTCGTGCTCGTCCGGCAGCGGGTCGGGTGCACCGAGAATACGCTCCGGAATGTGCTTGTCTGCCAGATCATAATACTTGCGCGTACCCTTTTTATGGTGAATCACCAGTTCGCCGGTGGCATACAGGTGCTCCAGCACCGCGCGCGCCGCGTTGGTATCCCCCGCCCAGTTACCGCTCCAGTGAATGTGGGAGTGCCAGTGAATGTTGCCATCTATGGGCAGGGTATTGCTGGTCACAGCGCCGTGCTTGCGGATATATGCTTTGGCCTGGGCTTCCAGCGCCGCAAGTCCGTCGAATTTCTCGCCGCCGCGCACCGATACATCCCGAAAGCGCTGAAAATACGGCCAGTCCTCCACAGGAAGGATGGACAGCTGCTTATCCGGATAATCAACCAAAGCACGATCGCGGTACAGCAGATCGTGCAGCATTTTCTTTTTAAAGTTTTTTACGCGCGATTGCAGCGTGAGCTCGGCGTTCTTACCGCAGGCGTCCACCGGGTCGAACTGAAGACAGCCTGCCTGCCGCACATAGGAAAGTGCACCGGGCTTGCCGATAAAGCGATACTCGCCCAGCAATCCCTGCTTGAGGAGGATAAACCTGCGGGCTTGCTGGTTGCTTAGTTGTTTCATCTTAGGTTAATTCTTGAGAGCCTGAATAGGAGCGGGAATACGCCCTCCGCGCTTAATAAACTCCGCAGGGCTGACCCTATTGATCGGCATGACCGGGCCTTCACCCAGCAACCCGCCAAAGGACAGGTGATCGCCCGCCTGCTTGCCGATAGCGGGAATTACGCGTACGGCTGTAGTTTTGGTATTGATCATGCCAATGGCCGCTTCATCAGCAATCATAGCGGATAGGACTGCCGCCGGCGTATCGCCGGGGACGATGACCATATCCAGACCCACGCTGCAAACGGCGGTCATGGCTTCGAGCTTTTCAAGGGTGAGTATCCCCTGCTCGGCAGCCTTGATCATGCCCGCGTCCTCGCTGACCGGGATGAACGCACCGGACAGCCCGCCAACAGAGCCGCTGGCCATCACGCCGCCTTTTTTCACCGCGTCATTCAATAGCGCCAGCGCTGCCGTGGTGCCGTATGCACCGACGGTTTCCAGGCCCATGGCTTCCAGCACATCGGCGATGCTATCGCCAACGGCAGGGGTGGGTGCCAGCGACAAGTCTACAATGCCGAACGGTACGCCCAGCGCCTTGCCCGCCACCTCGCCCACGAGCTGCCCCATGCGCGTGATTTTAAACGCAGTCCGCTTAACGATCTCGGCCACACCGGTCAAGTCCAGTCCCTTGGCATCGTTTTGTAATGCGCTGCGTACTGCGCCGGGGCCGGAAACACCGATGTTGATGACCACATCCGGCTCGCCAACGCCGTGGAACGCACCCGCCATAAAGGGGTTGTCCTCCGGCGCATTGCAAAACACCACCAGCTTCGCCGCGCCGATACAGCTTTGGTCGGCAGTGCGCCTGGCCAAATCCAGAATAATATCGCCCATCATGGCAACGGCATCCATATTGATGCCGGATTTTGTCGTGCCGATGTTCACGCTGGAACAAACCTTCTCCGTCTCGCTCAGGGCCTGCGGAATGGATTGCAACAGCCGCAAATCCCCCGCCGCAAAGCCCTTGTGCACCAGCGCTGAATACCCGCCAATGAAGTTGATTCCCACCGTGTCCGCTGCTCTGTCCAGCGCCTTGGCATATTTCACAGGGTCGCCCTGCGGGGCGCAGCCAAGCAGCATGGCGATGGGCGTTACCGACACGCGTTTGTTCACGATCGGGATACCGTATTCTCTTGAAATGCGGTCGCAGACCGGTACCAGGTTTTCTGCGTGGCGCACGATTTTTTCGTAAATCTTATCACAGGCTTTGTCTGCGTCGGGATCGGCGCAGTCCAGCAGGCTGATTCCCATGGTTACGGTGCGCACATCCAGATTTTCATCGTTAATCATGCGCAGGGTTTCCAGAATGTCCTCGGCATTGATATTGGTAAAGCGTCTCATGCGTTTAACCCCTTATATTTTATGGGTCACGTCGTAAATTTCTTGCCGGGTAATTGTTATATTCACGCCAAGCGCTTTGCCGGCTTCGGTCAGCTTATCAGACAGCGCATCAATGGTGATCGCTTCGGGCAGGGTTACCAGCATAATCATGGCAAACATGCCCCGCAAAATGGTCTGCGTCACCTCTTCAATGTTGACATGGTTATCCGCGCAAATGGTGGAAACTTTCGCCAGGATGCCGACTTTATCGGCTCCAATAACTGTGATCACAGCATTCATATTGCTTACAATCTCCTTTTGTTCTGTTCCAGAAAATTATAGCATAGCCAAGGAATGATTGTACAGCAATGCTTTGTGCGGTATACAGCGTACTACCTTGCCGTACCCAGTAATCTATTTTATATTTTCTAAAATTAGTTATTGACATATGCCATTAATGGTGTATACTGATGGAGTAATCGACATATGTCAATAACGAAAGGAGGGAAACACTATGCCGAATATGGACGGAACCGGACCCCGCCAAGGGGGACAACGCATGCATAACGCAAGCGGAATGCACCGCGCTGCGGGCCACGGACATCATCACGGACAAGGTCATGGCTGCTGCGATGGTCAAGGCCGGGGTATGCACGCTGACAACCACGTAAAGCACAGCGGCTGCCGCTGTGGGATTGACCCCTGCGCATCGGATGACAAGGCAATCCTTGAAACGCGCAGAGACGCGCTGAAGCAGAGCCTTGATACTGTAGAAAAGCGCTTGCAAGCGCTGTAATCCTTACGATAGCCGGGGGACGCTTCGGCTATCGCAGTAAAGGAGTGATCGTATGCCCAGACCTCGTAAACAGCGCCATGTGTGCTGCATGCCGGGCATCAATGAGTTTATGCCAGTCGGTGGACGCCGCAACGCGCAAGATGTTGTACTGCTCACCGTTGACGAATACGAAGCCATTCGCCTGATCGACCATGAAGGTCTTTCGCAGGAAGAGTGCAGCGAGCATTTGAACGTTGCGCGAACCACCGCCCAGCAAATTTATGCCACAGCCCGCAAGAAAATCGCCCGCGCGCTGGTGGAGGGCCTTATCATTCGCATAGGTGGCGGCGATTACCACCTCTGCGGCGGAAATCATCAATCCTGCGGTCACGCAGGTTGCAGACGGCAAAAAGGCGGGCGTATGCGCGCCTTGGAACAGGAGGAATCCAATTGAAAATTGCAATCCCGATGGATGAAAACAAAAAGGATGTGTGCGTCTCGTTTGGCAGAGCACCGTACTTTCTTATCCTTCATACCGATACATCAACCGTAGACATTCTGGAAAACCCGGCAGCGAGTGCCTCCGGCGGTGCGGGCATACAGGCCGCGCAGTTCGTTATCGACAGCGGCGCAAACACGCTGATCACCGTACGCCTTGGGCAAAACGCGGCCGATGTGCTGCTTGCCGCTGATATCAAGGTATACAAGGCAATGCAAGGCAATGCTGACGACAACTTAGCTGCGTTTGCCGCAGGCAAATTGCAAGCGCTTGAAAGCTTTCACCCGGGCTTTCACGGTCACGCATGAAAATCGCGGTCTTATCCGGCAAGGGTGGCACAGGCAAAACTTTCGTGTCCGTCAATCTGGCGGCGGTTGCCAAGCACACCGACTATATTGACTGCGACGCCGAAGAACCCAACGGCCGCCTGTTTTTAACCCCCGAAGACGAGCAGGTGGAACCCGTGTACACATCGGTGCCGACATTTGACGAAGCCAAGTGTGACGGCTGCCGAAAATGCGTGGAGTTTTGCCGTTTCAACGCGCTGGCGTTCGTTAAAGGCAAGCCCAAGCTATTCTCCGATGTCTGCCACGCCTGCGGCGGTTGCACACTGGTGTGCCCGCAGGGCGCGGTTACGGAGCAACCACGCGCCATCGGCACGGTATCGCAGGGAATCGCCCATGGCGTTTCTGTTGTGACCGCCGCGCTGAACCTGGGCGAAGCCTCCGCCGTACCTGTTATCCAAGCGGCGCTGCGCAAAGCAGGTGATAACGCCATAATCGACAGTCCCCCCGGCAGCGGCTGCCCCGTGGCGGAAACCGTATCAAGCGCGGATTATTGCCTGCTGGTGGCCGAGCCCACAGCTTTCGGCCTACACAATCTGCGCATGGTACACGAGCTTGTTACTCTGCTCCACAAGCCCTTCGGCGTGATTGTCAACAAATCCGGCAGCGTCTATCAGCCGTTGGAAGACTACTGCGCGGAAAACCATATGCCTATCCTGGCTCACATTCTGTACAGCCGCAAGCTTGCCCAGATCAGCGCAGGCGGTGCACTGGCCGTAGAGCACAGTGCGGAGTTACGGCACTTGTTTGAAACGCTTTGGGAAACCGCCAGTCAGGAGGCCAACCAATGAAAAAGCTTCTGATTTTAAGCGGCAAGGGCGGCACAGGTAAAACCACAGCCGCTGCCGCGTTTATCCGCTTTGCCGACGCCCGCGCCTACGCCGACTGCGATGTGGATGCCCCCAACCTGCACCTTGTCACCGGGCTGACGGGCAAGCCGGAGACAAGCGACTATTACGGCTCGCAGAAAGCCTCTATCGATCCGCATGCTTGCATTGGTTGCGGCCTGTGCGCCACATCCTGCCGGTTTGATGCCATACACAAGCAAGGCACCGTCTATGCCGTGAACGAATACAGCTGCGAAGGCTGCGGCGTATGCGCATATGTGTGCCCACATGATGCCGCCAAACTGCAGGACGATATCGCCGGACAGCTGACCCTCTACCCCGGCCAGCGAGTTTTTGCTACGGCCGAGCTGAAGATGGGGCGCGGCAATTCCGGCAAGCTGGTGTCCGCAGTCAAATCCACATTGTACAGTCACGCACCGACAACAGACCTGGCCGTGATTGACGGATCTCCCGGCATCGGGTGTCCGGTGATCGCATCCATGAGCGGTGTCGATCTGGCACTGATCGTGACCGAGCCATCGGTATCGGGCCTCAGCGATCTGGAGCGCATTTTGCAAACCGCCGCCGTGTTTGAGACTCCGGCCGCCGTATGCGTCAACAAGGCAGATCAAAGCCCGGAGCATACGGACGCGATCCGCGCATATTGCAAGCAAAACGGCATTGCATTCCTGGGAACCATCCCCTATGATCCCCAGGCTGCCACCGCCATCAACGCGGGAATGTCGCTTGCCGATTTCGACTGCCCCGCCTCCCGCGCGCTGCGCAGCGTATATGAACAGACCATCAAACTACTGGAAGAGGTGACCGTATGATCGTCAAAGCGCTGATGGAAGATACCTGTGCGAGCAATGCGTTCGTTTCCGAGCACGGGCTGAGCCTGTACATCGAAACAGGCGGACATAAAATTCTGTTTGACACGGGCCAATCGTCCGGGTTTGCAACAAACGCAAAAGCGATGGGTATTGATCTGTCCCAGGTGGATTTCGCCGTGCTCTCCCACGCGCATTACGACCACAGCGGCGGCATAGAAACCTTTCTGTCGCTCAACAGCCATGCTCCGGTCTATGTCAGCCCGTACACTTTTGACGACGTCCGTCATGGCCCGGAGAGATACATCGGTCCGGATAAAAAACTTAAGAATCACCCCAGGCTAAAGCCCGTACACGCCATGACCCAGTTGGCTGACGGGATAAGCGTGTATCCATCGGAGGGGAAAACGCCTGTTTTGCCCGTTCGCTCCTTTGGCCTGACCGTGCAGCGAGGCGGAACCATCCAGCCTGATGACTTCCGCCACGAACAGTATTTGGAAATCTTAGAAGACGGCAGGCGCATCCTTATCAGCGGCTGCTCGCACAAAGGCATTCAAAACATCGTGCACTGGTTTACCCCCGATGTGCTAGTAGGCGGCCTGCATCTGCACAATCTCGACCCCGAGACTGATGCACGCAAAGAGCTGGATGCCATCGCGCATGCACTGCTAGATACGGGCGCCTGCTATTACACTTGCCACTGCACGGGCGTGCCGCAGTACGAAGCCCTGAAACGCATCATGCAGGACAAGCTTTTTTACATCTCCGCCGGACAGGAAATTACGGTATAACCCTTGAAGAATGAAAGGGTAACAACTTGTTATTTAATCAACAGGAGGAACCTATATGAGTGAGAACTGTAACCACAACTGTGAAAGCTGCAGCACGGACTGCGGCGAGCGGACCCAGCAGAGCATGCTGGTCAAACCCCATGATATGAGCCACATCAAAAAGGTGTTCGGCGTGGTCAGCGGCAAAGGAGGTGTCGGCAAAAGCATGATTACCTCGCTTCTGGCCGTACAGGCGCGCAGAAAAGGCCTGAAAACCGCCATTCTGGATGCCGATATCACCGGCCCGTCCATCCCCCGCGCGTTCGGCCTGCATGCACGCGCCGAAGGCACCAACGAGGGCTTCTACCCTGTACGCACCGAAACCGGCATTGATGTCATGTCCCTGAACCTGCTGACCGAAAACGAGACCGACCCCGTCGTCTGGCGCGGACCGATTATCGCAAACAGCGTCAAGCAGTTCTGGTCGGATGTCATCTGGGGTGATGTGGACTGCATGTTTATCGATATGCCGCCGGGCACCGGCGATGTCCCCCTGACCGTGTTCCAGTCCATTCCCGTGGACGGTATCGTAATCGTGACCTCGCCGCAGGAGCTGGTCGGCATGATCGTGGAAAAGGCGGTCAACATGGCCGCACTGATGCATATCCCCGTGCTGGGTCTGGTGGAAAATATGAGCTATGCCACCTGCCCGGACTGCAACAAGATAATTCATGTGTTTGGTGAAAGCCATGTGGATGCAATCGCCAAAAAACACGGAATTGATACCATCGCACAGCTGCCGATCGCTCCGGCGCTGGCTAGCGCGTGCGATAACGGCACCATTGAGCAGTTTGAGGGTGACTGGCTTGATGAACTTCTAAAAACACTTCTCAAATAAAGGAGATAGAAACATGAAATTAGCAGCAGCTTGCACCGGAACCCAGATGTGCCCGCACTTTGGTCATTGCGAAAACTTTATGCTCTTTGAAACAGAAAACGGCGCGATCGTCTCCCAGCAAAGCATTCCCAATCCCGGTCACAAGCCGGGATTCCTGCCCAACTTCCTGGCTGACCAGGGCGTGACCGTAATGATCGCGGGCGGCATTGGCGGCGGCGCGATTGAAATCTTTGGCGAACGCGGCGTAACCGTTGTCACCGGCGCACAGGGCGACGCAAAAGTCGCAGCGCAGGCATACCTGGACGGAACCCTGGTCTCCACCGGCACGCAGTGCCAGGAACACGCACATCATGACAGTTGCGGTGGTCACAGCCACGGCTGATTTTCACAGTATCATCAGTTATCCCCGGTTCCCTTCCCCCAGGACCAGTTCATGGAGGTGAACGTATTGAGAGAGTTTGTATGCTCCGTCTGCGGTTTCGTCTACGATGAAGCCAAGGGCATTCCAGAGTCCGGCATCGCCCCCGGCACACGCTGGGAAACCCTTCCTGATGACTGGGTTTGCCCACTGTGCGGCGCAACCAAGGCCGAATTCTCAGAGCGCAGTGCACAGGATGAAGCACCTGCGTCTGTCGCGCCTGCAGCGGAAATCCCCGATGATATGCAGGAGCTAAACGCCCTGCAGCTGAGCGCTCTGTGTTCTAACCTCGCCCGCGGCTGCGAAAAGCAGTATAAGGCAGAAGAAGCAGCGGCATTCCAAACGCTTTCTACATACTTCAAATCCGCCGCTGCGCCGGAAGCGGATGCCAGCACAGGCAAGCTCCTTGAACTGATCGCAAGCGACTTAAGCACCGGCCTCCCTACGGCGAAAGCCCAAGCCTCACAGGCAAATGACCGCGGCGCACTGCGTGCACTGGTGTGGAACGAGAAGGTAACCAAGATCCTAAAGTCCCTGCTAACGCGCTATGAGCGTCAGGGAGATGCAATGCTTGCAAACTCCGGCGTATACGTATGCACCATTTGCGGCTTTGTGTTCATCGGCGATGCTCCGCCCGCGCTGTGTCCCGTGTGCAAAGCACCCGACTGGAAGTTTGAAAAAGCAGAAGGGAGGGCATCGTAATGGTCGACAAATATGCGGTAAGAACCATTCGCCTGTGCACCAAGGATTGCCTGTGCCTCTATGTATGCCCCACCGGTGCGACCGATACCGAGAACTCGGTTATCGATGTAACTACATGCATCGGCTGTGGCGACTGCGCGGCCGCCTGCCCCTCCGGCGCGATCTCGATGGTTCCCTTCACCTATCCGCCCCAGCAGAAACACAGAGAACCGGTGCAGGCCGCGCTTCAATCGCTGATGCGGTCCAAGGCCCAGCAGGAAGCAGTTGCCGCTTCTCTGCCCGGCGTATTAGCCGCCGCTGTGGAGACATCTAACCATATCATGGCCGAAGATCTGATTCGCGAAGCCGGGTACATGTTACCCCAGAGCGCCGCGGTACGCACACTGCTTGAAAGTTTACTGAAAGACCATACGCAAAGCGGCTTCCCGCGCGATTCCGTGGAGCTCCTTTTGCAAAAGCTGACAGTCAATGAAAGAACGGAGGAAACAAAGATGGAACAATGGAAATGCACCGTTTGCGGCTATGTTCACGAAGGCCCGATGCCCGCTGATTTCACCTGCCCCAAATGCAAAGCTCCCGCCAGCGCGTTTAAAAAGATCGGCGAGGAAACAGCTGCCAAAAGCCCCTATGCCGGCACCAAAACAGAGCAGAACCTGCAGGCAGCTTTCGCCGGTGAAAGCCAGGCGCGCAACAAATACACCTACTTTGCACAGGTCGCAGCCAAGGAAGGCTATGAACAGCTTTCCGAAATCTTTTTAAAGACCGCGCAAAACGAGATGGAACACGCCCGTATTTGGTTTAACGAGCTTGGCCACCTGGGCAAGACTGCCGCAAACCTGCTGGCTGCCGCCGAAGGCGAGAACTACGAATGGACCGATATGTACCAGGGTTTCGCTAACGATGCCGAAGCCGAAGGCTTCCCGGCACTGGCTGCCCGCTTCCGCCGTGTGGCCGAGGTGGAAAAATCCCACGAAGCCCGTTACCGCGCA
This sequence comes from Candidatus Limiplasma sp., assembly GCA_963678055.1. Lineage (GTDB taxonomy): Bacteria > Bacillota > Clostridia > Christensenellales > Aristaeellaceae > CAXXOK01. The sequence continues at coordinate 1,929,462 of OY782679.1, forward strand.
TTGCTCAACAATGTTGAAATGCAACAGGTGTTTGAAAAGGGCGAGGAAACCATGTGGGAATGCCGCGTTTGCGGTCACCTTGTGATTGGCAAAAAAGCTCCTGGCGCGTGTGCCATCTGCGGTGCCAGCCAGAGCTACTTTGAAGTCCGCAAGGAAAACTACTAATCCAGCAAATCGCGCATATAGAAAAAAGCCGTCCCAGTCGGGACGGCTTTTTGCAGCTGCGATAGGGAAACCCTTAGAATCCCAGCAGTCCGGGCAACCAGGTGGTAAACGGCTCCCACAGGCTGATAAGGATAAGCACCAGCACATTACATACGATGAACGGCGATGCCGCACGGAAAATATCCATCACCGGCATGCGGTTGATCTTGTTACAGGCATTCAGACACATGCCAACCGGCGGCGTCACCAGCCCGATGGCCATCCCGGCGATCACCATCGCGCCAAACTGCAGCACCGATACGCCGTAGCTTTGCATCACCGGCAGCAGGATGGGCGTCAGCAGCAAAATCCCGGGGCTAACATCAATGAAAGCGCCGATGATTAAAATGAGAGCATCAAACACCAGCATGACGGCCCATTTGGGCATATCCAGGTTGAAGAAAAATGTTTGGATCATCTGGGGAACTTTTTGTATGGTGATGATATAGGTAAACACGTACGAAAACCCGATAATCAGCATCACTGCCGAAGACGCGATCAGCGTCTTTTTCAGCGCTTGCCATACAAACTTCCATGTGAGTTTTCGGTAGACCAGAAAGCCGACAGCCAGGGCATAGAACACCGCAACACCCGCGCTTTCCGATGCCGTAGCCACGCCAAAGGAAATGGTCAGTACGATGGCGACCGGCATAAGCAATGCCGGAATGCCAAACAGCATATCCCGCCAAAACTCCTTCCACACAAAGGGCGTTTTTTTAGGGTGCCAGCCGTGGCGCACGCTCATGGTGTAGATCAGCACCAGTTGTGTAATGCCGATCATCAGTCCGGGAATGGCACCCGCCAAGAACAAGCCGCCGACAGAGCCGCTGGAGATCATCGCAAAAACGATCATCGGCGTGGAGGGCGGAATAATCATCCCCATGGTCGATGTCGCCACCGTAAGCCCGGCCGCGATACCGGAAGGGTAGCCTTCTTTTTCCATGGCCGGGATCTCAATGGAGCCAAGGGCCGAGGTATCGGCTACCGAGGAGCCGGAAATACCGCCAAACAGCATGGAAGCCATCACGTTGACCTCCCCCATGCCCCCGTTAACAGGCCGTAAGATCTGGCGGCAGAAACGCACAATCCAGTGGGTAATCCCCCCGCCGTTCATCAGTTCGCCAGCCAGAATAAACAGCGGCAGCGCAATCATCAGCTCGCTGAACACCCCGCCCCATACCTTTTGCGGCAGTACGATCAACATATTCGGCATTTCCGCCAGCATGAAGGAGATGCTGGACGCGCCGATGGAAAACGCCAGGGGGACGCCCACAAGCGCAAACACTAACAGGCCGCCGAGTAAATACAGCATTACCATTTACGCTTTGCCTCCCTTCTCTTTGGTCAGCGGTATATTCTTGCGGCCGAATGTTTCGACCGGAGCGGTGATAAACCCGATAATTTTGATCACGATACAAAATGCACAGATCACGCCTGCAACCGGCATGATGCCATACAGGAATTTCATGGGTATCCCCAGCCCGGGACTTAGTGCCTTGCCAGTTTTCTGTGTATAGAGTATCGCGTACCAAACCAAAAACAGATCAACGGCCAGCACCATCAGATAATTAAACACGGCAATCCATCGTTTCACAGCCGGTTTGATGTGGTCAAAAAAGATGTCGATCACAACGTGCTCGTCTTTCAGCACGTTGATGCCCATGCCCCAAAAGGTTGTAAAGGCAAACAGCAGAATATTGAACTCCGAAACTTCCTTCCAGCTTAACCCGAAAAAATACCGCATGATAACCGAAAACATGACACTGATCGCCAAAATGGCCATAGCGACCATGCCAATCCCCATATAAATGTCAAATACGATTTTTGACAGCCTTTTCATACACTATCCCTGCCTTTTCTATAAAAGGTAGCTGATATAAGCAAAGCGGGAGAACGCTCTCCCGCTTTGCCAAAAGTCGGTTGCTTATTCGCCGCGTACATCCGCAACGATTGCAAACATCGTGTCGATTTGCTCCTGCGTGCAAATTCCCGCTTCAACCATCTGCTGGTACACAGGCTGAGCGGCTTCTACGAACAGGGCAAGCTCGTCGGCGGTCGGCACGTACACTTCACTGCCTTCATCGTCGATCACAACCTGTTTGGCTGCACCCTGCAGTTCATCAACCAGCTGATCGTTGTAGTCGCCCATCGCTGTCGCGGCGGTCTGCACGATAGCCTGGAACTCTTCAGGCAGGGCGTTCCACCAATCCAGATTCACGATGAACGGATCGGGATGGAACTGGTAGTTGACTTCAGAGAAGTACTTCTGCACTTCATAGAACGCCATGGCGACGATATTCACCCAGGGATTTTCCTGGCCATCGGCAACGCCCGTATTTAGAGACATATACAGATCGCCATAGGGAATGCTTACGGTGTTGGCGCCCATCGCTTTGAACGTATAATCGATGGTATCCATACCCGGAGCGATGCGCATTTTCAGGCCGACCATATCCGCCGGGGTTTTGATTGTGCGTACATTGTTAGAGAACTGACGGAAACCGCCGGCATCGCAAACGTCGAGGATGACGCCGTTGACTTTCGCGCCAGCTGATGCGCAGATTTCCTTGGCCAAGTCGCTGTCCAGCAGCGCAGACACTTCCGCGCGGTTGTTTGCGATAAACGGTGCGGTAAACGTAATCAGCTCAGGCATTAAGGCAAAATGCCCGCCGCGCATGGCTTCCACCGTGCCCACCAGAATCTGCTCGGGCAGTGCATCATCGTTGCCCAGGCCGCTATTGGCATAGATTTCAACGGTAATATGCCCATGGGTTGCCGCTTCGACTTCCTCTTTGAATTGGAGCAGCGACAGATGGCGGACATTGGATTCCGGCTGTGCGTGCCCGATTTTCATCACGTAGTTGTCCATGTCCGCAAAGGGATCCGCTTCTTCTGCAAACGCTGCGGTAAGCCCAAGAACCATCACAAACGCTAACAGAACTGCCAGTAACTGTTTCATCTTCATTTCAAAGAAACCTCCCGATTTTTTATTTTGGTTTGGCTCGGCAGCCGGCCGTAGAGATCCGGCCTGCCCCAAACATGTATCCACACTATATCATATTCGTATACATGTTTGCAATACTAAATCCACTTATATCACAATCTTTATACATACAAGCATTCTTATGGCATACATACCTTGTATACAAGATATCGCTTTATTGCAAATATTCCTTGACTTTCAAGGCTTTCAGCCCTATGATAGACATATCCTATATATCGAAGGGGAACGACATGGACAGCACACGCAGTACAGATGAAATCTATAAAATCGTCAAAAACGAGATCATCGACTTAACGATTCATCCGGGAGATGATTTAAGCGAGAACAGCCTTTGCAAGCGGTTCGGCGTATCCAGAACGCCAATCCGTACTGTGCTGCAACGGCTGAAAAACAAGGGTTTCGTCGCCATCGAGCCCTATAAAGGCAGCAGTGTAACACTGCTTGACTACCAGGAGATTGAACAGGACATCTACGCCCGTGTTGCCATCGAAACTATGGTGCTGCGAGATTTTATCCTCACCTTTACCCCGGCGGATCGCAGCGCTTTGCAATTTGCACAGACGCAGCTTGAAGAAGAAGGCAAAAAATACTTTGAAGATCGGGACAATTTTGATGTCTATCGCTTTTTGGACAATGACCTTGCCATGCATAAGGTCTATTACCGCGCCATCAGCCGCGAAAGCCTTGGCGCATCGCTTGAGCGGATGGATGCCAGCTATTCCCGCTTTATGACGCTGGATATCCATGCCGGTGAAAACGTAAACGATGTGCTGACCGACCACCGGGAAATGCTCGAAATCATCGACGCCGCCGCAATGGAGCGTATCGAACCGCTTATGCGCCGCCACCTCTATGGCAATATCCGCAGGCTCGGCCCGCGCCTGTTTTCGGAATTTAGGCATTATTTCAAGGAAAACACCCTGCCGGTGTAGCTTGTTCCCCCTCATGACTTACGCATTCGAAAACAAAACCACTCAGCATTACATCCGCCGGAAGTACCGGCGGATTCTTTAATTTCATGCAGCATCCCCGTGCAAGCAATAAAAAGAGCAAGCCGCGAGACATTTCACCATTTGAAGGCACTGCATCGTCTGTAATACCTGATATCTGCACCGATTCAAATTACTTCTTGCTGTGAACAATCCCGACGCGATACGTTCTCTCGTAAAATTCTATGCGTTTCATCGGTAATTTGTACCATATTTCTAAATTCCATCATCCATAGTTAACACAATTGAATAAAATATTGACGATACTTGTGAAAATCGTTTATTGTTCCATCCCCCTTGTTCTCCTATACTTCTGAATAAAGAATGGTTTTTCAGAAATACAATGCCATACACGTGCAAAGCGGTGAACCTCACCGGATTTCCATATGTACATGGCAAAAAGGGACAAAGGAGGCGATACAATATCGTTTATCGCACACTGGCAGCGCATGAGAAGATGGATGCGTCGTCAAAACCTTGTACGCCTGCCGCAGCCATGCGAAAGCTTAGCAGATATTGATATTCGATATCCCTGATCCGGAAAACCCGATGATCCGCACAATGATAACAGTTGATACATTGCCGGCACACCACGCACGCATTATCAAATGGCCTGCTTAATGACTACTGACAGCACAACAGATACGAAGCAAAGGAGATTTCTATGAAGAAAGTATTCTGCCTGGTCTTGATTCTCTGTATGGCAATCAGCTCAAACGCTTTTGCGCTGAACTATCACCAGCAATTCGACAATGAAGCAACCTTCGAAACGCTGGAAGAAGCCCATGTGAACGGCGCTGTATATATGGCCGAAGCCACCGGACGCATTTATGTTCCTGATCCCGCACTGGATGAGTATCCCTCGGGTACAACATATGTCTATCGTTCCGCCAATCAATATACTTCGCTGAGTGCGGCCAACCGCATGAACACCAACATCCTGGTGTATGCGGACAAAACCTTCGAAAACAAGAATCAAGCACTTACCTATTTGAAAGATATTGGTGCTATCGACATCATCGACCAGGCCTGCGGCAGCGTAGTGCTTGTAACCCCCATTGATGCCGAAAAAGGCTTTGGCATTGCTGACCAGTATGCCTACTTCCAACTACAGTCCGCGATGTTCAACCTTGGCTATTCCAAGCGGATTGATGGCGTGGCAAACTACTATGCCGATAATGCCTACTTCGGCGGGCTTACGTATCGTTACCTGATCGGCGTCGACGGTGGTGCCACCTTCCTTAATAACTACATTTCCACGAATGTCGACTACATCTCCCGTGTTGCGGCCATGCTGCTTGTAAACGGCTCCATGGACAAGATCTATACCGTTGCCTCCCCTGTTCCCGTGTATCTGGCAGGTGCCCCTGATGCCGTTACTGACAAATACAAGGCTGCCAACCAAACGGACGCCAGCGGCTATGACGAGAAAAACATCCCGTACTACTTTAACCAGGCGCTGCCTCTCCAAAAGGTTATTGTAGATCAGAATGCAGAGCTAAGCGCTTCCCTGGTCAGCGATGTGCATTACAACTTCATGATCAAATCAATGCGCGAGCCTGTGGTGAAAGCAAACCTGTATTCCGCTTCCGCGCTGTACAGCGAATACAGCTGGAACAAGGCTCCTTACTCACTTGGCGAGCGTAATGCCATCATCGACGGCAAGACAGCCGACGGCATTTATGTGATTGAGCACCGGGAAGACCGCTTCAAGGATATCGCTACGGAAACCGGCGAATATTTGGATGTCTGGTTTGAATTCCTGCCCGAAGAAGTGCTCAACAATACCGCTCCCGCAGGCAGTGTTCCGCTGTTCCTGGGCAACCACGGCGGCGGCGACGATCCTGTACAGTATGCCGACGATATCGGCCTGCTTACCTTAGCTGGCAAAGAACGGTTCGCCATGGTCGTGCCCGAGCAGCAGTCCATCGGCGAGATTCGCGGCAAAGCGCTGCCCGCAATTGTAGAGTATATGCTTGATACCTATCCGGCTTTGGATGCATCCCGCGTATACACCACCGGGTATTCCATGGGCGGCGGAGCCACCTTCAATGCGGTCGATGGCAATGCCCGCCTGTTTGCTGCCGCTGTTGCACAGGCTGCCGTGACCTATGTGGCAACCGAGGAAGAAGCCGCGCAGTTCACAGATGTGGATATTCCCATCATGCTGACGACTTCCACCTACGACTATTTCTACGACACTGCAACCCTGATCTACAGAACCAGTTCCATGTGCGACTATCCGACCATGCTCAATCTGTACCTCGGATTCAACGAGATGGAACCCATTGCGTTTGATTGCATCAAGTACCCGCTCAGCGGATTCCAGGCGGATACATACCAGCAGATCACACTCAATAACGAGTATGTGAACCATACCTGGATGCTTCACAAGGACGGGATTCCGATGCTCGGTTACAATGTAACGGAATTCCTTCCCCATGGCCTGTACCAGGAATACGCGCAGGTTGTTTGGGACTTCGTTAAGCATTATTCCCGCAATCTCGAAACCGGCGATGTCATCTACAACGCTTATGTAGACTAACCCTCCTTTTTTCACCGTTTCCACCCGGCAGCGAAGTCCATCGCTGCCGGGTGGAACACCGCCGGGTTTACCGGCGTTTTTTTGTTCGTCATCCCCTCTTACCTAAAGTCAAGCCTCTGGTTATCATCACGAAACGTGTTTTAGCGGTTTATTTAAACAGACTACCCAAAAAATTCGCTCTGATTTGTACGAAATGCTGTATGGAATTGTATTAGTTTTTGCTTTATGATGAATTCATAAGCAACGGCGCGGCCCGAAAGGGCACGCGCTGTTTTGCGTTACTCAACATCCCGGCGGGAAGAACGGAGGAAACAGCTATGAGGCAGGTAGCCATTTACGGAAAAGGTGGCATCGGAAAATCCACCACCACGCAGAACCTTACAGCGGGGCTGGCCGAAATGGGTAAAAAGGTCATGATCGTAGGCTGCGATCCCAAAGCAGACTCGACACGGTTGGTGCTGGGCGGTCTGGCACAGAAAACCGTTCTGGACACACTTCGGGAAGAGGGCGACGATATTGAACTGGACGCCGTATTGAAAGAAGGCTACGGCGGCATCAAAGGTGTGGAGTCCGGCGGCCCGGAACCGGGCGTTGGCTGTGCAGGTCGCGGCATTATTACGTCCATCAACCTGCTGGAGCAGCTGGGCGCGTATGAAGCGGATTTGGATTATGTCTTTTACGATGTTCTGGGCGACGTGGTGTGCGGCGGCTTTGCCATGCCGATTCGCGAAGGCAAAGCCCAGGAAATCTACATCGTTTGTTCCGGCGAAATGATGGCACTGTATGCGGCCAACAATATTGCCAAGGGGATAGCCAAGTACGCCAACACCGGCGGCGTGCGCCTAGGCGGGTTGATCTGCAACTCCCGCAAGGTGGACGGCGAAGCGGCCCTCGTAGAAAGTGTCGCAAAAGAAATCGGCACGCAGATGATTCACTTTGTGCCGCGCGACAACGCCGTGCAGCGTGCTGAAATCAACAAAAAAACCGTTATCGACTTCTCCCCGGACGAGGCCCAGGCTAGCGAGTACCGCGAGCTGGCCCGCAAAGTAGATGAAAACGAGATGTTCGTCATTCCCAAGCCCATGTCCATTGACAGGCTGGAAGAGATCCTCATGGAGCACGGAATCCTTGACTAAATAAGGAGAAAGAATATGCAACTGATCAGAGCTATCATCCGTCCGCAGAAAACCAACGAGGTCATCACCGAGCTTCTAGCCGCAGGTTTCCCTTCCATCACCAAAATGGAAGTGTATGGCCGTGGCAAGCAAAAGGGCATCATTGTGGGCAACGTGCAATACGATGAAATCCCCAAAGAACTGCTCATGGTCGTCTGCGAGGACGAGAATAAGGACGATATTATCAAAATCATCATCCGTACAGCGCGCACCGGTGCAGGCAACTTCGGCGACGGCAAGATCTTCGTATCTTCCGTCACGGAATCCTATACCGTGTCCTCCGGCAAGGCCGGCCTGTAAGGAGGCCGCTATGAAAGAAATTATAGCAATCATCCGACCCAACAAAATTAACGCGACCAAGCGTATTTTAATGGAAAACCACTTCCCCGCATTCACCTGCCGTTCGTGCCTGGGCCGCGGCAAAAAGAATGCCGATACCGAGTTGGTCGCCGCCCTGATGCAGGCAGGCAAACTGCCCCAGGATGTCATCGGCGAGCACTTCACCGAGGCAACGCGCTTGATTGCCAAACGCTGGTTTACCTTGGTCACCAGCGACGAGCTGGCCGAAAAGGCCGTGCAGCTGATTATTGAAGCCAACCAGACGGGGAATCCCGGAGACGGAAAAATCTTTGTCTGCCCCATTGACGAAAGCTACCGCGTACGCGATGGCGAGGCTGCCGACGAAGTATTCTAGGACATCGAGGAGGGAACGGCGTGAGCACACAACGAGAACGGCTGTTGGACAAATACTCCGCGCGCGTTTATAAAAACCGCAAGGAACATATCACCCAAATGGAACTGAGCGATACGCCCGACACCATTAACGCAAACACCCGCACAGTTCCCGGTATCATGTCAGCACGCGGCTGCTGCTACGCCGGCTGCAAAGGCGTGGTCGTCGGGCCACTGAAGGACGTGTGTATCATCACCCACGGCCCCATCGGCTGCGCCTACTACAGCTGGGGCACGCGCCGCAACCGTGCCAAGGCCGGGGACAACGGCAAAAACTTTATTCCCTACAGCGTTTGCACCGATATGCGCCCTACGGATATTGTATTCGGCGGAGAGAAAAAGCTGACGCTGGCCATTAATGAATGCATGGAGATCTTCGATCCTAAATGCATCATGATCTGCTCCACCTGCCCTATCGGCCTAATCGGCGACGATGTACAGGCCATTGCCAAGCAGGCCGAGCAGCAATACGGCATCACAGTGATCGCTTACTCCTGCGAAGGCTATAAGGGTGTATCACAGTCCTCCGGCCACCACATCGCCAACAACGGCCTGATGAAATACATCATCGGTACAGGCGACCAAAAGCCGGAAACCCAGTTTTCCGTCAACATTCTGGGCGAGTACAACATCGGTTCGGACGCATGGGAAGAAGAACGCATTCTAAAGCGCTGCGGCATCGAGGTTGTGAATGTCTTCACCGGAGACGGTTCCTACGAAACAATGAAATCAGCGCACCTGGCCGACTTGAATCTGGTGATGTGCCACCGCTCGATCAACTACATCGCCGAGATGATGAAAACAAAGTACGGCATGGACTGGATTAAGATCAACTTCATCGGTGTTGCTGCAACCTGCGAAAGCCTGCGCATGATCGGCAAGTACTTTGGCGATCCCAAGCTGATAGAACGCATTGAAGAAGTCATCGCCGATGAGCTGGAGACCATCCGCGACGATATGGAGCACTACCGTTTAAAGCTGAAAGGTAAAACAGCAGGCATCTTCTCAGGCGGATCACGCAGCCACCATTACCAGAAGCTGCTGGAAGACTTCGGCGTGGAAACGGTCATCGCAGGCTACGAATTTGCCCACCGGGACGACTATGAAGGTCGCGAAGTGATTCCCACCATCAAAGCCGATGCCGACTCCAAAAACATCGAAGAGATAACCGTCCAGCCTGATCCCGATCACTTCCGCCAGCGCTATTCCCCCGAAGAAATCGAAGAATTGCGCCGCCAGGGCGTGGAGATTGACAGCTACGACGGCATGATGCGGGAGATGCAAAAGGGACACCTTGTGGTGGATGACTATAACTATTTTGAAACCGACGAGTTCATCAAAAAAGTCCGTCCCGACATCTTCCTCTCCGGCCTCAAGGACAAGTACTCCGTCCTCAAGGACGGCTGCGCGTCCCGTCAAATCCACAGCTACGACTATTCCGGCCCCTATGCAGGGTTTGCCGGCGCAGTCAACTTCGGCCGGGATATCACCATGGCGCTGTATTCAGCGGCCTGGCAGTTTGTTAAAGCCCCGTGGGAGATGACCCCCAACCTTGCCGGATCTTTAGGAGGTGAAGCCTGATGCTTGATATGACGCCAAGTAAAGTGATCGAGCGCAAAGGCGCGACCATTAACCCCTGTAAAACCTGCGAACCTGTCGGCGCAATGTACTGCGCGCTGGGCATTCACAAATGCATGCCGCACAGCCACGGCAGCCAGGGCTGCTGCTCCTATCACCGCACGGTGCTGGGGCGCCACTTCAAAGAACCTGCTGTCGCCACCTCCTCGTCCTTCACCGAAGGCGCGTCGGTGTTTGGCGGACGCAGCAACTTAAACACCTCGGTCAAGAACATCTTTGATATTTACAATCCCGATATCATCGCCGTGCACACCACCTGCCTGTCCGAAACCATCGGCGATGATGTGCAGAGCTACTTGATGGATTTGAAAATCCCCGACGGGAAAACCGTGATCTATGCCAGTACCCCCAGCTACGAGGGTTCGCACATTCAGGGCTTTTCCAATATGCTCCGTGCAACGATTGATCAGCTGGCACAAGCTGAGGTAAGCGCCAACTCCCGCGTGGCTATCTTCCCCGGCTGGGTTGAACCCGGCGACTGCCGCGAACTGAAACGGCTGGCAGCGCTGCTAAATGTAAATCCCATGCTGCTGCCTGACCACGACAACACCATGGACACCCCCATGACCGGACGCTACGAATACTACGGCGATGGCGGCACACGCCTTGACGACATCCGGCAGATTGGCGGCAGCCGCGCTCTGCTTGCACTGGGGCATCTGGCATCTGCCGATGCAGCCAGCCTGATGATGAAAAAGTTTGAGCTGCCAACCCAGCTATTGCCCATGCCTGTGGGTATCGCGTTCACCGATCAGTATGTAATGGCCCTCAAAGCCGCTTCCGATGCTGATGTACCCGTGGAACTGGAAAACGAGCGCGGCCGCCTGGTTGATCTGCTGCTCGACTCCAGCCCCTATACCGCCGGAAAAAAAGTTGCCATCTACGGCGATCCGGATGTCGTTTACGCCATGACCAGCCTGTGCCTGGAAATGGGCATGATTCCAAAATACGTCATCACCGGCACACCCAAAAAAGAGTTTGTCGCCCTTACGCAAGACCTGCTGGGCAAGTATGGATTGCAGGAAGAATGCGTAGTCAAAGCAGACACCGACCTGTTTTATATGCACCAGCTCATCAAAAACGAGCCGGTCGACTTGCTGCTTGGCAACTCCTACGGCAAGTACGTTGCCAAAGCCGAGGATATTCCCATCGTGCGTATGGGCTTCCCGGTTCTGGACCGCTACGCGGGGCCCCTGCAGCCGGTTGTCGGCTATCGCGGCGGCATTCGCATGGTTGAAAAGATGCTCGAAGCGCTGATGGCACGGCAGGACCGCGACTCCAGCGACGAAGACTTTGAAGCCGTCATGTAAAGGGGGACACACACAATGGTAACACCGAAATATCACGTTATGATTTGCACCAGCTGCCGTCTGGGCGGTACACAGAACGGTGTTTGCGCTAAAAAAGGCAGTCCCGATCTGCTTATGACCCTGATGCAGGAAGTGGAAGACCGCGACCTGACAGCGGACGTGATGATCAACAACACCGGGTGCTTCGGCATTTGCCAAAAAGGCCCTGTGATGGTGGTCTACCCCCAGGGCATATGGTATGGCAACCTTGACGAGGATGCCATCATCAAAATCGCCGAGCAGCACCTGGAAGAAGGCAAACCCGTGGAGGAGTATATGATCTAATCCCAGTCCCGACCGACATTCGCGGAGGCGCTCATGATCCGTATTATTGACAGAACGCTTGTGCAACTGGCCGCATTCGATCTCAGCGATACAGCGCTAAACGAGATCGCTCTGCTGCTGTGCCAAAGCGGTGCCAATTTTCTGGAGATCAGCCCCGCAATGTACGGCCGGGTAAGCGAAATTGAAGGGGCACAGTTCATCCTGCGCATGGAAAATCCGCAAGATGCCAGACCCTATCTGGATCATAACAACATTAAGCGTTTTGTCTGCAAAAATCGCTTTGAAACCGCGTTGCGCGTATACCCGGAGATCACCGTAAACGATATGCGCGATTTTTTCACCGTTGAACGCTTCCGCCAGTGCGACCGGGTGCGCGTATGCGGCCTGGCCGACAGCGTACTCTATCCCCTGAGCAAAGTATTTCAAAACCTGCGAAACGCCTTTGAAGGCTCCATTGAATTTTGTGCCGATAACGACTGCTACTGCGCCACCAGCCTCACCCTGCAATGGGTGCAGCAAGGCGGAGGGGACGTCGTTACTTCGTTTTTCGGCATGGGTAACATGGCGGCGTTTGAAAGCGTAACCCGCTTGCTGCATCACCTGAAGGGTCGCCGCACGCCAAGCGCGCTGGCTGCGCTCAAGCGGCTGGAAACGCTGATGCGCAAACTGCTCACGGAGTGTGTGTGCGTATGAAAGACAAGCGTTATATCACCGATACCATGCTGGCGCAGTTTGGAAGGCGGATGACAGCCCAAGAGCGTACCACGTGGATCCAAGCGCTGGACACTGCGGGCGTATATGAAATAGTTTGTAAAATCAGCTCCAGAAAGGATCTGGATGCCTATACCCAGGCTACCCAAACAGCCAAATGCGCGGCGTATGTGCGCATGGATCCAGGCAAGCTGCAAAAAACGCTGCGGATGGGTGCACAGACGATTCACCTGGAAGTTCCCGCATCCTACCCGATGATCTATACCGCATACCACAAAAACAAGGACTGGGCAAAAAAGGCATTTCTCCAGTGCAAAGAACTGCTTATGCACGCCGGTGTGGATACGACACTGGTACTGGCCGATGCATCCCGCGCCGAACCCACGTTTCTTGAAACACTGGCGCAGATGGCCGCCGGTATGCCGGTCGAAAAGCTGATCCTCAAAGACCTGATGGGTATTCAATCACTGTCAGCCTGCGCGGAGCTGACCTTAAGCACCCTGGCGTTCGGCTATCCGGTCGGGTATGAGGGCAGCGACCAGTTTGGGCTATCGGTCGCCAACACCATTCAAGCACTGCGTGTCGGCGCAAGCTACGCCAGCTGCTGCCTGGGCGGGCTTGGGCACGGGTGTGACCTGCGCAGGCTGCTGCAAACCACCAACCGCATTTTCGACTATGGCGTTGACAGGAAAGGAGCTGAGCAACTTGACCGCACATTCAAGCAAGCTTACCGGGGCGAGCGCATGCTCCAGCGGCAAAACAACCAGTTTGATAATTGCCGTCTTCGTTAATTCGGTCGGCCAGCCCTCCATGCCGCACGACGCTTATCGCGTCGCCTTGTTTCAAAAACAAGATGGTGCATGGGTGGAAACAAAGAGCACAGCCATCAAACCTATTGAGGACCAGTCTCCAAAGTCCATGACTGCCTTCTTGCATTACCTGACAACACTGACCGATGGCGCGCAGGCCGTTGCCGGTACATCCATCGCCGGTTTGTTGTATACCTTGCTCAACCAGCAGGGCAAGCACATTTTTGAAATCTGTGACACAAACCCGGAGACCCTTTCCGGCATCGCCGGGGACATTGCCATGGCACAAGCCAAACAAGCACTGGCCGAAGACGAATTCAACGCTGCTCAGCCCACCGAAACAGACATACCGGGTGTATATACGCTGGAACTGATAAAAGTACTGCAAACATACCCGGAGTTATCCTCAAAAATGATCCTGAAATCATTTTTACAGTCCACACCCTTTACCGAGCTTACGGTTATCTGCCACCACAGCCCTTGCTGGCTGGAAAACGAGCAAGGCATTACACTACAGACCCGGCGGCACGGCGACACCCTGACCCTGACCATCCAGAAAGCATGCTGCGGAGAGGCTATCGTATGAACAATTATATTGATCTGGGAAGCGGAAACATTCAAATGCCCTTTGGTATCCTGGGCGGCGTAAGTTCCGTGCAAAAACGGCCCAACGGCGCACTGGAATCCGTCATCCTGACGGAAAACAACGTGATCGTCACCCATGCAGGTGATCTGTATGCCGCCTATACCCAAACGCCGCGCCGCAAGCACAAGCCCTCTGTGGAGTTTTACGAAAGTGGGCTGGTGAAAGCTGTAGCGCTGGAGGAGCAGCAGGATGTACTCACCCCCATCGGCGAGCTACCGGCAGAACGCGTGACCTTTTATCCAGACGGCGAGCTGCACCGCGTGTTTCCCGTGGATGGGCAGCTGTCCGGTTTCTGGTCGGAAGAAGAAGAAAAAGAGATGAACATTCCCCTGTCGTTTGATTTTGGGTTTACGGTGTTCACCGCTATGCTAACCTCCCTGTGCTTTTACAAAAGCGGTGCGATTAAGAGCGTAACCCTGTACCCCGGCGAAGTGATCGAGGTGAATACGCCCCTTGGGTCGTTCTCAGTCCGGCACGGGTTTTCGCTGTATGAGAGCGGCGAGCTGCAATCGTTCGAACCGGCAGTCCCCGTTCACATCCAAACCCCCGTGGGCAAGCTAACCGCGTTTGACACCACGAGCGTAGGCGTAAGCGCTGATGACAACTCCGTGACCTTATCCCCGGACGGGCAGGTGATCGGGCTGAAAGCCGGTTCCAATCGCATTATGGCGCAGCGAGATGGCGGCCCCACATGCTGGCACACACCCGTTTCAAAGCCCCATCCCTGCTCGGATGAACTTCCCTACTTTCAGCCGCTGGACCTTGCCTTTGGCCCGGACAGTGTGACTATTACGGACGACACCGCGCATACCTATCCCCTCGCGACAAGCCATTTCATCGTATCCGCTTTCAAGGATGGATCGATTGGCTGCTCGCCTGCGGACTGTGCTAACTGCAGCCTTTGCGGCCATTGAGGTGATTTGATGGACAAGACCATGCACATGCGCCTACAGCCCAGGAAGCGCAATCCACGCCTTGTGTTTTGGCTGTTCTTGCTGGCCTTACCCACGCTGATGCTCCTCTCCATGCTCATGGGGCGCTATCCCGTGAGCTTACAGGAATTGTTTCATTGGGTCACATCACTTTTCAGCGAAACGGCAGACAGCACCGTATCCCATGTGCTGTCGGGCATTCGCTTGCCGCGCATTGCGGCCGCTGTGGTGGTGGGCATGGGACTCGCCTCCGCCGGGTCGGCCTATCAGGGCGTATTTCGCAACCCCATGGTCTCGCCGGATATTCTGGGTGCGTCAGCCGGAGCGGGCTTTGGTGCAAGCCTTGGCATACTGCTTGGGCTCTCCCCGTTTTGGGTGCAGCAGCTTTCGTTTGTGTTTGGGCTGATCGCTGTCATCGTGACCAGCGCACTCAGCGCGATGGCCTCAGCACGCGGCTCGAAAACGCTGGTGCTTATCCTGTCGGGTATGGTGGTCGCGGCGATGTTCTCGGCGATGATCGCCATTGCCAAATATACGGCCGATCCGTACAGCCAGCTGCCGGAGATTACCTTCTGGCTGATGGGTGGCCTATCCGGTATGACGGGCACACGGCTTGTTTCCACACTGCTGCCCTTTGGCATCAGCCTGGCAGCGTTGCTTCTCATCCGCTGGCGTATCAATGTACTATCGCTAGGCGAGGAGGAAGCGCTGGCCTTGGGTGTGAACGTACGCCTGATTCGCGGCTTTGTTGTAATCTGCGCCACGATGTTGACCTCGCTTGCCATCAGTTTGTGCGGGCAGGTCGGCTGGGTCGGGTTGGTTGTACCCCACATCGCGCGGATGATGGTCGGGGCCAATTATAAACGCTTGCTGCCCGTTACGGCACTGCTGGGTGACGTTTTTCTATTGCTGGTAGATAATATCTCCCGCAACTTACTAGCGGTAGAAATTCCGCTTGGCATCCTCACCGCGCTGATCGGTGCACCGCTATTTGTGTTCCTTCTACTCCGAGGAAAACGGGGGTGGTTGTAATGCTGGAAGTTCAAAACCTAAGCTGTGGCTATCACGGTCAGGCCGTGCTGTCCGGCATCAGTTTTTCCGCGCAGCCGGGCGATGTTGTGTGTATCCTCGGTGCAAACGGCGTTGGTAAAACCACGCTGTACCGCACCCTCCTTGGCATACTTCCGGCCATCAGCGGGCAGGCGACCATCGGCGGGCAGGATATTCACACCCTGCCCAGAGATGCACTGGCCAGGCGCATTGCCTATGTTCCCCAATCGCACAAAACCGTGCATCCCTATTCGGTGCTGGATATAATCACCATGGGCCGCACGGCTCACCTGTCGCTGTTTCGCTCGCCGCGCAAAGCGGAGGAGCAGAAAGCACTGCAGGCGATGTGCGATCTGCAAATCCGTCATCTGGCAGAAGCGCCCTTTTCCGAAATCTCCGGGGGCGAACGCCAGCTGTGCTACATCGCGCGCGCATTGACGCAGAACGCCGATATCCTCGTGATGGATGAGCCAACCGCAAATTTGGATTTGGGTCGACAAGCGTTAATCCTCAGCCGCATTCGAGACTTGAGCCGGATGGGAAAAACCGTCCTCTACTCCACACACGCCCCGGGTGATGCTTTTCAATGCGGGCACACGGTCGTCACGCTGCTGGGTGGCAGCCACTACCGCACCGGCCATCCCAGAGATGTACTCACCGAAGCGCTGCTTGGAGAGATGTACGGCGTGGATGTGGATATTCATACTGTTGCAACGCGGCATGGCAGCAAAGAGGTTTGTCTGCCGCATGCAGGATAGAAACGGAGGGATTTTCATGAGGAAATTCAGCACTTGGGTTCTACTGGTTTTGCTTGTCGCTTTGATAGCCGGGCTGGCCACAGCACAGGAAGACTCCACCATAACGGTCACCGATATGGCTGGTCGCATAGTAACCTTGCCGCAGGCAATACATACCGTCGTTGCCACCGGGCAGCCGGGTGCTTTAATGCTGTATACCCTTTGCCCCGATAAGCTCGCCGCCTGGAACTCCGTACTGGCCGACGAAAGCCTTGCCTATATCCCCGCGCCCTATGCGGAATTGCCGGTACTCGGTTCCCTGCAAGGTGGGCAGAAAACTGCCAATCCAGAGGAAGTTGTCGCGCTGAGCCCGGATGTCCTGATCTACATGACGACGCTGACCAAGCAAACAGCCGCCAAAGCGGATGCAATTCAGGCACAGATGGACGTGCCCGTGCTGGTCGTTCGTTTCGATTTACTGCACATCGGCGAAAGTTATCGCTTTGTCGGCGATGTGCTGGACTGCGCTGAAAAAGCCGACGCACTGGCCACATTTTGCGATACGCTGATTGCAAGTGTCGGAGACACGGCCGCCACGATTGCCGAGGATGATCGTGTGACCTTCTATTACACCGCCGGTGGCGCGGGACTGCAAACATCACCGGCCGGCTCCAACCATACCGAACTGATTGAGTTTGCAGGCGGCATCAACGTAGTGGATCTCCCTGCTGAAAACAACGGTAGACTGAAAGTAGATATGGAGCGCATACTTTCCTGGCAGCCGGATTTCATCATCGCCTCCATGCCCGCTATCCTGAAACCCGTGTTGCAGTGGGAGCAGGTAAACGCCGTCGCTGACGGCAAAGCGTACACCGCGCCGACTGCGCCCTTCCCCTGGCTGGATGCGCCGGTATCCATCAACCGCATGATCGGCCTCTGCTGGGCAGCCGAGACGCTATACCCGGATGTCTACGACTTTGACCTTAGCGAATATACTAAAGAGTTCTACAGCCTTTTCTATGGCACCGAGCTGACGGACGAGGCGCTAAACGCCTTGCTGCCCTAATGCCCCTGCGCTTGCGACAATAGGCCGCACAGCCCTAACATTTGCGTGTCCTCCTTACTCCGGCCGCCGTGTACGAGCAACACGGCGGCTCCTTTTTTGTGTTAATATTGTGTAAAGCACGTTACACGGCGTTGACTATCGTTTATACTAAGGAAAAGCATACGACCTCTGTCACCAAGGCAGAAAGGAGCCTCTACCATGCGCATACTGATTATCGGCGCGGTCGCCGCAGGCACCTCCGCCGCCGCCAAAGCACGCCGCAACGACGAAGACGCGGACATCGTCCTCTATGAAAAGGATTCCGATATCTCCTATTCCGGCTGCGGTATGCCCTATTACCTCAGCGGACATATGGAAAGTGTTGACGATCTCACCCCACGCGACCCGGCTTTTTTCAAAAGCAAATACAATGTCGATGTCATGATTCGCCACGATGTGCTTTCCATCGACCCCACACAAAAGCAGCTCACCGTGAAGAATTTGGAAAGCGGCGCTTTATTCACCGACACGTATGACAAACTGGTGATCTCCACCGGGGCCAGCGCGGTCATCCCGCCCATAGCCGGCGTTGATCAGGCCCATGTGTTCAGCCTGCGCAACGTAGGCAACACCCGCAAACTGAAAGCCTTTATGGACAAGAATCATCCGCAAACGGCCGTAGTGATCGGCAGCGGGTTTATCGGGCTTGAAATGAGCGAAACGCTTTCAGCACTCGGCTTGCAAGTGACTGTGATCGAAAAACTGCCGCAGGTATCCCCGGCTCTGGACGCTGATATGGCTGTTCACGTGGAAGACTACCTGAAACAGCAAGGCATTTCCGTGATAACCGGCGCAGAGATTCAGGCCATTACCGATCATGCTGTGACCTTGCAAGACAGCAAGCAGATTCCGGCCGATCTGGTGTTGATGGCAACGGGTGTACGACCCCAAACAGCGCTTGCGAAAGCTGCTGGTATAGCGCTTGGCGTTGCGGGAGCCATACGCGTAAATTCCCATATGCAAACCAACCTGCCCGACATCAATGCCTGCGGCGATTGTATTGAGCTGACTGACCTGGTATCCGGCAAGCCTTTCTACCGACCGCTGGGCTCTACCGCTAATAAAACTGGGCGCATCGCGGGCGACAGCATTACAGACGGCGATCTTGCCTTTCGGGGCGTGCTCGGCACGGGCATTTTCCGCGTGTTTGATCTGGCTGTTGCGCATACGGGGCTTACCGAGCGCGATGCCAAAGCCTATGGCTATGATACGGTTGTCTGCCACAACACCAAGGTGGACAGGCCGGATTACATGGGTGGGCACGAGATGGTGATCAAAGCCGTTGCCGACCGTGCTACCGGGCGGTTGCTGGGCGCACAGATTGTGGGTTACGGCGGCGTGGATAAGCGTATCGATGTATTCGTATTAGCGATTACCGCCAAGATGAAGGCCGAGGACCTGTTCCATTTAGACCTTGCGTACGCCCCGCCGTTTTCCACCACCAAAGACCCGGTCATGTATACCGGGATGATTCTGGAAAACGCCCTAAGCCGGGGCCGCAGGCAGGTTACCGCGCAAGAACTGGACCGCATCATGCACTCCGGCGAGCCCTATACCCTGATTGATACCCGCGCAAAAGCGCAGTACGATGCCGGGCATATCGATACCGCGCTCAGCATCCCCCACGCCCGGCTGCGCACCGCAGTGGACGCGCTGGATAAAAACAGCATCATCATTACATACTGCAATAAAGGCGTGACCGGCAACGCGACGCAAAATATCCTTTTGGCGAAAGGATTTCAAAAGGTGTACAGCCTTTCCGGCGGGTACAAGCAATACAAAAATACGCACTGAGTGCCAAAACAAAGCCGCTCCAGCGAGCGGCTTTGTTTGTTATTCCGTTATAACCCTGTCAACACACCGGTCAAAGCGATCATGCGGCAGGCTATCCTGCAACAGCTGCTGCCGACACAAGCATACTGTACTGCTTTCGGTGCTTTCCAGATAGCGGTCGTAATATCCTCCGCCGTATCCCAGGCGATACCCCTGCCTGTCGGCGGCGATGCAAGGCACGATGATCAGGTCGATCTCTTTCGGCAGCAGAACCGGCGCGCTTTGGACCGGCTCCGGGATATTCATGCGCCCCGGCTTTAGCTCGGCCAGCGATTGTATCACGCGCGCATCCATCTTGCCTCCAGGAAATGTCAGCGGTACGGCCAAGGTTTTTCCCTGCTTGAGTGCAGCAGCCAGCAATCCGCGCGTGTCTACCTCTCGGCCGATGCTGATGTACAAAAACACCGATTTTGCCTGTTTCCACGCGTCCAGCGCCAACGCTTTTGCCGCAATCGCGCCGTCGGATGCCCGCAGATATGCATCTGAAAAGCCTGCCATGCGTTGCCGCAAAGCAGTTCGAAGCTGCTGTTTTTCCATATCTATCCGCTCGTCCATCTGCCGCTTTCCCTTCTGGCTTGTTTTGTCCTATAGTAACACATTTTATCAATTTTCGGCATGCGTCTTGCGCCAAAGCATGCTTTGTACTATATTGCTTACTACAGGAGGTACCTATGCCTGATCTATTTGATATTATCGGTCCGGTAATGATCGGACCCAGCTCATCCCACACGGCCGGAGCGGCACGAATCGGCAAGACGGCGCGTATGCTGCTGGGCTCTACGCCCGTTAGCGCACGCATCGGGCTATGCGGATCCTTTCAAAAAACTTACAAAGGCCACGGCACCGACAAGGCACTGATCGGTGGCCTGCTGGGTATGGCGATTGACGATCCCCGCCTGCGCGACAGCCCGTCTTTCGCCGAGCAGGAAGGCCTGACGGTCGATTTTTACAGTGCTGCTGTGAAAGGTGCACACCCCAACACCGTGCTGATCGACCTGAGCGACGCGGACGGCCGCAGCGTGAATCTGCGTGCCGCATCCATCGGCGGCGGCGAAATCCGCATTCAGGCGGTGGACGGGCACGAAACGCGGATCACCGGGCATGCCAATACCTTTGTTATCCACTATCTGGATAAGTATGGCATGATCGCAACCATCACGCGGCAAATTGCTTCGGCGCAAATTAACATTGCCGCCATGCTGGTTTCCCGCACTGCTGCGGGCGGCGACGCGATGGTTGCTCTGGAAATTGATGGCGATGCGGAAGAAGCCCTGGCCGAAACATTGAAAACACTGGACAACGTGTTCAGCGTGTCCTACCTGAGGTTCACGCAGGATAGCGAGTAAGGATGAAACACATGGACACCATTGTATCGCTGATAAAAGCAGCCAAACCCTACGGTTCCATTGCGGCTGCGGCTGTTGCCTGGCAGGCAAAGGAAGCACAAGTCACCCCGGAAGACATTCGCTCCATCATGGCAGGCAGGCTTGCCGTAATGAAGGAAAGCCTACGCGAGGGGTTAAACCCGGACTTACGCTCGGTATCTGGCCGGGTGGGCGGCAACGCCGCCAAGCTGCATGCTGCCGCAAGTCCCGCGGTGTATGGCATCGCCGCCAAGGCCAGCGCATACGCACTGGCGATTGCCGAAAACAACGCCTGTATGGGCAAAATTGTCGCCGCGCCCACAGCTGGCAGCTGCGGTATACTGCCCGGCGTGCTCATCGCCGCGCAGGAGGCGTTCAACCTGACTGACGATCAGCTGGTCGATGCGCTGTTTGTATCGGCAGCTATCGGGCGCGTGATTGCCACGCAGGCGACCGTAAGCGGTGCAGAGGGCGGTTGCCAGGCCGAGTGTGGCTCGGCTGCTGCTATGGCCGCCGCTGCCTATGTACAGTTACTGCAAGGCACGGACGAGCAAGCCGTAAGCGCATGCGGCTTTGTGCTGATGAATACCATGGGCCTCGTCTGCGATCCTGTGGACGGTTTGGTCGAAATTCCCTGTGTATATCGCAACGCATCCGGCGCCGCCCAGGCGTTGACCGCCGCGCAGATGGCACTGGCCGGCATTCCCTGCCCGCTTGATACAGATTGCCTGATTACCACCATGAAGGATGTCGGCTGCGCAATGCCTGCTTCCTTGCGTGAAACTGGTGAAGGCGGCTGCGCGGTATGCGGTATTTGCAAGTCCTGAATCAGCAAACAAAAAAGAGAGGCAATGCCTCTCTTTTTTTGATATTCTAGAGCAGGATAACTCACTCAGTATCCTCTGCAAATGCCCGCAGAACTTCCTGTACAAACAGATCACGTTGATTAATCCACGGGCTGTGCGCAGATGCTTCAAACCAGACAATTTCCTTGGCCGGGGCATCTAGCATCTCAACATACGCTTCCACCAAGGCCGTCGGGGCATTGATATCGTGGCGGCCCAGGAAGAAATGCACGGGAATCACCAGCGAGGCATAATCCGTGCGCAAGTCCGTTTCGTACAGCTGTTGATACACATGGTTAAACGTGGTCACCACACCCTGCACATAATGCAGTTGATCGACCAGGCCGTATTCTTGCGAAAACAAATCGCGGAAGGTATTATACCCGGGGTTTTCCACCGCGTCGTTTGCCGCCATCGCATTGCTTAAGTAGTTCAGGTACACCGCACTTTTCCATATCATATCATCGCCGTAATATGGCGGCTCGCCATTGGCAGTCAGTTGCTGCACGATAGCGCTGTCATCTTGTTCCTGTGCAATCTGCATGGCCGTAGCATAGTTTATGCGCTCTGTCTGGGCAAAATCAACCATCTGTCCTGTGCCGATCAGCCCATAGTACCCTTCCGGATACCGGTCCGCCATTAAAATACCAAGCGCGCTTCCCCAGGATTCCCCAATCAGGTAAATCTTCTCCTGCGCAAAGCGTTCCTGCAGGTACTTTGTCAGGGCGATCCCATCCTCAACATACATATCAACCGTCAGCGCATCGCCTTTAACCGCAGCATAGGATTTGCCCGCACCGGGCTGATCCCAGTTAACAACCACAAAGTGTTTTTCAAGCTCCGCCAGTTCATAGCGCGTTGCAGCCATCTGCGAGCCACCCGGGCCGCCCGCCAAAAACAGCAACACGGGGTTTTCAGCGTCCCAGCCGCGAATGCTGATCCACTCCTGCCTGCCGCCAAGGTTAACTTTAATCAACTCAGCAATGGCCGTATCCGGCGTGTTCCCGTTTTCATCCACTACAGGCGGGGTGGACGCTGTCAGCTGAGACACAACCACCATCGCAGCGCAGCACAGCACCAAAACCAGCACTACAATACCAAAACGCCGGAAGCGTTTGGTCGGCCTGACTTCATCCTTGCGCAATACCCGCATCAGAAAAAGCACAATCGCCATGATAACCAAAACCAGCAATAGTATCCCGGTAATCAGCGCCAGGATTAAAAATCCGGCTGTCAGCAACATATGTATACCTCCCCTGTTCCTATACACTACACGCGGTACACCCGCAGCAACTTACAAAATAAACAATAGCTGCCGCGTACGTTAGCCGTTACGCGGCAGCCAATTGGTGCGGGCAGCGGGACTTGAACCCGCATGCTTATTCAGCGAAGGATTTTAAGTCCTTTGTGTCTGCCATTCCACCATGCCCACATGCATGGAAATCATACCACGGAACCCTTTCAGCGTCAATCATTTCCAGACGCTGAATTTACGGCTGTTGCCTGCTATCAGCTTGAATATAGACGGTGTTCATGGTATCATGGAGACTGGGTGCAAATGGCGTGACATACCATAAGAAAGCCAATGCCTGCCGCACCTAATCCCCCCAAGGAGAACTGTTGTGCCACAAGTTTCGCAAAGGGTTGAACTGGTTCGCCACACCGTGGACGGCGCTGCGCTGATGGCGTTGGCTGCCAAGCTTTGCTACGCGGGCGGGGACTTGAATACGCTGCTGACGCGCATTCAGGAAAATGACCAGCGCACATTTATCAAAAAAGTGTTGCAAATGGGTCATGATAGTGTGCTGGAGCATATCTCCTTTAGTTTTTTGATCGAAGGGGTCAGCCGTGCACTGCTGGCGCAGCTTACACGCCACCGCATCGCCAGTTTTAGCGTGCAAAGCCAGCGCTACGTCAGCTATGAAAAAGGCTTCGGCTATATCGTTCCGCCCGCCGTGGAAGCGCTGGGCGAAACGGCCGTTTCCGAATATAACGCACAGATGAACCAGATGCTTCTCTGGTATCAGGACTGGCAAACCAAACTCGGCACCAATGAAGACGCCCGCTTCGTACTCCCCAACGCTTGTGAAACGCGCTTGTTAATGACCATGAACGCGCGCGAACTCAAGCATTTCTTTGCGCTTCGCATGTGCAGGCGCGCCCAGTGGGAGATTCGGCAAATGGCCGAAACCATGTTCGCCCTCTGCTACGCAGAAATCCCTGAACTTTTTCAGGATGCAGGCCCTGGATGCCTGCGCGGCGCCTGCCCCGAAGGGGCAAAGTCCTGCGGGCAGATGAACGCCGTACGGATGGAACGGGAAGAGTTCATCACGGCGCACGAACAATCCAATTTGTAGATAAGGAAGGAACCCTATGGCATATTATTCCAAGGTTAGCGAGACTAAGTCCCGCGACCAAAAACGCCGCAGCGCAGAGCAGCGAGGCGGATTTGATGACGAAGGTACCCAGTATTCAGGCGCACGCAAAACAAGAAGCGGCGCGCCGGCAAAGCGCACTTACAATAAACCTGCCGATGGCAGTGCCCCTGCCAAACGCAGCTATGGCAAACCCGCTGGTGGCCCAGCCCCTGCAAAGCGCAGTTTTGGCAAACCGGCCAGCGGTGAAGGCCGCCCCTATGCCCGTAAACCCGCCGATGGTGCGGGTCCCGCAAAACGCAGCTATGGCAAACCCGCCAGCGGCGAAGGTCGCCCTTATGCCCGTCAATCGGCGGATGGTGCGCCGCCCGCTAAGCGCAGCTATGGCAAGCCCGCCGGTGGTGAAGGTCGTCCCTATGCCCGTCAATCGGCAGATGGTGCGCCGCCCGCCAAGCGCAGCTTTGGCAAGCCTGCCAGCGGTGAAGGTCGCCCCTATACCCGCAAGCCCGCCGGCAGTGCAGCGCCGGGTCGGCGCAGCTACGGCAAGCCCCGCACCACCAGTGAACCGCGCTTTATGACCAACTCCGACCAGCCCAGCCGCACACGCGGTGATCATATCACCCCCAAGCCGTACGCCGTGCAGCGGCGCGAGCAAAGAAGCACGGAAGCAACGCCTGCTTTCCGTCCGCAGCCGATTGCCGAGGATGCCGTGAATGAGAATCTCTTAAGCGGCCGCAACCCCATTCGGGAAGCGCTGAAAAGCGGACGCGATATTGAAAAGCTGATGATTTCCAAAGGCGAGCTAAGCGGCTCGGCCAAGGAGATTGTCGCCATGGCGCGTGAACAGCGCGTGCCCGTGCAGGAAGTCGACCGTGTCCGCCTGGACGCCATCACACCCAACCACCAAGGCATGCTGGCATTTGCCTCTGCCTATCAATACCATAGCGTCGGCGAGATGCTGGCCCTGGCCAAGTCCAAAGGTGAACAGCCTTTCCTGGTCGTGCTGGACGGCATTACCGACCCCCACAACCTGGGCGCGGTGATTCGTACTGCTGAATGTGCCGGTGCACACGGCGTGATCGTACAGGAGCGCCGGGCTGTCGGCCTGACCCCTGCCGCTGTAAAAGCCAGCGCAGGCGCGATTGAGCATATTATGGTCGCGCGGGTTGTTAACCTTTCCACCACGCTTGAAATGCTGAAAAAGCAAGGCGTATGGGCCTATGCCGCTGATCTGGAAGGCGAAGACTACCTGTCGGTTGATTTTTCCGGCGGCGCAGCCATTGTCATCGGAGCAGAAGGCGAAGGCGTCAGCCGTTTGGTGCTTGAAAAATGCGACAAGTCCGTTGCCCTTCCCATACGCGGCCAGATCGGCAGCCTGAATGCATCCGTTGCGGCGGGTATCCTGCTGTATGCGGTACTGCGTTCCCGCTAATTCATGCAGCCGCTGCTCTTTGTAGACGGGTATAATGTCATCGGGGCATGGGGCGCTCTTGAGAAAAACCCCATGCCCATCGATCAGGCACGCGACAGGCTGGCTGATCTGCTGGAAGACTACGCGGGCTTTACCGCCCAAGAAGTGATTCTGGTATTCGATGGTCATCAGGGCAACCGACCCACCGCCAGCATTGAGCAACGGCATATGCTGACCGTGATTTACACCAAACACGGCCAAACCGCAGACCAGTACATAGAAAAGGCTTGCGGCAAAACACCGGCATGGCGCGAAGTGCGCGTAGCTACCAGCGATCACCTAGAACAGACGATGATCCTGGCCCGCGGTGCCACGCGCCTGTCCTCCAGAGAGCTTTGGCTGGAGCTGGCAACCCAGAAGCAAAGCCAGCGTTCCAAACATGTTACCCATCAACCGTCCGACCGCACGCCCTTATCCAGCGCATTAAGCGAAGACCTACGACAGGCGCTGGAAGCCATTCGAAGGCAGAAGTAACACACAAGGCAGGAAGCAAGCCATGACCATGAACCCCCGGGACAACAAACCAATCGCCGAAACCGTCGATCCCACGCAGCCGGAGGAGCGCGCTGATCTCAGCTGGGATGAGACGCTTCGCCTGCGCTTTGGGAACAAGACCGACGAAGAAATCGTCGATATGGCACAAAACGGGGATCGTGTCGCGCTTGAATATTTGCTCAGTAAGTATAAAAACTTTGTTCGTTCCAAGGCCCGCAGCTACTTCCTGATCGGTGCCGATCACGAGGATATCGTGCAGGAAGGCATGATCGGGCTATTTAAATCCATCCGCGATTATCAGCTGGAACGCTTGTCCAGCTTCCGTGCCTTTGCGGAGCTGTGCATTACGCGCCAGATTATCACAGCGATTAAAACCGCCACGCGGCAAAAGCACCTGCCACTGAACAGCTACGTCAGCCTGAACAAGCCCATCTACGACGAGGAAAGCGATCGCACGTTGATGGATGTAATCGTAGAAGGCCACGCACAAAACCCCGAAGAGCTGATTATCGGCCGGGAGGATATCCTCTCCATCCGCGATCAGGTGGGGACAGTGCTTAGCTCGCTAGAGCAGGATGTGCTATCGTCCTATCTGGACGGCAAAAGCTACCAGGAAATTGCCGATAAGCTGGGCCGGCATGTGAAGTCCATCGACAATGCCCTGCAGCGCGTGAAACGCAAGCTGGAAAAGTATTTGCAGGAAATGCGCCTGCACGATGATGACTAACGAAAATCCCATGTTTCACAAGGAGGTGCGTCGTTTTGCCTGATGATATTTATGAAGTCATTGCGCTGGCGGCGCGCTATTGGTTTTTACTGCTGATGGTGTTAATCGCCTGGCGCAGTTACCGCTGGTACAGCAAAGACCGCAAAAAGTTCAAACGCCGCTTAAAGCTCCTGCCGGATGCCGGGTACGTGGGAGAGCTGGTTGTTGTGCAGGGCGACGACATCCTAAAACGAGGCACCTGCCTGCCGGTCAGCCGCGAAGGGGTGCTTGGGTACCTGCGCGGTAACGACATTTCCGTACCGGCCGGCGGCGTAGCCAACCGCCATCTCTGGTATTCCTTTGACGATGTTGACGGCCTGCTGGTCGAACCACTGCGCGGCCGCATGATTGTTGCCGATGGCAAGGAGCTGATCGGTCGCCGGATGCGTGCCTATCTGGCCCACGGCTCCACACTGGAAGTCGGGCAGGCTGTGATGCGGCTACGGATGTTTGCCGGGTTTGAGTTTGCCGGCGAAACGGCAGCCTCGCGTCTGCCGCTGGACGAGGATGACATGCTGGCAGAAGATATCAACGATAAACCGCCGCAGGACCGTGTGCGCCGTATGCACGAAATTGCTGCCTGGCAAACCATGGATGAAGACCCGGCAGAGGACGAAGACTTCTTCCTTCCCGATATGAGCGACGACGATATCGAAGACGAGGACTACATACCGCCCGACGATGATTCCGGTCCGGATGCATACATTACGCAGGACGGAGCCAACGGGTTCTATCCCCCCGTCAGCGATGAGGGCGATGAAGCGTTAGCACGAGAAGATTTCATCGGTGAGGATGATGCGGAAACCGCCAAGCGCGTCGTGTGGGACAAACTGTTTCGGGGAGGGAAAAAGCCATGAGTCAAGCCTCCCGCTACCGCCGTCAGCTGCGCGGCCGACCGGACCGCAAACTGGTGTCGGCGATCATGCTGTTTTTCTTCAGCGCGTTTTTTCTGCTTGCGTTCAAAGGCGAGCTGCACTGGCAGGGTTTTATGCTGGCGGCTGTTGTGCCACTGCTGATTTACATCGCAACCATGTGGCTGCCGCGCTTTTTCCCGGCGGATAAGCTGCTATTGTCCATCGCCAACTTTTTATGCGCGCTGGGCGTGCTGGTGCTGTACTCCACCGACCTTGTTAAAGGCACCCACTACGGCATGCAGCAAGCCGTGTACTACGGTGCAGGCATCGTGGCGATGTTGTTTTGCATTCTTCTGGTACGCTATATCCGCTATTGGCGCGTGTTTATCTATATCATCGCGGTGTGTTCTCTGGGGCTGATTGCTTTGCCGCTGGCCTTTGGCACGGAAGTATTTGGCGCCACCAACTGGATTGTTATTTCCGGCATCAGCCTGCAACCCAGCGAAATCGTCAAAATCGCACTGCTATTTGTGTTGAGCTATTATATGAGCCGCCGTAAGTTCTGGCCCTGGCTGATCTTTGCGGTCATTTGCATGGGCATTCTCATGTTCCAGGCCGATTTGGGTACTGCGCTGATCTACTACATGACCACGTTGTTTTTATACTACGCTTCCACCGGCAACCTGTGGATGACCGGGGCGGGGTTTATTGGCGGGGCCGCTTCGGCCGTGTTTGGCTATACCCAGTTTGCCCATGTTAAGCGCCGCATTGCCGTATGGCGAAACCCGTGGATGGACTTTGAAAACACCGGTTACCAGATTGTGCAAATCCTGATGGCTATCGCATCCGGCGGCCTGTTCGGTATGGGGCTGGGGCTTGGGTTCCCCACCATCATTCCGGTATACCACACCGATGCTATTTTTGCCGTCATCTGCGAACAGTTCGGCATTATATTTGGTGTGCTGGTGCTATTGATGTACGCTATTCTCATCCTGCGTGGTGCGTTCATCGCCCGCAGTGCGCGGCGCAGTTTCCACGGCCTTTTGGCCATGGGCGCAACGATTATGCTGGCACTGCAAACCTTTGTCATTATCGGCGGCGTTTTAAAGCTGATTCCCCTGACCGGTGTTACCATGCCCTTTGTAAGCTCCGGCGGCACCTCCATGGTCAGCTGTATGGGCCTAATCGGCCTGTTGCAGGGTGTAGCCACCGTAAACCAGGATGACCTGACCTACGATTACGAGGTTAGCCACAATCGCATGGATGAGCAAACCCTTCCCTTCGCCAATCCCCAGTAAGCAAGGAGACCACCATGAAACCACTGCACAACCGTTTCCGCCTGGTTACACTCGTTTTGATCGGCCTGATTCTGCTGGCCGGTCTATATGGCGTGTACTCCATTACGGTATACGGAAACCGCTGGTTTGCGTCCTCGCGTAATCTGCGCTATCGGGAAGCCAAGAGCGCGGTCACCGCCGGAGATATCATCGACCGCAACGGCGTTGTGCTGGCGACCACCGATCAGGATGGTGAGCGCGTATACCAGTCGAACCTGGAATCGCGCAAGGCGGTCGTCCATCTGATCGGCGACCGGGACGGCAACGTGGCCAATGGGGTAGATTCCTTTGAAGCCAGCTACCTGCTGGGCTTTGAAACCACACTGCCCGAGCGGGTATTAACCCTGATTAAAGGGGAAAAACGACACGGAGACAATGTAACGTTGACCGTGGATTCTGCGCTCAATACCATCATCGTGCGCGCCTTCAACACCCATGTCCGCACCAAGGATAAAAGCGGCGCGGCCGTGGTGATGAACTATAAAACCGGCGAGATTGTATCCCTGGTCAGTCTTCCGGTGTATGACCCTGCCAACATTACCGACGCCGTCAAGAACGACGACCGTCACCCGTTCTGGAACCGTGCCGTCCAGTCCACCCTGGCCCCCGGTTCAACATTTAAGATCATTACAGCCTCGTCTGCGCTGGAAAACATTGAAGGTATCACAGATCAAATCTTCACCTGCACAGGCGCGACCATCGTACAGGGGTCCACGATCACCGATTTTGGCAACGCACAGCATGGGAAACTGAAGCTGTCCAAAGCGTTTCGCGTCAGCTGCAACAACACCTTTGCTCAAATCGCCCTGCTGCTTGGGGATACTGCCCTTAGGAAAACTGCCGAAAGCTTCGGCTTTAACGATAACTTTTTATTCCGCGATATTGTCGTGGAAAACTCCACCTACCCGACTGAAAACCGAACGCTGGTTGAACTGGCGTGGAGCGGCGACGGGCAAAGCCAAATTGCCGCAACCCCAATGCATATGTGCATGGTGGCAGCCGCTATTGCCAACAAGGGTGTTATGATGGAGCCCCGGCTGCTCTACCGCGTTGCCAGCCCGGAAGGCTTAGTGCGCCTACGCATGACCCCCAAGGTGTATCGTACCGCCGTAGACGAAAGCGTCGCCGCGACAATAAAAAGCTATATGCTGGATACCGTAGATCGCGGTACCGCGACTGCCGCGCAGGTGGACGGGCTGACCATCGCCGGGAAAACGGGCAGCGCAGAAAGCTCGCTGGACGGGCGGGATGTAACCCACGCCTGGTTTGTCGGCTTTATCGACGACGCACGTTACCCCTACGCGGTATGCGTATTTGTGGAAGAAGGCTCCAGCGGCGGCGGCGCGGCCGCCCCCATTGGCCAGGCCATTTTCCGCTATATTCAGGCCAATTTCCCATTCCAGTAAGAAGGAGCGTACCATGTGGACTGACCTGATGTTCTCCGTCAATACCATCGTCCCGATCGTTTTAATCATTGCAGTGGGCTACCTTGCCCGCCTCCTGGGTCTGATTGGGCAGGAAGGCATTAAGCAGGGCAATCGCCTTGTGTTTTACATCTTTTTGCCGCTGCTATTGTTTGACAATACCAAGAGCTCGCAAATCGATCTGTCGGTCGACCTGCTCCCCATCCTGTATGCGGTGGCGACGGTCATCCTGTGCTTTGTCATCCTGTTTCTGCTTGTCCCCCGCCTGGTGAAGGATCGTAATTTTGTCGGCGTGGTCATTCAGGGCATCGGGCGCGCCAACTATGCCATATATGGAATTCCGCTGGTGATGCTGATTTATCCGGAAAGCGATATCTCCATCGCAGCGGTGATTGTCATTTGCGTCATCCCCATTTTCAACATTCTTTCCACCATTGCATTAATCCAGTTCGGGGAAGGGCAAACCACCGCGTGGAAGATTATCAAAGGCATCCTCACCAATCCGCTGATCATCGGCACGCTACTGGGGCTTGCGTTCCTGCTGCTGAAACTACAGCTTCCGACCATCCTTGCGATTCCCGTACAAAAGCTGGGCAGCATTGCAACGCCGTTTGCGCTGTTCCTGCTGGGAACCAATATTGATTTCAGCAAGGCGAAGACCAACCTGAAGCTTTTATCGTGGACAGTACTGTTGCGGCTGGTACTATTCCCGATTTTGTTTCTGTCCGGCGCCATTGCCCTTGGCATCCGGGATGTAAGCCTTGCCGCGCTGATTGCCCTATACTGCTCCCCTACCGCCGTATCCAGCTTCCCGATGGCACAGCAACTGGGCGGCGATGTGGATTTTGCAGCGCAACAGGTCATTTTCACCACAGCATTTTCCGGCATTACCATCTTCATTTTCTTGTTCATACTAAAGTCTATGGGCTTTTTAGCATAGCCCTGGGAAAGGCGGCATAACTATGAATCCACTTAAAACACAGATCGGCGAAGAGCTGATAGCATTGTACGGCAGCGATCCCGAAACGCTCTCCGGGCAGCTTGCGCGGTACACCGCTTTGCAAGCGCAACACCGGGATATGACAGGCAAGGAAACGAACTCCTTCTTTGTCAGTGCGCCGGGCCGTATTGAAATCTGCGGTAATCATACCGACCACAACCACGGCAAGGTGTTGGCCGCCGCCGTGAGTTTGGATACGCTTGCCTGTGTCAGCCCGCGAGACAACCAGCGGATCACCGTCGCCAGCGAAGGACACGCGCCTGTTCGGCTGGAGCTAAGCACGCTTGAGCCGCAAGCCCAGGAAAAAGGCACGGCCACAGCGCTGGTACGCGGCGTAGCCCGCTGGCTAGCAGATCACGGCTATACAATCGGGGGCTTTGACGCTGTAACGACCTCCACCGTGCTGCCCGGCAGCGGCTTAAGCTCTTCGGCGGCATTTGAGGTGCTGATTGGCGCTATCTTCAGCGCGTTATACAATCACAACGCCATTGATGCCGTCCAGCGCGCGCAGTGCGCCCAGTATGCTGAAAACGTGTATTTCGGCAAACCCAGCGGCCTGATGGACCAGATGGCGTCCAGCAAGGGCGACATGATTACGATTGATTTTGAAACCGATACGCCTAAGATTGAAGGCATTTCGTACGACTTTACCGCCAAGGGCTACGCCATCGTGGTCGTAAACTCCGGCGGCAGCCACGACGACCTCACCCCAAGCTATGCCGCCATCCCCCGTGAAATGTGTATGGTGGCAGAGTATTTTGGAAAATCCGTACTTCGGGACGTGCCTGCAAAACAGTTCTTTGCAGCCATTCCCGCTCTGCGCAAAACGCTTCCTGCGGATGTCTGCGACCGTGCCATTTTACGCGCCCAACATTTTTACGAGGAGAACGAGCGCGTGACCCGCATCGCAGATTGCCTGCGACGGGATGACCTGCCCGGATTTTTGGACGGCATTATCGCCTCCGGCCGCAGCAGTGCGCTGTACCTGCAAAACCTATACGCATCGCCCGACCGGCAGGAGATGATGATTGCGCTGATGGCAGCCGAAACGCTACTCAAAGGCAAAGGCGCATGGCGTGTGCACGGCGGCGGCTTTGCCGGCACCACGCTGAACTTTGTCCCGCTGGATATGCTTGCTGCTTTCGTATCGGAAATGGAAGCGCTGTTTGGAACCGGCGCAGCGACTGTCATGTCCGTGCGTCCACAAGGTCCCGTGGTCATCGGCTCACTGTAGAACAAACTAAAACAACGGAAAGCGGCCTCCATAGTGGAGGCCGCTTTGTTGAGACCCTAAAGGGGCGAGAGGAATAACCCCTATAGCTCGGTTGATTGCTGGCACAGCCACAGCATCGGGTCAGTTCCTTGCAGCTTTGCCAGGGCTTCTGCATAGAAATAATCCCCGTATACGATATTGATGTGCGTGCCTGCCCCGTCGTCGCGGTAAGCTGCAGTACATTTCTGTAAAACGCCGGGCGTTGCATCCGTATAGTCGGCACAAAGGGTATCCAGCGCTTGCAGCATGTGCTCGGCCGCGTGCAGATACTCCTGCCCGCGCTGCACCTGCGGTAAACGGCTTAGTTCAATCAGCGCGCAGGATGCACAGGCGGCGGCGATATTATCAATACGCTCCTCGCCCCTGGGCTGGCGAAAATCACAATCCGTTAGCCCATCGGGGCGGATATTTTGTAGAAAATAGTCGGCAATTCGGCACGCCGCGTCCAGGTAGCGATCAAGCTTTGTGCTCAAATAACTGAGCGTATAGCCATACAGCGCCCATGCCTGCCCACGGCTCCAACTGGACCCTTCGGCATACCCTTGCCCTGCCGGTTTTTGCAATGCTTTGCCGGTGTTGGGATCGAAAATCACAATGTGGTTACAGCTGCCGTCATCGCGTACGAACTCCGTCAGCGAGGTATCGGCATGCCGGACAGCAATCTGGTAATAGCGCGGGTCGCCGGTTTCGCGGGTAGCCCAGAATAGCAGGCTAAGGTTCATCATGCTGTCCACAATCGCCCAGCCGGCCTTGTCCTCGTTCCAGGCACGGATATACCCGCCCGCCAGATTAAAGCGACCGGCCAGTATAGTGGCGGCATGCAGCAGGTTCCGCTTGGAATTGCGATCAGCGTTCAGCATCCAGTTGGCACCGCTGGATAACAGGTACATAAAGCCCACATCATGGTACAGGCGTTTAAAATAGCAAAGTTCGTTCACCAGCCGCGCCTCAACTCGCAGCGCTTCATCGCGGAAGATATCCGTTTTCGTGGCGGTATACAGCTGCCACATCAGCCCCGGCCAGAAACCGCCTGTCCACCAGGCGTCGCCACCAAACGGCGATCCAGCCCAAAGCTCACCCTCACTTTTATAGGGTATTATCTCCTGCCGGGCCGCCAGCGAGGCGGACCGTTCATATTTCTGTGCAAATTTGGCAAAGGTCATCTGTGCCCAGTTACGCAAGTTGAATAACCTCCTCGGGTATCGAATGCCAAAGACCGGGGTCGCTTGTAACCGTACCAAGCACGGCGCAGGAGAGACTATGCTCTCCCGGGGCTAGAACAGCTGTAAGCGTCGGCAATAGTGTGCGCGGAGACATCAGGTTGGTATTGGGTTCAGGCTTAACGTTCATCGCCGAGCCGTACCCCGCTATCCCTTGTATCCCGCTAATCCCCCATGGTGCGATCACGACCGCGCTTTTGCTTTGCTCCTGTGTGGTCAGGGTGCCTGCGCCGTCCATCGCAATAGCGAAACCGCCCTCGGCAACCGTAATTTCCACCGCTGTTTGAATGCGGTGCCTGCGCACATGCCATGCTCCCAGAGGAATCAGCTCTGTTTGTACGGTCACCTGCGGGAGGGGCTTCCATGTGGCCGTAACGCTGCCATCCTTGATCTGAAACGCCTCGCAGCCATAGCGCGGATAATAATAAATGCCATCCAGGCTGACCGCCAGCATGCTGTCAAACGCTCCAGTTTCCAGCTTCAGCCGCGATTTGGATACGCTGAACCCAAACGCCGTGGAATACGCAAACTTCTCATACTTGGCCTCGGCATGCGTGTGCTCCGCGCAATGACCCCCGGCCTGATACGCAATGACTTGCTTGCCCTCGTCCGTTCGCGCCAGCAACTGCCCGGCATGCGGCTGACAGCTGACTGCCGGAAGCACCGGCGCTGTCTCTTCTGCCTGCCAAAAGGGATGATTGTCCGGCATCGCCAGACATAAAAACCATTTCATGCTCCAATACGGCGAGCCCGGCGCGTTGTACCCTTCCGCCATATGGAGGTTTGGGTAATGATATCCGATGGATAATACGCCGTCGCGTGTGAAGATTGGATGGTGCAGCCAGCTGCGCAGGTTTTGCAGCAGCAGGTGCTTCATTTCCCCATAGCCTATGGCATCGCTTTTCACACCGGCATAGGCTTGTGCGGCAAAAAACGCACTTTGGGCAAAGCGGTAGGTTAAGCTTCTGCCATAGGGTACCGCTTCCCCGGTTTGATCAAACCAGCAGGCAAACGCCGGAGCAAACTGCTTGCCGCGGCGAAGTAACTCAGCGGCATTGTAGCTTTGCGGGCGTAGCGCTGCATAGAGCAGGCCATAGTAGTGGAATGCCCAGGGCACATAGTAGTCCCGCTGGGTTTGATAATCATAGTACCAGCCGTCGCCCTCATAATGCTCGTCAATCAGGGCGAAGTCCTTGTCCATCTGCTCGCTGTCAAAGGGCAAATCGCAGGCCTCAAACCCCAGGTTGACGAGTATACGGAAGAACACCCAGTTATTTTTGGGCAGCACACGATGGTTGATCTGATTCAGCCATTGATACAGATGCTCACGCGCCGTCTCCGGCAGGCCAAAGAAGAAGGTTCGGGGTATCATCGCCATGCCCATCCCAAAGACCGCCATCTCCACCAGGCGCTGGTCGTAATCCTGTGCTTCGCCCCAGTATTCCGGATGGTTAGGATCAACGCCGGCAATAATGCCCTGTTTCCAGAGTTCCCAAAACGAAAGTACGGCAGTGCTGCCGCCTGCAAGCATCGGAATGATGGCCCAAAGCGGACGCGCAAATGCTTCCATCTCCGCAATCGAAGGTGGATACACCGCGCCGGTTTCTCCGGCATGAATGCGGGCGCAACCGGGCGATAATAAAGGCAGCAGTGGCCTGAGCAAATCCAGTGCCACCTGTTCCACATCCGCCCGCGATTGCAGCGGATTGTTGTTACCGGGCAAGATCATCGGGCGAAACCTCCCTGATCAATAGTATCATTATCCTTTAATTCCCGTTGTGGAAATTCCTTCAATGAAATAGCGTTGCATGAACAAAAACACAATGGCGACCGGCACCAGCGAGCAAAGCGATGCCGCCATAATCAGGTGATAGTCGCTGGTATACTCCTGTATAAAGCGCCGAAGCCCGACCTGAATGGTTTTCACCGCATCGCTGCGCAGGTAGATCAGCGGGCCCATAAAGTCGTTCCATGTCGATACGAATGTGAAAATCGTTAAGGTAGCGATAGCGGGGCGAGACAGCGGCAGCATAATTCTGGCCCAGATGCCGTACTCGCTCAGGCCATCGATGCGTGCCGCTTCGCAAAGCTCGGAGGGAATGCTTAGGAAGAACTGGCGCATTAAAAATACACCAAAAGCGGAAAAGCTTTGCAGTACCAGCAAGGCCCAGAGTGTATCATACAGCCCCATGTACCGCATCATAATGAACTGCGGCAGCATATACATCTGCCAGGGAATGGCAATGGTGCCGATATAGCAAAGGAACAGCAGATCGCGCCCCCGGAAATGCATCTTGGCAAACGCATAGGCGGCAAAGCTGGAGGTAAGCAGTTGCATAATTGTCACGCCGATGGATAGCAGCGCCGTATTTTTGAAATACACGACCAGCGGGACGCGCTCCCAAATTTGCACATAGTTTTCCCAGTGCATGACGGAAGGTATCCATTCAATCGGGTAGCGGAACACATCCTTATCCAGTTTCAGGGAGGAAGAAAGCATCCACAAAAACGGCAGCAGTGCCAGCACTGTAAACAGTAGCAAAAATATGATGAGCAGTCCTTTGAATATGCTTTTGCGAATTTCTTTTGCCCGGGACTGGGGTTTGTATGCCAGGGTTGTCATATGGCTTTCCTCCCTTCTAGAAGTAGTTGACCCATTTCTTTTCTACGCGGAACTGGAGCACGGTCACGATCAGCACAACCACGAACAAAACCATGGCCACTGCGCTTGCCACGCCGTACTTAATTTGGTTAAAGCTTAAATCAAATATGTAATTGACCAGCATTTTGGTTGCACGCCCCGGCCCGCTGTCCGTCATCAAAATAACGGTATCAAATACCTTAAAACAGGTAATTGTTGTCATGATCGAGACAAAGAACGTCGTCGGGGTGAGCATCGGCATTGTGATCTTGCGAAACTTCTGCCACGCGTTTGCGCCGTCCACTGTCGCGGCCTCGTACAGTTCACCCGGTATATTTTGTAACCCGGCAATGTAAAGCACCATGTAGTACCCGGCATAGCGCCAGACAGCTACGATGATCAGTGCCCACATGGCCAGCGATTTACTCTGCGTCCATGATTTGGTCATGTTAAAACCAATGGTGTTTAAAAAGCTGTTGACCACGCCGTATTTCATCAGCAAATAATTCCAGCAGGTACACACAGCCACGATGCTGGCGACGTACGGAAAGAAGAAGATGAAGCGAAATACGCTGGCGGCTTTGACAGCTTTGTTAAGTAAAAGTGCAAAAACAAGCGAGAATACTATGGTTAGCGGCACTGTTGCCAGTGTATAGAACACGGTATTTTTCAGCGTGATCCCAAGATCGGATCGCTTGAAGCTGAAGCGTTTAAAGATTTCGGCAAAGTTATCAAGCCCCACCCATTGCATGTTTTCCAGCACGCCGCCGTTCCAGTTGAGCAAAGATAACACCACCGTAAACAAAATCGGCAGCATGGTGATGATGAGAAACCCTAGAAAGTTCGGCGCAAGAAACGAATAGGCAATGAGCGTATTCTTGCGCTGCAGCTTGCTTCGTTTCCGGGGCGCAAGCCTGTGAGTGTCCTGAGCCATGGTATCAAGACCCCTTTATTTTGATTGAAAACGGGGAGGAGACAGTCCCCTCCCCGTTAAGTTGAAAGTTACGTGTCGTTTAGTCTGCCAGCACTTCGGCAGCGCGTTCGTTCATCATTGCGATACCTTCGTCGATGGGGGTTTCACGGCTCATGATGCCGGTGTGCTCTTCATTAACGATGGTTTGCAGCTCCGGTACCAATACTCCGGGAGGCCATTCCAAGCTCACGCTGCTGGGCACGAGTGCATCCAGTGCGCCTTCATCGGACGGGAAGCCTTCAACGGACGAGAACGCGGCGGCAACGGCGTCAGACACATACGCGGGGCGGGTGCCGACGGCTGCAATAGCCTTGGCGCCTTCCTCGCCGCAGACCCACTTGATGAAGCTCCAGGCATCATCGGCATTGGCAGCGTTTTTGGACATTGCCATGGCCGTCATGTTACCAAAGGAAGACTTCGCGGCAACGCCGTCCATATGCGGTACGGAGGTGAAGCTAAAGTCAAAATCAAAGGTTCCGGCGGCCTTTTCTTTGATCAGGGTGCCGATCAGCCAGGAGCCCATAGGCAGCATGGCGATATTGCCCTGATAGAACGCTGCGGAATAGTGCAGGCCGGCAGCCTTCAGTTCGCCGTATTCCATGCAGACGCCTTCGTCTTCCAGAGCCTGATTGAGCTCATAGAAGTACTTGAGCTCATCGTAGCTGCCGTCAGCCAGGGTGTAGTCCACACCGCAGACTGCCCAGTTAACCACGGCGCTCAGCCACGTGTGGTAGTGCGTGCCGTAAATTTTGTCAATGCCTTCGCCGCTGGCTACTTTGCGGGCTAGTTCTGCATACTCATCCCAGGTCATATCGCCTGTGGGATACGGGATTCCGGCATTATCAAACAGTGTTTTGTTGTAGTACAGAACCCAGAAGTCCGACCGGAAGGGCAGCGCGTTGAGGGAGCCATCTTCCACGCGGCAAACTTCATCCATGCCGGCAAAGCTGGTCAGGTCGTACGAATCGGCGGCAACCATATCGTCCAGCGATACCAGGAAGCCCTGCTGCGTCCAGTTTTGGAGATCTTTAATCTCTTTGACGATGAACACATCCGTCTGGTCGCCAGCGGCCAACATGGAACCGGCCAGCGTCGCATACTCCTGCGATGCCAGGTCGACCCATTCGATTTCGACGTCGGGGTTGGCGGCTTCATAGCCGGCTTTGATGGCTTCGTGGTAGTTGGCGGCCGAGCCGTACACGTCCCAGGAAGCGACCTTGACAACCCGCTTGTCCGCGGCAACCGCCACAACAGAGGGCAGAAGCGCGATCAGCAGCATCATGGACAGTACCAGTGCAACGATTTTTTTCATTTGTCAGAATCCTCCTTAATTTTGGCGAAATCATGGAACTTGTTCCAATATTGCATTACATCTCTTCAAGTTTCCCATATTCGCGCCTTGTTTAATGTCAATATAGCACATCAACCAACCAGTGTCAACAAATTCGCTGCTCAAAGGCCACAAATATTGTCAATATTATGGAACTTGTTCCATTTTCCTCTTGCGTTCTACAAACACTTCCATGTATAATAGGAAAAAGCCTGTACACTACCCGCACGAAAGGGATGCCCAATGCCTAAGAAGATGACCATCTACGATATAGCAGCCGAAGCCAACGTTGCGCCGTCCACCGTTTCGCGCGTTTTGTCCGGCCATAAAAACGTAAGCGCGAAGACCCGCGCCAAGGTGGAGACCATTGCCCGCAGCAATAATTTCTCCACCCTGCACAATCTGCGCCAGCAAGTATCCCTGGCACAGCAAACCTTTGCCGTGATTATCCCCGAAACGCGCGACCAATACTGGGGGCGCATTTTGTCTGCCGCCAACCGGGAAGCCAAGCGCCTTGGGTACCAGACAATGCTGTTTCAACTGCTAGACGGCGAAGACTATGACATGCGCGAGATTGCCAAACGCATTATCGACTGGCATCTGCGCGGCACGCTGTATATAGGAAGTGTGCAGGAAACCGGACGCAGCGATTTGCCCATCGCGCTCAACCAACTGCTGGAGCATATGCCGCTGGTTGCCATTTCACCGCCGGTTAGCAATGTGAACTGCACCTTCCTGCACAACGATCTGGAAACCGCCATGTTCCAGGCCGTGCAGCACCTGTATATGCTGGGGCATCGCCGCATTGCGTTTATTGGCGGCAACCAAACGCTGGAGACCTCCGGCGCGCGTGCCAGAGGATACCTGCGCGCTATCGATGAACTGGGGCTTACGAAGGATGACGCCTACCACGGCGCGGCCGGGTTTACCGCCGAAACGGGCGAGATCGCCGTACTCCGTATGCTGACGACCATCCCCCGCCGTCGCTGGCCGACTGCGATTGTTGCCTTCAGCGATATGGTGGCTGTCGGGGCCATCCATCAGCTGCATTCCATGAACCTGAAGCTGCCCGATGATATGGCGCTGGTGGGCTGCGACAATACCTTTTTCAGCCCGCATACACTGCCGCCGCTGACCACCATTGACCTATTTTCCGAGGAGCGCGCCCGCACGGCGATTGCGGAACTGGCCTCCAGCTCCACCAACGTAAAAGCGCCGGTTACGCTTGTACGCGCACCGGCACTGATTATCCGTGAAAGCTGCGGGGCAAAGCTTGGCTACCGCAACCTGGGGTAAGCGAACCCGCCATTAGCTTTCCTTTTGCACAACTTCATCTTTAGAAGCGGATACTTTGCGTTTATAGAACTCAATAATGCGGTCTTTATAGATAATCCCGACAATACCCAGCAGCGCTGTGCCTGCAAAAATCAAAATCGTAACAGGCCAGTTGTTGCTTAGCAGCGACGACCCGATAAACGTAGACGACACAATGGACGGGATACGCGCAAAGGTCGAGATCAGTAAAAACTGCACCAGTTTCATCGGCGTTGTACCCGCAACATAGGTCAGCATGTCCTTGGGCGTGCCGGGCAGCAGAAAGAGGACGAACACGACAATCTCCATCCGGCGGGAATCCTTCAAGTAACTATACTTGTCCAGATTGTCCTTGGTGAATAACCGCTGCGTAAACCGTGCGCCCAGT
Source organism: Candidatus Limiplasma sp. (assembly GCA_963678055.1). GTDB lineage: Bacteria > Bacillota > Clostridia > Christensenellales > Aristaeellaceae > CAXXOK01. Next base: position 1,970,276 of record OY782679.1, read on the forward strand.
TTTTTTGACAAAAGAAAGATGCCGCTGGAGGCAATCACGCAGCCGATAAGACATACCAGCAACCCGCCAAAACCGCCATACATCACGCCCGCGAGGATTTCCACAATCTCGCCGGGGATAAACGCGACAATAATTTGTATCATCTGAATTGCGATCATGACCAGATATCCCAATGCGCCAAGCGATGTAACCCACGCTTTGAACTGCGCGCGTACAGCCGGGTCAGCCAGTTTACGAATATACGGCATCAGCAAGATGGTTGCCGTGATCATCAGCGCAAGCAGCACTGCAACGATCAACGCAAGGCGTATCTTTTGTTTTTTTGGCATACGTTTTTCCATGTCAGCGGTTCACCGGTCTCCCTCTATGCTTTCGAAGCAAAACCCTTTCACCGTCTGGTGAAAGGGTTTTGGGTATTGGCTTGTTATTCCTGTTCTTCGTCTTCTTCCAGAAGGTTCTTGCCGCAGGCCGGACAAAGCACATCACCGTCAGCGCTGATGTCTCCGGCACGGATGATAAAGGTATGATCGCAATGCGGACAGTTGACCTCGATTTCGTCATCGTCGTCGAGTTCTTCCAAGTCTTCATCATACTCGTCTTCATCATCAAACAGCAGATCTTCCACTTCGGACAGATCTTCGTCCATCGAAGCCATGTATTCGTCCAGCTCGTCAACGTCCTGATCCAGCTCCTGCAGCTTTGCGGCCATTTCTTCCATGACAGACAGCATTTGCAGCATCAGCTTATTTTCAGCTTTTTTTGTGTCCAGTTCCATCCCATCGGCCAAACCACGGAGGTAAGATGTACGATTGGTAATTGATTCCATAAGCTCTCCTTCCCCGCCAGAAGATGCGGGTGTACAGGTTTGTTTGCTTAGCAGCGTTCCATGTATTCACCCACGCGGGTATCCACGCGGATGCGGTCACCGGTGTTAATGAACAGCGGAACCTGCAGGGTAATCCCGGTTTCCAGCGTTGCAGGTTTATAGGTGTTGCTGGCGGTATCGCCCTTAAAGCCGGGTTCGGTATCAACGACTTCCAGCTCTACAAAGTTTGGCGGTAACACGCTGAACGCCGACCCTTTAAAAAAGCGCACCGATACATTGCTGCCCTCTTTCACATAGGGAATGGCGTCTTCCACCTGGTCGCGGTTCAAAGGCATTTGTTCGTAGGTTTCCAAATCCATAAAGTAGTACAGGTCACCGTCGTTGTACACATACTGCATGTCCTTGGTTTCCACGATCGCACGAGGCATTTTGTCCGTGGGGTTGAAGCTGCGCTCCACCACGGCCCCGGTCATCACGTTTTTAATCTTGGTGCGGACAAACGCCGCGCCTTTACCGGGCTTCACATGCTGGAAATCAACGATAGTCCACACACCGCCATCCCACTCCATGGTGATGCCTTTTCTGAATTCTCCCGCTGTCATCATAGTGTTTTCCTCCGATTCAATTTGTGCTTTTTATAAAATGATCAGTTCTCGGGTCGGTGTCACCAGCGAGCGGCAGCCGTTTTGTTCAACAACAACCGTGTTTTCAATACGCACGCCGCCGATATCGGGCAGATATATGCCCGGTTCCACCGTAATTAACTGGTTCACTTCCAAAACATCCTTGGACTGGAAGCTTAAGCGCGGTTCTTCATGCACGTCGATACCCAGGCTGTGCCCAAGTCCGTGCCCGAAATGCCCTTCATAGCCCTGCGCGTAGATGTAATCCCGCGCGACCGCGTCTATAGCGGCGCAGCTGGCACCGGCTTTCACGGCATCCTGCGCCATAACCTGGGCTTTGAGTACCACCTCGTATACCTTGCGCATCGTGTCGCTCGGCTGACCCAGCGACACGGTACGGGTCATGTCCGCAGTATAGCCCTGCACCTTCGCACCAAAATCCAGCGTAATCATATCGCCCTGCTGTATACGGTAGTCTGACGGCACGGCATGCGGCTTGGAGCCATTGGCACCCGCTGCGGCAATGATGGCAAAGCCCATCGCCTCGGCACCTAAGCCGTACATTTCAAACTCCAGCATACGGGCGAGTTCACGCTCGGTGATCCCGGCTTTGATGCTGGGCAGGATGCGCTCAAACGCCGCCGATGAAATGGCGCAGGCATGTTCAATCCTGCGAAGCTCTTCTTCATCCTTAATCCTGCGCAGCGCTTCTATCTCTCCGGCAAGGGGTGCAAGGTTCATCCCTGCAAAGATTTCCACCGCTTTGTTATAGCTGCGCACGGTCAGTTCATCGTCTTCATAGAAGATCGTTTTCACGCCGTTATTCTTGCAGGCTTCGTACGCCTTGCCCAGATGACTTTCCTTGCCTTGCAAGGCCAGCGTTTCAAACGTGGGGGCTTCCTGGGCTGCCTGCTCCACATAACGAAAGTCCGTAATGATCGCGCTGCGTTCCTTAAGAACCAGCACAAGACCCTCGCCCGTGTAGCCGGACAAATAAAACATATTGGATGGTTTGGAGACGAGAATGGCCTCATCGGCTTTCAGTCCCCTGCGATCCACTAATCGTTGTACACGTGTCACCGGTCGTATCGCCCTCTCTGTTGCGGCTAAAGCATTTCCTGCCGCGTTCCCCTTATTGTAGCACATACCATGCTCAATAGCCAAGATTCTCCTTGACAAAAACCATCGTCATTTTCCGGTTTCGTGGTGCGCGGTTCACCGAAAGCGTCATGCGGCACATGCTGTCGCTTGTGCAGGCATCCGGGTCGCACTCATTGTTGATAGCACAGGGCAGTTCCTTGTCCTGTCTGCGAGCATTGGGCGGGCAGGCAATTCGCTTAATGCGCGCAATGGCCGTGCCGTATCCGCCGTCCACCCATTTGGAATGGCTGACGATAAAATACACCTGCTTGGGGCCGTAGGCTACTGCCGATACGCGGTTGCCGGCACCGTCGATCAAAATCAGCTCACCATGTTTGGTTAAGGCGTTTGCAGAGGTCAGGTACACATCCGCCGCGCAGGCTTTCAAGCGCAGCGGTTCGACATCCTCGGGCTTAACGCCCCAGTGAGAATAGACGATTTGACCGCGCCGCTCCAGCGCTTCCATCACACCGGTTTCGCGCACCGAGACCGAACCACTGACCCCAACGGTAGCATTGGCCGAAATAGCACCCGTCAGATAGTCCCTGGCCTGTTCCCCGGTGTCCACCTCTACGACCTCAAATCCCATCGCGCACATGCGTTCCAGTGTTTTCTGCATCCTGTTTCCTCCTTATTCGTATCCCAAAGGGTGTTTGGATGGCGTTCCCTCTTTGCGCGGATAGCGCTTGGGGGTTGATTTCTGTTTAACAGTCACCGCTAGAATATGGGTGCGCTCCGGTGCAAACGGCACAGAAACCGTCCGCATGTCCGGTGTGCCACCGCCCAGCAGCTTTGCCGCCACAGCGCCAGCCGCACGCTCATCCTCCGCCGCCGGGCCTTTAAAGCACACGCAGCTCCCGCCAACGGATACAAACGGAAGTAACAGTTCCTGCAAAACCGGCAGGGCGGCCACAGCACGTGCCGTGGCGATTGTAAACTGTTCCCGGCAATCTGCCCGTTGTGCCGCGACCTCTGCCCGGGCGTGAAGGATTGTCACGTTGGAAAGCTCCAGTGTTTCTACAACTGTATGCAGAAACTTGATGCGTTTTTGCATGGAATCCAGCAGTGTTACCTGCAAATCGGGCCGTGCAATCGCCAGTGGAATCCCCGGCAGCCCTGCGCCGGTTCCCACATCAATCAGCGTTGCGCCGCCGGGAAGCAAACCCTGCACCGTCAGCGGCGTGAGCGAATCCATGAAGTGCCGGTCCAGCATCGCTTCAAACCCGGCATCACCGGTCAGGTTGATGCGCGCGTTCCATTCTTCTATAAGCTGTTGATAACGTAAAAGCTGCTCTGCTGTGCCGTCTGCACAGTCTATACCCAGGGCCGCGATTCGCTCGCGGATCAGTGCTGCCTGCTCTGCTGCCGTCATATTTTCAGTCCCACATAATGGATCAGGAAGAACTTCACCCAGGCCAGCGCTTCGCGCCCATGGTTTTTCAGCCAGTAATTAAGCTCCTGGCGGGTCGGGCTGGGCACGCCTTGGGGTACAAAGCCTTCAGCCTTGGCAATGTCCATGGCTCTGGGCAAATGATAGTCGCTGGTAATGATCAGCGGTTTGGAAAGATTCAACTGCTGGATAATCACCTTGGCGTTGCGAATGTTCTGGTATGTGTCAAAACTGACGGAATCGGTATAAATGCTGTCTGCCGGTACGCCGCGTTCAATCAGCTCATCGCGCATGACTTCGGCTTCCGGGCGCGGTTCATCTGCGCCTTGTGCGCCGCAGACGATCACCGGACAGGGCGCGGCAAAGTACATCTCCGCTGTTTTGTTCAGCCGCCAGTCAAGCTGCACCGATGGTTCGCCGTTTGGCTGCACCTGTGCGCCGAGTGTGACAATGACATCGTAATCCGATGGTGCCGGTACGGTTTTTTCCCGGTAATAGGAATAGCCAATTAACCCCAGATAGACGATAATACCCAGGATAACAAGAATCCATAACACTTTAAGTATCCCCCGCAGTATTCGATTCAAAGAAGTTCCTCCGCATCCGACCGCTGGTCGATCTTAAGTTGCGCGGCGTTTATCTGCATGCCGGCATCCGCCGTTTTCACGGTGATGCCGCCCGATGCTGCCGACTGCCGGATAAACCCGTTGCGCACCATGCTGACGGCGCGGCTGTCCGCCACGATGAAATGGTCAATCAGTACCACCTCGATCTCCGATAGCAATCCCGACAACGTTCGAGTTGCGTCCAGATCCTGCGCCGATGGCATGACCGAGCCGCTGGGATGATTATGGCAAAACAACACCGCGTGGGCGTTGTGGGTTAGTACAGCATCCAGCACAATGCGCGGATAGGCGGGCACATCGCTGAGCGAGCCCTTGGCGATCAATACATCGCTGAGGGTTTCCATCTGCCCATCCAGGCAAATCGCGTAAAACAGTTCGCGTTTTTCACCATGCAATAGCTGAATACAATAATCCACGGCCGCCTGCCGCGTGGACAAGCGTACCTTGTCGGCCCCGCGTGTTCGCGTGGCCTGCCGGGCCGCGTCCTGAATCAGGGTTAAAAACGTAGCGGCATACTCCCCGATGCCGTCCACCTGCTGCAGTTGCTTGGGTGAGGCGTTGAGCACCCCATACACCGAACCGAAGCGGTCGATCAGCCTATGGGCCAGCGGATTCACGTTTTTCTGCGGAATGGCGTAGAACAACAACAGCTCCAGCACCTCGTGAGGCGCAAAGCCATCCAGACCTTGTTTTGCATAGCGCTCCCGCATCCGCTGCCTGTGTCCGCCGTGTTCCATGCCATCCCTCCCAAACCGGGCTTATCCACTGGGTTGATTATAGCATGAATTCATACCCGAAATAAAGCAGCCCTACCCGAAATCGCCGCAGGATGTTACAAATTCTTGTGCGATTTTCGTTGTTCGCACTTTATCTATGCCCCTGTTTGTAGTATACTAAACAAAGGAAATATACACCGGAGGGGTTGAGGCGCTATGCAGACGTTGTGGACGCAAATTCGCGACGTTCTGTGGAATGTCTTCAATCGTCCAACGTTGACGGATGCGCTGGACATTTTGATCGTTGCAGTGCTGCTGTACGGTCTATTAATGCTGGCCCGTCAGACCCGCGCAAGCGCTGTTCTTAAAGGGCTTGTGATCTTAATTTTAGCCAGTTGGGTCAGCGATTTGTTTGGCTTGACCGCCATCAACTGGATTTTGCTCAACATTGTCAATAATGGTGCGGTGGTCATTGTCATCCTGTTCCAGCCGGAAATCCGAAAAGCGCTGGAACAGCTGGGCCGTGGCACCCTGCGGGATAGTTCCCGCCTCAGTGGTCATCACGAAAATGAATATATCGTACGCGAGATTACCAACTGTCTGCTGAACTTAAGCCGCCGCCGCGTCGGCGCTTTGATCGTGTTTGAGCAGAAAGTTGGCCTGAAAGACATTATCGAAACCGGCACCCCGCTGGACAGCCATATCTCAGGCGCACTGCTGGAAAACATATTTGAGCCCAACACCCCCCTGCACGACGGGGCTGTTGTCATCCGCGGCTCGCGCATCATGTCGGCGGGCTGTATTCTAAACCTGGCCGAAGGCGTGGGTATCAGCCGCGAGCTGGGCACGCGCCACCGCGCTGCCATCGGCGTGACTGAGGCCACCGATGCCATCACCCTGATCGTATCGGAAGAAACGGGCATCATCTCCGTTGCCCGCGCCGGTCGGTTGACACGCCACCTGGATAGGGCGCTGCTGGAGCAGGTGCTGATTAAAATGTACCACCAACGCGAAGATGGCCTATGGTCTATGCTATTTAGCCGCACAAAGCGCCGGAAAGGAGGCGCAGCATGAACACACAAACCGAAGAGAACAAACCCGCAGGCATGGAACCTAAGTTTCTGCGGCTCCTGTCTACCACCTTCCCTAAGCGCCTGTGGACGGCGGTAACGCATAACATGCAATGGAAGCTGCTTGCGCTGTTTTTAGCGGTGTTGCTATGGGTGGGTCTTATTTTACAAGATCCGTCGCTGACGCGTGAACGCGTGTTTACCGATGTACCACTATCCATTACCGGTTCGGATGTCCTGCGCCGTAACGGCTTTATTGTCACCCAGGGGCTGGAGGAGTCAAGCGCTATCGTAAGGCTCAGGGCGGATGTACCCCAGCAGGAATTTAACGATGTCACCGCGCAGAATTACAACCCGCGTGTTGATCTGTCACGGGTGACCGAGGCAGGCGAGCAACCCGTGAAGGTTGCCACCACATCCTCCTCGCTTTATGGTAACGTGACCGATGTTACACCGGCGGAAATCCCCATCGTAGTAGACCAATATATTACCAACTATCGTATTCCCGTACAGGTTTCCGTTTCAGGCGATTATCCTGATGGATTCTACGGCACGCTCCCGGTTACCGATGTATCCACCGCTACGGTCAGCGGGCCGGAAAGCATCGTATCCAAGATTGCCAAAATTGTTTTGTATTACGATATATCCACGCTCCAAATATCCACGCTCCAACCGCAAGCGGCCACCCTGCAAACCGCCCTTGCGCTGCACTATATGGATATCGACAACAACGAACTGGACGCCAGATTGCTGGAGCCGACCAGCGGCGGCGTACTGTTGCGGTCCATCGTGGTCGAGCAGAAACTATACCCGGAAAAGACCCTGCCCCTCAACCAAACCGCGCTGACGACCGGCACACCCAAAGCCGGCTATGAAGTCAAAAACGTAACCTTATCGCCGGATACGATTATCGCCGCGGGTGATGCAACCACCTTAAGCACGCTGGATACGCTGTTTTTAGACCAGGCAGTTGATGTGGATAAGATGGATGCCTCCTTCACTGCCGAAATCCGGGTTACGCAGCCGGATAACATCGTGTACATGAACACCCAGATGGTCAATCTGATTGTGGATATCGGCCCGGTTTTAACTACCAAGACCTTTGACAAGATTCCGCTGTCGGTCACGGGGCTGTCCGATGGTATGTCCGCCGTGCTGGAAACCACCAAAGTCAGCGTTACGCTGACAGGGCCGGAACTTTTACTCTCCGGCATCAAGTCCTCCCGCCTGACTGCCACAGTCGCTGCGGATACACTTTCCTCGGGAACCTTTGATCTGCCTGTGACTGTCACGCTCAAACATGATGACGCCGACCAGTTCACCTACAGCGTGGATCCCGTGCGTGTAACCGTATCCCTGTCCGATCAATAGGCCGGTTCTCCGAAAGGAACGCTGATGAACAGCTTCACCGATACAGTTTTAACGCTTTTGCTTGGCTGGCTACGCACGCTGCTAAACGCAGCCCGTGATTTTGTATCCAGCGATTCAAGCACGTCGTTTTTTGCATTCTTCCAGGAGCACTGGAAGCTGCTATTTTTAGTGCTGTGCCTTGTGGGGTTTGCCCTGGATATCATTGTGTATCTGGTACGCTGGCGGCCGCGCCCGGTGTGGAGCAAACGCCGCAAGCGCGCCAGGCATCAGCCAGTGCCGCTTAATGACAGCTACGATGGCGGACCGTATGACCCCGATGCGTACCCGACGGGTGAATACGTTCGCGGCACTGAAGCGGCCTACGGTGATTATGCTGCCGAGCCCACCATGCAATACCAGATTCAGTCCAAGCAGCCCATGCAAACAGCGCCGCTGACCATCCCCTATACCACACCGTACTTTGCCCCTGAAGCCAATGCCTATCAGGAAGAAATTCCACAACTCTATACCGATGATCCTACACTGGACTTGAACTTACAGCCAAACGATGCCCGCCAACAGCAGCAGTTTGCCTTTGGCATGGAACCATCGTTCGGCTCGGCACAGTCCGAGCCCAGCTATCAATATCCACGGGAGCACGCATCGCCCTATGCGCCCCCGCAATATGCGCCCGGCGTACCGCCGGAGGAAAGCTTTGCGCCCCGGCAGCCCGGCCTGACCCCCGATGAATTCGGTCCCCAGGGGACGCAGTCCTATGCGCAACCCAGCCCGTACTTCCGCCCGTTTTCCGAACGTGGCAACGCCGATTTTGCCCCGCCCAGAAGCAAGGGCTTTGGCGCTGTTGCAAAGCGAGCGCGTAATCTTTTAAATACCGACGAAGAGTCCGAATCCGTATCCTACAGAGATTTTCAGCCGACGGTTGATGTATCCAAAGCGTTCCATTCGCCGGTGTACCCCGAAAAGAAGTCCGAAGGAGACGCATAATTTGCTAAGCGAGTTTAAATATATCGTACTGATTGGTCATTTCGGCAGCGGAAAAACAGAGCTTTCATTGGCAATCGCCAGAAAGCTTGCACAAACAGGCGGCCGCACGGCGCTGGTGGATTTAGATATCGTCAATCCGTATTTCCGCAGTTCAGACCACGACACACTACTTGCCAGCGAAGGCATTGATGTGATTGCGCCTTCCTTTGCCCACTCCACCGTGGATGTACCGGCGCTGTCTGCCAATGTACACAAGGTGTTTGATGCGGATCGCTACTCCCATGTCGTGTTCGATGTCGGCGGCGATCCGGCCGGTGCGACCGCGCTTGGACGCTATCATCCCTATTTTAAAACCGTCCGCGACCAGATGTGTGTTTTGTATGTGGTCAATCCCCTGCGCCCGATGACCGATACCCAGGACGATATCAGTTCGCTGCTGTCGCATATGGAAGCCCGCGCCCGCTTGCAGGCAGATATGCTGGTCAATAACGCCAATCTTCAGCGCCAGACCACTGCGCAGCATCTGGTGGAAGCACAAACGCTGTTAGAGCAGGCCTCCAACCATATCGGCATACCTATCGGCATGGTCGCCGGGTACAGCCATTTGCAATCCGAACTGCCACGTGCTATACAGGACATCTACTTCCCCATCGAACCCATGATGCTACCGGACTGGCTGGAGGACGATAACGCATGATTCCGCTACCCCCTGCGTTCGCCCAAAGGATGCAAGCTGAGCTGGGTGCGGACGCGAATGCTTACTTTGCTTCTTTAGAAAAGCCTTATGTGCGCGGCCTACGCATCAATCCCCTGAAAACATCAGATGAGCCCATTGAGGTACTAATCCAGGGCTTGACGAAGCCAATTCCGTGGGCAGACGATGCCTATGAACTGGAGATTAACAGCCCGGCAGGCAGCCACCCGCTGCACGCCTGCGGGGCTTATTATTTGCAGGAACCCAGCGCCATGTTACCGGCAAGCCTGCTTAAGGCACAGCCCGGTGAGATTGTGCTGGACCTTTGCGCTGCGCCGGGCGGAAAAAGCACGCAGCTGGCCGCGCAAATGCGCGGGCAGGGAACGCTGGTCTGCAACGAGATCGTTCGCTCCCGCGCCGCTGTGCTCAGCGGCAACCTAGAGCGCATGGGCGTTTGCAATGCGCTAGTGGTCTCCCAAAACCCCGAAACGCTCGCCCAACGGTGGCCCGGATTGTTTGACGCGATTCTCGTTGACGCGCCTTGCAGCGGCGAAGGAATGTTCCGTAGGCATCCCGAAGCACGCCTGGAATGGGATGCGCAATCCCCGCAGCACTGCGCTATCCGCCAGCGATTGATCTTAGACAGTGCCGCCAGCATGCTGAAACCCGACGGACGGCTGTGCTACTCGACCTGCACCTTCAGCCGGGAAGAAAACGAAGATGTAATCCACGCCTTTTTAACAACCCATCCGGAGTTTGAACCGCTTGCGTTTTCCGTGCCCCTTGCAAACGGGAAAACGCTGTCGTCGCAAAGTGGCTGCGTGCGGCTGTATCCACACACTGTTGGTGGCGAAGGACATTTTGCAGCATTGCTGCGCAAAACCGGCACGCATGAAAACGAGGCTTCCCCCGCCGCTTTACAAGCCGCCCAGCAGCTGTTTGAAAAACCAAGCGCTAAAGACATCGCACTGTTTCAGGCATTTGCCGATGATGTTTCCCTACCTGACCCACCCAAGGCAAACGCACTGCTTGGCAACCTGCTGATTTCCGCGCCGGAACTGCCGCCTCTACAGGGGCTCAAGGTCTATCGTGCAGGGTTATCATTAGGCCGGGTGAAGGGCAAGGTATTCTTGCCCGATCACGCGCTGGCGCTGGCCGCGCCGCCGCTTCCCATACGTTCTCTTGCGCTTGACGATGCACAAACTGCGCAATACCTGCGCGGCGAAGTGCTTACTACCAGCGATATGGAGCGCGGCTTTTGGACTGTGACTAACCATGGCCTTCCGCTGGGCTTTGTTAAACACAGCGATGGACAACTGAAAAACCATTATCCCAAAGGATTGCGAAAGCGGTAACCGATGGCGGTTACCGCTTTTATTAATAGTCATTCTTTGCTTATTCGAGCAGCGCTTTCATCTGTAGCAGCGCGGCCTCTGCGCTGCCATCCTGCGGCAGCCTGCCGGATTTCAGACGAAATTCATAATCCAACAAATAATCATACACCGCTTTCAGCTTTTCCTTGCTGTAGCGCATGGCTTGGCTTTGCATACGGCGTACCGCAAACGGTGGAATTTTAAGCAGCGAGGCCAATTCCCCCTGCGGCGTTCGTTCCTCCAGCAGACAGCGCATCTGGTACAGGAGCCGATATTGCCTAAGCAGCATTGCCAGGATCATCATCCTGTCCTCACCGCTGGAAAGCACCCGGTGCATAAGCTGAAACGCCTGCCCGTAATCGCCCGCCACCTGGGCATCCACCATTTCAAACACGGTCGATTCCAGCGACTGCACGGTAATCACAGCAATGTCTTTTGCGGTCACCGTATCGCGGTCGCCTGCATAATCGGCAAGCTTTTCCAGTTCCTGTTTCAGCAGCGATGCATCGTTGCCTACGGTGAATAAAAATCGCTCCGCTACAGCTGCCGACATGGTTTTACCCAGTGCGCGCATGGTACGGATAATCCAGTCAATCGCCTGCGGCTCGTTCATGGCTGAAAATTCGACAATCGCCTTTTCACCCTTTAAAAACGTATACAGCTTCTTCCGCTTGTCCGCCTTGCCTTTGACCACAAATACCAGACAGGTGCTCTCCGAAGGTGTACGCAGGTACTCCATCACCCTGTCGACATCCTCATCCCCGCTGCTTTTCCCCGAGGAAAGCGGTGCAAACCCGCGCACCAACACCACACGCCTGTCGGCCATCACCGGCAGCGTTTCCGCTGCGGCGATCAGCTCATCGGCTGCGGGCGCTACCAACTCAGTCAGGTTCATGGCTTCCAGCCCTGCGGGCAGAGCGCGGCTGCACAGGGTTTTAATCGCCTGCGCTTTAATATATTCCTCTTCCCCCTCAAACACATACACGGGCTTAAGCTCGCTTTTCTTCAGGGCTTCAAAAAAACTTAGATAGTTCACTGTGTTCCCTCCGGGATGTAGCGATAGGCACGGTAACCGCCGGGTGTTGGGACGATGGTAATCTCTCCGGTCTCATCGGTAGACCAAACGGATGCATTGTACTTGGCCAGTCTCTCCAGCGTTGCTGTCGCCGGTAAAACATCCGTCCGTTCACTGACAATCGCCAGCGTAGGCGTGACAAGTGCCAAAAAGGCTTCCCCCGTTCCGCTCTTGCTGCCATGATGGCCAACCTTGAGGATATCCGCCGGTGCAGCGGCATAGCGTTCATACAGAAAGCCATTGTCTCCCATCCCCAGTATACGCAGGTCTTTAAGCGTAATTAACATGGCGATGGAGCGATCGTTAGGTTCAACACCTCTGCGGGTATACCCTGGCTCAGGCCAGAGTATATCTATGCTAGTTTCGTGAAACCGCAGGGTATCTCCTGCCCCAAGCGCGGTCACAGGAATGCCCTGATCGGTGAGCGTTTTCAGAACTGACAGGGTGTCAGCGCTATAACCATGCAAGCTGTAGTCCACGGGTACATACACATGCCCAATCGCAATGCCGTTTGCAAGTATCGTTTCCACGCCCCCGGCATGGTCAGCGTGCAGATGCGTTAAAATCAGCGCGTCTAAATCCCGCCCCTCCGCTAGCAGACGGTTGACCATCTCGTTTCCGGTTTTACCCGTATCAATCCCGATGGTTTTATCTCCATCAATAATCAGAGCCGCATCTGCCCAGCCCACGGATAGCTGATGGTAACGTACAGGCGGCGGTGCGCTGAGCACAGACCCTGTAACGGCTATTACGATGACGATCCCGGCGGCAAGCAGCCGCTTTCGTACCGACGCGCGGATCAAATGCGAGCCCAGCACCGCGATGCACAGTGCCGCAATATACACCCAGCCATTCGGCATGGCCATGCGAATGCTGGACAGTGGCATGGTTTGCGGCGTTCGAACCATCCATAATAGTGCTTCCCCGCCAAGCCGCACAGCCTCGCCAAGAATCGGCCCCAACCAGCCGCCCAGCCACGGAATCCAAACGATAACCGCCGTCAATGCATACAGCGGCACCAAAACCCCGACCAACGGCACGATGAACAGGTTGAACGACAGGCTATAGGGATACAGCGCATGGTAGTACGCTGCGATTGGCAGTAGTACACCAAGCTGCGCCGAAAGCGATACCGCCAGCAGTTGTTTGAACCGGCGCATGATCCGCTGCGTAATCATCTTACGTTTCTGTTCTCGTTTCACCTTTACAGGTTTCCAGACACGATCCAGCCCCTGCATCAGGCGCGGGTACAGCAGCGTAATCCCGCCGATGGCGGAAAACGACAGCACGAACCCCGCCGAAAACAACTGCAAGGGGTTGATGATCAGCACGATCAGCATAGCGGTGGAAATCACCGTGACCGGATTGGGCTTGCGACCAAACGCACCACCGATCACCCACAGCAGTATCATCACCGCAGCCCTAAGCGACGATACGGCAAACCCGGTTACGCCGCAGTACAAAAGCAAAAATATGGCCAGCACGGGAATTTGCCGGGTTTTTCGAAGATGCAAACGTCGAAGTAGCCACAGCAGGACCGCAGACAAAATTCCCACATGCAAGCCCGATACCGCCATCACATGTGCAACGCCTGCCTGCTGAAACGCTTCGTAATCTTCCTCCGCCAGTACTGACCGCTCCCCAAGCAGCATTGCCACCGCTAAATCTGCCCGCTCCCCTGCCACGGGTGCGAGTTTTGCATAGCAGGCATCCGCAATGCGCTCTGCATAGTCCGCCCAGCGGTTTGGCCCCGGTAGAATCTCGATATCCTTAATTCCGCTGATACCATAATGCAGGCCGTTTGTTAGCATCCACAGCCGGAAATCGAAATCATACCGGTTATCTTTGGGATAGGGTGTATATACCTTTCCCGAAAAGCGGATAGTCTGTCCGTCAAATAGCTGCACGGGAGCATCCCCGGCATTGACATACACGGTACCATAGGCCATGCCGGACTGTGCCGCGCCCTCCAGCGCAATGTCCGTCAGCCGAACCGATACATTGCCGGCGCTGCTCAGTTTGGAATCCCCGTAGACCGTCGCGGTGATGGTCTCATACTTTCCTTCTGGTGGCGTTGCCGGGTGCAGCCACAGCATCGTCCAGAACATAGCAAGCAACAGCGCAAGCGGTAGTAATATCAGGCGATATGGAAGACGCAGTAAGCGCAGCGGAAACAGCAGCAGCACGACGCCCGGCAACAACCATAGCGGCCACAGCCCCGGCGTTACCCGCGTGGCCAGCCAAATGCCTGCAATAAAAAAGCCCGCAAGCGCAGGCAAAAACAAGTTGTGTTCGGTGGGCAAAGCAAAGCGCTTCTTCATGCCATGGTTTCCAGCAAGCAGACCGCGTATGCTGTAATTCCCTTCTCCTCGCCTTCATACCCAAGATGCTCGGTGGTCGTCGCTTTCACACTGACCACATCCACAGGGATATGCATGCAGTTTGCCAGGGTTTCACGCATCACAGGGATATAAGCTGCCAGCTTGGGGCGCTGGGCGGCGATGGTGATATCGACATTCACAGGCGTATAGCGCTTTAAGCTGATTTGGTGCATGACCTCTTCCAGCAGTTTTAGAGAGGATATGCCCCGATACTGACCGTCGGTATCGGGAAACAGCTTGCCGATGTCACCCAGCGCCAGTGCGCCAAGCAGCGCGTCCATCAGGGCGTGCACGGCGACGTCCGCGTCCGAATGACCGGCCAGACCCTTTTCATGCGGAACATCCACACCACAGAGAATGAGCTTACGCCCCGCCTCCAGTGCGTGAACATCCATACCGAACCCGATCCGCGTCATGCGCTTTCATCCTCCAGTATTGTAAGGGCCAATTGCAGGTCAAACGCCGTTGTCAGTTTAATATTGCGGCGGCTGCCCTCGGTGACAAACACCGGCATATCGGCATGTTCCAGCAGTGCAGCATCGTCGGTGCCCAGATAGCCGTCCGCCTGCGCGACAGCGTGTGCTTTTTGAATCAATGCAAGCTGGAACGCCTGCGGCGTTTGCATGGCGCGCAGATTGCTGCGGTTTAGGGTTTCAACAACCGCGCCCGTATCATCCACACGTTTAACCGTATCATGCACCGCAACTGAGGCAATGCCGGAGCCGTGTTCCTGTGCAGATTGCAGTGCGCGGGTGATAATATCCTCCGTCACCAGGGCGCGTGCCCCATCGTGAATGAGTACAATGTCCGTGTCCTCGGGCAGGGCTTGCAGGCCGTTATAGACCGATGCCTGGCGCGTATCGCCGCCCTCGACGATGCTCACCACAAACCGCGAAAGCCCATACTTTCGTACCACGGCTTCCATCGCGGAAACCTCGCCCGGTCTGGCGACAATCACCGCACCGGCGCAGATGCCGGTAAACGGTACGGCGGCGCGTACAATGGCCGGAATGCCGCGGATGGGCAGGAGGACTTTGTTTTCCTCCCCGCCCATACGGCTTCCACTGCCAGCGCCCAGCAGCAACGCGTATGCTTTCATCAGCCACGCTCCGCCCGAACGGCATCGTCTTCTTCTACAACTTCATACAGGTCGGCCGCGCCTTCCTTGCGTACGGTTTCTTTCACATCCAGAATGCGGTACTTTCCGACCCGATTACCAAAGCGTATCTCCATCACATCACCGGGCTTCACATCCGCCCCGGGCTTAGCCGTGCGGCCGTTCAGGCTGACGCGGCCACCGGAACAGGCATCATTAGCCACCGTGCGGCGCTTGATGATGCGCGATACTTTCAGGAATTTATCCAGTCGCATATTATTTCGTTTCCTCCTCCCCTGCCAGCAGCAAAATGGCACGAGCAAAGATTTTTGCATTGAGCAGCAGGGTCTCGATTTTGATATATTCGTCCGCCTGATGGGCAGTTTCCGGCTCGCCCGGGAACAGTGCGCCAAACGCCACACCCTCCTCCAGGCAACGGGCATAGGTGCCCCCGCCGATTGCAACGCACTCGCGTGCGCGGCCGGTTTGCACATAGTAGGCTTCCAGCAGCGCTGTGACCAGCTTGCTCTTGGGCGATACATGGTGCGGTTCCTTGAAATGCAGGGTTTCCACTGTGAACGCTTCACCCAGTGTGGCTTTAATGGTTTCGATAATGCGCTTGCCATTGCAAAGCAGCGGATAGCGCATATCAATTTCGGCATACAGGCCCTGCTCGTCGTAGTGTAGCACCCCAAGGTTCAGCGTCAGATCGCCACTGGTTTCGTCCTTGCACTTGATGCCAAGACTTTCGCCATCAAACTCCGGGCCAATACAGTCTGCCAAGGTTTTCAGCGGGCCCTGCACACCAATAGCACGCAGCATGAGCAAAAGCTCGCCAAGCGCGTTTTTCGCACTTTCCGGCATGGACGCATGTCCTGCGATGCCCTTGGCCGACAGCAAAATCCCGTTATCGGTTTCCTCAGCTTCCACAGCGACGGTCATCTGTTTGGCCAGATTGTTGATCTCGGCGCAAAGCGCTGCATCGCCCTTGATGATCGCTGCTGCTTTGCCGGGGATTACGTTGTGCCGCTCACCCACGGCAATGGACTGCACCATCAGCCCCTCCGAAGCGGGCTTGGCGCGCAGTGCCAGGGCAATCAGGCCCTTTTCCGTGTTGATGACGGGGTACATTGCATCCGGGCTGAAGCCCTCTTTGGGCATCTCAGCATGTTCCTTATAATAGGCCATGTCCTCCATGCCGCTTTCCTCGTCGCAGCCCAGAACCAGGCGGACTTCACGGCGCAGCGGTTTACCGGACTCCAGCACCGCTTTCATTGCATACAGCGCGGCCACAGCCGGGCCCTTATCATCAATCGCGCCACGGCCGATGATTTTTTCATCGTCGGTCACGCCTGCAAACGGGTCCACAGTCCAGCCATCACCCACCGGGACGATATCCAGATGGGTTAAGATGCCCAGCGGGTTTACGCCTGCCGGGCCCATGCTGATGTCACCGGCATACCCGTCCAGATCACGGACCTGAAAGCCCATGGTCTGTCCATCGGCCAGTGCCGTATCCAGCGCTTTTCGCACCTCTTGACCAAAGGGTGCGTTCGGCGCGGCATCGCTTTTCAGGCTGGGGTGTGACAGCCACTTTTGCAGGGTTTGTATCATGTCGCCTTTGTGTTCGTCAATCCATTGGTTGATGTGATCCATCGTGTCCTCCGTTATACGCGGGCGTGCTTTTTCACGGCACGCTCCAAAAGTTTTAGTGCTTCCAGGGTCTGGCTGTGCGGACATGCGAAGTTAATCCGCAGGAACCCGTCGCCCTGTTCCCTGTCAAAGAACGTGCCTTCCATCAGGGCTACGCCCTCTTCATAGGTCGCGTCCATCAGTTCCTTGCCGGACAGGCCATAGGCACGCAAGTCAATCCAGCCCATGTAGGTGGCCTCAATTGGCGAAAGTATGGCCTTGGGTAAACGCTCGGCCAACTCTCTCTGTAACAGCGCGCGAGCTTCGTGCAGGTATTTCATCAGCCCGGTCAGCCAGGCATCCCCGTGGGTGTACGCAGCCTGGGTCGCCTCCAGCGCGAAGATATTCTCACCGGATGCGCCTACATGGTCCATAAACTTGGTAATCGCCGTTTTAATCGCCTGGTTGCGGGTGAGCAGCACTGCCTGCCGCAGTCCCGCGATGTTAAAGGTCTTGGTGGCACTTGTCAGCACCGCAATCTTAGCATCTTTGGCCTCATCCAGCAACAGCATGGAGGTAAACGCGGCGTTATCATACACAAAACCGGCGTGAATTTCATCGGAAAGCAGAATGGTACCGTAACGCTTGCAAAGCGCGTAGATGCGCTCCAGTTCCTCGCGTTTCCACACACGCCCGATGGGGTTGTGCGGGCTGCAGATCATCATCAGCTTTACACCCGTGCCAAGTTGCGCTTCCAACTGCGTGAAGTTGATGCTGTAGCGCCCTTCCTGATCCCGAATCAGCGTATTGGGGATAATCTTGCGCCCGTTGGCAATGGCGGCGGAGAAAAACGGCCCGTACACAGGCGGCTGAATCAGAATAGAATCTCCGGGCTCGGTCAGCGAAAGGATGGCGGCTTTCATGCCGGTAACCACGCAGGGAATGGTCGCCTGTTCGTCGCTCGTCAGCTGCAGCCCCTGATGGCGCTTGTAATAGGCCAGCATCGCATCTACGGCTTCATCACGCTGGAATGTATAGCCGTATATGGGGTGCTCGGCGCGGGCTCTCATCGCGTCGACTATCTCCTGCGCGCAGCGGATATCCATGTCCGCCACCCACATGGGCAGCAAACCGTCCTTTTCCCGTTCCCATAATTTGTCCCACTTCTCGCACGATGTACAGCAGCGGTCAATTGGGCCATCAAAAAATGCGGTATTATATTTCATTGTTCTGCTCTTTTCTGCTCTGCGTCAGACAGGGCGTGCTCACAGCGGATTACCCAGAATCCGCCTTTTTTTGCTACGGTTTCCACAGTCCTAAACAGGGTTTTGAGATAATTCAGTGCAGACGGCGCTCCTTGCTGCTTGCGGATGACGAGCATGAATTGCCCCTCAGCCCTAAGCGCTTTGGCGGCGTCTGCAAACATGCGGTAGATAACCTGTTTCCCGGCACGAATTGGCGGGTTGGTCACAATCAGATCAAAGCTTTGGTCTTTCACGGTGGCAAACCCATCACCCTGTAGCACGGTGGCGGATACGCCGTTTTCCTTTGCGTTTGTTTGTGCCAGGGCTACGGCGCGGTCGTTGATATCGACCATCGTCAGGGTTGTGCCGGGGTTTGCTTTCTGAAGGCTCACACCAATGGCCCCATAGCCGCAGCCCATATCCAGCACATCGCTGCTTATCGTCTGAGGCAGCATATGAAGCAGCACCGCCGATCCCTTATCAATCTCCGTGCGGGAAAACACACCGCTGTCGGTGTGGAAGGTCAAGCTATGCCCGCGGTAGAGGGTATCCACCGTTCGTGGTTTATGTTCGCTTTCCGGTGTTTGGGTAAAATAGTGGTCAGCCATGGTTTTCATCCTTATCCATCCAGGCCGCACTGTGAAGCGCGGCAACCTCGTCCTCCCGCAGCGTACGGTACTGGCCGCAGGGGATATCCAACGTAATCGGGCCAAACGCCTGCCGGTGCAGCGCTGTAACCTGCAGCCCAAGCTTGGAAACCATACGCTTGATTTGGTGATACTTTCCTTCACGGATACGCACCACAGCGCGGCTCATGGCGGGAGAAGCTTCTTCAATCAACAGTTCAGCCGAAAGCGCTGTAAAATCCTTCAGCGCTATGCCTTCCCGAAACAAGGCGCAGTGCTCGGCCGTGAGTTCTCCGTCCACCGTAACAAGGTACTCTTTCCATACATGGGTTTTTGGCGCAAGCAGGCGGTGGTTTAGCTGCCCATCGTTGGTGAAAAGCAGCAGCCCCGTGGTGTCCTTATCCAGCCGGCCAACGGGCATTACACCACGTGTCAGTGCGGCAGGCGGCAGTAACTCCATCACGGTTTGGGCCTTGCGGTCGCGTGCTGCGGTTAGTAGTCCCGCCGGTTTATGCAGCATCAGGTACTGAAACGGCGTATCCGTCAGCCTTTGCCCATCCAGGCACACCGCCGCTGCCTCGGTATCGGCTTTGAATGCGGGATTACGCTGCACCGCGCCATCGACCGTAACATGGCCCGCACGGATCAGCTTGCCCGCGTCGCTGCGGGAGCGTTCGCCGGTTTGGGCCAGCAGTTTATCCAGTCTCGTTGCTGCCATACGTTAGCGCGGGTATCGCTCGCCCTGTATCGGCGTGTCCTGATACAGCGGCGGGTTTGCGTCCTTTGTGCTCGGCGTTCCGTTTTGAATCTGCCCGTTTTGGCTGCGCAGTCGCGCGGTCGCAAAGCGCGATGTAAGTATGCGCCTCACAGGCGCAAGCGGCAGCCAGCAGGCCAGCAAGAGCAGCGATAGCGTGGCAAAGGGTACCGTAAGCTCCGGCAAGGAACCTTCACCGGTGATGAGATCAAGCACGCGCAGAAGGAAATCGGTCGTGGTATCCCTGGGCGCGAAATGCTGATACAGTACAATCAGTACGGGGCTTAATAGCAGTAAGTTGACTAACGCAACTAGCAGTTGCTGCCAGCGCCTGCGCCGCAGAGAACGTGAGATTTCCCGCTTCGGGTTTTTATCCAGCAGCGTAGCCTCCGCCCAGATATAACGGTACGCACTGTTGCGCACCATACCAAGCAAGAACAGCAATACGCATATCCCTGCAATGATCAAAAGGAAGACAACACCTTCGCCAAGCCCGCCCGGCACACTACTTTGCGTGCCGCCAAACAGACCCTTGATGAAATTTGTAATTCCCTGCCAGACCACCGTGACCGATCGGCCAAACGAGTCGAGAGCTGCAACCGGTTTGGTAAACTCATCATCGCCAGACCCCATAACGTACAGCACTGCGCCAAAGGCCAGCATTGGGATGGCCCACTTTAGCATATGGAGCAGATACACTACCCCTTCGGCTAACTTTTCCCCATACAGAGAAAACCCAAATGCCCTCTGCAAGGAAAACGGAATGCCCCGGCTGTGGTCGGATAGCGCCTGCGCAAAGCTGAAACGCAGCGGCATTACAATGAAAATAAACAATACAGGGCTTAGCAGCGACAGCCACCGCAGGGGTGACCCTTCCGCAAACCAAACCAGCGCCCCCAGCGGCAAGAGGGTCAACATAAACAGTACCCCCGCCAGCAACGCATGCAGCAGCAGGTACCCATAGAACACAATGGGGCTTTGCACTCCGGAACGCCCGGACCCGCGTCTGACAAACTGCATTGGTATTCCTCCGTATTCTCCGCTGCCTAGTGCAGCAGATTCGCACTCATGGCAATCCAGCGTGGTGTATTGTTATACAGGTTCTTCAGCGCCTGCCGCATCGCATCGGTTGGGCGGATGCAAAGCATAGACGCCATCACCGCTTCCAACTCTTGAAAGGATACATTCTGCTTGACCAGAAAACGCAGGTCATCAGCGGCTTCATCCGCACGCCATTCGGGCCGCATATTGCCGTAAAGCTCGTTTTGCATGGCTTCACTAATGGCCACTTCTTCGGAAAGCATTCCATTCATGCCGCCCAGCAGTGATTCCTCCGTGAGTGTAATGGCAGCGTTCACCCTGCCTCCCAGCGTCCACAGCAGGCGGTAGGGGTCCGCCAGTGCAGGGTGCAACAACACCAGCTGACGGCTATCGTCGATAATATACTCAAAGCTTGCTTTGATGTAACGGTCCGCAATGACCGTTGCCCAATCGGCTTCAGATTCAAGCACATCCCGCTTGAACATCTCGTGCGGCTGATGGGCGGGCAGAAAGCCAGTGATATACAAAAGACCGTGAATGGTGACATCGTACCGGAAGGTACGGGTGCGCGCACTGGAATGTTCCTCCTTGGAGAACGCTTTCATCAGGGGTTCGCGCAAATCCTGAGCCAGTTCCAGCGTCCAGGCATCTCCGCCGGACTGGAAAAAGCACCACAGCCTGCGCTGAAGCGCTTCTGCGGCGGGGATCTCCTCCCAGTTTTTCGAGGTTAAACGACCGCCATTGAGCAGTAGCTGTTCCAGCAGCGCGTTCTCGACCGAGGACAGGTAGTGCACTTCGTGGGGTAAAAGCTTCATCACCTCAGCGCGCAGCGACTCCACCGTCACCAGCTTGTCGCCCTTTGCTTCGGAGGCGAAAAAGGATTGCTCAAACAACTGCTGTGCATAGGTATTGCTTGCCAGCGGCGAAAAAAGGCTGAACTGTAGTGTATTGGCTAAACGGCGCTCGCACGCCTCAAACTGTTTTTCCCGCAGGATACTGAGGGTTTTGTCCGCCCAGTCCTGCTCAAGGGTCAGACCTGATTCTCTAAACATTGTATTGCCTCGTGTGCTACGCTAGTGTCTGTTACGGTACCGGGGTAATCCACTGGAAGGGATCTTCCACTTTACCATACTGGATTCCGGTAAGCGTGTCGTATATTTTGCGGGCAATCGGGCCGATGGAGTTATCCCCAATCAGAACCTCTTCCCCTTTGTAGAATATCTTGTTCACGGGCGAGATCACCGCCGCCGTGCCGGTGCCGAATGCTTCGGTAATCTTGCCGCTCTTTGCGCCCTCAATCACCTCGTCAATGGGCACAGGGCGTTCCTGGGTTTCATACCCCAGATGCTTGGCAAGCTTCAACGTGGAATCCCGCGTGATTCCCGACAGGATACTGCCGTTGAGCACAGGGGTAACCAGCGTTTTGCCTTCGTAGACGAACATCATGTTCATCGCGCCAACTTCTTCCACGTAGCGCTGCTCCACGCCGTCCAGCCAAAGCACCTGCGCATAGCCCAGTTTCTTGGCTTTCATACCGGCCAGAATGCTGGCGGAATAGTTGCCGCCTGTTTTGGCAACACCCACGCCACCGCGCACCGCGCGTACGTGCTCATCTTCCACATAAATGCCGACCGGCGCAAGGCCGCCCGCATAGTACGCGCCGCTTGGCGACAGCAGTACATAGTACAGGTAGCTGTCCGATGCCGACACGCCAAGGTATGCCTTGGTGGCAATCATCGTGGGCCGAATGTACAGGGACGCACCGTCCACATGCGGCGTCCATTCCTTATCCACGGACAAAAGCGCAAGTAGGCTTTCGATATACAAATCAACCGGCATGGTCGCCATTCCCATCCGCGCGGCTGAGCGGTTCATACGCTCAAAATTATCGCGGATACGGAACAGGTTCATCCCGCCGTCTGCCCTGCGGTAGCACTTTGCACCTTCAAATATCTCCTGGCTGTAATGCAGTACCGAGCTTGCAGGATGCAGCGACAGGTTTTCAAGCGGCGTTACTCTGGCATCGTGCCAGCCATTACCTTCGCTATAGTTAATCCGCAGCATATGATCGGTAAAAAGCCTGCCAAACCCAAGCTTTGATTCATCTTCCGGTTTTGGTTTGAGGCTCTCTGCCTTGGTGATTTTGATGTCGTACATACTGTCCCCTCCGCTCCTTTATGTTCCGGACGCCGGCATGGTAATGATGATACTCCCGGCCGTATCGTCCACGGTAACGTTGATACCGGTAATGCGCACCATATCCTCCATCGGCAGGTAGAATATTCCGTCCATGAGCAGTGCGCTGCGGTTTTGAAGCGGCTGGGGCTGCGCGTTCTTTTCAAATACAAGGTCGCTTAAGCTGCCGTCATCACTGACCGTATAGGAAACCTGGTAAAAGTCCGTAAACACGTTGAAAGCCAGTTCTTCCCCCGTATCGGTGTTGTTGGTAATAATCACATTGCCAGCGTTTTGCAGGATCTCCGTCAAAGGAATGTAAAGCGCTTCCTCCTGCTCCACCGGATGCAAAACGGTATCCGTATCCCCAACGGTCAGCGTCTGGGTAAAACCGTCGAACACAAAGCTATATTCCGTCAGCAGTACAGGCGCATTGGGATCGGGTGTCGCTGTCGGTGTGGCTGTAGGCGAAGGCGACTGCGTTACCTCGGCTGTGGGTTCTTCGGTCGCCGGTGCCGGCGTTGGTTGCTCGGTTTCCGCCACTGCGGGCGCGGGCGTTGCAGGCGGCGGTGTCAAGGTCGCATCGGGGATAAACGCCGGGGTCGCGGTGATCGCGGGTTTTACACTTTCATACTCAAACAAAATGGTTTGCGTATATTTACCGGCAATACCATCAACCGTTAACCCGTTACGCTTCTGGAACGCCTTTACGGCGAGGCTTGTTTGATTTCCGTACGCGCTATCCACATCGCCAACATCATAGCCCAAATCAAGCAGCTTCTGCTGCACCTTGCCCACTACTTCGCCCCGGTCGCCCATAACCAGTGTGCCATAGGCCGGATTGGCGGTGATGGCTGGCGTGGGTGCAGGGGTTGCAGCGGGTGCATTCACTGTAGCCGATGCGTATATACCTGTTGGCGAGGGTGCCGGTGACGGCGTAATATTGGCCGTTGCCGGGTCAGGTGCAACCTGCACAGCGGAAACATAAAGCATCGACATATACAAAAGTAAAGTTTTCAATAAATCCATCGACGCCACTTCCCTTCACACATCAGGTATACCTCTTTGATTATAGCATGTTCTACCACAACTTCGCAATGAAACACGGGGCCGGAACTGCGTTAATATCCGGCATTTTTATCCAGTTTTCGGTGGGTGCGGGCCTGTTTGAGCGATGCATCGGTTATCACCAGTCCCAACGCGCCACGGTCAAGCTGGTTGATGGGGTCCAGCCACTTTCGAATCTGCGCAGGTGTCCAACGCTTGGCGCGGATCACCGGCAGGCAGCCGTGCAATACTCCGCCGATGGCCAGCCCGTCGGAAAACAGGTCGGCTTCCGGCATATCAAAAAGCACGAAATCAAACTTCACATACAGTTTTTCAAGCAATGCGGCAAACGAAGCCGATGCCATCAGCTGCGCCGCCATACTCTGGGTATGGTTCTGGTCGACAAAATACAAATTGCGGGTGCGGGTCTGCACCATCACCTGTTCGATAGGGATGTTGGAAGCCAGACAATGGATTACATCTCTGTCGCCCTTCACCTGCAGGAGTTGCCCAAGTCTTGGCGCATACCAGTTCATATCCACCAAAAGCACGCGGCTGCCCTGGCGGCATAGTTCCTGAGCAAGCATCACCAGAACCTCGCTTCTATATTCCTCGTCCGTGCGCGACACAGCGGCAACGCTTCTGAGCTTGTCCTGTTTCAGGCGCATACGTAGCTTAAGCGTAATCAGCCGCAGTTGCTCATGCGTGTGGTACCCGGCAAAATCGTACAGCGGTGGGCAGTCCTCGGGATCGAAACGCCAATAGGCGGACAGAATGTCCTTGAGATCGGGGATCTCGGCCAGCACGGGCTGCGCAGCCACCTCAGCAATATCGCCGGAGCGAATCAGCCGTGTACGCCTTATGCAGTGCAGCAACAGGAGGATGGAAAGCAGAATAAATGAACCCAGCAGTACCGCCGCAATGTAGCGTTCCCGGTAAAAGCGTATCGGGCTTTCCGGCACTCCGGCGCGCACCACGGCCTTTAAAGCCGGCTGGTTCATGGAGTCGTTCATTACCGTAATCAGCGTGTCCGCAAGGGCGTTCGCGCCTTCGGCGGCCGCCAAATCATCCTCCGCCGAAACCTGCACAAGCAGCAGACTGGTGTTGCGGTAGCGGGTGACACGGCTTTGCATGGTATCGTCCCACGGGGTGTCTTCCTTTAGCGCGTCATACTGCGCCCAGCGCATACTTTCATCCGCCAGGGCGGTCAGCTCGTCGCTGCCGGTACGCAGCATAAGCACTTCCGCAACGGCTTCATACCGTAAAGGCATGTATACATACGCATACACGCCCATTCCTGCCGCCAGAACGACTGATGCCAGCAGCACCCAGACCAAGCGCCGTTTCCATAGATACAATGCGGCTTTCATGCAAACCTGGCCCCCTATCCGCGCTTTTTTCAAAGAATATCATATCCATTGTGGGTTGGCAAGCTGTGACAGCCCTTAAATATGATATAAATGTTGCGAATATTTAATATTTGTAGTATTATTGTAACCGAAATAGAACAAATAACCAGAAAAACGTTTCAAACCACATCTATCCGTCTATTTTTGGAATAAACGGGACCGGACAATCGTTATATACTTTGCAACAAAAAACGTTACGGAGGCATCCGATTATGAAACGAATTGTTATCCTGGGCTTGGCCGTGTTGTTGATCGTAACACTGCTGCCGGTGTTTCAGGCCGCGGCAGCGGAGTACGGCACCGTAGTTGGCGGGCGACTTCGTCTGCGCGCTGCCCCGTCTTACGATGCGACCATTATTAAGTACTATAATACCGGTACAGTGGTCGAAATTCTGGGCACCAGCGGGGATTGGTACAGCGTGAAAGCGCCGGACAATCAAGCGGGATATATGCATTCGGACTATATCACCCTGGGCGGAACGCCCGGCACTTTAACCAAGTATGTGTACAGTTCCAACGGGTACGGCGTGCGCCTGCGCACCGGTCCCAGTAAAGGCTATCGCATACTGGCCGTATACCCCGTCGGAACTCAAGTCAGCGTCTTGCAGACCGGCACCATCTGGAGTCGCATTCAGATCGGCGAAACCGTCGGGTTTATGATGAGCGAGTTTTTAACCTCCAGCGATCCCGGAACAACGCCAGCACCCTCCGGCGACGATCTTGCGACAGTTTGGAGTTCCAATGGCTACGGCGTGCGGCTTCGCTCCGGCCCCAGCACCAGTTATTCCATCATCGGTCTATACTCCGTAGGCACCCGAGTGGATGTACTGGAGCGCGGCAGCGACTGGGATCGTATCAAGGTCGGCAGCCGTATCGGCTATATGATGAACGAGTTTCTGATTTATGATGATGCGGACCAGACCGAAGCGACCGGCATCACCGTAACCGCCGATTACCCCACCGGTATGCAGGACGAATATGTGGATTTGGATGTGACCGTCACCGGTACGGATCTGTCCTCCCCCGCCTATACACTTTCTATCACCGACAACGCCAGTATGGCGGAAATCGTCAGCGGGCAGCTGCACATCTATTCAACGGCAACCGTAGGTGCCGTCATTGAAGTGAATGCCACCACCACCGACGACGACGAAAACGGCGATCAACTCACCGATACCTGTACCGTTACTGTAACGGCAGCAGAACCCCGCGTGATCGCGTTCTCCTTTGATGATAGCGAGACGACCGTGTCCATCGCCGGGGGCGATGTGGAACGCCGCATCGGCTACTCCATCAGTGGCTATAACCTGACGGCTCCTCGCCTGTCCCTTGCGGTATCGGCGGAAGCTGGCGGCAATGTTGTTGCCACGGTTGACGAAGCTGCCGAAGAGATTGTTCTTAACATCAGTTCAGCCATTGCTGATGGTGTTGTGTTCACCGTAACCGGCACCACCGCCGCCGACGATGCGGGCGGCAACCCCAAAACCGACACCCTGACCGTGACCATTACCAGTGATGCGCTGACCCTGACCTCCATCGAACTGATTCCGGAGGATACCACCCTCCGTTTTGACGAAACCACCAACATTAACGCCAAACTGCATTATTCAAACGGTTCCTATACGACAGCCGTTTTCACCACGGAATACACGCTGGCGGTCTCGTCCGGCTCGACCTATGCGGCGCTTAGCGGCAAGGTGCTGATCCCCGACGATGCTGCGCTGGTGGGCGTTGAAGACCAAACGATTGAAATCACCGGTACATCGGTAGACGATCCTAGCTTGACCGACACCTGCGAGGTACTGCTCTATGGCCGCAACGAGCCGGACGCACCGGTGCTGACCGATGCCGATCCTGCGCACGAAACCGTCAGCCTGACCTGGACCGCACCTACCAGTGACGGCGGGGATGATTTGACGGCGTACAAGGCCTACTACAGCCTGACCGAGGGCGGCGCGAAAAACGCGCTGAGCACAACCATCAACCCCGGCGACACCAGCTATGATGCCACCGGGCTGATTGACGGCACTGCCTATTACTTCTGGCTGGTGGCCACCAACGATCAGGGTGACAGCGCGTACTCCAATTATCTGGTCGCTACCCCCAACCCCGGCCCGCCCAGCGCCGTACAGGGACTGGCGGTTGCCAGCCGCGGCGACGGATTTGTGGAGCTTTCCTGGTCCGCCCCGGCCGATACCGGTGGCACAGGCGTTGCCATCGACCACTACCGCGTGTATGTGGATAGTGTGGAGTACGATGTGGCCGGCCGCTCCAGCACGACCACCAAGATGATTACAGGGCTGACAAACGCGCAGACCTATGAGTTCATGGTCATCGCCGTCAACTCCGCAGAGGTCGGCGATCCTGCAACCATTTCCTCTAACCCTGTCGGCACACCGGGAGCGCCGACCATTACCCAAAACGTGGAAGGGTTTGAAACGATCTATATCTCCTGGCTGCCGGACGCTGATACGGGCGGCAATGCCATTGCGGACTACGACCTGTATATCAAAGTAGCCACCGATCCCGATCCGGGCAGCCCCACGGTTTCCGCGCTGGCAGATACGGAGTATACCTTCTCCGGCCTTGCCAATGTAGAGTACGAGATTTGGATTACGGCCAATAACGGCTACTACGACAGCGCTGAAAGTGCGCGGGAGACCAACACCCCGTATATTGCGCCCAGCGCACCGCAGAACTTGGCAGTGGATAACTCTGTTGCCAACACAGCAACGGTTACCTGGGAAGCGCCGGCTACGACCGGTGGGCAGGCCATTACCCACTACATGCTTGAGTACAGTCCTACCGGCGGCAGTCCCGATTCCCCCATTGAAGTCACGGCTGCTACCCTGTCCCAGCTGATTGAAAGCCTGTCCGCAGGGAATTATACCTTCTCCGTCAAAGCCAGCAACGATGGCGGCTCACACTACGGCACAGCTTTCTCCAGCGGCACGATTGCCATTTCGGATCCGTAATCAACCCACACTATAAAACCTCCGGGAAACCGGAGGTTTTTTGTTTGCAGAAACCTATGTGTGGGTATGCATTAACCATTGACGCACACTGCTTTCTATGCTATTCTGATAGCGAACACACATTCCCCCCATTGATAAGGAGTTCACTGTGAACAAGTTTGTACTGCAAGCGCCCTATCAGGCCAGCGGTGATCAGCCTACGGCCATCGCCAGCCTGGCAGAGGGTATTGAAAACGGATTAAAAGATCAGGTACTGCTGGGAGTAACCGGCAGCGGTAAGACGTTTACCATGGCGTCGGTCATCGAGCGTGTGCAAAAGCCCACGCTGGTCATCGCGCACAATAAAACACTTGCCGCCCAGCTTTGCTCGGAGTTTCGCGCTTTCTTTCCCGACAGTGCCGTGGAATACTTCGTCAGCTATTATGATTATTATCAGCCGGAGGCCTATATCCCCTCCACCGATACCTATATCGACAAGGATGCCTCCATCAACGAAGAAATCGACCGCCTGCGCCACTCGGCCACGGCCGCTGTGCGTGAACGTAACGATGTGATTATCGTCGCCAGCGTATCGGCCATATACTCTATGGGCGATCCCAGCGAATACTCCAGCATGACCGTCAGCCTGCGGCCGGGCATACAAATCAGCCGCGACAAGGTGATTGAACGCTTAATTGATATCCAATACGTGCGCAACGATATCGACTTTACACGCGGCAGCTTCCGCGTGCGCGGCGATGTACTGGAGATTATCCCCTCCAACGAGCGCGAACATGCCATACGCGTGGAGTTCTTCGGTGACGAAATCGAGCGAATTCGCGAGGTGGAAGTCGTCTCCGGCAATGTAATTGCCACCCTGGAGCATGCGATGGTCTACCCCGCCACGCACTACGCCATGGAACGCGACACCATGAACGAGCACCTGGAGGAGATTGAGCGGGATATGGAACTGCGTGTGCAGGAACTGACCGACGAAGGTCAGCCGCTGTACGCCATGCGCCTGCGCCAGCGCACCCAATATGATATTGAAATGATACGCCAGATTGGCAGTTGTTCAGGCATTGAAAACTACAGCCGCTATTTTGACGGCCGCAAGCCCGGCGATGCGCCATTCTGCCTGCTGGACTATTTCCCTGACGATTATCTGATGATTATCGACGAAAGCCATGTGACCGTGCCCCAGATTCGCGCGATGTACAATGGCGACCGGGCCAGAAAAAAGTCGCTGGTCGACTACGGCTTCCGCCTGCCGTCAGCTTTTGATAACCGCCCCTTGTTGTTTGAGGAATTCAGGAAGCGGCAAAACCAGACCCTGTATGTTAGTGCAACACCGGCAAGCTACGAACAAACCCTCGCCCAGAACATCGTAGAGCAGATCATCCGCCCCACAGGGCTATTAGACCCGCTGGTGGTGCTGCGCAAAGCCACCGGCCAGGTGGACGATCTGATTGGCGAGATTCACACCACCGTGGACCGGGGCGAGCGCGTGCTGGTGACGACGCTAACCAAGCGCATGGCCGAAAGCCTGACGGAGTATTTGCGGGGTCTGAACATCCGCGTGCGCTACCTGCATTCCGACATCCAGACCATGGAACGCTCCGTACTAATCCGTGATCTGCGCCTTGGCGAGTTTGACGTACTGGTCGGCATCAACCTGCTGCGTGAGGGGCTGGATATGCCGGAGGTCAGTCTGGTTGCCATTTTGGATGCCGACAAGGAAGGCTTCTTACGGTCGGAAACATCGCTGGTGCAAACCATCGGGCGCGCGGCCCGCAACCTGAACGGGCGGGTGATTCTCTATGGCGATCAGCTGACCGACAGCATGATGAAAGCCATCAACGAAACCAACCGCCGCCGCGCCTTGCAGGAGGCGTACAACAAGCTTCACGGCATCACGCCGCAAAGCGTGCAATCCACCGTGCAGGCGCTGTTGCGCATTACCAATGCATTTGCCGCCAATCCGGAAAGCAACATCAGCGAGGAAGAGCGTGAAGAGCTGCTCAAGACCATTGAAGATCAGATGCTCTCGGCTGCCAAAGATCTGGACTTTGAAAAGGCCGCTAAACTGCGCGATGAGTTGTTTAACTTGCAGGGTCAGAAAAAAGAAGTGCAGAAACCGCAAATGCGCCGCCGCAAACCAAAGCGTGTCCTGCGCTGATACCAAAGTACCGCAGCAACAGCTTCAATGCCGCTCGATTTCAAGCCCTCCGGACAACCGGAGGGCTTCTTTCTGTCTCTATATATGGCCGACGATGCAGGCAAAGCATAGCCCAAGTTTAGCCCGTCTATTTTCCCTACCCTGCCGGTTCTTTTTATGATAAAATAAACATACATCACGATCGTTTCAACCCGACAGATTTAAAACAAGTTGGAGATGACATATGTTTAGCATTATCAACCTTGAGTATAGCGATCTTCTTATTTTCAGTGTTTTAATCAGTCTTGTTTTATATTGGTTCCTCAAAAAGGAAACCTCTCACCGCAGTCAGTCTACCGTCTTGTTCCAGCGCTTCACGGTGTCGCTGATCATCGCGGGTACCATGGAGGTTGCATCCTGGTTGATTGCCATCCCCGGCAAACCCGCCCTGATCCCCATCCACTATGGGGTGAATGTGCTGTTTTTTAGCATCAATCTCCTACCGGCGTCGCTGGGTCTTTGTTATATGGACTATATCATCACGCTTTCAAAAGAAGGCAACGCAAAGCGCACCTACCTGTACCTGCTACCGGTATATGTTAATATCGCGCTGGTCATCGTCAACTTTTTCAGCGACGGATTCCTGTTCCGAGTCGACGCAAACAACGAATATTACCGGGGCATCGGCTCGCCTATTGGCAACGGAATCACGGTCCTGTTTGCGATTATCGTCATCGCCTGGTTTTATCGCAAGCGGCAAATGATTAACGGTCGTATCACCCAGGTCATCGTGGTGCTGATCCTGCTCCCGATCACCGGTGTTACGCTGCAGATGCTGTTCTTTGGACTGTCGCTTGGTATTCCGATGTATGTACTGGCGGCGTTCATCACGTTTATGCTAATGGAGCGGCACGAACTGCAAAAAGACCCGCTAACTACCCTGCATTCCCGCGCCCAGCTCGAAAGCAGGCTGCAATACAAACTGCGATGTCCGGACCCTTTCACCGTTATGATGATCGATATCAATGGATTTAAGAACATTAACGATGTCTACGGCCATACGGTTGGCGATCAGGTGCTCAAGGATGTATCCAAAGTGCTGCAATCCCATGCTAATTACGAGGATTTTGTCTGCCGCTTCGGCGGGGATGAGTTTGTTGTGATTCTGGAATCCACACTGAATATCGGGCCGTCGTACATGAAGCGCATCGAACAGACCTTGTCCAGCTATTCTAACGGCAAGCCGTACAGCACCTCGCTAAGTTTTGGCATCGTGTATGTGGACCAGACCAAGCAATATGATGTGGACGAACTGATACAAATCACAGATCAGCTCATGTACAAAGATAAAACCTGCCGCAAGCAATAAGCGCGCATAAAAAAGCCACCCACAGGGGTGGCTTTTTTATGTTATTGCGTTTTCGTCTAAGAGCAAAAATTTACGCACTTAGCCGCGTTCTTCCAGCGCTTGATACTCCCGCCGGGG
The DNA here is from genome assembly GCA_963678055.1 of Candidatus Limiplasma sp. GTDB lineage: Bacteria > Bacillota > Clostridia > Christensenellales > Aristaeellaceae > CAXXOK01. Next base: position 2,002,167 of record OY782679.1, read on the forward strand.
GAACACTGCCATATACGCCGGACGAATGATTTTGTCCATGTTGATCAGCTCTTCCATACGGTGTGCACTCCAGCCAACGATACGCGCAATGGCGAAGATCGGTGTGAACATCTCCTCGGGGATGCCCAGCATGGAATACACCAAACCGCTGAAGAAGTCCACGTTCGCGCTGACCCCTTTGTAGATGCGGCGTTCGCTGGTAATTACCTTGGGGGCAAGGCGCTCGACCATGGAATATAGCGCGTACTCCTCAAGGTGGCATTTTTCGTTACAGAGCTCTTCTACAAACGATTTGAACACCCGTGCACGCGGATCACTAACGGAGTATACCGCGTGACCGATACCGTAAATCAGGCCCTTCTTGTCAAACGCTTCCTTATGCAAAAGCTTGAGCAGATAGGCTTCCACTTCTTCTTCATCGGTCGTGTCGGATACGTTGTTTTTCAAGTCGTTCATCATCTGCACAACCTTGATATTCGCACCGCCGTGCTTGGGGCCTTTCAGGCTTGCCAGCGCTGCCGCGACTGCCGAATACGTATCGGTACCCGATGACGTAACCACATGCGTGGTGAAGGATGAGTTATTACCGCCGCCGTGTTCCATATGCAAAATCAGCGCTAAATCCAGCACCTGCGCTTCCAGCGCCGTGTACTTCATATCCGGCCGAAGCATATGCAACAGGTTTTCCGCCGCCGACAGTTTGGGGTCGGGACGGTGGATATACATGCTCTGGTCCTGCTCGTAATGGTTAAATGCATGATAACCGTAAACAGCCAGCATTGGGAATACCGCGATCAGGCGCAGGCACTGCCGCAGTGTATTGCTGATGGAAAGGTCGGACGCATTGGAATCGTAACTTGCCAGGGTCAGTACGCTGCGGCTTAAGGAATTCATCATATCTGCGCTGGGGGCTTTCATAATTACGTCCCGCACAAAGTTTGTGGGCAAATTCCTGTTATCCGCAATCAGGTCGGTAAACTCCTGCAATCTCTCCTGGGTGGGCAGTTCACCATACAACAGTAAATAGGCGATCTCTTCAAATCCAAAACGGGATTCGCGGTTTACGCCATTGACAAGGTCGTTAATATTGTAGCCTCTGTACCATAAATGGCCGTCAGCCTGTGTCAGTTTGCCGTCCACTTCGGCGCGGCCCTGAATTTCCGAAATATTCGTCAGCCCCGCAAGGACGCCTTTACCGTTTTCATCGCGCAGTCCGCGCTTGACGCCATACTTGGAGTATAACGTTTTATCAATCGTCGCGCCCCGAACCAAAGCCTGTTCGTTATCCCTGGCATACTCTTGGAGCCGGTCAAATGGTGTTTTGATTTCCATGGGCTTCACTTCCTCTCTGTTCCACTACACTATTAAAGTATAGTGGAACAGAGAGCTTTTAGTCAAGAAATGCCGCGAACGCTGTAGCCCGCATCCTCGACTGCCTGAATCAACAAAGCATTGGACAGGGTCTGGTTTGCGGTAACTTCGGCGGCCTGTTTGTCCAGGTCTACCGTGGCACTGAAAACGCCTACAACGCCGCGCAATGCTTCCTCCACGGCCTTCTTACAGTGGTTGCAGTTCATGCCGTCAATATGCATTAAGAGCGTTTTAGACTCCTGTGTTTTGTTTTCAATGTCAGTTTCAGCTTGCATTCTAACTAAGGGGGTGATGTTTCCTCTGAAATCGTTCATAGGGTTCTCCTTTCGGTTGTCGATAGTAAATCGTTTCAGCCTGAGGGCGTTGGTTACAACGGTCACGGAGCTCAGGCTCATCGCCGCGGCCGCGATCATCGGACTCAGCGTAATCCCAAAGAACGGGTACAGTAGCCCCGCGGCAATCGGAATGCCGATGACATTGTAGAAAAATGCCCAGAACAGGTTTTGCTTGATGTTGCGGATTACCGCACGGCTAAGCCGTATGGCATCGGGCACATTGCGCAGCTGCTGGCCGCTCAAAATCACATCCGCGGTCTCCATAGCAATATCCGTTCCCGATGCCATGGCCAGGCCCACATCCGCCTGTTTCAGCGCCGGTGCATCGTTAATGCCATCCCCGACCATTGCCACGGCCAGCCCGTTTGCTTGCAGGGTTTTGACCTGCTCGGACTTATCGGCAGGCAGTACTTCGGCCATGATGTCGGTAATACTCGCTTCGCTGGCGATGGCCATCGCGGCTTCCTTGCGGTCGCCGGTTAAAAGCCATGGCTTAACGTGCAGGTCTTTTAGGGCCTGCACAGCCAGCGCTGCATCCGGTTTAATGGTATCGGCGATGCCCAGGAAGCCCAGCAAACGCTGACCTCTGGCAAAACAGAGCACCGATACACCCTGCGCACCGATTTCGGCAAGTTGCGCCTGATAGCCAGCCATCGGAATCCCGTTTTGCTCCATCCATTCCGGTTTCCCTGCAAAGGCGGGCTCGCCCGCTATGTCAGCGGAAAGGCCAAATCCGGCCGTTGCCTTGAAGTTTTGCACGGTTTCGGGTACAACGCCATGCTGCGTGCCATATTGGATCACGGCTTTCGCCAAAGGATGTTCGCTGCCCGCTTCCAGCGTGACAGCTGCCTGCAAGAGTTCTTGCTCTGAAATCCCATCAGCAGGTACAACGGTATGGACCGTCATTTTTCCTTCGGTCAGGGTTCCGGTCTTGTCAAATACAATATGCTTCACGCGGTGAAGGGTTTCCAGCGCTTCGCCGTTACGAAACAGCAATCCGTGCAGCGCGCCAACCCCTGTACCGACCATAATCGCCACCGGAGTTGCCAGCCCCAAGGCGCAGGGGCAGGATATAACCAGCACGGTAATCGCCATGCTGAGCGCGAAGGAGAAGCCTTCCCCCGCGATCATCCATACGGCAAAAGTGACCAGCGATATTCCCATCACAATCGGTACAAACACGCCGGATATCTTATCCGCCAGTTTGGCAATCGGCGCTTTGCTTGCGCCCGCCTCCGATACCAGCTGGATGATTTTCTGCAAGGTCGTGTCTTCCCCTACATTCGTAGCTTCCATAAGGAAGGTAAACGCCGGGTTGAGGCTTCCGGCCACCAGCGTATCGCCCTTGTGCTTATCCACAGGCAGGCTTTCGCCGGTGATGTGCGACTGATCTACGGTGATATCACCTTCGATCAGCGTGCCGTCAACCGGAATCCTCTCGCCCGGGCGAATGCGCAGCACATCGCCGGTGCGTACCTGCTGGGTGGCGATCACCGTCTCCTGTCCATCCCGAATCACACGGACGGTATCAGGCGCAAGTGCCATCAGCTTTTTAATGGCTTCGGTGGTGCGCCCTTTGGCGCGCGCTTCCAGGCTGCGGCCCAGGGTAACCAGCGTTAGTATCATCACGGCGGATTCAAAGTACAGGTTGCCGGAAAGTTCATTCACGCGCATGCCCTGCGCCATCGACATCTGCAGCAAAATGACGATGCCGTATACATACGCCGCGCCGCTGCCTACCGCAATCAGGCTGTCCATATTCGGTGCACGGCGCACAAGCAGCTTAAGTCCGTTGCTGAAGTACGCACGGTTGATAAACAGCACCGGCGTTGCCAGCAGTAGCTGCAACAGCGCATTGGTCATCGGGTATTGTTCCATTTGTAAAAACGCGGGCATCGGGAGCCCTAGCATCTGCCCCATGCCGATCATCATCAGCGGGACGAGGAAAATAAGCGAAGTCCAGAAACGGACGCGCATAGGCTCTTTAGTCTGAATTTCAGGTTCTTGTGTTGTCTCTTTCGCGGGCTGACTTGCAATCGCGTGATATCCGGCATGGTCCACCGCGGATACAATCTCCGTTTCGTGCGCAGTCCCGTCGCTGGTTTTTACACGCATGGAGTTGCCAAGCAAATCAACCTGCACGTCTTCTACGAACGGCAGTTTGCGAACCGCTTTATCAACATGTGCGCTGCAAGCGGCACAGGTCATACCTTCTACGCGGTATCGTTCCATCGTCAGCACCTCCTATATGTACAGTATACCCAAACTGTCAAACGCTAAACGGCAGGAAAACCACCCGACTTACGAGAAACCTTTGTAGAACGCAAAGGAGAACGCGCATGAAAGAGCTTTGGACCCTGCTGAGTACATTTTTTTTGATCGGGAGCATCACCTTTGGCGGTGGCTATGCGGTGCTTCCCATCCTCATCCGTGAAATTGTGCAGAAACGACAATGGATTACCGAGGATGTACTGCTGGATTATTTCGCCGTCAGCCAGACGACACCCGGTGTAATCTGTGTGAATATTTCCACCTTCCTTGGCTATCGCAGAAAAGGCATCCTCGGCGCGATTGCTGCGACCGTTGGCGTTGTGCTGCCATCGCTGATTATTATCACAGTGATCGCTGCTGTGCTGTCCAACTTCTCGGACATTGTGTGGGTGCAGCATGCCTTTGCGGGAATCCGCATTGCCGTCAGTGCGATGATCGCCTCCACTGTATGGAATCTGGCAAAGAAAAACGTTCGCTCGTGGCTGAAAGCAGCCATTGCTATCATTGCTTTTGTTACAGTTGCCATCATTCATGTCTCGCCGATTTATGTGTCGCTTGCCTTTGCGGTATTCGGTGCTTTCTTTTTTGGAAGGAGGCGTGAAGCATGATTTTTCTGCAATTAGCGTTTGAGTTCTTCAAGGCGGGTCTGTTCGCCATCGGCGGCGGGCTGGCCACCCTGCCGTTTTTAATCCAGATGTCACAAAACTATCCCCATTGGTTTTCTATCGATCAGCTCATGCAGATGGTTGCGGTGTCGGAGTCTACCCCCGGCCCCATTGGCGTAAACATGGCCAGCTACGTAGGGTTTCATGTAGCAGGCCTCCCGGGCGCGGTAACAGCGACGTTTGCGTTAATTCTTCCGGCATTTTTAACCATACTAATTGTTGTACGCGTACTGGACCGCTTTGAAAAAAGCCGCCGTATCCAGGGCGGTATGGAAGCCATGCGACCCGCCGTTACCGGCCTCATCGCCGCAGCGGGGTATGCGGTGCTCCAATCGGTGCTTTTCACGGCGGATGGCGGGTTTTCTTCGCTTCGCTGGCTGCCGCTGGGGCTATTTGTCGGGCTGTTCCTGCTGCAAAGAATCAAGCGGCTCAGCAGCATTCATCCCATTGCCTATATCGCCGTCGGCGCGGTACTTGGCATCCTGTTCAAGGTATAGCGCTGCCCTCTCGTCACACCGAATATTTTTGACTGATTGTATGGTTTATGGTATACTTTTTTATGTCTAAAAGCCGATTTTCATTGAGCTACACTATTGTCCCTGCATTCTTACATAAGTGCGGGGCATCGTTTTGCACGGAGGGCAAATGAAGAAACGATCGTTTCTATCGCAGTTATTGACGGCGGTATCCCAGATGCTTCTGTACCTGTGCGTATTCCTCGCTTTCTTCCTGATGCAGTCGATCAGTAACCCGCAAATTCTGGCCTACAACCGTACAACCGCCATCACCATGGCGACGTTTGCCATCGTGCTGCTGCTGCTTGGCAATGTGTACGGTGGATTTCAGATGGGCGCGCGCAAAACACGCTCGGTGTTTTTTGCGATCCTGATCTCTGTCATCCTGACGGATTTGGTCACCTACCTCCAGTTGCAAATCATGAACGTGAACCCGGCTAAAAATCCCCGCCTGATTTTGTTTGGCATGGATTTTCTGTGGTTCTGCCTGACGATGGTTTTGCAAACAGGAATCATCTACACCATTGTCCGGCTGGGTGATCAGCTCTATTACAAACTAAACCCTCCGCAGCGCTGCTGCATTATCGCCGCCACGCAGGAGCTTGCCGACCATATCGCCGAAAAGCTGAATACCTTTCCCAAGCGCTATCAGCTATGCGATGTACTGCACTACCACTGCGATGACCTGCATAAAACCATACAGGAACATGACGTGGTATTCCTCGCCGGCATCCCCGATACCGAGGAAGCGGCCATCGAAGCATTTTGCTACAAGCATGGCAAAGCCATGTACCTGGCAGCCGAGCTGGAGGATGTGATTATATCCTCTTCCACACAGGTCGTAATTGACGATACACTGTTCCTGCACACCTTCCGTGTGGAGCTCACCCCCATGCAGCGCATCGTCAAACGGCTGATGGATGTTGTTTTTTCCGGCATCGGCATTGTGGTACTAAGCCCAGTCATGCTGATTACCGCCATCCTGATTAAGTTTTATGACAAGGGACCCGTGTTTTTCAAGCAAAAACGCGCCACCCTAAACGGTAAAATCTTCACCATTATCAAGTTCCGAACCATGTTTGATCACGACCAGTCTACCCCGCATGTTTCGACCACCAAAAACGACAATCGCATCACCAAGGTGGGTCATGTGCTGCGCAGACTGCGCATTGATGAGCTTCCCCAGCTGTTCAACGTCTTTATAGGCGATATGAGCATAGTCGGTCCGCGTCCGGAGATGCTGGAAAACGTGGACCGCTACACCCGCGATGTGCCGGAATTCGTATACCGCCAGAAAATGAAGGCGGGCATGACGGGACTGGCCCAAATCGACGGCAAGTACAACACTTCCCCCAAGGACAAGATCATCCTCGACCTGATGTACATTCACCGCTTCTCACTGATGTCAGATATCCGGCTGATGTTTCGCACCGTAACTGTACTGTTTCGGCCCGATAGCGCAGAAGGCTTTCATCATCACAAGGAAGTCGTGAAACTCCCCATCCGCATCCGTTCCAAAACAACACTGACCGAACAATGAAATGGAGATCCTCGCATGGATAAAACATTATTAATCATGGCCGCCGGCATGGGCTCTCGCTACGGCGGAGACAAGCAAGTTGAAGGTATGGGCCCGCACAACGAAATACTGCTGGAGTACTCGATATACGATGCGCTGAAAGCCGGCTTTAACAAGGTCGTGTTCATTATCAAAGCAGATTTTGAGCAGCGCATCCGCGACCTGATTGGCGACAGGCTCAGCCGCAAAGTAACGGTGGAGTACGCCGTACAGGATTTCTCCAGCCTGCCAGACTGGTACCAACTGCCCAAGGAACGCACCAAGCCCTTTGGCACCGTGCACGCTGTACTTTGCGCCAAAGATATCATTCACGAGCCGTTCGCTGTCATCAATGCAGACGATTATTATGGCCGCGAGCCCTACGGGAGTATCTTCACCCATCTGCAAACCCTGTCGCCACAGCAGGAAGCCTGCATGGTTTGCTATCGGCTGAAAAACACCGTCAGCGATAACGGTACGGTTACACGTGGTGTTTGCGAAACCGATGACAAGGGTAAGCTTGCAAGCATCACCGAGACTTACAAAATTCAGTGCTTCCCGGATGGTTCCATCCGCGATACCCAGTCCGACCCCGATGGCGTTGTGCTCGATCCTGATAGCCTGGTCAGCATGAACCTGTTTGGCTTTACTCCCTGGTTTTTGGATGTTGCTGAGGAACGCTTCCACGCCTTCCTGCGCGGCCTGAAACCGGACGAATTGCGCGCCGAATACGTGCTGCCCACGCTGGCCGACGAAATGATGCATAAGGATGGCTTGACCATTGATGTGCTGACAACGCAAGCCTCCTGGTTTGGTGTAACCTATAAGGAAGACAAACCCGTTGTGCAGCAGAAGCTTAAAGAGCTGCACCAAAAAGGGTTCTATCCGGATACGCTGTTTTAAGTAAGGTTCTTTCATAGCAATGCCTTTTACACGCGCCAAATGGCGCGTTTTTTTTGCAAACAGTATTGACAGATTCCCAAACCCGTTCTATTATGACTATATTACCAATATTAGTCATACGGTATTTATGGAGGTGCCATGATGCCAAGATCCTTCTCGGAAACGGAGAAAGCCTATATCAAAGAACGGCTATTACAGGAAGCCGAAGTGTGTCTCTCCCTCTATGGCGTTCGTAAAACGACCGTGGACGATCTCGTGCGCCGCGCCAAGATCCCCAAGGGCACGTTTTATCTGTTCTACGCATCCAAAGAAGCGCTGATCTTTGATGTAATCCTCAAATACAATACGGAAATCCAGCAGCAACTGGTTAAACAGGTCGCTGGCATGCCGCAAACCCCTGGCCCGGAAGAATTGACGGAGCTCATCATCGGGCTTTACCAATCGCTGGACGGTTCCTTTCTTCTCAAACTCATGGAAAACGGCGAGCTCGAACTGCTGATGCGCAACGCACCGCCGGAGTTCTTGCAGGCCAACATCCTGGACGACGAACGCATGACCGCCCAGCTGATGGCACTGCTTCCAAAAGCCGATGCAAAGAAAAGCGCCGTGTTTTCCGCCGCGATACGGGGCACATTCCTGTTCTTATTTCACAAGGATGAAATATCGCGCGACCACTTCGACGAGGTTCTTCGCATCGTCATCCACGGCGTAGTACTGCAAATGTTTGGAGAGCAAGCATGATTAACGTTGAAAATCTACGGTTCAGCTATACAAACAAACCCTTCATCCAGTCCATGAGTTTTACCGTGCAGGATGGTGAGATCTTCGGGTTTCTCGGGCCGTCCGGTGCGGGTAAAAGCACACTGCAAAAGCTGTTGATTGGGCTGCTGCCCCGCTATGGTGGCACTGTGGAAGTAGGCGGCACGGAGGTCAGGCATGCAACCCGTGACTTTTACCAGACCATCGGGGTGGACTTCGAGTTCCCAAGCCTCTATGAAAAGCTGACGGGGCGGGAGAACCTTCAGTTTTTCTCGTCACTGTATGAAACCCACCGGGATATCGACGAACTTTTACGGGCGATCGGGCTGGACCGCGACGCCGACAAGAAGGTAGCGGAATATTCCAAGGGGATGAAGTCGCGGCTGAACTTCATCAAAGCGCTTTTACACGAGCCGAATCTGCTGTTCCTGGATGAGCCGACCAGCGGCCTCGACCCCTCCAACGCCCGCGTGATGAAGGATATGATTCTTGCAGAAAAGGCGGCGGGCCGAACCGTGATCCTGACCACGCATAACATGTACGATGCAGCGGAGCTCTGCGACCGCGTATCGTTCATCGTAGACGGAGCTATCGCCGCACTGGATACGCCCAAAGCCCTGATGACGCGCCATCGCGCTGTGATGATGACCTATGCCTATCCCGCGCCGGACGGCGCACTTATGGAGCGCAGCGTAGCGCTGGAAAAGACCGGCGACGATGCACTCTTTCTGCAATTAGCGCAGCAGGGCAGGCTTGCCAGCGTCCACTCCGCCGAACCGACACTCAACGACGTGTTCGTCGAGATCACCGGGAGGGGTCTGCAATGAAGGCGAAAACGCTGATCCTTGCCGATATCCGCTTTCAAATCCGTTACGGTTTCTATACGATCTACAGCCTGTTCACGCTTGTATACCTGGGCCTGCTCTATGCCCTGCCGGACGCCTGGCGCAGCGACGTGGCCGCCGTGATGATCTTCACCGATCCCGCCGCGATGGGGCTTTTCTTCATGGGCGCAATCGTGCTGTTTGAAAAGAACGAGCGGGTGCTGGACTCAATCGCCGTCTCCCCAGTGGGTGCATGGGACTATGTGCTGTCCAAGCTTATATCCATCGGTCTGATCTCCACGCTTGTCGCGGCGGTAATCGGCCTGGGCGCGGGCGTGGTCCGCTCTCCCCTGTTGTTCCTCGTGTCGGTGTTTTTGTGCTCCTGCCTGTTTTCCTCGCTGGGGCTGATCGCCACATGCAAGATCAAAACCCTCAACCAGTTTTTCCTCGCCGCAGTGCCGCTGGAGATACTGACCGTCGTTCCGGCCATCCTGTGGATGTTCTTCGTACCGTCGAATCTGTTCGTGCTGCACCCCGGAGCAAGCATGCTGATGCTTTGCACGGGCCGCGGCATCATGCCGCTTGTGCTGCTCTCGCTGCTGGTGTGGACGGCGGGGTTCTACTTAATCGCCGTGCGTGTCGTCCGGCGTATGCTGCTGTCTGTGGGAGGGATTACGCTGTGAAGTCCAATCTTTTATCCATGCGGATGTTTTTTCGGGAAATTCGCGGCGACAGCATGCTCTTTATCCTGTGTTTTATGCCACTGCTGATCGCCGCATTGTTTCGCTTTGGTATCCCGTTTCTGGAAGCACAGCTTACGGCCGCGTTTCACACAGCGAGTGTGCTTTCGGGATATTACCTTCTGTTTGATCTGTTTCTGGCGGTGATCGCGCCTTATCTTTTAGTATTCATCTCCGCAATGGTCATGCTGTCGGAAATTGACGAGCACGTCGCCGCTTACCTGGCTGTAACGCCTGTGCGCAGGGATGGTTATATCGTCTCAAGGCTCATCTACCCTGCTTTGCTTTCAGCGATCGTCTCCGCCGCGCTGCTCATGTGCTGCGCGCTGACGGAATGGACACTCTGGAATATTCTACTGCTGAGCCTACTTTCGGTTCTGCTTTGCGTGCCTGTAGCGATGCTGGTTGTTGCTTACTCGCATAACCGCGTGGAAGGTATGGCACTTTCGAAGATTTCCGGACTTCTTCTATGCGGATTTCCGGTTCCGTTTTTTCTGACAAACGGACTACAGTATTTGTTTGGTTGGCTTCCGTCTTTTTGGATCGCAAAACTATTTCAACAGCAAAATTACCTTGACCTGCTCCCTGCCGTTTTGCTTTCGGCGATGTGGATATGGCTGCAGTACAAACGCTTTGAGCGCAAGCTGCTTTAATCCTACCTTTCGACATGGTATACTGTAACCAGCAAATGACAACCGCAGGCCCAACGAAAAACGATATTCTATAACGACTGACACGTAAGGAGGGTCTTTCATGTTGAAAACCGGCGATACCCCCGGCAAAGGAACCTACAAGTGCCTGAAATGCGGCAAGATCATCACCCTGGACAGTGATACCGATGCGCTTCCCGTATGCCCCAAATGCGGCAACCAGACCTGGAAAAAGGTAGAGTAGTACCAGACCATATATACTTTAACACCCTGTTCTGTACAGAACAGGGTGTTAAAGTATATTGGAATCGTATCAGATTTTGATTTCTTTTTAGTTCTTTATCAATTACAAGATATTTATTATTAATTGTGCGCATAAAAGCAATATAGTATAATGATAAAAAATACAAGTCTACTATCTTCAAGTCTGAGTGTTGGGGAGAATGCTAATGAAAAATAATGATTATCAGTTATCAAGGGTAGTTTATTTTGACGAAGGTTCAGTGACTGACTATCTTCAGATAATAAACAATGGAAACATGACAAGCTTCACAGAGCTTTTAAAGAGTACAGAAACTGAAGCAAGCGGAGGCGCAACTGCAAAAGCCTCTGTTGGAGGAAACTCTGTTATCAAAACGCTTTTTAAGTCATTAATCGGTGTAGATTATAAATTCGAAGTAAATGCTAACGCAAGCTTTGAAAAGGCACGAAATAAGCTCGTTCGGAACATAATTGAGAACACATTGCTCTCAGATTTCATTGAAGCAGTAAAAGAAGATAAAGGCAGCATTGAAGTACTTAAGAACTTTGATATTTATCCGCTCTATAATTCTTTTGCTTATATTAATCTTGCAGCCCCGTATTTCAAGATTATGGTTCCAGATAAACCGCAAAGAATAGACGACAACTTTTCACTTGATATTTCCGGTGTTGAGGAAGTCATTCACAAGGGTAAAGGATATTATGAATTAATTGGAGAAACGAACGACAACTCAAGTAAAGTAGTTTTTCGCTTCAACAATGACGCATTCAGAAATAACTATACTATGGCTGATATCATAAAAATGGACCTGGTTCTTTTTGCCGTAAAAGTTGGGAGAATTGCTCAAGGTAAACTCAATATGACACAGGAATTTGAATTTGGTAGCAAAGTTATCGAGGAGCGGGTAAGAATAACAGGTTCTCAAAAAAGCAAAAGTGAGTCAGTTGAGAAATTACCAATTTACGATGTAATGCTAGCAGGAATAGGTGTATAATGAAAACAGTAACAATCTTCACTGGGAGTGATATAGGTTTCCAGAAACTAATTAGTGGCTTTGATAATGTTTCAGAAATTCGCGATTTAATTAATGTTATCAATGTCCAAAGACATGAAATTAGTGGAGCTGAAAAAACAGACATAACTCCAGCGATATTTGAATACTTATATATAGGTACTGATGATTACTATGCGTTATCTGAATGGGCAAACAATTCTTTTTTAGCAATTCTAAAAGATCCCAGAATCAATGTAGTCAATCTATTCCTGTGCAATCCACCACGAAAAATAAGAAATGATATTGAAAAATGTCATGGTGATATCTTATCCTATGAATCAACAAAATACCTTGAGATTTCTGATGATATTATTAGGGATATGAATATTCAATGCAAACAGCATATTCGCGGACAAAATGATGCAATTGATGAGATACTAATAAGCATTTATTCACAAACATATAGTCGAAGACCGATTGTTGTCCTCTTGAATGGAAATTCTGGTATTGGTAAAACCGAAACCGCGAAGATAATGTGTAATTGTGTTGGTGGCGAACTAACACGAATCCAGCTTTCAATGTATCAAAACGCAGAAGCATATAATTATGTCTTTGGTGGAGAACATGGAAAAAACACTTTGACAAGAGATTTAATTAGAAGAGAAAATAATCTTATTCATATTGACGAGCTTGATAAGGTGAATCCTGCTCTATATAACGCGTTTTACCAAATGTTTGATGAAGGGATATACAAAGATCAACAATACCAAGTAGATGTTGCTGATTGCATATTTCTATGCACATCAAATTTTCGAGATGCTTTGGAAGCAAAACGAATATTCGGTGATCCTTTATATTCAAGATTTGATAGCATTATTGAGTTTAAGAGTTTATCAATTGATGATAGGATAAAGATAACCGAGGAGACATTTAGCAATATTATCAATAAGCTACCAAACCAAGCTGATAAAACCAAGTTAAATGAATCAAACACCCTAAAGGTATTTAGTGATTTAATTATGCGTGGCTCATATAGTAACATCAGAATACTAAAAAAAGATATTCAACGTTATGCAAACAAAGTTTTAGTAGAAGCAAAGCAGTTACTAAATATCCCGTAACACAGCTATAGCCCTGAGTGATATTGCTTCAATAGAAAAACTAGAATCAAGATTCACATCGAAATTCGACAAGAATTAGAAATTCATACGTTAAACATAGTCTCTAGTTCAAATCCATGAGCTTCGCGGTGATGCCGTCCAGTGTATTCAGGTCTTTTACCAGCTGCTCAACCTCTTGCAGCGTGCCGCAGGGCTGTAGCACAATCAGGCCGTAATTGGCGCAGCTGTCATCATCTACCTCGTGCAAGCCAAGGCGAGTTTTGATCAGACAGCCATTCTTTGTCAGCGCTTGCTGCAGCACCCCGGCGTTGGCCACCCGGTTGTCCAGTTTAATCCCGACAATATAGTTACAGTTCATGCTGTATCCTCCTTACGTCTCTCTATGAAACCAGCTTTAGTACAATGCTTTATGTATTCAAGATGTCGTTTTGAATCCCTTTCGAAACCACCGATTCCGCCCCGTTTTGTTTTTCTTTCCTGTAAGCATTCCCAAAACGGCAGTCTGCGAGTATAATAGTTAGAAATAAGCTAACGAAGATGGAGATGTTAAGATGGATCTTCTCAAGGAGCGCATCGTCCGGGACGGCCGGGTGAAGGATGAACAAATCATCAAGGTGGACGGTTTTTTGAACCACCAGATCGATATTCAGCTGATGGATGAGATCTCCCGGGAATTTAAACGCCTGTTTCATGAAGAGAAAATCACCAAGGTCATCACCATTGAGGCCAGCGGCATCGCCATTGCCTGCTTCACCGCGCTGCAATTTGGGGTTCCGGTGGTGTTTGCTAAGAAATCCGAAAGCAAGAACATCGACGGCGCGGTCTACCGCACTGTGGTTACCAGCTTCACACGCGGCAGAGACTACACGGTGATCCTTGAAAAACGCTATCTCTCCTCCGATGACCGCATTTTGATCGTAGATGATATTCTGGCTACCGGCAAAGCACAAAAAGGCCTGCTGGACATTGCCAGTCAGGCCGGAGCCGCCGTTGCGGGTATCGGAATTGTGATTGAAAAAGGTTTCCAGGGCGGCGGAGATGCCCTGCGCAAGAGCGGTTACAATGTACAAAGCCTTGCCATTATCGACAGTATGCAGGACGGCACAGTACACTTCCGCTAAATAGCATACAACTTATCTGTCTTCACGGAAATACGGCTGCCCCAAGTTTGCGGGTGGCTGATTTTCATGTTTGCGGCGCATGGAAACAACAATCAGCACCAGTATGGTCACAATATACGGCAGCATTTTGAACAGCTCCTGCGACGAACGGGTCAAGCCGCCGATGTAGAAGTACAGCCAGAACAAAATACCAAACAGATATGAGCCCCAAATGGCTTGCAGCGGCTTCCAGCGCGCGAAGATAACCAGCGCGACCGCCAGCCAGCCGAGTTTTTCAATCCCGCCATCGTTGGCCCAGGTGCCTTTGATGTAGTCCATAATGTAATACAGCCCACCCATACCGGTGATTGCCGCACCCACGCAGGTGGACAGATACTTGTACTTGGTCACGCTGATGCCTGCGGCATCTGCCGTGGCAGGGTTTTCACCCACGGCACGGAGGTTTAAGCCCGTGCGGGTTTTCCGCAGGAACCAGCTGGTAAGCACCGCCAAAACAATGGCCAGATACACCATAAAGCCCAGCGAAGAAAACACCCCGACATTGGATAGGAACGGCAGTGTGGCCCTGTAGGCACCACTAGTCGGTGCAACGGAAATTTGCCCCACACCACCAGCCAGCTTGTTCATCGCGCCGCCAAAGAAGTTGGCGACACCGGAACCGAAAATGGTCAGGGTCAGTCCGGTTACATTTTGGTTGGCTTTCAGCGTAATGGTCAGAAAACTGTAGATAAACCCTGCCAGCACCGACGCCAGCAGTGCGCAAAGCAGCGCGATCAGCAACCCGATAAACGGCACAGGCATGGCTACAGCGTTTTCATAGTAAAACGCGCCACCAAGACCGGCGATGCCGCCCAGGTACATAATGCCCGGCACGCCCAGATTCAGGTTACCGGATTTTTCCGTGAGTATCTCGCCCACCGCGCCAAACAGGATCACGGTGCCAAACACGATCGCTGCCTGCATTAAAGATAATATTTGAGACATCTTACTTGCCCTCCCGTCCGCGGAAGATCAGCCGGTAGCGGGTAAAAAACTCGCTGCCGAGTATAAAGAACAAGATGATGCCTGTGATCATCTGAGAGGCGTAGTCGTTCAGGTTGTACTGGGAGGCAATTTGTATCGCGCCTTTTTCAAGGAACACGAGCAGACCCGCCACCAATATCATCACGAAGGTGTTGAACTTGGCAAGCCAGGCCACAATGATAGCCGTAAACCCGTTACCACCCGCTGTTCCGGTGGATATCGTATGCGATGCCCCGGCGACTGCAATGTAGCCAGCCAGGCCGCAGATCGCGCCGGACAGCATCATCGTCCGTATCACTACCCGTTTAACGCTGATGCCGATATAACGCGCGGTTTTGTTGGATTCCCCCACCACCGCAATTTCATAGCCATGCTTGGAGTAGCGCAGGTAAACAAACATCGCAACCGTCAGCGCCAGTACAATGACGACGTTGAGCAGATACTTCTGCCCAAGCAGCGGCGGAAACCAACCCATCTGCGTGCGTTGGTTGATGATGCCCACGGTATTAGAGCCAAACGGGTTTTCCCAGACGGCTACAAAGTAGCTCGTCAGCTGGATGGCAACATAGTTCATCATCAGCGTAAACAGGGTTTCGTTGGTGCCATAGCGCGCTTTGAACATAGCCGGGATTGCGCCCCAGGCCGCGCCTGCCAGTAGGCTCGCCACCAGCGAAACAAGCAGCAGCGCCCAGGTCGGCAGGGTGTTGCCGAAATAAATCATCACGGCGGCGGTTGCAATGCCGCCAATCAAAATCTGTCCCTCGGCGCCGATGTTCCAAAAGCGCATTTTAAACGCGGGTGCCAGCCCGATCCCGATGCAAAGCAGCATCGCCATATCGCGGAAACTGACCCACATACGGCGGCTGGACCCGAAGTTACCTTCAAACATCGCCTCGTACACCTTGATGGGGTTGAGGTGAACGATAGCGAAAATCACAACTGCGCTGGCCAGCAATGCCAGCAGCAGCCCTATCAGTCGAATCAGCCAGCTGTGCCAAAACACGATGGAATCCCTTTTGGCAATACGAATCCACGGAATTTTATGCGTTGGGTTCATTGCTTGTATCCTCTCCGTATTGTGTCATCATCATGCCGACTTTGTTCTTGTCTGCACCGGGGCCGTCCACAATTCCCGATACCTTGCCGCCGCAGAGCACCAGAATTCTGTCGCACAGCTCCAGCAGCACATCCAAATCCTCACCAACGTAGATCACAGCAACGCCTTTTTCCTTTTGCTGGTTGATCAGATCGTAAATGGTATAGGAGGAGTTGATGTCCAAACCGCGCACAGCGTAGGCGGTCATCAGCACGGTCGGCGAGGATGATATTTCACGCCCGACCAGCACTTTTTGCACATTCCCGCCCGACAGCATACGCACCGGTGTGGACAGGTTCGGGGTATTCACCTGCAGGTTTTTCACCACATCATTGGCCAGCTTGCGGGGGTTTTTGCGATCGGTAAACATGCCCTTGCCTTGGCGGAACGACCGCAGCATCATGTTGTGGGTCAAATCCATATTGCCGACCAGCCCCATGCCCAGCCTGTCCTCCGGTACAAAGGACAGCATAACACCCATGGAAAATATCCGGCGCGGGTCAAGCCCCGCCAGATCGGTTTTTTTCTTGGTTTCCGGTGCGATATAGGTAATTGCACCTTCCTTGAACGGGTGCAAACCGGCAATCGTCTCCAGCAGTTCCTTCTGCCCGCAACCGGATATCCCGGCGATGCCCAGCACCTCGCCGGAGTAGGCCGTAAAGGACACATCATCCAGGCGGGTGATGCCGTCTTCATCGGTAAAGGTCAGATGATCGACAACTAAGCGCGGTTCGCGGTTTTTGGGCTCCGGCCGTTTGATATTCAGCGATACCGGGCGCCCGACCATCATGTTGGTCATCTCCGCCGCGTTGGTATCTTTGGTGAGAATCTCACCGGCGTTCTGCCCGCGTCTAAGCACCGCAACCCGGTCGGAAATCTCTTCCACCTCATGCAGTTTGTGCGTAATGAGCACGATGGCCTTGCCGTCATTGCGCATATTCCGCAGCACCTTGAACAGCTTTGCCGTCTCCTGCGGTGTCAGCACAGCGGTAGGTTCGTCAAGAATCAGTATTTTCGCACCGCGGTAGAGCACCTTGACGATTTCCACGGTCTGTTTCTGGGAAACCGACATATCAAACACTTTCTGCTCGGGGTCTACATCGAACCCGTACAGATCGCAAATTTCCCGAACTTTCTTGCCGACGGCTTTCAGGTCGAGATTGCCTTTGCCGGTCATGCCCAGAATAATGTTCTCCGCCGCCGTCAGCACATCCACCAGTTTAAAATGCTGGTGCACCATGCCGATTCCCAAATCGTAAACATCCTTGGGACTGCGGATGGTCACCTCCGTGCCATTGACCGCAATCTGCCCCGAATCGGGAAAATAAATGCCGGACAAAATATTCATCAGCGTGGTTTTTCCGCTGCCGTTTTCACCAAGCAGGGCGAGTATCTCGCCGTTGTGGATGTCCAGGCTGACTTTGTCGTTTGCGGCGACTGAACCAAAACGCTTGGTAATATCGCGCAGACTGACCGCCGCCGTGCTTTGCTGCATTCCTGTGTGCCTCCCTTGGACAGTGTTGTGCCGTAATGAACAACGTATATAGTTATACCCCAGAACAGGCTGAAATTCAAATTTGATCTTTGGGCTGATTCATCATTCTTCATCCATGAAGCCATGCCCGAATGAAGGGAAAGGACCACGTTTTACGGTGGTCCTTTCCGGATATGTTCCTGCGAAATCCGCTTAGTTCTGTTCGGTGATGCCGTCGATACGGAGGCCGAAGTACGGAGCGCTGCGGAGGGTGGATTCATGGAACACGCCGTCGGAGATGGCTTCGCCGGTGTCGCCAGCCCAGTCACCATCGGTATCGATGGCCAGGTAGGTGGTCACGGTTTTGCCTTCCACGGTGAAGGTGGAGGTATCAAACACGTTCAGGGAACCGTCTTTAATGGCGGCTTCCACTTCAAGTACTTTTTCAGCGGTGCCTTCTGCGCAGCTTTCGCCCAGTGCAGAGATCATGACAGCGCCTTCGTTGTAGCCTGCAGCCCAATCGGTGGCGATTTCTTCGCCGCTCAGGATGGACTCAAACACGTAGGTGTAGTAGACACTCCAGTCGTTCTGCGCACTGGTAAGGGCGGCAGTGGGGGCAACGGAGAGCATATCCACATTGTAGCCAACGCAGTACACGGTGGTGCCACCCTGGAGCAGCGCTTCACAGGCGGACGGTGCGCCGGTGGAGTCGGCGTGCTGGCTAACGATGATCGCGCCAGCGGCAACCAGTGCATTGGCCGCTTCGGCTTCTGCAGTGGGGTTATACCAGGAGTTGGTGTAGGTCACGTCCATCACCACATTGGGCACGATGGACTGGACACCCAGGAAGAAACCGGTGTAACCGGACACCACTTCCGCGTACGGGAATGCGCCGATATAGCCGATTTTGATATTGCCGTCTTCGTCCATGTTGTTATCCATCACTTTTTCGTCGGCTACGAGCTCGGCCAGTTTCATGCCGGCTACAACACCGGAAACGTAGCGGGATTCAAAGGTGAAGTTGAAGGCGTTCTTAAAGTTATCAAGGCCAGACAGTGCAGCCGTATCGCCCGTCATGGAGATGAAGGTGACATCCGGGCTTTCGCTTGCAGCCTGCTGCATGTAGCTCTGGTGAGCATAGCTGTCGGAGATCACATAGTTGCAGCCCTGCTCTACGAGGTCCATCGCGGTGTCGTAGCAGACTTCGTTTTCGGGAATGTTGTACTTCCAAACAATCTGGTCATCGGTAAAGCCGACTGCCGCAGCAGCGGTTTTGATGCCCTGAATGTGTGCATAGTCATAGCCCGTATTTTCATCGTGAACCAAAATTACGCCGATCTTCGCGGGTTCGGCTGCCGGTTCTTCGGTCGGTTCGGCGGTGGGTTCTGCCGTAGGTTCAGCAGTCGGCTCAGCGGTCGGTTCTGCCGTAGGTTCAGCAGTCGGCTCCGCAGTGGGTTCTGCCGTAGGTTCGGCAGTCGGCTCGGCTGTCGGTTCAGCAGTGGGTTCTACGGTCGGCTCCGCAGTGGGTTCTGCCGTAGGCTCGGCAGTCGGCTCAGCCGTCGGTTCTACCGTAGGTTCCGCTGTGGGGGCCGTCGTCGGTTCGGGTGTATTCGTGTTGCATGCTGTGAACACGAATACGACCGTCAGAGCGAGCAGCAGTAAGATGATCTTCTTCATTTTCCACCCTCCATGTTGTACATAGTTTTTGCTTACGCAAGGGAATACCGGGTACTGGTTGGAGTCCTGCAAACCTTTTTAAGAATGTAAAATTCTTATAAAGTTTTTACATTCATCAAGATACTGTGTTTACTGGGGTTTGTCAATACTACATGTACTCATTCGTCTGCCTTCAAAGCATAGAAAAAGCGCCGCAAAACAGCGCTTTTCAGGTATGGAAAACACCACCATAAACGGCTCTGAAACGCTTGTGTCACAACAATTCTACGTTCCCGGAAAAAGTGTACGCTGATGCGACAGACAAAAGATGTAGCAAAGACCAAATCGCATTCCCAACGCGATGCGTAGCGCAGCTCCGTATGACTATGTACAAAAGAAATACAAAATATACGATGCTTTTACGCTCGCAGCGCAGGCGCAGGACTGCAGTGCGCTAAGGATTGCGTGTCAGCTTCGCTCCTGTGATTCGCGTCTATTCCTGTGCATCTGCTGAGATCGCGCGTGCGGGACAGGCATCAGCCGCCGCTTGCATCGCCTCCGCCGATATTGTGATTTCCGCATTTTTCAGCTTCGCTTTGCCTTTTTCCATCACGAACTGTTCCGGCCATTTTCGTGCGCACAGACCGCAGCCTATGCAGGCAGCGCGATTGACCTCATGTTGGTTCATCCCCGGTTGTTTGTCCGGCAGATCACTGTCCTTGACCAGTTTGGCGGCGATCCAGGAAAACACAAGAATAGCCAACACCGTCAACACCCATCGTACAGCCATGAAGCGGAACCCGAGGAACTTCATTTCGTTTAGCAGCATTGGCACCTTGATAACCGCCCAGGCGCTTAGTATCACCACCAGGTTTCGAAGCGATGCGCCTTTTTTGTGCAGCATCACACATAGTGGAAATGCCGCGTAGATCGGCCCAGCGGAAATGCTGCCGAGCACCAGCGACAAGAGCGTTCCCTTCCAGCCCGCGCTTGTTCCCAGAAACCGAAGAATCTGTTCCTTGGGCACCCATGCGTCCAGCAAAGCCGTCAGCACAAAGATGACCGGCATAATCATCAGCATTTCCTTGATGTAGTACACACTGTTTTTCAGCGATGATACACCGGCAGAAGGCCGGAATATCAGCAGCAGCCCATAGGCCGCCAGAACAGCAATTGGGAACAGATTTGCCCTGGCCTTTTGCAGAAGTTTCACAGTACCACCCCCATCATAATCGCGATCAGCAAGGCAAACACAAAGCTTAAGCCATTTCTGACAAGCGTAAACTTTTGCCCAAACGCGCGCCGTTCCAGCGGGAAGGTCGCAATCCCCACCATGGTCAGCGTTGTCAGGAAAGCCACCGCGGGAACAGTCCCCACACCGGCGCTGACCAGTGTTCCAACCAATGGAAAGGCGATGAACGCAGGAATCAGCGTGATCGTACCAAACGCTGCCGAAACTACGGACGCCACAAGCAGGTTTTGTTTGCCGACAAAGGTCGCGATGGTCTCCGGCGGCAGGATGGTGAGTATCAACCCTATGAGGAAGATCACCGATAGAATACTCACCACCATGCTTTTTCCCATACCAAAGGCGACGAGCAGCGCTTTTTTCGTTTTTTGTTTATCCTTGATCCAGGAACCCACCAGGAATACGGCCGTACCGCCCCACATTGCCAGCGTTAATACATCCATACACTACCTCCCTATGCTTTTGCCCACTATACGCGATGCAAAGCATAGAGAATAGACACCAATGTTTCTTTTTTGTATACTGTAATGGAGGTGTTGTCTATGATTACAGAGAATTGCAGCCGTATCCCCATGCTACAGGAACTTCCCACCGAAATACTAAACAAACACATTGCAGCAAGCCGCATCCGGCTCCGTAGGTACCACAAAGGTGCGACCGTGCACCAGCAGCACCAGCACTGTACCACGCTGGACTTTGTTGTTGCTGGGTCGCTCGCTGCCTATGCGTTGTCCGAAAACGGCTCCGCCATGGGCATGTTCACCTTTGAAAAAGGCGGGCTGATCGGCGCGAACCTTTTATTTGGCGACCGGAATGAATATCCGCTGACCATCTATAGCATGTCTGTGTGCACGCTGCTGCAAGTTGACCGCGATGCGATCCTCGAATTTTTGCACGACTATCGCTTCACGATGGGTTTTGTCAGAGCGCTGTCCTTGAACTCGCAGGGCATGAACCAACGCATCGCCAGGATGACGCTCAATACACTGCGGGACAACCTGCTTGCCTATTTGCGCAATCAATCCCTATTGCAAGGCACACAAAGCGTTACCCTTCCCATCAGCAAAAAACAGTTGGCCGACTTTCTGGGTGTGCAGCGCCCATCATTGTTTCGCGAGCTGAAAAAGCTCAAAGACGAAGGGTTGATTGAAATCCATAACCGAGATATCACGCTGCTTGCATCAGCAGACACAGTACAATACTAAACGGTCTTTTCGCTGTCAGCGTTCGCCATTTCGTTGATACCCGTAATCGGTACCTTGCGATAGCTAACGATTAGCAAAACGGAAAACATCGCCGCCAGATAGTACGGTGCGCGAACATCCTGCCAGTGCAGCAGGGATTGAATCGCCTCAATGAGGATAGGCGAAATAAACTGACCGAAATAGATTACCGCAGTTGTCATCGCCATAGCTGCCGTGACATATTCCTTGCTGGCATGCTTTGCGATTTGCGATTGCAGTACGGAAACAATCACACCGATACCAGCGCCAACGCCAAACAGCCCAAGCGTGGATAAGACGACGCTATTTGTAAAGCTCATCGCCAAAAAAGAAACCACAAACAGCAGCCCGGCATAGAGCTGTATATAGTTGCGAGTGAAGTGCATAATCCGGGCCGCTACAAGCCCTGTCAGGAAAGCCGCTAGATTCATCGTGGACATCAGCACACCGATCACCGCCGGCGGCACCAACGAAAAATGGGTTGCGATTATGGAGAAACTTGCAGGAACAACACACAGCACCACCATCACCACAAAAATCGAAAGCAGATACGGCGTAATGTCTTTCATCATCTGTTTTGGAATCCCGTTTGTGGTGCGCTTAATCTCGGCTTTGGGCAGAAACAAGACGACCAGCACAATGATGATTAAGCCAAGCAGATAGATGGCAAACGTATACCGCCAGTGAAACGAAATTAAAAGACCAGACAGCAGCGTGCCTATCACTCCACCCAGGTTGTTAAGCGCTACAGAATGCCCAATGAGCTTAGCGTGCTCCTTGCCGTCGATATACAAAGCAATCAGCGCGGTGGAAAGCGGCATCACCAGCCCGACACCGGCGCCCAGCAGAATGCGGAAGATGAGCATGACATAGATATTATTCACAAGCCCGGCTGCACTCCCCGCCGTAAACAGAATCAGGCCCAGCAGCGCGACCTTCTTCGATTCATATTTTTTAATGATGATATTAACCAGCAGCGACGCTGCAATGATCGAAAGCCCCGGCAGCGTG
Organism: Candidatus Limiplasma sp.; assembly: GCA_963678055.1. GTDB lineage: Bacteria > Bacillota > Clostridia > Christensenellales > Aristaeellaceae > CAXXOK01. The sequence continues at coordinate 2,024,988 of OY782679.1, forward strand.
ACGATCAGCTTGATCAAAAGCGGATCCACGTCGCTGAAGTGCTGGGCGATCATACCCAGTGCAGGGCTGACGGCCGCCGCGGTCAGTACCGGGATCAGTGACAGGGACAGTATGGTGAACTTGAGTTTGCGCATGCGTTTCTCCCATCGTTTCCGTAACTATAATCGCGCGTTCGGTTAAAATAAAGGTCAAGCAGAGCATGAATATACAGGGCTTTTTCACATGCGTCAAGCACAAACAACCGCCGCCCGATCATCGCGGGCGGCGGTTGCTACTGTATTGCTTACTGCTCAGCAGTTTGAATGCTTACTGATTATTCCCACTCAATGCTTGCCGGAGGCTTGGTGGTGATATCAAACAGCACACGATTTACGCCGTGTACATCGCCTACGATGCGGGTGGCAATTTTGCCCAGAACATCGTAGGGAATCTGCGCCACATCGGCGGTCATAAAATCATCGGTCGTCACTGCGCGGATGGCGATGGCATAGGCGTAGGTGCGCTCGTCTCCCATCACGCCCACGCTGCGAGCGCCGGTGAGCACCGTAAAGTACTGCGATATCCCCTTGTCCAGCCCGGCTTTGGCAATCTCGTCGCGCAGGACATAGTCCGACTGGCGGACGATTTCGACCTTCTCTGGGGTCAGATCGCCAATCACACGAATGGCCAGTCCAGGACCCGGGAACGGCTGGCGCATGACCAGGCTTTCAGGCAGCCCCAAGGCCAAGCCAAGTTTACGAACCTCGTCCTTAAACAGCATCCGCAGCGGTTCTACCAGGCTGGTAAACCCAAGCTCCTTGGGCAGTCCGCCTACGTTGTGGTGGCTTTTAATCACGGCACTGCCTTTGGTGGAGCCGGACTCAATCACATCAGGGTAAATGGTGCCCTGGGCGAAATAATCCAGCTTGCCAAGCTTCCCGGCTTCCTGCTTAAAGACTTCCACGAAGCTTTTGCCGATAATCTTGCGCTTCTGTTCGGGATCGGTCACGCCTTCGAGTTCGCGGAAAAACAGCTCCGCCGCGTTGGCGTGCACCAGCTTGACGGGAAATGTATTGGAAAAGACTTCTACAACCTGCTCACTCTCGCCCTGGCGCATAAAGCCATGGTCCACATATACGCAGGTTAGCCTGTCGCCAATGGCGCGCTGCAACAGTGCCGCCGCGACCGAGGAATCCACCCCGCCGCTCAGGCCCAGCAGCACCGTGCCGTGCTCCCCTACCTGCTCGCGAATCTGCCGTACGGCAATTTCAGCGTAGTTTTCCATGTTCCAGTCGCCTTGTAAGTGGCAGATTTTATATAAAAAGTTTTTCAGGACTTGCATGCCTTCCTGGGTGTGGGTCACTTCCGGGTGAAACTGTACCCCGTAAATCTGACGCTCGTCGTTGGCCATGGCAGCGTTCGGGCAGCAATCGGTATGGGCCAGGCTTTCAAAGCCGTCCGGCAGTCCGACCACCTGGAAGGTGTGGCTCATCCAGCAGCTGCTTTCATCGCTCATGCCACCGAGCAGTCCCTCGTCGCGCTTGTCCATCACAGTTTGCGTGCGTCCGTACTCACGCTGCTGGCAAGCCGAGACTTTACCATCGAGCAAGTAAGCGGTCAGCTGCATGCCATAGCAAATGCCAAGCACCGGAATCCCCAATGAAAGCACACCGCTGTCGCACTTAGGTGCATCCTCGGCCAATACGCTTGCCGGGCCGCCGGACAGGATCAACCCCTTGGGTTGTTTGTCCAAAATCTCGTCAATCGTTGCGGTATAGGGCAGCACCTCGGAAAACACACCACACTCGCGTACGCGGCGGGCAATAAGCTGGGTATACTGGGCACCAAAATCCAAAATAACGACGCATTCCGGTTTCTGCATAAGCGCCTCCTTCGTGATCCTGAGAATACAATATATTGTGCCACAAACCCGCATAAGTGGCAAGTATACGAGCAAGCAAAGCGCAGCAGAACTTTTATTGACGGATAGCAGCCATACAGGTATAATGTGCACAGTTTTGAAATGCAGAAAGGATGGAAAAGCATGAGCCGCCGCCTGTTTGCTATGATGGTTGTGCTGCTTTGCGCGCTGGGCGCGTTGCTTTTGCTGTCCGCACTGGTGGATGCACCACAGGCTGAAACTGTTACACCTGCGCAAATACCGGTCTCCCATACGATGACCACGTTTGTCAGCATGCCGCCCGTACCGGTCTCGGCCAGTGCAACACCACTGCTTGCTTGGCTACGGGTTGCGGCGCTGTTTATGGTAATCGCCACCCTGCTGCCCCGCTTGCATTGCACCTGCGATGCCAACGGCCGTGTGCTGCACAATGGCCGCTATGTTCGCAGTTTTTATCCCGTATTCCGGCAGGATCTCGCCTGCGGCTGAGCAAAAGCCCCATACTGTAATCTAAGAACACGCAAGATTTGCGTTTCTTGATTTTTTTAATGCTCAAAGAAAAGAAAGGAAGAGACATTCAATATGAAAGTCAGTAATCGCCGACGGGTCAAGTTCAGCAAGCGCACATCCTCCATCATCGCGCTGGTTGTTTTACTCGTCGTCACCGTCTTTGCAGGCTATATCGGTCTCAACGGCATGAACCTGGACAGCCGCGGCCTGCACAAACTGCTACCCTGGATTCCCCAAACCAACGTAACCAAGGATACCTGGCCCGCATCCATTGCGCTGGGCCTGGACCTGCAAGGCGGCGTGTTCGTAGAATACGAAGCAACCATGTCCGACGAACTGAAAGCGGAGGATATCAACTTCGATCAGCTTCGCAAAAACACCATGGAGATTATCTACCGCCGCTTGAGCGAAAAAGGCTATCCCGAAGCCACCGTGTCCGAACTCGGCCCGGCCGGCATCCGCGTGGAAATCCCGGATGTGACCGATCCCGCCGCTGTGCTGGATTTGATCGGCTCTCCCGCCAAGCTGGAGTTCCTGGACTATAAAGGCGACGTGTTCCTGGAAGGTAAAGAACTCAAAACAGCCACACGCACCATCGACGAAAACTCCCAGCCCGCCATCAGCTTCCAGCTGACCAGCGAAGGGGCGAAGATTTTCGGCGACATGACCGCTAAATCCGTCGGTAAGAAAATTACCATTCAACTGGATGGCAAAGAGCTGATGAGCCCGTCCGTCAGCAAGCCGATTTACGGCGGCGGCATTATGGTCACCGGTAACTTCACCGAAGACGAAGCCAACACCTACGCCCTGCAGCTGCAAAGCGGCTCGCTGCCGCTTGATCTTCGCCAGGACAGACTGGATACCGTATCCGCCACCCTGGGTGACGATGCACTGGGTTCGTCCGTCAATGCGGCGATCATCGGCATTCTGCTGGTCATGCTGGTCATGATCTGGCGCTACCGCCTCTCCGGTCTGCTGGCCGACTGGGCGCTGTGCCTGTACATTATTCTGCTATTCCTGTTCATCGCAGCCGTCCCGGGCATCCAGCTTACCCTGCCGGGTATCGCCGGTATTATTCTGGGTATTGGTATGGCGGTTGACGCAAACGTCGTGATCTTCGAGCGCGTAAAGGAAGAAGCGCTTGCCGGCAGGCCCATACTGCACGCGGTGCGTATCGGCTTTAAAAACGCCATGAGCGCGGTGGTCGATGCAAACGTCACCACCATTATCGCCGCCATCGTACTATTGTTCTTTGGCACCGGTTCGGTGCAGGGCTTTGCTACCACGCTGCTGCTAAGCGTTGTCGCGTCGATGATCACCGCGATCTTCATCACGCGCTTCCTGCTGACCAACACAGCGCGCATCTTCAAAAACAGCAAACTGTACATGACCCCGAAAAAACTAAGCGCAAAAACCGCAGTTGCCAACGCAAAGGAGGCGAAGTAAGATGGTCATTAAAAATCGTTTGAAGATCTGTGCGATCATCTCCGCCGCCATCATGTTGATCGCACTGGTGATGACTTTCCTGGGTTACGGCATCAATTTCGGCATTGACTTTGCCGGTGGCCTGTCCATTGAGTACAACATGAACGAGACCTTTGAGCAAAGCGATGTGGAAACCGCGCTTGCCAACCAGGGTCTGACCGATTTCAAAGTGTCCACCAATGGTGAAAACGGCGAAATCCTCAGCATCCGTATTCCTAAGCTGAATTCCAATGAGGAAATCCAGGTGCTGCAAGCAGGCTTGGAAGCCGAACTGCTGCAAAACTACCCCAAGATGGACGTGGATACCTCCACGGCCAGCTACGTCGGCCCCACCGCAGGCGCAACGCTGATTAAGAACGCAATCTTAAGCGTGCTGATCGCCTCGGCGCTCATGCTAATCTACATCGCGTTCCGGTTTGACCTGTACTCCGGTATGGCAGCCGTCGTTGGACTTTTGCACGATGTGTTCATCATGCTATCGTTCATGGTCATCCTGCGCAATGTCATTCAGATGAACTCGTCGTTCATCGCCGCGATGCTGACCATCGTCGGTTACTCCATCAACAACACCATCGTCATCTTCGACCGTATCCGTGAAAACAACGAAAAACCGGCCTACCACAGCCTGCCGAGATCCGAGATTGTGAATATCTCCATCTCCGAAAGCCTGGGCCGTACGGTCAACACAACGCTGACGACGCTGATCACCATCATTTCGCTGTACGTGCTGGGTGTTGCCAGCATTCGCGAGTTCAGCCTGCCGATTATCATCGGTATCCTGTCCGGCCTCTACTCGGCCAACATGATCAACGGCTACGTATGGGCGAACCTGGTAGAGCGCGGTTCTTCCCGCAAAAAGCTTGCCAAAGCCCGCAAGTAACGTAAAATAAAAAGCTGCCGCATGAAAACATGCGGCAGTTTTTTGTTTTCAACGTGCATGAGCACTTTGAAAAAAACTCCGAACACTCGGAGCTTTGTCAGTCCTTTTGTTACTTATCCCTTGGTCAGTTCCCGTACGCACTTTTCGCATACGAGCTTTTCTTTGAAGAGCCGCACGCCCCTGGCATCGCTACAGAACACACAGGCCGGGTGATATTTCTTCATGATAATCTTATCTCCCTCGGTGAATATCTCCAGTGTGTCGTTGATCGCGATACCGAATGTCTTGCGCAACTCGATGGGAATTACGACCCTTCCCAGGTTGTCCAGCTTTCGTACGATCCCAGTCGATTTCATACGCATGCCTCCTTTGGTTACCTCTACTATCAAATAATGGAAGCTTACAGCCCTAATATTACCAAATTATTCATTTGCTGTCAACGAATTTTCTTCTACATCGTTTATTTAGTTCTTAACAAAGTCCTTTTTATGTCAATGAATGCAACGTTTATCAGCGTTTTACGCCCGAAAATTTGTAATGTATAATATGGCACAACTGGTAAAAATTGGGTGCATTCTTGCCCACCGGCCCAGAGCATTGACAAGCGTAGTAAAACCGCTATAATGGAACTGCAATGAACGGGAGAGTACCGGAAGCAAACCGCCAAAGAGAGCCGCAGTTGGTGAAAAGCGGTGCGGGAAGCCAAGGGAACATGGCCCGGGAGTATCTCCGCTCGATATCGTAGGGCGGGGCGGCTGGCGCCGTTACATGCCGCAATCAAGCGATAAACAAGGGTGGTACCGCGGGCTGTGCTCGCCCCTTCCAAACAGGAAGCGGCGGCTTTTTTATTACCAAGAAGCCGCAACATGAAGGAGGCCTATTCATGCCCAAACAGGAGACATTTTACATCACTACGCCGATTTACTACCCCAGCGACAATCTGCACATCGGCCATGCCTATTGCAGCGTAGCTGCCGATACTATGGCACGGTATAAAAAGCAGGAGGGCCGGGATGTGTATTTCGTCACCGGCACCGATGAGCATGGACAGAAAATTGAACGCAAGGCGATGGATAAGGGCGTAACCCCCCAAGCCTATGTGGACGAGATTGTCGCGGGCATCAAGAGCCTATGGAAGCTGATGAACGTGGAGTATGATGATTTTATCCGTACTACAGATCAGCGCCACGCCAAGTGCGTACAGGATATTTTCAAGCAGCTGTACGAGCAGGGCGATATCTATAAAGGCTCATACGAAGGCTGGTACTGCACCCCGGACGAGACCTTTTTCACCGAGTTGCAGCTGGTAGATGGCAAGTGCCCGGACTGCGGTCGCCCCGTGGAGCGCACCAAGGAAGAAGCCTACTTCCTGAAACTAAGCAAATATCAGGACTGGCTGATTCAGTATATTGAGGACCATCCCGATTTTATCCAGCCCCCGTCGCGCAAAAACGAGATGCTCAACAACTTTTTAAAGCCCGGCCTAAACGACCTGTGCGTCAGCCGCACTACCGTAAAATGGGGTATCCCCGTAAACTTTGACCCGGCACATACCGTGTATGTGTGGGTGGATGCCTTGTCCAACTACATCAGCGTACTTGGCTATGGCACCGATGACGATAGCTTGTACCAGCGTTACTGGCCTGCTGATATTCACCTGGTAGGCAAGGAAATTATCCGCTTTCACACCATAATCTGGCCGATCATCCTGCACGCGCTTGGCCTACCCCAGCCCAAGCAGATATTCGGGCACGGTTGGCTGGTGCTGGACGGCATGAAGATGTCCAAGTCTCTGGGCAATGTGGTCGATCCCGTGGTGCTGTCCAAGCGCTATTCCTCCGATGCCATCCGCTATTTCCTCATGCGGGAAATGCCCTTTGGCGCAGACGGCCAGTTCAGCTATGAAGCGCTGCTTAAGCGCATTAACGCCGATTTAGCCAACGATTTGGGCAACCTGGTCAGCCGTACCGTTGCCATGGTAGAAAAATACTTTGATGGCGTTGTGCCAAAGCCCGGTGCGTATGAAGAGGTGGATTTAAGCCTAATCGCGCTGGCCGAGAAAACCCCCAAAGCGGTGCAGCAAGAGATGGACGGCCTGCAATATTCCGCCGCGCTTTCGCACATCTGGGCGCTGATCGGTGAAGCCAACCGCTATATCGACCTGACCACGCCCTGGGTGCTCTTTAAAACCGATGAAGGCAAGCAGCGCTTGCAAACGGTGCTCTACGTGCTGTGCGAAACGCTGCGCTTTATCGGCGTGCTGATTGCCCCCACCATGCCCAATACCCCGGACAAACTGTTTACCCAACTGGGCTTGCAGGACGATGCGCTGAAAACGCTTCCGTCTCTGGCTGCCTTCGGCAAGCTGGAACCCGGAACGAAGGTCGCAAAAGGCGAAGCGCTGTTCCCCCGCATTGATGTGGAAAAGGAACTCAAGGATATCATCCCCACGCCCAAAGCGGAGCCCGCGGCAAAAGCACCCGAAGCGAAAACCGAAATCAGCATTGATGATTTCCAGAAAATACAGCTCTGCGTGGCGCAGGTTACCGCCGCCGAAAAACTTGAAAAGAGCGACAAACTGCTTAAGCTCACCCTGTCGCTTGGGCCCAACGAACCCGAGAGGACCGTGCTCAGCGGTATCGCACAGTTTTACGCGGCCGAGGACATGGTCGGGCGGCTCGTTGTGCTCGTTAAAAACCTGAAACCTGTCAAGATTCGCGGTGTACGCAGTGAGGGCATGATTCTGTGCTCGTCGGATGCAGACGACAAAGTATTGAAGCTTATCTCGCCGGAAGCCGGTGCACAAGCCGGGGATACCGTGCGATGATTGATTCCCATTGCCATTTGGAAAATGAGCGCTTTGACGGCGAAGTAGAGCAAACGCTTTCGCGGATGCACGACGCAGGCGTGGACCGCTGCATTCTGGCCGGCAGCGACGAGGAAACCAGCCAGCGCATTGTGCAGCTGACGGAGATGCATGATGGAGTTTTCGGCGTGGTCGGTGTGCACCCGCACGAAGCCCAGTACTTCAGCCCCCAAACCCTGGATCACCTTGCGACATGGCTGGCCTCGCCGCGCATTGTGGGCATCGGGGAAATCGGGCTGGATTACTACTACGACCACTCCCCCCGTGAAAAGCAACGCGAAGTGCTGGCTGCGCAGCTGGACTTTGCGCACCAACAAACCATACCCGCCGTATTCCACGTGCGCGATGCGCATGGTGACTTTACCGATATGCTGCGCGCACGCAAAAGCAGCCTGCCAAGCGGTGTGATGCATTGCTATACCGGCAGCCTGGAAAGTGCGAAAGTCTATTTGAATTTGGGCTTATATATCTCGTTTTCCGGTTCTGTGACCTTTAAAAACGCAAAGAACCTGCAAGAGGTTGCCCGCTATGTGCCGCTGGACCGCCTGCTGATCGAAACCGATAGCCCCTACCTGGCCCCGGTACCGATGCGCGGCAAACGAAACGAACCCGCTTACGTACGCTATGTAGCCGAAACCATTGCCATGCTGAAAGGGATGGAGACACACGCGCTTGCCGAGCAAGCCGCCCGCAACACCGAGGCAGTTTTCAACCTTCCCTGACACTTGTCAGCTTCCCAGCGCTAACGGACACACGGTACGGCAACGATTACAGCTTGTCGTACCGTTTCCTTTTGCAGTTTTGGCTCCATATGCAAACTCTCTGCACAGTTTTTGGACAACCGTTCCATTTTGAATCGCGCCGACCGGGCAGCTATCGGTGCACTTTGTGCAGCCTTGTATGCATACCGTCTCCGCCAGCGGATCGGACGGCAGTTCCATATCGGTCAGCACCACGCCGATGTTCAACCTGTTGCCAAACTTCCGGTTTAACAGCAGTGTATTTTTACCCAATGTACCCAGGCCCGCCTGCACCGCTGCGTGCTTCATGGACAGCAGTCCCCTTCCCTCCATGGCTTCGGCATCCCAGTACTCATAGGGATCATCACAAGGGATCGGCAGGGCGTGGCAGGCATACTGCTTCTCCAGTGTTCTGGAAAGCTCTAGCGCAATTTGGTCGATCTTACGGTGGACAACCGTTTCATGGAAATGATGATAAATCAGCCTTGGATCAATCTGAAACAGGCCTTTAGGCAACGCCACACCAAACACGATAACCGAGCAGCACCGGGCATACAGATCCAGCGGGGAAAAGCCTTTCGGGGCATTTTTGAATCGCCCGACGTCTGCAAAGCCGCACACATCCGCACCAAGCCCTGTTGCCAATGTCCGTATCGCATCTTTCATTCCCCATATCCTCCTTCAGGCACTATTGTGCCATTATAGCATAAAAAAACAGCCCAACACTGTCGGACTGTTGATTGCGTTTCCACGTTGTTACGCTTCGGTCGTGACTTCCGCCGATTTGGTCGGCAGCGCACGTTGCACGTTACCGCTGCGCAAGCAGCGAGTGCAGACATTCACGCGTTTCACCTGACCGTTCATCTCCACGCGGACGCGCTGCACGTTCGGTGCCCATACGCGATGGGTCTTGCGGTTGGAATGGCTGACCAAATTGCCGCCCATCTTCCCTTTTTCGCAGACTTCACAGAACTTGCCCATTTGCTACACCTCCTAACGGGAGAGTTAATTCTTTACAGCCTGACCATTTTATCATCGTTTTTCAGGTTTGACAAGGGGGTATGCTTGAAATTCTTAATTTTCATCCTGCCCGATTGCGCTGAGCAATTCGGCGGGAGAAAACGGATATTGCAAAACCCCTTCCACTTCGCCGGCGATGATGCCTGCCTGGATGAAAAATACGAAATTTCCATCTGCATCAAAGTAGAAATCATCCTGCGGAGAAAAGGCCAGGCGGAACTCGTCTTCCGTTACATCCGGAAAATACGCCCGCTCCATCGACCCGATATCATACTGGATAATCTGCCAGACCAGCCCGTATACCAGCTCCGATGCGGGATCGTCGCCCAGCGTATCGCCTTCGCGTTCCAGGCCCATCGCCTGCGACAGCGATATCGGCTGTCCGGCATAGATGCCGTCAAGGGCAAACACTACGGACACCCATTGCTCAATCAGGGTATTGCCCAGAAATTGCTGGCTTTGCAGCAGCACGCTGCACTGGTCCTGCGTTATCGACGGTATGCGATAATCTAGCCGTATGGTATAGCCCGGATCGCCGGGAAGCGGCTGTTCATCCACGGCATTCATGGTCGCCGGAATGACTGTTTCTACGATGTCCTTTGCGTAGGATGCAAAATACTCGTTCATGGCCTGTGCCTGAGGCTGCCCGGCACGAAACTGCGGCAGCCTGTACGAAAACACAAGCGATGCCGCTTCCTCCGCCGCGCCGGGTGGGTACGTAACTGTGCCCAGCAGCGCATTATCCGGCGATTCCGCCAAAACCATGCCACCGGGAAGCAGCAGCATAACCACCGCAAGCGCGCTCAGAAAGCGTTTCATGGCTTACTCCTTACCCTGCGAAGACTTCATCGACAGCGAAGGAGTTTTCCAGATACATGGTATACATGCTGTAGATCACAGACTGGTTGGTGGGATAGGCCAGCTGTGTCATGTAGATATACTCTTCGGTCACAAAGTACACCGAAAACACGGTATTGCCGGCTTCGGTTTCGTAGGTTACGGTCGCATACTGGAACATGGTGTTCACATTCACCCGGGCTTCTCCAGCTGCTGTGCCCATTTCCAGTGCATAAGACTCCAGCGTTGCGTTGTTGGTGTTATCAATGCGCTTTACCATAAAGCTTGCGCTGCCGTCGGGCATGCTTGCTGATGCGCCATCGGCAGTCTCCTGCACATACTGATCATCAAACAGGCTGGGATACAGCACCGAGAACCCAAGTTTGGTGTTGATATATTCCATCAGAATGGAATTGATATACTCCTGGAACTGCACTTCCATCAACAGTTCCGACCCTACGGAAAAGCCGGTAACCCGGTAGCCGCCCAGTGCAGTATCATCGGGATGCAGGGTATAGATGGCGCGGTCTTCCCAGGTCAGGGTTTCATAATCCGCTGTGGACATTTTTTCGATCGCCATGGAGCCGCGGTACAGCTCGCCGATCAGGTAAATATCGCCGCTTTCCAGCACTTCCTGCATCACCGGCAGGAAGCCGATATAATCATCGGTGGTTTCCACAGGCTCGATCGCCGTCAGCTCCGGCAGCTGGGCCGAGAATATGCTTTGCAGCACTTGTTGCTGCTGGGCCGTATCGCTCAGCGATGCCTCGGTAATATCCAGCAGCGATGCCCGCATGCCGTTTAAGAAGAATACGGTCACAAAGTCCTGATCCAGGGTGCTCATCTCATCGCTGACCACGGTAGGAAAATCACTGGCGCAGATTGCAGCACTCGCCACCAGATCCAACACCGGTCGGGCCGACTGAAAATCCACCCCGCTCACGGGTTCCATTGCGTATGCGGTCGACATGCCTGCCAGCAGGCAGAGGGTCAACGTAAAACCCAGCGCGGTACGAAGTACGCGTTTCATCATGATGGTTCCTCCCATTTTTCCGGCGGTTGTCCGCCACGGCTGTTCAGCCTGATTGTCGAGTATCCTATTTTTGCTGTTGAATATATTCGGCGGCGGCAATGGCGGCAATGTTGCCTTCGCCAACCGCTTTGGCTACTTGCAAGGGTTTGCCTGTGCAGTCACCCGCGGCAAACACACCGGGAATGTTGGTGCGCATGTTGCGGTCGACCGTGATACCGCTGTCGGGTGCTTCCAGTCCCTCCAGCAGCATGTTCAGCGGCATGCCCATACGGAAGATGAAAACACCGTCGTAGGTCTTTTTACCATCCCTGGTTTGCACTTCGATGCCCTCGGCTGTGCGCTGCATGGCCGTGGGGCGTTCTTTGACTGTAGTAAATTCAGCAGGCACATCGTGCTTTCGCATCGGGTAGTAATCCATCGTCCCGACAACGCCGTGCAGGAACTTGGCTTCCTCCGCGCCCTGGTCGTTTTCCGACAGGACAGCAATCGACTTTTCCTTATAAAAGTGACCGTCGCAGGTTGCACAATAGCTCACCCCGGCGCCGATCAGTTCCTCTTCTCCGGGCAACAGTTTGGGCTTGGCAGCGCCCGTAGCAAAGACCACGGTTTTGGCCTCCACCACATCGTTTTCCACCAGCAGCATAAAGCTGTTGCCGTTTGGCATAATCTGGCGCACCATACCGTTCATGGTTTCTACGCCCATCGCCGCCGCCTGCTCCTCAAATACCTTGAGCATATCCGCACCGGAGACCTCCGGCAGACCGGGATAATTATCCACGCGCTCGGCGCGCGCAAGCCAGCTGACGTTCACTTTGGGCGTAACAATCAGCGTATCCAGTCCGCGCATCCGCGCTGTAATTGCACAACTATACCCTGCCGGGCCTTTTCCAATAATCGCTATATCTCTCATTTTGATGCTACCGCGTACGCGGTGCTCCTTTCATCTTTCTAAATATAACAAATTTGTAATAATTTTGCAACACTCGGTCGCAAAATTATTGTAAATTGTCCGCAGCCAAACCCCTGTGTTCACGCCTGTGCCCACACCCATTCTATACCCCCGGGCAGACGAGTTTGAAACACATTAAACGCGGGCATCCTGAATACCCTTCCTCCAAGCCAAACAAGAGGTAAACCCGCTCTTTTTATCGAACTTTGCAATGCAAAGGGAGGCTTTATTGATGAAAATTTATCTGTCTGCCGATATGGAAGGAACCGCCGGGATTGTTGACTGGAATGAAACGACTGTCGACCACCCACAGTATGCCTATTTTCAGCGACAAATGACCCGCGAAGTGGCCGCTGCCTGCCAGGGTGCGCTGGAGGCAGGCGCAAACGATATTTTGGTCAAAGACGCACACGATACGGCCCGCAATATTATCCCCACCGGACTGCCGCAGCAAACGCGCCTGTTTCGGGGCTGGACCGAAGGGCCGGACATGATGATGTCCGGGCTGGACGAAAGCTTTGACGCAGTATTGTTCACCGGCTACCACGCTGCTGCCTTTAGTGACGGCAATCCCCTCTCCCACACCATGAGCCCAAAAGTGCAGTCCATTCGCCTCAACGGCAGGCTGGTGTCGGAGTTTGATATCAACGCTATGATCGCCGCCTCGCGCGGCGTGCCGGTATACTTCCTGTCCGGCGATGCGTGGCTGTGCCATGCCGCCAAAGACGTTGTTCCGTCCATCACAACCGTTGCCACCAACGAGGGCTTTGGTGCGGCGGCCATCACGATGCACCCCGATATCGCTGTCAAGCAAATCCGGGACGGTGTAAAGGGCGCGCTGAAAAGCTCAACTCCGCACCTGTATCCGATGCCGGAGCGCTTCCAGTTTGACATCTGCTACAAAGAGCACGTGCCCGCCAAAAAAGCCGCCTGCTACCCCGGTGTACAGCAGCTGGACGCAAAAACCGTTGTGTACGAGACAGCGGATTTTAATGAGGCCATTACCGCGCTGTTCTGGATTTTGTAACTGAATCAAACGCTGTTTCCACTTACGCTACTATCATCTGCACATACTCTCTTATTGCGCAGTTGTATCAAACGCGCACCGCCAATTGCGCCGGTCTGCCGCTTTGTGGTACGATTGGCATATATCAACGGGGCTGTTTTAGTCACCCCAAACACGCCGAACTTAGCGGGAAGGGCAACGCGTATGCGCAAGGGATATCTGGTCAAGCGAATTATCGTGTACATGGCTGTGCTGATTGTACTGCTGCTCAGCGTGCTGGCGACGTATGCCTTTTCATCCTACTCCGTCCTCACGGACGATCTGCAACAGGAAGCCAAAAGCATTCTGCAAGTCTACGGCAGCCGCCTGAACGGTCGCCTGACACAGATGGATGGTGTGATGCAGAATCTGCTACTGCAAAATTACGATAGCCTGCCGCTGCTTAAAAGTGCGAGTGAGACCAGCCGCTTTTATGCCTTGCAGGACATTCACAACTATATAACCGACGTGGTCCTCAACGATACGGGCGTCAGCACTCTGGTGGTGGCGGATGTGGACTACGACCTGTGTGTCGATGCGCAGGCTTCCTCTGTCACCTACTGGGATCGCTACGCTATGCGCCAGTACACCATTGACGCGGCCACGAGAAACAATGTTCCCAAAACATGGCATTTTGTACAGCTGAATGAAAAGACCTATCTGGCCAAACTTGCCGTGTACAATGGCCGGGCGGTGGCCGCCTACACACCCGTGAACGTATTTTTATCCAATGTCCCCTTCGGCAGCGATTTGGAACAGTCCCTGATTTTGACCGATACGCAAGGCATCATCGGCGGCCTGTACGGCAGTACGCTTCCGGTGGATGTGGTCGGCAAACCGATGGACACCTTACCCACCGCCGGTACACAAACCGCCCAGTATCCGCTAGCCGCCGGCGATTTGGTCTTGCACCTGCGCATACGCAGTGTGCTGGTGTGGAACCAGACCCGTATCCTGATGGTGGTTGCGCTGGCAGTTATCCTGGTCACGCTGCTTTTCGGCATGCTGATACTGCGCTATGTTTCCCGGCAGATGGTGCGCCCCCTCAACCGCATGACCGAGGACATGCGCCGCATTGACAACGGCGAACATGCCCTGCGCATCCGTGATGAATTCGGCACGCAGGAGTTTACCCAGCTGCGCGACACCTTCAACCAGCTGATGGATGTGATCGTGCACCTGAAGATCGAGTCCTACGAAAAGCGCATCGCGCTGCATGAGATGGAGCTGAAAAGCATCCGCCTGCAACTCAAGCCGCATTTCTTCTTAAATGCCATTACCACCATCTCCAGCCTGTCCAGTTCGGGGCGCGATGCGGATATCCGCACCTATGTGGATGCCCTGTCCAAGAACATCCGCTATATGTTCAAATCGGGTCTGCACACCGTTACCGTGGCAGAGGAAATCCGCCACATTGAAAACTATTTTGAAATGCAGGAATGCAAGTATCCGGGCTGCCTGTTCCATTTCGTGGACTTGCCCCAGGACCTGCGCGACTGGCAAATCCCGCAAATGCTGATTCAAACCTTTGTGGAAAACGAGTTTAAGTACGCCGTTTCCATGGACAACGTATTAACCCTGCTGATCCACATTTCCAAAGAAACCTTCGATGGTCAATCGATGCTGCAAATCCGCATTGAGGACGACGGCAAAGGCTACCCGCAGGATGTGCTGGACTATATGAACAACGCTGTACCGCGTCCGCAGGATGACGGCGAGCGCGTGGGGCTTTGGAGCGTGAAACGCATGATGGCCCTGATGTACGAGCGGCAGGATTTAATCGAACTGAGCAATATTGAACCGCACGGATGCCTGAACATCATCCGCGTACCCGACGCGCCCGTCAACCAGTATGACGGCGACACCGCAGACACCCTGTAAAAGCGAACAGGAGGGGTGATATGAGACTGTTAATTGTAGACGATGATATGCCAACCGTAGATGCGATTTTAAACGCAATCGACTGGAAAGCCATCGGGATTGATGCTGTAGACACCGCCTACAGCGCAGCCCAGGCACGCCGCATTCTCAGGCGCGGACAAACCGATATCATCATCAGCGATATCGAAATGCCGCAGAGCACGGGGCTGAACCTTTTGTCCTGGGTACGTACGCAGGAGCTGGATGTGGAGGTCTTGTTTTTAACCTGCCATGAAAGTTTTGACTACGCCAAAAGCGCTCTCAAGCTTGATGCTGCCGAATATATACTAAAACCGTTCAACGCGCGGCTGATGTCGCTGTCGCTGCAAAAAACCATTGCCAAGATCAAGGAAAAGCGCCGATTACAGGAAAACAGCCGCTACGGACAGTGGCGGCAGGAAAACCCTTTGCAGGAGGAGCTGAACTTCTGGCTTTCGCTGTTTTCCGGCGTAGCACTGAAAAGCCGCGAACAAATCCGAAACGAGATCGAAGCCCGCAGTTTGCCTGTCAATGCCGATGCTACGTACCGCTTGGTCGCTACCCGGGTGATTGACTACGAAACACCAAGCAAGGAACTGGGGCAAAGCCTGCTTTTCTTTGTGCTGGAAAGCGCGCATAGCCAGCATTTGTGCCAAAGCACCCAGAACAGCCGGGCTGTACACCGCCGCGGCATCAACGAGCTATGGTTCTTCACCGCTGTGGAAGACCAGCCGGACGAAGAACTGCGCAGCCGCTGTCGGCAGCTGATTGATGCCTGCGCCGAAACCGCCAAGGTGAAAGCTACCTGCTGCATCGGCGATGCGATGCCCATTGAAGCACTATCCGATCAGCCCACCGCGCTGCAAGCACTGATTGAGCAGAGCGTGGCCTATTACGGGCAGGCCTTCACCCAAAGCGAGGCCGTATCCGCCCGGCAGGAAAGCCCCATCCTGCTGGTTGGCGATTTGCAGTCGATGCTCCATGACCGCCAAAAGGTCAAGCTTCTTAACACCTTAAAAACTGCCATGGCCGACCGCACGGCACTGAAAACCCTCAGCGAGCGTACTTTGTACCTGCTCCAGCAGGAGTTTTTACAGGCCGTATACGCCCATCTGGCGGAAGCTGGCGTACAGGCGACCCGCCTGTTTGCCGATGAAGACTCCGTGCGCCTGAGCGACCAGGCCAGCCGCTCGCCGATGGATATGCTTCGCTGGGCCAACTACCTGCTGGAACGCACCTTCAAGTTTGAAGACGATCTGCGCAAGGCAGGGTCACTGGTCGAGCGTGTACAGGCCTACATTCGTGAGCATTATCACGAGGATATCGGCCGCAACGAGATTGCCGCCGAGTTTCACCTATCACCGGAATACCTGGCAAAGCTCTACAAGCGCAAGACCGATCAGGCCCTCAAAGATGCCGTATGGGATCAGCGCATCGAGCAGGCCAAACGGCTGCTGCGCGACCCGGACGCCCGTATATCCGATGTAGCCGGGGCCGTTGGGATTGATAACCTGTCCTACTTTACCACGGTGTTCAAAAAGCGTATCGGCATCACGCCACAGGAGTACCATAAGAGTTTAGAAACACAGCCCGTTGAAGGCGAAAACACCCCTCCGAAGGCATAAACCAGTCAAATCTGGCATAATATCGCCCAAAATCGAAAATTATTCACCCAAAATTGATAGCCGCAGTCTGCGGCTATCTCTATACTATAGGTATAGAAGGAGGTCGAACTATGAAAACCAAAAAAATACTTGCCCTGATTACCATGGCTGCCCTGCTGCTTGCAGCGCTGGGCACGGTAACCCCCGCCACGGCCGCGTCCTACGACAAGGTCGTATTCTCCTACGCAACGTTTAACAACATCCCCTCCGACGATGTCCTCTCCACCGTGGAAGAAGCCATCAACCAAATCACCCGCGACAAGATCGGCGTAGAAGTCGAACTGATGCCCATTATGATTTGGGACTATGCCTCCACCGTCAGCCTGGCCCTGCAGGGCGGCGAACAGGTGGATATCTATCAAACGCTGGGCGATCTGAACACCAGCATTTCCAGTGGCATGGCCATGGATATTACCGATCTGGTTCCCGAGTATGCAAAAGAAGCGGCTGAACTGATCGGCGACAAATGGCTGGCCGCTACCAGCCACGACGGCCGCCTGTACGGCCTGCCCACCTACAAACCCATCGCCCTGACCCCGATGCTGATCTATCGCCAAGACATCGCCGATGCACTGGGCCTTGATATGTCCACTGTCAACAGCGTAGACGATATCGGCACCGTGCTGCAGACTGTGAAAGACAGCTATCCGGACATGACCCCGCTGGCGGCCGTGAACACCGGTAACATCGGCCTGGGTATGACCGTGCGGAACGTGGACTACCTGACCGACAACTATTTCTCCCCCAAAGGCGTGCTGATGAACGACGAACTGACGGTTGTGGACTATTACGCATCGCAGGAGTTTGCAGACATCTGTAACACTGCCCGTGAATGGTACCTCAACGATCTGGTCATGAAAGACGCTGCCACCACCTCCTCCACCGCGGCGGAGCTGATGTCGTCGGGCAATTACTTTGCCTATCTGGCGTCCTACAGCTATCCCGAAGAAGATGCTGCGGCCTCGCTGGAAGCGCAGACCGGCGGCTATGATCTGGGTGCGAAAATCGTCTCCTCCGCGTTCCTGGACACCTCGTCCATCAACGCCCTGACCTGGTGCGTCGCCTCCACCACCAAGGTGCCTGAGGCCGCTGTGAAGTTCCTCAACCTTACCTTTACCGACCCCGACGTCATCAACCTGATCATCTACGGCCTGGAAGGCCGCGACTATGTGATGACCGACGGCTTTATGAGCTATCCCGAAGGCCAGGAAGCCGCTACCGTGCCTTATACGGCGCAGCTGTCCTGCGGCACGATGGGTAACTTCTTCATCATGCATCCGATGCAAGGGACCGATCCGGAATCGCTTGCATGGGAACTGGAGCAAAACCAGAAAGCCAAAACCTCCGTGGCGATGGGCTTCACGTTTGACTCAAGCGCTGTCAAGACTGAATACACCGCTGTCACCAATGTGATCGAACAATACCTGCCCGGCCTGCTCTGCGGCAGTGTGGATCCCACAACGGAAATCCCGGTCTTCCTGGAGCGCCTGGAAGAAGCCGGCCTTGGCGACATCATCGCCGAGAAACAAGCCCAGCTGGATGCTTGGGTAGCAGCTAACAAGTAAACCCATTCACCCCAACACGCGGGGCGGCAAGACCCGCCCCGCGTGCCACTTTATAACAGACGAGGTATGCGCATGGGAAAGCTCCGAAAGAATCGTCTTGCTAAAACAGGGCCCTTGCTGATGATTGCAGCGCCGGGCATCCTGTATTTGCTGATAAACAACTATTTGCCGATGTTCGGCGTTTTTCTGGCATTCAAGGATTTCAACTATTTCAAAGGCATTTTCGGCAGTGATTGGAGCGGCTTTGACAATTTCCGCTTCCTGTTCAAAACCCGCGATGCGTGGATTATGACCCGCAACACGATTTTGTACAACGCCGCCTTTATCATCATCGGTACGATTATCGCCATCTTTATCGCAATTTTACTGTTCGAACTCGGGCAGCGCCGCCGGGTGCGGCTGTTCCAGTCCGCGCTGATGCTGCCAAACCTTTTTTCCTGGGTCGTGGTCGGCTTTGTGGTCTATGCATTCCTCAACGCCGATACCGGGTACATCAACAACACCGTGTTCCCCTGGCTGGGTATTCAGCCCTTCAGCTGGTACTCTACCCCTGGTCCATGGCCTGCTATTCTCATTCTGGTTTACTTATGGAAGTACATGGGCGTTACCTCGATCGTCTATATCGCAAGCATTGCCGGTATCGACAAAGGTGTGTATGAAGCCGCCCAGATTGACGGCGCCACCAAAATACAGCAAATTCTGAAAATCACGGTACCGCTGCTCAGGCCTACCGTTATCATCATGGTCCTGATGGCCATCGGCCGCATATTTTACTCCGACTTCGGTCTGTTCTATCAGGTACCGCAAAACTCCGGCCGCTTGTTTGGGGTTACGCAAACCATCGATACCTATGTGTACCGCGGGCTGATGGAGCTAAACGACGTGGGTATGTCCGCCGCGGCTGCACTGTACCAGTCCGTGGTCGGGTTACTGCTTGTGCTGGGCGCAAATGCGCTGGTACGCAAGCTCGACAGCGACAACGCATTATTTTAGGAGGCGGACAATATGCAAAAACACAGTATGAGCGATGTTGCCCGTTTCCGGGTGTTTTCCACGGTGGTACTAGCCATTATAGCGGTGGTTACGCTGCTGCCGATACTGCTGATTACCATCGCGTCCGTCACCAACGAGGATGTGCTGGTCGCTAGTGGCTACACCTTCTTTCCCGCCAAGCTGAGCCTGGATTCCTATTACTATATGGTCAAGCAATCCGCACTGATTTTGCAATCGTACGGAATCACCATACTGGTTACAGTGCTTGGCACGGTGACCAGCGTTATCCTCACCACAACGCTGGCCTACCCCATGTCACGCAAGGATTTCAAGTATAAAAATCTACTGGCATTCTTTGTGTTCTTCACCATGCTGTTCAACGGCGGCGTGGTATCCAGCTACATTATGTGGTCGCGCGTCTTCCACATTAAAAACACGCTGTTTGCGCTGATTGTGCCAAACTTCCTCGTTACCGCGTTCAACGTGCTGCTGGTACGCAACTACTATGCCAACTCCATCCCCCACGAGATGATCGAGTCCGCGCAGATTGACGGTGCGAGGGAGCTGACCATCTTTATCAAGATTATGCTGCCGCTGGCCGTTCCCACCATCGCGACCATCAGCCTGTTTACAGGGCTGATCTACTGGAACGACTGGATTAACTGTCTGTACTATATTACCGACAGCAAGCTCTACCCGCTGCAAAACCTGCTGATCCGCATTATGAACAATATCCAGTTCCTGAAGGTTTCCACCAACGTGCAGTTGCTGGGCACCATGAACATCGAACTGCCCGGTTCCTCGGTGCGTATGGCGATGGCGGTAATCGGCATCATCCCGGTACTGGCCATATTCCCGTTTGTACAAAAATACTTCATTAAGGGCGTCGTACTGGGCGCACTGAAAGGATAAGGAGACAGACTATGAACGTTGGACAAATCATTGACGGCATTATTGCAAAAACAGGCGTACCCCGCCTGCCGGAAGACAAAACCTGCGACCGCCTGATGACCGGAAGCCTGGACAATGAGGTAACCAAAATCGTTTCCACCTTCATGGCAACGGTGGATGTAATCAAAGCCGCGGCCGATGCCGGTGCAAACTTCATCATCACCCATGAACCCACCTGGTTTACCGGAATGGATGATACTTCCTGGCTGCAGGACGATCCGGTCTATCTGCAAAAGAAAGAGCTGATCGAAAAAACCGGCATGACCATCTGGCGTTTTCACGATCATATGCATATGGCAAAGGAAGACGGCATCTTCACCGGATTCGATCTGGAATCCGCGTGGGAAGACTATCACATGCCCGTGGATGAAAACTCTCCTTTCTTCCAAAGCGGCAAGACCAAAGATTTCTGCTACCAGATTCCCAAAACCACCCTGGCCGGGCTGGTGGACTACTTCAAAGAAAAGTTTGACATGCCCTTTGTACGCATCATCGGCGATCCGCAAATGCCCGTGGAGCGCGTAGCGGTGCTTCTTGGCGGCGGCAGCCTGGGCCTTGGCAACGAGCATATGCCCATGGAACTGATGAAAAACCGCAATCTGGACTGCATCCTCTGCGGCGAGACCACCGAGTGGACCCTGCCCGCCTATGTGCGCGATGCTTCGCAAATGGGAATGAACAAATCCATCCTGATTTTGGGACATGAACGCAGCGAAGAACCAGGCATGAAGCACCTGGGCCCGTGGCTTAAATCAATCGTCGGCGAAATTCCCGTGCTCTACATCCCCTCCAACGAGCCGTTTACTACGCTGTAAAGGACTGCCGCAGCGGAATGTCGAACCCCTCATTCAACGATTTGAAAGTGCGAGGTGGAACTCTTTATGGCGTCGATGACCTGTAACTACTTTTCCAAGGCAAGAATCGGGCAACAAACGTTTACAGCAATCCTACCGGTAGACCCTCCGCCGGGCCCCACAGGCCCGTCCCCGTTTGCAGAAGGCCCATGGCCGACCATTTATCTGCTGCACGGCTATACCGGCAATCACCTGGACTGGCTTCACCACTCCGGCATTCAGTCCTGGGCCGGTAAGCGCGGCTATGCGGTGATTATGCCTGCGGGCGGCAACACCTTCTATATTGATAACGAGGACACCAACGAACGCGGCGGCGCATTCATCGGCGAAGAGCTGATAACCGTCACCCGCAGTATGTTCAACTTGTCCCACCGGCGGGAAGACACGATTATCGCCGGGTTGTCGATGGGCGGATACGGCGCAATACGCAACGGGCTCGCCTATCCGGATACCTTTGGTGCCGTAATTGCCCTGTCCTCCGCGCTGATTACCGACGAGGTTGCCCAAATGACCCCGGAAGGCGGCGGAAATGGCGTAGCCACCTACGGCTACTACCGCAATACCTTCGGCGATCCCAAGCAGCTTCTTGGCAGCGACAAAGACCCCAAAGCGCTGGCCAAAGCCCGCCTTGCGGGCGGCAATAAGCCGCGCATGTTCCTTGCCTGCGGCACAGAGGATTTCGCCTTTGGCATGAACGAGAGCTATCACGAGTACCTCAAAGAAATCGGCTATCCCCATGAATGGTGGACACGCCCCGGCGTGCATGATTTTGCATTCTGGAACCAGTCGATGCCGGCGGGTATGGACTGGCTAAAGCAAGACTAAGGATATCGTGATGGAAAAAGAACACATCATGACCTTACATGTGGATGTCGCTACCCCACTGCCCATCGGGCGTGTAGCAGATGGCAACTTGATGATTATCCCCATCACCGGCGGCAGCTTTAGCGGACCAAAGCTTACAGGGACCGTGCTGCCCGGCGGGGCGGACTGGAACACGCAGCTTCCCTCCGGGAAAAGCCATGCCTGTGCCCGGTACTGGATTCAAACCGATGACGGCGCGGTGATCAGTGTGCACAATGAAGGTGTGATCAGCGGTTCCGATACACGCACCGCCATGCACACAACCCCGTCCTTCCAGTGCGATGCCGATGGCCCCTATGCGTTCTTAAGCGAAGGAAGCTACGAAGCCACACTCTCCAGCGCCGGAGACAGCGCAGTCAAAGTCGATGTATATCGCATCGGCTAACCCCTCCCTGGCAGGTGCTCTGCCGCAAATAACAAGGATTCGGCACTCGTGCCCTTTCTAGCGTGCGTACTTTACGGAATGATTTTTCATTCCCCCGCACGCTCTTTTCGTGTAGATTTTGGACTTCCAATGCCATGCTCATGTCAAATCACTGTCACGCGCTTGACAATGAAAATACTACCATGCTACTGTAGATGCATTAAACCGTGAGGTGAATGCCTGATGGCAACATTGAAGGAAGTCGCTGCGCTGGCCGGGGTCACCGTTACCACCGTATCCCGCATGCTTAACAAACCCGGTATGGTCAGTCCCGCGACCGTGCAGCGGATACGCCAGGCGATGAGCGATCTGGACTATCGGCCCAACGAGCTGGCGCGTTCTCTGTCCAAAAAGACCAGCCATTTCATCGGCCTGATTGTGCCATCGGCACGCAACGCGTTTTTTGCCAAGGTGATCGAGCGCGCGGAACGCCATATTACCGCCAACGGCTTCAAGCTGCTATTATGCGTGTCCAACCACGAGCGCAAAAAGGAATTTGATTACTTTTCCATGCTGAAAGCACACAAGGTAGCGGGCGTCATCATTGCCAGCCACACCCAGGACCTGGCCGAAAGCGTCTCCTTTGACGCGCCGATATTATCCATCGACCGTGTAATATCTCCTCATATCTCCGCTGTGTGCTCCGACAACCTAAACGGCGGCCGCATGGCGGCAGAGCACTTAATTCAAAAGGGCTGCAAGCGCATTGCTTATTTAAGCGGCGGCGTGATGCTGCGCGGGATGAACGCCTCGCTGCGCCAGCAGGGCTACGAACAGGTCATCCGGGAACACGGTATGCAGCCGCTCGTTCAACTCAACCGGGAAGACCGTTTCATCTCCATGAAATACGAAGATATTATCGCAACCTTCTTATCCGCGCATCCGGATATTGATGGTGCCGTGTGCTCCAACGATATTCTGGCAGCAGAGCTCATCCGCTATGCTCTTGGCAATGGCATATCCGTACCGGGGCAGCTAAAAGTGGTCGGGTACGACGATATCGACCTGGCAGCGCTCTACTCGCCCTCCATCACAACCATCCATCAGCCGGTCAATGATATCTGCCGCTTTGCGGTGGAGAGCATCATTCATTTCGGCTCGCGTCCACTGCCAAGTTCTACCGTATTCCCCGTCCGATTGGTGGAGCGGGAGAGCACTGGCTAAACACCGCATATGATATACGGTTAACATTTTACGATATCAAGTAATATAATGCTTTGCAGATACACAATGACTGTATCTGTATTTTATTTGTCATTTGTAATGTCAACCGCTTGACATTTGTAACAGGCAACGGTATACTGACCCTGACATTCGTGCACGAGAATGATTACTGCAACTACATAAGGAGGATACCCATGAAACGAGCAATCTGCTTGGTTCTATTGTCTGTATTCGCGCTCAGCCTGTCTACAGCCGCCTACGCGGAGGACGCAACGAAATTCGATCAGGCCTATTTTTCTGCCGATATGGTAGGAACCACGGTCGAACGTGTGGATGAGGTCACCCTGGAAGGCCACACCTGCTATATGTATGTACCTGCCAGCAACCGCGTCGGCACCCTGCTGGCCTTCGCACCGATGATGATGGTCTTTGGCGACGAAGCCTATACAGCCGACAGCGTACTGGCAACCGTCAACGAAAAAGGCTTTGGTGAAATTGCCAAGCGCGAAGGCGCGTGCATTCTGTTCGTCAATCCCCTGGAAAGCTGGGATTCGGAAGCGGATGCAGCAAACGCAGAAGCGTTGTTCCTGTCGTTTTACTCCATCTATTCCTCCAATCCCCTATTGGTGTTTGAAAACGGTACCGCAACCAAGGTTGACGCGGAAACCGGTGAAGAATCTACCGTATATCCCGGCTCGCTGTTTGGCTTGCAGCTGATTGGCGAAGGCAAGGGCGCGGATTTCATTGCCGCGAACTACTTAAAAGCCCTGCCGTTCCTCACCAACTACGGCCCGCAGGAAGGCCTGACAGGTGCTGGCCCGGTCTGCGGCGTGGCGCTGTTCTCCCCGACTGCTGTTCCCATGAAAGCGGAAGACGGGGTTGCGATTCCCCTGGCAATCGTCAACGGCCCGGCGGATGCAGATCAGGTCGCAGCCTCCTATTCCGATTCTACCGTCGAGGCCATGGTCGTTACCGATGCAGACGTTACAGGCTTTGACGCTGCTATTTTCAAAGCGGTATACGATGCCATCGTCAGCAAGTATCACTTCGCGCTGACCATGTATTATCCGTCTCCCCAGTACACCCTAAACGGTATCATGGAAGTGAACAACCAAACAACACTCGCCAGCGGCAAGCTGATCGAATCCTATGCTTACCTGCCCGAAGGCATCAGCTATGATCAGGACAATTCCATCCCGCTGGTGCTGTACTTCCACGGCTGGGGCGGCGAAGGCGAAGCCATGCTGTCCTGGACGGATTGGCCCCTGGTTGGCAAGGAAAACGGCTTTGTGGTCATCGGCGTTGACCAGCACGGCGATTCTACCGCTGCCGAAACCATTGAATTGCTGGATCAGCTGCTTGTACAGTATCCCTTCATTGATCCGTCCCGCGTGTACGCCACGGGCTTTTCCATGGGCTCGTCCAAGTCCTGGAATCTCGGCCTGAAATACGCTGACAGGTTTGCCGGCATCATGCCCACCAGCCTTGGCATATTCCCCGAAGATGAAACGACCGATATGATGTCCTTTGTAAAAGACGGCGTCATCCTGCCGGTATTCTATATTGGCGGTGGTCTGTCTCCCCTGCCGGAGCTCCCGGCGGCGGAAGCCAACATCGTAAACGATGCCTTCAAAGTTCTCTGGCAAATGAATGATCTTGGCGAGTATGCCTTTGATGAAACCAGCGGTTCAATCTGGGGTGTCAGCGCAGACAGCCAGCGCATTATCCCCTCTCGCGACAAAAACACCGAGCAGGTTTTGATCGTGGACAGCTTTGAAAGCCCCGACGGCAACACCTACACATGGCTGTCCGTTAACCTCAACCTCGCACATGATTCCTGCCGCAACGACTCGGCTGTGATGTGGTCTTACATGAGCCAGTTCTCCCGCAATGCCGACGGATCGCTTTCCATCGGCGAGTAAGCCCATTTCAAGACCATGCAACACAGGCATGGTAACCTGAACGCGACGACTTCGATGGGGCAGCTTCTGCTGCCCCATCATGGTTTGCTCTCTAGCATCGCCGCTGAACCGCCCATACGATTGCGCGGTTCTTGTGCAGCGCGTGGGAAAGTAGTAAAATCGGCATGTGAAAAGGAGCGATTATCATGGAAAGCCATGTACCCAGCATTATCCCCTCATTTTTTGGCCGCACCCTATACGATACGGAGCGTAAGGCAGTATTTTTTAACTGGACCGGCTCCGGGTTTTCGCTGCGGTTTTCGGGCACCCGCCTCGATATGGATGCCGAAGCCTTTGCCGATACCTTCCCCGGCGAAGCGGACAGCTACCCCTACATTGCGGTACTGCTGGACGGGGAAACGGAGCCTTCGCGCGTAATCCACCTGGAACCCGGCCGCAAGACCTATCCCTTGTTTTCTTCAGAACAGCCACAGGAGCACACGCTGCGTGTCTTTAAACGCT
Organism: Candidatus Limiplasma sp.; assembly: GCA_963678055.1. Taxonomy (GTDB): domain Bacteria; phylum Bacillota; class Clostridia; order Christensenellales; family Aristaeellaceae; genus CAXXOK01. The sequence goes on from OY782679.1 coordinate 2,051,033, forward strand.
CCGAAAACTCCAAAGGCCGCGTGTGCCTATATGGCCTTACGCTTGCAGGCGAGCAGCTTGCCTATGCGCCACCCCGCAAGGACTACAAGCTGGAATTTGTAGGCGATAGTATTACCTGCGGGTTTGGCAACGAAATGGACGGCGACACGCAAACCTTTGATCCTGCACTGGAAAACGGTCTGCTGGCCTACCCGGAGATCACCGCGCAACTGTTGCAGGCAGACTATCAAAGCATTTGCATTTCCGGCATCCCCTTGTGCCATGCATCCGACCCAAAATATAGGCCTGTACCGCCCAATATGCCGTCTCCCCCGCCGCGTTTCCGTTCCATGGAGACGCAATATGCCTACACAGACCGCAACCACCAGGAAACCATGGGCATGGAGGACAGCTTTACCCCCTGGGATTTTTCTAAGTTTCAGCCCGATGCCATTATTATCAATCTGGGCACCAACGATGCCTTTCGTTTATCCGTTGCCGGTGGCGGCAAGAGTGAGGAACTGCATTTTCAAAACCGCTATACAGCGTTTTTACATGCTCTACGCCGCCATAACGGCCCTGCTCCCGTGCTTGCCTGCACGCTTGGACCGATGAACTATTTTCTGTATGACACAATTGAAAAAGCCGTCGCTGCCTACCGGGCCGAGACCGGTGACCCCCGCATCTTTTGCCTGAAATACGGCGCGATCGACATTTGGGGTGAAGGCTACGGCGGACTGTTGCACCCCAACGTAAAAACACATCAGCGCATGGCGCGCGAGCTGGCACAGGCCCTCCGCCCGTGGCTTGCCAAGGAGGAATAATAAGATGGATACTCTCATGCAAACGCTATCTGCGCCCTGGTCCCCGCCGCAAAGTGCCGCCGATATACCCCACGGCGATATGCCGGGCGACAGCATTCACATCGGCGATACGCATCGGGAAAAGGCGAACGTGATCTTTCCCGCACTGCAAGCCCTGTTGCCGGACATTGTACATAATAACCCGCATCAACGTGCGGTGGTTGCAGTCTGCGGCGGATCGGGCGTTGGGAAATCCGAAACCGCATCGCTGCTGTCGCACTACTTCCGCAGTCTAGGCATCGGCAGCTATACGCTGTCGGGCGACAATTACCCGCACCGCATTCCAAAGTACAACGATGCTGAGCGCCTGCGCATTTTCCGATATGGCGGCATGCGGGGGCTTGTGGAAAGCGGAGTGTATACCCTTGCCATCGGCGAGCAAGTGCGCGCGTTTCAACACGATGGTCTGGACGGCGATGCCGCTTTGGAAGCGCAATACCCGTGGATGGCAACCTACAACCGCGCAGGAGCGGCAGCGTTGCAAGCCTACCTGGGATCACCGCAGGAGATTAATTTCAGCGAGCTGAATCACATCATTTCACAGTTCAAAAACGGTGCAGACACACTTGTTCTCAAGCGTATGGGGCGCGAAGAAACAGCGCTCTGGTACGAGCGCATTGATTGCAGCCAGACCCGGATTTTGGTGATTGAGTGGACGCATGCAAACAGCGGGCATCTGCATGGCGTGGATATACCAATCCTGCTCAACAGCACTCCGGCCGAGACCCTGGCCTACCGCAAAACACGCCACCGCGATGGCGGCGTGGACAGCCCTTTTACAACTACAGTTTTAGCACTGGAGCAAAAGATGCTGGAAGCGCAGGCCTATAAGGCCAAAATTATTGTGTCTAAAGAGGGCGAGCTGCTCTCCTACAGCGCGTACAGGCGCTTGATGGCGGAGGCATGAGTATGCGTGATTCAAAGTACCCCGTATCCGCCGCCCCGATGCTCAACGCCTATCCGGACAGCCTGGGCGGTACCATGCAGGGCATCGTCCGCTTTTTACAAACAGACGCTGTACGCGGCGCGTTTTCGGCGGCCTACATCCTGCCCAGCCTGTTTAATACCGATCTGGATCGCGGTTTTTCGGTGATCGATTACTCGCTGAACACACGCTACGCGTCGGCTTCTGATCTGGACGCGCTCAAAGCCCTGGGTATTGATCTGAAGCTCGACTTCATCCTCAACCATGCGTCCGTACTCTCCCCGCAGTTTCAGGATTTACTGCAAAAGGGAGACGCATCGAAATACCGGGACTTTTTCATCGACTGGAACCGCTTCTGGCAAGGCCACGGCGCCATGACCCCGCAGCGCTTTGTGCAGCCGGACCCCGAATACCTCAAGCCCATGTTTTTCCGCAAGCCCGGCCTGCCGCTATTAATGGTACGCTTCCCGGATGGCCGCAGCGTGCCTTACTGGAACACCTTTTACCAGTCCGTGCGCTATCCACGTTTGGATGCGCAGGATGTCATGCGCATCACCGGCCTGCAATATACGTCTGCGGATGTGTTGGCAGGCATCGTCAATGCTGCGCTTGATGCCGGGCAGGCGGTTGACCAGATTGATTTTGGCGTATGGGAGTCTTCCCGCGCTGAGGTTATTGAATATTTGGAGCAAAACCGCAAATATCTGGGCCAGATGGATTTGAACATCCAGTCGCCTGCGGTCTGGGATTTCTATGAGCATACGCTAGGTACGCTGGCAGGCTACGGCGCGCGCATCGTGCGGCTGGATGCTTTTGCCTATGCACCCAAAGCCCCCGGCCGGCATAACTTTTTAAACGAGCCGGAAACCTGGAATCTGCTGGCTGACATACGCAAGCTGGCTGATAAAAACAGTTTGACCCTGCTACCCGAAATTCATGCCAGCTACGGCGAAAAAACCTATCAAAAGATTGCCGAGCAGGGCTACCTGACCTATGACTTTTTTCTGCCCGGTCTGATATTGGATGCACTGGAAGAACATACCGGCGATTTGCTGGCCGCCTGGGCCAGAGAACAGACCCAAAACAACATTCGTACGGTGACCATGCTGGGCTGCCACGATGGCATTCCCCTGCTGGATCTGAAAGGCCTTTTGCCCGATGCGCGCATTCAGTCGCTGATCGATACAGTGGTCAGCCGTGGCGGCAAGGTGAAAGACCTACACGGCCAAACTAACGTGTACTATCAGGTGAACGCTACCTACTTCAGCGCACTGGGCGAAGACGAGCGCAAGCTGCTGCTAGCACGGGCCTTGCAGCTGTTTATGCCGGGCAAGCCGCAGATTTGGTATCTGGATTTGTTTGCCGGTACAAACGACCATGAAGCCGTCGCCCACGGGGGCGCAGGCGGTCACAAGGAAATCAACCGTACCAACCTGTCGGCAGCGCAAATTGAGCAGGGCCTGACACGGGATATTGTGCAAAACCAGCTTATACTTCTCAAAATGCGCAGCAGCTGCCAAGCCTTCGGTTTTGATGCCGAACTGACCATGGCGCAGCCGATGCCGCAGCTGCTGACGCTGCAGTGGACACGCGCAGAGCACAGCGCTACACTGTATGCAAATCTGCAAACCTACGATTTCCGCATAGAAACATCGGATGGCTTTCATTTTAATCAACAAGCTGACTGACAAGCGTAACCACACTGCCATAAAGGAGCCCTACTATGCCGAAAACCTTGATTTTGTATCGGTCTCCCCATCACGGGAACACCAAAAAGCTGCTGGACGCAATCGCTGGCACATATCCGGATGTCGCACTCGCCAAAGCGGGAGAGGACAGCGTTGATGCTGCGCAGTTTGATATCATCGGCATAGCCTCGGGCATTTATGCAGGCAAACTGCACCGCACCGTGCGCAAAGCTCTCAGCGGTCTATCCGGCAACGGTCGCAAAGCGTTTGTCCTCTACACCTGCGGCGATGACAAAGGCGCAAAGTACAGCCAGCGCTGCCTGCAACTGTTGCGCGATCAAGGCTTTCAGCCCATGGGGTCTCACTGGTGTGTCGCCTGGGATAGCTTTGGCCCATTAAAGCTCGTCGGCGGCATCCATAAAGACAGGCCCAATCAAAGCGATATACAAAACGCCGTCGAGTTTTTTGAAACCATCGTCGCGTAGCTTATTCGCCGTCCGCTTCCTGTAAGGTTTCCTCGGCCTCTTCCAGAACCGTATACAGCGCAGGCATTTGCTCCTGCGCTTTTTGATATTGCAACGAAAGCTCGATCAGTTTTTCCTGATCGGCACAGACCGACGGATCGCCCATCTGCTCTTCCAGCGCTGCCATATGCTTTTCACTGGCGAGTATGGCATCTTCAGCCGCGGTCACGGCAGCTTTCAGCAGCCGCAGCTGCGCGCCCTGCCTGCGCTCTTTTTTTCTGTCCTTGATAACGGCTGTACGGGTTTGGCCTTCGTCGGTTGTCTCCGGCGGAACGGGCCGTTCCCGTGCTAAAAGATAATCATCAAAATTGCCGGGGTATACGGTAATGCCATCGTTTGACATCACCATCACATGGTCGGCAAAGCGGTTGACAAAATAGCGGTCATGGCTGATGGCAAATATAACACCAGGAAACTCCGAAAGCGCGTCTTCCAGCACCTCGCAACTGTCCATATCCAAATGGTTGGTCGGTTCATCCAGCAGCAGAAAGTTATCCTTGCGCAGCATCAGCTTGGTCAGCGCTACACGGCCGCGCTCACCGCCCGAAAGCGATGCTATTTTCGAAAACACATCATCGCCCGTAAACAGAAACTGCCCCAGGGCTGTGCGCACGCGGCTTTGCTCCATCGACGGAAAACTGTGCCAGACCTCATCCAGCACGGTGTTTGACAGCGTTAAGTCCTGCTGGTGCTGGTCGTAGTAGCCGATATCCACATTCGTGCCAAAGCGCACGGTGCCGGTATCCGGCATATCTTTGCGATTGAGGATTTTAAACAGTGTGGTCTTGCCAACGCCGTTGGAGCCGATCAGCGCCACGCGGTTGCCCGCCCGCAGTTTGAAGCTGATATCCCGAAACACGGGCTTTCCGCTGAACTTTTTGGACAATCCTTTTACTTCCAGCGCGTCGCTGCCCATACGGCGGCGTGCATCAAAGGAAAAGTGTACGCTGCGCTCTTCTTCCGGTTTTTCCAGTCTTTCCACCTTATCCAGTCGCTTTTGCCGGGACTCGGCAGCACGGATAGACTTTTCACGGTTGAAGCTGCGGTAGCGGGCGATAATCGCCTTCTCGCGTTCGATCTCCTTTTGCTGCAAGTGGAATGCTTTGATTCGCGCATCAAAATCAGCAGTGCGTTTTGCCATATACTGCGTATAGTTGCCTGTGTACTTGTACATCCGTCCGCCCAGAATCTCCCCCATGGTATCGCAGACATGGTCCAGGAAATAGCGGTCATGGCTGATGAGCAGCAGCGTGCCCTTATACTCCGTTAAATAATTTTGCAGCCATTCAATGGCGTTTAAGTCCAGGTGGTTGGTCGGTTCATCCATCAGCAGCACATCGGGCTTTTGCAAAAGCAGCTTAGCCAGCGACAGGCGCGTACGCTCGCCGCCGGACAGAGTTTTCACCTTGCGGTGATACATCAGCCGGTCAATACCAAGGCCGCTTAACTTGCCGGTAATCTCGCCCTCGTAGGCGTAGCCTTCCAGCTTTTTAAATTCTTCGGTTAATTTATAGTACTCATCTGACAGGCGCAAAGCGACCTGCTCGTCTTTGTTTTCGGCCATCGTATGTTCCAAATCGCGCATGCGCTTTTCAAGCGTGGTCACGCGCTCAAACACACGCAGCATGGCATCCCAAACGGTGTCCTCCGGCGCAATATCGTCAATCTGCGCCAGGTAGCCCAGCTTCAGGCCCCGGTTCATGTGAACGGCACCTTCATCGGGCGTTTGTTCGCCTGTCAGTATGCGCATCAACGTGGTTTTTCCGCTGCCATTGGCACCGATCAACCCCATTTTTTCGCCTTTTTGAACGGAAAACGTTACTTCGCGCAGTATCTGGTCAATGCCGAAACTCTTTTTTACGTTTTCCACAGATATCAGGATCATGATCGTGCACCCTTTCGCTATTTGGCTTTCAGAGTATATCACAAAAGACAGCCGGGTGCATATGGCACTATACAGAATAGGGTTGCTGGTGTAAAATAGAAAGCGAATGTACATGTTTTCCAAACACAATCTTACGCTTCACCGCAAAGACAACCGGGAGGAATAAGCGTGAAAATCGATCTGACTTGTCCGGTAGAGCTGTGGAAGTACACTTTGCCTGATGAGCACACCAAGCAATGTAGCTTCGTTCTCAACAACGTTAGCCAAAAAAACGTTGTGTCTGTGCAGATAACCCTGACCAGCTGCGGCAATCAGGAGTTTGTCCTGCACAAGCAAACCGACCGCCTGCCCGTGGCCGATGCGCCGCCGGGTAAGCCTTTTACTGTGTCTATGCTGCCCACTGAGTGGGGCCCTGTACAAAGCGTGGACCTGGTGATTGAAAAAGTCTGGTTTGCAGACGCCACCGTTTGGCGGCGCGGCAATGCGCCTGTCGTCGAGTACGAAACCAATGCCCTGCCGGGTGGCCGAAAGCTGGATCAGCTTCGTTTTGTCGCCGGGGAGGACGCCGTAGGCTATCCGCAGATAACCGAGCAAGTATGGCTGTGTGTTTGCGGACGGCCCAACGACATCAAATCCGACCGCTGCTGCCGCTGCAAGCGCTGGCGCGATACGGTATTTGCGTCCTACACAACCGATAATGTAGAAAACCTGATTGCCGCACACGAGCAAAAGCTGAACGCCGTTGCCCAGTCCGCGCGCGAAGAAGCCAACCGCGTTACCCGCCAGCAGGATGTACTGCGTCACAGATCCGTGCGCAGGCGGCGTGCGGTGTTCATCACACTGATCGCAGTGCTGCTGGTGGCAGGCATTGCCTCTGCCACAATGTTCTGGGCATTGCCCACGTACCATTACAACCAGGCAACGTCCCTGCTGTCCGAAGGAAAGTACGACGAGGCCCGTGCCGCGTTCCAGGACATGGGCGATTACCGCGATGCCGCCACCATGGCACTGGAAAGCGATTATCAGAAAGCGCAATCCATGCTGGATCAGGGTGAATATGCCGATGCCGCAGCGCTCTACACTGCCCTTGCCGACTACAAGGACAGCAGCGATCAGGCACAGTTTGCGCAGTACAGCATTGCTCAAAATAACTTTGCAGATAAAGACTATACGCTGGCCGCCAGCCAGTTCCAAGCGCTGTCCGGCTATCAGGACAGTGACACAATGGCGCAGGAAAGCCTGTACCAGCAAGCAACGGCACTGTTTGAAAGCGGAGACACGCAAGAGGCACGCACACTGTTTGCCGATTTAGACGACTATAAAGACGCACAAGACCAGGTCGCCGCGTGCGATTACATTCTTGCGCAGGCTGCCTTTGCCGCAGGCGAATATGCACAGGCCGCCGAGATATTTGAGTCCATTCAGGACAGCATAGACATCGGTACCCAGCTACAGGAAACGTACTACCTCTTAGGCAAGCAAAAACAGGAGGAGGGTAGTTTCGAAGAGGCCGGAAAACTGTTTTTAAAAGCCGGTGAGTATGAAGATGCCCGCATCCTGGCCAATGCCAGCCTGTATTTCCTTGCGGTAGAGCATTTCGATAACCAGGACTTTGCCAAAGCCGCCGAGCTGTTCCAGAGCGTTATCCCGTATCTGGACTCGGAAACCCGCTACTGGGAAAGCGTATACCAGCAGGGGCTGGTGTATGAACTGTCCGATACCCCTGAAAAAGCCATCGCCCTGTACGAGACGATTCCTCTGCATGCCGAGGCCGCCGAAAAAGTTAACGCTTATCACTACGGACTGGCAGAAGCCGCCCTGGCACAAGACGACACAGAGACCGCCACTGCGGAGTTCACCCTTGCAGGTGACTATCAGGACGCGAAAGAACAAATTACAGCCATCCGCTATCAGAAAGCCGAAAGCGCATTTGCCGCAGAAGACTATGAGGCAGCCGCCACGCTGTATGAAGAACTGGGAACATACCAAGACAGCGAGGATAAGAAAAGCCAGTCCGAGTATCGCCTGGCCGAAGCCACGCTGGCTGCTGGCGACTATACACAGGCCGCTGCGTTGTTCCAGTCGCTGGGCTCCTACAGGGACAGCAGCGATAAGGCCAAGCAGGCACAGTATACACAGGCAAACGCTACGCTGGAGGCGCAGGACTATGCCCAGGCCGCGCCCTTGTTTGAAGCGCTGGGCGACTATGAAGACAGTGCTGACTTAGCCCTGCAAGCGCGCTACAGCCTTGCCGAAGCTGCACTAGAAACAAAGGATTATGATAGCGCGATCTCGCTGTTTACCGCGCTGGACCCTTATTCCGATAGCGCAGACAAGACCAACCAGGCACGCTACGAGCAGGCGCAAGCAGCCTTGACCGCTGAAGCGTACGAAACGGCGATCACGCTGTTTTCAGCAATAGAATCCTATCAGGACAGCGCAGATAAAATCCTGCAGGCGCGTTATGCATTAGCACAGGCAGCGCTAACAGCCGGCAGCACTGACGAAGCCATTGCGCTGTTTTCGCAGCTGGGCGACTATCAGGACAGCCAGGAAACCCTCCAGCAACTGCAATACACGGCCGGCAGCGAGGCGATGACTACCCAGGCATACGACAAGGCGATTGTCGCCTTTGCCGCGCTGGGAGACTATCAGGACAGCCAAACACAGCTGGAACAGGCCATCTACCAGTGGGGGCTTAGCCTGAAAACATCCGGTGATACGGAAACGGCCATCACGCTGCTAAACGATTTGCCCAAGGAAACGGCGGCAAGGCAGCTGGTTGGCGACTTTACCCTGTCCGAAGCCCTCCGGCTGAAGCAGGCAGGCGACCTCGAAACCGCTGCTATGCTGCTGCAAGCTCTATCAGACCGCGCAGACGCGCACGATGCACTGAGCGCAACCAACTACGATCTGCTGCTGGGCAGCTGGAAGGCCGAGCGCGGTATTGCCGAATTTGCCGAAGACAACAGCTATAGTATTCTAAGCGAGTCCGGATTCTTCAATACCGATGGCATGACCCTGTCTACCGGGGACACGCCTGCCTCCGTTTCCCCCGCCTATACCATTGTCACCCTCACCAATACCGCGCTTTCGCTCTCACCTGTCGAAGATGCTGCGACCGTATACAGCTTCGAACGGATGACCCCGGAGGATGTACAGGATGATCCGGCAGGCGAATGAACAAAACAAACTGACCATCGGCGTTCTGTACGGGTTTCGCGCGCTGATGGTTTTGTTTGTGTGCAATTACCATTTCTGGCAGCAGAGCTGGCTTGTCCAGCAGGTAACCATCGCAGGAACCCCGTACAGTTTTGATTATTTCACGCGCTCCAGCTACCTGTTTGTGGAAGGGATGATTTTGCTTAGCGGATTTCTGCTCTATCTACCCCATGCCCAGGCAGCAGACCAGGGCACACTGCCGCCCACAACACGGGTCTTTTATCAAAAACGCTTCATGCGCATTGTCCCCTCGTACCTCGCGTCGGTTTTCCTTATCTTCCTGCTGATTATGCTAAACGGCGGCTATACCAGCACCGGCGCGGCCGCACTGGACCTTGCAACACACCTGACCTTTACCTTTAACTTCTTTCAAAACACCTACCTGTTCACCCCGCTAAACGGTGTGCTATGGACCCTTGCCATCGAGGTGCAGTTCTACCTGCTATTCCCACTCATTGTCCGCTGGATGCGGCATCGACCCGCCATCACGCTGCTGCTCATGTCTGGCACAGGGTTATTGTTCCGGGCAGCGTTCGGCCTTACGCAAACCAACCTGGCTATGCTTGTCAATCAGCTACCGTCGTTTTTGGATGTCTATGCGCTGGGCATGCTTGGTGCTATCCTTTTCATCCGCCTGCGCCGCCTGACAAAGCACCGCAGTTTCAAGCTGTGGGCTGCCGGGCTTTCGGTTCCCCTGTTCCTGCTTTGCCTGTTTATACTGACCCGTATACTTCGGGTTCAATCCCTCTACAGCATTAGGAACCTGCTCTCGCTGCACCTGTCGCAGTGGATGTTGCGGCTGCCGCTTGCCTTGACCATGCTCACGGCGATGCTCTCGGCCGCATTCCTGCCGCGCATACTGCAAAAGCTGCTGGATAACAGGTTGATGCGGTTTTTATCGGTCATCTCGCTTAATCTTTACATCTGGCATCAGGTGCTGGCGGCTAATTTCATCCGTCCGCTGTTTCCCGCTAGCCTTCAACAAGACCCTGCCCTGCAAATACCCTATACGATCACCAGTTATTCGCTTGCCATCCTAACGGCCATGGCGTTCACCTATGGAGTTGAACAACCGGCAGCGAAATGGCTACAAAAACGATTCTATAAAAAAGGAGAGTCCCTACATGAAAGACCCCCGATTACAACAACTTAGTCAACAGCTGATCCGGTATTCCTGCGAGCTTAAACCCGGTGAAAACATTTTAATTGAGCTATTCGGCGATATGCCGGAGTTTGCTCTTGCCCTGCTGGACGCTGTGTACGAAGCGGGCGGTGTGCCCTTTGTGCGTCACCGCAACATGCAGGTGCGCCGCCGCATGATGCAAGGCGCGACCGCTGCACAGTATGCCATCGAGGCCAAGAACGATTCGGATTTAATGCAGCAAATGCAGGCATACCTTGGCATCCGCGCGGCTGACAACGGGTATGAGTTATCTGCCGTAAGTGCCGAGCAAATGGCCCTGTACAATAAGGAGTACTCCCACCCTGTGCACGGACAGATTCGCATACCAGACACGCGTTGGTGCGTGCTGCGCTATCCCAACAACGCCATGGCACAGAGCGCGCAGATGAGCACAGAAGCGTTTGAAGACTACTACTTCAGCGTCTGCAATCTGGACTATTCCAAACTTTCCAAGGCCATGGAAGCACTCAAGGCGCGCATGGACAAGGCCGACAAGGTGCACATCATCGGCCCGGATACCGACCTGAGCTTCTCCATCAAAGACATCCCCACCATCATCTGCGATGGCAAGCTGAACATTCCCGACGGCGAAGTGTACACCGCCCCGGTGAAAAATTCCATCAACGGCACCTTGCGCTACAATACCGAGAGCCTGTACTTGGGCAAGGTATATACAGACATTCGCTTTACTTTCAAAGATGGTAAAATTGTGGACGCCAGCTGTAACGATACCGAGGGCTTGAACAAAATCCTCGATACGGATGAAGGCGCACGCTACATTGGTGAGTTCGCCTTTGGTGTCAACCCGTTTGTGCTCACCCCCATCCGCGATACGCTGTTTGACGAGAAAATTGCTGGTTCCTTCCACTTTACCCCCGGTTCCAGCTACGACGATGCCTTCAACGGCAATAAGTCCGCCATCCACTGGGATATCGTTGCCATCCAGCGTCCGGAGTACGGCGGCGGCGAAATCTATTTAGATGGCGAACTCATCCGCAAAGACGGCCTGTTCGTCACCCCTGATCTGCTCCCCTTGAACCCCGACGCGTTCCAGTAATCCGTGAGCGATTATCAAGTCACGCTGCACGCATCCGTTTCCCTTCGGCGCGAGCTGAACGGCAAGATACTGGATATCGGCGGTGGCGGCGAGGGTGTAATCGGTCGTATTTACCAAAAGCAGGTGCTGGCAATCGACAACCGGCAGGATGAGCTGGACGAAGCTCCGGACGGGTTTGAAAAGCAGCGCATGGATGCAACCGACCTTGGCTTTGCAGAGGCAAGCTTTGATGCTGTTACAGCCTTTTTCAGCTTGATGTATTTTCCGGATGCCACACTAATAAAAGCCCTGTCCGAAGCCTTTCGTGTGCTCAAGCCCGGCGGCACCCTTTGTCTATGGGACGCTCACATCGAAAAAGCTGATCCCTTTATCATTGAACTGGATATTGACGCAAACGGCACCGATATTCACACCACCTACGGCGTGTATCTGGATCACAAACACCAATCCGCCGCTTCCATCCAGGCCCTGTGCCTTAACTGTGGATTTCAGCTAATCGAGTCCCATCCCGGGGATACATTTTATCTTCGGTTTCAAAAACCCTGACAAAAAAGACCGCTGCGGCGGTCTTTTTTTATATTGTTGAACGCAGCGCACTCTGTGTCCGCAACCGCGCCCGTACCCCGTCCATGCGCCGAGAAACCTGTTTCGAGGCGAGAGGCGGAGCGACGGAATGAGTGAGAGGTGGATTTTTTTGTAATAAAAAAGCCGCCGCGAACGATATGTAGTCCGCGACGACGATTGGAGCGGGTGATGGGAATCGAACCCACGTGGCCAGCTTGGAAGGCTGGAGCTCTACCATTGAGCTACACCCGCATAGTAGAACTCCGGCTGTAGCATGCCGACAGAAAGAAAAAAAGTGGAGCGGTAGACGAGATTCGGACTCGCGACATCCACCTTGGCAAGGTGGCACTCTACCACTGAGCTACTACCGCATGCTCCACATAAACCGGGTTTGGTGCGGACGAAGAGATTTGAACTCTTACGCCTTTTGGGCACTGGAACCTAAATCCAGCGCGTCTGCCATTCCGCCACGCCCGCAGCACATTCGCCCGATTCAATCGACGCCTGTTTGCGATACGAACGCTCAAGCGAAGGACGCTATTGTTACCTTAGCAACGAAGGATATTATACAATAGCGCCTTTCAACTGTCAACGCTTTCCGGCTCGGTTGCGCCGTAATTTTTGAAAAATCCTGTGCTGCCGTGCAAGACGGCCCGCCCATGTTTCTTTGGGCGGGCCGCAAGCATTTTAGTTCAAAGTTGGTCCCATAATCTGCTCTTGCGCTTCGTTCCATTCATCCATTAGCGTGAGGAACGCTTGTTCACTTTCTTCATCAATAAACCGCAGGAACACGGTTGACACGTCGTTTTCCTTGTTATCAACCTCAGGATCCCCACTCCGGTATCTCCAGTTCAGTCCGATAAACACCCCGGTCGGATCATCCGTAACCTCTGTGTTCACCAGCGCATCGGCAAACAGCGGCATATACTCCAGCTGCAGGGTTTCAAACGCATACTCGCTATCCATGGTATACCGATTTTTATAAAAGGAAACGTTGTTTTGCGCAACATGCCCGTTCGCATCCCGATAGTTATACACACTCAGGTCGAGGTTTAGGCTTTCATCGTCGTTTTGGACAGATTCGCCAAATTGCTGGAGACTTTCCCGCATTTTTTCGACAGAGTTGTCCGGAGCATTTGTGTTGAAGATTTGCATCACCAGGCCAGCTGTTTTGGGTGTTTCAAGCCGGATGCTGTAGGAGTCGTTATACCGCTGGCTGCCGACATGCCCGGCAGCATACATGCCGCCAATCACCTGCTGTGATCCCTGTGCCAGATAATCACCGGTATTGAACATATCAACTTTGCGTGTGCGGTAGTAGTACCCGCCAATGATTCCGTTCTCCTTAGACTCTGCTATGTAGGATTCCAGTATGGCCCGGGTTTCTTGCGGTGTAAAGTCTGCGGCCGCCCACAGGTATTGTACACTTTCCAGCGGAGGAAAGTCTTGCACTGCCTGGCTGAAATCGCTGTTTTTTGAGCGCAGTCTGTTCAGCTCGTTGATATCATCAAACTTTATAGTACGGCGAAGGGTACCGCCGCCAGCCAAATGAATGATGACCGGCTCTACAACCTCTAAGCTGTTGTAGCTGTAGTAGTCAAACGAAGCATCCGGTTGCAGCTTGGCCACGGCTTCGGCCAGATTTTCGGAAACGTACGCCTTGGTTTCTTCATCGGTGAAGGAAATGTCCTGTGTTAGCAGGGTAGTATAGTTTGGTGCGCCCGACACACGATCATAGCCCGGAAATTCCACAGAGGCAATTTCACTTGCAACCGGCACTGTATCGCGCATGGTATCGGCGCTGGAATCCACCAACGTTGTAAACCCGATAATCGCGACAACCGCGATTGCAAAATACGGAAGCGTCGTCAGTGCTTTCTTCAGTGTGTTGGAGGCCAGCAGCTGATAGACCACATACACACCCAGCGCGCCGGCCAGTAGCAATGCGCCGTATACGGAGAGCAGCTTTTGGTTATTCATCGTTATCGGCAGCAGCACCGTAAAGGCCAACATGACACCGATTGCAATGCTCCAGCCGCGGTATCCGCCGTTTCTATGGGCGAACTCGCTGGGCCTGCGGGCATGCAGTAAGTACCCCGCGCCGAGCATAATCAGCATGGGAATCAGCGAGTACAGGATATGCGGCAAGGTAATCAAGCGACCGTTGAAAACGTTGCGAACCATCATCGCCAGAATCCCGGTAGCGGCATTGGTGCTGGGGTCAAGCCAGGGCCCTAAGTCCAACCAGCCAATGATAGGTACCCGTTCCACAATGCCCCTGGCAAAGAAGAACTGTGTAAGTCTGGGCAGCAGCAAGATAATCCCGGTCGATGCCACAGCCGTAATGAAGGTACCCGATAGTGCGCAGCCCAGGGCTGTTGCGGCAAACACGATCATGGATGCAACAAAGTAGTAGAGGATTGACAGCGGAATGTACACCGGTACAAACGGACAGCCGCTGACAAGATAGATTAGGAGCATTTCAAGCTCGCTGAGCACGATGGTTGCGCCCATCCAGGTCATCGTTGCCAAAAGTACCGCCATGTACATTTCCGAGCGTTTCACCGGCAGGCTGTGATATACATCGCTGCCCGCGCGCGAGAACTGGAACGAGAATCCGTACAGTGCAAACAGCGCACCGGAGAATACGTAAAATCGCAGTGCGAACACCTGGGAGACTGCGGAGGTGGGCTCCAGAATGTAATACTGACCAAAGCAGTCTGAGCCGCCTCTGATGAGTGTGTATAGAACCACCACAGCCATCAGCGGCAGGCCGATAACGCCGAGTTTTCTCAGCATTTCCTTATAGAGTTTCATGTTCATTCTCCCCTTTATCAAACACATAGCCGAGGGCTTCCATCTCATAGACGAAAATCTCCTCCAGTGTGATGGGTACCATTTCCAGCAGCAGCGGGTCCATGGCTTCAATCGTTGCCTTGCAATGTGACCTGTCGCCGCGGACAATGAGGGTGGAAACGCTGCCGACTTTGTTAAACGATACGACATCCATGCCCCGGAACAGGGATTTGTCATAGTCCTTGGCAAAGGCTACCTGCAGCTTGACAATGGAGGTCTTTAGCTCGTTGACATCGCTTTCTAGCACGATGCCGCCCTTGTACAGCAGCGCCAGCTGATCGCAGGTATCCTCCAGCTCCCGCAGGGAGTGGCTGGTCACAATCACGGTCGCGCCCCTGTCAAATACTTCGTCATACAGCTTTTTCTTAACCAGGCTGCGCATCACAGGGTCGAGTCCGTCAAAGGTTTCATCAAACAGGTACACATCCGCGCCGGTAGACAGCGCCTGGATGATAGCCGCCTGGCGGCGCATACCCTTGGAGAAGGTGTTTAGGGGTCTGTCCACCGGCAAACCGAACTCGGCTGCCATCGCGTGGAATTTTTTCATATCGTAGGTTTCATAGGCCGCAGCGTACAACTCCGCCATGCGTTTCATATCCGCGCGGGGCAGAGCCCACAGCTCATCGGCAACGAACACGCTGCGTTTTTTCATGGTGTTGTTTTCAAACACCGGCTGTCCGTTCATAAGCAGGCTTCCCTCGTCGGGTTTGTAGATACCGCTTAAAAGGCGCATAAAGGTGGACTTGCCTGCGCCGTTTGCACCGACCAGCCCGTATACGCTGCTATCGGGAATCTGGCAGCTTACGTGATCCAGCGCTACGATATCGGAGAAGCGTTTGCTCACATTGTTTGCAATAATCATGTGGTGAGTCCTTTCTTGCTCTGTGCAGTCCGCGGCAAGCTCCGGGCATAGCCCTTGTCCACCGCCGCCATTACCAGCGATTTTTCAATGTCTGCTGCATGCAGTTTCGCCGATAAGTGCTCAATGTCTGCCAGCAAATTCATCATCCGGTTTTGAATGCGGACTTTGGCATCTTTACCGATGAACCGGCCGTTTCCCGGTGCACTGGTCGTGATGCCCTCCCGCTCCAGATCAGCATATGCTTTTTGCAGCGTGTTGGGGTTTGCCGAGAGCATCTGCGCCAGCGCACGCACACTGGGGAGCTGGTCTCCGGGTTTTAGCGCACCGGAGACGATCATCATCTCGGTTTGTTCGATGATCTGCTCATAGATCGGCTTTCTACCCATTCGGTCAATTTGAAACATGGCGTATTCCTTTCTTAAGGAGTGTATTAATCGTTCTAGTACACCTGCATCATATAGCACACTCGGCAAGTTGTCAAGTATGAAAATGTAAATAAAAGCCGTATACTCTCGTATACGGCTGAAAGGCTTACTATGCTTCGTTTTTTACTGCGATACAGCGTCCTCAAATGCTTCAAAGAACTCCGGACAGCTCCAGCTGCCACACGCACTTACGGTGCCGTTTCCGGCGTGCAGCTGTACGGTCAGGCCGTTGCTGAGCTGCAACAGCAGGCTTTCCGAAGCACTGCGGCTATCGGAAGCACCCTGAAACTGCGCGTACCGGAACAAGGTATCCATCAGCGTGCTTACCTGCCCAGCGTCGCTTATGCGGCCCATGCCGGATAACTCAATCGACACCACCCCGGCGCTGCCGGTGGTGACATCCTTCAGGCTTTCACCGCCGGTGATGGCAGTGCCCGCAAAGCCCACGCGCTGAAACACGCGCAGCTTGCCCTGCACTTCCGCGGCAACCATGGCAGACGACATCCCTTGAACTGCGTACACCGTTTGGCCTGCCTCTGCCGTATTGCTTACAATACCGCCGGAGCTTACGGCCGGTTCCGACGTAAAATCGGTCACGATGCCTAGGTTCTCGCCCAGTTGGCTGGATGAGGCCGTGACTGCACTGGTCAGCATGCGATAGGTTTTCTCTCCAACTTTGATCAGCGGGAAGTTTGCGCTCTGACCGGAGGCAAACAGGTTATGGTAACCCGGTACATCCCCGGATGATTCCGTGATATTTACGCTGCCTGCCGGTACATTGGCCGTCAGGGTCACCGTTTGGGGCGCATTGCCGCCTGCGGAATGGGATACAACGCCCAAATCGCTATCTTGCTGCAGTAGTTGCGGCAGCCCGAGTACCCCGGCAACCAGCAGCACGACAGCCGCCGCTCCGGCGACCAGCGCAGACTGCCAGCGGAACCGGCGTACGCGCGGTGCTGCGGTCCCATTTTGTATTTCATGGAGCATGCGCGTATCGGCCTTCAACCCGCCAAGGTTGCGATCAGCGATTTCTTTCAAATTCTCCAACTGGCTCATTACGCTTCATCTCCTTCCAAGAATTCTTTCAGTTTAGCGCGTGCGCGCGATAGTCGACTGGATATGGTTCCCTCCGGCAGGGACAAAATCTCCGCGATTTCGCTGATGCCGAAGTTCTGGTAGTAAAACAACATGATGACCTCGCGAAACGGCGGCGACAGGCGGTGAACGGCGGTCATCATAGCATCTTCATCATCCCGCTTGTCCTGTGTGTCTTCCGCTGGGATTGTTTCAAACAGCGGACTGCCCAGCACCACACGCTTCACCCACCCGCTACGCCACAGGTCGCGGCAGCGGTTGAGCGCGACCTTGAGCAGCCAAGCCTTTTCGCGACCCGGCGTCAGCTGCGTGCCGCTGGTCATCAGCCGCATAAAGGTGTCCTGGCAGACTTCCTCTGCCTGGTAGCGGTCGCCCAGGTAGAAATAGCAAACGCGAAGTACATCATCGGCATATTGCTGGTACAGGGTTTCTATGCTTGCCGCTTGGGCCTCTGCCTCCGCGCCCTGCGAGCCCTGAGAACGCTCCATCATATAAACGGTTCACCTTCCCCGTTTCTTGCATTCCATAGATATTTACCGAATTATTGTAACATCTGCGGCCTGCAGGCGCAACGCTATACTAAAAAAGGCCTTCAACTCTTTTCTATAGCACGGTTTCATGCTATGATGGGGTACAGATTGTATACAGTTTTTAAGGAGGCTATCCCATGCAAAGCAAGCTGACCCGGCCAGAAGCGATGGCACTACTTCGCAAGTACAACAAAGAACCGTTCCACCTCTACCACGCGCTGACTGTGGAAGGCGTTATGCGCTGGTATGCCAATGACCTTGGCTTTGGCAGCGATGCCGATTTCTGGGCGACCGTGGGACTGTTGCATGATATCGACTTTGAGCTCTATCCAGAGCAGCACTGCCAAAAAGCGCCGGAGCTATTGCGGGAAGCCGGTGTGGGTGAAGATATGATTCGTTCCATCTGTTCCCACGGCTACGGTATCTGCGCCGATATTCCGCCGGAGCATATGATGGACAAGGTTTTGTTTGCAACCGATGAGCTGACCGGGCTGATCGGCGCTGCGGCACGCATGCGTCCGTCCAAAAGCGTATCGGACATGGAGGTCTCCAGCGTCCGTAAAAAGTTTAAGGACTTGCGCTTTGCTGCGGGCTGCTCGCGCGATATTATCACCCGCGGCGCAGAGATGCTCGGCTGGGACATGCCCACGCTGTTTGAAAAAACCATTTTGGCTATGCGCTCCTGCGAAAAGAACGTTGCCGAGGAAATGAAAGCGCTGGAAGGCTGACAGGATTTACGTTTGTTGAGCACTTGTTCACAAACCATTCATATTCTTACACGCTTTGTCTGCTATAATTGAAAAGAAATCAAGTTCGCGGGAGGGGCGGCAATTTGCTGGAAGTTCTGAACGTCTCTAAGCGTTACGGTCGCGTCGATGCGCTGCGATCCGTGAATCTCACGGTGCAAAAAGGACGCGTGTTAGGCTTGCTCGGCCAAAACGGCGCGGGGAAGACCACGCTTTTGAATATCATCACGGGCTGCCTTGCCCCTACAGCCGGCAGCGTAAAGCTGGATGGGAAAGATCCGCTGCTGACCCCTGCCCAGGCCAAACGCAAGCTGGGCTACATGCCAGAGCATCCGCCTCTGTATGATGAGATGACCGTGGAGGAATACCTGCGGTTTGCTGCAGCGCTCAAAAAAGTACAAAAAGCAGAAATCCCCGCCCATGTTGCCGGCATTATGCATGCGACAGGGCTTTGGGATATGCGCTATCGCCTGCTGTCGCACCTGAGCAAAGGGTACCGCCAACGGGCCGGGCTTGCCCAGGCATTATGCGGCAATCCCGAAGTACTGGTGCTGGACGAGCCGACCGTTGGCCTTGACCCGAAACAGATTACCGAGATCCGTACGCTGATACAGAGCTTGAGTCACGATCATACCATCCTGTTTTCATCGCACATTTTGCCGGAAGTGCGCCAGCTGTGCGACAGTGTGGTGATTTTGCACAAAGGCGAAGTGAAGCTCAACACCGATATGAACTCTATCGGCGGCGGCAGCGCAACCGTGCATTGCCGTATTCAGGGTGAGTCAAAGAAACTAACTCCTGCGCTGCAGCACTTAAACGACCTGCAATCCATGCAAACGCTACCCTCGTCCGAGCCGGGGGTCATTGCCGTGTCGCTGACCTTTGGGAAAACCACCATGCCGGAAAAACAAGTATTCACGCTGTGCAGCGCACTGGGCACGCCCATCCTGCGCATGACCCGCCACGAGGATGATCTGGAACAGATCTTCCTTCAGGCCATCGCCGAATAGGAGGCTTCAGGTTGAAAACCGTTTTCAGGCGAGAATTTACCAGCTATTTCCACACAACGACAGGCTATGTATTTTTGGGCGTGTTTGCCACCCTGTCGGGCGTTATCTTTTACCTCAATAACATCACAACGCTGTCGGGCGATCTGCTGTATTTCCTATCGCAGCTTTCGCTGCTGACCATGCTGCTGGCACCGCTGCTCACCATGCGGCTGCTCAGTGAAGAATCGCGCAGGCATTCCGAAAAGCTATTGCTGTCCAGCCCCGTTCCCCTGCCGTCCATCGTGCTGGGTAAGTTTCTGGCCGCCGCTGCTGTGATGGGCATCGCCATTTTGCTGACCAACGCCTGCACACTGGTGATGATGATCTACGGCAAAGTGTACGCAGGCGAGTGGTTTGTCGGCTACCTGGGCTTTACGCTGCAAGCGCTCAGTTTTCTGGCGATCGACATGTTCTTAACCTGCTTTGCGATGAGCCAGGCCTCGGCTGCTTTCCTGGCATTTGCGGGGAATCTTGTCCTGTGGATGATGGATTTAATTGCCGAGGCTATCCCCGTACCGGCGATTGAACACTCGCTGCGCTTTGTAAGCCTGTACGACCGGTATAAACCGTTTCTTCTGGGGCAACTGAGCTTTTCCAGCGTCACCTTTTTTGTAAGCTTTATCGTGCTGTTTGTCATCGCCACCATGCGGCTACTTGATGCGCGGCGCTTCTCCCAGGGAGGTGCGGCGTAATGCAGAAATTGATTCGTTTCCTGCGCAAGCCCAAGTGGCGCTTCGGCGCATACAGCGCGCTGGTAATGGCTATTTTGATCGCCATCGGTATTCTGGTCAATATCGCCATTGAAAGCCTGGAAAGCCACTACGGCTGGCGGAAGGATTATTCCTTTAACGGCTATACCATGACCGGTGAAGAGACGCAAAAGGCGCTCGATACCCTGCAAGAGCCCATCACGCTGTACCTGGTCTATCAAAACACGATGGATTCGCAGCTGTACGAAGTGCTGACGCAGTACCGGCAACTGTCCGATAAAATTACCGTGCAGGCGATTGATTTGGCCCGAAACCCCGGCTTTGTCACGCTGTTTGAAGGGGATTTGCAATCCTCGGTAACAGCCGACAGTGTTGTGGTCAGCTGCCCGAGCACCAACCGCTACAAAATCCTAACCTATGAGGATTTCATCACCCAGGGGTACGATATCGCAAGCGAATCGTTCCAGATTGCCGGATTGGCGTTTGAAAAAAACATCACCGAAGCCATCCTGTATGTGTCACAGGGTGATGTGCCCGTGATCGGTATATCGCAAGGGCACGGGGAGCTATCCACCGCGACCATGTCCACGCTGATTGAGTTCTTCAAAAGCAACAGTTACGATGTAAAAACCGTCGATCTCCTCCAAGACAACGCGCTTGACGACATCAGCCTGCTGCTGATCGCCGGTCCGTATAAGGACTTTACCACAGGCGAAATTGACAGCCTGAAAGCCTTTGCACAGCGCGGCGGCAATTTCTTCATCATCCGCGATTATACCGATGCACTGGATTTGCAAAACTATCAGGCCCTGCTGCGCAGCTACGGCGTTGTCCCGCTTCCGGGCATTGTGGTCGCTTCCGAGGAGGATTCTGGCAGCTACTATGGCGAGCCCATCTACCTGCTTCCAAGCTTTGAAACCCTGGAGATGACAGTCCCGCTGATTCAAAACGGTATGGATGTATTGCTTTTGGTTGGCGCGAGCGCGTTTGAAACACCGACGACAAGCGATGCGGCCCTGTCTGCTGCCGTGGTGCTCAAATCCGGCCCGAACGCCTATATCCGCGATCTGGCCGATAACAACGGGTCCATTGAATATCAGGCGGGCGACCCGCGCGGCGAGCAAACACTTGCCATTCTGTCCGCCCGTATGCATTCAAACGGCAACATCAGTCGCATGTTTGCCATCGGCAACTCCACGGTGTTTACCGACGAGTATATTTATCAGCGCACCTTCAACCAGCAGTTCATCCTCCAGTTAATGGGCGAATTGCTGCCCCAGAAACCCATCTCGCTGGATATCATCGCCAAAACAGCGCTGCACCCGGGGCTGACGGTGCAAAGCCCGGCTCCAGCCATCGCGCTTTTGGCGGCAGTACCGGTGCTCATTCTTTTACTGGCGCTGTACGTGCTTTTGCCCCGCAGAAGCCGCTAAATCTTGATTTTTAAGGAGGATGACGGAGTTTGAATCGATCCGATAAACAAGGGTTCCGCCGCTTTCTACCACTGATATTTCTCGCCGCCGTATTGATTTTGGCGGCGGCTTTTGTATGGATTTTACCGTCTTTTTTAGAGAAGCACCCGGCTGAAACCGCCAAGCCCGTGCTCAATGAGCCGACCTACCGTACCATTGAGGAGCTAGACCCGGTTTCCCTAAAGACCATCACCGTTACACAGCGCGACGCCGACACCTATACCCTGGTCAACCAGGATGGCAAGTTGTACCTCCGCTCCGATGGCGGCACGCTGGAGCCCATCAACGAAGAGACTTCAGCCGATATGATTAAATACGCCACCACCATTTATGTTGAGGACACTATTACCGACGATGTAAGCACCGTTGCAGATCAACTGCCCTCCATGGAGCTTGAACCGCCCAATATCACAGTCACGGCAACGTATTCCGACAGCAGCGATGTAACCATACAGCTTGGCACGACCATGCTGGGTACCTCATACCACTACTATCGCTGGTCGGGCGATAGCGCTGTCTATCTGTGTCACTCCGGCGTGTATGATACGTTCGATACACCCACCGATATGCTGCGTACATTTACCCAGCTGGCCATTGTACCCTCGCTTGTTGACCATGTGAGCATACAACACGGCGACGGTATTCCTATCGTCTGTGCGCTGGAAACCAATGCAGAAGGCGCGATCAGCGGCATGCTGCAAAGCCCCTATGCCTATCCGATGAGCGCGCAGACTGCCAAAACGCTGCTGCATGCCGTAAGTGCAATTCGCCTCGGTGCGCGTTTGGAGCCCCTGTCGGAAATAACCCGCGCCGAGTACGGGCTGCTCAATCCGCAAACGTTGCTTACCATTTCGCAGCGCGGTGGAAACTATACCACAACCGGCAACAATGGTGCGTTGCAGCGCCTGACCCTGGAACCGTCCACGATTACGCTTTCCATCGGCGATGTCGACGGGGAATTTTACCGCTACGTTGAGTACGAAGGCACCGTCTACCGTGTGGCATCCTTGCTGATCGATGCATTTTTGGACGCAGCGCCAGACAACTATACCACCAAAAACCCCGCCGATATGGGCGGGGCTGCGATACAGACTATCACCGTGCAGACTGGTACCGGCGTTTTGCAGTTCCAAGCGTCGTACCTGGAAACCGTGCTGCCAAATAACGAACTGTTAACCGACGAAGCCGGCAATATCGTCTACACTACCAATGCGACCTGCAACGGCGATCCCATCTCCGCTGACGCCTTTGATGCCCTGGTATCCAGGCTATGGCAGCTGTCGGTTACCGGCACACTGCCCCAAGTGACCGCCCCTACGGAAACACCGCTTTGGCGCATGAGTATCGAAACCGTTCAGGGCCGCAAGCGCACGCTGGCCGCCTATCCGATGGATGCGCTTAGCGATGTACTGACCGTTGACGGCGTTGCCCTGCACTACATCAACAAAGAAGCGCTGGAAATCGCTCTTGGCGAATTCTCAGCGCTGCTTGTACCTGCCGAAACTCCTGCCCCTTTATAGCGTTTTGTGCTCAATGAATGCGATAATCGTATCGGCGGCGGCCTGCGGCGTGAGCCCCGTGGTATTGAACATCAAATGATAATTGGAACGGTGGCCCCAGTTGCCGTCAGCAAAAAAATTATAATATCCCTGGCGTTGCTTATCGCGTTTGTGTACCAGCTCTTTGGCGGTGTCTCTGTCAATGTTTTGCTTCTTCATGGTCCGCTCAATACGCGCGGCCAGGTCCGCATATAGGTAGATGCTGATCATATGCGGCTGATCCTTGAGGACATAGTCAGCGCAGCGGCCCACAATCACACACGGTCCTTTGGATGCAACCTGGGTGATTGCCTTGAATTGTGCCATAAAAATCCGGTGGTTGAGCGGCATTTCCCCCGTCAGGTTCGTCTGGGCGATATCGCCGATGCCTCTGGCCAGCGAATACAGGTAGCTAGGCACCGGTTTTTCATCGTGGTTTTCAAACAGCGCCTCACATATTCCGCTTTCCTGCGCAGCAATAGACAGTATCTCCTTATCATAAAAAGGGATCCCCAGCGTTTCCGCGAGCGCTTTACCAATGTCGCTTCCGCCGCTGCCATACTCGCGCCCGATCGTAATCATCGTTTTGTCGGCATTCATGGCTACAATCCTCCGTTGGTGGATCGAAAGTATTGTGTTATTCTCTGTACAGGCATTATACAATAACAATCTTTGGAAAGCAAATGCGATCTCGTTTTGCGGGCTATGCGCCCAGGTGACTGTTACTGTTCTGCGGCTAAATATATTTTACGTCCGTAAGCATTTCTTTGCTCTTTCCTCTTTACTTTGCACAGCGAATTCGTTATCTTTAGAGAAAGCAAATCAAACTCCAATGCATCAGGAGGATACCATGTCCAACATAAAACGTGTATTCATTGCAACGCTCATCATACTCATTGCGGGCCTTAGCAGCGTGCAGGCTCAACCCATCACCCTGGACGGTTCAGTGCCACGCGACATTCCTTTCCATACCGCCTATGCGGACAATCCCATCATCGCGGGCGAAAGCTCCATCACGGGTCTTCCGTTTGAACACCTGTATGTGCCTATTATGCTGGTGTTTGATAACGCACAGAAAGCGCGGCCGCTGGTTGGTATCGCTCAGGCCGATATCGTATTCCAACTGCCAAACGCCGGTGCCGGTGCGACCAAACTGGTCGGCTTATTTGCCGACAACATCCCCGAGCAGGCGGGCAGCAGCCGTTCGGCGCGTGTGCCGTTTATCGAGCTGCGGGAGATTTACAACGCGCCGCTGGTATATGCCGGCGGACCGACCGATAACGTAGCCAGCGCACTGGATATCAGCCGCAGTATATCGAGTTTCGATTTATATAAAAAAGGCCTGTCGTTTAACCTGATCGGCGCACAGAGAGCGTACAAAAGCTCGGTAGACGGCAAGGGCAAGTACTTCAACACCATGGCCAACCTGCAGGATATCCGCGATCAGGTACTGGGGCTGGACACACAGTTTATCCAGAAGCCTTATCGTTTCAGCGATACACTGCCTGTAGAGGGTATCCCGGCGACCGATATTGAAGTCGCTCATTTTTCGAGTAAAACCGACGACACCATGGGCAATCCCGCCAGCTGGGCGCGTTACATTTACGATGCCGGACAAAACAGCTATGCGCGCATGGTGGATACCGGTGTGTTTGCAGATTACAGCGACCCGGATACGGCGGTCACCTTTAGTAACGTGATTGTGATGCGGACTCCCTACCGTTTCTACGGAAACTATGTACTGCTGCCGGAGATGGTCGGGAGCGGCCCAGCGGAGCTGTTCATCGGCGGCCGCTACATTGAAGGTGGCTGGAGCCGCGAATCCATGCAGAGCCGTATTGTGTTTGTGGATCAAAACGGCGACGAAATCGCCCTGCAGCGCGGCCATACCTTTATCGTCGTCGGCAACCAGGCCACGCGGGTCACCTTCTCGGCAGGCGAGTAGCAATACGCACAGATGTGCGCTTTCCCGTTGGCTAAATCCAAACAATTTGATATAATTACGGTATGCCCACTTTATCAGGGCATACCGTAGTACTTTAATGACGAAAAGAGGTCCTTTGCGCTTGCAATTACAATTTGGCGATATCACACTAGACGACAAACAATGGATCGACCCGCTGCTGAAGCTGGGGTCAAGAGATTGTCTTGAATATAACTTTACGACCGCTTTTGTATGGCGTAACAGCTATCACCACCATATCGCGCGCATGGATGATTATTTTCTTCTGCGCGCCAACCCCTTAAATCCCCTGTACATGTTCCCTGCCGGGCAAGGCCCGCTGGAACCCGTCATCCGCGCACTGGCGGACGATGCCAAAGCGCTTGGATTCCCCCTCGTATTCAACACCGTGCTGCCTGAGGCTAAAGAAACGCTGGAAACCCTGTTCCCCGGCAAGTTTGCCTTTGCCAGCGACCGCGATGGCGCTGATTATGTTTACGAAACCCAGGCGCTGGCTTCGCTCACCGGTAAAAAATACAGCGCAAAGCGCAATCACATCAACCGGTTTTTGGAGAACAATCCCGGCTGGCAGTATGAACCGCTGGGCTCGGATAATTTTGATGATGTACGCAAGATGAACACCATTTGGTGCATGCAGAACGGCTGCGTGGGCGATATGGCGATCAGCGATGAATATTGCGCTGTCGAATCGGCCATCCGTCATTTTGATGCACTGGGGCTGACCGGCGGACTGATCCGCACGCAGGCTGGCGTGGTTGCCTTTTCCATTGGTGATCCGCTGAACGAGGATACCTTTCTGGTTCATTTTGAAAAGGCCTTCTCCGATGTGCAGGGCGCGTACCAGATGATCAACCAGCAGTTTGTACAGCACAACTGCATGCAGTACAGTTTCATCAACCGGGAGGAAGATGCCGGGGTGACGGGTTTACGGCGTGCCAAGCTATCTTACAACCCAGTACGGCTGGTGGATAAGTATCTAGCCACTTTGAAGGAGCCGCTGTAGCACATGATTCGCTTTGCAAAACCGTCCGACCAACCCCAGCTGACCACCCTATGGATGGAAGCTTTCGGCGACCCTATTGCAGCGGTCGAAACGTATTTTGACCAAAGGCATGACCACAACAATATGCTGGTGGACGTACGAAATGGGAGTATCGCCGGTATGCTGAGCATGCTTCCGGTTTCGCTGCTAACAAACGGAGGGCAGACTTTTTCTGCCCGTTATATTTATGCCATAGCAACGCGCAAGCTGTACCGCAATCTCGGTATTTCCACCGCACTGATGCAGGCCGCACATGAGCATGTGCAGAGGCTTGGCGAAGCTGCGTGCATTCTGGTCCCTGGAGGCACTGAGCTGTTTGCCTTCTACCAAGCACGCGGCTACCGCACCGAGTTCATGCTTGACGAACTGACGATACGCGGTGATGTGCTGCCCCCACTGCCCGGCAATCCCCAGCACGGAGATTGCTCCCCGGTGGAATATAGCTGTCTGCGGGATCTGGCCTTTGCCGGAAGCCGCCTGTATGTGCGGTGGTCTGCAAGCGCAGTCGCCTACGCCATGCAGACCTTTGCTCAGCCCGGCGGTGTAATGAACCTGCGCTGGGACGGCGGCTATGGCTGCGCCGCATGGGAGCAGACGGATACCGGCGTGCTGGTGCGTGAGCTTGCCCTGCCTACCGGCGATGTGCTGGATGCCCTATCGGTTCTTCATCATGCGCTCAAGCAAGAACAATACCTTGTACGGCTTCCCCAGGGAAGCGCTGCCGGTGCCAACCTCCGCCCCTTTGGGATGATTCACTGGCTAATCCCCGAGCCCTCACTGAGCGGCCGTGCCCCTTACCTGTCGCTGGCGATGGACTAAACCATCCAAAACGCAAACAAACCCAGCCGGCAACCCTTACAAAGAAAGTAATTACCCCAATATAACCAGGAGGTGGTGCCTATGAACATCCGTACCGACATGAATCAACAGGTTTCCAAACCCCGACACCCATGGCGCTTACAAGGAAAACAGTATCTCGGATTATGGATCGTCATCGCATGGATATTCGCTATGGTCTCCGTCGCTTTTGCTGACAGCACGATGCTGTTTACCCTGCATGGCACAAGGGCGCCCTTCGAACCGGTCCCTTCGGCGCAGGATTTTTCTTTTCCAGAGGATGCCAAGATTTTAACTGTGGATTTTATTGATCGCGGCGCATCCGATAGCATCTTGCTCCGCTTTGGCACCCAGACCCTGCTGGTTGATGGCGCGATCAACTGGCAGTTTCCGCATATCGAAAGCGTGCTGCACGAATTGGATGTGCAGCACTTTGATTATTTACTCAATACCCACGCCCACGATGATCACATTCAAGGCTTAATCAAAATTCTGGCGCGTGATGAATATACTGTTGATGCCTACCTCTCCTGCTACACGGATGACTACACCGCCAGCAAGTATCAACTGAAAGTACGGGAACTGCTTACACGAAAGAGTATTCCCTATCACCGCATTGGCGACGGCGATCACTTCACCTTGGGCGATGCCGCAATCACCGTCTATCGCGATGAAACGCCCGGAATTGATAAAAACCGTCACAGCCTGGTACTGAAAGTCGTCTACGGCCAGCGCAGCGTGCTGTTGATGGCCGATGCCAGCAGCGATACGCAAAAGCATTTCCTGAGCGTTTACCCCGCCAGCGAGTTTAAGGCGGATGTGCTCAAAGTTCCCCATCACGGGTATATCAACATGAATCAAACCTTTTTGGACGCAGTTGACCCCATACTTTGCGTGGTAACAAACTCCAAGGCATCGGCTGAGCGCACAGAACGGCAACTGGCCACGCGCCATATTCCACGCTACTATACCAATAACGGCGTTGTACGCCTGCAAACCGACGGAGAGACATGGCTAGCCCAGCAAATGCCTTTTGCCTGGCCCCGCGAAAGCAACTAATTCTGATTCACGCAGTCCACAGCACCCAAAATCACCCGGCAGCGCGGCGTTTTCGCAGCGCTGTTTTTCTTGCAAAATAATCGCCTTTTTACAGGCAGGATTTGACAGAATCGGCTATAGCACGGATAATTATAGTATCATGTCACGCATTGTACCCCACGCTGAAAGGAGCGAATTATGGGAAAAATTATCTTTATTTCCAATCGTTTGCCTGTTACCATCTCTCGCGGAAAAAGCAGGTTTACATATCAAAAAAGCATCGGCGGGCTGGCAACAGGACTGAAAAGCTATCATGAGCAGGCCAACAGCATTTGGGTCGGCTGGCCGGGCATGCTGGATGAGGACGCCACCGCGCACGAAAAGCGCAATATTTCCAAAACCCTGCGCAGCAGCTACCATTGCCTGCCTGTGTTTCTCTCACGGGAGGAATACCAGCTCTACTACCACAGCTTCTGCAACGAAACCATCTGGCCTTTGTTTCACTATTTCAGCGAAAAAGCCATGTACGATACTGACGCCTGGGAGGCCTATCAAACCGTCAATCAGAAGTTTTTCGAGGCCGTCGAGCCGATCATTGAGCCGGGCGACGTGGTTTGGATTCACGACTATCAGCTGATGCTGCTGCCGCAGTTGATCAAGGATGCACATCCGGACACGCAGGTGGGATTCTTTTTGCATATCCCCTTCCCATCCTACGAAATATTCCGTCAGCTGGTCTGGCGCGAGGACATCTTACACGGCTTGCTGGGCGCAGACCTGATTGGGTTTCACACCTATGGCTATGTGCGCCACTTTATCAGTAGTGTGCAGCGTATTCTGGGCTACAGCCATAACCTGAACCTGATCCAGACTGAAGACCGATTTGTGCAGGTGGATACCTTCCCCATGGGCATCAATTACGATTACTTCCGTTCCATAGCGACCAAGGAACTGCCAAAATCAAAAAAACGCCTGAGCACCCCGGCGGGACTCAAGACCATCCTGTCCATCGACAGGCTGGACTATACCAAGGGTATCCCGGAGCGTATTATGGCGATTGATCGCTTTTTGGAAGCCTACCCCCAGTACCGCGAAAAAATACAGTTGCACCTGATTGTCGCTCCCTCGCGAGAGGCGGTTGACAGCTATGATGAGCTGCGGCGCGAGGTCAACGAGCTGGTCGGGCATATCAACGGCAAGTACAGCACTGCCGACTGGATGCCGATCTGGTTCTACTACCGTCAGTTCACCCAAGAACAGCTGATCGGGTTTTACCGGGAATCGGATGTGCTGCTGGTTACACCGCTTCGCGACGGCATGAACCTGGTCGCCAAGGAGTACATTGCATCCCGCAGTGATAACGAGGGTATGGTCGTCATCAGCGAAACGGCGGGCGCTGCCGGCGAACTGGGCGAGGCCGTCATCGTGAATGCGACGGACAACAGCGGCATTGCCCAGGGACTGTTGACCGCGCTTGAAATGCCCCTGGAAGAAAAGCTCGCGCGTAACAAAATTATGCATCACCGTTTGCGCCGCTATAATGTGGACTTTTGGGCAAGCGAGTTCTTAAACTCACTGGCGCACACCGTGCGGATTTCCCGCGAAAAAACTCCGTATCGGAAAATCGACAAAGAACCGCAGGTCATCCTGACCCCTTATAAAAAAGCGAACAACCGGATTCTTTTCTTGGATTACGATGGCACGCTGGTTGGGTTTACCCCCACACCCGATCGTGCCAAGCCCACAGCGGAAGTCAAGCAACTGCTAAGCAATCTGGCAGCGGACCCCAAAAACACGGTGGTTATCATCTCCGGCCGAGACAGGCTGACGATGGAAGAGTGGTTCGGCGATCTGAACGTAAACCTGATTGCGTCGCACGGACTTTGGACCAAGGATTGTACCCAGTGCGATTGGAACATGACCATCACGCTGAATAACGACTGGCTTGATTCCATTCGCCATGTGCTGGAAGTATTCTCCGATCGCATTCCGGGTTCGTTTATCGAGGAGAAGGAATACTCCCTTGCCTGGCACTATCGCCAGAGCGACCCGGAACTGGTCGCTTCCAAAATCAACAGCCTGAAGGAAACCCTATCGGGTTTAATCGGGTCGATGAACCTTGAAATCCAGAGCGGCAAAAAAGTACTGGAAATCAAGGATAACCGGGTCAGCAAAGGCTTTGCAGCCTCCATGTTCCTGAAAAACCGGGAGTTTGATTTTCTGCTGGCCGCCGGCGACGATGTGACCGACGAAAACCTGTTTGATACGCTCCCCGACAGCGTCTACTCCATTAAAATCGGCTCCGGCAGCTCCGCCGCCAAATACAACCTGAACTCCTTCCGTTCTATGCGTTCACTACTGAAAAAGCTGACAGAAGGCTAAACTAGACCACAGTAAAACCACACCATACATCAAAAAGCGGCGCAAGTATGCGCCGTTTTTTGTGCGTGCAGCAGCGCAATCAGTCCAGTTTCCGCGTATCAAAGCCGAACACCGATAGGCATGCATCACCTTGGTGAATTGCAATAGTTGCAATTTCCCTTTTCGCATGCTAATATATCTACTAGATATATATCAATTAGATACATAGGAGGTACTATGATCAGCACCAACGGCTATGCGCTCTTATGTCTATTATCCATCGAGCCCATGAACGGATACCTGATGAAGCAATGGGTCGATAAACTACTGTCCCACTATTGGAAAACCAGCTACGGCCAGATATACCCTACCATGAAAGCCTTCATTCGGGATCAACTGGTTACCGTAGAGGATATGCAAAATGAAAACGGACAGCGCAGCAAATATTATCACATTACAGACAAAGGGCTTGACGCATTAAAAGCATGGCTATCGGAGGATGCGTCAGACTTCAACCAACGAGATGAATCGTTGCTCAAATACAAGTTCAGCTTCCTTTTGCCGATTGATGAAGTCATTTCAAAAGCAGAAAGAAGCCTGCAGCAGCTGGAGCAGGTTCATGAGAGATACTGCAATGACGCTACCCGTATGCAGCAGCGTACCAATCCCAACAGAGATCAATTAATGACCTATCTGGCAACGAAAAAAGGTGTGTACCTCCATGAAGCGCGTATTCAGTGGACAAAGGAATGCATAGAAACACTGAAAAACTTTGATGAAGGAAGTAAGTAAACCATGAGCATGACAAAGAAACTGCTTTGTGTTCTATCTGCCTGTATTTTCGTTCTCCTGCCCACCTATTACGCAGGCGCTACTTTGGAAACCGAAATAGCCACGATACTGGATGACAGACAAACAGCCATTGAAACCAAAGACTATGATCTGTACATGAGCGCAATCGGCACCAACAACCAGTTCCTCTATAACGAGCAGGAGCGCTGGTTTATGAACATGATAGACGCAAGTATCAGCGATGTATCCTTTGAAGTTGAATCGGTTACGATGTTGGATGCTAATCATGGCATTGTCACCATTCGTCAAAAACACAAAATGAACATGCGCTTTGATTTCACCTATCCTCTGGAGTTTAGATATGAAGACGGCCATTGGAAGGATTATGGCTACTATTTCAATGTTTTTGAAACCGACAGATTTCTTGTGAAATACACAGAAGACGAAACCAAACTGGACGACTTTGTCCAAATGCTTAACGATGCCTTTGACCATCTGGATACACTGTACGCACTCAAACCGCTTGATGATTATGAAATGAAACTGTTCACCAGTCAGAAAATGCTCTGGCAACGATGCATACCCGCCAACCCATGGCTTTTTACCGGGTGGTCGGAGCCGGATGAGTCGATCAAGCTATACACGGGGCACGATATGGACTATGCTTCGTACGCGGGTGTTGTGCAGCATGAATTGGTTCATCACATAACCATCCGTATCTGCAATAACAACCTTCCACTTTGGCTGCTGGAAGGAATCGCCATGTATGATGGTTCCGCCTTTTACGGGATTGATGCATCCACCATACTGATGGGTCTATCCAAAGAACATACAGCGCTAACGATAGAACAGCTGGAGAGCAATGACCTGAACAACGATTTATCCAGACAAGAGATTGTCGATTTTTACAACACTAGCTACATGTATGTCCGCTATCTTATCGAAACCTATGGCCGGGATACCTTCATGGAGCTGTTCTATGAAGCCGGTAAAAAACCATTCCACGACAGCACGCTCAACCCCACCTTTGAACAAGAAAACAGAAATACAGCCACAGATGTACTGGCAGCGGTACTAGGCATCACCAAGGAGGAATTGAGCAGTGCTTATTTGCAATGGCTTGATGGGATATCTGATGATGAAATCAGAGATATCCCAGACAGACGCGATCAACAGCCCAACTTGACTGCGATGATCATCATCGGTAACGAGTTCGGCAGTACTTACTTCGATATGAAAACAGCACTTGAAACCCTTGGCTTTCAAGTTGTAACCGTCGGCGTAGGCGCGAAAGACCTGTACAGTTCATGCCCTAACCACGAAAGGCAGCGCATTACAGCTGATATTGATATTGGTGACATCACAGAAGAAACCATCGACGACTACGCATTGGTATTCATCCCCGCTGGCAAACATTTCAGAACCCTGCAATACTCAAAGGATGTAGCCCGCGTATTAACTCTGTGTAAAGAAAACCAACTGTATATTTCATCTGTCTGCGCAGGCAATATTGTCCTTTCAAGTGTCGATGGCTTAATTGAGGATCACAGCATAGCCACTAGCGCAGCAACACGCGATGCCATCAAACAGGCAGGCGGCAACTGTGCGTACTCCATGATTTCGGTTGACGGATACTTTGTCACCGGTGCTCAGGGCGGCGGCAAAACCGGCAGTTCCCATACCGGTGCTCCAATTGAAGAACTGGCTGAAGAACTGCTATTGCTACTTACCACCGACTAGACGATCGGCCAATGGGTTAAATCCGCAAGTTCTGATTGCGGCAGAAAGGAAACAAATTTATGCGTACATCCCTACGAATACTGGTACTGCTGTGTTGTCTGGCTTTGCTTGGGATTCAACCGCAAAGTGCCGATACGCTGCCCCCTGTACAAGCAAGCATGCTGGCCGAAGAGGATTTGCAGCAAATCGATACCATACTTGATTCGCTTGCTAATGTTGACAATATTCTGAGTTTCTCCCTGTCGGAAAACGATCAAGTAATCAAATCTCGTTATTACAATGGAGCAAAGGCTGATGATAAAAACAATGTGTTTTCCGTCACAAAAAGTATCACTTCCCTATTGGTCGGTATGGCGATTGAGGACAGCTATTTCACGGGTGTTGATCAGCGTATCGATACATTAATTGATGCTGATGACTATCCCCTATCGGAAGAACAGGCCGCAATCTGTATTGAAGATATCTTGACCATGACTATGGGGCTCTACTGGAAAAGCGATTTGACTTCAGAATATCACAGCTTAAAAAGCTCCGATGACCCGCTGCGCTTCATACTTGACCGAAAACTGGTATCGACCCCCGGCACGAGATTTAACTACAGCGACGGCGCAGCACATTTGATGTCTATCCTGTTTACGAAGGCTACCGGTACCTCATTACATGACTATGCCAAAGAGAAACTGTTTAAGCCGCTGGGAATTGAAAACACGCAATGGAACGCAGACCGCAATGGTAACAACTACGGCGGGGTTGATTTATACTTAAGCAATGAAGATATGATGAAAATCGGTCAGCTGATGGCAAACAACGGCCTGTATGCCGGGCAAAACATTGTTTCGCCAGCATGGATTGCGGCCTCTACAAAACCGCTGGCCAAAACCGGTTCCAGCGCATCCCACAACAAGCACTATGGCTATTACTGGTGGATTGGTGATGCTGCGGATATCGACCTTTACGCAGCCATTGGCCATGGCGGCCAGTTTATCTATATCGTACCGGAGCTAAGCCTCGTCATTACAGCGGCCAGTTATGGCGTTGTTGCCGACAGCGCAGCAGACCGGACTTTTAAGGCATTACGAAACGCAATCGTGAATAAAATACTCCCCCTGTATGCAAAGTCCTTGGCCAATGCGCCCGTCTGATCCATTGCAGGAGCGCACTATCCTATCACTCTGTCAAAGTCACGATCATGATCCCCCAAAGAGAGCTAAGGATTGAATCGATCTTCCCTTCGATTATTGAATTCAAAAGAACGGTCCCTTGTACACGGTGGTGTACAAGGGACCGTTTGTTATGATTGGTTTTCATTCGCCCAGCCGTAGAGCAGCATGCGGACGTGTTGGTCTACCCTATTTCGTAGGCATTTGGATTTTTATTTTACAGAAGCGTCGTACGTAACAAGCCCAGTTTCGGGGTTACGGGAGAAGTGCTTCATGTAATCCCATGCAATCACACTATAGTTGGGGTACAGTGCATGCGTTAGGTTTTCCGTACAGGATAATTCCACCACGGGAACGCCATCGGCGTTTTCCTTCGCCCACAGGAAGGACCGCCACTCACCGTTGATGGTAGTCAGATTGAACGTGTTCATCGCATACCCGATCATGGGGTACGTTTCGAAGTCACGCGCATCTCCCATGCTCAGGCTGTTGGCTTCGGCAAAGATATCCAGAAGCATCAGCGTGTTGTCCGTCAAGCGGCCGCCGCGCTGGTCATACCCCAGATCAAAAGTCGATGTCAGGATCATCATCGGCATGCCGATTTCTTTGAGCTGCGCATCCTGCTCCGGTGTGCTGGCATAGATCATATCGTCGTGCATGCCTGCCATTGAGGTCGCCGCAGCGATCATGCTCATGCCGCCATATACGGCGCGATACACCGAGCCGCCGCCCAGCGAGTAGCCAGTTGCATAGACACGATTGGCATCCAGCGCTGGATACTTGTCCAGAATGTAGTTGAGGAAAACCGGGAACGCCTGGTCAAGAATGCCTTCGTAGATCGGGACGCCCATCGCCACTTTGCCGCCTTCATGGGCAATGATCAGTTCCTCCTCGAACGGCGCAACGATGGCGAAGTTTTCGTTGCCGGCAACATCCAGCCAGCCAA
The DNA here is from genome assembly GCA_963678055.1 of Candidatus Limiplasma sp. Lineage (GTDB taxonomy): Bacteria > Bacillota > Clostridia > Christensenellales > Aristaeellaceae > CAXXOK01. Next base: position 2,086,085 of record OY782679.1, read on the forward strand.
TCTCGTCGATGAACATGAGCGGATCATCGCCGGTGCCGTGCAGTGCCAGAATCAGCGGCACGCTGCCTTCGGGGGCGGTACCGTCAAGCACGGATTCCGGCAGAACTTCGTACCAGGTTTGCAGATATTGGTCATACATGGTTTTTATGTCGCTGAAGATTTCTTCCTGATGGAAGCTTACGTGCAAGTTACCCTTCACGGTTACGCCATCAACAATGGCATTGCGGTTGCATAATGCGTAGCGGCTAATTGCGGGAGCGGATACATACTCCTGGTAAAGCGGGTTCACGCTGCTTTCCTGCGTCATCGAACGGATAACAGACACGCGCTGGCTGACGGCAAAAACGCGGTTGAAAGCGTCCTGAATGGAGTCAGCGAGGTTTGCGTCACTGCTGTTTGCGACCAGCACCTTATGCAAGGGGATAAATTCGTCATAGAAAATTTCTATGCCGTCTTCCATGCCATAGGCATTGGTCTGGTTTACATCACGGTACCGTTGCACCATGGTGTCTGTTCCGTTGAGAATGTAAGTCGGGACATACTTGGATACGATGTTGGCGGGATCCATTTCGCCGCCAATGAGCATAAGACCAGCTGCCTGGCCAATGAATTCGGGATCGCCGGGGGCGATATAGTTATTGATGAACGTTGATCCTCCATCAATACCGATGAAATACACCTTCCCGTACGAGCCGTAGTATTCCGCATCTGCATCATATACGACGCCGTCATCGGTTTTCGTATAGGTTCTCTGGGTGTACATGGCGGTGTGCAGATTGTAATAGTTGGCTAGATCGCTCTGGGTGAATCCCTTTTGCGGATCCGACGGTGTATACAGCGTCACGCTGCCAATCACCGAGTCAATCAAATCAACCAGCCCTAGCGATTCCAAATAGCCTAGCGCTTCGCTCTTATCTGCAAAGGAACGCTCCGAAAAAACGAGGAACGAAGTATTGTTCCGCGCAGATACCTGGCCGCCGTAGATGTTGGCCGAGCGATAGATATAAACCGTATCTTCCGGGAATGTATCCAGTAGCGGATTGGCTTGATAGGTTTTTTCCGCATTCCCGTACAGGGTTTGCACAGCTGCAGGGGCGTTGGCGCGCGCCTCAGCAAGGGTTTCGATCATCGCCTCATTACCCATACGGTTACGGTAATTCATATAGGTATATTCGCTTGTTTCAGCGATTGCCAGTGTACCCAGGAGCAGTACAAGAGTCAGTAAGATACCGAGTGCTCTTTTCAACATAATTGTTTTCACTTTCCTTTCATTCTTTGAGTATGGATGGTCAGTCGTTGCCTGCATCACTATCCATATCACGCACATTTCAGCGGATTCAGCCCCGTAAATAGTGGCATATTCAGAATAAAACACATACCAAAGTCATTCGACCGGCAGACTATGTCCGTCGAAATTGTGTCGGCTCTATGCAAGTATTTGCTTGGATTTCTGTTTTCATAGTCTCCTTAAGCATCAAGCCTTAGCATGTTGTTTTTCCAAAATACAGCACTGACTACCACCTTATACTTAGCGTGATAAGCGTAGAACCTGCTCTCAGGCTCTTAGGCAGACAACCCTATCGTTTATTATAGAACTTGGACTTGATTTTGAAATACAACGAGTTCGCAATTATGTTCATAATATTCCGAACATGACAAGCAGCCCTGCAAGCACGCGTTGAAACGTAGAATATATTCAGCCGAACTGCTGGAATACTTGGATTTGCGCCTGTGTGTTCATACGATTTGATTCCAACCAGCGATCGTTTTTATTTCGAACTCGATGATAAGGACACATAGCGATACTCCATTGCGGATTATTGTTTGTCATGGTTGCCCACACCTGCTTTGACTTTTGTGGAGTCACGATATACATTGAGACAGTAGCTACCCTCGGATACCTATCTCTGGCTGAGTTTAGGAATGCATGCACCTTATACTTCCTGTCCGACCAACGGTTGACAATCCACTTTCCGGCTTCTACAATATACTTATTTTACAGCTTAAATAGTCGAACTTAGGTCAAAAAGGAGACACCTATGAAAGTACTGGGTATCATTGGGAGCAGAAGAAAGAACGGCAATACAGCGGTTCTCGTCAAAGCAGCCCTAAAGGCCTTGGAGAAAGAGGGTGTAAGTACCCAGGCGATATTCCTCGAAGATTACGATATCAACGGATGCTTGGGATGTGAAGGATGCAGGGAAACCTTTGAATGCGTGCAGAAGGATGGCATGCAGGCACTTTATCCACTCATATTAGAAGCAGATGCGCTCGTTATCGGGTCGCCGACACATTTCTATAACATATCCGCAAGCGTCAGTGCTTTTTTTGAGCGGTGTTACAAATTTGAAATATTTGATGAAGACGACCGTTCTGTTTGGCTAAGCGTTAACGAGGCGCTGGGCGGGAAGTACGCGGTTGTTATCGCGGTATGTGAGCAGCAAAACGAAAAGGATATGGGCTTTACAGCCAAGGCGATGAGTATGCCTCTTCAAGCACTTGGTTACCGGGTGGTGGAAACGGTGAAGGTGCTGATGCTCTTTGAAAAGGGGGCTGCACTGCATGACGACCAGGCAGTAATGCAAGCAACTGCAGCGGGAGAGAAGCTTGCAAAAACGCTGATGCTACGAAAAAGAACAGAAACTAAATTAAAGTCTAAGCCTATATAAATTCGTTTGGCGTCTTTTTTTCTGATTGAGAAGAAAGCATATACTTTGATATGCCATACGATTTCAACGCATAATACATCGCATCAAATTCGATCTAAATTGTCCTCGGTATACTCCTAAACGATTCTAAGCTATCGCGCAGCATATAACTTTTTGGGTGCATTTCAGTCGGTTATGATAGCGAAAAATCGAAATCAATGATAATGAATCCAATGCTCGGCATCAAACTATATATAACAGCAAACCGCCAATTCAGAAATCCTTTATATATCAACACTTCTAGCGTTTCTACATATAAAATAAATCACCTACGAATCGTATTACTTCGTAGGTGATTATTTGTTGGTCTGTACTGGACTCAAACCAGTGACCCCATCGATGAAATTGAATAACTATACATCAGTCTGTCTGCTCTAAAACACATGAAAAGTATGGTCATTCTGGTCTTAATCCGTTGGAATATTTGTTCGTTTATATCTATTATGTGAGTTGGTATTTTTAATACTACTCTTTCATTTCTAGATACTGGATTATCTTGTGTTGTCTGTCGTACTTATGTATATAACTCTTCGAGCGGTTACGCTTTGGTTGTTTTGGATTAAGTAAGCATTTAACCTTGCTTCCGGCACTCACAATGACAATGCCTACGCCTTCCGCTTTCGATTTTGAAATCAGCGTACCACCTTCAATTCGATTACAGTTCTTGTATGCATCAACTGACAATGCAATCCATCTTTCATCAGCGGGATATCTCTTAACTTGCTCAATGATACCATGGGTATCAAAGTAGAACTTCCCAAGACAATATTGAGTAACAGCTATTGAAAACACCGCACCCAAGACAAGTGACAATAGAATTTTCAACCATAGAACCATGGTCGTAAACACTATCCAAAAAGCGGAGACAATTAGAACAAAACTTAATAATAGCGTTAGAAAAAAAAGTACATCTCGAGGTTTATTCTTTAAACTACCATATGTCTTATGAGATTTCGCTTCCATTGAAGCAGTATAGACGTACCCACTATCATTTTTAAAAGCTAAAAGACCATCGACCCTCCCACGCTTTCTTCTATATTTTGTTCGTAACTCCATATCAGCAAACACTTGTCTATCGGGATGTTGTGATTGATAGTATGACTTGAGATAGTTAAGTGCGGTATTTTGTACATATCTTTCAGTAAGCTTGGCCATTTATTTCTCCTTTAATCATTCAATAACACGCAAATCTGCCTTCTTTGAAAAACCTTAATCCCAGTTATTAGTATTATAACCCTAGAATTCACTGCGCTCAACAACTTCTAACAACTATCATACATCACTACACATCCTATTAGTGAGACTTTAATTGAAAACTACATCTGATTCATCAATAAAAGAATATAAACATTAGTCTAATAAGCAAAACAGATTCACTTTTCGAAACAAATAAAGAGATGAACATAAAAGCAGACAACAAATCTGCTGTCTGCTATGGGTAGGGGGGTATGTTTCGGGAAAAAACCAAAAATTTCCCACTGAAAAAGAATATGGCGGGCACATTATGGTTATGAGGTTGAGTTTTTTAGGAAACAGTGATTGATGTCAATCGTGTAGTAAATTAATAACCACTTTCAAGAGCATAGTCAATCTCTTTCCAAGATCCTCCGAACGGATAAACAAGCATTTTTGTTTCTTCTCGCAATGCTTTTATTTCATCAGATGACCTGCCATCTGCGTAAAGAAAAGTGTAAAGGTCAGTTTCGTTTTGATAAAATTTCTCAAAATTTACAAGACCATCATCACTACTTTTTGTTAAAGCATATTGAGTAAATAGAAGTGCAAAATAAGGTTTAATAAGCCCTTGCTCATTTTTACTCAGTCCTAAGATATCGCATCTAATACCAACTCCCTCTGTCAACAAACCTTTTCGTAAGGATTTATAAAAGCTTTCACTATTACTTCCAGAGTAATTTTCATAATACAATCCATCATTATATGTAGTTCCTTGAGTATTCTTATTGTCATTGGCTTGACTGTGAAGGATTATCCTTATTCCATTATCTACCATAGTTGTTAAGAACCCAGGGTATACACCTTCTAACCAATCCACAACACTCTTTACAGCACTTCCAAACGCCTCAATTTCAGGATTTGTCACATATAATATTGCCGGTTCATCTGTTTGGTTCCCATTCTCATCTTTAAAATAAAGTATCTGAAAATTTGCACCATTAGGGATTACACCAGTTCGTCCAAACTCAAACACTTGCTCTTTGGTTATATAATTTCCTAAAATAGTCTTTTCTGTATTCACGAACGATTTGCCTTTAAACCCCTTTGACACTTCAATTGAATAACACACCTCTGCACAGGCTTGCAAATTGATTTCCTGACATCAGTTTGACTGTAGTTCTTCTTTATATTGAGAAATTTTAACTATTCTATTCATATAATCTTCGGTTGAACGACCTAAACCTTTTAATGTTGCGATTGTTAAGGCTTCTTCTTCTGTCAACGCTAAATTCTCTAAAACTATCTCGGAATTTTCTTGTGATACAGTTTTTGAGATATTTTGGGCACTAAGGTCCACCGCTGCGAATACTGGTATTATAGAGAATAAGCAACATACGACTAATACGAGAGCGAATACGCTTCTACATTTCATTTTCGAATTCTCCTAATTAGATTGTTATGGCATTGTTGACTTCAATATTACAATTTATAAGCTAAATTTTACGGCATCTTTCAAATTATAGTATCATATATCAGAGTTGCCAGCAATGCCAATTCTGTTGATCTCTAAATATTAAAGTAGAACTATTCTGGCATCATTCCTCGTTTCATTTTCCGTTATGATCGGAGCGTGTATGAAATAATAGTGCCGATTTTTAATACTTCCCGCACTTTCTCTTGCCTTTGTTATGGGGTAACCCTGTTTTTCTAATTGATTACGAATGGCTATCCACCCTATGAACCTTTTACCCTTATTGTACCGATCAAGAACTCGCGTTATTCTTAGCTAGTTTTTATACAAAAAAGCACCCATGCGGCAATGCCGTATGGGTGCTTTTATTGGTGGTCTGTACTGGACTCGAACCAGTGACCCCATCGATGTGAACGATGTGCTCTACCAACTGAGCCAACAGACCATACACTTAAAAAGTGCCTTATTATTAAACCATACGGATATGAGGATGTCAAGATGGTGACGGTCATGTTTGCCGAAAAATTGGAAATCCTAGCGCATTTTTTGGGCGTGAAAAAAGCCGCTCCCTATTTACTGGGCGCGGCTTGCTTTTTTCGTTTGTAAGAGGGGTATTACCCCAGCAGAATATCCAGAATGTTCATGCCGGAAGATGTCTTGGCCTTGTAGAGCTCTGTATAACCGCACTGGGTACACGACACGGTAATAAACTTTTTATTCTGGAAATCGAATAACCTGGCGAGGTCCCCTCCCGTCGCCTGAAACTGATCGGAATCGTAGCTTCTGTTGCCACATTTGGGGCATTCATACTGGCGTTGGTTCTGTTCCATCGTAAACTCCTTTCGGCTGATATCATCAGCATAGCAAAGCTTATGTTTGCTGGCAATGAAAGTTGTTTATCCTGTCGGATTTCCTGCTCATTTGATACGAATTGCCATCCGTATCAGTAGCTGCCGCCCTCTTCAAAGCTCAGCTCATCCAATGTTGGCTCCACCAGCTCGCCACGCTCATAACGGGCTTCGGCTTCGGTCATAATCTTTTCGGTGGCCGATACACCGCAGCGTGTTGCCCCAACAACCCGCAAAGCCAGCACCGTATCCAGATCGCGGATGCCGCCGGACCCCTTGACCTGACAGTCCGCCGGTACGCTTTTACGCATCAGAATGACATCTTCAATTTTGCAGCCTGCGCTGCCATAGCCGGTCGATGTTTTCACCCAGTCCGCACCTGCGGCGGCGGCCAGCTTGCATACGCGTTCTTTCTGCTCGTCGCTTAAATAGCAGGTTTCGATAATCACCTTGACTCTGGCGTTGCGGCTGTGCGCCAGGGCACAAATGGCGGCAATCTCATCCTGCACATACTGGTCATCGCCGGCCAGCAGTCTGCCGATGTTGATTACCATATCAAGCTCGTCGCAGCCATCAGCCAGGGCGGCTTCGGCCTCGGCAAGTTTGATCTCAGACTTATGGTTACCGTGCGGGAAGCCGATAACGGTGCATACCTTAACATCACTGCCCGTTAAAAGCTCCTTCACCAGCGGCATATCCGCCGGGCGGGCGCATACGCTTGCGGTATTGTATTGCAGTGCAAGCTCGCAGCCTTTTCGGACGTCCTCCTGGGTCAGAAAAGGCTGGAGGGTAGAATGATCGAGCATCTTCGCAATATCTTTGGGTGTGAGTTTCATGGGTCTGTCTCCTTTCGTGTGACGGGGTTCTATGGTATCCGGTGTTGCTTTGTTTAGATCGTCCGGTGGATCGTCGGGTGCGGGTCCCGGCGCGCTTTGCCAGGCATTACGCATAGCATACCCGCATTCTACGCTCGCTTCCCGCAGTTCATCTGTATAGGTTGTATCTACGAGCTTTTGTTCTAAATACACGATATCCAGATCATATTCGCTGTCCCCGCCAGGCAGGCTTTTTACCGCCGCACGCAAACGCTCCACGCGGGCGGTCAGGCTCGAAAGCGTGTCTTCATCCGTATCGCTGCCGGACTTTGCCACAGTCAGGCGGTAAAGCGCGTCGAGCAGCCTGCCCTTTAGCTCCTGTGTTTTGGCCTTGTCTCGGCGAACAAAATACTCGTCCGGTGTAAGGGTCAGGCTTTCGCAGCGGAAGGTGAGTTTTTCCATATCAATGCGGCGGGTGCGAATTTTATCTGCGCTATTGTCTATCCATACATGCTGGCTGGTTTTACCATCCAGATTGATGCCGCTGCCATAGGCAGGGTTGTTGCTTGCGTCGGCGACCATCACTGGCATATCTCGGTCGCGGACCACCGCAATGCGGATGCTGTCGGGGTAGCGCCCTCCGCCCGTCTCCGGGTCATACACCGGCGCAATCTGATAGCTTTCGCACAGCGCACGCATGTGCAGCGCCGTGCCTGTTGCGTTCAGGTATGGCCGAAGCCCGGCAAAGGGAATCCACAAATCCGACAGAAATTCCCTGCCTGAAAAATACGGCTGGGCAATTCTTGCATAGGTATGGTTCATGCTTTGTTCGACAAAGGTATCGCAGGCATAGCGCATCGGCACATATTGATGAATCTGTGCCGCCTTGCGCGCCCTGCGCAGGTAAAATGTCTCGCTGCCGCCCTCGTGCTTTGCTGTGGTCATCTCCTGGCGCTGCAAGTACAGTTCCAGATCATGCTGGGTAAAGGCAAGCGCTTGCTTATCGGTTGCCCGCAGGTATTCTGCGGCAAACTCATCCATGTCATTAGGCTCGCCGGAGCGAATGATAGCAACGGCAAACCGGGCAAATGCCTGTGCGTTTTCTGTAATCTGGAGTGCTTCTTCCACCTTGTCCAGCAGTCTGGCACGTTGCTTCAGGGTTTGGGGCACAGCCACGGCCTGGCAGCCGCCGCCTATCAGGTGCAGTACCAGCCTGTCGCCTAAAAACGGCGCATATTGCGGAAACAGCTCCGCCCAGGCGGCATCCACCGTGAAAACGCCTGTACCCTGATAATGTCCTTCGTAATCAAAGTTCCGGGCCCGATTATCTCCCACATACAGCGCAGGCAGCTCCTGCATGAGTTTAAAGTGGTATTCGGCCGGGCTAATACTAAACCCGCTTGGCGCTACAAAGCGGTTTTGCACAGACGCCTGTCCGGCAAACTCCATATACTGTATCAATTCAGCAGGAAACAAGGGTACCCAATTGCGGTACCGCTGCGGTGCCTGATCGAGCCGTAAAAAGGTCGCGGCATCGGAGAGCAGCGCATCCAGTTGAAGCCCTGCATAGCTTACAATGCCGTGAGGTGAGGGTTGCATGGCTGCCTCCTTTCCGGAATGTTAAAATTCATACACGAACCGCAGCTTGGGCAGCAGGCGGTCGATCGAGATTTTGCAATACACCGGCTGGTCGGGTTCATCGGCGCGCAGAACAAACATCTGGCCTTCAGCGGCGTCCAGCATCATCCGCAGCGGTTCCAGATCGTCGCAGGTGGTGGCCATGCAGTACGCAAGCGGTGTGGCGGCATCCACATCGTGGGCATACACGCCTTCGGCAAACGCACGGGCAGGCGGTGCGGATACGGTGCTTGCATAGGTTTCAAATACACGATTGTATAAAAAGCTTAAGGGGCTTTTGGCCGGGGTCACAGGCAGCTTAAACCGGATTTCGAGCATCTGACATACCGACAGATACTCCACAATATCCGTATGAAAGCTTGGTGCGTGTTCGCCCAGCGGCACCTGCCCATCCGGCCAGGCTATAGGTTGCCAAAACACAAACCCGGGTCGCTGGCAACCGGGTACAATCAATCCGGTTTCTATCGACTCCCGTTGATAGGTCAGTGGTCTGCGACCGGTTTCCTTGATCGCGCCCTGTTGAAAGCGCACCAGAAAATCATTCACGATCGGGGTGATCTTGCCGGGCATTGTCGTCACTCCTTGGCAGTATACGTCACGCGCAGCGATACATCGCCCACGCGGGGATCTGCAATAATCCAAACGGTACCAAACCCGTAGCGCAGGCGCACGGACTGTCCATCTGCGGCATCGGCATCCTGCCGCCCGATGCATTCTAGCAACTGGCTGCGCTGCGTCTCTGCCGTACCGCCGCAGGGAAACAGTTCCACTGTGCGCAGCCTGCCGCGGCTGAAATAGCAAACACAAGACGCCTTACCATCCATAAACGGAAACGCAGCCGATGATGCCATTGTAGCGTGCAGCGGATCATCCGTCTCCATCGGTTTGCCGGTCAGGGTTTCCATGCTTTCCAGCACTCGTTTGCGCGCCATACCGGCACGAAGGGATACGGTGTCCGACAGCTTTATTCTGCCGCTTTGAGCATCCCAAACGCACACTGTAAAACACGCCCCTTTCCCGCAATGGAACCTGTATAAACCTTTTGAATTCCCTACCAAGAGTGTATCATTCGCCGATATGGCTGTCAATAAAATACATGCGTGCACGGTCTAGCAGTGCGTCCGTTTGATTGGGTATAAAACCGTTGACCGTGTCCCGCCAAAGTGCTGTCAGCACGGTGCCGATACGCTTGCTTGGGATGTGCAGTTCTTCGCTGAGCGCAAGCAGCGTGTCTCCACGTACTGCCAACTCTTTCAGGTCTGCCGGCAAGTGCTTTGCTTGTATCATCTCGACCAGCGACTCCGCCCTCTGCAACGCGGCAAGGTCTTCACCTTCAGCAATCAGCATAGCCTTTGCGGTAACCATGGCATTAAGCCCAAAGCACAGGATATCCGCAGGTTCGCTTTGTGAACAGCGCAGTGCCTGGTACACGGTCAGCGCGTTTGCCGCAGCTGTAGTCTTGCGCTTGGAAAAACGCAGCAAGTCAAGCGTACTTTTGAACGTTTCCGGCGTTTCCTGCCTGTACAGTAGTGCCAGCTTTTCGCTTGCCGATAGCTTGCTTGCACCATCGAGCACGGTCAGCTGCTTCGTAGCCAGATTGCCGAACAATTTCTCCCATGCTCCGACGCGCACCAGTGTCTGCAAGCCGGATGAGACCGGCGGTAAGCTGCGGGTGAGCGTGGGATATTTCGTATCCGCTTCCAGCAGCTTGGTCAGCTCGTCACGCTTGCGCTCGGCCACGATGCCATCCAGCAATCCCACATGGCTTTGTGCGGACTGCAATACGGCTTCTGTGGGCATCAGCCCCAGTTCCGCCTGGAAGCGCGCTGCGCGCAGAATACGCAGGCCATCGTCCTTCATCACATGGTCAGGGTCTTGCGTTACGGTGTGCAGCACGCGCTGTTTCAGGTGCTCCAAGCCACCGACCAGGTCGATCACCAGCGTCGGGTCATGCAGCGGTGCATACAGCGCGTTCACGGAGAAATCGCGGCGCAGGGCATCCTCCTCCACGGTATCGGCAAACTGTACCTGGGTGGGTTGATGCCCGCCACGGTAGCTGTCGCGCCGAAAGGTGGTGTACTCAGCCATGTGGCCGTCCAGGTGCAGCTCCACCGTGCCAAAATGCGCAGCGCGGAACCGCACTTCAATCGCCGTTCCTTCGCACTGCCTGCGCACTTCCTCGGGTCGCAATTTGCCGCACAAATCCACATCGCTGACGGGTAAATCCATCAGCGCGTTACGCACCGCGCCACCAACGGCGTATACGGTGTTATCAGCAAATGCGCGCGCAATGGCCTGCAGCCAAGGCGCGCGCAAAAGGGTCTGATCCATGGTCAGCTCCTTTGATCCACCAGTTTCTCAAAGGTATCAACTTCATGCCGAATCACATCCAGCGCACTACGCCAAGCGTCCACGCTGTGGATGTCGATGCCGACGGTTTTAGCAACATTATACACGGTATCGCTACCGCAGTAGCCCAGGAACTGGTCGTACTTGGGCAGGAAGGCTGCGCCTTCATCCTCATACTTTTTGTACACCATCAAGCCAAACAACAGGCCAAAGGCATACGGGAAATTGTAGAAGTGCAGACCGACGTTGTAGTAATGGCTCTTGTTAATCCACATATCGCCGTGCATGACATCGGGGTCCAGTCCGTCGCCATAGGCTTCCTTCTGCGCATCGAGCATCATGGTGTGCAGCTCATCCACCGACGGGGTATGCGTTTTGCGGGCTTCAAAGACATTGCTTTCAAACAGGAAACGGCTGTAGATATCCATAATGCACTGGGTCGCCTCCATCAGGCTGCCTTCCAGGATGGAAAACGCCAGATCTTCATCCGCTGTTTTCAGCACAGTCTGGGACAGCAAGGTTTCGTTGAAGGTGGATGCAGTTTCTGCCAGCGGCATGGGATATTCCGTCATCATCACAGGATAGTCCTGGATGCATTCGTTATGCCAGGCATGTCCCAGCTCGTGTGCCAGGGTGCTGACATCGGAAAAGCTGCCAATGAAGTTGGTGAGGATGCGGCTTAACTTCAGTTCCGTGTTGGGCGCGCAAAATGCACCGGAGGTCTTGCCCTTTTTGGGGTACATGTCAATCCACCGATTGTCAAACGCGTGGGCAAGGAACTTCGCCATCTTGGGGTGGGCTTTCTCAAACGTGCTGACCACCAGGTCGCGTGCTTCTTCCACGGTATATTTCTTCGTGGATTCGCCCACCGGGGCGAACAAATCATAAAACGGCAAGCCGTTTTTGTGCCCCAGCAGCTTGGCTTTGGCTTTCAGGTACCGGCGCAGTGCCGGAAAGGCTTCGCGGCAGGCGGTCCACATGGCATCCAGCGTTTCGTGGTCCATGCGCGCTTCCATTAATTGCTGTGTCAGAATATCAGGGTAGTTTTTGGCCTCGCACATGGTCAGCGCTTCGCCCTTAATGCCGCCCAGGCAGAACGCCATCGGCAATGCCACTTTTTTATAGGATGCCAATTCGGCTTCGTACGCTTTTTTACGCACAGCGGGATCGGGATCATGCGCCATACCGCGCACGGCCGGCAGCGGATGGCTTTCGCCGTCTATTTCCACCGTTAAGGTGCCGATCAGCTGATCGCGGAGCTTGGAGTAGGAGTCCGCGCCGGTCAGCGACATGCGCAGCATCCAGCTTTCCATATCTTCGGGCAGCATATGTTCTGCCTGATCGCGTGCTTCCAGGATGGCAAACTTGTTTTTTGCAAGCTCCGGATTGCCGTCAATGATGGCTTCCAGATTGTCTACCGTGCCCACATAGCGCTGCACCGCACTTATGAATATTTTATAATCCACAAGCAGCATGCCTACGCGCTCCACCACTTTAAATGCGGTCTGGTTTTCCGCGTCCACGGTCATGGTCAACTCGCTGAACTCGTTGGCACGCATGAGTGTATTTAAGTACACTTCCAGGTGTGCGATAACCTCCAGCAGAACCTGCTCGGCCGGTTTATCCTGGTTTAGAATCGCTTCGCCTTCCGCTTTCATGGAGGCCAGCTTGGTCAGATCGGCTTCCAGCGCCGGATCATCAAATCCTTTGTAAAATACGCTTAAATCCCACGTTGTTTCCATTTGGCTTGTACTCCTTTATGTCAATTGTGATTGGTTCCTGTTCCTTATGCTATACCATTTCCCCTCGCTTGGCAACATCTACGGGGCACATTCATGCATCGCAAAAAGAAACATCCGCAGTTTTTACAACTGCGGATGTTTTCGTGCTTAGTTTCGTTTCTGTATGGCCGCTTCCTTTAGCGCCGAGAGGCAACTTTGCTTGGAGGACTCGATATGTTTTTTCATCACCGTTTCCAGCCCTTGCAAGTCCTTGTTTTCGACCATTTCAACAAGGCGATGGTGTTCCTGTTGCGCCTCCGCCCGCCGTTGATCCTTGGCGATGGACATAGCCGAAAAGCGGTGGATATACTCATCCTGCCCCTGAATAACACGCAAAATGCGCTTGAGGCCGGAGATCGCCGTTAGCTGATCGTGAAACGTCCGTGCCAGCATGGACAGCCGTTCACTGTTGTTTTCCTCCATCATGCGATCCATTTCCTGCAGTTTTTCCTTCAGGGCTTTGATATCCTTTGGCGTAGCATTTTCAATAATCGCGGGCAGGGTAATCATTTCCAGCGCATTGCGGATTGTATAAATTTCTTCTACATCTTCAATGGTAAAGGCGCGCACCACCACGCCACGGCGGATGACATACTCCACCAGCCCATCCCGTTCAAGCTTGCGCAGCGCTTCCCGCAACGGAGTGCGGCTGATGTGCAGCTTGTTGGCATATTCAGTTTCCACGATGCGTATCCCCGCCGCGATCTCACCGGTGATAATCGCATGTTTCAGCGTTTCGTACGCAATTTCCCGTATGGGCTTATTGCCCCCAGAAGAAGAATAGCGCATAGCAGACATCCGGACACTCCTTGTATTTTTCTTGTATTTTGATAGTACAGTGAAGTGCGCGATTTGTCAAGGTGAATGTAATTCAATGAACGAATTCATCGAATATTTTACTCTACTTTGCATCAAAAAACGCTCTTATAACACTTTCAATTCGCCCTGCAGCAGGGCCTCATCCACCTCAACCGTCTCCGCAGCATCCGGATAAGCCAAAATGGCCTGCATGATATCATCCGACAATCGCGCGGGGGGCTGATTGCTTTTTTGGGGTGCGGCAGCCGGTAACCCAAAGCCTTTTTGCGCATTTTGAATGTTACGACTGAGCTTTAATTCTCTGGCCTTATCCGGTGTTAGCGGCGATACGGTATCCACCAGCAATTTGGGTTCTTCGTCCTCACGGAAGGAGAGTTTGCCCGTTACGATCACCAGTTGATCGGCGTTGAGCTGCTCCGCGCAGCGATCATAGACCTTGGGGAACACCAGCCCTTCAATTTGCCCGGTCAGGTCTTCCAGGGTAATAATGCCCATCATCGCGCCTTTTTTGGTCAGGCGGGATTTGGCCAGGGCCAGAATACCGGCCATGGTCACAGCTTCCCCGTCACGGTCGATGCCGCGGTGCTCGTTTTCGGCTATGGAATACACATCGGCGGCCGTGGTAAAGCCCGACCCAATCAGCTCCGCCACCTGATCCAGCGGATGGCCGGAGATATACACGCCCGTAATTTCCTTTTCCATGTTTAAAAGTGCATTGCGGCTGTGTTCAGGCATATCGGGCAGCGGCACATTGGGGCTGCATATGTCCTCGCCCATCATATCAAACAGGCACACCTGCCCGGCCAGGTTGTTTTTATGCTTCTTGGCAGCGCTGTCCAGCACGCGTTCGTACACGCTTAAAAGCTGAGAGCGGTAGGCACTGCTGAAGTCAAACGCACCGGCCTTAATCAGGCTTTCCACCACGCGTTTGTTCAGCGCGTCGACCGGTACCCTGTCAGCAAAATCAAACAGATCGCGATACGGGGCGCTTTCTCTGCCCTTCATAATCTCTTCAACCGCATTGTGACCGACATTCTTGACCGCGCCCATCCCAAAGCGGATACCCGCCTGGCCGTTTTCATCCTGCCCCACGGTAAAGCGCCATCCAGACAGGTTGATATCCGGCTGCAATACAGGAATCTGATGCGTCCGGCAATACTGAATATACATAGCAATCTTGGCGGACGAATCCATCACGCTGTTCATAATCGCCGCCATGAACTGCACGGGATAATGCACCTTAAGCCAGCCTGTTTGCACGGCAATGAGGGCATACCCCGCCGCATGGCTTTTGTTAAAGGCGTAGCTGGCAAAGGAGGACATATCATCAAATATCTGCTCGGCCACGGCTTCGGACACGCCACGGCGCACGCAGCCTTCCACCTGCAACTGGCCCTGATCGTCCGTCATCCCGTGCACAAAGTACTCCCGCTCCTTGGCCATGACATCGTGTTTCTTCTTGGCCATGGCGCGGCGCATTAAATCGCTGCGGCCCAGGGAATACCCGGCCAGGTCGCGCACAATTTGCATAACCTGCTCCTGGTACACCATGCAGCCGTAGGTCACGTCCAAAATGGGCTTGAGCATCGGGGTCAAATAGCGAACCTGGGATGCATCCTTCTTACCTGCGATGTAGGTTGGAATCGAATCCATCGGGCCCGGCCTGTACAGCGATACAGCGGCGATGATATCTTCAAACGTTTCCGGCTTCATGGCCTGCAAAAAGCTGCGCATGCCACCGCCTTCCAGTTGGAACACCCCGTCGGTATCCCCGGATGCAATCATTTCGTACACGCTGGCATCGTCCAGAGGGATATCCTCCGGCTGCATATCTACGCCAATGTCTCTCATCAGGCTCAGCGCGTGCTGGATGACGGTTAGCGTGCGCAGACCTAAAAAGTCGATCTTCAAAAGCCCCAGATTCTCCAGCGTATTCATGGGGAACTGGGTGGTAATGACATCGTCATTGGTTTGAACGGGCACATATTCGGTGACCGGTTTGGCGGTAATCAGCACACCGGCGGCGTGGGTACTGGCATGGCGGGGCATGCCTTCCAGCGTCAGGCTCATCTCAATGAGGTGCGCCACCTCCGGGTCGGAGTCGATCATCTCCTGTAATTGCGGGCTGACGTGGGTTGCTTTATCCAGCGTCATATCCAGCGCAAACGGAATGGCTTTGGCCACGGCATCCACCGCGCCATAGCGCAACCCCAATACCCGGCCCACATCGCGCACCACGGCCTTGGCCTTCATGGTTCCAAAGGTTATGATCTGCGCTACATGATCCACGCCGTATTTTTCAGCAACATAGTCGATCACTTCCTGCCGGCGCTCGTAGCAGAAGTCGATATCAATATCGGGCATAGTGACGCGCTCAGGGTTTAGAAAGCGTTCAAACAGCAGGTTGTACTTCAGCGGATCGAGCATGGTAATGCCCAGTACATAGGACACGATACTGCCCGCCGCACTGCCGCGTCCCGGCCCGACGATGATGCCATTTCGCTTGGCATAGTCGATAAAATCCCACACGATGAGCATATAGTCCACATAGCCCATCTGCACGATGGTATCCAGCTCGTATTGCAGCCGCTTGCGGGGCACGCTGTTTTCATCGTCCGCCTGCTCCGGGTAGCGCTCCTTCAGACCTTGCAAACACAAACGCGTCAGCATTTCCAGCGGTTTTTCTTTGGTTTCTATGGGATATGCCGGCAGGTGCAGGGCCTTAAAATCAAACTCCGTCTGGCAGCGCTGGGCGATTTTGTAGGCGTTTTCAATGGCTTCCGGCGCACCGGGAAACAGATCGAGCATCTCCTGCTCGCTTTTGACATACAATTCTTCGGTTTCCATACGCATGCGGGCTTCATCATCCAAGGTTTTGCCGGTTTGTACGCACATGAGAATTTCCTGGGCGGCGGCGTCTTTTTTATGTAAGTAGTGGCAGTCGTTGGTGGCTACCAGCGGGATGCCCGTCTCCCGGGACAGCGCAATCAGGTCAGGTAGCACCTGGCGTTCCTCAGCGATGCCGTGGTCCATAATTTCGATAAAGTAATTGCCCTTGCCAAACATATCCTGCATCATCAGGGCATACGCTTTGGCGTCTTCCCGCCTGCCCTGCAACAGCAGCTTGGGCAAATCGCCCGACAGACAAGCCGATGTACAAATCAACCCCTCGGCATGTTGCTTGAGCAGCTCATAATCCAGCCTCGGCTTGTAATAGTATCCTTCGGTAAAGCCTGCGGACACCAGTCTAATCAGGTTTTGGTAGCCTTGTTGGGTCTCGCACAGCAAGATCAGGTGGCTGTACTCGCGGCTGACCACGGTTTTGTCAAAACGGTCGGGGCAGATGTAAGCCTCCACACCGATCACCGGATGGATACCCTCTGCCTTGCATGCCGAATAGAAGTCCACCACGCCGTACATCACCCCGTGGTCGGTGATAGCACAATGGGTTTGCCCCAGTTCTTTCAGCCGTTTTACCAGCGGTTTGATGGAGCATGCCCCGTCTAAAAGACTGTATTCCGTATGCAAATGGAGATGCGCAAAGGCCATAATTTCCCTCCGGTTTCACTTTTTATCAGTATACCGCAAGCGGCAAAAGCATACAAGCCAAACACCAGATCGGGATGTAAATATTGCTCCCAGAATGACGATTTAGCGGCATTGACATCCCCCATCGACACTGCTACAATGAAGGATAATATCAAGGCTTGAAAGGGTGTGGCAAAATGCTGGAAGAGAACGTAAGAATGGGTTTGACGTTTGACGATGTACTGTTGGTTCCAAACGAAAGTCAAACGCTCCCCCGCGAAGTAAACACTGCCGTACAGCTTATGCCCGGAATTAAACTCAGTGTACCGCTGATCTCCGCGGCTATGGATACCGTAACAGACGCACGCATGGCCATTGCCGTTGCCCGGGAGGGCGGACTGGGAATCATTCACAAAAACATGTCCATCGAAGATCAGGCTGCCCAGGTGGACAAGGTTAAACGCAGCGAGCACGGAGTCATAACAGACCCGTTTTTTCTTTCTCCGAATCATTTAATCCGCGACGCAGAAACGCTGATGGCACGCTACCGCATTTCCGGCGTACCGATTACCGTCGGCAAAAAACTGGTGGGTATCCTGACCAACCGCGACCTGCGGTTTGAAACCGATGACAGCCGCCGTATTGAAGAGGTCATGACCTCCAAAAACCTGGTGACTGCCCCGGTGGGTACCACACTGGACGAGGCTAAGAAACTGCTGGCCGAGCACCGCATTGAAAAGCTGCCGATCGTCAACGATGATTTCGAACTCTGTGGCCTGATCACCATTAAAGATATCGAAAAAACCACCAAGTATCCAAACTCCGCCAAGGACTCCGGCGGCCGCCTGCTGTGCGGCGCAGCCATCGGTCTGACGGCGGATTATATGTCTCGCGTTGCCTCGTTGATTAATGCCAAGGTGGATGTTGTTTCCATCGATACGGCGCACGCGCACACCACCGGCGCCATTGAAGCGGTGAAAACCATCCGCAAGGCGTACCCGGACTTCCCCATCATCGCCGGTAACGTGGCAACTGCCGAAGCCACCAGAGCGCTGATTGAAGCGGGCGCAAGCTGTGTCAAGGTCGGTATCGGCCCGGGTAGCATTTGCACAACGCGCGTGGTAACCGGTACAGGCGTACCGCAGATTACCGCGATCGCCGACTGCAGCAAGGAAGCCAGCAAGTACGGTGTTTCCGTAATCGCTGATGGCGGCATCAAGTACTCCGGCGATATCCCCAAGGCCATTGCCGCTGGTGCACGCGCGGTCATGCTGGGCAGCATTCTGGCCGGTGTGGACGAAAGCCCCGGCGACATGGAAATCTATCAGGGCCGGAGCTTTAAAGTGTATCGCGGTATGGGCAGCATCGCTGCCATGCAGCAGTCGCACGGCTCGTCCGACCGGTACTTCCAGGAAAGTGGACCCAAGCTGGTTCCCGAAGGCGTGGAAGGCCGCGTACCCTACAAAGGCATGCTGTCCGACACCGTATTCCAGCTGGTTGGCGGCCTTCGTGCCGGTATGTTCTACTGCGGCTCCAAGACCATCGACGAACTGCGCGAGAACGGCAAGTTTATCCGCATCACCAACGCTGGATTGCAGGAAAGCCACCCGCACGATATCTCCATCACCAAAGAAAGCCCGAACTATTCGCGGCAGAGCTGATACAAGCAAAAACCCCCGCCACATGGCGGGGGTTTTTGCTTGCCTGTTTATTCTTTCTCGGCTTCAGGCTCAGCTTCTGGCTTATCCTTTGGCGGATCGTCCAGTTTCTCTCCGACGCTCTCGTTTGCTTTACGCGAGGCCGCATCGGCATCCAGCACAACACGCAGCAGGTTGAGCATAATCGGCCCGCCGATTAGCCCCAGGATGCCCAGCAGCCGGAACCCGACATACATGGCGATCATCGTCGCCAGCGGATACAGCCCCAGGTTACGACCAACAATGCGCGGCTCGGCGATTTGGCGGATGATGATCAGGCACAGGTAAACAATGGCAAAGAACGCCGCCATGGCATAATGCCCCATAACCAGCTCCACGATGGCCCAGGGAATCAAGAACAGCCCGGCACCAATAACCGGCAATGCATCGGCCAGCCCGATCAGGAAGCCGAGCAGCAAGCCGTACCGGATGCCAAACACCACAAACGCAATCATTAAGAACGAAGTAATAATCAGCGAGACCAGCAGCTGGCTTTTGATCTGCCCAAACAGCGACTTGACCAAATTCCGCTTGAGGATACCGCTGTGCCGACGGATAGATTCGGGAAAGGTTTTTGCAAAAAATGCGGAAATCCTGTCCTTGTCGGCGGTCATGTAGTAGGTTCCCATAATCGTCAGCACCACGGACAGCAAAGCCGTTGGAAGCCCGACCGCTGTTTTCAGTGCACCGCCGGTAACAGCACCAGACAGCGTTCCGGCGAACTTGATTGCATTGTCCGACAGGGTTGCAATCGCATTATCCACAACACTGATGACCGTAGGCGGAAGCACATCGGAGTAACTTTGGTACAAGTCACGCAGGTATGGAAGCACCGTATCGGTCAGCCAGTTGACAAACTGCGGCGTGTTTTGCAACAGTTGCATCAGTTCGCGAATCAAGCGGCTGGCCAGCATGAAAATGGCTGTGCCCAGAATGCCGAACAGCAGCAGCATTCCCACAAGCGTAATCAGCCCACGCGGCAGTTTTACCCGTTTAATGTGACGAATGCAAAAGGAAACCGCCGGCGACAGCAGGCGGGATAATAAAAATGCGAGGATAAAAGGCCATACATACGGCGTGGCTACCAGCAGCAGCCACGTACAAAATAAGGTGAGTGCCACAAGCCCAAGTATTCTGGGCAGGCCGTTCATCTGCTTGTTCCATTTACTGAGTTTATCAATCAACTGGTTCAGCACGATCCCTCCCTGGCAATTTGGTTTTGGAAGCCTTGTCAGTCACCGGAATTCGAAATGGTGATCTCCACGTCGTCCAGCGACACGGCGGTCTCGGACGGCGGTTCGTTGGCGGCATCGTAGCCCGCCTGCCGCCTGTCGTATTCCTCCTGGGTAATCGCCCCGCGGTTTAGATTGTTTAAATCTATTTCGGACTTGCGGCGCACCGTAGTGCAATAGGGGCAAGGCGTTAGCGTGGCGTAGAACCCTTCTTCAAGCTCACCGTAGGTAAACGCAGTCAAGGGCAGATAGCGGTCTTTTACAGCGGAGCAGTACTCATCCGAATGATAGTTTCTGCCACCGTCGGGATTATAGTACAAGGGCATATCATCGTCGGGATACGGCACTTCGCGGCCCCAGTCATCCCAGATAACGAGCTTTGGAAACTGCTTTGAGCCGCGGACAGCCGCATTAATGATGGGGCGGAATGTATTCCAAATCCATAGCATATTTACGCCATCCTCATTGGCAATACGGGCCACACGGATACAGCCGTGGCTGGCCTTTTGCCCCAAAAGCGGCTCATAACGGGAATAGTCCAGCGAATCATCGGCCCTGCGAATGCCAGGTACCAGATGCATTTTGTCACCGTTATTAAAACGGATGGCATAATCGCACCACATGTTTTCGGCATCAAAGCCACCGCTGGGACTAATCATCAAATATTCGCCTGCGGCTGTTTCGTTGTAGGGCTGTGTGTCGTTTGGCAGGCCTGTAGAAACCGCTACGGACGAGTAAAGCTCGCCGTCCTCAAAAATATACATACGCTGGTTGAGCTTATCCACCACGATACCCAAGTGCGGATCGGGTGTCATTTCTTTGAGAAGGCTGGTTTTCACATACCCACGGATGATACGGTTATAGTAGTCCGGGCCTTCAATCAGCGTCCAGCCGTCTTGATCCTCGCTGAGCACATGCACGGCCACAGACGCGCCGTTTATAAAGCCGCCGAGTTTGTCATCGTTCACTTTTTCGCCATTGGGCGCATCCAACGGATATACCGACTCCTTCTGCCCGATATCCAGCACTGTAATGGGTTTCATCAGCAAATCCCAAACAGCCTCTGTGTCGGTGATATCGTAGGCAAAATCTTCGCCAAACCAGACAGAGCCGTTATCAAACCCTTCATGCCACTCTTCAAGCGTTTTGGCGGACACGGTGGATATGGGTAAAAGCATAATCAGTAGAATGGAAACAAACAGCCATGCAATCGTACGTTTGATTGCGAAATGATGCTTCATGCGGACCTCCGGGATATTGTATAGTAAACGGTGTACAGACGCTTCAGAATACCATGAGCAATGAAACCATGTCAACCAACACAGCACACTGTTAACAAGCATGAAGCACTTTAGCAGAATCGTTGAAATATACCCCATGCTGTGCTAGCATAAACACGAAAATACGCGGCCTGATCGCCGCATGAAACAGGAGATAGCCATGCGCAGAAAAGACAAGCAAATTACCGATCCCAAGCAGATGGAAGCCATCCTCCAAAGCGTGCAATGCCTGCGGCTGGGCCTTGTAGACAACGGCCTTGCCTATATTGTCCCAATGAGCTTTGGGCTGGCCCACGAAAACGGCAGCCTGTGCTTGTATTTTCACAGCGCACCTGAAGGCAAAAAGATTGACTTAATTCGCCAATCCTCCGTTATCTCATTTGAAGCGGATGCCGATATTGCGCTGATTGAAGCGGAAACAGCCGCCGAGTTTTCCTCAAGCTACCAGTGCGTGATGGGCCAAGGCCGCATCGAAATCCTGGAAGAGGAAGATGCAAAACGCCATGCCCTGCAAGTAATTATGGCGCACTATACCGGCAAAGAGGATTGGACGCTGGAATCCGCGACAATGAAACGTTTGGTCTGCCTGCGGCTGACCGTGGACGCAATGACTGGGAAAGCCAACAAAGCCTAACTCGGCTTACGTATCACACAAAAAAAAGCACGGGCCGCTAGCTCGTGCTTTTTTGTATATGCCTTTACAGGATCGGGTGAATCCGCAGGGTGAATGCAAACGCCGTTTCGTCCAGCCGATATGGTTTGAGCAACTCCGGCCCGCAGCTGTTGGAGCCTACGCCGCTCATTTTATAATCAGCACACAGCACAGTGCAGTCACTCTTTGGCAAATCAACATTGTGCGCTGTTTCCCAAAGCGTTTCCTGGGTATACGGGGAGAGGTTTATGGAAAATGGCGCATCCGCCTGCACGCATAGCCCTGTTCCTTGCGCAGTCGTGGCTTTCACAAAGTCGCACATGTAATGGCTGCCGTTTTCCTGCGGCATAATGTAGTCCTCGTGGTTGTCTGCCGCCGTGGTATGGTACAGCCCGCGTTTGGTGCCAAAATGCTTGTCGCAATAGCTTTCGGTCGGGCCATAGCCGTAGTATTCCCCGCGGTTGCACGCCTTAGGCAGCTGCATACGCACGCCAAAGCGCGGCAAGAAGGGCATCTCTTCGTTGCGAGTAACGGACAGCCGCAGCGAGGTTTCCCCGGATGCATCCACCGTCAGTTCAGCCTGCAAGCGCACAATCCACTGGCGGTAGGCGGCAGCCAGCACCGCCTGATACCGCAGGGTAACGCTGGTTTCCCCCGCTTCGGCACTCCAGTCCGATGTGCGAATCTGCGCGCGGTCGTACCCAGCCATCGTCCAAGCCGCCAGTATAATACTGTCGTTATCGGTCGGGGCGCGCCAGATGTTGTAGTCCATCGGCGCACTCAGCAGCGCTGTGCCATCCGCTTCCATGCTGTCAAACAGTCCACTGCTTGTGGAAACGCGGTAGGCAAAACTGTCACCCGTAATCACGTAATGCGTTTTCGTTTCTTCCAGCGTTAGGCTCGCACCCGGTAGCGGCTTACCTGGCGCTGTGACCCGTTCCTCCCGCAGTGTAAGCTGATCAAAGCCCAGTGCATGCCCGGCCGGAACCAGCGCTTGTTCCGTCTTGCTCAGGTAGATCAAATTCAGCAGTACCGCGCCGGTATCCGGCAGCTGAATCGGCAGTTGCAGATCCGCACTGCCATGGGGTGGGATGGGCGGCATATCCAGCGCGCCTTCTTCGGCCACGACCCCATTGCAAACCAGCTCGAAGCGGAGATTGGCATAGGTATCAGCAATCAGAAAATCCATATGGTTGGTCAGCCGGACGATAGCGGGTTCCGTGCTTACCAGCGCGGCACGCAGCGGCCGAATTACGTTTTTATATTCCAGCAGGCCTGTGTGCGGTGTACGGTCGGGGTAAGTCAGCCCGTCCACGCAGAAATTACCGTCGTGCGGGTATTCGCCGAAGTCACCGCCATACCCATACTTCGGTTTTCCCTCTGGCGTAGTGCCCATCAGCACAGCGTGGTCGCAAAACTCCCACACAAAGCCGCCGCAAAAACCGGGATAGCGGTCGATCAGCGTTTGATAATCCTGCACATCGCCGGGGCCATTGCCCATGGCGTGGATATACTCGCACAGCACCAGCGGGCGGGCGTCCTGTTTCTGCTCAAAGTAGGCTTCAATCTCTTTTGTGCTTGGGTACATGCGGCTGATTACATCGGGCAGTGTGGTATCGCTGCCTTCCAGAGCATATAACATGCCTTCGTAATGGCACAGCCGGGTCGGGTCATACGCCTTCAGCCACCGAGCCGCTTCCTCAAACCCGGGGCCATATCCCGCTTCATTGCCAAGCGACCACATCACCACGCAGGCGTGGTTCTGGTCACGGTGCACATTGCGCTCAACGCGGTCCAGAATGGCCGGATAAAACATCGGTGTGTTGGGCACGATGCTAAAGGTTTTTTTCAGGCGTTCCATTGGCATGGGTTGCTCAGGATACAGCATCACAGTGCCGTGGGTTTCAATATCGCTCTCAGCAATCACATAAAACCCGTAGCGGTCGCACAGTTCCGTCATCCAAGGGGCATTGGGGTAATGACTGGTGCGAATGGCATTGATGTTATGGCGTTTCATCACCGTTAAATCGCGCACCAGCTGCTGCGGGCTGATGGTATAGCCCGTTACAGGGTCGCTGTCGTGCCGGTTCACACCACGGAATTTAATCGGCGTATCGTTGAGGAGTACTACGCCGTCTTTTACGCAAATCTCACGCAGGCCGACCTTCTGGCCGATCACTTCGTCATCCGTTTGCACCAGCAGCGTATAGAGCTGCGGGGTTTCCGCCGTCCACAGCGCAGGCTGCCGCACTGCAAAGCTTGTGCTTTCGGATGCCGTTTGCTGCCCCAGCAGCTGCCCTTGCGGAGAATACAACGACAGTATGGGGTCGGGTGCGCCGTCCGGCATGGTTAACGAAACGCTGACGGTTGCCTGATCTTTACCCAGTTCAGTGCGGACAAATATATCCTCTACCGCTGCTTCAGGCCGCTCCAGCAAATACACATCACGGAAGATGCCGGACATGCGAAACTTATCCTGATCCTCCAAATAGCTGCCAAAACACCATTTCAGCACGTGAACTTCCAGGGTGTTTTCACCGTCTACTAAGACATCCGTCACATCAAATGCGCTGGTGGAATGCGATACCTGCGAAAACCCGACAAACGTGCCGTTGATGTACAGGTACAGGCAGCTGTCCACCCCTTCAAAGTGCAGCTGATAGCGCTTTCCTTCGGCCTTTTGCCATGTCAGCTTGCGCCGGTATGCGCCCACGGGGTTGTCCGTGGGCACAAAGGGCGGGTCGTAGGGAAAGGGGTATTTTACGTTCGAATATTGGTGTCGGTCATACCCATGCATCTGCCATACGGAGGGCACGGGTATGGTCTGGGTATACTCTACCGTATCGGGCATGGCAGCATACGACGGAAAATAGGCAAAGTCCCACTGACCGTTTAGCAGCGTCATCCGATCGGATGCATCCCGAACACCGGCTATCGCGCTTTGTACATCCGCAAACGGAATAAAGTACGCGCGCGGCGGCAAGGTGCCGATATGCAGGGTTTCCGGGTTTTGATGATACTCCATCATGGTGTTACCTCTTGGCGAGTCGAATCACATTCCAGCTCAGGGCAGGCAGGGTGATGGTCAGGCTGCCGCCGTCCATTTTGCCCTTGTCACCGTCCGCCGGCGCAACAGTATCCGGCGCGGCTTCGGTGTTCACGGCCTTAACGTCGGCATGGTGCAGTACGCTGTGCTCTACAACTTGCAAATCGCCAAACGCACGCAGGTCAACGGACAATTCCACATCGTCCTCCATATCGCGGTTGACACAGAATACAGTCAGGCTGCCATCTTCCTGTAGGGCGGCAGATGAATCCACGACTGGGACCTTATCAAAGTCCTTACAGGCATAGGTCGGGCAGTTGACTACAGGCTGTAGCGATATGCCGCGCCCGTATACCGATGCCTGCATCAGCGGATAGAAAATCGTCTGCGCCCAGACACCGCCGCCTGTGCGGGTCATAATCGGGGCGATAACATTCACCAGTTGGGCCATGCAGGCAATTTTCACCCGGTCGGCATTGCGCATGAGCGTAATCAGCATCGCGCCGACCAGCAGGGCATCTTCAAAGTTATAGACATCTTCCAGCAGCGGCAAGGCGCGGCCCCACGGATCGGTCTTGTGCAGCTCAGCATCCTGCTGGTTGGAGTGATACCAAACATTCCACTCATCAAACGAAAGGTGAATTTTCTTGGCATTGCGTTTCTTGGCGCCAACGGCGTCGCAGATGGCGACCACTTCTTTGATAAACGCATCCATGTCCATGCTTCTGGCTAAAAACTCTGGCGTATTGTTATCCGGGTTGCCGTAATAGCGGTGAAGGCTTAAATAGTCCACGTTATCGTAGCATTCGTTGAGTACATCATACTCCCACGCGCCATACGTGTCCATTGCACGCCCGGACGATCCGCAGGCAACCAGTTCAATGCTGGGGTCCACCCACTTCATGAGCTTCGCGGCTTCGTTGGCTGTACGGCCGTACTCGTACGCGGTTTTCATGCCCATCTGCCAGGGGCCATCCATCTCGTTGCCCAGGCACCACAGCTTGATTCCCAGCGGATCAGGCACGCCGTGCTGAATGCGCAGGTCGCTGTAATAGCTGCCGGAGGGGTGGTTGGCATATTCCACCACATTGCGGGCATCATCCGGGCCACGGGTGCCCAGGTTGACGGCATACATCACTTCGGTTTGCGCTTCCTTGCACCAGGCTGCAAACTCGTGCAGACCGACTTCGTTGGTCTCAGTGGTTTTCCACGCCAAATCCAGCCGGTGAGGGCGCTGGTCGCGGGGGCCTACGCTGTCCTCCCAGTTAAAGCCGGACACAAAATTGCCGCCCGGATAGCGCACCACAGGCACTTGCAGCTTTTTGACCATGTCAATCACATCGCGGCGGAAGCCGTACTGGTCGGCAGTCGGGTGATCCGGCTCGTAAATTCCGCCGTATACCGCACGGCCCAGATGCTCAATAAAGTTACCGTAAATTCGCTTGTCAATCTCTCCGATTTGGAAATCCTTGTCCAAGATCATGGTTGCCTTTTTCATGTCCTATCTCTCCCATACCCTAGATTTTTGTAAATTTTGTGTCCCAAAGGTTTTGTATTGCTTATCCGCGCTCCGGCAGAAAACAGCGCATATCCGATGCCTCTCGGTTTGCCCAGGCAAAATAGGGAATCAGTGTAATGTAAGCGTCCGTCCACTGCGGCGGCTTCGCGGAGTAGAGCGCATTTGCACCTGCGGCGCGCCAGCCTGCCACGCGCAGCTTGGGTACATCGCCGATGCAATCGTCCGCCAGCACTTCGACCTCCGCCTTGGGTGAAACGGACAGGTTCAGCACATCGCCCTGATTGTCCACGCCCTCGGCGCAGTAAACCAGTGGCCCGCGCATAAACGCCACCCTGCCGGAATCCGCCGCGATCTTCCAGGATGGATACATCCGCCGTGGCCGCATATCCAGCTTGACTGTTACCGTGTCACCGCTGCGCAAAGAGCGCAGGTAGACATAGCCATTTATAAGCACGGAGTCGGCGGCTTCACCGTTAATCAGCACTGTGGTTTGCTGGCTCCACGCCGGGATGCGCACCGCCAGCGTCATATCTCGCTCAGCATCCGCCTGCATAATACGGTACTGCAAGGTATCGCTAACGGGATACTCGGTTTCCAACGCAACACGCATGCCGTGGGTGTCCAGGCAGTTCAGCTCCCCGGCGATATACAGGTGGGAATACAGCGTATCCTCGCTCACGCCCCATGTATACCGGCCCAGCGAGGTAAACAGCCGCGCGGCGTTTGGCGGGCAGCATGCACAGGCAAACCACTGGGCCCGCTGCGTGCGAACATGGTTATGGTTTATGGTGTCACCGGCAACACCCTGAATGGCTTCCAAGGGATTGACATAGAAAAACGACTTGCCATCCAGCGCCACCCCGGCAGCAACGCCGTTGTACAGCGCAAGTTCCATGGCATCGGCATACTGGCCGTCTGTTTCCAGTTCCAGCATTCTGCGAGCAAAGAATATCAGCCCGATCGCAGCGCAGGTTTCAGCGTAAGCGGTATCGTTTGGCAGATCATAGTCCACGGTAAAGGCTTCATCTTTTGCCGACGAACCGATCCCACCGGTGATATACAGTCTGCGCCGGGTGATGCTCTGCCACAGCGTTTTGCAGGCAGCCAGCAACGAAGCGTCCCCGGTCTCCCCCGCCAGATCGGCCATGGCCGCATACAAATAGACCGCGCGTACGGCGTGGCCGACAGCGTCTGTCTGCTCCCGCACAGGTTTGTGAGCCTGGGAGTAGGCGGGATTGCCAACAGTCTTGCTCCAGATCACCACGCCGTCTTTTTGCAATTCTTTCTGATAGAAATCACTTGCGCCGCGGGCATTGATAAACTGCAAGGCAAGGTCCCGGTACTGGGCTTCTCCCGTAGCCTGGTACAGGCGGTATAGCGCAAGCTCGACCTCAGGATGACCGGGAAACGCATCGCTGTTTTCCCCCTGAAAGTGCAAAACCATCACATCCGCCATGCGGCGCATGATGTTAAGCAGCTGCGTATCGCCTGTGCACTCCCACAGGGCCACCGCTGCCTCCATCATGTGTCCGGCGCAGTACAGTTCGTGCGCTTCGCGCAGATTGCTGAACCGGCCGCCGGGTTCCTTCACAGTAAAATACGTATTTAAGTACCCATCCTTTTGCTGTGCCCGCTCGATAAGCGCAACCACATCGCGCACACGTTGGTGCAGCCTTGCATCCGGTTTTTGATACAGCGAATACGCTGCGGCTTCCAGCCATTTGGCCACATCGCTATCCTGAAACACCATGCCGTAGAACGTTCCCCGGCATTCGCCGGTCTCGTTCATCTCCGCCGCCAGACGGAAGTTTTCAATAGCATGACTTTTTTCCGCGCCGTCGATTTCATCATACAGCGCTCGCTCCAGGTAGGGTATGGTTTCCTCAATGGCGAGGGTTTCCAGCCGCTTGCAAAACCCCTGTCCCATGCGAAAGTTCTTGAATACGTCCATGACCTATCCCCTCACATTCGGTTTGTTTTGGTAGAGCATACGAATTTTTATATCCTGATGATAGTTACCAAACGAGCGCCCGAATATGGTCAGTCCGCCAATATTCTTTGCCGTTTCGGGTACGGACAGGCGGAAGCTGACGTTTGCGCCGGGCACAATGCCCAGATCGTCAATCCGCACTTTGGCAATCTGCATTCCGTCGATAAACGTGCCGTGGCTGTTTACACTCAGCAGCTTATAGCGCCCGTACTGGTTCCAGTGGCGAAGCCACCAGTCCGGGTTGTGTATGCCTTTGATCGCGCCAAAATCCCCCGGGCTGGTCCAGTACCCCAGGGCATGGCCATTGATATGAAAATGAATATCGCTGGGCCAATCCTCAGCGCTGCCGGGCGCTTCGGAGCTTAGTTCCATCGAAATCTGTATTTCTTCCAGCACCTGTGAGTGTGACAGAAAGTTTGACAGCATATACTCCACGTACCCACGGCCAAACCACAGGATGCCGGCCTGGGTGCGCTCCGGTGAGGCAAAATGCCGGGGATCGTCCACCACGCCGATCAGATGTTCATCGGTCGCCAGCCCGCAGGTGGGATACACCTCGTAGGCTGTAAACTGACCAACGCCGATCTCGCTTTCAAACACGCTGTGCTGGCTTTCATCGGGCCGGGTTTCCACCAATATGCGGTCTTCTTTGATACGGCACACCTTTTGCACGCCGTGCGCACCGGAGGCGACTTCAATGGCAATCAGTCCGCTTTGGTTCAGCGCTTTGATGTGCGGGGTTAGCGCCCCATCGGTGATGCCCACAGCCGTTGCAATGGCCGACATGTGCAGCGGCCCGCTCTGGGCGATAACTTCCAGTATGCGAATACGGACATCCGACCCCAACGCACGAAACAATGGCAGCCCTTCCCGAAGTGACCTGAGATGCAGCATGGTTTCCCTCCCGCTATGCCGGTGATGCCGGTAACACTTTTGTTCCATGGAATTTCCATTTAGTTTAGACTTAACTAAATTAATTCACATTTATATATGTATCATACACCGCTGTATTTCCCCTGTCAATCGCAAGATTGTGTTCCTCCTACCCGCGTTCATGCTTGCGGCCTGATGCGCGGCAATGCTATACTGAAAAAAACAACTAGATGTGGAACCGGGAAGGATGAACGTGATGCTTGCGGCAACACCCCCTATGGGCTGGAACAGCTGGGATTGTTACGGTGCGGCGGTCGATGAAAACACCGTACGCGCCAACGCCGATTATATGGCCAAACACCTAAAACCCTTTGGCTGGGAGTATATTGTGGTGGATATTCAGTGGTATCAACCCACGGCTATCAACCACCAGTATCAGCCCTTTGCTGATGTGAACATGGATGCCTACGGCAGGCTGCTGCCCGCAGAAAACCGCTTCCCCAGCGCGGCGGGTGGTAATGGGTTCAAGCCGCTGGCCGATTATGTACACTCACTGGGGCTGAAGTTCGGTATCCATATCATGCGCGGCCTGCCGCGTGCAGCCGCGCACAGGCACTTGCCGGTGCTTGGCGAAACCCACACCTGCGCAGACGCCGCCGACCCCTACTCCATTTGTGACTGGAACCCGGACATGTACGGTGTGCGGGCCGATACCCCGCAGGGGAAGGCTTACTACGAAAGCATTGCCAGCCTATATGCGTCCTGGGGCGTGGATTTTATCAAGCTGGATGACATTGCCCGCGAGCTGCCGCGCTGTGAGACCGAACTAGCCGTACTGTCCGAAGCGCTGCAGCGCAGCGGACGCGAGATGGTCCTCAGCCTTTCCCCCGGCCCCGCACAGCCTGCATATGCTGATACGCTGCAAAAGCACAGCCACATGTGGCGCATTACCGACGATTTTTGGGATAGCTGGCCGCTGCTCAAAGCCATGTTTGGGCGTGCAGCAGACTGGTACCCGTACGCCGGGCAGGGACACTGGCCCGATGCCGATATGTTGCCGCTTGGTGCCATCCGGCAGTGCGATTCCCCGGATAACCGCACTCAGTTTACCCGCGATGAGCAAATCACCATGATGACCTTATGGTGCATCATGCGCTCCCCGCTGATGATGGGCGGCGAGCTGACCCTGTGCGATGCATTTACCCTGAAACTGCTGACGCATACGGCTGTGCTTGCATTGCTAAGCGAATCGCAGCATGCGCAGCCGCTGTATACCACCGAAACAAACGCCGCCTGGACCGCTGTACGCACGGACGGCAGCGGGGTATATCTCGCACTGTTTAATCTGTCGGATGAAGCCTGCGAGATCACACAGCCCCTGCACGCACTGGACTATGCACCGATACACACGGCAACGGAGCTTTGGTCAGGCGAAACCTGCACGCCAGGCACAACACTTTCAGCCAAGCTGCCCCCGCACGGGGCAAAGCTCTACTTGCTGCAACAATAACCATAAAGACACACAAAAGCCCGGAGACTTGCTCCGGGCTTTTGTGTTATCTCATTTTGTTCTATACTGCGCCGGACTTATTCAAAATAGAATTCGTCGCCTTCCATGTACAGGAACACCCCATCGGATTCGTAATCCTGACCAAAGATATCCGTCAGCAGATAGGCGTAGAAATACTCGCCATCAAACAATGCAAGCTCTTCCAGCGTTACTGCGCCGTCTTGTCCTGCGATAACTTCATCACTGGTCCATTGCTCGACACTGTCCTGCTCGTCGCTGAGCGGATAGGCTTCAAACAGGGGTAGAATGACATCCCCTTCCTGCAAGGGGCGAATGTCACGCGCGGCGACACCGGTTTGCTCATCGTTGCCGTCCCACACGCCCAGCACCTGATAACTACCGGTGATGCCGTCATCATCAGCGCTTTCGATGACATACATCACACGCAGGTTGGTGCTTTCCCCGTTTAGTTCAATCGGTATGGTGTAGAGGTTGTAGTCGTCCTGCGCATCGATCAGAATCGGCGAGCAATAGACCCCGTTGATGGTCAGCCACACACCGCGGAAGTTATCAAAGAACACGCCCTCGTCCCAGTAAGCGTCGATATCGTTATCGGTACCCAGAAGCACCGCCGTGTCCTCTTCCATGTCAACCATGTAGAGTGCAAACTGCACATCTTCCACAACCTCCAGCCCGCTTTCCACATACAGGGCATAGTAACCGTCGTCGCTGACGTCTGCGGAGAACGTCACCTGATAGTCCTCCGGGTCCAGCTGGGTAATGGTTGTTTCCTCTGCGGCATCCTGCACAGGCGCGGCTGTTTCCGCCGCCGTATAGCTATCCTCAGGCCGGTCGCCTAAGGTCTGGTTCAGGTCGCCGGGCACATCCCACGCAGGAACCATCGCGCCGACAAAGCGCATGTAGGCTTTGGATACGGGTACCTCTGCGATAACCGCGCAGGCATCTCCCACTTCGCTATCCTTGGTAAATGGAAAGAAGACCGAAAGGCCGCTTGATTTTTGATAGGTGCTGCCGTCGATGGCGTATTCCACCGCTTCAAACAACCTGTCCAGCACCTGTAAGCCGACTGCATCCCACACGCCTTCGGTTTGCAATACCAGTTCGCCCAGATCCACCATATGGGTATAGCCTTCGGAGCGGTTATTGCCGCCAAAACTGCGCGCCTTGCTGACATCCTGCCGGTAGGCCTGGATGACTGACGGGTTTTCGGCAACAGCGGTCAGCTGCCAGGCCATCGCATCAAAGGCCTCGACCAACGCAGGAACCTTTTCCAGATTCACCACCGAAAGCGTGGCGATCTCCTGATCGTCCGCTTCTATGCAGTGCTGCAGGTAGCTGTCGCAGATCATTTTACCAAGCTCGGCAGGCTCAATCGCCGGGTTTTTCGAAAATGCCTGCATAATCTCCCGATAGTTCCAACCGCCGCCGGGTTCCAGCTCCTGCGAAGCAACCAAATAATCGCCGTACGGCGCCAGCGCATTGGCTGTTTCCAATGTTGCCATCAGGCAGGCATCAAAGCCGATCATATCAAAATGCTGTCCGCCCTGGGCAAGCGCGGTTTGCAGCTCCATAAGCGATATGGAATCATCGGTACGCTCATCAAACGCTACGCCGCCCACGCTGCCGCCGCCGTGATCCCAGAGCAAAAGCATGCTGTGCTTGGCCGGATACTCCGCAAATACGCTTTGAATCATATTTGCAAGCAGTCCCGGATCCGCCATGTTCAAGTCCTGCAAGCGGTTTAGCTCGGTTAGGCCATTGCCATCCAGCCGGAAGATGCCCACAGCGTCGTTTGGTACAACGTTGTTTTGCCACTCCGCTGTGCCGCCTGTAATGATAATGACATTCACATCCTGTGTGTCCATGCCTTCCATAGCTTCCGACAGGTTGTAGGTTCCGGCACCGCCCTCGGTTTCCAAATCGGTGCCGCACAAATACCAAAGCACAGTCCATTCCGCTTGTTCCTGCGCAGACGCCGATACGCAAAACAGGCACACGCAAAGCAGTAACAAAATCACTATCCAGCGTTTCTTCATTATTCATACCTCCAAAAGGCTGAACCGTCAGTTGTAAAAAACAATCCGCAGAAGCTTTCGCCACTGCGGAATGATTTCCCTTTATCGCCTTTTGTTTCGGCTATCTCCGGCGATTATACCGGAAGTTTGCGTTCCCTTGATTATGCCTGCTTGCCGTACGGGCGGGTTGGGCCAGCTGCGGCTCGGCGGACATGACCAGCGGATACGGGTGGTTGGCAACCACGGGAACCGGCTTGCCAATCAGCTTTTCAATGCCTCTAAGCAGCTTTCGTTCCGCCTGATCGCAAAAGGCGATCGCCGTGCCGTCCAGGCCCGCTCTTGCGGTACGTCCAATGCGGTGCACATAGGCTTCCGGCACTTCCGGCAAGTCAAAGTTCACCACATGGGAAAGCTCGTCAATATCAATACCCCGGGCTACAATATCGGTCGCAACCAGAGCCTTGGAATTTCCGTTTTTAAAGCGCGAAAGCGCCATCTGACGGGCGTTCTGGCTTTTGTTGGAATGAATTACATCGCTGCCGATACCGGCCGCGTTCAGCTTGCGGGCGATTTTATCCGCCCCGTGCTTGGTACGGGAAAACACCAACGCAGACGACACATTCGAGGTCTTCAGCAGATGAATGAGCAGCGGAATCTTATTTTGTTTGTTGACGAAATATACGGACTGTTCAATGCTGTCCACCGTGGAGGACACGGGCGTGACCGCGACTTTGACCGGGTCGATCAAAATGGATTTGGTCAGCTTCTCAATGCCCTTGGGCATTGTGGCTGAAAACAGCATGGTCTGCCGCTGGCTGGGGATTTTCGCGATGATCTTTTCCACATCGTGAATAAAGCCCATGTCGAGCATACGGTCGGCTTCGTCCAGTACGAAATAGCGCACCTGGCTTAAGTTAACCAAGCGTTGGTTCATTAAGTCAAGCAGCCTGCCGGGGGTGGCAATCAGTATATCCACGCCGCCGCGCAGCCGCGCTTCCTGCGGCCTTTGGGATACGCCACCGAATATTACGGTGTTACGCAGGCCTAAAAACGCGCCATACGAGGTGAAGCTTTCGCCGATTTGTGCGGCCAGTTCACGCGTGGGTGAGAGGATGAGTGCGCCAATGCGCCGGGGTTTGGTCCGGTCGCGCTCCTGGGCCATGTGCTGTAAAATGGGAATGGCAAAGGCGGCGGTTTTACCCGTGCCGGTTTGCGCGCAGCCCAGCAGATCCTTGCGCTCTAATAGCGGCGGGATGGCCTGCTCCTGTATCGGCGTGGGGGTTTTGTAGTCCTGTTTTTGCAGTGCTTTGAGAATGGGATCGATAATACCCAGTGATGTAAACGATGTCAATGGTTTTCTCCTTTAGTTGCGGCAGCCGTAGAACGGCATAAAAAAACGGGTTGAACCAACCCGATGTTATACCCTGCCAAACCCTTTGGGATGGCGAATTTCACACGGAGTCCCTCATACTTACCGTGTAAAAAACTACACAGCTATACACAGTATACCATACTTCCTGTGTTTTGTAGACTCTTACGTTGTTTATGGCTGAATCGCCTTGGTTTACGCTTCCTCCGGCACGGTAGCAATATCCTCAGCCATCGGCGTTTTGGCTGCCAGCGCATTGGTGTTCATACTCTTTTTGAAAACCACCATGCTTTGGTACAGAAACTCAGTCAGGAAATTGATCAGCATCGTTGCGACAACCACAATATACTCATTCCAGCCAATGCCGGTCAGTGCATCCACCCACCAGGTGCTGATCGGGGTGAAAACGGCGTAATACAGAAACACCAGCGTCATGGCCTTGGGTATATTGGCTGCGGATTTGAAGGTATAGCGCCGATTAAAGGTAAAGTTCCAAAGCACACTCAAAATCAGCGCTGTTAAATAGCTAATCCATTCCGGCAGCTGCACGATTTCGTTCAGCAGCGTAAAGCTACCGATTTGAATCAGCCCCGCCGAGATGGAAAACATGGTGAACTTCACGAGCTGCCATGCGCGCTGCTTTTTGCTTAACTGCGCATAGCTGGTGGGCTGGGTCATTGCATCAGCTCCCTACTTTGTTTTTTGCATTATAGCAAATCCCTGCCATAAAAGAAACCAAGGATGGAGTAACCTGGATGCATCTGCTTCATTACACCCGTATAGCGTTATGGTAATAGCCAAACTGCGGTCGAGCGCGGCGCGATCTCCACACCGCCGTCCGTCTCTTTGCTTATCGTATCCCCCGTGTCAAATATTGCAAGCAGTGTACCCTCTGCCGGCATGAACAGCGTTTCATCGTGGGATAGGTTATGCGCAATGAGCAGTGTGGTCGTGTTGTCTGTAACCGTCAGCGCTCCCAGCCGTTCATCTGCGGTCTCCACCACCGCTGCACTGCCGTGAATAAACACGGGATACTGACTGCGGAAATCAAGCACTGCGCGGTAAAACGACAGTAGTGAACCGAGGTCATTTTCCTGCATGTCCGCGCCCGTCTGTAAGCGCTGGGCTTGGGTCGCCCCTTCGGGCGGCAGGCACATACCGGTCGAATCGGTCGTGCTCCAGAGCATGGGCAGGCGTTTGTTGGGATCGTCTCCGGACCCTGTCATGCCCAGTTCCTCCCCATAATATAGAAACGGCACACCGGGCGACAGCAAATAGAGTGCCGCAGCTTGCTTTTCCTTCTGTAGATCGTTGACCAATACACCAGCGATGCGGCCCTGATCGTGATTGCCCAAAAACGGCACGGCGACCGCCGCCGGATTGATTGCTTCAATCTCCTGCTGCCACTGCGCCAAGCGATGGGTCAAGGAATCTCCCGCTTCGCTACGCATGGCCTTGGACAGCGTGCCTGTAGACGACATGGGAAAGTTAAACAGCCCACTGATGCCGCTTTTATATAAGGCAAGGATAGCGATATCATCTGTCCAGGCTTCGCCGACGATGAACACATCGGTCTGAAGGCTCTGTATCGTCTCCTGCAGCCAGGTAAGAAACGCGGTATTGCTTTCCGGCTGGCCGTCGTAATAATGTGTGACCGCGTCCAGGCGGAACCCACCAACACCATGCTGCAGCCAGAACGCCGCAACAGCTTTGATTTCCTTGCGTACAGCCGGGCTATCGAGATTGAGTTCCGGCATGCCGGGATCAAACCCGGCGGCATAATACCAGTCGGTTCCTTCCACCGCCACATCGCCCGCCCCTTGCGAAAACCGGTAGTAGTCGATATAGGGGTTTCCCATATCCCCGGCTTGCAAGCTTTGTAACGCAGACAGAAACCACGGATGCTGCGACGAGCTATGGTTGATAACCAGATCGAAAATCAGCGTAATCCCCCGCGCGGCGCAGGCATCAGCCAATGCGTCAAAATCTTCCTGGGTACCAAATGCGGGATCAATCGCGGTGTAATCCATCACATCATATTTATGATAGGACGGTGAAGGCGACACAGGGGTCAGCCAAATGGCATCCGCGCCCAATGCCTGAACGTAGTCCAGCTTCATGTTGATGCCGTTCAGGTCGCCAATGCCGTCGCCATCGGAATCGTAATAACTGCCGGTAAATATCTCATACCCTACAGATACCCCCGCTGCTGCCGTAAGCCAAAACAAACAGACGCACAGCGCTGTGAAGGCGATACTCAAACGTTTCATTTCGCCACCTGCCGCTTTCCGGAAAGAATGGTGCCGCGAGGCTTTGTTACGCTCATCGTAGCACGATTTTTGTTGCTTTTCAACGCGGTAACTTGAGGCTGACATTGACAATACATCCATTTTTGCTATGATACTCTTAAGTCAAACCAAAACAGCGAGGAGCGTTATAGTATGCGGGCAAACAGTGCTGTCAAACAGGCAGATCGGCTGCCAAACACCGGCAAGCGCGCAGCCAAAGACTATGCCCTGCTTACGCTGGGCGCACTGCTGATTGCGGTAGGCGTTTACTTCTTCAAATTCCCCAACCGCTTCTCCACGGGCGGTGTCAGTGGGCTTGCGATTATCTTCAATCACTACCTGCCCGCCATCAGCCAGGCGACTTATATGTTCGTCATCAACCAATTCCTACTGGTAGTCGGCCTGCTAATCTTCGGGCGCAGTTTTGGCATACGCACCGCGTACTGCAGCCTGGTAATGAGCGGCGCGGCATGGCTGCTGGAGGTGCTCGTGCCCCTTAGCGCACCGCTGACCAATCAACCGCTGCTGGAGCTGATCTTTGCCGTTACGCTTCCGGCCATCGGCAGCGCCATCTTGTTCAATATGGAGTCATCCAGCGGCGGTACCGATATCATCGCGATGATCCTGCGGAAGTTTACCCCGCTCAATATCGGCATCAGCCTGCTGGTCGGCGATTTTCTGATTACCATCATGGCGCTAATCTCCTTCGGGCCGGAAACCGGCTTGTTCAGTATTCTGGGCTTGATGATCAAAGCCGTGCTTATCGACCTGGTTTTGGAGAACATCAAAGTACACAAAAGCTTTCAGATTATCACCGCACATCCCAAGCCCATTCAAGCCTTTATCACGGAGGAGCTGCATCGCGGTGCCACCGCGCTGGAGGGTGAAGGCGCGTTTACCCATCAGCCCAAAACCGTGCTTTTAACCGTCGTCAACCGCGCGCAGGCTGTAAAGCTCCGCCGCTTTGTAAAGGAAACCGATCCTATGAGCTTTATGCTCATCAACAACACCAGCGAAATCATCGGTAAAGGGTTCCGGGGAAGTCTGTAAAACTCAAACAGGAGGCCACGCATGGCAATTGACAAGGTTCGGGCGTATTTCAAACAATGGGACATGGATTCAAGAATTATGGAGTTTGCGGTATCCAGCGCAACGGTTGAACTGGCGGCCGTTGCCGTAGGCTGCCAGCCGCAGCGCATAGCCAAAACACTGTCGTTCATGGTAGACGGCGCACCGATTCTGATCGTGACCGCAGGCGATGCCAAGATCAGCAACCCCAAATACAAGCAAACCTTTGGTGCGAAAGCAAAAATGCTCTCGTTTGACGATGCCGAAACGCTGATCGGCCATGCCGTTGGCGGTGTGTGTCCTTTTGCCGTAAACGAAGGGGTTACCGTATATCTCGATCGCTCCTTGCAGCGCTTTGACACGGTATTTCCGGCCTGCGGCAGTGAAAACAGCGCCATCGAACTGACGATTGCAGAACTGGAAACCTATTCTAACATGCGTGACTGGGTGGATGTCTGTAAAGACTGGGACGCAGAATAGCCGCACACAAAAAACGCCCCGTATCGCTGGATACGGGGCGTTTTTCATTGAGATTTCTACTTTTGGCTCCAGTAGGCTGCAAAGGCATCCAGACTGCGAATGGCCGAGCGGATATCGCTGAAGACCGGCAATCCGTTCTCCTCCAGATAGCGCACCAGTGCTTGATAGTGTTTGCCGGCATTGACCGAGACCACCACCGGTTTTTTCGTTTTGCGGAAGGCTTCCACCAGCAACGGGCCGATGGCATCCACATCCAGGTAGTTCTCTTCCACCGTCTTGAGCGATTCGACATGCGGTACGATACCCACAAACATACAGTCTACATTGGGGTCATTCAGCACAGCTTCAATAAAGCAGGCGTATAGCCCATCGTCGGTCATGGGGGTCAGATCGAGGAACGATGTCTCCACGTTCACCAGCCCGTGTGTATTGAGTTTTTTCAGGGTCTCCACCGTTTCGGGTGTCATCACAGCGGGTGTCAGCTCACTTAAAATATCTGCGCCCATGGTTGCTTCCAGCCCTGCGTTAACAACCCCCGCCACGCGGCAGCCGCGCGCCGGTTTTTGAGACAGCACGGCAAAGGCCTTGGTATAATTGTAGAAATCGTCCAGTTCCTCGGTTAAAATGCAGCCGCTTTGCAGGCAGGCCGCACGGAACACCTCGTAGCTGCCACTCATCGCCGCCGTATGCGAAGCGGCGGCTTTGGCTCCGGCCTCGGTACGGCCGGATTTATAAATAATGACCGGCTTGCTGGATGTACGCAACAAATCGTAGAACTGCCGACCCTCACCCGCGCCCAGACCTTCTACATAGATGGCGATTACATCGGTATTCGGGTCGGCTTCAAAATACGCCACCAAATCGGGGATGTTGACATCCACCTTGTTGCCAAAGCTGACAATGCTGCGGAAAATACCGGTCTGCTGATTGCGCTCAACACAGGTGATGCTCATCGCCCCGCTCTGGGTTAGCAGTGCGGTGTTCAGGTGCCCTTTCAGCGGAATGGTCAGCCTGTTTTCTTCAATAAACAGGGTATTCATGCCGGTGTGCCCCATGCCCGGCGCAGAAAACACGCCCATACAATTGGGGCCAACCACCCGCACATCCGGCTTGCGCACGCGGGCGATTTCGGACGCGAATTGACGGTAATCCATATCCGACGGGATGCCGGATATCAGGATGATGCTCTTACCGGAAGGCACCGTTTCCACAAAGGAAAGGGAGTACTTACCCGGTGCCGCGTACACCAGCAAATCGTAAGGTTCCTGAATTTCGTCTATGCTTTTATACAGGGAGAACGTATGCCCGCCGATGACCGTTTCCCCGCCTTTGGGGTTCACGCAGTAAATATCGCTGCGGCCCAGGTCCAGCAAAAGCGTGACAATGTTGCGGGCCATGCTGTACTTGCCCGGATCGGTTGATACGCCTGTAACCACAACGCCCTTGGGCTGAAAGAAGCGGGATAAGCCTTGCTGGTTCGGGGCTACGCTGATTGCGCAGCCATCGCCAGCGGGTACAAACTCAGCATAGCCGTCCACCGCGACAAAGCGGCCGTCTTTGGAAAACACGACGGGGTTTAAATCCAGCGCTTTGATATAAAACTTAGGGCAAGGCTGGGTGTACATGGAATACAGCAAGCCCAGCTCCGACAGCCGCGCCATACCCTGGGCGATAGCATCAAGCCGCTCCGGGTGGCCCATTTCGCGGTACTTGTGGCGGATGTTCAAGTGGTTGAGCAGGGTTTGCGCATCGTTTAGGGCAATGGGTGCCAATAGCAGGTTGGCCGGATCATAATACTTGGCAAAAAACTCCGCATCGTCGCCGCCCTTGGTTAGCGTAACCACCGTACCAAAGGAGGGGTCTTCCTGAAAGCCGAGCATGATCTCATCGCCAATGGCCTGGGTAAACTGAATGAACTCGATCAGCAAAAAGCCGTCGATTTGCGGTTTCTGCCCGTCTTCAAAGTGCGAGAGCACTTCCTGTTTCATCTGACTAAGCACATAGCGAATAAACATGGGGTCGGCAATGCCGACTTTTTTCACACCACCGTAGCGCTGGTTGTGCGCCAAATCGCGGGAGACGACCTTGACCATGATATCCTTGCCGCCAAATGCACCCATCAGTTCATCTGTCACCTGCTCCGGGTCCGTTACAAAGCGGTACAAGGGGATATCAAAGCCAATTTCCTTTAAAAGTTCGTACACCTCGTGTTCGTAAAGGGTATGGCGTCCGTCCTCGTGTGCCGACTGCAAAAGCGCATTCACCGTTTGTACAATCTGTTGCTCCATCGTCCGTCTACCTCTTTTACTTTTGTTTCCGCATAGCGCAAAAAGCCCCGCGCCCAACCAGACGTGCGGTATGCCATGCGGGATACTGCTTACGGTATGAAATCATCATACCATGAATGCATATAATTGGAAAGCTGCGATGCATGCCGCCTACGCGTATGATTCGCTGGGCAGGGCATTTACCTAGGCACTCAAGGTAGATGGTACAATACTTCTTCTAAGATGCCACCAAAATAAGCCGTTCAACGGCACCAAGTACCGCCAGCTCCACAACCTCCATGGTGATGTTATCGCCATCATTGACGGTAACGGAAACCGGGTGGTAGAATATTCCTACGACGCATGGGGCAAGCCCCTGACCGAAACCAGCACCTTAGCAACTACACTCGGCACCCTCAGCCCCTTCCGCTACAGGGGCTATGTGTTTGATAAAGAAACGGGCCTTTACTACCCTCTACAGCCGGTACTACAACCCGGTTTGGGAATGGAATAATTACACTATTATTTAAAGGAGATCGAGAATGATAACAACATTATATATAATTGTTTCGATTGTAGAATATTATTTTTTTAGGAATTTCTCTTACGAGAGACAAAAGTCCCTTTTCGAAAGAAAACAAAGCACTTCAACACTGATGAAATTCTTCAAACTGACGTATCTATTTCACATAATCAATCTAGTCGCTTGTGCTGTTTTGCTTCTTCTAAAGTGTTTTGGTTTAGTCAAATGGTGGCTATGAATTGCTCCCGCAAAAAATCACAATCAATCGTATAATGATATTTGCACTTCATAGAGATATGAACATATCAAACTCTAACGCGACTGATCT
The DNA here is from genome assembly GCA_963678055.1 of Candidatus Limiplasma sp. Classification (GTDB taxonomy): domain Bacteria; phylum Bacillota; class Clostridia; order Christensenellales; family Aristaeellaceae; genus CAXXOK01. The sequence continues at coordinate 2,127,376 of OY782679.1, forward strand.
GACAGTACCATGCGAGCCATTTGATGCTTGCCAACACCTTAACTACTAACTGAATTTATTTAATTGACTATATCCTTCAACAACAGTTAAAATACAACTACGAATTCTGGGTCAATCCCCTCACCGAAACCGGCACCTTGTTTTTACGGATCATGCTCTATTCGGCACCTTACATAAAACGGAATTCTCCGTATTTCGCTTCGAAATCAATGATCGAATCTAGTATACAATAAGGATTTATAATGTATACAATTTTGAATGGATATCAGAAGCAAACTACCAAAGCACATTCAAGTATATAGTGTATGTTGGGAATAATATGGAGACAATTGATCAAGCTCGTGGCGTGATAAACCCCAATTGGATAAATATCTGATTAATTGAAGATGGAGGTCCGATTCAATGAAGCGTTCAATCGCAATTCTCATCGTATCACTAGTCATTTTAATATGCTTTATAATTTCCGGTATGGCTTTTGGTGTGTTTTTTGTTACAGGACATGATGCTGAATATCCCATCGGGAAAGATACGGTTAAATACTGGAATGATGGAGAATATCAGATCGGTCGATTGCCAAGTTATTACACACTGGATTATGCAGGCGTAGATACTATTCTCAGCTATGTTACGCACTATCGCCAGGACGCTAGCATGGTATATATCGCAGCTAAAACACGAAACATGTATTGTGTGATTTCGCTGGATACCGAAACCTATATTGTTTTCGATGGGACCGATGCGATGAATGAAGAACTACGGGAAATATTCAGTAATCTTGATCAATTTACGCGATGCAGTGTTAAACTGCCGTAATAAATAGCTTCCCATGCACCCCACCAAACAATACATGTAAAAAGTAAGGTGGGGTGATTTTATACAATTGCTTGTTTAATAGATAACAAAAAATAAAGCACTAATATAATTGCTTGCTAAGATATTGTCTGATATGATTAATCATATCAGATTGCTAAATCAGCCCTCACCAAAACCGGCACCTTGTCAACTACACTCAGTACCCTCAGCCCCTTCCTCTACCGGGGCTATGTCTACGACGAGAAAACGGGTCTCTACTACCTGCGGAGTCGGTATTATAACCCCACGTGGGGCAGGTTTGTGAATGCGGATAGCGTGCTAGGGAAACCCGGACAGCTGTTTGGGCATAATGTATTTACTTATTGCATGAATAGTCCTGTAGGTATGCCTAATTCATCGGGCAACTTGCCGAATTATCACACAATTAAATAATATTGAAAAGAATCTAAGTAAGCAAAAAAAGAAATGGGAGCATTTACAATGATAAAGGAACTAATTATAAAGAAAAAGGCAGTTTTCATTGGATTTTTGTTTATCATTCTAATTATTGCTGGATTTACTTACTATTTGGTGCAGATCGCAGTAACACCTGATTATCAGAAAAAAGCTGCCAGTTGGCATAATTACGTTGGAGCGTTGGCGCAAGACGATGGGCTTTTGGATTTTTCGAAGGAATTTCCATTCGAATGGGATTATATGAACATACATGACTCAGTTAATGACAACAATTACATGATAAACCGAGACGCATTACTATATCTGATTGAATCTAATCAAATGTTTGCAGATACTGTATCGGCACTTACCTTCATGCTGGATGGTGAATATGTGTTTGCATTTACATACCCGATTGGAACAGTTGAGTATTATAATAGTGATAAACAATTTATCAATGCCCAAACCTTTAGCAGAGAGGATGCGGTTTTCGAGGCTGCGGATAAAACAATTGGAGCTAATACTACGCAATGGTATCAAACTTATCCCCAGTGAGTAATTGCTGACAATCCCATACGAGAATAATTGGATTTTATCAACTAGCAACTGATGACTATGACAATTTGAGAATAGTATATGGGAAGGCATGAGACAGAATTTGATTCACACAATATGCTCAATAGCAGTTCCAAATTATGCACCTCAAATAAAACAAATACCCGTACCAGCACCAAGATAGTGCTTAGTAGAACATACATATCATCGACGTTATCAATTGATAGAAGGATTAAACATGAAGAGAAAACATCAATGGTCGTTCTCCATGACAACAGATGAATTTGTAGAAGCGATAAAGAAGCATGGCATTAGCAGTTGCAGCATAGTAATAGGTAAATATGGGTGGATTGAGGTGCGTTCTTATAACAGTTGGTTAGGCGGCAGAAACCCAAACAATAAAAATACCAATTCCCTTTATCTTCTCATTTGTCAAAATGATAATGGGATAAAGGTACGTGGCGTCTTTGGATTGCCCGCACCAATGTTACTTGGCGCTTGGATAGCACTGCTTAGCTTTTTGCTCGCTTATACAAAAAATGTTGGTTTTGGTTTAGATGCTTTACTCTTTTTTGTAGCAGTCTTTCTACCAATGTGCATATTAGCATCACTGTTTAAGCGGGCTATAGAATACGGATTGCGAAATCGTAATGAAACTGATAATCAAGCCTTGATTCACTTAATTGGTTCGATTGGTATGGCAAGCACTCATAAAAAAGCCGGATCAAGTAACATTGAACCCACATGACAAAAGTCACAACAACATGTTATGGTCATCACTTGTTCGATACCTATGAAGGTGTGATATATTTCCGTGCCTGATTGCAACACAGACTATCTGATATACACCCCCGCAACAAATGCGGAGGCTTTTCTCTGAAGTAGCACTCTTTCAGCTTAGCTTTGACTGTAGCGTGACACAGGTGGTAGAATAATCCTACGATGCTTGGGGCAAACCCCTCACAACCACCGGCACCTTTGCAACTACACTCAGCACCCTCAGCCCCTTCCGCTACCGGGGCTATGTCTACGACGAGGAAACGGGCCTTTTCTACCTGCGGAGTCGGTATTATTACCCCACGTGGGGCAGGAAGGTCAGTTATTTGCTCACAACATTTTTTCGTATTGCAAGAATAATTCCATAAATCACACTGATCTCGATGGGAAATTCGCAATAGCTATTTCGCTAATTCAACCAGCGCTTCGTTCATACTAATTGCCTTGGGTCTAGGCTCTGCCTACATATTAGGCGATAGCTTAGGTAATGGTATTAACAATTCTTCTGCCAAACAGCCTACCGAGAGATTAGATAAGCAAAGGAATATTGCAAATTATGTGAAAAGGTCGGATGAGCTTACTCATACCTTATTTGAATTCAGAAACCACGGTGGGCACAACTGGAGTCCATTCGGCATAGAACCAAATGATCCAAAATCAAATCAATGGTTAAAGCTACTGCATTTTCTAAAACATGTTGGAGATTATGTTAGAGAAATTCAAAGTTCAATTCGGGAAGTAGAAAATGGATTAGGTTATGTGGTTAAGTCTTATTACTATTTTAAGGAATATAGCTATGGTATAGATGTACGACTTTTAGTTTCGTATGAAGAAGGTATTTGGACATTCTCAATAGCCTGGCCACAATCATGAAATAAGAAAGGAAAGCATACTATGAATTTACACGAATTCAAAACAGAATTAGCCAATCACGAGAAAAGCCTATCATGGGATAAAGTGCTTGAGCTTTTACGAAGTCAATGGGATGACAACAAGGAGGACGGTATCATTTCCGCAATAATTATTGAGGAGATGTTCTGGGCAATCACATCCATTGAAGATTGGGATTTTGGAAGAGATACCCCGGTGTTTCATGGCATATGGGAATATCGGAAACAATGCCAGGAATTGATCAATAAAGTTGCATCATATAGCATGAAGCACTGTCAAAACGACCCATATTATTTGTGGCGCGTAGGAAAAATACTTATGCAAGAACCTCACATGTTGTATGGTACCGCCGGAATTGATATAATGAGCGCAGAGAAAATAGGCCTTAAAATGAGGCTGCATGCAGTAGAAATCGAACCCGAAAACATACTATATAACATTTCTGCACAGTCTGCTACGTTGCAATTCAAAGGTATTGGTTTTCTGTCTCAAGAAGAAAAAACCTCTATCCGTAACAAACTAGATACCATGCATCTCCAAGATAATATTGTAGATCAGGAAATCCTTTTTGATTTTGAAGCTGCACTCAAGTAGCAATAAATAATTCATTATGGATGGCGTTGTGAACCTATTCAATTCTATTTTCAATAAAAGAGATGAAAGGTTACCACCCCCATCAGACATGACTGTTTATATCGATCATAAAAGAACAATTTGCTAGTACTAACGGACTACGATATTTTTTAGAAGGACTTTCGGTATAAGAACCATTGAAATGTGTTTCTCGGTTCAAAAACAATAATTACTACAACTTGGTCAAAATGAGGTGAAATTATGATTCAAATCGTGATGAACAATCTTGTTCCCAAAGGCACACAGAAACCATTTGATATTTTCGGTGATATTCATTTTCAAATTGATGGATATTGTTTCCCAGCGGAAGATTGGGATGATTTCATATCTCCCATTCTTTATTGGTGGCAGGCACGACTGCGTGAAATGATTGATAACGCAAAAGGCAGCTGTGAGCTGCTGTTTATGGATGGTAATTGTTCTGTGATGGTACATGATCAAGGCGAGACTGTTGATTTAGATTTCATCATGAGGGATCAAATTGAGCGAACAATTACAGGCATCAATAAAGCCGAACTGTGCTCTATTGTTGATGAGGCTCTGGAGTCGCTTGATAACCAAGAATTATACAAATAGTTAAGGAATACGCGCATCACCATCCCCGCCTGATAGCAAATGCTTTTCAGAATCTACCCTTTACTGTTGCTTTTATGCATTAGCCTCCATTTACGTACACAAAATCCGCCTTGTCGCGAATCGAAAGGAATATGATATATAGAAGCATCATCTGCGGGAACAAGAACGCCGGTCCCAATGATTGAAGCAGTTATTTTTCGTGAAGTCATATGTTATGGTGTAGAAGATGCGCTTACAGAGTTGAGCTTCTCTTCATAATCCTGCCGCTACATAGGTGAAATCATTGGTTAGTATTGGAGGAATAGCGTATGAAAAAATGGATAACCAGAACACTCTCAATTGAATAATGGCAAGATGAAGATACTTGTCGGCGAATAATGATATAGGAGACGTTAAGGCATGGGCAAGCGAAGAATAATACAACTTATCATTGTAATGGTCTTAGCTGTGATAATTCTGATTACTTTCATTACGATAAATAGCGTGAATGAAAAGCCAAGAAAAAGCGCTATAGCAGACATTTTGAATGTATTTATAGAGTTCGACTCAGCAGCTAATATTCAACCTCTTACATATGCTGGAAGAAGTGAATCGGTACCATTTGCTTATGATTACAACTGGGACATTATCGAATTATCCACTGACGAAGTGTTGATTTATTATTGTGAGAGTTCAAATGAAGCAAACCGCCTTTATGACAAGTGCAGCTTGAGCAATGAGTCCTGTTGGGTGATACATAACTTTATTGTTTACTATAAAGGTTCAAATGATAAGCTATTAAGCTTCATACGTAAAACTTCAAGTAATCAGTAATGTTCAGAGCGCATTCCCGTCTTATCAAAGTAGGTGTCCAAAAAAAAGCTTGCTGTGGTAGCAACTTTGACGATGACCCCATGGATTCAGAGACGGTTGCGTATGGTTTTCACCTCAGAAAGAAACAAAACCTTGACTTTTCGATGTTTGGCTTAAGTAAACTAATACGATACGATATATTTGATGGGGAATTTAGGAGAACCCATGATAAAGAAGACTAAACGTTCACAACTTATAGTATTGATACTTTGTATAACTGTCGTTGTTTCCGGTCTTGTATTGGTAGGTTTATTGATACACAATCAATGGCAGAAATCCCAAACAATGCAAATTGATGGTCGACCAGCAGAACATTTAATTGAAAGCATACTCTCTCCAGATGGATTACACAGACTGGATGCGTATTGGAATGATGGAAAAGGTGCTACAGTGGCAGAATCATCCGTTGTAATCATTACAGCAAATGAGAATGGTATGAAATGGGAAGGCAAAAACAGCTGGTGCTTGTACTTTGCATATCGCTATCCAGATATTACAGCTGAATGGATAGATAATGAAACCGTAAAAAATTCATAACACTCTTATACATCAAAATGATGGTTTCGTGACGCTGAATATATATCAAAACGAATATAACCACATGAATAGCGCTGACCGAAGATAAAACATCAATGGATCCTAATTATAACAATGAAAGAAGGGTCGCAAATGGATCGGGAAGAGATTGCGATTCACAGCAAAGAGTATGTACAGTATTATCAGGATATAGTACGAAAAAAACTGCCGAAAGGATTCCTCAAAAAGTATGAAATGCACCTACAACTTGACTAAAAATTAATCCTGCGGGAATGATAAGGGATGTATCATTTATCACTTCCGCAGGATTCCCTGAGAACTTACAGATACGGAAGCAAGCGACAGAATGACCAATGGCCTTCATTATATAGCTTGGGTTGGAGATGATGGTTATCTGCACCGGCTTGGAAACAGAATGCATTACTATGAGGCAGTACTGTTATTAGGGTTTCCCGATACACGGAAGAACTATTCGAAACAGTTTAATGGTACCCCATGGGGTGTGTATACTCATTATCAATCTGATGCAAAATTACTCGCAGTTTCTTTAGGTGATTTTAGTTTGCCAACAGTACATGATATCGGCTATTATGGACATTATCACGATCAGCGTCATAAGTTTCATATCTGGTTTGGGATGCCACTAGAATAAAGTCATAAAAGGAGGATAACATAATGGGGATCGTAAAAATCGAAGCAATAGCAGATGGTCTTTTCGCTGGAATTCCGTACTACTTGGAATACTCAACTGGCCGTATTATGGCGTATTTAATTGTTCCAGAGGAGAATAAGGCAAATGCAGAACTGTACTTGCAACTTCCGCAATTCTCAATAGCGCATGTTGAGCAGATTTATTTACAAGAAAAATATAGCGACTCTGACGAGTATAAAGCATATGGGTTGCATGCGTATCCGAAGATTCCAATTGAACTCAATGAAGAACTGAGAGCGTTGGCCGCCAAATATAGTAATAAAGCTCACGCATTCATTATGGATCGCTTTGATCGCAAAGCAGAAATAGAGTATGATGATTTTAAAGATATGTTTTGTGTAGCTTTCGCAAAAAAATGGTGCAAGGAAAACGGGATAGCGTTTGAGTATATGTTTAAAGAGAACGAATAGTTTACGCTACAACAGGAGGCCCTGTAACAGCAACACTGTTACAGGGCCTTGCTTATATTTGTACATCCTATTATACTTATCGTCTGTAACAAACGCTACTGTATTGAGTTAACAATGCCTGCAAGTGAATGATATAATGCACCTGGGGCAATCCTCTCACCAGAATCGGTACCTTGTCAACTACACGCGCACCCTAACCCCTTTCCGCTACCGGGGCTATGTGTTTGACGAAGAAACACTGATGTACTATCTCCGCAGCCGGTACTACAATCCGGTCTGGGGCAGGTTTGTGAATGGGGATAGTGTGCTAGGGAAACCTGGGCAATTGCTTGGGCATACTATGTTTACGTATTGTAAGAATTCACCAATTGTTCATTCTGATCGAATGGGCAATTCTCCAGTCGCAATTTCCGCATTGAACGATGAATCATTCTGGATTCTTGAGATTTATCTGTTATCAGGAGATGAGTTCTCTTCTGCATTTAATATGCTTAATGGGAAATTTCCTGAAGATGATTATCTTGAACCCTCAGAAGAAGCATTTCGTAACATTGTAATGAATATACCTGGCGTTTCTAGCAAAAAAGCATCCATACTTTCATTAGTTTATAGTTCTGTTGAGCCATTCATATCCTACAATAATGCATGGGGAAAAAGCTTAACCAGCATTACCGCAAGATCCTTACTATCGTATAAAGGATACTCATATGTAACGATTGATCTCGTGCATGGAACTGGTGGAGCGATTATTAGAATAGCAACATATGATAAGAACGGTGTAATGCAAAACCAAACACCCGCAGCTAAACCCTTTCTATCCAACAACCTATGGGGTGTAAATCAACTCATTCATTATATGAGGGAGAATTTCCTAAATAATATGATCTATCACGAATCCTTGCAAACTGAGCTTGATAAAGTATACTAGCACAAACTTTTGGGTATTTAGAAAGGAAAATATCTATGAATCATTGGATAACAAAATTTCTTAGCAAACATAAAAAAAGAGTAGTCATGATCCTCATAGTGATCTGTATTGCAGCCGTCATATTTTTGATCAAGGGTTATTGGGGCGGTTCCATCAACATATCGCAATCTGCTTTATATAAACAGATATATAATCATCCAGAGCAAACGGTATCAGCAGAACCGCTATACGATTGGGCAGACTATTTCTTTGAACCAATTGATCATGTTTCATTCTATAAAGTCTCGGAACCTTCGCCGAATACTGTACATGTTGTGGCGATTATAAGGATATATGATTCTCCCGTCTATTCGAAACCTTATTCACTAGCATATTGGCAACGAGACAATGTTGAGGAAGATCCAATTACAATAAAGTATGACGTTTATTCGAGCAACGTACATATTTCGATATGGGTATTTGATGATAAGGTGAACAAAGAGTCCGCCGATGCTATGCTGGATAATATCTATGCCCTCTTATATTCGGCACCCTGAGCCCCTTCCGCTACCGGGGCTATGTCTACGATGAGGAAACGGGCCTCTACTACCTCCGTAGCCGGTACTACAATCCGGTCTGGGGTAGGTTTTTCAATGCGGATAGTGTGCTGGGGAAACCAGGCAATTGCTTGGGCATAATGTGTTTGCGTATTGTAGGAATAACCCAACGGTTATGGTTGATGTCTCCGGTTATTCAGCTCTATCAGTAGCCGAACCTATTGCTACAGGTGCTGCGCTGGCTGATGGTCCGCTCCCCTTTGGAGACATTTTCGGTTTTATTGTTATTATAAGATCGCTGGTTTATGGTGCTATTGCACAACCTTCTGCCGCTCCCTCAACAACCGCATTAGCATCGTTGCACGTCCGCAAGTTGTTGAGCAATGGAACCCAATTGATTAAACTGACAGAGGATGATGACAGATGACCCCCGTAAATATTGAAGCAATAGCACGAGGTCTCTTCGCGGGAATCCCATGTTTTTTGGAATATTCAACAGGTCGAATATCTACCCACCACCGGATCCCTGAGAAAATGCAGACAAATACGGATTTATACATGAAGCTTCCCAGTTTTTCGTTAGCTCATGCCGAACAAATCTATGTGCAGGAGAATTATGGAGATACTGATGCGTATAAGGCATATGGTTTGGATGAATATCCTATATTCCCTGTTACGCTGTTAACCGATGAACTCAGAAAACAAGCTTCACAATTCCGTGAAAAGGTACATGTGTTCATCATGGACAGACTTGATGATAGTGTTTTTGAAGCATATCATGACTTCACAGACGATTTCTGCATTGATTTTGCCAAGAAATGGTGTAAAGAAAACGGAATACCTTATCAATACATGTATAAGGATAATCTTTAAGACACTCGGGGCCTGTGGAATCGGTGAGATCACTATTTCATGATACCATTGCACAACCCACATTTTCGTCAGCTCCAAGAATACTGACGCAGGAAGGGCGTATGCATGATGAAACTATCCGTAAAAGATTGCTCGAGCTGGGCATTTACCTATGCATTATCACCTTACTGATTTCAGGTGGGGCGATCTACCTTGTTATCGAGCAGTCAGATTATTACCGTCGCTTATCCCACCTTTATGGCGGACTCTTCCTGTAAACATTGCAATCCCTTAAAGAATAAACTATGGAGGCCTGACTAATATGGGATCAGAACACCAAAACCCAGGACCAGATCAGAATGAAAGATTAGAAGCTTTATTGAAGTCAAGAAAAATCTCCGAATCATTCTACCGGATTATCATTAAAACTCACTACCTGCATGATTGGTATATCAAAGATCTTTATCTGGGAAACACTGGAAAGCAAATAGAGATCTATAGCAAAATGGGTAGTTCCACACTTCAAATGGAGTTCTGTACTTCAAACAACGACTTTACTACTTTACTGCTATATGTTGATGTTTTTGCATTTGAAGTGTCGATGAAATCTACTGATGATGTATCAAGAAGATCTTTTACCGGGCTTGGACGATGTACATCGAGCGATATTGAAGCAATAGATGGCGGAGTACGCCATGTAATTGAGTTTGAAGGCGGAAATACTATATATGTGGCCTGCAAGAAAATAAATTCCAGGAAAATTATCAATAATTATTGGAAATAAGGTTTATAATGAAGACAAAGAAATTTCCTATATCTGCGGTAATCATCGAGTTTGTAGTTATTATATTGATTGTGTACACAGCTAACTACAATAACAAATTCACCTGGTATGGATTTTCTGTGGATGAAAACGAACTACTCTATATCAGTCAAACGGGTGAGATTGATGTAATTGATCAGGGTCATACCATTCGCATTCTGGATGTTCCTACTACGCGTGGCTTTCAGTTTACGATTGAAAATGGTAATACGATTGCCGTCTATACAGGAGCGCATAGTTATAAACTGGATTTAGATGGGAATATTCTTCAAGAAGCAGAGCTAACGTGGAATCCGGGAATCGAGCCTAATGGTCCATTTACATCGAAGAATGGTTTAACATACCATATGACTTCGTTTTGGGGACGCCCTCAGATTGTACTTGAACAAAATGGAGTAGATACCGTTATTTATCAAATGCCACTTATTAGCTATCTTGGACGAATTCTGTACTATCTACTGTTTATCGGCCAAACTTACTGTATCTTTATATTTTTCAACTGGAAATACAATATAAACGATCTCCTAAAACGGCATTTCAGGAAACATGGGACAGTACTATTTCGATAACCCTATTCATGGAGGTAAGAACATGATTATCAACGCTTCAAATCAGGTCGAAATGAAACGCGCTATCTATGTGCATGATTCCAAAATCAAGTCAATGGATATTGATTATGTAAAAGATACAATGGTGATTCAATTGAAAAATGCCTATCTGAAAAAAAACTTTCAGTTTTGCTTCGATGGATTGGTATACTTCGAAATGAACGCGATGAAGCTATGGGACGCTGGGTTCGATGGAATCCATGGAATTGGGACAAATGGGATATTAGGCTTTATAATTATGGACACTGAAGAACGCAATGAAAAATTGAACCAACTGATTGCTGATCAAGATGTCTTTAGCCCTGATGAGATTAGTTACAATGATCCGGAATCCGACTATTATCGTGACAATTTGGTTTTTTGCGGATTCGAATTCTCATCAGGTGATAGATTTAAGATATTGTGCAAAACATTTGAATTTGAGAGTTCGGAATTAGTACAGTAATGATGTAGACTTTTGTTCATCACAAAGAGCACTCTAAAGGTCTTACTTGAGCAGCAACAGTTAGAATACAAGCAAGCCCCTCACCAGAAGCGGCACCTTGGCAATTACACTCGGTACCCTCAACCCCTTCCGCTGCCGAGGCTACATCTACGACGAGGAAACGGGTCTCTACTACCTGCGTAGCCGATACTATAAACCGATTTTAGTAAACAAAACACCGTTCCATAAAGGAACGGTGTTTTGCATTAACGATGAAATACGGTTGTGGTGAATCGGGGGTTATTCTGCGTCCTCCCGCGCCCAGTCGCGCGTGCGGGTGACGGCCTTCTTCCAGCCGGCGAGGAGTTTTTTACGCTTTGCGTTCTCCATATCGGGATGGAAAACCTGATCGACAGATACATTTTTGCGAATGTCATCCTGATCCTTATAATACCCCACCGCTAGCCCGGCCAGGTAAACTGCCCCAAGCGCTGTACTTTCGATCATTGACGGACGGACAACATCGGACTGTAACAGATCGGCCTGAAACTGCATAAGGAAGTTGTTCGCACTCGCGCCACCATCCACCCGCAGTTCGCGTATGGGCGTTCCGGCATCAGCCTCCATAGCCGACATTACATCATAGCTCTGGTAGGCAAGACTTTCCAGCGTTGCGCGTACCAGGTGCGCCTTTTCCACGCCGCGCGTTAGGCCCAAGATCGCACCGCGCGCGTACTGGTCCCAATACGGTGCGCCTAGCCCCGTGAACGCCGGAACGACATACACGCCGTTGGAATCTTCCACTTTCTTGGCATAGCCCTCGGAAAACGCCGCATGATCAATCATATGCAAACCATCGCGCAGCCACTGCAGTGCCGCGCCAGCCACAAACACGCTGCCCTCCAGTGCGTACTCCACCTTGCCGTTCAGCCCCCAGGCGATGGTCGTGATCAATCCGTTTTGGCTCTCTACGGCGGTATCGCCGGTGTTCATTAAAATGAAGCAACCCGTGCCATAGGTGTTCTTCACCATGCCGGGGGTAAAGCAACACTGCCCAAACAAGGCTGCATGCTGGTCGCCTGCGATACCCGCGATGGGAATCTCACCGCCCAGAAACTCCGGATCGGTATTGCCATAAATATAGCTGGACGGTTTGACATCCGGGAGCATGCACCTTGGGATATTGAGTTCTTTTAAGATCTCGTCATCCCATTGCAGGGTATGGATATTGAAGAGCATCGTGCGGGATGCGTTGGAATAGTCGGTGATGTGTACCCTGCCTTTGGTAAGCTTCCACACCAGATAGCTGTCCACCGTACCAAACAGCAGCTCGCCGCGTTCCGCGCGCTCCCGCACGCCGGGAACGTTCTCCAAAATCCAGCGGACTTTCGTTCCGGAGAAATACGCGTCGATTACAAGCCCGGTTTTTTGGCGGATGATATCAGTCCAGCCCTTTTCCTTCAGACTGTCGCAATATTCTGCCGTGCGCCTGCACTGCCATACAATGGCATTGTATACGGGTTTGCCGGTTGTTTTGTCCCATATGATGGTGGTTTCGCGTTGGTTGGTGATGCCGATGGCGGCGATCTCGGATGCATCCACGCCAAGCCTTGCCTTGGCTTCGCTCATGACGGCAAGCTGGCTGGCCCAGATTTCCGTAGGATCGTGTTCCACCCAGCCGGGCTTGGGGTAAATCTGTTTGTACTCCTGCTGGGCGACGGACTGGATACTGCCCGCTTTATCAAAGAAAATGCAGCGAGAGCTCGTCGTGCCCTGGTCAATGGCCAAAAGGTATTTGCTCATTCCGGTCTCCCCTCTGTTTTCAGTTTTATTTATCGTACGCTTCTGGTTGCAACGATATCGGCATCTGTACCACAGACATGGGGCACGATTACGTCGCCTACCGTGACAGGCGCAGAAATTTCAATGGGTTTCAGGGCACGCATGCAGTCCATAATCATACCCTTGGGGATCGGTTTGGAAGTCTTCACCGGCAACTGTGCAAACGGCCCGCCTGTAAGCCGTACCGTGCTGGTCACCGTGCGCGTCGGATTGCTAATCTCGGTTACTGCATATTTTTCGCCCAGCTTACACTGGTTTCCTTCGATTTTCAGAATATTTTTCTGGTCATCCAGCGTCACCGTCAGCTGGCAGCCGGAAGGGCAGTTAATACAGGTCAGATTTTGTTTCATAGTCAGCCCTCCTCAATGGTTACGGTGATGGATTGTACTTGCGGATGTGCATCGAAAAGTTCTTTTTTCAGTTTGACATCTTCCATCTCGCCGGGGGTTAAAATGCGCTTTTTGCGGTGGGATACGCGTTCGTCATCAAAATATACGCTGATATACCGCTCGCGGTAGACAGCATCCACACGGAAACGGAGGGTGACTTCGTCCTGTATGGCTTCCGGGTCAACCGTAAAGGGAACGGTGTAGCGCACGCCGCCCTTGGCATGCACCGCAATGCCAGCGCCACTGGACTTCCCATTCCGGATGTATTGCGCCGCGTTTGCACCGGCCAGCGCAGCCTCCTCCGATACGTAGTCCACCAGATCGTGCACATGCAATACGTTACCGCAAGCGAAAATGCCGGGAACGCTGGTTTCCAGGCTTGCGTTAACCACCGCACCACCGGTAACGGGCGACAGGGTAACCCCCGCCGATTTGCTCAGCTCGTTTTCCGGTAGCAGCCCAACGGACAAAAGCAGGGTATCACAGGGGATGTATTCCTCCGTGCCGGGGATGGGATTGCGTTTGGCATCAACCTGGGATATGGTCACGCCTTCCAGCCGCTTTTTGCCGCGGATCTCGGTCACGGTATGGCTTAGCAGCAGTGGGATATTGTAATCGTCCAGGCACTGAACGATGTTGCGCTTAAGGCCTGTGGAATACGGCATCAGCTCGACAACTGCTTTGACCTTCGCACCTTCCAGCGTCATCCGCCGCGCCATGATCAGCCCGATATCGCCCGAGCCGAGGATGACTACCTCTTTGCCGGGCATGAAGCCGTTCAGATTGACGTATTTCTGCGCAGTCCCCGCTGTATACACGCCCACGGGCCGATAGCCGGGAATGTTCAGCGCGCCGCGCGGGCGCTCGCGGCAGCCCATCGCCAAAATGACGGCCTTGGCCTTCACCTGTAAAACGCCGCTACGGTTGACGGCGGTGATCAGCTTATCCGCAGTAATATCCAGCACCATTGTGCCCAAATGGAGGGCGATATCCAGCTCCTGCACCTTGTCGATATAGCGCTGGGCATACTCGGGGCCGGTGAGCTCCTCGTGAAACGAATGCAGCCCGAAACCGTTATGGATACACTGGTTGAGTATGCCGCCGGGCGCGGCCTCGCGTTCCAGAATCATAATATCGCGAATCCCCGCTTCATAGGCAGACACCGCAGCCGCAAGACCCGCAGGCCCGCCACCGATTATGACCAAATCAATATGCTGCAACCTTCGTTCCCTCCCCTACAGATTTTGTTTGTTTTGGTTCATTAACAGGTTGGTTCCCTCGCCGGTTTTGGTGACCGCCGACAGCGGAACGTGCAGCTCATCTGCAATAATCTCCGGCAAGCGCATCATGCAAAAGCCGCCCTGGCAGCGTCCCATACCCGCACGGGTGCGGCGCTTGATTGCATCCAGATCGTGCACACCTAACGGATTGTGCAGGGCTGCAAGCACCTCCGCCTTGGTGATTTGCTCACAGCGGCACACGATTTGCCCATAATTGGGATCGACCTGGATAGCTTCGCTTTTTTCCTCCACTGTCATGTGTCGGAAGCGTTTAAAGGTTTTACGAACCGGGTCGAACTGCTGGTTATCAGCCGCCTGCGTCATGGCTTTCACCAGATCGCGCACATACACGGCAATGGCCGGCGCACTGGATAGGCCCGGCGAGGCAATGCCTGCGACATTGATGAAATGTTCCACATCCGGGGAAGGGCCGATGATGAAATCATCCCCCTCCGCTGAGGCACGCAGTCCGGAAAATGAGGTAATGACCTTGTTCATGGCAACGTGCTCGGTGGTCAGCAATGCTTTTTCCGCCACCTCACGCAGGCCGTCGCGGGTGGTTGCTGTCTGCTCCTTGTCGCTGACCTCTTGCGCGTTGGGGCCCAGCAGCAGGTTTCCGTCCACCGTCGGGGTCACCAGAACCCCTTTGCCCTTTTCGTCCGGCAATTGGAACAGGGTGCGACTCACCAGCCCGCCCTCGGTTTGATCCAGTAAATAGTACTCGCCGCGTTTGGGCGTGATTGTGAACTCTTCCTTGCTGAGCATGGTGTTGATCGTATCGGCATACAGCCCCGCCGCATTAATCAGCACTTTCGCCTGTACTTCGCCCTGCGATCCTGTGATGCTAAAACAATCATTTTTCTTTTCCACGTGTTCGACCTTGAAGTTCAAGCGGAACTCCACGCCGTTTTCTGCTGCATTTTCAGCGTAGGCGATGGTCATTTCATACGGGCAGACAATGCCGCTGGCGGGGATGTCCAGCGCAGCAACCGCCGCCGAGTTAACATTGGGTTCGCTGGCTCTGATCTCGTCGACATCCAATATTAACCGCGTCTCCACGCCGTTTGCCACGCCCTGATCATGAAGCTTGGCGAGCCTTGGAATATCCTTTTCGTCGGTTACAAGCACCCACGCGCCGTTACGCTTGAAAGGAAAATCCAGCTCCTTGCTCAGCGTATCAAACATTGCGTTTCCCGGAACATTGAACTTGGCCTTTAGCGTACCGGGGGTGCAGTCATGCCCGCCATGCACAATACCGCTGTTGGCCTTAGACGTACCAGAGGCAACGTCCGTTTCCTTTTCCAGTAGCACTGTTTTCAGCTCCAGCCTGGCCAGTTCCCGGGCAATAGAACAGCCGATCACGCCGCCGCCGATGATCGCTACGTCATATACCATGGTGCCGATCGCCTCCGTGTGCCCTTGTGGGGCATTGACTTTTTTTAGCAGCAAGACAGAAAAAGAAGCCGAAAACCAACTCACTGAAAAGTAAGTTGCTTTCAGACTTCTCTCAAAACTCTTGTCTGATGGTGGCGCTGCACGTATTCGGTGAATAACGAAAGCAGCAGCCTGCTACAGATAACGTAGCACATTCCCCCATCGCTTGTCAATTAAAATTCAACATGATTTGACATGTTTCGGTAAGTGTGCTTATACTTAGGCACATTCTAAACAAAAAACTGCGAGGATGGGATAGCTACGAAACACGATGATTTTATTCGGATGCTTCGGGATGACAGGATTATCGCTGCCGTCAAGGACGAGGCACACCTGAAAAAAGCGCTGCACAGTGATTGCTCAATCGTATTTGTGCTGTTCGGCGATCTGATGACGATCGACGCCATCGTCTCCCGCATCAAAAATGCGGGAAAATGCGTGTTTGTTCATATCGACCTGATCGACGGCCTGTCCCCAAGGGATGTGGCGGTGAGCTATATCGAAAAAAACACGCTGGCCGATGGCATCATTTCCACTAGGCCTAATATTATCAAGTACGCAAAAGCGCACAATCTACTGACGGTGCAGCGGTTTTTCCTGCTGGACTCCATCGCCCTGAACAATTTCAACAAGCAGCTTGTCGATGCCACCGATGCCGTGGAAATCTTGCCGGGTATCATTCCCAAGATCATCGGCATTCTTTCCAGGCGTGTTTCAAAGCCCATCATCGCCGGCGGCCTGATTGCCGATACAGATGACGTACGCGAGGCCTTAACCGCAGGCGCTTCGGCCATTTCCACCACCAAGGAAGCGCTTTGGCTTGGCTGATTCTTCGGCAAAGCGGTTTACAAATATTAATTTTTGGTTGACAAAGAATCGGCACTGGTGTATATATAAATTAAGTTTCATACGAGAGTATTGAGAAAAGTATGAAAAGTCCTGTTAGCGTGCAGCGGCTTTTTGTACTTTTTTTTATTTCAATTTTGTACCTTTTGTTTGATTTGGAATGAATGGCTTTGCAGAAGGGAGGTTCTTGCTGAACGGAAACCTCAACCATGTTGCGTAGTGGGGCTCCTGCTCACAGCCCCGGCAATGGGATCGGAAACCAAAACCAACCCAAAAAAGTGATAAGGAGACACAAAATGGATACTTTGAAGAAAAAGGCAAAAGTATGGCTTTGTATAGCAATCGGACTGATGCTGCTCAGCATGGTCGCAGCCAACATCGTGCAATCCTCCAGCGGTACGGTAACGGTAAAGGACCTTCGCTGGGAAACCACACAGGGACTCCAGATGTCGGGCCTGTTGTTTGTTCCCGACGGCGCATCCGCAGATAACAAACTTCCCACCATCGTCACCAGCCACGGTATGTTCAACAACCGTGAAATGCAGGACGCAAACTTTGTTGAGCTGTCCCGCCGCGGCTTTGTTGTACTGTCCATGGATATGTTCTCTCACGGTTTGTCCGAGGATGTACCGTTTATCGGCGGCATCCTAACGGGTATGTACGAAGCCGTCAAGATGGTTTCCACGCTCCCGTATGTGGATACCGAACGCATCGGTATTACCGGTCACTCGCTTGGCGGCATGTCCTCCAACACCGCTATTTCCCAGGATAACGCGGCCGAGCAGCCACTGATCGCCGCTGTGTACTTAAACTGCGCCGATGCCACCTATGTAGACGGCGAAGGTAACTTTACCGACGTGTACGGCACCCGCGCGGCGGGCATTATGGCCGCCCAGTACGACGAGTTCTTCATGACCCAGACGATCGGCGACGAGGAAACCTCCCCCACCAAATATTTGGAGAACTCCAACGCCCAGTCCTTCCTGTACTTCGGCACTGATCCCGCAGGCACCGAGCCGCGCCTCAAGGACACCTTCTACACCCAGGAAGTCAACGGCGTTAATGCCCTGCGCATCATCAACAACCCCGCCATCACCCATCCGTGGTCACACTTCTCCAAGCGCGCCACCGCCGCTGTGATCGAGTTCTTTGATGAGGCGTTCACCGCGCCCACCGCTATCGACTCCGGCAACCAGGTTTGGCAGTGGAAGGAATTCTGGAACCTGCTTGGCCTGATTGGCTTTGCGATGTTTGCTGTGAACTTCGCCATCCTGATGGTGTTTACCAAGTTCTTCAGCTCCCTGCAGGCCAAGGAGCCCGTCGCACCCCGTGCGCTTACCGCTACCGGCGCTAAGTGGTTCTGGGGCAGCCTGGTCATCGCGGCCGTCTTTGGCACGCTGGTGTATCTGCCCATCATGAATAACTTTAACACCTTTACGATGTCGGCCGATCCTTGGCCGCAGAGCTCGCCCTGGGGCATCAGCGTCTGGGCAGCGGTCACCGGTGTATTCGCCATTATCCTTATGCTGCTGAGCTACTACCTGTTTGGTAAAAAGAACGGTGTCTCGGTTTCGGATATCGGCGTCACGATCAGCGTGAAGAACGCCCTCAAGACCATCCTGCTGGCCGTTATCGTTGTCGGCGTAACCTATGCATGGGTGTTCTTTGCAGACTACTTCTTCAAGACCGACTTCCGGATCTGGGTGCTGGCCACCAAGGCATTTGACTCCTCCAAGATCTTTGTGTCGCTCTTCCCCTATCTGCCGCTGTTCCTGATCTACTATGTGGCACAGTCGGTTGCGACCAACGCGTTTAACTACAACACGCTGTCCAAACGCCCGTGGGTCAACACTGCGGTTGTGGCCGCCTTCAGTGGCGTTGCCCCGCTGGTGCTGCTCCTCATCCAGTACGTCACGTTCTTTAGCACCGGCTTCATGGCATGGCCCGCAAGCAACATGGTTATCGTGTGGCTGTTCCCGATTCTGGTCATCCTGCCCGCAACCACGATCATGTCCCGCAAGATTTACAAGGCGACCAACAATCCCTACTTGCCCGGCCTGATCAACGGTATCATCATCACCCTGATTGCCTGCTCCAACACCTTAACCTGGGGCTAAGCAAGGGTCCTTCCCAACGGATCACCAGGCAGCCATGTGCAAACGCGGCTGCCTGGTTTGTCTTTTCTCCCTGCCCTATACTGTTCATGCTCATCACATAAAGTGCTGGTATATCTCTGCGAAGGTCTGATGAACCATGCTTGCTTCCACGCACAGCGATACCGCAATCGGCAAAGTAAAAACACCGCTCTTCTTTCAAGCGGTGTTTTGCTTTCCCTATCGTTTGCCGCTGCTACTACAGCTATTCCATCATCAGTCTTGCAGCGCCGTAGATTCCCGCATCATTGCCGAGTGTCGCCAGCCTGAATATGGTCGACTTGGCTACCGGCAAGGTATACCGCGTAAATACAGCCTTTACAGCATCCAGCAAATAGGTCCCTGCCGCCGATACGCCCCCGCCAATGACGATCACTTCGGGATCGCAAATGTAGGACACAATCGAAAGCGCGCGCCCAAGTTCCAGGGCAAACTGGTTTGCCAGCTGAATCGCCAGACCATCGCCTTTTTGCGCATGTTCAAACACATGCTTAGCCGTAACATCATCACATTGCCGAAGCGAACTGGGTGTATCGGTGGAATCCAATAAGGTCTTGGCGGAGTGTGCAATGCCGGTTGCAGAAGCATACTGCTCCAGACAGCCTTTTTTTCCGCAGCCACAGAGCCGGGTTTCATCATAGTTAACATTGATGTGACCGATTTCGCCGCCGATGCCGTGCGCACCTTCGACAATGTGGTTGTTGATCACCAAGCCTCCGCCTACGCCCGTGCCCAAGGTCACCAAAAACATATTGCGTGCGCCTTTTGCGCTCCCTTGCCACAGTTCGCCCAAAGCCGCTGCGTTTGCATCATTAATCACCTTGACCGGCATACCGCACAAACGCATAAATTCCTCGATGACGTCAAAATCGCCCCATCCATTCAGGTTTGCGCTGGTATCGACACTGCGCTTTTTCATCACGCCGGGAATGCCCAGGCCTACGCCAAGAACATCGCTCGTATGTAAGTGTTTGCGGTGCATTTGTTCTTGAATGGATTGAGCAAGGTTCAACAGAATGTTTTTGCCCTTGTCACGCGTATCGGTGGGCACCTCCCATTTGTCCAATAGCGTTCCATTCTGTGAAAAAAGACCTAGCTTTGCCGTTGTTCCACCAAGGTCAATTCCAATGATGTATTGCTTGTTCATATCTTGCACGACTCCAACTCCGACGATTTTCTTTGTACACTATTCCTGCGAAAATAATACGGTGACATCCGGATGAAGCTGCAGGATGGATGCCGGAACCTGCGGCGTGACCGGCCCCTCCATCGCGCGTTGCAGTATCGCTTTCTTATCTTTGCCGTTTGCAACCAGAACAATTTTCTTGGAGCACAATATCGACTGCATGCCCATCGTAATCGCACTGGTCGGCACTTCTTCCGGGGCGTTAAAAAACCGCGCATTCGCTTCAATCGTATTTTCCGATAATTGAACGTGCATCGTGTTTTTGGAAAACACATCCGCAGGCTCATTAAACCCAATATGCCCATTCTGACCGATCCCCAGCAGCTGTATATCAATACCACCCAGTGTTTGAATCAGCGCATCATAACGCCTGCATTCCTTCTCAACATCCGCCGCCAGCCCATTGGGGATATGCGTATTGCCGCTTTCGATATTGATTTTGGAAAACAGATGCTCATGCATAAAATAGTGGTAGCTGTTGGGATCATCGAACGGGATACCACAGTACTCATCCAAGTTCACCGTTCTGACTTTCGAAAAATCCAGATCCCCCTTTTGGTACCACTTCACCAAGGTCTGATAAATTCCCAGCGGTGTAGACCCAGTCGCAAGCCCGATTACAGAATTTTCTTTCAGTATGATTTGTGCTGATAACAGGTTGGCCGCCATGCGGCACATTTGTGCATAGGATTCAAACGCCTGATACTTCATCTATGAATGACCTCTCCGTTTATAATTGTTGCCATAAGGTTAAAATCAGCATCCAGCAGCAGCATATCCGCCAAGTGTCCGACAGCCAGCGAGCCGGTCTGCTCATCAATGCCGATTGCCTTTGCCGGGGCAGCGGTTGCCGCCATGATTGCTTTTTCCGGCGCAATTCCCCAGGCGATTGTGTTCTGCACCGCCTGCAATAAATGGATGGACGAACCCGCGATTGTTCCGTTCGCGAGCGTTGCCCGGCCATCTTGCACCGTAAACAGCTGTCCACCAATCTCATAGCGGCCATCCGCCATACCGGCGGAGCGCAGTGAGTCGCTGATGAGAATCAGCTTATCTCCAAACAACTGAAACGCCATACGGACGACCGATGGATGGATATGAATGCCATCGCAAATCAGCTCTACCCACGCGCCACTGTCATAGGCTGCGCCGATCACCGCAGGCTCCCGGTGGTGCATCCCATTCATGCCGTTAAACAGGTGTACTGTATAGCTTGCGCCGCTGCCATACCCCGCCATGGCCTGCGTATAATTGGCCGCCGTATGGGCTAGCGAGACCGTATAGCTGTCCGCCATCTCCCGGATGAAATCTTCAGCACCGGGTAACTCCGGCGCAATATCCACCAGCTTGACACGATTGCCGCTTGCTAGGTCCAGCCGTTTTACAATGCCAGCGTCGGGCGCATGCAGGTTTTGTTTCGCCTGCGCGCCGCGCTTTTCGCAGGAGAGAAACGGACCTTCCAAATGAATCCCCACGCAACGGGCACTCTGCGGTGCTCGTGTATGCGCACAGATGCTCTTGACCGCCTTCGTCAGCGTTTCCTCCGGCAGGGTCATCGTCGTTGCACAAACCGATGTCACGCCGCCCGCGGCATAGTAGCGAAACAGCGCATCCAAACCCGCAGGATTGCCGTCGCTGAAATCCTGCCCGACCGCGCCGTGGGTATGTAGGTCAATCAGGCCGGGAATTACATAACAGCCTTCCGCGTCGATATCCGCAGTCCCCGGCAATGAACCAATCTCCAAAATCGTATCTTCAAAGGATATATCTTGTTTCTCAAAGGTCCCCTGTGGTGTAAGCAGCAGGGCGTTTCGAATCAACACTGCGTATCATCCTTAATTTCCTGCGTATCAAACTGCGTAATGTAATAGACGCTTTCCTGTTTGAGCGGTTCGTCGGCATCCGGCAGGTCGTCCGGCGGCATAAACTCGCGATCGTCCTCTAAATACGGCTGACGCCTTTTGTGACCGGTACGAAACACCATGCGCTCCACGGTATCTGCATGATTATAGAAATACCAAGTGTTCGGCTTGCCGCCATTCATGGTAAAGGTGACTGTGTGCTGTATGCAGTCCACCTCCCAGACAAAATCCAAAGGCCCGTCATAGATACCAGCCAGGGTAAACCCGTTACCATGCTTAAGCTTCACGGTTCTATCCTGATCAATGGTCACGCGGTATATACATACGCCGCGTCCGTCGGTCAGATCAATTTCCATACAGCCGAAGTGGTTCTGCCGCGCAAGAATCGCAGTATGGATGCGTACCCGCTCACTGCGCGGGAATACGCGGGTTGCCACCGCATAGTCATACGGGTCTTTGCTGCGTAAACGAAGCGCGTTTGTATCCGGCTGACCCGGGTGTCGGATGGTTTCCAGCGAAACCCGGCTCCATGCGCCGCTGTACACGTTCCACCCCGGGACAAACGACCGGGGCTTAAGATCATCAAAGTGATCCTTGACATGTTCGTCCACCGTATCGGTTATCGATACCGGCACGCGGGATACCCAGATATCCTCTTTATTCACAGAGTAGGTCAGGTACATCGCACCATCAGGTGAGACAGCCCCCGCTTCCAATCCACGCATATAATTGGGACCGTTATCACGCCAAAAGCCCCAAAACCGCTGCATAGGGACTTCTCCGTGGACGTACAACATATCCTTAAACTCGATACCGTCATCGCTGGTGACCACTGCCAGTGGCCAGCGGTGCGTGGAATCGGTATTAGGGTTATAACATAGGGCATACTTCCCATCTTCTGTACGCTCTCCCCACACCTTGCCTCCGCTCATCACCAAAGATGGAGACAGCTGAACCGGCGCCCAGGTTTTGCCGTCGTCTTCACTGATGGATACGCGAGATTTTTTCCACAGTCCAACCAAACGGCCGTCCGGCAGTTTGTAATAGTTAAAGGCTTCCCCTGCCCCGCGAATTGCAAACAGGTCATCGCCTGGATAATCACGGTTTTCTTCCCAGAACTGAAGGCAGGTCAGCTTGTCGCTCAGCATACTGTCCACCGCTTTGACAAACCCGGCATCCGGGCTGTCCTGATAAAACGGATAGGTACAAGTATCGCGGTTGTAGCCACAGGTTGTGTTATAAATCGCAAAATAAATCGGGCCGAAGCTTCCGTCCGGATACATCTCCCGAACCACACGGCCAATCCCATACCCCATACCGGGCATGGTGGCGACTTCCGGTGAAAGCCCATAGTACCCCACAGCGATTAGACGATTATCAGGTGAGATGTAGAAGTTCATTCTCTGGTGCATGCAGGCATAGGCATTGCCCTCTTCAAACAGATCGGCATGCGGGCCATTGTCCAGCGAAAGATCCAATGCATATGGCGGAAATAAGGTCTGCGGCCGACTCCAGGACAGCGCATCCTTGGATGTACATAGAAACGTTTGACCGGGGCCGGTATGTTCGCTGACCGGATTGGATAAGTAGGCCAAATAAAACTGATGATTCCAATATGTCAGATTCGGCGCATGGTTATATGTATTGCCCACGCCGTCCGCTTCACCTGGATGCGTTCGATTGGCACGCATCACCTGAATATTCCACGTGCCTACCGCAGGCCGCAGCCCGCCATCATGAAATACGAGGTTGGGCGATTCCTGACCAACATATCGAATATAACCGCTATTACGTTTCATATACTTTCTCTTTCCTTATGCTCGGTTGCTTTGCTATAGAACCACTATCACGACATCGCACAGAGCATGGCCCGCCCGAAAACACAGGCGGGCCATGCAAGGAGGGGGGGGTTACCGACTCGCGGCTGCGTTGTAGATCTCAAGGATGCGGTCAACGTTGTCGCTGATCTGATCCTGGACCTGTGTCCACTCGGATACCGGACGCTGACCCATGATGAATGCATCATAGCTCATTGCCAGCGTATCCGTCACTTCGGTGAGGAGCTCGGATAGCTCTTCGTTCTCATCGGAGGTGAAGGACGGGTTCATTACAGGCTCTTCCATGAACTCCCAACCGGCCCAAATATCATACCATTCTGCCAGTGCGGGGGTCATGAACTTATCCTGGTTGTGCTCGTCAATGTAGCGGGCCATACCCAGTTTACCCAGGCTGTACTGGCCAAAGAATGCACGCATCGGGTCAGACGCGGTTTTGTAGTCTTCGATCGCGGAATCCAAGATAACCGGATTGCCGTCTGCATCAAATTCATAGGTAACGCCTTCGATGCCGAAGTTGACCAAGGTTGCGCCAAAGTCGGAATAGAGGAAGTCCATCAGTTTGCAGGCGATTTCCGGATATTCGGTGTCTGCATTGATGACGGTTGCGCCCATGTCGTGCTTGTTGTAGTACAGGCCGCGCTGCGTATCGCCGGAATACGGCACTGCCAGCGGCTCAAAGTATGCGTTTTCGTCGGTTGCTTCCAGCACCAGGTTGTAGTTGGAGGCAAAGGTAGGATTGTCATAGAAGAAGCAGCTGTAGCCAGAGGACATGTTCTCCTGCCATTTGGTGGAGGTTGTCACAGAATAGTCAGGATCCAGAACGCCTTCAGCATAGGCATCCGCAAACCACTGCAGCATCGTCATGAACTCATCGCTCATCGGGCCAAACTTATACTGGTTTTCCGTGGGTTCCCAGTACACGCCGTTGGTTTCAAAGCCGGTACCAAAGGAATAGCTATAGCAGATCATCAGGTTTTCAGTACCATTGCGGTTGCCAATGGGGTACATGTCCGGATGATTTGCTTTAATTGCCTTGAGCACGTCAAGCAACTCAGTATAGGTGGTCGGCGTGGGCAGTCCGGTTTCCGCCAGCAAGTCCGCACGGATCTGCGGCGAACGGCCGAAACGGTTGACAAACCGGCCCATAACGGGGATCTGGTACAGCGCGCCGTCGATATAAAGTTTCTTCATATCGGGATACTGTTCAAACAGCGCGGAGATGTTAGGCATGCTATCCATATACTGGTCGATGTCCAGATAGGCACCCTGGCCAGCATAGTTGGATACGTAGTAGCAGTCGTACATGATGTCGTAATCAGCGCCTGTGGCGATCACCATTTCGGTTTTCGTCATAAAGTCGCTGCCTGCAACCGCTTCGATTTCCAGCGTAACGCCAGTGTATTCTTCGATTGCTTTAAGGACATCGTTGTCCAGTTGCATCGGCTGGTTGGAGTTGTCCGAACGGATCAACTTCAAAGTTACGGGTTCGTCCGTAATGCGATACTGATCCATGTCGGCTTCCTCTGCCATTGCGGCAGGTGCTAGCGTAAGCATCAAGACCAGAACCAAAGCGAGTGAGAGTAGCCGGTTTTTCATAGAAGTTCCTCCTAGTAAAATATTTATGAGCGCCTTTCATTGGCTTTGGGGCGATTCCTGGCAGCACACCTACGCGTGCTTTATGCCAGCTTGCTCCCTTTACCCAACTAAAAGACGTACCCAACAGATTGCAGCAGGGTGCACGTCACCCTTTGATTGAACCAATCATGACCCCTTTGGCAAAATACTTTTGCACGAACGGATAGATAATAATGATGGGAATCGTGGATACTACGATGACCGCATACTTCATGGTCGTTTCCACCACCTGGAAGCTGCTGCCGCCGCCCACCTGCGTTTGTGCCTCGGCCAACTGGCCGTCGACCACCATGTTGCGCAGGATGCTTTGCAGGGGGAACAGTGCTTTTTTATTCAAGTACAGCAGTGCCAGCATATAGTCGTTCCAGTGCCCAACCGCGTAAAACAGCAGCATAGTTGCCATAATCGGCATGGAAAGCGGCAGTACGATGCGGCCTAAAACCTGTAAATCGTTCGCACCGTCCAGTCGCGCGGATTCGTGCAGTGACTCCGGAATGCCCATAAAAAATGTGCGCATGATAATCATGTTATAGGTCGAGATCGCGGCGGGCAGCATCATCGCCCAGACGGTATCAATCATGCCCAGCTGGTTGACTACCAGATAGGTCGGTATCATGCCGCCGGAGAAAAACATGGTGAACACGACCAGTTTCATAATGATGTTTTTGCCCGGCAGTTCGGGACGGGACAAGGGATAGGCGCAAAACGATGTCACGATCAGGTTAATCAGCGTGCCAAACACCGTATAAATTACTGTGTTGTAAAAGCTGGTCAGGATACTGGAATCGCTGAGCACAACTTTGTAGGTTGCAAGCGTCATATTGACCGGGAACACACTGACATGGCCTGCCATAACATCCTTGCCGTCGGACAGGGATATAATCATCACGTACCAAAACGGATACAGCGTCATGACCAGGAACACCAACAAAAACAGGATGTTAAAAATATCAAACACCTTGGAACCGGTAGATTGCTTGATAATATTGTTACGCCGAAGGTTTGCTTTACTCACTGTCATTTTCGTACACTCCTTACCACAAGCTGCTTTCACTGACGTGCTGACTAAATCGATTCGCACCCCAAATGAAGCCCAGGCCGATGATAGACTGGAACACGCCCACAGCCGTGGAATAGCTGTAATCCGCACCCAGAATGCCCTTGCGGTATACATAGGATGAGATTACATCGGCCGTCTCGTAGGTCGCGCCGTTATACAGCAGAATAATTTTCTCGTAGCCAATTGTCAGCAGGTTACCGATAGCCAAAATCAGCATGATGGTAACAGTCGGCATGATCGCCGGAATGGTCACATGCCATACCTGCTTGAAGCGGCCGGCACCGTCCATGAGCGCCGCTTCGTAGAGCTGGGGATCAATCCCCGATATTGCCGCGAAATAAATGATGGAACTCCAGCCGATATTTTGCCAAATACCGGATATGACATAGATTGAGCGGAAATACTTCGGCTCCATCAGGAACTGAATGCGACTGCCGCCCATTTGCTCAAGTACATCGTTAATTGGACCTCCGTTGGACAGGAAGTTGACCACCATACCGCAAACAACGACTGTAGACAGAAAGTGTGGAAGATAGCTGATGGACTGCACCGCTTTTTTATAGACAGAGGACTTGACTTCGTTAAGCAGCAATGCCAGCAGGATCGGTGCCGGAAACGAAAAGATCAAACTATAGATATTGATTAGGAAGGTATTGCGGACGACCTTCCAAAAATACGGTTCTGTGAGGTATTTCACAAAATACTTAAAGCCCACCCAGTCGCTTCCGGAGACACCCTGGCGAATATTGTACTTTTTAAACGCAATCTGTAATCCGTACATCGGCCAATAGCAGAAGATTACATAATAGGCAAGCGGCAATAATAGCATCAAATATAAAAAGCGATGCTGCCATACGTTCTTCCATAGCCGCGAACGATACAGCGGTGTTTGTAATGAATTCACTTTAGCGGATCCGTTCATCAATAGTTCCTTCCTTTTCTAACTATATCTATAGGCATTGGGTCTATGGTCTTTCCAGCCTGGTCATTCCCATCTGTCAGCCCGTCAATCCTCATTCGATGGCATCCAGTACCGACTCTAGTTTCCCGGATTCCCAGAGCCTGTATATGGCTTCACCAAACAAAGAATTGGCCCAAGCAAACCATGGACGTGTGAACTGCTCCGGATGGTCCGGATGGAAGCTTTCATGCATATACCTGGTGCCTGCATGCGTGCGCAGCAACATCGTAAGCAGCTCCGCAATTTCAGCATCGTCTGTGCTGGTCAGCATTTGCATACACAGGGAAATCGGCCATATGGTTCCCGCCGGCGTATGTGGACTGCCAATGCCTTTGGCATAGCTTCCTTCATAATAGTAAGGGTTCTGCTTGCTTAAAACAAAGGCGCGTGTCCTTTGGTAAAGCGGGTCGTCTGCCCTGCATACACCCAGATACGGAAGCGACAGCAGGCTGGGCACATTGGCATCATCCATCAGCGCATGGTGGCCAAGGCCGTCGGTCTCGTAGGCATATATACTGCCGAAGGTTTCATCCTTTACGATGCCGTATTGCGCCACGCCATTTGCGATCTCCTGTTTGAGCTTAAGCGCTTGCCGGGCGCAGTATACATCGTCCATCAGGGTAAACATCTCGGCTGCATACGCCAGCACAACAACGGCGAACAGATTGGATGGGATGTGATAGCCGTACTCGCAGGAATCATCGCTTGGACGAAATCCGCCCCAGGTCATCCCGGTATAGGCTACCGGCTTGCGGCAATCCGTATGGTGCACATCTCCCGGGTCCGGGCAGTGCTCACGCAAAAACCAGTACTTGCTTTCCGCATGGTTCTGCTCGGTTTGAAGCACATCAACAATCGTACGCAGTGCGCGGTGAAAGCTGTCCGTCATAAACGCGTCACTGTCAGTTTGCTTCCAGAAACGGTATGCCAGCAAAATGGGATAGCACAGGGAATCGACCTCGTATTTACGTTCCCACACCCAGCCGGAATGCGCAGGCTGATCCTCGGCCCATTTACGCCCGGACTCTGTTTTGTTGAATGCGTTGGCATACGGATCAATCAAGATACAATCCATCTGCCGGGCAATGAGTCCTTCCACCATCGCAGCCACAGCGGGGTGATCGCAAAAGCGTATATAGTGCAGTACCTGGGCGGTGGAATCTCGCAACCACATGGCCTCGATATCGCCGGTAATGACAAACGTATCGCCAGCCTGCGTTGATTGCACGGTCGTCTCGATGGTATTGACAAAACAGCGGCTGAAAACATCCTGCAGCTCCGGTCTGCCGGCCAATGCCTCCCGCAGAGGCTGGATACGTTCCGTGATCACGTCGTAAGCGTTCATTGCGATACTACTTTCTTGCTGCATTTTGCTTCCGTTTCAACCGTTTACCAATCAAAGGCCGGGGTGACCAGATCGCGAAAGCGCTGACTGCCGCCTTTGCGCATTGCGGGCAGCGGGGTTTGTTCCAGCTCCTCAATCACGTCAATGTCCCCATGCAGGTAGCGATTGATTTCATAGGCAGTATCCCAAAGCCTTTCCGTGACCGCACCATAACGCAGGCTGAGGATTTCCCAGCCGAAGCGCTTCATATCGCGCTCCCACAGGGCGCGATGGCTTTCCATCAGTTGCTGATAGTGTGTGATCAGAGCAAGGATCGTCGTATCGGCAGCCTGCTGCAACCACTGCCGGTCCCCCGCTTTGTAGCGATTGCGAAGCTCACTGAGCAAATCACCTTTGGCCGCCGTGGTTTGGAACACGGCCCGCGCATAGCGGAGCTCGCAGCGATCATCCCCTGCTTCCAGCCGTTTCAAGGCCTTACGCGCCCGATCTGCAATGGTTTGCACCGATTCATACTGCCCCTCCATCATCGGGTACAGCGGATCGGACCAGAGCAGCGCTTTGCCGGGCGCTCTTTCGGTTTCATCGGCATAAAACTCACCCAATGCGCTATAGGCATCCCAGCTGAGCCCGATAAGGCACTCCGCCGTTTTCGTCATTTCGTCCAGCGGACAGGCATCACCCTGCCAGCATGTTTCAGAAAAGATCGGCAGCAGCCCAGTCCCTAAAAATACATCGGTCTCCGCGCCGTCATCACCCCACATGGTGGCAAATACGGTGTCTATTTTCTGCTCTGCACAGGCTTTGAGCGCTGGAATCATCGTCGCCATCGTAC
The DNA here is from genome assembly GCA_963678055.1 of Candidatus Limiplasma sp. Taxonomy (GTDB): domain Bacteria; phylum Bacillota; class Clostridia; order Christensenellales; family Aristaeellaceae; genus CAXXOK01. The sequence continues at coordinate 2,157,401 of OY782679.1, forward strand.
GCTTGACATGCGGCAGGAATCCGGACCATGTCCATATACCACCCGCAAACTGGGTGGTACTGCTCATGCGCGCATGCTGCTTTAGCATTGTTGTATAGAACTGCTGATCGGTATGGTAATAATCCCAGTAGCACATATCTACATCCGGAATCATATCAATGACCCGCTGCGGGATGATGGCGTTGCTGTCGTAATAATCATTCGTGGCGGAGCCCAAACGGAAAAACATATCGCTCCACATGATGGGGTGCAGATCGTACTTGCTGCAAACATCGACAACAAAATGCAAATGATCATTCAACAGCGCAAACCGATCCTGCGGGTAGCCGTGTTTCTCCATATAGTGTCCCAGGCCGATTCCATGGGCTTCGTCCATGCCGATATGAATGCGGCTTGACGAAAAACAGTCTTTCACGGTGGCAATTTCCGCCTCGATAAAGCGCTGCACTGCATCATCTTTCACCATCAGCACATCCGCTTGGTCTTTCATAGCAGCGCTGTCCTTCCACTGGAGGAACTGCGCCAGATGCGCCAGGGTTTGAATGCAGGGAACCAGCTCAATGCCAAGTTCTACCGCATAGGCATCCAGCGCTTTTAAATCGTCTTTGGAATAGCGGCCACGCAGGTACCCGAAATATGGATAGTCCGGAATTTCATAGGTATCTTCTGTGTAAAGCAGTAAAAGATTCATGCCCAGCGCAGCCAGGTGATCCATATACCGCTTGACCGCCGCCACCGTTAAGACCGCCCCGCGGGATACATCTAACATTGCGCCGCAGGAGGCATACGACCGTTTTTGCGAAACGTTGCATTCTTTTCGGTTTTCTCTGATGGCACGGGCCACCAGAAAGTATCCGCGGTGCAGGGCATTGATATCCTCCGCCAGAATCTCACAGCTGCGCTGCGTATAGGTAAGCGATAGCCCTTCCCCATTGCTGGCTTGTATATGCGCAGGCAAGGTAATGCCGGTGATTGTCTCAACCCGCTTCCTTGCATCATTTTGTTGCTGCATTGTAAACATGGATTGCCTCCCATTCCAGCGTAGTCTCCCGCTGCTGACACGTATTGACCGGTATGTCTTCGAAAATGGAATACACTGCGCGATTGCGTAACTTCGTATGCTTGAACTGTAACGTTCGTAATGTAGTATTACTAACCACAGTATGTCACGCTTCCACGCAAATGTCAACAGGTAATTTTAGGTACTATTTCTTGACATTTTAGCAATACTTTGATACTTTATTGTCAACTTGGTAAGATTGCTTAACGAAAAAGGCGTACTTTCAGAAAGCCTTTTTACACAAGAAATATGCCAGTCCACGCACTGGAAGCAGGGATTACTATGCAGAAAAAGAGAACATCCGTAGACGCATCCTACCTGCGAAAACATAATCAAAGGCTGATTCTGGACGCTGTATACGCCAGAAACACAACGTCGCGTGTTGAGCTTTCCAAAGCGCTGGGGTTAAGCAAGCCTGCGATATCCGATAATTTATCAGACTTACTGAAAGTCGGCATCATCGAAGAAATTGGCGAAGGCGCTCCCACCGAAAAAGGGGGCAGAAAACCTTCGCTTCTGAAGTTCAACATAAACCATAAAATTATTATTGCCATCGACCTGAATTACATTGACCCGATCATTGTGTTAAGCAACCTGCAAAATGATATTCTCGGCGAAAAAGAGATTCACATTCCCAAAGATACACCCTATGATCAGCGATTTGCGATGCTCGAAGACGCAATCCAATCGCTGCTACAATCCAGCGGTTTCGATCTTGCGCAATTATTCTGTATTGCCATATCGTCTCCCGGTGTTTTTGATGCCCAGGGCAATATCTTTTCCCAGAATGTTGGGTACGGTCGTACGCTTTGGAATAATAGCGACATGAAACAAGCCTGGCACAAGAAATACAACGCAGACATCATTATTAAGAACGATATCAAAGCCGCAACACTCGGCGAATGGACCTATGGCACTGGCCGGGGCGATGAAAACCTGCTGTATATCAGCTGTGGCGCCGGCATGGGCTCGGGTATCGTTATCAACAATCACCTTTTTGAAGGCAGCCACTACAATGCCGGCGAAATTTATTACTATCTGGACATGAGCCAGCCGGACTATGCCGGTGCACTGGAAGACAGGATTTGTATCAAACCGCTGGTTGAAAATATCCGTGCCGATGTACAGCGCGGCGTAAACACCTGCCTGCGCGATTGCAGCGGGCAAATAAGCTTCAGCGATGTCGTCGCTGCCTATCAAGCCAAAGATTCCTATATCTGTCGCAAGGTTGAGTCCATCTGTGATGAACTATGTACACTGATCTTTAATCTGGGGAATTTTCTGGCGCTGGACAAGGTGATCTTCGGCGGCGAATATACCGTTTTTAGTGAAACGCTGCAAACCCGCTTTCAAGAGCGCTTCCAGACACGCATCAAGTTCAGCACCAGCATCCAATTCGCGGCACTGGGCAAGTATTCGGGAATTCACGGCATGCTATACTCGGCCAGAGAAGCCTTCTTCACCTCCATTTGCAGCTAAACCCTCTCCATGCTTTGCAACTGATCAATTCTACTTTTAATCATACTTTCGATCCATGATAAATATCTTGACAGAGTATCATCCGTCTGCTATTCTTCATCTTAGGTTGATAATCCGTTCTTACTAACCCAGACTGTCCCTGTTCTGCTTTCCCGCGTTTATTCGCGGTATATTGGCTAAATATTGCACTTAACAAGGCAGCGATGATTCCTTATGAAACTAAAGGAGCGTATACCATGACTTCTATGCAAAAACGCGAGATGTGGCCTGTTATGCTAACCCCATTTACCAGTGGGGGCAGTGTGGATTTTGACTCGTTGGCCCGATTGATTGACTTTTACGAAGAAACTGGCGCTGATGGTTTGTTTTCCATTTGCCAGTCCAGCGAAGTATTCTTCTTAAGTTTATCTGAGCGCATCAAAATCGCTTCTTTCGTCAAAAAGCATGCACACGTTCCCGTTATCGCATCCGGTCATATCTCCTATGCACTGGAAGACCAGGCAGACGAACTGCGGCAGATTGCTGATACGGGCGTGGACGCCGTGATTCTCATCACCAACCGTCTGGCAGAAGAGGGTGCCGATGACGCTGTTTGGGAGGATTCCCTCCACTACTTGCTGGACCGTATAGACCCGGCCATGCCGCTTGGGTTTTACGAGTGTCCCACGCCGTATAAACGCTTGATGACCTTAGACCAGCTACAGGCCGTTGCGCAAACCGGGCGCTTTCGCTTTATCAAGGACACCTGCTGCAATATTGATACAATCCGCAAGCGCCTTGCCGTGTTGGAAGGAACGCAGCTCAAGCTCTACAATGCCAATACCGCAACCCTGCTTGATTCCATCCGCGCCGGTGCTGCCGGATATTCCGGCATCATGGCCGGTTTCCATCCGGAGCTCTATGCATGGTTACTTGAAAACTACAATAGCCAACCCGAAAAAGCCGATGTTCTGCACAGTCTGCTCACCATGTTTTCCCAGATCGAAAAACAGCTCTATCCGGTCAACGCAAAGTACCATCTACAGCAAAAGGGCATCATGACCTCGCTCTATACCCGCGCAGCTAACCAGCGCGGGCTGACCCCCTTGTTCATGGATGAAGTCCGGCAAATGGAGCAGGCCGCAACATGGGCCAAGGAGAGTTTAACCCTTTAATCAACGCGCGATACCGCACAGTAAATGTAAGAGGTGTTCAATATGAATCTAAAAGGTGCAACCATCAATTTTCTGGGAGACAGCATCACGCAGGGCGTGGGTGTAGAAAACCCGGACAACGTATTCCCCGCCCGTATCCAAAGAATGTATGGCTTGAAAGCCGCGAACAATTACGGTATCGGCGGCACACGCTTTGCCCGTCAGGAGGCGGCCAGCGAAAATGCGCCCTGGGATTATAATTTCTGTGACCGTGTAGACACCATGGAGCCAAACGCAGATGCGATCGTCGTGTTTGGCGGCACCAATGATTTCGGCCATGGTGACGCGCCGCTGGGTACGTTTGCCGATCGCAGCTACGATACCTTTTACGGAGCCACACATACCCTCATGCAGCGGCTGATCAACCGGTATCCCGATTCTGTAATCGCATTTCTAACGCCCCTGCACCGCCGGGACGAAGATAACCCCCGCGGTGATGGAGACAAAGCGCAGGAAGGCGGCGTGCTGCTTGACTATGTCAATGCGATTTTGGAATGCGCGCGGTACTATTCCCTGCCGGTGCTTGATTTATACGCGACCAGCGGTATTCAGCCCAATGTTGAAATCATCCGCGAGCGCTATTGCCCCGATGCCCTGCACCCCAATGACGCGGGACAAGCGATACTGGCGCATAAAATCGGCGTCTTTCTCAGCAATTTATAAAGGGTATCACACATCTTAGAATACATACTTAAAAAGCCGCTTTCAGCAAGCGGCTTTTTGAGTATGGAAATAGCTACAAATGTTTCGATTCAGCGGTCACAAGGTATTGATCGCTCCAAAGAGGCGACAAAACTTGAATAGGGACATGCACCAAATGTGACAAGCGTGTTGCCATTGCAAAGGCGGGTATACTCGTCTGCCATCCTCTGTTACAGTGTTCTGCTGCGCTCCTGTACCAAGTGATTGAAGTTGATGACATCATGGGCGTAGTCCTCATCCATAAGGGGAGAGGATATCATAAAATCAGCCGAGGCTTTGTTTGTTGCAATGGGGATATCGTACACGCCGGCAATGCGCAAAAGCGCTTTTACATCGGGGTCGTGCGGCTGCGCCGACAGCGGATCAGAGAAAAACACCACAAAATCCACCATGGCTTCTGCAATCTTAGCGCCGATCTGCTGATCGCCGCCTAGGGGACCACTGTTATACCCCTTGACAGGCAGGCCCGTTTGAGCGGTGATCATGGTGGCAGTCGTGCCGGTGCCGCAGAGAAAGTGCTTGTGTAAAATGCTCTTATTTGCCTGGCACCACGCCAGCAGTTCTTTCTTTTTTCCGTCATGCGCGATGAGCGCAATGTTTTTCTGTTTCCCAATCGTCAGCGTAATCCACTCATTGCTCATGGTTCGATTCCCCCATGTCAACGCGATATGGTGCGATCGCGGCCATATTCTCTTCGTTGTTGTTATGCATACGCAGCCGTATCGGCTGAGTCAGGTTAAACGCAAAAATGCCCATAAAGGACCGCGCATCCAAGATCATGTGATCGGCGATCAACTCAAAATCGCCATCCAGCGGTGCCAGCGTTACTACAAATTGCTGCACTCGCTGCGGTGATGATAAGCGAATCATGACTTCCTTCATATTGTTCTCCTTACCAAGCCAAGTGCTAAAGCACGTCCCGTGCCAAATCCAGCGCTGCCCGGATGGTATCGTCCATGTCTAAATATTGATAGCGGCCCAATCGACCGCCAAAGCAAACCATAGCCTCCTGCTTAGCCGCTTGCTGATACTGCTGGAGTATGGCTGTGTTACGGGCATCGTTCAAGGGATAAAAGGGTTCTTTGCCCAAAGTCCACGGCTGGGGATATTCATAGGTCACCACGGTATGCTGGTGTTGCTGCAGTTCCTGGTTCCCCGGCGCAAAGTGCTTATGCTCAATGGTGCGAGTGTAAGGTACATCTGCCGCCGTTTCGTTAATCACTGCGTTGCCCTGAAAGTTCTGCTGCGGATACTCCGCGGTTTCAAACCGCAGGCTTCTGTATTCCAGCGGGCCAAAGCGATAATCGAAGTACTGGTCAATCGGCCCGGTAAACAGGATTTTTCCAGCAGCGGCGGTCAGTGTGTTTCGCTGCGCTAAATAATCCGTATTGAGCCGTACCTCAATCCCGTCCAGCAGCGCTTCCACCAGTTTCGTATATCCGTGGCGGGGAATCCCCTGCCAGCGATCATTAAAATAGTTGTTGTTAAAGGTAAATCGAACCGGCAGGCGGCGTATGATAGAGGCCGGAAGCTCCGCCGGAGCTTTCCCCCACTGCTTGAGCGTATACCCTTTCACGAGCGTTTCGTAAATATCCCGGCCGACCATGGAGATCGCTTGCTCCTCGAGGTTGTCCGGCTCTCCTTTGATCTCGCTGCGCTGGCGATCAATGATTGCCTTGGCCTCATCAGGCGTGGTAACGCCCCACATCTCGTAAAATGTGTTCATATTAAAGGGCAGGTGGTACAGCTTATCCCCATACCGGGCTAACGGTTCGTTGATGAACGGAGCAAAGTCCGCAAAGCGATTCGCATACTCCCAAACCTCGCTGTCGCTGGTGTGAAAGATATGAGCGCCATAGCGGTGTACCTCAATGCCACCGCAGGTCTCCGTATACACATTGCCGCCGATATGGCCGCGTTTTTCCGCAACCAGCACACGATATCCGCGCCGCTTTGCCTCATTTGCAAAAACAGCTCCGGTCAGCCCAGCGCCGACAACCAGCCAATCAAACTGCATCTTCATGTTCCTTAATTCGGCTGCTAATTAAAGCCGAAAATCTTATTGCTTATGCGATAACAGCCAATCTGCACCCTGCGGCCAACCCGCCCGTTTAAATGCAGCGCACGCCCCATCAAACTGCGGTTAAGCTGGCGGTAGAGCTTGGGGTCACGCGTTTTGATGTATCCCCATATTTCGTTCTTCTTGCTCATATTGGCCTCTGTGCCGGATATGATGAGCAAAATGGACGATACGGTGGTAATGATCTCGATATACTTTTTCATATAACGCCGCAGCTGCAGGTTTTCAATGGTTTGCAAATCGTAACTGTCAATCACAAGCCGGTTGACAAACAATACCTGATCGATCCGGGAAATCATGATGTCTTCCCGCACGGATTGATCTTCCCGGCCAATAAAATAATGGTAGAAGTTCACGTTCAGATAGCGAATGCGGCTAACATAAGGCAGCGGGATATAGACATAGAGTTCATCCACATAAAAGGTATGTTTTGGCAGCTGCATTCCGCAGTCGTGTAAAAGCTGGGTGCGGTAGATGACCGAGTGCATCAGCAGATATTTACCCAAACGGAAATGGCGGGTTTCTTCCCAGGAAAACACCCGGTCCTCCGGCAGGGCACCGTGATAGCTCATCACATGTTTGCGCTTAACGCCAACCTTATCGTAGATATAGTTGCTGACAAGCATATCAATGCGTGTATCCGTTTGTTCACAGCGTTTCAGCGTCTCAAGCACCTTACCGTAGGCATCTGCGTCAACCCAGTCGTCGGCATCCACCACTTTGAAATACAAGCCTGATGCCGCATGCAGCCCGGCCATGACTGCATCCCCATGTCCACCGTTTTGCTTATGGACTACCCGTATGATTTGCGGGTAGTTTTGTTGGTATTCTTCAGCAACTAAAGCCGTATCATCGGTTGAGCCATCGTTGACGATGAGGATCTCAACCTGTTCACCACCCGGTAAAAGTGACTCTACAGCCTTGCGCATATAATTCTCGGCATTATAGCAGGGAATGACAATCGATAAAAGCTTCACAAAACCATCTCCATAGCGTATCAGGCGTATTGCACGTTATGCAGCCGTTTGTGTATTCTTTTTCGCTTCGCCTTCAGGAAAAATCACCTTGAAAACGAAGAAGAAGATCAACATGGATACGCCGCCTGTAATGAACGTAACCAGGATATTATACACAGCAGGAGTTACATAGGCCGCAGCTATAGGCATCCACAGGTTGTTAAAGGCGTTACAAACCACGGAAATCCCAGCCCAGGCGATGACATACCACATGGCCTGGTACCCAACATTGCCGTGGCTTTTAAAGGTAATGTTGCGCTGCAGCGGAAAGTTGATGCATTGGGCCAAAAAAGTGCCGATTTCATAGGCAAGAAAATAACCCAAGCCACCACCTATTATGACCTCACCGGCTTCATTATGCAAGACCTCGGTTCCAAGCAGCGACCAGCGGAAATCCACCCCAAACAAACTGACCTCTTTTGGCAGCAGAAACCATTCCCTGCCCGCCAGTTCCAACCCGAACCATGCTGGCAAAAATGTGAATATCAAGTACTGCAGCACCGTGACACCCATAGAGAACACCCAGAAAAAGAACAGTTGGTACAACAGTTTGGCTGCCTTGGGATGCCGATCCGAAAACGAAGTCCACTTCTCGCTTAGTTTGTTCATAAAGCTTTACTCCTTTGATGTTGTTACCCTGTATGCCGATAGCAGTTAACTATTTTGCCGCATTCTTCGCAGTTTGCTGTGCAAGCTTCGGTCTGCGGAAGAAGTCCCTCACGAGCCGACCCAGGCCGCGGAACCCGTGGCCGTTTACCATCAGCAATATATCGTCGACCATTTTCATCGATACCATGCCGTTCATCATCTTGCCCATCCCGCGAAACGGCATGCTGTAAATAAACAGGATATTGAGATCCGGCTTACCTTTGGCAAGGCTTTTGTCTACCATGCGTTTCAGCATTTTGCACAAACCGCGCGCCAACGGGTTCTTTGCATAAAACATTTGCGAGACCGTATCATTGCTTGTCAGCGGCAAGCTCCGATCCCAATGCTGCCTTGGGATGTCGTGACCCAAAAGCATACGGAACGATGCATCGCTCACGTTTGCTACAGAGCATTTCTGATAACAATCAACATCCACGCCCTCATACGGATTCACGGCATTCGTACCGTCAATGGCGATATCGCCCGTCAAGCGAATATCCCGTATACTTGCGCCAATTTGGATGCTGTAGATTCCTTTTTCAATTTCAAAGCGGTTGGTTTTGACATTGAAATAGCGAAATGTCTTGTCATCAAACGGGATTGAAACGCGTTTCGATTCGCCAGCTGCCAGCTGCACTTTGGCAAAGCCTTTCAACTCCATCTTGGGGCGGAAAACCTCTGCTTGCGGCAGGGAAACATACAACTGCGCAATTTCTGCTCCGTCACAGTCGCCTGTATTCTTGATATCGAAACTCACGCACTCCGCTTCGATTTCCAAATTGGAATACGCAAACTGCGTATAGCTCAGCCCAAATCCGAACGGAAACAGTACGGGCGTATCGGCCGTTTCAAACGCGCGATACCCGACATAAATCCCTTCGCGATACTCGGCCGTTGCTTCTTGTGCAGGGTAATATGCGCTGGATGGTACATCCGACCATTTTTGCGGAAAGGTTTCAGCCAACTTGCCGCTTGGGCAGGAATCGCCGCAAATGGTTCGCAGTACGGCACTTGCCCCTGCTTGTCCGCCCAGCCCGGCATATACCAGCGCTTTGCAGCTTGGAAGCCACGGCATTTCCACAGAGCAACCTGCAGACAGCACAACGATGATGTTGTCATTGATTTGCGCAAGCTGCTTGAGCAGCTTTACCTGGTTTTCCGGCAAGCGCATGTGCTTGCGTTCCATGCCTTCGGCTTCATAGCTTTCGGGCAACCCCAGGCACAAAATCACCTGCTGTGCGCTTTTGGCCATTTCTTCTGCCTGCGCAGTCAGCTTTTCGCTGTCTTCACCGCTGCGCAAGTATCCCGCAGCACAGTCCATGGCGTTAGGTAGATAGTGCTTTACAATATCGGCTATGTTTTCAATTTTCTTCGGATTCACCAAACTGCTGCCCGCGCCCTGGTAGCGAGGTTTCAGCGCAAAATCGCCGATAACCGCAACATGTGAATCCCGCGACAGCGGCAGAATATGATCCATATTCTTTAGCAGTACAATGGATGCCTCGGCAGCCGCCTGGGCAATCTTGTGATTGTCCTTAGGCTCCTTTGCTTGTGCCTGCGTCTCTGTTTCCACTATCAGCGAAAGCAGCTCGTCTACACGCTCATCGACGATGCTCTCGGCCAGCTCTCCGCTTTGCACCGCTTCAATCAGCCTGCACGCGCTATCATCTCCGGCGGCCGGCATTTCCAAACTCATACCGGCTCTAGCGCCCTCAACAACATCGTTGCTGCCGCCCCAGTCCGTGACAACCGCGCCATCGAATTCCCATTCACCGCGAAGAATATCGTCCAGCAAATGCGTATTCTCATTGGCATATGTGCCATTCACCTTGTTGTAGGAGGTCATAACCGCACCCGGTTTTCCCTCTTTGACGACGATTTCAAACCCAGTGAGATAAATTTCACGCAGAGTACGTTCATCCAAAACACTGTCGGAGTGCATGCGCAGCGTTTCCTGGCTATTGACAGCGAAATGCTTTGCACAGGCAGAAACGGGATTCTCCTGCACGCCTCGAATAAAGGCAGCAGCCAGCTTCCCCGAAAGGTAAGGATCTTCGGAATAATATTCAAAATTTCTTCCACATAACGGATTGCGCTTCACATTCAAGCCAGGCCCCAGCAGAACCTGTACATCCTCAGCCTTTGCCTCGGTTCCGATTCCAGCACCCACGCTCTGAACGACCGCCTCATCCCAGCTGTTTGCCATGGTTGACGGCGACGGCATGCATGTCGACGGAACGCTCTCATTCAGTCCCAGATGGTCCCCTGCAGCCGCTTGCTTTCGCAAACCGCTAGGCCCGTCTGCCAGTGTGATAGACCGCAGCCCCAAACGCTCAATTTCTCGCGTATGCCAGACATCCTTACCTGTTAGAAGCGCACATTTTTCAGTAAGGGTCATCTGTGTAATTTTATCCTGATGTTTCATACTTTTCGCTCCACCTGTTCATATTCGTGTTTCTGCAGGATTTCCGGTGATAAATTCCCCTTCGAATACCAGGCATGCGCTTTATACACAGGCCTGGTATCCGAAGGGAAACAGAGCTCACTGTACTTGCTCAGTTTCATTACTTGGCAGTACGGTCTAGGATTCGAGTGTGCCCTATTTCGTATTGCTCTTCTTGTTGCGCTTTTTCCAGCGTAGAATAATCAGCAGCAACGCACCCAGAACAACCACTACCACGGCAATATCAATGATCAGGAACAGTCTGTTCATATTGTCCAGACCGCCTTCTTCAATGATGACGCCATCGGAATAGTAGCCACTGTTGCCCACAGTGTAGAGTATGTTTTTGCTTGCCTGACGCATCGCCAGCACGCTGGTTGCCGCGTCGGTGTCTGTGAATTCGTTGCTCTCAGCCATACCATAGCCCAGCATCAGGTCGTTCCCTGCACGAATGGCAGCTTCCGAGATCTGATATCCGTACGAGCCGTTGTAGTCGGAGATTACCGTACCTCTAAAGCCCCATTCACCCCGGAGAACTTCCGTAAGCAAGTTGTAATCACTGATCACGGGCACTGTGCCCAGCCAGTTGTATGAAGTCATTGCGCCCAGAACATAATGGTCGAAGTCGAAGTTCTTGACTGCAATCTCAAACGGCTTCAGTACGCTTTCACGCAGGGTTTGTTCTGTCATAAATGTGAGCAGGAAGGCACAGCGGTTGGTCTCCTGATCGTTGCCAGCGAAGTGTTTCATAAACGCATACACGCCGTAGGGTGCCGCTCCGTTGATCTCAGCAGACGCCATTTTACCGGACAGTACGCCGTCTTCAGAATAGTATTCAAAGTTACGACCGCTGAATGCAGTGCGGTGCAGGTTCATACCCGGGCCATACCAGCCGTAATTCTCCGCATTTGCGAATTCCTGGGCCATTGCCGCGCCGAACTGTTCAGCGATGTTCTTGTTCCACGTCTGTGCCAGCAGCACTTCCGTGCAGAACTGTGTGCCCATGGTATGCGTCACATAGTTACTCAGGCCTGCAGGGCCGTCACAATCGGACGTGCCCACTTTACCGACTGATTTGATCGGCGCAGTCTTCCAGCCACCCGTGTTGATCAGGACGGTCATATCTTCCAGGCTCATTTGATCCAACAACAGCTCCCACTGGGGATCATCGTAGCTTTTCCCGGTCAAGTCGGACAGCGAAAGTCCGTTGTCGGCGCCAAGCGTCGGCATTACGTCGTCTTCATTGTCGACCTTCTCAGGCTTATACCCGTAAACCGACCAGCTTTTCACAGCTTTCTTCTGATCTCTGCTGAGAACCATTTCTTCTTCAGAGGGTCCAGCCGCTGCTTCCGCCAGGTTTGCAAAGCCACCTGCTCTGGAAAGAACCGCACGATCGGGGTTTACATAATCAAAGCGGTTGACAGCTACAGCGTCATCGCTCTGGCGGCCATCTGCGCTATAGTCGATATCTTCACCAAGGGAGAAGCTTCGGCTGTCCAGCACGGTGTGCGAGTCGACACGGGCAGAAATTGTATATTCACCCGCCTCCAAAATGTATCCGCCGTTCTCGGTTTTCACAAGCGACGAATCATAGGATGCCATCTCTTCCAGCGGAATCGTGAACGTCAGCTTTGCCGAAGCGCCCGCGTCCAGCATTTCGGTTTTTCCGAAATCAAGCAGATTGACGCTTGCTTTTTCAATACCACCATCGGTATACGGCGGCGTGTAGTACAGCTGCACCACATCTTTGCCGGCAACATCACCGGTGTTTTCGACGGTGACTTCAACCGTAAGGCTGGTTGCATCCTGTTTGAAATCTGTGATTTCCTGAGAGAAGCTTGTATAGCTCATGCCATACCCAAACGGGTACTGTACATAGTCGTCATATTCGATAGCGCCTTCGTCTGCCGCTGTTTCGTAGAATTTATATCCGGTATAAATTCCTTCCACATAATCCACAAACGAGACTACGCCTTGGAAAGTGCTGTCGTTACGGCCAACCTGCTTTTGCAGATCAGCAATATCATCGTAAATGTGGTTGCCGGAATTCCCAGCGTGATTCCATGTAACCGTATTGGTCAGATCTTTGACATAGGTGTCCACCGTTTTACCGGACGGATTCACCGTACCGCTCATAATCTGTCCAAGTGCGGCCATGCCGCTGTTGCCCGTGCCAGGCACAAGCAGTACTGCGCCGATGGCATCGTAGTTATCAACCCAGTCCAGTTCCATGGCATTGTTGGCGTTGATTACAACGATAACATTGTCAAACGTTGAGCAGACCTTGTCGACAAGATCTTCTTCTGTACGGGAAAGCTCCAGGTAGTGCTCACCCGGTTCGAAATCGTCATAATCGCCATTGTTGGTATATATACCACCGGTATAGCCGTAGTTGTTCTTATACTTGTCGGGGATAATATCTGTGTTTGCTACATTGTAGGTTCCATTGATGACCGCATTCATATCAGCGGGAAGATCTGCATTTTCCCCGCCGCTGCGGCCGATCACGATCACAGCCGTATCCGAAAAATCAGTCGCTACTTGCATGACTTCATCCGTATAGGCTTCACTGGTCGGTTCAGGAAGTGTCCAATCCTGTGTCTGCATTGTGATGTCCGGGCGCGTAGCACGGTAGGACAGGTACATCTTTACCAGATCATCATTCATTGAATAGCCGGCATCGGCCAAAGATTTTAGAATACTGACAGCAGGACCGGCATCGCCGCTAACAGCCGAACCGGTGCCGCTGTATACCGGGCTGACGGAACTCCAGCCGAATACATTGAGCTTGGTTGTATCAGAGGTCAGTGGCAGCAGACCATTGTTTTTCACAAGCACAATGCCCTCTTTGCCTGTTTCCTCAATCACGGATACGCTATTGCCAACCACATCTGCGGACAATTCCGCTTTGGATGCATTGAGCACACCCGATACTGTGGGGTACATAGGTCCGTAGGAGATCATATTCACGATCAGCAGCAGCACTAACAAAAATGCGCCTACAGAGGACCAACGAACAACATGGCGCGTTCCTTTTTTCACCATAAAACGGGCTGCAATTATCACTGCAATCGTGACGATCAAAGCAGCAAATCCGGCATAGATATAGCCGCTCAGAAGATGGATATAGTTGCTAACATCCGCTGCGCTGGCTCCCATTGAGACAAACATAGGTGTTAATAGGTCGATAAGTAGATCTATCATGAACATTTCCTCCCCAGACGTAGACACATAAAGTTATGCGGAGAGCAGAGCAACGCTCCGCCCTCCGCTCATTACGTGATGGTTGTTACTTGGCGTATTGGAAGTCGAAGGTGGTAACTTCGGTCACAGGAGCCTGGGAATAGGTCTCCACGCGGCTGTCGTTGATGACGCCGGACCAGTTCAGGCCGTATGCGAAGTCGTAGGTGTTACCTGCGGCATCCACATAGCATTCCACATCGCGAGGCGTGTCGTCGCCAGTCTGCGCTTCAACAGCTTCCATAGAAGCAGGCATCTGTGCTACCAGCAGACCGTTGGGTTCCACTTCGCCGGAAAGGACCTTCAGGAACGCTTCGTCGCTTACTTTGTAACCGTTGAGGATTACATCGGCAAGAGGCTCAACTTCGCCCCAGACCATTGCACCGGAACCAGTCTGGTTCATCAGCACGATAACCTTGGCATCGCCTTTGGCGGCTGCACACAGCTGCAGGGTTTCCAGGTGGCCGTACACGCCGCTCTTGGGCGCGGTATTGCCTTTGTAGGAGCGGTTTTCGATGGATTCCACAGTCTGCACCGTATAGCCATCGTTGAACTGCTCGATCACTACGTTGCCAGCCACAGATTCTTCCTTGGCTGTGGTAGCGGTGTACTCAGCATACTGGATGGAAGGCGGCAGCCAGGTGGCATTGCCCTCTTCGTCGACTTCTTTGGCCGATTTGGTATGCGGGGCATCCATTGCGACCAGGATCAAATCACAGGTTGCAATATCTTCAGCTGCTGCGCGAATGATGTCTTCGGCAACATATTCAGGTTTCCCATCGGCATCCGTGCCGGAAGGATCGCCCACGGAGTCGGTGACCACGTTGAAGTACTTGGAGGCCACTTCAATGTCAATCGCCGGGTCACAGGAGGCGGGAGAGGAGAACCAACCGCCGGTAACAGCAGCAGAGAAGTTGTAGGGAATGTAAACGGTCAGTTTGTCCGTTCCTTCCGCAGCCGCTTTGACTGTGCCGTCGTTCTTGAGCATGACAATCGAGTTTGCCTGGGTTTCAAGACCGTATGCGAGGCTTTCCACCGTGCAGTTGGTCGCTTTTACTTTTTCGGTAGAGTTGTAGGGGTTTTCGAACATGTTCAAGCGCATGGTGGCAAGGATGTTGTCATATGCGCGATCCTGCATGAGTGCAGTTGCATCTTCGGTGCCCAGTTCTTCTTCAATGAGCAGCCATGCTTCGTCGAGCACTTCCATGTCGCCGTAGCCGCCGGTCTGGTCCATGCCGAGCATGATGGAGAAAGCAACGCGCTCCGGCGTGGTGTACTCTTCCATACCCCACACTTTGCCGCCGTCTTCCCAAACACCCCAGTCAGAGATGACCAGGCCTTCCCAGCCAGCATCTTTGAGGGTGTCAAACTTGAACTTGGAATAGGCACCTGCGACCAGTTCGCCCAAGCTGCCATCTTTGGAATAGGCAACAGAGTAGTTGGTCATGATGCTGCCGGCAGAACCGGTGGAGCTGTTTTTCAGCGAGAATGCACCATCGTGGAACGGAATCAGGTGCGCTTCATAATTGTTGTTGGGGAACACAGCGTAACGACCGATTTCGTTGTGGTCGTCGCGGCCGCCTTCAGATGCACCTGCGCCTGCATAGTGCTTCATTGCGGTTACAACAGAATCGCTGCCCCAGCCCAGATCCGTATCGCCGTCCCAGCTGGACTGCATACCGGAAACAAATGCTTCGGCAATGTCACGCGTCAGCGCGGGATCTTCACCATAGGTGCCGTTTCCGCGATCCATGACAGGAGAGGTCATCAGGTCGACTTGCGGCCCAAGCATCATATTGATACCCATCGCACGATACTGCTCGGAGTAGGCTTTACCAACTTCAAGCGCCACTGCCGGGTCCATCGTGGATGCCAGAGACAGGGTTTCCACCATGCCGGACTGGCCGTTGGGGTCAATGGAGATCAAAGAAGGAATGCCGTAGAAGCAGCTTTCGCTCAGCTCCTGCACCAGGTTGGCCCAGATGGCATGATCCACATTGTCTTGGGTGGTGCTGCCGGAGTTACGGGTAACACCGCCGCGGCCGCCAATCGTGATGTACTCATAGGCTTTGTTATCTTCGGCAATCTCTTTTGTCGAGAAGGTGCCCCAGCCGCCGTGGGTCAGATAGGGGGCAATTTCTTCGCCCGACATCAGGCTGGCCAATGCTCTGGCACGAGTTTCGTAATCCAGACGCCAGTCTTCATATGCATCCAGCACGCCGTTTTGGTTCAGGTCTTTGAAGGCATAGCCATCAACTTGAATGAGCTGAACGCCAGAATTCGGGGAATAACCTAACGTTGCGCCGTCCTGATTGGTAACTTTCATCCAACCGTCAGCGGTCAGTTCTTCAGTCCACAATGCTGCTACATCAGCGCCATCGGGATTGACCGTCTCTGCGTAGCCAGTGGCAAGACTCAATGTCATGCACAAGACCAACAGTAAAGACAGTACCTTGTTCTTTTTGATCATGAAAGAATTCCTCCTACTCAATTTTTTAGGGCACAATAATGATTGCGCCTAAAATCTAACCAAATAGTATATCTTTTTCCCTTTTTTGTCATGAAATCAGCGTGGATTGCAAATATTTGTCGTGAAATGCTTGGAGGCACTCGTCGATGAATGTTATAATAACCATGTTATTTGGCCATATCATTCATTTTTTGCATGATTTCAGAGGGTTTGAAGCCCCGTAACTCCTTAGGTTCATCGCAGTGAGGCGGCCATGAGTTGCCAAATAGCTGGTATAAGCCGGGCAACACTGCCGCGTTTCTTTCATTCCTATGCGTCGCCGGAACCAGTTTTTATTTTTTTGCCGAATTGCGTTATACTATCATCTGCACATATTTAAAAGTATGCTAACACGATAAAGGAGCGGAGTACTGTTTAATGAACTACATGATTGCCATTGTTGAAGATAATCCAGAAGAAGCCGATCTTCTGAAACAACACTTTAAACGCTACGCCGCAAGCTCCACCGATACATTCAAGCTTTCTTTTTTTGATGATGGAAACAAATTTCTCAACACCTATCATCCCATTTACGATCTGGTGATGATGGACATCAACCTGCCCCAATGCAATGGCATGGATATCGCCGTTTCGCTGCGCAAAATTGATCAGTCGGTCGCGCTGGTGTTTGTAACCAGCATGGTGCAATACGCTGTAAAGGGCTATGAGGTTGATGCGTTGGATTTTCTGCTCAAGCCAGTAAACTACCAGAGTTTCCGGCTGAAAATCCAGCGGCTTGTGTTCCATTTCCAAAGAAGACGCAGCCCGGATCTGCTGATCGCTCTGCAAGACGGGATGCTGCGCATGCCCTCCAACAGGGTAAAATACATTGAAGTCAACAATCATTCTTTGATTTATCATACAACTGAGGGTAACTTTCAATCCAGGGGAAAACTTTCCGACTTGGAAAATCGGATGAGTGATACGCAGTTTGTTCGCTGCAACCGCTGTTATCTGGTGAATCTGGCGTTTGTGCGAACCATGCGGGGCTCTCTGCTGGAGGTTGATACCGAGGAACTCCAAATCAGCCGCTCAAAAAAAGCGATTGTGCTTGAAGCGCTGAACAATTACCTTGGCGGAGGGATATAATATGAGTTATTTCTATATGATACCGCGCTCCCTGACGTTCTATATTTCTTTAATTTGCGGGATGCTCATCTTCCTTCTGCAGCAAAAGCGCCGCCGGTGGTTCGGCTTTCGCCTGCTGTTGTCTATGGCAGTCGGCGTTTTTTCCATGAACCACTTATATTTTGAAGCCATCCATACCTTTGGGGGCGTTGATAACTTCTGGAACACGATCATCTTCGTGTCCGCACTGCTTCTGGCCTGGCCGATCTCAAAATTCTGCTTTGACATCAGCTGGAGTGAAGCGTTCTTCTGCGCCGTTGCGGGGTACAGCGCGCAGTTTATCCACTCAATTACTTATGAAATGGTGTACCGACTATTTGTGCTGGATGCGTTACTTCAATATATAGTGCAGTTTGCCATCGGTGTGATTGTCTTTGGCACACTGTATGTCTACTTTGGACGAACACTGCGCAAAGGGCAAAACTTTAATGTCGGCAGATGGCCTCTGATGACGCTTCTGGTTCTCGTTGTTGTGGTGGAAATTGTGCTGTGTTATAACCTGCGCCAGCCCTGGATCTATAATTTGGACAAAGTGCAGATGATTTGTGAAGGCATTTTGCTGGCCATTTGCAGCAGCGCGGTTCTCAGCGTACAAATTTCATTGCTGGTGCAGCAGGAACTTATCCATGAATTGCAGATCATCAAACAGATGTGGCGCAGAGACCAGGAACAGTACCGGATCTCATCTGAAACAATTGATCTTATCAACCGCAAATGCCACGATATACGGTTTCAAATCCGCTCCATTGGGCACGATGCCAATGTTGTCCCCTCCGCGCTTGAAGACATGGAGCAAACCATTGAGATTTACGATGCGATGTACCAGACCGATTGCCGCGCGCTGGACATCATCCTGACAGAAAAGAGCTTACTTTGCCAGGCAAACGGCATCACGCTGAGCTGTGTTGCGGATGCTTCCAAGCTCTGTTACATCAGCGATCCTGATATATACTCGCTTTTCGGCAATATCCTGGATAACGCGATCAACGCCGTAAACCAGCTGGATGATGACGATTCCCGTATCGTCAGCCTGACGATACGGCAGTACGGCGAAATGCTGTCCATCAACTCGCACAATTTCTACAAAGGTAAAATCGTCATGCAAAACGGCTTGCCGCAGACCAGCGACGGCAACCACAACGATCATGGTTTCGGCGTTAAGAGCATTGCCGCTATTGTTCGCAAGTACGGCGGGAGCGTTTCATTTCAAGCAAATATGAACGTGTTCAATTTGAACATCCTGTTCCCGCTGGATGCGTTTATGACGGAGCACGGCAGTGATAACGACCAGATTTTAAACGCATATACGCGCTTAAAGCAACAGCCCCCGTCGCCGGCTGAAGGCAAATGACGCTGCTGCACTCGCTGCCCGCTTTGCTGTCGATGATCGCGGCCATTTTACTGACCCTTTGGGGATCGGTTTCTAAAAGCGGATCTGTGGTGCGCTTTGCCGGCGCGTTATGCGGTGGATTTGCTGTTGTTTGGGCATTGATTGATGGCGCACTGCTTCAAGAAGCGCTTCTATATATGATGGTTCTTCTGCTTCTATCTTTGCGTGCGCAACGCCCTTCTTCATCTGAAAACGAAGCGCCTAAGACGCAGCATGAAGGAGAGCACACTGTATGAGCTTTGACTCGCTGGCGTTTTTTATTTTTCTTCCGATCACGGTGTTGCTGCATTGGGCAATGCCACAGCGCTGGCGCTGGACTGTGCTGCTGGCAGCCAGCTATGTGTTTTACGCATGGTGGAACATTGGGCTGTCGCTTTTAATTTTGTCGGTAACGCTGACATCCTACATCGCTGCGCGTACGCTGGAAACCACAAAAACCTCCGGCGCCAGAAAATTCTGGCTGATTCTGACGTTGATTATTTCATTGGGTCTGCTGGCATACTTCAAGTACTTCAACCTGCTGGGCAGCACCGCTGCGGCGATCGCATCGATGTTTGGTGGCAGCGGAACCTACGAGATCAAAGATATTTTACTGCCGGTCGGCGTTTCTTTTTATACGTTCCAAGCGCTTTCGTATGTGATTGATGTCTATCGGGGCAGACTGCACGCGGAACGCCATTTGGGGTACTATGCGCTGTTTGTATCGTTCTTTCCCCAGCTCGTTGCCGGGCCCATCGAGCGGGCCGGCGATTTGCTGCCGCAAATTCGGGCAGACCGGGTTTTTCATCAAACAGATGTACAGGCAGGATTCCGACTGCTGGCCAGCGGTTTTTTTCGTAAAATCGTCATCGCTGATATGCTGGCGCCCATTGTTAATACCGTATACAATGCGCCAAACCCGGACGGCGCGGCGGTGCTGATAGGCACCGTTTTGTTTGGCATACAAATTTATTGCGATTTCGCCGGGTATTCGGAAATCGCAGCAGGATCAGCCCGGCTGCTGGGCATCCACCTGATGCGCAACTTCAACCAGCCGTATGCCGCCGTTGGCATCCGGGATTTCTGGCGGCGCTGGCATATCAGCCTGACAGGATGGTTTACTGATTATGTGTATATACCGCTTGGCGGCAGCAGGCATGGGCTGCGCAGGCAAATGATAGCCACTGTGATTGTTTTCGCCCTCAGTGGATTATGGCACGGCGCAGCCTGGAGCTTCGTGGTATGGGGCCTGCTCCACGGCTTTTACATGACAGTGGAACTGCTGCTTAAAAGAGCGTGGAAAACTGCATCCACCCGTTTTCAGCTTCCCACCGGCCGCCATCCCCGGCTTACGCGATGGGGTGGCCGCAGCCTAATGCTGGTGTGCGTTTTCTTTGCATGGATCTTCTTCCGTGCCGGAAGCATCGGGCATGCGCTGGCTTTAATTAATGCACTCTTTTCCCCCTGGGTCTGGCAGTCCAGTATGCTTGTCAGCACCATAGCCGCGCAGCAAGGCAGCCTGAAACTGCTTTTTGTGCTGCTGCTATGCATGCTGCCGCTTCTTACCCTGCTTCCGAAATTGACGGATGTTTCGACCATCGGCAACCGGCTCAGCGATATGACATGGGTCTATTTCATACTGTGTATCGGGCTTGCGTGGATTATACGTCTGCATAGCGGTGGCGCCAACGCATTTATCTATTTCCAATTCTAGTATTTTGTTGATGGATGGAGAGGTATTCCTTGAAAAAACGCCTTGTACGGATTGCCTTTTTCCTGCTTGCACTATTCGCAGTTCCGATAGCTCTGCTTATTCTTGCCTTCGGCCTGCCACCGCAGTACGGAGAAACCTTTTTGGGAGAGTTTCCTGAGAAGGCCGCGCTCCTGGAGCAGGCAAAAGGCCCGCGGATTATTATCGTCGGTGGCAGCGGCGTTGCGTTCGGACTGCGAAGCGATTTGCTCGAAAATGAGTTCGAAAACTATGCCGTTGTGAATATGGGCATGTATGCGGGCCTTGGCAGTACCGTTATGCTGGATCTTACCGCGCAGTCCCTTCGGCCGGGCGATATTGTCATTTTCTCACCGGAGCAAAGCGAGCAGACCTTATCTATGTATTGTAACGCCGAGGCGATGTGGCAGGCTGCTGACGGCAACTTTGCATTGCTTGCTGCCGTACAGCCTGAATTCAGGCAAGCGCTGCTTGGACAATTCCCCTACTTTGCGGCGCAGAAAGCCCGCTTCTTCCGCGACAAGAACGCGCCATCGGGCGATGGTATTTATGCGCGAAGCTCTTTCAACCAATGGGGGGATATTCGCCACGGAATCCGGGAAATGAACGTGATGGCAGGCACATACGATCCCAACATGCCCATTGTGTTTGATGCGGGTTTGCCCACAGAAAATTTCATAGCGTATATCAATGGCTATGCTGCCATGTGCGAAGAAAACGATGTTTCGCTGTACTATCGGTTTTGCCCCATGAATGCAGCGGCCGTATCGGAAACGGAATCCATGAAAGCCACCGCGTATCAGAATACGCTTCAAACCCACCTGACTTTCCCCATCCTCGGAAGGATTGAAACTGCCATACTCGATTCTGCCTTGTTCTATGATACAAATTTCCATATGAACAGCACCGGCGCTATCATCAACACGATTCAACTGGCAAAAGAGTTGAAAGCAGCACTTGGTTTGGATGAAGCCGTATCCATTCCCATGCCGGAAATACCCGGTATGACAGACAAAACGTATTACAGTGGAGACGATAGCGACGCTGCTTGCTTTACGTACACGCCAAACGGGGACGGATGGCAAATTACAGGCCTTGCAGAACCATGCGCAGACAAAACTGATCTCATCCTGCCAACACAGTATCGTGGCAAACCCGTCATCGGATTCGATGCTGCGGCATTCGCCGGCAATAAAACCATCGAAACGCTATGGCTCCAACCCAATATCACCGCTATTGAAGACAATGCATTCAGCGGATGTATTTCTCTAAAGCAGCTCATGATTCAGCAACCCTCCCCAAGCCAATGCATCGTCGGCAAAGGGCTGCTAAACGGAACCGGTGCAGATATTATTGTGCCAGCCAAAAGCCTGGGCCTGTATAAAACGAACTACTTCTGGTCGGTACATGCCGCAAGAATACACGGCAGTACGGGTGTAAGCGCAGTTGCTACAATACCAAACCCCACAGAGGAAATTACGCCGTTACAACCGTCACAGTCCGAGGCTAAAACGATCAACATTCGCTATGAGGCCAACGGCGGGATTTTGCTTTCAGGAGACGGCACCGCCAAAACATCAAGCTATGAACCCGGCGTTTCACGCGTCAACACATTGCAAGGCACGAATGTTTTTATGCGGCATGGGTATGTACAGGTTAGCTGGAACACAAAAGCCGACGGCAGCGGCGTATCCATCGGCCTGGGCAGCCGGGTTGCCCGGCAGGATGGTTTGGTGCTGTATGCACAATGGCTGCCCGAAACAAGCGCGCAAGCCTTTACCTGGGATGTACAAAACGGCAAAGCCTGGATTACCGGGTATGACGGTGATGCAGCACTGTGCGTGATCCCGGCCTTGCTGGATGGCGTTCCCGTGCGCGGCGTTCGCAAGGGCGCGTTCCAACACGCATCGTTTGAAACCCTTGTATTTTCGCCGAATCTATATACGATTGAAGCCGATGCTTTCGCCTTTTGCGCGGTTGAAGAGCTGTATCTATACGATTCGCTTTACTATATCTACGATCAGAGCTTTCATCATTGCGATGCACTGACTTCGCTGCACATCAATGCGGCGACCCCTCCCGTATACAGCACCAGTTATTATGCGACCTTTGCCGATAAGTACGACCGCCTTGTCTCCATTCAAGGACAAAAAAAGCTTGTGCTCTATTCCGGGTCGTCAACACGCTATGGCTACGACAGTGCGATGCTATCCCAGGCATACCCGGCATACCAGGTTGCCAACATGGGCGTGTATGCCTATAGCAACGCGCTGCCGCAGCTTGCAATCATTCGCCGCCATTTGGCTCCTGGCGATGTCCTTTTACACGCGCCGGAGTTTGATACCCTCCACAATCAGTTCTGTGAAAAAAACGCTTTGGACCAGCACTTCTTTGCCATGATGGAAGCCAATTATGATATGCTGGCAGACCTGGACATGCGGAACTATACAACGATCTTTAGCAGTCTATGCACCTATCTTGGCATTCGCATCGATATGCCAAAACTGCGCTATACAGACAGCCCCGTACATTATGATGACGAAGGCAACCATTACATGCGAGATACCTATAATGAATACGGCGATCTCATCCTGCATCGCCCAAACGGCAAGCACGATGAGCTTCTACAGCATATGCGGGCTGCGTATACCCCTGCACCTTTTACAGCTGAACGGCTTGCTGCGCTCAACCGGGAATATCAACGATTTCTCACCCAGGGGATCGACGTTTTGTTCACCTATTCTCCCCGCAATCGATCTTCCCTTACACCGGAGAGTACCCCGGAGGCCAGAGCAGCGCTTGACGCCCTTTTGCGGGATACACTCTGCGTACCGGTCATCTCAGGCATTGAGGAATCGCTTTATTCCGGTGTGTACTTCTACCTGATCGACAATCACCTAAGCAGCGAAGGCGTTCAAATCCGAACCGAGCGTGTGATACAAAATCTGCAACCGTGGCTAAAGCAGTAATCGTTTTTTCTTCTTTTCATCTTATATCTGGCATCTGTGTATTGAATCGATAGCATGTACCAAATGTTTACATATTATCGTACTAAGTGTATTGCAACGTGTAGTACACTATGGTATACTGCGCGAGGAATTCTAATTCGAATGGAACATTGAGGTCTTATACATCGTTAGGTTTATGACACTCACCATACATTCTGACTATCTTTCGGAGGAAATTATGAAAAAGCGATTCGCGTTACTCTGTTTGCTGTGCGTACTGTGTATTCTAACCGGTGCGGTGGCCGCCCCGGGGGATGCCTATATGTTTTCTGATGCCCAACGGGAAGCCTTGGATATTCAATTTTACGGCGAACCTTCCATGGCGGTTGTAGGCGATCAGATCTATACAGCATGGGGATCTGAAGTCTATGTATGGCAGCCTGGGATGGAAGTCCCGCAGCAAGCTGCCTCCAACCTGATCAGCAGATACTATTCTTCTATGGCAGACGCGCAGGCTGCCGGAGAAGTCGATGAAACAAAATACATTGAAATGCTGTTAAGCGATGGAGAGACAGTGTATGGTTTCAACACCGAATACGGCTATCTGCATCCGTTGACGTTCGAAGATGGCTCGGCCATATATGGATCACCCATTATGCTGGACTGGTCAGAAATCGAAGATTTCCAAAACAGCAGAGAATACGTGGATATATTCAATATCTGCCTTACAGACGATTTTCTATATATGCTTGTGCGCGATGATAGCGACTATGAAAATCCCCTTCTCTTCTCTTTCAATCTGACCACAGGCGATATGCAACAGCATGATACAGAGTATGTACAGGCAATCGCACCGTACAAAGACGGCATGCTGCTGTTAGAGGTTTTTAATTTTGAAACCGCCTATAACCGGGATACCGGCGAGTTATCCAATCCCTCAGTGGCTATTTACAACCCAGAGGATGGCAGCATAACGCAGGCAGGGACATTCGGCCATAATAATGTGTCGGGCATCGCTTACTATGCCCAGAACGATACGCTGTATTACACGACCAACAGTATGCTCATGGCCATGCCGGCACTGGGCGAAGCCACCCAGGTCGCCTTCATGCCTGTGGATTACGCAAGCGAAGCACCTGCGGCTGTACTGACAGGCGGTCTGTACGCCATCCACCTGTGGAATGGTTTGATTGTCCGTAATACCGATCCATCCTATCTGCCAGAGGTATCTCTCTCGGTGTATGGCGGCTACCTTGATGATGCGGCCACGGAATTCATGGCACAATATCCGGATGTTCCGCTCAACTTCAGTCAGGATGAATACTTCGAATCTGCAACAGCGCTTGCCCAGGCGATGGTTTCGGGCGACAATGCCTTTGACTTGTATTACTACGATCTGAGCTATCAAGACTTCCAAAGTCTTATGGAGAAGGGGTATTGTCTGGATCTTTCCCCTTACACGGATATCACGGAGCAGCTAGAGGCCATGTATCCGTTCATCCAATCTGTCATCTCAGATAACGATGTGTTTTATGCTGTACCCACCAACATCTACAGCAGCGGCTTAAGCCGATACCACGGCACATGGGAAGAGCTGGGGTTGACGGATCGGGTCCCCACAAGCTATCTAGAACTCATCGAATTTATTCAGTGGTGGGCAGACGAAGGCTTGAGCGAAAATCCGGATATCCAGTTGATGGAATATGCATACGATTACGGTACCAGCCTTTTCCAAATGGTTCTTGATCAATATGTTAGACAGTGTCAGGCCGAAGGGGAAGATATCACGCTGAATACGCCGCTGTTTCGGAAAATGCTCACTGCTCTTGAAGCCGTTGATATGGACACACTGAACGACACCATTCCCGATTATGAAGATGAGGATATGGACATGGTCTATGAAGACTTAGTCTCCAGTTGCCTGTTCACGGAACACAGCCAATGGCTGACCGTAAATACGTATGATGACTACGCCACTCCTCTGGTATTGCCTATTGAGGAAGGCGGAGCACTCCACGTGCCGGCAAGTGTCAGCTGCATATTTATCAATCCCAATAGCCAAAACCTGGAATTGGCCGTGCAGTACATTCGGTATATGCTGGATAATATGCGGCCCAGTCAACATATTATGATGTTCCCGGACGATAATGAACCGATTGAAAACGAACATTTCGTCGAAATGGTAGCCGAGCAGGAGGAAATGCTTGCCAAAGCACAAGCCAGCCTGGAAACGGCCGCTCCGGAAGATGTTAAGGATATCGAGTCCGTCATCGAACAATATGAGGAGTTCCTTTCCGAAATGGACGACGAATACTACTGGGATGCGTCTGCTGAAAGCATCGCAGCCTACCGCGAATTGGCACAACATGCATACGCCGTTACCCCATCATTGCTAAGCTACAACGGAAACAACGAAGCTTATACCGAGATTCACACCCTGATCAGCCGCTATGTGCAAAAGCAGCTATCGATGGATCAGTTCATCGAGCAGGTGGATCAAAAGCTGCGCATGATCCGGCTGGAAATGGAATAATCGCCGCACTTTGCACTCCGCTTACCACAAGGGACAGCCTGACCGCTGTATGGCTGTCCCTTTTCCCAAAGGAGGCATACTCATTGTTCCGTAATAAAAAGGGCGTTCTGCTGTTTTTACTGCCTGGCCTGCTTGGCCTTGCAGTATTTTCGCTTGCCCCGTTCATCGGCGGCTTGTATTACAGCATGACGGACGGAACGTTTCAAAACAACTTTGTTTGGTTTGATAACTATTTAAAAATATGGCAGAACGAAATGTTCCTTCTCGGCTTGAAAAACACAATGGAGCTATCGCTTTTCTCTTCGCCCGTTATCTGGCTGCTTTCCTTTATGCTGGCTTTGATGCTCAAATCACTCGGCCGGCGGGCGGCGTTTTTCCGCGGCGCGCTGCTGCTGCCCTACCTGATGCCCTCGTCCGCCCTGCTGCTGATATGGCTGCTGATGTTTGATTACGGCGGGGCGATTAACCACTTGCTTGCGCTGCTGGGAATTGGACGCGTGTTATGGCTGGAGGGCGAAGCGCTGCGCGTTCCGGTGCTTGCGCTCTACATTTGGAAAAACCTCGGTTTTTCAGTGGTTATCTTCGCATCGGCCATGCAAACCATTCCGGA
Organism: Candidatus Limiplasma sp.; assembly: GCA_963678055.1. Classification (GTDB taxonomy): domain Bacteria; phylum Bacillota; class Clostridia; order Christensenellales; family Aristaeellaceae; genus CAXXOK01. Next base: position 2,184,088 of record OY782679.1, read on the forward strand.
AGCATACTTTGATTATGCACGCCTGGAAGGCGCGGGCCCATGGACCCAGGCACGCAAAATCACGCTGCCGCTGCTCGCTCCCACGGCGTTTCTGGTGTTCATCCTTGCGTGGATCAATGCGTTCAAGATCTTCAAGGAAGCGTATTTCATCGGCGGGGCGTATCCCGCCGAAACGGTGTACACCCTACAGCATTTTATGAACAACAAATTTGCCCGGCTGAATTATCAGGACGTAACAACGGCTGCCTATAGCTTTGCCATCATCGTTTTTGTGTTCTTCGGGCTTATGTATCTCACGCGGGCTGTTCGCTCGCCCGACCGCATATAGGAGGAGGCGCTTATGACGGATTCTCAGATCCCCGTCGCTGTTGCATCACAGCGCCGCTTTACCCTCGGCAAAACGTTGTCGGCTGTATTGCTTACAATCATCGCAGCTTTGGTTTTACTGCCGATTGTATTTACGTTCCTATACTCCTTTTTCCCCAAAAGCGAAATCACCGCATACTTCAACCTGCGCGGCAATTACGACGAAACCCAGTGGCTTCCTGTGCTGTTTTCTCCACAGATGGCAACCATACGGCAGTACTACACCATACTGATCGAAGACCCGCAGTATCTAAAGCTGTTTGTCAATTCCGTTAAGTATACGGTTGCAATCCTGCTGGGGCAAGCGGTGATCATCCCGATGATGGCCTATGCGCTGAGCCGGTTTGAGTTTAAAGGCAGAGACGCAATCTTTTTTGGCATTCTGATGCTCATGGTGCTTCCTTTCCAGGTTACGATGGTGCCAAGCGTAATCACACTGCGCTTCATGGGCATTTTGGAAACGCCATGGGCCGTAATACTGCCCATGTGGTTTTCACCGTTTTATATTTTTCTGCTGCGTCAATTCATGATCGGACTTCCCAACGAGTTATTGGAAGCGGGTATGATGGACGGAGCAGGCCTCTCCCGCTGCTATGTACATGTGGTGCTGCCGGTGTGCCGGCCGGTGCTGGGAGCAGCCGTGGCACTTTCGTTTGCGGATTGCTGGAACCTGGTGGAACAGCCGTTGGTGTATTTGGCCAACCGCACCAGTGATCAGCCGCTTTCCGTTATGTTCAATCAAATCGGCTCGAATAACTCCGGCATCGCTTTCGCGGGCGCCGCGCTATATATTTTGCCGGCTTTATTCGTCTATTTTTTCTTTCAGGAAGATATTCTTTTAGGTGTAACACTCAGTGAGTTGAAGTAAACGGGAGGGGCTGAACCGACATGAAAATGAAACGATTTGCGATCCGTGGATTGATTGCGCTGGCCATCGTCATCGCACTTTGCATGTTTTTTGCCAATACGATTGTAACCATCACCACGCCGAAGGTCCGTATTGTGGACGTAGGCAAGGGCCGTCTGGAACAGAAAATCACGCTGGACGCGCAGGTATTCTTTCCCAAAACGGCAGACTATACACTGCCAGAGGCGATGGATCACAACATCATTGTAGATAAACTCTATGTGCGCGCAGGGCAAACTGTGGAGGCTGGCGAAACGCTATTTACCGCCACCATGCCGGAGTACGAAAAATCCATGCAGGACTTGCAGGATCAATACGACGAAAAAGCCGCCGCGCTGCTGGATAAGGATATTGAAAACCTGCGCATCGACAAAGAGAGCAGCCAAAACGACTATTATAAAGCCGTTTTGGATCTACAAACTAAATTATCGCAGGCCGAGCACGATGCACGCGTACTGGCGGCAGAGCTGGATGTTGCGCTGGGCAGCGACACAGCCCAGTGGGAACAGCGCGCTGCCGGGCAAGACGATTTGCTTGCAGCGGTCCAAACCGTGGCAGCGCAGCAAGCCGCATATGATAAGGCGTATGCCGCATTCATTGAGGCTTACAAACTCGCCAGTTCCAGCTTCAAGGAAAAAACGTTCCAGTACATCAAGGAGCGCGATGCTCTGCTGGATGAGATGAACGGTTTGCTGGATGATATGGTTGCCTTGACAGAATACAAAAACAAACTGACCAACGTGACTGCGCCGCAGGATGGCTATGTGGTTTCCATGGATGTGAAAAGCGGCGATACCTATGAAGGCAAAACCAGTGCCTTTACCTTGAGCGAAGCGGATACCCCGCCACAGCTTCGCGCCGATATTACCGCCCTTTCCAAAACAATTGCTGAAGGCACCAAAGTGGAAGTGGACGGCAATTCCAGAACCGAAAAAACCACTGTGGAATCCGTAGCACTGGGCGGTGACGGTAAAAAATACATGTACATCGAATTGACGGACAAAATCATTTCTGCCAAAGGCGGCATCGTCTCCTTGCTGACAGATGGCACCGTGACCGTCACGGTTCGGTACCGGGCAAAACAATCCACCACACTTCTTCCCGCTGCTGCCGTACGCAGCGATGGTGAGGATTCAAATTATGTGTATACCATCCAGAACTACTACGGTGGTTTCCTCAATTCTTCTGCCATGAAGGTCACCAAGACACCCGTCACCGTACTGGAGCGCGGCGATACTGTAATATCTGTGGAAGAGGATTTGTCCTATCAGAAAATCGCAGGCGGTGAAGATCGGGCGCTGAGTGACAACTGCAACGTGATGGAGTATATCGACTGATGAAGAAGCGCAAGCCATGGGTTATTGTGTTGCTGGCGGTATGCACCATACTGCTGGTGTGGTCTGTTACGCAGATACACGCCATCGGCAACAACCTGCAGTATCTGGTCACGGCTCCTGTCATCGATACCAGTGCCGGCGGGCAGGATATTCCCCCATTCGATCCGCAGGCAGAATCAACGCAAGAGAAGTCCCCACCAAACGCGAAGGCACAGGAGCTGCTTGAAGATCTGCAAATTATCGCGGAAGATTGGGACGGCATCATCGAAGCATACTCAATGTCCGGTATCGTGGAAAGCGCAAGTTTTGTCAGCGATACAGACGTACCGATACAAACCCGCTTGAACACACTGGGGCCAAACGCATTTCTCATTGCGCCTCAATATTTGCTTGCCGGTCGGCTGTTTTACCCGGAGGAACTGGAATACGGTTCCCATGGTATTTTGCTGGACGAACAGCTGGCACTTGCGCTGTTCCGCATCACCGAACCTATCGGCCGCACGGTAACAGTTTCTCAAGTGGAGTTTACGGTCATCGGCGTACTGCGCCACACAAAACGAGTCGGCGACAGCAATGACTACGCTGCCTATGTACCCATGGCCGCTCTATGGAACCAGGCCATTCAGCTGGATGCCCTGCAAGTCACTGCAAAGCCAGTTTCTGGCGCAGGTGCACGGGCCACGTTTAACGAAGATCTGGAAAGCTGGTACAGCGGAGGCACGTTGATCAACCTGCAAAAGGAAGCCTCAGGCGCGCAGCTGCCACTGTGGGTGTTGCTATGCACCAGCGGCAGCATCGTACTATTTTGGTTGTTTGGTGTATGGAAACGGCGGCTATGGCGGTTTGTGACAGAAAACAAACAAAGGCTGCAGCAGCAGTACCTGCGCCAATTCATTTGGCCTTTGATCGGCATGGCTTTACTGTTTACGATAACCGGCGGTGCGCTGGTGCTGATCGCGCTGCTGTTACTGCGCGCTATCGTAGCGCCACTGTACATCTTCCCCGAATGGGTCCCTGCCGTGCCTGTGGTGTGGAATGACATCCAAACCGCATTCTGGCAGGTATGGCAAGGCGCTGCAAACCTGATGGAATTACGCAGTCCGGAGCTGATTCGCATTCGCTACTTCGGTATGGTCATCAGCTGGTGCAGCGCGATCACCGCTTGCTTGCTGTTTTATCTGTGGGGTATGCTGCGCAAAAAGCGTAGCAAAGAACAGCACAAATAACCATTGGACTGCGGTAAGGAAAGGATAATCGCCAATGCGCAACTTTAGAATCCTTGCGTTGCTTGCCATCTTGCTGCTTGCACCGCTGCCTGCGCTGGCAGGCGCGACGTTCAGCGGAACTGTCGTCAATGAGGGCAGTTTGCAGGTGGTAGCGCCGTTTAGCGGTCAGGCAGAAGCGATCAGCGTACTGGACGGCCAGCGTGTTACAGCCGGACAACCGCTGATAACGCTTTCAACAACCAAGGTCTATGCCCCCGCCGACGGAACCGTGAGCGGCGTGTTTGCAAAGCCCGGCGAATCGCTTGACGATACAATCGCCATCACACTTGAGACCGGCAACCGCTACAGCGTGAACGCGACAGTTTATATGGCGGCTCCGTCTCCTGATATGAGGCACATTAAAATCGGCGAGACTGTATATATCAAGCGCAAGTCCCAGCCGGAGTACAACGCCGTGGGCTACGTATCCGCGGTGGATGGCTCCGATTACACAGTGACCACACTATCCGGCAACCTGTACATTGGACGCTTCGTATTTGTGTACCGAGAGCCGGACATGACCGAATCATCCTGCATCGGACGCGGCTATACCGACCGCGCTGCAGACTGGGCGATTGAAGGCCAGGGAACGCTTTACAAAATGCATGTCACAGAGGGCCAGAAGGTTGAGCGCGGGCAGCTGCTATACGAAACAATTGACGGTACGCCGCCCCAAGCAGAAGCGCTACAGTCGACCGTATGTGCTACCGTTTCCGGCGTGGTCAATACGCTGAAGGTAAACCCCGGAGACGTCGTCGCCCAGGGGGATGTACTGCTGTCCATTGTTCAGCCGGAGCACTATGCCGTATCGCTGCTCGTGGAAGAAGCCCAGCTTGCAGGCATTGCTGTCGGGCAGCATGCAACCATCACCATGGACTGGGAGATGGACGCAGACCGCACATTGACAGGCACCGTAACGCAGCTTTCGCACATCGCCAATACAGACGGGCAATACACCGCCACGGTTAGCTTTCAGTCTGACAACAGTGTAAAACTAGGCATGAGTGCGACCTTACAGCTTCAGGATATAGATGAATAAACGCAATGAATAAAACATATACGGAGGGAAAAACGATGAAAACACCTAGAAAAGCACTTGCCATCCTGCTTGCGCTGCTATGTGCGGCGCCGGGGCTTGCCTTGGCTTCCGGCAGCTATGACGGAACCATCGTCTGCGTTACGCCGCAGGTTGTATGCGCGCCGTTTGGCGGCACGGTCAGCACGGTTGTGCTTAAGGCGGGAGAAAAGATCAGCACCGGAGATGCCGTCGCCACGGTGGAAACCACCAAGGTGTATGCCCCATGCGATGGTACGGTTACAGGCTTGTTCGGCCAGCCGGGTGATGATGCTAAAACCATCGAAGATCGCTTCGGTGCCGTACTGTACATTGCACCAACCATGCAATTTACCATCACTTCAACCGCAACCAAGGCTTACGGCAGCATCGAAACGATGTATGTGCACATCGGTGAGACCGTGTATATGCGCAGCAGCGGTACCTATGACCGTAACTTTGCACAAGGCATTATTACAGCGGTCGATGGCATGGACTTCACCGTAGAAACCACATCCGGCTCGTTGCTGATGGACGAGCAAGTATACATGTTCCGCTCGCCGGAGCTGCTCAATGAAACACGCGTCGGCCGCGGTACGGTGTCCCGTACACCAGAAATCGTCATGGCTGGCGAGGGTAGTATTGTGGCGATGCATGTGCAAGATGGCGACAGCGTGACGCGCGGGCAACTGCTGTACGAAATGGTAACAGGCATCCTGCCCGGCCTTACAGCAACGGGGAATGTGCTCACGTCCAGTGTATCGGGCATTGTTGAAAGCGTAGAAATCGCCGCCGGTGACAGCATTGCCAAGGGCGACGTTCTCATCACCGTATCCCCGGCCGATAGCATGCGTGTCGCTCTCGAACTGGCCGAGTACGACCTGGCCAATGTGCATGAAGGCGACCCGATGCTGCTCAGCTTTAATTACGATGAAACAGGCGAGACTACACTGCCTGGCACCGTGGAGATGATCTCAAATGTCGCAACCCAGACGGAAGATGCCGACAGCGAAGTGGTTACCTACACGGTTTACATTCGTTTTACGCCCGATGACAGCGTGCGACTTGGCATGACCGTGACAGCGTTTGAGATAGAAGAATAGCTGCTATTCATTCTTACAAAAGCCAAAGGATATGCGAATACTGGCGAGTAATATCCATTCCCTTGACACATTAAAAAAAAGAGCTGTTCCATAACACGGAACAGCTCTTTTGGGATTGTGATTTACTTGAAAACCACATCAAATGCATTGTACAGATAGTAACGGGACATCAGCGTCTGATGGACTTCCTTGGACAAACAGTAGAACAGGTTGTTTTCCTCCGGATTCATGCCATAGCTGAAATACTCCGTATCGGCAACCATCGCCTTGATCTGGGCATTCATTACACCATACATCATATCGCGACCGCCACCGCAGGCAGCATAGATGAAGAAATCGTCCTTGTAGTCGCTGTTTGCATCAATCGCCTGCTGCAAGGCCGCAATTTGTTCATCCGGCGTTGCTTCCATGGACATCTCGGCCGCGCCACTAATCGCACCGCTGAAAGGCATATACCATTTGCTGTAGTCCAGCAGATTGAAGAACATATGCCAGGTCGCATAGCTGCCGCGGGAGTATCCGGCAAAGGCACGATGATCGCGGGAGGCGATAAACCCGGCCTCATCGACTGACGGTGCATAGGTCCGGTACATGCCCTCAACCGTCGGGATCAAATCATTGCGAACTTCCAGCGGGAAGTTGGTCATATCAATTCCGCGGGTTTCATAATCGTTGTAGTAGGTCGGAAATACCATAATGAAGGGCTCGGTAATCCCGGCTTCGATCATGTTATCAACTGCGTTTTTGGCGCGCGGATCGCCAATGAAGCTGTCCTGCGTTTCGTTGGAACCATGCAGGAAGTAGATAATGTTGTACTGCTCCGTGCCGTTTTCATCATAGCCATAGGGCAGATATACATTGGCCCAAGTGTCCAGCGTGTCTCCATAGACATCGGTCGTGTAGGGCACTTTCACCACGGTTCCGGGCTGGGTGGACTCCGCATCATAGAAGGTCATATCGTAGCGTTTGTAGGAGGTCTCGCTGCCTACGATATCCGTCGTCGTATACACGCTTAAGTCTTCCGGGGCGGTTCGCCCATCGGCCAGGCCGGTGCTAAGACCCGCAACCAGGACCAATGTTGTGACTAGTAATAGGAATTTTTTCATCTTCGTTACCCTTTCTAAGTTTTATTTTGGATTGTTCTGCTGTAGCTAAACAACAAGCGTTACGGTTTACTTCAGGTATAGGTCCATATAGTCAAAATAGTTGTTCCAGTCTTCCGCATTAATGCCATGTTTCCCAGTGCGCATGTGATAGGCCATACTCTCCGTAAAGACTCGCGTACCTACCGGCGGTTGTTCCACCGTGTTGTCCTCGATCACTTCATGACCAAACAAACGGAAAGCGTCCCGGCTCATCATCATAGCATTCCATGAGCCCTGCGAATCGTTGGATAGGTCTGTCTCGGCACTGCTGACATAGATCTTGCGCGGTGCAATACAGGCAATCAGCTCATGCTGATCTACAGGTAGCTCGTTCACTCTGTCATTGTAGGTCTTAAAACTATCGCGCATCCACCAGCGGAATGAGGCATTCAGATCACTAATCTGCTCTCTTGTATTGCTTCGGCTCATGCTTGCACCACAGGTGCCGCTAACGGTCGCAATCGTCAAAGCAGCTCGCTCATCATTAGCACCAGCCCAAAGCGCAGCCTTACCCAGACGAGACATACCGGTAACAACGAGGCGGCTGGCATCGACATTTACATCCGTTTGGAGATAATCGGCCATTCGTTCAAGACCAAATGCCCATGCGCTGATTCCCTTGAAGTCCGGTTCATCAAAGAGAGAGATGATTCGTCTGTTATACGTTCTGGTGTTGTCGGGCGAAAAATCATCACAGAATACCACTGCGATTCCGTACCCGCGCTGGACGGCCTGCGCAATGCACCACATGTCAGCTTGTATGCCGCGAGTATCCTCTTCCACATTCGGATATTTTCTGACTGAATAGGAAGCAAGAATCTGCGCATCATCCATAACAGTATGCACAGCACCGAAGCTCAAACCATAGACCACCGGGACCGGCGCATCGGATTTTGGTACAATCAGAAGCATCAATGCGTCCGACGAACCCTTTTCGGTTGACACGTGAATCCGGATCTGCTTGCGAATCGCGGTTCCATCCAGCGTATCGCCTTCTTCCAGCACCTCAAAGGATGTCTCAAAGCCGTATGCGGGAATCGGGCCATACATGGTGTCTGCAAAAAGCTTAAGCAACTCTTGCCGCCTCGCTGCGAACTCCTCCTGTGAGGTGACAGGCGTTCCGTCTTCCATGACCATCAGTTCGGGTAGGTTGACATATTCGCGGTTTGTGGCCTGCTCCGCGTGGCTCATCACCGGTAATGCCAGCAGAATGAGCACGAGAGCCAGAGATACAACATTCGCTGTCAGGCTTTTGTTCATGTGTACAGTCTCCTTGTGTGCGGTTGCTTACTTGAATAACACATCCACAAATGCATTGTAGAAATAGTAACGGGACATCAATGTCTGATGAATTTGTTTGGACAAGCAGTAATACAAATTGTTATTGGCCGGATCTAGGCCATAGCTGAACATGTCATCTGCGAGCAATGCATTGATCAGCTCATTGCCGTTTTCATACGCCATGTCTCTCTTGCCACCGCAGGCGAGATACACAAAGAAGTCATCAGCATATTGTGGGTACTTGGCAAGTGTAGTTTTAATGTCGTCATACACGCTTCCAAAGCTGCCGGAGAAAGGCAGGAACCACTTGGCCCGGTCAAGCATGTCGGTGAAAAGCGTCCACATCACTGCCCCGCCCTGGGAATATCCGCTGAAGGCGCGGTGTTCACGGGATGCGATGAAGCCTGCATCGTCGACCGTTTCTGCGTAGGTACGGTATTTGCTTTCCACAGCAGGCATCAGGTCCTTACGCACCTCTTGGATGAAGGTCTGATGATCGGTGCCACGGGTTTCATAATCGTAATAGTACGTCGGGCAGACCATGATAAAGGGTTCTGCAACCCCGACTTCAATCATGTTGTCGAGTGCATTTTTCACACGTTCGTCACCCAGCAGGCTATCCTGCGTCTCGTTGGTGCCATGCGTGAAATAGATGATGTTATACCGCTGCGTACCGTTTTCATCATAGCCATACGGCAGGTATACATTCGCCCATGTATTCAGCGTATCGCCATACACATCGGTGGTGTAATCAAGCTTTACAATCGTGCCGGGCTGCGTGGACGGTTCTTCATAGAAAGTCATATCATAGCGCTTATAGGTGGTCTCAGCATTCACAACGTCCGTCGTCGTATAAACGCTTAAATCCTCAGGCGCGGTCCGCTCCTGTGCATACCCGGTGCCAAATCCAGTCAGTAGGACAAGAACTGCCAGTAGAGATACTATCTTTCGCATTTGAGTTCACCTTTCGTCGATCAGTGTTTCGTCATGTTGTTGAAGGGAAGACCCGCTGCTATGTTATAAACAGCAGGTCTTCCATAGATAAATCAGTCTTAGCGGCGCGCACGCTTGGTGCTGACAATGGAGATGCTCAGGAACAGGACAAACAGCGCACCGAAGACAATATCAGCGATGATAAAGGCATCCTGCCACCATCCGCGTGTTTCCACTACGATTGTCGTATATCCCAAACCATTCATCGCATTGGAGTTGGCCACAGTATACATAATACGTGCCGTTGCTTCCCGCATGGCGGTAACAACTTTGGGGTCATCCGCGTACAGCTTCAATTTTTCAGACCACTTGCTTGCATCGTTGCAGTCCCATGCATCGCCACCAGCCAGAAGGCCCTGAATAACATCCATGAAATCGTTGCTGTTGGAGAAGTCAGTGATAATGAATCCCGGCATGCCCCATTCGCCGCGCAGGATATTGGTCAGCAGATTGTAATCGCCACCGGCCCATATCGTGCCTACCCGGTTAAACGAGGTCATGACACAGTACGCATTGGACTCCTCAATCGGGTACTCAAACGCCTGCAGGTAAATTTCGCGGGCTGCCTGTTCGTTGGTCCAAACACTGATGCCGTCTCGTCCCGATTCATGATCGTTCAGGGCAAAGTGTTTCATGTAAACGTAGACGCCTTTGGATTGGATACCGGCGACTTCCGCTGCACACATCTTGCCTGATACAAACGGATCTTCTGAGTAGTACTCGAAGTTGCGTCCGCTGTAGGGTGTCCGGTGCATGTTCACGCCCGGGCCGTAAATGCCGCTGTAGGATTTCCGGTTTGCCATCAGGCAGTCATTGCCCATGCTGCGGCCAACCGCTTCTGCCAGCTCTACATCAAAGGTCGCTGCCAGCATGTCTTCAGAGGTGTAGCTCGTGGATGCGCCACCGCCGGTCAGGCGAGCCGTAATACCAAGCGGGCCGTTTTCATCCTTGGTCGAGGGCTTACCAACGCTGGCAAGTGGGGCTGTGCTGTGGTAGGCTTGCCCGATCAGCTTGTTCATTTCCTTCAGCTTAACCTGATCCAGCAAATCATCCCAGGTATAGACATTGCCATCGGCCAGGGTAATGCTGCCATCCAGGGGAACACCAATGAACTGCGCCAGTGTCAGTTCACCTTCCGCTTGCAGGGTGGGCATGGTGCCTTCCCCGTCGGAATCCAGAATCGTTTTCAGCGCTTCGACCAGTTGCTCATTGGCGGGCATTTGCACAGCCGCTTGATAGATGCCGCCGCTGAAATCAGCCTTTGGCATCGTGCCGGCCCAATCGCTTCTGGTCAGATACACAACATCGTTGCTGATATCAGTGTCCACTTTGTTGAGGTCTGCATGATTGAGTTGATTGCTAATCGCTGCGCCCGTGCTGGCGGTTGCGTAGAGAGTGTCGTCCTGTTTCCCCTGCGTATAGGAAACGGCGAGTTCAGCGTTTCTGGTGCCCGACATGAGACTTACGTCAACGCTTCCGTTTGCCGTATCCTTGCTTGCATCTTTCAGCATGAGGATATTGTTGAGCGCTTCGTGCGCACCATTGCCGGTTGCAAAGTAGTAATTGCCGGCATCGACAATATAGGTCTCCTGACCATTGCGGTCATAGGTGCGCATTTCGCTTTTATCAACCGTTACGGTTGCTTTCACGGTGCTGTTGGCCGGTACACTGACCTTTGTATAGCCTACAAGCTCCACGGCCGCTTTTTCGATTCCGTTTTCACGGTCATAGTCAGTATAGGGCGACTGCATGTAAATCAGTACCGATTCCTTGGCATCCAGCGCACTATTGTTGGTCACATCGACAGCAAACTCGAAGCTGTCTTTCTGCTCGCTCATGTTGAGCTTGCCGTAGCTGATGTCGCTGTAGCTTAAGCCATAGCCAAACGGATATGCTACCGTAGACGCATAATCATAATCGCCTACCGCAGCATTGCCCAGGACATAGTCTTCATACCGGGTTTCATAATAGCGATACCCGACATAAATCCCTTCCTGATACACAACGTAGTATTCGTCCTTGGAGTCTTTGAAGGACAATCCGGCCTCTGCCGCATTGGTATACGCCGTTACATACGCATTTTGAATGGCTGGTGAGGTGGCATTGTCATAGCAATAGGTATCCACCAATCGACCGCTGGGGTTTACGCTGCCGTTTAATAGATCGCCGATCGCGTTGATCCCGGTCTGGCCGACACCGCCAACCCACAAACAGGCATCAATACCGTAATCCACACCGCTGATGCTTGGCTCCAGAACGTCCAGCTCAACGGCATTGGATGTATTGAGAAGAAGGATAATTTTGCTAATCACGCCATCTGCCTTCAGATCCGCCAGCTTGGATAGAATATCACGTTCTTCCTTGCTAATGGACAGGATGTTACCATCTGCATCTCCGGCACCGGTCACAGGCAAGTCTTTACCTTCGCCGCAAACGCGCCCTACCACCATAATGGCAGCATCGCCATAGGAAGCAACGGAATCCCACACTTCGCTTGTGAAGGTATCGATCGGCACTTCATTAACGAAGAAGTCTTCGTTTGCAAAAATGTGATTGTTCATCGAGCCGCTGCCCTCTTTGAGGCCAAACGACGCCCCTGCGCCCTCAGTATAGAAGGACCACATGACCGGGTTTACGGAAAATTCATCATCAGTCAAGGCATCTTTCAGGGTTTTGGCTGATGCTGTATTCATGCCGCCAGAGCCCGTACCGCCGTACACAAAGTGGGCGGATGCGGTGCCAAGGAGTGAAACTTTCGCGCCTTTATCAAGCGGCAGGGCGTTGTCGCGATTCAGCAGCAGCACGCCGCCATTGGCAACGACACTTTCACAAAGCGCTTCTGCGGCAGCTTCCTGCTCCTGGCTGGTTGCATAGTCCGAAACGAAACGATCCGGAATATCCTCATCAGCATCGCCGACAATGGTAGCGTTTTCAATGCCAAGCACCATATTAACAATGGATGCATAATTGTTGGCAATGGGGCCTGCAATCATCGTGAAAATAAACAGAACGGCAAAAATAATGCTGAGTATTTTCCAGATCAGCTTGCCACTTGGGCGTTTTATGGTTTTGCTTTTCATAAATTGTAACTCCTTGACATCTAGTAAAATGGCGCCGCATATTTTTCAATATACGGCCGCCATTTCATGGTAAGTACTTATGGATTATTCGGCAATGTTGAGCACGGTCAGGTCAGGCATTTCGAGAATGCGGTTTTCCAGCGTGACATCATCCATGTCCAGCTGCAGGTCTTCCACAGTCAGCGTCATGCCGGTAACGCTGTGGTTTGCCAGGAAGTCGGCCACAGGATCATCGCTGCCAGCGGGGAAGGCGATATAGGTCATATCTTCCGTCCAGTTGGCGGTATCCAGCACCATTGAGAAGTTGAGGACCTGACGGCCGAAGGCTTTGCCGTGCTGCTCAAGGTACACGCGGTCAGTGGTGTCCAGCGTGATATCCAGGTGAGAGACTTCCTCATCAGCAGAGGGAGCCGAGGTGTATTTGCCTTCAAAGAAGGTGGTTTTGTTGCCCTTGATGCCAGGGTCGGTCGTGCCGAAAATGTCCTGTTTGAACATCAGGGTGTAGGTGCCATCATCGTTGAGCATCAGCATCACGTCATTATTGAAGTACCAGGCCACAGCGTCAATAAACATATTGTCGCTGACGGTGTACGTGTTCATAATGCTAGCCGAAGCGGCACCAATAAACATCATGGAGCAAACGATCGCTGCCAACATGGCGATCAAACGAGTACGGTTGTTTTTCATTAGAAAAGTTCCTCCTTATTTTGTTATCCCTGTAAAAACAGGGCGTTTCCATGCCATAAACATACAAAAATACGCGGTATACTACAATATATACCGCGTAACTGGACCTCTTCACATCGTAATCAGACGATACTTTTTACGTCTTTTGGGGCATAAGCAACAGAATATCCAGCATGAAAAGGTTGTTTTCCTGTTTGATTGCCAGCGTACCGTTGTAGCGCTCTGCCGTATGCAGCATGCTCTTCATACCAAAGCCGTGATATCTGGGATCTCTCTGGCTGGCAGGCAAGCCCTCATTATATGTGATCTCCCCGTCACTTGGGTTTTCCATATGAATCGTGATGATGTTTTCATCTTGACTTGCCGATAGAATAATATAGCGGTCTTTCTCGTTTGGCAAAGCCATAACTGCATGGATTGCGTTATCCAAGGCATTATGAAACAGGGCGTACAGATCAAACTCCTCCACAAAGCTGAAATCCGCTCCTCCTAGACTGCAAGTGAGGTTAATGTTGCGTTGCAAGCATAGATCCGTCATCTGCGTAAGCAGTACATCCAGCACATCGTTGCCGGTATTGACGCGAATATCATAGCGCTCGATGGATTTCATCATCCTGTCGAGCTGTTCTTGCGGTACGACTTCCTGAAAGCTGTTGAGCATCTTTTTCAGATCATGGTATTTCTCATTGATCAGTTGCGCACTCACTTTGCTGGCCTCATAGTGCATGTGCTGCTGGTGAATGAGTTCCCGCATAATTTCAATGTGACTTTTGAGTCTCGCCTGATCCATAACGCCGAATTGAAGAATTAAAATCAGCGTGTCCACAATGATCGCATAGGAGCTTTCGGCGATGGCAGCCATGGTATTTCGATCGGGATTGTCCTGCGTCAAGCGCGCCATGCCAATGCATATGATTAGCACGACGATGGAAAATATCGCTTTGAGTTTATTGTTGAAATCCTCTTCCCTATCCTGAATAAACGGCCGAAACAGCACAAACAAAAGAAAAAATACCCCTCCGTAGCATAGCAAGTCAACCAGCACAATGCCAAAGGTCCGTTCTGCGAGTTCCGCTATAGAAGGGATTTGTTTCATGAGCTGCTTCACGCTTCCGGCCAAATCCTGGGCGATGTAGCCGGATGCCGTGACAAACAATACCGTCCATATTGTCTCGGTAAAGCACACAAGTACGACAAGGATCAGCATCAGATACACAATAAGCGACATGGTCGCATGGCTGATCAGGGCCGCCGATGTGCTCCCGGGCACATAGAGAATATTTTGTATTGAGACACATAGCCATCCGCCGACGACAAGACTTGCAAGCAAACGCAGCAAAAACAGGGGGCGTTTTTTAAGTGTATACCCGATGATCAAAACACCCATCATTGCCTGCACTAAAAAAACAGCGCTTCTAATGTTCTGATACCACGCTGGCACTAACGACTCCCCCCCTTATACTGGGCGATTGCAGCCAGAAACTCTTTACGCCGAGACTTACTGATGGCTAAATCATCCTGATGCACCCGCACACTATCTCCGCTAATGCTTTGTATGTGCTTGAGATTGACTAAATAGCACGCATTGCATCTGGCAAAATGTGCATCGTGAAGCAGTGCTTCATACTGCTTCAAGCTTCCCCATTGCCGATACACCTGGGTGAATGTATGAATCAGTACATCGTGATTGGAAACTTCGATATAAACGACATCATCGGCTGATATGAGGCGGATTTCCTCTTTGTTGCGCACTTCAATACTAATGGAGGATTTTTGATGGACAATTGCTTTGCGTATCCGATCCATTTTCACCTTGAATGTGTCATACAGCAAGGGCTTTACAATATAGTCAAATGCATTGACGAGATACCCTTCGATGGCATACTGGGTGACCGTCGTGATAAACACAATCATGACATGATCGTCAATGGCCCGAATTCGCTTTGCAGCATCCATCCCCGACATATCGGGCATCTGAATATCAAGCAGCAGCAAATCCACATCACAATGATAATCTCCCAGCAATCGCATGGACTTATCATAATGATTCACGGTATACACAAACTCTTCATGCTCATCCGCATACTTTTTAAGCATGCCGGTCAAGCATTCCGCTTGTTTTCGATCATCTTCCAGGATCGCGATCTTAATCAATGATACTACCTCGATATATTGCTACACGCACCTGATCGTCTCAGCACCGTAGCTATCATCCGGGTTGAGTCCTACATGTCTCAGTAAAAACGGACAGCCATGATCAAGAATAAAACAAAATGGAAACCGGCAGCAACACCATACCATCGACGATCACGTGTCAATTGGCCTGTTGCCTTCGTGCAGCTGCTGCGAAACGGAGTGATCCCAAAAGTCGCAGAACTCACCTGTTCCTATTCATATCATGGAACACATTGTTCATTTACATGTTTATAAACGGTATCGGCGTTACTTGCTGTACAAGCCCTCAAACAGCGCTTCATGTTTCAAGTCAGCACATTCAAGGTAGGCCTGTGTCCCATTGCATCGCCAGTACATTTGCCAAACAAGATAAAACGTTTGGCAAAATCGTGGTGCAATGCAGTATATTGTGTCAAGTAACGCTTACATCGTACCTGATAGCAAATTGACTGTCAAGGTGCTCATCTTTCATGACTCCCTTTGACAGTCAATTCACAACCCGCTATCGCAAGGATAATAGCGATGGTACGATATATGGACATAGTTTCAGCGTTCCCCGCTGCCTGTAACGGCATTCATTCCGGGGATACGCAAAACGATGACCGCTTTCTAGTTATACCCTATCGACGCGGGATCGGTTGTTTCGGTCTTGGTGAAAATATAGGCATAGGCAAATTCTGCATCCGGATCGCGTTCGATGTGATCGTCGGAGTAGCCAAGGATCAGCTGGCCTTCGGCATTGATGCCCAGAACCTTCATCATTTCCATGTCCTCAATTTCAAGACCAGTAATCACATCAAAGAACAACCCTTCGTCGTCATCACGGATTTTGAACTTGACCGCGCCGGTAGAATAGCACTTACCTTCGCCTTCGACGATAACTTTGGTAAAGTCTTCATACGAAGCAGAGCAACGATAATCATCCACATCAATGTCTTTATGATTGAATGAAAGAGTTCCCTGTAAGTTGGTGGCATCCGCATGAATATAAGCAGCCATATCGACCAACTTGTTGTAATCAATTTGGAGCTTGATTTCAAGCGTAATGGCCTCCGGTGCCACTTCCAGCATACCGGCATCGGCTTCATACGCGCCAGTCAATACCCAAACGCCTTCGTAATCTGCAGGCGTTGCATCATAGTTCAGCACCAGCGTATCTTGGGCACTGATTTCCTCCTGCGCAAAGGCAAACAGCGGAATCGCCAGGGCAAGGCATAGCATCAAGCAAAACAGTTTCTTCATCATTATCATGCTCCTTTTCTACGGGTGAGAGGCTCCCCGAAGGGAGCCTCCTACCAGTTAACAATTGGTTAATAGCTAAGACCGAACCATGCGGAATAGATGTTTCCGTCCATATCCTGATAGGCATAGCTGCCGGAGGGAGACAGTGCCAGTACATCAGCGGACATATACTCGTCCTTAGCATAACCGGGTACATCGTTGGGGGATACGCAAACTTCATACACAACGCCATCGATTTCCTGCTGGCTAACAGCAATCACGTCGTTGCTTGCTACCATGGTTACGGGCAGTTTGCCTGTGGGATTATACACACCCGTCAGTACATCGAGCTGGGCAGCAACGCTCGTTCCGAAGACGCCGATCAGGCCGTCACAGTAGGGCTCCAGATTGGTCAGAATCCACGGATTGCTGATTTCGATGGAAGCAAGCACTTTGCCGCCGTTTGCATGAACTGCTTCAGCAATCTTGGGTACCTTGTCGATATCCGGAACCGTGGTGCTAAAGACCGTCTCGCCGGTCAGTGCCTGGCTGTCGGGGAAGCTGCGTTCCGGGACTTCCAGATCTTCAACCAGATCAATCACAGCCATCTGCTGACTGTTGTTCAAGCTCGGTGAGACTGCCAAGAACGCGATATTGGCCAGGGTATAGTCATCAACGACTTCAAAGCCGCGGGCTGCAAACTCCGCCTTCAGGCCAGCTGCAGGGTCCGAACCATCACGATTGGGGGCACCGAAGTAGCCGACATAGGCTTTCAAAGTGGTGTCTGTCAGGGGCAGTGCTGCGTCGGTGTTTTTCATCAGCACAACAGATTTCTGCTGCGCTTCATACGCCGCGGCTGCAATATCAGCCGACAGTGCCTCCACTGCTGCAACCGCTTTATCGGTATCACGGTATGGGTTTTCAAAGCGACCCATGGAGATAATGGAGGTCAAGCGATTGATGCTTGCACGATCCAAGTCTTCTTTCGAAAGCAAGCCGGTGTCCAGCGCTTCGGTAACATCAGCAACATCAAAGGTGCTGCCGATAATATCGGTACCGGCGGCAATGATGGTTGCATAGCGCTCGGCCTGGGTCATATCCTCTGCGCCGAAGTTTTGCGTGGATACGATACCGGAGTCAGAGTTGATAGAGCCCTTGAAGCCCATCACATCACGAAGCAATGTGGTCTGGATTTCTTTGTTATAGGCATTGCCAAGTTCGGGCGCATTGATTTCGACACCCTTAACAACCTGCTTTGCGCTGCGGGCATCCATCGCGGGCCGGCTGTAACCGGGCATGATGCCGCCTGTGTTTGCATCGACCGCTGCCTGGAAGCCTACCAGCTGGTATTTTTCCAGCGACCCTTCCGTAGGATACACGCGCCACTGCCCAATTGCGTTATGGGACTCAAAGCCGTTTTCAGCCGCGCCGTCACCGGGGAAGTGTTTAATGTTGAGGGAAACATCGCCGTCCTGCGTGCCATCGGTGCCCGTCTGATAGCCCGTCACAAGCGCTGTCACAATGCCAGCGACCGCTTCGGGGACTTCACCGTAGGTTCCGCTGTTGCGATTCCAGCGGGGATCGGTGAGCAGATCAATTTGGGGACCATACATCACATCGATGCCTTTTGCATTCCAAATCTGGCGATCCTGGTCTGCGTAGTTATATACTAAACCATAATCACCGCCATTGGCAACATCGCCCATCACGGCAGCTGCCATGCCCAGGCTGCCCGGATATCCATTGCCGATCGGATTGGAAATCACGGTCCAGGGAATGGACACCTGATCGGTTGCCACAGCAGCATATTCGCAAACCTGTGCCAACGCATTATTATACCACGTTGCAACAGAGGCATCCGGGTTGGCGCGTAAAACACCGGCACGCAAGCCACCGTCTACCAGCGCATTGACGCTGATTTCATCGTAAT
The DNA here is from genome assembly GCA_963678055.1 of Candidatus Limiplasma sp. GTDB lineage: Bacteria > Bacillota > Clostridia > Christensenellales > Aristaeellaceae > CAXXOK01. The sequence goes on from OY782679.1 coordinate 2,202,632, forward strand.
AATACGTTTGATTGCCATACGTTCTGGGGCCGCCTTCCATGTAGGGGAACACTTTTTCGAACATGACATTGCCATCTTCATCCACTGCGTCTGCGGCAGTTGCGGCCGCCGGGTTGGCCATCAGCGTATTGAAAATGAGGCCCACCTGCTGCTTGACCGTCAGCTTCGAAACCGTATCTTCCGCACGCGTTGCCGCGTCCAGCCGCCAGTCCTCAAAGACATCCAGTTGCTGGTTGTTGTTGCTGTCACGGAAATAGAGTCCGTCTTGAGCAATTACACCAACAACCGTAACGCCGATCGTCGGGCCATCAGCATTTTCATAAAAAACCGGGGTAAGAACCGCATCTTCGATGCTTTGTCCGTCTTCAATGGTATAGGGGGCGGCAATATACTCGCTGCCGTCAGCAACCGCTGCGGGGGTGATGCTGACCAACAGGGCAAGTATTGCCAACAAACTCATGATTCGTTTCATTTCTTTCGCCCTTTCCTCATATTAATTATTCTTGATAGTTGTTGAACTCATACATGCAGCGACTACTCGCATTCTTACGTTTATAGACGATCTCCTTCCGTGCAAATTGAAATACGAATTTCCACCGACATGCATTTGATATTCATCTTAGAATGATAGTATCATAATCTAAAATGAAAAAAAGGCATTCGGCGCATACGGCCATGAGTATGGCGTGTATCCTCAGCCGGTCGATTGTATGGGTGTATATTTGTCGTGAATGAAATTCTATGTCGCCAGCGGTCAATAATTACACATCGAATACATTTTTACAGGGTTCCCCCTGCGGATCGTTACGGTCGCGCAGTCACCCGCCAAAGACCTTTGATGCTAATGTTGCTATGACGCTGCATCTTCCGTCTTGGGCGGTTCGGCCAGGGTGACTGTCAGTTTAAACACCTGGTTCTCTGCTTGAATGGAAAGCAGGCCGCCATACTTCTTTGCGATTGCGCTAATTGAACGCAGGCCGAAACCGTGCAGCTGTTTTTCCTTTTTATTGGTAATGAGCTTGCCTTGTTTATATTTCAGTTCGTTTTCAAAATAGTTCTCTGTAAACAAAATCACCAGCCCATTTTGCCTGGCCGCCTTCATGGTGATATAGCTGCACTCACGGTTGGATATATGGTCGATACTTTCAATGGCATTATCCATAATATTGCCAAACAAGGCATAGATATCCATTTCAGACAGAAAATTGAATATCGTACCATCCAAAATATAGCTGAACTTAATCCCTTTGCTCTGACAGATGATGTTCTTCTCCGTCAGCACAATATCCAGGCTTTTGTTGCCGGTTTCAACGACTGTATTATATTCGTTGATCGACTCCTCCAGATGATCGATATACTGATCAAACTGCATCTTCCCTTCAGCCGAGCGGATGAGCTTGATTTGGTGTTTCAAATCGTGGCATTTCGTCTGGAGCGACAGAATGCCTGTACTGCTGATTTCGTAGTACTTTGTTTTACTGTTGATGAAGTTTTCCATGCGCGTTTTATCCTGCTGGAGTCGATCAAGATACGGCAGCATCAGCAGCAGTGCAAAACTCATCATGCTGTACATAAACGAAGTAAAGAAGAACAAAAACAAGTACTGTGCGCTGTTGCCAGACCCCGTAATACGATAGCTGAACTCCAGCAGCATCTGGCAAACGAGCACAACGAGAAACAGCCAGGACATCATTTTCACATGCAGCCGGCATCGGTCCTTGGCGATTCGCAGATAGAACAGGTAACACAAAACGCTGATGAGTAAATAAATTCCATAGGAGAACAGCGATTGATAGAGACTGACAATAGGCCACGGCAGCTGATAGTTCATCATACCGTTGGTAATCATTTTCATGGCATCCCAGGCCAAGCGATACACGGTAAGGGCCAGTGTACTGTTAAATAAATACTCACTGACTGAGGTTTTTCGGCAAAACCAATACGTTAGCAGGTATAGCATACTCATGATCACAATAAAGAGCGTATACCCAAGCGCTGAGGCAAACAGTGTATGCAGTACTTCTTCAATAATAAACCGCATACTCCAGCTTCCGCCAATCAGCACCAGGCCGCTGGCAGCTACGCGCCAGGCATAATGGGATCGTTTTTCTCCTCTGCCAAAAAGCAGCAGTAAAACGAAGAAAATAACCCCCGACGACAAGCGCCAATCAATATCGGTAATCCACCAGGTTGAGTTCATAAATTTTCACCTAAATAGCTTACAAATCGACGTTCGATCTCCTTGCGGTGTGATTTGGAGATCAACACTTTCTTTCCGTTGACAATCAAATATTCATTATGCACGCTGGCGATGTGGCGCAAATTGACCAAATACGAGCGATGACAGAGAATAAACTGCTTTTCATCCAGTTGCTTTCTTGCCTCGTATAGCTGCCCGCGCACCCGATATTCTCCCTGCTCTGTATGGTAGATCAAATCATGATCATACACTTCAATGAAATAAATCTTGTTGGAAGATATGCTGATAATGTCCCTGGACGTTTTCAGCACTACGGTAACCCCAAGCTGGTTCTGTATGCGCTGGATCGCCTTATTCATTACCCGGTCAATGGAGCGTTGATCGGTCGGTTTGATAATGAAATCCAGGGCATCGACTTCATATCCCCGAATCGCCATTTGTGCCATGCCGGTGACAAAGATCAAAATTGTATCTTTGCTGATCTTGCGGATAAAGTGCGCCGCCTCAAGACCATCAATTTTGTCCATGTGAATGTCCAAAAATGCGATGCTATGTTCTTCCGGACTGCGGATAAACTCCACACCATCTTGGTAGACATGAATCAAATAAGGTTCCTTTGATTCCGCCAAATACTGTTCAATCTGCTTTTTCAGTATGTCAGCATCTTGCGCAGAATCATCTACAATCGCGATTAAAAGCATGATTCTAATCTCCTTTCGGCGTGCGTTACTTTGCAGTGTCTAATAGAAAAACCGCTGCAGCCATTACGGGTACATATCCCGTGATTTGTCATACAGCGGTTATGGTATCACCAAGCCCACCAGGATACAGCGACAAAAGTATAGCATGCATCAAATGCATATGCAATCATCCCTGCTTCTTGGCGGCTGTGCTCTGGTTACAATTGGTCGGTATCCTGGTAGGTTTGTATCGCCTGTTCTACCGTCATTCCTTCGGCTATGGCCTTCTTTCGGGCACTGTTAACCGCTTGAATTTTAAGCATTTTATCCCCAGTCAGCGTATAACCCTTCATAGCAATCAAAGTAACAATCCATGCCACCATCGGGATTATGCAAAACAGTACAATGACAATCCAATTCATACCCGGGGTATACGGTGAGTACTGGTCCGGAATTTCGCTTAAGCCGATCATCATCACGGCAATTGTTACAACCAGCGAACCGACTGATGAAACCAGTTTGTCCACCAAACTGAACAGCGTTCCCATGATACCGGGAATGTATTTGCCCGAGCGGCATGTTTCATAATCGGAACAGTCCGCCACCATCGGGATTGGCATGTCCGCTGTGGAATAATACGCGCCGTAGCCCACGCCAAAGAAGAGGATGAACAAAATCGTGTATAGATTGATATTCAGCCCGCCGTCGCCCATGAGTGTCAACGTAAAGGCGGGATCACCCTGCCGCCAAAGCAGCAGTAATACCAGCACACCCACATACATGATAAGCGCTAAGGCGACAAACCTTTGCAGCGATGCCTTCTGGCCGTGCTTTTGCGATGTGCGGATCGTCAGCGCAAAAAACGGTGCTGAAAACGCATAGCCTATCACCATCATCGGCAGATACAGCCCATCGTAATTGGACATCATGCTGCCATACAGCATACACAGTACGGCTGTGTGGGTGGCAATCGACAATGCAAGCTTGCAGCCGGCCCCGGCAATCATCAAGTGCTGCATGGGTTTGTTGCCCTTCAATATGGAAACGTATTCAGCAAGCTTGACTTTTGGCGGTTTCACGCTGCTCAGTCCGAAATATTTCGGGCTGTCCTTCTCCCAGATTCCGATCACAGCGAGTAGCGTCAGTACAAGCGAAACGACGATGCCGATGGGCGCAAACAAGCGGAAAAATTCCGCAGTATTGTAGCCACCAGCCATTTTCCCAAACACAGGTGCCAGAAACTGCATCGCACCCATACCGATCAGGCTGCCAACTGTGTTAAAGAGTGTGAACAGCGGCCGTTGCTTTGGATCGTTGGTAAGCACCGTTTGGCCGGACCGCGTACATGCGGTCTGAAACGTATACCCAAGCACCCATATGATATACAAGATAACAAACATGGTATACCGCAGCCACATGGAAGTTTCCGGGATCAGCGGCGTGAGTATATACAGTGCAGCAATACTGGTTGCCATGAGAAGATTGCCCATAATCATAAACGGGCGGAACTTACCAAGCTTGCCATGCGTACGGTCAATCATCGCACCGATGATGGGATCGGTGATTGCGTCAAACAAGCGCATCCCGGTGATCATCACGGACACGAAAATCGCCGCTATACCCAATACGCCGCTTCCGAAATTCAGCATATAGGCCAGAACCAATATGAAATATACATTCGTTGCCCCGTTGTTCATGGGGAACAATGCCAGTTGAAACGGTTTTGCCCGGTTCATATGCTCCTGTGTAACGCTGGTCTTATCTGCCATTTTCATTCTCCCTTTCATGGAACCCGTATGCCGTTTACACCCAATTGCTTTTCTGTTTCTTTCGTGCTTTCTTCAGTGAATACGATGGATTGGGTGCCTCCGTTTTGATGATGACTGTGCGGTCGCTGACATCGCCTGCAAACGCCTCCAGATGGTTGCGATCTGCCATCGTTATTAAAAACGTTGCCGTTTTATCCACAGCTGCCTGTGCAACAAGCTCGCCATTGTTGTACAGCTTCACATAAGGCTGGTTGGTATAAATACGAACCTTGCTTTTACGTCCGGTACGGTCTGCCATACGCTTGCCTGCAATATGGACAAACGGCTCCTGGCTCCAGAACGCTTTATATACATAGTAGCTGTCTTTCCGGGTTTTGCGGTCAAAGGTCACCAGCCCTTTGTGGTTCATACCGGGCTGACCACCCTGGTCGCGTGCATCGGCAGCAAAATCAAACATATTCCACACAAACGTGCTCCACATATACGGATGTCGCTTAAAGCAGCGCAGCATATACTCGTGGTACACCGCCTGATATTCTTCTGAATGGTCGTTGCGGCGCGGTTTCTTTGCGTGCAGATTTGGCATACCCTCGCAGCCATATTCGGAGTAGCTCAAGCGGCGTTTCGGATACACCCAGTGGAAAAAGGATATCCATAAATCGTTTAAGAACAGCCCCGGCACATACCACCCCAGATACAGATTCCACCCGACCAGATCCGAGATGTGCGCCACCGGATGAAACGGGCTGCACATGGCATAGCAGGCCACTGCCGTCAGCCGCGTCGGGTCCATGGCGTGAATCATCGTATTGAGCATCCGGTGATTATCCAGCATATCCTTTTTATTCTTGGTCGAGATTGTGATCTCGTTGGATATGCCCCAGCATACAATGCTGGGATGATGATAGTTCTGAACGATGAGTTCCTTCATTTGCGAGACCGTATTTTCACGGCCACCAGGCATATGTTCGGATATGTAGGGAATTTCAGCCCATACCACAAAACCAAGTTCATCGCAGCGATCATAAAAATACTGATCGTGCTGATAATGTGCCAATCGAATGCAGTTTGCGCCTATATCATGAATCAGTGCCAGGTCCTCATCATGATCCACTGTGGTCAGCGCATTGCCTACACCGGGGCGATCCTGATGGCGGGCCACGCCGTGCAGCGGGTAATGCCTGCCATTGAGAAAGAAGCCATTGTCCTTATCAACATGGAAGGAACGCACGCCAAAACGAACGGAGACTTCATCCAGCACGGTTGCATTTTCGATCAGCTGCACCTGCGCTGTGTACAGATAGGGATCGGGTAGCCCCTGCCACAGGTGCGGTTTTTCAAGCTGCAGTACAGCTTGGCTACCCTCGCCGGTCGCGGCTATCTTTCCCTCGGCATCCAGCAGCATGACCCTGGTTTGGGCCTGTGGGGCATTATGCCAGCTTTCAACCGTTACGGTGGCGTTTTCACCGTCAAGCACAGGGGTTACTTTCACCCCAGGGCCACCGAAATAGTCCAGATCGAAGTGTTTTGTATTGACCACCAGCAAATTTACATCACGATAGATACCACCGTAAAACGTAAAGTCTGCCTTTTGGGGGTAAACTCTGTCGTTTTTCCCGTTGTCCACTTTAACCCGCAGTTCGTTTTCACTTTTCAGCATGGCGGTAATATCCGCACGGAATGTCGAATATCCGCCGTCATGACGGCAGCAATCCTGTCCATTGAGCTGCACCTGGGCCGACGCATTCACGCCGCAAAATTCCAGATAAACCCGCTCCGAAGCCGGGTCAAACTCGGGGCGCGAAACCATTGTTTTATAAAGGCATGTGCCGCGGTAGTAATCATCCCCGCCATCCTGTCCGTCGGTACCGTTCCAGGTGTGAGGAAGCGTAACCGCAGCAGTCTTGCCACTTGGATCTGTAAACTGCCACTCATCTTGTAGCAATATCCGTCGTCTCATTTTACCGCCTTACTTTCATTCGTAGAAAAAGTCAAAACACCGTATCAATTCTCATCATCCATTGGTGCGATCATTGCCGTTTGCTTCGTTTGATGATATCAAGGATCATGATCACAAGGAACAGTAGCGACAGCGCTGCAAACAGGTAGATTGCCGCCGTGAGCAGGATTGACCACCAGGGGGTTACGGATTTGATGACAATATCAGCACTGAGGCCATCCATCCCGCGAGAGTGGAGCACCGTGTACAAAATCCGATGCGCAGATGTTCGCATTGCCTGGGCAATCTGCGCGGTAGGCATGCTGCCGTTTGGCCCGTATGCAGCAAACTCCGCCCCCAGCCCTGTGGCATCGGTATCCACATCGGTTCCGGTGCCCGTTACGCCGGGATAGTTATCCGGGATATCGTTTCCGGCCAGCACCTCATGGGGTTTTGACATGTAGATCGCGTCGTACATATCCGTCACAGCGAATCCGCTCATCCCTGCTTCGCCGCGCAGCCACGCTGTTTGCAGCGGATACAGCGCACCGGCCCATATGCTGCCAAGGCGGTTGAACGATGTCATCACACACTTGGCATCGGCATAGACGATCGGCAGTTCAAATGCACGCAGGTAGATCTCCCGCAGTGCCTGCTCGTTACACCATGTACCGATTCCCTGGCGCTGCTCTTCCTGATCGTTGAGCACAAAATGCTTGTTATAGACATACACGCCTTTGGATTGAATCGCACCTGTTTCCGCCGCTGCGATCAAGCCGGTCAAAATCCCATCTTCGGAATAATACTCAAACACGCGCCCGGCATACGGTGTGCGATGGATGTTGAGGCCCGTTCCATAAAACCCGGCATACCCGGCCCACATGGCGTCTTCCCCAATCAGTTCTCCGACTTCCTTTGCCAGTGTATCATTAAAGGTTGCGGCAATAATATTATTGGATGGATAACAGGTGCCCGTCAAGCCTTGGTCCGGATCGTTGGTTTGACTGGCATACCCGTTGGCCCCTGCCCCATATTTCTGGGTTACACCGCTGGGACCGTTGTGGTCGAGCGTTTCCGGCTTGCCAATTGCATCAATATTGATGGTCATACGCAAGCCAACAGCACACAAGCGGCTTAACTGACCATAGGTCAGCTGATCCAGCAATTGCTCCCACATCGGATCGTTGTAAGGCACAGGGTCTCCCTTGTCATCCTTGAGCAGATCAATCAGCTGATAGTTCGTAGTAGTCGAGCCCATCGTCGGCCAATTCCCATCATTCACTGGCAGATCTGCGGCATCCAGCACGACATCTGCCGCCATCTGATCGGTCATGCTGAGCCTGACATACTGGTTGTTATACCCATCATCATCAGGCGTCCAAAGCGCAAGCGTACCGTCCCAATCACTGCGGGATACGTAAACAACGCGATTGTCGCCGCGGCCGGTATAGCGGTTGATATCGGTCTGGGCAAACAGACTCTCAACCTGATTGCCGGTTCCAAGCGCTTTTGCATAGGTATCGCTGTCAAACGCGTATTCCGCTTGCACTGTCATGGCGGCATCACCGTCAGAAGTCATGCCATCCGAAGTCGTTTTCCCTTTCGCCGCCAGAATATTGTTGACAGCCGCATGGGCATTGTCCGCAGCGGTGAAATAGTAGGTTCCCTCATCCAAAATATAGACACCCGTTCCATTGGCATCGTAGGATGTGAGAAAGTACTCGGGCACCTCTACGTGCACTGTTTGGCTGGCTCCGGGCTGCAGGACAGCCGTCTTGTCATACCCCACCAGTTCAACGGCGGCTTTTTCGATCTGGTTTTCTTTATCATACTGCGTATAGGGCTTCTGTGCATAGATCTGCACCGTTTTTTTGCCTGCCAGGTTCCCTGTATTGGTCACCGTAACATCAATGGCATACTTGGTATTGATGCCGCTTCCGCTTTTGGATACCTGCATATCTGTTAGCGCAAAATCTGTATAGCTCAAGCCATACCCAAACGGATAGGCTACCACATCCTGATATACATAGTCTCCGGTTTTTGCCGTATCAAGCACCGCATCTTCATACCGGGTTTCCGTGTAGCGATAGCCGACATAGATCCCTTCCTGATACACAACATAGGATGTAAACGCGCGGGAGGATGAACCAAAATCATACGTATCCGCGTTTTCGTAGGTATAGGTTCCAAAGTTTGCCATCGCCGGGTCCAGCAGATTGTCCGTCCACCATGTGTCCGGCAGCGAGCCGGAGGGATTTACCGCCCCGGTTAAGAGGTCTGCTACTGCATACAGGCCGGTTTGCCCCACCGAACCAATCCAAAGTGCCGCGTCAACACCATAGGTTTCGTCATTTAAAAATGCAGCTGATACCGGATTGGCACTGTTGATCAGCACAACGATGGACTCGATTTTCCCCTCATCTTTCAAGCCCTTCAAGCCTTCCAGAATTTGTCCTTCCGCCTTGTTCAATGTGAGATAGTCGCCCCGTCTGCCGTCATTGTGATCGACGCTTTTCAAGTCGTTACCCTCGCCACCAATGCGGCCTAAAATGAATATTGCGGTTTCGCCTTTTCCAAATGAATCTACGATATCTGCTTTTGAAATCTTCTTCCAGGACGCCTCATTGATATCGCCTCTGCTGAAATCCCGTCCCAGTTCTTTCTCTGCATACCAGTCCAGCATCGCCGAATTGACAATATGAAACCCGGCCTCTGTAAGAACTTGCGGATAGGTAGGCGCGTCCGCAGATGATACAGACCCTGACCCCGTCCCGCCATAAACCGGCGAGATCGCCGTAGCGCCAAACAAAGACACTTCCCGGCCCGTCAGCGGCAGGGTGTTATTTGTATTTTTCAGCAACACTGCGCCTTCAGCTTCCACTTCCCGCACCTTTGCCAGGCCGGCAGCCTTCAGCTCTGCAATGGAATCATAGTCACTGGTATAATAACGCGGATATTCGTTTGGATCGCCATCGCCAATATAAACCGTTTTAGTTGCAGCAATGCCAAGCGTTGAGTTGATCTGCCCGGCGTTTTCATTGGCAATCACATTGAGCATATAAAATACTGCCAGCAAAGCGACCGATATATTAAGAAGGATCTTTTTGGCTGTGGTTCTGGATCTTCCAGCTGCTTTCCTTGTAGACATTGTACGCAGTCTCCTATCCTTATGGCTTTGTTTATGGCAGTCTGCCCTGCATAACGAACATGACAGCTCCACCTTGCAGGTGATTCATACGATATTGCATCCGGCCGGCGGGCCGCTGCGGGTTCCTCGGTGTACAGATTGGTCAAGTATAGGATTGTATTATAAATGATTTCAATGGCAACACATCGACATTGTCGTATGTTACCCCCTATATGGCGTGAACGATGTTTCTTGCGGTTCGCGCAGCGATCTATACCGTTAATGCGTATGGCAAACCGTAACGCGCCCTTCTTTGCCTAGTATTTCACGATGAATGCCGAAAATGCGTGCTCTTGATCGCCTCTTACTATTTGACATTCATACCCTCTCCATGCCATGATAAAAATGCCTCTATAATGTTTGATTGGTAAAACAGCACGAATCGGAGCAACGCATTATGATTCACTTTCGCTGTTGCTACGGTCACTCATTTCCCCAAAGCTCGAAGATACCAAAAACTCCGTCTCGCAAGTACGCAGTAATACACCTGAAGGAGTGCTACCATGTCTGATCAAAAGAACGCACAAACTCGCCGGCCGACAGGCTTCTATGTTTCGATTCTCGCCGCGCTTTTATGTTTGGCCTCCGCCATCCTCTACAGCATCAATTTCCGCGGGATCGACTATTCGCACGGCTCCCTGTTCAGCGATGCTGCCTTTATTACGCTGATTGCAGCCGCTGCTGTATCCATTGTTATGCTGTTTATCAAACTTGAAAACTTCGCCCCTGTTGTCCTGTGTATCGCCAGCGGCGTTTCATTTTTGGTGTATATTCACCACATGGTATGGCCGATCGCCGACATTTTCACTGCCATCGATCCGGTTTCTTTCGTTCCCGAGCTCATTGTTTGCGGAGTTTTGCTGCTGATGAGTTTCATTCTGTCCGAAGTTTCGCTGTACATGAAGAAGCGCAACATAGCCGCATAGACTAACCGGCTACGTTCCTGCGCTTCACAATCCTGATGGCATTCCTGTTTCAGGAATGCCTGATTTTCTATTTTTGGCCCATCGAGGTGTTTTATATGAAACTGTTAACCGTTACCATCCCCTGCTATAACTCGCAAGCGTATATGGCACATGCCATTGATTCGCTCTTACCATGCGGTGACGATGTTGAGATTTTAATCGTCAATGATGGTTCCACTGATAATACTGCCGCTATTGCTGATGCCTATGCACAAAAATATCCCCATACGATCCGCGCAATCCACAAACCAAACGGCGGCCACGGGGATGCCGTAATGGCGGGTCTACAGCATGCAACTGGCCTGTATTTCAAAGTCGTGGATTCCGACGATTGGGTCGATGGGGATGCCTACGCCAAGGTGCTGCAAACCTTGCGGTCTTTGTCTTCGCCCCAGCAGCAGGTTGATCTGCTCGTCAGCAACTATATTTATGACAAGGTCGGCGTCAAAGACAAACGGGTCATTGATTACAGCAACGCTTTGCCGGAAAACCGCGTCCTGAGCTGGCATGATATTAAGCGGTTCCGGATTGGACAATATATCCTGATGCATGCCGCGATTTACCGCACGGAAATACTGCGAGCCTGCAACCTGGCGCTTCCCAAACATACCTTCTACGTTGACAACTTGTATGTGTATATTCCTATGCCATATGTCAAAAAGCTGTATTACTTGAATGTCAATTTCTATCATTACTTCATTGGCCGGGAAGATCAATCGGTGCAGGAAGACATCATGATTCGCCGCATTGACCAGCAGTTCCTTGTCAACCGAATGATGAGCGAAGCCGTCGACCTCAAAACGATTAAAAACAAGGCCCAGCGCAACTATATGCGCAATTACCTGGAGATTGTCACCACGGTTTCAACCGTACTGTCGATTAAAAGCGGATCAGAAGCAATCCTGCGGCAAAACCGTGCGCTTTGGGAGTACCTGAAAACAGAAACCCCGCATAACTACAGCATGATCCGCTACCGGCCGCTTAGCACGACTTGCAAGCTGCCGGGCAGGCTGGGTCGTCGACTGATTATAAACGGATACCGCCTCAGCCGCCGCGTGTATGGCTTTAATTAGTAGAGGAGCGCAAGCAGCGTGCATTTTGATCTTTTAGTCGTCGGAACCGGTCTGTACGGAGCGACGATTGCGCACAAAGCCCTTCAAGGATGCAAAAAGCAATGCCCTCTACCTGCAATATCAAGAACTGGCTGCTTTGGAAACAAAGCTTGTGTTTGACAGGCGGCTGGGCGAATATCGCTATTACGACATGGACCCGGTAGTTCAAAGCGCGCTTAAGACCGCAAAAACACGATGGTAACTTGTCCCTGACAGCCTAAAGCGATTGTCAAACCGCAGCAAAAAGCGCATGCATAATTGCATGCGCTTTTCGCCGGTTCTCACAGTTGATTCAGTGATAGTTTGAAGACATGTGAGGAATGCAATGACAAAACCGAAACCGCGTTTTAAGGCAAACAATTTCAGTTTTCATTCGATGAACCGAATGTATCACAAAGAGTTTGGTAAAATAACTCTGCGTGAACCATGGATACTCCTATGCTGCGTCAGCCCGCAAACCGCTCCCGGTCGATCCACAACCCCAGGGCAGGATTGGGGATGAAGTAGAGTTCCTCGCCGTCAGGAAGCGTGTTGAAGCCATATTGCAGCGTATGCGGATCGTAACGCTTGATGACCGTATCGTAATCCGCTGCGGCATAGCCCACGGATTCGATTTCTTCTTTGCTGATGTCCTTAACTGCGTAGGTAATGTGAAACCGCCCGTCGGACGAGCCATGTATCAAGTGCGCAGCCGCTCCCATATTGCCCCGCAGCGCTTCGCTTTCAGGTTTTTGGAACGCTTCCAGCGTTTCCAGCCTGCCATGATAACCGAACTGCCGGATCAGCGCATCGACCTGCATATCTTCTCCAAAGCGGTGAATACCGGGTGCGAGAATCAGCAGTTCTCCCCCATCTGCCATGGCCATCCGTGTACGGTAGATGGCCTTATTACCAAGCCATGTCGTTTGAAATTCCTCAGGGTCCAGATAGACTACACACTTCTTAAGGCCATGCGGTACAAAATCGATATTTTTCTCCTGCGACAGCTTCACTGCCGCGTTCAGGCAGGCACGATCCGGGCTGATAAACAAGCCGTGCGTGCGTATCTGGTTTTCCGGCGCGGTGCAAACGGTCAGCGCAAACAGGACGGGCCTGTCTTTGAGAAAGAGTTCCAGTGCGTAATCGAAAATCTTCCGCACGGGTGTGTGATCTTTCCCCATGACGCGTTCCATACCGTATACAGCGCCGATCATATGCGATGAATTGATCATATCAGCGCCGCCCACACCGACAAACAGGTTCTTTGCGTGATTAGCCATGCCGATCACCTCGTGCGGTACGACCTGGCCGACGGAGATAATCAAATCGTAAGCGGGGTCCATCACCAGTTTGTTGATCTGCGCGGTGATAGGCTCGTCCCACAGGCCCTCGGTAATGCCGGAGAGAAAGTCGCCGGGGATGGTACCCAGTGTCACCACATCCTCGCGCCAGGCATGGACGAGGAAGCGTTCAAACGGAATATCCCCGAACATGATGGCGGCCTGCTCCTTGGTCACCGGAACATGCGTACCCAGCGCCGGCAGGATATCCACGCGGCAGCCCTGCGCATCAAGCATGTGATAGTACAAGTTGGTGATTAACCCGGCATTGGAGTGATACCGGGTGAAATCCGGCGGAATGATGAGCACGCGGCGCAGCGTGCGTCCGGCTAACGACTTTTTAAGCGCCTGCGCGATCTCGCTTTGCGTCAGTCCGGTTTCTGTTTTAGCATAGAGAAATTCCTGCATATTATACCCCGCTATATGCCGAGAAACCGCCATCTACCGGAATCGCAACCCCGGTAACAAATGCGGATTGCTCGTCGTCAACCAGGAACAGCATAGCGCCCAGCAATTCTTCCGGCTCACCAAACCTTCCCATCGGTGTGGCACGCAAGATTTTTTCAGTGCGCGCAGTGGCGCTGCCGTCTTCGTTCCAAAGCAGTGCTTTGTTCTGCGCTGTGGAGAAGAAACCCGGCGCAATCGCATTGATGCGAATACCGCTTTTGGCAAAATGCACTGCCAGCCACTGTGTCAGGTTGGATACACCGGCCTTGGCCGCAGAATACGCAGGTATCTTCGTCAGCGGCCGGTATGCGTTCATCGAAGTGATGTTCAAAACCACGCCGCTTTTCCTGGTCACCATATCACGGGCGATAGCCTGTGTCGGCATGAATGTTCCTGTCAGGTTCAGACCCATCACTTTTTCAAAGGCAGTCGGGTCCAAATCAAAGAAGCTCTTCTTGTCCGGGTCGTTTAAGGTTTCCATGGCAAAGTATTCATCATCGCTGGTCGCGGACGGGTGATTGCCCCCGGCACCGTTGATTAAAATATCGCAGGGGCCGAATGCCGCTTTCACTGCTTCATTGGCGGCCTGTATGCTTTGCATGTCCAGCACATTCATGCAAACCGCCATCGCCGTTCCCCCGGCCTGTTGAATATCTTTGGCGACTGCTTCGGCTTTATCCATTGCATAGTCAGCCACGGCCACCTTGACCCCATATTGTGCCAGCGTATGCGCAAAGCTGCTGCACAGCACCCCGGCGCCTCCGGTGACAATGGCTACCTTGTTTTTAAGTCCAGTATGTTTCATCGTATGTCCTCCTTACGCGTTGTAGGTGTTGGAGGTTGTATCTCCGCCATGCCCGGTCCAGTTGGTGTGGAAAAACTCGCCGCGCTCGCGGTCGATGCGTTCATAGGTATGCGCGCCGAAATAATCGCGCTGCGCTTGCAGCAGATTGGCAGGCAGGCGCTCGGTTGTATAGCCGTCGAAGTACGACAGCGCCGAGGTGAGTGCCGGTGCGGGGATGCCGCTGCGCATTGCGCTGGCCGCGATCTCGCGCCAGGCGGGAAGCAAGGCCTGCACGCTTTCTTTAAAGTATTCGTCAAGCAGTAGATTGTTCAGCGCGGGATTGCGATCAAAGGCATCTTTGATTTTACCCAAGAACCGGCTGCGGATAATGCAGCCACCGCGCCACATCAGCGCGATACCGCCGTAATTCAGGTTCCAGCCGTAGGTGGCGGCCGCCATGCGCATCAGCTCGTACCCCTGCGCGTAGGAGATGATTTTCGATGCATACAGCGCCTGCCGGAGGTTTTCGATAAACTCCGCTTTATCCCCTTGGAACGCTGGGATGGACCGCGCATACGCACGCGCAGCGATCACACGCTCCTCCTTGATGGCGGACAGGCAGCGGGCAAACACGGCCTCGCTGATTAGCGTCAGCGGTGTCCCCTCGTCCAGCGCGGCAACGGAAGTCCACTTGCCCGTACCCTTCTGGCCGGCGGTATCCAGTATCTTATCAACAAGCGGCTTCCCGTCTGTATCCTTGACCGCCAAAATATTGGCGGTAATCTCGATCAGATAGGAATCCAGTTCGCCCTCGTTCCACTGTGCAAACACCTCGTGCATCTCATCGGGCGTCATGTGCAGGTATTCCCGCATAAGCAGATAGGCTTCGCAAATCAGCTGCATGTCGCCGTATTCGATGCCGTTGTGCACCATTTTCACGAAATGTCCGGCACCGTTCTCACCCACCCAGTCACAGCAGGGGGTACCGTCCTCCACCTTGGCGCAAATTGCCTGCAGGATCGGCTTGACGCGCGGCCAGGCAGCAGGCGAACCGCCGGGCATCATGCTGGGGCCGTTGAGCGCACCTTCTTCGCCGCCGGATACACCGGTGCCGATATACAGCATGCCCTTGCTTTCCACATACTTCGTGCGCCGCATGGTATCGGGAAAATGACTGTTACCCCCATCGATGATGATATCGCCGGGATCCAGCAGGGGCAGCAGCGTTTCAATCGTCTGGTCTACCGGATCGCCTGCTTTGATCATCATCATAATGACACGCGGCTTTTCGACATTCTGCACCAATTCGGCAAAGGAATATGTGCCGATAAAGTTGCGGTTCTGGCCTCGACCGTTCATAAACCGGGTGACAACATCCGTTTCAATATTATAAACCGCGACCGTAAAGCCCTTGGATTCCATGTTCATGGAAAGATTTTCGCCCATGACCGCCAAGCCGATCATACCAATATCTGCTTTTTTCATTCTTTCGTCCTCCGCGTTACCGCTGCACGCGGGCATTGCCGGCGTAAATGTCCCACACCTGTTTTTCATCAGCCGGTTCCGCGTAATCGTTGAGGCTGGATGCAGCCAGCACGCCGGTTGCCCAGCCAAAGCCCAGCCATTTCTCCGCTGCCCAGCCCTGTGAAATCGCGTACAGCAGGCCGCCGGTAAATCCATCGCCTCCGCCAATGCGGTCCAGCACCGGAATCGGGCGCGGCTCTTCTACATACCATTCGCTTTCTGTGCGCAGCAGAGCACCCCATAGATGTTCATTGGCGCTGACAACCTCGCGCAGCGTGGTGGCAAACACCTTGGCATTGGGATATTCCCTTTGCACCTGTGCAATCATTTCTTTGAAGCTTTCAATTTTGGCGGCCAAATCTTCCCCGCCGGCTTCCGGGCCTTTCATGCCCAGGCACAGCTGAAAATCTTCCTCATTGCCGATCAGGATGTCAGCAAGCGTCGTAATCTCGCGAAACGCCTTGGAAAGCTCCTCTTCACGCCCCAGCCAGAAGGTTTTACGATAGTTGAAATCAAAGCTGACCAGCGTGCCGTGTTTCCGTGCGGCCTTGGCCAGTTCTACGCAGAACCGCGTGGTTTCCGGGCTTAGCGCGGCGATCAGACCTGAAATGTGGAGTATGCCAACACCTTCCTGGCCAAAGATGCGGTCAATGTCAAACTCGCTGATATCCAGCGTGCGTCCAACTTCCCCGGAGCGATCGTTCCAAACCCGGGGTGCGCGCATGCCAAATCCACTGTCGGCAATATTGAACTGATGCCGGAACCCCCACGGCCCGCCCTGCGGGACATAAGCCCCTTCATAGGCAATATTGCGAGCCCGAAGCTGGCTTTGCACAAACGCGGCGACCGGGCTGCCCTCGACAAATTTGGTCAGCGCAAGGCAGGGATGCCCCAGCGAAGCAGACACATTCAGCACGTTTGTTTCCGCGCTGGTTGCCTGCATGGTGAAATGATTGCTATTGTGTACTGCCATGCGGTTATCTGGCGTCAAACGTACACCAATGCTGGTCGGACATGCGACAGTATACTTGTATACTTCACGCTTCATTAATGTCATTGAAAAATTCCCCCTATGTGTGTTGATATAGTCTCATTCTTAGTATAACAGTACTATTTGCAATAATATTGCGAATATAAGCATTTATTATTGCATTTTCACGCATCTTCCAGTATGCTTCTCTGGGAGGCGAGCCCATGGAACATTTGTTTACCTATCGTGATGAGCTGCTGTATTGCCACCATTCCTTGGATCATACCCCGCAGCCAGCCGATTTTTCGATACACGCACACGAAATGTACGAGATCTACTATATGATTGCCGGCACAGGCAGCTATCTGGTAGAAGGAACGCGCTATCCGCTGCATAGCGGAGATTTGATGATTATGCGCGAAGCGGAGACCCATAAGCTGTTGATTGATCCCACGCAGCCGTACGAACGCATTGCAATCCATTTCTCACCGCAGCTCATCCGGCTGCTGGACGCAAGCGGCGACTTGCTTCGTCCCTTTCGGGATCGGCCACTAGGACAGCTGAACCACTATACCGCCCGCGATTTCCCCAGTCCACATTGGAAAAGCGCATTTCAAGACTTTGATTTCTCAAGCTCAACACAGGTGCGCGCCCATGTGATTGCGCGCTTATTCTCCCTGCTTCCCGCAGTATGCGATGCCTTTACTATACGCCGGGGAGACGTTGTCCCCGGCCATGGTGCTAAGGCGCAGCTTGTCGCCTATGTGAATGAACATCTATTTGAGAAAATAACAACCACGGCGTTGAGCAAAACCTTCTTTGTGTCTCCCTCTCAAATAGCGCGCACATTTCACCGCGCGACAGGCACCTCATTAAAACGATATATAGGCGTGAAACGCCTACTCGCAGCCCGCGCGATGATTCAGCGGGGCGAAAGTGCAGGCCTTGTTTGCACCGCCTGCGGATATGACGATTACTCCGCTTTTTACAGAGCCTATAAAAGGCAGTTTGCCCAGTCTCCCCGAAGCGATATGCCCGGCAAAGCAATACCATAAACCAGCCGCTCACCCATGCGTCAAGCACAGGCGAAAGATCCCGGCCAGCAATGGTATTGCCTTGCGTTAGGCGCTGCTCTTATTGCAGATGTGCCTGCACAAATGCGACGCTCAGTTCGATTTGTTCCACAAGCTGTTCACCCGCAAAACCATGTCCGCCGCCTTCGATCACATGCAGCACGGCAGACGGGTATGCTTCCACTGCCTTGTAGGAATACTCGATGTCGACCATATCATCAGCATCGCCATGAAGGATCATCACATCAAGTGTGCACAGGGGCAGTTGTTCATAAGGATGCATGTCAATCACATCGTTCACGAAGGGTTTGCCCACAGGAAATCCGTCAGGACGAATCACCTTGGGAATATTGTTAACATCAAACGTTACCCCCATCAACCGGCCAGCGCGCACACCATCGGGGAGCGAGAACGCCGGGTAATTCAGCATCACTGCCGCAATTTCTTCCTGCCGCTCAATGGCCGTTAATGCCGTTACAAAGCCACCCATGCTGTTACCGCACAGAAAAATGTGATTTGTATCAATACCGTCCAGTGTTTTTGCGTAGTCAATGATGGCATTCAAATCGTCCACCTCTGTTAAAACAGACATCTGGGTGGATTTCCCATCGCTTTCCCCGGATCCGCCAAAATCGAAGCGCAGGCTCGCAATGCCGCTTTTCCCAAACCCCAATGCAAGTTTGGCGCAGCTGTTACGGGAACTGTTAAAGCCATGGCTCAGGATAACCAGCGGGACTAACTCTCCGTCTGTAGCATCGGGCATCACATAGGTGCCCCGAAGTACAGTTCCGTCGTCTTTGACGCATTCTACCTCTGTCTCCGTAAAGGTAGACTCTCCCGGAAGTGTTGCAAGGAGCGCTTGCTGTTCTGGGCTCAGGCTTTCACCAAGCGCAGCTGTGCTTACGCACAGGGTACATAGCATGACAATGACCAGACCAATGGTAATTTTTCTCATTTTCATTTCCTCCGTAACCTTGTTTTATTGAATCTGCCGCATGAAAACAATAGGCAGTTCATGGTACATATCAATAGCATTCGCTATTGCCATCCAACCGTTTGGTTAGATTGCAGGCTGCTGCGTGGAAAGATAGCTCTGTGGAACAAACCCGACAACACCGTCATACACGGCCTTTGCCCAAAGCTCTTCTCCATCGCCTTCCTCTGAAGCGATATCAAATTCCAAAACCAGCACCTGGCTCCCCATTGCAGGAATGAGCTCGGCAGCTAAACTATCGGGCTCTTCGCAAATCCGCACATCTCTGCGCACAGTCCATGCAGCCGTTCCATCAAGCGTCGCATAATCCATCATCGGCTCGCGTTTCTGCCTACCGCAAACACTGCAAGCATAAAGCAACGCAAGGTGAACCGGATCGCTGACGGGTTCGCCCCAGGTGCAGCCATCAACGCTTGCATCGGACGCATCAGCCAGGCACTTCGTCTCGCCGCATACAGTGCAACGGAAGACATCCCCGTCTTCCACCCACTGGTGGTGGTCCTCCACGAGCAGTGTTGAGTAGAGTATCTCCTTGTGACATCGCGGACAGGTTCTGCTAACCCAGGCACAGCCCGCATGATTGAGCGTATTGAAATAATCATGGTCTATCGGGCCTTTTTCTTCCGACAGTACCGTATCGCAGAACGGGCACCCAAATAGCAGTACATCGCAGTAATCATAGAGAAGTGCATGGGTGATTTTATGGGTTTCCCCAGTAGGAATTTCTTCAACGCGGGTCTCACCACACAGGCTGCATTGCCAGTAGTTTGTAACCATTTCACAGGTTTCTGTGCTATCCATCAGTTGCCAGTCATGCGTGCAGGCAGCTTCCTGCGCCAATGCATTTGCCAACACTAAAACCAGCATAGACGCGATCAGGAATCCCGCAATCGTTCTTTTCATTCATTGCTCCTTGCTTTCGTACAGAAAGGACCGTTGCCCTTTTCGGGCAACGACCCTTCCGGATCATCAATCACAGTCTGGGAAGCCCGGCACACCTTATGCCAGCGTACTAAAACTCCTACAGCTTTACTTGAACAAGCCATCCACAAACGCGTTGTATAGGTAATAGCGAGAGGTCAAATCCTGATGGATATTATCGGAAAGGCAGAAGTAGAAATTGTCCTCCGCCATATCCGTTCCATAGCTGAAGTGCGCCGTATCGGCTGCCATTGTTTTCACCAGGTCGACACAGCCTTCATATGCGCCGTCTTCTTCACCGCCGCATGCCATGTAAATGAAGAAATCATCAGCGAACGGACCCTCGCCGTCGATAACACCCAGCACATTGCTCCAGTCACCTGCCCCGCTGAAAGGAAGGAAGTAATAACTGTAGTCCACCATTTTGTCAAACAGGGACATCGCCGTCATGCTGCCCATGGAAAACCCGGAGATTGCACGCATATTCCGGGATGCACGGAAGCCTTCGTCATCCGCCGTTTCAGCATAAGTACGATAAGTCCCTTCGACCAGCGGCATGATCTCCGTCCGCAGTTCCTCTGCAAACAGGTCAATGTCGTACAGGTTATGCCGTACATCATAGTAATATGTCGGTGTCACCAAAATAAACGGCTCGGCAATCCCTGTGGCAATCATGTTGTCAAAGGCATTCTTGGTCTGCGGATTGAAAAGCAAGGTGTCCTGATCGCATCCCCGG
Organism: Candidatus Limiplasma sp.; assembly: GCA_963678055.1. Classification (GTDB taxonomy): domain Bacteria; phylum Bacillota; class Clostridia; order Christensenellales; family Aristaeellaceae; genus CAXXOK01. The sequence continues at coordinate 2,223,252 of OY782679.1, forward strand.
CCATGGAAAAAGTAAATCACAGGATAGCGCTGCGTTCCATTTTTATCATAGCCGTAGGGCAAGTAAACATTGATCGACCGCTTGTACGATCTTTCGTACACCTCGCTGGTAAATTTCATGCCGATCACAGTGCCGGGCTGGTCGGATTCTTCCTCATAATAGCTACGGTCATACAGACGGTAGAGTGTATCAAGCCCTAACACATCGGACGCATTATAAAGCGTAGGTTCGGCATATTCCTGGGCTGTGGCTGCTGCTGCTGCTGCTGCTGCTGCAAATAATAGCACAACCAGAGTCAGTACGAGGCTTACGATTCTTTTCATTGTCGTTTCCTTCCTTCACTTTTACCGGCTCAAACAGGGAGCTTCACTGGAGCAGAGCATCAAAATGCCTTGAGATTCAATACGCGCTGATTTCTTCCCACTTACGTAAAGGCCTTTTTCGCCGAATACTATTTATAAGATAACGATATCATAATAGAAGCGACTGACAATAGAAACCGCGTATTTCACCAAAACTACATCGTGATTAACAATCAGGGTTTCAAAACAGTCACCCGCACAATAAAAAAAACACCGTTCCTATGCAGGAACGGTGTTTTTTATGTCAATGTGGGATATCATCAAACTAGTAGGCCTTTGTTTCCCACAGTACTATCCCACCAGCACATCACCACGCAGCTTATTTCGTGTGCGCTGTATTGTTATACGAGTTGTAGCCGGAATAATACCCGGAATAATTGTAATATCGTTTCGCGCCGAAGGTCTCCATTTTTAACTTATTAATAACGCAGCCAAGAATGGGGCAACCGGTTTGCTCTATCAGATTGCGCACGCTGAGCAAATCTCTGCGGCGGGTTTTGTCATATTCCGCGACAATCACGGTCCCGTCGCAATTGCTGGCGATATCCGCCGCATCAATCACCACACCCAAAGGCGGCGAATCGATCAATACAATATCAAATGCCTCCGCAAGCGCGTCCAGTATGTCGCCAAACTGCGGCAGCGCAAGCAAAGAAACAGGGCTTTTCACGAAACGCCCCATCGGCAGGATCACTGCTGACGGGATTTCCGTTTCATACAGCACGTCATCCAGCACACTGTACCCGGCCAACAAATGTGCAAGCCCCTTGATCGGCGCATCCGTCCGAAATTCAAGATCCATTACGAGGTTTGACCGCCGAAGATCTGCATCAATTAACACAGTTCGTTTGCCGCGTTTTGCGAAATTCCATAGCATTTGCTGTGCCATGAAGCTTTTACCTTCTGCGCTATTGACGCTGGTCACAAGGATTTTTTTAATGTTTCGACCCGCAAATAGTACGTTGCTGCAAATAGCATTAATGGCTTCGTCACCCATAAAGTCGAGAGAAATCGACTTGCCAATCGTTGCTTTTTTCATGCTTTTACACTTCTCTTCCGCTTTGGTTTTTCATGTTTCGGTTCCTTGTGCACTTTGGCATGCTGCTGTTTCCCAGATGCAGAATGCGCTTGCATGGTGAACACCCCAAGCGTTGGCAGCCCGACATATCGCTCGATATCCTCGGAGGTACGAATTTTGTCCCCGGTAAAGAATCGCAGCGTGATAAAGCCACAGGACAGCAGCAATCCTGCCAGGAACCCTATGGAAACATTCTTGGTTTTGCTTGGATAAAACGGCGCTGTGGGAAGCAGGGCTTCCTCAAATAGATTGGGCTCCTTGATATCCATTGTCGTGGCAATAAACTCCTGTGCCACCTTTGCATAGGTATCAGCAATCGCCTTGGCTTCCTTTGGATCCGGCGACGATACCGCAATGTAAAGTATCCGCGTATTGGCTGGATTGGTAACGGTCAGCATGCCGGACAGTTCACTGTAGCTATAGGGCAAATCCAGTGCCTGTATCACGCGCTCGTGTACAATCCAGTTTTCGAACACTTCCTGATAGTCTGCCGTTAAGTAAGCGCCGATTTGCAGATCCGCCAAATTGATTGCAGCGTCACCGGCGTTGAGAACATAGATCTTCGAGGCCGTTTTATACTTGGGCGTAATAAAAAATGCTGTGGCAACGCCCATGATAATAGCTCCCAGCAGCGACAGCGCTACAATGAACTTAAGATGATCCATAAGCTGGTAAAACAACCCGCGTAAATCAATGATACCGTCTTCCAGTTCCGCATCGGGTAGATTGGCCATGGGCTGCTTGTTTGGTCTGCCGGGTTTAGTCGCCCGGTAATTTCGTGCCATATAGGTTTATATCCTCCTGTTTCGGCAACCTGCTGTTACAAGATTACCGCTATTCCTGCTGTGTGACGGCTGCGGTTGTCCCGCTTTCCCATCAAAAAGGCTGGTTGAACACGACCATCGTGATTGCAGGTGCCGACATCATCTTCTCCAGCACCTCCTGGGGAAATGTGATAAGCAAATCGCCATTTTCCTGGGCTTGCGCTTTCAATACCCACCATTCGGTGTTGGTGTTCCAATCGGTGTCTTCATCCCACTCCTCGCTGACATCCGCATGTGTCAATCCCAGCAAAATGGAAACAAAGATACCGGGTTCATAGGTTGTAGCAAACTCGAATTCTACGTGTACATCGCCAATCTCCGTGGTATAGTTGATCTCGTCGATGGATACAATCTCATTCACCTGCAGCAACTCCGGCAAAACGCCGTCTGGTAAGCTTTGCTCAACCATCTGCTGCTGTTCCGTCATAAAAAAGGTGATCGGTGGCTGTTTATTTTCTGTGCTATTGACAAAATCATAAAACCGTCTGATTTCCTGCTCGATCGCCACCTTGGATTCAACCGGAAAAATAGCAAATTCATCGGAAAGTACCACGTCGTCAGCACCCGTAATTTCCACCACCCGCGTCGTATCGATTGCCGATATACTCTCCACCGGAGCCTGCGCCGCTGCCGTGGATATACCCAGTACCATAGCAGCCATTAATAGAATCATCCACTTTTTCATTTCCTGTTCTCCTTTCAAGCTAACCGTTCCCACAGCCTGCCGATTACCCGGCAGGCTGATAGTAAACCTGTAATATCCATTGCATCACAGCATCGTCGTCCACGTAAAACGCCACAAACCCGGAATCATCAATCGTATGTTCACCCTCAAGAATGTCTACAGGTTGTAGGGTGTACGCATAAGCCGTATTGAGGTCGTTGATCATCTGGCCTTTTGAAACATTGGTCGTCATCAGATCTTCAAGTTCGTCGTACAGTTCTCCAATGAAATCCGCTTGGTTCTCCGTTTGTTCCTTGAGCAATCGAACAGCTGCGCTAAGAAAAACCCTTTGCCTTACCATACGGCTGTCGTTGCTTCCATCGCCCACTTCCATGCGAAACCGCGTAAAGATCTCTGCCTGCGCGGCACTTAGGCGCATTGTTTTGCCCGCGGTCATCGCAGGATCATAGGCGGAAAAATCATCCTGCAGGGTAACCGTTACGCCTCCCAGCGCATCATTCATCACTCCGATCGCCTCCAGGCTGAATGTAAGATAGTAATCGATCGGAATGTTATTGAGCAGCCCGGTCACAGCATCGATCGCATTTTGGTTGTTTTCCATCGGCGTCGCGCCAAAGCTATGTGATAAACACAGCTGCATCACCTTGGTTCCCGTTTTGGTTCCCAAAACGCCATACACCTGCACCTCCGTCATGGTATCGCGGTCCAATTGCAGTTGGTAAATTCTCCGGTTTGTGTGATCGACGACCCATAGCAAAAACAAATCGGCCTGCCCGCTCTGTCGCGCTCCGATCCCTGCGTTCTGGGCGGTTTGATCCACGCCCATCAGCAGGTACGTTTCCATCGCGGCCTTCTGTACATATGAAATCCCTTGATGTTCCATTGTCTTATACAGTCCGACATCTGCCGAAATCACACAGCGCTTCTGCGCTTGATTTCCCATTTCCAAGCAGCTGCCGATGATGATGGCGATCACGGCAATCAGCAGCATAAGGAAAAGGAAACCCTTTCGCCGTTTCATTTTTCGACTGGTGTTCTCTCCCAATCCACGCACAACCTGGCATCCTTTCCGGTCCATTACAGTTCGTTACTTGACTATTACAGCAGTTCCGGCTTGATAGCGGGCAAGGCAGTATGTAGCTTTCTGCCGCCACATAAAGCGCCGGATGTAATACAGCGCCAGACAAACCCCAACCGCCGCGCCGATACAATTCAGTCCCATCTCCCCCCAGTCAAGATGACGGCCGGGGATCCATAGTTTCTTCACTTCATCAATAACCGCCAAGATGATGCAGGCTATAAAGCTTCGCAGCGCAGCTCCGCTTTGATAAGGCTGCGATACCCAGGCCGCATAATACACAGCGCCGCCAAAAACAAAGAAAACGAATAAATGTGCAAACGTCCGCAGCAGGTGGTTGAGTCCTGCCGCATGGTTTTCTGAAATCCCCAGCAAATCCACGATCGCCGCCGTCAGCCGCGAGCTGGTTTGGTTGGTCGCCGTTCCATTTTCCGCAGATAGCCACATCAACAGCGCTAACCAGATGAACGGAACACTCCAAACCATCCACCGGTACAGTTCCGCTTTGTCCATATGGCTGAAAAACCTTGCGTTATCATGCTTCATGCTTCTCCTGCCAATTCTTTGCGTTCTGCTTTCACGGTGCTCTATGCCTCGGCGCTGATCGTATCCCAGCTCCCAGCAATAACCGCTTCAAGCGTTTACGAAACATAAACAACCATCTCCCGGGCAGCGACCACTGTATTCTCTTCTTTGTCGCATCAGGATCGGGATATAGGTAGCGGTCTATAACAGTTTGAAACGGCCGCATTCGATAATCGTTCCAGAACCCCGCGCGATTGTCCGGGACTGCCGACGGGCCCCGCAGGCTCGGGTTCTTTTGGCGCGCATCCTCAATGGGGCGTTCCTCGCAGAGCATTTGTTTTTGTATTTGATCAAACACTTTTCGCCCCTGCTCAGTGTTGATTATGACCAGAGAAATGCCTTTTTCGTCGTGTTTGACAACACCCTCTTTTTCGTCATATCCCCAGTAATCTGCCAGTGTAATATCGGATACGCGTTCCGTACGCGCAAACGCGCAGTGATAGCAGGATGGCCGCAGGAAGAAATTCCGTAAAAATCCCCTGCTGAACGGATCGGCATACGTTGTTTCCTGATAGGCTTTTCCGTTTTGAAACTTCATTTCCATAGAGTAACAATGCCATCCCAATCTCTTGGACCGGAAATTGACTTGCGTACACTTTCCGCCATGTCTCTCTTCCTGCCATAACACATAGGAACGCCACACCGTGGGCGATGGAACACCATGGCACACGAGGTCGCAAGTTATCAGGTTGTCGTATGATTTATTCAGATACACCATAAGTCCACTCACCTGACAGGGCGTTCCTGAAAACAGCACGGGCTTCCCGGATGACAGCGCGTTTTTCACCTGCGCAAATGTATCTCCAAGCTTGCTCTGCACATACTTGGACCCCTGTGTTTTCATCAACTCACGAACGTTGGTTGCTTGGATATGTTCAACTTCCATATCCGCATTGCACGCCGCGCCAAAAACGCTTCCGCCTTTTCCCATCACAGTACATGCCAACAGAAAAAACACGCCGCCCGATGTACTGTTTTGCCGAATATCGTTGCCCACTACTTGGCAAGCAAGCGCTTTTTGCGGGTATGCCGCGGCATGTATCTGTGCCTGCATCCGGCTGCATGCCTGTTCACATTTCCCACATTGCACGCACAGCGATTCGTCAATCTTCGGATAAAGGAAACCTTCCTCGTCCTGCTGCATCCATATCGCATGATTCGGGCAAACTTGGACGCAAGCCGTGCAACCATAGCAAACTTCTTTATTACACAGTACGGGCATCATAGGCATCCAATTCTTTTTTCAAATCTTGATAGTACCGATGGTTGAATATGTCAGGCAAAGCGTAATCATAACGTTTAGCCAGCAAGTTTCTCACGGTCACAAAAACTTCCTTTTCATTCGATACGCTGACGATATACCTGGAAAATTCCTCGGGAAACCAATCTGCGCCCGAAGTCAGTTTATGGTCTTTCGTTGGCACAATGATGACAGGTGTATTGGCAACAAGGGAGAATATCGTTCCATGATAACGGTCGGTAACCACCACGCGATAGGATGCAAACTCCGTGATGATTTTCCTTAAGTATTTTTCCCGATTTCGTATAATAGTAAAGCCAAGTTCGTCTATCGTAGTATCTTTTCTGTCCACGGTACCAAAGGCCATCAGCTGTTTTCGTAATTTGACAATCGCATCGCCGGATATCAGGGATTCCTTATCATCCCGCATACATAGCAGAATGCCATCTCGTTTGACGGCCGGCACGGGAAAGTGCCCGATCAGCGTTGTGACAATATCCGGCTTGAGCATCAGCCTCGCGTTTGGAAACAAGTTCGCTGCAAGCTTGTGTGAAACTTTGTCGCGGCACATCAGCGAGATATTAGCATGTTTTGAAAATGCCTCTCTTGTCAGCGCTTCTTCCTGTAATTTCGTATAAAATACCGTCTGTGGGAAAAACACCAAATGCCGATCACCAAACAGAGACACCACCCTGCGGTTCATCTCCTCTTCCAGCATATAAAGATTGGTGAGATGATACCCGCTATGCATATAAATTTTGTCTTCGTCCTTGATATACCGGTGAATCAAGCGCAGCAGTAATCCATCAAACTTGATCAGCGACGATGCCGGAAACACGGATACGGCGTACTCCGGCTCATGTTCCTTGAGCCATGCCAATGTGCAGTACGTTTGCGCCTGATCGCCCATATTCGCATGAATAGGACAGCCAAACAGAAACGCCCGTTTCCGCCGTTTTGCAATTCTGAGCTTCCAAAACGTCGATACTACATCCCAAACATAGGACAGCTGATACATCACTTTTCTCTTAAGCGTTCTGATCATTCGATACCCACTCCTTTCCATTTGCGCAGCAGTGCCAGCGCAGTCGATCCAAACTGTTTCCATGCAAGAAATAAAAGGCCTATCGTCAGGCAAACCGTCGTAACCCATCCGCCTTTCCAGTAGTTCAACAGACTCAACCCAATGACCGATATAGCAAACAGATAATTGATCTTCGGCTTAAACTGAATAATTCCAACCACAATGCGCATACGAATAATATTGCTCAGCGTATAGCCGGCAAGCATGGAGACGATTGCCGCATATACACCCATACGGCCTATCAGCACATGGATGAGCAGAATATTCAGCAGACAGCCGGCCAGCATGGAAATGAACACCAAATGCGATTTGTAGTATGTATTCACAATGCCCGCTAAAAACGCATGGTACGCATCCATAACGCTTACCAGCATATACAATGGGATCAGGTACCGCGCAGCCTGATAGCGTTCGTTAATAAAAAACGGGAATACGACAATCGTAAAGACCGTAAACAGCCCAAATCCCAACACCAGCAGATAGCTGTATTTCGTTGCGAGATCGGCGTATGTCCGGCGCGTTTCTTCGCTGTAATCGCCGCGGGCAAAGGAGAATTCCTGCCAGGCTTTTGCAAAGCATGCCGCGACAAACGCGATCATCATGCCAAATTTCGTAGCGACGGCAAAATATCCATTGGCTTCCTCGCCAAGTTTTTGCACGATGATGAAACGGTTATACCCGGAATAAAACCAAAACGCCAACGAGCTCAGCGAAATCGGCCAGGAGAATTTCAACAAGCGTTTGATTAATTGCACGGAAATTGTGTGCCATGAAAAGTTTTTAAGGATTTTCAGACTGCTTTCCAGGATGATAACCTGCACAAATACGCCTGCACAATAGGAGAGAAACAGTGATATATACCCAAAGTTTAGCTGCAGCAGCACGATGTTTGTAACGGCGATCACTGCCGAGGCAATCATCCCCGACACCGCAAAACGGATATTGCGGCCCATAGACCGGGCGCAGTAGCCGTAGTATTCGTTCAGCGCGGAAAAGATACCGTATACAATAACAACCAAAAGGCTTTCCATGGAAGTGATGATCCCAAAGACGTAAAACACGCTGCCAAATACAACACTGCTTATTGAAAACAGCAATAGGCTGCTGTTGATAACGCTTGTTTTTGCCTCTTCAGTTTGCGCATCGAAGTACAACTTCATCACCCCATTCCAGAGGCTGAAAAAGCAAATCGTGTAAAACAGATTCGTATACGAGACGTAAAGGTCATATAATCCGTATTGCGCCGGCTCAATAAAGTGTGTATAGAGAGGGAGCATAAAAAACGCAATCAATTTCGATGTTGCGCTGCCCAAAAAATAGATTGCCGTCGTGGAAACCAGCTTTTTTAAGTTCCGCATTGTGTTCCTTCCCGCACGATAGTACCCTTTTTTTCGCGGCTGGATTGCTTAGGCAGCACTTAGCGCAGGGACGATGCCGTTTCGCCGCCGCGCCAGCTTGCCTCTTTGACTACAATCACCGGTATGGAGAAAAAGAAAAAATATGAATACGCCATTCCTTCCCTGCGCAATGCCAGATTGTAAAACAGCATCACTATTGCAAACAGCGATATAAGAATCACAATGTTGAGCAGATATCGATCCTGTTTTGACAGGCCAGTTCGATGTTTGATTTGCATGGAATACATAGCAGGCGAAAGCAGTATTGCCATAAATAAGCCAAGCCCTACAAAGCCCATCTCCACCAGCGTGAATGCGCTTTGGATGAAATGGTAGTTTGTGTTTTGATGAAGCTGATAGAACTTGGATTGCAGAAAGGTGAAATTGGAGGAATAGTCCGCATTCCCAAGGCCAATTCCGAAAATGTATTCCAGCGGATCATGAAAGAAATGTTCCGTAACAAATCCAACAGCGCCAATCCGGCTGATGGCAGTTTTCGATCCATACCCCATGGTGGAATAGCGCACAATCTCATCAATGGAGAAAAACCCGGCCCAATTGGGGTACAGGCTTTGCAGATAGATCATACTGAAGGCCATCAGCATGGTTCCAAGGCCTATCATTGTCAGTTTTTTGACGGAAAACCTCGTAATCAGCGTGACCAACGCGAAAATGATAAAAACCTCGATGTAAACAATTTTCAGCTCATTAATTGCCGCCATAAACAGTGCTCCCGCTACAGCTACGATCATTTTCCACAGCGGAGCCGAACGCGTCAGGTATTTGACAACGTAAATGGAAACGACAATCACAATCAGCGCATTTAATTCGGAAACCCCGCCCATCGCTTCGCCAGCGCCAAACAAGCCTGATGCGAAATCGTACCGTATATTCTGCACGAGGATTTGATAGGATAACACCACAATATTGACACAGTAAAACCAAAAGAAAATGTCGAATATTCTCTCAATATCCTCTTTGTTCAAATATCTGTAGCAGGCGGCTACAAACACGAAGTAGCGGAAATTATTCCGTATCCCCCACAGATACAGCACGGGATTGTACAGGTTAATAATGTAGGAAAACACCGACCACAAAATATAGGCAATCACAAGCCCCTTAAACAAGTAGTGCCGCCCAATAAAAGGCTTTTGTGAAGCCGGGTCATACTGGCGTATCCGACTATGGCCACCCTTTCGTCCCTGCAACATCGCAAGCAACAAGAAAATCGTGACCAGATCGGACACATAGTTCAGCATCGATGGAAGGTGAAAAGCCTGAATCAAATATTTAATGATCAGGTTATAGATGATCTGAAAATAAATCAGCGTTTTAGCCCGAATTCTCATGCACGCTCCAGTCCTTTATGTCGTCAATTGTATGTTGGCACAGATGCCGGGGTCATTGCCGGGCTTTTGTGACACCATACAGAAATCATCCAGGCTACGTAGCTTCCAAAGCATCATGCATCCGCAGTATCCACCTGACGGCATGCACAAAGCGAAGCTGAACGCATCGGTAGAAGATCCGTTTTTTGCGTTCTACCGCCTCCATGGGATACTGCCGGATTGCTTCCTGCGTTTCAGCAGAACCGCAAATCGTTTTCATCCTCTGTTTTGCCTTGCGTGTGTCTGCATCCCACACAAAACGATTTTCCTGTTTCAGGCAGGCATGCACATGCGTCAGGAAACTGGCGTGTACCGCTTGATCCAAAACCGTTTGCAGTCCCCATTGTTCAACCAGTTTCTTTTGCCGGGCATATAAATCGCAAGCGGCATCAAACAAATACGGGCGGTATACTTTTGTCAGCGACGAGGCGTTTGCACAGTACATATACAGCGGTTTTGCCAGAAACGATATGCTTTTCACATGATAGAACGCCTGCATATTGAAGAGTTTGTCTTCGCTGACGATTTTTTGAAAGCGCAGGTCGTTTTCATCCAGAAATGCGCGGCGGTAAATACCGCTCCATGCCGGTACAAGGGAATAGCTGCTCCCTGCATGGGTAAACCCTGTGCCGCAAGTACGCGGTAAAAGCTCAAACCGTATTTCTTTGTCCGTTACCCCATCCGGATAATCCATCGGCGCGTTGCGTTTCTTCCCATCACGATCAACCACGCAATGACCAAACCAGCAGATATCCGCTTTTGTTTTTTCCAGTTCACACGCGGCGAGCGAAAAAAGCTCCGCTGCCAGATAATCATCCGAATCCACAAAGGATACATAGTCACCCGATGCAATCTCAAGCCCGCTGTTACGTGCCAGCGCGAGACCCCCGTTTTCTTTATGGATTACCTGTATCCGGCTATCCCTGCGCTTCCATTCTTCGCACAGCGCGGGGCAGCTGTCCGGGGATCCGTCGTCTACCATGATGATCTCCAGGTTACGATACGTTTGATTCACAATGGATTCCATACACCGGTCCAAATACTGCTCCACCCGGAAGATCGGAACAATCACGCTGAATTTTATCAAGACATCCTCCTTTGGAATATGGCCAAACGGTTCACCGGGAGTCACCACTGCAAAATATAACGTCGTAGTAGGTGCCTTTTTTCTCAAACATCTCCGCAGGCTGCTTATAGGAAAGCTTATGGAAGCAGCTAAGCTGTTTGATGTGCTCAAAACGCTGCTCGTTGAAGGGCTCAAATAGCTCGTTAAGCAGCATATGCGGAACGCCGTTGGATACCTTGGCCATCGCATTCCAATCGTCAGGGTATCGATCCCCGGCAATCCGAATGAAATCGTGCACCAGCCCGTAATCCATCATTGCGGTGTTCTTTTTCCAGTAAGCGTAGAGGTACGCCTGTGCGGCGATGAGAATTCTGTTATGGGAACGCGCGATCATCAGCCAGGACGAAATATTCACATAGCTTCCGTCCTTCCCCGGTTTGATTGTCTGGTACATAAATAGATCGCTGTCCCAGATATAGCTAGGCAACGTATTTCCTGTGCATAAAACCGTGGCGTCGATCCATGCTCCGCCATAGCTAATCAGCAGTTCCAGCCGCAGGATATCGGTAAAGTGTGTGTTGGTAATCACACCGCTGCGCCATTTTTCAAGAATATAGTCAGGCAGGGTAACATACTTTTCAAAATTGTCGGATGTAATCAGCTCGATCTCCCTGTCCGGCAGGTTTTCTTGCAAAGAGCGAAAGCAATGCTGTACGAACATCGGAGCGTTTTGCATGCCCTGCAGCCAGCAAACCCATACTTGATCGGAACTTTTCTTGGCACCGGCTGCATTAGCGGGAAGCCCATCCAGCGCATGCGCATACCGTGCGGCAAGCTTTTTACAAATTTTCCGTCTCCCGATCAGACGCAAAATCTCCAGCGACGTTTGGGAAACCCCCAGCAGCATCGCCTGCAAAAGCATATAAGGCAGAATACCCGCCTGTCGATACTGCCTGAGGATTTCCCTCCCATCCACTTTGCGGTAAATTGCTTTGAATTTCTTGAATTTCTGCGGCATCAGACCCATCTAAGCATTGCCCCTTTCGGATGTGATCATGAGAATTGGATGAATCCTGATTTCCTAGAGTAGCTCTTCCAGCGGCTGGCGATCGTATACAGACAGCTTGCCGCCACGCGTGGCGTTTACGATGCGTATACCATGCGCGTCGCAGTACGTTTTATAGCACATATACGATGATTCCAAAGCGTCCTTATGGATATAGCTCACATGCTCATGCTTGTTGGTCAGTCCGTAGTCCTGCACAAGCGGATCGCAAAAGCCGTTGCCAAACTGGTCGATATACTTGGAGTAGTTATGGTCGACACCCAGCAGGACGATCTCGCGAAATCCCATGAAGATCGCCGCTTCAATCGCATCGCACGCCACGGAATTGTTGAGCGAAAAACAACGCGCGATGTTTTCACTGATATGCTTTTTCTTAAACTTGAATTCCTTGGAGGAATACAAGCCATATGAGCAAAAGAATACCGTGCGCTTGTCGGGTTTAATTCCGCGCAGTTTCCCCATAACGTTGAGGATGCGCAGCTTTGCATCGATTTCATCCAGATGTTGCGCTGTACTGACCATCGCGTTGTTATCCAAAACCATGTAGTATGTCGGCCGCCACTTTGTTTTAGGGAACACCTCATAGATTCGGTTGAACGCAAAACAAGTCTGCCCTTCCAGCTTATCCAAATCCTCAATCGTCAGACTGGGACCGTTGCCGATAATGTAGCAGCGCTCGCCTTGATGTATGTTCCTGAGCTTTTTCAGCCGCCGATGATCCGCTGTGAATTGAAACAAGAACAAACGAATCAGCCGCTGCGCGTTCATCGGGATCCATTTGATCCTTCTCTTGCGCACCATCTGCTTGATATATTGGTTGAACTCCGTTGAATACATATCGGCACATCCTTTGCATGGCTTGGGTTGATTCTATGCATCGCGTTTGCCGGATGAGCGAACAAAGCTGTTCTCCTCCAGGCGGTAGCGGCTCCCCATAAACAGCTTGTGCTTGAGCACCCACCAGCCGGGAACCCAGATATATTTACGCATCACAGGCACGACATTACCGCTCATCCAGCATTGCTGCGAACAGTTTTTCGTCGCGTTGCGCACTTTGCGCGCCTTGTCCGAGTTCCATAATTCGTCCCAGGTTTGTTCGTTCAGGTTTCCCATGGGCATTTTTTTCACGGATCCGTTGCAAGGCATAATATCGCCGTGTGGATCCATAAAAAAGCTGTTCCTGCTCATTTCGCAGGGCAGCAGCCGCTTTTGCCCATAAATGTAGTTGATCAAACCGTGGTTGAAATATGCGCGGAACCACTGCTTGGGGTGCTTGCTTTTGAGCATGTGGTTAATCAGCGTTTCAAAACTTTCGGCTACCTTGGTTCGTTCGTTGAGCTTATTATCGGTTTTGTTGAAATAGAAAGAATTGTGCGGCGTACAGGTGGCAAACTCCATCCCCATTTCATCGATCATCTTGTACAGCGGTTCCAGATCGCCGCAGTTCATATCCTGCACTGTCGTGCCGATACCGATGTCCGGATGATTTTTCTCCAACAGCTTTTTCAGCGTCGTCATGCTTCGGTTGTACCCGTCTGAGATGCCGCGGATGGAATCGTTCATTTCCTGCATCCCTTCCATGCTGATGCGGATACCAATCTGCGGAAAGCGTTCGCAAAGCGCAAGGATTCGATCGGTAAAATACCCATTGGTCGGAACAACAATTCGTTTTGCTTTCTTATACAGCTCTTCAATAATCTCGGGAAAATCCTGGCGAACAAACGGCTCGCCTCCGGCGATGCTGACGAACTCCATTTGCGGTAATTTCCGTATCAGTTCCGGCTTGAATTCCTCAGACGGCTTTGTAGGGACTTTCCAGCAATCGCACATATTGCAGCGCGCATTACAGCGATAGGTTACCAGGATGTTTCCGTACAGTTTTTTCATGTTTGCCTCAATTCTACTTTTTAACGACGGATTGAAATAACGCTTCAATCTGATCAGTGATTTTTTCAAGGGTATAGTTTGCCCGAACATGTTGGAAGGCTTTGCTAGCATACTTCCGGCACAACTGTTGGTTTTTCTCCATATCTGCCATTGCGCGGGTGCAATCCTGCACATCGCCGGAACGGAAAACAAACGCCCTGTCGCGCGCGACATACAGGTTTTCCGAAATATCGCTGACGAGGCAGCAGGTTTGGTAGCTCATGGCTTCCAGCATCGTGGCGGCAAGCCCTTCCAGCGCCGATGGCAGCACGAACGCAAACGCATTGCTGAACAGTTCTTCTTTCAGTTGCCCTGTTACAAGCCCCGTAAACACAATGCGGTCGTCATTTCCCGCCAGCGCTTTCAATGAAAGCATGTAGGAATCCGTTCCGGTATCGTCGCCAGCGAGGACCAACTTCTTTTCTGTCTTGAGCGCTCGATAGGCGTTGATCAGCGTATCCGCCTTTTTTTCCGGCACAAAGCGGCCCAGGTACAGGTAATAATCCCCACCGGTCAGGCCGTACTTTTCGGTAATAATCTGCGGTGGCGCTCTGTCGGGGATTTCCACAGCCGGCGGGATGAAATCCGTTTCCTTGTTGTAAGTGTCCAGATAGTACTTTTGAATGTCCGGCGAAACAACGGTCAGTGCATTGCCAATCTTGAGGGACAGTCTCTCCAAAAAGCGCATGCCCGCCGCTGTACACTTCCCCCATTTGGCCCGGCGATGGTCGATACCGTGGGATTGAACCACCACCTTTTTACCCGTCCACCTGGCAAGCACGGCAAACAGCGAACTTTCCACCAGCAAATAATGCACCAGGTCATATCGGTGGAACATTTGGTGGACCGACGCGCTGAACACCAGCGACAAGCGCAGCAGGTGTTTGGTGTTGATGGATGGCACCGTGACGACGCGGTACTTGCCCAAATAATCGCCGTCCACGCTTCCATAATGCCGTGACGTATACACCGTTACGTCGTGCCCTCTTTTTGTCAGGGCACCGCCGATTTTCTCAATATAGGTGGTAAACCCCCCACCCCAGTCTTTGCCCCGGATTGCGATAATAGCAATTTTCACAGCTTTACCTGCCATTGTAATGCCGGTCGATTACCCGCATGATCATGTGGTCAAACATCATGTGGATATCCTCGGCAATCTGCATATCGTCTATGCCAACATGCAGGCAATAGTCACTCATCGCTTTGAGCTTTCCGCCCTGATACCCTGTAACGCCGATGACTTTCGCACCGATCTTCTTTGCAAAGTCCACAGCTTTGAGTACGTTGCGGCTGTTGCCGCTGCCGGAGATCGCGATGACAAGGTCTTCCGGCTTGAGCTTTCTCTGCAGCTGAAACACGAACACATCATCATAGCTGATGTCGTTGGCAATTGCCGTAACAATGGGTGTATTGTCGCTCAAACATTCAAATAGAAATTTATTGCCTCCCACCGCTTCCCAGGCGCCTTTGGCGAAATCACACACCATGTGGCTGGCGGTCGCTGCGCTGCCGCCGTTACCCATCGTGTAGATTGCTGCGCCGCGGTCACGCGCCTCGACAATGGCATTTACAGCCTCGTTAATCTGCTCGATATTCAGTGACTGCAGCATGGTGCGTTCCGTGTCCAGATACGTCTGGATATCCTTGGTGAAATCTATCATATTAGTACCTCCTATTATTTTCCCATTGCCAGGCATCGTTGAGAATTGTATGGATATCGCTGTTTTTAGGCTCCCAACCCAGCACGCGTTTGGCTTTCTCGTTGGAAGCTACAAGCACCGCCGGATCCCCCTCGCGCCTTGCCGATATTGTGTAGCGCGGCCGTTTCCCCGCAATTTCTTCCAGCGACCGGATCATCTCCAGCACCGAAAATCCCTTGCCGCTGCCCAAGTTGAACACATCGGACGTATTATTCTCCATGATGTATTGAAGCCCAAGCCAATGTGCCTCCGCCAGGTCCAGCACATGAATGAAATCACGGATACAACTGCCGTCGTGCGTTTTGTAATCGTCACCGAACACCTGGAAAGACCGGCCTTCCCTGGCGGCTTTGACCATCACGGGAATCAGATGCGTTTCGGGATTGTGCGCTTCTCCAATCCGACCGTCCTTGGATTCTCCCGCCGCGCAGAAGTAGCGAAATGCGCAGTATTGAAGCCCGTAAGCGCGCTGATAATCCATCAACATCTTTTCGCCGATGAGCTTTGTTGTCCCATAAGGATTGATAGGCTCCTTGGGGTGCTCCTCATCCATAGGCACATGCAACGGCTCTCCAAATATGGCCGCCGAGGAAGAAAACACAAAATAGCCAATCTTATGCGCAATACACGCGTTAAGCAGCGTCTGCATGTTTGTGACGTTGTTGTGGTAGTACCGTGTAGGCCGTTTGACCGAATCCGGTACGGAGGCAAACGCCGCAAAATGCATAACAGCGTCGATTTTGTTTGTGGACATAATTTGGTTGAGCAGTACAGAATCCCCAAAATCCCCCCGAATGAAAACCCCGTCGGTAACGGCTTCGTCATGCCCGTCGCTCAGATCGTCCAAAACGATCGTTTGAACCCCTTTCTGCGCCAAGAGCCTGTTCACATGGCTGCCTATGTAGCCCGCGCCGCCCGTAATTAATACATTCACTGAACCATCTCCAAATCAGCATTGCGTTCCGCTTGCAATATTCTTTGTGCAGCATCAAGCAAATCCGTTGTCAGTATCGTACGCACACCGTATCGCCGCCCGGCCAGAATATCCGTTTGACTGTCCCCTATCATCCACGACCGGGATTTGTCGATTGCATAATCCCGTTCCGCCATTTGGAACATCCCAATCCCCGGCTTGCGGCAAGTACAGGTCCCTGTTTCATGCGGGCATACGTAGATATGGTCAATCCTTGCACCCGAAGCCTCCAGCGCGCTGCACATATTCCCGTGGAGCACTTCAAGTGCATCCTTCGTAAGCATGCCTCTGGCAACACCGCGCTGATTGGTAACAATCAGCACCAAGTACCCGGCTGCATTGAATTTGCTGATCGCCTCTATGGCGCCTGGCAGAAACTCGAAATCCTCCCATTTACATATGTAGCAGTGCGGTGCAGCACACCGGTTGATCAGGCCGTCCCGATCCAAAAAGATTGTTTTACGCAAAAAATATCACCCTGCTTCCATAGGGGTCCAGCGCGAAGTCCACTTGCCGAAGCCCGATAGCGTCTCTCACGGCTTGCTGGTGTGTTTCATCGCAATAGAACAACAAAAATCCTCCGCCGCCCGCACCCAGCAGTTTCCCGCCGGATGCGCCCGCGGCCATCGCCTTGTCGTACAGCCGGTTGATTTCCAGATTGCTAATCGTTCCGGCCAATTCCCGTTTCTTTTCCCAGCCCTGATGCAATGCCTTAGCAAACTCCCGGGTAAAGCCTTCGGTCGTCAACGTGCCATGCATTACAAGCGCCTGGTCGCGCATAAACCGCAGGGAGTCCATCTTCTTGTCAGTATGCTTTTTCTGTTCGGTTAAAATCGTATCCGCACTGCGTGTAATCCCCGTATAAAAGAGCATCAGCTTTTGCTGCATGTTGCGCAGATCATCCCCCGGCAATGTGATTTCCTCGACCGAAACGGACTCATCTGGGTGAAACTGTATACAGTTCAATCCTCCGCAGGCCGCCGCATATTGATCCTGCTTGCCGATGGGGTGTTTTAAAACGTCGATTTCTATTTCACACGCCGCCTGGGCCAGCTGATTGGACGACAGCCGTTTCCCCTTATAGCTGTAAAGCGCGTTTAGTACGCCCACGGTAAAAGCGCTGGATGAACCCAGCCCGGTGCCGGACGGAATATCGGCAATCGAGGTAATCTCGATGCTATCGGTAACTCCTGTCATCTTCATACATTCCCGGACCAGTTCATGCTGCACCTCATCCAGCGTATCGACGATCTCCGTTTGCGAGTAGCTGATACGAATAGAGTGGTCGTATTTCTGATTTACGGTGATGTAGATATATTTGTTTATCGCCATACTGACAACAGCGCCACCGTCAACCTTGTAGAAATTACTGATATCCGTCCCGCCTCCGGTAAAACTAATTCTCAAGGGTGTTCTGGTAATGATCATGCCTTCCATTCCTCCTGCGCTTTTTGGTAGTTTTCCGGTGTTCCGATGTCAATGAGGTATTCATGTGTTTCCCAGCCATACATTTTTCCCACGAGCCTGGGAAGTACATCTTTTCCGAAATCACAGAAGCCTGATTCCGGAAAATAATCAAACAGCTCCTCATTGGCAATATAAATGCCCGCATTGGCAAGATTGCTTTGCGGGTTTGCTGGTTTTTCTGTAAAGTCGACGATACAATTTGAAGCATCCAACTTGGCGATTCCACACGCTTTGGGATTTTGGCACCGAAACAGCGCCATGGTTAAAACGCCGTTGTGCCGCTTGTGGTACGTGAGCATGGCGGAAAGATCAATATCTGTCAGGTTGTCCGCGTAGCAGATGGCAAACGGTTCGGCTGTATCGATAAATTGCCGGTTCGCTTTCACGGTGCCGCCGCTGCCAAGGAGACCGTCTTCATAGAACTCATGCGCCGTTAAGCCTGTTGCTTGCGCATTGTACGTGCGTAGATAATCGCGTACTGCTATTGGTAAATAGTGCGTATTAACCAGCACATTGTGGTATTCGTGCTTGTTTAGCAGATCAAACCACCAGCCCAGCAGCGGCTTGCCCTGAATGGGGATCAAACACTTGGGTACCGTATCGGTTAAAGGCCGCAGCCGTGATCCATACCCGGCCGCCAGAAGAAACGCTTTCATTGACTATCCTTTCCCAGCACAAGCACCTTGACGGTAAGGAGCAGTATTTTTACATCCAGAAGCAACGATTGATAGCGCGGATAATACAGTTGCAACTCTTTTGCTTCGTCGCTTAAGTATGGGCAGCATTGCCTGCCTTTCACCTGCCACCAGCCGGTGATGCCGGGTTTCACGCTCAGCAGCAGATCCTTATCATCACCATATTCGTCTGCTTCTCGCTGCACCACGGGCCGCGGGCCAACCAGGCTCATGGTCCCCCGCAATACAGAAAACAGCTGCTGCAGTTCATCCAGACTCATTTGCCTAAGGCGTTTGCCAACTTTTGTAATGCGCGGGTCCTCAATCGTCTTGTCTCCCTCCAGATGCCGCTCCAAGGCTTCCGACGAGAACAACTCCGTTTTTTCTTCTGCGTTTTCAATCATGGTACGGAATTTATACATAATGAACTTCCGGCCGTGCTTGCCTGTGCACACCCGCCTATATATAACCTTTCCCGGATCATTGATTTTGATCATCACCGTAATTGCCAGCAATAGCGGCAGCAATACGATCAGCCCGACCGCCGAGCCTATCATATCAATCGCTCGTTTAATAATATGAAAGCCGCGGTTCCCGTTTGCCTGCGTTACATTGACCGGTAATCGTTCCGCGGTAACCGCCTGCTCGTTTGCTATGCTTGATTCAATGTCCATTGTTTGCTCCTTCATACGCTCGCATAATCAGCTCTGCTTTCTTCCTGAGCGTGCAACCGCTCTGCGACTACCTGTTACTATTCAAAATCCGTCTGTCCCGGGGCATTTACCGGGCGAAGACGAAGGAAATGTGCGCGGGCTATACCGATTCATGTAAGAACATCGCACGGCAAATAGCACCGACCCGGTTATCCCATTTGACTCAGCTGCCCTGCACTAGTGAAGTACACAGCTTTTCATCCATTCTAAGGCAAGCCATACTTTGAACTTCTTTTTGCTGAAACCAAGCGAAACAAGCGCGTTTCGGTTTCGCTTGTCGATGCGGATAATGTTACCTTTCAGATCTTTGAGCGGCCCATCGGTTACCTCAATTTCATCATCATGCATCCGAACGACTGAAACGCCAATGTTTCCTTTATTATTGAAAGCCCATTTCGCATAAAACAGATCATCGCCCCGCAGGTGCCATTCGTAATCATCGTAGATGACTATATTTTGCACCGAGGTAATACGCATAAATTGCGATACCGACATATCCTTCTCCGTACAAAAGAGAATATATCCGGGCAGCATAATATCGCAGGCATATGACTTTACACCTTGCCTGCTTCTGTGTTTCACCTGTTTAACAACACAGGTCTCTACTGAAGGAAAATGAGACTGAATCACTCTGGCAACTTTGGATTCATCTCCAACTCTTACGCTAATACATCCATATGCTTTCCCACTGTTAATATCAGATTTGAATTGCATCGCGACACCTTGTGCTCCTGTAGAAAATGTACAATAAAAATTGGCGCTACTTGGGTAATATGACATATTTTTCCTTTTCTGGTAAAAAACTAGAACGCTTACGGCCGTGTATGTAAAAAAAGCGGGATGCTACTTTTCAACAAAGCAAAGCCGGTAGTCGATTCATTGAGTTTTTGATTTGTATAAGAGTCGATAATTATCTTGGGAAATAACAAATAGAAGTCGTGGGCAGCCCCTACAGGGTGCTTAAATGAATGCGCCCACTAATTCGCAACTGAGTAAGCGTCTGAACCGTATACTGGAATGAAGGCATCCCTTTTTAGTCGAATATGTTTAACAAATCGCTAGCGGAATATTCATTGCCGAATTCGCTCATGGCCATTGTCAGTACACAAAACACAATAGTCCTGTGTAAATAAATTAATTACAGTTTTCAAGTTAAACAATAGATACAAAAATAGATTCAATGTCATGTGGCAGCAATTCCAACCCCATTTCAGGAGTCATCCGATTCCCGAAAGCATTCTCTGAATGCAGAATCGCCAGCCAATCCTCTACCGCGGCAGTATCCGGATCATACCGCGATGTTTCCACATAAAAAAGGCTACAAGACAGCATCATCTTCGTAGCCATTTGTTCGCCAATACAAAATTGGGTTATGTTAAGTTGATAGTAAAAGTCCATCTAAATAGTACGAAACAGACAGCTCCACAGACTATGCATTTAAAAAGAAACCCAGTATACACTGGTGTTCAAATCATTTGTCGGCAATATGCTATATGGAAACAAGGATTTTTGTTTCTGTATATTCCTCTCATCATGCACGCAGCTCTACCTGGAGCCGCGTGGTGAACTAACGAAAAAAAACGCAAAGTACCCCCTCTCCAGCCGACCGGGCACGCATGAGGTACCTGCCGGAACCGGCATTACTCATTACTCGCCCTGTTGATCAACTGGAGCGGAACAGACAGCTATTCAGCGGTGAGGCTCGACTCTGTCGAAAATCAATCAGAGTATCATTCACCTATGTTCTCATTTCCCATGAGACCGTTGTCTAACATGCTCGTTGCACACAATAAGATCCGGAAATCCTTTGCGTCATCAACCATTAAGCAGTTAAATCCAACTCAGATTAAAGACAACTAACAGTATTCTACCTCTATTTCGCAAAAAATCAAGTGAAATTCAATGCTTTCTACCTATTTGTTGTATATTTTCTGAATATTTGACATGGATTTAATCTGTTATACAAAATATTGCAACATGCATACTCCTGCTATGCAAGCTACAGAAGGGCAATAGGAACAGATTGCTTACCGCCTTCCCGTTCAGCCTGGCAATGTTAACACTCTAAAGCGCGATTTCATTCACGCTATCTTGAACATTGTCGAAAACGGCTGTACTTGGAGAGCTTTATCCATGATATAAAAGGACTCATTCATTGTTGAAAACGGCATCCATCAGCGGACACTTTTCTGCGCCACCGGCTTGTACCGGTGGTTAACCAGCACCGCCTTTAAGCATGTAGACCCTGGCGCAATACCTAAATAGGATTTCCTTCATTGTTTGTTCCGGGTGACGCGCTCTTCTTTTGTATCAACAGCCAGATACCCGCATCACCGCAAACGTCACTTCGTTGGTGCAATGCTACTGGCCATTTAAACCAGCACATTGCCATATCGTATAGGGCCACTGATTATGTTGTAGTAGGGGGATGCCAACGCGTTGACATCCCCCTACATTCACGAGGTCAGGTTTGTTTAGTTGGCATACGAGTGATAGACGATTTCGCCGGTATCCAGATCGCGGCTGAACTGCCGGAAGTAATCCCAGGCAAGTTTGGCGTATTCCTGATACAAACCATGAGGAATGAACTCAATAACGCTCAAGCCCACCATGGGAGCACCTTCGTCGTCGTGGAAAAACCAGGTATGAAGGGGATATTCATCGTTAATCATCGTTTCGCGATAGACATCGCCTTTAAAGCCGCTCAGCGGATAGGTTTCAAAGTCGAACTCGACCGTCGGCATTTCATTGTAGCCCAGATAATCGTTGATGTTCATCTGGAAGTCGGGCGCGATGTAACCGTTAGCGGAATCAAAGTGTGTCCAGGTGTCATAGGTACAGGTCGTCAGCATCATGGGGATGTCAACGTCGGCAAACTGCAAATCCTGCCCTTCCAGATGTTCATACGGGGTGCCTGACATGTTCACGGCAGCCGCAAACAAGCTGGCATCGCCATACACGGCACGGTTGGTACAGCTACCGCCCATGGAGTAGCCCGTTACATACACGTGTTCCGGATCAAGCTGCGGGTAGGTTTCCAGCATATAGCGAACCAGTGCCGGCAGAACCTCGGATCCGGTTTCAAAGGGTGATGCGCTCATGAAGTTTGAGGCAGGATCATCGGATGAATGACGCTCGGCAACCATTGCCACACGCTCTTTACCGGCCAGGGTTAAGAAGCCAAGCTCGTCAACACACTGCACGGGATCATCCCCACCGCCATGGTTGACCAGAATCAGCGGAATGCTGTGCTCGGGTGCGCTGCCATCGATCATCTCAGTGGGCAGGAACTCATACCAGGTCGTAACGTACTCGCCGTTGGACGCCTTGTACTCGCTGAAGTTTTCACCCTGGCGCTCAAAGACATGAATGCCATCGGGCGTTACGCCGTCAATAATCGCGCTGCGCTCGCCCAGCGAATACGGCGCCTGGTTCCAGCGGTAGTTGCGATATTCGGTCGATGCCGTATTCAAACCCGCTTTTACGACGGGGATGCGGAGCGCATTGATAAACATATCATAGTAAGCGTTGTGCACGAAGGCCGGCAGATCCATTGTGTCGGTCTGCGTCACAATCACCTGCTGGAGCGGATGCTCCTGATTGTAATACACTTCGTCATCGCCATTGCGGCCTTTGCTGTCGGTTTCATTCCCGTCGGCATATTTGGCAATGATCTCATCCGTGGGGTTAACCAGCCAAACAGGCACAGGCGACGCAACTGTGCGAATTTTCTCCATGTCACCGCCAACAAGCAGCATGCCTGCAATACGGCTGATGTAATCCATTTCGGAGGAAATGTAATCATTGAGGAACGTTGCGCCTCCATCAAAACCGATCAGATAACGGTAAGTGAGGCCGCCGAAATACGCCGCATCGGCATAGTAGGTTGTGGATTCTTCGCCGCGAATGGAAAAACCGATGTTGCACATCGCGGACTGGAGCTGATAGAACGCATACTGGTCAGCATCGCCAAAGCCGTTCTCGGCATCAATCGGGGTGACCAGAACAACGCTGCCGGTCGCTTCATCCGCAATTGCGGTCAAGCCCAGCTCCTGCAAGTATGCAAGCGCTGCGTCCTTGTCTTCAAAGGAGTGATCGGCGTACACCAGAATATTGGTGTTCATGCGGTTTGCGCCGGTGGTAGCATTGAAAATGCCGGCGGAACGGTACACATAGGTTGTGCCCTGAGGATATGCATCCAACGCCGGATCCGGAACGTAGTCTCTGCCATACTCGTTGGCCAGGAAGGCCGGAGCATTGGCATGCGCTTCCTCAAGCGTCTCAATCATTGCCGGATTGCTTTGGTGCTGCTGGTAATACCCGGCAGACGCACTTGCGGCAAACAGTACGGTGAACAGGAGTGCGAATACCAGGGTAACGCTGATGAGTCTCATCTTGTTCATAGTCTTCTTCCTTTCATCCATTGTCTATTGTGTTCATGGGATCATCACACAGATCCCAAATTGCCAGGGGCGGAATTCCCGCCCCTGGGTATTCCAGTCGAATCGGTTTTCGCCGTGTTGCTAGGGCATGTAGACCAGTTCTCCGGTTTCGGTATCACGGGAATAGTTCTTCATGAAGTCCCAGGCAATGGTGCCATATGAAGGATGCAAACCATGAGGAAGCAGTTCCGTGAAGCTAACGGCGAGCATCGGGACACCCGCATCGTTGTTTAAGTACCACGTGGTGTTTTCATATTCGTCGTTAAGCATTTTAACAACCATCTTGTCTGCATCAAAACCAACAATGGGATAGGCATCGAAATCATAGGCCAGGGTTCCCATTTCGTTGAACTCTGCAAAACGGGCAATGGCTTCCTGATATCCTGCGCCTAATGCAAACGCAGCATTATCAAAGGCTCCGCCAAGGTCAAACTCCGAGGTGGTGAACATCATCGGTACATCGACATTGGCAAACACAGCGGCTTGTTCTTCAGTGGGTACATAGATGCCCCAAGGTGTGCCTGCAGCCATGGGAACGGTCGCTGCAAACAGCTGCGGTGCCCATTCGACAGCTTCAACCGTCGCGGCTCCACCCATGGAGTAACCGGTGGCATACACACGGCCCGGATCCAGCGCGGGATAGGTATCCAGCATGTACTGCACCAATGCGGGGAGGGTTTGTCCGTTGACATCAAAGGGCGAGCCGTCAAAGATCGAAGCGGTTGTATCGCTGGCATAACGGGGTGCTACCAGCGCAATACGCTCGCTGCCGGCCAAGGAAATCATGCCCAGCTCGTCAGTTGCCTGTACCGGGTCATCTCCGCCGCCGTGGTTACAAAGAATCAGCGGAATGCTGTTGTCTGCCGCAGTACCATTGATTACTTCTTCCGGCAGGAACTCATACCAGGTTTGCAGATAGTCGCCGTTTTCGGCTTTGATATCGGCGAAACGCTCTTCCTGATGCTCAACGAGATGAATGCCATCCGCAGTAACGCCGTTTAGCACGGCATTGCGCGCGGTCAGCGCATAGGGTGCCTGATTCCAGCTATAGTCGCTGAACTCGTTGGCGGGCACGAACAGGCCGGCTTTAACAACCGGTGTGCGCATGGTTTTCACCAGCAGGGAGTAGTAAGCATCGCTCACATATTCGCTGAGTTCTTTGTCTGCGCTATTGGCTACAACAACCTTACGCAGCGGGAACTGCTGGTTGTAATAGGCCACTTTGTCTTTGGTTGTCTCGGTGGCAAATGCCTCGTTGACAGCCTGGAACTTATCAACCACGGAATCTTCCGGGTTTACCAGGTACACAGGTACGATCGCTGCAACGTCAAGCGCATCGTTCATAGACGGATTGACGAGAAGCATGCTCGCGATACGTCCAACATAATCCAGGGTGTTGGCAACATAGTCACAGGCAAAATCAGCGCCGCCGTCGATACCGATCAAATACCGGTAGGTCAGACCGCCGAAATAGGTATTGTCGGCGTAATATTTCGTATTGCCTTCCGCGTCTCTGACGGATTTGCCAAGGTTACACATGGCAGCCTGCAATTTCAGGTACGCATATTGGTCAGCAACGCCAAAGCCGGCTTCCGGATTGATGGGCGTGACCAGCACGACGCTGCCGTACGCTTCATCCGCGATATCCGTGAGACCAAGAGATTGCAGATAGGCAAGTGCTTCGGCTTTATCCGCAAATGCCTTATCGGCATACACCAGGATATTGGTGTTCATGCGGAACGCAGCGCTTAAATCGGTATAGATCCCGGCAGAACGGTACACATAGGTCGTACCGGCGGGATAGCTATCCAACGCAGGATCCGGCATATAATCGCGGCCGGTCAGCGCAGAAAGCGCAGCGGGACCGTTTGCATGCGCTTCTTCCAGCGTTTCAAAGCTTGCCTCGTTGGCAAAGTGCTGCTGGTAAGGTGCCGCAATCGCATTGCCAGCAAGAAGTAGACCGAGGATCATGAGTAAACAGAATAGTTTTGTTTTCATACTTGGTTCCCTTTCTGATTTTGTTGTTATATCGTAGCCTCGTATTGATGAGGCGATATACCAAGGATCGTATGATTGGTGATGGACGTGAAGTTGAGGATGTCGCTTGAAAACGGCATCCCCCGAACCCTTCCGGATTCAGCGGACGTAGGGGGCATCAATGATTTCTTAGCCTTTATCTCACGGCTGTAATGCTCGCAGCAATCCCAAACAACGCTGGCATACGCAGCCTACACGGCGTGCTTGTTATTCTCGGTGTTGTTTACACCAGTCAAGGGTAACAGCCATCTGCTTTATCATTCCATAATCCTTTCGCGATTCATTGATTCCAAAATGATTTATGTGTCAGTACACATAAGTACCCTATTGTTAATTCAATTGTATCTGTTTGGATATTCGAATAACATATATACGTTTCCGAAATTGTTTCGGTTTCTTTCGAAAATAATATTTCATTCCATCGTTTCTGCCATTATGAATGAATATATTCCGATCTTTAGTTGAATTTTTCATATTGACCGTTGATTCTTCGGCAAAAGTACAAAGCAATCAATGTAAAACTGTTGATCAAAGTCCAAAAAAGAGGATTGCTGTAAGAAGCTGTACCTCATCAGGAGACACCGTGGCAGTCTGCTAGAGCCTAGTCTCCCCTGCTCATATAAACAAAAGAAGGCCGCCAGCAAAGCTGGCGACCTTCTATTTATCCTTGAATCAAACTTATTGTTTATGTGCTTCCTTTACCTTGGCAAATATCGCCTGCAGCACGATAAAGAAGCAGAGCAGCATCGCTGTAAGAACATTGGACCATGACGACATCAGCTTTCCGTGTGTTTTCACTAGGCTGGATATTGTGCCGTTGATCAAAACACCAAAGAACGAGCCAATGACATTGCCAACGCCGCCTGTCATTAACGTACCGCCGATAACAGTCGAGGCGATCGCGTCCATTTCAAGCCCAGTGGCCTGCATCGGCGTTCCGGACATGGAGTTCAAGCAATACAATATGCTGCCGATGGATGTTAACAAGCTACAGAGCATATAGGCGCGCATCCGCGTCTTTCTTACGTCCAAACCCATGAGCTGAGCAGACTGCTGGTTTCCACCCACCGCGTACAGGCTGCGTCCAAATCGCGTATAGCGAAGAACGAGGAAGATCACGACCAACAGCGTCAGTGCAACGATTACGGAAATGCGGAGATAGGGCACCATCAATATGCCTCGTTTGTTGGTATACGCGCCGATATTAAATGGCATATTGATTCGTATGTTGGCTAGCGAGACGAAAAAGGAATCGGATACAATGCTAACCTGTTGGGTTGATAAGATCGCAGTCATACCGCGAGCGAAAAACATTCCCGCCATCGTGACGATGAAAGGCTGGATGCCTAAATACCCTACACAGTAGCCCATACCAAGCCCGAATAGTAAACCGATCATGATGACCATTACCATAAGCACCGGCGACGACCAACCCCAGTATTCAATGCCGACGGCCATGAACATGCAGTTCATTGCCACCAGCGAGCCAACAGAGATATCAATGCCGCCGGTAAGCATCACAGCGGTCATCCCGGATACGATACAGATCAATCCAGCGTTGGAGATCAGGATGTTGAGGAATGTCTGAAGGTTGGAAAATCCCTTGTACCCATAAACCAAACAACCTGTCGCGTACATCGCAATAAACAGCCCGACAGTAATTAAAATCAAAACATTGTTGGAGTTGAGTTTCCGGCGCGAGCGTTTTTGAACGCTTACATTGTTGCTCACGTGCGCACCGCCTTTCCGCTAGCAAGCGCAGCTTTGTTGGCAGCCCGCTTTGCAAAGTATGCCTTAACCGTCGGCGACTGGATGGTAACGATGGTAATAACAATGACTGCCTTAAACAGCGGCGCTTGTGCCGAGCTTACCCCCAGCGCGTACAGTGTGGTTGTAATGGCCTGGATGGTGTATGCACCGATAATGGAACCCGGCATGCGGAACTTACCGCCGCCTAAGCTATTGCCGCCCAGCGCAACGGCCAGGATGGCATCCAGTTCCAGATACAGGCCGATATTATTGGTATCAGCGGAGTAAATGCGGCTGGTAGCCTGTAAGCCTGCAATGCCTGCGCACAATCCGGAGATAACGAACGCCGTGAAGATAATCCGCTTGGAGCGGTATCCCGCTACGCGAGCGGCGTTTTTGTTGATCCCGACAGATTGTACATATACGCCCAGCGCTGTATACCGCAAAGCCAGCATCGTCAGTGCGATACAAGCCGCCGTGGTAATGATCGGCGTTGGGAATATCCACAAGTATCCGCCAAAGACCTGGAATGACGGCTCACGAATATACACAATGGTATTGTTGCAAAGCAGAAGCCCGATGGCACGCCCGGCTGAAAATAGTATCAGGGTAGCGACCATTGGCTGTATGTTTAAGTAGGAAGCAAGAAAGCCGTTGAACATACCGGCCAATACGGCAATGGCAATGCCGCCCAACAGGCCGAAGACTAACGGTATTGCATACGATGAAACATTTGCGTTGCCAAATCCCGCCAGCAGCATGCAGCACATGCCGCCTGCAAGGCTCATCACCGAACCGACGGAAATGTCAGCCCCGGCAGAAGCCGAAACAACGAAAGTCATGCCGATCGCGAGAATCGCAGCTTCGCTGCCGCGGTTGAGGATATCAATAATGCGGCCGTAGAGTACACCATTTTTAATCGTGATAGAGAAAAACTCAAATGCCGCACCGCCATTGGCGATGTCGAAGATAATGTTTACCGCCATCACCAGCAGCATACTGAAGATGGGTAGGAACAGGTACATTTTTGAAATTTTCTTGATGGTTTCTTTCACAGTCATCGTGCCTCACCCCCGGCGATTGCCTGCATTACCGTTTCTTGTGTCATGTTGCCAGACAATTCCTTTACTTTTTCTCTGTCGCGCAATACGGCAAGTCGATTGCAGGTGCGAAGCATTTCTTCAATCTCAGAAGAGATGAACAAAATGCCTTTCCCATCTTCCGCCAGCCGGATAATCAGTTTCTGAATTTCAGTTTTCGTGCCGATATCAATACCGCGTGTCGGTTCATCCAAAATCAGGAAATCCGGATCGGTTGCCAGCCAGCGTGCAATGATGACCTTCTGCTGGTTTCCGCCGGAGAGCTGCTTAACCAGCGTTTCACGGCTTGGTGTTTTAATTTGCAGAAGCTTGATAAAGTGATCCGCAATCTCGCACTGCTCCTTATGGGGCATCAGCCGTACCATACCACGCCTTGCTTGAATGGCCAGGATGATATTCTCACGCACGGAGAGATCTTCAATGATACCCTCGGCCTTACGGTCATCGGGCAGCATACCCATGCCATATTTAACGGCATCAATCGGATGCTTGATTTTTACCGGTTTTCCTTTAAATTGCAAACAGCCGGTTTGCGTTTTATCCGCACCATAGATGGCCCGGGCCAGTTCGCTGCGCCCAGAGCCCAGCAAACCCGTGAGTCCTACCACTTCGCCAGAGCCGATTTTCATATCAAATGGCTTGATTTTACCCGCATGGCTTAACCCCTGTGCATCAATCAAGTCATTATTATGCTTGTTGAGATCGAATTCCGGTTTGATTTGTTTTAAGTCTTCGATATCTTTACCCATCATGGCTGCGATCAGTTTGATGCGCGGCAGCTCCGCGATGGAATACTCACCAATTAGCTTGCCATTGCGCAGCACTGTAATGCGGTCGCAAACAGCATATACTTGTTCCAGAAAGTGTGTTACGAAAACAATGCCGACGCCTTGATCGCGCAGTTTTGTCATCAGGTCAAACAGCGTCTGTACTTCTTTGTCATCCAGCGACGAAGTCGGTTCGTCCAGAATCAGTACTTTACACTCCATATCCACCGCACGCGCGATGGCGATCATCTGTTGCAGTGCCAGAGAATACTCTTCAAGATTTTGTTCTACATCAATGTATAAATCAAATGTATGCATTAGCTTTTCGGCGAGCCGATGCATTTCTTTCCGATCAATTGTGTTAAGCTTGGTCATAGGTTCGCGCCCGATAAACAGGTTTTCCGCAACGCTCAAGTTCGGGCACAGGTTGATCTCCTGATAAACGGTTGATATGCCGTTTCCCTGCGCTTCTAATGTGGAGCGGTTGCGGATAGGATCCGGACATCCATCGACGCGAATCTCGCCCGCATCAAAATCATACACACCTGTCAGGCACTTAATCAGTGTGGATTTTCCGGCACCGTTTTCGCCCATCAGCGCATGAATCTCGCCTTTCCGCAACGTAATATCCACGCAGTCCAGCGCTTTGACACCTGGAAACGTCATGCTGATGCCACGCATCGTCAGGACGATATCGTTGCCCATTGCTATTCCTTCTTTCATTCGTTACTATCATAGCATATTTTTAGGCGGAAGCACAGGCATCATGCCGCCTGCGACTCCATAACAAGAGGAACATGGGAGTGTTTAATCTCTCCCATGTTCCCTTTGCTGTTAGCTCCAATCAAGATTGATCAGAGTGGAGAGTGGTTGTTCTTAGTATGCGCGGCCGTCCAGGACTTCCTGCGTCATGGTGATGGCCAGATCAGATTCGATGCCAGGTGCTACGAAGGCCTGGTCAACAACCAGCGTGAACGCGGGGACTTCTTCGCCAGCCTGAAGCTTGGCGATAACGTCTGCGGCATAGCCAGCCTGCAGGGGATTGCACTCTACGTTGCAGTGGAACGCGCCGTCCAGCGTGTACTGGAGGCCAGCGTTGGTTGCATCGTAAGAGATGATGATAACGTCGCCGTCAACACCGTAGGTGATGCCAGCTGCGTCCATCGCATCCATGGCGCCATAGGCCATGTTATCATTCTGGGCAACGACTACGTTGAAGCCGCCTTCATAGGACTTGATGAAGCTTTCCATGACTTCCTGGCCGCCTGCCTGGGTGAAGTCGCCGGACTGGCTGTCAACCATGGTCCATTCAGGGTGGCTTTCCATGATGGCGTTGAAACCATCGGAACGGCCGATTGCTGCGGAAGAACCAACGCTGCCTTCGAGAACGAGGATGTTGGCTTCTGCGCCATCAAGGTACTCAGCCAGCCATTTGCCGGCGGTTTCACCTTCGGCGACCATGTCGGTTCCGATTGCGGTGGTGTACAGATCGGCGGGAGCGTCAACGCTGCGGTCAACGATCAGCACGGGGATGCCAGCGGCTTTCGCTTCGGCAAGCACGGTGTCCCAGCCAGCGCTCTGGATGGGGGCGATGCAGATGAAATCCAGATCCTGCTCGATAAAGCTGCGGAC
Source organism: Candidatus Limiplasma sp. (assembly GCA_963678055.1). Classification (GTDB taxonomy): domain Bacteria; phylum Bacillota; class Clostridia; order Christensenellales; family Aristaeellaceae; genus CAXXOK01. The sequence goes on from OY782679.1 coordinate 2,254,285, forward strand.
AGCTTCCAGCTGGACAACGTGATCATTGTCTGCGTCTACGAAAGACAGTTCAAAACCATTCTCGGCAGAGAAGGTATTTTTGAAGTCTTCGGTGTTGGCGTTACGCCAGTCAGATTCGTGGCCCACCTGGGCATAGCCAACGCTAATGGTATCAGCGGATGCCGATACTGCAAACGCCAGGATCATTGCCAGAGCCATCATAAGGGATAGTAGTTTTTTCATGGATGTTCCTCCTTATTATTTTCGGGGTAATATGCATACCCCCCAAGGTAATGTATACATTGTATTATGATTTTCACGGCGGAAAAAGCCACGCCTTTCATGAAATGGTTAAGTTTTTTATGAAGTTTATCCACCGCGTAAACTGGCCGTACGTTTAAGTATTGTAAATTTCCGATATATGGGTAATATTTTACGATTCGTTGGCTTTTCGGAAATCACGCGGAGATTGATTGGTATGCTTTTTAAACAAGTAGCTGAAGTAGTGCGGATCGTTATACCCCACGCTGGCGGCAACATCGGAGGTTCTCATCTGCCGGTTGCTCAGCAGCTCCTTGGCTTTGTCGATGCGAATTGTGGTGAGGTATTCTGTAAACGTAACGCCCGCTTCCTGTGAAAACACCGTACAAAAGTGATTGTTACTCAGCGCCACCTCACCGGCTACCTGGCGAAGTGTAAGCCCGGGATCAGCATAATGCTCAACAATGAAAGCCTTGGCCTTGCGCAGTACCATATTATATCGGGTAGAGCCTTGCGCATCACGGAACTCCAGCGCCTTGCCAATCACATCTCTTGCAAGCGTCAGCGTTTCTTCCACTGCAATGGCTACTGTGGACTTCCCCTCGTTCTGGAAAGCCGCTGGAATGATCTTCTGGGGTTCGCCGCCGCATTCACGTACAATGCGCGATGCGACCAGCACAATATCCACAAACAGATAGTTCATGAGTAGCTTGCTCTTGGCTGCCGATTCGCCCATCTCCGCCAGACAATCATCTAAAATAGTGTCAATGTCCTCGCGGCTGGCGTGGCGGATGCGCTCGTAAAGTTTCGGCATTTTCAGGTTCATAAGCGAAAGACTTTCAGCAGGCTCGATATCCAGCATGCCGACAATCCTGCGGCTTCGGTCATTATTATTCACATTTTGCATAGCGGTCAGCAAGGAGTAAGCATCCTGATAGGATTTCCGCACCTGATCCAGGGACTGGACAATGGTTCCAATCACCACACGGGGTTGCAGCGACGTATTCTGCTCGATATCATACATCGCTGATTGCGCGAATCCGTATGTGCGCTCTTCCACATCAATATCGTCATCGCCCATGACAAACAGCACAAATCTTCCCTGAATCTGGCACATAAACACCGTTCCGCCGGAATTATTGACCAATCGTTGTATGACGCTCTCCATCGATCGTAATTCATCGACATTCGTAGCGCTACGAGCCGGGTCGATAATCATCACAAGATAGCGTTTGGCGGTCAAGCCGATCTGTAGTGACCGGGCACGCGAGACGATTTCTTCCTGCTGCGCACCTAGAATTAAATCGCTCAGCAATTTTTGTTTCAATATTTCATTGGAGGATGCCAGCTGATAGCGATAAATGCGAAGCGCGGCCTGCTGCTGCTTTTCCGAGCTGATGATCTCGCCAACGCGTGTAAACACACGCCGGAGTTCCTGTGCGCTGACGGGCTTTAGCAAGTAATCTTTTACGCCGAGATATATCGCCTCTTTGGCGTATGCAAAATCATCATACCCGGAGATAATAATGATTGAGGTCCAAGGCATGGAAGCGCTGACTTTGCGGCACAATTCCAGCCCATCCATGAACGGCATGCGGATATCGGTGAGCAGGATATCGGGTTTGATATCCTGCATCATAGAAAGCGCCATCTCGCCATCGGACGCTTCCCCGACCAACTGAAATTCGGTGTCATCCCACGGAAAATTATTGCGAATCCCTTCGCGTACAACGATCTCATCATCCACCAGAAACACTTTGTACATTCTCTGCCCTCCAAAAGGTACGTTCACCCGGCATTCCGCCGGCTCTATATTTGTCATTGCCTAGAAGATAGAACTCAAGCCATGACTGGTCACATCTTCGCCAGTGAGCAGGTATCCATATCGCTATTGCGAAACTGCCTATCCCTGCGGCGTGTCAATCTTAATCGCAAGGATTTCACATCAACAAGCCGTCAACACGGTCTGGCGGCTCTTTCAATATCTGCGCTTGTCTAACAAATCATTCTGTTTACTTCTCCTTGACAGCCATACAAATGCCATCACAACATAACAAGTTAATATCCCCGTGGCGCCAGTGAGTTCAGATCACTGTCAAACTCCGAAAACGAGCGCTCCACTGAATAGGTCTCCCGCGGAATCGGCTCGCCGGCCGCCAGCTTTTTGGCCAGTTCCATCACACTGTCACCAATCAGCGGGGTACACTCGACCACGCAGTTGATTTTGCCCGCCTTCAGCAGGTCGATCGCCTCTTGCTCACCATCGACTGTAATAATCACAATTTCTTTTCCGGGCTTAAGTCCCGCTTCCTCAATGGCCTCGATTGCCCCAAACGTCATCGCGTCATTGTGCGAATAGAGCACATCAATATCGTCGTGCCTGGAAAGCAGCGACTGCATGCACTCCTTGCCTTTGGAACGCAGAAAATCACCGGAAATGCTTTCGATGATCTCAAATCTGTCGTCTCCTTCAAACACGCTCCGAAAGCCTTCTGATCGCTGGCGCATAGGCGTGGAATCCAGCGTACCTGATATTTCAACGATTTTAACGTTATCATCTGATTTAAACTTTTTCAGCAGGAACTCCCCTGCTTTGATCCCTTCGGAAAGAAAGTCCGAGCCAACAAACCCCACATACAGGCTTTCATCCATCGTGTTAATGCGCCGGTCAGTAATCAGTACAGGAATGCCCGCGGCTTTCGCCTCCATGAGCACGTTATCCCAGCCGTCTTCCACAATCGGCGCAAAGGCGATGATATCCACCTGATAGGCGATAAACGAGCGTATGGCTTTTATCTGGCTTTCCTGTTTTTGTTCGGCGTTTTCAAACATCAGCTGCACATTGGCACGTTTGGCGGCCTCCTGCACATCCCTGGTGTTTCCAAGCCGCCAGCCACTTTCTGAACCAAGCTGAGAAAACCCCAGGAGTACCTCCGCGTCGCTCGTCCGGGGCTCCGGCTCCTGCGTTTGGGTGCACCCCGAGAGCAAAACGGCACAAAGTATAGCCGCCGCTATGATTTGTATAAGGGATCGGAACTTCAAATCTTCTCTTCCTCTCATGAAAAGTCACTATAGAACGGATTTATGTATGCACAGCATACTGTATTTCGTGTTTTGTTTCAATTATGGTTTGATCGTATGCCAGGCACAACAACAGTACCCTGGGTACAGTCACATCGCTGTACCCATCCTCATTTTCACACTATAGAATCCGCTGTCATCCCTCCCATTTCATGATCTGGTCAGGGTCTCAGCCGGAAGGCCACCAGCTCGTCCGGCGCTGCACTTGGCGAAATATTTCATGCATTTTCTCTAATTGTAATTGCCATTCTTCGTTATCTTGCAATGCTCATCATAAACCCAGTTATCTATGAAATGCAACCACCAACCGTGTATCAATTTATTCAAAAACTTCCTCTGCTCCTATTTATGTCTTGTAGTCATTTCAATAGACGCCAATCCTATCGCGCCATATAAATGGTCCTCCACCATGCCAAATGCTGGTAACCATTTTTCATGATTTCCGCCTCACCGGGCGGGCTGATATTTTCTCGATATCCGTCACATTTCAGTCGTACCGATACTTTCATTCTTGAATTATTTCATATAGCATTTTACATAATGTGAATATATCTACTATTTTATCGGAAATATTTTAACTATTGATTGGCGTACAAGTATACTTGTGATTGTTCGTAATATTTTCCCCATAATCGTGAAATCTCGGTATTTTAACTTGCAGATCGTTTTCATATACTAAGTATAAATCTTGTTATTATCAGCCAAAATAACTCCACATCTCAAATCGGGTGAGTGGCTGAGTTTAAACAACGAAAAAAGTGAGAGGAGAGATATAGGTCTCGCAAAACCATGCAAAACTTTACATCGCTACGTCGCACAATTATGAGGAATGAGGAAACAGAAACTGCTCAACACCGATTCTGCGTTGGTGTTGCACCTTGAAAAACACTGGTACCGTAACAACAATGCACGAAAACCAAATGGACGGATATGCTGTAATATCGGCACAATACCGTCCTTTGGATATGTGCGCTACATAAGAGAGGGACAGATACAGTATGAGAAAATTAGTCAGCACTCTGGTCGCAGTCAGCATGCTCTTCACTATGACCAGCGCTTTTGCCTACGACTATCAGGATGGTTCGCAAGCAAACAGCGCCACCTTTGAAACCTTGGAAGAAACCCGCATTTCCAGTCCGGATGCGGTCGCGGTTTTGGAAACCAACACGACTAAGACATTTATCTCTCATCCGGTACTCGATGGGTATCCGGAAAACACCACATACGTCTACCGCTCGGCCAATATGTACGGCGGCCGCGCCGCGGCAAGGCTAAACACCAACATTCTGGCGTTCTCGGACAAATCGTTTGAGAGCAAGGATGCCGCTCTCGCCTATCTGACCGATCTGGGCCTCATCAGCATCATTGATGAAGCGATCGGCAGCGTTGTACTGGTGACGCCTTCCGATCCCGAAAAAGGCTTTACTTCCAGCGATCAGAAAAACTATTATGCATTGCAAACCGCCATGCTTTCCCAAAAAGGGTATGAAATCGTTGACGACAACCGCATTTACTATTCTGATGCAGAATATTTCGGCGGTTACGGTTACCTCTATGTCGTCGGCATTGACGGCGGCGCGACCTTCTTAAACAACTACGTTGCAGGCACCGTGGATTACGCGGGCCGCATCGCAGGTATGCTGCTGGTCGGTGGCAGCATGGAACCCTCTCGCAGCGTAGCATCGCTGGTGCCCGTGTATCTGGCAAACGCCACGAATGATGTGATTGCCAAGTATCAGGCCGCCAACGCGACCGATGCAAGCATAGCCGAAACCGACAAAGTGACCTATTTCAATCAAGCACTACCGCTGCAGAAAGTCGTAGTCAGCTCTGCAAAGACAGCAGATCTGAAAGCGCTCATCAGCGACGCATATTATGGCCTCTTCATCGAAGCCATGCGTGTACCGGTATCGGATAAAGGCCTCAACAGCGCCGGCACTCCGTACCAAGGCTATGGCTTTGACCAGGCACCCTATTCCCTGTGTGACCGTAATGCCGCCATCAACAACTTGACGGCGGACGGCATAGCCATCATCGAAACCAAGAGCGAAGCCCTGGACTCCGCCGCGACGGACGATGGTGAATATCTGCGGACCTGGTTTGAATACCTCCCCACGGAAGTACTCGACGGCACCGCACCCAATGCCTCCGTTCCGCTGATCTTGGCCAGCCACGGCAACGGCGATGATCCCCGCGTATTGGTTGATGAACTTGGATTGCTGGAACTTGCAGGCAAAGAGCGCATTGCAATCGTCGCACCTGAGCACCAGTACATCGGCGGCGAGAGCCGTGAAGTGGAGCTGCAGGCCCTCCCGATGCTGGCACAACTGATGCTGGATACCTATCCGGCACTGGACGCATCCCGCGTATATACCATGGGTTACTCCATGGGCGCAGGCGCAACCATGAAGTCGATTTATGGCAATCCCTCACTGTTCGCCGCTGCTGTTCCCATGTCTCCCATCCCGGGCTTCGGTGCGCCCTACGCACCGTCTGCAGAGTTGATGGAATCTTCGTATACCGGCGTTACGCTTCCGGTGATGTTTGCCACCTCCGGCAAGGATCTGGCAGCTACGTTTAACCAGAGCGTACGCGGTATCACCGAACTGTACCAGCCGCTCATCACTCGCTTTGCAGCGGTCAACCATCTGACGCCGGTCGAAACCTTCGATTTCGACACCTACCCGATCAGCGGCTTCGCCGCCGACCGCGTGGTAACCAAGACACTCAACAACGAATATGAAAACACCACATTCTACCTGAACAATGATGACGGTGTGCCGATGTTGGCTCTGAACTTCACCGAAGGATTGGTTCATGCTCTCTATCCCGAATACGGCTATCTTGCCTGGGATTTCTGCAAACACTATTCCCGCAACCTGGAAACCGGCGAGACTGTCTACAACCCCTACGTAGACTAAACACGCGTCTCTGCGAGGCGGGCCGAAAGGCCTCGCCTCGCACGATTTTTATGTCCATATCATCCCGAGAATTTGAAAGGAAGTTGTCATGACTATGAAAAGGTTCCTGAGTGTATCACTCACGATTGCAATGCTCCTGACCTTGGCTGTAATTCCAACTGCTTCTGCGCTTGGATATTCCAGCCGACAAGGAAATGAGTCAACGTTTGAAACGCTTGCTGAAACCCGGCTTAACAGCCCTGGGGCAGCGCTTGCATTGGAAACAGATCAGACCAAAGTGTATGTTTCCAATCCTATTTTAGACGGATATCCGGAAAACACCACCTTTGTGTACCGCTCGGCGGATATGTACGGCAACTTCCGTGCAGCGGGCCGCATGAACACCAACATTGTTGTGTTCTCCGATCAGGCCTTCGCCGATAAAGACGCGGCGCTTGCTTACCTGCAAGGCCTTGGCCTGATTGATATCATCGAAGAGGCCAGCGGCAGCGTTGTGCTGGTTACTCCGGCAAACCCCGAAGCCGGATTTACCGCATCCGACAAGAGCAGTTTCCAGAAATTGCAAACCGCGATGCTGGCCCAGAAAGCCTCTGCCAAAGTAGGCGATCAGACCGTCTATTACTCTGATGCCGAATACTTTGGCGGATACGGCAATGAATACTATATCGGCATCGACGGCGGCGCGACATTCCTGAATAACTATGTCGCAACCGAGATGACCACACTGGATCGCATTGCCGGCATGTTGCTGATCGGTGGCACGATGCAGGATTTCCGCAAAGTCGCTTCCTATGTGCCCGTATACCTCGTCAACGCACAGAGCGATGTGGTTGCTAAATATAAGGCCGCCAACGACACCGACGCATCCTCTTTCCAGGGCGATGTCATCAGCTATTTCAATCAAGCTCTGCCGCTGAAAAAAGTGGTTGTGGCCCAGGATGATAACCCGGACGTCGCAGCCTATGTTCAGGACGCCTATTATTCCCTCTTTGTGAAAGCCATGCGCTACTCGCCCACCGGCGGCCTGCACCCGTTCTCCCTGTGTGAACGCAGTGCTATCCTGTCTGGCGGCGAAACCCCGGACGGCACCAAGGTCACGTATCACCTGGAAGACCGTTTCAGCGATGTCACCACCGCCGACGGCGAATATCTCCAGTCCTGGTATGAAGTACTGCCCGACGAAGTGCTTGACGGCACCGCACCCGCTGGCAGCGTTCCGTTGATCCTGGCCCTGCATGGCATGGGCGACGATCCGCTGATGTTCATTGATGGCAACGGCTACATCAATCTGGCCGCTACAGAGCGCGTTGCAGTGGTTGCACCCCAGCATCAGGAAATCTTCTGGACCAACGTGGATGGCAGCTTTGTGGACGGTATTGAATCCGTCATCATGCCGGCGCTTGTGCGGTACATGCTTGAAACGTATCCCGCGTTGGATGCATCGCGCGTGTATATCACCGGCTACTCCATGGGCGGCTGGGCCACCATGAAGACCATCAACGGCGATGTCGCCCTTCTGGCTGCTGCCGTGCCGATGTCCGGCATGGCACATACCGGAACCGACGAGCAAGTTGCACAGTTTGAAACCTTGGATCTTCCGATCCTGTTCACCACCTCGACCCGTGATATGGGCATGCTGTTTGATGATACCACCGCCGGTATCGCTTCCAATCACCAAAATCAGATCCTACAGTATCTGGGATACAATGAGATGGACAGCTTCTCGGACTATGACTTTGCCACCTATCCGATGGCCGGGTTCAAAGCCGATAGCGGTCTGACCGTGACGCTGAACGGCGAATTCGTCAATCATCGTTGGTTCCTCAACAATGAAGACGGTGTCCCGATGGTCGGTCTTGGCATCACCGAAGGCCTTGTGCATTCGCTGTACCCTGAGTTTGCCAAGATCATGTGGGATTTTGCCAGCCAGTATTCCCGCGATTTGGAAACAGGCGCTGTTGTGTACACGCCTGATGCAAACTAAACCATTCCCCCCTCTACTGTCCGCCGCCCGGCTTAGGCCGGGCGACGGATATCGTGTATCACGACCATTTTAAAATTCATCCGATAGTGTCGGATAGAAGAAATAATGAAGGAGGCGACGTTAATGAAAAGACTATTGGGAATCTCACTAGCCATCGCAATACTGATGAGCATGCTCATCGCGCCCAGTGCGCTTGCACTCAATTATTCCGGCAGCCAGCAAAACGAAGCAACATTCGAAACTCTGGAGGAAACCCGCGTCTCCAGTCCCTCCGCTGTCGCGAACTTGGAAACCAATACCGGCAAGACCTTCGTTTCTCATCCGGTACTGGATGGATACCCCGAAAACACCACCTATGTCTACCGCTCCCCTGAGCTGTTCGGCGGCCGCGCAGCTGCGCGCCTGAACACGGACATTTTGGTGTACACAGACCAGTCCTTTGCAAGCAAAGATGACGCGTATGCGTATCTGGAAGGCCTTGGCCTGATTGACATCATCAATGAAGCGATCGGCAGCGTATTGCTGGTCACTCCCTCTGATCCGGAAAGCGGTTTTACCAGCGCAGATCAAAAGAATTATTACGCGCTGCAAACTGCGATGCTTTCACAAAAAGCATCCGGGAAGATCGGCGATCAGACTGTTTACTACTCCGATGCCGAATACTTCGGCGGCTACGCCTATACCTATGTGGTAGGGCTCGGCGGCGGCGCAACATTCCTCAACGATTATGTTGCAGGCACGCTTGATTATGTTGGCCGTATTGCCGGTATGCTGCTGATTAACGGCCAGATGGAAGACATCCGCACAGTCGCTTCGCTGGTTCCTGTATATCTGGTCAATGCCGATGCGGCGACCATCGAAAAGTACAAGGATGCCAACGAAACCGACGCCTATCAGGTGCGAGGCAACGTGGAAACATACTACAATCAATGCTTCCCGCTCCGCCAAGTTGTGGTCGCGCAGGATGAAGCTGCGGATGCGGCTGCCTACATTCAGGATGCGTACTACAACATGTTCATCAAGGCGATGCGCGTTCCGGTGTTCAAAGTCGGCATCAATAGCGCCTCCACGCCGTATCAGAACTACAGCTTTGACCAATCTCCCTATTCGCTCTATCCCCGCAATGCCGTCATCAACGGCGTCACTGCCGACGGCATCTACCTGACCCGGCACGACTCCGATACCGAGTTCAGCCATATCAAGATGCAAACCGGCGATTATCTGCAGACATGGTTTGAATACCTGCCCAAGGAAGTGCTCGACGGCACTGCGGCCGATGGTACTGTTCCGCTGATCCTGGCCAACCACGGCGGCGGAGATGACCCGCGTGTTTTCGTTGACGAAATCGGTTTGCTGACCCTTGCCGGCAAGGAACGCTTTGCGATTGTTGCACCGGAAGAAGGGGCCCTCTGGACTGAACCGGCCGCAGACGGGGGCATCAATAGCGGTGCCAACGGTATCTGCTGCGAAGTACTGCCACTGATGGCTCAGTACATGCTGGAAACCTATCCGGCACTGGACCCCTCACGCGTATATGTAACCGGTTACTCCATGGGCGGCGGCGCGACCTTGAAAGCCTTCAACGGCGATCCTTCCGTGTTTGCGGCAGGCACCGTGATGGCAGCATCCAGCTATGTTGCTACAGAAGAGCAGGCCAAAGCGTTTGAAACGCTTGAACTCCCGCTCATGCTCCTGACCTCCACATTCGATTTCCCGTTTGTCTTTGCCTTTGATACGCCCAGCCGTACCATCGCTTCCGGCTTCCAAAAGCAGATTCGCTTGTTCACAGGGTACAACAACCTGGAGCCGATTGAGACGTTTGACTTCGAAACCTATCCGATCATCGGCTATCAGGCGGATGCATTCAACCGTTCCATGATCAACGGCGAATACTGGACCAGCCGCTGGGATCTTGAAAACGATGAAGGCACACCCATGATCGCCGTCAGCTATACCGAGGGTTTGGTGCATGCACTGTATCCCGGCTATGGGCAGATTATGTGGGACTTCTCAAAGCACTATTCCCGCGATCAGGAAACCGGCGCCATCATCTACAACCCTTACGTAGACTAAATTCTCATTTGCGCGCAGCAGCGGTTTCGGCCGTTGCTGCGCCAAGCCTTGAAACTCTGTTTCGGCAACACTTTACCTTGGGATAACTTCGATCTACTTGGAACGATGAATCACAAATTCATCAGTAGTATCGACAGTTCATAGTAACGAATGCATTCCGGGAAAGGAGGATATTAGCGGAATGCAAAACGCATTTTTTAATCTAATGAAACTAAGGAGGAATCCCAGTGAAAAAACTATTCGGTATGTTGGTAGTCGTATGCTTGTGTCTAACGGCTGTAGCCGCTTTTGCGCAGGTACAGTTCTCTGATAACCCCGCAACGTTTGAAACCTTTGCAGAAGCCAGTGTGAATGGCCCCGTGGCGATGGCTGCGGAATTAGGCGGCACCTATGGTTCCGATCCCTGCCTTGCTGAGTATCCGGAAGGCACAACCTACATTTACCGTTCTCCCGCCCGTTGGTCAGCCACCAGCGCCGGCTACCGCAAGAATACTGTGCTTCAGGTTTACACCGACACCAAGTTTGAATCCAAGGAAGACGCGCAGGCCTATCTGCAGTCCTTGGGCCTCATTGATATCATAGACGAAGCAAAAGGCAGCATCATCCTGGTCAACCCCATTGGTGATGTATTTGACAAGGCCGATGCACGCGCTTATTACCTGATGCAGGCTGCTTCCTGTAACCTGGGCGGTTCTGCAACCGTCGGTGAAGAAACCTTCACCTGTGCAGAAGGCGCTTACTACGGTGGCACCTCCTATCGCTACGCCATCGGTATCGACGGCGGCGCAACCTTCCTCAACAACTACATCGCCCCCACCTTTGATGACGTAACCCGCCTGGCGGGCATGATCCTCATCGGCGGCAAAATGGACCGCATCCACGATGTGGCCGGTGTTGTTCCGGTTTACATGGTGAATCCTTCTGATACCGCGCTTGCCAAGTATCAGGCGATCAACGAAACCGATCGCTACGGCTATCTGGGCGACGTTGATATCTATAGCAATCAGGCATTACCCCTGCAGAACATTCTTGTGAAGAACACCGAATCGGTTGATGTAGCTTCCGAAATCAACTACGGCTACTACAACCTGATGATCAAGCGTATGCGCATTCCCTGCGTCCTGCCGGGCTTGCACACCTATTCGCAGGACTTCACTGATCGCAACTGGAACTCCGCTCCCTATTCGCTGGGCGAGCGCAATGCTTTCTTCAACTATACCACCGCTGATGGCCTGGTCATTGAAGAATTCGTCGGACAGGAAACCTTCAAAGATTACAACATCCCCGAAGGTACCATTGGCCTCTTCGGCCGTCCCGCAGAGACCGGTGCCTACATCGACACCTGGTACGAAGTGGTTCCCGAAGAAGTTAAGAATGGCACTGCTCCCGATCATTCTGTTCCCATGTGGCTGATGCTTCACGGCGGCGGCGACGATCCCCTGCAGTTCCTGGACGAAATGGGCTTCATGGTACTGGCCGGTCAGGAACGCTTTGCGATGATCGCCCCAATCCATGGTTCCATGTTCACCGTTGGTCAGGATGTTATGCCGGCAGTTGTCGAATACTTCCTGAACAAGTATCCTTCTTTGGATCCCACCCGTGTGTACGTCACCGGTTACTCCATGGGCGGCGGCGCCACGCTGCACGCCATCAATGGTAACGCCAAGATCTTCGCAGCTGCTGCCCCCAACGCTGCAGCAATCTTCAACACTGAAGATGAAACCGTGATAACCGACGACGTGAATATGCCGATCCTCTTCACGACCGCAACTTACGACTTCTGCGGTTACGGCGGCGTCTCCGGCTTTGCCGCGACTCCGGTTGCAGACGATCCGTATGATCCCGAGCACATCAACAAGTCCTATCAGGATCGTATCAACGCCTACATGACCCTCAACGGACTGGAGAACATTGTCTACGACTTTGAATCCTATCCGATGTCCGGGTTCCGTGCAGACGAGTACTACGAAGAATTCCTCAACAACGAGTACATGAACCGTACCTGGTTGGTTTACAATGAGGATGATATCCCCTTGGTCGGCCTGAACATTACCGACTTCCTGCCCCATGGCCTCTATCAGGAATTCGGACCCATTTGCTGGGATTATGTTAAGCACTTCAGCCGCAACCTTGAAACCGGCGAAGTCATCTACAACCCCTACGAGAACTAATCAAACCCTGCTGATCGCTATTCTCACAAAACAGAATACACAGCACAAAGAAGAGCTTCGGCTCTTCTTTGCTTTATCTTTAATTCCGTCAAGATACCCCAGTATCGGTTGTAATTGCCTGAGAAACGGTCGCTCTATACTCGGCTGCAATTTCTCTACGCTTGCTACCAGGCTTTATCTGCAACCCATGTTACTCAACTGCTTTTGAACAGGCTTTATACGATGATACTTGCATTAGGAGATTGCGCATCAGGGGTACCTTGATTACTGCCAGAGGATGTCGGGAGAGCACCAGTAAGCTGCCACCGCAAGCCCTTTAAGAGCGTCTAAGGCAACGCAGTATACGCTAAGCTTATCAAGGTGTGGGCTGTAGCTTCCACATAGCGATCCACATCAGCAATGGCCGCAAACTCAACTAAGTCACACAGCCAACGTTTGTGTAGCATACAATGAAACAGAAGTTAAACACAAAAGAGGCAGTCGTATGACTACGACTGCCTCTGCATTGGAATTCTGTCGTTTAGTAGGGCTGGTAGATGACTTCGCCAGTTTCCAGATCACGCGAGTAGTCCTTTACGAAATCCCAGAACATGAACGCATATTCGGGATACAGGCAGTGAACCATTCCGTTGACATACACGTAAGCAACGCGCGGTTCGTCTTCACTGTTGCAAAGGTAGGTGGTCTTTTTCACGAACTCATCGTTCACGGTATCGGTAACGATGTAGTCTCCGCCAAAGCCAACATGGGGATAGGCGTCAAAGTCGAATGCGCCAACTTCGATACCGTTGTTCTTGGCATAGTTTGTAATCATCATCTGCGTTCCCTCGTTGAGATTGCCTTCCAGAGCATCCTGGCGGCGCCCGGCCGGGTCAAAGGAGGACAGGGACATGATGATCGGTAGCTCCGTGCTGTAGAAATTTTCTGCCTCCTCTTCGGGGAGAGCGGTGTTGGAGCCAGCAAAGGGTGCAATGGCCGCAAACAGCTTCGGGTTATAATAGCCGACGGTATAGGTAGCAGCGCCACCCATGGAATACCCAGTGGCATAGACGCGGGAAGCATCGAGCGCCGGGTATTTTTCGAGCATGTATTCTGCAACTGCACACAGCGCCTGTCCTTTAATCGGGGCAACCGATGAATGATCGGCAGCCACAACCGCGACACGTTCCTGACCGGCCAGTTCGACCAGGCCAAATTCTTCCACAAATACACGGGCGTCGTCTCCGCCGCCATGGTTGGCCAGAACCAACGGAATGGTGCCTGGGAGTGCCGTGTTGTTCAGCACCTCTTCCGGTAGATACTCGTACCACACGTCGATATACTGGCCGGCGGGAGTCGAGGGGCCGCCAAATCTGCCAGGTTGTTCCTCTGTGGTTTTAATGTCTGCAAACTGGTCGTCACCCTGATGGGAGATCAGAACGATGCCATCGGACGTCTTGTCGTTGATCAGGATATCGCGATCGCACAAGGAGTAAGGAGCTTCATCAAAGGTATAGCCGCTGTAAGGCGCGCCGCCGCTATACATCGCTTCCGGGATGACCGGAACACGCATGGCTTTGACAAACAAGTCGTAGTAAGCCGCTTTGATCGCCTTGGCTACATCAACAGAATCTGTGGTCGCCGCAATCACTTTGCGCAGCGGCCAGGCCTGGTTGTAATATGTCACCAAGCCGTCTTTGTATTCTTTGCTGGCATCAACGGTGTTGACTGCCTTGTACTTTTCAATGACATCATCTTTTGCATTGACAAGGTAAACCGGCGCAAAGATGGCGGGTTTACGAACTTCTTGCATATCGCCGCCGATCAGCAAAGATCCAGCGAGCCTTCCGATGAAATCAATTTCCGGAGCAATATAGTTGTTGAAGAAGGTTGCGCCGCCATCAATGCCGACGAAGTATTCATAACCATAGCCACCGAAATATTCTGCGTCAGAATAGGACACAGTATTGCCGTCAGCATCCACGCCGCGCGTTTTTTGGGAAAGCATAGCGGTCTGCAGTGCATAGTAAGACAGCACATCTGCCTGACCGAAGGTTTCTCCGATAGGCGTGACGAGCACGATGCTGCCGGTGGCTTCATCAATAATGTCAATCAAGCCAGCGTCCGTCAGGTAAGCAAGCGCAGCATCCTTGGTATCAAAGCGCTGCTCTGCATACACAAAGATGTTGGTATTCAAGCGAGCTGCCGCGCGACCGGCATATAGATTCGCCGAGCGGTATACGAACGTTGTGCCTTCAGGATAGTCATCCAGCGCCGGATGGCCCACGAACGTACTGCTTTCATTTTCGACAATGTTTTGTACCACTGCAGGTGAATTTGCATGCGCTTCCTGCAGCGTTTCAAATGTTGCTTCGTTACCGAGTTCCCCGGTAAAGTTAAATGCCAATGCACCGCTGATAGACGTGATAATCATCACAAACACGATAAGACATGTAATCTGTTTTTTCATGAAGTTCTCCTTTTCATTTTGGTTCTCACATTCATGTGCAACGCTTCATAGATCTGTTTGTTGGAACCTGATTAACCACTTCCTTCCCGTGCACACCCGTCAGGCAATCAATATCATTTGCATTTTGACGGTTGTCACAATTCCAACAATGCACCAGACAACCAGACAGAAAAACATCATCTATTCTTGGTTATCCGATCGTACGTTTTGTCTTAAGTATATAGAAATTATTCCGTGCATTAAATAAACATGTTTACGATTTAACGCTGATATTTTACGGTTTTCTTCTGCCATTGTTTCTTGTGATAGCAGTTAAGTTCTCACAAGCTTGTTGGTCAGACTCAATATTGCACACAACAGTAAAGTGAGTCGAAAAAAAATAAAAAACGACGCAGGCTGAGGCTCAATGACGGCAGCTGCATCCGGTTGAGAGCAGAGTATCTCAATCATGTATGGAGTTATAACTTTGTCGAGTATCTCCAGCTCAACGGAAAGAAGCTCCGTTTTCTCAATATCATTGGCGAGTATACACGGGAATGTCTTGCCCGCATCCCCCGCAGAAGCTGGAGACAGCAGCAGGTGACTAAAGTACTGTCCGGACTATTCGTCCTCAAAGGTTGACCCGCCTACATCCGTAGTGACAATGGCAGTGAATTTACAGCCACCAGGCTCAAGCAATGGCTGCAGGATCTTGGCGTAACCACAGCATACATCGAACCGAGCAGTCCAAGAGAGAATGACTATTGTGAAAGCTTCAATTCCAAGATGCGGGACGAGTTTTTCAATGGTGAGCTCTTCGATAGGTCATATTGACCAAGACTTATATATCCTAGTCAATAAATACCCCATCTTGCATTTGTAAAATCCTATTTGCGTATTTTGCAAATTCGTCATCATGCGTAACCATAATGATCGCAGTACCCTTTTTATTCAATTCTTGCAAGAGCTTCATGATATCAACGCCATTTGCATAATCCAAATTCCCTGTAGGTTCATCTGCTAAAATGAGTAAAGGATTATTGGATACGGCTCGGGCAATTGCAATACGCTGCTTTTGGCCTCCCGAAAGCTGAGACGGGTAGTTTTTTGCCTTGTCCGCTAGATTGACCATTTCCAACAGTTCCATAGCCCGTTCATGCCGCTCGTTTTTTCGTTTTCCCGCATACCCAAGCGTTAATGCTACGTTTTCTTCACAGGTTAGTTCTTCCACCAAGTTGAATGCTTGAAAAACATACCCAATACGGTTCCTACGAATCTCTGCCAGTTCCGCCCGGGTTTGCTTGGCAATCTCTGTATCCAAAAAGCGATACTGTCCATGCGTAAATGTATCTATACAGCCGATAATATTCAGCAATGTTGTTTTGCCACAGCCTGAGCGCCCCATAATTGAAAGAAAGTCGCCCTGCTGCACATGCAATGAGACATTGTCCAGCGCTGTTAGTGGATTACTACCCTCATTATAGATTTTCGTTATATTCTTTAGTACAATCATGTCCTCACTCCGTTTCCTTCATAATAATCATAGTTGTCTTAGCACATTCACTGGCGTAAGTTTCTTTATACTTTGGGATATTATCAAGGTGACTACTGCTGATATGCAAAGCGTTAAGCCAAAGCAGATCAGAATAGCCCATACACTATTGTATACTGTATATAGCGGAATGCTGAAAAGCGGGAGTGCAAAACCACCAATAACGATCCCCAGGCAAGTTCCGGCAAACATCAGTGTCATTACTTCAATGAACAACTCGGCAATTATCTGTCTAATGGTTGCACCACACATAATAGCTATAGCAAAGGAGCGTTGACGTTTCTTCGCCAGAAGCATAAACAGCCCAAGAAAACCAAATGCAACAATCACCAGCAACAATCCTGCCACCACACGAATAAGCTGCACATTGCGGATAACACCCGTGTTCGCGTCTTGTAGATATTGTAAATCATCAGTATATCGATAGCGAAAACTCGGATGTTCTTGATTTAAATATTGAACAATCTCATTGAGGAATGTCTGGATTTGATCTGTATTCTCATTATCAGTCGAGACATATAGGTAAGCTGTTCCAATTATAGAAGATTGGTATTGGCTAAACTCTTCTATTGGAAGGAAGATAGTATTGGAAAAAGAAAGATCATTATTATTTCCGAAGGTATTCATCTGGTAGCTTCGTGCTGTTTGGCCATTTTGCTGCGCACTCAGGACCCTGTAATCTCCCAGGGGCACACCAAATAGTTCCCCGGTTTGCTCTTGATATGCATACTCATTATAAGAATCTACCTCAAAGTGACCCTCCTGTAGGCGATTGGATGCTTCGCTGCCTAGATAGTGTTCACTAGGATTCAGGTCTCGTACATCCATGATAACATCATAGAAATCTTCGGATACAAATAGAACTTGTATTCTGTTTTTTTGATCGTTTTGTTCTACATACATTCCGGTTTCGATCGTGTATACTATCTTGCTTCCTTGAGGTTGAATATTCTCTTGAATGTACGCAAAGTCTTCCGGTGAAATCGCAAGCGCTTCCCTTTCAATTTCATCAGAATAACCGGTTACTGTCATTAATTGGTTTGCAACGGTTTGCGTATATGTTTCAGATTGTCTGTTAACGGAAATATCTGCACAGATACTGCTATAAAGTATTGCAATCCCCAAAAGCACCTGTAAAACAATAAATATATATTGCTTTTTATTGTACAGAATTCTTTCCCTCGCCAACCTCATATTCCAAATCATACCAAACATCCACCCATCAAATCAGCCTCACTATGTTTCATGATTCTTCTAAACAAACTCATGGTAATGATAAAAGTCGTTACAAAGGTATTGACACACATGATAAGTAGTGTGATGGGTCCAAATAGATGATTCAATGTCGCTCGCACCGCGATATTGATGAGTGGATCCAAAGCAAATATGATCAACATAGCTGCCAGCATAATGAGTAGTATCTCGAAGTACAACTGCATAAATATATCTCTTGGCCTTGCACCCACCGCCATCCTAACGCCGATACTCCTGCTATACTCTGCAACTCTAGCCACGATGATATTATAAATATTGATCAAAGAATACAGATACACAGATACCCCCACCAGAAACACAAGTGAGAATAACTGTAGCAAACGACTAGCTGCCTGTTGATAATGCTCCTGCACTGTTATCGCTTCAACATATCCCGCTGTAAGCTGCGGCCAATTGATCCTATCAGCGTATTGTAAATCTTTTAAACGAGCCACAATCGTAAACTTGCCGATCGCATCCTGTAAGCCCGCCTCAGCCGAGATTGGAAGAAATATACCTTTGGGAGAATCCATCGTGCTAATCACGCCAATAATGCGATATTGCTTACCATTAAATATAATACTGTCTTGGCTTTCTACATCTACCCTATCTATTATATCTTGTTCTATAATACAGACATTGCCGGCTTCCTTGTACTCCGCAGGCGAAAACATCCTACCCGACACAAGAGTATACGGAAAAGTGTCTGTGAAGTTTTCATCAATCAAATAGGCGTACACGGTTTCGTTGGAAATATTTTCTATAATGATTAGTTCCGTCAGGCATATCTCGTCAACAAAATCATACGATTGGAGAAATGAATAAACATTTTCGGAGGTAACGAGCTTCTTTGTATCTTCTTGTTGTGGGTGTACCTCTATATAAATGCTCTCGTCGCCCTGCTTAATTTGATATCTGTCGAGCTCTGCCAGAAACGCTTCTCCATAACAGCAGGCAATAAATAAAAGGAGTGCCCCAAAGAAAAAGCATATCATCGACAATATCGAATTGCTTTTTCTCCTTGATACACTTTTGATTGATTGAAAAAGTGAAAATCTCATATGGCCCTCTCTTGCCGTGTGGCGTTTCTGCCTGCGGCAGTGATCGAAGTAGAGGTTGCGTGCGATACTGATTAGCTAGCTTTCCACTGCACTGCCTTCCCGAAACGTGTCAATATTTTCAGCGCCTGAAAGAAGGTTCCCTGCGTAATCTCCTCGGCCAGTGCAGCGTCGCGGCATAGGGAAAGCAGGTATCGATACACGGTTGGAAATAGCGCCAGTATACCGTTTCGGCGTCAAGCATCGTTTCATCTTCTCACAGGTTAGTTGCAGCCGCAGACGATTCGTTACAAATGAATTACTTTTAGGATGAAGTGTGTGCAATCAATCGTTTCTTGCATATCCAGAATACCGGCAGGTATCCCGTACTTTCAATGCAAAAAAGCCAGAAACAGCATTGAGGATACGAAATGCTGTACCGGATCATGGTCTCAATATATTTACCATCCAAAGAGAATTTATCAATCGTAGCAGAACCGAACCCAATCATCTAATACTGTCGCAATTCGCCGCTTAGCATTCCAAACTATATATGAGTACTATTGGCCAGGCTTACCCCTATCAGGTCATACCGCGTCACCACCTCACGGGGCATTTCCGGCCGCCTATCCACCTGTTAACGGACAGCGTTCACAAGCTCGTCATGCTCAATCACACCAGGTGTATCCGCCGCTTCATCAATGATGAAAGCGTCCTCCTAAACGGTAGCGGCCCTGTTTTGCCAATGATTAGCAATCCCCTTATTCCACTCATTCACATAGGCATCATAAGGAATAAGCGGTTTTTCCAGCGCTATCTTAGTCTCCTCACTGAGCTTTAAGGATTGGACAAGCTCACTTCCCGCTTTTCTCAATAACTTTTTATACTGATCAATGATAGACTTCAATGCAGGCACATCCAGCCTGATCGGCGGGCCTTCACCTCTATAAATCTCTGCAATCAGTTCCGTATGAATGTTTCTGGCCATTCTTGAAAATAAAAGAGATATCACTTGAAAATGACTTTGCTCGGGGAAAGCCGCATTGCTTACCGCAACTAATTTAGGCACTTTATAGAATGAATTTGAAAAACCAGGCTTATCTATATGCCTATATTCGCCATATTCATCCTTACCCACATGGGGCGCTACAAAGGATATAGTCCTATCAAAAAACACCTTCATAAGGCCTGAAACATTGTCAAAAAAAGAGGCGTCGCATAAATAACAATATCTGATTGCCTGAATTGATCCATCAACTCCGCCATATCATCTTTGATACTGCATTCATTCAGTTTTACGTTAAGACAGTGTCCACAAGCGCTGCAATGATTTATACGTTTCTCCTTTAGAAAATAATTCCCTACTTGCGCACCAGCATCAGACGCACCTGCAAGAATCGCTTCAACCATTTTATGCGTTGCGCTGTCTGCGATCAAGCAATGCTGCGCCCCAACACCTAACACACATTCGTCCATTGCCGATGGAAACGTTTCGTTCCAGCGACCCGGATTATTGCATACACGCTGCGAGAGCCGCTCTTGCGGTCACGATCTGCCTATCACTTTGTCAAAAAAAGTCAACTCGTAACGTTGCTTTTTTTCACGAACTGCACTATACTCTACATAACGATAAGCGATATAGTCATGTTTCACCCAAAGAACAGCGTTTTTGCCGCGGCGATCACTGCAAGCGACATACGGCAAGCAACTTTCATCGTATGGAAAAATTCGATAAGTTCAGTTGACATTTTGAAAGCCATACGGATAAAGCATCCGGAAACGGCACCTGAAAATGAACCCAATAGAGAAGCTTGGCCTATCAGCAGTTGATTTGTTTCAGGGAATCCATTCATTTCTCCGCATATCTTCATTCCGCGTGCGAGGCTGGAAGCAAAATCGAATTTTGGGGCGTTTTGCCCTAACGATATACAAAGAATCGGCAACCCAAGGAGGGTCGTAAAGGTAAGCGTTGCGTAAGCAGGATGAATCATATGGACTGCTTTTTAACCGGTATACTACTATATAAGGGAAAAATCATATACCCCGCATTGAAAACGAAAAAAACATATCTTATACAGGAGGTATGAATGAAAAAGATAGGCAGAAAAAAACTGCGTTCTTATCAGGAATTTCTATATGTGCTGCCGTTTTTGGGTCTGGTGGCGGTATTTTCATATTTCCCGCTCTATGGTTGGGTTTATGCCTTCCATGATTACAGGCCGCCGTTCCCGATTTCGGAGGACACGTACGTTGGCTTTAAGTGGTTTGCCACCATCGTATCCAATCCCGTTCGGTTGCAAGCCATTTTGCGCGTACTGCGCAACACTTTTGCTATGAGCGGTCTTGCGCTGCTGTTTTCATGGGTTCCGATGGTGTTCGCCGTTTTCCTCAATGAAATCCAGTTCCGTCCCTTTCGTAAGCTCGTCCAAACGATAACCACACTGCCCAACTTCATCAGCTGGGTGCTGGTATTTGCCTTTGCCTTCAACCTTTTTTCTTCATCAGGCGCGGTTAACAGTGTGTTGACCAATCTCGGCATCATCACCAAACCGATTTCTTTTCTCAAATCCTCGGACCATATCTGGTTTAAAATGTGGCTCTGGCTGACCTGGAAGAATGCCGGTTGGGCCGCGATTATGTATCTAGCTGCGATTACCGCGATTGACGAACAGTCGATAGAAGCCGCAAAAGTGGATGGTGCCAGCCGCATTCAGATTATCTGGCGTATAACCATACCCAGCCTGCTGCCAACCTATTTTGTGCTTGTGATGCTTAGCCTGGCCAACTTCCTGAGCAATGGCATGGAACAATACTATGTGTTCCAAAATGCGTTCAATCAGGATTACATCGAAGTGCTGGATCTGTATGTATACAATATGGCAACCAGCGGGATAGGTATGTATCCGCTGTCCACCGCGATCAGCATTCTAAAAAGCGTCGTCAGCATCGCGCTGCTGGTCGTTGCCAATACCGCTTCCAAGATGGTTCGCGGCGAGGGATTCATTTAAGGTACAGCCCATGGCGAATAACAGATTCTGGAGGATGAGATTTTGACTAGCGCCAACAAAACCGTTCCGTTTATCCGAAAAAGCCGCAGAATCAAGGCCAGCACATCCGACAGGATGGTGACCGTGATTACCTATATTCTTTACACCTTTTTCGCGCTTGTTTGTATTTACCCGTTCTACTATGTCATCATCAATTCTATTAGCGCCAATGACTTGAGCGAACAAGGCAAGATTATTTTCTATCCGAGGGCGATTCATTTCAACAATTATATCTCCGTGATAAAAATACCCAGTCTTTTAGATGCTGCGGTGGTTTCCGTTCTCAGAACGTCCATTGGCAGCATACTGACGGTGTTCGTCTCCGGTTTTCTGGGCTATATGTTTACCCGGGAAACCATGTGGCACAGGAAGCTATGGTATCGCATTATTGTTGTGACGATGTATTTTAACGCGGGCCTGATCCCGTGGTTTCTGACCATGAAACTGTTGGGGTTGACGAACAACTTCTGGGGTTATATCTTCCCGCTGATTATACAGCCGTTTTTCATCGTGCTTTGTAAGACCTATGTGGAATCCGTTCCCAGAGAGATACAGGACGCGGCAGAAATCGATGGCGCGGGAACGCTGCGCATCTTTTTCTCCATCATGATCTCCGTCATCAAGCCCATTTTGGCTACGATTGCCGTATTTGCGGCCGTAAACCAGTGGAATTCCTTTCAGGATACCTTGCTGCTGGTTACCGAACCTAAGCTGTATACCCTGCAATATGTGCTGTATCAGTATATCAATCAGGCCAGCTCCTTGAAAGCACTGGTCAGCAACGCCTCTACCAGCTCGCAGATTGCGGCCAGCTTGGCGCATGCGGCTACAGCAACCTCCATTCGCATGTCGGTTACGGTTGTTGTAGTACTGCCCATCATGTGCGTATATCCTTTCTTCCAGCGTTTCTTTACCAAGGGAATTATGATTGGCGCAGTGAAGGGTTGATGCCCGCAAATGATAGAGATGAAAGCATGAAATGCTTTTCATTATAATAAAGGAGGACTCAGTATGAAACGGATCTTAGCGATGACTCTTACTTGTATGCTTCTTCTGACGATGCTTACCTTCAGTGCGGCGACGGCTGAAGAACAAACCCTGATGACGATTGACTTCTACGATGATGCGGCAAATTATCATGGCATGCAGACGGGATGGTTTGCCAAGGTGGTTAAGGATCGCTTTAATATTGAGCTTAATATTATAGCGCCTCAGGTAGCCGGCGAAGCCGTCTACGCCACCCGCGCCGCCGAGGGCAATCTGGGCGACGTAATCATCATGGACAAAACGAAGTTTGTGAACTGTGTCAATGCCGGCTTGGTGCGCGACATCAGCGATAAACTGCCCGAGTGCGGGTATCTGACACCCTTCACGCTCCAGATCGAAACCTTCAATAAAAACATCGGCGCGCCCGAGGGCGTTGTATATGGCATTCCCGATCAGATGACGGATACCTCGCCCGTCACCATCACCGGCGAACTGATCTACTCTCAGCCGCAGGTGCGCTGGGATCTGTATTCTGCCATCGGCAAACCGCAGGTTGCCGATCTGGCCGGGCTGCTGGACGTGCTGTCCCAGATTCACGAAATCCATCCCGCCAACGACAACGGGGATCCCGCGTATCCCTTCACGCTGTGGCCGGACTGGGATAACAATGACAACATGAGCGGCCCCGCTAACGTGGTACAGCTGACCACCTGGTACGGCGAAAAGGTCAAGGGCTCCGCGCTTCTCCTGCCGGATAACACGTTCATGAAAATCTACGACAAGACCGGCGCGTACTACAAAATCACAAAATTCCTCAACGACGCATATCGTATGGGTCTGGTTGATCCGGAATCCGGCGAGCAGGACTGGAACTCCGTAGCCGCCAAGCTGTCCAACGGACAGGCGGACGTTATGTGGTACAGCTGGGAAATCGGCTTTTGGAACAGCCAGGAGCGCATGGACAACGGCAGTGCCTTCATGTTCCTGCCCGTGGAAGATATGATGTTCTATGCAGATGCCGATTCTTTCTACGGCTCGACCCGTGCCTGGGGTCTGGGCATCGGCGTAGAAGGAGAGAAGTATGATCGCATCATGAAATTCCTCGATTGGTATGCCAGCCCCGAAGGCCTGACCTTCCAGCATTGCGGCATTGAGGGCCTGAACTACACCGTGAACGAGGACGGCACGTTCTCACCTTATAAGGACAACGCTCTGATGGACAACCTGCCTGTGCCGGAAGAATACGGCGGCGGCGGTTACCAGGATGGCAACAACGCGATCAATCAGTGGCTGTGCGCATCCATCTGCACCAACCCCAACACTGGCGAAACCTACGACATGAAGTACTGGGCTTCCTACAAAGCCAAGAACATGACGCAGATGAAGCAGGAATGGATGGAAACCTTCGGCGCTGAAGACGCTGTTGACTGGATGAAGAAGAACGACAGGCTGGTTGCCAGCCCCAACGTATCCGCTACGCTGGCAGATGATACCAACGATATCAGCGTACTGCGCAGCGAGATCAACAATGTGCTATGTAAGTACACGTGGCAGGCGATCTTTGTGGAGAGCGACGAAGATTTCGAAGCCCTCTGGGACAAGATGATCACCGAGATGGATGGCTACGGCTACGACGAACTGTATACCTTCGACTGCGCCAAGTGGCAGGTGGAAGTGGACGCAAAAATCGCAGCTGTGGAGGCCATGCAATAAGCCAAACTCCCGATCCAATAAAAAAAGGGCGTCTCATGGAGAGGCGCCCCCTTCCTTTGGCAATCTCAGTCATGTTACGGTGGCCTTTACACTGCACACATACGGCCATGTCACAGAGCAGATGAAGATGGATGCATATATTCAGAAAGCAAAATAGGCGGAAATTTGGCGCAACATGAGCTAGCTGTGATATTTATTTTGGTAGATCATTCTATAACGACAAACGGAAACCCCTGTATCTATTAAAATACAGGGGTTTCTTTGTGGTCGAGGTGACAGGATTTGAACCTGCGACTTCTTGCTCCCGAAGCAAGCGCGCTACCAAACTGCGCTACACCTCGACGTTGGAGCCAATAAAGGGACTCGAACCCTTGACCTGCGGTTTACGAAACCGCTGCTCTACCAGCTGAGCTATATTGGCATCAGCGAAGGGTATTATATCAAATGGCTGTTTGATTGTCTAGACATTGTATAAAAAAGTTATTGGGTTACCCGGTAACCCGGAAAAGAAACGTTCTGTACTCTGCATTTTAGGCTTGCATTCGTCAATTTTCTATGCTATTATGTTCTTCGCGGTTTCATTGAAGCCAATCAATCTGTCATACGCTAAGAGGTGAAATGCAATGAAAGACAATATCCATCCCAAGTACCATAGAGCAACTGTCCGTTGCGTATGCGGTGAGACGTTTGAAACCGGCTCCACCAGCCCTGAGCTGAAGGTGGAAATCTGCTCCAAATGCCACCCGTTCTACACCGGCAAACAGAAGCTGGTAGACAGCGGCGGACGTGTGGACAGGTTCAAGAAGCGCTACGGCGTGAAATAATCCACATCCACAACCCCGTACCGAAAACGGTACGGGGTTTTTCTATACCCATAACCAAAAAAAGAGAGCGGCCCGCGTGGGTCGCTCTCTGTGTGTCGGTTTGCTGGGTTTATTCGGCAGTATCCTCGGCATCGGCATCAGTATCGGTTTCCGATTCCTGAATCTGCTGGACGGAGCGGATAATACCCGTGTACTGGATATCAGCGCTGTCATACCAGGTGTTAAGCTCTGCGTTGACTTTTTCGTCCATGAGGTTTTGGTGAATTACAGCTTTCAGCTCGTCCGTCAGCTCAATGGGGCCGGACGGGGCATCGCCGGCGTACTTGATAATGTGTACGCCATAATCGCTGACAATCGGCTCGGCCACATCACCAACGGCATCCACGGAGAACGACGCTGCGATAAACTCCGGCACGAAGCTGACAGAGGCCAGAGACACTTCATACCCGTTGGGGTTGTCGCCGGTAGTCATGCCGGGGTCAGTGCCGTACTCGGCCACCAGATCATCAAAGGATACGCCATCGGCGATCTTCTGGTTAATCTCGTCAATCGTCGCCTGGACCGATTCGATGATCGCAGCCTTGGCTGCATCAATTTCCTCAGCGGTTACCGGCGCAGCGGGTTCCTCCGCCTCGGTCGCTTCGGTATTGTCTGCTGTTTCTTCGGTTTCCATTTGCTCTTCAAAACGGGCGACCAAATCGGTGTAGGTGCTCATGAGCGTTTCATCCACCGGCAGCAAGATATGCTTGATGTAGCGATAGCCCGCCGGGCGGTACCACGGTTCCTGATCGGCATAGCCATACTGGAACATCAGCATCTGGTTTTCGTAAGCGTCGATATCAAACTCGTAGATATCCTTATCCGCCTGTACAGCCTGATCGTAGTACGCCTGTACTTCTTCGTCGGACACGGTTACATCCTTGGCAAGCTCATTTTTCATGCGCTCGAAGGTTTCGTTATCGACATAGCTTTCACGCAGGATATCCTGCGAGTAGCCCATCATGCTGTAGTAGTCTTCCGCTTCGGCATAGGCTGCGTCGCGTTCTTCCTGGGTGCTTTCGTCCGTCAGCGCATAGTTGTAGGACACGTAATTGTCCAGTGCGTACTGCCATTCGCTGTCGGCAGTTTCGTACAGGGCGTCGCGCTCTTCCTGGGTAAATTGATCAACACCCAGATCTGCGGCGGTTTGCTTAATCAGCTCAAGAGAAATGGCTTCTTCCATGGAGAATGCATAGTACAGCTCCAGGCTTTCAGCGTCCGGTTCCCCGTAATAGGTCACCACATGCTCGTAGCTCGCCAGTACTTCTTCACCGGTGATGTCCACGCCGTTAACCGTGGCGACTACATCGTCCAGGCCCACCTGGAACTGGGTTACAGGGACTGCGGTATTCTCTTCCCCAGTATCGGCTACATCCACGTTTTGGATCGTGGGGATGGTTTCCTCTTTTTGCGTTCCGCGAATGATAAAGAACGCCGCAACACCAATAATGATCAATGCCGCAACGATGAGTATGGCGATCTGGTATTGCTTAAGTTTTCTGCCTTGTTCGTTTTGTTCCTGATTCATTCTAAATTCCTTTCTGACTGCTAATGAATGCTCAGTAAAATCCTTTTCATATTATGGCACATGTGTTTGGTACGTGCAAGGGTTTTGTGTATATGCCGCAGAATGTTGCAAATGCGAAGTTTGCAGCGTTTTGAGCGCATTGGAGGGGTGGCATGCACATCCGAATTTATAAAGGCGAACGCAGGTTGATTCTGCTGGACGGCGAAACGATTGTTTTGTCCGCGCCAGTCGCGCTGGGCCGCGTGCCTGTCGGCCCCAAAACGCGGGAAGGCGACGGCAAAACACCGGAGGGTATATACACCCTTTGCCTGATCAAACCCGATGGCAAATACGGCCGCAGTCTGGGCCTGAGCTACCCCAGTGAAAGCGATGCCCGCAAAGCGCTGGATGAGCATGCGATTGACATACCTACCTTCCGCGCGATTGTCAATGCGCAGCGAAAAGGCCAGCGGCCCCCATGGGGCACAGCGCTTGGCGGTGAGATCTACATTCACGAGGGCGGCACGCACCGCGACTGGACCGAGGGCTGCATTGCTCTAAACTCCGCCGATATGGACACACTCTTCCCCTATCACAGCGCAATATCGTCCGTCGAAATCCTGCCGTAATTACTATATAAAACCCGCAATCTAACCCGCTTAAATTTCATACCAAACACTTGACAATCCACAGAAACAGCGTATACTATATAGTGAAGGTCAAAGTTAGTCAAACACCGTTTGCATTGACCTTTTTGTGAGGAGGAGAGACGTATGAATTTACAACAATTTACCGAAAAAAGTCGCACGGCATTAAGCGACGCACAGCAAATATCCATCGAATATCAAAATCAGGAAGTCAATCAGGAACACCTGGCGGCGTCTCTGCTAAAGGACACCCAGGGCCTGATTCCCCAACTGCTGCAAAAAATGGGCAAGAACGCTGGTGAGGTCTATACACGCCTATCCGCGCTGATCGACCGGATTCCCAAGGTTTCCGGCCCTGGCCGTGAAATGGATAAAATCTACATCCATCACGATCTGGACAGAGCGCTGACCGCCGCGCAGGATACTGCCAAGCAGATGAAGGATGAGTTCATCAGCGTGGAACACCTGTTCCTCGGCTTGCTGAAAAAGCCGTCCCCTGCCATGAAGCAGTTCTGGCGTGATGCGGGGATTGACGAACATGCCTTTTTGGCCGCGCTGCAAACCGTGCGCGGCAATACACGCGTAACCAACGATACCCCGGGAGACACCTACGATGCACTGGCCAAGTACGGTCAGGATCTGGTCGAGCTTGCACGTAACCAGAAGCTGGACCCCGTCATCGGACGTGATAACGAAATCCGCAGTGCTATTCGCATTCTGACACGCAAAACCAAAAATAACCCCGTGCTCATCGGCGAACCCGGCGTTGGTAAAACCGCCATCGCCGAAGGGCTGGCCATCCGTATTGTGCGCGGTGATGTGCCCGAAAGCTTGCGCGACCGCAAGGTGTTCGCGCTGGATATGGGCGCACTGATTGCAGGCGCGAAGTACCGCGGCGAGTTTGAAGAACGCCTCAAGGCTGTCCTGGGCGAAATTAAGAAATCCGAGGGCAAAATCCTGCTGTTTATCGACGAACTGCACAACATTGTCGGTGCCGGACGCACCGAGGGCAGCATGGATGCCGGCAATCTGCTCAAGCCTATGCTGGCACGCGGTGAGTTGCACCTGATTGGCGCAACAACCCTGGACGAGTACCGCAAGTACATTGAAAAGGATGCCGCCCTGGAGCGCCGTTTCCAGCCCGTGATGGTCAACGAGCCGACGGTCGAGGATACCATCTCCATCCTGCGTGGCCTGAAGGAACGCTACGAGGTATTCCACGGCGTGCAGATTACCGATGCCGCACTGGTGGCCGCCGCCAAGCTATCCTCCCGCTATATTTCCGATCGCTTCTTGCCGGACAAGGCCATCGACCTGGTGGACGAGGCCTGTGCCATGATTCGCACCGAGATTGACAGCCTGCCCGCAGAGCTGGACGAAAAACAGCGCCGCATTATGCAGCTGGAGATTGAGCTGACCAGTCTGAAAAAGGAAAAGGATTCGGCCAGCCGCATGCGCGCCGATATGCTGGAGGAGGAGCTGTCCGATCTGCGTGACCAGTTCTCCGCCATGAAAGCACGCTGGGAAAATGAAAAAGCCGATATCCAGAAGGTACAGAAGCTGCGTGAGGAAATCGAAATCCTCAACGCAGAAATCCAGAAAGCACAGCGCGAGTACGACCTGAACAAGGCCGCTGAATTGCAGTACGGCAAGCTGCCCCAGCTGCAGGCACAGCTGAAAGAACAGGAAACCATCGCCGAGGAAAACAGCAGCGAAGACAGTCTCCTGCGCGATAAGGTGACCGACGACGAAATTAGCCGCATCGTCAGCCGCTGGACGGGCATCCCCGTGACCCGCATGAAGGAAACCGACCGTGAAAAACTGCTGAAACTCCCTGATGAACTGCACAAGCGCGTCGTCGGGCAGGATGAAGCTGTACAAACCGTATCCGAGGCCATTCTGCGCAGCCGCGCGGGTATCGCCGACGAAAACCGGCCCATCGGCTCGTTCCTGTTCCTGGGCCCCACCGGTGTGGGTAAAACCGAGCTGGCAAAAGCGCTGGCACAAAGCCTGTTTGACGATGAAAAGAACATGGTGCGTATCGATATGTCCGAGTATATGGAGAAGTTCTCCGTCAGCCGCCTGATTGGCGCGCCTCCGGGATATGTCGGCTATGATGAGGGCGGTCAACTGTCCGAAGCCATACGCCGCAAGCCCTACAGCGTGGTACTGCTGGATGAAATTGAAAAAGCGCACCCCGAGGTGTTCAACATCCTATTACAGGTGCTGGACGATGGCCGCATTACCGATAGCCAGGGCCGTACCGTGGATTTCA
Source organism: Candidatus Limiplasma sp. (assembly GCA_963678055.1). GTDB lineage: Bacteria > Bacillota > Clostridia > Christensenellales > Aristaeellaceae > CAXXOK01. The sequence continues at coordinate 2,284,065 of OY782679.1, forward strand.
AAAACACGATCATCATCATGACCTCCAACCTCGGCTCCGGCCTGCTGCTGGATGGCCTGAAAGATGGCGAAATCACGCAGGAAGCCCGCGACGGCGTACTGAAAATGCTAAAGCAGGCCTTCCGGCCGGAGTTCCTCAACCGTATTGACGATATTGTATTCTACAAACCGCTGGAACGCGGCGAAATCGGCCAGATTGTCCGCCTGCAGGCCAGGCATCTGCAAGATCGTCTGGAACACCAGGGTATCCACATGGAGCTGACCGACAAGGCTGTGGACTTCATCGTAGACGCGGCATTCGAGCCCGCTTTTGGCGCACGGCCGCTGAAACGCTACATCCAAAGCCATGTCGAAACCCTGATGGCACGCAAGCTGGTCGCCGGTGAACTCACCCCCGGTCAGGTCGTGACAATCGATGTCGACCAAGGCCATCTGGTTGCAAAATAAACGCACCTCCAAAGAGCAATCGAACCCCCCAACCCACGGCACAAGGCCGCGCATTGCGCGGCCTTGTTTGTATTCATCCAATGCATTCATATTCCAGCATATTTCTTCCGTCCCCTGCACCCAATTCTTCTCTTGACACACCCAGGCAGGCACGCTACGATGCTTTTATAAGGGAGGCCACCCATGAAAGATTTGAACTTAAGCGCGATTTACCATATGCCCTGGATGGAGTACCGGCATGCCATGCCGGACGGCCGGATTGTGATCCGTGTCCGTACCGCGCGCTCCGATTTTGACAAAGTGGTACTTAAAACCGCCAATCACTATAATCTGTCCGATCCGTTTGCAGACGGCCAGCAGTATGCCATGCAGGTGCAGTTCCGCACCGAACTATTTGATTACTATGAAGTGATCTTTGCCGTGCGCGACCCGCGACTGAAATACCTGTTTTTATTCTATGCCGACGGCGGCCGTGTGTACAAGCTGGATGGCACAGGCCTGCGCACCGGAGAACATAGCTTTGACGATGTTTCCGAATGCTTTGCCTATTCCTACGCCTACCCGCCCGCGCCGATGCCGGAGTGGGCTCGTGGCTGCGTAGGCTACCAGGTATTCCCCGATCGCTTCCGCCGCGAAGGCGGACATGAGGATGGGCTGGAACCCTGGCATTCCGACCGGGTGCAATCGGAACACCGCTTCGGCGGGAATATCAACGGCATGCATGCCGCCCTGCCATACCTCAAAGATCTGGGCGTGCAAATGCTATACACCACCCCGATTTTTCTCAGCGACAGCGCACACCGCTATAACACCTTTGACTATTACCAAATCGATCCCCTGCTGGGTACGCTTGAAGATTTTAAGGCCCTGTGCGACGAGGCTCATTCTCTCGGCATCCGGGTGATTCTGGACGGCGTGTTCAACCACTGCGGGGTCGGCTTTGCGCCGTTTCAGGATGCCCAGCAAAACGGTGAGGCCAGCGAGTACCGCGACTGGTTTTTCTTTGACGATCTGGAACCCTTTGGCTATCGGGCGTTCGGTCATTTCCCCTATATGCCAAAGCTCAACCTGCAAAATGAAGCCTGTGCAAACTACTTTATGCAAGTTGGCCGCTACTGGATGACCGAATGCCACGCCGATGGCTGGCGTCTGGATGTCAGCCCCGAGGTGCATCCCGCATTCTGGACCGATTTCCACCGCGAAATGAAGCGCATCAACCCAGACTGCCTGATCATCGCCGAGTGCTGGGACGACAGCCGCCAGTGGATTGCTCTGGGCGATCAGTTCGATACCACGATGCACTACATGCAGAGCCGCAGCATCTGGAAGCGCTTTGCACGGCAAACCATTGACCTGAAAACGTTTGATGCAACCGTAAACGATGCGGCGATGCTATACCCGCAGCGCAATCAGGATGTGCTGTGGACTTTCCTGGGTTCACACGATACCGAGCGCTTTTTAACCCGCGCCGGTGGCGATATCCGCAGGCTGTACGCCGCTGCGTTCTTCCAATTCACCGCGATGGGCATTCCCATCATCTATTACGGTGATGAGCTGGGCATGGAAGGCGGCTCCGACCCGGACAACCGTCGACCCATGCGCTGGGACTGGACCGAAAACAACCAAACCCATGCGCATTTCAAGACGCTTGCGCATCTGCGCCAGCATAATGAAGCGCTGCGCACCGGCGCGTACCGTACATGGAAAACGCTGGACAACGGACTGTATGCGTACGAGCGCTACACCGAAGGCCAGCACATCCTCTGCGTGCTTAACACGGGCGCGGACCCTGTCCAAGTCTTGCTGCCCCTGCCTGAGGTATTCCAAAACCGCGCAGATGTATACGATCTATACGGGCAGAAAACAGTCCCTGTTTCACAGGGCAGCGTTTCCATACAGCTTAACGCATTTGAGGGCATGATACTGCACTGAAGCTGAACTAGCTATCACGAAAAACGCTGCCGGGTTAGCCGGCGGCGTTTTCTATCGGTCTTTTGTTTATAACAGGCCGCTTACGGAGCTTGTCAGCCCTGCCAGCGTTTGAATCACACTGTTCATCATCACACCGCCGACCACGGCGATCAGGATTAGCTTGACGAGTTCCGAAAGGCAAATCAGCCCCGCCTGCGCAGGTACGCTTGCGGCCGGGTCGGCTTCGGCAAGCCGCAGGGTCATCGCAGACAAGAGCACATACCCGCATATCACGCCAAACAGTAGCACCAGTATGGCCAGATAGGGCGTTAGCAGCCCCAGCACTGCCGCAAGCAGCAGAGCGACCACATTGGGCAGCATCACAATGGCTGTAAGCCCGGACGCCAACACAAACGAGAGCTTTAGCTTACGGAACACACCCAGATAGGCCATGGTAATTGCCACCGGAATCAGCGCAGCGATCAGCTGGCAAACCGCCGCGACCCCGCCAATTGATATTGACACTTTACCGGCCATATACGTCACGCCCTGGTTCAGGCTGGCCGCACTATCGGCTAGCTGCAAGCCGGTTAGCCCGCCCATGGCGGAAAACAGCATACCCAGCAAGCCGTTTGTCAGAATTATCCCGGCCAAAAATGCCAGAATGAGCGAAAGCACCACCATGATACCGCCGGAAAACTTGTCATCGCGGCGTACCATGCCCTGCAACGTGCCCATAGGGTCGGTAAACGCGGTGCGGATGACCATTGGCAGGTCTCCTAGGGCGCGCATGAACGCGCCGCCGGTTGAATGCCCATCCCTAGGTTGGGGTTGATAGTTTGTCTGCTGGCTTTGTGGAAAACCCGTAAACATCTGCTTGCGGTAGGTGTGGAAAGCCGGGGTGGCATAGCGGTTCTGCTTGTTTTGTGCATCGCTGGCCGCAAAGCCATACCCGCCGTCCGCCGGTGGATTGCCCTGTGGGAATGTAGGCGGCTCCTGCGCGCCCTCGGTGTGCGTGCCGCAAAATGGACACTGCTTGGCATCCGGGGGCAGCATGTTGCCGCAAACTATACATCGCATCATAAAAAATGCTCCTAACTGATCCTACACGCGGTCTATCAGCTTATCATCTCGCCGCGCAAACCGCAGCCGTGATTGTGCTTCCGGGGATACATTTTCCCCGCACCGCAAAAAACGCCGTCAAGCGCTCTCATCGTCATCATTCTATCGCCAATTGATATTGCTGTCAATGAAACCACAGCCGTAAACACAGCTGCGTAAACGCTGCAATGGGCGGCCATGCAATCGCTTGCGCAGGGTTCCTGCCACATGCTATGATAGGTGTAACAATAGCAAGCAGCGCGTGCCACGGGTTGTATTGCGGCCTGGTTTTGGATATAATACAGGGCAGGGCAGCAATGCCAGTAACCACAGGGTTGGAAAGGGCGTAAGCCATGCAAAGGAAAAAGGCTACGCGCAAGCGTTGGCAGTTTGTCGGGATTTTGGCGGTGGCTGTATCAGTCGTCGTTGTTTTGGTGATTCTGGTTGTATCGCTGCTCAGCACCGCGCCCGTCACCACGGTAAAAGCATACCGCCTGCCATGTGATTATTCCGAAAACATCAAGCCTTTTGGCCCCTATGTATTGTTTTACGATGGTGTCAGCATCCACTGCATGAGCGCTACCGGCACGGTGCGCTGGTCGTTCCAAATTGGTAACGACGCAGGCTTTTCCGCCGGGGAAAACGCCATTGCCGCGTGGACAGGCTCCACCATTTATGTGCTAGATCAAAACGGAAACTCTTCCTATAACGATAACCTGGGCGAGACGATCCAGTTTGCCAGCATCGGCAAGCAATATGTTGCCGCCGTCGTAGGCGACGATACCAACCCCACACTGCTGGTAAAAGACCATTACGGTGCGCATATGGATATTGAATCCGATGCCTACCAGTACCTGATGCTGATGGACGTGGGCTTCTACGGCAAAAACGGCGAGTATATGTGGACGCTGGCGCTGGATATTTACGGCACCGCCGCCAACACCGTTTTAAACACCTTTGAAGTCGGCAAGATGAACACCGGCTCGGTTTCGCTGGGTGAGGCATTCCCCTACGGCGTGCTGTTTGAAAACAGCATTCTGCATGTGATCAACACCCGGAAAATGCTGGCGTTTAACTACCACGGCACGGAAGACACCACCGCCAGCGTGCTGGTATACGGCTGGAAACCCCTTGGATGGGAAATTCCCACCCGCGGCGATGCGCTGATCCTGTTCGCCCCGACCGCCCAGACCGACAGTGTGTATGATATCCGTGAACTGCGCCTGATACAGGGCGACAAAGACGCTCAATACAGCCTGCCCGATATCTGCATCGGGGCGACGGTATGGAATAAGAATATCTATGCTTTAAGTGCCGATACGCTCTACCGCGCGGCGGTCGGCGACAACCGCTTCACCGCCTACGATTTGCCTATGGATACAAACGCCACCCGCTTTATGGGCAGGCTGGCCGACGGCAACATTCTGGTTGCCTGCGGTAACGATGTGTACGTGCTCACCCTGCCCAGCGCAGCGCGCTGACCGGCAGCACTAACGGAGGATATGCTTTGAACCTGATCGACTACGGCATTGTGATCCTGATCCTGGTGTTCACACTGTTTGGCTTCTACCGCGGGTTTTTGCAGTCGCTGCTAAACCTCGGTGGGTGTTTGCTGTCGTTTGTGGCCTCGTTCTGGCTGTTTCCCAAACTGGCCGATGCCGTGTCTTCCAACCCCGAAATTGTACGTATGCTGTCCGGCTATACAGATTCTGGACGAACGCTCGGCGATCTGGACCTGTCCAGCCTGACCGTAAACACCTTAGACACCACCGGCATATCCGATATCGTATCCAAAGCAAACCTCCCCGACCCACTGGGGAAGCTGCTGGGTGAAAACCTGTCACAGCAAGCGTTTTCACCGCTTGGCAATCTGGCCACCAACGTGGGCGATTATGTGAACCAGACCATTATATCCGTCAGCATCAATGTGCTAAGCTTCATTGTTTGCTTTATCGTCAGCTTTGTGCTGATTACCCTGCTGATCAACCTGCTGAAATCAGTGTTCCGCTTCCCTCTGCTCAAGCAGCTGGACTGGCTGGTCGGCGGCGTGTTCGGCTTTGCCATCGGCACGGTAACCTGCTTTGTCATCTTTACAGCGCTGCCGGTGCTGCAAAGCCTGATCCCGATTGATAATTTGCAGCAGCTCGTATCCGAAAGCGCACTGGCCGGTATATTCCAAAACGGCAATCTGGTGATTTCGATCATGAACAGGCGATTATAACGCTTCCGGCAAATAGAATATGAACTCACAGCGCGCGTCTCCCCGGACCGCGCTTTTTAGCACCTCGCCCTCCAGCCCCGAAAGCCCCAGCCCGGCCAGAAAATGGCTGGCATGCCCCAGACTGCAATAGCAAACATCACCGGGCAGCGTTTCGCCGTTTAGGATCGCCTGACGCACCAGTGGGCAATGGCAGGCATAGTAACGCTTCATGGTGTCGCTGCCCGCATGCAGTGATTTGTGCACCTGGTACGGGACTTTTGTCACCACAACGCCCTTGCGCCCATCGTGCTCCCCCATGCTGAGAAACGGCGTTTGCAAACAATAGACTAGTGCATCATCGGTCACGGGCTGCGTGTACCAAAGTGTGCCGGTCTCGTGCATGCGCTTGAGCATAGCGCTGCGCTCGCCAAGCAGTGCATCGACCAATGCGGCAGGCGAAGCACACGCGTGATACAAATCGCGCTGCCTGGCATCATAACGCTGCCAGAACGCCTTGGGCAGTCCATGCTGCACCTGAAACCAGGCCGCACGCACCTGCGCTGTCGTCAGCAACGCTCGCATGGTATTGTTGACTTGACTGGTATAGGCATACAGCGTTTCCTCGCTGGTCCCCAGCGGCGGGATGGGCGCAGTAAAGATGAGATCACGGATCTCCTCCCCATGCTGGGCTTGCAGGGTATCGCGCAACATGGCTAGCGCACCATAGCAGTCCGTAACCTCTAAAAAGGCTACATACAAGCTGCGCAAATCACGCCATGCCAGGTATCTGCAAAGCGCGTCATAGGTATCGGTTGTGTTTGCCGGGGAGCCGATCAGCGTGGCGGCATACTTTTTAGCATCCTGCGCGGTGGCCGTATCCAACGTCAGGTTCTGCAACGTCAGCCACTCCACAAAGGTGTGAACCGGCGATAGTGCCGCAGGCAGTTCCGCTTCCGCTATTCCTTTGGTTTGCAAATACTGTTGATACGCGCTGCTATCCATAGATATGCTCCTTAGTCTATACGTTTCCATTGCTTTTACTATAGGCGCTGTGCCTGCTGCCTGTCAATCCGGTTCCTCCGTATAAAGCAACAACCATGACAAAGCGCTGTCATGGTTGTTGTTGTTTCCATTCTTTAATTACGTACTAGGCGAAGGTGCGGATGCGAATCACGCCCGGCAGCGCCTGGATTTCGCCAAGCAGGACCTCGTCCGGATGGGAATCCAGTTCCATCACGGTCACGGCGACCTCCTTGCGGCTTTTGTTGAGCATATTATTGATGTTAATCTTCTTGGCACTGATGGCCGTGGAAATGGACGATACCATGTTGGGTACATTATCGTGAATGATCTGCACACGGCTGCCTTCGCTGAATCCCAGTATCATATCCGGCAGGTTGACGGAGTTTTGAATCTGTCCGTTTTCCAGATAGTTTCGCAGCTCCATCGCCGCCATGCTAGCGCAGTTTTCTTCGCTTTCGGGGGTGCTGGCGCCAAGGTGCGGAATCATCACGGCGTTCTTCACGCCAATCAGCTCATCGGTGGGGAAATCGGTCACATACCCGCCGATTTTGCAGCTGCCCAAGGCTTCGATCATCGCTTCGGAATCGACCAACCCGGCACGACTGAAGTTGAGCACATGCGCGCCGTCCTTCATTTTGGCAATGGTTTCCTTGTTGACTAAATGCCGCGTTCCATCGGTCAGCGGTACGTGGAGGGTGATATAATCCGCCTGGGCGAATACTTCGTCCATGTTCGCGGCACGCTTGATGGAACGGCTTAACGACCATGCACTTTCCACGCTGATAAACGGGTCAAACCCGATTACATCCATGCCCAGCCCCTGCGAGGCGGCGTTGGCGACAATCGCGCCGATGGCACCCAGACCGATAACGCCCAGGGTTTTGCCGCGCACTTCCGGGCCGACAAACTGGCTCTTTCCCTTTTCCACCAGCTTGGGCACGTCGCTGCCTTTGCCCTTCAGGTCGCACTTGACCCACTCGATGCCGCCGGGAATATCGCGGCTGCACAGCATCATGCCGCAGATTACCAGTTCGGCTACGCCATTGGCGTTCGCGCCGGGAGTATTGAACACGGCGATACCGCGCTTGGTGCATTCCTCAATGGGAATGTTATTGGTTCCTGCGCCAGCGCGTGCGATGGCTTTCAGGCTATCCGGCAGTTCCATGTCGTGCATGGCGGCCGAGCGAACCAGAATACCATCGGGCACAGGTTCATCTTTGGCAATCAGGTAGTTGTCTGCGCCTAGGTAATTGTGAATCACATCCGAGATGGCGTTCAGTGTTTGAATTTTATACATCGTTACCCCTCCGGTTTACAGATTGCTCTGTTCAAATTCGTGCATGACCTTGACCAGCTTTTCCACCCCGGCGACGGGCATGGCATTGTAGATGCTGGCGCGCATACCGCCGACATTGCGGTGACCCTTGATGTTTTCCAGACCGTTTTCTTTGCAGAACTTAACAAATGCAGCGTCCTTGTCCTGGTCGCCGGTCACGAAGGTCACGTTCATCAGCGAGCGATATTTTTGCGCTACCGGATTGGTGAACAGCTTGCTGGCGTCGATGGCATCGTACAGCAGATTTGCCTTTTTCAGGTTGTTCTGATAGAACGCGTCAATCCCGCCGCCTGCCTTCATCCACTCAAACACGAGCTTGAGCATGTAAATGCCGTAGGTGTTGGGGGTGTTGACCATGCTGTTGCCTTTTTCCTGCAAGCCCCAATTCATCAACTTGGGGCAGAGCGGATGTTCGCGGCCGATCAGATCTTTTTTAATCAGCATCAGGCACAGACCGGCAGGCCCCAGATTTTTCTGCGCACCTGCAAAGACCACGCCAAACTTGCTGATGTCCATAGGTTCGGATGCGATGTTGGACGACATATCGGCGACCAGCGGCACGCCTTTTGTATCCGGCAGCTCGATATAGCGGGTGCCGTAAATGGTGTTGTTCGTGGTGATGAACACGTAGTCGGCATCCGGGGTCAGCGTAACATCCTTCATCGCGGGAATATAGGTGAAGTTGTCATCAAGGCTTGACGCGGCAACGTTGATGGTGCCGTACTTCTGTGCTTCCTTCATGGCCAGGTTTGCAAAGTTACCGGTGATCAGGTAATCGGCGACTTTTGACCCGGTCAGCAAGTTGAGCGGAACACCGGAGAACTGCAGCGTAGCGCCTCCCTGTAAAAACAGCACCGCATAGTCGTCCGGCACGGAGAGTACCTCGCGAACCAGCGCGACCGTTTCGTTATAAATATCAACATACATGGCGGAGCGATGACTCATCTCCATCACACTCATGCCCTTGTCACGATAGCAAACCAGTTCGCTTGCGGCCTTTTCCAGCACGCTTTGGTCGATCACCGCGGGACCGGCCGAGAAATTGTACACCCGTTCCATATGCATCGTTCCTCCTTATCACGTCTTTGGGATTAGTCGGGACGTTTTTCGCCCTATGGGCTGTTCCTGTACCGATTAGAGCCAGTATATAACAGCTCCGGCAGCAGTGCAAGCATTATTTTGTCCCACCCGGCGGATTATGTCCCTGTCACGAGCTGCAAATAGACCCGTTATCCCTTTGTATGTAAGGAATAGCGGGTTTCGTGCGTTATTTCACGCAATCAAAATTTTCTTAAACCGGTATGCAAGTTCCGCGTATTTTATACTATTTCGCTTGCTATTACGCCGCTAAAGCACCGGTTGGCCGTCCACAAACTTTTGCACAAGCCGTAAATCGCCGGACAAGTACAGCGCGCGCTCCAGGCGCTGTGGCACGGTCAGATCCACGGTGGTACGCAGCTTGGTATCGTCCAGCACCAGTGCATCGAGCATATACCCTTCCTCAAAGCTGCCGCACTTACCAAAGAAACTTCCTCCGCCCTTGGTGGCCATGTAGAAAACCTCCGGGAAGGTGAGCACGGGTTCGTTCGGTTCTACAATGCGCCAGTAGAGCTTTGAAAACTGCACTGCGTTGGTCACGATTCGGAGCATGTCAATGCTCTCCCCACCGGCCACATCGCTGCCAAGCCCCATGCGCACTCCCGCCGACAGCAGCCTGCGTACCGGCGCGATGCCGGAGCGCAGGTTCGCGTTGGAGGACGGGCAATGGGCAACCATGGTACCGCGCTGCCGGAGCAGTTCAACTTCCGCATCTTCCGGGTACACCACATGGGCCATCACGGCATTGGATAGCATACCATAGCGGTCGTAGGCCCCGGCATAGTGTTCCACATCCGGGCTTAACTCTTTCACCCAGTTGATTTCATCACGCGTTTCAGACAAATGCGACTGTACGGGAACGTTGTACTTATCCTTCAAGCCCTGCAGCCGTGCCATCAGCGCGTCCGTGCAGGATGGCACAAAGCGCGGCGTAATCATCGGTTTGATTTTCGTAAAGCGTTCCTGCATAGCCACAATCCAGGCTTCGGTGTCCGCTGCCGCTTGGTCTGCCGATATCTCGCACAGGTCTTTGGGTGCATTGCGGTCCATACTCAGCTTGCCTACATAGCCTTGCAGGCCGGAGGCTTCCAGGTACTCCGCCAGCAGCAGCGTAGCGGGTGTATGTAGCGTGGCAAAGCAGCAAAACCGCGCAGTAAAGCTCTGTTTCAGCGCCTGGGTGAATGCGGCATAGGCCCGGCTTGCATACTCCAGATCGGTATATTTCGCTTCCTCTGGGAAGGCGTAGGTATACAGCCAGTCGATCAGCTCCATATCCATGCCCAGCCCGCGGTAAGCAAACTGCGGGGCATGCAGGTGCAAATCATACAGCGCCGGCAATACCAGCCGACCCGTATAATCCAGTAAATTCAGGTGCTTGAAGCGCTCCGGAATCTCGCGAAAGACACCGGCGCATACGCCGTTTTCGCATACCAGGTAACCGTGGGGAATGGTTTGAATGCGCTCAGGCGTATCGCCCCAGACGATATGCCCTTTGAGGACAAAGTTTGCTTTCATTGCAGTGTAAAGTCCATAACCACGGGTTGGTGGTCTGTATTCTGGAAGTTCAGGTCGATGGTTTCCACGCCATTGACTTTGATGTTGTCAGACACGATATATCCGTCGATCACATACATCACATGCTGATCGCGGTTGCCAAGGTATGGCCTGTCCAGCGACCGGCAGGTGGGTGCGCTGAGATCATAGGCAAAGGAGAACCCTTCGGGCAGGTCGCTTTGCAGCAGCTGGCCCGGCAGCCAGACATTTTCATCGGGAATCGGGAACCAGTCCAATGCGCCCGGAAACTGGGCGTTAAAGTCACCGCCCGCAATGACGTAATTCCCCTTTTTCAGCTCGTCCTTCATCAGGGAGACCAGCATATCCATCTGCTTTTGCCGTAGCTCGCCGGAGGTATAGGCTTCCAGGTGCAGGTTGATCAGCACCAGCGAATGATCGGACTCGTCGATCGGCAAATATTCCACCAGTAGGCAGCGTTTCAGGTTCGCCAGGCTGATTGGCCAGGCATGCGCGTTTGGCAGCGAGATACGCTCGGCATGTTCTACCTTCAGGTTGGACAGTGTTAACAAGCCGCTTTCCACCTTGCCGATAGGCGGAATGGGAAACGGGACAAACGGCACATTGAAGTTATAGGCAAACGCCCGCCCCATCGAAAGTCCACGCGTGAAGTACTCCGCCTGGTCTATACCGTAGGAGCGGTTGGAGCTGGTGTCCACTTCCTGTAAAAGTGCCAGATCCGGCTGCTGATTATACAGCGCACCAAGCAGGCTTTGCAGGTTGGTTTCCACCACAGCTTTGCTCTCTGGACGCACGCCGTCGCCGCCGTCCATAAAGAAGTCCTGGTCGCGGTCCAGCCCGCCATAGCCGATATTGAGCGTAACGATTTGGTAGGTTTTCCCGGTCTCCACAAAATCGTGCCGCACACCCATAGTTGCAGTTACGGTTTGGGTATCGGTAGGGCGGTATTCCGCGATCCAAAGCCAAGAAAGCAGCCCGACCACCAAAATTACGATGATCAAAAGCAGCGCTGCAAGCACCCGAAATAAACCGCGCATACGATAGCCTCCTCCGTATTGGTTTGCTATTACGTCTGATTATACCAAATTGAACTGCGCCAAACAAGCAAAGTATGCCACTCTTTCGCCGGTTTATGCCTGTTTGGTTTCGATCTCGACCACGCCCGCGCAGAACGAAAACGTATGAAATACAGCCCGGCAGCCGTGCAGACTTTCCCGGAGCTTGGAAAACACAATGTAGTTTTCCTCGTCGTCCCACAAATCACCGCTGGCAGCCCTGCAATTGTCCAGTGCCTCCTGTGTTGCAAAGGAAACATCCCCGATCAGGATGCGGCCCTCAGGTTTCAGGTGCTCACACAGCGCGCGAATGAACATCGCTTGTGCCTCGTACGATAAATGGTGCAGCGCGTAGGTACTGATGATAAAGTCAAAGCGCTCCCCGGCAAGCTGCGGCGGCACGCCCTGCGTGAAATCCCACTGTAAAAGCCGTGCATCCGGCATTTTGCTTTGCGCTTTTGTCAGCATATCCGCCGAAAAATCCAGACCCGTTATCTTACAGCCTGCATCGTACAGCTTTTTGGATAAAAACGCCGTACCGATGCCAACGTCCAGCACGGCCTTTGGCCCATTTTGCAGAACCGTTGCGTAAATGGCGTTCATTAACAGTTTATACCCGGCGAAGGGGTATTCGTTGTTTGTATCGGCCTCATGCACGCTTTGATCGTAGTCATTTGCCCATAGATCGAACCCTTGGCTGCTTAGCATAGTATCCTCCTTCGGTATTGATCACATATTCCACAGTACACGGTCAAATGGAAGAAAGCAAGCCTTGCGACTTGCTTTCTTCTTGAGAAAGGAGAGGGAGGAAACGAAACTATTGTGTTAAACGCTTAAACGCGTTTTTCATATCCGGATAGAGTTTCACAAATTGATCGTACCCTTTTTGATACAAGGGCTGGTTGTCTTTGTTGGGCAGCTGCTCGCCGCCGATTTGAATCATGGTGTCGCAGGCTTCCTTAACCGACGGATACAGCCCTGCGCCAACGCCCGCGAGGATCGCCACGCCAAGCGCCGGGCCTTCCTTGGAGTTGGTTGTGACCACCTTACAGTCAAACACATCGGCCAGCATTTGCCGCCAGATTCCCGAGCGACCGCCGCCGCCTGTCGCCAGCATTTGCGCGGGTTTTACCCCCATGCCGTCCAGCACGCTTAAGCTGTCGTTCAAGGCATAGGCAACGCCTTCGTACACGGCGCGCATCATATCCAGCTTGGTGTGCATGGCCGAAAGCCCAAAGAACACACCGCGGCAATCCGGGTCCAGATGCGGGGTACGTTCCCCCATCAGGTACGGCAGATAGAACAAGCGGTTCGCACCGATGGGTGCTTTGGCGACTTCCATGTCCATTAGCTGATAGGGATCAATCCCCATCAGGGATGCGGTTTCCATTTCCGAGGTGCAGAAGTTATCGCGGAACCATTTCAGCGACAGTCCCGCCGATTGCACCACGCCCATCACATGCCAGGCCCCCGGCACGGCGCAGCAGAAGGTATGCACGCGACCTTTGGGGTCTATGGCCAGATTGTCGGTATGGGCAAACACCACGCCGGAAGTGCCGATGGTGGTGAACGCGCGCCCGTCGGCCACTACGCCCGTGCCGACAGCTGCCGCAGCGTTATCGCCTGCGCCGCCTACAACCAGCGTGCTTTCTGCAAGTCCGGTGAGCTTGGCAGCGGTTGCACTAATGTGGCCGGTTACCTCAGGGCTTTCGTACACCTTGCCAAGATAGGATTTATCAATCCCGAGCTTGTCCAGCACCTCATCGCTCCAGCAGCGGTTAGGCACATCCAGCAGTTGCATGCCGCTGGCATCGCTGACTTCGGTTGCAAAATCGCCGGTCAGCTTGTAGCGCAGGTAATCCTTAGGCAGCAGGATGTGGCGGCATTGCTTGTAAATCTCCGGCTGGTGTTTTTGCACCCAGCGGATTTTCCCTGCCGTAAAGCCGGTCAGCGCCGGGTTGGCGGTGATCTCAATCAAGCGCTCTGCACCGATAATTTCGGTAATTTCATCACACTCTTTGCCAGTGCGTTGGTCAGCCCAGATAATGGACGGCCGCAGCACTTCGCCCGCTTCGTCCAGCATGACCAAGCCATGCATCTGGCCGGAAATACCCAGTGCCGCAATATCGGCAGGATTGATGGCAGACTTCGAAAGCACCGTGGAGATGGTCTTCACGGCGGCGTTCCACCAATCCTCCGGTGCTTGTTCTGCCCAGCCGTTCTCCGGCTGGCTCAACGGATACTCTACCGTGGAAGACGCAACAACCGAACCGTCCTGATGAAACAATACGGTTTTGGTGCCGCTGGTACCCAGGTCAATTCCCAGCAGGTATTTGTCGCTCATAGTGTTCTCCTAATGCTACTATTTTTAAGTGGGGAAACGATGGTATAGAAGTTCCGCTACGGCTATGCCGCAGCGGAACATAAGAGGTTCTTATTTGAAAAGAATTTGGTTGACGACGTTTTCAAGGTACTCCTGCCGACCGCTTGCGGGAATCTCCGCGCCGCCGCTCTTGACAGCGATGGCTGCGCACTCTTCCAGTGTCGCTTCGCCGCTTCGGATCTTCTTACCGATATCGGTGGTGGCGTAGCTTTCATAACGCTCTTTGACAAACTCGTCAATCCGGCCGTCTTCGATGATCGCCGCAGCCTTGATCAGGCCCAGCGCAAAGGAATCCATACCCAGGATAAAGGATTCAAACATATCCTCCAGGGTGTTGGACGGACGACGGCTCTTAGCATCGAAGTTCAGACCGCCGCTCAGGCCACCGGCCTTGAGGATTTCATACATGCACAAGGTGGTTTCATACACATTGAAGGGGAACTCGTCGGTATCCCAGCCCAGCAGCAGATCGCCCTGGTTGGCATCCACTGACCCCAGCATGCCATTCATGGCCGAGATGCGCAGATCGTGCTGGAAGGTGTGGCCCGCGAGCGTGGCATGGTTGGCTTCAATGTTCATTTTGAAGTCTTTGTCCAGGCCGTACTGGCGCACAAAGCCGATGGCCGTAGCTGCATCGTAATCATACTGGTGCTTCATGGGCTCTTTGGGCTTGGGCTCGATGTAGAAATCGCCTTTGAAGCCGATGGAACGGCCATAATCAACCGCCATATGCATCAGCGCGGCGATGTTTTCCTGCTCAAACTTGACATCGGTGTTCATCAGGGTTTCGTAGCCTTCACGGCCGCCCCAGAACGTATAGCCTCTGCCGCCGAGTTTCACGGTGCAGTCCAGCGCCTTTTTAATCTGCGCTGCCGCGTGGCAGAACACATCTACACTGTTGGAGGAGCCTGCGCCGTTCATGAAACGGGGATTGCCGAACATGTTGGCCGTGCCCCAAAGGCACTCGATGCCAGTTTCCTTCATTTTCTCCAGCATATAGTCGGTAATCTCGTCCAGACGCGCGTTGGTTTCTTCCAGCGTGTCGGCTTCGGGAACCAAATCCACATCATGGAAGCAGAAGTAATGAATACTAAGTTTCTGCATAAACTCAAACCCTGCATCCACCTTGGCTCTGGCGTGTTCCATGGTGCCGGTTTTAGAAGCACCAAAAGACTTGTCCGTGGTCGGATCGCCGAATATATCTTTACCGGTTGCGCACAGTGCATGCCACCATGCCATGGCAAACGGCAGATGCTCGCTCATTTTTTTGCCCATAATAACACGGTCAGGATCATAGAACTTGAAGGACAGCGTATTCTTGGAATCTGCTCCCTCGTATTTCACTTTAGGAAGACCTTTGAAAATTTCAGCCATGGATATTCCGCCTCTCTTTGGAGAATCATGTACTATTTGGTTGATGTTTTGCGAATGTGCTCGTGCACACTTTATTTGAATTGTACAACACCCGATATTTATTGTCAATAACAGAATTTTGCGAACTGCGGTCGAATATGTACGATATTATGACAGCGATCAGAGATTTTCCAAAATTTTAATTTGATGTTCCATAACAATGCGGTTGCCCTGCTTGGGCTGGCCCGCCAGCAAAATATCAAACGCGGCGATGATCGCATCGTGTCCCTGGCGCATCGGCTGCTGGCAGATGACCGCGCGCACCAGTCCGGAGCGCATCATTTTCACGGTCGCGGGGATGGTATCAAACGCAACCACGCGGATATCGTTTTGACGGTTCTTTTCCACAACGGCGCGGCATACGCCCTCCGTGCCCGCCGCAACAACGAAAATGGCATCAATCTGCGGATTGCGGTTGAGCATCGCCAGCGTCATCTTGTGGGAATGCTCGGTATCGTCCATGGCGGAAGCGCTGTCTGCAATCGTGATATCCGGGCACACGGCCTTGATATGCCGCTCAAACCCCTCGCGGCGCTGATCGTGCCCCAGCAGCCGGCTGACACCGGTTACAATGCCGAGGTTTGCCTTGCCGCCGGTCACCACGCGCATAACGCCCGCCGCGGTCACGCCGCCAGCCGTATAGTCCGACCCCACATAGCAGCTGCGGGTGGTGTTTTCAATATCGGTATTCACCGTGATCGTCGGAATGCCACTAGCACTCAGTTCGTCGATCTTCTTGGCGATTTTCTTATCATTAATCGGCTGAATGACCAGCGCCGATATGTTTGCCTGTTGCAGCTGCGCAATCAAGGCAAGCTGGCGCGCTACATCATAGCCCCGCATGGTTTTGATCATCACAGTTACGCCGTAATCCGTCAATTCCTTTTCGGCGTTTTGAAAGCCTTCGATGACATCGTCAAAAAACGGGTTTCCTTCGCTGGAAACCACAACGCCAATCACCGGCGAGGTCTTTTTTAGTGTCAACGCTTTGCCCGCGATGTTTTTCGTATAGCCCAGCTGCCGAATCGTATGGAGCACGCGTTCTTGCGTGTCCGGCTTCACCTTGCCACGCCCGTTGAGGACACGATCTACCGTACCACGGCTCACGCCGCACAGGTCGGCGATCTGCTTGATCGTCACTGGGTAACACTCCTTGCAATCTTGTGCTTTCATGATAGTCCCTATCCGGCCGCTTGTCAATCTACCGCAGACTGCGCCTACCTATATAAAGTATGCGCGCCGCGACACGCTCGCCAAATCCCCTCTGAAGCGACGAAACACATTTACTCCGCATATTTGTAAACGAAATATTTTCTCCCCCTATTGACAACGTTTTAGTGTTAAGCTACAATAGCAACGCATACATCTCATAAGACTTCGAATACATATTCACCCTCGCAAATTGTTGGTTTTTTGAACACCGCTTTTTGATCGCAGATATTTTCGGCAACAATCGTGTTGTCCGTTTCGTTTATTTACCATAATGTGCTCGAGCACAGAGAGAAATCGTTTTCAGGATCGTCCGCTAGTGTCGATCTCGAAATAAAAACAAAAAAGGGAGTGTATTCTACTATGAAAAAGATCCTTGCCCTCGTACTGACCCTCGTGCTGGTCATGGGTGCTGTTGGCACCGCCATGGCAGCAGGCAAAGTCGGCATCTCGATGCCCACCAAGAGCTTGCAGCGCTGGAACGAAGACGGCAGCTATCTGGAGACCAAGTTCCAGGAAGCCGGCTACGAAGTTGAACTGCAGTATGCAGGCGACAACGACGTACCCACCCAGATTGCTCAGCTGGAAACCATGCTCCTCAACGGCTGTGACGTTTTAGTCATCACCGCCATTGAAGCCACTGCTCTTGGCACGGTGCTTGCCACCGCCAAAGATCTGGGCGTCAAAGTCGTGTGTCACGATCGCATCATCATGGACACCCCGGCTGTTGACTACTATGCCACCTTCGACAACTTCCAGGTTGGCGAAATTCAGGGCCAGTATGTTGTAGATACCCTCGGTCTTGCCGAAGGCAAAGGCCCCTACAACATCGAATTCCTCGCCGGCGACCCCGGTGACAACAACGCAACCTACTTCTTCAACGGTGCCATGTCCAAAGTGCAGGAGTACCTGGACAATGGTCAGCTGATCTGTGTCAGCGGCCAGACCGAATTTGATCAGGTTGCCACCCCGTCTTGGAAAACCGAGACCGCCCAGGCCCGTATGGACGATATCATTGCGGCCTACTATTCTGATGGCACCGCGCTGGACGTGGTTCTCTGCTCCAACGACTCCACCGCCCAGGGCGCAACCAACGCATTGGTCGCCGCAGGCTTTGAAGCCGGCGAAGACTATCCCGTCATCACCGGTCAGGACTGCGACATCGCCAGCATGAAGAACATTCTTAAAGGCCTGCAGTCCATGTCCATCTTCAAGGACACCCGCATCCTGGCGGCCCGCACGGTCACCATCGTCAACTCCATTCTGGCAGGCGAAGAAGTTGAGACCAACGCTGTTGTAAGCAACAACGTTCTCGACGTGCCTACCTATTATGCCACCCCGCTGTTTGCAGATGCTAACAACTACGAAGAACTGCTGATCGACAGCGGCTACTACACGGCAGACCAGCTGGCCGACTAAATCATCAACTGGTTGTCAGGGCAGACCTGAGGGTTCGCCCATTCGACGGGGAGATGGCACCCTGCCATCTCCCCTTCCAGTAACTAAGGAGAATGCGTAATGGCATCGACGATCCTGCGGATGGAAAACATTACGAAGCTATTCCCCGGCGTCAAGGCGCTGGATAATGTCAATATCGACGTGACGGAAGGCGAAATTCATGCCATTGTGGGCGAAAACGGCGCAGGCAAATCTACGCTGATGAATGTCCTTTCGGGTATTTATCCCTATGGCTCGTATACCGGCGAGGTGTACTACAACAATGAACTGTGCGCCTTTAAAAGCATTAAGGATTCCGAACGACGGGGCATCGCCATCATCCATCAGGAGCTGGCACTGGTGCCCTTTCTCAGCATTGCCGAAAACATGTACCTGGGCAACGAGCGCGATACCGCCGGCGTAATTAACTGGGACCTGACCAATCAACAGGCCGCCAAGTTTATGAAAGTCGTCGGTCTCAACGAATCCCCCCGGACACTTATTAAGGATATCGGCATGGGTAAGCAGCAGCTGGTGGAAATCGCCAAAGCGCTGACCAAGGACGTTAAACTGCTCATTTTGGACGAACCGACTTCGTCGCTGAATGAAAACGACGTCAAAAAGCTGCTGGACCTGCTGATCGAATTTAAGAATGAACATGGGATCACATCGATCATCATTTCCCATAAACTCAACGAAATCGAATACTGCGCCGACCGCATTACCATCATCCGCGATGGTAAGTCCATCGAAACGCTGGACAAAACGGTAGACGAAATTAGCGAGCCGCGCATTATCAAGGGTATGGTCGGCCGTGAAATGACCAACCGTTTCCCAAAGCGCGAGCAGGTGAATGTGGGCGATGTGGCCTTTGAAATCAAAGACTGGACGGTCTACCACCCGCTGTATTCGGACAAGAAGGTTGTCGATAACGTATCCATGCAGCTTCGCCATGGCGAAGTGGTGGGCGTTGCGGGGCTGATCGGTGCGGGGCGCACGGAGCTGGCCATGTCGGTGTTTGGCAAATCCTACGGCCAGAAAATCAGCGGTCAGACGCTGATCGACGGCAAACCCGTTCGTATGAACAATATATCCCAGGCCATTCAACACGGCCTGGCCTATGTGACTGAAGACCGCAAAGGCAACGGGTTGGTGATCTCCAACTCCATTAAACATAACGTGACGCTGTCGCGTATGGAATTTGTATCCAATCACTCCATCATTGATGAAGATTTGGAGGCTATCCGCGCCAAGGAACAAAAGGAAAAGCTGGACATAAAAGCCCCGTCAGTGGAACAGCTAGTGGGTAACCTGTCCGGTGGCAACCAGCAAAAGGTACTGCTTGGCAAATGGATTTTTGCCAAGCCGGATATCCTGATTCTGGACGAACCCACCCGTGGCGTGGACGTAGGCGCGAAATACGAAATTTACCAGATTATCAACCAACTGGCTGCCAATGGCAAAGCCGTGTTGATGATCTCCTCGGAGCTGCCAGAGCTGCTGGGGATGTGTGACCGGATCTATGTGATGAACGAAAGCAAACTGATTGCCGAGTTTTCACGGGAAGACGCTTCACAAGAAGCGATTATGGGCTGCATTTTGCAAGCCAGCAATAAGGGGGAAATCAGCGCATGAACAAGGCTCTCACAGCTGTGAAAAGCAACCTGAAACAATATTCGATGATGCTGGCGCTGGTGTTCATCGTCATCATGTTTCAGATCCTGACAGGCGGGAAACTGCTGTTTCCCATGAATGTGTACAACATTATCAACCAGAACGCCTACATTGTCATCCTGGCCATCGGTATGCTGCTATGTATACTGGGCAGCGGCTCCATCGACCTTTCGGTCGGTTCCGTGGTCGGCGTGGTCGGCGCATGTGCCGGCGTGTTCATTATGAAATGGAAACTAGACCCCTATCTGTCCATCCTGCTGTGCATGGGCGTTGGCATCCTGATTGGTATGTGGCAGGGCTTCTGGATTGCGTATGTGAAAATCCCGGCCTTTATCGTCACGCTGGCGGGCATGCTTGTGTTCCGCGGCGCAACGCTGCTAATCCTCCAGGGCGGCAAGGCGATTCCCGTGTTCCCGGCGGAGTACAAGCAGTTCTTCGTGGGTACAACACCGGAGTTCATCGGCACCTGGACGATATTTGGCGTGAAACTGTACTTAACATGCTTCCTGCTGGGTATACTGATTGCGCTGGCATACTGCCTGTTGCAGATATTCTCCAACCAATCTAAAAAGCGCAAGGGCTACGAGTACAGCTCGACCGGCTCGCTGATCACCCGCATGGTCATCATCTCGGCCATTATCATCTGGTTCTTCACGCTGCTGGCTCGCTATAAGGGCATTCCTGCGGTGCTGCTGGTACTGGGTGTGATTGCTGCCGCGTATACCTTTATTACCAATAAAACAGTGCTAGGCCGCCATATCTACGCCATGGGCGGCAATGCAAAAGCCGCCAGATTGTCGGGCGTTAAAACCGACCGGCTGATGTTCTTCAGCTATGTGAACATGGGGCTTCTGGCCGGTATTGCCGGCATGGTGTTCGCCGCCCGTCTGGACAGCGCCACCCCTATGGCCGGCGATGGCTTTGAGCTGGACGCGATTGGCGCGTGCTTCATCGGTGGTGCAAGTGCGTACGGCGGCATTGGTACGGTAAGCGGTACAGTGATCGGCGCACTGATCATGGGTATTCTCAACAATGGTATGAACATCATCGGTATGGACTCCAATGTCCAGCGCCTGGTCAAGGGTTTGGTGCTGCTGGCGGCCGTCGCATTCGACGTGATGAGCCAAGGCCACGTTGCACTGCCTTCGTTCCTGCGTTTTGGGAAGAATAAACCCGAAAAAGTCGTCACGGGCTGAGCCTGCTCGCCCGCTGATGTAAAAAACTGCCGTTTCGCATGAAACGGCAGTTTATTTTATGGTATACTATCGGATATACGTCATTTACGGGCACGAATGCCTGAAAGGATAAGCATTGTGGACAAGAATCTGACCGTTCTAACCTATGAAGACAAGGAGATCATTCTGGTCGGCACGGCGCATGTCTCCAAAGACAGCGCAGTACTGGTCAAGGAAGTGATCGAAGAACACCAACCCGACAGCGTATGCGTTGAGCTGGATGCCGAGCGCTATCAAGCGATTCAAAACCCCAAAGCATGGGAAAGCACCGATGTTGTCAAGGTGATTAAAACCAAGAAAACCGGCTTCCTGCTGGCAAGCCTAGCTTTGGGCTCCTACCAAAAGCGCATTGCCAAGAAGCTGAATGTGGCTGTCGGCGGGGAAATGATGCAGGGCATTGAAAGCGCTAAAGAAATCGGGGCGCAGCTGGTGCTGGCTGACCGCAACATTCAAACCACGTTTTTGCGCATCTGGCGCAAGCTGAACCTGTGGGAAAAAGCAAAGCTGGTCATCAGCCTGTTCGCCTCCGAAGGGGATGAGGAAGATATCACCGACGATATGCTCAACAAGCTGCTGGAGACCGATATTCTGGAAGCCGTGCTTTCGGATATGCGCAAACAATTCCCCAAGATCGGCGATATTTTAATCAGCGAACGCGACCAGTACCTGGCCGCGAAGATTAAGACCGCACCCGGTAAAAAGGTTGTTGCGATTCTGGGCGGCGCGCATGTGCCCGGTGTCAAAGAAGAGATATTCAAGGAACGCGACCTTGCAGAGATTTCCACGGTTCCTAAGAAAAAACCCTACGGCAAGATCTTCGGTTGGACGCTTTCGGTCGCGATTATCGGGCTGATCGTGTATGGTTTCTTTGTCAACACCGAAACGGGCCTGCGGCAGCTATCCTCCTGGGTGCTGTGGAACGGCGGCCTGGCGGCACTGCTGGTCGCACTGTCGGCCCCCCATCCCTTGAGTATTCTGACGGCATTTGTCGCCGCGCCGATTACCTCGCTGAACCCGATGCTCGCTTGCGGCTGGTTTGCCGGGCTTACGCAAGCCGCTGTGCGCAAACCCACCGTGCAGGATGTACTCAATGTGCACAAGGATATTTTCACTTTCAAAGGGTTTTTCAAAAACCGCTTTTTAAAGGCTTTGGTCGTGGTGGTGCTGGGCAACATCGGTTCCAGCATAGGAACCTATATCGCCGGAATTGATATCATCAAGAATCTGTTTTAAGCTTCATGACAAAAGCCCCGTCGCAATGCGACGGGGCTTTTTTTGATGCTTTATTCGTCTATCACCGGATCGGCCTTGCTTTCATTGAGATACCGGTCGATGACAAAGCGCGGACGGCGCTTGGTTTCGGAGTAGATCTTGCCGATGTACTCCCCGATAACCCCCAGAGATAACAGCTGAATGCCGCCGATCATCCAGATTGACGCTACGGTGCTGGCCCAGCCGCTGACCGCCCTGCCGATGATCCACGAAATCAGGGTGTAAATCAGCATCAGCATGGAAATGATAAACACCACAATCCCCAGCGCCGTAATCAGCCGTAGGGGCTTGACGGAAAAACTGGTAATACCGTCCACCGCAAATGCGAGCATTTTTTTCAGGGGATATTTGCTTTCTCCCGCAAAGCGTTCATTGCGGTCGTAATACACCACCCCGGTTTGGAATCCCACCAGCGGTGCAATGCCGCGCAGGAACAGGTTCACTTCGCTAAACTGGGAAAGCGCGTCCAGTGCGCGTTTGCTCATCAGCCTGTAGTCGGCATGGTTATACATAATATCCACGCCGAGGCCCTTCATCAGCTTATAGAACAGCAACGCTGTGCGGCGTTTGAAAAACGTATCGCTCTTGCGCTTTTTACGCACGCCGTATACCACATCGCAGCCATTTTCATACTCGTGTAAAAACTGGTCGATGGCGTCCATATCGTCCTGCAAGTCAGCGTCCATGGAAATGCTGACATCGCAGTGCTTGCGCGCCGTCATCAACCCGGCCATCAGCGCGTTTTGGTGCCCGCGATTGCGGCTGAGCTTTACCCCTTCAAACAGAGGATTGTGCTCGTGCAGCTCGGTGATGATCTGCCAGGTATTATCCTTGCTGCCGTCGTCCACCAGCAGCACACGGCTGTCTTCGCCGCAAAGTCCGGCGCTGACCAGCTGCTGTATTTTCACTTCCAGGCGTTTAGCCGTCTCCGGCAAAACCTGTTCTTCGTTATAACAGGGAATGACAATCATCAGTTTCATAGCCCGGTCTCCTCTTCTGCGTGTGTGATTGCGATGGGTTTGCTTTGCGCCGTAAACACGGCATCCCCCATCCATCCTTCCACAACAATGCGGTATTCTCCTTGCGGTACAGGCGCGCTGTTTCGGTCCGTTCCATTCCAGTAATAGCAGCTTCCGTCCGGCACAATCCCAAGCGGGCGTGTGGCCGCGCGATAGCTGAGGCGCGCTACCGTCTCATCATCCACGCCAACGACCTTCACGCTCAATGCACAGGGGTAGCTGTGTTCAATGAAAATCGGCAGCTCGGCGCCGTCTCCAAGCTCGAAATGCTCCGGCACGGTCACGGCCATTTGCAGCTCGCCCTGCGACGGTGTGATGGCAATCACATGTCCGGTCTGTACGGTCAGCTGTCCGCCTTCCATAGATAGAAGCTGCACCAGCACATACCCGTACAGGTCTTCCACATCCTGCTTAAGCGAAATGGTTCGTCTCTTGCGCCCCGGCTGCATTGCCCCGGCCAGCTCACCAAACGCCGTGTAGCGCTCGGAATCATCGTAATACAGTTCCGCTTCGTTAAACTGCCATTCCCCGTCGCGGCGGTACACAATCTGATAGGCAACACGCACAGGACGCAGCACCGTATACGACAGGGTCAGACTTTCGTCTGGCTGCATGCTGTCGCCTTCAAACACCACATCCACCACTGCCGCGCGATCTCTTTGGTCTTCGGTGTCGGGATCATAGGCGAAAATCACCGTATCGTCGACCTGCGGATACACCTGCGGCGTAGAAGCCCCGTGGTTTTGCAGCAAGAAGTTGTACAGCTCCTCCAGTGTCACCTCGCCATTTCGGTTACGGTCGGCAGGGTAACCCCAGCGCGGGCTCAAGCCCTGGGTCATGCTTTGGGTAAAGTAGAACGAACCCTGTGCCATATCCTTTTGTCCGTTCCAGTACCAGCTGGCTTCCATCGCCCCGGAGCTTGTCAGCACCTTGCACCGCGGGGAATGAAACGGCAGGGGGTGCGGCTGCCGCCGCATTCCTTTGCCGATAAACGCCCCAGAAAAACAGGCATCCATCAAAATAAGGTTGACACCCTCTATATCCGATAGCATGGCTTCCAGTTCCTGCGCCGTTAAGGCTTCCTCGGTCTTGCCATCGCTAAGCAGCAGTACGGCGTTGCCATTTGGGTCGTAGTCACCGTGCGTGGAAATATAAAGATAGTTTAGGTCGTTTGCATCGGCATCGCCAAACGCTTCCTGCACCCAGTCAGCGAGCATCGCTTTGGAGGTTACAGGCCGTTCGGGGATAAAGATGGTTTCAAACGGTAAAATGCTGTTTTGCAGGGTTTTGTATACGTCCTGTATGTTGTTGGCCGACGAGGGATAGGTGCTTTGCTGCGACACAAACAAGTCCACGCCGATCAACAGGGCGCGGTTTTGCTGCACGCTGTCCTCAGCCGCTGCCGGGACGGACAGGCAGAGCAGGATGATCAACAGGATGCCCGCGATGTTTCGCATGCGTATCCTCCCGCGCTGTAAGATTTACGGAGTCTCGTTATCGGGAACAACCAGCCAGGCTTCTGGCTCAAACAGTTCCATCGTATCCACTTCAAAGGCAATGGCCAGCTGTGTCGCCCGGTCAGCAATGCCTGTGGGCGTAATCCCCATCACCGTTCGTTGAAACTTGGATACGGCGTTGCGTGTATTGCTTAAATAGGTTGAGGTAAAGTGCCGCTCCGCCAAAAACCCGAGCTTGCCCAGGTCTTGCTGCAGCTTGAGCACCTTGTCCCCGGTATTGCCAAACATGATGGTGGTATCCACCACATCGCGCCAGCAGCCAAAGCCCAGCACCTGTGAATTATCCAGCGAGTATACCGAACGTTTCACACTGGATGGATTGTTGCCCTCAATTACATGGAGCAGCACGCTGCCATCCTGTGCATACGAGCAGTATTCAATCAGGGCGACATGCACGGTATCGCCCGCGCTGTTGTAGCTGAAAAACACCAAATCGCCGGGCAGCGGAATATAGTCGTTTGTCTCCATCATGCCATCTTGATCTTTCAGCCACTGCCGGCCCCAGCCCGATGCAAACCCGCGCCTATACACAAAGCGCCCCCGGGCCATAAACCAGTCCCGCCCGGTGTTCTGCCCCGAGTAATAGGGGTACACGCGTTTGAGCATATTATATCCGTGCATCTGGTCGGTCATATGAACGGTCCAGCAAACGAACTCTGCACACCATTCCGAGTATGGATCGCCCGCCCACGCGCCGTATTTGGAGTAGCCGTCGCTGCGCTCGGTATAGCCAATCTCGCCGATGGCCGTACCCAGCAGGTTTTGAATTTCATTCGGCAATTGTCCGGGGTCGATGATGTGCTCGCCCTGGGCCGTCGCGGTCTCTTCCGGCGCGGCAAACACGGTTTTCTCCGCCGAAGCAGCGCCCAGCAGCAGGCACAGCACGGCCAGTGTAGCACACAGCAGTTTCCATCGGTTTGCCATCATACTGTCTAACCCGCCCTTATCGTCCAAAATCCTCTATGCCACGAAGGAGTTCAAACTCCCTGAAATCGCGTACGGTGGAATACATTTTGCGCGTCAGCACCACACCCGCCCTGTAAAAAAGGCACAGGAAAGGCACATCATCAGCAAATTGCTGCTGGATACCCTGCCAGGTGTAGGCAAACTCCGTTTGGGTAATATCCTTGCGCAGATCCTTGCAAAGCTGCGTCATTGTTTCGGAATTATAGCGGCCGTAATTGGCGGTATTGCCTTTCATCAGCAAAAATCCGGCGTCGGGAACCGTGTCGACCTGGAAGGATGCCAGCACCAGGTCAAAGTTATTTACCTGGAGTTTTTCCTGTACTTCCTCATACGACATGGGCGTAATGCTGATTTTCATCTTCAGCTTTTCCAGCATATCGGCAATCATGTTGGCCGTTTCAAAGCGCACATTATTATCCGGGTCTTCGTACACATACAGCCGTAGCCGCAGGTTGCGCTGCTTGCCATCGATGATCTTATCCAATATGTTGTCACCATCGGAATCGACCCAGCCCTCTTCTTCCAGCAGTTTCTGCGCCAGTTCAAAATCGTATTGATAGACCAGCTCCTGGTCATAATACAACCAGCTGCTTGGTGGGATGGGGGTGTCGGTATCGATCGCAGTACCCATGTACACATTGTTGATGATCATCGCCTTGTCCACCGCTGCACGGATCGCCCGGCGAACATTCAGGTTTTCCAGAGGAATTTCGTTAAAGTTCATCAGCAGCGTTTCCAGCTGCCGGGTTGATGAAACAATCGCTTTGGATTCGTTCCCGCTTTTATACTGCGAAGCCGAAACCTGCCGCGTGAATACCGTATCCACCTGCGCTGTTTCGTATGCTGAGATTACATCGCGGTTGCTGGTGTAGGTGGAGATGACAATCTCCTTAATTTGAGGCGGCGACTGCCACCAGTTTGTGTTTACAGACAGGTACATATAGTTATTGGCAGGCTCAAACTCGCTAAACTTGTACGGGCCTGACCCATACGGCGCGGCTAAATCCACCTGTGTTGCCGGTACTACGGGAAAAGCCATAGCATACAAAAGCCCGAAGTACTTCCGGTCTGATGTCGTGGTCACCACCACGGTGTTTTCATCCCGTGCTTCAAACTTGGACACCATATACCTGATATTTCTGTAAAAGCCTTGGCTAGCTATTTCCTCTTGTTTGGCCATCGCCAGAATATACTGCCCCGAGGCTACGACATCCGCAGCGGTCAGTTTCGTTCCGTCTGAAAAAAACAGGTTATCGCGCAGGGTAAACACCCAGGATTGTCCATTGTCCTCCACAGTCCATGTTTCGGCCAGATAGGGCTGGGGCAGGCCTTGATCGTCGATGGTTACCAGGCTTTCGTACACCAAATCATACACGGACATAATATCGCGTTCCTGCGGGTTGAAGGGACGGATTTCCAGTGTTTTGGTGGAATAAATACCGATAATCAGCGAGTCGCTTACACTCTCGGCCATGGCAAAATACGGCACAAGGAGCAGGAACGCAAGCAGGATACACAGTAAGCGTTTCATATCGTCACCTCTTCATAGTACAGCCTGCGGTAGACAGCAAAAGCGTTCATGACCCGCTCGACATAGGTTTTGGTATTGCCATCCGGAAAATTCTCTAGCTTGATAGTCCGCTGGTCGGAGGAATATTGGGTGTTGTTCAGCCAGTTCATTACGTTGGTCTGTCCGGAGTGGAATGCCGCTGCCACCAGAACCGGATCACCGCCGAACTTATCGCTCAGGTACGATAGATACCAGCAGCCGTACAACACATTGGTTTCGGCCTGGTACATCAGATCAAAACTGTAATCGCTCCCTGTACCGATGGTTTCGCCCACCCATTGGGCGGTGTCTTCCATCATCTGCATCAGGCCGCGTGCGCCGCGGTAGCTTTCGGCCTTGGGGTCAAAGGAGCTTTCATTGAGCACAATCGCAGCGACAAACGCAGGATGCAAATTGTTTTTATAGGCTTCCCGCTCAATCAACTCCCGGTAGCCATAGGGGTGCTTGTTGAGCAGGATCTGCGCCTGGGCTTCCCGCGTTGCGTAAATACTGCTGGTCTGTGCGGCAAACACTAGCTGGGCTACCCATGCGCCCGCAAGCACAAAAAACGCGGCAGCGATCAAAATCAACAGGGTGCGCCTGCTCATCTTTTTCGTTGGCGGTGCGTCATCTTCACTGATAACGGTATAGGGACCGCGCCCCGCCTGCGGTGTGGGGATATCGACATGCGCGGGGTCCAGTGGCTGTTGTTGCTTGTCGCTGCGCATATAGTCCGGCACATACGGCCTGGACGGCCGTACATATTGTACGCCATTTTCGGTGTAAACTTCCTGGGGCTGATTGCCCCGGGGCGCGGGCGACACAGGCTGTGGTGGTTGCGCCTGCGGCGTTGGATGTTTGCGCAGTCTGGGTTGCTGGGCAAACTCATTATCCCGTGGCCGGGGATACTGGCCGCGCGAATCGGGCTGCTTGTGGCGGTCCGCCCTTCGCTGCACGCGACCGGGAATATTATCGCTGCCCTGATGGAATAACAAATGCATCTGCGGTTTACGCCTCAATCTTTCCTGCAATACGCTGCCAAAGCCGCAGCGTGGCTTGTTTATTCTCTATAGTCGAACCATCGGTATGGATTACATAGTCGGCTATCTCTTCGGTCTTCTTCACATCCTGCTGCAAATGCATGCGGGCAAGTACCTGTTCGCGTGTCAGCCCGGAGCGTTCCATCAGGCGCCTTAGCCGCGTTTCCTGCAAAGCCGATACGCAGATGACCGCATCTGCCATGCTTTCCATGCCGGATTCGTACAAAAGCGGCACTTCGATGACAGCGACCGGTACGCCCTGCACTGCCAGCGCATCCAGCTGGGTGCGCATGTTGGCAATCACCATTGGGTGCAAAATGGCATTAAGTTGCTGCTGGTTTGCCGGGTCCTCCCGGAAAACCAATTCAGCCAGCGCTGCGCGATTTAAACTGCCGTCGGGCTGGAATACCGCGTCGCCAAACGCATCACGAATCGGCGGCAGCGCTTTGCCGCCCGGCGCGGTCAGCGCACGGGAGACAGCGTCGGCATCGATCACCGGAACGCCGGTTTCCTTGATCCAGCCTGCAACGGTGGTTTTCCCGCTGCCGATCCCCCCTGTGATGGCGATGATCTGCATACGTTTCACCTACTTAGCGTCGTACCAGCTGTTGCCGGCCGATACATCCGCAATCAGCGGCACATCGAGCGTGATGATAGTCTCCATCGCGTTTCGAATCAAATCGGCGACGGTTTCCACCTCGCTGCGGGGGCATTCCACAACCAGCTCATCATGCACCTGCAAAATGAGCCTTGCCTGAAACGCGCCTTCTTTCAAATCGTTAAACACCTTGATCATCGCCAGCTTGATGATATCCGCCGCTGTTCCTTGCACCGGCATGTTCATGGCGGCACGCTCGCCAAAGTTGCGGATATTGCGGTTTGCGTTTTTCAGCTCGTGCAGCTGCCGCCTGCGACCCAGCATGGTTTGGGCATAGCCCAGCTCATACCCTTGGCGCACGCATTCATCCATAAAATCCTTCACCTTGGGATAGCGCTCGAAATAGGTGGCGATGTAGGCATCCGCTTCCCGCATGCTGACCCCGATATTGCGTGCCAGCCCGAAACCGGAAATACCATACACAATGCCAAAGTTGACCGCCTTGGCACTGCGGCGCATGGCTGGTGTTACGTCCGCAAAGGCGACATTGTTTACCTCGGATGCGGTGCGGGTGTGAATATCCTGCCCTTTGATAAACGCATCCTTCATAGCCGGATCGCCGCTTAAATGCGCCAGTACGCGCAGCTCAATCTGGCTGTAGTCAGCGTCCAGCAGCAGCCAATCTTCCTTGGCAACAAAGGCCTTGCGGATTTCGCGGCCTTCCTCGCTGCGGACGGGAATGTTCTGCAAATTCGGCTCCAAGCTGGATATACGCCCGGTCACTGCGGCGGTCTGATCAAAGGTCGTATGTACGCGCCCGGTCTTGTCGACCAGTTTGCTCAATCCTTCAATATACACGCTTTGCAGCTTGGTCAGCTTGCGGTACCGGAGTATAGGCTCGATGATGGGATGGTCCAGTTGCTCCAGCACATCGGCCGAGGTGGAGTACACGCCCGTTTTACCCTTACGGCCCAGCGCGGGCAGTTGCAGTTGCTCAAACAAGATTTCGGACAGCTGCTTAGGGCTGTTGAGGTTGAAATCCGTACCACCGGCCAGTTGGATGGCCTTGTCGTGCAGCTGGGTGATTTCCGACAGGAACTGCACACCCAGTTCATCCAGTGCCGCCTTGTCCACAGTGAAGCCTTCCTGCTCCATATGAAACAGCACGGAGATCAGCGGCATTTCCATATCGGTATATAGCTTCAGCATGCCGTTCTCGATCAAGCGCTTGCGCTGCAACGGCTGCAGGGTCATCATGGTATAGACATCCTTGGCCGCTTTTTCAGGCGGCACAGTCACATCGGCCTTGCGGCCTTTTGCCTCGATCGGTGCGCCGTACAAGACCGTGTCCAGATCAGAATTCTTCTGCTCCGGCTCCAGCAAGTAGGCTGCGATCATCAAATCGTGGTCGATAGCAGGCAGCGGCAGACCGAGCTTTTCCATCTTGTGGAACAACGCCTTGGCGTCGTGTACAATCAGCGGCACTTTTTTGAGTACCGGCTCCAGCGCGCGCAGGACTTGCTCCTCGGCCAGGCCGGGAGTCAGCATGTCCAGCGGCATAGGCATCATCCATACGCGCCCGTCCGGCGTACATACAGCAACAGCGCTTTCCCCAAGGTACAGGGTGATCGTGTCGCCTGCTTTTTCGAGGCTTTTGGCAATCAGCGCAAGCTTGGACTCGTCCGTTACGGTCATAAACGGCTGCATCGGGGGTGCCGTTGGCGCGTCCGTGTCATCGCTCGCGGCCGCTTCCTGTGTGGAAGTATTGTGTTTTTGTCTGTTTTTAAACAGCTGGTCTAATTGTTCCGACAGCCTGCGCAGTTTATACTCCTGCATGATCGGAATGGCGTTTGGCATGTCCTCCAGCCTACAATCGGTGAAATCAACCTCCACCGGCGCAGTCACGCAGATGGTGCCCAGTTCCTTGCTCAGCCGCGCCTTATCCTGATTATCGCGGACTTTTTCGCCAAGCTTACCTTTAATTTCATCGGCGTGTTGATATACCCCGTCCAGATCGCCATAGGCGGCCAGCAGTTTTAGCGCGGTTTTCTCCCCAACACCGGGTACACCCGGAATGTTGTCGGAGGAGTCCCCCATCAGCGCTTTCAGGTCTATGGCCTGCTGCGGGGTATAGGCATAATGCTTTGGCATGCTTTCCGGTGTTAAAAGCAGGCTTGCGGATATGCCGGTCTTCGTCAGAATGACGCTGGTATCGTCGGTAATCAGCTGTAAGGCATCGCGGTCGCCCGTCAATATGTTGGCATGAATCCCCTGCTGGTTGGCAAGCCGCGCGGCTGTACCCAGCAGGTCGTCGGCCTCGTAGCCTTCCATAGACAGCACGGTGACGTTCATTGTGTTTAGAATTTCGTGGATAATCGGCACCTGGGGTTTCAGCTCTTCGGGGGTGGGCTTGCGGCCCGCCTTGTACGCATCGTAGAGCTGGTGGCGGAAGGTCGGTGCGTGGGTATCCAGCATCACGCACAGGGCATCGGGTTTATAATCGGCAATCGCTTTAAACAGCATGCTGAAAAAGCCCTGCACGGCGTTGGTGTAGATGCCGCCGTAATCCAAAAGCGGTAAGGCGTGGAAGGCCCGGAAAATCAGGCTATGGCCATCCACCAGCAGGATGTTGCGCGGTGTATTTTCCATGGCTCCGCGCCCCCTTTCTACCATAATTTATTGTGTCAATTATACCACACGTTTCCAGTCTATGACAAAAAATCCCCCGGTATAGCTGAGTTGTTTCAATTGTTGATTTTTCTGGATTTCTACCCGCATAAACGCAGCGCGCGATACCCTGTGGTATCGCGCGCTGTGAAGTACCTCCGAAAAGGACTATTTTTTATGTTCTTTCATCAGTTTGTTGAGTTCATCGGCAAAGCTGCCAATATCCGTAAACTGGCGGTATACGCTGGCAAAGCGCACATAGGCTACGTCATCCAGCTTTTTCAGCTCGTCCATAACCAGCTCACCAATCTTACGGCTGGGGAACTCGGACTCGCCGCTGCCGTACACGGTTTTATCCAGCTTTTCGACAATTTCATCAATCTGGTCCATGCTCACGGGGCGTTTCTGGCAGGCATGTACCAGGCCCGCCTTGATTTTTTCGGCGTTAAAGGCCTCGCGGCGCTGGTCTTTTTTGACCACCATCACAGGCAGCGTTTCTATTTTTTCATAGGTGGTAAAGCGTTTCCCGCAGCGTATACACTCACGCCGCCTACGGATGGACAATCCCTCGTCCGTCGGCCTTGAATCGATCACCTTTGAGTCTAAATATCCGCAAAACCGGCATTTCAAGAGGATCCCACCCTTCTTCAATTGCATGCGCCTGCGCAGTCATGTTTGTGTTATTATACCCTATATAGGAAGCCCTGTCCATACGATAAACACAATCTGTAGGTATTTTGCCTGCACTATGCAAGCAATGCGGGACGCGTGGGTCACAGTTGCGCAATATTGGGGGTTCATGTATAATAATCATGCTTTCCCGCGTGCACTACAGCTGTATTGCAGGCGCGGGAGTTGCGCTTTTCTTTTCCCAGATCCGACCGTGTACGCACCGGTCGCCGCAAGGAGGCATGTGGACTATGGAATGCAAAATCAAGAACGATATCGGTACCGTCTTCATCAGTGAGGACGTTATGCTGAAGGTCGCGGGCTATGCAGCGCTGGAGTGCTACGGCATCGTGGCAATGTCCTCCAAGCGCGCCAAGGACGGGTTTATCCAGTGGTTGGGGCGTGAAAACCTCACCAAAGGCGTACAATTAAAAATGGTGGACGATATGCTGGACGTTGATCTTTTTATCATCGTCGAATATGGCATCTCCATTGGTGAAGTGTGTAAAACCATCACCGAAACGGTTCGCTACAAACTGGAAAGCATGACGGGGATTAAAATCCGCCGCGTGAACATTTCTGTCGAGGGCGTTCGCGTATAAACTCGGCTTTGGAGGATTTTTTCTGATGCAAATCAAGATGATAGACGGCCTTTTGCTGCGCGATATGGTCATGGCAGGCGCCGCAATGCTTGAAAATAACCGTGATTCTGTGGACGCCCTGAACGTGTTCCCCGTTCCCGATGGGGATACGGGTACGAACATGTCTTTAACTATGACCGCAGCCATTCGCGAAATCAGCCAGAAGGAGTTTGTGCAGGCCGGCGAGGCTGCCGACGCCCTGGCAAAAGGTGCGCTGCGTGGTGCACGCGGTAACTCCGGTGTTATCACATCACAGCTGTACCGCGGCTTTGCCCACGGTTTAGAGGGCATTGAACGCATTACCCCCATGCAGTTTGCGCTGGCGCTGCAATCCGGCTCGGAGTATGCCTATAAGGCTATGATGAAACCGAAAGAAGGCACCATTTTAACGGTTGCGCGCGTGATCGCGGAAGAAGCGGTGAAACAGGCCGAAAAAGCACCCGACGACTACGATGCGCTGTTTGATGTGATTCTGTCCAAAGGCGAAGTGATTTTGAAAAAGACCCAGCAGATGCTCCCGGCACTAACGCAAGCAGGCGTTGTGGATGCGGGTGGACGCGGGCTTTTATTACTTTATATGGGGTACCAAAAGGCCCTGCGCGGCGAAGAAGTACCCAAAGAGATTATGGATTTTTCCGCCGACGGTGAAGTGGTGTTTGAAGACGACCACGACTCGATGGGCGAGATTAAATATGCATACTGCACCGAGTTTTTAATTCAAAACCTGTTGCCGCAGATAACCGATGAGGACATCAACACCTTCCGCCGCAAGCTAAACCGCCTCGGCGATTGTGTACTGGTCGTGGGTGATTTATCGCTGGTGAAAGTGCATGTGCATACCAACGAACCCGGCAAAGCGCTTAACTACGGCGGTGCCATGGGCGAGCTGGTCAACCTGAAAATCGAAAACATGGTCCAGCAGCGGCGCGACAATGTAGCCGCGCAGGAAAAAGCCAAGGCAGACGAGCCGCCAAAGCCATCCGGCATCCTGGCGGTATCGGTCGGCGAAGGGTTTGATGCCATTTTCCGCGACCTAGGTGTAGACCAGATCGTCGCGGGCGGACAGACCATGAACCCGTCCATCGAGGATATTTCCGCCGGCATCGACAAAATTAACGCAGAAGCGGTGTTTGTGTTCCCCAATAACTCCAACGTCATCCTGGCTGCGCAGCAAGCGGCTGCCATTGCCGATGATAAAAAAGTCTATGTGATCCCGACCAAAAACGTTGCCATGGGCATCGCGGGGATTATCGCATATCAGGAAACCGCCTCAAACGAGGATAACGTGAAAACCATGGAAAACGCCGCCCAGCGCGTGCGTACCTGCACCGTTACCTATGCCGTGCGCGATTCGGAGATCGAAGGCCTGAAAATTAAAAAGGACGATATCATCGGCCTCAACAACGGCAAGGTGGAAGAAAAAGGTAGCGATCAGCAGCTTGTTGCCAAAGAGCTGATGAAAAAAATTGTCACCGAGGACGACGAGTTGATTACCGTTTATTACGGCCACGATGTGTCCGAGGAAACGGCCCAGCAGCTGACCGACGAACTCGCAGACCTGTTCCCGGACTGCGATGTGGAGATGCACAGAGGTGGCCAGCCGCTGTATTATTACCTGATTTCCGTAGAATAACATGAATCTTAATACACTTCGGGGCGTTGGCCCTAAACGCTTAGATGCATTACACGCAGCGGGTATACACTCGCTGCGTGATCTTTTATATGCCGTGCCCTACCGCTACCGCGATATGGGCGACCTGACGGCCGTGCAAGACGCCCGCCACGGCGCAAGCCAGGCGTTCCGCCTGCAAAAGGCCGGAGACCCGAAGGTCAGTTATCATGGGAAGCTATCCCGCGTGACCTGCAAATTTAAAGATGATACCGGCGAGATGACCGGTTGTTGGTTTAATCAGCCCTGGATGCGCAGCGTGCTGGAAGCAAAGGACACGGTCTTGCTTTATGGCCGCGTAGAGCGCCAGAAACAGCGCGTGCAGCTGTATAACGCACGGCTGGAGGACAGCGTACGCATTGTGCCCGTATACCGGGCTATTGAGGGCATCCCCAACAAAACCCGTGAAACACTGGTGGCACAGCTGCTGGAGACTGTCGGCGAGGTCTGCCGGGAAACGCTCCCGGCCTATGTGCTTACACGCTATGCACTGCTGTCCTCCGCCGAGGCTATCCGCATTCTGCACCGGCCCGATACGATGGCGCATGTAGCCCAGGCACAAAAACGCATTGCCTTTGAACAGCTGCTGCTGTACCAGATTGCCGTTCGCCAGTTCAAGCGCAAGCGGGACAGCGGCCGTGCACTGGCAATCCCGGCGGGTGCGGAGGATGCATACTGGCACGCCCTGCCCTTTACTCCGACAGGGGCGCAAAAGCGTACACTGCTGGAGATTACCAGCGATATGCGCAAGCCCGCCGCCATGGCACGCATGGTGCAGGGCGATGTGGGCTGCGGCAAAACTGCCATTGCATTTGGTACCATGGCGCTATGCGTACAGGCCGGGTATCAGGCGGCCTTCATGGCACCCACAGAAATTCTGGCCCGCCAGCACCTGGAAAGTGCGCAGAAGACACTGGCACCACTGGGCATACGCTGCGGCTTGCTGCTGTCGGGTATGAAAGCCGCCGAGCGGAGAGACGCACTGGCAAACATTAAAAACGGCGCATGGCAGGTTGTCATCGGCACCCATGCGCTGATATCCGAATCCGTGACCTATCAAAAACTCGCGCTGTGCATCACTGATGAGCAGCATCGCTTTGGTGTCGGACAACGAACCAAATTGATTCAAAAGGGCGGCCAGACCACCGCCCCGCACCTGCTGGTGATGTCGGCTACGCCCATCCCCCGTTCGCTCGCGCTGATGCTCTACGGCGATCTGGATGTATCCGTGGTGGATGAACTTCCGCCCGGACGCTCGCCTGTAAAAACCCGCATCGTCCCCGCCGCAAAACGCCGGGATATGTACGCGTATCTGCGCAAAGAACTGGAGCAGGGGCATCAGGCCTATGTCGTATGTCCGCTGATCGAAGAAGACGAGGGCAAAGCCCAGCTCAAAGCCGTGGAAACGCTGGAAAAGGAACTTTTGCAAGGCCCGCTGCGCGGTATCCGCCTGGGGGTTACCCATGGGCGGCAGACTTCGGATGAAAAGGCCAAGGTGCTCAAAGCGTTCTCCGCCGGAACTCTGTCTGTGTTGATTGCCACCACGGTGATTGAAGTCGGTGTCAATGTCCCCAATGCCACCATCATGATCGTGGAGGATGCACAGCGCTACGGGCTGGCACAACTGCACCAGCTGCGCGGGCGCGTGGGGCGCGGGTCTGCGGAAAGCCGCTGTTTCCTCGTCGGCGAAGAAAACGAGCGCTTGCAAGCGCTCACCCAAACCAATGACGGTTTTGAAATCGCCCGCAAAGACCTGGACATGCGCGGCCCCGGCGAACTGCTGGGAACGCAGCAGCACGGTACAGGGCTTTGGACCGGCGGCGATATGATGAATACCTTGCTGCTACGGGATGCCGCCGCTTGCGCGCAGGAGCTGGCAGAGCGTGAAGACTTGCAAGCCGCTTACAAAGCGCTCGTACTGCAAGCGCGTTCACTCTTGCAACAGTCGCTTTCAAACGTGTCTGTGAGTTGACCTTTGTCTAACAAACGATGTACAATAGAGAGGTTGGAGGACGAAAGATGCACGTCGTTTTGTATAACCCCGAAATTCCCCAGAACACCGGGAATATTGCACGTACCTGCGCAGCCACCGGCTGCCAGCTGCACCTGATTAAACCGCTGGGCTTTTCCCTGGCCGACCGCTATTTAAAGCGTGCGGGTCTGGACTACTGGGATATGGTGAATTACCAGACCCACGAGGGCTTTGACGAGCTACTGGCCGCCTACCCCAACGCGAATTTTCACTTTCTATCCACCAAGGCAGCCAAAGCCTATACCGATGCCAGTTTTCAGGCAGACGATTTTGTGGTATTCGGCTGCGAAACCAAAGGCTTGCCGGAAAGCTTGCTTAAGCAAGTATACGACCGCTGTATCCGCATCCCAATGCGGGACGGTGCCAGAAGCCTGAACCTGTCCAACTCCGTGGCGATTGTCGTTTACGAAGCGCTGCGCCAACTGGATTTCCCGGCCTGTGTAGCCCAAGGCGACCTGACCGGCCGGGAAGACAGCCACTTGCCCTGGATGGACAGCCTGTAACCGGGAGGTACCCATGCGAAACGATAGCTACGATGACAATTATAACCGCAACGGCTGGGAAGAGGATGCCGAGTACGCCGACCTGAATGAAAACGGCGTGTATGAAGAGTACGAAGAATACGATGCGTATGACGATTACGATGACTACGATTTGGACGACGAGCTATCCTCTGAAAACAGCTTCCGGATAGCGATGAGCGTGTTCAACTTAATCAGCCTGCTGATCGGCCTGGCCGTAATTTTGGTGCTGACGGCTCTTTTATTCAGTCTGTTTAACTGGGTGCAGCGGGATCTGTCCCAGTCGCTTTCGGTCATCGTTGCCCCGTTTAACCGCTAGCGCTTGATAAACCCCATTTGAACGATAGGGAGTGTTCTGATTGCAAAGCTCTTGGGCTGAACTGGCCGCCCAGGTATCCGACTGCACAGCGTGCGAACTTTGCCGTGGCTGCACACAAAAGGTGATGGGTCAAGGCGACCCTAGTGCCGATTTGATGCTGCTAGGTGAAGGCCCCGGAGAACAGGAAGACAAGACCGGACAAGCCTTTGTAGGCCGTGCCGGAGACCTGCTGACCAAGATGCTTCAGGCGATCGACTTACCCCGCGACCGCGTATACATCTGCAATACTGTGAAATGCCGCCCGCCCAAAAACCGCGCACCCAAGCCCGACGAACTCGCCGCCTGCCAGCCGCACCTGCTCAAACAGATTGCGCTGGTGAAGCCTAAAATCATCTTCCTGCTGGGCGCGACCGCCGTTCGCGTGATGCTGGGGCCGGACTACCGCATTACCAAGTGCCGCGGGCAATGGTTTGAACGCGGCGAGATCAAGCTGATGTCCACCTTTCACCCTGCCGCGCTGCTGCGCGATCCGCGCCGCAAACACGATACCTGGGCGGATTTGCAAATGGTGCGTGACGAGCTGAAGGCCATGGGTGCGTACCCCGATCTGCTGGGGTAGCCCAATTTCGTTTCCTTTATATGGCCGGAAGTACCGCGGATGAGACATTTCAACCATCTAACTGCGGTGTTTGTGCCGATTGCGTTTCATTTCCCTTTTATCATGTTACAATGTTCTTATCCGAAATACTACCGGGAGGGACAAAATAATGATTGATTTCTTATCAACAGACATAGCCATCATCCTGTTCTTTATCGTAGGCACAGGGCTATTGGTGGTTGAAGTGTTCATGCCCGGGTTTGGCATCGCAGGCATCTCCGGCTTGGTGGTCGAAGGCATCAGCGTCACGCTGATGTTGATTAACCACGGACCGCTGGCTGCGCTGGGTTTGACCATCGTGGTGCTGGCGCTGGTCGGAATTGTAATCTCGATCACGCTGCGCTCGGCAACCAAGGGCCGGCTATCCAAATCCGCGTTCGTACTCAACAGAGCGGAAACCTCGTCCGAGGGGTATAATGCCGCCAACCAAGACATGGAAATGCTTATCGGAAAAGAGGGCGTTGTCACAAACACGCTTCGCCCCGTAGGCATGGCCGAAATTGAGGGCGTAAAACTCAACGTCGTATCCGACGCCGAGTTTATCCCCAAAGGCACCCCTGTACGCGTTACCCGCGTTGACGGTCTACGCGTGATCGTCCGCCAAATCGATACGTGTCCACCTATTAATAGTTAATCGAAAGGAGCTCCCCTCATGATTCAATCTCTTATGGCATTGACCTTCGCATCCACATCGTCAGCAGAGCTGACCAATGCGCTGTGGGTCGTCATCCCGATTGTTTTGGCAGTTATCCTGATCTCGGTGTTCCTGCGCTTTGTGCCCCTGGGCCTGTGGATTACCTCCCTGGCATCCGGCGTGCACGTTGGCATCTCGTCGCTGATCGGTATGCGGCTGCGCCGTATCCCACCCAAAAGGCTGGTCGACCCGCTGATCAAAGCGCGCAAAGCCGGCTTGGATGTAACCCTGCCCAAACTGGAAACCCACTACCTGGCCGGTGGTAATGTAGACCGCGTCATCAACGCGCTGATCGCCGCCCAGCGTTCCAACATCGTTATGCCCTTTGAAAAGGCTTCGGCCATTGACCTGGCCGGCCGCGACGTGCTACAGGCTGTGCAGATGTCCGTTACCCCGAAAGTCATCGAAACGCCTACCGTCGCCGCGATCGCTAAAGACGGCATCGAGCTTCGCGCCAAAGCGCGTGTGACCGTGCGTACCAACATCGAACGCCTGGTCGGTGGTTCCGGTGAAGAAACCATCATCGCCCGCGTCGGCGAAGGTATCGTCACCACCGTTGGTTCGTCCGAAACCCACAAACAGGTGCTGGAAAACCCGGACCTCATCAGCCGCACTGTGCTCAACAAAGGTCTGGATGCCGGTACTGCGTATGAAATCCTCTCCATCGACATCGCAGATGTAGACGTGGGCCGCAACATCGGCGCACAGCTGCAAATGGATCAGGCACAAGCCGACCTGCACATCGCACAGGCCCGCGCTGAAGAGCGCCGCGCCATGGCTGTTGCCCGCGAGCAGGAAATGAAAGCCTCCGTGCAGGAGATGCGCGCCCGCGTAATCGAAGCCGAGGCCGAAGTGCCTAAGGCACTGTCCCAGGCTCTGCGTGAAGGTAAGCTCGGTGTGATGGATTACTACCAGATGCGTAATGTAATCGCCGATACCGACATGCGCGATGGCATTGCCAAGGCTACTACGCCCGTGCAGCCGCCCGCAAACAAAGAAGACAAAAAGAAGTAAAGTCCTAATGCGGCAGGGGTAGCACTATGCTTCCCCTGCCCGTTAAGCGAGGTGAGCCAAGTGGACTTTTTCGCTATTATCATCCTATTCGTCGTCGGTAACTTGGTTGTTCAATTCTTGCGTAGAATCGGGCAAACGAGCAAACAGGCGGCGACCCAGGCGCAGATTGAAGCCACGAAACGAACGGGCGGGCCATCCCCTATCCAAAACCCCGTGCCGCAGCCCATGGCGAAACCGGCGGATTTCCGTTTTCCTCCGGTGAAAAACACGACCTCTGCACAGCCTGTATTTGTGGAAGGCCGTAAGGCAGACGACGCTGTCCGCAGCGACCTGAGCGACTATAAACCCGCCGCGCCGTCCGCCGACCTGAACATCGCATTTTCTAATTATAAAGGCAGCCTGGAAACCGCTCCGTTTGAGGGCATAGGCTATACACCCGAAGCGTTTGACGATGTATCCTCCGCTTATCAAACCAGCACAAAGGTCGATGCCAAGATATTACCAGATGCATTCAACCGCAACGCGCTAATACAGGCCGTTGTGATGTCCGAAATTTTGAAACGACCGGGAGAGTCCAGACGATGACCAAAGAACCCTTTCAGGTAATGATCGCCGATGACGACGCCGCCATGCGCAGTGTACTCAAGCACGTCATTGAAAAAGCCGAGGGATTTACACTGATCGGTGAAGCCGCCAGCGGCGAAGAGACCATGAAACAGTTTGAAGCGCTCAAACCGCATGTTGTGTTCATGGATGTAGAAATGCCCGAGATGGACGGCGTGGAATGCGCCCGCCAAATTCAGGATATGAACCCGGCAACGGTGATTATCTTTGTAACCGCGCACAACAAGTACATGTCCGAAGCGTTCGAGGTGTACGCGTTTGACTATCTGGTCAAGCCTTTCAAAGTAGACAGAATGCTGCAAACCTTATCGCGCGTGCACGACAGTTTAACGCTTTCTTCTGCCACACCGGCGTTTTCCAGAGCCGTGAACGCCGACCGGAAACCCCTGGACGGACGGCTGATGCTGCGG
Organism: Candidatus Limiplasma sp.; assembly: GCA_963678055.1. Taxonomy (GTDB): domain Bacteria; phylum Bacillota; class Clostridia; order Christensenellales; family Aristaeellaceae; genus CAXXOK01. The sequence goes on from OY782679.1 coordinate 2,324,998, forward strand.
CACCGCGAGGGCAGCGCGTTTATTGACCTGAACGATTTGCTGCTCATCCAGCGGGAGGATCGCTCCACAGTGCTCTACACCCAAAGCGGCGAGCGCTATGCTGTTGGCGATTCCCTGACCGACATGGAAAACCGCCTGCCGGCCAATGTGTTTTTTCGCTCGCATAAGAGCTATATCATCAACCTAAACCACATCAAGGATATCACCCCCTACGGGCGCTGGACCTATGTGGTGCGCATGGACGGCATCAAGCAGGATGCGCTGATCACCCACGCCAAGTACGAAGAGCTGGAGAATATGTTCCGCTAAGGGAACACCTCCTGCAAATAGCATTTAGCCGATTAGTGTCTCGCAAGAGAAAAAAACATATTGACATATTTCGATATAAGATTATACTTATATCGAAACTTTTTTATGTATGGAGGATGTATCATGAACAATTACGCAGAGCAAGCCAAGCGCTTTAAAGCGTTCTGCGATGAAAACCGCCTAAAGATTATCCACCTGCTGCAGGACGGTGAAAAGTGCGCCTGCGAGCTAATCGAATGCCTGGATATGGGACAGTCCACCTTATCCTATCACATGAAAATTCTGTGTGAGTCCGGTGTGATCAACAGCCGTCAGGAGGGCAAGTGGACGCATTACAGCATCAGCGCTGAAGGCAGTGCGGATGCCATTGCAGCCCTGCAATCACTGACCACCTTGACCGAGCCCACAGAGCCTCACTGTGCAAGCTGCACCTGCGGGGTCAGCTAATATGAGTGCAGTATGGAATTTCATTCAAAATCAGCTGCTGGGTATGGACTGGCTGCAATCGCTGATCGAGTCCGCGCTCCTTGGACTGGGGCTGGACACCGCCAATCGCTGGGTCGGCAGTCTGCAATTCTTTGTGTACGATGTCATCAAGATCACGATTCTGCTATGCCTGCTCATCTTTTTCATCAGCTACATCCAAAGCTATTTCCCGCCGGAACGCAGTAAACGGATACTCAGTCGCTTTCACGGCATCGGCGCTAACATCGTTGCAGCGCTGCTGGGCACGGTAACCCCGTTTTGCTCGTGCTCGTCCATACCGCTGTTCATCGGGTTTTCTTCGGCAGGACTGCCGGTTGGCGTTACGTTTTCGTTCCTTATCTCCTCTCCAATGGTTGATCTGGGATCGCTACTGATCCTTACCAGTATCTTCGGGGTGAATGTCGCGGTACTCTATGTGATCGTCGGGCTGATCGTGGCCGTTGTCGGCGGGACGATTATCGAAAAACTGCACATGGAACGCTACGTGGAAAGCTTTATTCTGAAAGCCGGAAACGTGGATATCGCCTCCCCCACCCTCACCCGGGGCGACAGGCTGCGCTACGCCAAAGAGCAGATGACGGCAACCTTTAAAAAGGTGTTCCCCTATATTCTCATCGGCGTAAGCATCGGCGCGGTTATCCACAACTGGCTGCCGGAAGCCTGGATTACCGCTGCGCTGGGGAATGATAATCCCTTTGCCGTCATTCTGGCTACGTTTGTGGGCGTGCCGGTCTATGCCGATATCTTCGGCACAATCCCCATCGCCGAAGCGCTGCTGTTCAAGGGCGCGCAGCTGGGCACAGTGCTTAGCTTTATGATGGCGGTGACCACCCTGTCCCTGCCGTCGATGGTGCTGCTGCGTAAAGCGGTTAAACCCAAGTTGCTGGCGCTGTTCATCGTCATTTGCACCGTGGGCATTATCCTGGTTGGATTTTTCTTCAATGCAATACAAGGCTTACTACTTTAAATGGAGGAATGAACCCTATGGCACTACTGAATTTTCACAAAAGAGCACAAGCAAACTCCTGCAGCAGTGAAGGAGATACTTGCTGCACGCCAAAGCAGGCGGCCACCGATGCTTGCTGCTGCGCTGGCGACGATTGCTGCACCACCGAGGAGACCAGCGGCTGCTGTTGCTCGTCCGATACTGAAACAACCCAGCGCATCCAGGTGCTGGGCGGCGGTTGTAAGAACTGCCATAAGCTGATGGACCATGTACACAAAGCACTGGAAACTCTGGGGCTTGATGAACCCGTTGAACTGGTATCGGATATGGCAGTCATTGCCGGGTACGGCGTTATGTCCACCCCCGCGCTGGTTGTGGACGGCAAGGTCGTATCCACCGGCCGCGTTTTAAGCCCGGAACAGGCCGCCGAGGCCATCCAGAGCATACGGAATCAATAAACCCACATAGCATCGCAACACAAAAGCCGCGCTCACGAGCGCGGCTTTTTATTGTACACGTCTTACTATACAAGGTGCCTGCTTACTGCAATGCCTGTCGTAAGATTTTGACTACTTTCTTCTTTGTGCATACACCTTCGTGCATTTTCTTTCCGTCCACATAGAAACAGGGCACATACCAGTAATCATATTGGCTTGCAATGCCCGGACACAGTTGCTCATCAATTAGCTCAATATCCAGCGCCTGCAAGGCCGGATCTTCTTCCAGCGCTTCCTTCACCCAGCGGCGGGCATAGCGGCAAAACGGACAGCTTTCAAAGTGGAACAGGACTACCTTCTTCATAGCGCAGCGTCTTCCTTCCTGCAATCAATGCAATCACCCGGTCAGTAGGAACGCACCTGCATCAGCCTGTGTAGCGTCCCTTAATGCGGGTTTGCGGCGTTAACCCTCGCATACCACTGGTGATGCTGCGGTTCATTACCATGTTGAGAACCAGCCCGATTCCCGCCATGTTGGTTACAAGGTTACTACCGCCATAGCTCAAAAACGGCAGTGGAATGCCCGTAATGGGCATCAGGCCAATGGTCATCGCCACGTTTTGGAACACGTGGAACAGCATCATGCCCATAACCCCGATAATCACCATCTGGCCAAAGCGCTCCTGCGTGAAATAAGCCAGATAGGTCATGCGCAGCAGCATCAGCAAGTACGCACCCAGCACGCTCAGTGAGCCCCAGAAGCCAAACGCTTCGCCGATGGCGGAGAAGATAAAGTCCGTATAGTCCTGCGGCACATAGTCCAGCTGGCTGAAACTGCCTTCCTTAAACATACCGATGCCGCTGAGCCCGCCGGACCCAATCGCAATTTTGGATTGGCTGACCTGGTAGGTCGCGTTAGCGTCCACCAGCTCCGGATTGACGAAGGACAGGATACGCGTAATGCGGTAATCGTCGATACCGGATGCCATAATCACCCCGTAGAGGATAATCAGCGCCAGCACGCCTGCGGCAATAATCCCGCCCATGACCTTCATGCGAATGCCGCCAAAATACATCATCACGCCGAATACGAAGATCATAACCAGCACCGAGCCGGTTTCGCCCTGAAGCAGCGTCAGCATCCACGGGATTCCCATCAAAAGCCCAAGCCGCAGGGATGATTTTAGGGTACCCAGAGGGTTGTCCGTCTTCTCCAGGTACTTGGCGGTGGTGATAATGCAGGCAAGCTTTACAAACTCCGACGGCTGCAACGTGTAACCCCAGATGACTTCAATCCACGCTTTAACACCGGCAGCCTGACCGCCCAGGGCGACCAGCAGCAGAAAGCAGGCGAACAGATAGAACACCTGCGAACGCCGGCGGATAAAATCGTGCGGGAAGAAGGTAACAAAGCCAATCACGATCGGCGAGATCAAGAAAAATATTGCCTGCCGCAGCCCGTAGTGCGATGCCACAATGTAGTTCAGCAGCGTATCTTCCGTGCTCGATGAAGTGGAAAACGTTGCTACGGCAACGCAGAGCACACCAAAGGCCGCCAGTGCAAAGGCCAGTCCCGCCAGTATATAGTCAAAATGCGCCTTGGAACGGCGACTCTCGTTCATCATGCCTGTTGTGTTCCTCTCCGTATGCGGTGAAACCAGCTTTTTTTGGCCTTCGGCGGCACAATATCCGCCATGGGCACAGCCTTGCCGGACAAGCGTTTGGCAATGCGCTCTATGGCAAGCTTTGCCGGACAATCGGTGTCCATCACGGTCTGGTGCCTGTGCAATGCGCGCAGGACTTCGACATCATCGGGCACATAGCCCAGCAGCGGAATATCCAGCGTATCGGCAATGGTCTGCGGCGTTAACATATCGCCGCTTTCTACCAATGCCGGGATGATGCGGTTGACGATCAACAGTGGAGGGGCTTTCCCCTCGTCCCTACAAAGGGCAATGATACGTTCACCGTCGCGGATGGATACATCGTCCGGCGTGACTACCAACAGGGTATTTTGCACGCTGCTTAGCATTTTCTTGATCAGCGGGCTGATCCCGGCCGGTGCATCGGCCAGCACAAAGGCAAAGCGCTTTTGCAGCTTACGAACAATTTTCTGCATCAGTTCACTGTCAATTTCTTCGCTGGTGCCCAGCTGCCCGGCAGGCAGCAAGCCCAGTTCCGGCTGCGCCAGTGAGTGCAGCACCGCCTGGGACAGCTTACAGTTCCCGCGCGCGTAATCCAGCACATCGTACACGATGCTGTTTTCCATCCCCAGGTGGAGATCCAGACAGCGCAGGCCGATGTCCATGTCCAAAAGCACGGTTTTCCGGCCTTCCCGGACAAGCGCCAGTGCCAACGCGGCAGCCAGCGTGGATTTCCCCACACCACCCTTGCCGGACGCAATCATCCAGGTATTTTGCATCGTATATCTCCTAGCATAGTCTGTAAGTCAAGGCGCAGCGGAACAAAGAGCATTTCCTGCCTACGGTGCCAGCATATTGCCGCCGGGGAACCCGACATCCGTAGTTCTCAGTGTTTTCTGGTCCATATACCAGCCGACAAAGTCTTTGGCGGCAAGGCTTGCCATACCACCGCTGAGCCCTGAGGGGATAAACACAACCACGCAGATTTCGGGTTTATCAAACGGCGCCAGCATAACGAACCAGGAGTTGTTTTCCAGGTCGATGGAGGTAACCTCGGCGGTTCCTGTTTTCGCGGCAACGTTATCTTTATACTCCCAGTTATCAAAGTACTGCCTAGCAGTACCGCTTTCGTCAACAACGCCTTTCATGCCTTGCAGAATTAAATTCAGGTACTCCTGCACTTCATGTTCGCCGTCGGTAGACTCAAACGTATTGAGTACTGTGGGGGTACGCTGGCTTAGAATATCGCCTTCGGGCGATGTAATCGAGTCCACAATCATCAGGTTGTTGACCACGCCGCCGTTGCCAAGCGTTGCAACATAGCGGCTGACCGCTGCGGGTGTAAGCACAGTGATGGACTGGCCGATGGCCACCTGAATGGTCTGCGCGCCGCCCCATTTAATATCGTTGAGCGCGTAGAAGATTTCACCGATCACTGCTTGCAGGTGTACCATTTCGCGTGTCATGTTCAGCTCTTCCATCAGGATAGGACGGATGCTGACAACCCAATCGCCCTGCGCTGTGTTGACCGCCATATCCATCAGCCGTTTCACACAGCGGTTCAGGCTTTCATCATCGTAGGTGATGTTACGAATCGCGCCTTGATTACGCAGATGCTTTTTCACGGCGTTGAACACGATAATCGGCACAGCCGTATCCTGCGATGCTTCATTCATGGGCTTGGAAGGGTCGTAAAGGCTGGTCTGGTTACCGACAACGCTGCGTTCCTCGCCGGGCAGGTCTACACCGGTGCGGCTGGTAAGTCCGAACTCCGAGGCATACTGGTACAGCCGGTCTTCTTCCAGGCGTTCTCCCAGAGTATAGAAAAAGAAGTTACAGGAGTTGGAAATACCCTGTACGATCGTTTGATTCTGGTGCTTGTATCGCTGCGATGCGGAAATCCAGCACTTGGGGGCGGTGTTTGGGTCTTTGGTGAACACCATGAACAACCCGCCGTCGTCAATGGTTTCTTCCGGCAGCAATTCGCCTTCCATCAGCGCAGCCAGCGACGGTACCATCTTGAAGATTGATCCCGGCGTGGCGCGGGCATGGATGTTGTAGTTCATGAGCACATTGCGCTCATCTGTTAAGATTTCGCGGCTTTCGTCCCCCGCGGCAATCAGAGCGTTCAGGTCATAGGTCGGGTAGTTGACCATCGCCAGCACGCGGCCTTCCATATCAATGACCATCATGGCAGCACGGTCTGCCAGCGAGAGCGGGTATTTCTCCCAGTTGCGCTCTTCAATATCGATGCGGTTGGCCTCCTGCCAGGAGTTTTTCATCAACCGCTTTTCCTGTTCCATGCGCGTGTTGGCCACGTTATCGGCCAGCGCGCGCTCCGCCTGCTGCTGATAGCTGGCGTTAATTGTCAGCTTAACATTGTTGCCATCCTGTGGCTCGACATACGATAGCTCGCGGGTGATTTTACCTACATTGTCGCGCTCGACAATGCGGTACCCCTGCCGGGCATCGTTATTCTGGGTGAGCCAATCTTCCATAGATGCCTCGATGCCGTCCAGACCGATAGTATCGGAGTATTTATAGCCTTTGGTTTTCAGATCTTCCCACTTGGAAATGGAGGGAATCGCGCCGATATAGCCAATCACCTGTGCAGCCAGTGTGCTGCGTGGATACACGCGCTTGGTTCCCACCGCAATTTCCATCCCCGGCATGTTCATCGACCGGGTTTCAATCTCGTTTACGGTTTTCTCGCTGACATCTTCGGCAATCACAACAGGCTGGGAGAGGAACAGGTTCATCTGCATCTCGGAATACACTGCCATGACCTTGAGCATCTTCTCTTCGTCCATGTCCTCTGGAATCTGATAGCGATCTATCAGTTTTTCCATGGCTGCGGCGGCGGTAGGCACGCGGGTGACGGTAAAGTAGTTGTTGTTGCGCCACTGGGTCTCGCGCGTTTGCAAAACCGCTTCCGACACGCCGGAGCCGAAATAAAACTCCCATTCGCCCACCGGTACGCTGGGGTTGGGGTCTACATAGGTTTCATCCTCCGGCAGAGTCTTGCGGCGGATGACAAACTCCACATTGAGTTCGCTGCCATTGGCCTCGATGATATCAATCGCATCAGAAATGGCACGGGTGAAGCCAATATAATCATCTTTTGAGTTGCTGGACGCATCACGGTAAAAGGTGACGTTATAGATTTTTTCATCCTTGGCCAGAATGACCGCTTCGGAATCGGTAATCATGCCGCGGCTGCCACGCAGTGAAATTTTGGTCGTACGCTTGGTGGCCGCGGTTTCCTGGTACTCATAGCTGGATGTAAGCTGCAGGTTTGCCGTACCGATAATCAGGTACACAAACATCGCAACAACGATACCGATAAACGAAAGGTATCGTAAAGGCATGTTATAGCCTTGTCTTCCCTGGTCGCGGTTTTTCTGTGAAAACATTGATTATCCTTCCATAGCAGCTTAGGAACTGCGGGGGGCTTTGCGTATTTTGTGAATCCCAAACCAGTAACGGATGGGAAACTGCAGCACCCCGGCCAGCAATGTGGTGTACAACATGGAGATGAGTGCGCGGCTATAGTGGCCGAAATCCAGATGGATTCCTATGAGGTAAATGTACAAAAGGTGTACCGTTTCAAACACAAAAATGCTCACCAATGCGCTAAATACCGTACGCAGACGCGCAGGCAATCGCAGCGTTTGTTTGCCGGTAGAGCGATCTTCTTCCATGCGTCGCTCGCTTTTGTCAGCAAAGAACAGCGCGCCCAGCATCGCACACACCGGGTAGAGGATGACATCGATATAATCCAGCGATGGCATCATAATCTCCAGCAAGTACCCTACAGTCAGCGCAATGATAAACGTGTACTTGCGCCCCAGGGCCACGCTGACCACCGCCATGATGGCGATGGCAAAGTTTGGCGCAACGCCTGCAATCCCCAGATGCACTGAAACCGTTGCCTGCAAAAGATAGGTTAGCAAAGTCAGCACAACAAACTGTAAGCCTTTCCTAATCAATCAGTCATCCTCCACAGTCAGTTCCAGCGGCGGTACCGTCGGGGTTGGCGACGGTGACGGCGGCAGGGTGTAGCCAAGGGGGTTGTCCGGTTCATCGGTCGCATCAGGAACAACATAGCTTAAATTGTCACCCTCTGTTGTGGGCTCGGGTGTAACAGTTATCACGGTGCCGTCGGGCGCGGTGGTCTGCTGGGGCAGATCGCCGGTCGGTTCAGGCGTGGGCGCAAGCTGGAAGAAGTCCGACCCGATCTGGATGGTGGGAATCGGGCGCGGGGTATCCAGCTCAACAAAGTCCATGGTGTTATTTATATCCTGTACATTGACTTCCTCAGCCTCCGGCTGGTAGCGCAGGACGATGACTTCCTCGATGTGCTCAAAATCGGCAATCGGTTCAACCACGACGAAGCTTTTGTTGGACTCCATCCCGCGCGTAGACTCGCGCACATTGCCGATGGGGATACCTTTGGGAAAGCCCAGGCCCACACCGGATGTAACCACTTTGTCGCCGGGACGCGGCAGGTGATCCTCGGGCAGATAGTACATGCGGCACATGGCCGTGCCATCCACGCCCAAGGTGCCACGCACGGTACCCTGATCGCGGGTGGAGGAAATCAGCGCGGCAATGCTGGCATCGCTGTCGATAATCGTACGGACGCTTGCACTGGTTGCTTTGGTATTATAGGTATACCCCACCAATGCGCCGCCCATGGTTACAGCCATAAAGTCCTCCACCCCGTTTTGCAGGCCACGGTTGATGGTAAACACCGAGAAATAGTTGCCGCCGGTGCGGCTGATAACATTGGCGACCAGCGGATTCATGCTTTCGTTAACGGAGATTTCCCCGTACAGTTCCTGGTATACGGCCAGCTGGCGTTCCAAATCGTCTGCACGCATGGCCTGGTACACCAGCTGCTCGTTTTCCAGTTTGATTTCGTTATAGGCGGTTTCCAGATTGGCGCGTAACTTCAACGTGCGCAGATAATCAACTACAGCGTTTACAACGCTGGAAAATCCGGTTTGCAAAGGTGTCATGACAGTCGCTACGCCGTTTTCCGGCACACGCAGTGCATCTTCACCCGTAATCAGCGCAAACAGGTGCAACCCCGCAAGCGCAAGCAGCACCACGACCACAATCACGATTGCGGCACGCTTAAGCCCCCGCCATTTGCGCGGGCTGCGGTTCTGCTGTTTCGTATCCGGCTTGCTGCCGTCCATGCATTGACCTCCAGTTCAGGGGGTTGGCTTAATTCTCTTTCAAGAAGCCAGAGTATCCAAGCTGTTCCAGCACATCGAAGTTTTCGATGATGTTGCCAAGGCCCAGGACCGCGCAATCAGCCGGTTCCTTAGCCAGCAGAACCGGGATGCCCAGTTCGCTGGCAATCATCTGGTCCATGCCGTATAGCTGCGCACCGCCGCCGGTTAGATAAATGCCGTTGTGCATCACATCGGCGGTCAGTTCCGGTGGTGTGCGCTCCAGCAGCCATTTAATCGCGCTTAGAATGGCCACGCAGGGGTCGTGTATCGCTTCATAAATCTGCGCCGCGGTAATCTCGGTCGTCTGCGGCAGGTTGGTAATCAAGTCACGGCCGCGGATGCGTGCCTTGCGCTCTTCTGCAATGGGCAGCGCTGCACCAAGGTCGAGCTTCACTTCTTCTGCCGTGCGATCGCCGATGAGAATATTAAACTCGCGCTTGATATAGTTGGTAATCGCATCGTCCATCTTCACCCCGCCGACACGGATGGAGTGACTGATGACCACGCCGCCCAGCGAAATGATAGCAATGTCCGTAGTACCGCCGCCGATATCCACCACCATGCAGCCGTTGGGCTCAAACACCGGCAGGCCGCTGCCAAGCGCCGACGCAAACGGCTTTTCCACAAGGTATACCTTGCGGGCACCCGAAGCCCTGGCCGCTTCCAGCACCGCGCGGCGCTCGATAGGCGAAATGGAGGACGGACAAGTCAGAAATGTACGGGGCTTCATCAAGTAGCTGGAGCCGATCGCCTTGCGGATAAAGTACTGAATCAAAATCTGCGCCATTTCAAAATCGGAAATGATGCCTTCGCGCATCGGGCGGATGGCCGTGATGCCCTCGGTGGTTCTGCCCAGCATAATCTTAGCATCATCGCCCACGGCACGGGCGCGCTGTTTATGGTCGTTGGTCACCACGACGATGGTCGGTTCGTTGACGACGATACCCTTGCCTTTTACGTAGACAAGCGTATTGCTGGTGCCCAGGTCAATCCCTAAATCACGCGCTACAAATCCCATGCGTCGCACATCCTATTCAAACAGTTTTTACGGGTAGAGTCCGGCTTCTTCAAGCAAATCTTTCACTTCAGCCAGCGGAAGCCCGATCACGTTGGATGGGCTGCCTTCGATGTGGTCAATGAACATACTGCCGGTACCCTGCATAGCATACGCGCCCGCTTTGTCCATAGGTTCGTCGGAAGCGGCGTAGCGCAAGCGCTCGATATCGTCTATCCGGCGGAAACGAACGTCGGTCGTCGCCAGGCGGGAAAGAATACGGCCGTCCGGTAGATACAGGCACACCCCCGTGAATACCTGGTGAGTGCGCTGCGATAGCATGGCAAGCATTTCGGCGGCTTCGTCATGGGTTTTGGGCTTGCCCAAAATCACTTGATCCAGGCACACCAGCGTATCCGCCGCCAGCACGGGATAGGCGGGATAGTGCGCAAAAACATCTTCGCCTTTTTGCAGTGCAAGCGTCTGTACCTGGCTGGCCGCGCTGCCCGAAGCGATTTCCTCCACCTCGGACGGAATCACGGTATACGCAACGTCGAAATATGCCATCAGTTCACGCCTGCGGGGCGAGCCAGACGCTAATATGAGCCGTGCTTTAGCAAGCGTCGTTTCCATGTCTGCGCCCCTTCCCAAAAACATACGTCCTTTGACATTGCATTATACCATATCAGATTTGGAGCGTACACCCCTGCGTGCATTTGTTGCAATCATGTTACGAAAAAATCCGCCGCATGCAGCGGCGGATTTTCATGCTCGATTCAGCGCAGTCATCAGGGTTGTTTGGTGCCGCGCATCACAATATAGGAAAGCGGCAAGCAGACGATTGCCGTCAGCAGTTGCAGGGTTTCCCAGTGTTCTTCAATGAACCGGATCAAGTCCTGCAGCCATTGCAGCCATTGCAGGCCCAGCAGTATCAGCTGTCCCTGATTATCGCCCTGTACTACCGCCAGCGCTTCGCGCACGGTGGGAATGAGCATCAGGATCACAAACATCAGCGGTACCCCGATGGACACACTGATGGTCAGCACCTTGAAGCGCCGCAGCATGCACCCGTACAGATAGAAAATGGATGTCCACTCCAGCGTGTACAATAAAAGCCCCGGCAGGTCTTTCAAGCCATAGGTCAGCGCGGTATGAAACAGCTTCCCGCTCATGCTGTAATGGGCAGGGCTGGCATTGGACAGCGGGAACAGCAGCCCGGCCAGCAGCATATTGATCAGGAAAGTCGCCACCAGCAGACTGACCATCGCCAGCAGCTGCCCCAGCACATTACCCAGCCACACCGATGTACGCGATGTGCCAAAGCGTAATAAAAACCGGGTGGCGCGTCCCGCCGTGCTGATACCGACAACAAACGCCGCAAAAAACACAAACTCAAAATTGCCGCGAATCCCGTCAAAGTGATACAATCCTCCAAAGAGCAGCGGTGCCAGCAGTGACAGCCCCTGCGCGATCAGCACGATCAGCAGTGCCCAGACCACTCGCTTGCCGATATTTTTGTAATGATACCGGAGCACGCCTGCAAAGCGTGATGTTGTAACCCACTCAGCCATTGCGCTGCGCCTCCTTTTCTTCTGTGAGGAATACAAACAGCCTTTGCAGCCCGATCGGCCCACTGCGCACCCGCTTATCGGCCTGAATGGTTTTCATGGTTTCAGCGTCAAGCTGCACATGGCGAACCAGCATACCGGCAAGGTCTTCCTCTTTCAGGATTTTGCAATCCTGTGTCAGCTCCTGTACATCCGCCGCATCGCCGGACACGCTTAAGGTTCCTTCCTGCAGCTGCTCCACCGTGCCTTCGCACAGCAGGTTGCCGTCGTCGATCATCACGGCGTAGTCAAGCAGGCGGGCTACCTCGTCTATCAAGTGAGTGGAAATCAGGAAGGTTCGGTCCGTGTCGCGCTTTTTCTGCTCTAGCAGTAAATCATAGAAGCGCTCGCGCATTACGGCATCCAGTCCCAGGCTCGGCTCGTCAATAATGGTAAACGGCGCGCGGCTGGCTAGGCCTACAATCAGCATCAGGCTGGTCTGCATGCCGCGGCTGAAGGTTTTAATCTTACGGTTTTCCGGCAGTTCAAAGCGCTTGAGCAGCGAATGGGCCAGTTCCCCGTCCCACCCCGGAAACAGTCCGGCACTGACAAAGAATAAATCCTTGATTTTATTCAGCTTGCCAAAGTCCGGCGTATCGCCGATAATGCACAGCTGTCCCAGCGCTTTGGCATGATCCCATACCTTTTGGTCGGCAATGCGCACGTTCCCGCCGCTGGGTTTCAGCATGCCGCCCACGATGCGCAAAAGCGTGGATTTTCCTGCGCCGTTGCGCCCCAGCAAGCCTACGATCTGCCCTTTGGGTATGGCAATACTCAGCCCCTTCAAGGCCTTCGTTTTGCCAAAGGAACGACTGACACCGTTGATGGAGAGAATCCTCTCCTTATCGGTCAGTTTACCGGGATTGATCTGCGCCAGAATAAACACGCCCTTTCCAAATAAGTATCCGTTACTATTATAGGTGAAACCATGCATCTTGCAAAGGCTTGTGCGATTCTTTACGCAAACCTTACACTATTGTGGATTTATCCGCCGGGAATGATAAACATACTGTCCGCTATGATTCAACGTTCCACGATCTATTGATCTTCGTAGGATTTAAACGGCTCTCCCTTTGTCGGATATGTTTCCGGCTTGATATACAGTCCCATCTCTTTCTTTTCATGGGATAATTCCTTGTACAGGGAAACCATCATCAGAATCATCACCAGCGAGAAGGGAAGCGCAACGATTATCAATACATTGCGGAGTGCATCCAACCCACCGACCATCAAAAGTACGACGGAAATCGCAGAAACCAATACGCCCCATACAACCTTCACCTTGTTATGCGGATACAGGCTGCCGTCCTCCGAAAGCATACCAAGCACAAATGTCGCGGAATCCGCCGAGGTGATGAAGAACGTAAACACCAGCACAATCGCGATCAGCGAAAGAACATTACCGAGCGGATACTGGCTGAAGGTACCAAACAAGATTTTCTCCGTCGCCAGCTTCGTCAGTTCAGCTCCCTGGCTCTGCGCTGTGGTTGACAGTATTCCGAAGGTTGAAAACCAGACAAAGCAGAACACCGTCGGCACCAGCAATACATTCATCAGGAACTCCCGGATGGTGCGCCCTTTGGAGATGCGCGCGATAAATACGCCTACAAACGGCGACCAGGAAATCCACCACGCCCAATAGAAAATCGTCCAGTTTTGAATCCATGCCTGCTGCTGGCCGTCAAACGCGGCGGTACGGAAGGTCAAAGACGTTAAATTTTGTAGATATCCACCCAGTGTCTCCACAAAGGTATTCATAATGGTAAGCGTCGGCCCGACGATAATCGCGATCGCCAGCAATCCACCCGCCAAAATCATATTTATGTTTGACAGGATTCTTACACCTTTCCCGATACCGGATAAGGCTGATGCGATAAAGAACACCGTCGTTACAGCAACAATCAGCATCTGCATATAGATATTCAGCGGCATGCCGAATAAGTAATTCAGTCCGCCATTAATCTGCACGGCCCCAAAGCCAAGGGTTGTCGCCACGCCAACCACCGTGGCAAACACCGTAATGCTATCGATAATCTTACCCCATATTCCGTCAATCCTCTGTCCGAAAATCGGTTTCAGGGTAACAGAGATCAGGGATTTTTCTTTTTTCCGGAACTTAAAATATGCCAAGGACAGCGCGACCACGGCATACACCGCCCATGCGTGAATCCCCCAGTGAAAAAACGTATATTGAAACGCTTCTTTCAATGCTTCTTGGGAAGCCAATTGCCCGCCCGGCGCGGAAACCGCATAGTGGGATAACGGTTCCGCAGCACCCCAGAACACGAGGCCAATTCCCATGCCTGCGGAAAACAGCATCGCAATCCAGGAAGGTTTTGAGTATTCGGGTTTTGAATCCGGATCACCCAGCCTGATCTGGCCCACCGGACTGAACATCACAAACAGACAAAAAATCACAATCGCGGCAACAAATAACAGATAATACCATCCCAAACCATTACCGATCACGTTTTGGATCTGCTGCGTTACTGATTGAAATTCTGCAGAAAACACGCTGCCCAGCAGCACAACGATGCCCACCAGCGTAATGGAAATCCAAAATACAGGGGTTACATATCGACCAAGCTTTTTTCTCAAGGTTTATAAAGCTTCCTTTCCGGTTTCTGATATACGTGTTCTTCCAACGTACAAATTTCGTTTTGCAAAAAAACTGCAAATAAAAACACCTGTTTCCCCAATGATTACAGTATTTCATAGCGTATCTGTGAAATTGTACGAGCAATCTAACCATGTGGGAAACAAGGCATACAAAACAAAGTATGCAAGAAATGCTAACATATATGCTTTTGGCTTGTCAAACAAAACGCGCTCGCAGCGGTGTATAAATCATTCATGCTTGCAGCCATTTCATTACTATGGCAACTTCATAAAACAGATTAAAATCGGACAAAGACGGATAATTGGAATCCCCTATACGATAGCAAATCAATTTCCGTCAAATTCGATTTATGCAACCTGAAGCAGCACGACGCTACAACAAGGGCTGACAAACCGGAGAACCAACGAAAAACGGTTACCACCATACAGGGGAATTCGTAATGATTTATTTGACAATCAGATTGCACAGCCTGCCCGGCACAAAGATCAGCTTGACAATGCTGCGATCTGCAATCATCGCCTTGACCTCTTCATGGGCGGGCAATACTGTTTCCGCCTGCTGCCGGGTCATGTCCGGGTCAATCATAATACGGCCGCGCACTTTGCCGTTGATCTGGATGGCAATCTCCACCTCGGTGCGCTTCATGGCTTCCTGGCTATAGGTCGGCCACGGCTCAAAGGTCAGGCCGGAACCAAAGCCCATTTTCTCCCACATTTCCTCGGCGATGTGCGGAGCTACGGGGTACAGCAGCAGGATCAGCGTTTTCAGCTCGTCCTTGGTGCAGCCATCGGCCGCATACAGCTCGTTGACCAGCGTCATCATCTGGGCAATGGCGGTGTTGTATTTCATGGCTTCGTAATCGTCGCCAACTTTTTTAATCGTCTCGTGCATCAGCGGGGTCATGGCTTTGCGGTAGCCTTCGCCGTCCTGCAGCATATCCATCAGCCGCCAGACGCGGTCCAGGAAGCGGCGGCAGCCGCGTGCCCCGTTGGGATTCCACGGAATCGCCTGGTCAAACGCACCCATGAACATTTCGTACATGCGGGTGGCATCGGCACCTATCTCGTCAATGCAATCGTCTGGGTTAACCACGTTGCCGCGGGACTTGCTCATTTTGTCGCCGTTCTCACCCAGAATCATGCCATGGCTGGTACGCTTCTGATAGGGTTCCTGGCAGGGCACGACACCGATATCGTACAAGAACAGATGCCAGAACCGGCTGTATAGCAAGTGCAGCGTGGTATGTTCCATGCCACCATTGTACCAGTCAACGTTCATCCAGTATTTCAGTGCATCAAAATCGGCAAATGCCTTGTCGTTATGCGGGTCGCAGTAGCGCAGGAAATACCAGCTCGAACCAGCCCACTGGGGCATGGTATCGGTCTCCCGCTGGGCAGGGCCGCCGCAGACAGGACAGGTGGTATTGACCCAGTCGGTAATCGCCGCCAGCGGGCTTTCACCGGTGTCGGTGGTCTCATAGTTTTCAACGCTTGGTAAAAGCACCGGCAGCTCCGCTTCCGGCACGGGCACAATGCCGCAGTGCGGGCAATGCACAATGGGAATGGGCTCACCCCAGTAACGCTGGCGGCTGAAGACCCAGTCGCGCAGTTTGAAGTTGATCTTCTTCTCACCCAGGTTCTGCTCTACCAGCCAGGCAATAATCTTCTGCTTGGCATCGGCGACCTGCAAGCCATTTAGGAAGCCGCTGTTGACCAGTATGCCGTCGCTGACATCGGTATAGGCTTCTTTGTCCACATCGCCACCGGCAATAACTTCCACAATGGGCAGGCCGAACGCCTTGGCAAACTCGTGGTCGCGCGTATCGTGACCCGGTACGGCCATGATCGCGCCGGTGCCGTAGCTCATCAGTACGTAGTCGCTGACCCAAATGGGGATATTTTCGTTATTGACAGGGTTGACGGCATATACGCCGTCCAGCTGAACACCGGTCTTGTCCTTGTTCATTTCGGTGCGTTCAAAATCGCTCTTTTTGGCTGCCTGCTCGCGGTACGCTATCACCGCGTCATAGTTTTCAATGTCGGCTTTGTAGGTATCAATCAGCGGGTGTTCGGGGCTGACCACCATATAGGTCGCGCCAAACAGCGTGTCCGGCCGTGTGGTGAACACGCGCAGGGTTTCGTCTTTCCCCGCAATTTTGAAATCAACCTCCGCCCCTTCGGAGCGGCCAATCCAGTTGCGCTGCTGGGTCTTCACTTTTTCGATGAAGTCCAGATCATCCAGCCCGTCCAGCAGCTTTTGGGCATACTTTGTAATCCGCAGCATCCACTGGCTGCGCACGCGGCGTACCACTTCGCCGCCGCAGCGTTCGCACACGCCGCCTACGACTTCTTCATTGGCCAGTCCCACCTTGCAGCTTGTACACCAGTTGATGGGCATCTCGTGCTTGTAGGCCAGACCGTGCTCATAGAGCTTTAGGAAAATCCACTGCGTCCAGCGGTAGTAGTCGGGGTCGGTGGTATCCACCTCGCGGGTGTAATCAAACGAAAAGCCCAGCCGCTTGAGCTGCGAGCGGAAACGGGCAATATTATCCTTAGTCACCTTGGCCGGGTGGATATGATTTTTAATGGCGTAGTTTTCCGTGGGCAGGCCGAATGCATCGTACCCGATGGGATAGAGCACATTGTAGCCTTCCATGCGGCGCTTGCGGCAGATGATATCCATCGCAGTATTGCTGCGCGGATGGCCCACATGCAAGCCCGCACCGGAGGGATACGGAAACTCAATCAAGCCATAAAACTTCTTTTTATCGCTGGGATACTGCGCTTCAAAGGTACCCTCGTCCTCCCACTTTTTTTGCCACTTCGCCTCAATGGCAGCCGGATCGTAGGGCATAAACTCTGTATTGCTCATATCAAAACTCCTCTTAAGACTTCAAACGTATCAGGACTGCTGCAAGCTTTTAAACTGCTCCAGAAAATTAATCCCGATCGCCATTCTTTGCAGTGTCTCGTCCTTACCCAGTAAGTACGCGATCTCCGTCGCGCCGCCCGGTGTGGACGGCATACCCGACAGCGCCACGCGTACAGGCCACATCACCTGTCCGGTTTTCCACTCATTTTCGGTGGCAAGCTTCATCAGGCTTTCCTTGAGGCTATCCTCGGAGAAATCCTGCAAAGCTTCCACCGTGGTAAGGGCGAGTTTGAGTACCGTAAGGCTGAGGTCGGGGTTGGTTTTCATCTTTTTATGGGAGTACAGGTCCACGGCATAGTCCGGCAGTTCTGCAAGGAAGCGTATCATGGCCGGTATTTCACTGAAAATTTCGGTACGGCCGTGCATAAGCTCCGCCAGGCGGTGATAGTCGAACTCTTTACCCTTTAAGACCGAATCAAACCAGGGCGTCGCGGCGTTAAGATAGTCCTCAAGGGACATCTTTTTGATGTACTCGGAGTTGAACCACCTAAGCTTGTCGGTGTTGAAAATCGCGGGCGATTTGCTGAGACCATCGGTGTCGAATATCTCCACCAGCTCCGAAAGCGTGAAAAATTCGCGGTCGTCCTTGGGCGCCCAGCCAAGTAGCGCAATGAAGTTGATAATCGCATCACGCACATAGCCCTGTTCCAGCAGGTCTTCAAAGGTCGGGTCGCCGTGCCGCTTGGACAGCTTACGGGTCGCGTCCTTCATGACCACCGGCAGGTGCATATAGGTGGGCGGCTGCCAACCGAAGGCTTCGTACAGCAAATTATACTTAGGTGTAGAGCTTAAATACTCCGTGCCACGGATGACATGGGAAATCTGCATGGAATGATCGTCGATGACGTTGGCAAAGTTGTAGGTCGGCAGGCCATCGGCTTTGATGAGCACATTATCGTCCAAAATCGCGCATTCGGTCTCAACATGCCCGTATAAAAGGTCTTCAAAGCTCGCCACGCCTGTCTCCGGAATGTTCTGGCGGATGACATACGGCTCGCCGCTTTCCATGCGGCGTTTGGCCTCGGCTTTATCGATATGCAGGCAATGCTTGTCGTACTTGAACTGCCCGCCGGCGGCGGTTACCGCGTCGCGCCGGACTTGCAATTCCTCTTTGGTGCAAAAGCAGGGGTAGGCCGCGCCGCTTTCCACCAGCTGCATGGCAAAAGGCCTGTACATATCCTTTCGTTCGGATTGAATATACGGCCCAAAATCGCCGCCCACATCGGGGCCTTCATCGTAATCCAGCCCCGCCTTGTGCATATCCTCGTAGATCAGTTCAACCGCGCCAGCCACCTCGCGCTCCTGATCGGTATCCTCAATGCGCAATATGAATTTACCGCCGCGCTGCTTGGCAAACAGGTAGGCATACAACGCTGTGCGCAGCCCGCCCAGGTGCATATAGCCCGTGGGGCTTGGGGCAAAGCGCGTACGAATCTCAGTCATTATTTCGATCCTTTCATGACCTTTTTAAAGGTATCCCGCAGGCCTACGGTGTTGTTAAACACCGGCAGGGCGTCCGTGGAATCCTGATCTTTACAATAGTAGCCCATGCGCAGGAACTGGTAGGTATCCCCCACCTTGGCATCGGCAAGCGATGGTTCCATATACCCGTGGCACACTTCCAGGCTGTTTGGATTGAGGGTTTCCAGAAAGTCTTTGCGTTCCTCGCCTTCCAGAATCTGCTCGTCTAGCAGCTGGCCGAACACCCGTACTTCCATGGGCAGGTTTTCGGTCGCGCTCACCCAGTGCAGCGTGCCCTTCACCTTGCGCAGTGCGCCTTCGCTGCCATTGCGGCTATCAAGGTCCACCGAGCAATACACGCAGGTTACGTTGCCGTATTCGTCCTTTTCGCAGCGTTCGCCCTTGATGATATACGCGCTCTTCAAGCGCACCTCACCGCCCAGGAACAAGCGGAAGTACTTACGAGCGGGCACTTCCATAAAGTCAGCCTGCTCAATGTACAGCTCTTTGGTGAAGGTCACCGTGCGCTGCCCCATCTCCGGATGGCCGGGGTGGTTTTCAATGGGCAGCTCGTCGGTCTTATCTTCTGGCCAGTTTTCAAGCACCACTTTCAGCGGCTTAAGCACGGCCATGGCGCGCGGGGCTGTTTCGCTTAACGATTCGCGTACGCAGTGCTCCAGCAGTGCAAAATCCACCTCGCTGTCGGCCTTAGCCAGGCCGATGCGGTCGATAAAATCGCGAATCGCTTCGGGCTTATAGCCGCGCCGCCGCATAGCACACAGCGTGGGCATGCGGGGGTCGTCCCACCCGGCGACGATGCCTTTTTCCACCAGCATGCGCAAATAACGCTTGGACATAATGGTGCGGGTAATGTTCAGGCGGCTGAACTCAATCTGCCGGGGTTTGCCGGGCAGCATATCCTTGGCATGTTCCACCACCCAGTCGTACAGCACGCGGTGATCTTCATACTCCAGCGAGCACATGCTGTGGGTAACGCTTTCCAGCGCATCGCCGATGGGATGGGAATAATCGTACATCGGGTAGATGCACCAGGTATTCCCCGTGCGATGATGCTCGCGGTATAAAATACGGTACATGGCGGGGTCGCGCATGTTCATATTGGGGCTTGTCATGTCGATCTTCATACGAAGAATCATGCTGCCCTCGGCATGCTTGCCCGCCTTCATTTCTTCAAATAGCCGCAGGTTTTCTTCCGGACTGCGGTCACGGTAAGGGCTGTTCTTGCCGGGCTTGGTCAGCGTGCCGCGGTACTCACGTACTTCCTCGGGGCTTAAGCTGTCCACATAGGCAATACCACGCTTGATCCAGTCCACGGCAATATCGTAGCAGGCCTGGTAGTACTCGCTGGCAAAGCGAACAGGACCATCCCAATGAAAGCCGAGCCAGCGAATATCTTCCATAATACCGTCAACAAACTCGGTCTCTTCCTTGGCGGGGTTGGTATCATCAAAGCGCAGGTTGCACTTGCCGCCGAAATGCTCTGCCGTGGTAAAGTCCGCGGCAATAGCCTTGCAATGGCCGATATGCAGGTATCCGTTGGGTTCCGGTGGGAAGCGGGTTTGGATTTGCTGGTAACGCCCGCTCTCCAAGTCTTCCTCGATGAAATCCCAGATGAAATTGGTTTTCTTTGCGGGTGTTTCCATGTCCATCGCCATCCTTTCCCAGATTTCTCCCCATTATATAGGGAAAAGCATAGCTTGACAAGCCAAACCATAAACCATTTCGGCTGTGTATACGGTGCATGCATAGCGTGGTGATGCATCGCATGACCGACGCGCAATAAATAATTACATCTGTATGCGTTTCGTGATTGACATTGCCAAAGCGCACATTTATACTGAAACCATAAACTGAATAGGCAAGCTCGGTTGAAGGTTTGGGGAGAGAGCGGCTAACGCCGCCGCCGAAGGTGCAAAACGCATAAGCTCTCAGGCAAAAGGACCCAAGCCCGACGAAACTCTGGAAAGCGTTGCTATAACGCACCGAAGAGGCAATCCACTTGCGTGGAGAAACTTTCAGGTTCCGATACAGAGGCGCAAAGCATGGTATGCTTTGTGCCTTTATCATTATCTGAAGGGAGCGTATTCATGACAGAGACACTCAAAAAAACACCGCTCTATGCCCGCCATGTGGAAAACGGCGGCAAAATCGTACCCTTTGCCGGCTACGAACTTCCCGTGCAGTATGCAGCGGGGGTTATGCAGGAGCACCGCGCCGTACGAAACGGCGTAGGCCTGTTCGACGTCAGCCATATGGGCGAAGTCAGCTTTCGGGGGCCGGACGCGCTGCAAAACATTCAAACCCTGCTGTGCAACGATTATACCTCTTTGCAGGACGGCCGGGTGCGCTACAGCCCCATGCTCAACGAAAATGGCGGCGTGATTGACGATGTGCTGGTGTACCGCAAAGCGCAGGACGACTACCTGATGGTCGTCAACGCCGCCAACCGCCACAAGGATGTCGCCAATATCCTCAAGCACCAACAGGGCGATGTGGACATCGAGGACATTTCCGATTCCATCTGCCAGATTGCCCTGCAAGGCCCCAAGGCCGAGGCGATGATACAGACGCTGACCGACCAGCTGCCGCAAAAATACTATAGCTTCATCGACGCTGTGACGATCGGCGGCGTAAAATGCCTGGTCAGCCGCACCGGCTACACCGGCGAGGACGGCTTTGAGCTGTACTCAAGCGCTGAAGACGGCGAAGCGCTGTTTGATGTGCTTGTTTCACGCGGCAAGGACTTCGGCCTGCAACTGTGCGGGCTTGGCTGCCGCGATACCCTGCGCCTGGAAGCCGCCATGCCGCTGTACGGCCACGAGATGGACGACAGCGTCTCCCCACTGGAAACAGGGCTTGGGCGTTTTGTTAAACTAAACAAAGAAGACTTCATCGGCCGCCAGGCGCTGCTTGCTGCGGGCGAGGCGACACGCGCGCGTATCGGCCTGAAAATGATCGGGCGCGGCATTGCACGCGAGCATTACCCGGTCATGGCAGACGGCAAGCAAATCGGCATGACCACCAGCGGCACGCACTGCCCCACGGTGGGCACGGTCGCCATGGCACTGGTGGACAGCCACTATCAGGAACCCGGAACCAAGCTCCAGGTCATCATCCGCGATACCCCTGTGGAAGCCGAAATCGTTGCACTTCCGTTCTACCACAAAGCATAGGAGGAAATTCACATGGAAATTAAACAGGGTTTATGGTATGCCAAAACACACGAATGGGTAGAGTTCATCAATGATACGACGGCCCGCGTCGGCCTGTCCGATTATGCACAGCACGAGCTGGGCGATCTGGTATTTGTCAACCTTCCGCAGGCGGGCGATACCCTGACCATCGGAAAGCTGTTCTGCGACGTTGAAAGCGTCAAAGCAGTCAGCGATATTTACGCGCCGGTGGACGGTACGGTGGCGGAAGTAAACGATACGCTGTTGGACGCGCCGGAGACCATTAACCAGTCGCCTTATGGAGCATGGCTTGCCAAGGTGGAAAACATCACCACCCGTGGCGAGCTGATGGATGCGGATGCCTACGCCGCCTACTGTGAAACGCTGTAAGTGAGGAAACAAATGAGTCAATATCATCCGCATACGCCGGCTGAAACGCAGGATATGCTCAAGTTTCTGGGGCTTTCGTCGCTGGACGAACTGTTTCAGGATGTGCCCGAGAGCGTACGCCACAGTGTGCCACCGGACAGCAAACCCGGCCTGACCCAAATGGAAACGCTGCAAGCCATGCAAGCGCTGGCAGCGCAGAACACCCCCTATCGCCTGACTTTACGCGGCGCGGGCTGCTACGATCATTTTATCCCGCCCATCGTGCCGCAGCTGGCAGGGAAAAAGGAGTTCTTATCGGCCTACACGCCCTATCAGGCGGAGCTTTCCCAGGGCGTGCTGCAGGCGATTTTTGAATACCAGACGCTGATTGCCGAACTGACCGGCATGGATGCCAGCAACGCGGGTGTGTACGATTTTGCTACCGCCGCTGCCGAGGCCGCCGTGATGTGCCGGGATCGGGGCCGCAGTGTTGCGCTGGTATCCCAAGCCGCACACCCCGATACCCTGGCCGTGATGAACACCTACGGTTTTGGCACCGATACCCAGGTGCGCACCGTCCCCCTGAAGGACGGCCGTACGGATATGGACGCGCTGAAAGAACTACTCACCGAAGATGTAGCCAGCCTTACCATTCAGCAGCCGAACCACTTCGGCCAGCTGGAGGATGTACCCGCGCTGTTTCAGGCCGCCAAGGCCGCCGGGGTTAAGTGCATCCTCGTAGCCAATCCACTGGCGCTTGCGGTGCTGCCAAGCGGTGCGGAAGTTGGCGCGGATATCGTCTGCGGCGATGTGCAGCCATTTGGCCTGCCCATGATGTACGGCGGACCACATGCAGGCTTCATGGCCTGTACCAAGGCACTGGTACGCAGGCTGCCGGGCCGCATTGCCGGACAAACGACCGATGCAGACGGCAACCGCGCTTTCGTGCTCACCTTGCAGGCGCGCGAGCAGCACATCCGCCGGGAAAAAGCGTCCTCCAACATCTGCACCAACCACGCGCACTCCGCGCTGACAGCATCCATCTACCTGACCTATATGGGTTTACAGGGCATCACTGATGTGGCCAACAGCTGTGTAAGCAAAGCACACTATTTTGCCGGAGAACTAAGCAAAATCAGCGGTGTAAGCCTGCGCTACAGCGGTGAATTTTTCCACGAGTTTGTGACCGATTTGCCCGATCCCACAGCCGTGGAAACCGCGCTGCATGAGCGCGGCATCTTAAGCGGCCTGCCCGTCAGCAATGGTATGCTGTGGGCGGTAACCGAAAAGGCAAGCAAAGCGCAACTGGATGAAGTCGTCAGTCTGGTACGGGAGGTAGTCCAAGGTGAATAAGGAAAGCATGCTGAGCTTTGAAAAAAGTCAACCGGGACGCGGTACACAGGTCATTCCCGCCGCAGATGTACCCGCCTACACCCTGCCCATCCGCCGCGCGACCCCGCCGACACTGCCAGAAATGGCCGAGTGCGATGTAGACCGCCATTATACCGAGCTGGCGCACAAAACCTTCGGCGTCAACTGCGGCTTTTACCCGCTGGGCAGCTGTACCATGAAATACAATCCCGCTGTGAACGAAGCCGCCGCCGCGTTGCCGGGTTTTGCCAATGTCCACCCCCTTGCACCGGCCTATGCCGTGCAGGGCGCAACTGCCATGATGGCCGAGTTGCGGGATGCACTCTGCCGCGTTGCAGGAATGGATGCATTCACCCTGCAGCCTGCTGCCGGTGCACACGGAGAATTTGCGGGGCTGCTGTTTATCAAAAAGTATTTTGAAGCACGCGGCGAAACCAAACGCAACAAGATTATCGTACCCGACAGCGCTCATGGCACCAACCCGGCCAGCGCTGCTATGGCAGGCTTTGAGGTCATCAGCGTGAAAAGCTGCGCCGATGGCCGCGTAGACCCGGATGATCTGCATTCCCTGCTTTCGGACGAGATTGCCGGGATGATGATGACCAACCCCAATACCCTGGGTTTGTTTGAAACCGATATCCTCTGCATTACCGATATGATTCACAACGCCGGCGGGCTGATGTACTATGACGGTGCTAACCTCAACGCCATTATGGGCACAGCAAGGCCTGGCGATATGGGCTTTGATGTGGTACACTTAAACCTGCATAAAACGTTTTCCACGCCCCACGGCGGCGGCGGTCCGGGCGCAGGCCCTGTAGGCGTAAAAGCCTGCCTGGCTCCTTTCCTGCCCGAATCGGACGGCTCGGATCTCAAGCTGAAAGCCTTCCATGGCAACTTCGGCGTGATGGTGCGAGCGCTCAGCTACATTCAATTCCTGGGCGACGCGGGACTGAAAAGCGTATCCCAGCACGCCGTGCTCAACGCCAATTACCTGAAACGGCGGCTGACCCAGGCGGGGTATACAGCGGTATCGGACCGGCTGTGCATGCACGAGTTTGTCCTGACGCTCGCCCCCCAGAAACAGCAGTACGGCGTACGCGCGCTGGACACCGCCAAGCGGCTGATTGACTACGACATCCACCCGCCCACGATGTACTTCCCGCTGATCGTGGATGAAGCGCTGATGTTTGAGCCGACAGAAACCGAAAGCAAGGAAACGCTGGACCATGCCGCAGATGTGATGACCCGCATCCTGCATGAAATTGAGTCCGACCCGCAGTCCCTGCACACTGCCCCGCACGATGCTGTGATCGGCAGACCCGACGAGGTGCTGGCCGCTCGCAAGCCCATCCTGCGCTGGACACAAACAGACTGAATAACCGAGGTTAAAGCACATGATCAGACGCACTGCCTGTATCATCGCCAGAGGCACTGACCCGTACCGCAACCTTGCCATTGAAAAACAGCTTCTGGATACGCTGCCTGAAGAGACAGCGATCCTTTACTTATGGCAAAACGCACATACCATCGTTTGCGGGCGCAACCAAAACCCCTGGTATGAGTGCCGCGTGAAGGATTTTATGGCCGACGGCGGCAAAATCGCCCGGCGGCTCAGCGGCGGCGGTGCCGTATACCACGATATGGGCAACCTGAATTTTACCTTCCTATTGCCTAAGTCTGATTTTAATATCCCCAGACAGCTGTCCGTCATCCAGGCGGCAGTTGCCAGCTTTGGCCTCCAGGCCGTACAATCCGGCCGTAACGATTTGCAAATCGGCGAACGGAAGTTTTCCGGTAACGCCTTTTATACCTCCGGGCAGAACTCCTATCACCACGGCACCATCCTAGTGGATGCCGACATGAGCGTGATGGGGCGTTTCCTGACCGCAGACGAAAAAAAACTGCAACATCGCGGCGTTAAAAGCGTAGCCGCCCGCGTTGTCAACCTCAAATCCATTGCACCGGATATGAGCATCGACGCGCTGGAAGCAGCGCTGTTCAAAGCCTTTGCCAAGGTGTACGGCCATGCGCCGACCATTTTAGATGAAAAAATGATGGATCAGCCGACCATCTCAAAGCTGACCGACCAGTACCGCAGCGCCACATGGATTTTCCCCCGCGAAGTCCCTTACACCTTTGCGGTGAAGGAGCGCTTCCCCTGGGGCGGTATCAACGTCAACCTGCTGATTGAAGATGGCATGATACGCGATGCGAAGTTCTTCACCGATGCGATGGACGCGGGGCTGTTCTCGGTGCTGGAACAATCGTTGGTCGGGTCACCGTCGCTGGTGTCCTCAATCACCGCAAGGCTGAAACAAAAGCAGGACATGATCAAGGACGAACACCTAAAGCAAGTCGTAAGCGACATCACCTCGCTGATTTGCAGCCACATACGAACAGGCGACCGTGGCGCGTACCAAAAGGTGGACGAAACCACCACCCCAGAGAAATAAGACAAAAAACGCTTTGTGTAAACAAAGCGTTTTTTTCATGCGCTTCTGCAAGAAAGTCTCCCCCCATAGCGTTTGATTTGCAGCGGGATGATATACACGGCCATACCCAAATCATCCCAAGGAGGTATTTTAATGAAACACACACTTCGCATTTTGGTGATCGGGCTCTGCCTGTTGATTGTAATGGGTTCCTTGGCACAGGCTGCAACCGAACCCGTATTTGAAGCATCCGTCGCATTGGCTGAAGGAAGCGAGCCGACCCGGTTCAGCGTATTCCCAAGCGACGAACACGCTGCGGACTTCCCGGATGATCCTGCATACCAATTACAGGTCACACCGCCGGATGGCAAGATGTATACCCTTCTCTTCCCCTCCTACGAAAGCGCCGCATCGGGTCTTGTTCCGCTGCTGCGCTTTGCCGATATGAACGAAGACGGATTTCTGGACGTGGAAGCGGTGTATATACTGGGCGCATCCAACCTGACCACCACCTATTACCTGTATGACCCCGCCGACGGGAAACTGCATTACGCTGCGGCGCTTGGCGTGCTTTCCAATGCGTTTTACGATGCGGAACTGGGCATAATCCTTTCGCAGAACAGCGATGGCGTGGCCACGCAGCACTATTCGCTGTTTGATGTCCGAGAGGGTATACCTGTGCTGACCCGCACCGCGCTGATGGATGCCACCGTACAACAGGGAGATGGCTTCGTTCTTATAACCCAGGTCAAAGCTGAGAGCACCGGTGAATTTCTGCTGGACGAAACGACCCCTTTTGACGGCGATGAATCCGCTGTGTGGAACGCGCAGTACGAGCGGATGATGCAAACACTACTGGAGGGCTACGGCGAGGATCTGACACCCCAAAATCCCTGATGATTTATAACAGCGCAACAAAAAAGACTGCCGTTTCCGGCAGCCTTTTTATTGAAACATTCACAGTCCATCCTGGTTTGACCCCTGCACTGCTTATACCGCAGTGCGGAGATTTCGGATGGTTTCTTAGCCGAGTTCGGCGAAGTACTTAATCGTACGCACCATCTGCGAGGTGTAGCTGTTTTCGTTGTCATACCAGGCAACGGTCTGCACCTGATAGGTGTCGTCGTCCAGCTGCTGAACCATGGTCTGGGTCGCATCGAAGATGGAACCAAACTTGGTGCCGATCACATCGGAGGAGACGATCGGCTCTTCGTTGTAGCCATAGCTGGCCGAAGCGGCGGCTTTCATCGCGGCGTTGATTTTTTCAACCGTCACGTCCTTGCCCTTGACCACAGACACCAGAATGGTGGTGGAGCCGGTGCAAACGGGCACGCGCTGGGCAGAGCCGATCAGCTTGCCGTTGAGCTCGGGGATAACCAAGCCGATGGCCTTGGCGGCACCGGTGGAGTTAGGCACAATGTTCAGTGCGGCGGCGCGGGCACGGCGCAGGTCGCCTTTGCGATGCGGGCCATCCAAAATCATCTGGTCGCCGGTGTAGGCGTGGATGGTGGACATGATGCCCGACTGGATGGGGTAGTTGTTGTTAAGCACATTGGCCATGGGGGCCAGGCAGTTGGTGGTGCAGGATGCGGCCGAAATGATGGTGTCCTCTTTTGTGAGGATATCTTCATTGACGGAGAAGACAACGGTCTTCATAGCGCCGGCGGGAGCGGAGATGATAACTTTCTTGGCACCGGCGTCAATGTGCGCCTGGCTTTTTTCTTCGCTGGTGTAAAACCCTGTGCACTCCAGCACTACGTCGATGTCCAGCTTGCCCCAGGGGCATTCTTTGGCATCTTTGAGGGCGTAAATTTTGATCTCATTACCGTCGACGATAATGGAATCATCCGTGGATTCTACGGTGTGCAGGTTCTCACCGAGTTTTCCGCAGAACGAGCCCTGTGCCGTATCATATTTCAGCAGGTGTGCCAGCATTTTCGGGCTGGTGAGGTCGTTGATGGCGACCACTTCATATCCATCCGCTTCAAACATCTGGCGGAACGCAAGGCGGCCGATGCGGCCGAAACCATTGATTGCAACTTTGACCATAATAGTCTCCTCCTTATATCCGGGTGCTTGTTAATTGGGTGTCAACCCAATCTATTGTACTCAAAACCTGCTTACATTGCAAGCCGGAAAGGCTGTTCATCCAAATTCCTCTTTGACAAATTCCACCCAGGCTGTATGATATGGAAGGGAATCCACCCTATCCGATATGTAACGCAAACCGCAAAGGAGGCCAGCCGCGTCATGGATCATGAAGAATGCAAAAACGAATACCTGCAACGCGTTCATGCCGTTGAGGATTATATTGAAACGCACCCGGAAGACACACCCGATTTGCATACATTGGCAGCACTTGCCGGATTTTCCAAGTTTCACTTTCACCGGATCTTCAAGGCCATCACCGGCGAAACACCCCTTGCCTATATGCACCGCATCAAACTGGTACGCGCTGCCGCCTACTTGCAGCATACTCCTCATGTAGCGGTTACGAATGTCGCGCTCCATTACGGTTTCACCGACTCGTCCGTGTTTTCCCGCGCCTTTAAAGCCCATTTCGGCCAAAGCCCGACAGCATTTCGCAGGGACAAGCGCAAGAATTGCAAAGACAATAATTCCTCTCCTGCCTATACTCAAGACATCCAAAATCTTGAGATCAGGAGGGACACCATGCATACGGAAGCTAAAAGCGTTGAACAAAAGTATCTGGATTTGAAAGTGATCTACATCCGCCATACAGGTAGCTATCAGGAATTGTCCGCCGCCATACCGCCCGCCCTGCAAAAACTATATGAATTTGCCATGCAGGCGCAGCTGCTGGATCCACAGCAAACCTCAATTCTCTGCGCCTATCACGACAGTCCCGACATGACTGACGAAACCAAATTGCGCACCAGCATTTGCCTATCTATCCGGCCAGATGCCAAAGTAGCTGCCAGCGGCGATATCGGAGAGATGCGTTTGCAGGGAAAGTATGCGATTGGTCATTTTGAGCTTCCCATGCATACGTATGGCTTAGCGTGGGAGTATATGTACAGCCGCTGGCTGCCGGAAAGCGGTATGCAGCCGCGCGACACCTTTCCTTTCGAAGTGTATGTCAGCGATCCATCGCAGAATCCTGGTGGAAAGCAGTTGCTGGATATCTGCATACCCATTGAACCGCTGGGTCAGATATAGCAAAAACAAAACTCACTGCCCGATACGTTTAACAAAACGTATCGGGTTTTTCATACTGCACGGCCTTGTAAAGGCAAACCATGTCATCTATACTGAGCTTTACAAGAATCCGGGAATGTAAGCGAAGGGAGTACGGCACATTGAGTATTATCACCATCGTTGGTGCGGGCATGATGGGCTCGGCCATGAGCGTCCCCGCACGGGATAACGGGCATATGGTGCGCCTGGTCGGCACACATCTGGACCGGGATATTGTTACCCATGCCAAGGCAAGCGGTGAGCATCTGACGATGAAGCGGATGCTGCCGGAGGGAATCGCCTTTTATCAGATAGAAGAGTTGCAAACCGCGCTGCACGATGCCGATGTGGTGCTTTGCGGTGTATCGAGCTTTGGGGTGGATTGGTTCTTAGAAACCGTCGTCCCGCTCATCCCGGACGGCGTACCGGTTCTTGCCGTGACCAAGGGATTGCTCAACCGGGAGGACAGCACGTTGCTGCCTTTCCCCACATATTATAAGAACAAAACAAATAGCAGGTTGCCTTTCTGTGCCATCGGCGGCCCCTGTACCAGCTACGAGCTGGCCGACCGCCGCCAAACCTGCGTAGCGTTCTGCGGCGAGGATACCGTAACCCTCAAATTCTTACAATCCCTGCTGGAAACCGACTATTACCACATCAGCCTGTCGACCGATGTGCTAGGTGTGGAATGCGCTGTAGCCATGAAAAACGCCTACGCGCTTGGCGTGACGCTTGCCATCGGCATGGTCGAGCAAAGCGACGGCATCGGCTGCACGGAGGCGTATAACCCGCAAGCTGCGCTGTTTGGGCAGAGCGTACGCGAAATGCGCACGATACTGGACTATACCGGTGCCGGGGCGGACAATATCATCTATGGCGCGGGCGACCTGTACGTGACCGTGTTTGGCGGACGCACACGCAAACTCGGCACCCTGCTTGGGCGTGGAATGTCGTTTCCCAAGGCGATAGAGGAATTACAAGGCATTACGCTGGAATCCGTTGTAATCGCTGGTCGCCTGATCGACGCGGTAACCCAGGCGATTGCAGACGGTAAACTGTATGAAAACCAGTTTCCGCTCCTGATGCACGTGGGCAAGCTGCTGCGCGGCGAAACGGCTGGCAGCATCCCGTTTCATCGCTTTTCGGCCGCTTTCGGGCCGGAGCACAGGGAATCCTCTTTATAAATTTATCCACATATTCTGCATAATTATTCGATTGCAAAATTGGTGTAAAATCTATCAGAACCACCCATCCGTGGTGGTCAAGACGCATGATTGCGTGTATAAACCCCGATTTGTTGTGCAATTTTACACAGCCTAAATACAAAATAAACATTGACAAGCGTGCAAGTCTTCTGTATAATTCACAGTTGAACATACCACCAAGAATTGTAGCCGGAAAGGAGATCGGACATTGAACGCAGTGCTCAAGGGAGCGGCTTTGTACCGAAATAAAGCGCTCCGGCAATGTGACCTGATGATCCGGCAGGGCGCGCTGTTTCCTCTTCTTTCACCGACTGATGAAAGTGGAGTACCCGTTCTTTCCCTTTCAGGAAAAGTAGTCATTCCCGGTTTCGCAGATGTACACGTTCATTTGCGGGAACCGGGTTTTTCTTATAAAGAGACGATAGCAAGCGGCACCCGCGCGGCAGCGCGCGGCGGGTATACCGATGTGTGCCCCATGCCCAATTTAAACCCCGCGCCAGACAGCGCCGCTACCCTTGCCAAAGAACTTGCAATCATCCATCAGGATGCCTGCGTGAACGTTCTCCCCTACGCCTGCATTACCAAAGGGCAGCAGGGCAGCGAACTGGTTGATTTTAAAACACTTGCGCCGCAGGTCGCCGGTTTTTCTGACGATGGCAGGGGCGTGCAAACCGAAGTCACCATGCGCGCCGCCATGGAACAAGCCAAACTGTATAACAGCCTGATCGCCGCCCACTGCGAGGACGATCGCTTGCTACATGGCGGCTACATCCACGATGGCGCGTATGCCAAGCAGCATGGACACCGGGGCATCTCCTCGGAAAGCGAATGGCGGCAGCTTGCCCGCGACCTGCAACTTGCCAAAGAAACCGGCTGCAAATACCACGTCTGCCACATATCCACAAAAGAAAGCGTCGCCCTCATCCGCAAGGCCAAAGCAGAGGGTGTAGATGTCAGCTGCGAAACCGCACCCCACTACCTGTGCCTGACCGAAGATGATTTGCAGGATAACGGACGCTTCAAAATGAACCCGCCCATCCGCTCCCGGGCTGATCGAGACGCGCTGATAGAAGGTTTGCTCGATGGCACAATCGACATGATCGCCACCGACCATGCTCCCCACAGTGTGGAGGAAAAATCACGCGGCCTGCAAGGCAGCTTGATGGGCGTGGTGGGGCTGGAATTTGCGTTTGCGGTGCTCAATACCCACCTGGTTAAACCCGGTATACTACCGCTGGAAAGGCTTTTGACACTGATGATTGACAATCCAAGACAGCGCTTCGGCCTACCGGAGCGAACGCTATCAGAGGGCATGCCCGCGACCTTTGCGGTGCTCGACCCAGACAGGGAATGGACGATAGACCCACAGCACTTCCTGTCCAAAGGGAAAGCAACACCGTTTGCCGGCATGGCTGTACAGGGCGACTGCATACTGACAATGAACGGAGGTGAGACCGTATGGAAAAGCACGAACGTAAGCTGGTAATGGAAAACGGCGCGGAATTTTTGGGAACGTCTTTTGGTGCGGTCAAGGAAACGCTGTGTGAGATGGTATTTAACACCTCCATGGTCGGCTATCAGGAGATCGTGACCGATCCTAGCTACACCGAGCAGATGGTGGTCATGACCTATCCGCTAATCGGCAACTACGGCATCTGCGACGATGACCATGAAACAAAAACCCCCACCATGGGCGCGATGGTCGTACGCGAGTACAACGACCTGCCCTCCAACTTCCGTGCGACCGGAACCTTAAGCCAGCTGCTGGAAGCCTACGACATTCCCGGCATTCAGGGCGTGGACACGCGTAAAATTGCCCGCATGATTCGCAGCGAAGGCAGCCAGCGCGCCATCATTTGTGCGCCGGAGCTAAGCACCGAGGACGCGCTGGCGAAAATCCGCGCCTATCAGCTGCCACACGATACCGTTTCCCGCGTGTCTCAGCCCACAGCATGGCACTCGGAAGCCGACAACGCTAAGTACACCGTGGTGTGCGTGGACTGCGGCATTAAACACAACATTATCCGCGAGCTGAACAAGCGCGGCTGCACCACCATCACGGTGCCATACAATATCACGGCAGACGAAATTCTACAGTATCAACCCGATGGGCTATTCCTCTCCAACGGCCCCGGTGACCCGGAGGATGTGCCCTCCGTGATTGAAGCCATCAAAACACTCAAGGGCAAACTGCCGATCTTTGGCATCTGCCTGGGGCACCAGATGCTGTCGCTGGCCTACGGCGCAAAAACCTATAAAATGAAGTTTGGCCACCGCGGCGGCAACCACCCTGTAAAGGACCTGCGAACGGGCAAAATCGCCGTGACCAGCCAAAACCACAGCTACGCCGTGGCGCTGGACAGCTTAGAGAAAACCAAGCTCACCCTCACCCACCTGAACCTGCTGGATAACACCGCCGAGGGTGTGGAGTGCAAAGAAGACAAGGTCTTCTCCGTGCAGTATCACCCGGAAAGCGCACCCGGCCCGCAGGATTCAGCCCACTTGTTTACCCAGTTTATTGACATGATGGCAAAGGAGCGTGAGCAGCATGCCTAAGCGGACAGATATCAAGCGCGTGCTGGTGATTG
This sequence comes from Candidatus Limiplasma sp., assembly GCA_963678055.1. GTDB lineage: Bacteria > Bacillota > Clostridia > Christensenellales > Aristaeellaceae > CAXXOK01. The sequence continues at coordinate 2,358,035 of OY782679.1, forward strand.
GATCCGGCCCGATTGTCATCGGCCAGGCTGCGGAATTTGACTACGCGGGCACGCAGGCCTGTCTGGCCCTGCGCGAGGAAGGATACGAGGTCATCCTCGTCAACTCCAACCCCGCCACCATCATGACCGATGTCAACATTGCTGACAAAGTGTACATGGAACCGCTGACACTGGAATACCTGGCGAAAATCCTGCGCTTTGAACGGCCGGATGCCATTTTACCGGGTCTTGGCGGTCAAACCGGCCTGAACCTTGCCATGCGCCTGCATACCAAAGGCGTTTTGGAAGAGTGCCAGGTGGAAATTCTGGGTACAAGCTTTGACAGTATCAACAAAGCCGAGGACCGCGACGAGTTTAAAAAACTTTGCCAGTCTCTGTGCGAGCCTGTACTCCCCTCCATTATCGCGACGACCATTGAAGAGGGCAAACAAGCCGCTGCGGAGATCGGCTATCCGGTCATCCTGCGCCCGGCGTTCACCTTGGGCGGCACGGGCGGCGGCTTTGCCGATGACGAAGACGAGCTTGTCCCTCTGATGAAAAACGCCCTGAAGCTTTCGCCCGTCAATCAGGTGCTGGTGGAGAAAAGCATTAAGGGATATAAAGAAATCGAGTACGAAGTGATGCGCGATGCAAACGATACCGCTATCACCGTCTGTAATATGGAAAATCTGGACCCGGTCGGCGTCCACACGGGCGATTCCATTGTCGTCTGCCCCAGCCAGACCTTAACCAACAAGGAATACCAAATGCTGCGCGACAGCGCACTGAAAATCATCCGCGCGCTGAAAATAGAAGGCGGCTGCAACGTGCAGTTTGCGCTGGACCCCGTAAGCTTCCAGTATTACCTCATCGAAGTAAACCCGCGCGTGAGCCGCTCCTCCGCCCTGGCCAGCAAGGCCAGCGGCTACCCCATCGCCCGCGTATCAGCCAAAATCGCCGTGGGTCTGCATCTGGATGAAATTCAGCTTGCCAACACCCCCGCAAGCTTTGAACCGGCGCTGGACTTTGTGGTCTCGAAAATTGCCCGCTTTCCCTTTGACAAGCTGGAGGGTTCCTCCAACACCCTCTCCACACAGATGAAAGCAACGGGCGAAGTCATGGCCATTGGCCGTACCATGGAAGAAAGCCTGCTCAAAGCCGTGCGCTCGCTGGAAATCGGCGTCAGCCACCTGCACATGCCCAAGTTCTCCGGCATGGATACAGAAGAATTAATCAGCTACATCCGCACCGCAACCGACGACAGGATATTTGCCATCGCGCAGCTCATCCGTATCGGTGCGACGCTGTCTCGCATCCACGACGAGACGATGATTGACATGTTCTTCTTAGAGAAAATCAAAAACATTGTCTACTTTGAGGCCAAGCTCATCAACGGCAAGGACGACCCGGATGTACTCCGCGCTGCTAAGCACCTGGGGATATCCGACAAGTACATCGCCCAGATGTGGGGACAGACAGAAAAGGACATTTTCCGCTTCCGCAAGCGCGAAAACCTGTTGCCGGTCTATAAAATGATCGACACCTGCGCCAGCGAGTTTGATAGCTATGTACCTTACTTCTACTCCACCTATGAGGAAGAAAACGAATCCATCGTCTCCGATAAAAAGAAGATTGTGGTGCTTGGGTCTGGCCCCATCCGCATCGGTCAGGGTGTGGAATTTGACTACTCCACCGTCCATGCCATCTGGACCATTCAGCAGGCAGGGTACGAGGCGATTATCATCAATAACAACCCCGAAACCGTGTCCACCGACTACACCACCAGCGACAAGCTCTACTTTGAGCCGCTGACCGTGGAAGACGTAATGAACATTTTAACGCTGGAAAAACCCGAAGGCGTTGTGGTCAGCCTGGGCGGGCAGACTGCCATCAATCTGGCCGAGCGCTTACACGCCATGGGTGTGAAGATTATCGGCACGGATGTCGATGCCATCAAGCGCGCAGAAAACCGCGATTCCTTTGAAAAAGTCATGCAGGAGCTGGGTATCCCCCAGCCCCAGGGCGAAGCCGTGACCAATATTGAAGCCGGCGTAGAAGCCGCCAACCGCATCGGCTACCCGGTGCTGGTACGCCCAAGCTACGTGCTGGGTGGGCGCGCGATGCAGATTGTAAACGACGAGAAAACCCTGCGCCACTACCTGCGCACCGCCGTGCTGCTGGATGAAGACCAGCCCGTGCTGGTGGATAAATACATCATCGGCAAGGAGCTGGAAACCGACGCCGTGTGCGACGGCGAACAGGTGTACATCCCCGGCATTATGGAACATGTTGAGCGCACAGGCATCCACTCGGGCGACTCCATCAGCGTGTATCCCACCTTTACCATGTCCGAGCGCGTAAAGCAGATTATAACCGACTATACGGTGCGCCTGGGCCTTGGCATCGGCATCGTGGGCCTGTATAACATTCAGTTCATTGTAGACGATCAGGAAAACGTCTATGTGATCGAGGTCAACCCGCGCTCCAGCCGCACCGTGCCGTTTATTTCCAAATCCACGGGCGTACCGCTGGCCGATATCGGCACTAGAGTCATCCTGGGTATCAGCCTGCACGATCAGGGCATCAGCGATGTTATCGCCCCGGAGAAAAAGCGCTGGTATGTGAAAGCCCCGGCATTCAGCTTTTCTAAACTCCGCGGGATGGACGCGTACCTGAGCCCTGAAATGAAATCCACCGGCGAGGCCATCGGCTACGACGACACCTTAAACCGTGCGCTATTCAAGGCCATGCAGTCCTCCGGGATGAACGTGTCCAACTACGGCACCATTTTTGTCACGGTCGCAAGCGAAGACAAGCAGGAGGCCCTGCCGCTGATCAAACGCTTTTACGACCTGGGTTTCAACATTGAAGCCACCAAGGGCACAGCGGACTTCCTCAAAGAAAACGGCATCCGCACCCGTACCCGCAAGAAGCTTTCGGAAGGCAGCGAGGAAATCCTCACCCTGCTGCGTCAGGGCTATGTCAACTACGTCATCAACACCCGCGGCATGACGATCGGCGACAGGGATTCCGACGGTGCACGCATCCGCCGCTGCGCTGTGGAAAACAACGTAACGATCTTTACCTCGCTAGATACGGTAGCGGTGTTGCTCAACGTACTGGAAGAGATTACCCTGACGATTTCGACAATCGACGCAGACTAAGGAAGGAAGCGGCGCATGGCCTACACGATTACCGAGAATGTGAATATCGCCAAAAACACCTGGCGCATGGCGATACGCGGCGATATGACCCGCATCACGCGCCCCGGGCAGTTTGTGCAGCTGCAGGTGCCGGGATTTTACCTGCGCCGCCCGATCTCCGTGTGCGATTTTGATGAAAGTACCCTGACCCTGATTTACAAGGTCATCGGCCACGGCACAGAGGCCATGACACAAATGAAACCCGGCAGCCAGGCCGATCTGCTGACGGGCCTTGGCAACGGCTACACAGTCAAGCAATGCAAACCGCTGCTCATTGGCGGCGGCTGTGGCATTCCACCGCTGTACAAGCTGTGCAAAGTGCTGACGGAGCAAGGCATGCAGCCACAGGTGGTGCTGGGCTTTAACGCTAAAGACGAGGTCTTTTTAGAGGATGCATTCAAAGCGCTGGGCGCGGCTGTAACCCTGACCACCGTGGACGGCAGCTGCGGTGAGCAGGGCTATGCCACGCAGGCAACAGATCCGCTGGACTTTGATTATGTGTACACCTGCGGACCGGACGCTATGCTCAAGTCCGTATTCAAACTTTGCCAGACGCGCGGTATCTCCGGCCAGTTCAGCCTGGAGGAGCGCATGGCCTGCGGCTTTGGCGCGTGCATGGGTTGCACCATTCATACAGTATCCGGCGCAAAGCGCGTCTGCGCGGACGGGCCGATTTTTGACAAGGAGGAACTCCCATGGTAAATACAATTGTGGTTCTCTCCGGTATCCGGCTCGATAATCCCGTTATCCCCGCCAGCGGCACCTTTGGTTACGGGAAAGAGTTTAAGGACTATTACGACATCAACATTCTGGGGACATTTTCCTTTAAAGGAACAACCCTCGCCCCGCGTTTTGGCAACCCCACCCCGCGCATTGCAGAATGCACAAGCGGTATGCTTAACGCCATCGGGCTGCAGAACCCCGGCGTGGAACACGTGATCGCCCACGAATTGCCGCTTTTACAATCGTTCTTCCATAAGCCCGTGATGAGTAACGTCTCGGGCTTTTCATTGGACGAATATGCCAAAACCGCCGCGATGCTAGACACCCAGGAACAGATCGGCTGGCACGAGATTAACGTATCCTGCCCCAATGTGCACGGTGGCGGCATGGCGTTTGGCACAAGCTGCGAAAACGCCGCTGCGGTGGTCAAGGCCGTCAAAGCCGTGTGCCAAAAGCCGGTGTATATCAAACTGAGTCCAAACGTAACCGATATTGTCTCCATCGCCAAGGCCTGCCAGGACGCCGGTGCGGATGGTCTGACGCTGATCAACACCCTGCTGGGCATGCGGATCAGCCTGAAAACCAAAAAACCCATCCTCGCCAACACCATGGGCGGATTCTCCGGCCCGGCAATCTTCCCCGTAGCACTGCGCATGGTCTACCAGGTCGCCAAAGCCGTCAGCATCCCGGTCATCGGTATGGGCGGCGTGCAAAGCGCCGAGGACGTGATTGAGATGATGCTTGCCGGTGCGACCGCCGTACAGGTCGGGGCCGCGAATCTGGTCAACCCCTACGCCAGCAAGCAGATCATTGAAGCACTGCCGGAAACCATGGAGACCTACGGTATCACAGATTTACAGAGCATTATAGGAGGTTCCTTTTCATGAGCAAACAAGGCGACGTTATCATCGCACTGGACTTTCCCTCGGCCAAAGAGGTCTATGCGTTTCTGGATAAATTTCAGGACGAAAAACCCTTTGTAAAAATCGGCATGGAGCTGTACTACGCCGAAGGTCCGGACATTGTTCGCGCCATCAAAGCGCGCGGACATAAGATTTTTCTGGATCTAAAGCTGCACGATATTCCCAACACCGTGCTGCGCGCCATGCGCGTACTATCGCAGCTTGGGGTGGATATGACCAACCTACACGCCGCAGGCACCATCCCCATGATGCAGGCAGCACTGGAAGGCCTGACCCGGCCCGATGGCACCCGCCCCCTGCTTATCGCCGTTACGCAGCTGACCTCGACCTCCGAAAAGCAGCTGAAAAACGAACTGCTGATCGCAGAGACTATGCCAGGCACGGTCATCCACTACGCCCAAAACGCAAAAACTGCGGGGCTGGATGGCATTGTCTGCTCGCCGCTGGAAGCCGCGCAGGTCAAAGCCGCCTGCGGTGACGACTTCCAGACCGTTACCCCCGGCATCCGCTTTGCCGGCAGCACGGCCGATGACCAGCAGCGCATCACAACCCCAGAAAAGGCAAAATCCGGCGGCAGCGACTACATTGTGGTCGGCCGTCCTATCACACAAGCCGACGATCCCGTGGCGGCCTACCGCCGCTGCGTCCATGATTTTCTAGCATAAGGAGAGATACACTATGCAGCGTGAAATCGCCAAAGCCCTCCTGGATATCCAGGCCGTATTCCTGCGCCCTCAGCAGCCCTTTACCTGGGCCAGCGGCATCAAAAGTCCCATCTACTGCGACAACCGCCTGACCCTGTCCTACCCCGCTGTTCGCACGCTGATTGAAACCGCCTTCGCCGATGTTATCAAGGCCGAGTTTCCTGCCTGCGAAGCGCTGTTTGGCACGAGCACCGCAGGCATCCCGCATGCGGCCATCACCGCTCATCTGATGAACCTGCCCATGGGGTATGTGCGCGGGAGCGAGAAAAGCCATGGCCGCAACAACCGCATTGAAGGCAAGCTCACACCCGGCCAGAAGGTGGTCGTGGTGGAAGATTTGATTTCCACCGGCGGCAGCGTGGTGGATGTCGTAGAAGCGCTGCGGGAAGCCGGCGCACAGGTGCTGGGTATCGTGAGCATCTTCACCTACGGCATGCAGCGCGGTATTGATAGGCTGGCGGCTGCAGACGTGCGCAATATCAGCCTGAGCAACCTCGATACCCTGGTGGAGGTCGCTGCTGAGAACGGCTATATCAAGCCCGAACATAAACAGGCGCTGCTTGATTTCCGCAATACCCCGTCCGACGAAAGCTGGATGTCCGCGCTTTCCTGATGGGATGCAGGCGGCTTCAAGCAAGCCCCTAATCACAGTGAAGAAACAACGAACTTCTAAACGAAACGAAGCGAGGGAGATTTATGCGACACCTTTTGGATATCATCGATTGGAGCCCGGACGAACTGGACGCTCTGATGGACATTGCCGACGATATTATTGCGCGTCCCGGCGACTATGCCCAGTCCATGCGGGGCAAAATCCTCGCAACGCTGTTTTACGAACCATCCACCCGAACACGGCTTAGCTTCGAGGCCGCCATGCTCCGGCTTGGCGGACAGGTGATCGGGTTTGCGGACGCATCGGCCTCCTCCGTCGCCAAGGGCGAAAGCGTGGCCGATACCGTTCGAACCGTGGCCTGCTATGCCGATATCGTCGCCATGCGGCACTCCAAGGAAGGCGCGCCCACGGTTGCTGCCGCCTACAGCCCGATACCGGTCATCAACGCCGGCGACGGCGGTCACAATCACCCCACGCAAACGCTGGCGGATTTGCACACCATCCGCCGCGAAAAAGGCAGGCTGAACCAGCTGGTGGTCGGCCTGTGCGGCGATTTGCAGTTTGGGCGCACGGTACACAGCCTGATGAACGCCATGGCACGGTACAAGTCCATTCGCTTTGTGCTGATCTCCCCGGAAGAGCTGCGCATACCCGAATATTTGCGCGAGGGAATGAAAAGCCTCGGTGTTCCGTTTACTGAAGTGGAGAGACTGGAAGATGTCATCGGCACGCTGGATGTGCTGTACATGACCCGCGTACAAAAAGAGCGCTTCTTTAACGAAGCTGACTATGTGCGCCTGAAGGACAGCTATATTCTAACCGTGGACAAAATGAAGCTTGCCCGCAAGGATATGACCCTTATGCATCCGCTGCCGCGTGTTAACGAAATTCGCCAAGCAGTGGACGCAGACCCCAGAGCGTGTTATTTTAAACAAATGAAGTACGGCATGCACATGCGCCAAGCGCTGATCCTGCAGCTGATGGAGGCGACACAATGAATATTAATGAAATTCAGGACGGTTATGTCATCGATCACCTGCACGCAGGGCGCGCACTGCGCGTGTACCGCTACCTGGACCTCGATCAGCTGGATTGCTCGGTCGCCATCATTAAAAATGCCAAGTCCGCACGCATGGGCCGCAAGGATATCATCAAGATTGACGAGTTGATTGACCTGAACTTGAACATCGTCAGCTATATTGATGCCGGCGCGACCGTCAACACCATCAAAAACGGCAAGCTGGTAGAGAAAACCCGGCTCACCGTGCCGGAGACCGTGACCGGCGTGCTCAAGTGCAAAAACCCGCGCTGCATTACCCAGACCGAACAGGAACTCCAGCACAGGTTCGTGCTCCACGACCGCGAAAAAGGCACCTACCGCTGCTATTACTGCGATACCATACACAAGCCCGAGGACTGAAACCGGGAGGCGTACCGTGAACAGACAAAGTATCAAGAAAACTCTCGCCTGGCTACTGCTGATAGTTTTATTGCTTACGCCCATCAGCGGGTTAGCGACCGAAACCAGCCTACCCGCCGCGCAGGGGCAGCTGCCCCAGGTGCTGCGCATCCTGCTCAGGCGCTTGGATCTGACAACGCAAGCGGATATTGAGCTTGCCGGGGTGTACACAGCCGATATCGGCGGGGTGACCATGCTGTTTCCTTACGGCAGCGAAATCACCGTGCTGGTGATTGATGACAGTCTGTTTATCGACTATGCGGGCATGCGCCTTGGCGCAGGTCCGGAGCTTACGCTGACGCGCTTTCAAAATGATCGCGGCGGCGACAACGGGATTCGTTTTTACGGCAACCCCTCGTTGTACGAGGGCGACCTGACCCTGCGTATTCAGGACGGTGCACTGCGCTTGATTTTATCCATCGCCGTGGAAGATTACCTCAAAGGCGTGGTCCCCTATGAAATGAGCGATTCCTTTCCCTTGGAAGCACTCAAGGCCCAGGCCGTGGCCGCCCGCACCTATGCGGTGCGTAAAGCCATAAACAACGCCAGCAGCGAATATCACATGTCCGACACCACCAACGATCAGGTGTTCAAAGGCACACGCCCGGAGCACACCCGTGCCGCACAAGCCGTTTTGGAAACAGCAGGTGTTTGCGCATTTTATAACGACAAGCTGATCATGTGCTACTACGGTTCCTCTAACGGCGGGCAGACCGAGCTCAGCGAAAACCAGTGGGGCGACAAAACCGGCTATTTGGATATGCGGGACGATCCCTATGATTTGGAAAACCCCAAAAGCGTCGTCAAGAACGCGTTTTTACCAAAGCTTGCATTCACGCCCGAAGAAACACCCTACGGCCTGCGGGCATTACTCGCCGCTGCGCTGGAAGACGAGCTAAACGCTATGGGCTTTGATGCCGCTGCAGAAAGCCTGCGGATTGACAGTATATCCGCCGTGACGGTCGATACGCCGAAATTCGCCCCGCCTTCCCGGCTGTATACCATGCTGCATATCACCTTCAACTACTCCGGGCGAACCCGCACCGATTATGTTCCGCCCGTTACCGCCGTGCTGCAAGACGAGATTGAGATCAGTCTGTTCACCGCATCGCCCGCGCCGGATGCGACCATGACCCCGCTGCCGACCGATACACCTGTACCGACCGAAACACCAGAGCCTATGCCGCCCCCTACGCCTGTCTATGGGGCCTTTATGCCAGTCGAGGACGCTGTCACCTTGGATATCCCTATTTTCCGGGATGCGGAAAGCGCACTATCCCTCAGCATTAACCAGTACGATAACGAGCTGTGGACTGTGAATGAGACCGATGATGCATTCGTCATCGAATCCCGCCGCTATGGCCACGGCGTGGGGATGAGCCAGTACGGAGCGGAGTCGATGGCCGGGCAATATGACATGTCCTATACGGAAATTTTGTCGTTCTACTATCCGGGCATCAGCTTACTGCGGTATACTGAAACACCGAGGGTGCTTCCCCATGTTTCCAGTGCCTTCACCAAGGCCGCCGACCCGCCGCCAACCCCCACACCCCGGCCTACGCTGATGCCGGTTACAGCCGTCGCCGGTGATGGTCAGTGGTATGCCCGGGTATCCAACATTGGTGAAAACTCCTGGCTAAACCTGCGGTCGGAACCCAGCCTTTCCTCCGACATCCAAATGCTGCTGTTCAAGGACCAGCGTTTGCTGGTACTGGAACGTATGCCCCAGGAAGGCTGGCTGCACGTGAAAACGGACGTCACCGAAGGCTATGTGATGGAAGAATTCACAACGCCTGAATAAAAAATATTGCGAGGTGCCTCTATGCTGCTCATCGGGATCTGTGGCGCAAGCGGAAGCGGAAAAAGCACCCTGGCCGAGGAACTGAAAACCTCTATCGGCCAAGGATGCGTCATCATCAACCACGATAACTACTACCGCGATTTTCCAAACCTCAGTTTTCCCGAACGCGCCCGCCAGAATTATGACGAACCTTCCATCTTCGACCATGATTTGTTTCTTGAAGATATCTCAAAGCTTTTAGCGGGCGAAAAAATCACCCGCAAGGATTACGATTATACCGTGCACCGCCGCGCCGACCACAATGACGAGTGGATCTATCCCACCGATGTGTGCATTCTGGAGGGCATTCATGTCTTTCACGATCCGCGGCTGTGCGCAAAGATGTTCCTGAAACTCTACATGAGCGTGGAAGCGGATATCTGCCTGCTTAGGCGCATTGAGCGTGATATTAAGGAACGCGAGCGCTCCATCGACAGCATTTCCGCCCAGTATCTGACCACGGTCAAACCCATGTACAACAAATACATCCGCAACTACATTGAGCTTGCGGATGTGATTGTGGCCAACGGGGGCCGGAATGCGCGGATTGTGGATATCCTCACCGGGTATGTGCGCGACGCGCTAAAAGGCTCATAAGCGCTCGATTACCCCATCGACCAGCGAAGCAAAAATATGCTTCACGCGTTTGCCGGTCTCGATCACCTCGTACATATCCAGTTCCTGGTCTAAAATACCAGCCGCCATATTCGTAATACAGCTGATCCCCATCACCTTCATACCGCTATGCCGTCCTACGATGATTTCCGGAACGGTGGACATACCCACAGCGTCCACGCCCAGCAAGCGCAGGGCGCGTATTTCTGCGGGCGTTTCGTAGCTGGGCCCGGTCAGCCAGCAGTATACACCCTGCTGCAGCGGAATATCCAGCATTTTAGCAGTGTCCTTTGCCAGTGTTTTCAGTGCGGGGTCCAGCGCAAAGGTCATATCCGGAAAGCGCGGGCCGAACTCCTTGAGGTTAGGGCCAATGAGCGGGTTGCGTCCGGATAGATTGATCACATCGTCAATCAGCATCAGGCAGCCCTGCGGAAACGAGGTATTCACACCACCGGCCGCATTGGTAAGGATTAAAGTCTTCACCCCAAGCCGCGCCATGACGCGGATGGGCATGGTGACCTCCTCCATGCTGTAGCCTTCATAAGCATGAAAACGGCCCTGCATTAAATATACTTTTTTGCCGTGCAGCGTCCCCGCGTGCCAGTTGCCCGCGTGACCCTCCACCGTGGACACGGGAAAATGCGGAATACTCGCATACGGAATGGTTTTTGCATCCTCAAGCCGCTCGGCATAGTCGCCAAGCCCGCTGCCCAGTACCACGGCGATTTCCGCTGTGCCGCATTGCTCCGTAATGTACTGCGCCGCCTGGTCAATGGTCTCCAAATATGTCATAATCGGTTCCTCCTAGCGAATAATATCGGCAAACGATGTGGCATCAAAGCGCTGCGGCAGGCCGAACAGATCGGCAATTGTGGCCGCTATATCGGCAAAGCTTTCGCGCGTGCCAAGGGGCGTAAAGCCTTTCATTGTCTTGCTCCACACCAACACCGGCGCGTGCTCGCGCGTGTGATCGGTGCCGCGGAAGGTGGGGTCGCAGCCGTGGTCGGCGGTGATGATGAATACATCGTCTTCCCGCGCCATGGCCTGGGCCTCGCCGAGCTTACCATCAAACGCTTCCAGGGCATCTGCGTAGGCTTTGGTATCGCGCCGGTGGCCGTAGAGCATATCGAAATCAACGAGGTTGACAAAAGTCAGACCGTCAAAGCCTTTATGCATCATCTTAAGCCATTCTTCAATACAAGCGGTGTTACCGGCGGAATGCACGCTTTCGGTCAGGCCTTTTTCAGCGAAGATATCTTCAATTTTCCCCACGCCCATGGTGTAATAACCCGCATCCATCAGTACATCCAAAATGGTCAGCTGCGGCGGCACAACGCTGAAATCCCTGCGCCCTTTGGTGCGCGTGAACCCGCCCTTGTGCTGGCCAACAAACGGCCTGGCGATGACACGGCCCACATTGTGCTCGCCTGTCAGTATGCCGCGGGCAATTTCACTCCACTTGTACAGGGTTTCCACCGGAATAATTTCCTCGTTGCAGGCAATCTGGAATACGCTGTCCGCCGAGGTGTAGACAATGGGGTACCCTGTGCGCAGGTGCTCTTCCCCAAGATCTTCAATAATCACCGTGCCACTGGCTGCGTAGTTGCCCAGGGTTTTGCGGCCGATGGCGTTTTCAAATGCTTCAATAACCTCCGCCGGAAACCCGTTCGGATAGGTCGGGAACGCCTTTGGCAGTCGAATGCCCGCCATTTCCCAGTGGCCGGTGGTGGTGTCCTTGCCGGGGCTTTTCTCCCGGGCACGTCCGGCGGCACCGGCGGCGTTTGCTGGTTGGTCGTACGGGACGGTATCAATATAGCCAAGCCCCATCTGTGCCAAATTGGGCAGCTTGGGGGTTTCTTTTTCTATCACATGGGCCAGAGTGTTCGCGCCTACGTCACCATAGGCAGCGGCATCCGGCAGCTCGCCCGCGCCCACGGAATCGAGCACAATTAAAAATACACGCATTGGTAGTGCCTCCTTTTGCAATTTCCACTATCATTATTGTACACCTGTTTTTCAGGAATGAAAAGCGTTATACGCCATACAGCGTTTGCAGCAGCGCGATCCCTGTTTGGGTTTTGAACACCTTGCGTTTGAACGCAAGCATGGCTTCGGGCCGCAGGCCATCCTCGAAAGCGTTGACCAGAAAATCCGCCTCGACAAGGATTTGGTAATCCAGTCCTTCAATATCCGTATAGCTATGGTGATGGGCGATTAAAAAGCAAACGCGCGTGATGAGGGCTTCGTCTGCACCCAGGCCGCGCAGCAAGGTTTCCGCCTCGGGCGGGCCTTCCAGCTGCTGATACGCCCCTGATGAACTGCCGTACTTTATCTCGCTGTTTTTAATACCGATATCGTGGGTCAGGGCGGCGACTTCCAGCACGTGCTGCGTGCGTGCGTCCAGCCCCTCCCCCGCGCCTATGGCTTGCGCGAAGCCGTACACTTTCAAAAAATGGTTCACCCGGCGGGGATCGCCCTTATAGTAGTCAATCATCCCACGCATAAGCTTCGTAACCATCATCAACACCTACCTTACTGTCATTGTACACAGGGCAACGCCGCTTGAAAAGTATATTTCGGTTTACTTTTCGTTTCCAACAGCGTACACTAGTTGGATTGGAGGAGATACCATGACCCAAACTTTTATCGCCTCGGCAGCCTTCGGGCTGGAAGGCGTGGCCGCTTCGGAACTTCGGCATATGCACCTGCCCGTGAAAGCGGAGGCTGGCGGTGCGCGCTTTGAAGGCGAGCTGATCGATGCCTTTCGGGCCAACCTGTGGCTGAAAACCGCCGACCGAGTACTTTGGCTGCTGCACGAAGGCCAGGCCAAAACCTTTGAAGACCTCTACCAGGCGGTGTACCGCATCCCCTGGGAACGCTATATGCAAAAAGACGCACAGATTTTAGTCAGCGGCAAGTGCGTACGCAGCCAACTGATGAGCGTGCGCGATTGCCAGTCCATTGCTAAAAAAGCAATCGTCACGCGTTTGATGAACAAACACCGCGTGCAGCGACTGCCGGAAACCGGCGTGGCTTATCCTGTGGATATCGCCATTCATTCCGATACCCTGCGGGTGACGCTGGATATGTCCGGCGATGCCCTGAACCGACGCGGCTACCGCACCTGGAACGGCGAAGCGCCGCTTCGGGAAACGCTGGCCGCGGCCATGGTGGATCTTGCACACTGGAAGCCGGATATGCCTTTGTACGACCCCTGCTGCGGCACAGGTACGCTGCTGATTGAGGCGGCATTTCGCGCCACAGGCCGCGCCAGCGGCCTCAAACGCAGCTTTGCCTGCGAGCGATATCCCTTCATGCCACAAGATGATATGAAGCGCCTGCGTAAGGAAGCGGAAGACGCGTATACGCCCGATATCGCCTTTGATATCGGCGGCAGTGATATCGACCCCGAAGCCATCCGCCTGTGCGAAAAGCACACGGAGCAGGCCGGGTTTGCCTACCGCATTCCCGTGGAAGTGCAGGATTTGCGCACGCTGCAACTGCCCCAGGAGCGCGGCGTGTTCCTGTGCAATCCGCCCTATGGTGAACGCTTATCTGACCGGGACAGCTGCCGGGCATTGTACCGCGAGCTGGGGCTACTGCTTAAGCGGCATCCGGGCTGGAGCCTTTGTGCGCTATCGTCCGATCCGGCATTTGACCGCTATTTTGGTCGTCGCACCAATAAAAAACGCCGCCTGTACAACGGTCGGCTGGAATGTGAACTCTATATTTTCAAGCAAGCAAGGGCTGACGCCCCCGCGTAGTGCTGGATTACTCGCTAAAATCTTCCTGTATCTCCGGCATATGCTGGAGCACCATTAACAAGGCATCTTCCCCATTATCGCTATAGTACTGCTTTCGTACGCCGAGTTTCTCAAACCCCAGTTTTTCATACATAGCCTGGGCTACGGCGTTTGATTTGCGTACTTCCAGCGTCATATACTGCACACCGAGGTTGGCGGCATACTGGATCAGCGCTTTGGTCAGCGCAATGCCTATGCCCTGTCCCCGCCATTGCTTAGAAACGGCAATGTTGGTGATATGCGCTTCTTCAAAGATCATCCATGCTCCGGCATAGGCGATCACGTCCCCCGCGTCACTTTCGGCTACCATGTAGCGGGCGGCGGGGTTTTCGCTTAGCTCGTGATGGAAGCTCGCTTCCGGCCAGGGCACGGCGAAGGTGCTCATTTCAATCGCATATACGGCCGCAATGTCGGCTTTTTTCATGCGCCGTATGGTCATAGCTTGCCTTTACGGGCACGCTCGGCCTGCGGCGCGCGCAAATAATAGGGTTGCAGTGACAGATAATCACCCGGCGTTTGAAACCCGGCTAATAACGCAACCGACGAAGGCCTTAGCAGGGTCTGGTGTGCCGGTAAAAACACAGCCCGATCGCCCAGCGCAGCTTGAATGGCATCCCGGTTGGGCGCAACCCCATCGCCAACGAAATAAAACGCTTGTCCGCTACTGGCGGCTTGCAAAACAGCATCCAAGTAGCTGTCAAGTTTCGCGGCGCTATCCTCTAGTACGCGCCTTGGCGGCATGCCGGGGGTAAATGCCGCCCCGTAGACTTGCCCCGCTCGTGCGTCCTGTATGGGGCAAATCAGCGCATCGCCGCCAGAGACATTGGCGGCCAATGCCTGCAGCGCATTCACGCCCACGCAGGGTTTGCCTGCGCCATGCGCCATACCTTTAACGGTGCTAACCCCGATACGCACCCCGGTAAACGATCCCGGACCGGTTACGGCGGAAAAAAGATCAATATCCTCTATGCGCAGGGCCGCTCGCGCTAAGGCTTCTGCCACCATGGGCATTAGACTGGCCGAATGGGTACGCTTGTTAACCGCAGCGGCTTCGTACAAAATCTGCTCATCTTTGGCCAGCGCAACCCCGCATACCGGGCCGGAGGTGTCCACAGCCAGAATGATCATGCCAATGCCTCCAATGCTGCATAGTCCAGCGCGTGAAAACCGCCAACAGGGTCAAAGGAGAACTGACGCTCCTGCTCCCCGGTGATGGCGATGTTGATCAGTAAATAGGTTTCCGGCAGGGCGTCGCGGGCCATGGACGGCCATTCAATGACCGATACACCGCCCGCATACAGATATTCGTCCAGGGAGAGTTCATACAGTTCTTCTGCGCTGCCAATACGGTACCAGTCGAAATGATACAGCGGCAATCTGCCATCCTCATATACCTGTAAAATGGTAAAGCTCGGACTGGGTACATGGCCGGTGATGCCAAGCCCGCGGGCAATGCCCCGCGCCAGCTCGCTTTTACCCGCGCCAAGGTTACCCTGTAAAAGCACCACATCTCCCCCGGCAAGCTGCCGGGAGAGTGCGATGCCAAGCGCTTTGGTTTGCGCAGTGCTTACGGTGTTTACGACTGGCATGGTGACTGTCCTTCCTGTCAGGCTTTATGTTTGCCGATTTTACCGTGCAGAATCGGCGAAAGGGGTTTGTAAATGATAACGGAAATAATCGCAATCAGCGCCCACTTGACAATGTTAAACGGCGCGGTAAGAATCAGCACAAATTTCCAGATGCTGTCAATGGACGGCGCAATGGTCTGCCCCATGGCGATGATTTCCTCCACCGGCAGGTTGAACACCGCGCCGTAAAAGGGAATCAGCAGGTATACGTTGAGCAGTACGCCCATGGCCGAAGCGGCGACCGCGCCAATTTCCATACCGGTCATGGCGTTTTTACGGGTTTTGTCCTTTTGATAGTACAGGCCTGCCGGCACGAGCATGGAAAGGCCGATCATGAAATCTGCCAGCTCCCCAACGCCAAGCGATGTGGAGAACAACAGCCCCGTCAGGCTTTTGAGGAGCAAAATGACCATGCCCGTCAGCGGCCCCATAGCAAAGGTCCCAAGCAGCACCGGTACCGAGGAGAAGTCCAGCTTGTAAAACAGCACGATGGGGATTTGCAGCGGTGGCAAGAACAGTACGATGGAGATCGCCGCCAGAATGGCGATCAATGTGATACGCTGGGGTGTGAAAAACGCCTTAGTTTTTTCCATGATATTCCCTCCGTTTGAAAGATGAACCTCTCGGTCACCTTTCATATAAAATTGCCCCCGATGGTTCATCATCAGGGGCAACTCTGGTTACAAAGAGATTGCTCTTCTTTCATCCGGACTTAACGGTAAATACCGTTCACCGTCGGCCTCGGAGTTCCACCGAATCAGCCTCTCCGGGGATGCCGGAAAGGGTCGCGGGCTGTTACCGCCGGTAGGGAATTTCACCCTGCCCTGAAGAACCCATGGGTTCGGACAAATCGTACCACTCGTGGGCGAAATTGTCAAATCTCTACAGAAATCTCCAGCGGTTTTTGCCCCGTAAGCTTCACGCTGACGGCATCGGGCTGGCTGCCGCCGACGTACAGGGTGAACTGTTTCCCCTGCACCGCTTGCCCATCCTCGTTGATGGACTGGAAGGCTTGCTTTTCGATGGGCAGCGTCACGGTTTGCGATGCGCCCGCCGCCAGGGTAATGCGCTTAAATGCACACAGGCTGTGGTTGCGCACGGCAAAGGGTGTATTCAGGTCTTTGACATACACCTGCACCACTTCGTCGGCATTATGCGCGCCGGTGTTCATGACCGTTACCGTCACAGCGCCGTCCTTGTACGCCGCGCCGGAATAGGCGAACTTGGTATAGCTCATCCCATAGCCGAAGGGGAACAATGCTTCGCCCTCAAAGTACCGGTAGGTACGGTTCTTCATGGCATAGTCTTCGAAATCGGGAAGGTCGGATACACTCTTGTAGAAGGTGACCGGCAGCCTGCCCGAGGGCGATACCTTGCCAAACAGAATGTTTGCAAGTGCTGTGCCACCTGCCTGTCCGGGGTACCATGCCTGCAGCAGCGCGTTACCGCCGGTTTGTGCAATCGCACTGCCGGAGGCCAGCACGATAACAACAGGTTTACCGGTTTTCAGCACTGCGTCAATCAGGTTCTTCTGTCCTTCCGGCAGGCTTAAATCTTTCTTATCGCCGGAGGAATATTCGTTACCGGTGTCGCCTTCCTCGCCCTCAAGGGTCGCGTCCAGCCCCACGCAGAGAACCGTAACATCGCTGCGCTTGGCAACGGCGACGGCTTCGGCAATGCGGTCGTCCGGCAAGGCCAGGTTACTGGTGCCGGATTTAAACAGATGGCTGCCCTGCGAATACAGCACACGCGCCTTGCCCTGGCAAGCCTGCCGTATGCCCTCCAGGAAGGTGACATAACGGGAGGATGTACCGCTATAGTTGCCGTTGAGACAGTCTATACTATCGGCATTGGGGCCGACCACGCCGACGGTTGTCAGTTTGTTTAAGTCCAGCGGCAGGATGCCGTCGTTTTGCAGCAGTACCATGCTTTTTTCAGCCACGGTGCAGGCCAGCGCATCGTTTTCATCCGTATCGCACGCATCGTACGATATGGCATCGTATTCCGAGCCGCCTTCGCCAAGCGTACCCAGCATATAGCGCGTGGTCATCAGCCGCTCGCAAGCTGTGGTGATCTGGTCTTCGGTGACCAGCCCTTCCTGCAGCGCTGCCAGCACCTGCAGGTACACCACGCCGCAGTTCAAGTCGCAGCCATATTTCATAGCCAGCGCCGCGCTTTGGGTGGCCGTGTCGGTCACCTTGTGGTTTTTATGAAAATCGAGGATTGCCCAGCAATCGCTAACGATATGCCCGTCAAATCCCCACTCATCGCGGAGGATGTCCTTGAGCAGCACCTTGCTGCCGCAAGCCGGTTCGCCGTTGACACGGTTGTAGGCACCCATCACGCTTTCGACCTTGGCTTCCTTGACCAGCGCTTCAAAGGCCGGCAGATAGGTCTCACGCATATCCTTTTCTGAAGCGATCGCATCAAAGCTGTGACGCACGGCCTCAGGGCCGGAATGCACGGCGTAGTGCTTGGCACAGGCGGCGATTTTCATGGTATCTCCATCGCCCTGCAGCCCATTGACAAACGCAACGCCCAGCCGCGATGTCAGATACGGGTCTTCGCCGTAGGTCTCCTGGCCACGACCCCAGCGCGGGTCGCGGAAAATGTTGATGTTGGGCGACCACATGGACAGCCCTTTGTAAATGTCCCGGTCACCAAGCTCCGACTGCATATTGTACTTGGCGCGGGCTTCGGTGGAGATGGTATCGGCCACGGCGTGTAGCAGTGTATCGTCAAACGCTGCCGCCAGACCGATGGCCTGGGGGAAGACCGTTGCCGTACCCGCGCGGGCAACGCCGTGCAGGGCTTCGTTCCACCAGTTGTACGATGGTACGTTCAGCCGCGGAACCGCCGCTGCATGATACGTAAGCTGTGACGCCTTTTCATCCAGTGTCATTTTGCCCACCAGGGCTTTGGCAAGTGCTTTGGCTTTGGCTTTGGTCATAGGGCTATCCTCCTGTATGATTGTTTACTCGTATACAGTCCTTGTATAACTATCGCCTACCTTAGCGATGGATACGTTTATTATAGCGTTTGGCCACCAAAAACAGCGCGTTAGCAAGCTTGTTTTTGTTCTTGTTGGAACTGTGCTCCATGCGCTCGATCAGTTCGGCTATGCGCGAGCCAGCTTCCTGTAAGCGTGTATATGCAGCATTTTCGCGCGCCTTGCTCGCCTTGGGCTTGACCAGTTCAGGCTCCGGTTTGGGTTGCAAGCCCGGCGTTTTTCTATCGCGCCGGATTTTTTCTTTGTTGCCCTGGGCGAGCATCACGTCCCGGGTCAAATCCCAGCTCTCGCCGTTATAGGGAGCGGTGGCGTGCAGCCCCAGCTCGTTTTCCACCCGCGCGGCAAACAAATCCGTAACATCGTCATCGCCATGGAGTACAAACACATGCTTGGGCGTTTTACCGAACGCGCCGATCCATTCCATCAGTCCTTTGTTGTCGGCATGGCCGCTGATACCGCTGAGCTTGCGCATTTCGGCTTTCACACGGATCGTCTCGCCAAAGAGCTTCACCTCATCAGCGCCATCCTGCAAGATGCGCCCCAGTGTACCCACGCCCTGATAGCCCACAAACAGCACCGTACATTCCGGCCGCCACAGGTTGTGCTTCAGGTGATGGCGTATCCGCCCGGCCGTACACATGCCGCTGGCGGAGATAATGACCTTGGGGGTCTTGTCCTCATTAATCAGCTTGGATTCATCGGCCGTCTGTGCCACTTTCAGGCCGTCAAAGCTTAAGGGATTAATGCCCTGTTTCAGCAACGCGACGGTCTCCTTATCCATGTAATGGTACATGTGCTCTCTGAAAACCTGCGTTGCTTCAATGGCCAGCGGGCTGTCGATATACACAGGGAAGTCGGGATGGTCTTTGATCAGCCCATCCTGCTTGATTTGGCGCAGGAAATACAGCAGCTCTTGCGTACGCCCTACGGCAAAGCTTGGGATAACCACATTACCCCCGCGCTTGAAGGTGGTGTTAAGCACATCCACCATTGTAGCGATAAAATCCGGGACCGGGCCGTGGGAACGATCACCATATGTCGATTCCATCACTACATAATCTGCTTGTGTAAAATAGCGCGGATCGCGCAAAAGCGGCTGGTTTTTGTTGCCGATATCGCCGGAGAAAACAATGGTCTCGGTTTTTCCATCTTCGGTGACGCTTACTTCAATGGAGGCCGAGCCAAGCATATGCCCCACATCAATCATGCGGATTTGAATGCCGGGGTATACCTCCGTACGCTCCATATATTTGATGGGGGTAAACAGCTTAATGGTTTCCGTAGCGTCCTGTATGGTATAGGCCGGTTCTACCGGTGGCTCGCCTTTGCGGGTGGCCTTTCGGGTGGCCCATTCGGCCTCCATTTCCTGGATATGCGCCGAGTCCAGCAACATGATAGAACAAAGAGATTCCGTCGCCTCGGTGGTGAAAATGCGGCCGCGAAAGCCCTTTTTATACAGCAGCGGCAACCAGCCGGAATGATCAATATGTGCGTGCGTTAAAAATACGCAGTCGACCGATGCTGCGTCCAAGGGTAAGGGAGTATTTTCATACAGGTCCAAGCCCTGTTCCATGCCATAATCAATCATCATGGTTTTTCCGTGTGCTTCTAAAAGGAAACGGCTTCCCGTTACCTCGTGCGCCGCTCCTAAAAATGTGAGCTTCATCGGTCGTACCTCCCGTTTTGTCCGGCGAATGCGAACGCTATGTAGTGATATTGTCTCACTTTATGGTTTACGGGTCAACACCTGCTTGAGAAATTGCCCTGTGTAACTATCCGGGCATGCGGCGACCTCTTCCGGTGTGCCGGAGCAGATGACCGTACCGCCGCCATCGCCGCCTTCCGGTCCCAGGTCGATAATATGGTCAGCGTTTTTGATTACATCCAAATTGTGCTCAATGACCACAACGGAGTTTCCGTTCTCCACCAGTTGCTGTAATACTTGCAGCAGTTTGCCGACATCGTCCATGTGCAGGCCGGTGGTCGGTTCATCCAGCACATAGATGGTGCGGCCCGTCGCCCTGCGGGACAGCTCGGATGACAGCTTGATGCGCTGTGCTTCGCCGCCCGACAGCTGGGTGCTGGGCTGCCCGATTTTCAGGTACCCAAGGCCAACATCATACATGGTTTGCAGCTTGCGTACCAAGCGCTGATGTGCCGAGAAAAACTCCAGTGCTTCTTCGATGGTCATCTCCAGCACATCGTAAATGTTTTTCCCGTTGTAGCGCACTTCCAGGGTTTCCCGGTTGTAGCGTTTGCCCTTGCATACATCGCAGGGCACATACACATCCGGCAAGAAGTGCATTTCTATTTTCAGCACGCCGTCGCCGGAGCAGGCCTCGCAGCGTCCACCCTTGACATTAAAAGAAAAGCGATTGGCCTTGTAGCCTCTGGCCTTGGCATCGGGTGTCATGGCAAACAGGTTGCGAATCAAATCAAACAGCCCTGTATAGGTCGCGGGGTTGGAGCGCGGGGTGCGACCGATGGGGCTTTGGTCGATTGCGATAATTTTATCCAGCTTTTCCGCCCCAATAATTTGCCCGAACTTACCGGCGCGGGTCTTGGCACGGTTCAGGGTTTTGGCGAGGTGGTTGTATAAAATGGAGTTGACGAGACTGGATTTCCCCGAACCGCTCACACCCGTAACCACGCAGAACACGCCAAGGGGAAAGCTGACATCGATATTCTTCAAGTTATTTTGCGCCGCTTTTTCCACGGTCAACCAGTTCTCCGGTTTGCGCCTATTTTTCGGCGTTGGAATGGACTTCTTTCCCGACAGGTATTGCCCGGTGAGAGAATCCGGGTTGTTTTGAATCTCTTCAAACGTACCCTGCGCACATACATGGCCGCCGTGCACACCGGCGCCGGGGCCGATATCGACAATATAGTCAGCTGCACGCATGGTGTCCTCGTCGTGTTCGACCACGATCAGGGTGTTGCCCAAATCGCGCAGGTGTTTCAGCGTCCCGATTAACTTGCTGTTATCCCGCTGGTGCAAG
Source organism: Candidatus Limiplasma sp. (assembly GCA_963678055.1). Lineage (GTDB taxonomy): Bacteria > Bacillota > Clostridia > Christensenellales > Aristaeellaceae > CAXXOK01. The sequence goes on from OY782679.1 coordinate 2,379,534, forward strand.
CCGATGGAGGGCTCATCCAGGATATACAGCACGCCCATCAAACTGGAGCCGATCTGCGTTGCCAGCCGGATACGCTGCGCCTCGCCGCCCGACAGTGTACCTGCCGCACGCGAGAGCGTAAGGTAGGAAAGCCCGACACTATCCAGAAAGCTTAAGCGGCTGTCGATTTCCTTGCGGATTTGCGACGCGATAATCTTCTGCGTTTCGGTCAGTTGCAGCGTCTGGAAAAATGTTTTGGCCTTCACAATAGACAGATCCGTGACCTCGGAAATATTCTTATCCCCGATGGTCACAGCCAGCGCTTCCTTGCGCAAGCGCCTGCCCCCGCAGGTTTCGCAGGCTTCGGCAGTCATATATTCTTCATAGGCAGCTTTCATGCCCTCGGAACTGGTTTCGCGGTAGCGGCGCATCAGCGAGGTGATAACGCCTTCAAAGGTTGTGGTGAACTTGCCTTGACCATTGGCACTTTCATACTGCACGGTAATCTTTTCGTTCCCGGTGCCGTACATTAAAATATCCTGCACTTTTTTGGGCAGCTCAGCATAGGGAACATCCAGGCGGAAGCCATACTTTTTAGACAGCGCCTTGGAAAACGCGACCGCGCCGCTGGTCCTGTCTACAAAGTTCCAGCCCATGGCCTGAATGGCACCCTCGGCAATGCTCTTGGACGGATCGGGTACAATGGTCTCCGGGCTGATGCGAAGGATAGTGCCCAGCCCATCGCACGAAGGGCATGCGCCAAACGGACTGTTGAACGAAAACATCCGCGGGGACAGCTCCTCAATGCTGATACCGCAGTCGGCGCAGGCATAGTTCTGGGAAAACAACAGCGTTCCCTTGTCAAACATATCAATGAGCACCAGACCCTCAGCGGCTTTGGCGGCAGTTTCTAAACTATCGGCCAGTCGTTTTCTAAAATCATCGGAATTGCGGATAATCAGCCGGTCGATCACGATAGAAATATCGTGTTTCTTCTTTTTATCGAGCGTTGGCGTTTCGTCCAGCTCATACATTTCGCCGTCGACCATCACGCGCACATAGCCCTGCTTTAAAAAGTCCTGCATCAGCCGGGAGTGCTCGCCTTTGCGGCTGCGCACCACAGGCGCCAGCACCTGCATGCGCGTTTCCTCTTCCTGCAGCAGGATTTGGTCCACCATCTGGTCGATGGTCTGCTGCTGGATTACCTTGCCGCAGTTGGGGCAGTGCGGTACGCCCGCGCGTGCGTACAGCAGGCGAAGATAATCGTATACTTCCGTGACCGTACCCACGGTGGAACGCGGGTTACGGCTGGTGGTTTTCTGGTCGATGGATATGGCAGGCGAAAGCCCTTCGATCGCATCAATATCGGGTTTATCCATACGCCCTAAAAACATGCGCGCATACGAAGACAGGCTTTCCACATAGCGGCGTTGCCCCTCGGCATAGATGGTATCAAACGCCAAACTGGTTTTACCCGACCCGCTTAAGCCTGTGAATACCACAAACTTGTCGCGAGGAATTTCCAGAGTGATATTCTTTAAATTGTGTTCCCGCGCCCCGCGGATGATGAGCTTATCTTGCAAGGATTTCGCACCTCTGTGTATAGATTTCCGGACAGTCCGGTGCCTGCTTAGGCTTCCAACAGTATATCATAATTTAAATCACTTGTACAGAACGTTTGTTCGTTATTATTGTAAGTTTGTATTGCGCCGGAGCATAAGAGCCTGTACAATAAGCGTGTTTGTAAAACAGCAAGGAGTATCGACATGAAACAGCGTCATGAGTCCATCGTGCATACCATCAAAAATTTGCGGGGCAACGAGCGCGCGTGCCTGTATACCGAGCCGATGTGGGGCATCCCCTATGGCTTGTTCGTGCCATTTGTATCGGTTTACATGGCGGGCATTGGGCTGACGCCGACGATGATCGGCGTGATCGCCACCATCAGCCTGATCTCGCAGGTGATTTGGTCCATACTGGGTGGCGTGCTGACCGATAAGTTCGGCCGTAGGCTGACAACCCTGATCTTTGATATTATCGCGTGGATCATCCCGGCATTTTTGTGGATGATCGCCCAGGATTACCGCTATTTTCTCGTCGCCGCGCTGTTTAACGGGGCCGCCCGCGTAACCGAAAACTCCTGGACGCTGCTTCTGATGGAAGACACCAAGGAAGAAAAGCTGATCCGCCTTTTCTCCATCATGCAGATCTCCGCTCAAATCTCCGGCTTTTTTGCACCAATCGCCTATTACTTTGTACGCCGCTACGATATGGTTCCAACAGTTCGCTGGCTGTACGGGATTTTCTTTGGCATCATGGTGCTGAAAGTGATTCTGGTCTATGTGTTCTCGCGGGAGACTTCTGTGGGGCTGCGCCGCATGGAGGAAAGCAAGGGCAAGTCCATCTTCCTGCGTTTGTGGGACAGCCGCAAAGTTCTGTTTACGATGCTGAAAAGCCGCCGCATCATGCTGACGATTGCGTTCATCACATGCTTTACGGGGCTTAAAAGTATTACGGATATGTTCTGGCCGCTGATGGTTACAGGGCATTTGGGCATCGCGTCGGAAAACCTGTCGATCTTTTCTACGATTAAAACCCTGCTCATGCTGTGCAGCTATGTGTTTTTAGTGCCCAGGTTAAACCTGCGGCGCTACCGCAACCCAATCGGCCTGGGACTTTTCCTGTTCGTTGCCATGGCTGTGGTTATGCTGGTACTGCCAAAAGGGATGTTCTGGCTGGTGCTAGTCACCGTGCTGATGGAAGGCACCGCGCTTTCGCTGCTGATTCCGTTTTCCTCCGGCCTGCAAATGATTAACGTAGACCGGGAGGAGCGCGCACGGATGCTGGGCTTCTTCTACGCTATCAGCATGCTGCTAACCTCGCCGCTGACGACCATCGCCGGTATACTGGCGGACATTGGACCGGCCCTTCCGTTCATCCTAAGCATCGCACTGGCGGCCGGCGCATTCGTAATCACGCGCAAGCTGTGGGCGATGGATCAGGACGCGCCGGTTATAGAATCATAGTCAGAATAGACTCGGCATCCCGGCCGACAACCGCCGCGCTGGCGGGTGAATTCAATACATGCTCTGCCGCATCGTGTAGGGCTTTTTTCGTGACGGCTTCAATTTTAACAAGTACTTCATCGGGAGTCCGCAGGCGGTTTAAATGCATCATGCTGCGCCCCAGCGACTGCATACGGCCGGACGAGCTTTCCAGCCCGAGTAAAAAGCCGCCTTTAAGTTGCGCTTTCGCGCTTTCAAACTCTTCATCCGTAAACCCCGAAGCCAGCGCGGTTTTCATTTGCGCCTGCATTTCGCGAATCACGGTTTCGGCCTTCTTGGGCGAGGTACCCGCATACACCGTGAAGGTGCCAAGCGCCGGATAGCTGCTGGGATAGGAAAAGATAGAGTAGGCCAGCCCCAGTTCCTCGCGAATACGCTGGAACAGGCGTGATGACATGCCCCCGCCCAAGGCGTTGGAGAACATGGAAAGGGCGTACAGTTCATCCTGCCCCAGTGCAAAGCCACGATAGCCGATGCACAGCTGCACCTGCTCGGTGTCCTTTTCGCGGAAAGCACGACCGTTGGCAAACGACTGCTGCTCGATAACCGGCGTGCCGTTCACCGCAGGAAAGCGATCAAACTGCTGTTGAATCAGCGACAGAAACGCATCCCAGTCGTAACGACCGGCAATGGCGATGACGATGTTTTCAGGCTGGTAGTGCCGCTGCCAGTAGCCGCGCAGGTCATCAGCGGTATAGCTTTTAATCAGCTTTGCCGTGCCCAGCACCGGAAGCCTGAGCGAGCCTGCAAACTGGGCTTCTGCCAGCGCTTCGGACACAAGGTCCTCCGGCGAGTCCTCCACCATGGCGATTTCCTCCAAAATGACATCGCTTTCCTTTTGGATGTCGTCTGGGGAAAACAGCGGGTGCAGGGCCAGGTCGCTGAGCATATCCACAGCCAGCGGCAGGTACTCGTCAATCACCTTGGCGTAGTAGCAGGTGCAATCCTTGCCGGTAAAGGCATTGAGCTGTCCACCGACCGCGTCCATCTGCTCGGCAATCTGCCGGGCGCTGCGCTTCTGCGTGCCCTTGAACACCATGTGTTCAATAAAGTGCGACAGGCCATTTTCTCCAGCACGCTCGTTCATGGAGCCAGCTTTAATCCACACGCCAACGGAGCAGCTGCGCAAATGCGATAACGGCTCCCCGACAACGCGCAATCCGTTGGGCAGGGTAATGGAATGAAACATGATGGTTCTTCCTTCTAATCAATCGTAGAGTTGCCATTGGCCGCGCATAAATGCACGGCCAATGGATGGGCCAAAGGCGAATCCCCTGGCGGTGTGATAGGGGGAAATCCCCCAATTATACTTTAGTTATGGTTGTTGGGTCTTCCGTCCCTGCGGGGCGGACGCCTGTGCTGGCCGCCGGGGCGGTCGCCGGAAGACATGGGGGCTTTGGAATAGGTAATATCGTTACGGATGAGGTTGACGCGGCCCTGCGAGTCGATCTCGTTGACCTTCACTTCAATCTCGTCGCCGATGTTCATCACATCTTCGACCTTTTCCACGCGGTGGTCTGCCATCTTGGAGATGTGCAGCATACCGTCCTTGCCGCCGGTCAGTTCGATAAATGCACCGAAGTTCATAATACGAACGACCTTACCCATGTACACTTCGCCGACTTCCACTTCTTTGGCAATGCCTTCGATGATCTTGCGGGCTTTAGCGGCTGCATCGGCATCGGGCGTGGCAATATACACGCGGCCGTCGTCTTCGATGTCGATCTTCACGCCGGTTTCGGCGATGATCTTGTTAATCATCTTGCCGCCCGGTCCAATGACCTCGCGGATCTTTTCGGGGTTAATCGTAAAGCGCACAATCTTAGGCGCATACTTGGACAGGGTTTCGTTGGGCTTGGCCAGTACGTCCAGCATCTTCTGCAGGATGTGCAGGCGGCCAAGGCGCGCTTGCGACAGCGCACGTTCCAGGATCGGGCGGTCAATACCGGCGATCTTGATATCCATCTGAATGGCGGTGATGCCCTTCACGGTACCGGCGACTTTGAAGTCCATATCGCCCAGGAAGTCTTCCAGACCCTGAATATCGGTCAGAACGGCCACCTTATCGGAGTCCGCGTCCTTGATCAGGCCCATGGCCACACCGGCAACAGGCGCTTTGATCGGCACACCCGCGTCCATCAGCGACAGCGTGCTGCCGCAGACCGATGCCATGGAGGACGAACCGTTGGACCCCATGATTTCGCTCACCAGACGCAGCGCGTACGGGAACGCATCCTCATCGGGAATCACGGGCACCAGGGCACGTTCGGCCAGCGCGCCGTGGCCGATTTCGCGGCGTCCAGGGCTCTTGGCACGACCGGCTTCACCGGTGGAATAGGGCGGGAAATTGTAGTGGTGCATATAGCGTTTGGAATCCTCGGTCCCAAGGCCGTCCAGCATCTGCACATCGCTCATGGAGCCAAGTGTCGTGATGGTCAGGGCCTGGGTTTCTCCGCGGGTAAACACGGCGCTGCCGTGGGTGCGGGGCAGAATGCCGGTCTCGCACCAGATGGGGCGCACATCGCCCAGACCACGGCCATCGGCGCGAACACCGCTGTCCAAAATCTTACGGCGCATGATTTCTTTGTTCAGATAATACAACGCGTCCTTCACTTCACCGGCGCGGCCTTCAAACTGCTCGGCAAAATGTTCGGTCACTTCGGCTTTGACCTGCGCTTCGCGCTCCTGGCGCTCGGCCCGGACATCGGTATCAAAGGTCCATACGGCTTTGTCATAGGCAAAGTCGCGCACGGCCTGTTTAATATCGTCGCCGGTGATCACGCGGGTCACTTCGCTCTTTTCTTTGCCGAATTCGGCACGAATGCCTTCGATGAACGCGACGATCTTTTTAATTTCTTCGTGCGCGGTCAAAATGGCGGCGAGCATATCTTCTTCACTGACTTCGTTTGCACCGGCTTCCACCATCAGGACTGCGTCCTTGGTGCCGGACACAACCACGTGCATGGTGGATGTACTACGCTGGGCTTCGTCGGGATTGACCACATATTCGCCATCCACTTTGCCAACGACAACGCTGCCGGTGGGGCCGTCCCAGGGAATATTGCTGACTGTCAGCGCAGCGGAGGAGCCGATCATCGCGGGGATTTCCGGGGGGATATCCTTGTCCACGGACAACACTGTTGCCAGCACATGCACATCATTGCGCATGCCCTTGGGGAACAAGGGGCGCAGGGGCCTGTCCATCAGGCGGCAGGTTAATGTCGCCTTTTCGGTGGGGCGGCCTTCACGCTTGATGAAGCCGCCGGGGATTTTACCCACGGAGTATTGCTTTTCTTCAAAATCGACGGTCAGGGGGAAGAAGTCTACACCCTCCCGTGCCGAGGCCGACATCGTTGCGTTGACAAGGACCACAGTTTCGCCGTAGCGCACAAACGCGCTGCCACCGGCTTGCTGGGCATACTTGCCAAATTCTATCTTGAGTTCACGTCCTGCTAGTTCCATTGAAAATACTTTTGCTTCCATACTTTCTTCTCTCTTCCTGCTTACGGGCCTCGTTGCCCGAAGCGACATCTGTTTCAAAAAAGCGCATCGCTTTTTTGAGCGTTGGCTGTACCGCAGCGTTGGCGGTAGCCCCGGCATGCTATGTATGCATCGCCGTACTTACAAAATGACCGCGTATCGGCGGACGGTTTCCTACGTTCGCCGGAATACGCGGTCCCTTTGATATCTCAGGTTACTTTCTAAGTCCCAGTCGAGCAATCAGCTCACGATAACGCTCAATGTCCGTTTTCTTGAGGTAGTTGAGCAAACCCCTTCTCTTACCAACCATCAGCAGAAGTCCGCGCCGGGAATGGTGGTCCTTCTTGTTGATTTTTAGGTGCTCATTCAGGTGATTGATCCGCTCTGTTAGGATTGCGACCTGCACCTCGGGGGAACCGGTATCGCCCTCGTGGCGTGCATAGGTCTCGATGGTCTTCTGTTTGTCCATGAAATGTTTGCCTCCTTGATATCTGGTAATCGCCGCGTACATAGTCCGTCGTTGGCAGGCGAGCGTCTGCGTACACGGTTTTCATGCTTTATGCACATCCGTTATTGTACCATGGGGTGAAGCGTTTGTAAACTGCCTATTCCGGCTTATTTGCCTTTTTCGCCCGGCAAACTATGCCCAAGCAGTGCCTCAGCGCCCGCTGTATCCCCCTGCGCTAAAAGCTGGCGGATTCGAGTTGAGCTGACACGCTCTCCCTTGCAGCGTACTTCGGGAATGACAAGGGTTTCAAAGCCTAAGGTTTCTCCCTGTGCACGTAAGGTATCGGGGTTGCCCGCGCCGTGCATGCCGAAGTTGTAGTTAAACCCCACCACCAGCGCCTTGGGGTGCCAGTGATCCACCAGCGACTGGATGAATGCCTCCGGGGGCAAATCACGCAGCTGCTTCGTAAACGGGCTGACGCAGACAATGTCCGCACCGTAGGTCTCCAAAAGCTTCATGCGTTCCTGCGGCGCGGTCAGCATGGGCGGGGCCATGTCGGGTGCAATCAGGCTGAGCGGGTGGCGGTCAAAGGTCATCACGACCATCGGCACGTTGTGCTCGTCCGCCAGCCTGCGCGCTTCACGCAGCAGCGCCTGATGGCCTAAATGTACACCGTCAAACATACCAAGTGCCACGACGGACGCTTGTGTATGTATCGTATCATCCAAGCAGATTCGCATACTTCCTCCGTTATAAAAGCCAGGTCGAAGGCTTGAGCACATTGCCGCGCCTAAGCGCTACCGCGGCGGTTTTATCACTAAGGCGCAGCTGTACCCGCTCGCCCTGCTCCACGGCTGCAAATGCCGGAAATGCCTGCAAGGGCAGCGGAACACCATTCAGGAATTGTTTCATCAGCGTTTGAGGAACCTCCGCAAACGGCAGCCGGTGCAGCACAGCCTCCACCGGGGTGAGCAGTGCTTGCAGGTCCGTGGCCGTGGCCAGTTCATCCAGGGTGATGGTGTTATCAATGGTAAAAATACCCGACGCTGTACGCAGTAAAAAGCGCATATGCGCGGGACAGTCAAGTTTCTGTCCAATATCGTGGCAGAGCGTCCGAACATAAAAGCCCTTGGAGCTTTCCAGCCGAATCAATGCGCCGCTGGCGGGCATCATACGCACAAGCTCCAGCGAAAACAGCATCATCCTGCGCGGCTTTCTTTCCACCGTAACCCCTTCACGTGCCAGTTGGTACAGGGGTTTTCCGTCCCGTTTGAGGGCGGAATACATCGGCGGGGTTTGCCACATTTCGCCCAGTAGTGTCGGTAGCAGTGCACACAGCTGCGCTTCGGTGGGAATCTTATCGCTTGTCTCCGTTACCACACCCTGCGCATCCTGCGTATCGGTGGCTGTGCCAAAGGCAACCTCAGCAATATAGGCCTTATGGTCGTTTTGCAGTTCATCAAACAGGCGCGCGGCCTTGCCGATCATAAGCGGCAGCACACCGGCGGCTTCGGGGTCGAGCGTGCCGGCATGGCCGACCTTCGCTCCGTAAAAGCGATGGCGCACGATGGCAACCACCCGCGCCGAGCTCATGCCCGGCGGTTTCAATACGTTTAAAAATCCGCTGTAGGGAACGGCTTCAGTGGCCAAGAGCATCCGCCTCCGCGTACGCCTGCGCCAGTTCTGCCTGCAGCAGGTCGGCCGCCTCCATCAGCGGCATGTGCAGGGTGCAGCCAGCCGCCAAGCGGTGGCCTCCCCACCATGCTTCAGCGCGATCTCATCCACCCGGTAGGGCGGCAGGGCACGCAGTGAACATTTCACGCTGCCCTCCTGCGTTTCCCGGATCAAATAGGCCAGCCGAACGCCGCCAGTATTGATGGCGTAGTTGACTATACCTTCGCAGTGCTCGCCTACAGGATCAATTTCCTGCATGGTTTGATGGTCGATAAACATCCCGGCCACGCGGCCGCCCGCTGCATAGCGGAATGTGGGCAGTGCACGGCTGAGGAGTGCGATGTGTTCCTTCTCCTTGCGTAAAAACAAAAGGCGCGAATAGTAGCCGATATCAAGGCCTGCTTCCATCAGCTCGGCCATGATTCGAAACGAGTTCGCGTCGGTATTCTCAAATTGAAAATTCCCCGTATCGGTCGAAAGCCCGATGTAGAGGTTGGTGGCCTCCTCCTGCGTAAGCGCCATGCCCTTTGCTTTGAACAGTGAAAACACGATCGATGCGGTGGACGGCGCTTTGGAGTCGATAATATTGATCTGCGCAAAGGCAGGGTTGGTTTCGTGGTGGTCGATTTGTGCTGTCTGCACGGCCGCCGCAAAAATCGGCTCAGCCTTCCCCATCCTGTCCGATGTGCTGACATCGACAGAGATCGCCAACATATCCTTGCACTGGGGCGTGCACTCCAGCGTGCCGATGCTGTCAAACCCCGGCATAAAGTTCAGCCGCTCGGGCGGGGCAGCTGCCAGCACAATCTGGGTGGGCTTTCCAAGCCGCCGGACCAGACTTTGCAGGGCCAATGCGCTGCCAAGGGTATCGCCATCGGGATCGATATGCGGAAAAATGCATACGCGCTGCGCATGCTCGATCGCTTCAAACAGCTTACCCGTTTCCTTGTGGTTATTCGTCCTCATCAGGCGTCTCCTCAGTGTGTACCTTCTTGAGTACATCTGCAATGTGGATGCCGTAGGCGATGTTATTGTCTTCTTCAAACAGGATTTCCGGTGCGTACCGGATAATCATGCGTTTGCCGAGACTTCTGCGTACGAAACCGGCCGCTTTTTTCAGCGCGCTGATCATGGCTGCGCGGTCGTCGTCGTTTAAGACGCTGACATAGACTTTCGCATAGCGAAGGTCGCGCGTGACCTCCGCACGGGTGACGGAAAATGTACCCTTGATGCGCGGATCGTGCAGTTCCTCCCGGATTATGGCGTCGATATGACGCCTGACTTCTTCGTTGACGCGGTCAATGCGTTGGTTGTTCACGGGTGCCTCCTGATGGTTGGTTTGTCTGTGATAGCAACAGGGGCTGCGAAGCTTGCGCCGCAGCCCCTGTTATTATGCGCGTTTTAGAGTTTAGGTTCATACGGATATAACGCGGCCGTCCGGCGGATTAACGCTCGATTTCTTCCATGACGAAGCACTCGATCGCGTCGCCTTCCTTGATGTCGTTGTAGCCATCCAGGCTCGCGCCGCACTCATAGCCCTGTGCCACTTCTTTGGCATCGTCCTTGAAGCGTTTGAGGGAGGACAGTTTGCCTTCGAAGACAACCACATTGTCGCGCGTGAGGCGCACCTGCGCATTGCGCTGGAGCTTGCCCTCGGTTACGTAGCAACCGGCTACTGTACCTGTACCGGTAACCTGGAACACATTGCGGACTTCCGCCGTGCCCAGGAAGGTCTCCTTGAACTCGGGTTCGAGCAGACCCTTCATGGCCTTTTCCACATCCTCGATCGCCTTGTAGATGATACGGTAGATGCGGATGTCCACGCCTTCCTTCTCGGCGGATACACGGGCTGTGGCATCCGGGCGGATGTTAAAGCCGATGATGATGGCATTGAAGGTAGAGGCCAGGTTAACATCGTGCATGGAGATAGCGCCAACGCCCGAGTGCAGTACCCGTACGTTGACCTGATCGGTGGAAAGCTTTTCAAGCGCTTGCTTGACGGCTTCCACCGAGCCTTGTACGTCGGCCTTGATAATAATGTTGAGGTTGACAACCTTGCCCTGATCAATCTGGGTGAATAGATTGTCCAGTGTCACCTTGGTCGCACTGGCCGAACGGGCAGCCTTGAGCTTGTCCATACGTTCCTGTGCAACCTGGCGGCCCAGGTGATCGTCGGAGATGGCGATCATATCGTCGCCTGCGGTGGGCACTTCGGAGAAGCCCATCACTTCCACAGGCTGAGAGGGACCCGCGTCTTCCACGCGTTCGCCCTTGTCGTTAATCATGGCGCGGACGCGGCCGGTTGCCGTACCGACAACCACGCTGTCGCCCACATGCAGGGTACCGTTTCTAAGCAGTACCGTGGCAACGGGGCCGCGGGCCTTGTCCAGCTTGGCTTCAATGATAACACCCTTAGCCATACGGTCGGGGTTGGCACGCAATTGCAGAAGTTCTGCTTGCAGGAGAATCATCTCAAGCAGCGTATCCACGCCTTCGCCCGTAATGGCGCTGACGGGAACCATAATCGTTTCGCCGCCCCACTCTTCGGGCACCATCTGGTAGTTGGTGAGGTCTTGCTTGATACGCTCGGGGTTGGCGTTTTCCTTGTCCATCTTGTTGATGGCGACAATGATCGGCACACCCGATGCTTTGGCATGGTTGATGGATTCCACGGTCTGGGGCATAACGCCGTCATCGGCGGCCACGACCAGAATCGCGATATCGGTGGACTGGGTACCACGGGCACGCATGGCGGTGAAGGCCTCATGACCCGGCGTATCCAGGAAGGTGATCTGCTGATCTTCCACATTGACGGTATATGCACCGATGTGCTGGGTGATGCCGCCCGCTTCGCCCTGGGTCACCTTGGTGTTGCGGATGTAGTCCAGCAGCGAGGTTTTGCCATGGTCAACGTGACCCATAATGGTGATAACCGGCGGACGCGGGATGAGGTCGCCCTCATCATCTTCAATATCGATATCAGCCAGAGAATCCTCGGCGGTACGATCCAGCTTCATGGTCAGTTCCACCCCGAATTCGGAGCAGACCAGGCTTGCCGTATCAAAATCGAGTTCGGAGTTGATGTTGGCCATCACGCCCAGCAGCAGGAGCTTCTTCAAAATGTCACCCGCCGGCTTACCGATGCGTTCGGTCAGTTCCTTTACGGTAATGGTTTCGGTTGTCATCACTGCCTTATCAATCTTGATGGGTGCCATCATCATCTGTGCGCTGGGCTTGCGGCTGCGGGCACGGCGGCCGCCGCGTACAACGTCGTCATACAGCATGCCCTGCTTGCTCTGGCGATCCATATGCTTGCGGTTTCTATTCGAACGCTCGGCTTCCCGGCGCTTGTTGACATAACTTTTCTTGTTAGGATCGTAATTGCTTACGCGCTCCTTGCCAGCGGCAGGTGCCATAGCAGGCGCGGCTGGAGGACGACCCGCTGGCGGACGGCCAGCCGGGGGACGACCCGGGCCACCTTGCGGGGCGGCGGGACGGCCAAAGGGACGCTGTCCCTGTGGGTTGGCAGGTCTGCCATAGGGGCCCTGCGGGTTCGCCGGGCGACCATAGGGACCCTGCGGATTTGCCGGACGACCATAGGGGCCCTGCGGGTTGGCGGGTCTGCCGTAAGGACCCTGCGGATTTGCCGGACGGCCATAGGGACGCTGTCCCTGCGGGTTGGCGGGTCTGCCATAGGGGCCCTGCGGATTTGCCGGGCGACCATAAGGACCCTGCGGATTCGCCGGACGACCATACGGGCCCTGCGGATTGGCCGGACGGCCATAGGGACGCTGCGGGGTCGGCTGCGGGGCAGGCGTAGCAGTCGGTGCAGGCGCAGCCGGTTTTGCAACGGGCTGGGCAGGTGCCGCTTCCTTGACAGGTTCTTTAGCCGTTTCTGTTTGCGCCGGGGCTTTCTCCGGTTCTGCGGCGGTCGTTTCCGCTTTCGCAGGTGCCGCTTTTTTCGCCGGGGCGGGTGTGTCCTCTGCCACAGGCGTTTTCTCGGCTACAGGCTCGGCCTTGGGCGTTTCTTTCGGTTCAGCCTTTGCTTCTACTACAGGCTCGGCAGCGGCTTCTTCCTCCACGTCCGGCATGGTATACGCCTTGGTATGGGTTTGTGCCAGGCGTTCCTGCTCAGCGAGCATCTCCTCTTCCCGGCGGATCTCCTCCTCGCGGAGATACTGGTTTTCCATTTTACGCAGCGTGTGCATCAGCACATCCGCACCTTTGCGCACATCAGCTACGGATTCCATTACGGTTTCCGAGCTCTGGAGAAGATCCTTGGTTGCGTCTTTGAGATTGGTTTTGGCCATGTTTACGCTTGCACCCCCGCAATATCTGCACGATCGTTAGTATAATTGTTCTGTTGATGTTTGATAACGGCTTCGTCCGGTACCAGCTCCTTGAGCTTCCCGGCCATCGCTCCCTGCCTGACAGCAGCTGCCATTGCGCCGCTTCTGCCCAGTGCTCCGGCTATCAGGCCTTCAGGCACGCCGTAAAGCGGTACATGATGGCTATAACAGGCGTTGCGAAATCGCTTTTTGGACGTCTCTGTGCTGCTCAAATCCAATAGCACCAGTGCAGTGCTTTTCTTTCGCACAGCGTCCACGATTGCATCCTGCCCGAGAATCACCTGTCCGGCCCGATGGCACAGACCCAGAAATCCCCGGAGTTTTCCCCATTCCCGCTCCGTCAATGCGTGTCCTCCTTATGTAAAAGCCGCTCCATGGTTTCCGTCAGCGCTTGTACAGCGTCTGTGCTAAGCCGTGTTTCCAAGGCGCGGTCAAGCTGCCTTTGCTTGAGCGCACGTTTAAGACACGCAGCATCGTAGCAAACATAAGCACCACGCCCGGCTTTTTTACCGGTCGTATCCAGCGTAACCTCGCCTTCCGGCGAGCGCACCGCACGTAAAAGCTCCTTCTTGGGCTTCATCTCGTGGCAACCTACGCACATGCGCATGGGAATTTTCCTGGGTTTAGGCGGCATTCATTTCCTCCAGATTACAAGGTGTCATCCTCGTCTTCGGACTCCAGGTCGATGTCTTTGAGTTCCGGCAGACCCGCTTCCGGGTCGAAAGGCTGGGCAGTCTCGTCCACAAATTCTTGATAGCCCAGCGCTTCGCCATAGACTTCCGTGGGCATTTCAAACATTTCCACGGCCTGCGACTGGCTTTTGATATCAATACGCCAGCCGGTCAGCTTGGCGGCCAGACGGGCGTTTTGCCCTTCCTTGCCAATGGCCAGGCTTAGCTGGTTATCCGGCACCACAACGCGGCAGGCCTTTTCTTCCTCGGCTACAAACACGCTTAGCACATGCGCCGGGTTCAAGGCATTGGCGATAAACTCCGCCGGGTCGGGCGACCACTTGATAATATCAATCTTCTCGTTTTTCAGCTCCGCAACGACCTTGTCCACGCGGTTGCCGCGCGGGCCTACGCATGCGCCGACGGGATCAATCACGGCATCGGTGGAAAACACGGCCATTTTGGTGCGGCTGCCAGCTTCGCGTGCGATGGACTTAACCTGCACAACGCCTGCGGCAATTTCCGGCACTTCCATTTCAAACAAGCGCTTGACCAGTCCCGGATGTACACGGCTGACGCGCACCTGCGGCCCACGGATCATTTCGCGGCCAGAGCGGTTGACTTCCAACACATACACTTTGATGTGGTCATCGGAATGGTATTCCTCGCCGGGAATCCATTCGCTGCGCTCCAAAATACCTTCGGTGCGACCCAGCTCCACATACGCGGCGTTGGTTTCCACGCGCTGAACAATAGCGGTCAGGATTTCGTTTTCCTTCTCGGAATACTCATCGTAAATCTTGCCCTGTTCGGCCTCGCGGATGCGCTGGATAATCACCTGCTTGGCCGTCTGCGCAGCGGTGCGCAGGAAGCCTGTGGGCGTTACGTCAATCTCAGCAATATCCCCCACCTGGTAGTCCGGGCGGATTTGCTGGGCTTCTTCCAGCGTAATTTGCACGGTGGCATCTTCCACCTCGTCGGTGATCAGCTTGCGCGCAAACACCTGCGCCACACCCGTGTGCCGGTCGAGGGTTACCGAGAGGTTTGCCGGCGGGGCTTCATAGCGCGCGACATTGCGCTTATAGGCAGCCTTCAGGGCTTCTTCAATCGCGTTAAACAGCAGATCCTCGCTGATTTCTTTTTCCGAAGCGAGCATATGCACCGCGTTGATGATTTCCTTGTCCCGGTTTTCAACTTGCAACTTCTTTGCCGCCATACTTTTAAAACTCCTATTCCTCTTCGTCTATCATCTGCACTACTGGTTTAATCAATGCAACCGCCTTGCGCGGGAAGGACTTCGTATTTCCGTCCGGCAAGGTGATGGATACGGTATCGTCGTCCATGCTCTGGAGCGTGCCCGTGTACTGCTTGGCACCGTCCAGCTTTGCAAACAGGCGGATTTCCACCGTGTCGCCCTTGCGCTTTTCAAAATCGCGCTGGTTTTTCACCGGGCGGTCTGCCCCTGGACTGGAGACCTCTAAATAGTCATAATTGATGTCATCCAGTTTGGGCTGAACTGCCTTGTGGAAGCGCTCGCAGTCATTTAGCGTGATGCCGGTTTCGCTGTCAATATACATACACAGCACCTGGCCATCCGGTTCCTTTTGCAGGGTCACTTCGACAAGCTCAAATCCCTGTTCGTCAGCAACTTTCTGGGCAATCGTCCGTGCCGTGTTGACCTGCGATGTACCCGGGTTATTCTTCACCATGTATCCTCCGACAGGCAATCAAAAAGAGTGGCCAATACTGCCTCTCTTCATCCGCTGTACCGGAAAAACAGGAAAGCGATTTTGTTCGCCTGTCTGGCTGTTCTTCCGCCCTGCGGCAAAGGAGGCAATACCCACTCTTTCAGTAAACCCTTCTTTCTAAAACTGCTAGATCATTACAATCATCACAAATCATATGCAAAAGCACGATGAGTATAGCACATGATTGCCTGAAACACAAGCAATTTCAGCTTTTTGCGGTTTTCCCGGCATCCGCACAGCCCTGCGTACTTCCGTGCCATGCTATGGCCCTACACCTTGACTTTCATCATGGCAATGCATCCGCAAGCCTGACTGCTTTGAAACCCGCAACTTTCATAAAATGCGTGGTTTTTCGGCTGGTCTTCCGTCAGTAGTATTTTCTGATAAACATCGGGGTACAAAGCATCCATAGCCTCAAGCAAGCGCCTGCCGATGCCCCGGCGCTGGTGTGCTTTCAGCACAATAATGTCCTGAATATACAGGATGGACGCGCCATCCCCTACCGCACGAACCATACCGATAATCGCCTCCGCCTCCGCCGCAACCAGCACGGTCAGCGATTGGTCCAGCGCTGCCGTGAGCATGTCCGGGTGCTTGGTGTAATTCAGCCATCCCGCATCATGGTACAGGGCTATCATACCCTGCCGGTCCTTAAGTGTCGCTTCTCTGATCTGCATGCCGCAGGACTCCTTTTCGTTACTTGCTATTTCGCCTGAGGATGATACGTACCACATCATTTTCGCGCATGTGCACGATGAGTTTAGCCGTGCCATCGCTGCCGACATGCAGGGTGCTGATGCTTTCGGGTTTGCCATCGGTCTGTTCGCGCAGGGCTTGGACTTGCTCGCGGGTAGGCGTATCGCTCCCCATCAGATCACGCAGGCCCTGGCGCAAGTACAGGGTATACACATCATTCGCCATGTGCCCCACGCGGTAGGTTTCCACGGTATACTCACCGCTTTGCAGCCCGTCCAGCTCCACCTCCGCATCGTCCAGCGCTTTGGCGGGCAGATCGCGGATGAAATAGTCCTGGTTGTCGGCATCCTGCTGGGGATGGGTGTAATCCCACAAAAGCACATGAACCGTATCGGCATCTGTGGCGGCATAGCTGTCCGCATCGCCGGTCTTTAGCTCGTTTTCAGGCAGTTCACAAAGGAACTGATAGGCAAAGAACGACGGCTTTTTCAGCCCCTGATTGTTCATCATGCCAAACCCGCCATGGAAGGGCTCTGGGCCCGGCCCGGCTTCCTCAAAAATATCGGTAAAAGTCCAGTAGCTCATGCTTTGCGCAATGCCCTGGCAGCGCTTGAGCGAATACAGGATAAACGGCGCGGAGACATAGCTGTCGTGCACGTTGTCCCGGGGAGAGTAGCTGTTCGACCATTCCGTAAAGAGCACGGGTAGATTCGGCGTGGCCGAGTTTTGCACATCGGTACGCGCGCGAATGGCTTCCTCCACAATGCAGTCCTGGTTTTTCTCAAGCCGGTGGCGGTTTTGGCCAAATTCATCCAGATGGCCGTCCACGCCATAGGCATGCGTTGTAATAAAATCCAAGGGAATGTTATTTTTGGCACAGTGATCAATCAGCTCCGCCACCCAGGTGCCCGTGTCCAGCCCGGCCGTGCCGGGACCGCCGACGCGGTAGGCCGGGTCCACCGCTTTTACCGCGGCTACGCTGGCATCGTACAAAGCAAAGTACTCCTGCTGCGTGCCGGAGAAAAAGCCTTTGAGGTTGGGTTCATTCCATACTTCAAAGTACCACTTCCGCACCTCCGTTGCGCCATAACGCCGGGTTGCATGGCGGGTGAAGGCCTCGACTAGGTCATGCCACTGCCGCATATCCTTAGGCGGCGTGACATTGCCCTTCCACCAGAAGATGGTCTGCTCGCCGCTTTTCAGGCAATCCGGCATAAACCCAAGTTCCACCAGCGGGCGGATGCCGCGCTTGAGCATCGCGTCGATCACAAGGTCCACGTACTGCCAGTTGTAGAGCACCTTCCCCTCCCGGTCCAGCCGGCAGACGGCCATATCATCGGAAAACAGGCCATGAAAGCGCAGGTATCCAAAGCCACAGGCCTCCTGCAGGCAGGAAAGCTGGTCCAGGGTCTCGGCCCGGAGCATTTCCCCCGCCCGCCCAGCGCCGACACAGTGGGCAAAGAAGCGGTTCAGTTTGGCGGGTTCTTCTCTCAGGTCAATATGCAGGGTTCTCATCACAGTTGCCTCCTTTTATGGTTGCCCGGTGTTTGGTTGATGCTGTATAATATGAACTAACAGTGTAAATTAAACAGGTGGTGAGGAATTGTATCGCGCAGTGATCGTGGACGACGAACCTTTCATGCTAGAAGGCATGCGTATGATGATTGACTGGCAGCGCTGCGGCTTTACGCTCAGCGGCGAAGCTGCCAACGCCCAGGATGCCCTGCACCTTTTAGATACCCTCCAGCCGCATTTGCTAATCACCGATGTGCGTATGCCGGGGATGCTGGGGACGGACCTTGCCTCCATCGTCAACCGCTACCACCCCGGTATCCTGATCCTGTTTTTCAGCGGATACAGGGATTTCAGCTACGCGCAGGCGGCCATCCGTTCGCACGCGTTTGGCTACCTGGTCAAGCCCATTGATGTAGAAGAAGTGGAAGCTACGCTATTACAGGCCAAGGCGGAGCTGGATGCCCGCAAGTTCGATACCCCGCAGGACGACGGCCCGGCGCAAGCGCTGCAAGACCCCGTGTTTCGCCGCCTGGCCTGCGGCGACGACAGCCACCAAAGTTTACTGCGTGCCGGGGTGCTTTTACAGCTTCAGCCTGACGACCCCTGTTGGTGCGCAGTACTTTCGCGCGGCCACGGCGCGGTAAGCGATAATGCAAAGCTTGTGCTGACATCGGCAGGCGCAACCGTGTTTGAGCTTACCCCCGGAGAATACGGGCTGTGCTTTCAGCAGATCGAGCGCGATACGACGCGCCTGGAGCGGCTGACCGCGCTGCTGTCACAGCAGGAAGACTATACACTAAGCGCCGGGCGGGTGTATACCGGTGCGCAGGGTTTTCAGCGCAGTTTGCTGGAGGCGCTTGATGCACAGGGCGCGCTGTACGAAATCAGCAGTTCGCTTAGGCTCTATAAGCCTTTTGACACCCAAACGACCGCGTGGCTGGATCACGCTTGCCTGACCCAGATTCGCCAGGCACTGTCCAGCGGCAATCCTGATGCCTTGGAAGCCGCCATTGCGGCCCTGCGCTGCGCGGCTGCCGAGGCCACCCCCAGCCTGTTTGCGCTGCGGTGCATGGCCGCCACGCTGGATGCTATGCTGCCCGCCAAAGTGAGCGATCTATGCGCCCCGCCCAGCCATCCGCTATGGCAACAGGATGCCCAAGACCCGGACGCATGGCTGACCGCTTTGATTGAGCAGCTATACGCCATTGAGCGCAGCCTACTGCCGGAAGTAGGCGACAGCTACCCGGTCGGGGTGCGGGAAACCGTTGAGGCAATCCGCACGCGCTATACCGAACCGCTCAGCCTGACCAAGATGGCACAGGATTTGCACATGAACCCGGCGTATCTGGGTCAGCTATTTAAAAAGCACACAGGCTCTACCTTTCACCGGCAACTGCTGATGGTGCGCATTGAGCATGCCTGCCTTTTGCTTCGGCAAACCATGCGACCTGTTTCCGAGATTGCCCTCAGTGTGGGCTTTCGGGATGTGGATTACTTTTCCCAGCGGTTTAGAAACCGTATGGGGATGAACCCGGTCGCCTATCGCTACGCCGTCACCCCCAAGGAGGGCACGCATGCGACGCATTAACAATCTGCCGATTCGCAGTAAGTTCATATTGCTGTATGTGCTGGGCGTGCTGCTGCCTATCTGCATATTGCTCACCTATGTACTGACCAATGTGACGGCAGAAATTCGGATGCGCGAGACACGCAACGCCGAGCAGTCCTTAAACCGCGTATACTCCGCGCTGGATGCGCAGTTTGCGGGTGTTGTGTCGCTGTCCAATGCCATATCCAGCGACAGCCAGGTAGAAAGTCTGCTGCAGCGCCGCTACGAAAGTCCGGTGAATTATTATAGCACATATTATCTGGAATTACGCCCCATTCTCAACCGCTATACCTTGGCCTATGACCAGCATGTAACCACGTTGTTTATCTACTCGGACAACCAAACCATGTTCAACGGCGGCTACTGCCTGTACATCACCCCGCAGGTGAGAGCCGAGGAATGGTTCCCCGCGAGTATTCCCTCCGAAGCACAGATGAAAGTATATCTGCGCAAGCAGGTCGGGCAGACCAGCATATTGCAGCTTTGCGTCACCCGCACACTGCACGTCGGATCGCCCTTTACCCAGGTCCTGCGCATTGATTTGAACATGGAGCCGATCACAACCCTGATGAAGGAAGAAAGCTCCTACCTGTCCATCTACCTGGTCGCGCCGGACGGCACCGCCGTAGTCTACCCCGGCAGCTTGCAGGGCAACTTCATCACCGACCGTTCCATCCGGCCGCCGGACAGTACTGACCTGCAGGTTTCGTTCAGTGAACGCCCCGGCATGAACGGCTGGACGCTGCTGGCTAATATCAACGATGAGATTATGCAGCGCAGAATACGCGATGCGATTGTGGTGGGGCTGCTGCTGGGTATATTCAGCTCAGGCTTTGCAGCGCTGATTGCCATCGTCTTCTCCCGGTCCATCGCACTGCGCAGCCAGCGGCTGCTGCGGCATATGGACTCCATGACCGCCGAACACTTCTCCCCCATCACGCGCGACCCCGGTGAGGACGAAATCGGCGAACTGACCACACACTTTAATGATATGGGTGAACGCCTGCACGAGCTGATTGACGACCTGTATGTACTGCAGCTGCAAAAAAAGAATATGGAGCTGGAAAACGTGCGCGCGGAGCTGAAATATTTGCAGGCGCAGATCGACCCGCATTTCCTGTTCAATACCCTCAACGGCCTTTTGGTGCTTAGCGTACGCAACGGCCACACCGAGGAAGCCACTGTGCTGCGTGCGCTGTCTAAAATCCTGCGCCGCATGGTCGATACCACACATGACGTGGTTCCCCTGTCCGAGGAACTGGAATTCGTGCGCATGGTGCTGACCATCGAACAGTTCCGCTTCCACGGTAAGCTGAAATACGAGTTTGATATCTCTCCCGAAGCGCTGGAGCTGACCGTACCGGTAATGAGTGTGCAGGGATTGGTGGAAAACGCCTGCAAGCATGGCGTGCAGCACCTTAGCGACCCGGGCTTTATCAGCGTTTCAGCCTTCGTGGAAGACGGCGGCGCACTGGTTGTGGAAGTTGCCGATAACGGCGTGGGCCTCAAGCCTGCGCGGCTGAAAGAGCTGTTGCATCAAATTCAAAGCCCCGAAGATATGAACGAAAGCATCGGCCTGCAAAACATATACCGCCGCCTGAAGCTGTACTACGGCGATGCCGTTGCGCTGGAGCTGCGCTGCGCACCGCAGCGCGGGACCATCGCCAGCATGCGCATACCCCGGCAGGAAGGAGCGTGATGCAGCCGTGCGTGTTATGCTAATCGACGACGAACCTTTGGCGCTGGAAGGACTAAAATTGCTGATTGACTGGCAGGCCGAAGGCTTTACCGTTTGCGCGGAAAGCCAAAGCGCTCTCCAGGCGCTGGCTTTACTGCCCACAGCCAAGCCCGATCTGATCGTAACCGACATTCGTATGCCGGAGATGAGCGGGCTGGAGTTGCTGGACGCCGCCCGGCAAGCCGGATTCGACGGTCAGTTTATCATTGTCAGCGGCTACTCGGACTTTTATTACGCCAAAAAGGCCTTGCAGCTGGGTGTGGCGGGCTACCTGCTCAAACCCATAGAACCGGCGGATGCGACGGCTGTGCTTGCGCATGTCCGCAAAAAGCTTATCGACCGGGAAGCCGCCACCAATATGCGCCTGCAACTACAGCAACGCACGATCGGGTCGCTGCTTACGGACGGAAGCACAGCAAGCGACCCTCTACCGCAGGCCGCAGGCTGGATGCTGGCAACCTGGGGCGCGCCGCTACCCTATCAGGATCAGCAGGCCATCAGCGCGCTGTTCCCCGGCGACGAGGCGACCATCCACATTGTGGAGGATAAAGAATTTCTGGTTTTGCAGCTGGCAGACGGCGGCGAGGTCCCAGACCTCAGCCCTGTCAGCACACTGCTCAAAACACTGGGGCGCAGCCTGAATATCGGCGGCCCGGTAGACAGTGCAGGCAAGCTGCCTTCCCTTCGAAAACAGCTATCCGACCAGCTGGACAGCCGCTGCCGCAAAGTGCTGCCGGACTTGGTGGATAAGCTCGTGCGCACCATCGCCCTGCGGCAGACGGATGAATGCAGAAAACGCTGCGGCGAGCTGACTGCATTTTGCGCGGTGTGCGGCACACATGCAACGACCTATGCAAGGCGGCAGCTGCTTTCGGCCTGCTCGGGCTTGCTGCAAAACCGCAATGCCGCCCTGCAAACCTTTCTGCGCTCACAGGATGCCGGGTTTGAGGAATTATCCCTGCTGGCTATCCAGTTGCTTGCACCAAGGCAGGAGCGTATCAGCGATCGTATGGAACACTTCGCCATCGAGCACTTGGAAGAAAGCATTACCCTTTCTGATGTCGCCACTGCGCTGACCTATAACACAACCTATCTGGGCCGAAAGTTTATACAGGAGCGCGGCATTGGCTTTCGGGATTTTGTAACAAAGCTGCGAATGGAAAAAAGCGCTGCGCTGCTGAAAACAACCAAACGCTCTGTTACCGACATCTCAAAGGCTGTCGGCTACGAATACTATAAGCGTTTTCTAAAGCACTTTAAGCAGCGTTACGGCGTATCGCCAGAGCAGTACCGCAAACAAAAATAAAAACATAAAACAACCCGGACGAACTTCGTCCGGGTTGTTTGTAATCTCTTAAGTCGAGGGAATCAGCCTTTGACGCTGCCCACATTCAGCCCCACAACAAAGTAGCGTTGCAGGAACGGGTAAATTACCACAATCGGGGCGGCGGAGACAACGGTAATCGCCGCGCGAATGGTGACCGGCGTGGTATTGGTAGTACTGGCCGCCGCATCCACACTGGTCAGTATGGCATTGGCTTGGTTGGTCGTGGTCGCCAGTTTCAGTTTCAGCAGGTATTGCAGCGTGTGCAAGTGCACTTTGCTGGCGTTGTACAGGTGGGTATCAAACCAGCTGTTCCATGCAAAGACCGCCACAAACAGGGCAACCGTAGCCAGCACCGGCATACACAGCGGGAAGATCACCTTCCAAAACAAGTAGATATCCCCGGCACCGTCGATACGCGCGCTTTCCACCAGCGCTTCCGGGAGACTTAGAATATAGGTTCGGGTGATAATCATGTTAAAACACGACAGCATCGTAGGTACAATGTATACCCAGAAGCTTTTGCCAAGCCCCAGCGTACGCTGAATGAGCAGGTAGTTGGGAATCAGCCCGGCGTTTACATACATGGTCAGCACAAACATAGTGGTAATAAACTTGCGCAGCACATATTCCCGGCGGCTTAACGCGTATGCCAGCATCGACGTGAGCACCACATTGAGTATGGTCTGAATCGCCGTACGGGCAATGGTGATGAAAAACGCATTGAAGATGATTTCATCAGCGAATATCGTCTCATAGCTCTTCAAACTGAATTGGCGCGGCCATAAGCCGATGCCGCCGCGAACCGCATCGGTCCCGTCGTTAAACGAGATCGCGATGGTGTTAAGCACCGGATACAGCGTCACCATGACCAGCAGAATCATTGCAAACCCGTTGACCAACGGGAATACAGACCGCCTGCGAAGATGCGAGGCCCGCTTAGGGAAGACTGTTTTCATCATTGTTTCTTCCCCCTTACAACAGTGTGTCTTCGCCAAGGCGCTTAGCGGTGAAATTCGCCGTAAGCATCAGAGCGATGGACACAAGACTTTTAAAGATACCGGCTGCAATAGCGCGGCTGTATTGGCCTTTGGTAATGCCGTATTTCAAGGCAAAGATGTCCACGGTCTGCGACCAGTCCATCACGATATTCTGGCCCATCAGGTACTGGATTTCGAACCCGGCTTCCATCAGGTAGCCGATATTCATCACCAGCAGCACCATAAACGTAGACTTGATTCCGGGCAGCGTGATATGGAACATCTTCTTAAACCGCCCGGCACCATCCATATCGGCGGCTTCGTACAGCGCCGGGTCAATGGCGGCCATGGCCGCCAGGTAAATGATGGTGTTCCAGCCGCATTCCTTCCATAGGTTGATGCCGCCAACCAGCCACCAGAAATACTTGCCTTCTCCTAAAAAGAAGATCGGGTCGTCGATGATGCCTAAGGTTAGCAATAGTCGGTTGATCGCCCCGTCGCTGGCCAGTATGGTCTGGGCGATGCCCACCACGATAACCCAGCTTAGAAAGTGCGGCAGATAGGTTACTGTCTGCACCGAGCGCTTAAACCGCCGGGTGCGAATTTCATTGAGGAATAATGCCAGAGTAATCGGGAACACAAATCCAAACACCAGGTTGATTGCCGCCATGGCAAAGGTGTTGCGGATCGCCCGGATAAACTCCGGCTTGCTGAACAGCCAGATAAAGTTTTTCATCCCCACCCATTCGTTGGAAAAAAGCGGTTTGGCGGGGTTATAATTCATGAATGCCGTAATCCATCCCCAGATCGGGAAATAGTTAAACAGCAGAATATACAAAAGCATAGGAACGCTCATCAGCATGAGCTGGCGTTGCAGCCACAACCGCTTCCGGAACGGAACGACGCGGTACTGAATTTCATGTTGGTTGGAGAGTACCACGGTTTGTATTTTGTTTCTCCGCACTGCGTGCACCTCACTTAGGCAAAATCCATCGCGGCAGCCTTAGCGTGCCGCATCATAGTAAAGCAATGGCGGGAGGGGTTTCCTCCTCCCGCCATTGGGACGACATCTACTTATTGATTCTTTTCAACCAACAAGAGAATCTGCTCCTGCATGAAGTCTACGAAGTCGGAAATCGGAATATCTTCCACGGCCTGTACGAATTCATCCCACTTGGCGTCGAACTCGTCCGGCTCGGCCATGATGATCTGCGGCAACAGCTTACGCTGAATATCCTGGAAGGCCGCTTTGGCATCGTTGGCATCCTGGTCCACGGTTACGTCGATCTGCCATGCTTCGCCGTAGGGGGCGATGGTGATCGGCGGGTTGAAGAAGTCCAAAGGCTGTTTCATGCCATAGGCACTCAGGAAGCCCTTGTCATACTCGTTCATCTGGAGGAAGTAGTTTTCAGGCTGGGCTGCCGGATCCCACTTGTTGCCATCGTCCATTTCGCCCTGTTTCTTGGGCATGGAGTTGGTCAGCACATAAGCGGAGTTGGCGTTCTTCCAGGCAGCATTGGCTGCATCCTGAATCTGGTCATAGGTGCGCAGGAAGCGACCATCTTCAACATAATAGTCTTCGCCTTCAATGCCCCACCAGATAATCTTCTGCCAGTCGTCATCCAGCATTCTTTCCATGAACATCACAAGACGCTCAGGATTTTCGCAGTTGACGCTGATGCCGAAACCACGGTTGACGTTGATCACGGAGCCGTTGAGATAATGCTCGGTGATTTCCTTGCCGGCCTGTTCCTCGTTATAGATAATCGGCAGGCCCTGGTAGGTGGACTCAAACATTTCGGCGGCCTTCAGTGCGTCGGTCGCAGTCTGGAAGTCCCAGTTCTGGTCGAACATACCCACGACCGTGCCGCTGGACAGCTTGGCGATGTACTGGTCATAGTTCATCACGAAGGTATCCTGCGAGATCAGGCCCTTATGGTACATTTCGTTCAGCTTTTTGTAATAGGGTTTGGCATAGTCCTGAATGACATATGCTTCGGTTTTGTAGTTGTTGTCAATGTCCACGATGACATCGCCGTCATTGGGGCGGCCCATCAGGTGCTGGACAGGGTTGAACAGGCAGAATGCACGCCAGCTGTCCGTCAGGATGGCAAAGCCTTCGTTGGCAGCGCCGTTGGCAGCGGTCGGGTTGGCGGCCACATAACGCTCGATCAGGTCGAAGTACTCGTCCATGGTCTTGATCATGGGATAGTTGTCCCACGCCAGAACCTGCTTCTGTACGAAGAAGGCCGGACCGTTGACATAGTTCAGGCCATAATCATTGGAATTATAGTTGCGGCCGTAGTTGGGGACGATGAACAGTTCGCCGTCCTCGTTGAGGAGCCGCTTGAGATAGGGTTCAATGTGGGTGTAGAGGTTGGGGGTGTCTTCCGCGTTGATGTAATCCATCAGGTTGATCAGTGCGCCAGCCGTGATGAGTTTTTCGGCGCTATTGCCGCCGTCCATCAGATCGGCATAGTCCTGACCCGCGATTTTCACGCCCAGGGTCTCGTCCAGATCGCCGGCGAGGAATTCAAACTCGAATTTGAGGCCGAATTCTTCTTCGATCATTTTGAAGATCTTGTTGTCCGATGTGGGCTGATCACGGGGATCCCCACAAAAGACGGTAACGGTCAACGGCTCATCAGCAGCCGAGGCGAATACCGGGACTGCCGCGAGGCTTACGAGAAGTACGAGAGCCAGTAACAGGGCAACGATTTTACGCATGTATGCTCCTCCTCTTTGTTTTCCGCGCAATGCGGTTGTATGGTACATACAGCATATCATGTGCCACGTTCAAGGTGAATGCCCGCTGGATGACCATTACCCAGAGAAACTACAGAATGTTTTCGCCCCTAACCCTGCGCCGGTTTATGCAAACAAGGTATACCGCCCGGCAAGCATCAGCAGGCAGAAAAAGTACAAACAGTTATCGTAATAGCGGCGCTCGCCCTTGCGGGGCGGAGTTTGCCAGAATTTTTGCACCCACTGCCTGGATAGTTCCGTGTCGGTGGCAAGCGAGAGCGCTGCGGTGGTGCAGATGATGGCTGTGGGGTGCAAAGCGGGAGGATCCTTGGGTGTTCCGTCTACGATATAGGTCATGTACGGGTCCTTATCCCAAAGGAAGCGCTGCAAGTTATCGGCGATGGTTTTGTATGCCGCTTGCTTGCCGTACCACGCGCTGTCCAGCCCGATATTCATCGCTACGCGGTAGGCATCGGAAAAGAAATCTCCGTGACCGCGGCTGGTTTCCGGGCTGCCGTCATAGTGCGCATACTCTGCCGAAAGCCCGGTTTCCGGATGGCAGGCGACGGCCAGATAGTCGCGGCTGGCCTGCGCAGCACGCTTCCAGAACGGGCGGTCCGCTTCATCGGCCAGCAGGGCAAACTGCTCGTAAAAGTGCGGCAGATGGTAGGAAGGATCGCTGAAATCCACCTCCGGGATGAAGCGAATCAGCGCAGTTTCTTCATCCCACATGGCACGGCCGCCCTTGACGAGCGCAGGCTGGTGCAGGGCATGGCGCAGAATATCGCGCGCTTTGTTTGTATAGTCAAACGGCGGCTGGCCGTCGCCCCAGCGCGCAGCTGCCATGAACAGCGCCATCGCGTAGTACTCCTCGCCATCGGGCGCGGGGCCATTGGAGTTTTTGGTGCCATCGGGCTGCACAGACCAGGCGAAGTACCCGGCGCTCTTGCCGCTATCCAAGTGCATATAGCGCATGGAAAACTGCCAGAAGCGGTCAAACAGGTCTTTGCGGTCCATCTGCACGGCCATCATCATACCGTAGCTCATGCCCTCGGTGCGGGCATCGTAGTTGCCGGTATCCATAAAGTACCCGGCATCGTCGCCGGATTCGAAGTAGAAGCGCTCAACCGGATCGGTGAATATGGCGGCAAAGGTTTCTTCAATTCGTTTTTCGATATCCTGTTCGCTGATCCCGATAGCGGCCAGCAGATTGGGGGTGTTTTTCATACTTTCAGCCCTCACAAACTATAGTTCTGTAGGAATGGCGACATCGGTGAGCCTGAAAAAGAAATCCAGTATCACATCGCGCCACTCACGCGCATTTTGCACCTGCCGGTTCATGCGTTCCTCCGCCAGCACATAGATCTCCGCTGGCAGCACACCCTGCAAGGTGCGCAGCGAGGTTTGCAGCGCTTCGGTTTCCCTATATCCCTGGATATGATCATCGTAAATGCGGTCCAGCAGCGTGCGCCCGTCGCGCATGCGGTAGGTGTAAGGCAGGCGGTAGAAGAACAGAAGCAGGTTATCCGGGCAGGCTTCTTTGGTATCGTATTTCTTCTGAAAGTCTTTGGGGTATTGCAGCAGGTAACCCGTACCGGCTTGCGTGCGGTCAATCCCAATAGCCGTATGGTCGGCCCGGTGGTACGTACCCCAGGCAGCGTACTCGTACCCCATGGGGCTGGGGCCGTAGTGGTTGTGCGGGTTGACCATCCAGCAAATGCCAAGGGGTGCGGTATACTTTTCATACACCCTGCGGCTGAGCAGAAGCATCTCGGTTAAGGTATCCAGGTTTTCGCCTTCCAGCCCATAGCTTAGGTTTACCCAGCGCTCGGTCGTCCTGCGGAAATCCTGTAAAGGAGTAAAGGCCGTATGCCCGAACGCGTACAGGTTCAGCTGCGCAAACGGATGCCCTGTCAAACAGGGGTCGTCCCCGATGTTGGATACGGCCGCGATCGCCGCAATGTTATCAAGCGGCAGGTCGGTCATGACCTCGTTGAACATACCCTGCATGGCATACAGATCAATCTGCTGGCCGGTGTATTCCTGTGCCAGCTGAAACTCCAGCGCCTTTTGGGTGGCAGGCATGGCCATCAGCAGCGGCGAGACCGGCTCGCGCACTTGGAAGTCAAACGGGCCGTTCTTAACCTGTAAGATGACGTTTTTATCAAACTGACCATCCAGATGAGCGTAATTGTCGTAGGCAGCCATCGGTCGGTCGGTTTTCGTATCGCGCCAGTCCTGTTTGCAGTTGTACACAAAACAGCGCCACACCACCACGCCGCCATAAGGCTTGAGTGCGCGCGCCAGCAAGTTGGCCCCTTCGGCATGATTGCGGCCATAGGTATAGGGGCCGGGGCGGAATTCCGAGTCCGCCTTGACGAGAAATCCGCAGAGGTTTGGCACATGGCGGTAGACGAGCTTTACTCGCTCAGTCCACCACTCCTGCACGGATTCTTCCAGCGGGTCGGCTGTGTCCAGCCCGTTTTGCACTGGCATGGCGTAGTCCACCGACAGCAAAAGACGGATGCCAAAGGGCTTGAAGATCGCTGCCACCTGGGCGACATCCGGCAGGAAGCGCTCGCCGATCAGTTCCTGGGCAGGTGGAGCGACATTTACATTATTCAGGCAGATGACATTGATACCCACCGATGCTAGCAGCCGGGCATAGGCACGCAGCGTCTTATCATCCCCGCGAAAATCATCATTGGCAAAGAAGATCGACCGACCAGCGTAGCCGCGCTCGATATTGCCGCTCATATTGTCCCAATGGTCAATCATGCGCAGCGAAAACGCGGGGGTCTGCACGCCCTGCGGCGGCGGGCTGCCCTCGCGCCGGTGCTCCAGCAGGCGGTACACGCCATACAGTATGCCGGTATCGCCACCGCGAACGCCGTGGCCTCCGTCCAGAATTTCAAACGCGTCGCCAAGTTTGGGCTGGACTGTTAAGCTACAGTCCACCTTCAGCTGGTCAAGTTCCCAGCGCGCAACCTCCTGCGGGGTTTGCAGGGTTTGGGGTACCTGTGCGTCCGTCAGCCAACATTGCATCAAGTTCATCCTATCACCTCATATTGATTGTCAACCATATTTCCATTATAAGTTGACAATCGAATTGTATTCTAGTATAATTTCGAATCGAAAAGGATGTGCTTTCCCTTGAAACGATGGAAACCAACCCCGATGGATATGGCGCAGATTTCCTTGTTTACTGTATTGATCGCCGTATGTGCCTGGATTGCCATTCCCACAGCCGTACCCTTTACTTTGCAAACCTTTGGGCTGTTTGCAGCGCTTGGCTTGCTTGGCGGCAGGCGGGGCTCCATGGCAGTGCTTTTATATTTGCTGCTCGGCCTTGTGGGCATCCCGGTGTTTTCCAGCTTTCGCGGCGGGTTTGGAGTGCTGGCCGGCATCACCGGCGGATACCTGATCGGCTTTCTGTTTTCCGCACTGCTATACTGGGCAATTACGCGCAAGCATCTCGGCAACCTGTGGCGTATGGGCCTGGGTATGGTCGCGGGACTGCTGCTTGACTATGCGTTTGGCACGGCGTGGTTCATGCTGTTTTACGCCAAAGCCTATGGTGCCATCGGTTTGTGGGCTGCGCTTTCACTATGCGTGATTCCCTTTATCCTGCCTGATTTGGTCAAGATTGGGTTAGCGCTGACGCTGACCAAGACCCTGCCCAAGCGCATTCAAGCGCTGCGCTGATTATGCATTGAGCAGCTTTTGGTATAATTGAATATACTCCTTGGCGCTGTGCGTCCAGGAATAGTCGCCCTCCATGCCGCGCACGCGCAAGGTATGGAGGATTTCTTTTTGATGCTTGTAATAGTCCATCGCCCGGCGGATGACCGAGAGCATATCGTGGGCGTTGTAGTTTTGAAAGCTGAATCCGTTACCTTCTTTGGTATCTTCGTTGTAGCTAAGCACAGTATCGCGCAGGCCACCGGTTTCACGCACGATGGGCACACTACCGTAGCGCATGGCGATCATCTGGCTCAAGCCGCAGGGCTCAAACAACGACGGCATCAGGAAGAAATCCGCCCCGGCGTACATCTTATGCGCCAATGCGCTATCCATGGCAAAGCGCGCCGCCAGCTTGCCCTTGTACTTGGTTTCCGCCCAGGAGAACAGGTTGGTGTAGCGCGAGTCGCCCATGCCGAGTACTGCCACCTGCAAATCCTCGGCCATGATGTCGCCCAGCACACAGTCCACCAGATCCAGTCCCTTTTGGTTGGACAGGCGGCCGACCATGGCAATCAGCGGCGTATCGGCCCTCACGTCCAGCCCCATCTCTTTTTGCAGCGCTTTTTTATTGATCTGCTTGAAATCCAGCGTATCCTTGGTATAGGTATGGCTAATCTGCGTATCGGTCTGCGGGTTATACAGCTCGGTGTCTATACCGTTGATTACGCCGTACAGTTCCCCCTTACGCGCACGAATCAGCCCGTCCAGTCGCTCGCCATAATAAGCGGTGGTAATTTCCTGAGCGTAGCTGGGGCTGACGGTGGTGATACTATCGGTATACACCAGTCCCGCCTTCATAAAGTTGGCGCAACCGGAAAATTCCAGTTTGTCCGATGACCACAGCCCGTCGCCAAGGCCCATCACATCCTGCACTTCTCTGATGCCGAAAATGCCCTGGTATTGCAAGTTGTGGATGGTAAACATCGTGCGAATGGACGCATAAAACGGCAGATGCTGGTACTGTATTTTCAGCAGCGCCGGTACCATGCCCGCCTGCCAGTCGTGCGCGTGAATGATGTCCGGCTGAAAATCGATCAGCGGCAGGGCGTTGAGCACAGCGCGACAGAAGAAAGCATAGCGTTCATACTCGTCCCCGCCCAGCCCGTAGATATATGGCCGACCAAAATAGTATTTATTGTCCAAAAAATAATAGGTAACGCCGTCATGCTTCAGGGTCATGACGCCGCAATACTGTCGCCGCCAGCCCAGCTGCACATCAAAATGCAAAAGCTTCTCCATTTTCTGCTGCCAGGAAAACTCGATGGCCGTATACATGGGCAGTACCACGCGTACATCGTGTCCTTCCCGCGCCAGCACCGTTGCCAAAGACCCCACCACATCGGCCAGCCCGCCTGTTTTAATAAACGGCACGCATTCGCTGGAGGTAAATAAGATTTTCATAGTCTGTCTCCTTCACCCAAAGTTATTCTCGATGGGCCCATTTCACAAACACCAGGGCAAGACCCTGCAGGCTGCATGCCTTTCGGTGTTTTCCTACATTAAATCGTCATGTTTTTCGATATCACAATCGGGTAGGTCGGCGGCCCAATCAGCTTGCCACCGGCTTTAATATGCGCCTGCTTATCCAGAATACAGTTTTCCAGCTCAACATTTTCTTCAATGACGCTGTCCTGCATGATAATACAGTTTTTGATTTTAGCACCCTTACCGATGCGTACACCACGAAACAGCACGCTGTTAGTGACCTTCGCATCCACTATGCAGCCGTCGGCCACAATCGAGCCGGATACGTTGGCATGCTCCAGATAGCGGGCCGGCATTTCGTCCCTAAGTTTGGTGTACACAGGCCGGTCCTCGGAAAACAGGTTGTTGCGGATATCCGGCTTGATCATATCCAGATTAAAGGTGAAATAGCTTTGGATGGAGTCCATCCGGTAGCACGGCTTTTTATACTCGTAGCCCGCAACCCGCAGGCCCGCGTCCCGAATCATACGCTGGAACACATCGCGCATCAAGTCGTGATAGCCGTGAGACACCCCCTGGTCAATCAGGTTGATGAGCAGGTCTTTTTTCATCAGCGTTACTTCAAGCGCCGTGTTTGCATAGCGCGGTTTGGTGGGATCGATTTCCACATCCACAATCATTCCGCTCTCGTCAATATCCAGATACGCGCCGTATTCCGAGCGCTGTAAATCCGGGTTTTTGGAGTACATCATGCATACGTCCGCGCTGGATTGTTCGTAGCTCTTAACCATGCCACGGAAATCTGCATTGAACACGATCAAGCTGTTACAAAGCAGCACATACTCCTGCCGGCTGCGGCGGATATAGCCGAGGTTTGCATGCAGCGCGTCCAGCGAGCCGGGGTACTGGCCGTTGTTATCAGCGGTTAAAAACGGCGGCAGGATGAACAAACCGTCCGTTTTGCCATGCAAGTCCCACTCCTTACCGCTGCCAAGATGATCCATCAAACTGTGATAGTTCTTCTGCATCACCACACCGACATTGGGAATGTCGGAGTTGACAAAGCTGGAGACCAAAAAGTCGATCACACGATAGCGTCCCGCCACCGGCACGGCGGCTACCGCGCGCATAGCAGTCAGCTCTCTTAGAAAACTGTCCTTTTCTCCGGTATAGATAATGCCCATTACGTCTTTCATTGCCATGGCATTTTATTCCCTTCCCGCGTCGTCGCGTTCATTGCGAAATTGCTGCCCAGCGGCGATCGTATCGCCCTTGGGCACGGTTGCGGCGTGACCGACCACACAGATTTCTCCATCCGTTTCGCCGACAATCGCCCCAGCGCCGATCACCGCGTCTTCAGCGATAATGGCGCGGCGTACAACCGCCCCGCGTTCCACCACGGCATTGGGCATGACGATGGAATCCTCCACCACTGCGCCTTCCAGCACCGTAACGCCGGAAAACAGCACACTGTGCGATACCGCGCCGTATACCTCGCACCCTTCGGTCACCAGGCAGTTTCTCACCATCGCGCCCGGCGCAATATAGTGCGGGGTCTCGCCGGGGTTACGGCCGTAAATGCGCCAGTTTTTATCATACAGGTCGATGGGCATGGGCATCTGCAGCAGGTCCATGTTGGCCTCCCACAGGCTGTAAATGGTGCCGACATCCTTCCAGTACCCTTCAAAATCATAGGCCATCATGCGTTGATTATCCGCCATCATGTTGGGGATGATGTTCTTGCCGAAGTCGTTGTTAGAATCGGGGTTTTTGGCGTCGTCCTCCAGATAGTGCAAGAGCTTATCCCAGCGGAAGATGTATACGCCCATGCTCGCCTTGTTGTTTTTGGCGTTCTTCGGCTTTTCATCAAACTCGTAAATTTCGTTATCCGGTTTGGTATTCATGATGCCAAAGCGCGATGTATCCTCCCAGGGGACTTCGCGTACGGCGATGGTCGCGTCGGCCTCTTTTTCGATGTGGTAATTCAGCATAGCGGTATAATCCATCTTGTAGATATGGTCACCCGCCAGAATCAACACATGGGTCGGGTTGAACTGACGGATAAACGCGACGTTCTGATAGATGGCGTTGGCCGTGCCGGAATACCACTCCCCCTGCTTCCCTTTCACATAGGGCGGCAGCACATAAATCCCACCGTAGGATAGGTCGAGGTCCCAGGGCGAGCCGCTGCCGATGTAGGAGTTCAGTTCCAGCGGCTGGTACTGCGTCATCACGCCGACCACATCAATACCTGAGTTGGTACAGTTGGACAGCGGAAAATCGATAATGCGGTACTTGCCACCGTAGGGTATTGCGGGCTTAGCCATGTCCCCTGTTAAAATCCCCAGGCGGCTCCCCTGCCCGCCGGCCAGCAGCATGGCTATGCAGCGTTTTTTCTTCATGAGGCCTTCGCTCCTTCTTTGTCTTTGTTTTCCTCCAGTGCCGCAGCGTCCTCCGCCTGGAGGCTATGGACGCCTTCGACCGGCACAATCTTTTTATAGGTAAAATAACTGCAGCTTAGCGGCGGCACACAGAGATCCGCATGATACGGAAAACTATTGAATATCCCTTCCTGCGGTATGATCTCGTAGGCGTTATACTGGTTGCTGCCACCGTATTCCTTACGATCGGTGTTGAATATTTCGGTCAAAGAGCCGTCAAACGGCAGCCCGATGCGATAGATGGGATGGAACACCGGGGTGAAGTTTGCAATGCAGAGGATGGATGCACCCTCCCGATCCGTGCGCAGGAAGGCGAGCACGCTGTTGTCGGTATCGTTTGCGGTTATCCACTGGAAACCATCCCAGGAATCCTCCACCTGGTAAAGCGGCGGAGTGCTGCGGTACAGGTGGTTGAGCGCTTTCACGCAGGCCTGCACCTGCGGGTGGCGGTCGTACACCAGCAAAAACCAATCCAGTTGATCGTCAAACTTCCATTCGATGAACTGGGCAAATTCCCCGCCCATGAACAACAGCTTTTTTCCCGGATGCGCCATGGTGTAGGCGTACACGGTTCTTAATCCCGCAAATTTCTGCCACAGATCGCCGGGGTTTTTATCCAGCATGCTGTGCTTGCCGTGCACCACCTCGTCGTGCGAAAACGGAAGCACGTAATTCTCTGTAAACGCATAAAACAATGAAAATGTAAGCTTATCATGGTGATATTTGCGGTGCGCTGGGTCTTTGATCAAATAGCTTACTATGTCGTTCATCCAGCCCATATTCCACTTGAACCCGAAGCCAAGGCCCCCAAGATAGGTCGGCGCAGTCACCATGGGATAGGAGCTTGCTTCCTCGGCTATCATCATCACGCCGGGGAAATCGTGATAGACGGTCTCGTTTAAACGGCGCAGGAACTGAATCGCGTCAATGTTCTCCCGCCCGCCATATTCGTTTGGCAGCCATTCGCCCGGTTCCTTGCAAAAATCATAGTATAACAGCCCCGAAACCGCATCCACCCGCAGCCCATCGGCATGGAACTGCTCCAGCCAGAAACAGGCGTTGGACAGCAGATAGCTGCATACCTCACCACGGCCAAAATCAAACAGCATCGTCCCCCACTGGGCGATCTCACCGCGCCGCTTGTCCGGATGGTTATACAGCGGCGTGCCATCGAGCATAAACAGCCCCGCCTCGTCGCGCGGAAAGTGCGCGGGTACCCAGTCCAGTATGACACCGATGTTTGCCTGATGGCAGCGGTTGATCAGCTCCATCAGCTGCCTGGGCGTGCCGTAACGCGAGGTGGCGGCATAAAACCCCAGTACCTGATATCCCCAGGACCTGTCCAGCGGGTGTTCCATTACGGGCATCAGCTCAATATGGGTATAGCCCATGTCCTGCACATAGGGAATCAACTCATCGGCTAGCTCCAGGTAGTTATACAGACTGCCGTCTTCGTGCCGCCGCCAGGAACCGACATGCAGTTCGTAGATATTGACGGGGCTTTCGTACGGGGCAAAGGTCGCGCGCTTTTTCATCCAAGCACTGTCTTTCCAGCGGTAGCCCTCCAGCGCATACAGGCGCGACCCGGTATTGGGCCGCAGTTCAGCAAAAAAGCCGTACGGGTCAGCCTTCAGGCGTTGCTTGCCATCCGCCCCCGTTACGGCGTACTTATATACAGGATATCCGTCATCAGGCACATCGGCCCATACATCCGCCTCGGACAGCCGCAGTTCCCAGGTGCCGTCGTGCTGTTTTTGCATGGGATGGGCTTGCTGGTTCCAAGCGTTGAAGCTGCCAACCAGCGATACCTGCCGGGCGTTGGGTGCCCACAGCGAAAAATGCCACTTTGGGGTCTCCCCCTCCATGCAGGGATGTGCGCCAAGCATCGCATAAGCGTGCCGGTTCGTTCCCTGGTGAAAGGTATCGCGTACCGCTTGTGTTGGCGGGTTATACTGCATCGCTTATTCCCTTCGCAATCACTTCAATAGATAACAATGAAACCGCCTCTGCCTCGTCGCTTTCGGCTTATTGCGGTTTCACCATAGTTTGATCTCCTCTGTGTTTATTGTATGCTGAACCGCCGTCGTTCGTCAAGCTGTTTCTTTGTAAACTCCGTGTAATTCCCCG
Organism: Candidatus Limiplasma sp.; assembly: GCA_963678055.1. Classification (GTDB taxonomy): domain Bacteria; phylum Bacillota; class Clostridia; order Christensenellales; family Aristaeellaceae; genus CAXXOK01. The sequence continues at coordinate 2,415,292 of OY782679.1, forward strand.
GCTGAAACCCAAGTCTCCCTTATGTTTGAGAATGAATACAACACTTTACAATCCACCATAGACAGAGTAAAATAGTTAAATCATTTCTATGAGGTATATTGCATGATCACCATGATCGTTAACCCCATTTCCGGCGCAGGACACGCCGCCGATGTCGGAGACAAAGTCGCCGCCATGCTCCGGCAGCGCCAGATCGATTTTACCAGCCAGACGACCAATGCCATCGGCCACGCGACCGAGCTTGCCAGGCAGGCCGCCAAACGCGGCGATAGCACAGTCATCGCCGTTGGCGGCGATGGCACCGTAAACGAGGTTGCCACCGGACTGCTGGGTACGGACACGGCGCTCGGCATCATCCCGGCTGGTACCGGCAACGACTTTGCCAAAGCGCTTTTCATCCCCAAGCAATGGGAGGCCGCACTGGACACATTGCTGCAAAATAAACCCCGCCGCGTGGACACGGCCCTGGCCAACGACCGTGTGTTTATCAACATCAGCGGCACCGGGTTTGATGTGATGGTGCTGGAAAACATGCTCAAAGCCAAGCAGCATATGCGCGGAAAACTGCCCTATTTGTATGGGATTTTTGTCACGCTGACACGTTTTCAGTCCATACGCATGCGCATAGAGACCGTTGAAGGCGAAGTGATCGACAAACCCTGCGCCCATTTTTCCGTTGCCAACGGCCAGTACTTTGGCAGCGGCATTCGCATCATGCCCCTGAGCAAGCTGGATGACGGCCTGCTGGATATACTGGTGATTGATGAAATGTCGCGCTTTCAAATCTTTCGCAATCTCCCCGCACTGTTAAAAGGAACCATCGTACATAAACCCTTTGCACATCACTACCGCACCAAATCCTGCACACTATCGGCGCCCAGTATGCGCCTGAACCTCGATGGCGAAATCGTGGATGCCAGCGAGGTGACCTTCACCTGTCAACCCGGATCGCTGCTGGTTCACGCCGGGGAATCCGCCTAAGCAGGAAAACGCTCTACAGCGCAGAAGTGTATCCATGTATAGTTTTTGACCTACGGAAGAATAACGGAGTGAACATTATGTCGAAAACGAGTTTATCCAGCCGCATTCGCATTGCGTTTCTCAACATCATGCAGGCTTTCGGGTCGGCGGCTTCGCATTGGGCCAGCAACGCCAAGCTGCGTGTGCAGGAAATCAACCTGCAGTCGCGCCGCCATGAAATACTGACCGAAGCCAGCATGCAGGCGTTTGAACTGTGGCACAACGGCGAAAAGCTGCCCAAAGTACTCAACGATATGTTTACCGAGCTTTCGGAAATTGATGATAAATTAAGCGTGCTGCGCGCGCAAAAATATGCCAAGGTAAAGCCGGAACAAGTAGAGGCAGATGCCGACGCTGAACTATGTGAAGCCCCGCATCACCCCGATGAAATTGATGCCGAGGCGTTGGTCTGTGCCCCCGTGGCCGATCCGTCCCACCCGACGCACGAAGAAAGTAAGCCCGCCGCCAAGAAAAGCGACGAACCGAAACCCAAGAAATAATTTCTATCTCCACACACCGAGGACAGGCTTGATGAAAACGTCCATTGCAATCAGACCCGTATCCACCGAGGATTTTGACGGCATCTATCCGTTATTACAGCAACTATGGCCTGATAAGGTTATTGACCAGATACAGATGAATATAGTTTTGTAGCGTGGCGTATCGTCCGATACGGACACGCTTCTTTGCGCCACCGTGAATGGAACAATAATTGGATTTTGCGCTTATGCCATTGTGAATAACCTGTGGCAGGAAGGCCGTATAGCGTATGTCTACGCCATGGTGGTGGATGAAGCCTACCGTGGGCAGGGCATCGGTAAACAGCTCATACAGGCCGCGCTGGAATCGTCGCGTAAACAGGGCCTGCAGCGTATGGAACTTGATTCCGCGTACCATCGCCTGCAAGCGCACCACTTTTACGAGACGCTCGGATTTGAAAAACGTGGATATTTGTTTTCCTATCCATTATAAAAATCCCTTTCCCCATACTATTGTAAATGAGTGATTCAATTTGCAGTATACGTTCACCCTTGCACAGAAAGCCGATGCGTCGGCCGTGTTTGCGCTATACCAAAGCCTGATTGGTACACCCGGCTGCACCTGGAACAAAGACTACCCCACGCTAGAATTTGTAAAGGCCGATATTGAGGCGGAGTCGCTCTATATTCTCAAAGATAAACAGGGTAACATCATCGCCGCAGCGTCCGCCGGCGGAGAGCGCGAGCTGGATGATCTGCCATGGTCTCCACAAAACCCCTGTGAACTTGCCCGCGTTGCCGTTGCCCTTCCCGTTCAGCATCAGGGTGTCGGTTCCTATTTACTGCAACATGTGATCGAAGCTGTTAAACAGCGTGGGTTTGACGGCATCGTGATGCTGGTAAGCCCAAACAACACCGCTGCGATTGCCCTGTACAAGAAACACGGCTTCACTCAATGCGCACAGCTGCACCGCTATGATCTAGACTTTGATCGGTATCAATTGGTATTCTCATAATCAATCATTCATGACAAAGAAAAACCACTTGCATTTGCAAGTGGTTTTTATGTGGAATGCGGCGACGATCTACTCTCCCGGGCCGTCTCCAGCCAAGTACCATCGACGTGCTGAGGCTTAACTTCTGTGTTCGGTATGGGAACAGGTGGATCCCTCAGGCTATTGCCACCGCAAAGGGTGAACGAATTCAAGTGCCTGTGTTACAGGCGGTGAACACGGATCGGGATGTTTGTACGGGGTAAGGATACACGAAACATCGGGATCCGGATTCATACAGGGGTTGTCCCCGGGGAGAGGATACTTCCTCGCCTCAGGCTGCGCCCTGACAACTGCATACGGAGGATTGTGAGTGAGTCTATGAGATCATTTCCAATGCTGGTCTTAGGTTTTAAATAATGTGAACAAAGCGTTTGACCATTAGTATCATCAAGCTACATGTGTTACCACACTTCCACCGATGACCTATCTACCTTGTAGTCTTCAAGGGGTCTCTCGCGCTTACGCGCTAGGAATCTTCTTCTTGAGGGGGGCTTCACGCTTAGATGCCTTCAGCGTTTATCCCTTCCGCACTTCGCTTCCCTGCTATGCCGTTGGCACGACAACAGTTGCACCAGAGGTGCGTCCACTCCGGTCCTCTCGTACTAGGAGCAGCTCCTCTCATGATTCCAACGCCCACGATGGATAGGGACCGAACTGTCTCACGACGTTCTGAACCCAGCTCGCGTGCCGCTTTAATTGGCGAACAGCCAAACCCTTGGGACCTGCTTCAGCCCCAGGATGCGACGAGCCGACATCGAGGTGCCAAACCTCCCCGTCGATGTGAACTCTTGGGGGAGATCAGCCTGTTATCCCCGAGGTAGCTTTTATCCGTTAAGCGACGGCAATTCCACTCTCATACCGCCGGATCACTAAGCCCGACTTTCGTCTCTGCTCGAATTGTCACTCTCGCAGTCAAGCACCCTTCTGCCTTTACACTCTTTGAATGGTTTCCATCCATTCTGAGGGTACCTTTGGGCGCCTCCGTTACTCTTTCGGAGGCGACCGCCCCAGTCAAACTGCCCACCTGACACTGTCCATCCACCGGTTTCACGGTGCTATGTTAGAAGCCCAGTAACGAAAGGGTAGTATCCCAACGTTGACTCCACACACACCAGAGTGCGCGCTTCCAAGTCTCCTACCTATCCTGTGCATTCGTTACCGAAATCCAATATCAAGCTACAGTCAAGCTCTACGGGGTCTTTCCGTCCAGTCGCGGGTAATGGGCATCTTCACCCATACTTCAATTTCACCGGGCTCCCTGTTGAGACAGCGCTCAAGTCGTTACACCATTCGTGCGGGTCGGAACTTACCCGACAAGGAATTTCGCTACCTTAGGACCGTTATAGTTACGGCCGCCGTTTACTGGGGCTTCGGTTCTATGCTTCTCTTGCGATGACATTTCCCCTTAACCTTCCAGCACCGGGCAGGTGTCAGCACCTATACGTCAGCTCTCGCTTTCGCAGATACCTGTGTTTTTGCTAAACAGTCGCTTGAGCCTTTTCTCTGCGACCGATGTCTCCATCGGCACCCCTTCTCCCGAAGTTACGGGGTCATTTTGCCGAGTTCCTTAACAAGGATTCTCCCGTTCGTCTTAGGATTCTCACCTAGCCTACCTGCGTCGGATTGCGGTACGGGCGCCATTTCAATATACTAGCAACTTTTCTCGCCAGCGTGAATTCCCATGTTTCGCTACTCAATTTCGCTCTCGTCTTCACTCAGCCTTCACAGGAGCCGTACTTAACTAACTCCCAACCTCGTTTGACAACCGAGTTGACCATCACCCGGCTCACGGTATCCTTCTGTGTCATTGCATCATTCTCATGGCGGTGCAGGAATCTCCACCTGCTGTCCATCGCCTACGACAATTGTCCTCGGCTTAGGCCCCGACTAACCCTGGGCGGATGAACCTTCCCCAGGAAACCTTAGGCTTTCGACGGGCATGTTTCTTACATGCCTCTCGCTACTCATACCGGCATTCTCTCTTGTGTATAGTCCACCAGTCCTCACGATCTGGCTTCAGCCCGATACACAATGCTCCTCTACCACTGCAGTAAACTGCAATCCTTCGCTTCGGTGTCATGTTTGAGCCCCGGTACATCTTCGGCGCATGACCACTTGACCAGTGAGCTGTTACGCACTCTTTCAATGAATGGCTGCTTCTAAGCCAACATCCTGGTTGTCTGTGCAATCACACATCCTTCTCCACTTAACATGAACTTGGGGACCTTAGCGGAAGGTCTGGGGTGTTCCCCTTTTGCCCGCGGAACTTATCTCTCGCGGACTGACTCCCGTACATCAATTATCCGGCATTCGAAGTTTGATAGGGTTCGGTAAGTTTTCACCCCCTAGCCCATTCAGTGCTCTACCTCCGGTAATCTTATACGAGGCTAGCCCTAAAGCTATTTCGAGGAGAACCAGCTATCTCCGGGCTCGATTGGAATTTCTCCGCTATCCACAGCTCATCCCCGCCTTTTTCAACAGACGTCTGGTTCGGTCCTCCATGAGATTTTACTCTCACTTCAACCTGGCCATGGATAGGTCGCCCGGTTTCGGGTCTACATCATGTTACTAACGCCCTATTCAGACTCGCTTTCGCTTCGGCTCCGTACCTCTAAGTACTTAACCTGCAACATAACGTAACTCGCCGGTCCGTTCTACAAAAAGTACGAGGTCGCACCTCTATCGTGCTTCCTCTGCTTGTAAACACAGGGTTTCAGGTTCTCTTTCACTCCCCTCCCGGGGTTCTTTTCACCTTTCCCTCACGGTACTATGCGCTATCGGTCACCATACTGTATTTAGGCTTGGGGGGTGGTCCCCCCGGCTTCCCGCCGGATTTCTCGTGTCCTGCGGTACTCTGGTACCGGCTAGCTGACTCTGGATTTCGTCTACGGGGCTGTCACCCTCTTTGGCGGCGCTTTCCAACGCGCTTCCACTATCCTTCGTCAATGCATGTCGCCGGCCCGCAACCCCAGAAGGCATGCCCTCTGGTTTGGCCTATTTCCCGTTCGCTCGCCGCTACTTAGGAAATCGATGTTTCTTTCTCTTCCTCCGGGTACTTAGATGTTTCACTTCCCCGGGTGCCCTTCTCTGGAACTATGTATTCATTCCAGGATGACGGAACATTACTTCCGCCGGGTTTCCCCATTCGGATATTTGCGAGTCAATGCCTGCTTACGGCTCATCGCAACTTTTCGCAGTTAGCCACGTCCTTCTTCGGCGTATGGTGCCAGGGCATCCACCCTGTGCTCTTATTTCGCTTGGTTCTTAAATCCTAAGACCATTCTTTCTTTTGACGTTTCCGTCTACTGAACAGAAATGATCTCTTTTTCTCATCTCTTGTTTTGAAACGTTCTCCACTCTGTTGCCAGAGCTTTGTTCGTTTCCTCCGTATGCAATTGTCAAGGTGCAAGGTGAATATGCCTTGGCATATTCAGCTCGTTTCAGGGTGCAAGCCCTGAAAGAGATACAGAGAGGTCATCAGAAAGAACGGTTTCACAGGGGTCTGTATTTGGATGACTGGCATCCGAGCCCAGCGGCTCCGCAGGCTGTACCTGCGACTGACTAACTTTTGCAAGTTAGATCGACCTAAAGATGAGCGTCCGCGTTTCCGCTTCTGCTGTCTCCCTAGAAAGGAGGTGATCCAGCCGCACCTTCCGATACGGCTACCTTGTTACGACTTCACCCCAGTCATTGATCTCACCTTCGGCGGCTGACTCCTTACGGTTGCCTCACCGACTTCGGGCGCTATCAACTCCCATGGTGTGACGGGCGGTGTGTACAAGGCCCGGGAACGTATTCACCGCGACATGCTGATTCGCGATTACTAGCAACTCCGACTTCATGTGGGCGGGTTGCAGCCCACAATCCGAACTGGGACCACTTTTATGAGATTGGCTTACCCTCGCGAGTTCGCAGCTCTCTGTAGTGGCCATTGTAGCACGTTTGTAGCCCAGGTCATAAGGGGCATGATGATTTGACGTCGTCCCCACCTTCCTCCGAGTTGTCCCCGGCAGTCTGATTAGAGTCCTCGTCATTACACGTTAGTAACTAATCACAAGGGTTGCGCTCGTTGCGGGACTTAACCCAACATCTCACGACACGAGCTGACGACAACCATGCACCACCTGTCTCAGTATGCCCGAAAGCACACTGTATCTCTACAGTTTTTACTGGATGTCAAGACCTGGTAAGGTTCTTCGCGTTGCGTCGAATTAAACAACATGCTCCGCTGCTTGTGCGGGCCCCCGTCAATTCCTTTGAGTTTCAACCTTGCGGCCGTACTCCCCAGGCGGAGTGCTTATTGTGTTAACTCCGGCACAGAAGGGGTCGATACCTCCTACACCTAGCACTCATCGTTTACAGTGTGGACTACCAGGGTATCTAATCCTGTTTGCTCCCCACACTTTCGCGCCTCAGCGTCAGTTACAGTCCAGTAAGTCGCCTTCGCCACTGGTGTTCCTCCCGATCTCTACGCATTTCACCGCTACACCGGGAATTCCACTTACCTCTCCTGCACTCAAGCCTTCCAGTTTCCAATGCAATTCCCACCTTAAAAGTAGGACTTTCACATCGGACTTAAAAGGCCGCCTACGCGCCCTTTACGCCCAATCATTCCGGACAACGCTTGCCCCCTACGTATTACCGCGGCTGCTGGCACGTAGTTAGCCGGGGCTTCCTTCCAGATTACCGTCATTATCTTCATCTGGGATAGAAGTTTACGACCCGAAAGCCTTCTTCCTTCACGCGGCGTTGCTGGGTCAGGCTTTCGCCCATTGCCCAATATTCCCCACTGCTGCCTCCCGTAGGAGTCTGGACCGTGTCTCAGTTCCAGTGTGGCCGATCACCCTCTCAGGTCGGCTACTGATCATGGCCTTGGTGAGCCGTTACCCCACCAACTAGCTAATCAGACGCGAGCCCACCCTTGTCCGGATTACTCCTTTGACCTCAAAACCATGTGATCTCGTGGTCTCATGCGGTATTAGAGAGCCTTTCGGCTCCTTATCCCCCAGACAAAGACAGGTTGCTCACGCGTTACTCACCCGTCCGCCGCTAGAATACTGTTAGATTACTCTTACAGTATCCCCGCTCGACTTGCATGTGTTAGGCACGCCGCCAGCGTTCGTCCTGAGCCAGGATCAAACTCTTATGTTAATCCTTTTAGCTCAAAAGCTTAGCTTGGCTATGCTTTTTGCACTCAAATTCTATTGACTGCGTTGCGTTCTTTCTTCTTTCTTCTCTGTATCTTTTTCAAGGTTCGCGCTCTTAAGCGAGCTTGCCTACTATACCAAAGTAAGCCTTTGTTGTCAACACCTTTTTTTAAAGAATTTGCGCTTTTCTTGGAATACTACTCACAGGGTGCATAAAGCATCACTTGTCCTGCTTATGGTCCTTCTTTTCAAGAGCGCTCAGCGAGCCATCCTCATTTTGGATGCGAACATTCTTGAGCGTTGCGTGAACGTTTTGCTTAAACTCGTCGATATATTCGCGGCGCAAGGCTGCCTGTTCGTTCAATTCTTCTGCGCTCAGGCCGCGTTCTTTCTTGATGCGGGCCAGCTCGTTAATGCGATCAATTTTGGATTTATCCATTGTTTTTCTCCAATTCTTTATGGAAGACCCACTTGCGCTGCATGTAATAGCTCAGGAAGAATAGAAGCAGGTCCACGGGGATTTTGGTTAGCGTATCGCTCCACCCAAGCCCGATATACAGCGTCGATACAATGCCCGACGACAGTGCGATAATCAGCACCACCGTGACCACATAGCGGGTAAAGGACTTGACCAGCACCGCCGCGCTTTCAAACACCATGCGCTTATTGATGAAATAGTTCACCGTAGCACTGATTGCGCGCGCGGCCGCTGCGGCGATCCCGATGCGGGCAACAAAGCTGATAAAGAATAGGCTCAGGTGCTGGTTCAGCACTGGAATATAGGTTCTCATCAGGCTGTTAAACAGCAGATACAGGCCGTAGTCCAGCAGAAAGCAAAACATGGACGACAGCACAAAGCGCGTAAAGCGCACCAGAACAATACGGTAAATTCGCCAGCTATCGGCAACGGCACGGAAGTGACTTCCTTCATTATTGTTCTCGTAAACAGTTTCTATCGGCAGGGTGCGCAGGGGAATATTCTCAACGGAGCAATAAATCAACTGGTTCATTTCATATTCGTAGCGATCGCCCTTGATGGTCAGCAGCGCGGGGATCATGGCTGTGGTAAAGCCGCGCAGTCCCGTTTGCGTATCGGGAACCTTCTGGCCGTAAAGCGCTTGGAATACACGGCAGGTAATGCGGTTGCCCATGCGGCTTTTGCGGGGAACATCCGGCGAGTTGAAATCGCGCGTGCCAAGTAACAGCCCGGTGGAATCCTCCGCCAGCGCTTCGGCCATGCGCAGGATATCGGTCACAGTATGCTGGCCATCGCTGTCAGCGGTCACGACAAAGCGGCACTGCAGGCCATTGTCCCGAATATATTCCATGCCGTGGCGAAGCGCAAAGCCCTTGCCGCGGTTGGTCTCATACCGTAAGACAACAGGCTGCCCATGCGCTTGCAAGCCGTTAAATATCTCATCATAAGCCGCGCCCGAGCCATCATCCACGACGACAATCAGCCCGACACCCGTTTGGGCCAGCTGCTGCACATACGGGCCCAGTCGATGATCGGGCTGGTACGCTGGAATGAGGACTGCGATATCCGCAGCGGTCTGTATTGACATTCGGTATTCCCCTTTATAACACTAGATTGTGTCCAAATAATCGCTCAACAGCGGTGCCCAATCTTCACCTGAAAAATCAGACAGCATCCGCTCAAAGTCTGTTCGCGACGCAATCTGAAACGCATAGGTATCATAATATGCGGCAAGACATTCGTCAAGTTTGCCCTCCATGGCGATTTCCAGTGCGCACAAAGCTGCCGCCCCTTTATACCAGACAATGGTTTGGTACTCGCTCCAGTTGTAGAAATACTCCAGAGGGCTGCCGGGCGTAAGCCCCGGTACAGACAGACGCATGGCCGTATCCACCCGGCTGTATTGCAGCGCTTGCCGCGCGGCCGTGCCATGCCGTGCTTCCCAGTACCGCAGCAGGGCATATTCCGCCAGCGCTTCATGCTGCCAGGGCTGGCGGTAACTGTCAGTTCCAGCTACTGCCTGCACCCACTGCTTGGCAAGCTCCCGTGCGATGCGTATCTCGCGGGCTTCATTGTCCCTGTCCAGCGTGCTTTGGGCGATTATGCTAAGCGATGGATAGCTCATGCCGTCCATCGGCAGACCGGCCTCCGCCAGCGTCAGACTTGGATACGGGTATGTGCCAAACAGCTCGGTATAGATAGGCAAGGCAGCCTTTGCAATTTGCAGCATGGTCTTGGCATCAGCCCGGGTTTTGGCATAGGCTTCTATCAGCACATCCCCTTGCATGCTCTTTGCTTCCTGATACTCCTTGCTGATCAAAAGGGCGAAATCACGCGACGCTAGCGCGGTGAAGGTCGTCGTCTGGCCCTGTGTCTTCGCCAGGCCGCTGCCCGCGGCGGTATAACCCTGCGGCAGGGTAAGGGTTACGGAATAGTTGCGGCACCGGCTCACAAAAGGATCGCCGATGGAATAGTATGGTGCGGTAAAAGGGTCCCCATCCACAAATTCAGCCGGAATGATAAACGTGTTGCCCAGGGCATAGATGCCATCGTGCACGCCGAAGCGATAGGCAGCTTCGGGTATGGAAAGGGTATAGTCCACCGTCAGCGTCAGCCATTGGCCGGTCAACCACGGTGTATCCAGCGTGATGATGCAAACCGTATGCGCGTCATCTGCATAGTAATAAGAAAGATCTCCGATAGACAGGTCGATATCTCCGGCAGAAAACCCGTTCGGATAGCACAGATCGTACAGTTCCTCGGTTGCCGATGGAGCATAGTCTATATCGCGCATCGCCCCGGCATACGTGCGCAGCGTAAGCTCCGTTTGTGTTTCCGCCGTTCGGTTACGCAGCAAAAAAGTCTGCGACACGGATACCGTTTGCTGATCCGGATTGAAATCCGCGTCAATCGTAATTGTATCCAGTCCCTGGGCAGCGGCAAGCAAAGCTTCGCCAGCCTGGGGCGGGTCCGCAGGGCGCAGCAGGAACACAAGCAATGCAATTATGCATACCACAGCAATCGCCGTTACAACCAGCCAGCGTTTCATTTCATACTTCCCTTCATCATAACAACGTCCTTATGAGTATCCTGCACGTTGCCCCGTTCGTCAAGCAGGGAAACCCCTGTATGCCGTCAAATTACAATCTTTACAAGTATCCGCTGAAAGGAGCTTCCCATGGAAATCAGAAAACTGAAACCTGCGGAATATATGGCGGGCGAGATGCTGGAATCGCTCTCCTTTGTGTTTCCGCTTCCGGACGATCACGAAGAAAAACTCGCAAAGAAACGCTTTCAGCCCGATCGCTGGGGCTATTTTGATGATGATGGCAAACTAGGCGCCACGCTGACAAATTTCGATATTCCCATTTACCTCGATAGACAGGTGATCGCCGCACGCGGCATCGGCAGCGTAGCCAGCGATCCCGTTACGCGCGGGCAGGGGTATGTGCGCACGATGTTCAGGCACCTGCTGCAAACAGACCGGGCGGAAGGCCAGCTTGTATCGGCTTTATTTCCGTTTTCCCACGCCTTTTACCGCAAGTTCGGGTACGAACTATGCTACGAGCATACAAGAGCATCTTTCCCAACAGGCGCACTAAAGGTCTTTCGCCCTGAAACACCGCCTGCAGTCCGATTACTGTCACCCCAAGACGGCATGGCAGCGCTGATGCCCATCTATACGGCATTCGCCAAGCAATACAGTTTCATGGCCGCCCGCAATGCAAAAAGCTGGGAACGGTTTACGATGGTCGATCCCAAAAAAGCGAGCAAGTACTGGTATGTGCTGTCCCGCGACGGGAAGGACACCGCTTATGTAATCTTCAACTACCGCAATGGCGACAATCACTATCAAAAAACCCTTTTGGTGCAGGATTATGCGTTTGCAGACCGGCAGGGTTTTGTGGATTTGATGAGCTTCTTGCACGGTTATTCCGCACAGGCGCAGACGATCCAGATGTTCCTGCCGGACAATTTGCCCATCTCCTCTCTGGTGGAGGATCCCAGTGCTGTCGATTTGGCAATAGCGCAGCGCCATATGGCGCGTGTGCTGCATGTGGAAAACATGCTTAAAGCCATGCGCCATCCCAAGGAAGACGGAAGCTACAGCGTATATGTGGAGGATGCATTCCTGCCAGAGAACACTGGCTGCTATGCTGTGCGTTTTACAAAAGAAGGCGAAGTTACCGTAGCACGCTGCCAGGACAAAGCCGACCTACATGTATCCATACAAAGCTTCACACAGCTCGTATTCGGCTTTCTGGATTTGGAAGAAGCGGCCTATAAGCCTGATGTGCAAATAACAGGCAACCAAGATATACTGCAAACGGTATTCGGTAAAAAGCTGTTGTTTTTGGAAGACTTTTATTAAAAGTTCTTCGTCATATCATATTTCGAGAAAAATTCATTGCGGAAATCCATCAGGCGGTCCTCCTGGATCGCCTGCCGTACGTTTTCCATCAAACGCAGCAAAAAGCGCAGGTTGTGGATGGTGGCAAGCCGCGCCCCGGTGATCTCCCCCGCCTTGAACAGGTGACGGAGATAGGCACGGGAAAAGTTTCGGCAGGTGTAGCAGTCGCACTCCTGATCAAGCGATGAAAAATCGCGGGCGTATTTGGCGTTTTTAATCACCACGCGACCCGTGGATGTAAAGCAGGTGCCGTTGCGGGCGATGCGGGTGGCGAGTACGCAGTCGAACATATCCACGCCGCGCAGTACCCCCTCGATCAGGCAGTCGGGCGAACCGACCCCCATCAGGTAGCGCGGTTTTTCCACTGGCATGTGCGGCATGATGGATTCCAGCATCCCATACATGATGGGCTTGGGTTCACCAACGCTCAAACCGCCGATGCCATAGCCGAAAAAGTCCATATCGGCCAGCGCTTTCGCACTTTGTATGCGCAGGTCTTCAAAAAACGCACCTTGCACAATGCCAAATAAGGCCTGATCGCCATCGGTATGATGCGCCTGGCAACGTCTGGCCCAGCGGTGGGTGCGCTCCATGGCATCCTCCGCCTCGGCATGGTCGCAGGGGTAGGCGGTGCATACATCAAACGCCATCATGATATCTGCGCCAAGCGCGTGTTGGATGTCCATGCTGACTTCGGGCGAGATAAAGCGGCGGCTGCCATCCAAATGACTTTGGAAGGTTACACCCTCCTCCTTCATTTTGCGGATACCGGCCAGTGAAAACACCTGAAACCCGCCCGAATCCGTTAAAACAGGCTTGTCCCAACCCATGAAGCGGTGCAAACCGCCCGCTTCCTGAATTAAATCTTCGCCGGGGCGCAGGTGCAGATGATAGGTATTGGAGAGGATAATCTCCGTGCCGATTTCCGTAAGCTCCCGCGGGGTCATGGCTTTCACGGTTGCTGCCGTACCCACTGGCATATACACCGGGGTATGAATATCGCCGTGCGGCGTTTTGAGTACGCCAAGGCGCGCGCCTGTCTGCTGGCAGCGTTTGGTTACCTCGAAGGAGAATTTCGTCATTGCTTTGCCTCGCTTAAGAATGTATCAATCACCGTATCAAACGCCACAAAGGACTTGCCCTGCGGCTTGGACAGAAAGGTCATGGGTTCCTTTTTTGTGGGATGAGTTAGCTTTAGCACCGTGCCCCAAAGCGCAATGGGCTCGCCGGGCGCATCGTTTCCGTAGCGCATATCCTGCACAATGGGATGCTGCAAATGCGCCAGCTGTACGCGAATTTGGTGCTTGCGTCCGGTTTCCAGCGCAATGTGCAACAGCGCGGTATCGCCATGCACCGCCAGCGTCTGCCAATGGAGCTTGGCTTCCTTTGCGCCGGGTGTCCCCTGCGCTACAACGCGCACCATGCCGTTTTCATCCAGCAAATAGTCTATGCAGTCTCCGCTTCTTGCCATGCTGGCACCGTGCACAACAGTCAGGTACTCCCGCTGCATGGCGTGGGTGCGCAGCTGCTCGGACAGGCGGCTTGCTGCTTTGCTGGTCCGTGCCAGTGCGACCAGGCCGCCGACCGGGCGATCCAGCCGGTGCACCAACCCCAGGTACACATCCCCTGGTTTCTGGTAGGTTTCCTTTATATAGGCCTTTGCCTCGTCATATAAACTGATGTCGCCCGTCACATCGCCCTGTGTGAGCAAGTTGGGCGGTTTTTCAGCAATCAACAGGTGATTGTCTTCGTAGATTACGTTAAACATCGGGTGTCCAGCGCGCAGTGGCACCGCAGGGCAATACGCCCCCGCTTGTCACCGGCAGCGCCAGTTCGCCGGCATCCACGGTGCCCTCGCCATGCATACACCGGGTGAGGATATTGCCAAGCACGCTGGCCGCAAACCCGGTCGTGTAGCCGTTGATCAGATAAAACACTGGCGTATCGCTAAGCACCTGCGCGCACAGCTCGGCCAGGTTGTACAGCTCGTTTTCCAGCTTCCATACCTCGCCGTTTGGGCCGCGACCGTAGCTAGGCGGGTCCATTAAAATGCCATCGTAACGGTTGCCGCGCCGAATTTCACGCGCGACAAAGGCCTTGGCATCTTCAATAATAAAGCGGGTGCGGTCTTCGGCAATGCCGGACAAATCCCGGTTTTCCTTGGCCCAAAGGGTCATGCCCTTGGCGGCATCGACATGGGTTACATGAGCGCCCTGCGCAGCGCAGGCGACAGTCGCCCCGCCGGTATAGGCAAACAGGTTTAAGATCATCGGGCGTTTATCGACTTGCTTGATGCGATTTTGCATAAACTCCCAGTTGGCCGCCTGCTCGGGGAACAGTCCCGTGTGCTTAAAACCCGTAGGGCGCACATAGAACTGTAGCTTGCCCAGCGTAAGCACCCAGCGATCCGGCAGTTTTTTATAAAACTCCCACTCGCCGCCGCCCGTTGCCGAGCGCTTATAGCGCGCGTCGGCCGTCTCCCAAAGCGCGGGGTTTGCCTTGGGCCAGATCACCTGCGGATCGGGCCGGCAGAGTACGACATCCTTCCACCGTTCCAGCTTTTCGCCGTCACCGGTGTCCAGTACTTCATACTCCTGCCATTGATCGCATAAGAACATGTGTCTCTCCTTTAGGCTTTCTTGATGCCCAACACGGCGGTTTTCCCGTTGATATCCCATTCCTGCTTTGTATAGCTTTCATCAAGCCCGGCAGACAGCGCCTTGGCCAGCACACTTTGCATGATGAACTCGCTTCCGCTTTCGATGGCGGCGGTCAGTTCGGCATCGGTCTGGTAGGCAACGAGGATACGGTCCGTCACATCGAAATCCGCTTCCTTGCGCATGGTTTGGAGCTTAGATACCAGCTCGCGCTGGTAGCCTTCGGCGATGAGCGCGGGCGAAAGGTTGCAGTCCAGCACTACGGTCAGGTCGCCGTCGATCTGCGCGGCAAAGCCCGGTTTTTGCGTGGCTTCGGTGAGAACATCGTCCTTTTCCAGTTCGATTTCCGTGCCCTCGATGGTATAGTGCACCGTCTCACCGCGATTAAAGGCATCCACCACCTGGTTGCCATCGGCTTCTTTTAACACCGCGCCGATTTTTCCCAGCAGCTTGCCATACTTGGGGCCGAGGGTGCGCATCTGCGGTTTTAAGCTATAGGTGGTAAAGGCGCGGGCATCATCGGTAAAGACGACTTCTTTGACGTTGAGTTCGTTCTCCAGCAGGGTGACAAAGGCATCGTCCAGCGTTGCACCTTTGACATACATGGCCTTCAGCGGCTGGCGTACCTTAAGCGCGGAGCTATTGCGGCAGGCGCGGCCAAGGCTGACGATATCTAAGAGCACATCCATCTGCGTGTTCAGGTTTTCGTCGATCAGGCTTGTATCAGCCTCCGGAAAACGCGTCAGGTGAATGCTCACCGGGGCGGCCTTGTCCACCGAGCGGACCAGGTTTTGGTAAATGTCCTCGGCAATGAAGGGTACAAACGGGGCGATGACCTTGGCAAGGGTCGTAAGCACCGTATACAGCGTTGCAAACGCCGCTTCCTTTGTACCGTCCATGCCCTTGCCCCAGAAGCGCTCGCGGCCGCGCCGGATATACCAGTTCGATAAGTCATCAACAAACTTTTCGATGGCGACAGCGGGCTCGGGAATGCGATAGGCGGACAGATCCTCGTCCACTTGCTTGATCAGCTGGTGCAGGCGGCTCACGATCCACTGATCCATCAAGGTCAGTTCCACCTTTTCCATCGGGTGGTCTTTGGGATCGAAATTATCGATATTAGCATAGAGTACGAAGAATGCATAGGTGTTTTGCAGCGTGGACAGGAACTTGCGGCGGCCTTCGTTGACCGCTTTGTCCGAATAGCGCGAGGGCAGCCACGGTGCGCTGGTGGTGTAGAAATACCAGCGTACGGCGTCCGCGCCGTGCTTGTCCAACGCTTCCCAGGGGTTGACGACATTGCCCAAGTGCTTGGACATTTTCTTGCCGTTTTCGTCCTGCACATGCCCCAGCACGAGGCAGTTTTCAAAGGATGATTTTTCAAACAGCAGGGTGCTGATGGCAAGCATGGTATAGAACCAGCCACGGGTCTGGTCCACCGCTTCGCAGATAAAATCGGCGGGGAAACGCTGCTCAAAAACCTCTTTGTTTTCAAAGGGGTAGTGCCACTGCGCAAAGGGCATGGAGCCCGAATCGTACCAGCAGTCGATCACTTCCGGTACGCGGTGCATGGGTTTGCCGCAGTGCGGGCAGGTGATTTCTACATTGTCGATGAAGGGGCGGTGCAGTTCGATGTCCTCAGCCACGGGGCCGGTCGCCATCTCGATGAGCTCTTTCCGGCTGCCGATAACATGCTGGTGCCCATCTTCGCAAATCCACATGGGCAGCGGCGTGCCCCAGTAGCGCTCACGCGACAGACCCCAGTCCACCACATTTTCCACAAAGTTGCCCATACGGCCGTCTTTGATGTTATCGGGATACCAGTTCACGGAGCGATTGTTGGCCACCAGTTGATCGCGCACCTTGGTCATGGCGATGAACCAGGTTGCACGCGCGTAGTACAAAAGTGCCGTATCGCAGCGCCAGCAGAACGGATAGTTATGCGTAAACGGCACAGCAGCGACCAGCAAACCGCGGTCTTTCAGCTCCTGAATAATCAAGGCATCAGCTTCCTTGACCGCAACACCGGCCCAGGGGGTGCCGTCCACAAACTTGCCCTGCGCATTGACCAGTTGCACAAACGGTAGGTTATAGCTGCGGCCGATGCGCGCATCGTCCTCACCAAAGGCAGGGGCAGTGTGCACAATGCCGGTACCGTCGGTCAGGGTCACATAGTCGTCCGAAACCACATACCAGCCCTTTTCACGGGGATAATCAATGCCATCGAAATGGTACAGCGGCTCGTACTCCACACCCTCCAGCTCTTTGCCCTTCATGATGGAGATGACCTTTGCTTCCTTAGCATGCTCGCCGAAAACACTGTCCACCAGCGCCTGGGCGAGGATCACCGTTTCCCCATGCAGGGACAGTTCCACGTAGTCTTCCTTGGCATTTACGCACAGGGCTACGTTGCTTGGCAGCGTCCACGGGGTGGTCGTCCACGCCAGAATATACGCATTGTCCCGGCCTTTGATCCGGAAACGGACAATGGCCGAATCCTCAGTCACTTCCTGATAGCCCTGGGCCACCTCGTGGCTGGACAGCGCGGTGCCGCAGCGCGGGCAGTACGGCACAACTTTGAAGCCCTTGTAGAGCAAATCCTTTTCCCATACGGATTTCAGGCTCCACCAGATGCTTTCGATATAGGTATCATGGTAGGTTACATAGGGGTCGTCCATATCCGCCCAGAAGGCAACGCGGTCGGAGATATCCTCCCACTCCTTCTGGTACTTCCAGACGCTTTCTTTGCATTTGGCGATAAACGGCTCGATGCCGTAACGTTCGATCTCGTCCTTGCCATCCAGCTTGAGCTGCTTTTCTACTTCCAGCTCAACGGGCAAGCCGTGGGTATCCCAGCCTGCTTTGCGCAGCACATCCTGTCCTTTCATGGCATGAAAGCGCGGAATCAGATCCTTGAAGGCGCGGGTTTCGATATGCCCGATGTGGGGACGACCATTGGCGGTCGGCGGGCCATCAAAAAACGTAAAACGTTCGTTGCCTTTGTTGACTTCAAAGGATTTGCGAACGACATCCTCCTGCTTCCAAAGCTCGATCACCTTTTTTTCGCGGCTGACAAAATCCATGTCCGTTGAGACCTTCTGATACATCGTTTCTCCTCCTGCAAATAAAAACCGCCCTGTATAATCAGGACGGAAATCAACTTCCCGCGGTACCACCCGTGTTGGCGGAAGAATCCGCCCTCTCGCTGTGCTCTGTAACGGGAGCGCCCGACCCGCCCTGAACCATTCAGGCGGATAGCTCCGAGGTGATTCGACGCTGTGTCACTCCACCCGGCTTCCACTGCCCCGGGTTCGCTTGGGAGCGTTTTGTCAACGTCCGTCCTCATCATCGCAAAGACTGTTGAAGGCACATACCAATGTATGCACCTTCATAGTATAAGCAAAATTGGCAAATTGTAAAGGGTTATACGATTCCCGACTCCTGTATCTGCTTGTTGAAAAGATCTTTATGCTCGTTGAGAATCTTCAAAAAGCTTTCCTTGAAGGTCTGGGCCGCTTCCTTAAGCTGTGCATACTCGGCCTCGATGCGTTCCTTTTCCTCGCGTGCACCGGCGGTAATGCCATTGGCCTCGTCCTTGGCCTTTTGGAGCAGATCCTCGGCTTTGCGGTTGGCGTTTTCCACGGCATCGTCCGCCAAACGCTGGGCGTTGATCAGGATGGCTTCCAGTGCTTCGGAAGTACGGGCGACCGGCGGTTCTGCCGTGGCAGGCTTTGCATAGCTTTCCTGCTGCACAGGGGCAGGGGCAGGAGCAGGAGCCGGGGCCGGTTTGGCGGCGTGCTCGGCTTTTTCCACTTCACGCTGGGCATCTGCAAGTTCCTTTTCCAGCTGGGCGATGCGGTCCTGCATGGCGACCATTTCGTCGCAGATCTGGTCGAGATATTGGTCTACATCATAAGGATCGTAGCCTGCGCCTTTGTAGGCAAACTCTTTGCGTTCAATGTCGGAAACGGTAATGGCCATCCTTCATTCTCCTCTCGTCAGCAACGTTTGGTTGATGATTAAATCAAGATATTGCGCAATAGCCTGACCAGCCAGGAAAGAACCTGAATCAACAAATACAGCAATAGCGGAGAAAAATCGACCCCGGTATTCCGCAGCTTGGGAAACAAACGGTGCAGGAATGTGCGCAGGGGCGTTAGTATCGGCTGAATGTATTTGCCCATCAGCATGGTGTACTGGTTCTGAGGCGCGACCAGCGCGAGGATGACATAAATTAAAAGCAGCCACGACGCGATGGTGATGAGAAACAAGACCACGGTAAATATAAAGCTTAAAATGCTGGTTATCATAGGGTACCTCCCCGTGTATTCAACGGTAAATGCTGGTTTTTATTGTCCGTAATGCTGCTGACCGGCCGCCCTGCGGAACGGTTCATGCTGCTGTTGGGACTGAAATGTAGGCCGGGGCCGCTGGAAGGGGCTGTAGGCCTGCGGTTGTTGCTGCGGTTGCGGCTGTTGCTGGGGCTGCGCATAGGCGGCGGGGGCTTCATACTCCCGCTCGGCATAGGCCGGGGCCTGCGCCGGGGCCTGCTGCGGATTCCAGTCCATCTCCGGTGCCGGCGCATAGTCTGCCGTCTGCTGTTGCTGGAAGGACTGGGTTTCAGCCGTTGCGTTAAAGCGCTTCATCGCCGGGTCGATCATCACGCGCACATAGGGCGAGGCGATCAGGTAGATGCCGCGATTGGAAATCTTATGCAGCTGGCAGCCCAGCGTATACGCGGCGCCCGACAGCATATCCACGCAGCGCTGGCGCTCGCTCTCGTTGGCGATATACTCCATGTTCATAAACACGGAAGCGTTGGTTTTAATATACTCAATGACTTTGGTGCATTCATTGCGGCTGCGCAGCAAAATCACATACTCCACATGCGAGGGCGCGGCTTCCTGCTGGACAGGAAAATCGACCACGTTTGCGGGCTGCTGCTGCTGATAAGCCGCCTGCTCCGGCATTTGCGGATAGCCCTGCTGGGCATCCTGCCGGCGGTGGCGCAGCTCCGGTTGCTGCTGGGCTTGCCGGTACTCCTCTTGCTCCTGGTATTGATCCTGTCGGGAGCGGTAGGGCACGCGGCCGTTATAGGGATCTGCGCCGCCTGAAAAGCGGTCCGCAGCCGGGTTTGTTTCCTGTTGATAATTTTCCTCCGGTGCATCAAAGCTGCGGTTTCCATACATGGAACCATACGCGTCCTCCGCTTCCGGGGATGCGTAGTACCCGCGCGGCCGATTGCCGCCATACGCGGCTTGACCGCTGTTTGCGCCTTTGCCGGTCAGCCATCCGGAGACCCGTTGCAACACGCTCAACTGCTTTCCTCCTGTCGCCATTGCGAGGCATTATCTAAAAATTGATGTTTACTGATACAGTGCCGTCCCGACCCTGACCATCGTCGCACCGCAACGGGCGGCGATCGCATAGTCGTTGCTCATTCCCATGGATAGTTCTTGCATTTCTATGCCCTGCAGCGCTTCCTGACGCATCCTGTCAAACAAGGCGCGCATCGACCGGAACCAGTGTTCCAGCGCTTCAGTATCCCGGGTAAACGGCATCATAGCCATCAGCCCCATAATACGGATACTGCGAAAGTCCCGCATCTGCTTTAGAAACGGCAGGAGTTCATCCTCGGAAAGCCCAGTCTTCTGGGGTTCCCTGGCGATATTGACCTGCACCAGCGCCGGAAGGACAATGCCTTTATTGCCGGCCCTGCGATCCACTTCCTGGGCAAGCGTTAGCCTGTCCAATGAATGAAGCATATAGACTTTATCTATTATATCTTTAACTTTGTTAGTTTGCAACCTTCCGATCCAATGCAATCGAAAATCTGCCGTTTCATCCATCTGTAATAATTTAGGCAGGGCAACCTGTGTGCGGTTTTCCCCAATATCTTGTATTCCCTGTGCCAGAAGCGCACTAACCACCTGGGCAGTGACGGTCTTCGTCACCGCGACCAACTTGGCGGGCGACGAATTTTGATACACATTTTTGTGCAAATCCGCTAACACTTTATTAACATTTATTTCTAACTTCTGTAATGTTATGCTTGATAAATCGACTAAACCATGACTGGCGTCTGTCGAAAAAGCCATATTTGCCACTGCTCTCGCCTCCTGGGTGTTCCTGGCACGTTGATCGGCATCCCCGTCCGCAGCATGGCATACCCTGCCAAAACTAAGCCTTATATCCGCCTACCGATCAGTAAAACAGCTTCACCGTCTGCCCTGAGCTCAGCGCGCTGGTTTGAATCGGGGCAATGTACACGCCGTCAGGCTGCTCGGAAATAATGGTGATGGGAATAAACACCAGCGAGCCGTCCTCCAGCACGCGGACAACGCCCTCTTGGTCGTGCTGATTGTAAATAGCGGCCTTGGGCACGATCAGGCTGTCCACATACTCACCCAGCTCCGCCTGGCAGGTCCGCATATACAACACCGGGGTTACATCCTCGGCCACGCCCAGCCTGAGCAGCAGCTCTCCCGACGAGCGGGTATAGCTGATGACCTGGGCATTGACGGTGGTGGTCGAAAAGTTTTCAAGCGTCAGCTTATACTCGGAATTTTCCACCGGTGTCCATACGCTGTCTTTAATCAGCATCAGCACGGCATAGTTACCCTTGCGCACCAGGCGGAAGATATCCGTCTTGCCGCGTTCGGTAATATCCAAGGTCGGTTTTTCTCCGTTGAACATGGCCCGCACTTCCGCAGGCGAATAATCCAGATAGGACTGCGGCGTCAACGCATACTCAAAGCCATCGGTATAAAACGAGATAATACTTTCCATCGTTGCCGCGCGCTGCTTGATCCAGCTGTCGATGCGCTTTTGCTGGGTTTCTTCATCATCGTACAGGCGGCTTAAGCGCATATCGGAGGAGTACTTGGAGCGGAAATACGCCTGACGCTCGTCAATGGCATCCTGCAATACAATTTCCTGGTTGATCAGGTTGCCGCGTGCACCATGCACCAGCGTACGCACTTCTAAACCGCGCTGGATGACCTGCTCGTTCAGGCGGGTCATCTTCTGGTCATAGGCCGTTTCTGTGGCAAGCAAGGTTTGCTGATAATCCTTGATCTGGTCGCGGTAGTCCTGCAGGGTGGTCATCTCGCGGCTGGAATAGCCCGTGGAAAACACATAGCACACCACGTCGCCGCGCTGTACCAGGCTGCCTTCCCGAGCAATGTATTCAATATTTTGTACGCCCTCGTCGTTATATACGGTTTCGTTGCGCACAATCATCGCGTCGCCGACATAGGTTGTTCCCAGCGATGCGGTTTCTACAATGGCGGTGGTTGGCTTTGGTTCCTGCATGGTGTTGATCACCAGCCAGGCAACCCCGCCGAGCATGCCCACAATAAGCATCGCTTGTAGGATGCGCACCAGGGGACTGCGGTTCATGCGCCGCATTTTCCGTTTCTGTTTTCTCGCCTTTTTACGGGCGAGTTCTTCTTTGGCCTGCTGCATGGCCTGCCATTCCAGCAATTCCTGCTGCGACATTTGCAGCTGTGCTGCCTGCATGGCGGCCCATTGCTCATTGGAGGCGGGAGGCTGTTGCGGATACTGGGTTTGCTGCACAGGCGGGAGGCTGTTTTGCGCACGCCACTGGGCATACTGCTCGGGGGTCATATTCTGTATCCACTGTTCCTGCGAATACGGATCCGGATTTCCGTTGCCTTGCATCACGCGCCTCCTTTCTATCGGCCCCGCTCTGCGCTCAGCTTGAGCGGGGCTACGCACTTCATTTGCTTCGCAAATTTCGGGTGCTAGTCGGCCTTACGGCCTCCCTCAGTACAATTTCCCATCCGCTCTGCGCTCAGCTTGAGCGGGGCTACGCACTTCATTTGCTTCGCAAATTTCGGGTGCTAGTCGGCCTTGCGGCCTCCCTCAGTACAATCTTTCTTTCAGCTGCGCCACATTTTGAATGTGATGCAGCTACGCACTTCATTTTCTTTGCAAACTTTGGGTGCTAGTTGGCCTTAAGGCCTACATTCCCATCTTCACTTCTATTTATTACACATTGTGTATATCACAGTTAAGCTATTACAGTTTGCCGAGTTACGCGCCGCTTTCTTCAATCGCCCGCAGCCTTTGCAGTACGCGCCGTTCCATACGGGATACCTGCATCTGCGATACGCCCAAATGCTTTGCCACCTCGCGCTGCCCCAAGCGATGGGCAAAGCGCAGGGTCAGCAGTTTGCGTTCGTCTTCATCCACCTTTGTGAATATCCAATCCATCCACTGGGAATGGTCAACCTGCTCGTACCCCTTATCGTTCTCGCCCAGTAACGCGCCGATTTGAGCCGCATGCTCATCACTGATCGGTGCATCCAGCGAAACGGTATCGGTCTGCTTGCGCATATCCAGCAGCATCAGCAGTTCGTCCGGTGTGATTTTCATCGCCGTGGCTAGCTCAATGGCAGATGGCTCTCGCAGGTGCTCACGCTCGAACTTCTCGCGCGTCTGCTGCATATGGTAGAGCTTCGTGCGCATATCGCGGGGCATACGCATTGACCCTGTTTTATCACGGATATAGTTGCGCACATCCCCGGCAATGGTCGGCACGGCATAGGTGACAAAACGATAGCCGCGGCTTAAATCAAAGCGCTCGACTGCTTTAAGCAGCGCCATGCTGGCAACCTGCTGCAGGTCTTCCAGTTCGATCCCGCGACCCTCAAAACGGCGCGCGACAGCCTTGGCCAAGGGCAAGTAGCTCTCGACCAACTGGTCCCTGGTTTGTACATCACGGGTATCTGCATATGTTTGAAACAGTTCGCCGACCCGTTCTTCATTCGTCATGTTCAGATCCTTATAATGGCAGCGAAAAGCTGATTTCACCCACGCCGCAATCGTCGTTAATCAATGCGACATCGGGCATCAACGTTTCCAGTACACAGCGGCTCACTTCGTGGTCGCTGCATTCACCGTCATTTTCTTGCTCAGCACGGATGGCCTTAAACCCGCAATGCAATCGTGTGTCAGACACCCATGCATTCAGTTCAACCCGCTCCGCTTTGCGCTGTTGGTGCATCAGGCAGTCAAATACCTCGTCGGTGGCCGAGCGCAGGTCGTCGATCAGGCCCACATCAAGCCCGGCGAGCATACCCAAGCCGCAAAGCGCCATCCGCGCCAGCAGTACAAATTCCTGATCCGCAGGCAGATTGAGCGTAATTTCACGCTTCATATCATTCATTGCCTTCGCCCCTCTCACTGCGACTGAAACATCGTCTTCAGTCAGTTCATGCTACCATATCCAGCGGCTAAAAAGCAAGCAGGCCAAGGGTCTGCCGCCTTATTTTTTACAGCATAGTCACGCCGGAAACACAATATCGTACAGAATTTTAAGCAACAACAGCACCAGCACCGCCAGCATCATGCCGCGGATCAGCTTGCCGCCTTTGCGGATGGTCAGCTTGCTACCAAAATATGCGCCGAGCATGGCGCATAGTCCCGCCGGAATCCCCAGCAGAAACAGCACGTTTCCCGTGGCAATCAGGCTGACCAGCGCAGCCACATTGCTGGCCAGGTTGGTCATCCGCGCCGTGCCACCGGCATCCACAGCTTCCATGCGGAACACCTGTAAAAACAGCAAAATCAAAAACGTTCCCGTGCCCGGCCCGATCAGCCCGTCGTAAAAGCCGATCACGCCGCCGATTAAAAACGATAGCAGAAACGTGGCCCTGGCACTTCGCTCCAGCGCCTCCTTCGGCTTTGGCTTACGAAAGGCAAATATCGCAGCCACGGGAATGCAGCAAAGCACCAGAATGCGCACGGTCGTCTCCGGAAGCGCGGTGAGCGTCAAAGCGCCAAGCGAAGAACATATCAGTGCGCCAAGCGCGGCCGGAATGCCGACTTTCAGCACGATCTTTCCCGCCCGCGCATAGTTGAAAGTCGCCGTCACCGCGCCCATCATGGCCGACAGCTTGTTGGTACCGGCTGCCAGCGCCGGTGGCAGCCCCGCCAGGTAGTAAGCCGGTAGGGAGATCATGCCGCCACCACCGGCGATAGAGTCAAGAAAACCCGCCAGAAATGTAAGCGGGCAAACAATAAAAAACAAATCGGCAGTTAAAATCATGTCAAATCCTCAGTGCGCAGGGAGCGCTTGTATCACTCCACAAATTCGGCATAGATCGCCTGAATGGCGGTTGTAAAATCGCTCGTATTCACACCAACCAGTATGCTCAGCTCGCCAGAGCCCTGATCGATCATACGCACGTTCACATTGGCCTTGCTCAGCGCGCTGAACAGCCGTGCCGCTGTACCGGGGTTGTGCACCATGCCGCGGCCGACAGTCGCAATCAAGCCCATACTATCCTGAATATCAATATAGTCGGGATTGGTCAGCTCCATAATGCGCGCTTTCACCTGATCGCGAACCGGGTCAAGTTGCGCGGTCTCCAGCACCACGCAGAGGGAGTCAATCCCCGTGGGCAGGTGCTCAAAGTTCAGCCCCAAATCCTCAATCGCTTGCAATACCTTACGGCCGAAGCCGCGCTCCATGTTCATCATCGCCTTTTCCACCGAGATGACGGAAAAGCCTACCCGTCCGGCGATACCGGTGATAATGTGCGCAGCGCCGTTGACTTCCGGGGCCATGGTGATCATCGTGCCGATGTGGTGGGGATGATTGGTATTGCGGATATTGGTGGGGATGCCAGCGCGCTGCACGGGGAAAACGCTTTCCTGATGCAGTACCGTTGCCCCCATATAGGAAAGCTCCCGCAACTCCTGATAGGTGATGGAATGAATGACCTTGGCATCGCGCACAATGCGCGGGTCGGCCATCAAAAAGCCGGATACATCCGTCCAGTTTTCGTACACGTCGGCATCCGCTGCGCGGGCGACAATCGCGCCCGTCACATCGCTGCCGCCACGGGTAAAGGTTTGAATAGCGCCATCAAATCCCCTGCCGTAAAAGCCGGGGATGACCGCGTTTTCGGTATTGCGCAGCACTTCGCCGAGCACGGCATTGGTGCGCTCGGCATCCAGCTGTCCGTTTTCTTTGAAAAAGATGGTGTCCTTAGGATCGATAAATGTGAAGCCCAGATACTTGCTGAGCAAAATTCCGTTCAAATATTCGCCGCGGCTGGCACAGTAATCGCAGTTTGCACCTTCGGCGATGTCCTTGCGGATGCGATCAAACTCGGTATCAAAATCGACTTCCACACGCAGAGCATCAGCGATGGTTGAATAGCGCTGTCGAATGCGGCCGAATAAATCGTCGCATTCCGCGCCTGTGCATTGCATGCGATGGGCGGCGTAGAGCAAATCGGTGACCTTTTCATCTTCGGCATGACGTTTGCCGGGCGCAGAGGGTACAACGTAAACACGTCGCTTGTCCATCATGAGGATGTTACGAACCTTTTGGAACTGCCCTGCATCCGAAAGTGAACTGCCGCCGAACTTCGCCACGATCTTGCCCATGCCGAAACCTCCTTGTCCCACAGAAAGATATTGTAGCGAAACAGCATCAGAAAGTCAATCTATAGGTCAAGTTGCGGCTGAGAACACACCGGCTGCGCTTTGCGGCGATATGATGATGCGCGGGTACAAGGTTTCAGCCACTTGCCGGAGATACGCAGCCGCATCGGTGTCCGTCAGCTCCAAAGCATCGCATACAGCATCGGCCGTCTCCCGAAGCTTTGCATGGGCATCGGCAGGCGATAAAGCGATCGTCTGCCGGTAAATCTCCGCCGCCTGCTCTGCTGTGATATGCAGTGTAGTTAGATCGCGCTTAATCAACATAAGCCCCAAAGCGTTAGCAGACACAGGATCATACAGGTTCACCAGCAAGTCCCGATAATCCGGCGACGCCCGGTGCAAGAGTGCAGATACATGTTCAGCCGGAAAACACGATACAAAGCGGTTTTCGGTCAGCAAGCGGGCAAGGTAGGCCTGAATATACAGCACACCGCGCAATCCCTCCCCCACCGGCTGGCAGAGTTGGTAGTCGATATAGGCCGGAATTTGCTGTGCGTAGAAGCGCAGGTCATACGCCTGAAAAAACTGCCCGATGCTTGCAAGCGTATCCCGCAGCGACCGGCTATCGAAGGTCTTCACGGTGCGCAAAGCTTGGCTATGCAGCGTGCGAGCATTATCCACACAGGCCTGCAGCGCAGCCTGCCCCTGCCCAAGCAGGGTACTTAAGTCGGCGGTCAGCAACGCATGCATGGGCAGCCCCTGCAAATACAGCTGGTACCGCAGTGTGAACTGGAGCGAGTCCAGCAACTCCGCCGCATCCTCTTCCCGCAGGGATGAATGATCGCCCTGTGTACGCAACTGCACCTGTTTGGACAGCAGCACAAACAGCCGCGCCTTGATGATATTCTCTTCCTCGCGTGTGAACGCCGCTTCCTGCTGTATCATGGATGCATTCAAATCAATCGTATGCACGGTCATCCTCTTCCTCGTCGCTGCGCAATGCATGAAGTAATGTGGTCATAGACATGTTTTCCAAATACTGCAGCGAGCCCTGCGCTTTGCCATGATAGATAAGGTGCATGGCTTCTATCAGTTCGTCATCGGAAAGAGTGTCGTTGACCTCATTTTTAAAGGTGTAAAACAGCTCTTGGAGCGCAAGAAGCGTATCCATCCAACTGTCTCGGGTGCTATAGGGTGAATCACAGAAGCTGTACATCAGGCGGGGCAGAATGCCCTCGCCAAACTCCAGCCGCCCGTAAGCCTGCAAGGTCTCGTTTTCCGCCACGATCAGATTTTGCAGCTGATGATCGCTGAGCGAAAGCCCGTAACGCTGCGATACATCGTTGCATTTTTGCAGGCTTTCTGTCCGGGTGGCAAGCTGCGCCTGCCCCAGCGCTAACGCCAAAGAATTGTCCATGTAGGCACCCCCTTCCAATAAGCGTACACCCACCCGCAAACAAAGACAAGACTTGACTTTCAGCCCATTTCATGGTATTGTATAAATACAGAAAAGAAGCCCGAAGCGATCGCTCCGGGCTTTTGTTTTCCCTGTAGTTTTTACTTGTGTTTTGCTTCCCAGTCTCCCTTGATCACAGCCATCATATGCACGTCGGCATAGCGGCCATTCACCATGGCGGCGTGGCGGCGTGTACCCTCGTGTAGAAACCCTGCCTTTGTATAGCAGCGCACGGCACGTTTGTTTTCTGCATACACATCCAGCTCCAACCGTTCCAGACCAAGCACGCCAAAGGCATACTCCTGCAGCAGCACCAGCGCTTCGGTGCCATACCCTTTGCCACGGGCAGCCTCGTTACCGATCACCGTACCCAGTATGCCTTTGCGTATCTTCCAGTTGATTTCAAAGATATCCATCTGGCCGATATAGCTTTCATCTTTGTTATCGGCAATGACGAAATAGGCGGCGTTGGGCGCGGCGCGCAAGGCACGGCTTAGAAAATCGGTAGTATCCGACTCGGTTTGCGGAAACCAGAAGATTGGAGACAGGTACTCGGTCGTCGACCGGTCGTTCACCCACTTGCGAATATGCTGAAAATCATCCTGCCTATATTCGCGAAGCATAACGTGTTCCCCGATTAAATGCGGCATGTACTGCCTCCTTATTTGTCCCAGCTTATGGGGTATTCGGCTACGGGGTTTTCCAGATGGTCGCCGTTTTTCTCCAGCACGGAGATGACGCTATCAATATTCTCCCGCTTGGTGTAGGGGGTGATGATAAAGTCATTATAGCTCGTTTTGGACGAGATACGCGCGGGAATGATAATAAAGCCGTCGGGCGTGGAAACGTCCCCGTCCTTGATGCGGAATTTGACTTGGAACATGAAGGTGGACATATCCTTGGGTTTGGTATTGCCCGCAAATATAAAGTTTGCCAGCGAATACACGATATACTTCCCCTTATACTCTTCAATGGGGTTGATGCGGTGGCTGTGGTGACCCACCACCAGATCCGCGCCGCCGTCAATAGCAATCTTGGCCAGCTTCTGCTGCCTGTTGTTGGGATAATAGTCCAGCTCATCGCCCCAGTGGAACGCGCAGATTACGAGGTCTGCTCCCTGGGCTTTCAGTGCGGCAACATCATCAGGCACCTGGGTGTACAGGCGGTCGTACGCTCCATCAAAGGTTTGGTAGGCTAAAATGCCGACCTGCGCCCCGTATAGCGTGAACAGTGCAGGCTCGCCATCGGACGCATGCCCCACACCGGCATCTGACAATACACGCTTGGTTTCGGCAAAGCCTTCCTCGCCCATGTCCATCACATGGTTGTTTTCCAGCGTGACAAACTCAACCGCGTTGTCCGGCAGAATCGACACATAGGACGGATCGGCGCGGAACAGGTAGCGGTAGTCCGCCCGGTAGCGGTTGCGCGATGCGGTGGTCAGCGTACCTTCAAAGTTCAGTACCGTCAGGTCATCCGCCGCCAGAATGTCTTTCACGTTACGAAAGGAAAAGTTTAAGTCTCTGTCCTGCTGGTCCAGTTCCTTTTCGAACATGGACTTGCCGCTGGCCTGTACGTTGTCGCCAATGGTGACATCCCCGCCGAAGGTCATCGTTAACAGGATGGATCCGTCCACTTCCAGGCGCGGCTGATTGATATCCGCTTTTTCTATCGTGTCCTCGGATACGGTTTCGCCGTTTTCGTCGGTTACGGTTACGGAGATCACACCGGCCTGGATGAGTGCATCCTCCAGCGAAACATCCGACTCCGTTTCCATTTCAGTGGCCAGCGCCAGCGCAGGTAAAAGCAGGCAAAGCACCAGCATCACAGCGGTGAGTTTACGAAACATGAAATTCCTCCATCGTTTTGGGTGTGAATCAAAGTCTAACGTCAATCGTTTCGATCGTCTTACTGCCTAACCGCTTATGGGGCAGCTTAGAGGTGATTGATAAAATCATCAATCCTCTCCAGCGCGACAGTCAGTTTGTCCAGCGCCGTGGCATAGCAGCAGCGGATAAATCCTTCGCCGCAGCTGCCAAACGCCGTACCGGGTACGCAGGCGACTTTCTTTTCCTTCAAAAGCCGCTCGCAGAATTCCTCGGAGCCCAGACCCGTTTTGGCAATCGACGGAAATATGTAGAACGCGCCAAGGGGTTCAAAGCATTCCATGCCCATCTTGCGCAATCCACTAAACATCAGCCTACGGCGGTGGTTATAGCTTTCGCGCATCGTGGCGATGTCGGCATAATCGTCCTCGCGGCCGCGTTTTAAGGCCTGTTCGGCGGCGACCTGTGCCTGGTTGGCGGCACACATGATGGAATATTGATGGATTTTGACGATGCTTTCCATCAAGGGTGCCGGGGCGCAGGCATAGCCGATGCGCCAGCCGGTCATAGCAAAGGATTTGGAAAACCCGTTGATATACACGGTGCGGTCCCACATGCCGGGCAGCGACGCAATGCTTACATGCCCCTCAGGGCTGTAGTTGAGCTCGGCGTAGATCTCATCACTGATCACCATCAGGTCATGCTCGATAATCACATCGCGCAGACTGCGCAGGCTTTCGCGGTCGATGATCCCGCCGGTGGGGTTGTTGGGGTAGGGCATAATCAGGATTTTGGTCTTCTCGGTAATCGCCGCCCGCAAAGCATCGGCAGTCAGCATAAAGTTGTTGGCAGCATCCGTTGCAATAGGCACAGGCACGCCGCCTGCAAACACCACGCCCGGACAATAGCTGACAAAGCTGGGTTCGGGCACGACGACCTCATCCCCGGGCGACAGCATCGCCCGCAGCGCCAGATCAATCCCCTCGCTGGCACCGACTGTCGCCAGAATCTCGTTTTCTGGATTATAGGGAAGGCCGAAACGGTGCTTGAGATAAAAGGCGATCTCGTTTCGCAGTGATAGCTTCCCCCAGTTGGAGGTGTACTGCGTTTCTCCGTCAAGCAGGCTGTCGATCGCGGCGTTACGAATGTGATAGGGCGTGATAAAATCCGGCTCGCCTACGCCAAGCGAAATCGCGTCCGGCATAGTCTGGACAATGTCGAAAAACTTACGGATACCGGACTTGGGTACGGCCTTGATGGAAGCATTGAGAAAGCGAGAATAATCCATTAAGGATTCACCGCCAATCTCCTGTCCTTGGCTTCGTCATCAAAGATGATGCCATCGTTTTTGTAGCACTTGAGCACAAAATGCGTTGCCGTGCCGACCACGTTTTCCAGCACGCTCAGCTTGGAGGATACAAACAGCGCAAGCTCCTTAAGCGTCGGCGCTTCCACCAGCAAAAGCAGGTCATACGCCCCACTCATCAGGTACACGCTTTTAACCTCATCGAAACGGTAGATGCGCTTGGCGATGGCATCAAAACCCTGATCGCGCTGGGGTGTGGTACGCACTTCAATCATGCCCTCCACGCGTTCCTTGCCCACACGATCCCAGTTGATTACGGGGGTATAACGCAGAATAACGCCGGATTTCTCCATGTCGTCAATCGCCTGGGCCACGGTTTCCATGGGCTGGTCGAGCATCACAGACAGCTTCTCCAGCGGGATACGGCAGTCCTGTTGCAACACTTGCAAAAGTTCCTTTTTCATATGATCCATGGTTTTCACCTCATGCTTCTTTTCTTAAAACAATCCTTCAATTTCGCCGCTCTGATCGACATCGATACTCAGCGCTGCCGGTACTTTGGGCAGGCCCGGCATGGCGATGATGCCACCCGCAAATGCCACCACGAACCCTGCACCGGCCGACAGCCGTGCTTGCCGTATGGTGAGGGTAAAGCCCTCCGGCGCGCCCAGCACCTTGGCGTTGTCCGTCATGGAGTACTGGGTTTTGGCGATGCAAACGGGGACTCCGCCAAAGCCATCCGCCTCGAAACGCTGCAGCGATTCCGCTGCCTCGTCCGTGAATACGACTTCGCCCGCGTGGTACACGCGCTTTGCAATCGCTTCAATCTTGCCTTTCAGGGGCACGTCCGCCTCGTAGGTGAACTTGGGCGCAGCAGGGGGGCTGTCTGCCGCCGCAGCTACAGCTTTCGCCAGCGCTGCTGCCCCCGCACCACCTTTCGCCCAGCCCTCGCACAGCGCAAATGCAACGCCATTTTTCTGCAGGGCGGAAGACAACGCCTGTATTTCCGCGTCGTCATCGCTTACAAATTGATTGATGGAAACCACCACAGGAAGACCCCAAACGGTTTGGATATTATCAATGTGCCGAAGCAGGTTCTCCATGCCCTTTTCCAGCGCCGGGAGATTGGGCTTTGACCATTCCCCTTTGGCGGCACCACCGTGATGCTTCAAAGCACGCAGCGTAGCGACCAGAACAACAGCGCTTGGCCACAAATCGTTCATGCGGCACTTGATATCTAAAAACTTTTCAGCGCCCAAATCCGCGCCGAAACCGGCCTCGGTGATAACATAATCCGCCATTTTCATGGCAAGCTGTGTTGCGGCCACGCTATTGCAGCCGTGGGCGATATTGGCAAAGGGGCCGCCGTGCATTAAACAAGGCGTACCTTCCAGCGTCTGTACAAGGTTTGGGTCAAATGCGTCGCGCAGCAGCGCCGTCATCGCGCCCGCACCACCGACCTGCCCGGCCGTTACGGCCTTGCCGTCTGTATTATATGCCACCACGATATCGGACAGGCGCTGTTTTAAATCTAGCAAGTCGCTGGCCAGGCAGAATACGGCCATAACCTCGCTGGCGGCTGTGATATCAAAGCCGTCCTCGCGTGGGGAGCCGTTCTTGGGTCCGCCCAAGCCCTGTTGAATCTGGCGGAGTTGCCTGTCGTTTACATCCAGACAATGCCGAAAGCAAATGGTTTCGGGGTCGATGTGCAGGGCATTGCCCTGGTGGATATGATTATCAATCAACGCGCAAAGCAGGTTGTTAGCGGCGGTAATCGCGTGCATATCGCCTGTAAAATGCAGGTTAATGCTTTCCATGGGCACAACCTGGGCATACCCGCCGCCCGTCGCGCCGCCCTTCATGCCAAACACAGGCCCCAAAGACGGCTCTCTGAGCGCGACCATGACCTGCTTGCCGATGTGCGCCATTCCGTCAGCCAGCGCAACGGAGGTTGTGGTCTTGCCCTCGCCCGCCGGTGTCGGGTTGATGGCGGTGACCAAAACAAGCTTTGCCTTTTGCGGCAGGGACGCGTACGCCCGCTGGTCAATCTTGGCAACATAATGGCCATACGGCATCACCGTATCGGCCGCAAAGCCGGCTTTTTCGGCAATCTGTGCAATGGGTTTCAGGGTCGCTTTCCGCGTGATATCCAAGTCTGTCATGGTCAAACCTCCCGGGTCCAAACGTTGAAAACAGTATACCGTATACCGTTTGTTCCATCAAGCGCGCGCCAATGTTCAAAAAAACGCCTCCCCGAAACCGGGATAGGCGTATCGGCAGCATACAAGCCGCCGTTATGAATCTGCCGCGTCGTCGTCGTTTTCGTCTTCGTCGTCCATGGCTTCCACGCATTGATCAAATACGGCTTGATATTCTTCTTCCTCTTCGATGGTTACATAAATATCGTCGCCGCTCTCGTCCTGCTCTATGCGCAGGATAATGCTTTCGCCCTGCATGCAGCCTTCAATATCCTGCTTGGATTCCAGCAGGATGTATTCGTGTTCCTTATATTTCACGGTCATCAGGTGTTCAAAGGCAACATCGTTACCGTCCTCATCCTGTAAATAGACCAGAAAATCTTCCTGATTTTGATTGTCCGTCATAGGGTTACCTCCTAATCCGATTGCCGGGAAAGCCACTGTTCCAGTATTACGGCCGCGGCCACCTTGTCCACATGCAGCTTACGCTCCTCCCGCCGTACATTGCCCTCAATCAGCGCACGTTCGGCGGTCACGGTGGTTAGTCGCTCATCCGTATAAAGAACCTGCAGCCCTGCCTGGCTGAGAATGTTTCCGAATGCCTGGGTTTTCTCCACCTGCGCGCCCGCAGACCCATCCATGTTCAGCGGAAGGCCCAGCAGTACCCGGCTTGTGTCCAAGCGCTTGCACAGTGCGGCGATATAGCGGGCATCCGGCCCGTACCCAACGCGTGTGTAGGTCTCCAGCGGGGAGGCAATGGTGCCTGTCGGATCACTGGCAGCGATGCCGATACGCTTGTCCCCCACATCCAGCGCAACAATGCGCCCGATCACTGGTCGAGATTGCGCAGGTAGGCGCGCACCAGTTCTTCCACAATATCGTCGCGCTCCAGTCTGGTAATCATGCTGCGCGCGCCGTTGTGGCTGGTGATGTAGGTCGGATCGCCGGAAATCAAATATCCGACAATCTGTGTCACAGGGTCGTAGCCTTTGGCTTGCAAAGCCCTGTAGACATGTTCAAGAATGTCGGCTGCGTTGCTTGTGGCTTCGACAACCGGCATGAATCTGGTAGTTCCGCCCGAATCTGACGTCACGCGACTCACTCCTTTACGCACACATCGTCAAACTACATACTTATTATACACAAAACCTCGGAATTTGAAAGTAGAAATCACGCTTGGGTTGTGTTTCTTTTTTGCGCAAAGCCGCGTAAAAGTAAGCCGCCATATCATCTTTACAAGGTAAAAAAAGTATGCTACACTATGTCAGTCTTAGACGAGGCTCCATGGTCAAGCGGTTAAGACGTCGCCCTCTCAAGGCGAAATCAGGGGTTCGATTCCCCTTGGAGCTGCCAATAACAAAACGCGCCCTTCATGGGCGCGTTTTGTTATTCATGGCATCTCCGCGGGGGGAATCGAACCCGAGAGGGCTGATGCCGTTTCAAAACTGACCCTGTGTGGTCAATTTTAGGCATCAGGGCATGGGAACCTGCGACCATGCCTGTATATGCGAAGCAGACACCGATTCCCCGTCAACGCGGCACGACCCGAAATCAGATTCCGTGAAAATTCGTCAGGGTGAGAGCCTGTGTATGCAAAATGCAAAACCCCCACCTCTTTTGAGGCGGGGGTTTTGCTATTTATATTTTACCGCCCCAAAATCCATGCAACGATATCGTCGATCAGTTCCTGCTTGACATGGCTGCCGGCCACGTAATCATCAGCCGAACCCGTCGGCTCACCCTGCATATCCACCAGCAAATGGTTCATGTCGGGGTAGCGCTTGTATGTAGCAAACGCACTGTCTGCAAGCGCTGCCTGCCAGGCCTGAATGCCGTCGGCCGGTGTGACTTGCCAGTCCTTTGCGCCCTGAACGATGAGCAGTGGCTTTGCAAGCGTGGTGGCTGTCTGCGCCGCATCGACCGACATTTCATCCGCCTGATAATAGGCCGCAATGCCAAACAATGTGGCTTGTTTCAGTTCGTCAGCTTTCATACCGGACAGCGTTTCGGCCTGCGCAGCCATCGCTTCGATTTGCGACACGGCAGCGGGCTGATCTTCCTCCGCCAGCGTTTTGACAAACGCTAAATTCTGATGATACTGCAGTTCCCAAAGGTGCAGCGGCGATCCGGCGAGCAGTACCGCGCCGTCTAACGAATCCGCACCGAGCGTATCCATAATACGCGGGGCAAGCATCGCGCCCTGGCTATGTCCCAGCAGGTAGATGTCGCCGATACGTTCATCGTTTTGCAGCAATTCCAGTGCTGCCTGCGCATCAAGAATGTATTCCTCATTTACGGTAAAGCTTGCTACAAGCTCAGGGCTTTTTGCCAGCAAATCCTTGTGGGCATAGGAGTACTTATCATAGCGAATGCTTGCTACACCGGCCGCGGCCAGTCCCTCCGCCAGATCGCGGAACACAGCAATGCCATACACTGTTTCGTTCATGTCCGAAGGACCCGAGCCCTGCATCATGATCACTGCGGGGAAAGGGCCTTCGCCTGTAGGCAGTAGCAGCATGCCGTTGGTCGCGTCGGGCTGCCCGGCCCGCAGGGTGATGGGCTCGGCCTGAAACGCGTTTTCGTCAACCAAACTTTCTGAAGCTTTGGGATTCACAGCCGTAACGCTAAAGCCTGCCAACAGGCCTTCTGCATCAAACGCGAGCTGGAACGTGAGTTCCGCCGTCTCATACGCACCAACAAGCTGCACCACAAAGTACCCCTGTGATGGCTCTCCGCTTACGGTTTCGATGGCTTCAAATGCGCCGTATGCCTGGGTAATCTGCGCCATAATCCCTGCCAATCCGTCAGCCGATCCGCCCAGCGCCTTTTGCAAGTCCGCAGCGGATGCGCTATAAACCGTCTCGTAATCGCCATCAAACAGCGTTTGCATCAACGCCTCTGCTGTTTCGGTGGTCACCTCCTGCGCCAGGACGGCGCCGGGGATGAGCACAGCGATCATTGCGATGGCTACTATTAGTAAAAATACTCGTTTCATGAATATACTCCTTATCTTGTTGGTCACATTCTGGGTTTGCACCGTCGAAGCTGTATATACGACCGTGTTTCCTATAGTATAGTCTTCACCACAGTGTAAAGCAACGTCGCAGCGGCTGTTTTGAAACGCTAAAATGCGGGTTTCGAACAATACCACAAACAAAAATGGCCGTCCCTTATGCGACGGCCATTTGCTGCAGTTCTTATGCGGCGTTTATCCCTTCACCGACCCACCGGTGATGCCCTCGACATAGAACTTCTGCATGATGATGAACAGAATGGAAATCGGGATGGATACAATGACCCCGCCTGCGCAGAACTGGCCGAAGTAGGAGTTAATGCGCACCTTGTCCACCATGGCGTACAGGCCGATGGCGACGGTCTTGTTCTCCGACAGGCCGGAGTTTAGCATGATGTTGGCAAAGATGAAATCCATCCACGGTATCAGAAAGGCCGCGATCACCGTATATACGATAATCGGCTTAGACAGGGGTAATACTATCTTATAAAAGACCTTGAACTCCGATGCCCCTTCAATATATGCGGCCTCGCGCATGGAGCGGGGCACGGTGTCAAAGAAGCCTTTAGCGATCAGGTATCCCAGTCCGGAGCTGCCCGAATACACGAAGATCAGCCCGATGTTGCTGTTCGTCAGCCCGATGGATTTCATAATGAAGTACACCGCGATCATCGCCAGGAAACCGGGGAACAGCGAAAGCGTGCTGGCAAAGGTAATCAGCCCTTTGCGCGCCTTAAAGCGCATACAACTCATGGCGTAGGCCACCATCAGCACAAAGGTGGACGAAATGATGCACGTAAACACCGCGATAATAAAGGTGTTGCGAAACCAGCTTGGGAAGCGGGCTACATCATCCATACCAAACAGTAGGGTGCGGTAATTGTTCAGCGACAGCTCCACCGGGAAAAACGAGCGGATATTGGGCCCGGTATCGGCACTGAAGGAGGTCGCCACCAGCCAGATGATGGGAATCATCCAAAACAGCACCAAAAAGGCGAGCACCAGATGTCGCATGGTCAGCCTGAATAGTTTCACTGGAATCTCTCCTCTCGGTCGCCGCGGATGAGTATGCGAAACGCCAGTACCGTAAACACAGCCGAAATCGCGAAGATAACAATACCGATGACTGATGCCATCTTATAGTTGTAGTAGTTCTGCGTCAGGCGGTACAGCCAGGTGACGAGCAGATCCACCTCCTGGGCGTTGGAGTTGGCCAGAAGCTGGTCCTTGGTTACAAACACATCGTTGGTTAGCAGGTAGATCACGTTGAAATTATTGATATTTTGCGTAATCGAGGTCACCAGAAACGGTGCGGTGACAAACAGGATATACGGCATGGTAATCTTACGGAAGCTTTGAAAGGCGTTAGCGCCGTCGATGCGCGCACTTTCCAGAATGTCGGTGGGAATGTTCATCAAAATCCCAGTGGCAATCAGCATCAGGTACGGAATGCCGATCCACATATTGATCAGAA
The DNA here is from genome assembly GCA_963678055.1 of Candidatus Limiplasma sp. GTDB lineage: Bacteria > Bacillota > Clostridia > Christensenellales > Aristaeellaceae > CAXXOK01. The sequence continues at coordinate 2,452,732 of OY782679.1, forward strand.
TAATCATGACCTTGGTCCATACCGGATCGGTCAAGAACGGGATATAAGCGGAGCCCTGCGACAAAAGTCCGATTTGCTTGAAGAAATCCGTAATGCCTACATTTGCAAATATGGTATTGACAATGCCGGTATTGGCAAAGAAATTGCGTACAAGCAGCAGTGACACAAACTGCGGCACCGCTATGGTAATGATGAACATCGTACGCCACATACGCTTGAGCCGCGTTCGTTTGTTGTTAATGAACATCGCCAGCAGGATGCCGAAAAAGAAGTTGGTGAACGTGGCAAAGAATGCCCAAATCAGCGTCCAGCTCAGCACCCGGGCAAACGAGTACCCAAACGTAATGGTCTGCGACTGCGTAAACAGCGTTTTAAAGTTGCTTAAGCCCGTCCAGGTAAACAGGTTGGTGGGCACCATGTGGGTCTGGTCGTAGTTGGTAAAAGCGACACAGATCATCACCAATAGAGGGAGGATGGTAAACAGCATCACGCCAAGGCTTGGCAGCGTCAGCAGTGTGATGTGAAAGCGTTCATTGAGCAGGGTGCGAACGTCGTCTGAAAAGCGGTTGATTTTCTTCCCGCTTTCTGCCTGTATTTGCAGCTGCCGCACCGCATGAATATTCCGAATCCAAAACAGCACAACAGCTACGAGGATAATAATACCGATCAATCCGAACAGAAGAATCATGAACGAGTGATCGAAATCGTTGACCTCGTTTTTCATGGTTTCGGGGTTGAACACCGCCGCGCGCTTCACCGTGCCCAGCGTACCGAACTTGCTTAGGTACGGCCACAGCGCAATGGGATAGAAAATAAAGATAAACGCCTGGAGCACTGTGACCAGCACGCCTTTAACAATTTGCCTGCGCCTGAAATAGCCCGCGCCGAATAGAATGAGCGATAGCCGGACCCACAGGTCGCCTTCCCGGAGATCATGGTAAAAGTCAGTGAAAAACGAAGCCAGTGCCAGCAAGCCGTTTTTCAGCGATCCTTTTTGCCCCCGAATCTCCGTGGTTTGCAGCGAGTGCATCGCAGCCCTCCTTCCTTTAGGAAAACAGCCCGCGTGCCCATTGCTGAGCGCGCGGGCATGTTACCATCAACCCGTTGGGGTGTACAGTTTATTGAACGGGAGCCGTAATACCGGCGACCATGTTATCAAGCAGGGTCTGCAGGTCAGTCCCATCGGCGTTGCCGCCGTAGATGATTGCGCCAAACGATGCCGCGGGGCCCCAGTAGTTGCCGCCAACGCGCTGGGTCGTTGCATACGCGCTTTGCTCTGCCAGTGCGGCGATTGCGGGTGCTGCCTGCACCTCAGGCGATGCGCCGGCTGCGATGTTGGACGGGCCCTGACCACGAAGCGTAAAGCGCGAAACCTGGCTTTGCTCGTTGGTCATAAAGTCTGCAAACATCATCGCCCAGCCGACATTGGCACTGTAGGCATTCACGCCCACCAGTTTATAACCGGCAAAGGATGCCATTTGCACCTGCTCACCGGCCACCGTATAGGTGGGCAGCTTGGTAGCGGCGTAGTTCTCGCCCCAGGCTTCGGCTGCTGCGTTGGCGTTCCATACGCCGTTGATTCCTGCGATGACCGAGCCTTCTTTGATGCCGGTTACGAATTCACCGTCACCCTGGTTAACAAATCCGGGATTGGCTGCGATATCGAGCATGGCCTGGGCAACATCAACACCCTTGATGGGGGTATCGGTCGCGTTCCAGTTGCTTTCGTTGTTCACGCCATCGGGCAGAAGCTGCATGGTGAGGCCTGCGCCGGCAAAGAACGAATACATATACCAGCCGCCGCTCATTTCCATGGATACCTTTTTACCGGCTGCCGCCGCTTTATCAAGCATGGCATCCATGCTCATAACATCGTCTTCGGTGAAGTATTCTTTGTTGTAGAACATGAAGTAGCCATTATCGGCCGTGGCAGGATAGGCGTACAGGGTACCGTCCACCGTAGAGGCGGCCACGGAACCCGCGCTGTTGCGTGCAACCACATCTTCCACATTCAGGGATACGGGCTGCAGGGCACCGGCGTTGACCAGTTCGCCCAGCTGATCATCAGCAAAGGTGAATACATCCGCCGCCGCGGTGATATCGGTCAGCACCGTGGCTTTGGCGGTCGATTCGGACTGGATGCCGACTTTGATGTCAAACTTGGTGGTGGGATTGGCGGCCTTGAAGTTGTTGATGACACCGTTGATCCATTCCTGATCCAGATCGTCGCCGACCCAAACCAAAAGCGCAACCGTGTCTTCCGCAAACGCTGTTGCGGTCAGGCCGAACAGCATCGCTACTGCGAGAAATACAGCAAGAATTTTTTTCATGAGAATACCTCCGTTTTTTATTGTGTTTTTGGAATTCGTTACTTGTGTGTCAGTGTAGTTTGACTATACCACTCTACCTATTTCATGTCAATGATTCTTATTGGCTGAAACCGGTAAAATCGTTGTAAAACCGCGGCAATGACCACGCCGGTATGCTTGCCCGTCGGTTTTTCACTATGCTATACTATAACCAACTGACTGCTCTGTGAAACCGGATAGAGGGGAACTCCTATGTCAAAATTATTGCATCGTTTCGTCTGTTTCAGTGTACTGTTCTGCGTGGTTTGTATTTCCCTGCCCGCCATGGCGGATGGCATATTCGTCACCCCGGTGGACGGCCTGCCGGAGGATTTTTTGTTTGCCGCTGATGTGTCCAGCGTGCTATCGCTGGAAAACAGCGGGGTGCAGTTTTACGGCCCTGATGGTACCGAATGTGATCTGTTCCGCCTGCTGAAAGATGGCGGATTCAAAGCCGTGCGAGTGCGCGTGTGGGTCGATCCCTTTGATGCCCAGGGCAACCCCTACGGCGGCGGCGTGTGCGACATTCAGGTCGCAACACAAATCGCACAGCGCGCGGCAGACGCAGGCCTGCAGCTGATTGTAGACTTCCACTACAGCGATTTTTGGGCAGACCCGAAAAAGCAGATGAGCCCAAAGGCATGGGAGGGCATGACAGTCGATGAAAAGACTGACGCGCTCTACCAATACACCTGCGAAAGCCTGCAAGCGATTGCAGCGACCGGTGCCGATATCGCCATGGTGCAGGTCGGCAACGAAACCGACTCCGCCATTGCCGGGGTAAAAAACTGGAACGATATGGCGGTGTTGTTCAAGGCTGGCAGCCGCGCCGTACGCGATACCCTGCCGGACGCATTGGTCGCCCTGCATTTTTCCAAACCCGATGCACGCTACGCCCGTCTGCTTTGGGCCCGCAGCGTGGATTACGATGTATACGCCGTCAGCTACTATCCCTTCTGGCACGGCACGCTGGAAAACCTGACCCAGGTGCTGCAATCCGTGGCAGAAGAATACGGTAAGCTGACATTTGTTGCAGAAACTTCCTATATCTATACGCAGGAAAACGGCGATATGCAGCCCAACTCCGTGCCCGCAACCGGCACCGTGCTGGACTTTGCTACCACCCTGCAAGGCCAGGCCAATGCCCTGAGAGCGGTGACCCAGGCCGCGGTCGACGGCGGCACTTTCGGGTGGAGCTACTGGGAACCCGCCTGGCTGCCGGTACCCGGTGATACGCTGGAAGCGCAGTCAGCCCTCTGGGAGCAGTACGGCTCAGGCTGGGCAAGTTCCTACGCAAGCGACTATGACCCAACGGATGCCGGTCTCTACTACGGCGGTACCTCCTGGGACAACCAAGCGCTGTTTGACTTTACCGGGCATGCACTGCCTACGCTGTCCCTCCCCCTGTACTGCTGCACGGGGTCCACAGCGCAGCGGAAGGTGGACAGCTATCAGGATGCTACAGCTCTCGGCTTTGCAGGCGACTCCGTGACCATGCCGGAGACTGTGGACGCGGTCTTCAACGATGGTTCCATGGAAGCCCTGCCCGTCAGCTGGGACAGTGCGCAGGTGCAGCAGGCAGAAGCCGCTGGTGTCGGCATCTATACGATTGACGGCATTGCGGGCGGCACAGCCGTGCAGTGCCTGCTGACCATCACCGCCGATAACTACCTGCTCAACCCCGGCTTTGAAGACAGCGATATGAGCATGTGGCGTATTGATAACATCGACGGCGTGACCGATCAGGTCTACCGGGCCGAAAGCATGAACGATATCAAGTCCGGCAGCGGGCTGTTGCACTTCTATGATCCGGAAAGCGTGGAGTTCCGCATTGAGCAGACTGTAACGGGTCTTGCGGACGGCAACTATAACTTTAGCTTGTACATCCACGGCGGTGACGCAGGCGAGCAGCATATGTATATTTACGCCATGGTTGGCGAGGAGGTATTCGCCACAGCGGATATGTCCATCACCAAATGGCAGGAGTGGCAGCACCCGACCATCGAGAATATCCCCGTCACCGGCGGCATGATCACCGTCGGCGCATATGTACAGGCATCCGGTTCCGGCCCCTGGGGCAAGCTGGACGACTGGATGCTAAACAAAGCAAAGTAGCAACGATCGATGATTGAAATGAGAGATGTCAGCGTACTAAGTGCTGACGCACAGCAACTGCTTTCGGAACTCAGCCGTGCCTTAACCGATATCACCGGAGCCAGCGGCGAACAGAGTTTTGACGCAACCGACCTGCTTGGCCCGCGCGCCGTGTTTGTGATTGCCTATCAAAACGGCATCCCCTGCGGCTGCGGCGCACTGCGCCCACTTACAAAGACCACAGCCGAGATCAAGCGTGTATACGCCCGGCCCAATCATCACGGCACTGGCAGTGCAATCGTCAACACGCTTGAAGCCAAAGCGTTAGCACTGGGCTATACACGGTTGATACTGGAAACACGCAAGGTGAACACACACGCTGTCGCATTCTACCGGAAGCTCGGCTACAGCGTGTTCCCAAACTTTGGAAAGTACATCGGCAGAGACGATGCAGTCTGCATGGACAAAGATTTACCGGCATCGCCCCATACAAACCTATAGTCAGGTAGCACAACACCCTCCGCCGGAAACCCGGTGGAGGGTGTTGTTATCTATGCCATGTGTTTACTTTTTAGTACAAGCGGCATCCCTGTTGACTGTCGATACGGAGCGACAGTGCTTGGTCAAGACGCGTCCTTATCAATCAGCGCGATGGTGTATTCGCCTTCCACAACCTTGGTTTTCCCCACAAAGGCTTTGCCTTCAAGAATCACGAAGGGTCCGTTGTGGCGGATCACTTTGGCGTTAACATCCAGCCGGTCGCCGGGGCGGGCCGGTGTGCGGAACTTGACCTTGTTCATCCCGGCAAAGAAAGGAACTTTGCCGATGAGGTCATCTTTCAGCAGCAGCGCTGCACCCTGAGCGATAATCTCGCACAGAACCACACCGGGCACTACAGGATTGCCGGGGAAATGCCCCTGCAAAAACCATTCGTCCCCCCGCACGGTATAGGTAGCACGGGCGTATTCACCGTCTAAATTGATCTCATCTACCAAGAGCATCGGCCCCCGATGCGGGATGATTTGCTTAATTTCTTCTCTGTTCATTGCCCGACCTTCCGTAATGCAATACAAGCGTTGTGTCCACCAAAGCCCAGTGAAATGTTCAGGGCCAGATCGCGCGGCGCTTCCCGCTTGACGAGCGGAACGTAATCCAGATCACAATCGGGATCAGGCTGCGTCAACCCGATGGTCGGCGGCAGAATACCGGTTTGCAGCGCCAGTGCGGAGGCAATGCACTCCGCCGCGCCCGCTGCACCCAGCATGTGCCCGGTGACCGATTTGGTGGAGGACACCATAGCACGGTTTGCGGCTTCTTCGCCCAAGGCCACCTTGATGGCCTTGGTTTCCGTACCGTCGTTGAGCGGCGTTCCGGTGCCGTGGGCGTTGATGTATACGCGGTCAGTATCGGTATATCCGGCTTCTTCCATCGCCAGGCGAATCGCCCGTGCGCTGGCTTCGGCCGAAGGATCGGGTGCGGTGATATGGAACGCGTCGCAGGTGTTACCATAGCCGCAAATTTCGGCAATGATGGTCGCGCCGCGCTTTTTGGCGTGCTCTTCGGATTCCAGCACCACCACCGCTGCGCCTTCGGCGATGACAAACCCGCCGCGGCGGCTGTCAAACGGCAAACTGGCCAGTAGCGGATCGGATGCGGTGGTCAGCGCCATGCAGTTGGTAAACCCGCCGACTGCCAGGGGGCAGATGGATGCTTCCGTGCCGCCTGCGAGAATCGCATCGGCATACCCGGCTTTAATGGCATGAAACGCCTCGCCGATTGCATGGTTGGATGTTGCACAGGCCGTAACCACGGGCAGGGTCGGGCCCTTGGCCCCAAAGGCGATGGCCGGATGGCCGGATGCCATATTGGCGATCAGTTTGGGGATGAAATGCGGGGAGATGCGCTCCGGCCCCTTGGCGTTACAGGTGGTCGCCGCGTCCATAAAGGTTTGAATGCCGCCGATGCCCGACCCGATATACACACCCAGGCGTTCTGCCGGGATGTTCTCATCGGAGACGAGGCCGGACTGGCCGATTGCCTCTCTGGCGGCGGCCATGGCATACTGGACAAACAAATCCATTTTGCGGGCAGCGCCCTTTTCGATGCCGAAATTGGTGGGGTCAAAGTCTTTGACTTCTCCGGCGAGATGCACCTTCATGCCGCTGGAATCAAAGTGCGTAATGGTGTCAATGCCGCAGTTCCCCTCGATCAGCGAGTTCCAGAATGTATGGACATCCAAACCGACAGGGCTAATTGCGCCCATACCGGTAATCACAACACGGTTCATATGTTTCCTCCTCTATCGGGTCCGGGTTCCTTACATGCGCATGCCGCCATCCACCTGAATCACCTGACCGGTGATGTAAGCGGCTTCCTCCTGACAGAGGAAGGCCACCAGGTGGGCAACATCTTGCACTGTACCCATCCGCTTGAGCGGGATATAGTCGATTGCTTTTTCCAGAATCGCTTCGGGCATGGCGTCCGTCATATCCGTTTGGATAAATCCGGGGGCCACGGCGTTGCAGGTAATACCCCGCGAGGCCATTTCCTTGGCGATGGTCTTGGTCAGGCCGATCATGCCTGCCTTGGCGGCAGAATAGTTCGCCTGGCCGGGATTGCCCATCAGTCCTGCTACGGAGGTGATGTTCACAATGCGCCCGGCACGCTGCTTGAGCATAGTCTTGGATGCATGACGAATCAGGTTGAATGCGCCTTTGAGGTTGGTGTCGATGACGGCATCAAAATCCTGCTCGCTCATGCGCATCACCAGCGTATCGCGGGTGATGCCGGCGTTGTTGACAAGGATATCGAGGCTGCCAAAGTCCGCTACAACGGTTTTAACCAAATCCTGCGTTGCGGCAAAGTCCGCCACGTCACAGGCATAAGCCTTCACGCTTACAGGATAGTCTTGCAGCAGGGCCTCCGTTTCGTCAGCCATGGCCTTGTTGCTGGCATACAGGAAGGCGACGTTTGCGCCCTGCGCAGCCAGCGCCTGGCAAATTGCACGGCCGATGCCGCGGCTGCCACCCGATACCAGTGCGGTTTTCCCCGTCAGCATGCGGCGCCCTCCTTGTAGTGGCGTATCACTTCGCCAAGCGTTTCCTCATCCTGCACATGCGCTGTATAGCCTGCCCCGCCGATTTTTTGAATCAAACCGGTTAATACTTTGCCGGGGCCGACTTCTATAAAGTCCGTATAATCTTGGTCTTGCAGCTTACGGATGAGACGCGTAAACCGTATGGGATTGTCCACCTGCCTGGAGAGCAGTGTGGCCGCTTCCGCTGCGGTATACAGGCCGTTGGTGGCGTTTGCATATAGCGGCAGTTCCGGCGGAGAGAATGTCAAGGTCTGTGCATAGTCTTTCAGTTTTACGGCGGCATCCGCCATGAAGGGGCTGTGGAACGCACCGGAGACTTTCAGCGGCAATGCGCGCCCGCCCGCCTCTTTCACAGCCTGGGCAAAGGCATCCATCCGGTCCAGCGCTAATGCGCAAACCACTTGCCCGGGGCTATTGTAGTTCACAGGATAGGCTCCGTGCGCCTGGCACAGGGCTTCCACCTGCTGGTCTTCCAGTTTCACCACGGCGGCCATTGCGCCGGGGTTTTGCTGCGCGCAATCCTGCATGAACTGCGCACGCTTCTCTACCAGCGCAAATGCCTGCGTAAACGAAAGCATTCCGCTCATGCCCAGGGCGGCAATCTCGCCAAGCGAGAAGCCCACAAGTCCGTCGGGCTTTATACCCGCTTCCATCAGCGCGGCTGCGCAGGCGCAGTCCACTGCCATCAGGCAGGGCTGGGCGTTGATGGTCTGGCTCAGCGTTTCCTTATCGGCGGAAAAGCACTGGTCAAGCGTACCGTTTCTGTGTTGCTCGGCCTGATCCATCAGCCCCTTGGCTGCGGCCGATGCCTGGTATATGCTCTGCCCCATGCCGGAGTACTGTGCACCCTGGCCGGCAAATACAAATGCTATTTTACCCATGACGGCGCTCCTTTCAGAAGGTCCTCCGCCTGTGCAAACATGGTTTTGATGATCTCCTTGGCGGGTCTGATCTCGCTGACCAATGCGCTGCACTGACCTGCGATGAAGCAGCCGTTTTCGATATCGCCATCCAGCGCAGCTTTGCGCAGTGCGCCTACGCCCATGGCTTCCAGCTCTTCCCCGGTGGTGGAGATTTCGTATTCAAGTTTGGCATACTTGCGTGTGAAGGGGCTGCGGATGGACCGCACAGCATGGTTGAGCCGCTTACCGGTCACGGTGGTATCGATATCCTTGGCCGCCAGCACCTTCTGCTTGTAGTTGTCATGAATGGTACATTCCTGCGAACACAGGAAAATGGTTCCGCACTGTACGCCCGCTGCGCCCAGCATCATCGCTGCGGCTACACCGCGGCCATCGCCGATTCCACCCGCCGCAATCACGGGGATTTTCACAGCATCGACCACCTGGGGTACGAGGGTGATGGTAGCCAGATCGCCAATATGCCCGCCGGATTCGCCGCCTTCGGCGATCACAGCAAACGCACCGGCGCGTTCTACCAGCCTTGCCATAGCCGTGGACGGCACGACGGGGATCACTCGGATACCCGCGTCGAGCCAGTCCTTCATGTAGAGGTTGGGTAAGCCTGCGCCCGTGGTCACCACGGCGGGTTTTTCTTCCGCGCATACCTTGGCCACATCTTTGACAAACGGGCTCATCAGCATGACATTCACCCCAAAGGGCTTATCCGTCAGCGTACGGCATTTGCGAATTTGATCACGCAGGTATTCGGCGTCCAGGTTCATGGCAGAGATAATGCCTAGCCCGCCGGCGTTTGAAACCGAGGCCGCGAGCTGCGCATCCGATACCCATGCCATACCGCCCTGAAAAATGGGGTATGTAAGCCCCAATTCCCGTGTCAGTATTGAGTTGATCATTATTTTGCTGTTTCGACTTTCGCCACCAGATCGTTAATCGTGCGCAGGGATTCATCAATCTCAACAGGCACGCCCAGTTCGTCTTCCAGGTTCATCACCAGTTCTGCCACGTCCAGGCTGTCCAGGTCCAGTTCGGAAAAGCCCATCTCCGGACGGATTTCGTTGACGTCAATGTCTTTGGATTCGGCCAGAAGTTTTGCAATGGTATCATAAGTGCTCATAAATAAGGTCCTCCTAAATATTGAATTGCAGCAACGCTGCAGCAGAGGTTAATCCTGCGCCAAAGGCGCTAAGTACGAGGGTATCCCCCGTTTGCAGACGACCGTCCCCCATCATTTCAGACAGTAGAACGGGGATGCCAGCCGACCCTGTATTCCCGCGGGTTCCAATATTCATGGGGAATTTTTCGGCAGGCTGTTTCAGGCGCGACCGTGCGGCATCTAGGATGCGGCGGTTGGCCTGATGTAATACGAAGTGATCGACTACGCTTGCTTCCACCCCTCCTTTTTCCAGTACGAAGTGAATGTCCTTACTGGACTGTGTCACGGCATACTTGAATACTTCCTGCCCGCTCATCTGCATGGGAATCGCCTTGATTTTCGGCTCGGTGAAGGGGCAGTTACCACCATCCATTGTAGCATAAAGTACATCCGTATTGCCAGTAGCAGCCAAGTGGGTGGCTTTCAGGCCGTCGCCAACCTGGCAAACAGCAGCGCCTGCGGCATCGCCAAACAGTACGCAAGTGGACCGGTCGGACCAGTCTGCAAGCCGCGTAATTTGCTCGGCAGCGATGACCAGCACGTTCTTCACTTGCCCGCGAAGCAGCATCGCATCGGCCATATCCAGCGCGTAGAGGAAGCCTGTGCAGCCGGCGTTTACATCCAGCGCGGGGCAAGTAGCACCCAGCTCACGCTGAATCAGGCAGGCGGTTGAGGGGAATATCATCTCTCCGCAGGTTGTGGAACATAGAATATAGTCAATGTCGTCGGTTGTAAGTCCAGCTCTGTCCAGTGCCATCCTGGCCGCCTTTGCGCCCAGTGCACTGATGGTTTCATCTCCCGTGAGGATGCGGCGGCTTGCAATGCCGGTGTGGGATTGTATCCATTCATCCGAGGTATCCAGAATTTCCGAGATGGTTTCGTTGTCTATTTCCTGTGCGGGCAACGCATGCCCAAAGGAGCTAATTTTCATTCATTCACACACTTTCATTTTGATTTTTTTCGCGTCTTTCTTGTTTCTTCGCCTCCACTTCTGCAAATGCATTGTCGAAAAATCGGTTGAGTGCCTTCATGCCCCGTAGCAAGCCATCCCGTTCCGGCGGGAGGAGCAATTTATCTATATCGCGGACCATCTGCTCATGAAAATAGCGGTGCGCCCCGTTCATTTTCTTTCCCATGCGCGTCAGTTCCACGATCACACTGCGTTTGTCTTTGTCGGATTTCCTTTTCTCAACATACCCTTTTTTAAACAGCTTGTTAATGGCAACGGTCACCGTTGGCGGGGATAAATCCAGCGTCTGGGCCAGTTCATGCAGTTGCATACCGTCCTGTCGCTTCTCGCCGATGGCTTCCAGCATGTGCATCTCGCTGATGGTCAGTTCCATGCCGGAAATCAAGTTGATGATCTCTTCCTCCAGCATGACGATCTTCCGATACGCCATGACCAGTAACCGGTTGAGCTCATGGTTGAAAGTGTCCATCCGCGCCCGCCTTTTCCAGAGATTGACCCACGAGTTATCATTCGTTAGTCTAACTAATTATATGAGAAAGCGAATGATTGTCAAGTACGGGTCCGACAGGGTGACCACAACATCTGCCGGATTTCTACCCTGGGAACACAACAGAGCGAAGTGTACCACAGCTTTGCCGCCATGAACAGTGACAAGGGGAAGCAGCGCTTTGATACAAAATTAGTACAAGATGACGGTTCTTTACAAAGCCGCTAAGGCTTGTTACAATGCAGGCAAAGATAAGCGGGAGGTCACCGTCATGAGCAATATATGGCATGATATTTCACCCAAGCGTATTGCACCACAGGACTTTATTGCTGTTATCGAAATTGAAAAAGGGTCCAAAAAGAAATATGAACTGGACAAGGAAACGGGCAGTTTGATTTTGGACCGAATCCTGTACACATCCACCCACTATCCGTGCAACTATGGCCTGATTCCGCGCACCTATGCCGAAGATCTGGACCCGCTGGATGTGCTGGTGGTCTCCAGCGAAGTCATTCAGCCGCTGAGCTTAGTGCGCTGCTACCCCATCGGCGTATTGACCATGCTGGATCAGGGCCGGCCGGATGAAAAAATTATCGCCATTCCGTTTCAGGACCCCACTTTTAACAGCTACAAAGACATCAGCGAGTTGCCCAAGCATATCTTCTCGGAGATGTCGCATTTCTTTTCCGTATATAAAAACCTCGAAGGCAAAGAAACGGTTGTAGACGAGTTCCACGGCCCCGCCGAAGCCCAGAAGGTGATCCGTAAAAGTCTGGATGCCTACATCAATAAATTCTGCGCTTCGTAAACAACCCGCATCGAATCGGCCTCACCCGAAAAAACACTGCGCCAGAACGCAAATATCGCATTGACAAGCCCCAACCCTTCCCCTATAATATATCCGTTGCGCTCATGCGCATAGGGAGAGTTGGCTGAGTGGTCGAAGGCGCACGACTGGAAATCGTGTTCAGGCCAAAACCTGACTAGGGTTCGAATCCCTAACTCTCCGCCACAATAAACCCGCATCATACTGATGCGGGTTTTTGTTTGATACTGCTATTGTGGATACTCGCCGCTCGGTACCGCCAAAATTCACACGGGTTATCTCCTATTTTTTTCCATTGCCTTGCAATCGTAGATAGCAGCACACATTTCAATGACCAACAACCTATGCTATACTATGGATATGAAGAAAATAGAAATCGAGAAAAATCTGATTGTATATCAATTTGAGCCGACACGTGATGGAAATGTCGGCAGCAACCTGTATATGCTACGAAACGGAGCAGAAGCACTCCTGATTGATGCCGGATACGCGCATCAGATGGAGGAAGTCCTGCATGATATTGATGGCAAGTATACCATAACCGCTGTGATTCCATCGCACTTTCATCCCGATCACATTGATGGGATCCGATTGCTGAATACAAAAGCCATCTACGGCAACCCATATGCCACCAATACCATACGTACCTATCTGCCTGAGAATGAAGCCTTGCTCTCGCCCACAGTCCTTGTGGATAACGAGACAGAGCTGCGGTTTGGTGATTTCAATTTGCAGTTTGAACATGCGCCGGGGCATTCCGATTGTTCAATGCTGATTTTTGTCAATCGCACTTATGTTCATGTGGGTGATCTTTATATCACCATGAATGATGGAACCGATGTATTACCCTTTGTAAAATGGGCCAATGTGCCGTCGCACATTGAATCCCTAAAAAGAATCCAAGCGCTGGGCCACACGCTGCTAATGGGACATGGAACGGTAGCGATTGATGAAACGACGGCAAAACCAGGCATTGATGATCGCCTATCGTATTTGCAAGCGTTGCTAGAAAGCAACAATACCTGCACCGTGGAGGAAGCACTTCAAAATAGCAAGCGTCCCTTCGCAAAACACGAATGGCGGGAGTTTGTAAAATAGGTTTTACAAGGAGCCAGCAGCGTGGGCCAAAGTGATAGTCGAACTGTCAAATACCAGTGTGCTGGATGATAAAACGCAAGCGCTCTGCCGGTTGTCGAAAGCCGCATCCACCCGCCGGGTTATGTTTCGCGCTTTATGACCCTGCTATGTTTCAAACCGATAAATCTTGTAAACACTAGAAAATATGGTATGATAGCAGAAAGGACACTATGTTTGGCTTCTGTTATCCACTACGGACAAAAGGAGAATCTGTTATGTTAAAGAAATTCACCGCTTTGCTGCTGGCCGTATTCATGCTAACTGCACTGGCAACAGCACAATCCGCCGAGTATACCGGCGTGTGGTATCTGCTTTCTATTGAATCCGAAGGCGTTACCCTTAACCCCGCTGATATGGGGATGGAAATGACAATCACCCTGAATGATGATGGCTCCGGCCTCGTATCCAGCACAGGCGAGGAAGAAACACCTGCCACCTGGACCCTGGAAGACGATGTACTTACCGTAGTCGCCGAGGAAGATCCGCTTTCTTTGGTGCTGAATGAAGAGGGCCAACTAGTTGCAAGCATTGAAGGAACTACAATGATCTTTGATCGCGAACCTCCCGTCGCCGGATTTGAAGCCGCTGCGGAAGTCGCAGCCGAAGATATCGCTGACTTTGACGGCACCTGGAACATCACCATGGTCAACGCATATGGCATGGTCGTACCGTTTGCCGCGATGGCGGAATCCGGTCTGGAAGACGCAACTGTTCTGATTGAAAACGGCGTATTGACTGCGTTTGAGGTAACCAGCGAAGAAGCCGGCACTTTGGTCGATGGGAAACTGATGATCGGATCCTCTATGGGTGACGAATACGCGCAGTCTGTTAGCTTGCTGGAAGACGGCACGCTGGCATTTAATTACATGGGCATCATTTTCTACTGTGAAAAGGTAGAGGTTATGGAGTAACAGTGTACCTTGATGCTTGAAACCCCATAAACACCAAACGCCCGGATCAATTGATCCGGGCGTTTTCTTTGCCTATAAACATACGCGCTTTTATGCCGTAGTTTTGCTTTTCCTTCGGTAGCCCAGCGAAAGCAATACACTGCGTACGCTTGCCCTAAGGGCACGGGGTCGGTAGCCCAGCTGCCTTGTCGCTTTGCGGTGGCTGAACAGGGCATTTGAATATAAGGTAAACAGCGAATACGGTGTCAATAGCGGTACACGGCGAAACAGCAGCGACAGTCTTTCTCCAAGATAGGCAGCTGCTTTCATCACGAATTTTGGAACATAGAGCGGCATGAACCGGCGGCCCGTATAGCGGGAGATGATTCGCATCAGCCCGGCGACCGTGATAAAGTGGCCGGACAGGATATAGCACTCCCCCGGTCTCCCCTTCGTCTCGCAGCGGATGATACCCTCCGCCACATCGCGAACATCCACAAAATCATACCCACCGCTGATGGATACGGGAATATGTCCGGAGGCCATGGCTGCAATGGTGCGCGTCAGGTGATTGGTTTTTTGGCTGTCACCCGGGCCGATGATCCCGGAGGGGTGCACGATGCTCACGTTGAGCCCGCGTCTGGCATATTGCAGCACGATATCCGCCGCCATGGCCTTGGACTTGGCATACTGTCCATGCACGGTGCCGGGCGAAAACTGCCGGGTTTCGGCAATCACATCGGGTCGCGGTTTTTCGGCAATGGCATGCACCGAGCTGACATACACAACCCGCGGAATGCCAAGCTGCAAAGCGCAGTCCATCACATTGCGGGTTCCTTCCACATTCACCTGCCAGACCTTGGGGTCTTCTTTGGAGGCAATGGTAATATACGCCGCCAGGTGGTACAGCACCGCCGTATCGTATCCGTCGGTATCCATAAACGGAAGCAAGGAATTTCGGTCGCATACATTGCCGGGCACACGTTCCACGGCAGCAGGCAAAGGGGTTTTATCATCGGGCAGCACTAATACACGGATATCGTGACCGTGCTGACCCAAAAGCTGCTGGATCACAGTCTGACCCACATGTCCGGTTCCGCCTGTAATCAAGTACAGTTTACGCAAACCACATCCCTCCTTCCTACTTATAGTATACCACTGTACCCACAGAACAATTGTAAATCCTCCGGTTTCCGCTAATCACCCCGTACCCCGCATAGCAAAACACCGCTGCCATCTGGCAGCGGTGTTTGTTTGTGTTACGGGAAAGGCGACTTACGCCTCCTGGGCTTCTTCGAGCATCTGTTCTTTCTTCAGCTCCTCATACAAGCCTGCCATGCTGGTCGCCGTGTACGGGCCTACGTAAACGAGGGCCAGAATGCCAAATGTCAGCGCTGACAGAATCCACCAGCCGACGAAGGACAGCATCATGATAAAAATATCCAGCTTGTGGCCATAGGTCATGTCCATGGATTCCACGAGGGCGTCCTGCGCGGAGATATCATCCCGATCGGCGAGGATATACGGCGTCATGGAGTAGGCAATACCCTTGATGATGCCCGGCACCACAAACAGCAGCGACCATAAGAATGTGAACAGGTACATCCACAGGATACCGACCAGGCTTCTGACATAGTCCTGAAAGCCGGGGGTAATCATATCGGTAATTTCGCAGGGTTCGCCGCGGTACAGGCGTAAGCTGAAGTAGCTGAAGCCTACGGTCTGCGGCGGCATGAGGAACAGCACAGCCAGCCCCACCGTTGCACCGGTCAGCACACCGGAGATCACCGAGTAGAGCACGAACGCAAGGATTGCCATGCCCTGTTGCTGTTTGACGTTGGCTTTCGCCCGTTCTTTGATTTCAATGCGTGATATCATTGTTTCATCTCCTTAGTAAGAAGTATGTTCTTTTGGTATTATTCGTTACAATTATAACAGTCCTCAGTTAGCCTTACTATACTGGCGGCCTGTAGGCTTGTCAAGCAGAGTTTGTCTGGCTGGCTTACCCTGCGCTTGATGCGCTCACCCTATACCGTGTCAATCCATCCGATGGGTTAAACAACAAGTGAGCCAAAATGCAGAAACTATTTTCAAAGCACGCTTACTGCGGTATAGTATTCCAAAGTAGACACGCAAGGAGGCATACCGATGAAACACACCGCATTGCTGGTGATTGATGTGCAGCAGGGGCTGCTGGACGAGCGGCCCTATCAGGCGGACGCAGTATTGCAGGATATTAAAGCCCTGCAGGAACAGGCCCGCAGGCATGATACGGAAATTATCTTCGTACGCCACAGCGAAGACGATGAACAGGGTTTGTTTTTCGGCTCCCCCGCATGGGAAATCAGTGCCATCATCGCACCTGCCGATGGAGAGACCATCATCGAAAAGCGCTACTCCAGCGCGTTTAAAGATACGAATCTGGAGGAGTATCTAAGACAGAAACAGCTTACAACGCTGGTCATCTGCGGCATGCAGACGGAATACTGTGTGGATGCCACGGTGAAAAGCGCATTTGAGCACGGCTATACTGCGCTGATTCCTAAAGGGTGCACAACCACCTTTGACGCGTCCATCGCTCCGGCGGATGCGCTGCGGCGCTACTATGAGCAAGATATATGGCATGGCCGGTTTGCAACAGTCATTCCCCTCGATCAGGCCATGAAAGCACTGGAATAAACAAACACCGGGGCGTGCAATGTACGGCACGCCCCGGTGTTTTCAATACAATCCATACGACCCCTACGGCATCAGCGTCAGCCTGCCGTCGGACAGCGTATAGAAGCGCCCTGCCTCCGGTAATACGCGCTGCACGCCGGAGAGGTTCATCTTCTGCGGGGTCAGGCTGTGCAGCGGTACCAATGTTTTGGGTGCGATGCGATTGAGTATATATTTAAGATGCGCGGGCTTGGCATGGCCGCCGCAGCCAATGGCCCGATAGGCGATACCCTGCCGCGACAGGAAGTCCATCAACTTTTGATAGCCGGGATCATACGCCCCAAGCGGCACCCCGTCGGAATGGATGTACAAGCTTTGATCCGCTTCAAAATCGAGTACAGAGAGCAGCTGTTCATAGGGCAAATCCAGTGCATAGTGCTTCGGGTGTGCCTGCAAATCCTCAATCGAGATGCTAGTTGCATTGGCCAATGCGCGTTTGCCCATGGACGGCTCAAATACCGCCACCGATTCTGCCGGATGAAACTGCCGGTACAAAACGGCGGTTTCGCGCTGCATGACAAACTGCCTGCCTGTGCGTTCCAGCGCGGTTTTCAGCGTATGCACGCGTTCCACATTGCGGCGGTATAAATTGATGAACACCATGCCAGTGTTAGCCTGCGCTGCCTCCAGAATCTCCGATTCGACCAGCGCTTCGCTGCGGCAGTCTTGCAGGCTGTCCGAGGCGATGACCGCATCAAAATCCTCGATAAAACTCACGGTGGTACCCTCGATAATGCAAACATCCGCGCCCTGGACCGTATCGGCAAACGTAAGGCTTTTATCTCCCCCGCGTCCGTGCAAACGCAGGTCACCCGTATAGCAAATACGGCCATCCGGTGTAATGAATTCAAAACCGCACGCACCCGGCACATCGTGGTCAACGGGAATCAAGCGAAAGCGGATATCCTCAACGGTATTCCAGCGCATCGGTTGCAGGCCGATGCAGTTGCGGTGATAGCCGGGGGCGGTTTCACCGGTCTTATGCAGGCCACGGTATAAGCGCAAACTGTCCCGTGTCATGTACACGTCCAGCGCACCCGCCAAAAGCCCCAACGCACCCATGTGATCCAGATGCATGTGCGAAATCAGCACAAAGGGCCGGGGCTGCGTTTGCCCATAGGGCAGCAGCGGCAGACCGTGCAGGGCCTGCGCATCATACACGCCTTCGATGGGGGCAAGAGAGCCGGTTTGCAGGCCATCGTGCACCAGCGCATCCGGGCGAGGGCGCACCCGCGCGTCAATCGTCGGATCAAAAATCAACCCAAAATCGAACAGGCAGCGCGCCTTGGCTGTTTGCAGCTCAATGATCGTGCCACCAATGGTAGAAAGCCCCTGATAAAACCGCAGCGTTGTCATACTCTACTCCTACAGTCTAAAAACGGAGAAGGGAAAGCCGAAGCTTTCCCTTCCGCCGTATGTTGATGGGAATGGGTTATTGACGGTCCAGAATCTCCTGGGCGACGGCAGCGAGGTCTTCGATGGTTTCCTCGGCGGTCCAGCCTTCCAGAATGGCGATTTCCATCTCGGTGCCAAGCGCATTGCGCATTTCCTGCGAGCCCGGGAAGGCGCTTTCAAACGCCATGTTATCAACCTGTGCATAGCTGGCCTGGGCGACTACGCTATCCTGCATATACGCCTGGAACTCCTCGGAGTCATAGCCGGACTGGCGCACGGGCAGATAGCCGGTGTTCACGGCCCAGAACACCGTGGATTCGGTGCTGGTGAGGAATTTCATGTATTCCCATACCGCTGCCTGCTTGGCTGTATCCTGGGTAAACATGGCAAGATTGGTGCCAGCCTGCATGGCCGCGCCCTTCACGCCAACGGGGATGGGAGCTGCGCCGTATACGAAGTCAACCGGTTTCACATAGGCTGCGCCGGCGCTGGAGCCGATATAGCCGCCCACCAGGCCGTTGTTGAACGGGCCGGAGAGGTAGCGGTCTTCCCCTGCGGTGCGGGCATAGCCGTTTTTAAACAGATCCAGCAGGAAGGCCATGGCTTCCACGCCTTTTTCGTTGTTGAAGGCAACTTTTCCGTCTTCAATATAGCCGGCATCGTTTTGCAGCATATACTGCAGGAACATGCCAAACAGATCATCATACCCGAAGGCGGCTTGGCCGGTGGCTTCGGTATAAGCCTTAGTCACATCGTGCAGTTCCTGCCAGGTGGTGGGCGGGGTCAGGCCCAGCTCGTCATACTTGGTTTTGTTGTAGAAGAACACCTGCACGCTCTTGTTAAAGCCAAGGGTGTAAATCTTGCCGAACTCCGCGTTTTCGGCGCGGTAGCCGGGGAGGATGTCTTCGTAATTATCAAAGTCGTTGGCAACGAAGTCTTCCAGCGGGACAACGACGTCCAAGCTGGCAGCAATCCAGCTGTCATACACCTGCGCCATATCGGGCAGGGTATCGGACGCGATTGCGCCCAGCAGCTTGGTGGACAGGTCGCCGTACCCACCCTGATTGGTGAGGTTGATGGTAATACCCATGCCGTTTTCGGCGTTGAACTTGTCGGTAAGGGCAACCAGTGCATCCTGCAGGCCGCCGCTCATGGCATGCCAGAATTCTACGGTCACAGGCTCGGTGGAATCAGCCGTAGCGGCGGTGAATACGCCAAGGGATAGCAGCATGCTAACGGCCAGCAGCGTAGCGAGTAATTTTTTCATGATGTTTTCCTCCATTTTTTTAGTGTATGTTTGTCGTATGTAAACCTTTCACGGTTGCACCGGAAAGGATAACAAGCCTTAGCCTTTAATGCCGGATTGGGTCACCCCGCGAATGATCTGCTTGTGCATGATTAAGTACATCAGTATGATGGGTAGCACCAACATGGACGCAGCGGCCATCAACAGTTCATAATCGGTTCCGGCCTCGGTTTGGAACTGCACCAGCCCGATGGACAGCACGCGTTTGGACTCGGAATTGGTCACCAGCAGCGGCCACAGGAACGCATTCCACGACGCAATCGCGTTGAGGATGGCAATGGTGGATATTGCCTGCTTGTTGATAGGCACCATCACCTTCCACAGGTAGCGCCAGTCGCTGCACGCGTCCACCTTCGCGGCGTAGTACAGGGTATCGGGCACTTTCAGAAAAAACTGCCTTAGCAAATAGATGTAGAAGACACTTGCCATGAACGGTACAATCAGCGCGGCACGCGTATCCATCCACCCAAGCCGGGTGATGGTCACGAAATTGGTGATAATCAGCATTTCACCGGGAATCATCAGCGTTGCCAGTAAGATGCCAAATACAATGTCCCGCCCCGGAAACTTAAGCCGGGAAAACCCGAACGATGCCAGCACCGTGACCACCAGCATGCCGCTGGTGGAAAGCACCGTAACCAGCACGGTGTTTAAGAAATACTTGGCCAGCGGCGCGGCCTCCATGGCGCGGGCGTAGTTATCAAAGCGCCAAATGCCAGGCAGAAAGTGCGGCGGCATGAGCATAACTTCCGTGGGATCTTTCAGGGAGGTGGAAATCATCCACAAAAACGGCAGCAGCGTGGTAATCGCGCCAAGGCTCAGCACCAGATAGATCATGAACCGGGAGAGAGCTTTTACTTTAAAATATCGCATGCGCCCCTCCTAATAATGTACGCGACGTTTGGCGACCCGTAGCTGGATCACCGTAAACATCAGGATGATAAAGAACAGCACCACCGCCGCGGCGGACGCGATGCCAAAGTTCCAGTTGACATAAAACTGCTTGTAAATATAGTACACCACTGTAATACAGCTGTTGGCCGGTCCGGCTTTGCCACCAAACAGCGCAAAGACCTCGGCATAGACCTTGAACGAGCTGATCATCCCGATGATGAACGTATAGGCAATGATCGGCGATAACAGCGGCACCGTGATGCGGCTGAACTGCCGCCAGCGGCTGGCGGAATCGACCCGCGCGGCCTGGTAGTAATGCTTGCCGATGGTTTGCAGTCCTGCCAAAAAGATGATGATATTAAACGCCAGGCTTTTCCATATGCTGAAAATGATCAGCGCCGGAAGCGCCGTGGAAGGCCGGTTCAGCCACTGTACAGGTGGTATGCCCACCAGCCCAAGAATATAGTTGATTAACCCGTAGTTGGAATGGTACAGCCACCCAAACACTATGCCCATCGCCACCACCGAGGTGACATACGGCAGGAAATACACCGTCTGGAAAAAGCCGCGCAGGCGGATTTTTTCATTCATCAGCACCGCCAGCACCAGCGAAATGGCAATGGAGCTGGGCACAACGAGAATCACGTACAGGAAAGTGTTTCCCAGTGCTTTACGGAACTCCCGGTCGCCGAAAATATAGCGGTAGTTATCAATCCCATACGAAAGCACCGTATCGGTGGAAAACTTGTACTTGGTATAAAAGCTCATTAAAAAGGCGCGCAGCAACGGATAGACCACAAACAGCGTCACCACAGCAAGTGCCGGAAGGACATACAGCAGGCCCTTCCATTTGCCGGGTTCAAGCGTGCGTTTGTTCATCATAGCGTGCCCACCAGCGCTTTCCCCTGCGCGTCAAACAACAGGATGCGCCCCGGTTTGATATGCAGGTGCAGTATGCTGCCGGGCCGGATCACCGTTTCGGTGTCCACCAGGGCTTTAATGCGCTGGCCGCCAAGCTCGAAGGTGACAATCAAATCGCGGCCCAGCATTTCGGCATGGTCTACGGTTACGGCAAGGCCGTTATCGCTCAGGGCAAAGGCCTCCGGCCGTATACCGGCCAGCAGCCTGCCGGGTTTCATTTCTTTGGCCTCGGTAAGCTTCACATCGCCGCAGTACAAAGCCCCGTCTTTTACCTCCGCCTCCAGAATATTGATCGGCGGGGTGCCTAAAAACTTGGCTACAAACAGGTTGGCCGGGTTTCTGTACATCAGCTGGGGTTCTTCATACTGTTGCAGCGCACCATCGCGGATGACGGCAATCCGATCGGAAATGCTCATGGCCTCTTCCTGGTCATGGGTGACAAACACCGAGGTGATGCCCACCTCGCGCTGAATGCGGCGGATTTCCTCGCGGGTTTCCATGCGCAAACGCGCGTCCAGGTTGGACAGCGGTTCATCCAGCAGTAATAGCTTGGGTTTTTTCGCCAGTGCACGGGCGATGGCCACGCGCTGCTGCTGCCCGCCCGACAGCTCCGACGGTTTCCGCTGCAGCAGTTCCTTGATCTGTACCAGCTCCGCCATTTCCTCGGCCATGGCTGTCGCCTTGGGCTTAGGGGTCTTTACATTGAGCAGCGGAAACATAATGTTTTGCAGCACCGTCATGTGTGGGTAGAGGGCGTAATTTTGGAACACCAGCCCGATGCCGCGCTTTTCAGGCGGGACACGGGTCACGTTTTCATCACCGAACCATATTTCGCCTTCATCGGGCATTAAAAGTCCCGCCAGCATAAACAGCGTGGTCGATTTGCCACAGCCCGAAGGGCCCAGCAAGCCAATCATCTCGCCATCGTTTAGGGTCAAACTGAGATCGTCTACAGCGACCACACTGCCGAATCGTTTGGTTAACCGTTCCAGTCTTACTTCCATCCGTTCAACCTCACTGGGGTTTTCTGTTTTGTTTGGGCACACAGAAACGTACATCCATTGCGTGGGTTTCGCACTGCGCACTCCTACTGTATATCACATGTCTGTTATATCCAATATTATAGCAGATTAAACCTGTGTAAACCATAAGTTCATCAAATTGTAAAACAATGAAGTAAGATTTTAAAACGTTTCTCACAATGTAAAGGAGCATGCTTATTTGTTTCATTTTCCGCAATTTATGGTATAGTGTACACAGATATCAATCAACACCACCGTTGAGATATGCCCTATGAACGGAGGTTTAGAATGGAAAATACTATGCAACACCAACAGGCAAACGGAGGCGACCTTTTGCATTGGTTTTCTTCCGGTGCAAACGAAATAAACGCCCACGTAAAACACTTGAACCTAATTAATGTTTTCCCCGTGGCTGATGGCGATACCGGCACAAACCTGGCCGTTACGCTGCGTGCCATGGTGGAAAGTGCTAAACCCGTGGAAAGCTTTCACCGCATGCTCAAAGACATCTCCCAGTCAGCCCTGGAAGGGGCGCGGGGTAACTCCGGCACCATTTTTGCCGCCTATATCAGCGGCCTGGCGCTGGAAAGCATAGACTACCAAACCGTAACCCCGGAAGAGTTTTCCGGCATTGCGGTCAACGCCGTCAAGCACCTGTACTCGGCGGTGGAAAACCCGCAGGAAGGCACGCTGATGAGCGTGATTCGGGACTGGGCGCAATACCTGCAAAGCAACAAAGGCCAGTTCCATCGCTTTAACGAGCTGTTCCACAACGCCTATCACTATGCCGTGGAACTGCTGGACAAAACCAAAACACAACTGGATGTACTGCGCAAAAATAACGTGGTCGATGCCGGTGCCGCCGGCTTTGTGCGCTTTCTGGAGGGCATCAACCGCGTGTTTTCCGGTACGCAAGCCGTGGAAAGCATCGCTGACGAACCCTTTGACGCGCCGATTGTCGATGACACGGCTTCCGCTTACCGCTACTGCACCGAAGCCCTGGTTGGACTAGGCGACAACGCTATGGATGACCCCGATGCGTTTGCCAAGTCTGTACAATCGGCCTTTGACCCCTATGGCGATTCCATTATTGCCAGTGCGCGCGGCGGGAAGCTGAAAGTACACATCCACACCAATGCTCCCGAGCAGGTGATGGAAACACTGGAAAACTACGGCGAGCTGCTGTTCCAGAAGGCCGACGACATGCACCTGCAAAGCAGGCTGCGGGCGGCAACGCCCGGCGGTGTCGGACTGGTGACCGATTCCATTGCCGATCTGCCCGACAACTTTCTGCTGGAACACAATATTACCGTGCTGCCCCTTGGCGTACTGCGAGGGACGACGGCGTATCTGGATAAGCTGACCATCCGTTTAAAGCAGCTGTTCCGCGTTATGGACAGCGAGGGTGCCTATCCCTCTACCTCCATGCCGGAGCCGGCACGCATCCGTACCATGCTGTCGGCGGCGCAGGAGCATTTCGATTCCTTAATCGTGCTCAGCGTTGCAGACAAGTTAAGCGGTACCTATCAGGCGGTGCTCAAAGCCGCGCAGGAACTCTCCACCCCCGAAAAGCCCATCACCGTGGTGGATACCAAGCTCAACTCCGGTGCGCAGGGCCTGCTGGTTCGACGCGCAGCGGAGATGGTTGCCGATGGCGCCGCATATGACGATATCCTGACCGCCGTAAAAAACCGCATTCCCCGCACGAAAATTTACGTGTGCCTGAATACCCTGTACTATGCCGTGCGCGGTGGGCGCGTGCCCAACACTGTCGGCCAAATCGGCATGAAGCTGAAACTGCGCCCCATAATGACCTTGGACAAGCATGGGCATGGTGCGGCCTTCGGTATGGCATTCAGCCAAAAAGGGCTGACGAAAAAGATTATGCGTCTGGTGAAAAAAGCCATGGACAACGGCGGTGTGGAAGCCTATAGCATCGTCCACGGCGATAATCTACCGCTGGCCAAAGCCTATGCCGAGGAACTAACACGCATTACGGGACAGCCGCCGGCGTTTATCAGCGAAATCTCCTCCGCAGTCGCTATTCACTCCGGTCCCGGTACCGTAGCTGTGTGCCTGACTGCGAAAGAGGGTGACACCGCATGACAACCGCCGCAATGATAATTTTCGTTTTCTTTGCCGCGTTGTTTTTCATTGGCACAGCCATTCAAAACAACTCCATTGTGGACATCGGATGGGGCCCGGGGTTTGTGGTCACAGCGTGGATGCTGTACCTGTCCACCTCCCCCCGAAACCTGCCCTTTCTTTTGATGACGCTGATGATTACCCTGTGGGGACTGCGGCTGTACCTGCATATTGCTCGCCGCAATGCCAATAAGGGCGAGGATTTCCGCTACGTCAACTTCCGCAAATCCTGGGGAAAATGGGTGGTTCCCCGCGCATTTTTCCAGGTGTATATGCTGCAGGGCGTGTTCATGTTCATGATCTCGCTGCCGGTGATTTTAAAACCCGACGTACAGCCGCAGGTCAGCCTGTCGCTGCTGCTGATCGGGGTCGTCGTATTCGGCATTGGTCTATTGTTTGAGGCTCTTGGTGATCATCAGCTGCGGGTATTTCTGCAAAACCCCGAAAACAAGGGAAAACTGATGACCGAGGGCCTTTGGGCCTACACCCGGCACCCCAATTACTTTGGCGAAGCCGTGCTGTGGTGGGGCGTGTTCTTTGTGGGCTTAAGCGGCGGTGTAACGCTGCTGTCGGTTATCAGCCCCATTACCATTACACTGCTACTATTGTTTGTATCCGGCGTTCCGATGCTGGAAAAAGCAATGAAGAAAAAACCGGGCTTTGATGCCTATGCGGCGCGTACAAGCATCTTCGTACCGTGGTTCCCCAAACGTCCTAAAACAGAGGAGGATACACCATGAGTTTGGATTTCACATGGGCCGGACTGCGCAACTATGCCATCGTCCTGGCCGTGTTTCTGATCATCGACGGCCTGTGGCTGATGGTGATCGCTAAAAACCTGTACGCCGAGCACCTTGGATACCTGATGGCTGAAAAACCGCGTTTACTGGCCGCGCTGGTGTTCTACATGCTGTTCAGCGTCGGGCTGCTCGCCTTCGTAGTCAACCCGGCACTTTCCGCCGGAAGCTGGACCAAAGCGCTGCTGCCCGGTCTGCTGTTTGGCCTGATTACCTATGCCACCTACGATTTGACCAACCTGGCCACCGTGAAGGACTGGCCTGTGCTGATCACCGTGATTGACCTTGCCTGGGGCAGCTTTGTCAGCGCCGCTACGGCAACGATCGGGTATTTCATTATCCGCTTGTTCTAAGCATTTTACACAGTACTTTCTTTGCACGAAACTACAAACATACAAAATCAACCGTCCGCCATTGCAATGGCGGACGGTTGTTGTTTTCCGTTTATTTCATGCGTTTCGGAAAGGCTCGATTACCGGTTTTGCAGATTCTGGGCAAACAGCCAGTCGATAATCTCCTGATCGTTCACAGCCGGGAACCAGCCCCAGTGCAGGATAAAGCCCACATCAAACAGATCGTACTCTGCCATGTCTGCATGCGACCAGATCGTATAATGGAAATTGGGGTTGTTTTCTTCCATATACGGAATGTGATAGGTCTGCATCTCGATATCGCCCTTGGTCGGGTCGCCGTCAGCAATGACGCTCCACAGCGGCAGATTTGCATCCGCGATCACATCCCAGCCGGTGCCGCCCCAATCGTCGCCCGTTTCAGGATCCGGATCGTAGGCGTGCCAGTAGAGACAGTGCAGGGACGCTGCAACGAAATCGATGTTGTAGGTATCAAACCAAAGCGTGGACTGCCAGGCGGAGAAGCCAACGGCGTAGATGCGGTTTTCGTCTACGATGCCTTCGGCAACCAGCTTGTCGGCCATCGCACGGATGTCATCCAGCTTCGTTTTGTCACAGCTGGTTTCTGCCGGAATCTGGGGAACCAGCACCACGCAAGGATGCTTGGCCTGATATTCGGGTTCTGCCCAGCATACGGCACCGCGATAATCGACCAGCGGCAGATAGGTATCGTCGCCGCGCTCGCCCGCGCCATGGAACCAAATGATCAGCGGAAGCTTTTCATCGGTGTCCGGCTTGTAAATGCGGTAGTTTGCCTCATCAGTCCAAACGACTTCGAATTCGTCCACCACGGCGGTGTCGAACGATACGACATCGTCCTTGGTGAAGCTGAACAACACCTGACCATCCACAACACAGCTGATCATGAAGCCCTGTTTCATCAGGAACGGGTCTACTTCGATGGTCATAAAGCCATTGATGACAGTCACATCTTCAACGCCATCAGAATACCATGCAAATGACGGATGCACCTTGTTGTTTTCAATCAACAGGTTGTCTACGTCGATGTCGGTTGCGTCGAAGTCCTCGGCGAGTTCCACCGTAAAGGAATCAACAAACCACCCCAGATCCTCCACGTGTGTTTTGGCAGTCACGGCTACCACGGGTGTGTTGGCAGGCGCTTCCTGGGCAAATGCCGGTACCATGCTCAGAAACATTACCATGCCGATTACAAGTGCTACGATTCTACGATTCATGCCTGCAGTCTCCTTTCAATCTCCAGTCCAATATGTTCACTTTTATACGGTCTCTGGCCATCCTCTTTGTACCATTCCATTGTCGATCGGTATTCTTTTCACAAGTCACGCTACGCCGGAGTTTGGCCATTCTGTCTATCATAGTAGTCAAACGCAGCCACGAATGAAATACACAGATTTATGAATTGTGTTCAATTACTTACGGTCTTTTGCCTTGGTTTTTTATGCATGTTGCGTAAGGTGAAAATATTCCTGTATCACATGGAAATTTTCATCCTTGCACAACCTTGTTCTCGAAATGCAAACATAAAAACCGCCGATTGACGGCGGCTTACATTGTAGTTCCCTTGCAGAATGGATTTTTGTCAGTACTCCCCCATGTCCCGCAGCTTTTGCAAAACCGCAATAAAGTCATGCGCCTTGCCTGCGTAGGTTTCGGGATTGACGGGGTAATGCACGTTGTACAGGTAGCCCTGCTCGCTATAGCGGCCCTGTTTTTCCTCATCCAAATAC
The DNA here is from genome assembly GCA_963678055.1 of Candidatus Limiplasma sp. Taxonomy (GTDB): domain Bacteria; phylum Bacillota; class Clostridia; order Christensenellales; family Aristaeellaceae; genus CAXXOK01. The sequence goes on from OY782679.1 coordinate 2,479,974, forward strand.
GCTTCGTCCATGCAGATGTTTTTCACTTTCAAGCAAAGCAGTGTATGGTCGCTGCCCTCGGTAAGGTCTTTTTCCCAGTGATAGTCACATTCCAGCGCTAAAAAGCACTCCTGAATGCGCGGAGCGTTCACGGTGGTTGCCGGTTCGGCTGTCAGGCCGGAGGCGGCGATTTCGTCAAGCTCCCACTGGTTATTCTGTATGGTTTTCACGCAGCGGTCGTACACATCCTGCGCCGGAAAGTTCAGCACACATACGCCAGTATCCTTCAGCGTTTGATAGAAGTGCCCCTGCTTGTACACCGCCGACAAGATGGCGAAAAAACCATCTGCATTGCCGGTAAAGGTCGCCCAGGATTGCAGGCAGGCATTCGGCTTGCCATCCGGTTTATAGGTCGTCGCCACAAACAGCGGTGACGGAATGGCCGTGACAAAGTCCATCCACGAAAAGCCATAGGTTTCCATGCCCTCCATGGTCGGCGGGATGGCGGAATACTCTTTCTTCATGTCGATCCCTCTCTTTTCGGTCTAATTGTCAAACGCAAGCATACTGTACCCCCATTATACCCGGCAACCGCAACCGGTGCAACGCCAGCTCTTCAGAAATTACCGCTTGACATATCTACCATCATTCCTTATTATATCCTATATTGGTAATATTAAGGAGTTTATTATGCGTAACGATTACTATTCCGTAGCGCAAATCGCCGAGATGCTCCATATGCATCCCAAAACCATACAGCGCTATATCCGCCAAGGCCAGCTGCAGGCAAACAAAATCGGGAAAAGCTGGCGTGTTTCCGGCCACGAGCTCAGCCGGTTTGCAGAGACAACCCAATCTTCACAGACTAGCACCCAGGCGGCGCCGCTACCGGAACGCACCAAAGTATCCGTTGTCATGGATATTGCGGTCATCGGCCAGGAGCATGCCACTGGCCTGATCCAGTCTCTCCAGGCGGCCATGAATGTAAAACCAGTTGAATACGATAAGGCCTCACTGTTTACGCAGTACATCAAGGAGCTTTCCATCGTACGGCTAACCCTGTGGGGAAATCTTCCGTTCTCGGCGGCCGTATTGGACTTAACGAACACATATCTCAACCAACCCAAGGAGTCAACGGAATGAACAAGCAGAGTGTATTTCAATCCATTGCCGGGCGCGATGCCATTCGCGCTTTTTACAGCGGTATACTGGACATGGTGCCGCTGAACCAAAAAACCGTTACAACGAGCTACGGCAGCACCTTTGTGCTGGAAGCAGGCGATGTCAGCAAACCTGCTGTTGTCCTGCTGCATGGCTCATGCAGCAACAGCGCAGCCTGGTTTGGCGATATGCCAGCGCTTGCATCGCAATATCACGTTGTAGCCGTTGATATCCCCGGCGAGCCCGGTGGCAGTCAAGAATACAGACTGAATTTCCAGTCCGATGACCATGCCCACTGGCTACTTGAAACGCTGGACGCGCTTGGTATTGCAAAAGCAGCAATCATCGGTAATTCGATGGGTGGTTGGATTGCGCTGCAGTTTGCCATTGCATTCCCAGCAAGGTGCACTGCCTTAGCCCTGATTGCAGCATCCGGTATTGTAGCGCCCAAAGACGCTTTTTTGCAGCAAATTGCAAATGCCAATACGCAGGTGGATACCAGAAATCAAATCAACGAAACGATGACAGCCGAGGCCGCACTGCCCCCGGAAGTATTGGCCTTCATGGCGCTGGTTGCAGAGCACTTCCAGCCATACACGCAAGCACTTGCCGTTGCAGCGGACGAACAACTAAAGCGTTTGACCATGCCTGTGCTCTTTCTTGCCGGAACCGCTGATAACACCATGGATGTACAGGCCGCCGCCAGTCGCCTGTCCGCGCTGGTGCCTCATGCACAAATCATATTGCAGGACGGCGCACACATCATCACAACCGCAGCGCAGCAGTTCCTTCCGTTCCTGATGCAGTAACCATGCGCCTGTTTACGGTTTTTGTTGACAAAGTCCACAGGCATCCTTTACACTAGTGCCGTTCCAAGAATATAACCTTTGAAAGGGGATGTGTTGATATGAAAAAACTGAGCTTGGTGATCCTGACCTAGAACTGCATATCTTGGCGAGCAGAGGCGCATTTACGCGCGTATGCCATGCCGACCACAAGACCCTTTCTAACCATATGCTGTAAGCGGAGTACGAAGTATCGTACTCAACGTAACGAAGCCCGCACACAGCAGCTGCAAAGGCTGCTTGTACCGCGGGTTTTTTGCATTCCAAATTTAAGGAGAATCTGGATGATCGATCTGAAAACCTATGGATACCAGGAAACCGAAACACCGTCCAATGGCATGCTGCCGGGGCGGGTGACCGAACTGCGCCGCGAACAATACACCGTGATCACACCGCTTGGCGAGATTACGGCGCGGCTGCGCGGTAAATTCTACTACGACAATCAGCAGCGTACGGACTTCCCCTGCGTGGGCGATTATGTACTGCTGACCCCCAACGAAAGCGGCATGTCGCAAATCGCCAAGCTGCTGCCAAGGCGCACCAAGTTCAGCCGAGCCGACCTATCCGGCCACGCGGCAGGCTATGCCAAAACGGTGCTGGAACAGGTGGTAGCGGCAAACTTTGACTATGTGTTCATCCTGTCGTCACTGAACCTTGACTTCAATGTAAGCCGTATACTGCGCTACCTGACCCAAACCGCCCAATCCGGCGCGCAGCCGGTAATCGTCCTCACCAAGGCCGACCTGACCGCCGATGTGGAAACCCCCGTGGCCGAAGTACTGGCCGCCGCGCCGGATGTTCCCGTACACGCCGTGTCCAGCCACAGCAGCTTTGGGCTAGATTCCCTGTCGCAGTACCTTAAGCCTGGAAAGACCATCGTATTCCTGGGCATGTCGGGCGTGGGCAAGTCCTCGCTGCTCAACAAGCTCATGGACAAAGAGGTCATGGAGGTCAAAGCCATCCGCGAGAACGATGCTCGCGGCCGCCACACCACCACCCACCGCCAGCTGTTTATGCTGCCCTGCGGCGCGATGGTGATTGACACCCCCGGCATGCGCGAGCTTGGCCTGTTTGATGTGGACGAGGGTATCACCACGGCCTTTCCCGATGTGGAAGCGTTGTTTGAGCGCTGCCGCTTTGCCGACTGCAAACACAAGACCGAACCCGGCTGCGCCGTGCGCGCCGCGCTACAGGACGGCAGTCTGACAGAAGACCGCTGGAAAAGCTACCTGGCCCAGCAGCGTGAAAACGTATACCACAACTCCAAGGCCGCCTACCTGGCCAGTCGCCGCGCCCGGAGTAAGTCCATCGCCAAAATGACTAAGCAACTAGACACTGAGGAGTATTAAAGCATTGTCAACTCAACCACCGTTTGAATCCCTGAAAACAAGTCCGGTTTCGATGGATAAAGACGCGCTCCGCCAAGCCACCGGTAAACTGCTGGGCGTGCCGGTACTCCATATAGACTATACCGCAAAACCGCTGCATGGCGGCACACTAGGCGACGTACAGCTGATTGAAGGCAACGCCCGCACCACGAGCGGGGAAACGCTTGCGTTCCGCCTTGTGCAGAAAACACAAAGGCAATGGCTGCGTCCCGGCGATCCCCAGTCTTGGTCAAGAGAACATGACCTGTTCCAATCAGACTTTCATACCCTTTTGACAGACACCTTCCAAAGCCCCGCCATCTATGGCGCGCAGAAAAGCCAAACGGAAACCCGCCTCTACATGGCGTATGCCGAGGGCACTTCCGGAGCCGCACTGACCCTTGACGACCTCGCCCTGGCAGCCCAGGCACTTGGCCGCTTTCAAGCCCACTGCCACGCGCAGACGAGCACCCTGCAGTCCATCCCCTGTCTGTCCGATGCCGGTGCCATGCGGCGCGACTTTGCCCAGTGGACACCGGACACTGCGGAGTATAAGTATCTGCACTCCGCAGGCTGCGCGCTGCCCCCTCAGCTTAATCATATGCTACTGGACATACAACAAAGCGCCGATGCCGTATTCTCAAGCATGACTGACCTGCCGCAGGTACTTTGCCACCGCGATTACTGGACAGAAAACATCTTTGTGGCAGGTGATCGCATCATCGCCATTGATTGGGACTGCGCCGGGTGGGGTGTCCCCGGCGAAGACCTTGCCAGCCTGATCGCTGATGAAACGCCCGACGGGCAAATCGGCACGTATGCCAAACGCCTGCTTCCAGCTTACTACAAAGGCATCGGGGAGAGTCTACGACTCCCCCCGATGGAAACACTGCCGCTTCGCCAGATGATTTTGTTTAAGTTCGGGTACCGGTTTTTGCAGCAGCTGATGTATGCGCCTTCACAAGCGCTGAAAGACAACGCCGTCCAGAAGCTTGCGGAAATCAATGCCCTGCCGTAAGCATTCAAGTACGCTCCGATAAATCCGCGGTGTCCCGGTTGATTTTCTCGCTGGCAAGTACCATCACCACCAGCAGTACCGCAAGTGCGTAAGGCAAAATGCTCAGTGTCAGCACGGCCGAGACCGCGCCAATCAGCGGCGGCATGAAGGTGCTGCCCACATAGGCAGTCGCCATCGAGAGCCCGATCACCGTCTGCGAAGCGGCTTTGCCAAAGCGCTGCGGCACCAGGTAGATCATGCTGGGATAGATTGGCGCACAGCCAAGCCCGATTAAAATCAGACCCACCATACTCACCACCGGTGGCAACGGGAGCAGCAAGGTGGCGACCCCGCCTGCGATAACGACCAATCCTCCACGAATCAAATATTCGCTCTTGATCTTTTCCGAAAGCAGTCCATTGATAAAGCGGCCCACGGTAATGCCGCCGTAATACAGCGATACCCAAAACGCCGCGTTTGCGGGCGTTATGCCCCGCTGCGTGGTCAGGTAGCTGGCCGCCCACAGTCCAACGCCGATCTCCAGCGAGCAATAGCAAAAGAATGTAAACAGCGATGCTTTGACCCCGCGTATTTTTAAAGCGTCACGGTTTTTCACATGCCCGCCACCCTGTGCCGCCTGCTCCGCTGCGGCCGTTTCCGGCACCGTCCATAAGCGTTTTGATGCCCACAGCCCTGCAACCAGCGCTGCCTGCACAATACCGATAGTGACATAGCCCGTGCGCCAGCTGCCGCCGCCGCTTAAAAACGCGGCGATGACCAGCGGGCCGCCCGTCGCTCCCACACCCCAAAAACAGTGCAGCCAGTTCATGTGCCGGGGCTTGTAGTGGATGGCGACAAAGTTGTTCAGCGCCGCGTCCACCGCCCCTGCGCCCAGACCCAGCGGCACGGCAAAGAGCAGCAGCATCCACACCGCTGTCGCGCTTGCAAAGCCCAGCAAAGCAACGGCTGTCAGCATAACGCTGTAGGTAACCACGCGCCACGTGCCCATGCTGCGGATAACGCGCGCAGACATGAGGCTGGACAAAATCGTGCCCCCGGAAATGACCATAGCAATCAGCCCGGCCAGCGTGATGGGCGCGCCGATATCAGTATACATCACCGTCCACGCAGTGCCAAGCATGGAATCCGGCAGCCCAAGGCTGATGAATGCTAGGTAGATGATCAATAGCAATGCCGTCATAGCTTCACCTCATCATGGGAGCGAGTTATTTTCATCAATGCACCGGCAGGTTTGCTGCCTGCCGGTGCCAAGTTTTAGCTTCTACTATTTCGTGGCCTTTTTCTTTTTACCCAGCATGAGCAGTAGCATCAGGATAAAGTACACGACCAGCAGGCCGATGGTCAGCCAGGTCATTTGAGTGGAGTTGGGCGCGATGGCAACCAGCAGCAGCATCGGCGCGCCCAGCAGGATGGCAAAACCCGATCCTACCAGCAGGTTAGTCGATGCGCGGGACTGAAACAGCGGGTCCACTTCGCGCAGCAGCAGCACGCCGGAGGAAATGGTGCCCGTCATCATCCCGTACATGGACAAAAGCCCCGCATAATAGTAATCCGGATACAGGCGTTTGCAGATAAATTTCAGGTAGAAGAATGTCACCGCCGCACCAAACACCGCCATAAGTACGAATGGGAGCCAAAGGGCTTCCAGCTGCTGAATGTCGATGGAGGCAATGCCGGTCACGATCATCAAATCAAAGAAAAATCCCGAAATACGGCTGAGCAGATAATTGTTCTGGTACTGATGGGTCATCCACTTGCTTTTGCGAAGCACGAACATGATCGACCGAAACAGCATCGCGATCAGCGCGCCGATGAGGAAGTTAAAGCCCCATAGCAGCTGCGTGACGGTGTGGGCCGTCCCTTCGCCAAGCGAGGACGACAGCGATGTCAGCCCCACAATGACCCCGTAGGTGATCAGGTACACCGTAAGCACCAGCGCCATTTGGATGGTCAGCTTGTCCACCGCCTGCGAGATGGGAATCTCGTTGGGGTCCTGGAACACGCCTACGCCGCCTTCGCGCATCATTTCTTCATCGTCGGTCTGCTTCACGCGCTTGATTTTCCCCTTGCGCTGTAAATAGTTCAAGTAAATCACTCCAACGACGCAAGCGCTGATAAACCCGGCCGCCGCCAGCGAAACCGCAAACGAATGTCCTCCCAGAAAGCCCAGGCCTTCGTACGTTGTCCCAATGTTGTTGGCTTGACCAGGCCCCTGGCCGTAGCCCATCGGCAGCAGAATGCCCGCAGCCTTGAACATGTCCGGCATGATGGTATAGGAAAGGCCAACCGAAATAAGCAGCCCCAGCAAAGCCTGCAATACATAGGTACTGGCAATCAGCGCGCCGGACTTCATGCCGACACGCCCAACCCCGTCCTGTAGTTTCTCTTTGCGGATTGTGCGGATGGATAGTGCAATAAACCCAATGGCAAGCCCGTGATAGGTGAGCATTTCTAAAAGTGCAACATCAATTTGAATCCAGCCGGTTAACCGCAGCCCCAGCAGCAGAAAGCCGCCGAGTACCGCCGTTGGCAATAATAGTTTTTGAATCACAGGTAGTTTTCTGCGTAGGATGTTGGAAATCAATAAAATGGCAGAAATGATGCCAAGTTGCAGGATCAGGTTCCAAAGCTGGGTATTGGATGCTGAAAATTCCATGATCATGTTTGTGCGGCGATGGTTTCATCGTCGCACGCTCCTTTCGCGTTATTCTTACAGTACAAGTAAATACGACGATATTTCAGCGCTGAGTACCCGCTTTGACTGCGAATTTCATAGTACTCATTGCTGGTGGTTTCGAACACGAGGGTATTGATGCCGACAATCGCCAGATCAGATATCTCATCCAGCGGAAACTGTAATGACCCAAATGTCAGCATAGATCGGGTGATAGCTACCGTGCCGGATTCCAGTAGTTCGTCCTTTTCACAGGGTGTAATCCGAAACAGCGACAAGCCTTCATCCCGTGTGATCACCCCGTCGCCTGCGCGGCAGACAAGGTCCTTTGTTTGCTCCTGTTGCCACCGGTCCCAATCAGTCACGGTGGAGTACGGGATTTCTACGCTGTTTTCGCTTTCCAGCATCCCGGTTTGGGTGTAGCGCATATCCAGCCCGCAGGGGCAAAAAAAGCGATCGCCCTGGCTTTGGATTGTGCTTATCTGCCCGCAGTGGGGGCAGAGGTAGAGCGCTGTCTCGATGCTTTCGGCCAAGTTCTTCCCGGTATAAATTGCAGGAGCAGACTTCTGGCGCTCGTAAGCGTCCTCGTGCAGATCGCGGCAGATCAGGGCGTGGACTTCATCGGTTGTCATGGCCTGCAGCTGCTCTTTCGTATAGCGACCCACCTCATACCCGCGCACCGGCCCGCGCCGCCCTTTTCTGGCCCAGCGTGGATGCTTGAAATACCCGCCTTCAATGCGGTAGGTAATCAGCTGGCACTTCGCCATGCGTACCAGCGTTGCCGAGGCTTGGGTAATCTCCCCGGTCAGGCCGTTGTAACTGCGGTTGCCCTCCGGAAACAGGTTGACGCACCTTCCGGCTTTAATACTATTGAGTATCTCGCGCACGGTGCGGATTTCGGTTTTGCCCTTCATGCGGACAATCGGTGCAAAAAACAGCTTGATTAAAACCGTGATGATGCCTTTACGAAACACATGCTCGCTGGCAACAACGCGCATCGCTTGTCCGTAGCTCAGGCCCAAAAGGCCCAAATCAATATCCAGTGTGTGGTTGCCCATGATAATTGCCGGGCCTTCGATTTTCTTCTCATGCTTGTATCGGTAGCCAATCAGCAGCCAGACGAATGGACGAACCAATGTAAAAAATATCGTCCACGCTACCTGTTGCCCGTAGTGTTTCTTCATGCGTGTCCTCCCCGGTGGGATGCGTTCCCATACCCACTATTTATACCTTATTTTACATGCCGACGCAAGCCGAAGATACGCTTCAATGCACACCCCGAAAATTGACGAACGGCATAGAATATGTTACAAAAGAAGCACAAAAGGCTTGCAAAGCCATAGGAGTTTTATGTTCGATGTTTTACCGAAGCCTATTACCCCTGACCCAAAAACTGCATCTGACACCAGAAGAAGTCGCCAAGCTGGAGCCTATCGTGGAAAATTATCCCATGCAGATTCCGGCGTATTACCTAAACCTGATCGACCCCGACGACCCCAATGATCCCATTCGAAAAATGGCTGTTCCCTCCTATTTTGAGGAAAATAAAGCCGGTAGCGAAGACACCAGCGGCGAGCTGGATAATACCGTGCTGCCCGGATTGCAGCACAAGTACCGGCAGACCGTGCTGATTCTTTCTACCAGCAAGTGCGCCATGTACTGCCGCCACTGCTTTCGCAAACGCCTGGTGGGCGGCACGCAGGATGATGAGATTGCCGAAAACTTCGGTGCCATTATCCAGTATATCAAACAACACACCGAAATCAGCAATGTGCTGATCTCCGGCGGCGATTCCCTGCTCATCTCCAATACCATGATACGGCGCTGGCTTGCCGCGCTGACGACCATACAGCACCTGGATTTTATTCGTTTTGGTACACGCATCCCGGTCACCTTTCCGCGCCGCACTCATGAAAATCCGGAGATGCTTTCCATTTTCAAGGAATTTGCGACAAAAAAGCAAATTGCAATCGTTACCCAGTTCAATCACCCGCGTGAGATCACCAAACAATCGAAAAAAGCCATCCGTCTGCTGCGGGAGGCGGGCACAATAGTGAAAAACCAAACCGTGCTCCTGCGCGGTGTGAACGACGATGCCCAGACCCTGGCCACACTCTTGCGGCAGCTGACAGCCATCGGCTGCCTGCCCTACTATGTGTTCCAGTGCCGCCCGGTTAAAGGGGTGAAAGGCGGATTTCAGGTGCCGCTGCGCGAAGGATATCAGATTGTGGAAGCCGCCAAAGCCATGCAGAACGGCTTTGGCAAGCACCTGCACTATTGTCTATCGCACCCTACTGGGAAGATTGAACTGCTGGGGACGACAGAAAGCGGCGATATGATCACCAAATATCATGAGGCCAAAAATGAAGCAGATTACGGCAAAATCATTATCCGTAAAACCGATCCGGAGCAGTGCTGGTACGACTAACCCCCCACCGGAAAGCGTCGTTGCTCTGATACCCCCTGCCATAATAAAAAGCCGCGTAGTTCGCGGCTTTTTTGTGGCGCAAGAACAGCGCTATTTTGCCGTCCTACTCCGTCAGCCAGTATTCCGATCCGCTTTTCGTGCGGGCCATGAAGCCATACGCAATCAGATAGCGGCGGATGGTGACAAAGTCGTCAAAAATCGGCTTGATGATGGCATTGACTTCGGCCTCGGTGTACTGTTTCCCCGGCGCAAACTGCGCGGCGATCCGGGTGAGGATGACCAGCTTTTTCTTTTCCTTGGCCGGAAAAGCTTTCAGTACCGGCGGATCAAGGCTTACAAACGCGTTCTTTAAAATGCGCTCGCGTTCCGGCTCGGTAATAACATAGCGGTCATCCAAATAAACCGCTTGATTATGAATAGGCATGAGTGTTTCCTTTCCTTCGGTGGCAAAAACCAGTTCGTAGGTTGCTAGGTAGTGTTTGGCCTGCTTGGCTTTTTCCCGGAAGTTAAAGCGCTGGCGCCGCACGGTCGCCGGGCTGATTTGCAGCGCTGCGGCGATCTCCCGGTCGCTGTCCCCCGCTGCAATGCGCATCAGCAGGTCTTTTTGGTTCTCGGTGAGGGAGTTGTACTTGGTGTCTGCCTGAATAAGCACGGCAGCGCTGCCGCCATGTTCGTTTTTCACGTGCAGGCGCGCAGCATGCTCCGGCGTGTAGAACTTGTCTTCCACCGGGTACACCTGTCCGTCTTCGTATCCCGCGCCGCAGGCATTGCATACATACGCACCGCTTTGTTCATCACGCGTGTAGCCCTGTTTCAACTCCGCCAGTGTCAGTTTCCCAAAATCCATCACCAGATCACCGTCCCCTTTAACATGCACTTATTATACATATGTTTATGATATTCGTCAACACTTTTTCATATCGTTACAAAAACAACTCCCTGTTTCAGGAGCTATCATTGCGATTTTCGGGTCTGTCCAGCAAGACAGGCTATTCAAACTGCCCTGGGTATACAAAAACGGCAAACCCTCGTCTTACATCAATCGCAAGTAAGGTGTTTGCCGTTAAAAGCTAACTATGTCGCTTGGGTATTCCGGGCAATTTCGGGGTTAGGCGTTCTCCACAGGATATACGCTAACCTGTTTTTTGCTGCGGCCCAGACGCTCGAACCGCACAATGCCGTCCTTGAGCGCAAAGAGGGTATCGTCGCTGCCGATGCCTACGTTCGTACCCGGATGGATTTTGGTGCCGCGCTGGCGCACCAGAATGTTACCCGCGAGGGAAAACTGCCCGTCGGCACGCTTGGGGCCGAGGCGTTTGCTTTCGGAATCGCGGCCGTTCTTGGTGGAACCCATTCCCTTTTTATGTGCGAAAAACTGTAATTGAAGCTTCATCATTCCGTTGTCCTCCCGTCGTGTATGGTGATGTTGACCAATTTGGGATATTCCAGGGAGATATCTGTCAATCCCTGAATCACCGTTTGCAATATAATCTGTGCATCGTGGCTTTCACAGCCGTCCGGCAACGTTAATTGCAGCAGCGCCGTATCGTCGTCCTTGCGGACCAGCGGTACGATGTCCGCCACTGTCTCCAGGGCGTTGATCGCTGTATACATCAGGCTGGATATGGCCGCGCATACGAGGTTCTCCCCGCTTTTTGCCCGTCCCGCGTGTCCCTGTGCTTTCAGCCGGGTTACGCGTCCGCCTTCGCGCCGGATTGCAATGCGTGTCATTTGCTGATACCGGTAATCTCCACTTTGGTGTAGTTCTGCCTGTGACCGGCCTTGCGGTGATAGTTTTTCTTGGACTTGTACTTGTAGACGATCAGCTTTTCGCCTTTCACCTGACCCAGTACTTTGCCTTCCACAGTGGCATCCTTCACGGTCGGTTTGCCGACCTTCAGCGTTTTGCCTTCACCCACCATCAGCACGTCGAAATTCACGGTGCTGTCGGTCTCCTGTTCCAGCTTTTCTACGTAGATAATATCCCCTTCGGATACACGGTATTGCTTGCCACCTGTTTCAATCACAGCGTACATGGCATGCACCTCCAACTTTAGAACTCGCCAAACGACAGGCGGCGCAAATTGTGCGCACTTGAAGACCCCGCTTGAGCGGCTTGCCGAAATAAAGTACCATATTGCGCGCCTTCCGTCAAGTCTTATTTGCATCGGGGAAGTGTACCTACATTAGTATCGCTCCGGCGCGACTACCGTACGGTCGCTTTGCACATTGCCGGTGTTCAGGGTGCCTTTGGGCTCGATCATCATGACCCAGACCTCATCCTCGGCAACGGGCATATGCTCCACACCTTTGGGAATGATCACGCATTCCCCTTCTAAAAGGTGGATATCCTTATCCCGCAGTTTCACAGTCAGCGCACCTTTGAACACATAAAACATCTCATCCTCGTGCTCATGCGCGTGCCAGAGAAACTCGCCCTGCAGTTTGGCAATCTTAACAGACGCATCGTTAATCTCGCCGATGATTTTCGGGCTCCACTGCTCGGTAAAGCGGGAAAACCGTTCCTGTAGGCTGATTTTATCCATGCTGTGCTCCTTTATCCCATCGTCACCCTGACCACAACAGGCATATCCGTTTCAATGCCAGGCAGGCTCACATGCAGCCCCTCGCTATCCCGTGTCCAGTCCGGTTTTCCGTAGCCCAGGATGTCCACATCCGCGATGATGCCGTGGAACACCGGCAGGTGGGAGGCATCCTGCTCTTTCAGCGAGGTGATAAGCCCCTTGCCGTCCTTGGGCCATTGCAGGAAGGTGGCATACAGATGCTTGCCGCGGGTGGTAAAACGGATATCCTTGGGTGTAAACCCGGTATCCTCGCCATCGGTAAACTGGCCTTCTTTGGTCTCGGTCGGCCCTTCGGCCGCCAATCGCCACACTGTGGTATCATATATGGCTTCCCCGTTTACGGCCATCCATGCACCGATGTTTTCCAGCACCGCTGTGTCCTCAGCGGAGATTGTGCCATCGGGCTTGGGGCCGACGTTTAGGAGCATTACGCCGTTTTTGGATACGATATCCACCAGATCGCGCACCAGGCTCTCGGCAGGCTTGAAGGTGTTGTTCTCCGTCCAGCACCAGGAGTTGCGGGCGATGGCCGTATCGGTTTGCCAGCGGAACGGTTTGGCGTGGGCGAACTTGCCGCGCTCGATATCCACCGTCGCCGTACCAAAGGCAAACGCGTCGTGCTTGTATGTGATGGTCACGGCTTCGCCCCACTCCGCCGCGCGGTTATAGTAGTAGGCGGCAAATTTTTTCAGGTAGGGGCGCACCGCGCTATGCTGAATCCACCAGTCAAAGTAGAACAGCTTCGGCCGGTAATTATCCACGATCTCGCAGCAGCGCAGCAGCCAATCCTCCAGAAACTCATCCATAGGGTCAGGCTTGGAAAACAAATCTTGCTGCTCACCTTCGGGCATTGACGGCCAGTAGAGGTCGCCCCGCTTCAGGGGTTCGTGCACATCGCTGTCAAACTCCTTGCCGTGTCCCAGGAAAAACCAGTGCTCCACCCGGTGTGATGATGCCCCCGGCATCAGCCCGCGGGTGGCAAATGCAGCATGCAGCTCGCCCAGCACATCGCGCTCAGGGCCCATTTCAAAGGCGTTCCAGTGTGAAAGATCGCTTTTGTACATTTGAAAGCCATCATGGTGTTCCGCCACCGGCACTACGTACTTTGCGCCCGATTTTTCAAACAAGTCCGCCCACGTTTCGGCGTCAAACTTCGGCGCGGTAAACAACGGGATGAAATCCTTATATCCAAACTCCTTATGCGGTCCCCAGGTTTTTACATGATGTTCAAACTCCCGGGTGCCCTGCATATACATTTGGCGCGGGTACCATTCGCTTCCAAACGCGGGCACAGCATACGGCCCCCAGTGGATGAAAATACCGAATTTCCCCCGGTACATCCACTCCGGCATCTGCCGCCCGGCCAGCGCATCCCAATCGTCATGGTATGGCCCGTTTGCAATCACTTCGTCGATCGTCTTCCGATATGCCTGTCGATCCATAGTACCCTCCGCCTCTACATTGTTTCTTCCTTTTATTATAAAAAACTCACGGCTAAATACAAGCCCCTGCGCCGTGTTTAACATAATTTAGAAAGTTGCAACTCGTGTGTTGATTTTCTGCCGTCCACCTGCTATAATAAGCAAGCTGTTTTTGACAATGTCAATCAGCCTGTGGGCTCGTAGCTCAGCTGGATAGAGTGTTTGACTACGAATCAAAAGGTCGTGGGTTCGAATCCCGCCGGGCTCACCAAGAGAAGCCGTTGATCTGTAATGGATTGACGGTTTTCTTTTTAGTTTGTTTTAAGTGACATAGTGTGATATTCATTCGATTTCAATGTTTTCAATCGAAACGTGTTATGAAACCCTTATTCCATAATCAGTTGCGCAAACATATATTGAAAAGCCATAGTTTGCCGGATGACTTGGATGTACTCTTTATCAATGAATCTTATGAAACATCAATCAATATAGAGGGTGAGATTAAAGCAATTTATATCCAAAACAGTAATGAGGATATCATTACGCAAGTCAGAGGAAGATACCGTAATAACCTCCACCATTTATTCGTTTTTGTTAAATTAGCAGAAAAAAAACCAGAATAGAACTGCCACAGGAGTATTTGAATCGTCCTCTCTTTAGGAAGACAAGGAGGTGTTAGCGCGTACACTTAACATTGTGAATGAAAATGGCAGACTGTGTAAGTTCCCGACTATTAGCAAGCAATTATCACAGCAAGGATATACGATAACGGACGGTAGGAAGAACAACAAACGATATTCTATAATTAATGATATAAAGAAAAACGAATAATGCGCGCGCCAAGCTCCCAGTGCCTTCAACCTGTTTCGCTCGCTACGCTCGCGAAACTTCCCACACCCTGCTCCGCAGGGGTGGGAAGAATATAACAAAATAACGAATGGGATTACTGTCATTTTTGTTTTCTTTTATAGATGATGCGATAAAAATGGCATAACAGATACGGTTTTGATTCTCGTAACTGTAATGTGCCCGCCCTTTTCTTTTTCAGTGGGGAATTTTAGGTTTTCTCCCGAAACATACCCCCTACCTATCAATAGCAGGCGGTGACATTCACCGATAGCCTAACAGAGTGAAACAGATATTCAAGTCCACAATGTGACATCTCTGTTCTGTGTCAAGTTATTGACATTTTGTTTATATCGCGTACAATGTTATGTACTGTCAAGTATTAAATATGATTAAACTGTTAATTATTTATTAATTATTTATTAATTATTCTATATTTAGTGGTTTTCTACGCCCTTAATGTTATATACTTTTGTAGAGATTTGTTCTCCGGGTTCATTGTTTACCCTTGTGCTTATATTGTCAATTTCGGAAGCACGGACAAATTGACATAACGAAGCTTTCAGAGCAAGCTTAAATAAGAGAGGATATTTAAATGGACCCTATAAACAAAACCGATAGAACTAATCCTACAGAAAACGAAATTCCAAATGATAATCAACCCAATCTTCAGGAATCTACAAATCCGCCGGTAGAATTTTCCTATTTCTCACACGCAATAATGATACCTGAGGGATCTCGTTATATTGATAATGAGAGTGCAAATATAATCTTACCAGAAGCTCCACGTTTTGGATAAGATTATTATATAAATAATGGAGTTGCATATATATGGCAACTCTATTACTGTATATGAGGTTAAGATGTGAGAACTATCCAGACACAAAACAAAGGAGAAGGTCAACCTAAATATCAGAAAAATGATAGTACAAACCCCTTGCAGAAGGAAAACCGCCGCTTAAGGCTTTTTCAGCAAGGCTTTTCGTTTTATCGCGTAGTCGCCATGTTTTTTCTTATTATTGGTATTCTTGAAACCTTAGTACTTGGTTTTGGGTGGCAAACAACAATTAAGAGCTGGTATGTCGTAAGCATCTTTATACCATTCTATCATTACTTGGTGGGAGTAACCCAACAGCTTTTAGAACCACTTCTTATTTTTTTGACAATACCAGCAATACTAAACTTTATACGGGACGTAGCAAATAGAATATTGAATCGAGAGCACACACAAGATTATATCAAAACAAGAATCAAGAATAATGCGATTAGTATTTTCGAGTACTACACTTTTCTCTCCATCTTCGGCATTGTCTATGGAATGTTTGTATATTTCTCTTTGATTTACCCCAATCCCTCAAGGATTACATTCCTGTTCATTATGTTTATTCTATATGCATTATATGCATTTACTCGTTTTTTACTATCTATAGACAGGTTCATTTACTGGCATCATTTCTTTTATGCTCGTATCTATTTTATATTAACCAATATACAAGCCACTCCATCACTTCTGGGTTATTGGGCCGAATACCTCAAGACAGTATTTAAGACATATATTAACAGTGGCGACGATAAAAACATGAGAATCCTTTATGCCTTTATGTTGTCCATGACACGCAAATTTCTTGATTCCATTGATGATAAGTTATTATTTGACCGTTATGTAGAAGTATGGGATGAGACATTGTCCCTAACTACAGAAAATATCCAGCAACTTAAAACCTTTTTCCCGCAACTATTTAAAAGAGATTCATTTTCGAGTGAGGAATCCTTTACACAAGGAGATGCCAAACTCATTATTTGGGGTAGCATGATTTATAGTTTGGCAAAGTATTATAAAGACGACCCTGGATTGGTACAGTTGATTTTTGATGAAGGAATAGATAGTATAGATCAAGCAAAGGTTTCAATACGTTCAGCCTTACAGCTTTTTGCAGCAAACTGTATTAGAATCAATGCACAAACGGATAAGATAGCAATACCAGAGAACGTTTTTAATGATATAAAAGAAATGATGATAATTTTTTCTTCTACCACTTCAATATCTAAGCCAGTAATAGAAGCTTGCTCTCACCTGACAAAGTTGTGTTTTAAAGATGCGGATGCAGTATATGATACGAATTTTATAATTGAGTATTATCAAAACTAGAACATAAGGAGTGGTATCAGTGAAAGAAACCTATATGGTTATTCTGTGTAAGGGAGATATCGGACATCAACCATCTCCTATTGCAGAATTTGAAGCATCCTTTCAATCCCAGAATATTGCATTGGGTTTTTTTGATTATTTGTATACTATACGTTTTCCAGAAAATACGGCAACCCATAATGGTAACAACATGATATGGGACGCAAGTTATAAACTATCATCCAATCTTGACGGATCAATGAGTTACCATCCCATTTACTTATTCTATGATGACAATCAATCGGATAATTTACTCGTCGAATCTAAAAAGCGAACTGATTCATTTTGGAATCACCCCTATACCTATTTTTGCATGACCATGGTGCATCAAAAATATATAGAATATGATCCTAATAAAAAAATTGCTGGTCTATCGTATAAAACAATCGAAGATAATATATCAACAATAATTGAAGATGGTGGCTTTAAGAGAAATGAATATCTCATATGCAGAAGTCTAGAACTCAGTGATTGTATTGTTTTATGGAAAATTGATTCTATGAGTCGTCTACTACAAGTAGCCGAAGAAATTCAAGATAGCGAGGACATCGGCTTTGTTCAAACGATATGCAGCATATCGCTGAATAATAGCAACACAAAAGAAGATGAAATAATCGAGTTGTTAAGTATTCGGTTTTCGCAACGCAATTCAAATATTTTAAATGAAATCATCCAAGTAATGTCCAATGATCTACGAAAAGATGGGGGTATTGTATTTCCACCATATTCCTGCTTAGGCGTCGAAGACGTAGTGTTGATTGCTCAAAAAGTAAAAATGAACTTTTTAGTTTCATTTATGAGAACATGGATTAATGATCCACAGAAGCTTAGAAAATATAGGGATGCCGCTAGTAGTGTTGCCACCCAGATAGGTTTTCCCTCCCCATCAAAAAGTAAGTATGATAATCATGAAACGGCACTCCAACGTGAGTGCAAGCGTTTGCTTGTTGCGTTTTCAGAAATCTGCAAACAGGATTTAACTTTGCTTAACTCATCAGCAAGCAAAGCAATTAAAGAACTCCTAAACCAACTTGTACGCATGAGTAATGATTGTATAATGGACGGTATTGCTTGCTTAATGCTTCATCCCATCCAAGAATTCATTGTTTTGCTTGGAACTACACCTTATAAAAAAGTCTTAACAACCAATCCACCAAAGCATAAAGTACAAATATCAGGCATCGATAATTCTGATATCCTTACAAATGATGCTGCTATTATGCGGTTTGTCCGTGGTTGGCAACTGGTGCTTGAGCAGGCGATTAAGGCTGATGGTGCTTTCTCCCATGAACCAGGCTACTATCCACAGTTCTACAATGTTCCCGCTAAACTCCTAGAGTTTTACGCAACATTTATACATACTTTCTCATGTGCTTTGAACCTTCCTGACGTCGATGCAAAAGAAGGCTTACGTCAATACCCAATAATGCTTGTTCCAAAAGCATGTAGAAAAGTGAAAAATAACAAAGTCTTCCCATCATTAGAAAACACTAGTAATCTACTTTACGTTGATGTCCCTATTCATAATCTATATTCGCTTGACCTTATTACCTCACAATTATGTCATGAACTATCACATTTCTGCGGAGTAAGAATTAGGGATAGATTATCTCGAAGAAAAATTATATGTAATATGGCTGCTGTTTACTTAACTACATTGCTTAATATCATCACTAAAGAGGAGAAGCATTTAGACACTTACAACAAGATTGGTAGAGAGATATTTGACAAGCTGAATTTACATACTCAAGATCTACATAACAGAAAAGAGACCTGGATTAGCGTTGGAGAAAAACTCAAAGAGATTCTCATCAATGAGCAAAGTATAATAGATAAGAGCGCAAAACTCTTTAGTAAAATGGTAAGTAACAAACCTAACGAACAAAGTTTTGCAAAGAATAAATATTATAATGAGTTCCAAACAGCAAGAAGCCAATATAAGTATCAAGCGAGTATTGAGCTATTCGCATATGACATGGATTATCTGTTTGGAGAATGCTTTGCAGATATTGTCATAATTCTTCTATTAGAAATAAGCGTTCAAGAATATCTACAGCTGTTTTCTGATGAGACAGATATTCTTGAGAATCGTCCATACGCAAGAAGGTTAACTATTCAGAGGATTGCTGCTGTAATTAGGGCAACATATAGTAATAGTAATTGGTCAAAAGGCAAAGGATTAAATAAAATTGAAAAGGGATTCAACAAAAATAATTCCTTATATGCCGATGTCCGAAAATATAACAGATATTTTTCTAGCCATTTAGGTAAATATGGAAAGAAAGATAAAGAATATAAGGAATTTCATTCTATCCATCTAATAGAAACATATTTGGATGGTTATCTGCAAAATCGAGTTCAATATATCCTAAGCGAAGTAGTTAATAAGGGAGCACATATCGCAGAAACATATGATAAAATCGTTAGAACTAACCGACTTGCATCGAATGACTTTTTCGATCTAATCGAAAATCGACGTGCAGAACTACTTATGAGACTTGTTTAGTATTTCGAATTAATAACTATAAATCCTTTCAAGATGTAGGTTTCTTGTAGATAGTTGTTTTGAATCAAATGATCCTCATAGTTTTACGTACAAAAGTTATACAGATTTTTAGCAACACCTCCGCCCACATTGTAAAACAGCCCGTTTTTTTGTTGTGTGGTATACGATTCTTCATTGACAACGAATCAAAGGGTCGTAGGCTTGAATCCCACCTGGTTCACCAAACAAAATAGCATCCCTCTGGGGTGCCCTTTTGTGTTTGACCGGGTGCTTCTTGATTGGTACATCCCTATTCCCTACCGCTTGGGTTGCGGAATTCGCACGGGACATTGACTTGGCACTTGCCACAGCCGTAGCGATTTCGCTCGCCCGTGCCGCAGCGCTGCAAGACCATCGTAAAATCGCAAAAGGTTTTGCATGCCTTATGGTCCTTGCCCAGGGCGACGCCTTTTGCAGGGTCGATCGCATTGACGGGGCAGTTTTTTGCACAGTCTCCGCACATAATGCAGTTTTCAAAGGGGCTCGCATACGGCCGCTCTGTTGGCGGAAGCGGTGCAGTCGTGACAACACTGCCAAAACGCCCGGCGATTCCTTTTTCGGTGATCAGTCCTTTGGAGAGGCTGAAAGTGCCAAGCCCGGCGATATAGGCCACATGGCGCTCGGACCAATTGCTGCAAAACGGCGCCAGCATTGAAAAGTGTTGACTGCCGGAAACCTGCGTGGCTTCCCATCCCTCAGCTTGCAGTGCCTTACACACTGCCAGCCCCAAGGCAATCACGGCATCCTGCCCTTCCATACGAGCTTGACGCCAGCTATCGCTGGGCTCCGTCATGCTTGCCCGATTGGCGTTTCGGACTTCCTTTGTAAACGGCAAAAACCAGGAGATGACACTTTTGGCCGCCGGCAGAACATCCCCGGGGAGCAATACGCCCTCCCCCATGATGCCGGGGTCACGCAGAGTGAGAAACAGCGGGTCATTTGCATCGGCAATGCCAATGAGCGGATTGTCATAAAATCGCAATCCGATCAGATCATCGCTTACCGCATTGTCCTTGGTAACATAGTTAATGTCCTGCGCAAGAAATTTGGCGGCGAGTTCCTGTAATGTTTCAATGGTCAAATGGTTCGCCTCCCGCTCGTCATTTGCTTTTTTAGGTAAACTGTTGCAGGTGTTTATAGTACCGATATTCCTGTGAATGTCAACATTGCTGCCTTTATAGTAGCAATGCAAGAAAATAATAGGGCTGGCCTTTGCGCTGAACTGGCAGGTTTCCCTCGGCTTACGGGGCTATCTGTGTATTTTAGTTTCTGCTGCTTCCGTTTTTATGGCTTTCTGCAATGGAGTCTCCCTGGTTCGCCCTTTCCCCCACCCAAAGAATATGCTAAACTATCAGCGAACTTTCTCACAGCAACGCCAAACAAAGGATCGTGCGCAGATGCAGTTTTCAAGCAGAATGGAGTACTTCAAACCGGGTATTTTTTCGGTGCTGGCGCAAATGCGAACGCAGCGCAGCGCGCAAGGACTGCCAGTTGTGGATTTGAGCGTCGGCACCCCTAACATTCCCCCCGCGCAGCACATTGTGGACGCGCTGGTGTGTTCCGCGCAGCAAACCTGCAACTATGCCTACGCCATCGACGATGCCGACAGGCTGCGGCAGGCCGTGGCGCAGTGGTACCAAACCCGCTATGGCGTAACGCTTGATCCGGCGACCGAGATCACCTCTCTGCTGGGCTCGCAGGACGGGCTGGCGCATATCGCCTTCACCATAATCGACGAGGGTAACACCATTTTGATTCCCGATCCCAGCTACCCCATATTCCGTGACGGGCCGGTGCTGGCCGGGGCAAAACCCTACATGATGCCGCAGCGGAAAGAAAACGGCTATCTGATCGACGTCCGCGCCATCCCAGAGGCTGTGGCCCGGCGTGCCAAAATGATGATTTTCTCCTACCCCAACAACCCCACCGCCAGCGTTGCGCCGGACAGCCTATACCACGATGTGATCGCCTTTGCCAAGGAATATGGCATCATCGTCGTACATGATAATTCCTACAGCGAGCTGAGCTTTGACGGTCACTGCTGCGGTAGCTTCCTGCGCTATCCCGGTGCGAAAGATGTTGGCATCGAGTTCAATTCCCTGTCCAAAACCTATGGTCTGGCCGGTGCCAGAATTGGCTTTGCGGTGGGGAACGCGGCGGTGATCGGCAAGTTGAAAGCGCTGAAATCCAATATCGATTACGGCATGTTTCTCCCCCTGCAGGACGCGGCGATCGCCGCCATTTTAGGCCCGCAGGACTGCGTGGATACCACACGGGCCGAGTACCAGGCGCGGCGCGATATTCTGGTCGACGGCCTGGCAAAGCTCGGCTGGGAGATCCACAAAAGCCCCGCAACCATGTTTTTATGGGCACGTTTGCCCAAAGGATATACCGACAGTTTCGCCTTCACCCGGGAGCTGTTTGAAACCTCCGGTGTACTGATGACCCCCGGCACGGCCTTTGGCGCAGAGGGCGAAGGCCATGTGCGTATGGCACTGGTCGCAACCCCGGACGAGCTGAAACAAGCGATCCGGATGATTGAACAATCCGGCATTTTGCAAGCATAATCAAGCCGAACCTGCAAACCTTACTTGAAAAGGGGCCTCCTATGATCTGGCTGAAACCCATCACCGAAGACAACTGGAAAGAAGCGTCCCGCCTGTCCGTAGGAAAAGAGCAGCAGGCCTTTTTGGATACGCCGATGGGCATCCTGGCCAGAGGGTACGTATACCGCAACAACAATGCCCGCGTATTGGCCATTGTGAATGAAACCGCCATTGTGGGTCTCGCCCTGATTCGCAACCTTGATGAAGAGCCCGCGTGCTACGATCTACAGCAGTTCATGATCGACCAACGATACCAGAAGCGGGGGTATGGAACTAAGGCGCTTAAGCTGATTGTTTCTCTGCTGCAGTCAGAAGGAGCCTACGACTGCATCGAGGTATGCGTGCATCAAGACAACGTCCCGGCGCTGCACCTGTTCCAGGCCGCGGGTTTTGCCGATACCGGCTACATCGACGACGCCGCACCGGATTGCATAAACCTAATGTACTATTTTCAATAACCGGAATCTTCGCTTTCCCGTCCCAAGTCTGCCCGAAACCCAAAGCGCATCGGATGTCCGAGGCCAAACCCCAGCGATTGAATAATCGCGCAAAAAAGGGTATACTTGGGCCATAGTCATTAGCGGGATCAATCGCCGCTTCGTCCGCACCGAAACAGCATTTCCTCTTCCTACATCGAATTTTAATCCATACGGTTTGACATTTTTTGCACGCCGGAATGGATTCCATATCGCCAGTATGATCAATGGAGGTATCACGATGTTACTACACAAACATCCTGCATACAAGTATGCAATCGCCTGTCCCACCAGTATGGGCGTGCGGATTACACCGGATAACCGCATGGCCATGCAGAATTCCAATCACTTCACCATGCAATCAACCAGCGCGGAGACCAATGTGTGCAACGTATCCGCATCGCTTGGAAAGCCCTGCCTGGCCCTGACCAAGTTTGTCTCCGGCAGTCCTGTGGCTGCCTTTATTCAATCTGAACTGCGCAAGCGCAACATTGCCTTTGAAGGCGCATCCGTGCCCCAGGGCGGGCCATGGGGTTATCGCCACCAGTTCAACATTGCCGACAGCGGTTTTGGCATGCGCGCCCCGCGTGTATGGAACGACCGCTCCGGGGAAGTGGGCACCACACTTGCGATGGATGAATTCGATATCGAACGCATCTTCGGCGCAGAAAAGGTCGCCATTTTGCACATCTCCGGGCTGATCGGCGCACTGAGCGAGCAAACCACACGCTTTTGCGTAGCGCTGGCCAAAGCCGCCAAGGAGCATGGTACGCTAGTGAGCTTTGATTTGAATTACCGTAAAACCTTCTGGTCCGGCCGCGAGGTGGAACTATCGCAGGCGTTTCACGAAATCGCTACGCTTGCTGATATTCTGGTAGGCAACGAAGAGGATTTTCAGCTCTGTCTAGGCTTCAAAGGCCCAGAGGCAGGCGGAAAAGACCTGCAAGCGAAAATCGATAGCTTTAAGGGTATGATCTCCCAGGTGGAGCAGAAATACCAAAATGCCAAGGTATTTGCCACCACGCTTCGGCAGGTGGTCAGTGCAAACGAGCACCTGTGGGGCGCGCTGCTGCGCACCGATGGCCAGTGGTTTGTGGAAGAACCCAGACCCATTCCGATTCTGGATCGCATTGGCGGGGGCGATGGGTTTACCGGCGGCCTCTTATACGGCATTTTGCAGGACTGGACACCGGACAAGTGGCTGGGCTTTGGCTGGGCTACTGGCGTGCTGGCCGCTTCCAGTTTGAACGACTACGCCGAGCCCACCGACGAAAAGCAGGTCTGGGATATTTACGCCGGCAACGCCCGCGTGCAGCGCTAACAACGGAGGAACACAGCCATGAAAAAAGCAGACATCGGCATGATCGGTCTGGCGGTGATGGGCGAAAATCTGTCCATGAACATGGAGCGCAACGGCTTTACCGTGGCCGTGTACAATATCGAAACCGAAGCTGTGACTAACTTTATAACCGGTCGCGGAAAAGGCAAACACTTTATCGGGACCTATTCGTTTGAAGAGCTGGTTGAAAGCATCCAGCCTCCGCGCGTCATCATGATGATGATCAAGGCGGGCGACCCCGTAGACCAAACCATCGACAAGCTCCTGCCGCTGCTCTCCCCCGGCGATATCATGATCGACGGCGGCAACAGTCACTTCCCCGATACCATTCGGCGCGTCAACTACGTTGAAAGCAAGGGGATGCTCTACATCGGCACGGGCGTTTCCGGGGGCGAAGAAGGTGCACTCAACGGCCCCAGCATTATGCCCGGCGGTTCGCCTGCCGCATGGCCGCGCGTAAAGCCCATCCTGCAGGCCATTGCCGCCAAGGTGGATGATGGTTCCCCCTGCTGCGACTGGGTCGGCGAGGGTGGCGCAGGGCACTTTGTGAAAATGGTACACAACGGCATCGAGTACGGCGACATGCAGCTGATTTGCGAAGCCTATCAGCTGATGCGCGATCTTCTACAGATGACGCCCGATGAGATGCACGAAGTGTTTCAGCAGTGGAATCAGGGTGATCTGAACAGCTATTTAATTGAGATTACCGCCAATATTCTGGCCGTGAAGGACACAGACGGCGCGCCGCTTGTGGATAAAATCCTGGATACCGCTGGCCAGAAAGGCACCGGGAAGTGGACCTCCGTAACCGCGCTGGACGAGGGCACACCGCTGACACTTATCAGCGAGGCCGTGTTCTCCCGCTGCCTGTCGGCCATGAAGGAGGAACGCGTAACCGCCGCTAAGGTTTATAAGCGCAGCATTCCTCCCTACACTGGTAACAAGGCCGCGCTGATTGAAAACATTCGCCAAGCGCTATACGCCTCCAAGATTATCTCCTACGCGCAGGGGTACGAACTGCTGCGCATGGCGGCCGATACCTATGGCTGGCAGCTCAACTACGGCGGCATCGCGCTGATGTGGCGCGGCGGGTGCATTATACGCAGCGCATTTTTAGGCAAAATCAAGGATGCGTTTGACCAAAACCCGCAGCTGAATAACCTGTTGCTGGATTCCTACTTCAAACAACGCATGGAAAGCTTGCTGCCTGCCTGGCGGCACACCGCTGCGGCCGCACTGACCGCCGGAGTACCCGCACCGGCTATGACCTCCGCCCTTTCGTATTTCGATGGCTATACCACCGGTCGCTTGCCCGCCAATCTGCTACAGGCCCAGCGCGACTACTTCGGCGCACACACCTACGAACGGCTGGACAGCCCCCGTGGACAGTTTTTTCATACCAACTGGACGGGCCACGGAGGCGATACCACCTCCAACGCCTACAACGTCTAACGGAGCGAGAAAAGCATGCAGGAGTTTGTATACGCCAAAGCCCCCACCGGCTTGACCAAGGATGAAATCCGGTCTTCGCTTGTCAAATCTCTCGCGGGTCGCACGCTGCAAAATGTGCTGATAATCCCGCCGGATTTCACGCGCTACCATTCCAATGCCGGGCTGATTACCAACCAGTATTATCACATGCTCACAGAGCAGGGCTGCAATGTGGATATCCTGCCGGCCCTTGGCACGCATACGCCCGTCACCGCAGAACAGGCCGCCACCATGTTCGGCGATATCCCCTTCCAGACCTTCCTACCCCACCAATGGCGGGAGGATCTGGTCACGCTGGGCACCATACCGGGCGGTTTTATTTCCGGCATTACGGACGGGCTGTGGAAAGAGCCTATCAGCGCGCAAATCAACAAACGCATCATGAACCCCCGCTATGACCTGATTCTTTCCGTGGGACAGGTCGTGCCTCACGAGGTCATCGGCATGGCCAACCATGCCAAAAACCTGTTCATCGGCGTTGGCGGCGTGGACATGATTAACAAAACGCACATGATCGGCGCGGTATTCGGCATGGAACGGGTCATGGGTAAAGATCACACCCCTGTACGCCGCATTCTTGATTATGCGATGGAGCGTTTTTTAAAACAACGCCCGATTTTGTTCGTACTCACGGTGTGCACTGCGCAAAACAATGACATTCGCACCCACGGCTTGTTTATCAGCGAAGATCGCAGCTGCCTGGATGCGGCCATCCGACTTTCGCAGGAAAAGAACATTGATTTTGTCACCAAGGGGCTGCGCAAGTGCGTGGTGTACTTGACCCCGGAGGAGTACCACACGACCTGGCTTGGCAACAAGGCCGTCTACCGCACGCGCATGGCAATGGCCGACGGCGGGGAACTACTTATACTCGCCCCCGGCATACGCCGTTTCGGCGAGGATATGCAGGTGGATGGGCTGATTCGCAAATACGGCTATCACGGGCGGCTGCAAACGCTGGACGCCTTTCAAAACGAGGATAACGCGGACCTGCGCCAGAACATGAGCGCTGCCGCGCACCTGATACACGGCTCATCGGATGGGCGTTTCCGCATTACCTATGCCGTGAAAAACATCGCAAAGGATGCTATCGAAGCCGTCGGTTACCAGGCGGCGGATTACGATAGCATGATCAAACGCTATGATCCAACTTCCCTGTCCTACGGCTATAACACCCTGCCGGACGGCGAAGAAATATACTTTATTCCCAACCCCGCGCTTGGGCTGTGGATCAATCAGGAACGCTTCTAGCTAAAAATCATTCAATCGCACCATCCCTGTAACCAAAGAGGCCGCCCCCATCGGTGTGGGGGCGGCTGGATTTTTTCGCGGCGCATGGAGGTTGTACGCCGCTGCGCAACTATTTTACAACACCTTTTTTCAATATCATGTTGGCATACAGCGCGCTCTCGCTTGTGGCTACACAGGCGTAGCAACGCTGTCCGCGGGCGTAGAACGCGGGCTTTTCGATGGTTTCGTCCCGCAGGCCCTGTTCTTCATGCTTTAGGCCGATTTCCCTGTACTGCTCCCAGATTTCCGGCTTGTAGGGATCGCCGGGGACGACCGCCATCAACGCAACGGGATGGTCCACATAGCTGTCCAGCGGCATAAACTGAAGCAGCATATCCAATATTTCGGCTATGCCGTGGCCATCCATGCGCACACAGCGCTCCGGGCAGCCGAACTTGGGATAGTTCCCGTCACACAAAAGCAGTTCGTCGCCATGGCCCATTTCCATCAGAATTTTCATCAGTTCCGGGGGCATTAAATCAGGAATATTTTTCAGCATACTCTGTCCTCACTTCGTAATGGTGCCATCTTCATCCCACAGATCATGCCAATCCTTCGCACTCGGCCACAGGAATACCTGGCCTTTGATCAGGCGGCAGTCGCATTCCACGGTCTTGAGCGCTTCCATTTCGGCATCGGTCAGCGGGTCTTCGGTGGTGCATTTGAGGTTGGAAACATATTCGTTTTCATGAATGGAGAACGGGATGGGAATCTGCCCGCGCTGCACGGCCCACTTCAGGCAAATTACAGCAGGGTGCACGTTGTGCGCCTTAGCGACCTCGACCACCACAGGTTCGGCGATGTCGACTACGTCATCGGCGGTCATATCGCGCTCAGGGCGGGTGGGGCTGCCGATAGGGCAAAAGCCGATGGGCTGAATGCCGTGCTCGACAACATAATCATACAGCTCCCACTGCTGAAAGCAGGGGTGGAGTTCCATCTCGATCAGCGACGGCTTGATACGGCACAACGGCAAAACAGCCTCCAGCTTGGGGATGGTCATGGAGCTCATTCCGATGTGGCGTACCAACCCCATATCGTAGAGTTTTTCCATCTGCTTCCATGTCGCCATAAATGCATCCACGGAAAACGGCTTGCTGTCGGGATTGCGGCTATCGCCATCGCAGCCGGGTGCATGGTAGTTGGGGAAGGGCCAGTGCACGAAATACGCATCGATATAATCAAGTTTCAAATCGCGCAGCGACTTTGCACAGGCCAGCAGCACATCGCCCTTGCCGTGCATATCGTTCCACACTTTGGAGGTGATAAACAGCTCCTCGCGCTTGACCACACCCTCACGGATCGCGGTATCAAACACCTCACCGATCAAATCCTCGTTACCATACACCGAGGCACAGTCAAACATGCGATACCCGCAGCGGATAGCCCCGGCCACGGCCTTGGAAACCTGCTCAGGCGTAAACCGGTCGCTGCCGAACGTCCCCATGCCAATGCAGGGAATCTCCTCACCGGTATAGAGTTTTCGTTTGGGAACGAGGCTAGGGTTGATAAATTCTGCCATGGTATGCCCTTCTTTCCTTCAAGTCCTAATCACATAAATACAGTATGGAATGGATGGCCGTATCGCCGGCTTAGTCGTTCACTAACATGATTTTCCCGTGTACCTGCGCGGGATTTTTATACAAATCAAACGCCTGTTTCACCTCGCGCATCGGGAACGTGCGGAAGATGAAATCGGGGTCGAACTTCAGCTCACCGGTCGCAAAATAATGCGCCGTCAACTCCCATTCCCTGCCCGGAAATGGTGCAGAGTAACTCATCCAACTCCCTGTCAGGTGGAACTCCTTGCGGTTCATGTTCTCCCACTGCCGGGGTGTGAAGCACAAATCCTCGTGCGGGGTGCCGATAAAACAAACCTTGGCTTTATTGGCCGCCAGCTCAAACGCCATGCGCATGGTGACGGGCATGCCTGCGGTTTCATAGACATGGTCAAAGCCCTTACCGCCGGTCAGCGCCATGGCTTTCTCCAAAAAATCGGGGGCTTTGGTGTTGATCGTCTCATCCGCGCCCATGCGCTTAGCCAGGGCCAGACGGCCGTCGTCAATATCAAACGCGACCAGTTTCCTGGCACCGAAAATCTTCGCCCATTGCGCGGTAAACACGCCGATGGTGCCAAGGCCCAGCACCGCCACCGTGCCACCGCCGCTATAGTCGCCCTGCAATATGCCATGCAACGCAACGGTGGATGGTTCAAACATCGCTGCCTGCTCGTAGGCGATGGACGGATCATACTTCACGGCATTTTGCGCCGGCAAAACAACATACTCAGCAAAGCTGCCCTGCTGGCGGCTGCCGATAAAGGAGTAGAACTTGCATAGAGCAAAATTGCCCTGCTGGCAGTCCCCGCATTTCATGCAGGGGACAAGCGGTGCACCGCTGACAGTATCGCCGACATGCAGGGTGTCCACACCCTCGCCAACCTCGACCACATCGCCGGAGAACTCGTGCCCCAGCACTACAGGGTAAAAATGAGCACCGTGATGTAAAACGCGCGGAATGTCGCTGCCACAGATTCCTGTAGCGCGTACGCGCACCTTCACAGTGCCCGGCGTTGTGACCGGCGTTTCCCAGTCAGCGTAGCGGATATCCTCGTTTGCGTAGAGTACGGCTGCTTTCAAAGCGTGTCGCTTCCTTTCAATCCACGGTATTTTGCATCATCGGTTGCAGGCGCGTATACAATTCCCGGTAAGCCTGATATTGCCTGTCATATACAGGTTTGTTGTCCAGATTGGGTGTATAGGTCTTTGTGACCTGCACGGTTGTATCGGCGGCATCCTGAAAACCGGAATACACACCTGTTCCAACGCCTGCCAGTATGGCTGCGCCCAGCGTGGCTGCGGTATCGCTGTAGGGCACTTCAATCTCGTGCCCTGTACAATCGGCTTTCAGCTGTGTCCACACCGTGCTGTTTGCGCTACCGCCAACGGATCGTAGGGTTTTCGCCGCTGCGCCAGCCGCTTCGGCCACTTCCAGATTATGCCGCAGGGAGAACGCCACGCCCTCCATGGCCGCGCGGATCAGGTGACCGCGAGTCTTAGCATAATTCAGGCCGAAAAACACGCCACTGGCCTGCGGATTCCAAATCGGGCTGCGCTCGCCCGCCATATAGGGTAGAAAGAGCACGCCGTCGCTTCCGGCCGGTACCTGGGCGGCCAATGCATCCATTTGCTGAAAGCTTAGCTCCGGGCACACGGTTTCCCGCAGCCATTTCAGCGCGCCACCACCGCCTGTGGTGCCGCCCTGTAAAAGCCAACGGTCCGGCACAACATGGAACGACAAAATCAGCCGCGGGTCAGCTGCATAGCGGCTGATGCACAAGCTCATCCCGCCAGCCTGTCCCCCTTGTTCCTGGGTCTGCCCCGCTTCAATCACGCCCGCGCCCAGGGTACCGCAAGCAGCGTCCAGCCCACCGGCAACCACCGGCGTACCCGCCGCAAGGCCTGTTAGCGCAGCGGCTTCATGGGTCACATGACCGACAATCTGGTGACACGGGGAAATCGGCGGCAAAAGCTCCGGCCGTATGCCCAGCGCTTTCGCCATGTCCAAATCCCAGGTGCCGGTGTGCATATCGAAGCAGCTTAGGCCATAGCCTTGGGAAAGATCCTGTGTGAATGCGCCCGTCAAGCGCTGCACGATAAAGCTGTTGGACTGCAGAATGTACGCGGTTTTCGCATAGACATCCGGCAGATTGTTTTGATACCAGAGTATTTTCGGCAGCGTATAGCTGGGCTGCACGGGATTTCCCGACAGGGCAAACAGCGTCTCCGCCTTCACGCGCGCAGTGATTTCCGTACATTCTTGCTGTGCGCGGGTATCGGTCCAAATCGAGGTATTGCAAAGTACCGCGCCGCTTGCATCCACCGCAACGGCGGACCAGCTTTGGCCGTCAACGCCGATGCCGGCAATGTCGCCCGGCTGTATACCCGACTGCGCCATCACCTCGCGCACTGCGCCGCACACTCCGGTCCACCAGTCATCCGGACGCTGCTCCGCCCAGCCGGGGTGCGGGTACAGCACCGGATATGCTTCACTGTGCTGGGCCACAACCGTGCCGTCGGGCGTGAACAACGCCACCTTGCAGGCTGACGTGCCGATATCAATGCCAAGTAGGTACGCGGGCATGTTAGGCCTGCCCGTCGCTGCCGCACAAGCGGATCAACTGCATGACCCGCGTCTGAACGGCCTGGCGGCCTGCTGCAAGATATTTCTTGGGGTCGAAAGCATCCGGATGCTCACTCAGAGATGCCTTCACCCCATCGGAGAACGCAATGCGCAGCTCCGTGGCATAGTTGACCTTGCAGATACCGCGCTTGATACACTCGCGAACCTGATCATGCGGCACACCGCTGGTACCGTGCAGCACCAAGGGAATGGAAACCACCTGCCGGATCTTATCCAGCAGATCAATGGAAAGCTGCGGGGTTCCCTTGTACACGCCGTGGGCTGTGCCGATGGCTACGGCAAAGCTATCAATTCCGGTCTCCTTGACAAAGGTTTTGGCCTCTGCCGGATCGGTATACTGCGGCTTGGCGGAATGGTCGTCTTCCTTACCGCCTACGGTACCCAGCTCCGCTTCCACAGGCAGACCGCCAGCGTTTTCTACCACGCTTTTAGTAAGCGTAACGTTACCGTCAAACGGCAGCGTAGATCCATCAATCATCAGCGAGGTATATCCGGCGGCAATGCATTGCTGCGCCAGTTCCAGGCTGCTTCCATGGTCCAAATGCATGGCTACCGGGACATCCACCGCTTCGGCCAAACGCTGCACCATTCCCGCAAACACAGCCGGAGGCGCATATTTCAGCGTGCCGGATGTTGTTTGTACAAGCACGGGTGCGCGCAGTTCCTGCGCAGCGGCAACCACAGCCTGCGCCATCTCCATGTTTTCAACATTGAACGCAGCTACGGCATAGCCGCCTTGCTGCGCTTTTAAAAGAAGCTCCCTGGACGTGACTAATGGCATACAATTCACCTCATAATACGAAACGTTTCCGTTTCGCTTAGTATACGCAATACTTCGTCCTGTGTCAAGGTGTTTCCCGTGTTCCTGTGGCCCTGTTCCCAGGCCTTGTTTTGTAAACGATTGTGCTTGCCGCCAAGGTTTGTTATAATGAAACCAACAAAACCGAAACGACCATAAGGAGATCGATAGAATGGCCGCCACCATGAAAGATATTGCCAAGATGACCGGCTTGGGTCTGGCTACCATATCCAAGTATCTCAATGGCGGTCAGGTGCGCCCCAAAAACAAAAAACTGATCGAAGACGCTGTGCGTGAACTGCATTTCGTACCCAACGAGTTTGCCCGCAGTCTGAAAACCAGCTTAAGCCGCACCGTGGGCGTGGTCATTCCGGAGCTTGGCAACACGTTTATCACCTCCATCATCACCACGATGGAGGATATCCTCCGCAAGCACGATTATGCGGTCATCGTGTGCGATTGCCGCACCGACCCCAAGCGGGAGAAGGAAGCTGTATCCTTCCTGATGCATAAGCGGGTGGACGGGCTGATCAACATGCCGACCGATACCAGCGGCGAGCATTTGCAGCCCGCGCTGGACAAGGGAATCCCCATTATTCTGGTCGACCGCATGCTCAAGCACTTCTCCGGCCAGGTCAGCGCTGTGGTTGTGGATAATGTCGATGCGTCCGAAAAAGCAACACACCACCTGCTGGAGGCCGGACACGAGGAAATCGGGATCATCCTTGGCAATGAAGGCATTTACACAACCCAGAAACGGCGCGAAGGCTATTTAAGCGCGCTGGCAGAATACGATGTCAAGGCCCGCGAGGAGCTGGTGCGTTTCAGCGATTATACGTTGGAAGGCGGCTATAACCAGATGAAAGCATTGCTTTCCCTGTCCACGCCCCCGACTTCCGTGTTTGTCACCAATTACGAAATGACGCTGGGCGCGATGATCGCACTCAACGAGCGCCACCTCCGCGTACCCGAGGATATCTCGGTCATCGGCTTTGACAAACTGGACCTGTTTGGCGCGATGTACCCCAATTTAACCCTGGTCAAGCAGCCGCAAAACGCCATCGGTGAATGTGTGGCAACACAGCTACTTCGCCTGCTGTCGGAACCGTCGGATGAGTCCCTCAGCCAGATTATCACACTGCCCACGCAGCTGGTGAAAGGCGGCACCATTCGCAACTTGAGATAGCAGACACTGCATAGAGTAACGATGCAAGAAGCCGCTTCCCAGACGGGAAGCGGCCTTTTGCATGGAAGGATATTAGTCGTACAGGTTGGGCGCGATCGAATCGGAGTCGATGTTCTCGGCGGTGTAGAATGCACAGCCCGTATCGGTGTCTGCAACGGCCTCGCCCTTGGCGGCGGCCAGCAGCAGGTCAATCAGCCTTTCGCCGATGCCTACAGGGCTCTGGGTGACAGCGCCGAACATAACGCCGCTGCGCACTGCCGCTTTGATGACAACGCCGGAGTCAAAGCCCACGGCGATAATCATATCGTCGGTAGAGCCGCAAACGCCCAGCATTTCATTGGCGGTGATGATACCTTCGGCAGAAACCTGGTTGGAGCCGAAGATCGCGATGGTGTCAGGCTGGTTGAGCACAACGCCGGCTTCGGTGGCGCACAGCTCGGTGGTGGTCAGCGCAGGCACACGCACTTCGATGATCACGTCTGCATCGGCTTCTGCAACGGTTTCACCCTTGGCATCGCCAACGTACTTGTCGTTGCCGATTACGGCGACTTTGACATCGTCCATGGCGGCGAGCTCAATGAACTTATCAATGAAGCCCAGGCCACGATTGGTGATGGATTCGGAGGTGGCATCCTGGTTAATTTCGCCAATGCGCACAGCGCTGTCGGCCGCAAGAATGCGATCCTTAATTTTGGCGTACAGGTTTTCGGCCACCACTGCGCCTGCGGCGTAGTTATCGGTGGATGCGTTGGCTAGCACAGCACCTTCGGGTGCATTGGGCACGCCGGAGTCAAACCCGATGATCGGGATGCCGGCAGCCTGCGCTGCAGCGATATTGTCGTTAAGGGCGTTTACGTCCAGCGCAGCCAAACCGATGGCATCGGGATTGGCGTTGAGGGCGGACTCAAACTCATTCACCTGCACGGCGATATCGCTTTCGGAGTCAGGGCCGACCATGTTGAACTTAATCATTTCGTAGCCAGCTTCGGTGTTCAGTTTTTCAGTCTGGCTCAAGCAGCCTTTAAGCACTGCCTGCCAATAGGTGGACTGGAATCCCTTGGAGACGATCTCGAAGGAATAGGTTGTATCTTCCGCAACCGCGAAAGACATTGTACCGATAACAAGCATCAGTACCAGGAACAGAGACAACGTTTTCTTCATGAAAGAATCCCCCTTTTCATATGTATATGACGCCTTCTGGCGCGCATATCGAAAATTATTTGCGGCGGCGGATCATATCGATGGTCACCGCTATGATGATGATCGATCCGGTGATAATCTGCTGCCAGTTGGCCTGCAGGCCGATATTAGGAAGTCCGGTTTTCAGCAGCGAAATCAGGCAAACGCCAAGGAACGTACCCACGATGGATCCGCTGCCGCCGGTCATCGCCGTGCCGCCGATAATTGCACCACCGATGGCATCCAGCTCAAAGCCAGCACCGGTGCCGGGCGTAATGCTGGTAAACGTGCCAGCATACGCAATGGCGGCCAGCCCGGCAAAGAAGCCGGAAAATACATAGGCCATCACGTGCCAGCGGGTGACGTTCACGCCGGAAAGCTTCAGCGCTTCTTTATTGCTGCCGATGGCGATAATGTAACGCCCCACACGGGAGTGGTTAAGCACAATTGACATGATTATGACCAGCAGTATAATGATCAAAAGCCCCACCGGGTATATAGTCCCGTCGATGCGTATCTTCAGCAGGTCGCGAAACCAGCTCCCTTCCTGGCCTGCCATAGGCCATACGCCGGTCATGCTTTGGGTGAGGATGGAGCCAAGCCCGCGCACAATCATCATGGTGCATAGTGTGGTAATGAAGGGTGGCAGGTTCAGCTTGGCAATGATAATGCCGTTGAAGAACCCGAAGAACACGCCCATGCCCACTGTAACCAGCATAGCCACCCAGATGGGCAGGCCCATTTGCCGCATCAGATAACTGCCGACGATGGAATAGCACACCAGCCCTGTGCCGATGGATAAATCCACCCCGCCGGTGATCAGCGGGAAGGTCACGCCGATGGCCATCAGCATAATGTAGTACATATAGCTGGTCATGGTGATGATCGTGGTGTACTTGCGAAACGACGGACTCATCAGGTAGAAAAACACGAATAAGATGATCAGCACACCGGTAATCACCAGCCGTTGTACACCGAGCTTCTGGATGATGGGATGTTTGCGTAGGGTGTTCATATCTGTGCCTCCTGCTTGCTTCGTTTGGGCGCTAGTTTTTGCGCTTGCGGCTGATAATATCCGCTGTTACCGCGACCAGAACGATCAGGCCGGTTAGCACATATTGATAGGAAATCGTAAAGCCCATGGCCAGTATGCCTTCCTGCATCAGCGCAACGATAATCGCGCCGATGACCGTACCCAGGATGGACGCTGAACCGCCCGCCATGGAGGTACCGCCCATCACACAGGCGGCAATAGCTTCGTTGTTGAAGGTGTCGCCAAGGCCCGGTTGTACGGTGGTGTACGCGCCTACGTAGAAGATCGCCGCTACGCCCGCCAGTGCGCCGGACATAACATACGCCAGCATTTCCCAGCGGCGGGTGTCCACGCCCGACAGGCGAACCGCTTCTTTATTGCTGCCCAGGCACAGCATATAGCGCCCGGCAGTCGTGCGATACAACAGCAGCGCACACAAGGCTGCCACAGCAATGAAAATAAAGAATCCCACAGGGATGCCGTTCCACTTGACCAGATCGCGGTACCACGACCCCGCCGCCGAGCCCGACGGCCAGGTGACGGATTGCGTTTTGGTGAAGATTGACCCCACACCCTTGGCCACCTGCATCAGCGCTAGCGAAGTAATGAACGATGGTAAATGCCGAAACGCCACGAAATACCCGCCGATGGAGCCAAACACCGCGCCAACGGCAACGCTGACAAACAGGCACAGCCACAGCGGCATGTGGAACTTCGTCAGGCAGTAGCCGGAGATCAGCGCCGAGCAGAACATAACCGGCCCGATGGAAAAGTCAATCCCGCCCGTGGCGATAACAAACGTTACCCCAAGCCCCAGAAAACCGATGAAATACGCATAGTTCAGCGCGCTGAGTACCCGGTTATAGTTCACAAAACTGGAACCATTGCGCAGGATGGGAGTTAGGATGGTGAACAGTCCGTACATCAGAAAGATGATCAGGATCAGTACCACGCGGTTGAACCCAATGGTTTTGACAAAACGCAGACTCTTGAACCTCTGCAAGGCTAACTTCATATCCGAGTATCCTCCTACATTGCGATTTCGCGCGTCGCCGCCGACATTATTTTTTCCTGTGTCGCTTCGGCGATGTCAAACTCCGCCGTTTTCTTCCCTTCGCACATCACCACGATGCGGTCGGACATGCGCAGGATCTCCGGCATTTCGGAGGATATCATGATGATGGATTTCCCTTCCTTCACCAGCCGGTTCATTAACTCGTAAATCTCCTGCTTGGCTCCCACGTCGATGCCGCGGGTCGGCTCATCAAAAATCAATATTTTGCTTTTGCTGATCAGCCACTTGGCAACAACCACCTTCTGCTGGTTGCCGCCGGATAGGTTCATCACCATCTGGTCTACATCGGGGGTCTTGGTTTTCAAGGCCTTGACCATCTCCCGGCTTATTTTG
The DNA here is from genome assembly GCA_963678055.1 of Candidatus Limiplasma sp. Classification (GTDB taxonomy): domain Bacteria; phylum Bacillota; class Clostridia; order Christensenellales; family Aristaeellaceae; genus CAXXOK01. Next base: position 2,516,041 of record OY782679.1, read on the forward strand.
CGCTCCGCCTGTCCGTTGATCAGCCCCAGATACTTAACATAGTGGCCAAGGCTTGCCAGGGTGGAGTTCTGGGTGACCGTTTTTTCCAGCACCACACCAAAGCGCTTCCGGTCCTCCGACAGGTAGCCGATGCCAACGCCCACAGCATCCTGCGGGGAATGAATATTCACCTTCTCGCCCTCGACAAAGACCTCTCCGCTCTCCCGCGGGTCGGCCCCAAACAGAGCACGGGCCGTCTCGGTGCGTCCGGCACCCATTAGGCCGGAAAAGCCGAGAATTTCGCCCTTGCGCAGCTCAAAGCTTACATCCCGCACCATGCGACCGGCGTTTAAGTGCTCTACCTTGAGCACCACCGGCGCATCCGCAGGCACATGACTGGTGGTTTTGGGTTCTTCAAAAATTACGCGACCAACCATCATGTGTATAATGTCGTCCTTGGTGCATTCGCTGGTAATCAGTGTGCCGACACCCTGGCCGTCACGCATTACGGTTACGCGGTCGGTAATTTTTTTAATCTCGTCCATGCGGTGGGAAATGTATACGATGCCGTATCGCTTCTCCCGCAGCTCGCGGATGATGCGGAATAACTGATCAATCTCTGTATCAGTCAGTGCGGCGGTGGGTTCGTCAAAAACAATCACCTTGGCCTCGTGGGAGATGGCTTTGGCAATCTCGCACATCTGCTGCTTTCCGACGGTCAGCCGGGACATGGTTTCGCGGGGGTCGATATCAATATGCAGCTGCTGAAACAGCTTGCGGGCTTCTTCGTTCATGCGCGCATCGTCAATCAGCGGGCCTTTTTTCCATTCGCGCCCGATAAATATATTCTGGGCGACGGTCAGGTGCCCCATCATGTTCAGTTCCTGATGCACGATCACGATGCCAGCCGTCTGGGCCTCGCGTGGGCTGGCAAAGGTAACCTCTTTCCCTTCAAAGGTAATGGTGCCCTCGTCCTTTGAATAAATTCCGGTCAGCACCTTCATCAATGTGGATTTGCCCGCCCCATTTTCGCCCATCAGCGCGTGCACTTCGCCCTTGCGCACATCAAAATCAACATGATCCAGCGCATGCACGCCGGGAAAGGATTTATCAATGCCGGTCATTGTCAGAATCAACTCGTTCAACAGAAACCATCCTTTTTCTGATGCAAAGAGACATACAACCGCAAAAAACGCAGTGAGTCACTCGCTAAGATGAACCGAATTAACGTATACAACGCTTATAAAGCGTAACGTTTCTACTTTCGTTCACTATACAATATTGTGAAATACGTGTCAAGAGTTTTGTTACAATATAATAGATTCCGTTCTTATGGCAGTTTTTCTTCCTTGTATCCTAATTTCTATAATCTCTCTAAACCTGTTTTCGTTTCGTGTAAGGGATGGCGCGCCGTAAAATCCTCTAATTTTTAAAGATTACGGGGCGAAATATCTTGTATGGTAGAGCATACTGTGACTTCATCACAGAGGAAATCACAGACAACTGATAGAGTATAACGGTCGCGCCGATTTTAGCACGGCACCAAACATACCATGCAACACATAACGGAGGATGGCTAGATGGCAAATATTTTTGGGTTTTTCAATACTAAAGAACCAGTTTCCACCAAACCTTTGAAGGACAGGGTTCTTGTCGTCAACAAACACCGCTGCCCGGAGAACCATCCCTGCCCGTCCATCCGCGTATGCCCGGTTGGCGCACTTACGCAGAAGGGCTACGCCGCACCTGTGGTTGACCAAAGCAAGTGCACCAAGTGCGGCCGCTGCGTAAAGTACTGCCCCATGCGGGCGATTGCGCTGGAGTAACCCACAGTGAAAACACCTGCTGTATGCAGGTGTTTTTTTGTTGCAGCGGGAAAGGTGTAACGTTCACCAAACGACCGAGAGGATAAACACATGAAAGTACTGATTGATGCCGACGGCTGCCCAGTAGTGGATATCACCATCGCCTGCGCTTTAAAACGGGATCTCCCCGTTCTGCTTGTATGCGATACCGCGCACTATTTTGAGCGCGAGGGCGCGGAGACTGTGACCGTATCCAAAGGAGCGGATAGTGCGGACTTCCGCCTGGTCAATATGATTAGTAAGGGCGATGTGGTCATCACGCAAGATTACGGCCTGGCCGCGATGGCACTGGCCAAACAAGCCATTGTCCTTAGCCAAAACGGAATGCGCTACACGGATAAAAACATTGACGCGCTCTTGCTATCGCGCCACACCGCCCGCAAAATTCGAAAGGGCGGCGGTCGGCTGAAAGGCCCACCCAAACGCACCAAAGACCAGGATGACGCGTTTCAAACTCTGCTATGCGAAGTACTGGAACAAGCAAAATGAAAAAACCCCCGGCAGAAATTTGCCGGGGGTTTTCATTGCCTTCCGATGCTTGCGATCCTTCTGTCTGTATAAGATTAAAGCACTAATAAACATTTTAAATACTACATTTTATTGACATAAAGAAGTATTTGTGACTATAATAAAACCATCATTCCAACGAAAATGACACACAAAACATCCCCGAAAACACATGCAGTGTTTTGGCAAGGAGATTGTGCATGCTTCAGAAAGTCAAAGAGTGGTACAGCGTCGTTAGAGCAAAGAACCCTGCTCGCATCGTTCTGTATACTATATTCTTCATCAACATTGCTCTGCTATTGTTGACAACGGGAATCATCTTGTTGATTCAGTTTTTTTGTGGAAGTGAAACAAATTTCCTGCTGCAGGCTTATAAAATGCTGTTGATTATGATTGGTGCAATCGATATTAATGACTTGATCGACCAAACAGCCGCCTGGGAGATCCACACGGTTTTTTCAGCCATTTTTTATCTGCTATTGATTTTTGCCACGATGGTCTCCTTTACCGGTGCATTGATCGGGTATTTAACCAATACAATCTCCACCTATGTTGAGCGCTCCAATGCCGGTGCGCATACGCTGACGCTAAGCGATCACATCGTCATTTTGAACTGGAACAATCGCGCTGCCGAGATAATCAACGATATGCTGTATAAGCAAAAGCGTGAACGTATTGTAATCCTGGTGCAAGATGAGAAAGAAGCGATCATTACCGAGATTAAAGATCGGCTATCCGATACTGTAAAAACCGTGAACCAGCAGCTTTCATTGCAATACAGCAATACCTCCTTCTTGCAAAGACACAGGCTGATGCGCCGTAAGAAACTGCGCAACCGACTAACTATCATCGTTCGGCAAGGTGATATCTACGCAACAGAACGTTTGCAGGATATCTCCTTGGACAAAGCCAGAAGTATCATGATTTTGTATCCCGGGCATACCGAATGCGGCCAACGCAACAACATTGGGAGGCAGACAAGCAAAGAGCACGAAGACTGCTCCACCATTAAATTGCTGATGCAGGTTGCTGACATCACCAGGCACGATACCTCCGGCAACAACCAGCAAATCATTGTTGAGGTTAGCAACGACTGGGCTATGGATTTGGCTCGGCATATTATTCGGCAGAAACAAAGAACAGGCAAATCAAACATTATAGCCGTTCCAGTCAATACTATACTGGGCGACATTTTAGCGCAGGTCCTGATCATGCCTGAATTACAGCTTGTCTATAACGAGTTGTTTTCCTACCGCGGCGCGGAACTTTTCACAAAAACAGTTACGGCAACAGATGAAAACAGTTTTATAGCAAACCACCTGGCAAGCCACTCCCGCTCACTGCCGTTGACTGTTATGGAAAACCATGCTCTTCAGACCGCCTATTATATTGCTTTGCATCAAATCGATATTGATGCCAAAGACACGCAGCCAGCCGAGGCTTACACCGTCGATCTCAACAATAATTTCCAGATGGAGGCTAAGACTGTCATCATTCTGGGCCACAGTTCCAAATCCAAAGCGCTGCTCAATGGCTTAAGCGCTTTTGACCGGGAGTGGCGGGAACAGCGAGTTTCACCCATGCTGGATGTGATCATTATCGACAATGAAACTACGCTCATCAACAATGATTACTATGCTGATTTCCCCATTGTGCGTAAGTGTGTAGGCGCCAATATTTATAATCGGGAGACGATCTGCACAGAAGTCAGCAGCATCATAAGCGCCACACAACAAAAAGTAAGTATCCTAATCCTGTCAGACGATATGACCGCCTGCGAAGATACCGACAGGAGCGTGTTTACCCATCTAATCTATATTCAGTCCGTCATTGGTGAAATGCAGAAAACCAATGCTTCTTTTGACACTGCCCGGATTGATGTTATTGTTGAGCTATGCGACCCCAAAAACGCCGACATCATTAACAATTACTGTGTCAGCTATGTAATCATCAGCAATCGCTATATTAGCAGACTCTTCAACCACTTGGGTGAAAAGGAAGAGCTATACGCTTTCCTAACCGATATTCTAACCTACGATTCACTTGAAGACGCCGAAACCGGCAGCAAAGAAATATACAGCAAGCGCGTCGGTGACTATTTTGCAACACCTCCGGCAAAAGCAACCGCACGACAATTGATACAAGCTGTATATACGGCATCTCCACCCGATAACAGGGCCATTGTCATCGGCTATTTGACCGCAAATAAGAAACTCACACTATTTGCAGGCAACCAGCACACCTATACTTTGAACCTGTCCGCCGATGACTATTTGATTGTTTTTGGGAATCATTGATTTTTTATCCGCAGGGCTATTCAATACATAGATAGCCTATGCTTCGTTTTCATAAATACCGACGATCTCGCCGATATAGATGTAGTGGAAATCCTTCGTCGGGTAATTTAAGGGAATCAGGCTTTGGTCTACAAACTGCTCCGGCTGCATCAGGCTGCAAAACAGTTTCCGGCACACGATGGCCGTTTTGCCTTCGCGGAAAGTGGGCTGTCCTCCGGCGGTTTCGATATGAAAGCCGACCTCTGCGATTTTATCGCCGTCACGACCCGATTTTGTACCAAGGACGGCGAGTTCTTTCTTATATCCGTCAAACAGCGTGAAGGTAAAGTAGTCGCTGCTTTCAATAAACTCCCTCGTGTAACGCTGCGGGCGAATGTAGACCGTGACAACGTTTTTACCCCACAGTACACCGATGCCGCCCCAGCTGGCCGTCATGGTGTTAACCTGGCCATCTTTCTGCGCGGTAACCAACGCCCACTTTTGCCCGATGGCCTCAAAGGGCTTGATGGTATAGGAATCAATATCTACAAAACGGTAGCTCATACAAATCTATCTCCTTTACACTCCAAAATTAATATGCTGTGTTTCTGTTTTATTGTACCACAGGTTTGCGTGTCCAATAGCGATTGCTGCTATAGGGCTGAAAACCGATGGCATAGTAAAACGCCTGCGAACTGCCCACGAATGCACGCCTTACACCGCGCCGGGCGCAGCGGCGCAGCCCTTCCAGCACCGCGGCCCGGCCCAGCCCCCTATTTCGATATGCCGGATCGGTCGCTACGGGCTCAACCAGCGCTGACTGCGAGTGTGGGTCCTGCCACATGCCGCAGTAGGACACGAAATCGCCACCGGGCGCAACCACGGCAATCTTTAAATCCAAATCGACATTGGGACGCTCGAACTCCCTGGCGCAGGTATCTTTCATTACAAACGGGCCTTCGTTACGCTCGTGATCAAAGCCCTTCCAAAGCACTTGCCCGTAGCGGTACAGGTCGTAGGTCTCCCGCATACTCGTGATACGAAAGCCCTCCGGCAATGCATAGTTGAACGCTCCGGTCGTCAGATCGAAGATGGCTTCGTGTTCCTGATCATCGGTCGCTATATAGCCTTTGCGCGCAGCAAGCGCTTGAAAGGATTCATCGCCATCAGGAATCAGCACGGCGAACGCGCCACCTTTTTGCAGTGCTTTTTCGGCATAGGCGAGCATCTCCTCCCGGAGATCTTCATACCCCGGAAGTGTCAGCAAAAACGCCTTGCCCGGTTCGCAGTCATACGTTGCCGCAGCGACCACATTGCCGCCTTTGCTCCATAGCCCGATTTTCGGGAGTGCGCTGACATCCAGATAGCTGTGCGTAATCATCCAATCCCAGCGACCGAAATGATAATTGGCATTGTCCAAACGGATGAGAAACCGGCGCAGTGCTGCATAATCGTCCCCAAACAGCGACTGCGGATGGAACGGATGAAACACAATCGCCATGGTGCCCTCCCTCGGCTTGTTTTTCTGTATCGTAGCAAAGCGCCGTCGCTTCGTCAACCGCTGCAGTGTTTGAAGCGCGGGCGTTTGTTTGGTATAATTGATGCAAAGAAAATCCGTATAAAACCGATGATAAGGGAGCCGAGAAACATGGAAAAACGTGCATGGAAAGCCATCCTGAAACCCGGAATGAAAGAAGAATATATCAAGCGGCACGACGAGCTATGGCCGGAAATGGCAGAGTTGCTGCAAAGCGCCGGTATTCGCAATTACACCATATGGAACATTGGCGATGAGCTGTTTGGGTATTACGAATGTGAAAAGGGCGTAGATTACGCCGAAAAAGTGCAGGCGGAAAGCCCTGTTGTCGCCCGCTGGAATGTGCATATGTCCGGCCTGATGGACATGGTCAAGGACGAGTCCGGCTTAGCTGCGCGGCTTGAAACTGTATTCACATTCAATTAAACAAAAACGATAGGGAGTACTCCCTATCGCACGGTATCCATTGCTAGAATCTGCATCTCGTCAGCCTGCAAGCTGAAAGGGATGCTTTTTCTTTGCACGCTGACCCGCCCCCGCTGCGGACGGTCCGTTTGGTTTGCCAGTACAAGTTTACCCGCTGCCGGGAACCACGCACAATCCACGCCGGGGGTATCTGCCACAGCGTCCGCTTCGCCGGTTCCAAACAACAGTCCAAGCAAGAGTCTGCTGCTTTCCGGACTGTAGCGCCATCCGCCTGCATATAGGCCTTGTCCCTTGCCAAAGGCATGGCGGGTGAGGGCGAGCTTGTCGCCATCGTCCAGCCAGACCTCCGTATCGGGTCCGGTCAAGTAGGCTGAGGCATGCGATGGGATTGTACTATGGCTGTCCTGAATCCACGCAGGCGTTTGCACGGTATACTGCCAGTTGCCGTGGCTGCAGTGCTCGCCGATGGTGACACCCAACACCTGCGCCATGCGCAGGGTATCGGCATAGCCTTCAATCGCGGATGGTTCATTCACGCCCAAAAAGGTACCGCCGGTGTGCACAAACGCGGTGACCGCTTCCACAACCTCGGTATCGTTCCATAGCGTCCCGCCGCTCCACGCCGTTCCTTTGCGCCCAGCACAAATCAACGCATCCACGCCTTGCAGTGCGCCGTTTTTCACATCGTCAAAGCCGATAAAGGAAACCTCCACCGGCAGCCCGGCCAGGCACTCAATCAGGTGCATTAAATCGTGATCAGCCGCCTCATGGAAGTGGCCTGACAGCGTCCAACTGCGAAGCTTCCCCCACGCGGTAAGCACTGCCACCTTGCGCGGCAGCGTATACACAGTGCCAGCCTGGTGCAGGGCCTTAATCTGCCGGAACTCGCCTGCAATCGTTTCAATACTGTCCACAAATGCCGGATAGTCCTCCACCAAATGCAGATACCCGCCCAGCCCGATACGCTCCACCGGCTTACGCAGCAGTGCGCGGCGTACCTGACGCCAGTAGGCTTTGGCGTCGCAGGCGGGATCACCGCCCTGCATAAAGGTCGGCGCGCCGCCAAGCCCCACCGGGAACAGGTAGGGGTGCAGGCGAATTTCATGTACAGGTACAGTTACATCAGCGCAAAGCCGCGCTTCAAAGCCGGAGAACACGCACTTAATCAGCCCGTCGAAGTTCATTTTGCCAAAATTGCCGTTGTACGGCTCCATTCCAATCCAGCTGTCATCGTAAAATACATACGCCTTTTTCCCAAAGCGATGTACGATGTCGGTCAGCTCCCGCGTGAAGCCAGCCACAAACCGCTGCACAAAGGCCATCCAGTCGCGTTTGACCGGGTCGGGCACATCGTGCCCGGGACTGCGCCTGCCGCCTTTGATAAAATCCTCCGCCGTCAGGGTATAACCGTATTCCGCCTCAAAATCGCTCAGCATTTCCGGGCTGACGGTAAAATCGTAGCTGCCCCAGTCGGAAAACAGATAGCGGTTGCGCTCGTTGCTGCCCCAAATCCACGCAAAATTATAAAACAGCGAGGTAAAGCGCACAATATCAATCGTCGGGTTCTGCTCACACCAGCGCGAAAGCCAGTCCCGCAGGTAAGCTCGCGCCTGCGGGTACACCGGATCCAGCTGCATGAGATGTTCGCCGTCCCAACCGTTGGTATTGTGGTTATACATGGAAATTTCTTCCCACACCCGCCAGGCAAAAAAGCTGACCGTATAGCTGTGGAAAGCCTTGCCATGCAGGGTAAGCTGCCCGGTTTCCGCGCTGTATTCCCAGGCCTTGGCAGGCAGCAGCGTCCCTTCGGTACGGTCATACACCTGCCAGCGGGCAAAGGCCTCTGTGCTGTCATTGATGGCAAACTGCCCAGTAAAGAAATCCGCCATCAGGTCGATTACGAGTGTCTCCCCCTCGCACACGCGTGGAGCGGTGCACAGGATGGTCTGCTGGCGGCAGTTCGGATTTGCCTGAATCCACGCATTGTGGCTGCGGATGACGCATAACGTGGCATAGATGGAAAAGCCTGCCTTGAGAATACTATCGGACAGGGTGGTGCCATCGGAATCACGAATCGCGTCAGCACCCCAGCGCTTGGCAAGCGCCAGTGTGAGTTCTTCATATCCAGACTCGCCCGGCAGGGTGAAGCTGCCGCTCGTGGGTTCAATCATTGTCCGGCTCCTCTGTTTTCACGATTGCCGACAGGAACGCAAGCGCCAGCCCCTGGCCCCAGCCCTGTGTCCAGCTGCGTGAGATTTTCCGGTAGCCGTCCAAATCCTTCATTACGGCGGTGCCGCCGGAAACATTCAATACCCGGCCATCCGTTGTAATATTATCCAGAATCGCCGGATAGGCTTTGACGATATATTCAGCGTGCAGCGGGTTATCATTTTGCACCATCGCCGCGGCAATACCGCAGGAGGCGGACAGCTCCTCATAGCTTTCGGGGTCATTGAGCACCGTGCGCCAGAGGCCGTCTTCGGTTTGCAGTTTTTTCAGCTCCGCTAGCTGATCACGCAAAGAACAATCAATATCCATAAACGGCGGATAGAGGTAGGGCTCTGGCAGCGTCCATTTGACCTGCGACATGGTATAGGCCGCCCAGGCATTGGCTCGCGCCCAGAAAAAGCCGGACATATGGTTTTGATCCACGCTGGAATAGCCATGATACCAAAGCCCCGTTTGCTTGTCCTGCAAATACTTGATATGCCAGTCATATTGGTTAAGCGCATCGGCGATCAGCGCCTCGTCCTTAGTAAGCACCCCAAAGCGCAGCATAAAATACGCGGCCATAAACAGGGTGTCCGCCCAGGCCTGGCCGGGAAAATCATTATGGATAGAAACGGTATGCTGAAGCACATGATCGCCGAAACGCAGTGCATGATGACGTAAATAATCGATCTTCTGTCTGGCAATGTCCAGATAGCGATCTTCGCCCGTTGCCTGATACAGCGCCAGCAGGCTATGCCCCATGGCACAGGTGTTTACGGTAAACGGCGGCAGCCCCAGCTTGAGCAGCGCGTCCACCTTGGTTTGCAGCATATTTAGCAGGGCCTCGTCACCCGTAGCCTCGAAGGCTCTGGCGATACCGTAATAGGCCACGCCACAGGGCCAGTCCCAGGGTAAATCCATTTCGATGGTTTTCTGTGCCACAGCGGTAATGATGCCGGGCAGCTGCGCACGGTTCAGCGCTAGTTTCATAGGCGTCTCCTTTGGTATGGTTCATCAGGGCAAGGTAAGAAAGGGACGTCCCCTTGCCTTCAAGGTAGAAGGGGACGTCCCGGATTGCTAGGGATACGGTTGTTACGGAGCCACGGGCAGCTTGGTGGTCTGACCGGCTTCGTAGGCAGCCAAGCGCTCGTCGATGATTTCCTGATATCCGGCATCCAGATATTTCTGGTTCAGCTCGGCGTACAGGTCGTCAAACTCTTCGGGCGCACACTTGGTGAGCAGTACAGAGTATTCCTGGAACAGGCTCAGCAATGTGGCATTATACTCGGATTCGGCTTCAATCGCAACTGCGAACACCGGATCGGAATAGCTCAGGCCCTGGTCTGCGATTGCCTTCATGTTGTAGTAATTGTCAATCAGATCAGGAGTGAAGTTCTGGGGCAAGCCCTGGGGCGACATCGCTTCGATGGTCTGCTCGATGGTGCCAAGCTTCTTGGAAGCATGCACGGCGCAGGTCATGTCGATGTTGTTGTTATGGTTGAGCATGTATTCGCCGCGGTAGTCGCCATCGACGACCGGCAGGCCATCCTCGCCCACGGTATAGGTTTCGCCTTCAATACCATTTTCCATGACGGCCAAGGTTTCAGGCTGGGCCAGCCATTCCAGGTACATCCAGGCGGCTTTGAGCTGGTCTTCGGTCGCAAGCGACGAGAAACCAACGATCATGCCGAAGGGGTTGTCTGCGCGGAACTGCGGGTAATCCGCAACGCCTTCTTCAACCACGACATTGGGGTGCAACACGCCAAGTTTCGCATCGGGGTTCTTGTCAAAGAACGCGGTCAGCCATGCCATATTGGAGGAAATGTATCCGCCATAGGAGAAGGCTTCGCCGTTGATGAAATCGGTCTGGTGCTTCGAAGCGCCGCCGGTGCCGGCCATTTCGGCCTGATCCAGCTCATACTCGGTGGAGTAGAAGCCCTTGTTGTATTCGGCATTTTGGCGCTTGAGCAGGCGGTACGTGGGATACCAGCTGAAGCTAGGGGTGCCAAGGCTTGAATGCATGGCCCACTCGGCTTCATCCACAGGGAAATCGCGGAACGCGAAGTTGGCCACATAAGAGGACTTGGGGATACCCAGGCCCAGCGGCACAGGTGCATATTTTTCTTTGACAGCTTCCACGGCCGCTACGTACTCGGCATAGTTCATGGGAGCGGCAATGCCCATCTCGTCCAGCCAATCCTGGCGATAGAGCGTGACATAGGCAAAGATGACATTGTAGTAGGGGCGTTCCGACAGGACGAAGTAGTTTTCGTCGTTGATGACGGAGTAACCCAGCTGGTTGTTGTCCACCATGGACTGGTAGTACGTGGGAGCAACTTCGGCAAATGCATCCAGATCAATGGGCTGCATAGCACCGTCGCTGGCCCACTGGGCCACTTTGGGATAGTCATATTCCATCATGATGGTCGGGGTTTCGTCGGCTGCGATGAGCAGGGCGTACTTAGTCATCACGTCGCCGCGCGGGATGGCAACATATTCAACATCGATGTTGTATTTGTCACCGAATTCAGACTGCACCCACTGGGTCCAGTAGTTGTCATCCACTGCGGGATAGCCTTCTTTGGAACGGTCGTAAACGGGAACCGTAATCTTAACGCGCTCGGCAAACGGCTCGGCAGCGATTGTGCCGCCGGCGGCGGGTTTCACTTCATCAGCCAACGCGGGGGCCAGCAAGCTGACAAGCATAACCACGGCTAGCAGGGTGGTTACCAATTTTTTCATGTTAGAGTCTCTCCTTTTTGTTTTTATGATGAAGATCAGCCTTTCACAGCGCCGATCATCACTCCTTTGACAAAGTGTTTCTGTATGAACGGATACACGCAAATGATGGGAATTGTGGCAAACATAACCATGGCCGCCTGCAGGACTTCGGGGGTGGATTGCACCGACATGCCTTCGGAGATGGAGATCGCGTCTGCGCCGGAGTTGAGCACCATATTGCTCAGCAGGTACTGTATGGGCTGCAGCGCTTTTTTGGTGATAAAGTATTTGGCATCGGCGTAGGCGTTCCAGCGGCCCACTGCGTAAAACAGGGCCAGCGTTGCCAAAATGGGCTTGCTCAGCGGTAGAATGACCTTGAACAGAATCTGAAAACTGGACGCCCCATCCAAAAACGCCGCTTCTTCCAGGCTTTCGGGAATGGTGGACTGCAGATAGCTTTTCATAATCAGCATATTAAACGGTGAGAATGAAAGCGGCAGGACGAGCACCCACATTTTGTTGAGCAGGTTCAAATCCTTTAGCAGCAAATACTCGGGAATCAGCCCGGCGTAGAAATACAGGGTGAACAGGATCATCAGCGAGATAAAGTTACGCCCTTTTAAGCGCCTGCGGGACAGTGGATATGCCGCGCAGATGGTGACAACCATGCCGATGGCCGTAAACAGCACCGTGACCAGCACCGTATACAGCATGGAGTGGGTCAGCTGTCCATCGCGGAAGATGGTGGCATACGCTTCCAGTGTGATGGCTTTGGGCCACAGGGTCACGTTCTTGGCCAATACTTCGGAGTTGCCGGAGATAGATTTGGCCGCAATGTGGATAAACGGCAGGATGCAGGTCAGGCACAGGATGATGATGAGCACGATGATAATGATATCGCCGATGGTCACCCGCTGTTTCATTCCGTTGCTCCCGCGCATAGGTTTGGTGCTTGCAATGTTCATCATGCCGCCTCCTATATCAGGCCGTTTTCGCCAAGACCCTTGGCAAAACGGTCGGCAGCCAGCACGAGGACAAAGCCCAGTAACGACTGGAACAGTCCCACAGCAGCAGCTTTCGAAAAGTTACCGCCGGCCAGGCCTTTTTCGTAGATGTATATGGCCAGCTGGTACTGGTAATCTTTAACCAGCACATTGCCAAACGACGCCAGGCGTTCGTAGTTGGAGCCCATAATGCGTCCAAGGTTCAATATCAGCAGCGTGACCGCCGTGGCACGAATGCCGGGAAGCGTTACATGCCAAATCTTGCGCATGCGGTTAGCGCCATCTACAGTAGCGGCCTCGTACAATTCGGGATTGATACCGGTAATCGCCGCCAGGAAAATGATCGTGCCCCAGCCCATGTTCTGCCACACGGCCATCAGCAGGTAGGTAACCGCCCAGTGCACCTTTTCGGTCAGGAACGGTATGCCTTCGCTGATGAAACCGGACTTCATCAGTGCGATGTTGACAAGCCCCGAACTAGGCCGAAACAGCGAGTAGGCTACGCTTGCAATGATGACCCAGCTTAAAAAGTGCGGCAGGTACAGCACCGTCTGCGAGATGCGCTTAAAGCGGGGATAGCGCAGCTCGTTAAGCATCAGGGCTAAAATGATGGGTACGGGAAACCCGATCGCTAAATCCAGAAAGTTAAACGCCAGCGAGTTTTTCAGCGCACGCATAAAATCCGCATCTTTGAATATTTTACGGAAAATATCCAGGCCTACATACTCGCTTCCGGAAAACCCTCTGGCGGGTTTAAAGTTCATAAACGCTATACGCAGGCCGGGGTAGGCGGCGTACTTAAAAATCAGCACAAAGGCGACCGGCAGAACAAGCAGCAAATACAATTGCCAGTCCCGCCTTAGGGCGTTGCGCAGGCTGCGCGTGACTAAGCCACCACGAAGATTGGGAATCACCGGTCTTGAAACTTTCAAACGGACAGACCTCCAAAAAGACGAACAAGACAAAGGCCTATTCAGCAATTATTTGTCTTAACTATACCGTTGCCTACTGCTTCATTCCATCGAATATCAACCATGAATTGTGCGATTTCTACTTTTTATTTTTTCATAAATAGACGATTTGTATGATATTCGGCCATTTTAACGCGTATTGCGGCGATCTGGCCGTTTTTCCATCCAATAGATGGTTGAAATTGCCCACTCTGCGTGATACAGTATTGGCAAAGAGGTGAACGCAGGGATGCCCAGGCATGCGCGTCAGGTGATTGAATACCGTGTCTACGAACTGAATATCGATTTCCCTGCGCTGCTGCTGGACGGCGAGCAGTGGCACATTTCCGATGTAAAAAGCAAGCACCTGCACTTTCACAACTGTTTGGAGATCGGCGTATGCCACACCAACTCCGGCACGCTGCTGGTGCGCGATGAACCGTTCCACTTTCATGCGGGCGATGTCACCCTGCTCCCCCGCCATGTGCCCCACACTACCTATTCGTCCCGCGGTATGACAAGCCTGTGGAGTTATGTATTTGTCGATATGCGGGAGCTGCTGTCCGAGGTATTGCATACCGACGAGGACTTTGAACTATCCAACTTCAGCCCGCAAAACTTTGTGCACCTGTTCAAAGGAGACGAGCACCCGAAAATCCGCTTCCTCGCCTCCTCGATCATCGACGAGCTCAAAACCCGGCAACCGCATTATCAGGAATCTACTAAGGGACTGTTAACATCCCTGTTTTTTGAGATCACACGCGCCCTGAAACTGAACGCCAAGACCCAGCCCGTAAAGAAACGCAAGGATACCTTGGTGCTCACCCCGGCGCTGAACTATATTAATGAAAACTATATGCGTAAAATTGCTGTGGACGAACTGGCGGAGATGTGTCACCTGTCCACAACCCATTTTCGGCGCTTGTTTTTCTCCATCATGGGCGCTAACCCCCACACCTTCATCAACCAGACCCGTATCACAAGGGCCTGCACCATGCTGCAAACCACCGAGGATGCCATTTTGAGCATTGCCGAGACCGTCGGGTTTACCTCGGTGTCCAGCTTTAACCGCTGTTTTCAGCAGATGATCGGCGTGACCCCGCGCCAGTTCCGCAACCCCGACAAGCAGGACCACAAGCCGCAGCGCCCGCAAAGCATCGTGCAATACCGCGGCTGGGTGGCACCCGACCAATAAACAGCGAAAGGCGGGATTCCTATCCAAGCCCCTATACCCTGCAAGCGCTGCCTGCTGGAAGACATGGACGACGAACAGGCCCTGTATGCCCTGATTCAAAGCCGCATCGCTCAGCTTGCCGAAAGCGAAAAAGTAAGTGATACAACCTATCGGCACAGGGTGTCGATTTGCAAAACCTGCGACCAATTACTGGGTGGAACCTGCGGGCAGTGCGGCTGCTATGTGGAGCTTCGCGCCATCAAGCGCAGCATGCATTGCCCCTGTATACCCCCGCGGTGGTAAAGTAACTGAAGGAGACAAATGGTATGGTCAACATCAAACTTAACCCGGACAAACCCTTAGGCACTATCAACCGGAATATCTACGGGCATTTCTCGGAGCACCTGGGCCGCTGTATCTATCAGGGCCTATTCGTGGGCGAGGATTCGCCCATTGCAAACGTGAACGGCATGCGCAAGGATGTGGTGGATGCGCTTAAAAACATCCGCGTGCCGGTGCTGCGCTGGCCGGGCGGCTGCTTTGCCGACGAGTACCACTGGGAAGACGGCATCGGCCCCAAAGAAGACCGCAAACGCATGGTCAACACCCACTGGGGCGGCGTGGTGGAGGATAACTCCTTTGGCACGCACGAGTTTATGGAACTATGCAAGCAGATTGGCTGCGAGCCGTATGTGAATGGCAACCTGGGCTCCGGCACCATCCGGGAAATGGCCGAATGGGTAGAGTATTGCAACTCCGACGGCGATTCCACCGTGGTGCAGCGCCGCTGGGCCAACGGACAGAAGGAAAGTTTCGGTGTAAAGTACTGGGGCGTCGGTAACGAAAACTGGGGCTGCGGCGGCAATATGCTGCCGGAGTACTATGCCAACGAGTACCGCCGCTACCAAACCTACTGCCGCGATTACGGCAAACACAAGCTGTATAAAATCGCCTGCGGGCCGGGCACCGCCGATACCGAGTGGACCGATGTCGTGATGAAAATGGCACACGACAAGATGGACGCACTGACCATGCACCATTACACCATCGCCACCGGCGTATGGCAGGACAAGGGCAGCGCGACGGTATTTGACGAAGCGCTGTACTATCAAACCCTGCACAGCGCAATGCAGATGGATCGCATCATCAAGGGTCACCTGGCTGTTATGGACAAGTACGACCCCACCCACCGCGTAGGTCTGATCGTGGACGAGTGGGGCACCTGGCACAACGTAGAGCCAGACACCAACCCCGGTTTCCTGTTCCAGCAAAACACCATGCGTGACGCGCTGGTAGCCTCACTGACGCTGGATATTTTCAACAGCCACAATGACCGCGTTGTGATGGCCAACCTCGCCCAGACGGTGAATGTATTGCAGGCGGTGGTCCTGACCGAGGGCGACCGTATGGTTTTGACCCCCACCTACCACGTGTTTGACCTGTACAAGGCGCATCAGGATGCCGAGCGGATTGACCACACGCTGGTCGCAGGCACGGCCGGCACTGCCAGCCACCCCATCCCTGCCATCAGCATGACGGCATCCCAAAAGGATGGTGTGCTGACCGTGACCCTGACCAATACCGCGCTCGATCTGGCGGCGGATATTCAGTTGCAACCCGGAAAGGCAATCACGCACGCCGAGGGACGGCTACTAACCGGCCGCATGGACGCGTTTAACGATTTTGACAAGCAGCCCATCGCCATCGAGCCGCTCACCGGCGTAACCGTCAGCAAGGACGGCGTCAACTTCTCACTGCCGCCCTGCAGTGTGGCAGAGCTGACATTGACCGTATAATTTCCTATTACTATTAATAGAAGGATCAGGCGGCAACCGCCTGATCCTTTTTCATGAGCAATCGCAGCCCATAGGCAATCAGCGCAGCGCCGACCAGCCCGTTCAGGATTTGGATGGCGACTTCCGGCAGAAAGCCGGATACACCGCTACCGATAGCCGCGACCAAAGAAAGCGACAGCAGGGTGGACAGAACACAGCCCCCGGCAAACAGCGAAAGCTGCCGCTTGCTCCAGTGGTGCTGCGCGATTTGCGCCGTGAACACCCCGCCCCAGAATAGTATGGTCAGCGGATTGGACACCGTCAGCACAAAGCCCTGCCAGAATGGATTGCCACCCGCTACGCCAAACAACTGCACGCCGGGAAGCAAAACGATGCCAAACGCGCCCAGTAAACTATTAAGCCCAAACAGGCACAGCACCAGGCAGCCTGCCCAGGTGACCACCACTCTGACCCTTGTCCGTTGCAGCAGCGCTGCCGCGCCCAGCCCCGAAAGCGTAACAAACAGAGCATCCGCCAGCGTAACGGCCAGCGCGACTAGCATGCCGGCGGCAAATCCCTGCTCCGCAGCCGTTTGGAATGTGAGCAAACACAGCGGCCCCACCGCCAGCTGCAATGCCATGCCAAACCGTAACCCCCGAAATATCATGCAACGACCTTCTTTACAAAGTACAATTCATACACTACGCAGAGATCACCCGGCGTTCATTTCTTCCTTTAATGTATGCAGGCAAATCATGGTGTTGGTATCCTTCACACCCTGAATGCCTTTCAGCGTACCGGAGATAAAGGCCTCCAGCGCGCGTACGGTATCCGCCGACAGTTTCAGCAAATAATCGTACGCTCCGGTCACATGGTGGCATTCCAGCACGCACGCATGGCGTACAATATCATCGCGGAAGGCTTGCACCCGATCCGCACCGCCGATACGCACCAGCACATACGCAAGCAATGCTTGGCCGGTCGCTTCGCGGCTGAGGCGCACGGTGTAGCCCGTAATCACTCCAGCTTGTTCCATTTTACGAATACGCTCTGCCACAGCAGGGACTGACAGTTTCACCTTCCTGCCGATATCAGACACGGTTGCCCGTGCATTTGCTTTCAGTTCGCTTAGGATTGCGGCATCGATTCCGTCCATATCCTCGCCCCCTTTGCCCCGGAGTATAGCATAAATCACGAATACTATGGTATATTTCGTATAATTCTTTCTATTTTTATCTATATCATGCAATTCCCCTTAATTTATTATGCTTGTCTATCATATTTCATGAATATGCGCTTGGTTGTATGCAGTGGTTTTACCGCGCTTAACGCCAGTAAAACCGTGCATTATTCGTATTTATTTTGTTTTTATGCAGATATTGTTGACTTTTGTTCATAATTATGATAGTTTAATGAATACAAAGGAGTTGTACACCACAACTCTATTTTTATTTTGGAGGATTGCAATCATGAACAAAAAAGTACTGGCTCTCATGCTCTCCATCGCAATGCTGCTCTCTGTCGGCGTGCTGGCATCGGCGGATGAAGCAATCGATCTTTCTGACGTCCAACTCATGCAGGACGGCGTACTGAACATCGGTATGGAAATCGGCTATCCTCCGTTTGAAGAGTTTGCTGAAGACGGCGTTACCCCCATCGGCTACGATGTGGACTTCGCCTTGGCGCTGGGCGAAAAGCTCGGCCTGACCATCAACTTCGTCAACACCGCGTGGGACGGCATCTTCCAGGGCATCGGCGTGAATTATGACGTTGTCATCTCCGCCGTCACCATCACCGAAGAGCGCAAAGAAACCATGTCGTTCTCCGATCCCTACATTAATAACTATCAGGCCGTGGTTGTGCCCATGGACTTCGAAGGCGAAATCGCCTCCTTCCTGGATCTGGATGGCATGGTACTGGCCGTGCAGAAGGAAACCACCTCGGACATCCTGATGTCGGACTATGTGGACACCGAAACCATCACCGCCACGATCTCCGCCAACGAAAAGATTGCCACCTGCTTCTCGCAGCTGACTGCTGGCGAAGTGGATGCGGTCGTCGTTGACTCCACCGTAGCCATGGGCTACCTGGCCTCTTCTCCCGACCTGTACAAAATCGCATTCCTGGACGAGAGCGAACCCGAACAGTTCGGCGTCGCCATGGGCCTGGATGCCGCTGCGCTGCAAACCGCCATCAACGAGGCGATTGCCCTGCTGACCGAAGAAGGCTTCTTCGACGAGAACATCGCGTTCTGGTTCGGCGAATGATCCTTCTCACGCTCAATCGACTTGTATAAAGTGGGAGTCCAATGAAAGTTGTAAAACGAATCATTGACGTAAAAGCGTGGAAACAAGCGACCAAAACGGCTGCCATCATTGTTATGGCAGCCGTGGCGCTGTTTATTACGCTAAGCGTTATCAACGTGTCGCAGCAGGACATGATGGCCAATGCATCCGAGACCATGGAAAAGGCCATAGAGGCAGATCAAACCAATTCACGCAAGCGTGTGACTGCGACCTACAACAGCTTCGGGTTTATTAAGTACCTGTCGCTGTCTACTTCGGGCGCCAACGCCACCAAGGAAGCCTATGTGGGTTTTGCCGGGAAAGTGTACCCGGCCGACGAAGGCTTTATGAAGTTCGTCGGGCAAATGGTGAACTACACCTACCGCATGCTCGGAACCGGAGAAAATGTCCTCCACGGCGTGAAGCTGACGTTGCTGCTAACCACGGCATCCATGCTAATCGGCCTGATTTTAAGCATTTTCCTGGCACTGGGTAAAATATCCAAAAACAAGCTTATCTCCAAGATCTCCAGCGCTTATGTCTTCTTTTTCCGGGGCACGCCGCTGCTGATTCAGCTGTTTGTCATCTACTTCTCCGTACCGGTCATTTTCGGGTTTTCGTGGCGCGGCATCTTTGCCGTTGGCGATCCGGAAAGCGTATTCAAAGGTGCGTTTCTGGCAGCGCTGATCTCGTTTTCACTCAACGCCGCCGCCTATTGCGCCGAAATTGTCCGCGCGGCCATCCAGTCCATCAACAAAGGGCAGAGCGAAGCCGCCAAGGCACTGGGTATGGGCTACGGGCAGACCATGCGGCATATCATTATCCCCCAGTCCATCCGGCGGATGATTCCCCCGCTGTGTAATGAGTTCGTTATGATGATTAAAGATGTATCGCTGGTGTTTGCCATCTCGCTGATGGATATCACAACGATTTCCAAAACCATCATGACCAGCGAAGGCAATTACCTGGTGTTTTTGCCGGCACTCATCATATACCTGGTCATCACCGCGATTTTCACCTACCTGTTTGGCAAGGTGGAAAAACGGCTTTCGATCTATGAGTAGGAGGACATGATGAGCGAGTATCAATACATTTTACGCACCGAAAATCTATACAAAAGCTTTGGCCACCTGGAGGTGCTCAAAGATGTGACCCTCAACGTGGAAAAAGGCGAGGTTATCTGCATCATCGGGCCGTCCGGCGCGGGCAAATCGACCTATCTGCGGTCACTGAACCAGCTGGAGACTATTACCAGCGGCAAGATTTTTATCAAGGACGAGCTGTTTTTACACCGCGAGCATAACCGCACCATTCACCGCATCGGCCCGGAAAAGCACAAAGCGCTGATGCTGGAAATGGGCATGGTGTTTCAGAGCTTCAACCTGTTCCCGCACAAAACCGTGCTGGAGAACGTGATGATCGCCCAGGTGCTGGTACGCAAGAAAAACAAAGCCAATGCCGAAACGCTTGCCCGGGATATCCTCAAAATGGTCGGCCTGTCCGACAAGGTGGATGTGTATCCGTCCAAGCTGTCCGGCGGTCAGCAACAGCGCGTAGCCATTGCCAGAGCGCTGGCCATGGAACCGGAGATCATGCTGTTTGACGAACCCACCTCCGCGCTCGACCCCGAACTGGTTGGCGAAGTGCTGGCCGTGATGAAGAAGCTCGCCAGCCAGGGTATTACCATGCTGGTCGTCACCCACGAAATGGGCTTTGCCCGTGAAGTGGCTGACCGCGTCATCTTCATGGATGCTGGACGCATCGCCCAGCAGGGCCCGCCCGAGGACATCTTCGTCAATCCCGAAGGTGACAGGTTGAAACAGTTTTTACAGAGCATTTTATAATCCACTGACATCGAATACAAACAGACGGCATGTTGCTTATCCAACATGCCGTCTGTTTATTGCTCTGCTCTTCTATTCCGTTATTTCTTCCTGAGTAACCCCTGCCTTCTGCATGGCAAGTCGTAGTTTGGTCTCCATATGCGCAATTCTTGTTTGCAGTTCGGTGATGCGGTTCGCGTTTTGCGCTTCATGCTTGTTCATTCTCGATGCCTTCGCATCCGCGATTTGCGATTTTAAGGCTACAATCGTTGCTCGCTGCTTTTCAAGCTTCCGCTGGTTGGTAACGGCTGTCAAGGTTGCATCATCATAATGGTGTATCAGCATAAATCCGTACTTACCTACTATCACTGTGCTTACAATCCCCAGGATACCCGCTATGATGTTCCCGGATACAAACACAACCAAGATTCCGAGCCCCGCTATCACTAGGCAGATCGTCAAAACTCTGGAAATAAAGCGGATTATTCTCTCGTAATCATTGTCCATAAACGCTATTGCCCTCTCTATACATCTGCGACGCTCTGCTTGATATTATAATAGAAATCATTGTGTCAGATCGGCATTGCATTTCCAGCATTGGGTGTGGGATGCCAACTGAATTTCTTTGCATCGCCCGCACTGCACAAACCCTTCCGCCAGACCAAATGCAGACTTAGTTCCATCACTTGTGCTATGTATTGAAGACCGGTCATCCGCTGTGATCTCATCCTTTTGGTTCACAATACGCATGCCGCTTTCCAGATACTCCATTCGTTTTTCCAGCTCTTGCACCATCGCTTCAGTTTGCCTCGACTCATTCTGCTGTACTTTCAGCGTCTTCATTTCTTTTTCCAACAGCTCAATGGTTTCCTGAGAAGATTGTATGCTGCATTGCTGGGACTCGATGTCAATTAACACAGAATCATAGCTATTGAGTAGTTTAAAGCCAATCCACAGTGTAAGAAGGCTGGCTATCAGGACGCCGATTACAGAGCCGGTAGAAATACCATCCTCTATGATGAGGGCTAAAATAAACTCAATAATTACATACACAATGAACGCATTTTTTGCCGTAGCAACGACTTTGCGGTTATCATCGTTCATATAGTGACTCCTTCTCTATTCCTTTTTATTTTCCATTATTTTCTAATTTTACCATAGAGTCCGCTTGCTGCCAAGTCCATTTACACCTGTTTCAGTTTCATTCTTCAGCTTTGCAGAAAAACGATATAAAAGAAGACGCCCTGTTCAAGCGAGCGTTTTTGTCTGATTGCAATGCAATAAAACCGCCAGGCAAATGGTGAATGAAGACCCCGTGCGATACCGAGCCGGATTTTCATCAGGTTGTGCTTGCGGTATCCGAAGTAGTAGCAGCGCTACGTCGAGGGTTCCGCAAGTGCAAGATGGTGGAAAGGCGGCCGGTAGCGCATGGGGGATTTGTTCAGCATTTGCCTGCAACTAAAACCCCACCAGCGCCATTTGCTGTTCCTTGCAGGAGTGCATCACGCGCTCGGTTACGGTGTCCAGCTGGCCGATCTCCCCAAAGAGCAGCGGGGATTTTGGGTCGTGCCGCTGGCGGTTTCGGGCGATTTCGGAGGGCGAATAATTGGCATAGCAATAGCGGCAGGCGTTGCTGCAGGAATTGTACATCCCGATATCCGCACTTTGCACACAGCCGCAGGCGGATCGTTGGTTTGTATCCTTGCGCACATCCAAGCGGCAGCCCAGCAGGGTTTCAAACAGATCGCCGTCCACGCAGTGTGCCGGGGCGACCCCGCTTTCGGATAGATCAATTGTCTGGGCGCATGCGCTCATCTCCATGCCGCACTCCCCGGCAATCTGGCTGAGCTGCTTTGCCATGTCCCGCTTTGCTTGATCGCTTAATGGCCGGGCTTTAAGCCACTGGGCATTGCGGCGCGCGTTGCGGTAATCGGTATTGAGAAAGCTGATGACAACCTTGTGGGTTTTCCCGGCCAGCAGACGCGCCATCATCTCAAATGTGCGCAGGTGCGTATCCACCGTCCAGGTATCGTTAATCAAAATGGGGTCATACCGCCAAATGACGCGGTGGGGGCCGACCTGTTCAGACAGCTGATGAAAGATATTGAGCAGCTTAATCTTCACCGGCAAGTTGGGTTCAATATCCTTGCCGTAGGGCGTGAGCGTAAACTGAAAATAGTAGGCATAGTCCCGTAGCTCATGCAGCCTTGGCAGCATCGGCGCGGGGTTTTTCGTCCAGAGCACAAAGCCGTCGGCCACGTCCGGCGTCAGGCGGATTTTGCTGACCTGCAAATGGTTCATCGGGTTGCGAACACAGGCGTACCCTTCCTGGATACGCGTAAAAAGCCAGTCCGCATAAAGCGCGGGGATATCCGTACGGCGGCTGCAGCTAATGATCATAATGCTCTCTCCTTTGCTAAAACTATAACACGAACATATGTTCGTGTCAACGGTTTTTGTAAAGAAAACCACTATTTCAGTACAAATCGTGTATTTTAAGTGCTGAACCGCTTGACAATATTTTAACGATTCGATATATTTATATTGATAATAATTTATCAATTACCCGACCGACCCGAAGGAGGCCAGCATGCCAGGCGAGAAAAACCTGCTGCAGATACCGCTGCCCACCCTCAAACGCATGCCGGTCTACTACCAGTATCTCAGCCGCCAGGCCCGCAAAGGTGTGACCGACATCTCCTGTGCCAGCATCGCCAAAGCCATGGGGCTGGTCGCTGTGCAGGTGCGTAAGGACTTGCAGTATACCGCTGCTGTCGGCCGCCCCAAAACCGGCTACCACCTCAAGGAACTGCTGTCGGCCCTGGAAGATACCCTGGGCTACAACAACAAGACGGAGATGTTCCTGATCGGCGCTGGCAGCATTGGCACCGCCCTGCTGTTCCATAATCAGTTCAGGGATTACGGCATCGGCATTGCCGCCGCCTTCGATATTAACCCCGCTGTGGTCGGCACCGAAATCAACAACAAGCCCGTGTTACCCCTTTCGAAGTTCTCCTCGTTATGCGGACGGATGCACGTAAAGTTCGGCATCATCTGCGTACCTGCCGAAGAAGCCCAAGGCATTGCAGACCTCATGGTCGCCTCTGGCATTCTGGGCATATGGAACTTCGCCCCCATTACACTGGACGTTCCGGATACGGTACTCGTGCATAACGAAAACCTGACCGCGTCCATTTCGATATTGCTGAAGAAATTCAAGACCCGAAATTCAGGAAGCGAGCGTGAATCAGCGTGCAGAACATCTTAGCCTTTGAAAAGGCCGGACAGATCATCGAAAAGTACGGGTACAACCAGGCCAAACTCATCCCCATCCTGCAGGAGATCCAAAACGAGTACCGTTACCTGCCAGAGGAATTGATGGTGTATGTCGCCACAATGCTTGGCACCACCTCATCCCATGTATACGGGGTTGCGTCGTTCTATTCGCACTTTACCCTGAAACTCAAGGGCAAGTATGTGGTTAGAATTTGCGACGGCACCGCCTGCCACGTAAAGAAATCCATGCACTTGCTGGACGCTGTCCGCAAGCATTTGCAGCTTGCCGAAGGCGAGAATACCACGCCGGATATGCTGTTTACCGTAGAAACCGTCGCCTGCCTAGGCACCTGTGGCCGCGCCCCGGCCATGACCGTCAACGGCGAGGTTTTCGGGCTCTTAACTGATGATATGGCTGTGGCCGTCATCCAGGATATTCAAAAAAAGGAGCAGTTAGGACATGAGTGAAGCTGTCAACCTGGTGAAACGGGCGCAAGACTACAAGGATAATACCAAAGATATTCAAAAGCGCATTGTTGTATGCGCAGGCACCGGCTGCATTGCAGGCGGCGCACTGCAGGTGATTGACAAGTTCGAAGAACTGATCAAGGCCAAGGGCCTGCCTGTGGCGCTGACCATTAACAAGCATGAAGACGGCTACCAGGTCACCGGCAGCGGCTGCCAGGGCTTTTGCCAAATGG
Organism: Candidatus Limiplasma sp.; assembly: GCA_963678055.1. Lineage (GTDB taxonomy): Bacteria > Bacillota > Clostridia > Christensenellales > Aristaeellaceae > CAXXOK01. The sequence continues at coordinate 2,540,551 of OY782679.1, forward strand.
GCCCGGTGGTCACCATCCTGCCTGAAAACATTATGTACTGTAAAGTCACGCCCGATGACGTAGCAGAGATCATTGAAAAGACCGTTTTGGGCGATGCTTTGGTTGATCGCCTGGTGTACACGCACAAACCTGACAAAACCGCGTATCCAAAAAAGAGCGAAATGCCTTTCTACAAAGGCCAGCATCACGTCGTGCTTAAAAAAGTCGGCAATATCGACCCCACCGACATTAACGAATACATCGCCCGGGGCGGGTATGTGCAGGCTGAGCGCGCCACCAAGATGACTGCCGAGGAAATCTGCAGCACCATGATGGATTCCGGCCTCAAAGGCAGAGGCGGCGGGGGCTTCCCCACCGGCCGCAAATGGGATATGACCCGCCAGAGTGAAAGCGATAAAAAATATGTCATCTGTAACGGCGACGAGGGTGACCCCGGCGCATTCATGGACAGCGCGGTCATGGAGGGCAACCCCCATTCCATCCTTGAAGGCATGATGATCGCTGCCATGGCCATCGGCGCGGATGAAGGCTATGTGTACGTGCGCACGGAATACCCGCTGGCCGTCAAGCGCATTCGCGCCGCCGTGGAAGCCGCAAAGGATGCAGGCATCCTCGGCGATGATATGCTGGGCACCGGCCGTGCGTTCAACATCACCGTTATGGAAGGCGCAGGCGCGTTTGTCTGCGGCGAAGAAACGGCGCTGATGGCATCGGTCGAAGGCAAGCGCGGCATGCCGACCCCAAAGCCTCCCTATCCTGCCCAGAAGGGCCTGTTTGGCAAGCCTACCGTCATTAACAACGTGGAAACGCTGTCCACCGTTCCCCTGGTATTTGAAACCGGCGCGGACGAATATAAAAAGCTGGGTACGGCATCTGCCGCCGGCACCAAGACCTTCGCGCTCACCGGCCACGTGCTAAACACCGGTTTGATCGAAGTGCCCCTGGGCTCTACGCTTCGCACCATTGTGCATGACATCGCCGGCGGTGTTACCGAAGAAAACGGCGACCTCTCCCCCGAAGGTTTCAAAGCCGTGCAGATCGGCGGTCCCTCCGGTGGCTGCCTGACCCAGGAACACCTAGATATGCCGCTGGACTATCAGAACCTGAAAGCCATCGGCGCGATGGTCGGCTCCGGCGGGCTGGTTGTTATGAACCATAAAACCTGTATGGTGGAAATTGCCCGCTACTTCATGGAGTTTACCCAGAACGAAAGCTGCGGCAAGTGCGTAGTCTGCCGCGAAGGCACCAAGCAGATGCTGGATATCCTCACCGATATCACCCAGGGTAAAGCCACCATGGAACAGCTGGCACTGCTGGAAGAGCTGGCCCGCGTGGTGCAGAAGGTATCGCTGTGCGGTCTGGGCAAATCCGCGCCCAACCCCGTGCTTTCCACGCTGAAATACTTCCGTGAAGAGTATGAAGAGCACATCATCAACAAGCACTGCCCCACCGGTCAGTGCAAAGCGCTTCAAAAGTACAGCATTAATGCAGACAAGTGCATCGGCTGCGGCGCGTGCCTGCGCAAGTGCCCCACCAATGCCATCACCGGTGAAAAGAAACAGCCGCACGTGATTGACGCTGCCAAGTGCATCAAATGCGGAGCCTGCATGGACGCCTGCAAATTCGGCGCCGTGCTCGCGTAGGAAAGGGCGGGAATAGATATGAAAACGAATCAAACCGTAACCGTTGATAATAAACAGGTCCCCATCGAGGGCGAACGTAACCTGCTGGAGCTCATCCGCAAGGCCGGTGTGGAAATCCCCACCTTTTGCTATCACTCCGAGATGAGTATTTACGGCGCATGCCGCCTGTGCATGGTGGATGTCGAGGGCATGGGCATGGTTGCCTCGTGTTCCACGATTCCCACCCCCGGCATGGTGGTGAAAACCTCCACCCCGGAAATCCGTGAAACGCGTAAAATGATTCTGGAGCTGCTTTTGGCCAGCCACCAGGGCGATTGCCAAACCTGCCGCAAAGGCGACGACTGCAAACTGCTGGCGCTGGCCAACCGCCTGGGCGTGCGCGATGTGCGCTTTAAGCGCAAGGGCCGCGACCTGCCGCTGGATCTGTCGTCCCCGTCCATCGCACGCGACCCCAACAAGTGCATACTCTGCGGCGACTGCGTACGCATGTGCTCGGAAATCCAGGGCGTGGGTGCCATCGGCTTTGCCCACCGCGGTGCCGACAGCATCGTCACCCCCTGCTTTGAGCGCGATATCGCCACTGTGGAATGCATTGACTGCGGCCAGTGCACCAAGGTGTGCCCCACCGGCGCACTGACCATTAAATCCGACACCACCGAGGTGTTCACCGCCATTCAGTCCAAAGACAAATATGTGGTCGCGGCCATTGCCCCGGCTGTGCGTGTTGCCATCGGCGAGGAGTTCGGCCTGGAAACCGGCGCCAACGCCGTGGGTAAAATGGTCGCCACCCTGAAAATGATGGGCTTTGACGCCGTGTACGATGTGTCCTACTCTGCCGACCTGACCATTTTTGAAGAAGGCACCGAGCTGCTTGGCCGCGTAACCGCAGGCGAAAGCCTGCCGATGTTCACCTCCTGCTGCCCCGGCTGGGTGAAATTCATGGAGCAGTATTACTCCGATTTTGCCGGCAATCTGTCCACCTGCAAATCGCCCCAGCAAATGCTGGGCTCACTGGTGAAGGAAACTTTGCCTGAGATGGTGAATAAAGAGCGCAAGGACATTGTGTTTGTTTCCATCATGCCCTGCACCGCCAAGAAGTTCGAAGCCAAGCGCGAAGAGTTCTCCGTGGCCGACAGCCCGGACGTGGATTACGTCATCACCACCCACGAACTGGCGCTACTGATCCGCGAACGCGGCATTATGTTCAACGAAATGGAACCCGAAGCCTTTGATATGCCCTACGGCTTTAACACCGGAGGCGGCGTGATCTTCGGTAACTCCGGCGGCGTGAGCGAAGCGGCTATCCGTTTTGCAGGCGAGAAACTGACCGGTAAAAAGACCGACGATTACATCATCCGTGAGGTGCGCGGCGAAGACGGCATCCGCGAGGTGGAGTACGACTTCTCCGGCACGAAGCTGAAGATGGCGGTTGTATCGGGCCTGGGCAACGCCCGTAAAGTGATGGAAGACATCAAAGCCGGCAACGCCGAGTATGATTTTGTCGAAATCATGGCCTGCCCCTCCGGCTGCATCAACGGCGGCGGTCAGCCTGTCAACCACGACCGGCAGGCGCGCAAAAAGCGTACCGAAGCCCTGTACCGCACCGATAAAATGCTGCAGCTGCACAAGCCCCAGGATAACCCGTACATTAACGACCTGTACACCAACTTCCTGGGCAAGCCCGGCAGCCACAAGGCTCACGACCTGCTGCACACCCACTACCACGCCCGCTCGCGCATTAAGTCCGACCGCACCGAAACACCCGCCGCAGTCGATAAACTGCCTGTATCTATTTGCTTTGGTACCGGCTGCTTCATCCGCGGCTCGCAGAAACTGCTGTCCCAGCTGACCAGCTTCATCTCGCAAAACGGGCTGGAAGACCAGGTAGAATTGGGCGCAACCTTCTGCTTTGAAAAGTGCGACCAAGGCCCTGTGGTGCGTATCGGCGACGAGACCCTGACCCACTGCACGCGGGTGAAGGCCATCGAGACCCTAACCGAGAAACTGAAGCTGCACGCAAACGTATAAGGCTCCGTTTCTCCTGTAGACCATAAGGAGAGCCCTATGAGCATCGTCAAAACACTGGAAGCCATGTGCCGGGACTGCTACCGCTGTGTCCGCGCATGCCCTGTCAAGGCGATCGGTATCAAATCCAATCAGGCATTTATCAACCAGGAGCGCTGCATTAACTGCGGCACCTGTGTGAAAACCTGCCTGCAAAAGGCCAAAGTGGACGAAAGCCAGCTGGACGATATCAAAAAAATCGTCAAGTCCAGCGATGTGGTCGCCTGCGTTGCGCCCTCGTTTGCAGCCGAGTATCCCGGGTACCTCCGCCGCCGTTTGGCGGCGGGGCTCCGGGGGCTCGGCTTTAAGCGTGTTGAAGAAACCTCCATCGGCGCAGATGCTGTAGCCGACTACACAAAAAAGCTGGTCGCCGCAACAGGCCGGGGCGGCATCGCCACAGCCTGCCCGGCGGTGGTGGACTATGTGCAGACCTATATGCCGGAGCATATCGACCTGCTTTTACCCGTCGTCTCCCCCATGATTGCACACTGCAAGATTACCAAAGCGCTGCATCCGGACATGCGCACTGTGTTCATCGGCCCCTGCGTGGCCAAGAAGGCCGAAGCGCAGCAGGAGAAGTACAAGGGGATTGTGGACGGCGTGTTGACCTTTAAGGAACTCAACGCCTGGTTTGAAGAAGAAGGCATCGTGCTGGAAGAGATCTGCGATTCCGGCTTTGACCAGATTGGCCACCTGAACACCGCCAAGCTGTTCCCCCTGCCCGGCGGTATGATCAAAACGGCGGGGCTTGACGACAGCATTGATTCCATCAACATCGTACACACCTCCGGCTATGAAAACACCATCACACTATTGCACGCCGCCGTGGATTCCAAGGACCTTGAGATTATCGAACCGCTGTTTTGCAACGGCGGCTGCATCGGCGGTGCAGGCAACGAAAGCTGCAACAATATCTTTGAAAAGCGTAAAGACATCATCAACTACGCCCACGAAAAGGACGAAGCCGTCGGCGCGGAAGAAACCATGCCGCCGGTGGACCTGGCCACAAGCTTTACCAAAAAGCCGGTCAAGGGCGTGAAATATACCGAGCAGGATATTTTGGATGTGTATGAACACACCTTCAAATCCGCACCGGAAAACCGCCTGAACTGCGGGGCCTGCGGCTATGCCAACTGCGAGGAGAACGCCATCGCCATCCTAAATGGTATGGCAGAGTACTCCATGTGCATCCCCTACATGCGCCGCCGTGCCGAAAACCGCGCCGATACCATACTCCACAACGCGCCTGAGGGCGTGGTCATTCTGGACGAGGGCATGACCATTCAGCTGGTCAACCCGGCGTTTGAAAAGTATTTTAACTGCACGTCGGCCATTATCGGGCGGAAAATATCCTATTTATTGGATTCGAGCATCTACGAGCGGGTGTTCGCCCAGCCGGGCAAGCACCTGGAATCGATTTTTGAATATATGGGCAAGGAGTTCCACCAGGTGGTGTACTACTTGCCGGCCGAAAAACAGTATGTCGGCATCTACATGGACCTGTCCAACATCAAGCTTAACGAAGCCAAAATACAGTCCGCACGGGATAAGACGATACAGCAAGTGGAAAAACTGATTGCCCAAAACCTGGAGATGGCACAGAAAATGGCTGATTACCTGGGCGAAAGCGCTGCGCGCTCCGAAACCCTGCTGGAAGAACTGATTCAGTCCGATGAGTGAGCCAAAACAACGCCTGTACACCGATTTGTTGCTGAAACAGGTGAACAAAAAGCATTACCGTGAGTGCGGCGATCAAGCAGCGATCGTGCGCACCATGGAGCATACCGATTTTATCCTCGCCGACGGCGTGGGGTCCGGCAGTTATGCCAACATTGCCGCGCGCATGTGCATCAGCCGTATGCTGCACCTGATGCGTTCAGGCATCCCCATTCATAAGGCCTGCGAAAAAACGCTGACCCTCATGCACCGGGCGCGGTCTGAAAAGGTTCCGTTTGCCGCGTTTAACGTTGCGCGCATCATGAAAAACGGGCAGCTAACCGCCCTTTCTTTTGAAGCCCCGCAGCCGCTTTTAATCCGCGACGGCATTGTGCAAAAACTGCGCACGACGCACTATACCCTGTCGGGTGAAGTGGTATCGGAAACCTCGGTGCTGCTCAAAGAGGGCGACTCCATGGTGTTTTTCACCGACGGTGTCACCCAGGCGGGTCTGGGACGCGGGCAGGGTATGGGCTGGGGCACGGACGGCTTTATGGACTTGTACCAGAAGTGCATCTCGGGCGGCATGAGCCAGGACGATGCCCTTGACCTGATTTTAATGAAAACCAAAGCGCTTTCGGGCAATATACACGGCGATGATACATCCATCGCGCTGCTCAGCCTGCGCAAAGCCAGCGTGACTAACATCCTCACGGGCCCACCGGCGAATCGGATGGATGATGAAATCTTCGTCAAGCGCTTTCTATCCTGCGATGGCCTGAAGGTAGTTTGCGGCTCCACCACGGCGGACATGGTCGCCCGCGTAATGGGGCGGCGCGTGAGAATGCAAAAGATTTCCGATGCTTTCACCGCGCCACCGGAATACTCCATTGATGGCATCGACCTGGTAATGGAGGGTGCGGTCACGCTCAACCAGGTGTATAACATACTGGAAGAAGATATTCAAAACGACAGCGCCGGTGTGTGCAAACTATGCTTGTTCCTGCGCAATGCCGATATTGTCCGCCTGTTTGAAGGCCAGGCCGTAAACGCAGCCCACAATGACATCACCTTCAAGCAAATGGGTATCTTAAAGCGCGCCATCATCATGCAGCTTATCAATGAAAAGCTCATCAAAATGGGCAAGGTTACGAAAGTGGAGAAGATGTAGTGAATATATATTACTTGCATATATCCAACTAGTTCTTTAAAAGTTTAGTGTTTGAATATGGTTCTTTTAGCACACCATTCAGATTAGAACCTTGTATCACTTGCTACTTATTTATGCTATAATTATCATTAAAGGAGTTGACGACATGAATCAGCATATTCTAATCGATAAGGCAAAGCGCTACGAAGTACCAATAAATGAGCAAACACCTGAAGATTACTCATACAGCATTCAGAAAGGGTATTGGGCAGACAACACAACTGGAAGACCGATGATGCTTAGTGATGATCCAAAGCGCCCTCAAACAAAAAAGTGCGATATTGAAACTGGAGAAGACCAAAAACGTGAATAGAGTAGAACACCTGATCGTTTCCAGCACACTTGATTATTCTTCAGACCTAGTCTGTTGTGAGTTCGAAAGAAGAGGGCTAAGTTATTTTAGAATAAATAGAGATCAGTTTTCACTATTCAAAATATCATATTCCCTGTCAAATGAAACTCTTTATATTGAGCATGACAAAGAAAAGTACATCATTTCATCAGATACATTGAAATCCATCTATTTCCGAGCACCAGTTTTTTTAAGAGAAACCAACAAGCATTTTACTCTAGATGAGCAAGTATATAGAAGCCAGTGGAGTTCTTTCATTAGAAACTTGATTGTTTTTCATTCTGCAAAATGGCTTAACCATCCAGTTGAAACATACAAAGCAGAAAATAAACTTTTCCAACTTCATATGGCCATTGCTTGTGGTCTGAATGTTCCTTCAACTCACATAGCAAATACACAACCAGAAAATATTAAGGAAGATTCCCTTTATATTGTAAAATCACTTGATACAGCATTATTCAGATTGGAAGAGCAAGAGCTTTTTACATACTCTTTAAAAATTACTGGAAAAGATTTATTACAAAGCAATCTCAATCTCGCTCCTGTTATTATTCAAGATTACTTGAACAATAAACTCGACATTCGTGCAACAATTGTTGGAGACTCTATTTTTGCTGTGAGTATTTCAAAAGAAGGTAACCCGATCGACGGAGATTGGCGAAAATCCAACAAAGATAACCTTACATTTGCACCAATAGAATTACCAATCAGCTTAAGGCAACAAATCCATCGACTTATGGATGAGCTTGGATTGAGCTTCGGAGGCATGGATTTAGCTGTGATCAATAATGTATATTACTTTATCGAAGTCAACCCAACAGGCGAATGGGGCTGGCTATCAACATCGACAAAGCTTCCAATTGAAAAAGCTATTGTAGACTATCTTTCAGAATAGGAGTGAACACAATTGAAAGAGTACTTGCTTAAGATTTTCTACACAATTTTCCCCTTCATAGAACTAGCAAATGCCAATAAGAAAATCAATAAAACCCTCGAAGATCCTAAAGGAGTCCTTGAAGGTATATCTCACAAAGAATCAATCACAACGGATACACTAAAAGCTGAGTACGAAAATACACTTGCTATAAAGGATAAACTCGAAGGCAAAGCAAAGTCCAATATATTTGCCGTAACAATTTCAATCACTTTAGTTATGGGTGGTGATGCCTTATTAAATGCAGTACGTATTGAGAACACACCATTAGCTATTAGGGTTATCGCGTTAGTTATCTATCTTTCTTCAATATTATACTTGATATGTGCTGGTCTTCTATCGCTCCATACTCTGATGAATAATAATTCTATTAGTGTTATAAAACTTTCTAGTAATGCAAATGACAATTCTCTACGCGAAGATATTAGTTGTTGTATTGAGTATAATTTAAAAAAGAATATCACTCGAAATAATGCTATATATACAACCTATATATGTATAAGAAATGGATTGATTTGCTTATTCACTGTACTCCTACTATCAATTATTCCCTTTAAAATAGGCTATGAGCATAAATATACGGAAATGAATGGCAAAGACACATTGGTTGCAACACAAGCAACTTTATCGCAGCCTTATATAAGCACTAAAGATATTGAAGAGAATGTTCTTAACAAAGATAGCGTCGCAAGCAAGTCGATAATAATGATAGTTAAGAATAATTTCTATGTTTTCCAACACTAATATGATAAGCAGAACCATATCAAATACTGCAAACCAAAAGCCGTGGTTAAATTCCACGGCTTTTGCGAGATATTTATTCTTGTTCTATTCTCCGTCGCCAGTGGGCTCGGCCGGAGCTGCGGTGGTTTCAGCCGCATCGGTGTCAGCCGCTTCATCCCCATCCGTGTCTTCCTTGCGGATCTTCGGATAGGAAACCGACAGGACCAAACGGTCTTCCTCTGTCAGGCTCTGGACGCCTTCCGGCAGCTGCAGCTGCGCTACGGTCAGGTGCTCTCCAGCTTCCATGGCGCTCACATCCACCTCGATTGCAGAGGGGAAATCAGAGGGGAGGCCTTTGAGGTGCACATGCTCAAGCTGCTGTAGCACTTCAAACCCATTATGCACCACTTCTTCTTTACCGGTGATGTGCACGGGGATATCAGCCGTGGTCTCTTCCGTGAGCGAAATGCCCTGGAAGGTGATATGCATATACTCATAGGTGCCGGGAATATACTGAATTTCGCGAATCATGGCGCTATGCGGCTTTTTCCTGCCGGATTGCAGGGTATAGATGCCGGACATGCCAATCGCCCCGAACGCCCTTCTGAATTCATCTTTCTTTAGCGAAATGCTAAGGGACGGTTCGCCCTTGCGCGAAATGGAGCACGGCAGATATCCTTCCCTGCGCAGCTGTTTTCTAGCGCTTTTGCTAACCGTTTCCCGTTCTTCAAATTTCAGTTTCGTTGTATTGTCCATAGTGTTACCTCCTGTTAATCGTGTGCAATTTCTAGATATGAAAAGCAATGTGCCGATCTTTGCACGCTTTTCACACACTCACTTATTATATTATAGCCGATTTTACCAAATTAGGCAAAACGAAGGTAAACTGCGTACCGTTTCCCGGCTTGCTGTCGACCTCAATTTCCATGCCGTGGCGAACGGCAATCTGCCGGCAGATAGCAAGTCCCAACCCCGAACCCTGGCGGTTTTCCTCCGACGGGGTTTTGCGGAAACGATCGAATATATAGGGCAGCAGATCGGGCGCGATACCCGTGCCGTAGTCCCGCACGGTGATGTGTTCCTTCGTCAGCGTTACGGCAATGGTACTGCCCTGCGAGGAGAATTTTACTGCGTTATCCAGCACGATTAGCAGCATTTGCCGCAGCCGCCCGTAATCGCCGCGGATAGACAGGGGCTCGTCTGGCAGGGTGCGCGTGATGGTCATGGCCTTTTTCTGGGCCATCAGGTCGGCAGCGTGCAGCGCATCACCCAGCACATCCTGCAGAATTACGTCCGTCTGTTCCATCTGAAAGTCCGGGTTTTGCAGCTTGGAAAGCTCCAGCAGATCGTTGGTCAGGCGCTGCAGGCCTATTGTCTCTTTGAGCATCTGCTCATGATAGTCCTTGATCTGCTGCTGGTCGGTCACCACGCCATCGCGCAGCGCTTCCAGCGAGCCGCGCAGCACCGTAGCGGGCGTGCGCAGTTCGTGCGATACATTGGATAAAAACTCCATGCGCAGCTGTTCCTGCTGCTCTTTTTGGTGCTTAGCTTCCTGTAGTTTATCGCTGAGCACATCCATGGCCTGGGCCAGCTTGCCGATTTCATCCCCGCGATGAACGCCCGTTTTGGCCGTGTACTCACCGCTTGCCAGCGTTAAGGCGGTATCCTTCATGCGGTTGAGCGGCCTGCCGAACGCGTAACTCAGCCAAATTGCAAGCATCACCGCAATAATCAGCGCAATGGCACCGGATAGCGCGAGCACCGTTGTACCCCGCGCTGTAACCGCCTGGATGCCGGATACCGCATCGTGCATCAGCAGCGCCCCATAGATGCTGTCGCCTTTATAAAGCGGTACGCCCACGGTGATAGTCGGTGCGCCCAGCACATCGGAAAACCCGCGACTGACCACCGTAAACCCTTCAAACACCCGGCTTACGAGCCGGTCTGCATCTCGTGGGAGATCCTGATATACGATGGATTCCATCCGCCGGCCGGTGGACAGAAAATTCAGGTCCGCGTCCAGCAGCCAAACATCGGCATCCAACAGGCTGAGTGATGGCAGATAGGCACTCAGGCCCCCGTTCATGCCGTTGCCGCCTTCATTGCCGCTGCTGCGGCCCATGCCCATGCCGGGGCTTTGGCTGTTGCCTGCCACCTCGCCATTTAAAGCCTGGGTCAGCTTATCGGCCAGGGTTGTGGCGCGGGCGATAAGCTCCCGCTGCGCGTCCTCGGTCATATCACGGGCAAACAGGGTCTGAAACAGCACCCCGCTCATCAGTGCAAACACGCACAGCGGAATGACGAAATATAATAGTAGTTTTTGCGCGATGCGGTTACGCATGCTCGCTTACCTCCAGCCGGTAGCCTACGCCCCAGATGGTTTTAATGGAAAACCCTTCCGGCCCGGCCGCCTCCACCTTAGCCCTAAGGCGCTTGATGTGCGTATCCACCGTGCGGGTATCGCCGAAATAGTCGTACCCCCACAAGCTTTCCAGCAGATTATCGCGGGAAAACACCTTGCCGGGGTGCTCGGCCAGCGTCCATAGAATTTCAAATTCTTTTTTGGTCAGGGTCATCTGTGTCTCGCCGACTTTGGCCAGATAATCGTCCACCGATACCCACAGGTTGCCCAGGGTAACGGTCTTGCCGTCGCTTTCATCTTTAACGTGCATACGCCGCAGTACCGCGCGCAGCCGCGCCATGACCTCGCCGGGCGAAAAGGGCTTGACGATGTAATCATCCGCACCGATATCCAGCCCCATAATGCGCTCGAAATCCTCACCGCGCGCAGTGATCATAATCACCGGCACAGAGGATGTTTTGCGAATTTCACGGCATACGGAAAAGCCGTCTATCTTGGGCATCATCACATCCAGGAGTACGGCATCGAAGGCGCGGCTGTGAAACAGTTCCAGCGCCTGCTCCCCGTCCGCTGCCAATACGGGCGTATGGTTTTCTTTTTTCAGGTACTCTTCCAGCACCGAAGCAATCTGGCGGTTGTCGTCCGCCACCAATACCAGGGCCATAGTGTCGCCCCCTTTCACGCCTATCATAGTATAGGGACGGCTTACTGTCCACCTTTCTCACATTCTATTGCGGAAAAAGCCACAGTTTCGCCATAATTTTTTCGCATATGGTGCATGCGGCATGGTATTGCCAGTATTCGTATACTATACGCGACTTGAAGCAAGCCGTCTTTAATTGCCACATCTCCACAAACGCTTACCAGGAAAGACATAAAATTGCCACATCCTTGCGGGATACTAAACGTGCAGCAAACCAGTGCTGACACATGCTACTTAGAAAGAAGGTATTTCCATGAAACGTAAATCTATGCTCATTCTGATCGCCGCTTTGGTTCTTGCCATTTCCATTCCTGCTATGGCCCTGGCCGCAGGCGGCCCGCGCGGCGGCGGCAATACCGCACCCCGCAACTTCCAAAACCAGATCAGCACCGATCCCCTGACCCCGCAGGGCAACCAATTCGCACAGGGCGACTATCTGGTAGACGAGGATGGCTTCTGCTATGTACTGGATGAAAACGGCGAGCAGCAACGCGTGTACTCTCGCGGTGCCAATGGCGAGCCCCTGTACCTGCAAATGCAGGACGGCGAGTACTGCTGGAGCGACGGCACCCCGGCACAGCTGGGCACACAGACCCAGATGAATTACGGCTTTGGCCGCGGTGGTAACCGCTGGAACTAAGCGCTTATCTCCACTAAAAAAACCCCGGCGCAAATGCGCCGGGGTTTTTTGGTATCCATTACTTCCTGACCGGGAGAATTTCCAGCCAGTAGCCGTCCGGATCGTTAATAAAATAAAGACCCATGGCTTCGTTTTCAAAGCAGATAACGCCCATGTTTTTGTGCTTTTCATGGGCCTTATCATATTCCTTGACGCGAAAGGCAATGTGGGTTTCGTTGTCACCCAGCTCGTAAGGGGTATCCTTGTCCCGAAGCCAGGTCAGCTCCAGCTTTGGCTCGTCCGTACCATCGGACAAAAACACAATGATATAACTGCCGTCCTTGGCAACGCTGCGGCGGGCTTCGGTTAAACCCAGCGCTTCTTTATAGAATGCAAGGCTCTTTTCCATATCCAAGACATTCAAGTTGGTATGCACCATTGTAAACTGCATTGTACTGTCTCCTTTGCTGTCAGTTGGGGACCGTGTCGCCCAATAGGGTTATTATATCGGAAATTTTAAAATCGTAAACCATCATAGCGCCAGTCAGTGTGCCGTCCGTACTTTCATACAGCCTATACTGCTCCCCTACCGTAAGTTCCGGCGCAGATAATACAAGGGTTTGAAATGTCTTCTCCGGCCGAACGGACAGGAATATGGTCCCTTTGTCATCCGTCAGCAGATAGCTACTGCCGCCAGTTTGCATCGCGGTGAACGTTATCATCACGGAGGGCTGGGCCGAATCTTCACTCGGCGCTTGCCCCACGCCGGTGTAACCGGACGCCGCCAACAGCCCGCCGGAGATGCGAAAGTTGTCATCATAATCCAGCGCGCCATAGGACGAGGATTCGGGGCCGGAAATGATCAGCTGCCCGCCTCTCATGATCACCGTACCGTTGGAATCCACCCCGTCGCCATCGGCATTGATATAAACCTCCCCACCGGAAATCTCCAATCGCGCATGGTCGCCAACGGCATTCATGCCATCGTCCGCTGTGTGCATGGATAGCACACCGCCGGAAATTTCCACGACTTCGCTTTCCAGCCCTTCCAGCGCACTGACTATCTCGATGGCCCCGCCGGTTATTTGCAGCCGTTCTCCCGCGTGCATTGCATCGTCCCCGGACTGCAACTCAAGCACGCCGCCGGACACCAGCACCCCGGTCGCCGCGTGCACTGCATCGTCCAGGCTGTTTAGCTGAAGCTCGCCGCCTGTAATCCACAGCATGCCGGACGATTTCAGTGCTTTCCGGCTTTGCGAATCTCCGCTGGCGCCAGACCCACCGCCTGCCAGAATGTCGATCTCGCCGCCGGATATCATCAGCGCGCTTTCGGCCTGTATACCGTCGGCACCGGATACAATGTGCACCGAGCCGCCTTCTATCAAGACCGTGCCATGCTTACCGCCGGATTGAATGCCGTCGTTCTGGGCTGTAATTTGCAACGTGCCGCCTTGCAGTTCAACGCTGTCTTTCCCCAGCAAGCCATGATTTGCCGCTTCCACGAGCAGCGTACCGCTCTGGAGCGTGAAGATCTTCTTTGTGCTCACGCCATTTTGATGCATTCCGTCAATCCGCAAGCTGCCCTCGCCACGAATCAGCAAATCATCCTTAGCGTACAGCACGGCGCTTGGTTCATCCTCCCCCGCAGCTTGTCTATCGTTTGCGGCATCCCGTAGTTCGTTTTTCGTTCCTTCGGCCAGGGTGACGATCACAAGCTCCGCCTGCCGGCAGACAATGGCCGCAGTGGAAGCTGCGGTCATGGTGACACTATTGAGTATAAGCTCCACGGTTTCGTCCTTGCCCGCGTCTATAATTACCGTTCCGTCAATCAGCGTACCCGTCAACCGGTATACGCCGCCTTTGGTAATGGTAATTACCCTGTCTTGCAGGGTAACGCCATCGCCATAAGCCGAAGCGTGCGTCTCGTTTAGGGTAATGTCCGCCGTTAAGCCCGGCTCCATAGAGGCACTCGCAGAGCAGCCCGTTGCAACAAGCAGCGTCAGCACAACCACAAACCCCATCAAGTGTTTTAACACCGCGCACCCCTTCTGTGCGCAAAAAGGCTGCGCACTCATACTATGCCCTATTGTTTCGACCCGCCTGCGGCATTCCCCTGTAAAACCTTGTAACACTATACTCTAGCAATGCCTGAACATTTCCCCCCACCGGCATTGACATGGCTGCGCGCATGCCCGTATACTCAAGGAACAACCGAATACAGCACGCAAATGCGCTATTCACAGCGCCGGGGAACACCACCCCGCGGGAATCCGGATGAGAATTCCGAGCTATCCCAGTAACCGTGTGGCGGACAAAAAAGCACGATGCCACTGCCGGGCAACCGGTGGGAAGGCGCTTTGGCGGATGAGGCCAAGCCGGGAGACCTGTTTGCGGGGCGACCTCTGGGATTGGGCTTACTTTGCACTCCTCAAGATACGTGTGCAACAATGGCTGTTCCAAGAGGGGCAGCCTTTACGCTGTCGGTTCGAAAGAAAGGAGTGCAAGTATGCACAAAAAACTTCTTGGATTAGCACTGGTACTGATGATGGTCCTAACGGCCAACTGCGGATTGGCGGACACATCGACAATCGACGTAACCGACATGATGGACAGACCCATTACAATGGATGCCCCGGCCGCGCGCATCGTAGCGCTAACGGCGGCAGACTGCGAAATTCTCTACGCGCTGGGCGCGGGCGAAACGCTGGTCGGCCGCGGGGCTTACTGCGACTACCCTGCCGAGGTCCTTCTCGTTCCCTCGGTGGAATCCGGCTCCGAGACCAATATTGAGCAGATCATCGCGCTGGAGCCCGATCTGGTGCTGATGAACACCATGGCACAGACTGTGGAGCAGGTGAACATGCTGGAAGCCGCAGGCATCACCGTGGCAACGAGCGAAGCAAGCGATATCGCCGGCGTGTACGAATCCATTACGCTGATCGGCGCCCTGGCCGGCAAGGATGCCGAAGCCGCCGCTCTGATTGCAGACATGCAGGCAACCTTTGACTCCCTGAAAGAAACCCCGCTGTCGGGCAGCGTATACTATGAAGTCTCTCCGCTGGAATACGGCCTGTGGACCGCTGGACAGGGAACCTTCCTACAGGAAATTGCCGACATCCTCGGCCTTGAAAACAGCTTCTCCGATTTGGAAGGCTGGGCGCAGATTTCCGAAGAACAGCTGATCTCGCGCAACCCTGATTATATCGTCACCCTGACCCCGGACTATGAGACCGGTGTCACCCCGATTGATGAAATCCTCGCCCGTGCCGGTTGGGAAAGCATCACAGCGATTCAAAACCAGGCTGTGTACTTTGCCGGCAATCCCCTCACCCGACCCGGTCCCCGGCTTGCCGAAGGCGCACAGGCGCTTCGCGATGCCCTGACCACACCCTAACTATATGAAAAAAGAAGGTTTCCACCCCCTGGCATACCTAGGGTTTGCCCTGGCGACACTCCTCACGCTCACGCTCTGCGTGTGCGCGGGGAGCGTCGCCCTGCCCCCGCTAACCACCCTGCAGGTGATCGGCAAGGCCATCCTTGGCATACCGCAGGAGGGCGCCAGTGTGGCAATCATCCTATCGGTACGGCTGCCACGCGTGCTGTGTGTAGCGCTAACCGGCGCGGCGTTGGCCCTTTGCGGCGGCGTGATGCAGGGACTGCTGCGCAATCCCCTGGCGGACGGCTCCACCCTTGGCGTTTCCGCCGGTGCATCGCTTGGGGCGGTCATTGCCATTGTGCTTTCCATCAGCTTTCCCTTCCTGCAACTTGCCAGCACCATGGTCATGGCCATTGCCGGTGCGATACTGTCGCTTGGCATCATCCTGGCACTGTCCTACAAGCTGGACCGGAGCTTTGCCTCGCACACCGTGATTTTGATCGGTATCGTGTACGCCATGTTCATATCCGGCATTCTCAGCCTGATGATCGCATTTTCAGGTGAAAAGCTGCGCTCCATCACCTACTGGACCATGGGCAGCCTGCAGGGGTCGACCTACACAAACGCCTTGATGCTGCTGATCTCGCTGCTCATCTTCGGCTCCGTCATGCTGATGCATGCGCGGGAGCTGAATGCCTTTGCCGTTGGCGAGGCCAATGCGCGCTCGGTTGGTGTAAATGTCAAGCGTGTCCGGCTGCTGATGCTCATCAGCGCATCGGCACTGATCGGCGTATGCGTTTCCGTGGGCGGTACCATCGGCTTTGTCGGACTGGTTACGCCGCATATTCTGCGGCTGATTACCGGCCCCAACCATAAAAAACTCCTCCCCGCCACGGTGTTTGGCGGTGCGATCTTTTTAATGCTGTGCGATTTGCTGGCACGCGTTATTATCAGCCCGATTGAACTGCCCATTGGCGTGGTTACCTCGCTGATCGGCGCGGTGGTATTTACAATCATCCTGCTGCGCGGCCGGAAGGAGGCTTCGCATGCTTGAGGTAAAACAGCTGTCGGTATCCTACGGCAATAGACAGGTTCTGAAAAACGCATCCTTCTCCCTGCAAAGCGGAGAATGGCTGATGATTTGCGGGCCCAACGGCGCGGGGAAATCCACCATGCTGGAAGCGCTCATGCAAGGGGTACCCTACACGGGCGAAATACTGCTGGACAACCAGCCCCTGCAAACCATGAAGCCGCGTCAGCGCGCGCTTAAGATGGGCCTGCTAGCCCAGCGCTATGCCGCAGGCTATGCCTTTACCGTGGAGGAAGTCGTGCGCCTGGGCCGCTATGCCTACCACGATGCGCTGACAGGCTTTAACAACCAGGACGAGCAGGCTGTGCTCCGCGCCATGCAGGAAACCGGCACCTACGCCCTGCGCCACCACCGCATTTCCGAAATTTCCGGCGGCGAACTGCAGCGTGTGTTCCTGTCGCAGTTATTTGCACAAAACCCCAGGCTGCTGCTTTTAGACGAGCCTTCCAGCCACCTGGACCTTGCCTACCAAAAGCAGGTGCTCAGCCTGATTCAGGACTGGCTTGCGCAGGGTGACCGCGCCGTGATCTCCGTGATGCACGATTTGGGCATCGCCCGCCGATTCGGCACGCGCATCATGCTGATGGATCACGGCGAAACGCGAGTGGACGCCGCGCCGGAACAAGCACTGACCCCTGCCATGCTGCAATCCGTTTACGGTATGGATGTGGACGGCTGGATGCGCGACATGTACGGTGCCTGGCAACGCTGATTCCATACGGTGTAAACCCTACAGGGTGATCGCGTTTCATGTAAAAAACCTCCGCCGCTTTCATGCAGACGGAGGTTTTGTTTTGTTGTCAGGTTTGATACACGCTTGTTACGGCATATTCTCGATCACATCAGCAATGCGTACAGAGGCATTACCGTCGCCGTAGGGGTTACGCGCCATGCTCATCTTTTTATACTCCACCGGGTCATCCAGCAGTTGGCGGCAGGCGTAGAAGATAATCTGGTCATCCGTACCTACCAGGCGCAGCGTTCCGGCATCCAGACCTTCAGGGCGCTCGGTGGTATCGCGCATGACGAGCACCGGTTTGCCAAGCGAGGGTGCTTCCTCCTGAATGCCGCCGGAATCCGTCAGGATAAAGTAGGCGGCGTTGATCAGGTTGTGGAATTCGTCCACCTCCATGGGCTCAATCAGCCGGATGCGGGGGTGATCCGCCAGCATTTCATGGGCGACGGACTGCACCACGGGATTTTTATGCACGGGGTACACCAGCTTCACATCTTCATAGCGGTCCACCACGCGGCGCACTGCGCGAAACATGGCGCGCATGGGATCGCCGATGTTTTCACGGCGGTGCGCGGTCATTACCAGCAGGCGGCTTCCCTTAGCCCAGTCGATAATCTCAGTGTGGAACTCCGGCCGTACGGTAGTTTTCAGCGCGTCGATGCCGGTGTTACCGGTGACAAATATCGTTTCAGCATCCCGGCCTTCCAGCCGCAGGTTGTAGCGCGCCATCTGGGTTGGGGCAAAATGGTATTTTGCGACCAAACTGATGGCCTGGCGGTTGTACTCTTCCGGGAAGGGCGAATAGATGTTATGGGTGCGCAGTCCCGCTTCCACATGGCCTACGGGAATTTGCAAATACAGCGCTGCGACCGACGTTGCAAACGCCGTGGTGGTGTCGCCATGCACTAGCACGATATCAGGCTTGCAGTCCGCAAGCACTTTCTGCATGCCCGCAAGGGTTCTGGATGTGATATCAAACAGCGATTGCTCCTGCTGCATAATATTTAAATCATAATCAGGCACCACATCAAACAGCGTCAAAACCTGATCCAGCATTTCGCGGTGCTGGCCCGTAACACAAACTTTTGTGTTGATTCTTGACCGGGTCCGAAATTCTTTGACCAGCGGGCACATTTTAATCGCCTCCGGGCGTGTGCCAAATACGATCAAAGCCGTCACTTTTCCTTGTTCATGCATCGGAATTTCTCCTCGAACGCTTGGTAACGTCGTGCAAATGTTACGTTTCTTAATAATTCTACCACATATTTATTAATAGTACAATTATTTCTTAATATTTACGAAATATAAATTCTATCTCGATAATCATCAATTCGCCAGCATTTTCTCTTGACAACATATCACGATTTAGGTAGAATACTATTCGTCGCCTATATGGGATTGCACAAGGCGGGGTGTAGCGCAGTCTGGTAGCGCACATGCTTTGGGAGCATGGGGCCGGGGGTTCGAATCCCTTCACCCCGACCATCTCTACCAGATCATCAAGGCTCCTTGGTCAAGCGGTTAAGACACCGCCCTTTCACGGCGGTAACGGGGGTTCGAGTCCCCCAGGAGTCACCACCTTCCCCGTGGGCCTTTAGCTCAGTTGGTTAGAGCGACCGGCTCATAACCGGTTGGTCCGGGGTTCAAGTCCCTGAAGGCCCACCACGAGTGGCCAAGTAGTTCAGTTGGTTAGAATGCCAGCCTGTCACGCTGGAGGTCGAGGGTTCGAGCCCCTTCTTGGTCGCCATTTTCCCTGTTTGTTGGGCATGTGCCGGTGTAGCTCAATTGGCAGAGCAGCTGATTTGTAATCAGCAGGTTGCGGGTTCGAGTCCCATCGCCGGCTCCATCCCCTACCCGTATGCTCACCCCGGCGTTACCTACCCCTACGTTTGCCGTAAACCCTGGATGGGTTCCCGAGTGGCCAAAGGGAGCAGACTGTAAATCTGCCGTCGCAGACTTCGATGGTTCGAATCCATCCCCATCCACCACCTTATATCAACGCAAACCGTTGGTATAACCGCCCGCGGGAATGGCGGAATTGGCAGACGCGCTAGATTCAGGTTCTAGTGAAGATTTCCTTCATGCAGGTTCAAGTCCTGTTTCCCGCACCAAAGAGAAACCCGTACAGCATACGTGTTGCAGGGGTTTTTCTTTATATTGCTGTTTGTGCTACTCTTTTTGAAAGCCGAAAGAACGTAAAGAAGAAATTTATAATATGATATTGCATAATCAATAAAATATGATAGAATGTGGTTAGCCAGTGCTAACCTTGCTGAAACGCAAGAGCGTCGCATTGGGAGATGGACTTATGAACTATGATGAGGACTTATTTTTTTCGCCATTGGTTAGAGACGTCTAACCGAGTAGGAAAGAGGGGTATGCTGTGAAAAGAGTATTCTATATGATGATCGGGATGCTGTCGCTAGCATTAGGGGCCGTCGGATGTGTACTTCCTATCTTACCGACCGTTCCTTTTTTATTGGTCTCATCCTACTGTTTTTTACATAGCTCAGAAAAATTAAGTGCCTGGTTTCAAAAAACCAAACTGTATCAAAAGCATTTACACCGGTTCAAAACGCAAAAGGGGCTTACGCTAAAAGCCAAACTTTATATTCTGATTCCCGTTTATATCATACTGATCTCTCTATTTATCCTAAAGGACATATTGGCGATGCGCATTGCGATTGTCGTACTGCTTTCGCTGAAAACGATCGTGTTTATGAAAATCAAAACGATTAAGGAGATAGACCGAAAGAATGATCAACAAAAGATTGATTCGGCTGTGCGGGAATAGCAAAAAGTATATTACGCTAACCATAGGCGCAAAATGGGTTTCACTGCTGTGCAACATCGCCATTCTGTGGACAGTCGGCAGCTTTGTGGACGCGCTGATCGCAGGAACGACGCTGCAAATAGCGCTGTATATAGCCGTACTGTCTGTTTGTGCTTGTGTTCGATTTATTGGCGATATGTACGGGGCGCGCTTTTCGCATATGGCTTCTGCGCAGGCCAAAAAAACGCTTAGAAGCCGCGTGTATCAAAAGTTGCTGGCCTTAGGACCGGGGTACACGAATCACACTACAACGGCTGGCCTGATCCAAACGGCGGGTGAAGGCATCGAATCGCTGGACAATTATTTTGGTAAATACCTCCCCCAGCTGTTCTATGCGCTACTGGCACCGATATCGCTGTTTATAGCACTGTCTTTCATTTCTATCGACACGGCACTGATACTGCTGGCCTGCGTACCGCTTATACCGCTTTCGATCGTTGCGTTTATGAAGATTGCCAAAAAGCTGATGAAGGGGTACTGGAACGTTTACACCGATCTTGGGGATACGTTTCTGGAAAATCTGCAGGGACTGACCACCTTAAAGCTGTTTGGTGCTGATGCGAAAAAACATCAGGAAATGAATGTGCAGTCCGAGAAGTTTCGCCGTATCACGATGAAGGTTTTATCCATGCAGCTTCATTCAATCACGCTGATGGATATATTGGCCTATGGCGGCGCGGCGGCGGGCGGCATTGTTGCGCTTTTAAAATATCAGCAGGGGATCATCAGCATCGGTGGATTGATAACCATCGTGCTGCTGTCGGCAGAGTTCTTTTTGCCGCTGCGTATGCTCGGTTCATATTTCCACGTTGCCACAACGGGCATGGCCGCAGCCGATACGATTTTTACACTTTTAGATAGCCCCCAGGACGATGACGGCACACTTTCAATCAAGAAGATCGATCACCTGTCATTTCGCCATGTTGACTTTTCCTACGATAGCAATCGGAACATCCTAAACGATATCTGCATTGACGTTCATAAGAACCAATACATCGCCATCGTTGGAGAAAGCGGGAGCGGGAAAAGCACGCTGGCTGCGCTGCTGATGAGAATGCACCGCGCTAAAGCCGGAGGCGTTTTCATTAACGAGTCGGATATACAAAAATTCAAACGCAGTATGCTGACAAAAACCATCGGGCTGCTTTCAACAAACAGCTACATCTTCAGCGGTACCATACGCAGCAATCTCCTCATGGGTAATGCAAATGCTACCAATCAGCAGCTGCTATCCGCCTTGCAGCAAGCGCAGCTGCTGTCCTTTGTGCAAGGACTTCAGAATGGTTTGGATACGGATGTAGGCGAAGAAGGTGCGCTGCTATCCGGCGGGCAAAAACAGCGGCTGGCGCTGGCGCGTATGCTGCTGGCCGATAGGCCCGTGATGATATTTGATGAGGCTACGTCAAACATCGACTGCGAGAGCGAGGAGATGATATGGCAGTCGATACGTGCTTTGAAGGGCAAAAAAACCATCATTGTGATTACCCACCGGCTCGCAAGCGCGCAGGATGCTGACTGTATCTATGTTCTGAAACACGGCACCATAGCGGAAAAAGGCACACACGACCAGCTGTTTACAGAAAAGGGTGTCTATCATGCTATGTGGATAACGCAAAGCGAGCTGGAAAGCCTGCGGGAGGATGCATCATGAAGCAGCACACGGATGCTTGGATACTGCTGAGAATGCTCAAAGAACTGGGTGCGTTGGCGTTTGTGATGGTGCTGACCATACTATGCGGTATCGGTGGCTATCTTACGGCAGCAGCCATCCCGGTTTTCATAACGATTGCTGCCTTTGGCTTGATCGACCCCGGCATCAGCCTGCCTATGGAATCAGCCATTCTGATTGTGGTTGCGGCGGCACTACTGCGGGGAATTCTTCGCTATACAGAGCAGCTTTCCGGCCACTATATTGCCTTTAAAATACTTGCTTCCTTGCGGGATAAGGTGTTTGGCCGCTTACGGATCTTAGCACCCGCAAAGCTGGACGGCAGGGAAAAGGGCGAGCTGGTTTCCGTGATTACAGCGGATATCGAACTGCTGGAAACGTTCTATGCGCATACGGTTGCGCCGGTCGTCATTGCACTGCTGGCATCGACGGCTTTTATCGTCGCTTTACTGCACATTCACTGGCTTTTCGGCGTGCTTGGTGCCCTCTTTTATATCCTGCTGGGTGTGGTCGTGTTGCTGGTTATTAAAAAAATGTCCGAAACATCAGGCGCGGACTATCGTAAAGAGATGGGGCGCTCCGGCGCGTTCTTTCTGGATTCTCTGCGCGGCTTGCGCGAGACGCTACTATTTGGCGCCCAGAAAAATCGCGCAGATGATATTGACGCCTCATCCGACAGACTTGCAAGCGCAGGTAAGAAGCTAAAACGAAACGAAGGGCTGGCGTATGCAATCAGCAGCGTTTCGGTAACGCTTGCCCTTGTATCGATATTGGCGGCAGGGTATGGGCTTGTGCAAAATGGGAGCGTGACAATAGCCGGACTTGTCATCGCGGCGGTTCTGCTTGCATCGTCATTTGGGCCCGTGCTTGCTCTTTCATCGCTGTCTACAACCCTGGCATCAACCGTCGCCAGCGCCAGACGCTTGTTTTCACTGTTAGGTGAACAGCCTGTGGTTGACGAAGTAGGCGGAGAGACAGATATTGCCGCGACCGATGCCGAGTATCGGGAGGTTGGGTTTGCCTACCCGCAGCGAAGGGAACAAATCCTAAGGAAGTTTTCCATGATCGTTAAAGAAGGCGGCACCACGGGCTTTATGGGCGCAAGCGGCTCGGGCAAAAGCACGGCACTTAAGCTGCTCATGCGCTTTTACGATGCAGACACGGGCAGCGTATTGATGGGTGGAGAGAACGTAAAAGCAATGCCGACATCCGCTCTGCGCGAAAGCCAAACGTTCATATCCCAGGATACGGTGCTTTTCAACGATACGCTGGAAAATAATATCCGGCTGGGAGATAGCAGTATGCCGATGGATGCAGTCATAAGCGCTGCCAAAAAAGCGGCCATTCACGACTTTATACTCTCGCAGCCACAAGGCTACCAGACGAATGCTGGCGAGCTGGGCGAGCGTCTCTCCTCGGGTGAAAGACAGAGAATTGCCCTGGCGCGAGCGTTTCTGCGCGACAGCCGCATGGTACTGCTGGATGAACCAACCAGCAACCTGGACGTACTCAACGAAGCTGCGATATTGAAAAGTTTACAAACCTACTGCTGTGGGAAAACAGTCATACTGGTTTCTCACCGGAAATCAACCATGGCCATCTGTGACCGCATTGTTGAGTTCGGATCCTGAATGAAAGCCCATCAACATGCGTAAAAGAAAGCAATCGGATCGCGCTGCATGCGCAGCGTACATCTTCCGATACCGGGATATAGAGTTTTTCAGACGATATGGAGGAGATAGAATTTGAGCGCAATGATCGGTAAAGAGAAACAAAAACAGTTGATACTCAATGAAAACATGTGGAAGGTCATGTTCAAGCTTTCATGGCCGGCAATCGTTGCCATGGTGCTGTACGGTCTAAATTCGGTGTTTGATGCTGTGTTCGTTGGCCGGTATGCAGGCGCAACGGCATTGGCGGGGGTGTCGATAGCGTATCCGCTGTCGCAAATGACCCTGGGTATCGGTTCGCTGATTGGCGTTGGCGCGGGCAGTGCACTGTCTATTGCGCTGGGTGCCAATGACACGTTGACACAAAAACGCATTCTTGGCAACATGAACTACCTGACGCTGATTGTGGGTATCATCTACGGTGTGCTGGCCTATCTTTTTGCTGAGCCGCTCGTCCGGTTTATGGGCGGGTACGGCGAGACGCTGGTACTGGGCGTACAGTACTTTCGGGTGACTGTAATAGGTTCATTGTTTTGGATTCATGGCCTTGCCTCCAATATGATGGTCAGAGCCGAAGGAAAGATGAAATCGGCAGCAATGATTATGGCTGTCGGCCTGATCGTCAACATCATCGCAAACTATATACTGGTCGGCCTGATGGGGTTTGGCGTGGTTGGTGCCGCTTGGGGAACGAACCTCGGTATGCTCTTGTACACTGTGTTTGGCCTTGCGTACTTCAAAGGAAAACGGGCGAGCTTTGAGGCACACCCCTTCCAGATACACCGGGATAAAAATATCATCAAATCCATCCTATCCATGGGGATGCCGTCTCTGATCATGTCGGTCATGTCGCTGGTGCAGGCCATTGTGGTGTTCAATGCGCTTTCCGGTTTTGGCACCACTGACGATATTGCATTTTACGGCGCAACCTACCGTATATTCACGCTCATGCTCACCCCGATGTTTGGCTTGATGCGTGCACTACAGCCCGTGGCCGGGATCAACTATGGCGCGGGAAAATATGACCGTGTCATCAAAAGTGCAAAGGTGTTTATTATAAGCGGTGCCATCCTCATGCTGCCATTTTGGCTGTTGCTTATGCTGGCGCCGCAGGGGCTGCTGTCCACCATGCTTCCTGATACCCTGTTTGATGCGGCCAGCCTGCTAAACTTCAGAGTCTTTATGGCAACACTGCCGGTGCTTCCTGCCGTGTTTATCGCTATGACGTTTTTCCCGGCAATCAACAAAGGCAAGGTTGCCAGCATCATGGGCATTTTGCGGCAGCTTATCCTCTATGTACCGGTCATGCTGATTCTGCCGAGACTCCTGGGTGTACAATGGGTCTATTTCGGATCGACCTTAATTGATGTATTCATTTCGATTGCGATGATTATTATGTTTGTACGGGAGTTTAAAACCCTTCGGGAATCAAAAGCGATAAAGCGCTGAGGCTAATGATTCATTCCGCTATTTGTGATTTTGAATGTGTTTTCCAAGTTTTGAAAATGTCTCTTCACTGATTACGTGTTCCATCTTACATGCATCTTCCGCCGCGGTTTCAGGGCTGATGCCAATGGCTGTAAGCCACTGCGTTAATAAACGGTGCCGGGTATAGATCGTGTCTGCGATTTTCAAGCCCGCTTGTGTCAGTTCAATGCTGCCATCGTCGCTGATGGTAATGTACCCGGCTTCTTTTAAGATGGACATAGCGCGGCTGACACTGGGTTTTGAAAACGACATCGCCTTGGCGATATCTATAGAGCGCACAAAGCCGTGACTGTTTCTCAGAACTAAAATCGTTTCAAGGTAATCCTCTCCGGATTTTTGCAGCTTCATAAAAACACCTCCCAGTGTCCATTACACTATCATTTGCTATCTGGAATTGCAATATTGCACTTGCCTGCTCGCCATAAACCGACTTCACAACGCAAAACCCCGCCGCACCTTGCGACGGGGTTTTGTGCGCGCCCAAGCCCTGGCACAAAGGCGATACCGGACATCGCGGCGTGACAAAATTAGGTCTTGCACACAGTTGCGTACTATGTTATATACTGTGAGTACATAGTGCACATGCAGCGTCAGGTGGTTTCCGTGTATGAACATTTCCGTCCATACCGCTTTTTCTGGCCGCCGCCTGCGCAACTCGCACACTACACGCAGAAAGAAGTAATTGCCATGAAAATCGGATGCGTAAAGGAAATCAAACTACAGGAATACCGCGTAGGCATGACCCCGGATAACGTGCATGATTTTGTTTTGCACGGCCATGATGTGATGATCGAAACCGGGGCCGGAGCCGGTTCAGGTTTTGATGATGAAGCCTACCGCGCCGCCGGTGCGCAGATACGCCCCACCGCCGAGGAAATTTGGGCGCAGGCTGCCATGATTATCAAAGTGAAAGAGCCGCTGGAGGCCGAATACCCGCTGATGCGAGACGGGCAGATTGTATACACCTACCTGCACCTGGCTGCCAACCGCGCACTGACCGAAGCGATGATGAAAAGCGGCTGTATCGGCGTGGCGTATGAAACCATCGAAGACAAACAAGGCGGTCTGCCGCTGCTAAAGCCCATGAGTGAGATTGCCGGGCGGCTGTCCATACAAGAGGGCGCAAAGTATTTGGAAAAACCCTTCGGCGGCAAAGGCGTGCTGCTTGGCGGCGTGCCGGGCGTACACAGCGCAAAGGTAATTATCCTTGGCGCGGGCATCGTGGGTACAAACGCCTGTAAGATGGCCGTAGGCCTTGGCGCGGATGTCACGGTGATGGACGTGGATTTGGATAAGCTGCGCACGCTGGATGCCCTGTATTCCGGTCGCGTTCATACGCTGTATTCCACCCCGTCCGCCATTCACAATGCTGTGAAAACCGCCGATCTGGTCATCGGCGGGGTGCTGATTGCCGGGGCCAGCGCACCCAAGCTCCTAAAGCGCGACTACCTGAAAGATATGATTCCCGGTTCGGTCATCGTGGATGTCGCTGTGGACCAGGGCGGCTGCTTTGAAACCACCAAAGCCACCTACCATAACGACCCCGTGTACGAAGTGGATAGCATTGTGCACTACTGCGTCGCCAATATGCCCGGCGCTGTGCCGCGCACTTCCACCCTGGCGCTGACCAATGCAACCCACGCCTACGGCCTGAAACTTGCCAATCAGGGCGTGGATGCGCTGATGGCCGCCGATCCGCTGTTTAAGAAAGGCATCAACATTTATCACGGTGCCTGCACCTACGATAAAGTCGCCAAGCACTTCGATATTCCCTGCAAAACGCTGTAATATCGCTTCCCACGATAATCCCCGCTGCCGCGATCCCAGTTGCTCGCGGTGGCGGTTCTTTTACCCACAAAGCCATACGGTACAAGGCATAGAGGCATTTACATCAGCGTAATGCACCCTATACACGGCGCGATTGTCTGCCAATCCCTACGCCGCTGTAAAGAGAAGTTTGCAATCGCTATATACAATCTGGGAATATGTGTTATACTGCATCCGTTACCTTTCAGCTACTCCATTGTGTTTCCTGGTTCCAGTTCACTCGAGAATTCATAAAAACCATGCACCACCTGAAGAGTACCCGATGATTGGAGCTAAAACATTTTAAGGAGTACAATCAATGTACACAGACAAAACCCTCACCTGCCGCGATTGCGACGCACCCTTCACCTTTTCTGCATCCGAGCAGGAATTCTTCGCCGAAAAAGGCTTCACGAATGAGCCGACCCGTTGCCCTTCCTGCCGTGCAGCCCGCCGCAACAACGGTTCCTTCAACAGCCGTGGTGGAGACCGCAATGCGGATCGCCAAATGTATGACGTCGTTTGCGATGGCTGCGGCGTTGCCACCCAAGTGCCTTTTCAGCCGCGTGGCGACAAGCCCGTATACTGCCGCGATTGCTTCAGCAAGCAAAACAGGCGGTAATATCACCTGAAAAACAAATGTCCCTGCCAACCGGCAGGGGCGTTTTTTGATTGTAATATCGGGTTGTTTGGAGGCTGGCCGCGTCAGCTAAATTGCGCGTCATACAGCTCGCGGTAGAAACCGTGCTTTTGCATCAGCTGTGTATGCGTGCCGCTTTCTACTACGTTGCCGTCCTTAACAGCCAGGATGAGATCGGCATTTTGAATGGTGGACAGGCGGTGGGCCACGATAAAGCAGGTTTTCCCCTTCATCAACAAGCGCATCGCCCGCTGAATTTTCACCTCGGTGTGCGTGTCCACATTGGAGGTCGCCTCATCCAGAATCAGCATTTTCGCATCCACCAACATGGCGCGGGCAATGGTGAGCAGCTGTTTTTGCCCCTTGGAGATATTGGTTCCGTCATCCGACAGGATGGTCTGGTACCCCTCCGGCAAGCCCATAATGAAGTGGTGGATGTGCGCAGCTTTGGCGACCTTCGTAACCTCCTCCATAGTCGCGCCGGGCTTGGCGTAAGCGATGTTTTCAAACACCGTGCCGTGGAACAGCCATGTGTCCTGCAATACCATGGAATAGGCCTTGCGCAGGCTATCGCGCGTCAGGCCGCGCACAGTATGCCCGTCCACGGTGATCGTTCCGCTTTGTACATCGTAAAAGCGCATCAGCAGATTGATCAGCGTGGTTTTGCCCGCGCCGGTCGGGCCGACAATGGCAATCAAATTGCCGCGATCCGCCCGGAAGCTCAGGTCTTTGAGCACCGGTTTGCCGTCCACATAGCCAAAGTGTACATCGCGTAATTCCACATCACCCTGGGTGCTGGTCAGCGGGGTTGCATCCACCTCGTCGGGGATTTCGATAGGCTCATCCAGCAGGGAAAATACCCGGTCGGCTGCGGCCAGGGCCGATTGCAGCTCGCCGTAAATGTTGGCGATTTCGTTAATCGGGCCGGAAAACTTGCGGCTGTAGAACACAAACGCCGAGATATTCCCGATGGTAATACCACCGCCCAGGTATAGCAGCACGCCCAACACGCTGATCAGCGACATGGACAGGTTATTGATAAAGTTAATGCTCGGCCCGGTGGTACTGGAGAAGTACTCGCTTTTGTAGTAAGCGTCCACTACATCCTCGTTCAGGTCGTCGAAATCCTTCAAGGTATTGGCTTCCTGATGGTAGGCTTTGAGGGTTTTCAGCCCCGAAATGACTTCCTCGGTGTAGTCGTTCAGGTCGCCCATCTTACGCGAACGCCTGCGAAACAGCGGCTGCGTGCGCTTGGTGATAAACCGCGTAATCAGCACCGACAGGGGCACCGTAACCACAAACACCAATACCAGCACCGGCGAAATGGAAATCATCAACGCCAGCGAGCCCACGATGGTGATGATACTGGTCAGCACCTGCACCACATCGGACGACAGCGAGGTATTGATGGTGTCGACATCATAAAAAATACGGCTGAGCACATCGCCAATCGGATGGGTGTCGAAAAAGCCCACGGGCATCTCGGCTATCCGGTTAAACAGATCCCGGCGCATGGTGCGGGTCACATTGCGGCTGATGTAGACCATCAGCACCGACAGCAGATACCCGAAGATTGACGATGCCAGGTAGAACAGGGCCATCAGCAGCGCGTAATGCAGTACGCCGGGCATATCCACGCCGCCCTGCACGGTGCCGATGCTGTCTATCGCCTTACCGGCCAGTGCCGGGCCGATGAGCGCAAAGGTGTTGGACGCAAGGGTCAGCCCAAACGCCACCAGCAAAAGCCACTTAAACTTGAGCAGATATTTGCCGATGCGAAGCAAGATGGCACGGCGCGGCTTGCGCAGCTCACCGGCAACGTTGCCGCTGGGCAGTTTGCCCCGATGCATGCTATGCACGGACATCACCACCCAACTGCAGTTGCGCAATTTCGCGGTATAGTGTGCAGGTTTGCATGAGCTCGCTATGGGTGCCAAGACCCCGCACCTGCCCGTCCTCCAGCACCAGTATTTTATCGCAGTGCATGACCGCGCTGATACGCAGGGCGATAATGACCGCCGTTGCACCTTCCAGGTGGTCAAGCTCCCGGCGTAGCGCTGCCTCGGTTTTAAAATCCAATGCGCTTGCCGAATCGTCCAGCAGTAAAATCTCCGGTTGTCCGGCCAGGGCCCGCGCCAGCAGCATGCGCTGCTGCTGCCCGCCGGAGTAGTTCTGCCCGCGGGTTTGCACCTGCGCTTTCGGGCCGCCTGCGGCGCTTACAAAGTCCTCCGCCTGCGCGCTGCGAATGGCCGCGTCCACCTCCTGCATGGAAATTGCACGGCCGAGCCGAACATTGCTTTCTATGGTGCCGCGAAACAGCGTATCGTTTTGAAATACAACACCTATGCCCTGGCGCAACTGTGCTAAGGGAATCTCCTGTACATCCTGCCCGTAAATGCGCACGCTGCCGCTATCCAGCTGATGAAAGCGCATCAGCAGCCGAATCAGGGTGGATTTCCCCGCGCCGGTCGGCCCCAGTACCCCCAGCGACTGTCCGCGCTCCAGCGTGAAGGACACATCGTGCAGCGCGTCCTCCTTGCCGTTATAGGAAAAGCTGACATGGTCAAAGGCGATATGCGGCTGGGTCGCGTCCGGCGTGTAGCGCTCGTCGCCCGCTTCTTCCTCCTTGGCGTCAATCACGGCGGCAATGCGGTTGGCCGAGGCGACGGCCTTGGAAAACATGGTTAAAATGCGGGTGATGATCATCATCGCCGAGAGGATAATGGTAAAGTAATTTAAAAACGCGATGATCGCCCCCACGTTGGACAGCCCGCCGTTGACGCGCGATGCGCCAACCACGACCACAACCACCAGCCCCGTATTCAGCAAAAACTGCATCACCGGGCCGTTGACCGCCATCACCATGGAGGCTTTCATTTCGCTTTGGGCCACCTCGTCGTTGACGGTCTCAAAGCGCTTTTTTTCATCCTGCGATTTGGACAGAGCACGGATAATGCGGATGCCCGTGGCGTTTTCACGCACAATGCGCACCAGCCTGTCCACAGTTTCCTGCAAGCCGTTGTACAGCGGTATGCCTTTTTTGGAAATATACACAACCAACAGTGCCATAAACGGCAGCATGGCCACCAGAATAAACGCAAGCACCGGGTCCAAAAGGAGCATCATCAAGATGCCGCCAAGCACCAGAATCGGCGCACGAATGCCAATACGCTGGGCCATGCCGATGACCCGGTACACATGGTAGCTGTCGGAGGTCATCCGCGAAATTAGCGACGGAATGGTAATCCGGTCGATTTCGCTGCCCGACAGATGGGTAATTTTTCGAAGCAGATCGTGCCGCAGGGTGCGGGTGGCATCGCGGGCCACGCCGATGGCGATGCGGTTGGCCAAAATATTAATCACCCAAGCCGCAATGGAGCACAGCACCATCATGCCGCCCCAGAACAGTACCTGTTGTCTGTCATTTTGCATGGATACCGAATCAATAATATGCGCCAGAATCCACGGGATGAGCAGATCCAAAATGGTTCCAAAAAACTTTAGCGTCGTTCCGCCCGCTACGCGCTTGACGTGCGGTTTTACATAGTGCAGTATTAAGTCCAAGCTTGCATTGCCCCGCTTTCATCGTCTGTGCAATAGTATAGCGCGAATCAAGGCGAGGTACAAGGCGCGCGGGCGTTTCAACCGGCGCATCCCCGTGTACGCTGATAGAGGATCAATTTTGTTAGGAGCGATGGTATGACACGCAGCAAACCCGGCCGACCGCTATATTCCTTTGCAGAAAGCTACCGCATTATTTACAAGGCAATGCGTACCGTGCCCTACATGATACACGGCGAAAAACAGGGCCTGCTGTCCGTTGCCCTGCGAGAACGGCTGATGATGGCAGTCACCCAGGTAAACGGCTGTGCCATGTGTTCCTGGTACCACAGCAAAGTCGCACTGGAAACGGGCATGGCAGAGGCGGAAGTTCGCCGCCTGTTGTCGGGAGAGCTGGCAGATGTACCGGATGATGAGCTATCCGCCGTACTATTTGCCCAGCACTATGCCGATACACGCGGCAAGCCGGACCTCGTTGCCTGGAACCGCCTGTGCGATCAGTACGGTAAAGATGCGGCACTGGCTATGCTCGGTGCCATACGCGGCATTATGATGGGCAACCTGCTGGGCATGCCCTCCGGCTCGCTGATGAGCCGCCTGGGCAGCAAACGCTATCAAAAAGACCCCCGCAGCTCGCTTCCTTACGAGCTGATGATTCTTTTATCCAGCGTTGTGTTTTTCCCGCTGGCCCTGCTACACACGGGCGCAGCGAAGCTATTGCACCTGCCAATCGAACCGTGAACCATACTCCCCATGCCGCCTGCAGCTTGCTTGCAGGCGGTTTTTTGCTGCGTCTTTACGCCGCATGTAAGCAATGGTACAATACTTGGGATATCAAAAAGGAGCAGCACCGTTATGTCACCAGAACATCCTAGAATGCGGGCACTTCGGGCCGCCTTCCCCTACACCATCCCGATCATGACGGGGTTTGTGTTTCTGGGCATCGCCTATGGCTATTACATGACAGCGGAAGGTTTCCACGCGCTGTACCCCATTATCATCAGCCTGAGCGTGTACGCAGGCTCGATGGAGTTTGTCACCGTGGGGCTGCTCAAGGAAGCGTTCGACCCTGTCCGTGTCCTGATTCTGACCCTGATGATTAACGCACGGCACCTGTTTTACGGCATTTCGATGCTGGATCGCTACCGCGCGGCCGGGCGCAAGCGTTTCTTTTTAATTTATGGCATGTCGGACGAAACCTTTTCCGTCAACTGCGCCGCGGCCATCCCGCCGGATGTGGACAAGGGCTGGTTTATGCTGTGGGTAACGGTGCTTGACTACTGCTACTGGCAGTTTGGCACGGTGGCGGGCGCGCTGCTTGGGTCCGTGGTGAAAATCAACACCGAAGGGCTTTCGTTTGTGCTCACAGCGCTGTTCGTGGTGCTGTTTATCGAGCAATGGCTGCAAGATAAAACCCATCACAGCGCACTGCTGGGTCTTTTCGCGTCGCTGGTCTGCCTTATTATTTTCGGCAGTTCAGGCTTTATTATCCCATCCATGCTTGTCATTATTGCCGGGCTGACCCTGATGAAAAAACCGCTGGAAAAGGCAGGTGATTGCCCGTGACGCTTTCGCAGGAACTCATCACCGTCGGGATGATCATTCTGGGCACGGTCTTAACGCGCTTTTTGCCGTTTATTTTAATTTCCAGCAAAAAGCCAACGCCCAAGTACATTCAATACCTGGGCGTGGTGCTGCCATCGGCTGCGATGGGGCTTTTGGTGATCTATTCGTATAAGGATGTATCCGTGCTATCGGGCAGCCACGGGCTACCGGAGCTGATCGCCACCGCCGTGGTGGTTGCCCTGCACCTGTGGAAGCGGCAAATGCTGCTATCCATCGCGGGTGGTACGGTGCTGTATATGCTGCTGCTTCAGTTTGTGTTTTAGCCCGCCATTTACGGTTTGGGGGTGCGGATCACAGTCAGGTTTTTCTTAATTTCGTGTTTTTCTTCATACATCTTCTCGTCCGCGCGGGTAATAATATCATCCACAGAAATATCTTCATTGGACATGAACACGCCGATTCCATGGCTGACGCTGACGCAATAAGGCCTTTGTTCCTGCGTATTGATTTCCTCAAACTTCCTGTTAATGCGCTGCCAAACCGATTCCGCGTCGGTCATTGACAGACGGTCAAACACAATCAGGAATTCATCTCCGCCAAAACGCGAGATAAAATCGTTGCCGCGTACGCTGTCCTGGATGACCGTGGCTATGGTTTTAATCAGCTCGTCCCCCCGGTCGTGTCCAAGCGTATCGTTGACTACTTTTAGGTCATTCACGTCGATAAAGCAAACGGCAATTTCATACCCTCTGTCCAGCGTCTGTTTGCGCAGCTCTTCCAGCTTTTGGTACCCTGCGCGCCGGTTGTATACGCCGGTTAACGCGTCAAACTCGGAGTAATACAAAATCTCCTTGTTTTGTGCCCTGCTCACGGCAATGAACGCTGCCAAGGCAAACGCAATGCCACTGATGAGCAAATAAACGCTCCAGTATTTCCTCAGAACACGGCCGATGGTTTGCAGCATCGTTTGCGAAAAGTGCTGGCCATGGGTGGATGTCGCCGGAATAAACGATACGATATGGAAAACCCCCGCATCGCTGAACACCAGCACATCGAAGTTTTTTGCCAGAACCGCTTTCTCCGTCGATAGCGATGTATAGAAGAATGTGCCGGCTTCCGTTGAGACCTGTCCATACCCTCTGCTGCCGGAGATGATATCCCATGCCTGCGGATGCTCGTTTGCAAAGCTTTCGTCCATGCGGCTTTCAAACATGAAGCCCCATTCTTTTTCAGGCTGCTCACTGTTGTACAGCCAATACCCATTCTTGTTGAGCAGGGATATTTCAGTTTCTCTGTCCTCTGCAATGTCACGCACATCTTGGAGCATATCATCGGCGTTGTAGTTGAGCACAACCACACCATCCCGCCAGTTGCCCTGGTGCAGTGGCGTGCTCAGGCGCAGCATCGGCCGAAACGGAATTTCTATTTTTCCGTTTTCCATATTTAAATCCATCTCGGAAATATAGATTTTCCCATTACTCATCAAGCGCCCGGTTAAAAAGTAGGTATGCGTACTTTTATCCTGCAGTTCACTTTCATCAACGGCATAGGCACCCAGCGGACTATAGTTGATCCGAATTTGTTCCTGTCCCGTGTTGTCCAGGTAACGAATCTGGTCAAATACCTTATATCGATTTGCAAACGCAATCCAGGGTTCCTCGATCCGCTTATAGTCTCCCAGCATTGAATCGCTTAGCTTCAACATATCGGTGACGAACAGGATATCTGCCGCACGGCGATTGAGTTTGTCTTCCATAGTCGTCTTTTCAAGTTCGACCAAATCACGCTCTATGATCTCAACCCTACTGCGGATATTGGCATCTTCATTCACCTGCAGTAAATAGGTAACAACCAGAAATACTAGCGACATCACAACAAAGGCGATGAGCGTGTACAACTGGGCTGTTCGTTTTTCTTTGCGGAGCCATTGAATAAACATCTGTGTCACCGCCTTTTGTTTGAAAGCGTTACGCATACATCTATTTTCTACCAATAGTATAGTACGTTTGCCTAAATAACACAACCGCAACCGCCCGAAGGCGGCTGTTTGTCTACTCGGTTTCCAGTGTGAAGGATTTCAGGTGCGGGCTACCGGTGCCGCGATACGACAGGTAAATAGCGTGTACGCCATCCGGAATTCTCACCGGCGCGCTGTAGGTTTCCCACACGTTGGAGGACTTGATGGCTATCGAGCCAAGGGTCGGCCCGTCCCAGGCGGTTTTCACATCAAACGTACCGCTGCAGTAGGCGCGGGTGGTGACCGCTACACGGGTAACGCCCTTGCAGTCGAAATACTTAAACCCAACGGTTGTCCCCTCGTGGATATCCGCCACATAGCCCTTCAGCTCGTCGCCGTCGCGCCCGTCCTGAGTAATTTTGGGGAATCCCGGCTCGCCGGACATGGGCTGATCCGTCTGCGTGAACAGGTGGCAGGCAATGTAGGCGGGGTATTCGCCTTGGCCCTGCAACGGGCCACCGTTCAGGCCGCAGGACGTGATCTCCACCTGGGGGATGCTGCCGTCTTCCAATATTTCGATTGGCTCGGCACACACCTGCCGGCTGAAGAACGTGCCGTTGGTATGGCGGTGATAGAAAATATACCACTGTCCCCGGATTTCCACGATGCTGCCGTGGTTGTTGCCGCCGTAAGCTACAGGCTTCTTAGTGGGTTTATAGGTATCGATATGCATATCGTTGTTTGAAACCAGCACACCGCCGAAGCTGAACCCGCCGGTGGGGCTGTCGCTTACGGCATAGCACAGCTCATGCATGGCCGCAGACGAATACACAAAGTAATATTTCTCGCCCACCTTGCGGATGGAGGACGCTTCAAAGAACGGATGTTTTTCAAAGCTTGTCCCACCCGCGTACGCGCCGCCGGGCGCGACAAATCGCGGTTCTTCCACAATCGTGAGCATATCCTTATCCAGCACCGTGACCATGGAGCCGTGGCGGGTTGTATCGTGCGCCCAGGCAAAGCCTGTGTACATGTAGGTGACATCCCCCTCGGTGAGTACACCGGGGTCGAACTGCGGCTCGTCGCCCTCGCGCTCGCCAAGGCGGGTTCCATCCGGGTAGTGGACATAACCGTGGAAGGTGTACCGGCCCGCAGGCGTATCACATACGGCGACGGAAACAATATTTATCTTGTCGTATACATAAAACAGGTAGTACCGCCCATCCGGCCCCACGGTGACATCCGGCGCGTACAGGCACATTTTTCCCTCGCTGTTGATGGGATCAGCGTTGCGGGGGTAGATAACCCCTTCGTAGCGCCAGTTGCCCAGGTCGTCCACCGGGGCCGACCAGCAAACATAATCGCCCATGCAATACACATAGCCGTTAAATAAATCGTGTGAACCGTACACATACACCCGGTCGCCAAACACATAGGGCTCGCCATCGGGGATGTATTCCCACGAAGGAAGATAGGGGTTAAACGCCTGTTGTTTCATATCGGCAGTCCTTTCCATATCGTATTGTCCGTTTTTTTGCAGCCATAGTATACCACGCCCATACCGTAAAAGAAAACGGCCTTGCAGGCCGTTTTCTGGATTCGATTTCAGGTCATTGTCTTATTTGAACAGTGGACCATAGGCGGCGCAGGCGCGGTAATCGGCACCCTCCGGGTCCATACCGAATGCGTTCCATGCGGCGGGACGGAAAATATCTGCCTCCGGCACATTGTGCATGCTCACTGGGATGCGCAACATGCTGCACAGGGTAATCAGGTCCGCGCCGATGTGGCCGTAGCTAATTGCGCCGTGGTTGGCGCCCCAGGCGCGCATGACGGTGTATGCGGATGTAAAATGCCCCTGCCCGGTCACCCTGGGGGCAAACCAGGTGCACGGCCAGGTGTAATCCGTACGCTTCCACAGCGCATCGGATACTGCATCCGGCAGTTGCACGGTGTACCCTTCGGCAATCTGTACCACGGGGCCAATGCCCTTGACCAGGTTTAGGCGCATCATGGTCACAGGCATTTCTGCCTTGGTTTCAAAGCGGCTGGAGTAGCCACCGCCCCGGAAATACCCCTGATCGGCGGCGCACCAGCTGGTGGCGGACAGCATCGCGTCGATATCCTGCTGGTTGACCTCGTACCAGGGCTTGATACAGGGCTTGCCCGCCGCATCGGTGGATACACCGCTGGCATCCAGGCAGGATGCCCCGGAGTTAATCAGGTGAATCATGCCGCCGGAGGCAAGCGCTTTGCCCGTCAAATCAAAGCCTGTTGCTTTTTTCACGGCTTCGGGGCTCCAATAGGTGCGTACATCGGAAAAGATCTGCGGCGTGTGGGTCAGCAGCTTACCAAACAACATTCCAAGGCCGTTGAGTACATCGTTTTCCGTTGCCAGAATGTACGGCTCCCGCGCGCCGTTCCAGTCAAACGAGGTGTTGAGCAGTGCTTCGGGGAAATCGCAGTTGGGGTAGAAGTCCGTCCACTGCCGCTGGCCTTGAAAGCCCGCGCAGATGGCGTTGTGGCCAAGGCGTTCCTCCTCGCAGCCCGCGGGCAGCTTGGGATTTCCGGCCATCAAATCCTTGATGATGCACATCATTTTTACGACGAACTCCCAGTCCTCGTCCTTTTGCGCTCTGGACTTTTGTACCGCTTCGGGGTTTTTGTCAAAGCCCTCTTTGCAGTGCTGCTTCGTCCACGCCATGGCGCGGTCAAACTCCGCCTGGTCGTAAATGTTTTCCGTCATGCGGCGGATGACCTCGACCATGTCCACGCTCTCCACACGCATACCCAGGTATTCTTCCATAAAGGCCGGATCAATGATTGAGCCGCCGATACCCATACACACCGAGCCGATTTGCAGATAGCTTTTTCCGCGCATGGCCGCCGCCGCGATGGCCGCGCGCGCAAAGCGCAAGAGCATCTCCCGCACATCATCGGGGATGTCGGTATCGGACGCATCCTGCACGTCCCGGCCGTAGATGCCAAAGGCAGGCAGCCCCTTTTGCGCATGGGTCGCCAGCACGCTGGCCAGGTACACCGCGCCGGGGCGCTCTGTGCCGTTAAAGCCCCACACGGCCTTGATGGTCATGGGGTCGGCATCCATGGTCTCGGCCCCGTAGCACCAGCACGGCGTGACCGTGATGGTAATATCCACACCCAGGGACTTGAACTTCTCCTGGCAGGCCGCAGCCTCCGGCACGCGGCCGATGGTGCTATCGGCAATCACCACCTGCACAGGGCTGCCGTCCGGGTAGCGTAAATTGTCGCTGATTAGATCAGCGGCGGCCTTGGCCATGTTCATTGTCTGGGTTTCAAGGCTCCCGCGCACATCCAGGCTGCCGCGCCGCGCATCAATTGCGGGCCGGATGCCGATGACAGGATACCCGCCTACAAATCGCGTATCACTCATAGCAATCCCCACTTTATTGTTTTATCGTAATAACAGTATAGTGCTTTACAGGCGGTTTTTTCTTGTGATATAGTAATAAAACCTAGTAGAATATTCACTTATTGGAGTCCTATGAAGTATTTAGAGAAACGGGAGAGCCGCGTACACGGAACCTTTGGGTTCCCCTTTGGGTATTACCACATCACGCCCGGCCATCCGCGCTATATGATGGTGGACCACTGGCACCCGGAATATGAGATTATCCGGGTACAGGAGGGCACGCTGCAGTTCAAGCTCAACGGACACGAGTACACCGGGCACGCCGGTGACTATTTCATCGTGCAGGATGGCGCACTGCACGGCGGCATTCCCCAGCACGGCTATTACGACTGCGTTGTGTTCAGCTTACTGTCCATCGCCCAGCTGAACCCCCTGTGCGCCAAACTGTTACAACCGGTATTGTATGGCCAGCTGCAGTTTACAGAGCATATTGAAAGCCCCTCACAGCGCCTCTCACAGGCGGGCGATGCGCTGTTTGCGGCCATGGCCTCGGACGCAGAAACCGCACCCTTCTTTACCTTGGGCGCGATGCTTACCTTCATCGGTGCGCTGCTGGACGGCCATACCGTGCCCCGCGCCAGCAAGCCACAGGCCGCCGAGCTGCGCCGCCTGGCCCGCATTAAGGATGTACTCAGTCTGATTCGTAATCACTATCACGAGGAGATCACGCTGGATACCATGGCTGCCAGTGCACACATGAACAAGCGCTATTTTTGCCGCTACTTTCGCGAGATGATGGGTAAAACGCCCATCCAGTACTTAAACTATTACCGTATCGAGTGCGCCTGCGAGCTGCTGACCACCTCGGAGAGAACCGTGTCCGAAGTGGCCCTAGCCTGCGGTTTTAACAATATCTCCTATTTTATCCGCGTGTTCGGCCTGCACAAAGGCATTACGCCAAGCCTGTTTGCCCGGCAGATACCGCGAACCTGAAACGAGGGAGCCAAAATGAAATTTACGGACGGATTCTGGTTGACCAAGCCCGGCATAGAACTTTTCAACTGCGCGCAGGTACAGGACGCACACTGGGATGGGGATGCCTACGCCGTGTATTGCTCCGTGATGCCCATCAGCCACCGCGGCATGACCCTGACCGGCCCCATGATCACCCTGCGCTTTACCGCCCCGCGCAAGGGCATCATCGCGGTGAAAGCAAGCCATTTCGAGGGCATCCAGCGCAATGCGCCGGCATTCGCTCTGGAACCCGATGGCCAAGCCATTGCCGTGCAAGAGGACGGCGACACGATTACCCTGACATCAGGGTCGGTTAGCGCCGTCATCACCCGGCAGCAGTTCAGCCTGCGGTTTTATGAGGACGGACGAGAGCTGACCGGTGTTGGCAGCCGCCACCTGGGCTGCGCCAAAACGCCGGATGGATGGTACATGCGTGCCAAGCTCGACGTGGATGTCGGCGAGACCCTGTACGGCCTGGGCGAACGCTTTACCCCGTTTGTTAAAAACGGCCAGACTGTGGATATCTGGCAGGAAGACGGCGGAACTTCTTCCGATCTGGCCTACAAAAACATTCCATTCTACCTGACCAACAAAGGCTACGGCGTGTTTGTCAACTCCACCGATAAGGTTAGTTTCGAGCTTTGTACCGAGGCGGTGGAAAGTGCGCAGGTTTCGCTGCCTGGTCACAGCTTGGAACTGATGATCATCGGCGGGGGCAATATGAAAGCCGTGCTATCGCGCTACACAGCGCTTACAGGCCGCCCAGCGCTGCCCCCGGCGTGGAGCTTTGGACTGTGGCTGACGACCTCGTTCACGCCTGACTACAACGAAGGAACCATCCACAGCTTTGTGGATGGTATGGCCGCGCGGGGCATTCCCCTGCATGTGTTCCACTTTGATTGCTTCTGGATGAAGGCCTACGAGTGGTGCAACTTTGCTTGGGACAAGCAGGCCTTCC
This sequence comes from Candidatus Limiplasma sp., assembly GCA_963678055.1. Classification (GTDB taxonomy): domain Bacteria; phylum Bacillota; class Clostridia; order Christensenellales; family Aristaeellaceae; genus CAXXOK01. Next base: position 2,580,572 of record OY782679.1, read on the forward strand.
CCAGTCCCGAGGCTATGCTGCAACGGCTGCATGACAAGGGCCTTAAAACCTGCGTATGGATTAACCCGTACATCGGGCAGAAATCCCCGCTGTTTCAGGAAGGGCGCGACAAAGGCTATTTCCTGAAACGTGAAAATGGCGATGTGTGGCAGTGGGATATGTGGCAGGCCGGCATGGCGATTGTCGACTTTACCAACCCCGATGCGCAGGTCTGGTACCAAAGCAAGCTCAAAGCGCTGCTGGATATGGGCGTGGACAGCTTCAAGACCGATTTCGGCGAGCGCATTCCGACCGATTGCAGGTATTTTGACGGCAGCGATCCCGTGCTGATGCACAACTACTATACCCAGCTGTATAACAAGACCGTGTTTGATTTGCTGGTGCGCGAGCGTGGCGCGGGCGAAGCCTGCTTGTTCGCCCGCAGCGCGACCACAGGCGGCCAGCAATACCCCGTGCACTGGGGCGGTGACAGCTCCTCCACCTATGTAAGCATGGCCGAATCCCTACGCGGGGGACTTTCCCTGTGCATGAGCGGCTTTGCATTCTGGAGTCACGATATTTCCGGCTTTGAGGACACCGCAACCGAGGACGTATACGTTCGCTGGGCGCAGTTTGGGCTGCTTTCCAGTCATTCGCGGCTGCACGGCTCGACCAGCTACCGCGTGCCGTGGCTGTTTGGCGAGCATGCGGTGAAAGCCGTGAAGGACTTCACACAGCTGAAGTGCCGCCTGATGCCCTATCTGTTTGCCGCTTCCGTGCAGGCCCATAATACCGGCACCCCCGTCATGCGTGCCATGGCGATGGAGTTTTTCGGTGATCCGGCCTGCGATGCGCTGGACCGCCAGTACATGCTGGGCGACAGCCTGTTGGTTGCTCCGGTATTTCGCAAGGACGGCCAAGTGGACTACTACCTGCCCGATGGTACCTGGACACACCTTCTCACCGGCGAGATGAAGCAGGGTGGTGCCTGGCAGCGTGAGACGTACGACTTATCCAGCCTGCCACTGTTTGTGCGCGGCAACAGCATACTGCCGCTGGGCCAAAGCGAGACGCAGGTAGACTATGACTATGTGAACGGACTGGAACTGCACCTGTATCACCCCGCAGAAGACACGCCCGCACAGCTGGAACTGTATAACAGCAAGGGCAAACACGCCCTGTCCGTACACATGCGCAAGCACAGCGGTCAAGTCACTCTGCAAGTGGATGGTCGCCACAGCGGAATCACCGTACTGCTGCACAGCGCAATAGAAACCCGCGCAGTACTAAGCCCCGGCAAGACCGCATTGACCCTGCCCTGACAGGGTAACGGCCAGTCGTTCCATGTATCCGCAAACCCTGCAAAGTCCCTGTAGGTAAGCGTCTGCGGGGTTTTTGTTGTTGTTTATTGGAAGTTGTAGTATGATAATCGTATACAAATGTAAAATGATACAGTGTTATCACAGCTTTCCGCTGTCATCCTCCACCATATACCCGTACCCACGCAGCCCGGTAGGACACACAAAGGAGGCGAACCGATGGTTAAATCGCCGGTCCGGTTCATCCTGATTGTTGTACTTGCGTTTATTACCTATTCCGTTACGGCCGTGCTTCATCTGCATTTTTGGGCAGAGCTGATTGCACCCATCTGCGGTTTTTTGGCGGCGGCATTGATTTTTCATGCGATTTTCAGCTCCAAGAACACCGCATTTCGCATCAATTTCATTCTGGCCGGGGTCGCCGTTTTATGCTGGGCGCTTGCCGATACGCTTCGGTTTATTTTTTCCTATATTCTGGACATCAATCCCCATACGAACTTTTTTGTGACTGCGCTGTATTTTTGCACCAATGGTTTCCTGCTGGTCTCCACGCTGCTGTATGCCTATAACCGGCTGCACAAGTGGGACACGGTACAGCTGGTGCTGGACGGTACGGTGTATTCCTTCTCCATTCTGTGGCTGATCTGGTCACTGCTGTATCAAAAAAGTTTGGACAAGGTTTCGGCGCTGCTGGACTTCAGCGTTTTGAACACGCTATCCATCGGGACTGATGCGTTTTTAATCGTCGTAATCGGGATCTGGTACCTGTCTATCCGCAGGGGCAGCGTGCCGCTGTTCCTGCGGTTGCTGATCGGCGGCGTGTTTTTATATGCTTTGGTCGACCTTGTGTATTTCCACCTGTACACCAACGACCTGTATCTTCCCGATTCGTTCCTGGATATCACCTATCTGGCTGCGCTGGTCTGGATTGCCATATCTATCAAGCTGTACTACATCCGCTACCCGGCTGCCTACGCCAGCAATACAACCAACGCCAACATCGGCAGTCAGCACAAAGGGTTCATTTTGCTGTTTTTCCCCCTCCTCATCCTCTTGCTGGGCACCATTACCGCCAGTGATATTGTCGTTTATTCCTTGGCGATCTTGTTTCACGAGGGCGCAACCAGCTATATTCATAAATCCATTACCGATAAACAGCGGCTCAACCAGGAAATGGACACCAACAAAAAGCTGGAAACCCTGGTGTCCGAGAAAGCCGAAGACTTGAAAACCCTTAACGCAGCCCTGCTGGAGCGCAACGACGACCTGAAATATGCCCTTGAGCACGATTCGCTGACCAAGCTGTACAACCGCAACTATTTTTTGGAGAAACTCGACGATGCCATTCACTCTGCCACCGGCAAGCATCGCGTATCGCTGCTGCTGTGGAATGTGGACAACCTCAAAGGCATTAACGATACCTACAGCCACACCATTGGCGACCAGGTGCTGATCACCGTTGCCAACCGCATGCGAGAGCTGTTCCATGGCAGCGATGTACTGGCGCGCATCGGCGGGGACGAGTTCGGTTATTTTCTGGAGGGCACACACCAGCTGGATGCTATCATGGCTATTGCTAAGCAGATTGTCGATACCTGCAGCCTGCCTTTTCAGATAGATGAATATTCCTTTTCTATTACGGTCGGTGTCGGCATTTCCATTTACCCCGAATGCGCAACCGACAGAAGCACCTTGCTGCGCAATGCCGATATCGCCATGCACTATGCCAAAGAAACCAAAAAGGATACCCACATCGCCACCTACAGCGATATCGGCAACGCCATGAACCGTAAACATCAGATCGCCAGTTTTCTAAAAACTGTTGACTACAATCAAGACCTGCACCTGCACTTCCAGCCGCAGTTCCGCCTGCACGATCGCGCGCTTATCGGCATGGAAGCCCTGCTCCGCTGGGAATGCCCCGGCATTGGGCCGGTGTCCCCCGCTGAGTTTATCCCCATCGCCGAGGAGGAAAACCTGATTATCCCCATCGGCAACTGGGTCATTGAAAACGCGGTCGGGCAGATTGCTGCCTGGAACCGCAGGTATCACACCAACCTGCGCATGGGTATCAACTTTTCCCCCAAGCAGTTTGACCAGGCTTCCACGTTTGATGTGCTGGACGAAGTCACCAAGCGCCATCACGCAAAATTTGAGTGGATTGATATCGAAATCACGGAAAACGTTGCGCTGGATAACGAAGTCAGCGCCGGGATTATCAAGAAGTATTTCAAAAACAAGAAGATGACGGTATCCATCGACGATTTTGGTACCGGGTACTCGTCGCTGGGGTACCTGACCATCCAGCTGTTTAACCGGCTTAAAATTGCCAAACCACTGATTGATGAAATCACGACCGATGAACCCAGCCGCAAAATTGTCAAGTCCATCATTCTGCTGGCCAAATCGCTGGACCTGGAAACCATTGCCGAGGGCGTGGAAGAAAAGCAGCAATTCGATATCCTGCGTCAACTGGGGTGCGACCAGGTGCAAGGGTACTATGCAGGTCATCCCGTTGCGGCCATTGAATTTGAAACCACACACCTGAAACACCTGCCCACCGACGTGGATAGCCCGTCTGAACCATAAGCAAACCGCAGGGGATGCGTAATTTCCCTTCACATTCCTATTAACCTATCAGCTACGACCGTCATAAGCGATTCAGCCTTTGCCTGAACAAGGAGATAGCATGCCTGCAACTGAAAGGGTTCCCACGGTCATCCGCGGTGCTGCCGTTATATTACCGGATGGTATACAGCGCTGCGATATCGGCATGCGCAACGGAATCATCGACTATATCGGGGACGCGCCACCTGCATATGAAACCGAGATTTATGCCGGCGACTGCACAGTTATTCCCGGGATGCTCGACATTCACACCCACGGGGCCGTTGGGGTGGACGCAAATACCGCCACAAGCAGCCAGCTGCAAACCTTATCGGAATTTTTTGCATCCGAAGGGGTTACGGGGTTCATGCCAACCATCGTGTGTGATGCCGAAGTCAAGCTGCTGGACGCCATACGTCGGATTGCACAGGCACGCTCGCAAGGAAGCGGCGGGGCGATCCTCGGCTGCCATATGGAAGGCCCTTTCCTGTCACCGGCGTACCGCGGGTCTATTCCGCGCAAGCATATGGAAGATGCCGACACGGCCATGGTGGCACGGTTCTTAGATGCCGCCGATAGCATGCCCCTGCGCATGACCGTATCCCCCGAAACTGCCGGTGTGGAAGCGATGCTTCCCTATATCGTTTCCCAAGGCATCCGGGTTGGGCTAGGGCACTCCGGCGCAGAATACGAACTTGCCATGAACTGCCTGCGCCTTGGCGCGGACAGCTTTATACACGCCATGAACGCCATGGCACCGCTGGACAGGCACGAGCCCGGCATGATCGGCGCTGCACTGGAAAGCGATGCCTACGCCGAGTTTATTTGCGACGGCCTGCACCTGCACCCTGCCATTGTGCGGCTGATGCTCAAAGCCAAAGGCCTGAACAAATTGGTAGCGGTGTCCGATTCCATGATGGCCACAGGGCTTGGCGACGGCACGTTTAACCTGGGCAGTACCCGGGTTGTGGTGCGCGATGGCGACGCAATGCTATCCAGCGGCCGTACCCGCGCCGGCAGCACGCTAACCCTGCGCAAAGCGCTGATCAATTTCATGCACTATACCGGCTTGCAGCTGGATCAGGCCATACTGCCGATGACGCTAAACCCGGCCAAACTGCTGGGGCTGGAGAACCACAAAGGCAGCATTGCCGTCGGCATGGATGCCGATCTGGCGGTACTGGACACCCACCTGAACGTACGTTATACCTTTGCCAGGCAAGCGCTGGTGTTTCAGCACAGGGATGCCTGATGGCCTTTAACACAACAAACCCGCCTTTGGGCGGGTTTGTTGTCTTTGTCATGCGTGCCCCTACAACTGAGTGGGGTCTTCTCTTTCGGCAGGGTCCGGCATATGGTCCGCGTTTCCCTGCGCCGCTTTGGGCATGGTTTTCAGCATCAGCAAATGTACACTGACCCCAACGCCCACCAGCACCAGCACCCAGCGCACCGCAGGCACTGCCACGAGTATAAACGAAACCGCAAGCGATGCCCACAGCCCGATCAGCGAAATGATTCTGGCACGGGAAGAAATGGCGCGGTACTCCATATAATTGTGGATATAGCTTCCAAACAATCGGTGGTTCATCAGCCAGGCATGCATGCGCTCAGAGCTGCGCAGGTAGCAATAGGCTGTCAAAAGCAGAAACGGTGTCGTTGGCAGCACAGGAACAAGCATACCCACAATCCCCAGCCCCAGCGACAGGGTTCCCCCGATGAGCAGCAGGCGTTTTTTCAGCACGTAGTTCTCTCCCCGGCACGTTCTTGGGCATCGCAGCACCAGTTGCATTGCGGCTCTAACAGTATCACTTCCCTGCTTCGTTAAGTTTTCCTTGTCAATGCGGCGTATTTTTGCTATAATCGCGTCTGTAGCCGGCGTGTCGGAATGGCAGACGAGGAAGACTCAAAATCTTTTGTGAGCAATCACGTGTGGGTTCAAGTCCCTCCGCCGGCACCAACCCAAAGACCGCTGTTTTCGCAGCGGTCTTTCTTTTCTAAGTAAAACAATCGTGGTATCCTATCAATAGCTCCACTTAAAGATAAGAACAGCAGAGCAAATATCCCCAAAGGACCGCATTCCAGGTCAAGAATCATATCCTTGTTTGCGCTACGATAGCTGCGAGAGGTGAGACAATGGCAAGCGAAATGCAAAACGCGGTTGACCGCATGAAAGCCTATATTAAGGCCCACCTGCAGGAGCCGATTACCGCACGCGATGTGGCCAATGCCGCCGGGTATTCTCCGTTCCATGCGGCACGGATATTCAAGGAGGAAACAGGCCTGTCTCCGTTTGAATACATCCGTAAGCAGCGTATGACCGCCTCAGCACACGCGCTGCGCACCGGCGACCACCGGGTGTTGGATATCGCACTGGATTTCGTATTCGCCAGCCACGAGGGCTTTACGCGGGCCTTTGCAAACGGCTTTGGCATCTCGCCAAAGAAGTACCAAAGCTACCCAAAGCCGGAAGGTTGGCTGATTCCACGCCGCTATCTCGACCGCTCCAAATTAAAGCAGGAGGACACCATCATGGAACAAACAGCGGTCATCTTTACGCAGATCGTCGAGCGCCCGGCACGCAAACTAATTCTGATGCGCGGCAAGAACGCCGACAATTACTTCGACTACGCCCAGGAGATCGGCTGCGGCGAAAACAACGCCTCCGCCGCATGGGATATCCTCACGACCATCAAGGAAGCCCTGTACGAGCCGGTCGGCCTGTGGTTGCCCGATACCATGCGCCCGGAGGGTACAGGTCTCTACGCCCACGGGGTGGAAGTCCCCGCGACCTACACCGGCACAATCCCCGCCGGGTTTGATGTCATCGACCTCGCCCCGTGTAAGCTGCTGGTATTCCAGGGTGAGCCGTACGACGACAAGGATTTTCAAACAGCCGTCGGCCTGTGCATGGACCGCATCGAGAAATTCAACCCCACAGTATACGGCTACGAGTATGCACCTGAACTCGCACCCAAAATGCAGCTTGCGCCCTTTGGCTGGCGCGGTTACATCGAGCTGCACCCTATCCGGGAAATGAAGAATACGAAATAAACACCCCGACCACCCGCCGCCGCTTAGCGGCGGCTTTTTTTGTTGACCATCCCCCGCCAGCAATGCTATGCTAAAAGCAGCATGGAGCGGTAATGGAGGTGCAGTGATGGCATTTTCGCACAAAACTTATCAGAGTAATCCTACCCGCAGCGGCATGGCCCGGTTGTTGGACGGGATACTCTATTCCTCAAACGGCGATCCCAAAAACAAGCTAAGTCTGCTCAGGCCCTGGGAAAAATCGGCGCGCTATCCGCTGGTGGTATTCGTGCAGGGTTCAAGCTGGACTACCCCAAACCTCGGCTATGAAATTCCCCAACTGTCGCACCTGGCGCAGCAGGGCTATGTGGTCGCGACCGTTTCCCATCGCGATGTCAAGGAGGGCAACCCATTCCCCGCATTTTTGCAGGATGTGAAAACAGCCATCCGCTATCTGCGCGCGCATGCGGATACGTACTGCATTGATCCTACGCGCGTTTGCATCTACGGTACATCCTCCGGCGGAAACACCGCTATGCTGGTCGGCGCAACAGGCGATGATCCGCAGTATAAAACCGAGGAGTACGCCGATCAGTCCGACGCGGTCAACTGTGTGGTGTCCTGCTTTGGCCGGATGGATTTAACAAAACTTTCGGAGATGCAAAACCCGCTGGGCGACATATTCTTCAGCCTGATCGGGACAGGCGATGCGGCTACGGTACTCAAAGCCATGAGCCCCTACCATGCCATCAACAAGGACACCCCCTTCCCGCCCTGTCTGATCGCCCATGGAACCGGCGATCAAATTGTGCCGTATGATCTGGCGGAGATGATGGCAGAAAAGCTTAAGCAGCTTGGCAAAGAGGTGCGGCTTCTAACCGTGACCGACGCCCCGCATGAGGACACCTTCTGGTCCTGGCCGCTGATTGAGGATATTTATGCGTTTATCAAGGCGCACATCTAAAATACATATAAGGAGCTAAGCATGGCAGAGAAACTAAGCTTCCGGTTTGCAACCCCTTCGGATACCCCGCTGGTTTTATCCTTCATCCGCGATCTGGCGGAGTACGAGCATATGCTCGACCAGGTATCGGCCACTGAAGAACTATTACACGAGTGGCTATTTGTGCAGAAAAGGGCCGAGGTGCTCTTTGCGCTAGCAGATGGCAATGCGGTCGGCTTTGCGCTGTTTTTTCACAACTTCTCCACGTTTTTGGGTAAGGCGGGGTTGTATCTGGAAGATTTGTTTGTCAAACCCGCATACCGGGGCAAAGGCTATGGCAAGGCGATTTTGAAAAAACTGGCACAGCTCGCCGTAGAGCGCGGCTGTGGACGGCTGGAATGGTGGTGCCTGGACTGGAACGAGCCGAGCATCCGCTTCTACCGCTCACTGGGCGCCGAGCCGATGGATGATTGGACGGTATACCGCATCACCGGCGACACGCTGACAAAGTTGGCCAGCACATGACCACAGACTTTCTACTGGTACTGACCGACGGGCAGGACCCCCGCTTTGCCACCCTCTGCCGAGAACTGGACCAGACCTTGAACACACTTGTTGGCGGCGAAACACAGCGCAAGCAGTATATCCAGTACAACACGCTGGAAACCATCCACAACGTGGTACTCGTGCTAAAAAACGGACAGCCCGTAGCCTGTGGCGGCTACAAGCAGCACGCGCCTGGCACGGCGGAGGTGAAGCGCGTATATGTACGCCCCGATTGCCGTGGACAAGGATATGCCAAGGCCATACTGGCTGCGCTGGAATCGCGTGCCGCATCGCAGGGCTATACCCGCCTGATATTGGAGACGGGCAGCATGCTGCATGCAGCCATCGCACTGTATACCGCCATCGGCTTTGAGCGCATTCAAAATTATCCCCCTTACCACACTATGCCGATGTCCGTTTGCATGGAAAAGCGGCTGGGCAGTTCACGCAAATAAGGAGGTCTGTTCATGCAGTATGTGGCGTTCTTCCGAGGCATCAATGTGGGCAGCGGACGCGTGGTAAAAATGGCCGATCTTCGGCAGCTGTTTACCGATTTAGGATGCTCACAGGTGCAAAGCTATATCCAAAGCGGCAATGTGCTGTTTGCAAGTGACCAATCCCCCTCCGCCCTGCCAGGCCGCATAGAAAACGCATTTCAAACGCGCTATGACTTTGCCAGCCAGGTCATTCTACGCACGGCAGAGGAGCTGCACGCCATCCTGCGTGCATTGCCCTTTTCCGATGAGGAGATTACGCAAGCCGAGGCCAAAAGCCCCGGCAAAGCCCATGTTTATGTCTTTCTATCGGGTACACCCATCGCGCCGGATACAATTGCCGATCACACGGCGGGGCCGGATCGGGCGGTGCTGTCGGGGCGCGAACTATACCTGCTGTGCTATCAGGGTATCAGCCGCTCCAAACGCGCCGCGCCGCTGCTAAAACCTGAGGCAAAGCTCACTTCCCGCAACCTGAAAACCCTGCAAACACTGCAATCCATGCTGCAAAAAGACCCGGAAGCCTGATGCTTACCGGGTCTTTTTTAAATATACCATGTCTTTGAGCTGGATTCCATCTTCCACCATAACGTGGTCGTAATTGTCGATAAAAAAGTTCTTTAGGCGGTGCGACGGCGTAAACCCGCATCGCTCATAAAAGCCTAGGCTGCTTGGCACATCCCCCGTGCCCACAAGCAGTGTGTCGCCATCCGGGTAGTACTCCCAAACGCCATTGATTAATGCTTTGCCGTATCCCTTGCGCCGGGCGTCCGGCTGCACGGCGATGTTCTTTAACTCGTAGCATCCGTCACCCTCGCATGTGATGACGCACGCCGCCTGTACGCGGCCATCATCCTGCAAAACGTACATGTCGCCGCGCGTCAGGTAGCGGTCGATCATATCCTCCTGCTCGTCAGCCATCAGCAGCAGATCAAGGTATTGTTTTTTGTTTTCTGTTACTTTACGAATCTTCATGGTTTATACTCCTATGTACTATGAAACTATACTTAGTATAGGCCAAATCCGCCTGGCATACAATACCCAGCTGTGGCCGCCGGATACGGGCTTGTGCTATACTGATACCATCACCCTGGCCTGCCACATATGCTGAAAGGATTGTTCCATGCTTGTGCCCATGACCGCGGAAACCGCAATGCAAATTTCCGGTTGGACTTATGCAAACGAATACGCGGTTTACAGCTTTGCCCGCAGCGATGAAACCCTGCGCGAACTGCTTTGCGGCGAGTATTATGCCTGCCTGAACAAAAGCGGTGAGCTGATCGGCTATGTTTGCTTTGGAACTAGTGCGCGTATCCCCACCGCAGAGGAATATTCCTACACACCCGATGCGCTGGACATGGGCCTTGGCATGCGTCCGGATCTATGCGGGCAGGGGCTGGGGTATGCATTTATTATGGAAGCCATCGCGTTTGCTAGGCGCGAGCTTGCCGCCGGGGATCTCCGCCTGTCGGTCTTTGCCGGCAACCGGCGGGCCGTGCGTGTCTATACAAAAGCCGGGTTCCACTACGAGGCGAGCGTCAATCACCGGCTGGCGCGGACGCTGTTTTATATCATGCGTTGCCCAAGCAGGCAAAGGAGAAAGTCATGATTCGCTATGCACACACCAACATCGTCGCCGCCAACGCACAAACGCTGATTTCGTTTTACAAGTCGGTGCTGGGCTGCCAGAGCATCGGTGAGGCGCGCGACCTGCGCGGCGACTGGCTGGACACCCTCACGGGGCTTCAAAACACACACATCACGGGAGAGCATCTGCTGCTGCCCGGATACGGCGACAGCCACCCGACGCTTGAGATATTTCAGTATGATGCCTTGGCAGATGATCTGCCTCGCGACATCAACCGCCCCGGCATCGCCCACCTGGCCTTTGCTGTGGACGATGTACCCGCGATGCTTGCCAAAGTGCTCCGCTTTGGCGGCAGCGCTGTGGGCGAGCTCATCCGCCAGCGTTATGAAGACGGCCGCACGCTGACCGCCGTATACGCCCGCGACCCGGAAGGCAATATTCTGGAGCTGCAAAGCTGGACCTAAACAACACACGAAAGGAACCACACCATGGCATTTTCATTGCAAACCGAAGACCTAGTCCTTAAAACCGCTGATCTATCCTTTGCGGACATGCTTGTTGCTTACTTTGAACGCAATCAATCGTTTCTCAAAGCATTTGAGCCCAAGCGCGACGCGCACTTCTATACGCTGGAGCATCAGGAAGCGCAGTTGCAGCGCGACCTGACGGACATCATCGAAAGAACCGGCGTACGCTTCTATATTTTTCTGCAATCAGACCCCGATACCATCATTGGCAGCGTTGGCTTAAGCAACATCGTATGGGGCAATTTCCTGTCCTGCTTTTTTGGCTATCGGCTGGATGAAGCGCTGCAAGGCCGGGGTTATATGACCCAGGCCGTGAATGCCGTGGTGGCGTTTGCGTTTGATACGCTGAAACTGCACCGCATCGAGGCCAATATTATGCCCCGCAATGCCGCCTCCCGCCGGGTGCTGGACAAGTGCGGCTTCCAAGAAGAAGGCCTGTCCCCCCGCTACATCCAAATTAATGGGGTGTGGGAGGACCATGTCCATATGGTTAAGCGCAACGAAGCGATGGAAACCCAGGAGAACGTATGAAAACGATCCTGACAACCGACCGCCTGTTCCTGCGCGAGATGACGCAAGACGATCTGCCCGCGCTGGCGGCCATATTGCAGGATGAGCAAACGATGTACGCCTACAATGGCGCGTTTTCGGACGCGGAAACCCAGACCTGGCTTACGCGGCAGCTGGAACGCTATCAAAAAGACGGCTTCGGCCTGTGGGCGGTGTGCCTGAAAGAGTCTGGGGATATGATCGGGCAAACGGGCATCACCACCCAGCCAGTGGAGGAAGGCATCGTGCCGGAGATCGGCTATCTGCTCAACCGCACATACTGGCACCAAGGGTATGCGGCAGAGGCCGCAATCGCCTGCAAGCAGTATGCCTTTACCGTGCTGGGCATTGACGAAATTTATTCCATTATCCGCGAGACGAACCTGCCGTCCATGAACGTCGCCATTAAAAACGGCATGACCGTGAAAAAGCGCTTTATCAAGCACTTCCGTGGCGTGGACATGCCGCATTATCTGTTCGGGGTCAAGAAACCAACCTTATAACAGCAGCTCACCCTGCAAATAGCACACGGCCTTGCCGCCGATCTTCACACGCGTGCCGCAATCCTGGCAGTACAGCATACCACCGCGCTGCGAAAGCTGAGCGGCGGTCATGCTTTTTTTATGCAGCCGCTCGCTCCAATAGGGGATGAGGTTGGTGTGGGTAGAGCCGGTAACCGGGTCTTCGTCGATGCCGGTATTGGGCGCAAAAAAGCGGGATACGAAGTCAAGCGTTTCCCCCTTGGCCGTCACCACAAACCCCAGCGGACCGGGAATCGCTGCCAGCGCTTTGTAGTCCGGTTGTATGCTTTTTAGCACAGCCTCGGACTCGACCAAGCAGAGCATATCGCGCGAGCTGTGCGCCTCCAGTATCTTCACACCCAGCGCGGTCTCCAGCTCCGCCGGAACCGCGCAGGGTACGGGCTTACGGCTGGGGAAATCCAGCGTTAAAATATCGCCTTCGCGCGTGACTGTCAGCCGCCCGGAAACGGTATCAAACCGCACCTCAGTTGCGCCGGGCTCTACATACTGCATTACCACAAACGCGCTGGCCAGGGTTGCATGCCCGCACAAGTCAATCTCATCCACCGGGGTAAACCACCGCAAGTGATACGCGTCTCCATCCGGGTAGAAAAACGCGGTCTCCGGCAGGTTGTTTTCAGCGGCAATTTGCTGCATCAGCGCTGCGTCCGCCGGTGTATCCAGCACGCACACCCCGGCGGGGTTTCCAGCAAACAAAGCATCGGCAAACGCATCCACCACATAGTATTTCATCGGGCTTCCCTCCTGCCTGTTCTTATCCAATATCCTACCGCACACACCGCCCTTTGACAAGGCGAAATCCATTTGCACGGCCGTGGGCCATCTGCTACAATGAAACAAAGAACAAAGGAGGACTGCAACATGCCGCATATCGTGATTAAAACCATCGCGGGTCCCTCGCAAGCGCAGCTGAAACAGGCTGCCGAGCAAATTGCCGATGTGGTCAACAAAACCATGGGCAAGCCGACGAAGTACATTTCCGTTTCGGTGGAGGAGTACTCCTTTGGCGAGTGGGCGGACGTCTATAACGAGTATGTGAAAGATCAGGATAACGTACTAGTCAAGCCCGGTTACACCGACCCGAAAACCTTCACCTGATATGCCCAGCGGAATGGAAAGCCTGCGTGCGGATGCCGATACCATCATCCGCGCGTCGCTTGCCGCCGCCATGCCGGAAAAAGCTGTGCGGGACGCGCTGCAAGGCAAAGCCTTTGGGCGCGGCCGCCTGCTGCTGGTTGCGGTAGGCAAAGCGGCCTGGCGCATGGCCGCGGCGGCCTGTGAGCTGCTTGAAGGCCGAATTGCACAGGGCATTGTACTCACCAAATACGGCCATAGCGAAGGGCCGCTGGCAAGCCTGCGCGTGCTGGAAGCCGGTCATCCCCTGCCCGATCAGGCCGGAGTGGATGCCACAGCCGAAGTCTTGCACATGACCGAGAGACTGAACAAAGATGACACGGTTCTTTTCCTGCTTTCAGGTGGCGGATCGGCCTTGTTTGAACAGCCGCTGGTACCGCTTGCGACCTTGCAGAGTATCACCGATCAGCTACTCAAAAGCGGCGCGGCGATTGCGCAGATCAACTGCATACGCAAGCGCTTATCGGGCGTAAAGGCCGGGCGCTTTGCCCGGCACTGCGCGCCCGCAACCGTATTGACCGTTGCCCTGTCCGATGTGCTGGGAGACGACCCTGCGGCCATCGCGTCCGGCCCCGCCGTGGCCGACCCCTCAACCGGTGCGGACGCCCTGGCGATTGTCGAGCAGTTCGACTTGCAGCTTGACGAGGATATGCTTTCGCTTCTACAGAAGGAAACCCCCAAAACGCTTGCAAACGCAGAGACGATAGTCGCTGGCAGTGTGCGCCTGCTATGCGAAGCCGCCAGGGAGCAATGCAGGCAGCTTGGCTACGACCCCTACTTGCTCACCGACAGCCTGCGCTCCTCCGCCCGGGAAGCGGGTCAGTTGTTCGGCTCGGTCGCGCAGGTGCACCAGACCGCCGATCACTCGCTGGCGTTTATCGCAGGCGGTGAAACCGTGGTGCAGGTCAAAGGCACGGGCCTTGGCGGCCGCAACCAGGAACTGGCACTGACCGCCGCTATTGATCTGCATAACCTGTACAACACCGCGCTGTTTTCCATCGGCTCGGACGGTACCGACGGCCCTACCGACGCGGCAGGCGGCTATGTGGACACCCAAACCCTGCGCGCGCTGCGCAGGCAGGACCTAAGCCTCCAGGCGATGCTTGATAATAACGACAGCTATCACGCGCTGTCTGCCTGCGGCGGGCTGATTAAAACCGGGCCGACAGGTACCAACGTAAACGATTTGACCGTACTGCTCATCAAACGCAAGAGTAAACAATAAAAAGGCGGATATCCATGAAACCGATTCGCATCCTGCTCGTGGAAGACGATATGATGATTGCCTCCGGCCTGCAATACGCGCTGGAGACCGAAGGCTACACGGTGGCGCACGCCAAAACCGTTGCCGATGCCCGCACACTGGCCGCTGCGGATCCGTTTGATCTGGCAGTGCTGGATATGCAGCTGCCCGACGGCAGCGGACGCGAGGTGCTGGCGGCTGTAAAGCCTGCCGGTACGGCCGCGCTGTTTTTAACCGTGGTGGACGATGAGGGCGTGATGGTGCAGGCACTTGAAAGCGGCGCGGACGATTATATTGTCAAGCCGTTTCGCCTGCGAGAGTTTCTGGCCAGGGTGAAAACCGTGCTGCGGCGTAAGGCCGGTGGCGCGGGCGACCAGCTATCCGTCGGCGGCGTGACCATGCAGCTGACCAAGAACACGGCAAGCGCACACGGACAGCCGCTGGATCTGACCGCGCTTGAGTATAAGCTTTTGCTATTCTTTGCGTCCCATCCCGGGCAGACGCTGACGCGCACCCAGATTCTGGATCACCTGTGGGATGGCGCGGGCGACTTTGTGGAGGATAACACCCTCACCGTGTGCATTAAGCGCCTCCGGCAAAAACTGGGCGACGCTGCCGACATCGAAACCGTACGGGGGGTTGGCTATCGTGTGGCTGAATAAACGTACCCTTGAAAAACTCTCGGCTGATGTACGCCGCGTGGCCGACGGCGAAGGCGTGGAGCTATTAGACAACCGCGAAGGGCCGCTGAGCATTCTGCGCAATGACATTCAAACCCTGGCGCGCCTCAAGCAGGAACAGGCCAATACCCTGCAAAAGGATAAGGAACGGCTGAAGGATTCGCTGTCGGACATCTCCCACCAGCTGAAAACCCCGCTGACCTCCATGCTGGTAATGGCCGATCTGCTGGAGACCGCACCGCCGGATAAGCAAAAAGAGCTGATTCGCAACCTGCAAACCGGGCTGACCCGCACCCAGTGGCTGACGGATGCGCTGCTGAAAATGGCAAAGCTGGATGCAGACGCCGTAGAATTCAACATTCGCAGTGTCAGCGCAAGCGACATCATCGCCCGCGCTTTGGAACCACTATCGATACTGCTGGAAATCAAGGAACAGGCGATTGAAATCATCGGCGAAGCAACCCTGACCTGTGACCTGCGCTGGACAGCCGAAGCGCTGGGCAATATCATTAAAAACGCATCGGAAAACGCCCCGGCAGGCAAGCCGATTTTCATCGCCTGCGGTACAAACCCCATTTGCAGCTGGATCAGCGTAACCGACAGCGGAAACGGCATGCAGCCCGAACAAATCGGCCGCCTGTTCCGCCGCTTTCAGGGCGGTGCTCCGGCGGGCTACGGCATCGGACTGCCGCTGGCACTCACCATACTGCGCAGGCAAAACGGCGATATCGAGGTGGACGGCGACAGCCTGCCGCCCCATGTGGCCGCCCTGACCGACACCCCCTATACCGGCGCAACATTTACCCTGAAGATATACCAGTAACCCAGCTCTCACAGCCCTGTCGCAGGGCTTTTTTTACTATGCACAAAGCACCCCTTTCGTAATATTTTAAACCATGGTAGCCTTATTGCAGGAGGAAATACAATGAACAATGCTTACGATATGATTTTCAAACGCAAATCGGTGCGAAAGTTTGATCCGGCCCTGCACATCAGCAAGACTGAGCTGCAAACCATACGCCAGCAGCTATCCGCCCTTGTGCCGCTGGACAGCAGCATCCCCGTTGCCTACCGCCTGGTCGAGCGTGCGCAAACCACCAACCGCCGGGGCGAATACTGCCTTTTGCTATACAGCGATAAATCCGAGCCAGCCCTGCTCAACGCCGGGTATCTGCTGGAGCAGATGGATTTGTTTCTGGCAGCGATGGATATCGGCGTATGCTGGCTGGGACTGGGCAAGCCGGATGCCAAACAACACGAAGGCCTCAGCTATATCATTATGCTGGCGTTTGGCAAGTGCCGCCCGGAGCAGTTCCGCAAAGATGTCACCAAGGCCGCACGCAAGCCGGGTGAGCTGCTGTGGCAAGGCGATTTTGACTTTGCCGGGATTGACGCTGCACGCTATGCCCCAAGTTCCTGCAACATGCAGCCGTGGCGCATACAGGCAGACGGGCAAACGCTGACGGTATATCGCTCAAAGGATGTGCGTTCCGCCATCATGCCCCCGCCCCTGCGCCCGTTTTTCAATACCATTGATCTGGGTATTTTCCTGTACTTTTTAGAGCTTACCTTGCAACACCAGGCACAGCCCTTTACGCGCAGTATGCTGGCGGGGCAGGAAAATGCAACCGGCGACAAGCGTCTATTCCCCGTCGCCCAGTACACACTGCTATCAAAGTGACAAAACCGTCACCTTCTGCGTCACCGCACTGTCATCTGCCTGTGCGATACTATGGTTGTACCAACAATAGTTAATGGAGGCATCGCATGAGTATTTTACAGGTCAAAGACTTAACCAAGGTATATGGCAAGGGCGACGCGCAGGTCACTGCGCTGGACCACGTTTCCTTCACGGTGGAAAAGGGCGATTTTGTCGCCATCGTAGGCGCATCGGGTTCGGGCAAATCCACGCTGATGCACCTGATCGGCGGGGTAGACCGTCCCACGAGCGGCAGCGTGATTGTAGACGGCATGGACATCTTTTCTCTGAACGAAAGCAACCTGGCCATCTTCCGCCGCCGCAACGTCGGCCTGATTTACCAGTTTTATAACCTTATTCCCACGCTGACGGCGGAGGAAAACGTCATCCTGCCCCACCTTTTGGACAAGCGCAGACCCGACCCCAAGAAGCTTGCAGAAATGCTGGAGATTCTCGGGCTTGCCGAGCGCAAAAACCACCTGCCGGGACAATTATCCGGCGGACAGCAGCAGCGCGTATCCATCGGCCGCGCACTGATTAACGATCCCGCCGTTGTACTGGCTGATGAACCGACCGGCAACCTGGACAGCCGTAAAAGCCGCAGCATTATGGAGCTGCTAAAGCTGTTCAACCGTCAGTTTAACCAGACGCTATTGCTGATTACCCATGACGAAAAAATCGCCCTGCAGGCTGATCGCATCATCACGCTAGAGGACGGGCACATTCAGCGGGACGAGGCGGTGCGCGCATGAGGTCCATTACCGCATCGCTGGCCCTGTCCCAGCTGAAACAAAACCGCAAGCGTACCCTGATAACCGTCATCGGCATTGTACTGTCGGTGGCGATGATTACCGCCGTGTTCGGCTTTGCTGCCAGCGGTATCGAGGCCCTGCGCGACCTGGTAGGTGATGAACATGTGCACTCCTACAGTTCCATCTTCATCTGGATGAGCGCAATTTTCGGCTCCATCGTTATCATCGCATCCATCATCGTAATCTCCAACGCCTTCCGCATCAGCGCAACAGAGCGGCTGCGCCAGTTCGGCATTCTTAAAAGCACCGGCGCCACCCGGCGGCAGATCCTAAAAATCGTGCTGCATGAAGGGGTTTTGCTGTCGCTGATCGCCATTCCGGCGGGTCTGGTCGTAGGCTTGCTGGTGGAATGGCTTGGCACCAGTATTGGCGATACCCTGCTTGAGCCCATGAACAAACTGCTCAACAACGAAGCGGTAATCCACATGCAGTTTATCTTCCACCTCCCGTCTGTACTGCTGGCGATGTGCCTGTCGTTTGCAACGATCATGCTGTCGGCCTTCTTCCCCGCTCGCACCGCCGCCAAGGTGCCCGCCATGGAAGCCATCCGCCTGACGCGGGAGTTTACCACCAAAGGGCACAAAGCCCGCCGCCACCGGCTGGCGCAGCTGCTATTCGGCTTTGAAGGCACACTCGCTGCCAAGTCCATCCGCCGCAGCAAAAGAACCTACCGGGCGATGGTCACAGCCCTCACCATCAGCATTGTGCTGTTTCTGGTATGCGGCAGCCTGAATACGCAGATGACCATGACCATGAACCAGACGTATATGAACATCGATGCGACATCGCTGATGTATCTAAATGCGGGCAAACAAGTCCCCATGCCGCAGCTGGATACCCTGACTGAAAAATTTGCGTCCTACCCCGATACGGAACTTTTTACCCTACAGTATGATTCGCGCTATACGATGTCTGCCGATGATCCGTCCATCAACAGTGCGCTGCAAACCGTGGACAGCGAAGGCAACCGCCAAGACGTGCAGGTTTCGCTGATTACCATTGATCCCACGCATTACACCGAGCTTTGCAAGCGCGCCGGCGTACCGGTTGGCTCCAATATTCTCATCAACAGTGCGCAGCAAACGCAAAACGGCAAATCGATAGAGTTTCAACCGCTGCAATTCACCGGGCAGACCCTCACCCTGCGCAATCAGGATGAAACCTTTTCCGTGCCGCTGGATGGCCAGCTGATCAGCACGCAGGTTCCACAGGAAATCTTCAATAGTTCTGCAGCGCCCGTGAAAATCATAACGGCGGACGCTACGGCAATACAAGCGTTATGGTTTGCCACAAGTTTGGACCCCGAGGGCTTTACCCAGTACGCCGCAGACCAGCTTTCTGCCTATGTGAACGCAGACACGGCCCAAACAGCGCACTATAGCTACAGCGCGGAAGATATGACCGCCGTCACCGCCATGACCCGCAGCCTGACCAAGCTAATCACCATTTTCCTGTATGGGTTTGTGGGTATGCTCTCGCTGATCGGACTGACCAGCGTACTGTCTGCCATCTCCGCCAATGTGCAGCTGCGCGCCAGAGAATTTGCGGTGCTCAAGTCCGTGGGCATGACCGAGCGCGGCCTGCGCCGCATGCTTGCGCTGGAAAGCGTAATGTCAGCGATGAAGTCGCTGCTGTACGGACTGCCGCTGGGGTCGCTGGCCATGTACCTGATCTATGTTGCCATCACCCAGCAGGATGCATTTCAGTTCATCTTCCCCTGGACTTTGCTATTGGAAGCCGTCGCCGGTGTGTTCGTCATCGCGCTGATTACCACCCAATATGCAGCCAGCAAACTGCGCGGCGGCAGCATAGTCGAAACCATCCGCATGGGCGAATAACCCTGCGCCGCCTATGGTGGCCAGCAGCCCAATACAAGCACAATCAAACAGAAGGCGCAGCTGCGCCTTCTGTTTTTGTTGCGTGTACACGGCCCGCAAGCTGTGCTAAAATGAATTCATCAAACAAGCGATTCTGATTCCAGAGGTGCATTATGAATTGGCGAAACCGTAACGGACTGGCAGTTTTGCTGCGGGTGCTCCTGCTCGTTTGCTGCGCAGGCGGTATCTATCAGGGCGTATTTCCGCCGGATGGTGGTTTCATGGCCTCAGAAAAGATGCTCTACTACACCTACCAGTCCAATGCCTGCGTGTTTTTGCTGACGGCCGTCTATTTCGTGCTGGGCCTGCGCAAGCTTGCCAAAGGCCGTGTCAGCATTCCCCGCGCCCTGTCCGTTGCCCGCTATAGCGTAGCGGTCGGGATTACGATTACGTTTCTGGTCTTCTGGCTGCTGCTGGCACCCGCGCTGGAAGCTGGCGAGCTGACGACACTCAACAACCAGCTGCTGCACACAATTGTGCCCCTGCTGTTCATCCTGGACTTTCTGCTGTTTGACCGGGGTAAACCCTTGGGCAAGTACAGCGCACTCTGGGCAATCAGCCTGCCGCTGTACTACTTTATTTTCTCGCTTTGCTACGCCGCACTTAAACCGGAGCATATCTATGAATACGGCAACCGATACCCGTACTTTTTCCTGAATCTGGACAAGTACGGCTGGTTTGGCACCCAGGCCGGAATGGGCGTACTTTGGTGGGTGCTGCTGCTATGCTGCGGCACGCTGCTGATCGGCTACGGCTATCGCTGGGTACAGCGCAAGACCATACACTAATCCTATAAAGCAGTACCCTCTAACACCGGTGGCGCTTCTCCTTGCGCTTTATGTGCCAGCGCACCGCCATGAACAACAGTCCGTAAATCGGCAACGCAACCAGCACAATCAGCGATAGATCGCGCAGCGGTGCATAGGTCATGCTATCGCTTCCTTTGATGCAAAGGTGTGCCAATAGGTACGATACCGGTGCGATCGCTGCATACCATAGCGCTCTGTACGCTTTTTGATGCCTGCGCAATAGCAGCACGGCTATCAGCAGCACCACGGCAAGGGCCAGTGCCAGGGTAAAGTAATACGACAGGAACAGGCGTGGCAGTAGCACAACATTTTCGTCACCCTTGCCATACAGCCACTGGTGATCTGTTCCATAAGCTGTGTAATAGTACGCTGCCGCAATATTCTGCCCGTCGGGATTGAGGAAAACCTCCTGGGTATGGTTGCCACGCATCATCCGCCCCAGCAGACTTGTCCATGCGGTGATGTGCAACTCTTCCCCTGCGCCCATCTCAGACGGCAGGCGCTCGATATCGTATCCCGTTACCTCCGGCCCAAAGCGCAAGGAAAGTCTATGGTTTTCGTATACTGTCAGCTTGACTGTGTCCACAGAATACGGCAGGTACTCCGGCGCGGACAGCCACCCAAACAGTGTAATGGCGACCACCAGGCAAAGCAGTGCCGTCAGCATGATCGCAAGGGTTTTTTGCCGGTTTATTTTGCTGCGCACTTGCCGAAGGCCAGCGGTATCGGTATCGGCGGCAAGCGCAAGTGGTGTTTGCAGCTCTTTCAGTGCTGCAGTACAGCTTTCACAGGTCGGCAGGTGCTGCTCCACCAGCGCAGCCGTATCCTGGCTGGCAAGCCCTTCAGCATAGACGGGTAACAGGTCACAGATTACATCACAGGTGATTTTCATACGTTTCCTCCAATTGTGCTTTCAGCATGGCCTTGGCACGGTGATAGGTCACACAGGCCCAGTTTTCGGTTTTCCCAAACAGAGCGCCAATTTGCCGAAAAGGCAGCTCGCCAAACACCCGGAGGGAAAACACTTCTTTGTAAGGTTCCTTTAGCACATGCAGCGCCTGATGCACGGTTTGCGCTGTTTGGGCAGATAGTACAGCCTGCTCAACATCCAGCCCATTCGCACAGTCAGCAGCGCTATCTACAGGCAGCACATGCCGCTGTTTACGCTGCCGGGTCAAGTAGGTATGCTTTGCTATCTGACATAGCCAGACGCGAATTTCGCACTGCCCCCTGAAACCGTCCAGCGCTGACATGGCCTTGAGGAACGTTTCTGCGGTGATCTCCTCCGCCGTTTTCTCATCACCGGACAAAGCCCGCGCATACAGGAATACATCCTGAAAATAGGCGCGATATACGCGTTCGAATTCGGTCACCGGTCCACCTCCCGCCTATAAGACGCACAATGGAGTCATTTCTTACAAACGAATTTCCCTTGCAACAATAAAAACCCTGCTCATTGCCGTAGGCTTCGAGCAGGGTGCAGTGTAGGACGATACAAAAGCCCGCTTAGCGGTCCTCGTCGTAAATGGGAATGATATGCCGCTTGTTGCGGATAATAAGGAAGTACACCGCCAGTAAACCGATACCACCCATGACCAGCGGCACGGTCTGGTAGTGCATCACCTCGCCCAGCGCGCCTGCAAACAGGCGGAATACGACGGCACCCAGCGAAGTGAGAATGGCAAACACCGCCTGCACCCGCGAGCGGATCTCACCGGGCAGGTATTTTTGAACCGCGGCCTCCCGCAAGGTTGCGGAGTTCACACCCAAAAAACCGAGCACAAAGCGAATCACAATCATTACAGGATACCAGAGCAGCAGCATCACGCCATCCAGCGATTCGTACAGGATATAGACCTTCTCCGTGACACGGTAGCGGTACTTGGGCGGGATTTTGAGAAAGTAATGGAATACCCCGCCGATCATGCGCCCGATGGTTTCCGCCGAAATCAGCAAAGAATACATGGCCGCACCCAGTGCGGGGCTGCTCTGGAAGAACGCCATTGCCATCAGGCTATTACCCTGCGCCGTGGCGTTGACCACCGCCATATAGGTATACAGGCTGCGGACGCCTTTTTCTTTTTTCAAATACCGGATACCGCCCAGCGCGTCGCGCAGGTACGCTTGCAGTGAAAATGCACTCTTTTGTTTTTCGGCGCGGTCTTTGGTAATGCGCCATTCCAGCGTTGAGGCGATGAGCAGCAGCGCACCTTCGGCAGCGAAAAACCAGGAGATACCAACCGTTTTATAGATGATTGCCGCAAGCGGCGTCACCACCGTGGTCACAGTGGGATAGATGATGGAGGATACGGAATACCCCTTCTGGGCAAACCCATCGGGGATCAGCTCCGGGTAAAGCGAGGCATAGGCCTGATGGTATACCGTGCCAAGAAAGCTGGATATCAACCCGAAAATCATATACATACCATAGGAAAACTCTGCGTTGAATAAATACGCCGCAAAGCCGAAGTACAAAAGCCCCATAAGCAGGTCAATCCCCGCAATCAGGTTGCGGCGGCAGGCCTTGTCCACCATCGGGGCTGAAATGGCCGGGAGTATTATGTTTGGCAGCATGGTTACCGCTGCAAACACCCCCGAAAGCCAGGTCGAGCCGGTATTGTCAAACACAATCAGGCTCATGGCGAAGCTAACAGCCGTGCCACCGATGGCGGAGATAATCGTTCCCAGTGTGATGGTTGTAAAGTCCTTGGTCCAAAGACCGGATTTTTGTATACGCACCTGTAACCAACCCCTTCCCGCGCAGTATACCGCCACGCGTAAGAGGTTTCAATGGGTTTCATATTGGGAAAATCTATACTATTTTGTATACTTATCGTACGCTAACAAAGGAATTCAGGAAATACATCAACTTCCGCCGCAACGCGCAACGCTTCCTTATAACGGCGGTTGTGTACCAGGGCTTCCACCAGCAAGTTGCCCTGGAACTGCTTGAATCCATGATGGTACACGCTGTCGATCTCCTCGTATACCTCTCGCAGCAGCATCAGGTATTCTTCCGATGTAAGGTAATCGTCCCGCAGCCGGAAGCCGACGATGCGGATCAGCTTTTCTTCCATCGGGTCTGCGTTTCCCGCTTTGAGCAGGCGTTCCGCCTTGCGCAGATACTTGGTCGCCGTCTTGCGGTCCCCCACATCAAAACAGGCGATAGCGAGCTTATGGCACAACAGCAGCTTGTCCTTATACCCGCCATCCTCGGCACGTTTTAGGTAGGGCAGGGCATCCGCACTTTTGCGCATACTGACCAGCGTAGCGCCAATGTTGTAATCAATATTGGGCATCATCGCCGGCTGGATACGGCGCGCCAGCCTGCGTGCCTTTTTAAAGTACCGCAGCATCAGTTCTTCCTGATACAAGTCCGCATGGCAGATGGCGATGAGATTGGTCGCCAGCAGCAGGATCATCGGGTTGCCCTCACCCGCTGCGCGGGTATAGGCAATTTGCAGGTTGTCGATGGCTGCCTGGTATTTGCCGAGTGCATGGTAACACGCGCCCAGTTGGTGCGCTATATAAGCGCTGGGCCGCAAGCGGTTGGCTTTGCCATACCAGGCAAGCTGTTCGTCAAAAGACGCAGCAGCCCCGCCACGCGCCAGCGCGTAGAAAAACAGCGTCTGCTCGCTCATTTCCTCTTCCCGGTATGCAAGACTGTCCAGCAGCGTCCGCGCCTGCTCGATCTGTACCTGATCATGCTCCATGGCATCAAATGCTAAAAACAGCGTGTATTCATCGGTCAGTGGGCTTTGCAGCGCTTGCTCACGCACCGCCAGCAGGCGTGTGCGCTCGGCTTCCTGCGATTCCCCAGACAGGATATGGTCAAAGAATGCATCCAAATCCTGCCGCGTATCACGCAGAAAGCCTTCATCCATTTGAAACTCCACGCCAAGCGCCGTAAACAAAAGCCGGGTGATCTCCTCCCCCGGGTTGGCTGTGCCCTTTTCAATCTTGCTCAGGTACGATACCGCGCAGATTCCCTTGCACAGCGCAGCCTGAGACAGTTTGCGTTCCAGCCGCAGCCGCCGGATAAGCGATCCTGTTTTTTCCATGCCATCGTCTCCTGCTGTGCTTCATCTACTTTGGATGTGTGTATCAGGTTGCACACTGTCCTGTATGCAGCTTCCAACTCCGGTAAGACCCATTTGCTTGTACTGTATCGCAGGGCATCGTTTCCGTCAAGACAGCATGATGCAATACGCTAACAAGGTATCTACTATGCCTGCTTTGAAGCGAGAGGAGCCTGAACGGGGCGCTGCGAGAGGAAACAGCTTCTGCATACAAAAACATCGCCGTGAACTAAGCTTAGTTCACGGCGATGATGGCTGGGGAACTAGGATTCGAACCTAGACAATACGAGTCAGAGTCGTAGGTGCTACCGTTACACAATTCCCCATCAGATGCCTAGTTATTATACGAGCCATCCAGGGCGATGTCAAGTGTTCAAACCAATGTTTCACGCTGCGATAAGGCACAGGTAGGCTGGCAAATTGCGAGTGAATTTTCGCTTCCACTCCGCAGGTCTTTCACCAGGGAAATTCTACATCTAAAAACAACAGAACTCACGAAAGAATCATTCGAGACTTATAGTATTGTTTTTATTTTGTTTTTCCATTGTACAAAAATGGCAACCAAAACGGTTTATGCATGCGCTTGCGCTATATTCCCCAATTGAAGCGCTCCGTAGCCTTTTCCTTCCTATCAACATGCTTGTTGAAGCACCATCGGAAATGTTGTATACTACCTTTGCATACTAATGTGCGTATATAAAAAAGAATGCCGAGGAGATTTAATGACAAGCTATATTATCAAGCGGTTGGTGGCCGCATTGCTGACGATTTTCCTGATCGCAGCCATCACGTTCTTCATGATGCATTCCATTCCCGGTGGTCCGTTCACAAGAGAAAAACCCGTTCCGGACTCCATCATGCGGGTGTTGAATGAAAAGTATCATTTGGACGATCCCTTATTTACGCAATTCATTGATTATATGAAGGGATTGGCCACGTTTGATTTGGGTCCGTCGTTTTCCAAAGTCGGCGTTGAGGTAAACGATCTAATTGCCGGCGGGTTCCCGACTTCCGGTAAGATCGGGCTGATGGCGACGTTGCTAATCATTGTATTGGGTATCCCTATCGGGATTATCTCTGCCTTAAAGCAAAATAAACCCATCGACTATTTTGTGATGTTTATGGCAACACTGGGGGTTACGGTTCCCAGCTTTGTTGTTGCAACGTTAATTATTTACGTGTTTTCCGGGCTGCTGGGGTGGCTGCCGACCTTTGGGTTGGATTCGCCGCTTGGGTATATCGGCCCGGTGATCGCGCTAAGCGGCTACTCGCTTTCGTTCGTGGCGCGTTTAACCCGTTCGTCGATGCTGGAAGTGCTGCGGCAGGATTACATCCGTACCGCGCGCGCCAACGGCATTCGTGAGCGCAAGGTCATGTTCAAGCACGCCATGAAAAACGCGCTGATTCCCGTTATCACCTATGTAGGCCCGATGATTGCCGCCATTTTGACCGGCTCGTTCGTAATCGAAAAGATTTTCGTGCTGCCGGGCATTGGGCGCTACTTCGTGGAAAGTATTACAAACCGCGACTACACCACCATTATGGGCATAACGGTGTTCTACGCGGCGTTTTATATTATGATGGTTCAACTGGTGGACGTTGCCTATGCTCTGGTTGATCCCAGAATTAAATTTGCGAAAGGATAATGAGCAATGAGTGTTATTGATAAAAAGGAATTCGCATTCGTTGCTGATAAAGAAAAGCAAAGCGAAACCTTCCGGCCCTCTCTCACCTATTGGAAAGACGCCTGGCGGCGTTTAAAGAAGAACAAACTGGCCATGGTCGGTCTGGTCGGCGTAATTTTTATTGTGCTGTTCGGCCTGCTTGGCCCTTACTTTACCAGCGTTTCGTATTCTGATCAGCAAAACAATTTCAAAAACCTGCCCCCAAGGCTTTCCCTGTATGTCTTAAACGACGAACTGTCGGTGTATGTTTCCAACGACTATAACATGTTCGCCGTAGACAACGACGGAACCCTGACCTACCTCACGCAGATAGAGAAGGTGTCCACTGCGCTGAACCGTTCGTTTACCGGCGCGGTTCTGTCTCCTTCGGAAAAGAAGAAGCAGCAGGCGGCATCCCAGACCGAGGCTGATTCTCATGTGAAGTACTATGCCTTTGGCGACGGCGAAATTGTGCTGGATTACTCCAACAAGCTGGTGGAAAACCCCACCGGTGATTACGACATCAAAATCACCTATGGCGAGTACGAGTCCACCAAGCAAACCCGCACCATTATGAACAAGAAGTTCCCATTCGGCACCGATGTGCTGGGCCGCGACCTGCTTACACGCGTCATGTACGGCGCGCGCATTTCGCTGCTGGTGGCCTTGGTCGCAACGCTGGTGAACTTCATCATCGGCGTGCTATACGGCGCCTTTGCAGGCTTTGAAGGCGGACGGACTGATAACATCATGATGCGTATTGTAGACATTATCAATTCCATCCCGCTGATGCTGTATATCATCCTGCTGATGGTACTGGTAGGCAACAAAGGCATTTGGACCATTGTACTTGCCATCGGTACCGTATACTGGGTCAATATGGCGCGTCTGGTACGCGGGCAGACTCTGGCGCTCAAAGAGCAGGAGTATGTGCTGGCCGCGCGTACGCTGGGCGTTTCCAAGTTCAACATCATCCGCAAACATTTAGTCCCCAACGCCATGGGCCCCATCATCATTTCCATGACCATGATGATTCCCTCGGCTGTCTTTACCGAAAGCTTCCTAAGCTTCATCGGGCTGGGCGTATCGGCGCCGATGGCATCGTGGGGCACGCTGGCCAATGCGGCCCTGCCGGGCCTTTTAACCTATCCATACCAGCTGTTCTTCCCGGCGCTGGCCATCGCACTGACCATGCTTGCGTTTAACTTCCTGGGCGACGGCCTTCGGGATGCGCTCGACCCGAGACTGAGGAAAGGCTGAGGTGAGGAAGATGGATAAAACGTTTGATACTATATTAGAAGTCAGCAATCTGCATACATCATTTTTCACCCACTTGGGCGAAGTGCAGGCTGTACGCGGAACCTCTTTTTCGATGAAGCGCGGCGACGTGCTGGGCATCGTGGGCGAATCGGGCAGCGGCAAAAGCGTAACCGCGCTGAGCATTATGAAGCTGATCGAAAACCCCGGTAAAATCAAAGACGGCAAAATCGTGTTCGACGGTAAAGAGATTACCGAGTGGGCAGACCAAAAAATGTCCGACATCCGCGGTAACGATATCGCGATGATCTTTCAGGACCCGATGACCTCGCTCAACCCCGTTTTCACCATTGAAAACCTGATGGTCGAAGTCATTCGCCGTCACCGCGATATGAGCAAAGCCGAGGCGCGGGCGCACGCCATTAAAATGCTGGATTTGGTCGGCATTCCGGAGCCGGCAGCCCGCATCAAGTCCTACCCGCATGAATTTTCCGGCGGTATGCGCCAGCGTGTGATGATCGCCATGGCCTTGTCCTGCGATCCCAAACTGCTGATTGCCGACGAGCCCACCACAGCGCTGGACGTAACCATTCAGGCGCAGATTCTGGAGCTGCTTAAACGGCTGCGGGACGAGCTGAACCTGACCGTCATCCTGATTACGCACGATCTGGGCGTAATCGCAGAAATCTGCACCGACATTATTGTTATGTACGGCGGCATGATGATGGAAAAAGGCACAGTTGAAGAGATTTTCTACAACTCCAAGCACCCCTACACCAAGGGATTGCAGTCCTCCGTACCGCACATGGACAAGCATTCCAAGGACAGGCTGGTGCCCATCCCCGGTACGCCGGTCGACTTGATGTCGCCACCGGCGGGCTGCCCGTTTGCGCCCCGCTGCCCGCACGCAATGAAGATTTGCTTGACCACCCCGGCACCGAAAGTGAAGCTTTCCGATACGCATACTTCCACCTGCTGGCTGCTGCATGAGGATGCACCCAAAGTGGAAGGCTACGAAATGGGAGGTGACGGGAAATGAGTCAATCAGTGGACAAGCAAAAAATCCTTCTGGAAGTCAATGGTCTGAAAAAGTACTTTGACGTCGGCAAAAAAATGTTCTCCCGCGAGGCTAAGAAGCTTAAGGCTGTAGACAACATTTCGTTCTTCATCCGCCGTGGCGAAACCCTCGGCCTGGTGGGCGAAAGCGGCTGCGGTAAATCCACCACCGGACGCACGATCATCAAACTGTACGAGCCCACCGGTGGCCAGATTGTGTTTGACGGCGAGGACATTACCAACTACTCCCAAAAACAAATGCTGCCGTTCCGCAAGCGCATGCAGATGATCTTCCAGGATCCATATGCATCCCTCAACTCCCGCATGACGGTTACCGATATCATCGGTGAAGGCATTGGCACCCATAACCTGTACTCGGGCAAAGCCCGCCAGGAACGCATATACGAATTGCTGGAGAAGGTTGACTTAAAGCGTGAGTTTGCCAACCGCTACCCGCATGAATTTTCCGGCGGACAGCGCCAGCGCATCGGCATCGCCCGCGCGCTTGCGGTTGAACCGGAACTCATCATTTGTGATGAACCGATCTCCGCGCTGGATGTATCCATTCAGGCGCAGGTGGTCAACATGCTGGAAGATTTGCAGGATGAGATGGGCCTGACCTATCTGTTCATTGCCCACGATTTGAGCATGGTTAAGCATATTTCCGACCGCATCGGCGTGATGTATCTGGGGCAGCTGGCGGAGGTTTGCGACAGCCAGGAGCTGTACCTGCACCCCCTGCACCCGTATACCAAAGCGCTGCTGTCGGCCATTCCCATTCCTGACCCGCGCAAAACTCGCAGCCAGAAGCGCATCGTGCTGCAGGGTGATGTGACCAGCCCCATCAACCCCAAAGAGAACTGCCGCTTCTGCAGCCGGTGTCCGCTGTGCGAAACCATCTGCAAAGAACAGGTACCCGAAATGCGCGAAGTCGCCCCCGATCATTTTGTCGCCTGCCACATGGTGGGACGCGGGTAAAATACGCATTACAATCCCCACATATCGATACGGCCGCGCATGGCAAATGCGCGGCCGTTTTACGTTTATACATCCATTGTATATTCTATGTTTTCCTTAAAACGTTTCTTGACATCCAATGTTTTCCACATTATACTGGTACTACAATGTCGTACTGTCGACAAATCTAATTATACGGGAGGAAACTGCTCATGAAACGAGTATTCTCTGTACTCCTCGTATGCGCTCTGGCAATCAGTTTGCTGACCACGTCAGCACTTGCCGAAGTACGTACGGAAATGAACTGGAACATCGGCTCCGCGGGTCCCAAAACCCTCGATCCGGGCCTCAATGGTGCCTCTGACGGCGGCGACGTCATCAGCCAGCTTTTTGAAGGACTTATTCGCGAAAAATCCGGTCAAATCTATCCGGGTATCGCCGAAAGCTGGGTAACTTCTGAAGATGGTAAAACCATCACCTTCACACTCCGTTCGTCCAATTGGTCTGACGGCAGCCCCCTGACCGCGAGCGACTTTGTGTATTCCTGGCTTCGCGCCATGAATCCCGAAACCGCTTCTGAGTATTCCTGGCTTTGGGAATACACCAATGTTGTGGGCGCATGGGACTATGTGACCGGCGAAGGCGAAGCGGATGCAGTCGGCATCTCCGCACCTGATGACAACACCTTCGTGGTGCAGCTCAGCGACCCGACTGACTACTTCGTATCCCTGATGTCTTTCTATCACTTCATGCCTGTTAAGCAGTCTGCAGTTGAATCTGTAGGCGGCGAAGAAGGCGTGTGGGCCTCCACCCCCGAACTGTTCGTAAGCAACGGCGCATTCGTGCTGACCGAGTACACCATCGGCGAAGGTCTCCGCATGGAGAAAAACCCCGAGTACTGGGATGCTGAGAATGTTAAGCTGACTGCTATCAACGGCGAATTCATCGACACCGCCACCACCGCGTACCTTGCGTACCAGGCTGGCGAACTGGATTTCATCCCCGATGTGCCCGTTGACGAAATTCCCCGCCTGACCGCAGAAGACCCGAACTTCTATGTCTTCCCGCTGCTGGGCACCTACTACTACAACTTCAACATGGACCTCGACCTGTGGGCCGATGCCCGCGTGCGTAAAGCACTGTCGATGGGCTTTGACCGTCAGCTCGTGTGCGACACCATGGCCTCCGGCCAGATTCCGGCCGCCGGATTTATTCCGCCCGGATTTGTTGATGCCGATGGCAAAGACTTCTTCGAAGTCGCCGGCACCTATGGTCTGTCCACAGACCTGTCCAGCCTTGACCAAGCCAAAGCACTGCTTGCAGAAGCTGGCTATCCTAATGGCGAAGGCTTCCCCGAGTTCACGGTGATGTACAACACCTCCGAAGCTCACCAGACCATCGCCGAAATCCTGCAGGAGCAGTGGAAAACCAACCTGGGCATCACCTGCACGCTGGAGAACCAGGAATGGGCCACCTTCCAGGATACCCGCACAGCAGGCAACTTCGAGCTCGCCCGCGGCGGTTGGCTGACCGACTTCATGGATCCGAGCGGCATGCTGGGCATCTTCAAAGACCTGAGTGTTGCTTACAACGATCCTAACTACTACAATCCTGATTTTGAAGCCGCTCTGGACAAGGCCGCTGTTGCGACCACGCCTGCGGATCACTTCGCTGCTCTGTATGAAGCCCAGGATATCTTCATGAATGATATGCCTATCATCCCCATCTATCACTACTCCGATCTGATGCTCGCCGCCCCCACTCTGGAAGGCTGGGATCGTTCGGTGCTGGGCACCTTGGACTTCACCGGCGCTTACTTCGTGGAATAATATCCACTTTCTGTAAAAGCCAAGAGGAACCGGCCGCAAGGTCGGTTCCTTTTTCATATGCGATAATAGGATTGCATTGCAATAAATACGACAGCATATTGTCATATTCTATGGTATGCTGTAGTCAGAGGTGAGTGTCGTGCAAATCCATCGCTTGTTTGAAATTGTCTATCTGCTGATTGAGCGCAAGACAATGACCGCCAAAGATCTGGCAGACCGCCTGGAAGTATCCACTCGCACCATCCTGCGGGATATTGAGGTCCTGTCGGGCGCGGGCATTCCCCTATACTCCACGCGTGGCCGTGGCGGCGGGATCTCGCTGATGGACGGCTATGTGCTGAGCAAGGCGTTTTTCTCCGAAAGTGAACAGTCTGGTATTCTGGCCGCGCTCCAGCAGCTTTCGGCTACCCAGTTTCCCAGCACCCAGCCGGTGCTGACAAAACTCAAGAGCATTTTCGTCAAGCAAAGCGCCGACTGGCTGGAGGTAGATTTCAGCCATTGGGGCAGTGGCGCGGCTGACAAACAAAAGATGTCCACCATCCAGTCCGCACTCATGAACAAACAAGCGCTGCGCTTTCAGTACTCCAGCGCTAAAGGCGAGACCGCGGAGCGCGTGGTGTATCCGCTCAAGCTTTGGTTTAAAAGCATGTCCTGGTATATTGCGACCTACTGCACGCAGCGGGAAGACTACCGCACCTTCAAGCTGAATCGCATGCAGCACGTTGCACTGGCCGACCAATACTTTGGTGATCTTGACCTCAAAGCGCCGCCCCTGCATATTGATGAACCCTCCACGCCGCGTGTGCCACTTACGCTGCTGTTTGACCAGCGGCAAGCCCACCGTGTATACGACGAGTTCGCCGCCGAGCAAATCAAGCCCCGCAGCGATGGGCAGCTCCTTGTGACCGTCTCTGTGCCCGACGAGGACTGGCTGTACAGCTACTTGCTGACCTTCGGAGCGGATTTGGAAGTTTTAGCTCCGCCGGAGATACGAAATAAGCTCATAAAGTCGGTCAAAGCAGTGCTCGAAACCTATCGATAGTCTATCTGCAGTTGACAGTTACCATGACACTTCGTTTCTTCTTCTATTACACTAAATGATCTGTGTGGCATCAGCCGTACTTTGATCATCCACGCATCGTGGTGTTAGCCCGCTTATTATCTCTATTTAATACAGACGAAAATCCCCAAACAGCCCGGGATAATCCCATTTCATATCGTGATGAAACGGATAGACAATCACATCTTTATTCTTGGCAACCGCCTTCCAGTTGGTGTCGAGAATCGGGGATGCGGACAATATAACATATCGTAAACCGTGGCATTTCGCTTCGCTGATGTAGATTTCTTCCAACGACAATCTTTCAACCCAGATCGATACATTTGGAATCACGATCAGAAACTCTTTCTGCGCGTAATGCTCATCCATACGAAGACTCATACTCAGCGGAAAGAAACGAAAAGACGTATACCGTTTGCACCACACTATCCCAAATAGCGCTGCCAGGATAACGATTATAGTTGCATCGATGCTGTGTAACACAAGGATTAACGCAAATACCAGCAACATCGCCAGGTATAATAACCATTCTCCCCGATAAAACAAATATAATTTATTCCGTGGCATTTTGTATCGTCTGCTTATTTTTCGCGGCTGCACCTTGTGATCTCCTTCTACACGCTTCATCACTTTGAAGGTATCAATGATCCCGTGCCGTAAGCTCTTATCACATTCTACTGCCCTATTCCAGCATCGTCAACGGTGGGAAACCGTCGTACTGGTAATTATTGAATATATGACACCTTGTTGTCATATTACCCGTGATACGATAAGACCATCAAAGCAAGGAGACGGTGATTGTATGGCAGCGTTTGATTTTAAAAAGAACAGAAAAGACCTATATAACCCTGGCACCGCACCCGGCATTGTTGAAGTGCCGGAGATGCTGTTTATCAAGGTAGATGGTGCGGGCAACCCCAACACAAGCAAGCGCTACGCAGAGGCGATGCTAATTCTGTATGGCCTTTCGTACGCCATCCGGATGAACAAAACAGAGACCGGCTATTTTGAGTATGTGGTGCCGCCCGCCGAGGGATTGTGGAGCCTGACGGATCGCTCG
The DNA here is from genome assembly GCA_963678055.1 of Candidatus Limiplasma sp. GTDB lineage: Bacteria > Bacillota > Clostridia > Christensenellales > Aristaeellaceae > CAXXOK01. The sequence continues at coordinate 2,613,909 of OY782679.1, forward strand.
TTCAAGGGCGGCGAGGCGATTGCCGACAAAGAACAGTTTCTGTGGACGATGATGCTGCGGCAACCGGCCTTCGTAACTCCCCAGGTTTTTGAGACCGCCAAGGCCAAACTCCACAAAAAGAAACCGGAGCTCGACCTAAGTCTTGCCCGGCTGGAGCCTTACGCCGAGGGATTGTGTGTGCAGGCGATGCACCTGGGCCCGTACGATACCGAGCCGGAAACCCTGCGGCAAATGGAGCGCTACCGCGAGCAGCGTGGCTTTGTTCCTGACTTCACGCAAACGCGCCGGCATCATGAGATTTACCTGTCAAATCCGCAAAAATCTGCGCCGGACAAAATGAAAACCATCCTCAGGCACCCGATCAAGCGTCGCTAGGCGGTAACGCCCGGATCACACAACTACAAAACGGCACAACCGCCGGGGAGCGTTTATGTTGGAACACAGCTACTGTCAAATTACACCGGAAACCCTGGATACTGAACACCTGTGCTGCGCGATTGCGGACAAGAAACACCAATGCGGCGTGCGCGATAAAAAACAATGGCTTGCAGCGCGCCTGCCGGAAGGTCATGTGTTCCGCAAGCTGGACGCAAAGGGCAAAGTCTTCATCGAGTACGCCCCGCTGGAAAGCGCATGGGTGCCGGTGATCGGCGACAATTATCTATACATCTACTGCCTTTGGGTATCAGGCAAGTTTGCAAAACAGGGGCACGGCAAAGCGCTGCTGGACAGCTGCCTGCAGGATGCTAAGCAGCAGGGTAAGGCGGGTATCTGCGTGCTATCGTCCAAGGCCAAACGGCCCTTCCTGTCCGATCGGAAGTTTTTCACCGCCCATGGCTTTCAGGTTTGCGATACCATCGGAGACTATCAGCTGCTTGCACTGCCACTGAAAGAATCTCTGCCACAGTTTTCTCCGGCCGCCCGTAGCCAGCAGATAGCCGCCACCGAACTGACGATATACTACTCGCCGCAGTGCCCCTATGTTGCCAACTGCGCCACGCAAGTCGAGGCGTACTGCAAGCGCAGCAGCATTCCGCTTTCGCTGGTGCCTGTCGATACACTGGAGACGGCCAAAGCCATGCCCTGTGTGTTCAACAACTGGGCCGTGTTCCAAAACGGGCACTTCCTCACCCATCACCTGCTCAACGAAAGCTATCTGGTCAAACTCTTACAACAAACCAAAGCGTAAAAAACAGGCCGCCATACGGCAGCCTATTTTCTTTTTGTTACGTTCCATCAGTCTGTGGTTTCTCTCCGGCGTTTGCGTTTTCCGGCGCTCTTGCTACCGCGAAACCCGCCAAACACAATGCTGATGAGCACAATGGCACCGGCTGCGCCCCAGAACACGTTCATTTGTTCACCGCCGACAATCATGTGGATTAAGCGATATCCAAGATAGCCCACACCGCCGATCGCGGCTATGCCCAGCACCGTGTACACTGTCACTTGCAGCCACTGGGGCAGCTGATTCCATTTCTCAAGAAATGTCATATGCGGGTTCCTTTCCGGTTTCACAGTCGATCATACATACTGTATCTGGCTAGCTGACTTTTTCAAACTGGGAGTTGTACAGATCCGCGTAGAAGCCGTCCTGTGCAATCAGTTCTTCATGGGTGCCGCTTTCGATGATATCGCCTTCGTTCATCACAAGAATGAGGTTGGCGTTACGGATGGTGGACAGGCGGTGGGCGATGATGATGGACGTGCGCCCGGTCATCAGCTTGTCCATCGCGTTCTGAATCAATATTTCGGTACGGGTATCTACCGAGGAGGTCGCTTCATCCAGAATCAGCATCGGTGCGTTTTTAATCACTGCACGGGCGATGGTTAGCAGCTGCCGCTGCCCGGCGGAGATGTTAGCTTCCTCGTTGAGTACCGTTTCGTAGCCCTTGGACAGGGTGGAGATGAAGTGATGTGCACCGATGGATTTACACACAGCAACGATCTCCTCGTTGGTTACATCGGGCTTGTTATAGGCGATGTTCTGGCGAATTGTGCCTTCAAACATCCAGGTATCCTGCAGCACCATGCAGAACAGCTCGCGTACCTTCTCGCGCGGCATGGCCTGCAAAGGCACGCCGTCGACCAGAATTTCGCCGCTGTCCACATCGTAAAAGCGCATCAGCAGGTTGACCATGGTGGTCTTCCCCGCGCCGGTGGGGCCGACGATGGCAATCTTTTGCCCGGCCTTTACGGAAGCGGAGAAGTCTTTAATGATGGTCTTATCCTTATCGTAGCCAAAGCGTACGTTGCGGAACTCGATATCGCCCCGTACCTTGTCGATAGACAGGGTTTTATCATCTTCGTTTGGCATTTCCACCTCTTCGAGGAACTCAAAGAAACGGAAGCTGGCGGCTGATGTTGCCTGCAAGCTGGTAAAGGACTGTGCAATCTGCGCAAGTGGCTGGGTAAACAGGCGGATGTAAATCATGAACGCTACGATGATACCAAAGGTGATCGTTCCGTTCATCGCCATGACCGCGCCAACTACGCTGACTGCCACATACCCAAGGTTACCGATAAAGCGCATCATCGGCATCATCAGGCCGGAGAAAAACTGCGATTTCCACGCGGTCGTGTACAGTTTTTTGTTCAGGTCATCAAATTCCTTGCTCAGCGCTTTTTCTGCGTTATAGACCTTGACCACGTTGTGGCCGGCATATACCTCTTCCACATGGCCGTTGATTTTACCCAGCAACTGCTGCTGCCTGGTGAAGTACTTCTGCGAGCGCATCAGCACGGCCGACATGAACATGAACCCAAACAGCGACGCGCCGATGGCAACCAGCGCCAGACGCCAGTCGGTAATAAACATCATCACGGTCGAGCCGATCAGCATCGTAATCGCCGATACCAGGCCGCCCAGAGACTGGTTCATGGTTTGGCCGAGGGTATCGATATCGTTGGTGACGCGGGAGAGGATATCGCCGTAGCTGGTGGTATCAAAGTACTTCAGCGGCAGGCGGTTGATTTTGGTTGAAATATCTTTGCGCATGCCCTTGGTAATGCGCTGGGTGACAGTAGCCATGATAAAGCCCTGCACATACATCAGCAGTGAGCTGGAGCCATAGAACGCAACCAGTGTCATGGCGATAGCCGATACAGCGCCAAGGTCGATGCCGGTCATCATGCCCTGCATGATCACATCGGTCATTTCCGACAGTTTATCCGGGCCGATGATGGTGAACACCGATCCGCCTATGGCGGCCAGCAGTGCAATCAGCAGCGGCGGCCAGTACTTTTTACTGTATTTGACAAGCTTCCCCCAGGTTTCCGAAAGGGGGTATTTTACTTTGGGTCCTACGGGCCTCATGGGTCCTCTATGCATAATTCAGTTCCTCCTTGGACAGCTGCGAGGCCGCAATTTCCTGGTAGACCGTGCAGTCCTTCAGCAGAGACTCGTGCGTGCCGATACCCACGACCTGTCCCTGATCCAGCACAATGATCTTGTCCGCATGGCGGATGGTGCCGATGCGCTGGGTGACAATGAACGTGGTCGAGCCGATGGTCTGTTCTTTCAGCTGCTTACGCAGTTCGCGGTCTGTTTTATAGTCAAGCGCGGAGAAGGATTCGTCAAAAATCAAGATCTCCGCTTCGCGGGCGATGGCACGGGCGATGGCCACGCGCTGCTTCTGCCCGCCGGACAGGTTGATGCCGCCCTGCGATACATGCGACTGGTACTTGTCCTCCAGCTTTTCAATGAACTCCGATGCCTGGGCGATATCCGCCGCGGCCTTGATATCGTCCTCACTTGGGGGCGTGCCTGCCGTTTCGCCAAAGGCGATGTTGGACTCCACCGTACCCGAGAAAATCACCGCACGCTGGGGCACATACCCGATTTTGTTGTGCAGGTCTTCCTGCCGATACTCGCGGATGTCCTGCCCGTCGATCAGGATGGCGCCCTCGGTTGCATCGTAAAAGCGCGGAATCAGGTTGATCAGCGTGCTCTTGCCGCTGCCGGTCGAGCCGATAAACGCTACGGTTTCACCGGCGTTGGCGGTAAAGGATACGTTTTTAAGCACATATTCATCCGCCTGCGGGTACTTGAAGCTCACCCCGCGGAACTCCACCAGACCCGTATTCCAGGCCGGTGCATCCTTGGTGCCATCAATAATATGAGTTTTGGTGTTTAGCACCTCGTTAATACGGCGCGCGGCCACCGTAGCGCGCGGCAGCATGATGAAGATCATTACCATCATCATAAACGCCATTACAACCTGCATGGCATAGGCAATGTAGACGACCATGTCCGAAAACAGGGAAATCTTCTGCACAAAATCCGCGCCGTTAATCAGATACGCGCCAATCCAGTAGATGGAGAGCATCAGGCCATTCATGACGATTGTCATGCCCGGCATCATCAGTGCCATCAGGCGGCTGGTATAGAGGTTGGTTTTCGTCAGGTTTTCATTGGCCTGCTCAAACTTGTCTTCCTGGTATTCTTCGGCGTTATAGGCGCGCACCACGCGTACACCGGTCAGGTTTTCGCGCGTAGCAGAGTTCAGTTTATCCGTCAGAGACTGGATAATTTTAAACTTCGGCAGTGCGAAGATGACCAGCGTAGTCACTAAAAGCAGCATGGCAAACACCGCGCCGCCAGTCGCCAGCGACCAGTTCCAGTTCTTGCCCGCGATTTTCACAATCGCCCAGCCCGCCATAATCGGCGCACGCAGCAGCACGACCAGGCCCATGGCCACAATCATCTGCACCTGGGTAATATCGTTGGTGGAGCGGGTGATGAGGCTGGAGGTGGAGAAGCGATTAATCTCTTCCATGGAGAAGTCTTCCACCTTGCTGTACAGGCTGGCGCGCACACGAAATGCCACACTGGCAGCGATGCGTGAGGCAATAAAGCCCACAAAGACGGACGTTATCATGCTGCCAAACGCACACAATAACATCATACCGCCGGAGCGCCAAATTTCGCCCATGGAATCGGTGGTGGTCTGCACCAGGGTGGTAATCTCCCGCATATAATCAGGGAGTTTCAGGTCCAGCCACACCTGCACGCAGATGAAGCCGATACTGACCAGTACCAGTCCCCATTCCTTGCGCTTAAGATGCTTGAATATACTCGGCATACAGTACCCTTCCTTACTCGTTAATGTGCAAATAATACGCCAGCAATCTAAACATAAAATAAACACAGACCCATTTTTTAGGGTCTGTGTGCTTGGTAAACGGAGTAATTTAGGTTTCCGGCAGCGCTTTGGTCTGGGGCAGGGTGACGGTAAACACATTACAGCCGTCCTGGTAGGAGGCGGCCACCGTGCCTTTGTGGAGCTGCACAATGCGCTGTACAATGGCCAGTCCCAGGCCCGTACCTTCGGTCGCGTGGGAGGTATCACCCTGATAGAATTTTTCAAATATGCGCTTGCGCGTCTCCTGGTCTACCGGCTCGCCGGGGCTGAAAACCGACACGGACAGCGCATCCTGATGCTGTTCCATAGTCACCCGAATACAGCCACCCTCCTGTGTAAACTTGATGGCGTTATCCAGCAGATTGATCCATACCTGCTTGAGCATTTCCTCGTTGCCCAGGCAGTGGTACTCGTACTCGTCAAAGCTGATCTCCTGCTGCTTGCCTTCCCATTTCTTTTGCAACAGCAAAATACAGGTGCGTATCTGCTCGCTCAGGTTAAAGGAATGCACATCGGTGAGAATCGCCTGTTTTTCGATTTTAGCGAGGTTGAGCGCATTTTCGGACATATCGGTCAGGCGGGTTGCCTCGCTGAGGATAATATCCAAATATTCCTCGCGCTTTTCGGGGGGTAAATCGGCGCGTTTCAGCAGTTTGGCAAACCCGAGTATGGACACGATCGGCGTTTTGAACTCGTGGGAAAAGTTATTCACAAAATCAGCACGCAGCATTTCGGTGCTTTCCAGCTCGGTCGCCATGGTGTTAAAGCTATCGGCAATCCTAGCGCCGATAGAGGAATGATGGTCGATCAGCCTGGTGCTATAGTCGCCCTGTGCCAAGCGGTTCATGCCATCCATCAAGCGCTGCAGCGGGCGCAGCGGCACATGGCTGACCAGCGCTGTGGTCACAACCCCGATCACCAAACAGGCTATAATCCAAACAAAGGTCGGCACGGCGAAGTTGGAATACTCCGGCAACTGAATCACGTTGAGTGCACTAAGAACGAGCATTACCAGCATGACGATCAAAAATGTCAGTGCCAGAATGGCGGTTATGAACAGTGTAAGCAGGCCCACCATTTTTGAAAACTTCGGCGGCTTGCCGCGTTCCGCTTTTCGAGCCAAGTGCCTGGCAATTCTCCTCATACGCGTTTCACCGCCTTATACCCCAGCCCGCGCACGGAGACGATTTCAAACTCCGGATAGTCGGCAAAGCGCTTGCGCAGGCGGTTGATGTGTACGGTAATGGTTTCCCATCCCGTTTCGGACTGAATGCCCCAGATTTCGTCCATGATCTGAATGCGGGTAAACACCTTGCCCGGAAAAGAGAGAAGCTGGTACAGCAGCAGAAACTCCTTATGCGGCAGGGTGATGCTCTCGCCGGCACGGGTCACCGTGCGGGAATCGTAATCCAGACGCACTTCCCCGATCTCGATGCGGTGCTCGGAGGCAATGCGCGCGCGGCGCAGCAGCGCTTTGATGCGCAGGAGCATTTCTTCTTCATCGACGGGCTTGGTCATATAATCGTCGATGCCTGCCACAAAGCCTTCCTTGCGGCTGGCCGGTGCCTGTTTGGCTGAGACCATCAAAATCGGCAGGGTATTACGCGTCCCCCGCAGCGCGCGGGTGAAGGCCAGGCCGTCCATTTTGGGCATCATTAAATCCAGCACCGCCAAATCTACGTGCTCTTCATCCATCACACGCAGGGCGTCTTCCCCGTTGGCGGCGGTGTATACGGAGTAGCCATCTGCTTGCAGCACTTCCTGCATCAAGCGGCGGGTGCTGCGGTCGTCATCAACGACTAAAATATGAAACATCGTATCCCTCAAAACATGGATCGTCTAGTGTACGGGTGGTATCTTTGCATGCTTATCATAAACGAAAAAACGCCCTCGCGCAATCACAGCGCTGCGATGAAACCGCTTGCGTCACAAACGGTGCGATCATCGCTTCACTGCAAGGCGTGCAGGGCGTATAGGCTATAGCTTAATATTCTTTAATCTTGCCCATTTCGTGCTGCATCACTTGCTTCACTTTGGGGTCCTGTTCTTTTTGCAGCTGCGCAGACAGGAACGCCTTTGTGTGCTTGTTGGCGATTTGGCCCAGCGCTTGTGCAACGGCAATGCGCATATTGGGGTCGGGATCTTGCAGACGCCGAATTAAATAATGCGACGCATCATCCCCGCCCAGTTCTGCCAGACCGACGATCGCCGCAAAACTGATTTCCTGGTCTTTGTTGTCGGACAGATCAATCAACGCGCCGACATTCCCCTTTTTCAGCGCTTTTTCGACAGCGTTCTTTTTATTACCAAACATGTTTTTACTCCCCTATTTCTTCATTTTTAATCCGGTTTCGATAAAAGCAAACGAAAACCACACTGCATATACGCGTATATGCTTGAAAACGGCTTCCGCTTCTTGTTTTTTATCATCTCCTGTATCCATTGTACCACACCCATCATACCGTTTGATGACCTTTCTGTTAACAATTCCACCCATCTGACCATCACAGCACCTCCCCCACCGCGTTTGCTGGCACCCTTTGGTAGGGCAATATTACCGAATACACTGCATCGACTTAGCTTGTTTTCAAGGTGCAGTGCATACGTATAGGCGCAATATTCCGTTTCAATCCGCTCACGATATAATATGATATAATCAGGACAAACAATCCACATACGTTTCGCAGCATATGGAGGACGACATGCAAAGCAACAATTTACAGACAGAGCGGCTGCCAATGAACGAAGAAACGGTGCGGCTGCTATGGCAGAAAACCTATAACACACAGGGCAAGCCGGACTGGTCGCACCTGTTTCCCTACTATCACGATGATATCGTGTTTCAGGACAGCATTCAGCGTATAGAAGGCAAGGACGCGTTCATCGCCCTGTGCAACCGCCTGACCGAGCGCTGCAAGGAATTGCACATGGAACTGGGTACGCTGGCGATCGCAGGCAACGAAATACTGTTTGACTGGGCAATGACCATGATGTTCAAACGTTTCCCCTCCACGCCCGTGTACGGCTGTACCAAGCTGAGCTTGCATGAAGACGGCCGCATTATAGCCCAGCGGGATTATTACGATTTATGGGGCGATATCTTTAACGGGATTCCCTGGTTTAAAAGACCCTATCGGCGCTTTATGCACAAGAAATTTGGGTGAGGTGCGTTATGAAATATACGAAAAATGATTTGGCCTTTTTGCAGCAGCGCGGCGTAAAGCAGCATACCACCGATGCGCGGATGGATGGCAAGCTCTGCGTAATTACCGGAGCGACATCCGGCGTAGGCCTGGCCGCCGCACGCAGGCTGGCACAGGGCGGCGCAAAGCTGGTGCTGGTCGCCCGCAATCAAAGCAAGGCTGATGCCGTTAAAAAAGAGCTGTCGGATGCGTACAACACCGCAACCGATATCGTAATCGCCGACTTTATGCACCTGGACGAGGTACGCAAAGCCGGTGAAACCATCCGTGATACCTACCCGGTGATCGACGTGCTGATTAACTCCGCCGGGCTGTACTCCATGCGCAAAAAGATAACCCCGGACGGCAATGAAATGACCTTTCAGGTCAACCACCTGGCAAGCTTTCTGCTAACCATGCTGCTGCTGAACAACCTGTCCAAAAGCGAGCAGGGGCGCATTATTCAGGTGAACTCAGAAGGGCACCGTTTCGGCGGCCTGGAGCTTGACGACCTGGACTGGAGTATACGCTTGTATATGGGGCTGCGCGCTTATGGAGCATCCAAAATGGCGCAAATCCTCACCGTGCGCACCCTGGCCGAGCTGCTGGATGGTACCGCTGTGACTGTCAACGCCATGCATCCGGGCACAGTCGGAACCCAGATTGGCAGCAACAACGGCCTGCCCTACCGGGGCATGATGGCTATCGCCCGCCGGTTTTTTATGAAATCTCCGACCATTTCGGGCGACGCACTGTATTACCTGGCCGCCGCGCCGGAACTAAGCAAAACGACCGGCAGGTATTTCTTCCTGACGGTCGACTCGGCTCCTATGGCTACTGCGCTGGACGATACTTTACGCCAGGCTGTATGGCAAAAAAGCTTGGATATGACGGATTTAACGCAAGCGCTTTAGCACCGCGTCCGCAGCCATCTTCCCGGTGAGGATGGAAATCGGAAACCCGGAAGGGCTATAAGTCCACTGGCCCGCCTGCCATACATCAGGCAATGGCGTGACGACGGACTTGGCAATCTGGGTCATTTTACTGACGGATGGCATATACGGATTTTCAAACGACCAGCCGGTAATCGCGCCCTCTGTGTTGCCGGTGCGCCGCTGCAAGGTAAGCGGGGTGGATACGGAGCTTTCCGTAATCTTGCCCGCCAGCGCGGGGTATACCGTATCGGTCAGGGTCTTTTCCATCGCCTGCTCACACACGGTTTTGAACGCACTGTACCAGCCCATATCCTCGATATGCTTCCATACGGCATAGTCCATCAGGGTGCTGATGATCAGGCCTGTTTTCCCCTGCGGGGCCAAATCCGAGTCACGCAGCGCGGGGATGGATATTTCATAGGTGGTCAGGCGCAGAAAAGACCGCACCCAACTTTCCAGCGCATCGCGATCGTCCGTCAACGCGCCGCTTGGCAGGCGAATCTGGACATCGCTCAGGGAGCTTAGCCCGTCGCTGTAGGGCGTGTAGAAAAAGTGTGGACTGTGGATGCTGCCAAACACCTCCGGGGGCACATCCGCTTGGATATACAAGCTTAGTACCGAGTCGCCGCCACGCAGGCCGGCGATGCTTTTTTTATGCTCCATGGCCGCCGTGCGACCCGGTTCTTCCAGCTCTTCAGGCTTGGGCAAAGCGGCATACAGCGCTTTCATATCCGCCGCCCAAATCAGGGTTTCGTACGGGTATTTCGCGCCGCCAGCATCGGTTATGGTTTGCACGGTCGGGTTGACCGATACGATTTTCGTGTCCGTTGCAATCTCGCCGCCATGGTCACGGATGTACTGTGCAAGCGTTTCCGCCAACACACCTGTGCCGCCTTTGGGATAGCGGTAATCCAAATACAAACTCAAGTACGACAGCGCAAAAAACGCCGGTGTTTCCTTGAAAAAATGCTGGGCGATGCAGTCGATCAGCGCCTGGTTTTTAAATATCCCCTGCAAAAAGCTTTCTACAGGCATGGATAGCTTTTTAATTTTTCCCATCGCCATTACATAGCGCGCCGCCCACGGCAGCAGGGTTTGGGCGAGGTATTTATAGTCTTTCAGGTTCATGAACACGGGATTGTCAATGCCGTAGAGCACGTCCATAGCCTCCATGGTCTGGCTAATCACGCCCATCAGCGTGTCAATGTCCTCGGCATCCTGCGGGAAGCTTTGCTTTAGCATATCGCTGTAGGTTTTCAGGCTGTCTTCCCCGGTCAGGCGCACAATGTGGTCTTTAATGCCGATGGAAACCTCATTTGGTAACAGCTCCAGTTCAATGCCAAGGCTTTTTAGCATTGGCAGCAGCACCCCGGAGTTTTCCATGGCGCGCAGACCGGTATCAAACGTGAATCCATTTACCGTAAACGAGCTGACCAGCCCGCCGGGAACGGCTTCCTTTTCGCACAACAGAACACTGCGACCCTGCTTGCATAAAAAAGCAGCAGCCGTCAGCCCGGCGATCCCTCCACCGACGATGATTGCATCCTGTTTCATTGGCATCCCCTATTCTGTATGCGCATCTGCGTTCCTATAAGCATTATACCTTGCGGAGAAAAACGTTGTCAATGCAGCGAAATTCGTCGCTTGATAAATTGACAAGCGCTGTTTTGCAAGGTACAGTGGAACCTATACAGGGAGGGTTGTTCATGCAATATTTTACATCAGATTCTACCTCACTGATTGTACGCAACCTCGGCGAAACATTACAGCTGAGCGCTTGGGGCGAAAACAGCCTGCGCGTACGTGCGGTGATGATGGGAGACATTACAGACGACCGCTGGGCGCTGCTGGATCCGCTTGCCACGGCGCCGGACATACACATCGACGAAACGAAAGCCAGCATAACAAACGGGAAGCTGACCGCAACGGTATCCGTAGAGGGCTGGCGCGGGTTTCCCTCCATCTGCTTTACAGACAGCAATGGCACCGTATTGCTTGAGGAAAGTGCGGAAAATGGCGCGCTTGCAATTCGCTCGCGTGCGTTTGAACCGCTGGCTGGCGGCGACCACAGCCTGACGGTGCGCTTTCACGGCATGGAGGATGAACGGCTCTACGGCATGGGGCAGTACCAGCAGGAAACGCTGGACCAAAAACACTGCGTGCTGGAGCTTGCACACCGCAATTCCCAGGCAAGCGTCCCGTTTGTCATGAGCAGCCGTGGATACGGCTTTTTATGGCACAATCCCGCTGTGGGCGAGGTGGCCTTCGGTAAAAACCATACCGTATGGAAGGCCCGTGCTACGCGCCAGATGGATTACTGGATTACCGCAGGCGATACCCCGGCGGATATCAGCCTTGCCTATGCCAAAGCAACCGGCTTTGCTCCTGCGATGCCCGAATACGGTCTGGGTTTCTGGCAGTGCAGACTGCGTTACTGGAACCAGGAACAGCTTTTAGCCGTCGCACGCGAACATAAACGCCGCGGGCTGCCAATGGATGTCATCGTCTGCGATTTCTTTCACTGGCCCAAGATGGGCGATTTTCGCTTTGATACGGAGTTCTTCCCCGATGCCAACGCCATGGCCGAGGAACTTGAATCGCTGGGTATCAAGCTGATGGTATCGGTCTGGCCGCAGGTATCGCTGGAGAGTGAAAACTATCAGGAGATGCGCCAGCAGGGGCTATTGGTGCACGCCGAACAAGGCGAGCAGATCGGCATGCGCTTTGGCGGCGACAGCATGTTTTACGATGCCACCAACCCCCGTGCCCGCGACTATGTGTGGGATAAGTGCAAGAAAAACTATTACGATCAAGGCGTGCGCCTGTTCTGGCTGGATGAAGCCGAACCGGAATACGGAAACTATGATTATGCAAACTTCCGCTACTTCTTAGGCAGTGCGCAGCGTGTGGGCAACGTGTACCCGCAGCTGTTTGCTCGCAACTTCTACGAGGGTATGCAAAGCAGCGGTATGCAGCATCCTGTCAACCTGATTCGCTGCGCCTGGGCCGGCAGTCAGCGCTACGGCACACTGGTATGGAGCGGCGACATCCACTCCAACTGGGAGACCTTCCGCCGTCAGCTCTGCGCGGGCCTTAGCATGGGCATTGCAGGCATCCCCTGGTGGACCACCGATATCGGCGGATTCTTCGGCGGTGATCCCAGCGACCCCGCGTTCAGAGAACTGTTTATCCGCTGGTTCCAGTGGGGTGCCTACTGCCCGGTGATGCGCCTGCACGGTGACCGCGAGCCGCACCAAACGCCCACGCGTGCCGATGGAACGCCGGTATTGTTCACCGGCGCAGACAACGAAATATGGAGCTATGGCGAAGAAGCCTACCCCATTCTGGTCAAATATTTGCAGGTGCGTGAAACCATGCGCGATACCCTGCGCGATATCATGCAGGAAACGCATGAAACCGGCAAGCCTGTGATGCGCCCGATGTTTTATAACTACCCAGATGACGAAACCTGTGCCTTGCTCAAGGACCAGTATATGCTGGGAAACCGCTATGTGGTTGCGCCCGTGATGCAGCCAGGGCAGCGCGAGCGCCGCGTATATCTGCCCCAGGGGCTGTGGAAAAACGTAGATACCGGGCAAACGCAGCAAGGCGGCGCCTGGGTGCTTGCCCCTGCGCCGCTGGAGAGTATGCCGGTATTTGAAGCGATATCGTCTATTTCATAGCTTTCAGCGTGAATGACAACGGAAAGCCCATCCCGTTGTAGGCCTCGGCTATCCCCACATCTTGATCATATTCCTGCAGGCCTGCAATCTGCAATCCGGCTGTAACCGCCGCATTGATGATCGCCGCCATAGTGTGCGAATAGCTGGTGAAGGTGTGGGAATTTTCATGATCGGCCATGTACCCGCCGGAATCCTTTTCATACCATGGTTCACTGCGGAAATAGGAGTAAGCCAGGCGGTGCAGGTCCGTTTCGTCGTAGCTATCCTCGCCGGGGATGGGAAGCATGCCCAGAAACGGATGGTAGTCATTTAGCAGAAGCACGCCACCGGGCCTTAAGCAGCGTGACACCACCTGAAACAGCGCCGTCAGGTCTTCAAACCAGGTGATCGCACCAACGGTGAACAAAACCAGATCGAAGCGGCCGTTATAGCCAGGGTCGACGTCCAAAATATCGGTCGCTGTAAATCTACAGGGCAATCCGGCCTGCTCGGCAATGCCCTGTGCAAAGACCACCATGTTTTCCGCGATATCAAACCCGTATCCGGCGGCCGCGCCCAGCTGCATCGCCGACATCAACTCCCGGCCGTTGTTGCAGCAAAACTGGGCAATGGTCTTGCCCTGTAAATCCAGCGATTGCAATGCCTCTTTGAGCATGGGGTTCATATACGGCAAATCGTCCGTGCGAAGGCGCGCCGGTAGATCGTCGCACCAGCCTTCGTTTCGGTGCTCAAACGCCTCTTCCCAGGCTTTTTTATTGTTTTGATGTTGATTCATAGGGCTCCTTTCGCCGCCACGAAAGCGCGGCTTCCATACGGATGATATTGTAGCACAAAAATTCTTTCTAGGCCGCATTACCGCGCAGACGAAAAACAGCCGCCCTATGGCGGCTGTTTTCTATGTTGCCTTTGTTACCAGCCCGATGCGGCCGTATCGGACGACACTTTGTCGTCGCGGCGCGATAGTTTCATTTCCAAAGAGTTCTCCGCCCGGTTGTTGACCATCTCCGGCCGCAGGTATGTGGGTACCACCTGCTGCAGGGCTTTGATGATAATCTCCGGGTCATTTTTATGGATGCACTCCTGCATAACGCCGAGCTTTTCTTCCATTTCCTCAAGGCTGATGGGCTGCTCATGATCGATAAAAATCAAATTGTTGGCCGTCTTCATGACCAAATCCTTGGACACCAGCAACTCCTCGTACAGCTTTTCGCCGGGCCGCAGGCCAATTTCTTTGATTTCGATATCCTTATAGGGCAGCAGGCCGGAAAGCCGTATCATGTTTTCAGCTAATGACAAAATCTTCACCGGCACGCCCATATCCAGCACATAAATATCGCCGGACTTGGACAGCGCACAGGTTTGCAGCAGCAGCTGCGCTGCCTCAGGAATGGTCATAAAGTAGCGGATGATGCGCCGATCCGTCAGGGTGATGGGGCCACCGGCGGAAATCTGCCGTTTGAACAGCGTAATCACGCTGCCGTTAGAGCCCAGCACATTGCCAAAGCGCACTGCCGAGAACAGGGTTTTGCTGTTCTGCCGGGACTGGATAATCATCTCACACAGCCGCTTGGATGCCCCCATCACGTTGGTGGGGTTGACGGCCTTGTCGGTAGAGATCAGCAGGAAACGCTCGACTGCGTACTCTTCTGCCAGCTTCACGGTTTTCAGCGTGCCGAACACATTGTTCTTAATGGCCTCGGCACTGTTTTTCTCCATCATGGGCACATGCTTGTGCGCCGCGGCATGGAACACAATCTGCGGCCGATAGGTTTCAAATATCTCCCGCAGCCTGCATTCATCCTGCACCGAGCCGATTTCCGTTCGAATCTTGATATGCTTGCCGGTCTTGGGCAGCAGTTCCTGCTCGATATCGTAGGCGTTGTTTTCGTAAATATCAAAGATAACCAGCGTATCGGGATCCATTTTAACCAGCTGCCGGCATAGTTCGCTGCCGATGGAACCGCCGCCGCCGGTGACCAGAATGGTTTTCCCCTTATAGATGGGCTTGCACTCATGATCCGAGAAGTGAATCACCTCACGCGCCAGCAGCTCTTCAATGCTGAACTCGCGCAGTACACGCTTGCTGTCCTTGCTGTCTTTGTGGTTAAAGGGGAAGTCATACAGCTTAACCTTACAGCCGGACTGCTGATAGAACTCGTATTTTTCCATCTTCTGCTGGCCGTTTAGGTGCGGCAGGGCGATAATAACCTCCTGCACCGGCATGTCGCGCAGCCTGTCGATAATCCCCGCTTCGGGGTAGACACGGATGCCGGCAATCATGTTGCCGACTTTCTGCACATCAGAATCTACAAAACAATAGGGATAGTAATGCGCTCTGGGGTTGGATAAAAGCTCGCGTGCCAGCAGCACGCCTAGGTTTTTCGCGCCCACGATGGCGATATTAATTTTATTATTGGTAGCATTTTCTATCGTATCCGACTGCAAACCGGCATTGGCTGTTATGGCGGACTGTTCATCCGTTCTGGCAAAGGCGGAAAACGTGTTCAGTCCGGGAACACCGCAGGTTTTCAGCGCGCTGCGCAGGCGCATAAACCAGCCTGCGTTGGGCGCGTCAGTAAATAAACTCTTTTTGAGCGCGTTATGGTAACACAGGTACGCAAACCGTGTTGATAGCAGGGCAAGACAATTGACCGCGACCACGGTAATGGTTTGCCATACCATCAGCTGCATATTCCATTGTTTTAATATGAAGCTGAACAGCAGATACAGCGACCCGCCGACAAGGTCGGCCCAGATCACAGAAAGGTATTCGTGCCCGGTCGCATACCGCCACACCTGGCGATAAACATTGAATATCATGCGGGACCCAAATACAAATACCATGAGGATCAGCAGCGATATCATTCGCTTGCCCATATTGGCGATGACACTGTCGCTAAGCAACAGCATCAATGTGGCAATAATTACATACATACTGAAATCCAGCGCCCATAAAACCAGATCCCTCGACGGCATCGGGTTTCGCTTATTGACGCTTGGTTTCTCGCTTCGCTTCTTCGCTTCGTTCATGTTGTACCACCCATTGCATCGTTTTATACAGTTCTTGTTGTCAGGACTCTACGCTATTGGCTTTTGTACTCTATCACTACGGCGGGATCGCAGCCTTCAAAGGCTTGCGCCGCAATAATTTTCTTAAAGCTGATGTGCACGCTTTGCAGATTTTCATTACCAAAGAATGCATAATCTTCAATGGTATGAACGCCACCTGCCACGACTTTGCGAAGCTTCAGGCAGCCATAGCACATGCTGGTGGGAATCACGGTGACGCTGCTGGGCAGATGAAGTTTAGCTAGCGCTGTGCAGTTTTGCAGCAAATGGCTGCCAATCACCTTGAGTTTGCTGTCTTTAGCAAATTTCAGCGTCTCCAGCGATGAGCAGAAACGAAACACGCTCGTCCCCAGCGTTTCCACACGCGCGGGAATCGTGAAGCTCGGCAGCGATTCGCACAGGGCAAACGCATACTCGCCAATCTCCCGCAGGGCGGACTTTTCACCGATGTGTACCGCCTTCAGCGCGGTGCAACCATAGAAGGAGCTTGCGCCAATCTCCAGCAGCGAATCCGGCAGCCAAATCTCCTGCAAATTATTGCAGCCATAGAAGAAGTTGCCGGGAATGTACTGGATTCCCTCGGGCAGCTGTACACGCACGATGGAATCATCGTTGCGAAAGCCCTTGTCGCCGAGTTTCTGAAACTCCATCACACTGCTGATGCGCAAAACATCGTCCTGCGGCTTGGTGGGCAATGCGGCCAAAGATTTTGCGGGCTTGAGCGGCTGAAACGCCTCTTCGTCTGCATCTGGCATATCGAGCTCCGGTTGGAGCAGGATTTCCGCAGTGGGTTCCGGCTTGGCCGCTACCTGCGGCTTTGCTTTCTCCTTTGCCAGCCCTGCAACTGCCTGCATCGCCGATGTTTCGCGGCTATGGCTGCGTGTAGCAGGCGGCGCTTGCATGGTTTTGACAAAATCGCCCTCGTCCATAATCCGTTCCATTTCCCGCACAAAGACTTCTTTCATATCAAAGTTGCGGTTTTCCAGAACGCTGGTTACCGCCGCGCACATCATGGCAGCGGTCACGGTGGATATCTGAGAGCTGACCTGCCGCACATTGCTGGAGTAATCCCAGAACACGGATTTGACAATGCCGTTGATCTCGGCAACGACTTTCGCAGGCGGCTGTGCCGATCGGTTGCCCGATTCCACAACAGGCTGCGGACTGAGCGGCCGTTCCCGGTATACGGGTTCTTCCTGCGGGGCTAGGGACATAGGTACATTGTGCAGCGGTAACGCTTCGCTGGCTTTGGCAAGTTCTTGTTCCCTTGCTTCAAGCTCTCTCTTTTGCTGCGCAAGATACTCTACTTCGCGGCTCAACGCAAACTCGCGCTCTTCCAATTCCTGCGCGATTTCTTCGAGCCGTTCCATCTGCCTGCGTTTCTTCTTCTTGTCGCCCATATCGGTGGCTGCTCCTTATTCGTCTGACAAGCGTTTGCGCACGATGCTATTGACTATACCCAGAAGGATTGCAATCATGCGAGTCAATTTATTATAAAACTGTTACTGAATTGTGTCAAGCACAAATTTTTTCTTAATAATTAAGTCTTGTATGTATCAATCCCAGCCAACGCGCAACCTTTGGCGCCACCCTTCATTACCAATAGGATACTAAGCGCTATCAATACTGCACAGTATTGCTGGCCCAAATTCCTTCTCAGCAATATCTGCCTAAAAAATATTAATAAATTATTACGATAGTGTTTACTTTGTTGTAATATTTTGCTATAATCACAGCATTACTGAGCCGCCTTGCCGCGGATATCCTCCGTGCAACGCCGCAGTGATGGAGACAATAGCACGCTTTTCGTAAGGCTAACCGCCAAACAGGAGTACATTCGATGGATGATACGCGTCTTACCGGAAACACACCAAAGCCCGGTGCGGTGCAACCCGCTCCGCCAAGTACGCTGGCAAACATTCCGCCGTTTGAATCGACGGTCTGGCTTGCCTCGCCCACAATGCACGGCGGCGAGCTAAGCTATATGACCGAAGCCTATACGCTCAACTGGATGACCACCATCGGCAAGAACATCGACGAGGCCGAGCGCCTCGCCTGCGAGCAGATCGGCTGCCGCTATGCCGTAGGGCTTGCCAGTGGTACCAGCGCACTGCACCTGTGCATGCGCCTGTGCGGCGTGCAGCCGGGCGAGCGCGTATTTTGTTCCGATCTCACTTTCAGCGCGACCGTCAACCCTGTGGTGTACGAAGGCGGCGTTCCGATATTCATCGACTCCGAACCCGACACCTGGAATATGGATCCCAACGCGCTTGAAAAGGCGTTCTCGCTCTACCCGGATGTACGCGTGGTGGTGATTGCCAACCTGTACGGCACCCCCGCCAAGCTGGATGCCATCCGGGCCATTTGCCATACCCACGGCGCGAAACTGATTGAAGATGCCGCAGAATCCCTGGGCGCTACCCTGCACGGGCAGCAGACAGGACGCTTCGGCGATTACAGCGTTATCAGCTTTAACGGCAACAAAATTATCACCGGTTCGTCCGGCGGCATGCTCCTGACCGATTCCGCCGAAGATGCCGCCACAATCCGCAAGTGGTCAACACAGAGCCGGGAGAACGCGCCCTGGTACCAGCATGAAGCGCTGGGCTACAACTATAGGATGAGCAACGTAATCGCCGGGGTGGTTCGCGGACAGTTCCCCCACTTGGCCGAACATATCGCCCGGAAAAAAGCCATCTATCAGCGCTACCGGGAGGGTTTGCAGGGGCTGCCCCTGTCGATGAACCCGTATGATCCTACGCAGATGGAACCGAACTTCTGGCTGTCCTGCCTGCTGATTGATGCGCCCGCCATGTGTCCCCAGGAGCGGACAGAGCAAAGCGCAACCTACACATCCCAGCCGGGCAAAAGCTGCCCTACGGAGTTATATGAACAACTCACCGCGCGCAACGCACAGTGCCGGCCGATCTGGAAGCCGATGCATATGCAGCCGTTCTACCGCGATAACCCATTTGTATCCATGCAGGACGGGCTAGCAGTCGGTGAGGATATTTTCGCGCGCGGCCTTTGCCTGCCGTCCGATATCCGCATGACGCCCGATGAGCAGGATACCATCATTCAAATCATCCGCTTGTGCTTCCAATAGGAAGCCTGACAGTATTTACAGGGGGTGAACGCCATCGCATCCAACCAGGTTTATACGCGGTTTATCAAGCGCTTGCTGGATATTGTCGTTGCAGCAACCGCGCTGGTGGTGCTCTCCCCGGTACTTGTGGTGATTACAGTCTTGGGATTGCTGTTTCATAAGCCCCCAGCACTGTTTTCCCAGGTTCGCCCCGGACAGTGGGACAAAGCCGGTAACGAAACGCTGTTCACCCTGTACAAGTTCCGCTCGATGACCAATGCGCGGGACCCGGAGGGAACACTGCTGCCCGATAAGGACAGGCTGACGGCCTTTGGCCGTTTCCTACGGAAAACCAGCCTGGACGAACTGCCGGAGCTATGGAACATCCTAAAGGGTGACATGAGCTTCATCGGTCCCCGGCCGCAGCTGGTGCGTGACATGGTGTTCATGACAGATGAGCAGCGCTTGCGCCATTCGGTTCGGCCCGGCCTGACGGGCCTGGCGCAGGTTAACGGCCGCAACGCCATCGCCTGGGAGGACAAGCTGGCCTATGATCTACAGTACATTGGAAACATGACATGGATTAACGATATGAAAATCCTTCTGCAAACCATCAGCACGGTGATCAAGGCTGAAAGCATACACGAAGAAGGCATGGCCACTGCGGAGGATTTCGGAGATTATCTGCTCAGAACCGGCCAAATCACCCAGGACACTTACCGCCTGCAAATGCACAAAGCACTGGCAATACTGAAAGGAAGAAGCACATGCAGCAAGAAATGAAGTGGCGATACTATAACCACGCACTCCTCCCCACTACCGCACCACACGAAGAAGCAGATACTGCCGCACTGCAGCGCAAAGACATTTGGAAGGCGTTTGGCGAAAGAGTCCTTCTGGCGCGGTGGACATCGGACTTTGATTGCAATGAGAATACCTGCTGGTGGTACACCATCAAAGATACGCCGTTTGATTTTATGGACGTCAAGTCCAATTACCGCTCCAAAATACGCAAAGGGCTAAAGTTGTATGACGTACGGGTCATCAATCCGCTGGAGCACAGCGATGCGCTATACGAAGTAATGAACGAAGCCATGGGAACCTATTCCGAAGTCTGCAGTGTCAAGGTGGATCGCGATGAATTCATCAACGATCTCAAAGAATGGGAAGATGGCGTTACCTTCGCCGCTTTCTCTAAAGAAGATCAGAGTATTGCAGGGCATATGTTTGTCCGACTTTACCCTGGGTATGCCACGCTGTCGGTGTTGAAAGCCAAACCCAGCGAAGAAAAAAACCAGGTCAACGCTGCGATTATATACTCTGTGCTGGATCACTTTGCCTCGCAGTTATCCCAAGGCATGTATTTCCTGGCGGGCGAGCGCACCATCAACCATGATACCAACATGCATATCTATCTGGAAAAGTACTTTGGCTTTCGCCGGGCGTATTGCCGGCTGAAACTACAATACCGCCCCGCCGTTCGATTTTTTGTTAACCTGCTCTATCCCGTACGCGGTTTATTCAAGCGGTTCAAGATTGCCAGGCTGTTTTGCCAGATCGATGGTGTACTAAAAATGGAAGAAATCTCCCGCAACTGCACAGTAGGCTGCTGCAAGCTGAAGGAAGGCTGAATCTATGCGCATCTGGCTGATTAACCATTATGCCGTTCCCACCAAGTACTATCCGCTAGCGCGTCCGGCGACCTTCGCTAAATTTCTGATGCGCGCCGGACATGAGGTAACCATTTTTGCCTCCAGTACTGTACATAACGCAGACATTAACCTGATCACCGACAAAGCGCTCTACCGGGAAGACACGGTGGATGGCATCCACTATGTGTATGTTCGCAACATCGGCTATCAAGGCAATGGCATGCGCCGTATTGTGAACATGTTCCTGTTTCCACCACGGCTTTCGCGCGTGTGCAAACACTTTCCAAAGCCGGATGTCATCCTGTCGGTATCGGCTACGCCCATGGCCTGCATGAAAGGGCTCAAGCTCGCCAGACGATACGGTTGCAAAGGCATTGCCGAAATTGCTGACTTGTGGCCGGAAAGCTTTGTTGCCTATGGCTTGGCCCGCCGGCAGAACCTGCTGATCAAGCTGATGTATGCCTATGAAAAACGCCTGTATACCCGTGCCGACGCTATCGTGTTCACCATGGAGGGCGGTCGCGATTATGTCATCAGCAAAGGCTGGGACAGTGATCAGGGCGGGCCGGTAGACCTCTCCAAAATCCACCACATCAACAACGGGGTTGATCTTGACGCCTTTGAGTTCGACCGCATGCACGCCGCCTTTCCCGATCCGGATCTGGACGATCCCGATACCTTCAAAGTTCTCTATGCCGGCGCTATTCGCCAGGTGAACAATTTATCCATCCTGGTGGATACGGCAAAGGCCTTACAAAAGCAAGGCTTTCCCGGTGTAAAACTGATTCTGTTTGGCGACGGTGACGAGCGAGCTGTATTGGAAGCAAGCGCCAAAGCGCAAGGCCTTGACAACATCGTGTTCAAGGGCAAAGTTGACAAACACAAAGTTCCCTATATTCTATCCAAGGCGGATTTGTGCCTGCTGCACTGGAAACCTACGCCCATCGCCAAGTTTGGTATGAGTATGAACAAGCAATTTGACTATTTTGCCAGCGCTAAGCCCGTTCTGGCCAATAATAAAACCGCCTACGACCTGATAGAACGCTACAGCGCGGGCATGGCGCGGGACCTGACAAGCGCACAGGACTATGCCGAAGCCATCGGTCATTTTGCGGAACTGGAACCCGCCCAGCGGGAAGTATACGGCCAGAATGCCTGCAAAGCCGCCATGGACTATGATTTTACAGCCTTGACACAAAAACTACTGACGATCATGAGCCGGTAACCTTTCCCCAACACCAGTGCAAAGGAGTTACACATGACGAACCAGGAACAATGGATCGACTTTTGTGCCCGACACACACAGGATATCTGTCTCTACGATCAGCCTTTCTGGCTGGACGCCGTATGCGAGGGCCGCGAAAACTGGGATGTGCTGCTGACAGAAGAACATGGCGAGATTATCGCCGCCTTGCCGTTTCACCATAAACAGCGCTTAGGTCTAACGTATGTCACCATGCCCAAGCTAACCCAGCGTAACCAAATCTGGATTCAACACGCCCAAGATGAAAGCACGGAAGAGCATATCGTCAGAGAAAACCAATCATACAGCCAGCTAATCAAGCAGATCGAGACCATGGACATCAGCGTATATCAGCAATGCCTGTCCCAAAGCGATGCCTACTCACAGCCATTTGACAAGATGGGGTATAATCAAAGCACGCTGTATACCTTCTGTGTGGATTCGCCTTATGATCTGGATGGTGCCTTCCGCAACTTCGCCAAATCCACCAAGCAAGCGATTAAAAGAGCCGGTCAGGCCGCGGAGATTACAGAGTTTGACGATATTGATCTATTTTATAAGCTGAACACTATGACCTTTGAACGCCAGCATATGCGCAATCCGGTCTCCCGCGAACTGATCGTACGTCTGTACAACGCATGTAAGGAGCACAACGCCGTTAAAATGCTCTGTGCCAAAGATGCCTTCGGCACCATATGCGATGTTCTATTCCTTGTATATGATGCCAAGGCCGTCTATTCCCTGATGTCAGGCTCCAGGCCCGACAAGCGCGGAAACAATTTTATGACAGCGCTGGATTATGAAGGCATTAAGTTTGCCTGTGATACTGGCAGGCTGTATGATTTTGAAGGATCGATGATGGAAGGCGTGGCCAACTATAACCGCGCATTCGGCGCAGAGATGCGGCCCTACTATTCGGTTAAGAAAGTCCTGGAAAAGCGACCCGTGATCCGCCAGTATCTTAAGTATATTCTCTATGCCTAAATAGTAGGATACCTGTGCACCGTACCACCTCTACCGCTGATAAGGAGTGTCGCCAGTGACCCCACAGGAACAATGGATCGACTTTTGTTCAAAAAACGAGCAGGATATCTGCCTGTATGATCAGCCCTTCTGGCTGGATGCTGTATGCGGCGGTCGCGAGCATTGGAATGTATTCTTGGCAGAAGAGCGTGGCAAGATTATTGCTGCCCTGCCATATCATATCAAACAGAAACTGGGAATTCGCTATATCACCATGCCGCAGCTGACCCAGCACAACGGTATCTGGCTCAAGCAAACAGAAAGCGAAAAAGTAGAAAAGCGGATTCATCATGAAAATAACACCTACAAATTGCTGATCGATCAAATCGAGCAATCCGGTGTACACATGTACCAGCAGTGCTTCTCGCCGGAGGTAACCAACTGGCAGCCGTTTTACTGGCAGGGATACAAACAAAAAACCCTGTATACCTTTTATATCGATTGTCCGTGCGATTTGACTGCCGCAGAGCAAAACTTCCGTTCCTCTACCCGTACACACTTGCGTAAAGCCCAGCAGGCCTGTACCGTCAGCGAATTTGATGATATCGAATTGTTTCATAAAATCAACAGCATGACCTATGCGCGACAGCATCTGCAAAATCCCGTATCCCTTCCCTTGCTCAAACGACTCTATCAAGCCTGCAAAGATCATCAAGCCGTGAAAATGCTGATGGCCAAAGACCAAAGCGGAGCTGTGTGCAACGTTGCACTTTATGTGTATGACGCGACCACCGTATACGCCTTAATGAGCGGTGGGGACCCCGCCAAGCGGAGCCTGAACTTCCAGACAGTTCTGACGTATGAAGGCATCAAGTTTGCCTGCGAAACCTGCCGAAGACTGGATTTTGAAGGATCGATGGTGCAGGGCATCGCCAATAGCATTATCGGCTTTGGCGCGGAGATGCACCCTTACTTCATGATTAAAAAGGTATTGACAAAAACACCGCTTATCAGCCTGTACCTCTTGCACAAGCTATACCGCTGAGGAA
The DNA here is from genome assembly GCA_963678055.1 of Candidatus Limiplasma sp. GTDB lineage: Bacteria > Bacillota > Clostridia > Christensenellales > Aristaeellaceae > CAXXOK01. The sequence goes on from OY782679.1 coordinate 2,637,911, forward strand.
ACGCCCGCATGAATATCTGCATGATTCTAACCAACCGGTTTGATCCCGATGTGCGCGTCTATAAAGAGGCGACTTTCTTAACGCGCGCCAGCGCGCAGGTAGATATCCTCTGCTGGGATCGCAGCCGCAACACCAAACACCCGGAAATGGAAATACTGGAGGGCATCCGCATTGTGCGCTTTGGTTGCCTGTCCCAGCCCGGCACTGGCCTTAAGCAGCTTCCTGCGTTTTTTGCTTTTATCAGAAAAGTTCGCAGGTATCTGCGCACCGCAAACTACGATGCCTATCACCTGCACGATATGGACGGCGGCATCACAGGTATGTTTGCCTTGCCAAAGGATGCACGCTATGTGCTGGATATGCATGAATATTATGAGGTTGGCAGCCCGCTGAAACGACGGCTGATCCAGCGCCTTGTGTTGCGGCTGATCCGCAAAAGCATGGCAGCCCTGTATGAAAACGACATTTACCTTTCACCGCCCTACGGGCAATATGAGTCCAAGCTCTACTCGCTGAAAAACTACCCGGATCGCGGGTTGATTCAGCGCAAGGAAAAAACAGAAAGCGACAGTTTCCGTATTGGGTACCATGGCGCGGTGCGCGGGCAGATCCGTCAGTTTTCCGCCTTGTTTGAAGCCGTGAAAGAGATGCCTGATGTACGCGTAGATATCAATGGCGGCGGAATAGACCTCCCCGCCCTACGGCAGATGGCCGCAGGACTTGCCAACGTACATGTACATGGCCCCTATAACGGCGTGACAGAGTCCACAGCGCTATACCAGCAAACGGATGTCTTGTTTTGCGGGTATGATAAACATGTACCCAACCACCAAAAAGACGCCGAAGCTGTTAAGTTTTTTGAAGCCATCATCACCGCAACCCCGATGATTATGCAAAGCGGTATCGGCATGGGTGATAAAGTCACAAGCAGGGGATATGGCTTGGTTGTGGAAACAGATAACGCCGGGGAAATTAAAAACGCGATCCTTCGCCTGAAGACAGACCCGGTCTTGTACCGCCGCTGCCGGGAAAACGAAATCAATGACGCAGACCGGTATTATTGGCAAAACGAAGTGACCGTGCTTGGCAAAATCTATGGTTTATAACCACAGGGAGATAACATGGGGAAGACAAACCTACTGACCATTTTTATGTACGTTAGCCCTGTCATCCTTTGCACATGGCTAGCTTCTTCCATGCAAAAAAAGCCAAAGCAGTTGAAGCTTTTTTTCTGTATACTGATCGCAGCGCTTGTTGCGGGTCTGCGTGCTAACACCGTCGGAAACGACACCATTGGTTACTTCCGTATGTTTGAATCCTACGGTGAATGGGGCTTCATCCGGGAGCCTGCATTTTTGTTATACATCAAGGTATTTATGGGAATCACACACAGCGCGCAGGCCTGTATATTCATCACAGCGCTAATTACAAACGGGCTACTCATTACGGGCTTTTGGAAGCTGCGCCGTCATATCAGCTTCCCCAGCATGGTGTTTGCGTTTATGTGCAGCACCTTCTTTTTAACGATGAGCGGCATGCGGCAGTGGCTATCCATTTCCATCGTATGCTACGGATTCCATTATCTTTTGGACAAAAAATATATTAAGTACCTGTTTATTGCACTGATCGCAACACTATTTCACTATTCCAGCATCGTTTCAATCACCTATCTGGGTATTGCCATTCTTTTAAGCAATACCGGAAAGCTAACCACCAAGATCGTTCTGCGCAATATGGCTGTCCTGCTGCTGTGTGGCGCTGCTATGGTCGGGGGATATATGATGGTCAACCGTGAATACCAAGGCTATATCAATATCCCGGAGTTCGAATCCCGCACAGGCTTGCTTACCATATTCCGCTTTATGATCTTTGCTATCTTTTTAGTCGCCACCATGATCGCCAACAGAAAGAAGCGATTACATCCAGAACTCGTCAGCGATTCGTCCGCCGTCTTGGGGGAATCGGCCGATATGGAAAAACTTTTAACCATGCTGGCAGGTGTTGGCTTTTTGCTGTGGACGCTCAGCGCATTTGCCAGTCAGTTTATGCTGAATGTGGGCCGTATTGGCTGGGTCTTCCTCATCAGCGAATGTCTGCTCTTTTCCCGTTTCATGACAAAGCGCTCCAATATGTACACAGTCGGGCGTTATGCCATGATCTTCATGTTCCTTTACATTTTGTATAAGACCGTTACCGTGGATGGCAATGGTCTGCTTCCCTATACTTTTTTCTGGATGCGACCCTATTAAAGGGAGTATAGTATGAATATCGTAATTATCACAACACATTACCCAACCCCGGACCCCGACGAACAATATACAAAGGCTGATCATCTCTGGGCGCTTGCGTGGCGTCAGGCTGGGCATCAGGTGAGCGTGTTTCATCTGCGGCCAAGACTTTTCTGGAAAGAACGGCGCGGTCAAGGCCCCAGGGAGTACGCCATTGACGGTATCCCTGTATTCTACCTTGACTATCCCCGCTTTATTCCCCACAGAGGGTATATTATTAAAAGCATCAGCCGGCAGATGGCAGCAGCTGTTGCCGGCCGCCTGGAAGCAGCAAAGCCGGATGTTGTCATTTGTGATTTTTGTGCCGGTAATTGGTCTGTGATCCGATTGCTAAAAGCGAAGATGGCTTTTCGCGATACGCCCTTTGTACCCTTGTTTAACAACAGTGATTTGAACTCGCTCCCAAGGGCAAAGGATATCGCTACCCACTCCTCCATTGTCGGGGCACGCTCCAGTACAATCGCCCAACGCTTACGCAAACAAGCACCTGATACCCCTGTGTTCGTTGCCTATTCCGGCGCTCCGCTGCTTGACAGCGAATTTGTGCAGGCAAAGATCCAGCGAGCCGCCACACCACACAAAGTGCTGTTTGCCGGTGATTTAATCCCGCTTAAAAATGTGGATATCCTGCTCCAGGCGATCGCCTTGCTGCCAAGCTATGCAATGGAGCTTTGTATTGTCGGAGACGGTCCTTTGGAGCATACGCTGCAAGCCTATGCTACGTCTGCCAACCTACGTAACGTCAAATTCACTGGCAGACTCAGCCGCGAGAACGTGCTTGAGCGGATGCTAGACAGCGATATCTTCGTAATGGCAAGCAGCCCGGAATCCTTTGGCATGGTCTATATGGAGGCTATGGCTGCCGGGTGCTATGCCATCGGTTCACAAGGCGAGGGAATAGACGGTGTCATTATTGACGGTCAAAATGGCGGGCTGGTCAAGCCCCGAAATGCACAGGCGTTAGCTGCGGCACTGGAAGCCTATATCCTGCTGCCGCATGAGCAGCGTCAGGCCATCCTCAGTGCTGCCTTGCAGACCGCCAAAGCTTACAGCGACGAAGCCGTCGCCAAAAGAATTCTGGACGATATTGCACCGTATACCGGGCGTTGACTCATCACAGGAAACGAGCTCACCCTGCAACAGCATGCAGGCAACACACCCTGTGATACAAAACCCCTACGCCTCACCGCAGGGCCTTGCTGCGGATACACTGAAAGGGCACTATGAACAAGTATAAGCGGCTGACGAGAAATACGACTATTTTCCTTTTAGGCGACGCGGGAAGCAAGCTTGCGGCCTTTTTCATGCTGCGCTACTATACCGGCGTTTTAACGACCAGCGAATACGGCATCATTGACCTGATTGTGACAACCGCCACCTTCCTCATGCCTACGATTACCTTGGCGATCAATGAAAGCGTATTCCGCTTCAGTATGGATCGTGACATCGAGCGTTCGCAGGTGATCACCATCGGTATCGCTATTACATTAATAGGGAACTTCGTGCTACTGCTGCTAGTCAGCCTGGTCCATCTGCCCTATGATTTCTGGAACTATCGTATGCTAATCTGGCTGGTCTGTATCACCAGCGGCATACGCGCCATTCTATCCAGTTACTGTCGTGGGATTGAGAAGGTAAAACTGTATGCCATCTCTGGAATTATACAATCCTTTTTGCAAATTGGCATCGCAGTAGTCCTGATCAGCGTGTTTCAGATGGGCCTGCGCGGCTATATCTATGCCGCAGCCAGCGCAAGCTTGTTAACCTCGCTGATCATTGTCATCGGCATCCGCAAAGAACTCCGTTTCAACTTTCATATTGATCCAGCTATCGGCAAGCAAATGCTGGTGTATTCCATCCCGCTGATCATCCATCTGATCAGCTGGTGGGCGATGTCATCTATTGATAAGTATGTCATTCTTTCGCAGCTAACCACAGCCGACAACGGTATGTTTTCTGCCGCCGGAAAAGTCCCGGCGCTGCTGACCACCGTCAATGCCGTATTTTTCAAAGCATGGCAGCTCTCCTCGGTGGCCGAATCCAACTCGGCCGATAAAGCAGAGTTTTACAGCAAAATATTCCACCTGCTACACATCACCCTCACGCTGGTTTCCATGGTGCTGCTCCTGCTGATACGGCCCATTTATGCCGTGATGGTCGGCCCGGCATTTGAAGGCAGTTGGCAATATACCCCGTTTTTGGTAATATCAGTGGTTTTCTCGTGCTTTGCCAGTTTCATGGGCACCAATTACGTCGCGATGAAGAAGACCAAAGGCGCGGTTTACACATCCGGCTCCGCCGCACTGATCAATCTGGGATTGAACATTGTTCTCACAAGGCATTTCGGCATCACCGGCACGGCATTTGCGACCATGATATCCTATATTTTACTATGGATATTCATCATGCTGAACACATCGCATTTTGTAAGCATCCGTATTCAATATCCCAAGTTCATTGCAACCCATATTCTACTGCTGGCGCAAGCGTTTCTGATCGCCAGCGGCCAAATGCTATACATTGTGCAGGCCGTTTTAATCATCATCGTAGTGTGGATGAACGCCAACGATATCAAACAAATTTTCCACAGAATGCTGTTTCACCTGCGCAAAACAGAATAACTCTCTCCTATTATCGGATTCTCTGCAATAAAAAAAGCGGATTGCCGCTTTAGCATACCTGGGTTTACCATGAAATTACCAATAGAAGAAACATGCGCTCAGCGCATGTTTCTTCTATCATCCCGCAGTTCCTTTTTCATACGGTACGCCCGTACGACCTCGTCCATCTCCTGTTCATTGACAGAACCAAGATAGTCTTCAGCCCGCATGCCCCGTCCCGTCAGCCGGTCGGCATAGGGTGCTCCCACCAGCTCTGCAAGCCTGTCATAGGCTTCCTGCATATTGCAGCGCCGTTTTTCCAGGTCGTGGGTATCGGTTGCAATATAGTCAATCATCTCATGCTGTAAAAGCTTTTTCACGGTGCGGTGCATACGCCGTTTGAGAATGGTCTCGCTGTTGACCTGGTAGTACACATTGTACTCTTCTTTCAGCGCTTCCAAGCGTTTCGGCTGGGCAATAAAGTCCTTATAACGCTCAATATGGGCAATAATGGGCACTGCCCCGTTGCGAAGCACCGTCTGTACGGCGTCCTCGATGACCTCAAACCGTGTACTGCCGGTAAACTCGATTAAAATTCGTCTGCTCCCCGCCAGGGATGGAATGCTGTTCTGGGCCAGATAGGTTGGGGTCTGCTGCGTGTAGCGGATTTCCGCACCGGCCAGAATACGCATATCCAGGCCAAGCTCCCGGCACATCTCCTGGGTTTCCAGCAACCTTTGGTGGTACACGGTCATCGGAAAGTGCTCAATACCGGGCGCGATGTGGGGTGTAGCAACAATGGTGCGAACGCCTTGACGCCAAGCGGCCTTGAGCATCTGCTGTGTGGTTTCCCTGTTCTTGGAACCGTCGTCCAGTCCGTAGACTATGTGATGATGGATGTCGATCATAATAAACTGTTGGCCTTCTTATCTTCCTTTTCGTCTTCCTTGAGAAGGCGGCTGTCGGGCGTGTACATTTTCCGATATTTTCCGTACATGCCCTTATACTTGCGGCTATTATAGATGTTCATGGGTACATTGTTAAGGACTGCCCCCAGCACCGTGCAACCGGAGCGTTCGATTTGATCTTTGGCTTCAATAAGATCGTTTCTATGTACCCGGTTATGGCTTACCGTAAAGATCGCACCATCGCAGGACTTGGCAATCTCAGCCGCGTCGACGATCATTCCGATGGGTGGGCCGTCCACGAGCACATAGTCCGCCTGCATAGCAAGCTGATCCAGCAAATCCTGAAACTTAGGCGAGCTGATCAACGCCAGCGAGTTGGATACATAGTACCCAACGGGAATATAATACGCCCGGCGCAAGTTGGTAGAATAGAGTATATCCTCCAGAGTACATTTGCCCGCAAGATAGTGCGTAATGCCAAGGTCGCTGGAGGTATTATACTGAATGCCGTAACGCACGCTGATCTTCGATCGGCGCAGATCCGCATCAACCAGAATAATGCTCTTGCCAAGCTCGGCCATTTTTCGGAAGATTTCCATAGCCAGAAAGGACTTGCCTTCCCCTTCGGTCACGCTGGTGAGCATGATTTTTTTATAGGTTCTGCCGGTAAAGGTCAGGTTGGTGCAAAGTGTATTTATCGCTTCGGTGACTTCGTAGGATAACTTCGGGAAATTGGTAATTTCAATACTTCTCATGACTATCTCCCCCGCCCGGAACTTTTGGTGTTTGTGCGTCTATGCTTGAGCGTGGGAACAACAGCCAGCACAGGCAGTTTGGCATATTTGCGGATATCTTCTGCCGTTTTCACCTTGTCGTCGATCATAAAGCGCAATACAATAGCGCCACTGGATAAAAGCAGCCCGACCATAAAGCCCATCAGCAGGTTGACCGTTTTCTTGGGCGATGTAGGATAGGCCGGCTCCAGTGCCGCTGACATGATATTGGGCTCTTCGGTTGCCATGGTTTTGGAGATGAACTGTATGGCAACCGAAGCGTATTCGTTGGCAATGACCATCGCCTCATGCGGATCCGGCGACTCAAACGTAATAAAGATAATGCGGGTGTTGCTAGGATTATATACGCTGAGCGATCCCTGCATATAATCGGTATTATAGGGCAGGTTCAGATTCTGGATGACCATCTCGTGCACTTCCCAAGTGTTGAAAACTTCAATATAGTCACTGGCAAGGTAGGAACCCACCTGTAGATCGGATAGGTTGATGGCGGAGTCACCGGAGTTGAGCACATACAGCTTGGCGGTGGATTCGTAAATCGGCGTTACATAATAAAATGTATATACCCCCGCCAGCACCGTACCAAGAATCGCCGTTATCAAAATGACCCCGATGCGCGACAATAACTGCCGCAGCAACTCAATGGGGTCAATCTCCGTTTCTGCCTTATCCAGGATGAGCTTGTTTTCGAACTCTTGCATCGTATCATTCCTATATCGGTCAGTATGAGTGATTTCCGGCAGCGCGGCCGACATGGGTTTTATCGTTAGGACAGGATCCCAAGGATGGCCTCAGCCCCAGCCCTGCGCAGAAGCGCGGAGGGAATATCGACTTTCACCTGGCCATCGACGGAAACGGTATTGAGCGCCGTCCATACGATCGTGCCGTTTTTTTCGCGGTAACCAAACATGGCAACGACCGTTTGTCCGTCCTGATACTCGCTGGCAAAACCAAACGTGGAGGACACATCAAAATCACTTTCCAACTCCTGGTTGATTTGAAGCGATACGTATTCGCTGAGAATCAACTTGGAAAAATCAAATCCATAGTAGTTTGGCGACAGGGCACCGCGCAAGACCAAACCTTGGAAGTCCGCTCCGAAGTACCCGACCACGTCCTGGCCTTTGCCTACATAATCCACAATCGTATCAAACGCTGCCCGAGCGTCCGGTGTCAGCGTTTCGTTGATAGTGAACAGGCCGTTGAGCGAGACACCATACCCCTTAACGGACGCGGAAAAGCGGGTCAGGGTGTTGAGCGTCATGCTCAGGGTCGGCGACATCACCTTGGTAGCGCCGGTACCGGTCACCTCGTTTAAGTTTTCAAGTGCCATGCTCATCGAGGGCGACTGGTTGGTACCGGTCACCTGGTTTAAGTTACCAAGCGTCATGCTCATTGTGGGTGATTGCCCCGCATGGGGGACTATTTCAGTTACCTGACTCAGGTTGGTCAGTGTAACGCTTAGGGTGGGCGACTGCCCATTCCCTTCATTCGTGCCACCGGGCTGTTTCAGGTCGTTGGTTGTGATGCTGGGGGATTGCGCCAGCGCGGTGATCGATGTGAGGACCAACGCAAGCGTAAGGAGGAAGCAAGCTGCTTTCTTCATGATATTTCACTCCTTTCCAAGTCGCATTATATCATATCAGCTCTTGTTTTGACAGATACGTCAAGTCATCGGTTCGGTCGCAATCGGGTAGTAGAATATATCCATGAGCATATCGCTCAGTGCGTCTTTGTCAGCATAAAACTCGTTAAACCCATGGGGCCCGGTTCGGTACTCTCCCGCCATGCGTACAGGCTCTAGCTGATTATAATCGCGGGTGTTCCATGCTTCGTTGATCATGCGACCGCGCCGCATATCGGTTTGAAAGTAGGGAGCAAGCGTATCCAGCAGATTATGCAGAAACGCGGCACTGCCCTCTTCATGAATACGCTGGGAGATGCGCTCAGCCAGCGAGTCCATAAAAATCCGCTGGCGGTTCATGCGCGCTGCGTTGGTGCCCACCCCGATGTACATACGACCGCGGACGAAGTATTCCGCCTGCATGCCCTGCAATGTCAGGGTTGTCCCTTTGACCATCTCGGGGTCTAGGATGGAGAAGTCGTCCTCCAGCGTTACCGTTACGCCGCCAAGGGCATCGTTCAGGGTCGGGATACCATCCATATCCATGGAGATATAAAAGTCGATATCCGTATCGTTGAGCAGCTCGCTTACTGCGCGGACTGTTAACTCGCAACTTTGCTCCTTACCGTCGCCAAACCCGTGCGACAGGCAAATTTGCACCACGCGCGAACCAGTTTCATCGCCCAGAACCCCTAAGATGGTAATGCGGGTCATGGTATCCCTGTCGATTTGTATGGGCGTTATGGTGCGAGTATCATCGTTGAGTACCAGGAGCTGTAAGTAGTCTGCCTGACCGCCGTTGCGGTAGGTGAGGCCTAAATCATCCTGGTCGGAGTAGCGGTCTACGCCGATGACGAGGATGGTGGTAAGATTCTCGTAAGGGCGGTACAGTGCACCTTTGTATTTCGTGGGAGGACTTTCAGCAAAGCGCGCTTTCAAATCTGCATCCAGCGCAATGTTCTTCTGTTTAGCTTCCAGCGACTGTCCCAGCCAGGAAATGACAACGATCACAATGGCTAGCAGGATAATAAGAATGGTTGATACCCCATACACAGATCTGCGGCTGGCGTTGTGCAGATTCCAGCGCTTTAGCATCGCTGGTCTCCTCCCATTCTTCTTTGAACCCTCATACCCGTTGATGAACAGCCAGGGTCAATATCTTCAGTATGACGCAACGACGCGCCGTAAAAACATGCATGCTTATGCATGGTAATTATAGCATCAAGGGTTTGGCAAGTCAATGAAGCAAAACACACAACGTTTTCACGCCCGCAGAGCCACAGTTTTCACCTCCGTTTCTATATGGACATGAAACCCCATAAATATATTACAAAAGTGTTTACAAATTGCTAAGCTTTTGTTATAATCCTTTCATAAACCGGCAATTACCGTGCTTTTGTGCAAGTCGAATGTGCCCGGCGCAGCGGTTGCCCTACCCGCACCAAGTCTAAACCGAGGAAATGAGCAACATGAAAACGAAGTTTACGGCCTTTTTACGGGAAAAACAGTCTCTACGGGAGCTTGTCGTGACCGACGCGGGAAAACCGTCTGTCGATGCTGCATTTGCCTTGCCATGGCAAAGCAAGCTCAATCTGCTGGCGATGGAGTCCGATAAGTCTACAGCGGTGTTTCTGCGCGTGCAGCAAACAGCTGTCAACGTCTGGCTGCAAAGCAATCAGGCAGTGCAAACATCCGTCCAGCAGCTGTTTCAAAGTGGCCTGTACCTGCGTACCGGGTACGGCAGCGAAGGGATGCTCATCGCAAACCGCAGTACTAATGATACAAGCGGCAGCCCCGCAGCAATTCCCACCTGCTTTGGTCTGCCCGTCCAGTGGCCCGACGGCGTACTGTTCGGCGTACTCGCTATTGTCAATTATCCGGGTAAAAAACTAAAACCCGTGTATGAAAATCTATTATCCGACCTGCAGGACACCATCGAGCTCGCACTCGATACCCTGCAAGCACCGCCTGTGACAGATGAAGCAGAACCGGCCGAAGCGCCGGCCACTGTTTCCGCGCCCAAGGCTCCCGCTGCCGTACAGCCGGAGGCTGAAACCCCGGAAGAACCCGCGGCCGAGGCTCCCGTGATTGCCGAGACACAGCCTGCGCCGGAGGCACCAGCCACCCAGCCTGCGCCGGTGCCCGTGCAAAACACGGAAACCGACACGCTGACGGGCATTTACAGCCGTAAGAAAATTGAAGAAATTCTCAAGCACGAGTTCGAACGCGCCCGTCGGTACTTTAAAACCTTCTCTGTGAGCATGATCGACCTCAACGGATTTCAAGCGCTGAACGCAAACTTCGGCCAGGATGCCGGAGACGCAGCGCTGAAAGCCTTTGCCAAGAGTGTGGGGTCAAAAATTCGTGAAACGGACTCCTGGGGACGTTGGAACGGCGATGCGTTTATTTTGGTTTGCCCCTATGCCGACACCGTGGAAACGCAGCAAATGTTTGCACGAATCAAACCCTTGGTCAGTAGCGACATGAAGGATATTGAAGGGTTTTCGGATTATTCCCTCGGCGTATCACAATACGAGCCCGAAGACCTGAGCTATATGGCGATCATTGGCCGGGCTGAGGATAATATGCATCACTATCAAGAGGTGATCAAGCGCAAGCCTTTCCTGGCAGCGGATGACCGCAACGCAGGCACACGCTGATAGTAAAACCCCTGTGCTTACACAGTAGGGTTACGTTTTGGCTTTAGGAACATAAGGTACAGCAGCACACCAATCAGGCAGCCCAGAGTATTGTTGAAGAGATCATCAAACTCGAAAAAGCCCCGCTTGAAAACCAGCTGCGCGACCTCCGTCATCAAGCTCAGCGCCGTTCCCGTGAACACCACAACCCAGGGGAAGGCCTGAAACCCTTTGCGCAGGCGTGGATGTGCCGAAAACTTTGGAAGCGTTAGGATACGAGGCCAGGCAAATGGCAGCAGATACCCAAAGGGCACGTAGAGCAGGATGTTGAGGACAATCTGTTTCAAAATGCGGCTGTCGGCAATCGATAGCCCCGGAAACAGTCCACCTCCGCCCATGCTAAAGGCCCTGCGGTAGGACCAGAACGGCGATAGCAATACCCGGAACCGATACCCGGACGGGCGCGTTAACAACGTAGCGGTTATGATGATTGCCACGTACAGCGCAAGCAGGAAAAACCGCGTGTAGGACAGCAACTGTTCATGGCGCTGCAGCGGTTTGGTCACCAGCTTCAGCAAAAGCGCGCCGCCCAGCGCGGGGATTGCAATTAGAACAATCCATGTCCAAGGAAATGTCATCATCGTGCCAGCTCTTTCTATCAATCAATGTTGCGGGAATATCCCGTGTTTTTGGCCGATATGCAGCTTATGCGCATACCCGCCAAGGTGCCTACAGTATAGGGACGTACACAACCGCTGTCAACCACAGCATAAAGCCGTCCCATCCCCCATTCAACATTCAGGAGGACACGCCATGAAATATGCGCTGATCGGCTGCGGACGCATTTCACCCAACCATATCGAAGCGGCAAAACAAAACGCACTGGAGTTTTGCGCCATTTGCGACCCGCTGCCGGAGCGCATGGCTGAAAAAGCAGAGGCGTTTGCCCTGCCCGATAGCGTGCATCATTATACCGATTATAAAGAACTACTGGCCACAGAAAAGCCGCAGCTGGTTGCCATCGCGACCGAGTCCGGCAAGCATGCGGCCATCGCGCTGGATTGTATTGCCGCCGGCTGCCATGTGATTATCGAAAAACCCATCGCCCTGTCCATACAGGACGCTGATGCCATTATACAGGCCGCGGAGCAGGCCGGGGTTACGGTTTGCGCCTGCCACCAGAACCGCTTTAACAAATCCGTACAGAAGATACGCCAGGCAATGGACGACGGTCGCTTCGGTCGGCTGCTGCACGGCACGGCGCACATCCGCTGGAACCGTGGTAAGTCGTACTACGAGCAGGCCTTGTGGCGCGGCACCTGGGCGCAGGACGGCGGTGCGCTGATGAACCAGTGCATTCACAATATCGATCTGCTCCGCTGGATGATGGGCGGCGACATTGACGAGGTGTTTGCCTACACCGACCAGCTGACGCACCCCTATATTCAGGCCGAAGACCTCGGCATGGCGCTGGTCAAGTTTACCAACGGGTCCTACGGGATTATCGAGGGGACGACCAACATCTACCCAAAAAACCTGGAAGAAACGCTGTATCTGTTTGGCGAAAGCGGCACGGTGAAAACCGGGGGCCAGTCCGTGAATATCATCGAGGAATGGCGCTTTGCCGACACGCTGGACGACCCGGAGCAGGTTAAGCAGACCTACCACGAAAGCCCGCCCAATGTATACGGCTTTGGTCACACACCGCTGTACGCCGATGTGATCGACGCGATTACACATAATCGGCAGCCTTATGTAAGCGCGCAGGACGGCAAGCGCGCCCTGGAGCTGGTGCTCGCCATTTATCAATCCGCCGCCAGCGGCAAACCCGTGAAACTTCCGCTGGAACACGGCTCCACCATGGACTTTGCAGGACGGTTTACAGTATGAGTTATTTCGTGCATGCCACAAGCGTTGTCGACGACGGCGTGACCATCGGCGACAATACAAAAATATGGTACTTTTGCCATGTGCAGCAGGGCGCAGCCATCGGCAGCAACTGCTCGCTTGGTCAGAACGTGAACATTGCAAGCAACGTAAGCATCGGCAACGGCTGCCGCATTCAGAACAACGTATCCATCTACCAAGGGGTTACGCTGGAAGATTATGTGTTCTGCGGCCCTTCGAGCGTGTTTACCAACGTGCTGTTTCCCCGCGCCAAGTATTTAAGCGGCAGTGACGGGTTTGTCAAAACCCTGCTGAAAACCGGCGCATCCATCGGTGCGAACGCCACCGTGGTCTGCGGTCATACCGTTGGAAAATGGGCGATGATCGCCGCAGGCGCCGTTGTCACCAACGACGTTCCCGACTACGCGCTGATGCTGGGTGCCCCGGCACGCCAGCATGGCTGGGTGTGCGAATGCGGCCAGCGTTTGGGGGACGACCTTCGCTGCCCCACCTGCGGCAAGCAATACCAGCAGGGTTCTTCGGGGCTCCGCGAAACAGAGAAATAGGAGGCCACTATGCGGTTTCGGGATCTGCAAGCGCAGTATCAGCACTTAAAGGCGGACATTGACCAGGGCATCGCCGATGTTCTGGATAGTTCGGCATTTATTCTGGGGGCTAAGGTAACGGAGCTGGAAGACGCACTCAAAGAGTATGTCGGCGTGAAGCATTGCGTGGCCTGCGCCAACGGTACCGATGCCCTGCAGCTCGTGCTCATGGCCTGGGGCATAGGCCCCGGCGACGCGGTGTTTACCGCTGATTTTACCTATATCGCCTCGGCGGGAACCGCGTCCATCCTCGGCGCAACGCCCGTGATGGTGGATATCGACTCCAAAACCTTTACCATTGATCCAGCCGCACTGGAGTGGCAGATTAAACGCGTATTGCGCGAAGGCAAGCTTACACCGCGCGTGATTGTTCCAGTGGATTTGTTCGGCTTGCCGGCTGAATACCCGGAGATTGAGCGGATTGCGCGCAAATATGGCCTGCGTGTGCTGGAAGACGGCGCACAGGGCTTTGGTGGCAATATCGGCGGTAAGCGGGTGTGCTCCTTTGGCGATGCGGCAACAACCTCCTTCTTCCCCGCCAAACCCCTGGGCTGCTATGGCGATGGCGGCGCGATTTTTACAGATGACGACGCGCTTGCTGCCATGCTGCGCTCCCTGCGTACCCAGGGCGGATCGGCCACCGATAAGTACGACAACCGCATCACCGGTATGAACTCGCGGCTGGATGCCTTACAGGCCGCTATTTTGCTGCCCAAGCTGCGCGCCTTTATTCAGGAAGAGCTGGAAGCAGTCAACTCGACAGCCGCCGCTTATACCCACTGTTTGCAATCCCTGGTCGAAACACCGTTTGTGCCGGATGGCTACCTGTCCAGCTGGGCACAATACACCATTGTAGCCAAGGACGAAGCGCAGCGCGACCGCCTGCGCGCCGCACTGAAAGACGCGGGCGTCCCCACGATGGTCTATTATCCGCGCGGCCTGCACCAGCAGACCGTGTACCAGAGCTTAGACCTGCCGGACGCCTGGTACCCCAACACCATCCGGGCGACGCAAACCGTGCTGAACCTGCCAATGCACCCCTACATGCAAGATAAGGATATCGCGCTGATCTGCGAAACCATACGCGCAGCACTGCGCCCCTAAACAACGGAGGACAACACATGAAACTGAAAGAAAAAATCCTGTCTAAGACATCCACCATGGGCGTGGTCGGCCTGGGATACGTGGGTCTGCCCCTGGCGGTGGAAAAAGCGAAAGCCGGGTTCCATGTCATCGGGTTTGATGTACAAAAACAAAAGGTGGATATGGTCAACGCCGGCTATAACTACATTGGCGATGTGGTCAACGAAGACCTGGCGGAAATCGTGTCCTCCGGCTTTTTACGCGCCACTGAAAGCTTTGCCGAGGTCGCCAGCTGCGATTGTGTATGCATTGCCGTGCCCACCCCGCTGGACAGCCACCAGCAGCCCGACATCAGCTACGTGAAAGCCTCCAGCGAAAGCATCCTCCCCTATCTGCACAAAGATATGCTGATCGTGCTGGAGTCCACCACCTACCCCGGCACCACCGAGGAGCTGCTCAGGCCGATTTTTGAATCGACAGGACTTCGCTGCGGCCAGGATTTTTATCTGGCCTTCTCCCCTGAGCGCGTAGACCCCGGCAACCTGATTTACAAAACCAAAAACACCCCCAAAGTGGTTGGCGGTTGCACACCGGACTGTACCGATATTGCCGCCACCATGTATGAGCTTATTTTAGAAGCGCCCATTCACCGCGTGTCCTCCCCGGCGATCGCGGAAATGGAAAAGATTCTGGAAAACACCTACCGCAACGTAAACATCGGCCTGATCAACGAGCTGACCATGCTGTGTGAGCGCATGGGCATCAGCATTTGGGAAGTCATCGAGGCCGCCAAAACCAAGCCCTACGGGTTTCAGGCCTTTTATCCCGGCCCGGGTCTGGGCGGCCACTGCATCCCGCTTGATCCGTATTATCTGTCGTGGAAGGCACGGGAATATGGCTTTCATACATCCATGATCGAAAGCTCCATGATGGTCAACGACCAGATGCCCGCCTACTGCGTGCGGCGCATAATGGAGATTTTAAACCGCCACAAAGTGGTGATGAACGGCGCGAAGGTGCTGGTGCTGGGCGTGGCCTACAAACAAGATATCGACGATTATCGCGAAAGCCCGGCCCTGAAAGTGATTCAAGAATTGCAAAAGCACGGCGCGAACGTAAGCTACTACGACCCCTGGGTGCAGTCCTACCGTTATGAAGGCGTCTCCATGCAGGGCCAGCCGGAGCTGACTGAAGCCCTGCTGCAAGAGGCCGATATCGTGACCGTGACTACTGCCCACACCAACGTGGACTACACCTTTGTGCAACAGCATGCCAAAGTAGTGTTCGATACCAAAAACGCGATGAAAGCAGTCGCAAATCGCGAAAATATCGAAATCCTGTAAGAAAACTAGATACCTATCAACACAAACAAAGAGAAGGCCTTTGCCTTCTCTTTTGGTTTACACTGCTTTTAACCAGCCAATGGTCTGTGACAACATCACAGACCCCCGTCACTCCGCACGCTATGGTAGGGTTATTCAATCAATCGGTAAGGGTAGGTGACGGTCTATGCTAGGGCATGTGATCGGTGCGGTGATCGGCGGCGGCCTTGGGTATTTGTACTACAAACTGGTGGGCTGCTCCACGGGCAGCTGCCCCATTACCAGCAATCCGTATATCTCCAGCATCTACGGCGCCGTGTTCGGGTTGCTGGTCGCAGGTATGGTCTGACCAGAAACTTTGCTCATTCGATAACACGCATCCGAGCGGCCGTCATGCTTTTTCATGATGTGCCGCGCTTTTTTATGCGCATACAGCAGTCCATCTTGACTTGCAATGCGCTAAGATGATAGCATTTGAATAGAATTCACCAGCCGCCTGACGTATATCTTCAGCTATTCATACACAAGGTGCGTTGTTGCATGGGAGGCTAGCTATGGACTATCAAGGATCGTGCCTTTGCGGCGCTGTACGGTTTACCATCACGGGCGAGTTTGAAAATTTCTATCTTTGCCATTGCGAGCGCTGCCAGAAAGACACCGGCTCGGCCCATGCGGCCAATTTATTTTCTTCAACAGCCAAACTAAACTGGCTGTCCGGCGAAGACAACGTGCAAACGTTCAACTATAAGCAGGAAGGGCACATCAAAAGCTTTTGCTCCATTTGCGGCTCGGCGCTGCCCAACTTGCAAATGGACGGAACGCTGTTAGCCGTCCCCGCAGGCTGCCTGGATACCGCCATCCCCCTACAACCGAAAGGCCATATATACTATGCCCACCGAGCCAACTGGGACCATGATCTAGAGCAAGTCCCCAAGTTCGACGAACTGCCTGATGTGTAAACAAGTGCAGCGCCAGTAGGTCCAACCAAGCCCTCGCGGGTTCTCGCGGTTCTTCCAAGCGAGCTGCTAAGCATTGACGGGGATTCGCCGCACGCTACGCGTGCTATCCGCTCGGTCGCCTCTCCCTCGCGCTAGTGCCTGAAAACAACAACACAGGATTGTTTCTCTGCGGCATCAGCCCTCCCGGGTTCTCGCGATTCTTCCAAGCGATCTGCTAGGCATTGACGGGGATTCGTCGCACGCTACGCGTGCTGAGGCGCGCTCGTTTCCTCGCACACCCGTGAAGCTAAAAATGCCAATACCATGGCATTTTTTACGCTTCACGCCCTCGCGGGTTCGAATCCCCTCCGTTCATATGTATTCAAAAAAACGGACACCCTTTAAGGGTGTCCGTTTTTGAATGGTGGAGCATAGGGGATTCGAACCCCTGACCTCTGCCATGCGAAGACAGCGCGCTACCAACTGTGCTAATGCCCCGCGAAAGTGCCGACCATTGCTATGGTCAGCTTTGGAATTATAGCACACCCAGTATTTGAATTGCAAGCGCTTCCTTTGGGTTTCTTGTGGCAATCCCGCATGGCTGCCGCAGCGGCAAACGCTTACTCTGTGCCTAATACGGCAGTGTGGGCAGCTTGATGGCGGCTTTCAGGTAGCGGTCGATAATCTCGTCCGTCCATGCGTCAAACACGGGATCAGGCTTTTGGCATTCGGGGTGGCTGAGCACATAGGAAAGCGTCCTGCGTACCCCTTGGTCAAAGCGCACGGTGGCGGTAAACCCCGGCACGGCGCGCTTGATTTTGCTGTTGTCGAAAATCACCGTATGCGCCTTGTCACCTTTCAGGCCGCCGTAGAACTCGCTGGAACTGGCAGCCAGAATATCGGTGGGGATATGCACAGCGTGCAGCTCCGTACCCAGCGCTGCGGCGATGGTTTCGTAAATCTGGTTCCAGGTCAGGCTTTCGTCGCTGGTAATCTGATAGGTTTCGCCAATGGCGTGAATATTGCCCATCAGCCCGCAAAAAGCCTTGGCAAAATCCGTATTGTGCGTCATGGTCCAAAGCGAGCTGCCATCCCCGTGGATAATCACGGACTTGCCCTTGCGGATGCGGTCGATAACCGAGTAGCTTCCCTCCCGCCCGTGCACGGCCAGCGGTACGGAGGTATCGCCGTAGGTGTGGCTTGGACGCACTATGGTCACCGGGAAGCCGGATTTGCGGTAGGCTTTCATCAGCTTGTTTTCACAGGCGATTTTATTGCGGCTGTATTCCCAGTAGGGGTTGGCAAGCGGGGTGGCTTCGTTCACCACCGGGTTTGACAGTGGCTTTTGATACGCCGATGCTGACGAGATGAAGATATACTGGTCGCACAGCCCTTCAAACAGCTCAATATCGCGCTTGACATGGTCGGTCGTAAACGCGATAAAGTCGGCAACCACATCAAAATGCATATCGGTGAGCTTGATGGCGACATCGTCGGCATCGCTGATATCGGCAGTAATCACATGCGCGCCTTTGGGTACAAAGGTATTGCGGTTCCCACGGTTTAGCAGGTACAGCTCCCAGCCTTGCTCAACCAGCAGGGCAGAAATAGCGGTAGAAATCGTGCCAGTGCCGCCAATGAGTAATGCTTTCATATTTTTTCCTCCCAAACGACCTATCTATGGTAGAATTGTATCATGGAGCATAGGGGAACACAAGCAGGACTCCCCCTGCTCGCCGCAGAATACGCTAAGCAGATACCGTGAAGGGAGCACCACTATGGGCGACCAAAGCTTACAACCGGATATGCACCTCAAGCCGCTTGATAACGACGCGCTTTTAAAACCCCTACGCAAACCGGCGGATGCGCCGCCGACACCGGCCGTGCCACCCCCCGCGCCGCCACCCGCTGCGCCCAAGGATGCACCCAAGGAATCGCTTTTCAAGCGTCTGATTCCCAAAGACGATGAGGAAGACGATCTGTTTTCCTTGCCAAAAACCGCTACCGTACCCCCGGTTGACCCGCCGGACGCGCAAGCCGAGGCAGCCGAAGACGGCGAGCTCGTCCCCCCGGAGCCGGAGTCTGAGCTAGTGCCTGAACCGGAACCAGAGCCGGAACTAGAACCGGAACCCGTTGCGTTTGTTCCAACGGAACCGGATGCAGAACCGGAGGCACCGCTTGAAGATGCATTCGAGCCGGAAGCGCTAGTTGAAGCAGCCATAGAGCCGAAGGAAGAAGCGCAGCCCGAGGCGGATATGGATGAAGATGACCTTCCCGCCCCGCAGCCGGAGCCTGAAGCTGAAAATACGCCCAAAGAAGAGCCGGACGAAGCACTGCCGCCTGAAACAGACCCTGCTAAGCCCGCGTCCAAGCACCCCACCTCCTATAAGCCAACGGATGAACAGGTTCACATGATGGAACTGATGAAGTCCATCTTTGCCAGCGCCTTAAACGCCGGTGTAAGCAGCGGACAGCCGCCGCAGGTGCCCGCGCCGCAGCCCAAAGCCAGCATGGGCGACCTGCGCGAGGATTTAATGGCCCTGCAGCAGCAGATTCGTGCACTGAAAATCCCCGTTGTGATCGTAATCGAAGGTTTAAGCGCTTCCGGGAAAGGCGCGATGCTGGGCAAGCTGATTGAAGGGCTGGATTCCCGCGCCTACCAGACCCACCCTGTCCGCCGGCCCAACTGCGTGGAAGAATCCTACCCCACCATGTGGCGCTACTGGACCCAGATGCCCAAACGAGGCCACATCGCCTTGTTCTGTTCCAGCTGGTACGGCGAGCTGAACAAAACCTGCATGGCGCACGAAGACGATGTCCCCGAAATTCTGCCCCAGCGGCTCAACGAAATCATCAGCATGGAAAGCCAGCTGATCTGTGACGGTACGCTGATTTTGAAGTTCTTCCTGCACGTCTCCCAGCAGGAGCAGTATAATCGCCTGAAAAAAATGGAAAAGAAAAAATCCACCGCCTGGCATGTGGTCGAGCAGGATCACGAGCAAAACAAGCGGTACGATGAGTATATGAAGGGGATGGACAACCTGATGTCCATCACCAATTTAAAAGGCGCGCCCTGGCACATTCTGGACGCGACCGACCTGAAAGCCTGCAAGCGCAGCATTTATGAAACAGTCATCCGTTCGTTTAAAGATGTGATCCACGAGCGGAAAACGGGACTTAGGCCGTGGGATGTTCCCATGCTGCCAAACCTCTCCCCCATCACATCGCAGGGCTTCCCGCCGCTCAGAACCATCGACCTGCACAAAGAGCTGGAAGCGCCCTACAAGGACGAACTGAAAGCCCTGACCAAGAAGCTCAAGAAGCTGCAAGAAAAGCTGTACCGCAAGGATATCCCGCTGGCCATCGCCTTTGAAGGCTGGGATGCCGCCGGCAAGGGCGGGGCGATTTATAGGCTGATTAAGGGGCTGGACGCGCGCGGATTTACCGTAACAGCCATCAGCGCGCCTACACCGCTGGAAGACAGCCACCATTATATGTGGCGTTTTTATCACGCACTGCCGCCCAAAGGCCATATCGCCATATTCGACCGTACCTGGTACGGCCGTGTGATGGTCGAGCGCATAGAAGGGTTCTGCACCCAGCCCCAGTGGCAGCGCGCGTATGAGGAAATCAACCGCTTTGAAAAGCAGTGGACGGATTCGGGCGCAATACTGTGCAAGTTCTGGCTGCAAATTGACGAGGAAGAACAGCTAACGCGCTTTGACGACCGCGCAGCCGACCCCGAAAAGCAATGGAAGCTGACCGATGAAGACTGGCGCAACCGCGACAAATGGCCGCAGTACGAACAGGCCGTTGACGAAGTACTCCAGCGCACCCACACCGCGCACGCCCCCTGGACGGTGGTGGAAGCCAACAACAAGAAATATGCACGCATCAAAGTGCTGCGCACCGTAATCAACGCCATTGAAAAACGATTGCAGCAGGACGATGACAAAAAGGATTAATTGTCGTTTCTATCCCGATTTTTAAAACCGCTAAGGGCCGGTACTTTCGACAGCGCCAGCATCAGCGGTATTCCCAGCACATACACAACAGCCAGCTGCCCCAGCCCCACCGTTGCCATGGTGAGGATCAGGGGCAGTTGTAATACAAAATGCAATAAACCCCCGATGATCACCGCATTGACCACCACCGGCGGCGCAGCGGCCAGCCATACGTTTTTGCGCAGGCCGTAGGTCAACATGGCGGCGATTAGCGTAGCCAGTGTGCCCAAAACCACATCCCATATGCCATAGCCGCCCACGAGATTGGCAACCAGACACCCTACCGCCAGCCCCGGAATGGCCTGCGGCAGCAGGATGGGCAGCAGCGTAAGCGCTTCGGCAATACGGAACTGCACCGCGCCGTAGCTGATAGGTGCAAAAACCACCGTAAGCGCAGCATACAGCGCGGCGATCACGGCGGCGATGGCAAGGTCTCTGACAGTAAACTGAGAGAATTTTTTCATTGGGATCTCCTCCAACTTTATTATAGGGCCGTGCAGCCAATCAACATCCATGTTTGCTTTGCTTTCGCACGGCACCATTTAGGATTACAGTACATGGTTTTATCATATTTTTATCGCTATATCAAGTCGCTGTCCACAGCGCTTGAGCGTGTTGCGGTCTGTTTCATGCTTCCTGCGCCCATTTCAGCCATACTGCTTCATCCACTCCGACGGTCACCTTCTGGCCGTTTCGCACGATGGGGCTGACCAGGGCCATGGGGTCGTTCATGAGTTCGGAGAGGATGAGATTATTATCGGTCATGTGGGCGACGGGGCGTTCCAGGGCCTTCATACCGCGGCGGTCGACCAAAGCGCGAGCGCTGCCGGCCGCACGGGCGAACAGCTCCAACTCGCGGCGGCCGGGCCTGTGCTTTTTAATGTCCACGCGCTGGACGGCGATTTTACGTTCCTTGAAAAAGCGCTCGGCTTTGAGCACATCGGGGTTGGTTTTGGTGACATAAATCTGAATGTTCATTTATTTCTTCTTTAAGGTCGGGCGCACATCGCTGCCGATGAACTTAAGCAGTTTACAGCGGGTTTCGTCCAAAAGTCGGCTGGCAATGCGCTCGGTGTAGCGGGCTTTGAGCTCCGGGACGGACAGGTTGGTGGAAATCACCGTATGTCTATTGCGGTTTTGGCGCTCGTTGAGCAAATTAAACAGCTGGGTCACGGTGATGTTTTCCATCAGCGGCTCGGTACCCAGGTCATCAATCAGCAGCATCGGCACATGGATGAGCGCGTCCAGCAGGGCATTGTTGTTTTCAAAGTACGAACGGCGCATGATCTCCAGCAGTTTAAACGCGCTGACATATTCCACCGTATACCCGCGCGCGGTCACCCGATGGGCGATGGCATGCATCAGGTAGGTTTTGCCAAGGCCGCTCTGGCCGGTGAACAGCAGATCATAAAAAGGCGTATCAGGAAACGCGTCAGCGTACTGCTTACATACATCGCGGTTACGCATCATCATTTTCCGCTGGCTGACGGGCGTAGGATCGTCCTTGGCAAAGGTTTCGATATCGAAATTTTCAAAGGTCTGGTCGCCATTCAGTCCCAGTTCTCTGAGCATGCGGCGGTTAAGCTCTGTTTCAAAGCAGCTGCACATACGGCGGGACGGATCGTACACAAAGCCCTCATCGCGGCAGAGCTCGCAGGTGTAAATCGGGTCGAGCACAGCGGGGTTCTGGCCTTTAGATTTCAGCAGTTCATTAATCTTTTGGTTCAGGTCCTGCAGCGCGTTGGTCATGCCACGGTTGGCGCTGTCGTCCTTTTTTTTCGGATATAAGGCGTTGCGGATGCCCGACATCATCATGGTGCGGCGGGTATTGAGAAGCGATTCCAGCCCATCCACCTTTTGGCAGATGGCAGCGACGCGCTCCTCGTACGCAGCCACGTTCCGGTCGCGGCGGGCCGCGTATTCATCCTGCAAAACGGCGATCATGCGGTCACGCGTCATACTTGAGCGCCTCCTCTATTTCCTCCGGCGTCAAGCCGTCGTAATCCTTGGGGTCGTAGTCGCGCTGGGTATATTGCTGCTCAATCACCGTTTTGCCGCGCTTCTTCGCGGGCGATTGATAGCTTTGCCCGTGTTCCTCGTGCGCCTTGCGCACAGCGGCCAGCGATTTGACATCCTTTTTGAAGAAGCTTTCCAGCACCTTGTTCATAAATGGCATCGGTGCGGATTTGCCCCGCGAATACCCGGCCACTTCCGTCAGTACCTCATCGGAAAACGCCCAGTCCTCGCGCCATTTGCGCAAAAGTTCCCGGTCGGAAGGTGATGGACTTAAGTCCGCGCCCATCGCCGCAAACAGCGTCTGTAAAAAGGCGTTTTGTTGCTTGACCAGCGACAGGTAGTTTTGCACATCTTCCTTGGTTTTCACGCCTTTTTGATGCCATTTCTCCACCAGTTCCTCCAAGCGCTGCACGGACTGGTTTTTCTTGGAGCGGCTGATTTCTCTGGCGGCCATTACCAGGGCATCGTGGCTGACCATGGAAATCATTTTCTGGTAGCTTTCCTTGATGGTCGGGTGATTGGGACTTATTTTCAGGCCCGCGGCGTTTAATACCTCGCGGATGTCCGCGCTTTCTTCTTTCTCTCTGCTGAGCTGTTTTTCCAGCTGCGACGCCGTGGTTGCTTTGCGACCGGAGCGTTCGTGTATGCCGCGCAAAATGGAATCCAGATACTTAAAGCTCGGGTCGCCGCCGGTCATCTCCGCGCAGGCGGCTTCCACAGCCTTGGGCGCAAAGCCCCATTCCTTGGTCCATTTCAGGTACAGATCAATTTCATCGGTCGTGGGCGGGCGGAACTTACTAATCCGGCGAAGTATTTTGCGGGTACCGTCCCACGCGGCGGAACTGCGGGCGAAAAACTGCTCCGCATCATCCAGCCGTACAATATTGCGCTCCTTCATCTCCAGGGCTACCTTTTGGGCTGCCTTGAAGGAAAAATTCACCCCGCGCGTAAAGGCAAGGTGCTGTACCAGCATCAATACCACTTCCCGGGGCAGGCCAAGCTGCTCGACCCACTCGTAACACAGCTGCGTTTCCCCGCCGTGCAGTTTGCGGCGGTCGCCGAAAATGGCGTACAGTGCCTGGGCGAACTCCATATACTGATCGTCCACCGGCACGGCCTGCCGCCCCATCATCGCCTGCTGCACATTTAAGTAGGTATAGCGCGGCGGTTTATCCTGCGTGCGAGCAACCAGCCTGGCGCGCTCCCAGTATTGCAGGGCCGAAAGCACATCCGCTTCCTCCATGCCCAGTTCTTTAGCCAGAGCCTGCACGGTCATCCCTTCGCTGGCGCAGGCAAAGCGCGCATACATCAGCCCGTAAATGTACACCTTGACATAGTTTTCCGGCGCGGTGGGCATGTATTCAATCACAAAGGCGTTGGGCAGCGCGATGCTGTCCCACAGGACACCCGCAGTATCTGCGTTAAACAGCGCCATTCCCCCGCCCCCTTTTGCTTGTTTGTGTGGGCACAGTATACCATAATCCACGCAAGCGCGGCAACCGAACGCGCACTAGCGGACAATCGCAAATCCTGCGCAGCGAAGCAGCATAAACGTCCTCGTCCAACCTGTAATAATCCCGCACCAAAACGCCTGTCATGTTGCGTGTCAGAGGCATTTTATGGTAAGATGAAGCCGACTGAATCCTGATGATACCCTCGCCCCAAAGGAAGGTGCAATATGCGTAAATGGCTGATCGGCACAGTGCTTCTGCTGTTGCTTATTTTCATATCCGGCGCAGCGCTGGCGCAGACCTATGCGCTGGACACGCTGATGGCAACGGTGGACATTCCCGAGAACTACGTTGTGATCACGCCCGAAAACATTGGCACCTACGCCGAATGGCTGACAGGCAAAGGCCTGACCTCCGAGGCGACGTTAAACGATATGCTCACAAGGGGCGTGCTTTTGCAGGCCTGGGATCAGGATGAAACTGGCCGCCGGTTTGAGCTGACCGCAACCCAGGACGAACAAACCCTGCTAACATTTGACGTCAACGAGCAGACCAGCGATTTCCGCCGCAGCTACCGCACCAGTTACTACCCCAACAACGACTATACCGGCCAGGGCTATACCTTTTCCACTTCGAACTGGAAACATACCGATAATGGCCGCTTTTTAATTTTAGAATACATCTACCGCAAGTACGGCGACATCGACCACCGGGGCTATATGCGCCGCACCGTGCGCAACGGCTACGAAATCACCTTCGACATGCAGGTGTACGACCGCAGAACCACCTCCAAAGATAACTATGCCCTCAACAAAATCTGGGATAGCTTCGAGTTTGTAACCATCATGCCGCTGCCGGCCAAGGCGCAGGCTCAGATCAACATCGCAAACCCACCACCGCAGGAAACCAACGCCGCAGAGTTCGACATTAGCGGCACGGCAGCCGCTGGCGTTACCTTCTCCATTGGGATACGCGGGCTGAATTATCCTACCACCATCCTGTCCGAGGTAGAAGTCACCAAAACCGGCAAATTCAAAATACCGATCGAACTGCCGCGGGAAGGCGTGTTCGGCATTCGGATTACCGCCGACTATGCAGGCGAAACCGTGGCCGATTTCTTCTATAATGTTACCTATCAGCGAACCTTGCTTGCTGTTAACATTCAAAGCAAGATTCCCGAGACCGTAAGCTCCGATTCCATTACCATCTTAGGCACGGCGGAGCCCCGCGCTGAAATTCAGGTGTTTGTCAACGACACCGCAACCGATACCACCAAGGTCTCCTCCGATGGGAAGTTCTCCATCAAGGTTGACACAACGGACGAGGGCATTTACGAATTGCTGATGGTGTTTGCTAAAAAAGGCTTGTCCTCCCGCCGTATCACCCAGACCTTTACGCGCAACTGGACAACCGAGGATATGAACAACCGCATCAAGGCCGATGCCGTGACCCCCAATTACGACACGCTCGTGAAGGATGTTGCACGCTACGACGGCCGTACTATTGTATATAAAAGCTATCTGGTGGAGGCCGTGCAGTCCGGCAACGACTGGATTTACAAAATGGCGCTGCACAGAAAAAATGGCAACTATTCCGATATTATCCTCGTCATCGCCAGCGAAGAACCCAGCTACGAGGTGGGTACGCGGCTGATGATGTACGGAAAGTCGGTAGGCATGTCGGTCAGCGGCAGCGAGGGTGAAAGCGCGGAGGGTGAGACCACCGACGCCGAATCCTACCCGTATTTTGAACTGCTGCTTTTAACAGCTATCGAATAACGGTTACTACTGTATAAACAAAACAAAGGCCGCGCATTGCGCGGCCTTTGTGTATGCCTGTAAAAGTCTACTTCGCAACGAATTCGTCGAGCAAGCCCATATCCCACAGCATGGAACTGGTTAGATACTTGTCGCGGATATCGCGGGAATGCAGAAATGCATCGCGGGTCTGCTGCTGGGTGATGTCAATCTCTTCCGGGGTAGTGGGCAGACCGAGCGAGCGCATCAGGCCGATGGTCTCATCGGCATCCGGCAGTTCCTCATCCATAATTGTGGTAATGGCATCCCAGTGCTCTGCAATGCGCGCAAAACGGGCCATGCGGGCCTGCGGATCGTTCTTGCACCACAGGGTGTTTTCCTTGGTGATCAGCTCCTGGGCGGTAGTGCCAAACACCGCACGCATGCCGGTTTCCCAGGCTTTCTCATCAAACGCTTCCATCGCCTGCCGGGCTGTTTTTTCATCGGGCTGCATAGCGCGCAGCTGCTGCAAAATCTTCAGCGTCAGGGCTGTACCTACGCCAACTTGAATGCCATGCAGCTCCGGCGTTTCATCCGCCTGCAAGGCAAACATCTCCCACAGGTGGGAAAAATAGTGTTCCAGACCGGAGGCGGGGCGCGAAATTTCGGCAAAGGCCATCGCCAGGCCCGATAGCACCAGCCCCTCGGCAACGGCTTCCACCGCCGCCTCGTCGCGCTCCAGCAGCTTGGGGGCGGCCTGGGTAATCTTCTGAAGTGATTTGCGCATCAGCCCGGCGATCTCTTCGCAGTAATACTCGCCGGTAACAATGTTTGATATACGCCACTCGCACTGGGCAACGGATTTGGCCAGCATATCGCCAAGCCCTGCCCGCAGCATGCGCTCCGGCGCTTTTTTCAGGATATCGGTATCAGCCAGTATAGCCTGCGGGCAGGCGTTGTAGGCCGACACCTTCACCCGGTGATAAATCATAGACGAGGAGTTGGACGCGTACCCGTCCATCGACGGCGCAGTGGCGACCGCAATGTGCTTTAGGCCTTTTGCTTGGGCAAGCACCTTGGCGCAGTCCGTCAATACGCCGGACCCGACCGAGACAACCACATCGCAGCCTGGCTCCAGCGCTTCTTCCAGCTGGGCGTTGGCATGCTCATCCGGTTCCACATGCGCCTGCTGAAACTGAAAGCGCACATAGGCGATTCCCGCCTGCGCCAGTACGCCGTCTACCCTATCCCCGGCGGCTTGCCAGGTGTTGCCGTCGCAAATGACAAACGGGCGTTTACATGCAAGCGTTGCCAGGGCCTCGGGTAAAAAGTCTACCGCGCCGCTGCCGATTTTCAGTACCTGTAATCCAGCCCGGTGCGTGCGCCCGCAGGAGCATACATATCCGGTATCCGACAAAAGTTCCGCCATGGATAAGTCTCGAAGCTGTGCCATATCGTCGCCTCCCTGTTAAAAAAACTATATCATATCCACCGCCCGGCGAACAGTACCTGGGCATGGAGGATATTGAATATACGCTTCACAATTTTTACCAGCTAACCCCTTTACATCCTCAGAAAACGGGTGTATGGTTACACCTGCGAAACAGCAGTTCGAGCTTGTTTCCCGGAGGCGTAAATGGATACCTACCGGCGCATTTTTAAGTGGTTAAAACCCTACCGCAACAAACTGATCGTTTGTATTGTTCTGGTCACCCTTTTAACGGCACTGCGGATGGTGGTTCCCTATATCACCAAATCCGTTGTCAACAATGTGCTGCCAAACCGCGATATGTCGCTGCTATTAACCCTCAGCGCGGTGCTGATCGGGCTAACGGCTGTGCGTGGCGTGATGATGTACATTCGCGGCATGCTGATAGAAGATGTTTCCCAAAGCGTGGTGTACGACCTGCGCACCGGTATTTACCGGCGCATGCAGGAACTGCCCTACGCTTTTTATGATGAAAACCACATCGGCGAGATAATGAGCCGCATGACCAGCGATATTGAAGGCGTACGCATGCTGATTGTTTCGTCCGTGCTGGGCGTGCTGGAAAACCTGATGATGTTTACGCTGGCGCTGATCGGCATGAGCATCATGAGCTGGCAGCTGACGCTGATCATGCTGGCGTTTTGCCCGCTGATCGCCTTAGTGGCCTGGCAGCTGCGCTATAAAATACGCCCGGCGCACACCGCCGTACGCGAGCAAAATGCTGTGCTGAACACCCGCACACAGGAAAACATCGCCGGGGTGCGGCTGGTGAAAGCCTTTGCCCGGGAAAACTTTGAAAAGGAAGCCTTCGCGCGCGACAACAATGCGGTTTTGGAGGGTCACCTGCGCGTCACCCGCCTTTGGAGCATCTACTTCCCCCTGCTGGACACCATGGCCCGCCTGGCCATCCCCGTGCTGATGGTATCAAGCGCTGCGCTGATGGGCGCAGGCCGGATGGACGTCGGTACGCTGGTGGGCGCGACCGGCTTTGTATGGATGCTCATCGCCCCCATGCGCAAGGTGGCAACCTTTGTCAACCAGATTGCAAACGGCGTGGTATCCTCCGAAAAGCTGATCTATTACTTAAACCTCGGTTCTCAGATTAAATCCCCTAAAGAAACCATACTTCCGGCCGTCCGCGATGGACGCGTGGAGTTTCACAATGTAACCTTCCAGTACGGCGACCATACCGTGCTGCGCGATATAGACCTGCAAGTAGAGCCCGGCCAGACCATCGCCGTGATGGGCGCAACCGGCATGGGCAAAACCTCGCTGGTCACGCTGCTGGGCCGCTACTACGATGTAGCCTCCGGTTCGCTGCTAGTGGACGGCGTGGACGTACGCAAACAAGACCTGAAAGACCTGCGCAAGAGCATCGGACTGGTGATGCAGGAAACGTTTTTATATTCCGAGACTATTTTCAACAATATCCGCTTCGGCCGGCCGGACGCGACCAAGGAGCAAGTCGTGGCTGCTGCCCGCGCCGCGCAGGCTGAGGACTTTATCCTGCATAGTCCGCAGGGCTACGATACGGTCATCGGCGAGCGCGGGATGGGGCTGTCCGGCGGGCAAAAACAGCGCATCGCGCTGGCACGCGCCATTTTGTATAACCCCAGCATATTAATACTGGACGATGCGACCTCCGCCGTGGACATGGAAACCGAGGCCGAAATTCAGCAAGCGTTGCAAACCGTGCTCAAAGGGCGGACCACGTTCATCATCGCCCACCGCATCTCCTCGGTGCGCAAGGCCGACCAGATCGTCATGCTGCAGGATGGCCGCATTATAGAGCGCGGAACCCACAAACAATTACTGGCCCTTGGCGGCGCGTATGCTGCGCTGTTCCACGACCAGACCCGGGACTTTACCCAGACCCAAACGGGAGGTGATGCCTGATGGCGCGCCTGCGTAACCTGGATGACGAGGTGATGGAAGCCCCGTTTGACAAACGCCTGTTTCTACGGGTGCTGGCATACCTGAAACCCTACAAGTGGCAGGTCATCGTTTCGCTGTTTTTGATGATTATCGCAGCGGCGGCATCGCTGCTAAACCCCTACCTGCTCAGCCGCGCCGTCGGCCAGCTTTCGGAGGGGCAATATCAGCATATTCCGTTTTTATTCTTAGGCATGGTGGGGTCGGTGGTCATCGGCGGCCTTTGCCTGATGCTGCGCGTGCGCACGATGGATGTATCCGGCCGCAAGGCCATTGCCGCCCTGCGGCAGGACTTGTTCGACCATATCCAGTCGCTGTCGCTGCCGTTTTTCGACAACCGCTCGGCCGGTAAAATCATGGTGCGCGTCATCAACGATGTCAACCGCTTAAACGAGCTGTTCACCGGCGGCATCATCAACGTGTTGGTTGATTGTTTAACGCTGGTGCTGCTGGTTGGCATCATGTTCTCCATCAACTGGAAGCTGACCCTGGTCGCGCTGTGCTCGCTAGTGCTGCTGGTGATTATCATCGTCTCGCTACGGCGCAGAATGCGCAAAGCCTGGCAACTGGTACGGGCGAAAACATCCACCATGCACGGCTACCTGCACGAGAGCCTCGCCGGGATGCGCGTGACCCAAACCTTTGTGCGCGAGCGCATGAACCAGGAGATTTTTGACGAAACCAACTTAGACATTAAAAAAAGCTGGATGAAAGCCGTCGGCATCAACAACCTTTTCTGGCCGTTTATCGATACCCTGGGTGCGATGGGCACTGCAGGCGTTTACATCGCCGGGCTGATTTTCATGGGCCCATCGGGCAGTGTATATGGGCTGATGCTGGCCGATCTGGTGGCGATTTTATGGTACCTTGGCCGCTTTTGGGAGCCGATCAACAACGTATCCACCTTCTACAACAACATTCTGGCGGCCATGGCGTCGATCGAGCGCATATTCGAGATCATGGACACCAAACCCCTGGTGGCCGACGCCCGGGACGACCTGCCGGAGCTGCCGTCCATTAAAGGGAAAGTGGAATTTGAGCATGTAACCTTCGGCTACGAGGTAAAACAGCCGGTGCTCAAAGATGTAAGCTTTACGGTGCAGCCGGGGCAGACCATTGCACTGGTCGGGCCGACCGGCGCGGGGAAATCGACCATTGTCAATTTGGTCAGCCGTTTTTACGATGTCAGCGACGGCAGCCTGAAAATAGATGACCACGATGTACGCGAGGTTACGCTGCACTCGCTGCGACGGCAAATGTCCGTTATGCTGCAGGACAGCTTCATTTTCTCCGGCACGATTTTAGATAACATCCGCTACGGGCGGCTGGATGCCACCGAGGACGAGGTCATCGCCGTGTGCCAAGCCGTGCGCGTGCATGATTTCATCATGAGCTTAAAAAACGGCTACCATACCGAGCTTGGCGAACGCGGGGCGAGCCTGTCCACCGGGCAGAAACAGCTGATTTCCTTTGCCCGCGCGCTGCTGAATGACCCGCGTATTCTGATTTTGGACGAGGCAACCTCCTCCATTGACACACAAACCGAACTGCTGATTCAGCAGGCGCTGGATATACTGCTTGAAGGCCGTACCAGCTTTGTCATCGCCCACAGGCTGTCCACCATCCGCCGGGCAGACCGTATCCTGGTCGTGCAAAACGGCGGCATCGCAGAATCCGGCACTCACGAAGAGCTTATGCAAATACCCGGCGGGCACTACCGCACGCTGGTGGAAGCGCAATATAGTTATTTAGAGGACTAAGCCGCCCCAATTGCAAAAGCCCTGTCAATCCAGTATAATTCATGGTCGAAAGTAATAGTAAGGAAGTGCGAACATGAAACTGGGAATTGTAGGGCTGCCGAACGTAGGAAAATCCACGCTGTTCAACGCCATCACCAAGGCGGGGGCGCAGGCGGCCAACTACCCGTTTTGCACCATTGAACCCAATACGGGCATCGTACCTGTGCCGGATACAAGGCTTGACAAACTGATTGCCATGTTCAATCCCAAAAGCCAGGTGTACGCGTCAGTCACGTTTGTGGATATTGCAGGCCTGGTCAAGGGCGCAAGCAAGGGCGAGGGGCTTGGCAACAAATTTCTCTCCCATATCCGCGAGGTGGATGCCATTGTGCATGTGGTTCGCTGTTTTGAGGACGAAAACGTCATCCACGTGGACGGATCGGTCGATTCCGCCCGCGATATAGAAGAAATTAACCTGGAGCTGATCTTTGCGGACCTGGAAACCGTGCAAAAGCGCACCGAGAAGGCCGAAAAGCTGGTCAGAACCGGGGACAAAAAGGCCGCCGCCGAAGCCGAGCTGGGCAGGCGGCTACTCGCCCATTTGGAAGGGGATAAACCCGCACGCACCTTCCAAGTGACCGACGATGAAAAGGCCATGATTCGCGGCTGGTTCCTGCTTACGGATAAGCCTGTGATTTACGCCGCCAACATCGCCGAGGACGATGTCAGCAAGCCGATCAGCGAACTGCCGCTGGTGCAGCGCGTGCAGGAAA
This sequence comes from Candidatus Limiplasma sp., assembly GCA_963678055.1. GTDB lineage: Bacteria > Bacillota > Clostridia > Christensenellales > Aristaeellaceae > CAXXOK01. The sequence goes on from OY782679.1 coordinate 2,669,739, forward strand.
TCGCCAAAAAAGAAGGTGCGGAAGTGTTCACCATATCCGCGCGCATTGAAGAAGAAATCGGCCAGATGGATGCTGAAGAAAAGCAAATGTTTTTGGACGATCTGGGCATCGGTCAAAGCGGGCTGGATCGCCTGATTCAGGCCAGCTATCGCCTGCTGGGGTTGATTTCATTTTTCACCGTCGGCGAGGACGAGTGCCGCGCCTGGACCATTGAAGACGGCACCAAAGCACCCCAGGCCGCCGGTAAAATTCATACAGACCTTGAACGCGGGTTTATCCGCGCGGAGGTCGTGCCCTATGAGCAGCTGCTTGCCCAGGGCAGCATGGCCGCCTGCAAGGAAA